>CAVXLZ010000005.1:0-45372 GCA_963762825.1 uncultured Thermoleophilia bacterium | reverse complement strand
CCATAAGCTCGACGTTCGAACCCGGCCCAACCAAAACGAGGCCGGGTTCTTCGATTTCCAAGGGGTCGTCCGCATGGACGGCCCCTTCTTCGTGCTCGGGCAGCAGTGCACGGACGGCGGCCTCGACGTCCTTCGGACGAGCCACTCGATTAGGCGCGGCGCGCAGATAGCGCTCCAGGTCGCCCTCGGAACGCCACTCCCGCGTGAGCGTCTTGTTGCTGCGAAGCGGCGGGAGGACGAGGCAGGCGTCTGGCGCTTCCTTCGCGAGAAGTTCAACGAACTCGTACTGTGGCGGCGGCGGACGACCGCCCCGACGCCGGAGTCTGATTCTCGTTCGCAATCACGACGTCAGGCGCGGACGAGAGGATCGGCCGATCGTCGTTACCGCGGAGGTCTCGTCAACCTGCGCACCCGGCCCCTGGTTCGGGCTGACGGCGAAGGCCTCCTGCCGCCGAGTCTTGCCCCGTAGTGTGCAGGGAGCAGCTGGCTGCGTCTGGGACGGGTTCGCCGTTTCCTGCGGCGGAGCAGACTCATACGCAGGTCTTGGGCTTTTCCGGGGTTTCGCCGGCCCCCGGCCGAGGGTTAGAATCCCTCCCCCTCCACCCTGATCGTCACAGGCGTGTTCATCTTGGCTGTCGTAGTTCTCGTTGTGCGTGCGCGCAAGGCCCGCTTCGCGCGTCTCCAGGAGCACTCGCTCGAGTCTCCGGAGCAGGCGGAGAAGATTGGCGCCGAGCTGCTCGACTACATCCGGTTCAAGAGCCACCAACCTGGCACAGAGGTCGTGCTTGACCCGCCTCTTCCTGGCTCGACCGGGGGGTCCACCGACGGCGAGCAAAGCGACCAACTCACCCGCTCATCGAGAGCGAGGTGCTGCTCCAGAAAGTATCTTCGAAGTCCGTCGAGGGACCAAGCTTCCGAGCGCTCCCGAAGGCGACATTTGGCCTGCCTGACACGGTAGTCCTGAGTCCGAGGGAGTGGCATCGCATGGTCAGCGGCGGCACCTCTTCGCTTACGGTCATTGGAGGTCTCTACGCGGAGATTCAGCCAGTCCATATCGAACGAGTCGGGCCAGGTGAACGCGGCATTTGCCTCTGGTATGTCGCGCGCGGACGCATCAGACAACACACAGGTGGGCCTGACGGCGGATGACCTGGCTCGACTGTCGGCTGCTCTCAGGGAGGACGCTGAAACGGTCGAAGATGGCACCCAGCGCCAGGCTCTACTCGACCTCGCCGAGGAAGCCGACGAGGCGCGATCTGACCCCGGCGGTAAGGGAAAGAGGCTGTTCAAGACCGTGGCCGCCGTGGCGTCGCTCACCTCGGCGACTCTCGTCGCGACGAATGCGGCAGTTGAAGCGCTGGAGCACGTCCTCTAGCGAAGCGCCTCAGGTCGAGCCGCTCTCTCCGTCCGCCTCAGCTCCGACCAAGACGCGTCCGTCTCCAAACGAAGCAGTCCAAGCAGGTTTGGGTTCAACTTCAGTCGCGCCAGGCCCGTTGTTCCTGAGACGCGGCTGGCCCGACCGGCGGCCGGGCCCACTCGCTCATGGGGTCAGCCCGAGAGGCGAGCCAATACACTTGGAGGAGACACAGCGAGTGGGCGTAGTGAGTCGGAGGAACCTGCTGGTGCGAGTGCCGAGCGCACTCCCGAGGGCTGCATATGCGGTCGAGGGTTAGAGGCGTAGAAAAATCGGCCTCGGAATATTGGGCCGCCGACTGAATGCGACCTGTCAGGTCGAGGCGCAGCGTCGCTGAATCCCGGAGGCGTCGTGATCGCCATCAGAGCGCATCGTTTGAGCCTTCCGCGGACAGCGCGCCCTCAACCCAGAACTGATCTCCCCCGACGGACTCATGACCGAGTGGAAGTTGTGTTGTGAGGATGAACGAGTGACGCCCGGGGCGTGCGTCGAGCGGCACCGTCGCGCTCAGGCTCGCGCGGCGCCAACGAACCGAGACCTCCTCGCCGTCCCGACCGTCCACCGAGACCCGGACCTTCTTGATCGGTTGACGGATGCCTCGGGCGCGCACTAAGACTCGGGTTCCCGGAGGCCCCTTCTTCGGACTTATCGTGACCGCTGCAAGGAACTCTCCTGCCCGGACCATTACGTCATTCTTGAGCCGCGTGCGAAGGACCGAGAGAGCGCTCCAGATATCCTCGGCGTCCGATCCCGGCGCGTAGAGCACTGCGATGACCTTGCGGAACTGCAGCCCGGCTCCGTGCGAAAGAAGAAGCCCACCGCTGCGGTAGTACCAATGGAGTAGGCGTTTTCTGAACTCCTCTACCTCCTTCGGGCTGAGCTGCTTTGGGTTGCCTTCTGGCCCATACTCCGTGAGCTGCCAGAGGCTCTGGTATGGAGCCAGGCGAGCCTGGATCAACGGAGCTACCGCGGAGGTGGCAAAGTCTTCCCGAAGGGATCGACGCGTAAGGAACGCCGCGAGGGCGGCGATCAGCGCGCCGACAACGGTGCCAACCAGTCCTAGAACTGCTGGTTCCATGCTCGCCGAGAATGCCGATCGGATGGGACGCTGCGCACGGAACGACGCCCCTGGGAGGATATCAGGCACCACTCCGTCCGTCACCAAGCCTTCGCCAGGGAGCGAATTCCTCGTGGCCGGGAACACGCGGTGACGTGCCACCCGACGTCAGGTCGGTTGCGCTCAGTCCCACTGCAGGAGCATCCCATCCGGCGCGAGGAGTTCACTCAGGCGTTTGACGGTTCGCGGATAGTCATCGACGAAACTGAGAACGGACGAGCAGACGACGAGATCATGCCTCGCCAGGGACTTGGGCAGGGTCGTTGACAGCCGGACGTTGTCCCACCCGTGCTCGCGGATCTTCGTCGAGATCTGGGCGAGCATCGCCACAGAGGCGTCAATGGCATCGATCGGCTGAGCTTCGCTCGCCATTCTCTCGGTGAGCAATCCGCTCCCACACCCGAAGTCGCAGACCCTGGCGCCTGCCAGCGAGACACCCCGATCGTCGAGCACGGCGAGGAGGGACTCGAAGGCGGCGGCCGCATACACGCGCGCGTCAGGGTTGTCGTCCCAACCAGCGGCGTACTCATCCCATGCGTTCGATTCGTTCACGTACGGATGATGGCAGCTGCCGGCAACCGACCCGGCTCACACGCTCGTAGCGTGGTCATATGACATGGGGCCGAGCAGCCGACTGCCGCGGCGAACCTGCGTGTTGAACCGGACTGGGGTTGATGGAGGCTCTGGTGTGTCCTGAGTTCGACGGAGTCGGTATTCCGGGATCTCACGCCACGGATTGACGTGCCTGATGGAGCATCTCGTACTCGATCGGAATGCGCATCCCGAGCGCAGAGTGCTCGGCACTGTCGGTTATCAGTAATCGAAGATCGCATTGGCGAGCTCCACGCGAGTACGCCACTTCTTGCGGTTGAGTAGCTCGACCTGCATCCGGGCCGTGTCGTCGCGTGAACCCCCATGGCGCGCCGCACAGTAGAAGTAGCACTGGAAACGCTGGCCCCGTATATCGGGCTCGACTCCGGCGCGCGGTCAGGGCGCTACCGCGGTGGGGCCGACCAGCGCTGTGTCGGCGAACGAGGGTACGAAGAGGTCACCGACATTGAGCTTCGGGGTGGCGCACGCTCTCCAAACGCGGCGCGGCTCCGACCCGTCATCGGATCTACCGGCTTCCGTTGCCCACCTCGCGCTGGATGTCGTCCTCAGTGATGAGCTTGGCCTCGCGGGAGGCGTTCCACCAGTGGAAGAACAGGCCCACGCCCCAGCCCAGGCCGGAGGATCATCGAATCCGTACCAGCGCACGTCGGGATCGAGCATCTCGGCCAGCGACTCGAGGTCGCCGCACGCGAGAGCCCCCCACGCGAACCGAAGACGTGCGCTGTCCTCCCCAGTCATCGCCGGATCATCCTCGACGCGGCGCGGCGAGTCGAGAACTGAGGGGTGTTGCGCAACGGAGCGTGGCTCTGGGGGATCAGGACTTCCGGTCGCCTCGAGTGGGTAGCTTCACTTCGACGCAACCCTGAACCGGCGCCATCCGGCGAAGAGCGATAGCGGACGGCGCCGATCTTCCGGCACTCCCTGCAAGGACGAGAACATGGATGAGGCAGGTGCGAACGAAGGCCAGTCGGCGTCGGAGCTCATATCGGAACGGATCGCCGAGCTCGGCGACTGGCGCGGAGAAACCCTGAGCAGGATGCGCAAGCTCATAACCGACGCGGACCCCGACGTCGTCGAGGAGGTGAAGTGGAGGGGCACTCCGGTCTGGTCTCACGACGGCATCATCTGCACGGGCGAGTCCTACAAGAAGGTCGTGAAGCTCACCTTCGCCAAGGGCGCGTTCCTGGAGGATCCGGCCGGTCTCTTCAACTCCAGCCTCGAGGGAAACACGCGCCGTGCGATCGACATCCACGAAGGCGAAGAGGTTGACGAGTCCACCTTCAAGGAGCTCGTTCGCGAAGCGGTCGCCCTCAACGGCACCGGCAAGTCGAAAGCTCCGAAGAAGGCGAGGTCCTGAAGGGTCCCGCTCTTGGACAGGGCCGGGCTAGTGGTGACCGGGGTGCTGTTGCACCCGAGCGACCCCAGGTTGGCGACGGCGTCCCCGGGCCGGGTGGGTCCTCGCATTGACGGGGCGGCGGGGCGCTCGGCATCCTGGTCCCGAACCCCGAGGAGATGACCGCTGTGGGCCCTGCCCCCGACGATGTCCTGGTGTCCGCCGCGGTGGCGGCGATCCACGATGGCGCGGTTGACGTGCTGAGGGGGCTGCTGAAGGAGCGGCCGAGCCTCGCCACCGCGCGCATCGACGGGAGCCGGTCGCTGCTGCACGTAGCTACCGACTGGCCCGGGCATCGGCCGAACGTCGCCGCGATCGTCGCCGCCCTGGTCGAGGCGGGCGCGGACGTGAACGCCCCCTTCGTCGGCGCTCACGCGGAGACGCCGCTGCATTGGGCGGCGAGCAGCGACGACCTCGCAGCCCTCGACGCCCTGCTCGACGCCGGAGCCGACATCGAAGCCCCGGGCGCGGTGATCGGCGGCGGCACGCCGATCGCGGATGCGACCGCCTTCGGCCAGTGGGATGCGGCCCGACGGCTCATCGAACGCGGAGCGTGCACGACCCTCTGGTCGGCGGCGGCCCTCGGCCTGCAGTCGCGGGTGGAGGAGCACCTCGCAGCCGCTCCGGCGCCGACGGCCGACCAGGTCACCGAGGCCTTCTGGGCGGCCTGTCACGGGGGCCGGCGCGAGGCCGCCCAGCATCTGCTCGAGCGTGGCGCCGATCCCGCTTGGACCGGGTACGACGGGCTGACTCCGGCCGAGGCCGCCGACCGGGGAGGACACTCGGCGCTCGTCGCCTGGCTGAGGGGCCTCGGGGGCTGAGGCACGGGCCCGACGGCGGGCGCCATCGATCAGGGCCTCAGGCGATCGCTCTCGTAGGCCCACATGGCGATCTCCACGCGGTTGCGGGCGCCGAGCTTCCTCATGATGCTCGCGAGGTGGGTCTTGGCGGTGCTCAGGCTGATGTAGAGCTCGTCGGCGATCTCGGCGTTGGTACGGCCTCTGGCGACGGACACCAGGATCTGCTCCTCCCGGTCGGTCAGCGGCTCGAGCGGCTGGGGTGGTGGAGTGGCGATACGGGGGTCGGAGAACGTCGCAAGGAGGCGGGCGGTGACGCTCGGGGCGATCAACGCGTCGCCGGCCGAGGCGGCGCGGACCGCCTGGGCAAGAAGATCCGGCCCGGCGTCCTTCAGCAGGAACCCACGCGCTCCGGCCTTCAGCGCTCCGTGCACGTACTCGTCGAGGTCGAACGTGGTGATCACGACGACGGCCAGCGGATGCTCCACCCCGGGCCCGGCGAGTTGCCGGGTGGCCTCGATGCCGTCCAGGATCGGCATTCGGATGTCGAGCAGGCAGACATCCGGGCGCAGCCGGCGGGCGAGGTTCACGGCCTCGCGCCCGTCGCCGGCCTCGCCGACGACCTCGATGTCCGGCTGGGCGTCGAGGATCATGGTGAGCCCCGTCCGAACGATGCTCTGGTCGTCGGCGATGAGCACCCGGATGCTCACGGGGCCACGCCGCTTCGGGGCAGCACAGCCGCCACGGCCCATCCCGAGCCGGGCCTCGGACCGGCCTGGAGCGTGCCACCCAGCAGCTTGGCCCGCTCCCCCATCCCGGCCAGCCCGTAGCCCGGGCTCGCGCCGACGGCAGACCGGCCGAGGTCGCCGTCGTCCTCGACGGTGAGCCGGACCCGCTCACCGTCGCCTCTCACCCGGACCTCGATGCGGGTCGCATGGCGGGCGTGGCGCACGGCGTTGGTGATCGATTCCTGAGCCAGCCGGTAGAGCGCGGCGTCGACCGACGGCGGAAGGTCGTCGAGGTCGCCCGAGAGCTCGATGTCGACGCGCGGCCCGTGTCCGCCGACGCCGGCGAGGCGGGGGATGTCGGCCACCCCGGGCTGTGGAGCGAGGTCGGCGTCCTCTCCCTGGCGCAGCGCGCCGACCATCGTGCGCATCTCGGCGAGCGTACGCGACGCCTCCTCCTCGATCACCTCGAGCGCCTCCGCGGCGGCCCCGGGGCGCGACGGGGCGAGCGCGCGCCCCGCCTGGGCCCGGACGGCGATGGCCGAGACGTGGTGGGCGACGGTGTCGTGGAGCTCGCGCGCCAGTTGCTCGCGTTCGCGCAGCTTGACGTGCTCCATCTCGCGGAGCCGCGAAGTCTCGCGGTAGCGGACGAGCGCGCCGAGGAGCGCGGCGAACAGCAGGACCAGGAAGCCACCGAGCACGTCGGCGGCCGCCTCGGACTCGCCGAAGGCGCTGAGACCGGCCGGGACCAGCATGACCGCCATCCCGATCGCGGCCTCGCGGCCCGTCCCCCAGCGGAACAGCGCATAGGGCAGGATGAGCAGAACGGCCATCGTGTTCAGGCCGATCCACTCGACGCCGCTGAGAATCCCGGCGACGTTGACCAACGTCACCGAGCCGAACGCGATGGCGACGACGGCGAGGGGCATCGTGCGCCGCCAGAGAAGGGTGGGCACGAGCGCCACCGCAAGGGCGATCGAGACGTATCGCCATGCCACATCGCTCCGGAGGATCCCCTCGAGGACCGCCGTCGGGATCAGCGCGGCCACCAGCACCCAGTCCCGCCACACACGCGCGGGGGCATCGGCGGCCCGGGGCTCGGCCCAGATGGAGCGCATCGCGTTCGTGACCATCGATCAACCGTAGGGAACCGGGGCGGGGCGCGAATCGGCCGAAAGCATGAGACCGATTCCCTCCGATCGGCCGAGGAGCTCCGGCCGGATCTCCGATGTGCGCCGGAGCGGGCCTCGTCACGGTGGTCCCCGTCCATCGGGAACCCGTGCGGAGGTGCCAGCCATGACGAATGCTCTCTATCGACTAGGGCGCTATGCGGTCCGCCGGCCCTGGGCCGTGATCGGCGCATGGGTCGTCGTATCCTTGATGATCCTCGGAGCCTCGGGGGCGTTCGGGCAGCAGCTGGAGGACACCTTCGGAGTACCCGGGCACGACTCTCAGAAGGCCGTCGATCTTCTCTCGCGCACGGGATCGAACCAGGCGGGCCTGACCGCCCAGGTGGTGGCGACTCCACGCGACGGGGGGACGTTCTCCGACTCGGCCGACGCTCGGAAGGCGCTCGCCGAGGTCCGCACGGCGGTCGCCGGTCTTCCGAGCGTCGTGGCGACGGGCAGCAGCGCGTCGGGCGACGGCCGGGTGGCGATCATCCGCGTCCAGTACCCGGTGATGGAGGACCTGGGCGCCGGCGATCTGAAGGACCTGAAGGAGGCGGTCGCGCAGGCGCGCGAGGGCTCCCCTTTGCGCATCGAGATGGGCGGCGACCTCTTCGCCCAGTTCGAGAGCGCGAGCTCGGGCGTGGGCGAGATGCTCGGAGTGGGCATCGCGATCGTCATCCTCCTGCTCGCGTTCGGGTCGCTCATCGCCGCCGGTCTCCCGATCGGAGTGGCTCTGTTCGGGCTCGCCGTGGGGATCAGCTCGATGTCGCTCCTCGCCTACCTGGTGGACATCCCGAGCTGGGCGCCGGATCTCGCCGCGATGGTCGGTCTCGGAGTCGGCATCGACTACGCCCTGTTCCTCGTGACCCGGCACCGTGAGCACCTGGCACGCGGGCTCAGCGTGGAGGAATCGGTCGGCCGCGCGGTGGCCACCGCCGGACAGGCGGTGATCTTCGCCGGCAGCACCGTGGTGATCGCGATCCTCGGCCTGGGCGTGGCCGGAGTCCCCTCCGTGACGGCGGCCGGAATCGCCACCTCGGTCATCGTGCTCATCATGGTGGTCGCGTCGATCACCCTCGTTCCTGCCTTTCTCGGACTCGCCGGTCCGTGGATCGACCGGCTCGGACTCCCCCGCCGGGCGGCGTCGCCCGGCGACGGCGCCCGGCCGGTCAGCGCCCGCTGGGAGCGGTGGGGTCGCCATGTGTCGCGTCGTGCCGTGCCCTACGCGGTCGGCGCCACCGCGATGCTCCTCCTTCTGGCGGCCCCGGTGCTGGCCCTTCGGCTCGGCAACCCCGACCAGGGATCGCTTCCCGCGGACCGCACCGAGCGCCGGGCGTACGACCTCGTGGCCGGTGGCTTCGGCCCGGGCGCGAACGGCCCGCTCGTGATCGCCGTCGACATCTCTCGGGACGCGGGCATCGTCGGGCCGCTGGCCGGCGCGATCGGCGCCGACCGCGGCATCGCATCGGTCGCGCGTACGGCGGTTGACCGCTCCGCGGGCGTGGCGACGCTGGTCGCGCTCCCGACCACCTCGCCGCAGGACGACGCGACTCTCGAGACGATCGACCGACTCCGGACGGAGGTCATCCCTCCGGTTCTCGGCGAGAGCCCGGCGCAGGCCCATGTCGGCGGACAGACGGCGAGCCTGGCCGACGTGGCGAACCAGATCAGTTCGCGGATGCCCCTGTTCATCGCGGCGGTGATCCTGCTGTCCTTCGTGCTGCTGACCGTGGTCTTCCGGTCGGTCCTCGTCGCCCTCAAGGCGGCGCTGCTCAACCTGCTGAGCGTCGGCGCCGCCTACGGGGTGCTGGTGATGGTGTTCCAGTGGGGGTGGGGCATGAACCTGATCGGCCTGGAAGCGACCGTGCCGATCATCTCGTTCGTCCCGCTGTTCATGTTCGCCATCCTGTTCGGGCTCTCGATGGACTACGAGGTGTTCCTGCTCTCCCGGGTGCGCGAGGCGTACCTGGCCGGTGGCGACAACGACGCATCGGTCATCCAGGGCATCGCAGGCACCGCGCGCGTGATCACCTCGGCGGCCCTGATCATGATCGCGGTCTTCTTCGGCTTCGTGCTGGGCGACGACCCCACGGTCAAGATGTTCGGCCTCGGTCTCGCCACGGCGATCCTGGTCGATGCCACGATCGTCCGCATCGTCCTGGTGCCCGCGACGATGACGCTCCTGGGCGACGCCAACTGGTGGATCCCCCGCCGCCTCGACCGGTGGCTTCCGACGATCGACATCGGCGGCGGCGGCGGTCTGCCGGAGCCCCGGCCCTCAGGGGCAATAGAGTGAGCGGGTGGCTTCGACACGACCGGGTGGAGTCTCCACGGCGGAGGCGCGGATCCAGGTCGTTCCCCGCTCCCCCCTCCGGCTCCCGGGAGCGGGCCGCGAGGGGATCGCGAGGGCCCGCGGCCCTCTCGTGGAGCGCCTCATCCACCTCGGCGACGCGCCGGTCGTGCTCCGGGCGTCCCTCGCGGGGGGCGGCTCGACCTGGCGGCGCGCGCCCGCACCGACCGGCTGGCCGAGATCGGCATGAGCCGGCTGCGATTCTGGACGGGGGCGGACGAGGATCTGTCGGGCTTCTTCGATCGCTTCCGCGACGACCCCCTGATCGGCCCCTCGGTACGGGCGGCGCCCCACGCGCGCCCGTGGAGGGGTCCGGTGCCGTTCGAGGTCCTCGTCTGGGCGGTCTGCGAGCAACTGATCACCGACGAGCGGGCGCTGGCGATCAAGCGGCGGATCGTCCACCGCCACGGGCGGCGCGACGGCGAGAGCGGACTCGTCGACGCCCCGAGCGCGGAGATCGTCGCCGCGCTGTCGCCTGCCCTGCTCCAGAGGTGCGGGCTCTCGGCGGGCCGCTCCCGGGCGCTGATCGCGGCCGCCCGCGAGGTCGCCTCCGGGCGGGTCGACCTCGACGCACCGCCGCCGGCGCCGCGCGGCGGGCGCTGCGCGGCTCCGGGCGATCCCCGGCATCGGCCCATGGACGATCGCGGTCCTGGCACTGCACGGTCAGGGCGACCTGGATGCGATCCCCGCAGGCGATCACGCCTATCGGATGCTCGTCGGCCGGGTGTTGAGCGGTCGCCCCCATGCCAAGGCATCCGAGGACGACGTCCTCCGGTTCGTGGAGCCCTACCGCGGATGGCGGGGCCTGGCCGGATGGCACCTCCTTCGCGCCGGTGCCCCGCGCCGTCGCGGCAGCTCAGAGGCATCTCCCGGCGATGCCGAGGACGCCCCGTGGCGATGGGATGCAGCAGGGAGGTGGCGCGAGACGTTCGGCGCCGGACGCTAGGTGACCCGGATCACCCGCAGGACGTCGGTGGTGCGCGAGCGGCCGTCGATGCCGGCGAGCACGACGACGATGTCGCCGATGCGCACGTGCCCACCGGCCTGGGCCACCTCGAGCGCTTCGCGGACCATCTCCTCGTTCTCGGCGAACCCCGAGAGAGTGAGCGGGGTCGCCCCCCAGCTGATCGCCAGCTGCTGGCGCACGCGCTCGTCGGGCGTGAACCCCAGGATCGGCATGCGCGGTCGGTAGCGTGCGATGGCGCGGACCGTGAAGCCGGTGCGGGTCAGGCAGAGGATCGCCTTCGCGCCGAGCTCCTGCGCCACCCGCCAGGCGGCGTCGGTCATCGTGTCGGTGACGCGCCGGTTGTGGCCGTGGTCGGACTGGAGGTCCTCCACGCTCAGACGGCTCACCATCCGCGTCCAGTTGTCCACGTCGAAGTTCGCGTCGGCGCGGGCGCAGAGGCGGGCCATCGTGGCGATCACGTTCACCGGATCGCTGCCGGTGGCCGTCTCGCCCGAGAGCATCACCGCCGAGGAGCCATCGAAGACGGCGTTGGCGACATCCGAGGCCTCCGCCCGCGTCGGCGTGGCGGCGCGCGCCATCGACTCGAGCATCTGGGTCGCGGTGATCGCGGGCCGTCCGTGGGCGATGCACTCGCGGATGATGTGCTTCTGCAGGTGCGGAAGCTCCTCGATGGGGCACTCGATGCCGAGGTCGCCGCGCGCGATCATCACCGCTCCGGAGGCATCGAGGATGCCGGCCAGGTTGTCGACGGCGCTGCGGGTCTCGATCTTCGCCACCACGAGCGGGCCGCGCGGATGCGGCTCGGTCCCGAGCTTGCGCACATCGTGAGCGGATCGCACGAACGACAGCGCCACCATGTCGACCCCGACGCCGACGAACGCGTCCAGGATCCTGAGGTCCTCGGGGGTCGGTGTGGACACCCGCAGGCGCTCCGAGGGAATGTGCACGCCCGGCTTGCCGGTGAGGCGCCCACCGTGGAGGACGACCGCCTCGAGACCGCCGTCGGCGGTCTCGGTCACCTCCACGTCGATCGCGCCGTCGCCGAAGCTGATCCGGTCGCCGATCTCGATTCCGTCGAGGAGGTTGTCGTACTCGACCCCGATCACATCCCGTGTGGAGCGCTCGGCATCGGGCACCAGCCGCAGGCGGTGCCCATCGGGCAGATCCACGCCGTCGCGCCCGAAGCTCCTGGCGCGCACCTTCGGGCCGGGGAGGTCCACAAGGGTCCCCACCGGGCGGCCCATCTCCTTCGCGAGCACGCGGACCCGCCGGTGCAGCTCGAGCGCCTCCTCCACCGTTCCATGCGAGAGGTTCAGCCGGACGGCGTCCATCCCCGCCTCGATCATGCCGCGCAGCGTCGCCTCGCTGTCGGAGGCGGGGCCGATGGTGGCGAGGATCTTGGTGCGTCGCAGGTCGGAGGTCATGCGTCGGCGATCATAGGCGCCCGGGACGCCGTGGCGGCGGCTCGGCTCGATTTCGTCCGAAAGCGGCTCGGCGCGGCGTGGCGTGGATCGCGTCCGAAACGACGACTACCGTCGACCGCATGGACCTCTGCCCGGTGTGCGCATCGCCACTCGTCGAGATCCGGGCGAAGGCCGTCTGCTCGTCGTGCGGACGGATCGTCGAGGGCTGCTGCGAGGGTGCCGCGTCCGCCTGCGGGCCGCCACCTCAGGCTCAGAGCAGCCTCGCGCCCGCCCGATCCGCGGGGGAGTGATCGTCACGGCCTGATCCGTCCGGACGGAGCGAGGGGCCGTCGAACAGCGCCTCCACGTCGGCCGGAGGCATCGCGCGCCCGAGCAGGAAGCCCTGGATCGCGTCGCAGCGAAGCTCGATCAGCCGGCGGCGAAGCTCCTCCGTCTCCACTCCCTCGGCGAGCACCGTGAGGCCCAGGTTGTGCCCGAGCTCGATGGTCGATCGGACGATCGCCGCAGCCGTTGTGCCCTCGGTCATCTCCAGGACGAACTGCTTGTCGATCTTCAGGACGTCGATGGGGAGCCGGGCCAGGTAGCCGAGCGACGAGTGCCCCGCCCCGAAGTCGTCGATCGCGATCCGCACGCCCAGGTCGCTGAGCTGGGTGAGGACGGCGTTGGCGCGCAGGGGGTCGGAGAAGATCGTGTTCTCGGTGATCTCGAGCTCGAGCTTGCCGGGCTCGACCCCGTGCCGGCGAAGGCACCCGACGACGTCGTCCGGGAAGGACGCGTCGAGGATGTCACGTCCCGTCACGTTCACCGCGACGCCGATGTCCCAGCCCCGGTCGCTCCACTCCCGGCACTGCCCGAGGGCGGTGTCGAGGACGTAGAACGTCAGCGGCCGGATCAGATCGGTGTGCTCGGCGAGCGGGATGAACTGGTCGGGCATCACCAGGCCGAGCTCGGGGTGCTGCCAGCGCACGAGGGCCTCGACGCTGCGGATCACCGGGTCGCTGGCGCCCGCCTGCGGCTGGTAGTTGACGAGGATCTCGCCGTTCTCGATCGCCCGGCGCAGCCCGGTGAGGAGCAGCAGGCGGGTCGGCGAATAGTGATCGTGCTCCGCGCTGTAGACGACCGAGGAGCGCGACTCCTTGCTCCGGTAGAGCGCCACGTCGGCGTGGCGGATGAGCGTCTCGACATCGGCGCCGTGGTCGGGGAAGAGCGCGATGCCCACGCTCGCGGTCACCTCGATGTCGAGCCCTGAGACGCCCACCGGGGCGGCCAGCGCCTCGTGGATCGCCGCCGCGAGCACCAGCGCCTCCTCCGGGCTCTCGACGCCGGGTGCGAGGACGCCGAACTCGTCGCCGCCCAGCCGGGCGACCGTGTCGCTCGCCCGCACCGACGACCGCAGCCGCCGGGCGAGGCCGATCAGCAGCGCGTCGCCGCTCTGGTGGCCGAGGGTGTCGTTGACCTCCTTGAAGCGATCGAGGTCGATCAGCATCACGGCCGCCCCCTCGCCGCCGCGACGACCACGGTCGATCTCGTGCTCGATGCGATCGCGGAACAGGGTCCTGTTGGGAAGATCGGTCAGAGGGTCGTGCAGGGCCTGATGGCGATTCAGCTCGAGCTGGGAATGGAGCTCGGACTCGGCCTCCACGCGGGCGAGCTCGGCCTCCTTGCGATCGGTGATGTCGAGGATGAAGCCGCGCCGTGCCAGCGCCTGGTCGTCGCCGTCGATCACGGCCACGTCGAGCACCCAGCGAACCCCCCCGTCCCGCGTGACGAGCCGGTACTCGCTCATCGACTCCGCGCCGCGCGCCGCGCGCCTGTCGCTATCGCTGAGGACGCGCTCCCGATCGTCGGGATGGATGCATTCCGCGAGGAAGCCCGGGCGCTCGAGCCAGTCGGAGACGGGCCAGCCGAGCAGGCCGGTGATCTGAGGACTCACGTAGACGAGAGGCGCCTCGGGGTCGACCGAGCCCACATAGGTGACGAGGGGGAGATCCTCCACCAGGCTGCGATACCGCCGCTCCGCGGAGCGCAGGGCGGACTCGCTCGCATCGAGCTCGGCGTTCTTCGCCAGGACCTCGTCGACCAGGCGCAGGGCCACGTTCCGTCGCCGGCGCATGCCCTCCACCAGCAGGGCGAGGGCGATCGACACCAGGATCCCCGCCCCGAGAAGGAGGGACGGCCCGATGGTGCTGAGGAGACTCCCGTGGGCGTTCGAGCCGAAGACGATCAACGCGTCCCGCCCCGCCAGCTGAATCGGCAGGACGAGCCGGCGACCGGCGATCGGCAGCTCGGTCGAGCTGCTCGCCACGAGCGATTCGGGCTTCTCGCTCTCGAGGTAGAAGGCGTAGACGAAGCCCTCATCGCTCTGATCGCTGCCGTAGAGCCCCTCTGGGATGAGGATCTCCGAGTAGACCGCATAGCGGCTGCCGGGGCGGGTGACGCCCGCGATGCCGAGGGTCCTCAGGCCGTCGGTCGTGCCCTCGACAACGATGTTCATGTCCCCGGAGTCGGCCACCTTCGCAACGGCGTCGGAGCACGCGGAGTCGCAGGCCCCCAGCATCGCGGGCCTGCGCCCCACCGCGGCCACCGTCCGGATGCCCGATCCTGCGAGATCGAGGAGGACGGCGTTGCGCAGAAGCGGGTTCTCGGCGAGCGCGACGCCGACCGAGCGGGTGAACGCCTCCCGGTCGCCGCCGGTCGCGTCGGCCACGGCACTCCCGGTGGCCAGGACCGTCTGGATGGACTGGGCCACCGCCGTGAAGAGCGTGCTCGTCTGCTTGGCGTCTTCGAGCAGGCGCCGTTCCTGGCCGTTCGCGATGCCCTTCCTCATCTCGTTCGTCGCATAGACGCTGATGCCGAGCCCGACGAGCAGCACGAGCAGGGCGGCGAGGCCGATACCCCGCAAGGAGGCGTTCGCCCACCGCTCCGAGGTGCCCCGCAGGCGACCGCCGCTCATCGTGCCGACCCGTGCATTCCGCGCCGGGCCGAGGCCGGCGGCGACGACCGGACGAACGCGCGGGCGGTGGAGGCGGTCCGGAAATGCCGCCGCGTTCGAGTGGATCGCATCACCAGAGACATCGGTGTACCCGCCAGGGGGCTTGAGGAGAGCGCCATGTCCGGGCGTCGCACCCGGCTCGGGTGGCGGGGCGTGGACCGGCGCAGATGTCCGGGCTAGGCTCGAGAGGAAACGCGCGGCGGCGAGCGGAGGTGGGGATGATGCGGGGCAGACGCGGCGTGGTACTCCTGGCCATCGGGGCACTGCCCCTCGCCGCTTGCGGGGGCTCGGACCCCACGTCCGACTCGGTCGGCGAACAGACGATTGCACCGAGCGCCCCGCCGTCCACCGCGGCGACGACAGCCCCTCCCGCCGCGCCGGCGCCGGCACCGACGCCGGCGCCGAAGGCCCTCCCGGGTCTGCCGGCCGACCTCGCGGGGTTCGAGCGATGGACACGGCTGAACCGCAGGCCCATCCCCCCGGATTCGGCCGAGTCGCAGCGGGTCGGCTTCGACGCCCACCGCAGCACAAAGCAGGTGCACCTCAACCCGACCGCCGCCCGCCGCAATGGCGGGGGCCCCTTTCGCAATGGCTCGGTGATCGTGAAGGCGGGCCGCGAGGGCGGCCTTCTTACCCTGGTCGCGATCATGCGCAAGGTGGCCGGCGCGGACGGGGAGCACGGCGACTGGCGCTTCCGGGAGTACACGCGCACGAGCGCGGCGGAGCCGTTCACCACGAGCCCCGCCCTCACCGGAGCCACCTGCTGGAGTTGCCACGCGATCGCCGAGCCGACCGACTGGGTGTTCACGGCGTTGACGCCGTAGCCGAACCCCGGCGTATTGCGTGCCGCATGGAGCCTGGGCTATTGCTGTACACGACAGGCGGCCGCGCATCCCGCCCCTACCCGGGCTGAGGTTCGAGCGAGCGTTGCCCCGGCCGGTCCGCGTCGTGCGAAGGAGCCGAGAGCATGCAGGACCACGGTGAGGGTGGACCATCGGGCGCAGGACGTCCGGGCGAGACGACGGGCAGGTACCTGATCCTGTTCGCGGAGGGCGCGGCGAAGGCCGGGGTCAGCGCCCTCGCCGCCGCGGGTTGCGAGGTGACGAAGGCGGCGACCAAGGGCGCCGAGCCCGACGAGACCGGCCAGCTCTTCTTCGAGAAGCTCGGAGTGGCGATCGTCGACGATCCGCCGGAGCGGCTCGTGGCGGCGGGTGCCGCGGGGGAGGCCGGCCCGATCATCGCCGTCGAACCGGAGCGGGTGGTCTACGCGCTGGAGGGCGGGCGCTCCGCCGACTACCTGCGCGGCTATCGCGATGCGGTCCTCAATCTGACCGGCGATCTCGCCGAGTCGCCGGGGCTGGGCGGGATCGGCGCCGCAGCGGTGCCGGTTGACGAGTCGCAGGCCACCTGGGGTCTGCAGGCGGTCAAGGCGGTCTTCTCCTGCCACACCGGGAAGGGGATCAGGATCGCCGTCCTCGACACCGGGTTCGACCTGGACCACCCCGACTTCGCCGGGCGCGCCGTGACGACACGGTCGTTCATCCCCGGCCAGGCGGCCCAGGACGGGCACGGGCACGGAACCCACTGCATCGGCACGGCCGCCGGGCCCCGATGCCCGGCGGTCCGCCCGCGCTACGGGGTAGCCCACGACGCCGAGATCTTCGCCGGCAAGGTCCTCAGCAACTCCGGATCGGGGAGCGACTCCCAGATCCTGGCCGGGATCAACTGGGCCGTCGAGAACAGATGCGCGGTGATCTCCATGTCGCTCGGCGCGGCCGTGCGCGAGGGTCAGACCCCATCGCTGATCTTCGAGCGGGTGGCCTCGCGGGCGGCCCAGGCCGGCTCGCTGATCGTGGCGGCCGCCGGGAACGACAGCTCCCGGCCGAATGCGATCCGGCCGGTGGCGCACCCCGCCAACTGCCCCTCCATCATGGCCGTGGCGGCCCTCGACTCAGGGCTCGCCATCGCCGCGTTCTCCAATCGGGGCATCAACCCCGGAGGGGGCCAGGTGGACTTCGCCGCACCGGGTGTCAACGTCTATTCGAGCTGGCCGATGCCGGCACGCTACCGGCGTCTCAACGGGACGAGCATGGCCACCCCGCACGTCGCGGGCATCGCGGCCCTCCACGCCGAGGCGAACCCTGCGACGCGCGGCCTCGCGCTGGCGAGCCTGCTCACATCCTCGGCGCTGCGCCTGCCGCTGCTCTCATCCGCGGACGTGGGAGCCGGGCTGGTACAGGCGCCATGAACCCGGGCATCCCCGAGGACGAGCTCCTGCAGGTCGTGGTGAGCGTGGCGGTGGAACGGGTGGACGCCATCGACGAGGTCGCCTCGGCCCTCGTGGCCGCCGGCCTGGAGGACCTCCAGGTCCTCCAGGCGACCGGGGTGATCACCGGGTGCGTCCACGATCGCCGGGTCATCGCGGACATGCGCGCGATCGGCGGCGTGGAGGGCGTCGAAACCGCCGGGACCTTCCAACTGCCACCCCCGGACGAGGACCTTCAGTAGGGCAGCGTGGGATGCTCTGCGGCCGGGACGGCGGGCGATGAGTTCCGGCGGGCCCGGCCGTCTCCAGCCGAGACGACTCCTGAGGAACGCCGGCGTCACACCGCCGGCCGCCATACCGCCCCCCACGCATCCGAGGAACGACGATGCCATCGCACTCCACTCTCGCGATCGAGGCCTCCGGGCTCGCGAAGCACTTCGGGGAGACCCGCGCGGTCAACGGCGTCGACCTGGCCGTGCGGCGGGGCGCCGTATACGGCGTGCTCGGACCGAACGGGGCCGGAAAGACGACGACGATCCGGATGCTCGCAACTCTGTTGCGCCCCGATGGCGGGTCGGCGCGCGTGATGGGACACGACATCGTCGCCGACGCCGACGCCGTGCGCGCGGCGATCAGCCTCACCGGCCAGCTCGCCTCGGTCGACGAGGACCTGACCGGCCGGGAGAACCTGATCCTGATCGGCCGCCTTCTCGGCCTGCGGCGGGCGTCGGCCCGGGACCGGGCCGACGAGCTGATCGGCGCGTTCGGTCTCGATGAGGCCGCCGGTCGTCTGACCAAGCGCTACTCGGGAGGGATGCGGCGGCGCCTGGACATCGCCGCGAGCATCGTGGTCACGCCGGAGGTGATGTTCCTCGACGAACCGACGACCGGCCTCGACCCCCGCTCACGCAACCAGGTCTGGGACATCATCCGGGCTCTCGCGTCCGGCGGAACGACCATCCTGCTCTGCACGCAGTACCTCGACGAGGCCGATCAACTGGCGGACGGGATCGCGGTGATCGACCACGGCCGGGTCATCGCCGAGGGGACGCCGGCTCAGCTGAAGGCATCGATCGGCCTCGGCGCCCTGCACCTGCGCCTGCTCGACCCCGCCCGGCGCGGCGAGGCCGAGGCCCTCGTCGAACGCGCGCTCGGGGTCGTGCACCTCGAGCCCGACCCCGCGGCGCTGTCAGCCCCCTGCTCCGATGCCGGGCGAGCGGCCGAGCTGCTGACCGAGCTCAGCCGGACCGGCATCGGTGTCGCCGATTTCGCCCTCGGTCAACCGAGCCTCGACGAGGTCTTCCTCGCGCTGACCGGCCATCTGGCGGGCGGGGAGCCAACGGACGACGACACAACGGAAGGGCAGGCATGAGCGAATCACCCACCCGCCGGGCACCGCGCCAAGCGCGCGCCGCCGACGACGCCGCCCTGCTCGCCGCGCTGGCATCCACGCCTCGCCCGCCCCGGCCGAGCGCGCTCTCGGCGGCGCTCACCTTCGGCTGGAGGGGCATGCTGAAGATCAAGCACGTCCCCGAGCAGCTCATCGACGCGACCATGACGCCGGTGCTCTTCACGCTGATGTTCACCTTCATGTTCGGCGGTGCGATCGCGGGCTCCACCGGGGACTACCTGCAGTTCATCCTGCCGGGGATCCTGGTGATGTCGGTGCTGTTCACCACCGTCTATTCGGGCGTCGCCCTGAGCACCGACGCGACCAAGGGGGTCATCGACCGCTTCCGCTCCCTCCCGGTCTGGAGGCCGGCGCCATTGGTCGGCGCCGTTCTGGGTGACACGGTGCGATACCTCTGTGCCGGCGCCGTGGTCGTCGTGGTCGGGGTGCTCCTCGGCTACCGCCCGGATGCCGGCCCGGGCGGCGTGGCCGCCGCGATGTTGCTGGTCGTGTCGTTCGCGTTCGGCCTCGCGTGGGTCTTCACGACTCTCGGGCTGGTACTGCGCACGCCGAGCGCCGTGATGAACGGGGGCTTCATGGCCCTCTTCCCCCTCACCTTCCTCAGCAACGCGTTCGTGGACCCCGCGACGCTGCCGGGCTGGCTCGAGGCGGTCGTCGACGCCAACCCGGTCTCCCACCTGGTGACGGCCGCGCGCGGCCTGATGGACGGCACCGCCACCGCCGGGCAGGTCACCCTGGTGCTCGCGACGACCGCCGGCCTGAGCGCGGTCTTCGCGCCGCTCACGACCTACCTCTACCGACGCCGCGGATGAGCCCCGGGGGGTCGTGGATCGGGGCTACCCCGATCCACGACCGGCGGCGCTGTGAGCCGAGGCCGGATCCGCAGAGGAAGCCACACGCCCCTCCTCGTCGTGCGGCGACTCGATGGTCAGGCCGGGCAGGGCGCGGTCGAGCCATTTGGGTATGTACCAGGAGCGGTCGCCGAGCAGCGTCAACAGCGCCGGGACCAGGGTGAGCCTCACGATCAGGGCGTCGGTGAGGATGGCCACGGCGAGCAGGATGCCGAACTCCTTGGAGACCCGGTCGGGGCTGAGGATGAACGCGGCGAACACGGTGCCCATGATCAGCGCCGCGGCTACCACGACGCGTCCGATGGCCGCCATGCCGTGCTCGACCGCCGCCCGGGTCTTCAGGCCGTGGATGTGCTCCTCGCGGATACGGCTCATGAGGAAGACCTCGTAGTCCATCGAGAGGCCGAACAGGATCGCGAATGCGATCGGCGGCACGAAGGTCTCGATCGGGCCGGTCACGTCCAGCCCGGTGAGCCCGAGCAGGTGCCCCTCCTGCACGATCAGCGTCAGCACCCCGAAGCCGACGAAGGCCGACAGCAATGTCGTGAGCGCCGCCTTGATCGAGATGACGATCGAACGGAAGGCCATCGCCAGGAGGATGAAGGTGACCCCGACGATGAACAGCAGGAAGAACGGCAGCCGCTGCAGGAGCCGATCGGCGATGTCCTTGAAGGCTGCCGTCTGGCCCGAGACGTAGGCCACCGCATCGCCGCCCCGGGTCGCGGCGGGGACCACGTCGTCGCGTAGGCGGTCGACCAGCTGGCCGGTCTCCTCGGCCTGGGGGGCCGAATCGGGCGTCACGAAAACGATCGCCACGCTCTCGGGGTCGTTGAACTGGGGCGGGCTGACCGATGCCACGCCCTCCGCGCCCTGGAGGCCGTCGGTGATCCTCTGGGCGGCCTGCGGGTCGCCGTTGACATCGACGACGATCGGGATCGGGCCGTTGAAGCCGGGGCCGAAGCCCTGCGCGAGCAGGTCGTACGCCTGGCGGCTGGTCTGCTCGGTCGGCTGGGTGCCCTGATCGGAGGCTCCGAGACGCACGAGCGCCGAGGTCGAGGCGAGGCCGATCACGACCAGCAGCACCACCGGGAAGACCACGCGTGCGTTGGCGGTGACGAAGCGCCCCCAGCGGGCCACCAGCGTGCGCTCGCGCGCGGCCTCGGAGTCGTCGAGGGGGCGCATGAAGGGCACCCGCAGGCGATCGATGCGATGGCCGAGCAGCGCGAGCACGGAGATCAGCAGGGAGTTGGCGATCAGGACGGTGGTGAGCACGCCCAGGGCGCTGCCGATGCCGAGCTTGGTGATGAAGTCGAGCCCGATCACGGCGAGGCCCGCCACGGCGATCGCGACCGTCAGGCCGGCGAAGATGACCGCCCGGCCCGCCGATGCCCCGGCCTCGGCGGCCGCCTCGCGCGGGCTGAGCCCCTCGTGGAGGAGCTGACGGAAGCGGGTGACGATGAACAGCGAATAGTCGATCCCCACACCGAGGCCGATCATCGAGACCAGCACCGGCGTGATCGTGTTGACGTCGGTGAACCCGGCGATGATGAACAGCAGCAGGAAGGCGGTCGCGAGCGCGACCAGCGCCAGGGCGATCGGGATCATGGCCGCGACGAAGGTGCGGAAGACGATCAGCAGCACGACGATCGCCGCGAGGATGCCGAGCAGCTCCGAGGTCCCCTGCTCCACGGGCGGGAACTCCGCGTCGCCGTTGAACTCGACGGTGACCCCGGCCGGCTCGACGATACGCCGCACGGCGTCCTCGACGCGCACCACGGCATCGCGGTCGGCCGGATCGATCGACTGGTCGAACTGGGCCTCGGCGTAGGCGATGCGACGATCCTCCGACCAGGTGCGCTCCTGGAAGGGATCGTCCACGCTCACGATGCCGGCCTCCTCGCCCCTGGGCGCGAAGGCGGGCGACAGGAGCTCGGCCCGCGCTCTGCGGATCGCCGCCTGGTACTCGGGCGTATCGAGCCGCTCGCCGGGCGGCGCGGCGAAGACCAGGTTGAGCACCCCGCCCTGCTCGGAGGCGAACTCGGCCTCGATCAGGTCGATCGCGCGCTGTGAGTCGGACCCCGGGATCGTGAACTCGTCGCGAAGACTGCCGCCGACGCCCGCGACGAGCGCCACCAGCACCACCACGATGCCGAGCCACCCCCCGATGACCCGCCATGGGTGAGCGGCGCAGATCCCGGTCCAGCGGGCGAGCGCGCCGGTGGACAGGCGCTCGTGGGCTGCGCGCCGACCCTGCTTGTTCGTGTCCTCTGCCGCCACCCTGGACTCCTCTCCTACCGATACCCGCACGGAACGTCGCGACGGCCATCAGGCGGGGCTCCCCGCCCGGACGGGCGCACAAAGGTGGGCACGCTACGCCATTTCCCGCGCGGCGGCCCGGAGGTCATCGCGCGAACCTGAGGTGCGTGACCACCGGGGTGGAGATGGTCCTCACGTGGCGGAGCGTCGGGACCCCGGTGCCCAGGCCGCCGAGGAGACGCTCGCCCGTGCCGAGGAGAACGGATACCAGGTTGATCTCCATCTCATCGACCAGGTCCGCGGCGAGGTATTGACGTGCCGTCTCAGCACCGCCTGCGAGCGCGACATCCCTCCCGACGGCGCCCGCCCGAGCCAGGTCAAGCGCCGATTCGATGCCCTCGGTGACGAAGGTGAAGACGGTCCCGCCCAGACACGTCAGCGGATCGCGTGCGTGGTGGGTGAGCACGAAGACCGGGTGATGGAAGGGAGGGTCCTCCCCCACCAGCCGCTCCAGGGATCGTCGCCCCACTCACCCCGGACCGGGCCGAACATGTTGCGACCCATGATGGTCGCCCCGATGCCGGCCCGAGACTCCTCCACGACACTGCTGCTCTCGTTGACCTCACCCCCCTCCAGTGCGTGCAAGCTGCGCCAGGCGGCGAGCGGGAAGACCCACTCGTGCAGGCGCATTCCACCGATTCCCAAGGGGTTGTCGGCGTCCTGGCCAGGTCCGGCCACGTAGCCGTCCAGCGACATCGAGATGGTGAATCGGAGCATGCTCATTCGGCTGCCTCTGACGGGGGTTTGCACGGTTCGACCGCACGAGGGGCGGAACTCATCGCTCGCCGGGGACGGCGTGGTGGAGGCCGCAGGCGGCCAGGAGCGCCCCGAGATCGGCCGACGCTTCCCGGAGGACGATACTGCCGCCCGCGTTCAGCGCAGTCAGCTGGAGACGGGCGAGAGCCTCGATCGTGACGAGATCGGCGGCGGCGGCGGCGACGTCGCACACCACGACGTCGATCCCGGTGGAGAGGATCGCGCGGAGGCGCTCGCAGAGAGCCGGCACGTCGTCGCCGGCGAGCGGTCCCACGACCATGACCCCGGTGCGCGAGGCCCCGTGGCGGGGCGCAGGAGCCGTCATCGCCGCGCAGAGAGCCCCGACTACGACTCGAGCCGGGCGGGCAGGCCGAAGAGCCCGAACAGCCTCTCGGTGCCGAGGAAGAACGTGAACTCCACGATCCGGCCGCCGGACAACTGCAGGACCTGAAGCGCCCAGGGGTCGTAGCCCCGACCCGTTTCGCTCGGCTTGTACTGCCCGAAGGCGGGCGATCCGTTCGCGGACAGGGTCGGGATCACCCGTGATCCGCGGCACCCCGCTCCCGGGCCGAGCCACCAGCGGAAGATGTCGTCGCGGCCGCTCAGCCACAGCTCGTAGGGCGGCATCGATTGGATCGCGTCCTCGCGGATGAGAGACGTGAGGGCCTCCATGTCGTAGCGCTCGAAGGCGTCGACGTAGCGCGAGAGGAGCGCGCGGTCCTCCTCGCTGAGGACCGGCGGCCGTTCGGCGAGGTCGTCGGCGGCGGCCCGGAGGGTGGCCCGGGCGCGCTGCAGGGCGCTGTTGACCGACGCCACGCTCGTCTCGAGCAACTCGGCGACCTCCTTCGCCCTCCAGTGCAGCACCTCGCACAGGATCAGCACGGCGCGCTGGCGTGGCGGGAGGTGCTGGAGTGCGGCGACGAAGGCGAGGCGGATCGATTCGCGGGCGACCGCCGCCTCGGCCGGATCCACCTCGGCCAGCAGCCGGCTGTCGGGCATCGGCTCGATCCAGGTGACCTCGCCCAGCACATCGCCGATCGGGCCGCCGGGATCGCGGGCGGGGCCCAGATCCATCGGGCGGGCGCGGCGGGCGCGGCCTGCGAGCATGTCGAAGCAGACGTTGGTGGCGATCCGGTAGAGCCACGACCGCAGCGTGGAGCGCCCCTCGAAGCGATCGTGACCGCGCCAGGCGCGGATGAGCGTCTCCTGCACGGCGTCCTCGGCATCGGTCGATCCGAGCATCCGGTAGCAATAGGCGGTCAGCTCGGCCCGGTGGCCCTCGAGCTGCACCCCGAGGCCGTCGGCCGACTCCTGCGGGGCGGTCGTCGCGCGCTCCACCATGACGCTCATCGTACTTCTCCCCCCGGATCGATCGCTCACAAAGCCGTGGACCGGAGGCGGCGGCGGAACTCATCGGCCCCCCGGTCGGCAACCTGTCCTCGGCCGCGCGACAGGCGGCTCATCACGGTCCCCTCCGGCACCTTCAGCGCCCGCGCCGCCTCCCTGTAGGAGAGCCCGACCACGCCGACCCCTGGGCGACAAGGGCAGGGGCCCGATCACGATGCGCACGACCGACTGGACGGTCGGCGACGGACCTCAGACCCGCGTCGGGTCGAGATCCCTCAGCTCGGCGTAGGGGTTCACGGCGCGGCCGCCCCCGGGATGCATCTCGAAGTGGAGGTGGTAGAGGCCTCCCCGGGCATCGCCCGTCCGCCCGATCGCTCCGATCGGCCGGCCGGCCGGCACCCGCACGCCCGGCGCGAGATCGGCCGCGATGCGGCTGAGGTGGGCGTAGTAGTAGGTGGTCCCCTCATCGTCGCGCAGCCAGATGCGGATTCCGCCGAGGCCGGTGTCGGCGCGGCTCATGCGGTCGATGACCCCGCCGGTCACGGCCACCACCGGCGTCCCCCTCGGCGCCAGGATGTCGATGCCCTGGTGGGCACCCTGGTGGCGGCGGGCGTTGAAGTCGTCCGAGAAGGCTCGCGGCCCGGCGACCGGGAACACCTCCAGATGGCGCGCCCGGGTCGCGTCGAGCCGCCGCAACAGCGCCACGTCGGCCCCGCCGTTCACCGGCAACCTCTCGCGCCGCTGGAACTGCGCGACCGCGCGGCGCGTCCGCGGGCCGAACGCCCCGTCGACCGAGACGGGGATCCCGCGCCGGCGAAGCGCGGCCTGCAGCCGCCGCACCGACGGCCCCTCCGCACCCACCGCGAGGAGGGTCGGCCGGGTGGTCGAACGGAACCGGGACGGGGCGCCGCAGTCGTGCGCCGAGGCGAGCATCGGCGACCCCTGTCACCGGCAACCCCACCCGCCGCTGGGCGCGCCGCACCGCAGTTCTGGTCTGCGGTCCGTAGCCACCATCCACGGCCACGGTCTCGCCCGCGCGGGCCAGCAGTCGCTGCAGGGAGCACACCTTCGGTCCGTACGCACCCAGGCGCAGGCGGCCGTCGGCGCCGCCGCGGGCGCTCGTCGGCCCGGGCAGGGCGCACACCGAGAGCCCCATCCACCACAGGAGCGGGCGGTCGACCACGCCGTTGACCCTCAGCCCGAGGCGCCGCTGGAGGCGCGCCACGGCGCGGCGCGTGGCGGGGCCGTACCTGCCGTCGACGACCACGCGAAAGCCACGCGCGCGAAGCTTGCGCTGCAGAGCGCGGACCGTCGGACCGCGCGCGCCGAGCTCGAGCACCCCCGCCTCGGCGCGTGCGGGGGCCGGCGCACCCGACACGCGCGCGGGCGATGCCACCAGCAGGACGCCGACGGCGACGATCAGCGCGGCGAGGGTCGCGCGCAAGAAGGCCTGCGATCTCATGAACCAGCGTCTTCGCCGGTGAGGGCCATGGCCCTTTCGAACGGCACCGGCTTCGCTACGAGGGACAGCGGGGCTATCCCTGGTCGCGGCTCCGGATGGTGTCGGAGGCGGCCGTCAGCGTCCAGTGTCCGACGCGACCGCGGAATGGTCGGATACGAGCGCGAGCTCCTCCACCAGCCGAGGAATCAGGTCGATGAAGAGCGGGACCAGGGCGGGATCGAACTGGAGCCCGGAGAGCCGCGCCACCTCCGCCGTCGCATCGTCCAGCGCCCATCCGCTCTTGTAGGGCCGGTCGGCCATCAGGGCGTCGAAGACGTCGCAGATCGCCGCGATGCGCCCGCTGCGCGGAATCGACTCGCCCGCCAGCCCTGCCGGATAGCCGCTGCCGTCCCACCATTCGTGGTGGGTCAACGCGACCTCCTGGGCCAGCTGCACGAGGGGCGACCGCGACGCGCCGAGGATGGTGGCGCCGATGATCGTGTGGGACCGCATGACCTCGAGCTCGTCCGGATCGAGGCCTCCGGGCTTCAGGAGCACGCTGTCCGGGATGCCGATCTTGCCCACGTCGTGGAGCGCGCTCGCGAGCCGCAGTTGCTCGGCCTCCGCCTGGCCCATCCCGGCCGCCCGGCCGAGGGCCTCGCACATCCGGCTCATGCGCTCGATGTGCAGCCCGGTCTCCTCGTCGCGCGATTCAGCGGCCTGGCTGAGGCGGCGGATCACCTCGAGCTGGGTCTCGCGCAGCTCCTCGGTGCGCTCGCGCACGAGCCTCTCGAGGCGCTCGTTCTCGCCATCGGCACGGCTCCGCTCCCGGCTCTCGGCGAGCTGGCTCGCGGCGAGCGAGGCCATCGCGCCGACGGTACACGCCACCAGCGGGCCGGTCAGCTCGAGCACCACGCCGCGTTCGAACACCGCCACGCCGGCGAGCGCGTAGGCGCAGCCCGCACCGAGGGAGGCGACGGTCGCCGGCAGGCCGCGCCAGCGAAGGCTGAGAAGGGGTGCGCAGAGGCCGAGCAGGACCAGCGTGACCAGGCCGGCGCCCGCCGGTGCATCGCGCAGCGGAACGCCGTGCAGGGCGGTCCAGATCGCGTTGGCCTGCACCTCGGGTCCGGCCATGAGGTGGTGCGACATCGGTGTGGAATGCACATCCTGGAGGGTGGGCGCGGATGCCCCGACGACCACGATACGGCCCTCGATGCGGCTCGCAGGAACCCGGCCGCGCAGGACGTCCGAGTACGACACCGTCGGGATCGTGCCCGGCGGTCCGCGGTAGTCGATGTACGCACTCCCGCCGGAGAACGCGCCTTGGGGCAGGCCGGCGCCGGTGAGCGCGGCGCTGGAGCGCGTGGCGATCGTGTCGAGCCCGCCGACCTGCCGGGGGAAGCGGCGAATGGTGCCGCCCGGGTCGGTCGGGAGGTTGGCGGCCGCGGCCCACGCGTCCACGCGAGCCAGGTTCTCGTCGCCACCGAGCACGTTCGTGCTGCCGTCCTGGGCCACCTCGGTGGTGGCGAGGATCGTGCCGGGCGCGCGCTCCACCGCCCGGTAGAGGGCGAGATCGTCCTTCTCGTTCGTGCGCTCCGTGAACTGCACGTCGACGACGATCTGCCGGGCACCGGCGCCGCGCAGGCGATCGATGACCCGGGCGTGCAGGGTTCTGGGAAAGGGCCACTGCATCCTGAGATCCGAGAAGGTCGCGTCGTCGATCGCCACCACGAGCAGTTCGTCGGTGGACGAGACCCCTCGCAGCTGGAAGCGCGCGTCCAGCGTTGCGCCCTCGGGACGGCCGAGGAGCCCGTTCAGATCGAGCGCGAGGGCGGCTCCGATCGCCACGACGGCCGCCACGGCGCCGGCGAGCAGCCGCGACCGCCAGCCGAGCCCCCGGTCGCCGGCGGCGCGGCGCCGGAAAACGCTCACCTCAGCGGCGGCGAGCCAGGTACGAGCGGCCCGCGGTCACGCGCACGTTCTTGCGAAGCCCCTTGTCGCGCACCACGACCACGCCCTCCCGCACCCGTGTGAGGGTGCCGTCGCAGCGGTTGATCGTCTGCCAGCGGGTTCCCCGGACGGTGGCGACGCTGTTGGTGCCCTGCGTCTGGTAGCGCCCACGGCGGTCGCTTCCCCACAGCGAGGGGCGTCGGCGCTTGGGCCGCTTCGCCTTGCGGCGGGCCTGCTCGGAGTGGGCCGCCGCGGTGGCCGTGACGGGAGCGCACCCGGTCGCCCGCGGCACGACGAGCCGGACCATCCCGGAGCCTTTGCGCGCCTGGCGTACGGTGAAGATCCCACCCCAGAAGGTGGCGGTCTGCTTGTAGCCACGAGGCAAGGCCGAGGTGACCGCCACGCGGCCGCGACGGCTGTCGATGACCGAACCGACCGGCAACGCCTCGGATGGGTCGAGCGCGACGTACCGCTTGGATTTCGGAACCTTGACGCGCACGGTGCCGGCCACCGCATCGGCGCCGACCTTACGACCGAGCACCGGGGCGGGCGGGGGGACGAATGCTCCAGGGCCCGTTCCAGGGCCCGTTCCAGGGCCCGTTCCAGGGCCCGTTCCGGGCCCGTTCCGGACGCCAGGCTGACGCGCCCGATGCGGCCCGGGTCCGCGTTCTCGGTGAACCAGAGGTTGCCGTCGGGGCCGGCCGTGATCCCGGTCGGCATTGCGTTGAGGCTCAGCCCGGCGCGTGAACTCGGTGATGACGCCCGCCGGCGTGATCCGCCCGATGCGACCCGGGAGCCCCTGCTCGGTGAACCAGAGGTTGCCGTCGGGGCCGGCCGTGATGCCGCTCGGCAGGGAGCCGAAGGTGAGCCCCGCGCTGAACTCGGTGATGACGCCCGCCGGCGTGATCCGCCCGATGCGACCCGGGAGCCCCTGCTCGGTGAACCAGAGGTTGCCGTCGGGGCCGGCCGTGATGCCGCTCGGCAGGGAGCCGAAGGTGAGCCCCGCGCTGAACTCGGTGATGACGCCCGCCGGCGTGATCCGCCCGATGCGACCCGGGAGCCCCTGCTCGGTGAACCAGAGGTTGCCGTCGGGGCCGGCAGTGATGCCGGTCGGCTTGGAGTTGAAGCTCAGCCCGGCGGTGAACTCGGTGACGACACCCGCCGGCGTGATCCGCCCGATCCGCCCGGGGCTCTGGTACTCGGTGAACCAGAGGTTCCCGTCGGGACCGGCAGTGATCCCGGTCGGCTTGGAGTTGGGGCTCAGCCCGGCGGTGAACTCGGTGATCACACCGCCCGGCGTGATCCGCCCGATCTGGCCGGGGCTCTGCTCCTGCGTGAACCAGAGGTTGCCGTCCGGCCCGGCCGCGATCCCCGTCGGCTTGGAGTTGGCGGTGAGGCCGGCGCTGAACTCGGTGATGACGCCCGCCGGCGTGATCCGCCCGATGCGAGCCGGGTTCTGGTTCTGCGTGAACCAGAGGTTGCCATCCGGCCCGGCCGCGATCCCCGTCGGCTTGGAGTTGGCGGTGAGGCCGGCGGTGACCTCGTCGATCGTTGGGGCTCCGAGCACCGTGGGCGGGAGGAGCAGCAGACCGACGAGGGCGATGACGAGACGAGTCGGGCCCATGCTGACCCATCGTCACCGCGGAACCGATACTTGACGGTCGCCCGAATTCCATGACGGGACGGGACCGATTGTGGGCGGGGACCACCGTGCGGGCGGGACCGACCTCACCCGCGACTACGCCTGGACGGGGGCCACGGTCTCGAGCTCGGTGTCGATCGCGATGGACGGCGAGACGCTGCGCGCATTGGGGCAGCGCCCGGCGTGGACGGAGTGGACCTCCTGCGCCCCGTCGCGATGCTCGTCGGCCAGCTCGAGCGCGTAGCGCACGATCACCTTCCGCAGCACGAGGACCCCGTCCGGGTCGGGCCCGACGACCCCGGTGGCCGTCGCGGTGAGCGTCTGCGGGGAGACCGGGATCCGCGCCCGCATCAGCGAGCCCGCGAAGGTGCCGATGAGGCAGCCGCCGATCGTCGCGACCAGATAGTCCAGCGTCGATGGAAGCGGGTTCGCCGGCGTTGCCTTGTAGTGCTCGGCCACGGCACCGTGCATCCCGAAGCTGACGACGTCGCCGTGCGGGGGGATCACGGCCTCCCGATCGAGGCTCTTCGACCCGGGGGTGAGGCGGAGAGGGACCGAGATCTCGTAGGCGCTCATGTGCGTTCTCCTTGCTGGGGGAGTGGGCGGTCGGGGAAGCCGGTCAGGGACAGAGCGGCCCGACGTACCCGGTCGGGCTCGCATAGGCGGCCGCCAGATCCGCCTCGTCCGCCGGGCTCGAGATCCGCCGAAGCGCGTCGCTGCGCCCCGCCGTTGACGTCGGGCAGTGACTCACGGGCGGGCGGCCGTGTCAACGCCGAGCCGCCCTATAAGACAACTTGTCAACTACTCAGTTGTGCAGTAACCTTGCCGCATGAGCTCGGGAGACGACGAACGCGGGACGGCCGCGAACCCGATGTCGGCTGCGATGGCGGAGGTGATCGCCGAGCGGTTCCAGCTGCTGGCGCAGGCCGCGAGGATCCGCATTCTCGACGGTCTGCGCGACGGGCCGCTGGCGGTCGGAGCGCTCACCGAGCGCATCGGCACCTCGCAGCAGAACGTCTCCAAGCACCTCGGGCTGCTGCATCGCGCCGGGTTCGTGGCCCGCGAGAAGGACGGCACGCAGGTGCTGTACCGCATCGCCGACGACTCCGTGTTCGCGCTCTGCGAGGGCGTGTGCGGGGGCATCCACCGCCACCTCGACGACCTCCAGTCAACTCTGCAACCGGGAGTCATCCGATGAGCACCACCCGTCACGCCGCGGGGCCGCGCACGCGACCCTGGACCCTCGAACGCGCCCTCTTCGCGCTCGCCGGGACGGTCACCCTCGCGAGCGTCGGCCTGGGGGCGCTGGTGAGCCCCTGGTTCCTGCTCGTGGCCGCCGGAGTCGGCGTGAGCGAGCTGGCCTTCGTGCTCACCGGGGCCTGCCCTGCCTCGCTGGTGCTGCGCCGCTTCACCGGCCTGCGTGGGTGCGAGCGATGAGCGCCCTCGGACCGATCGGTCGGCTCGGGCGCTGGTCGGCCACCCATGCCCGCATCGTGCTCATCGCCTGGGCGGTCGTCGTCGTCGGCCTCGGCGCCCTGGCGCCGCGTGTCGAGACCGCTCTCTCGGGAGCGGGCTGGGAGGACTCCGGCTCCGCGTCGGTGGCGGCGCGTGATCTGATCCAGCGCAACTTCGCCGGCAACGCGAGCTCGGGGCTGATGGTCGTCGTCCACTCCCCGGGCCTCACCACCGACGATCCGGCCTTCGCGGCCGCGGTCGGCCGCAGCGAGGAGATCCTCCGATCCGACGCGCGGGTGGCCTCGGTCACCCCGCCCAGCGCCGGCACCACGATCTCGGCCGACGGCCACACCGCCATCGTGATGGGTGGATCGGCCGACGGATCCGATGAAGATGGTCGCGCGCGGCCGACGACCTGAAGGGCGAGCTGCGGGCCGCGTCCACCGACGAGGTGAGCATCAGCCTCACGGGGGCATCGGGCATGTGGTCCGACTTCAACGAGGCCAACCGCAACGCGATGATGCGCTCCGAGCTGATCAGCTGGCCCGTGACCCTCGCCATCCTGGTGCTCGCCTTCGGCGCCCTGGTCGCCGCGGGCCTGCCGCTGCTGCTCACCATCCTCGGCCTCGCCTCGTCGGCGGGAGCGCTCTTCGTGGCCTCGCAGTTCTTCGAGGTCTCGATCTGGGCGATGAACTTCGCCCTGATGTTCGCCCTCGCGCTCGGCATCGACTACGCGCTGTTCATCGTGGTGCGGTTCCGCGGCGCGCTGTTCGGCTCGAAGCGGCCGGTGCTCGATGCGGTCGGCGAGACCATGGACACGGCCGGCAAGGCGGTCCTCTTCTCGGGGATCACCGTGCTGATCTCGCTCTCGGCCGTGATGCTCGTGCCGAGCCCGGCCTTCCGGTCGATGGCGCTCGGGATCATGATCTCGGTCACCTTCATCCTGGCCGCCACGCTGACCCTGCTGCCGAGCGTGCTCGCGAAGCTCGGGCCCAGGGTCGACCGCTTCGCGCTGCCCTGGGCGCACAGCGGCGAGCACCGCTCTCCGCGCTTCGCCGCGTGGGCCGAGCGCCTCTGGCGGCGCCCCGTGCGTTACGGGCTGCCCGCCCTGGTCGCGCTGATCGTGCTCTCGATCCCGGTCCTCGGGCTGACCACCGGCATGCCCTCGATCGCGGTCGTCCCGAAGGAGGACTCGTCGCGCCAGGGCTTCGAGCAGGTGTCGGCGGCCTTCGGTCCCGGGGCTCCGGGAACGCTGCAGCTCGTCGGCCCGGCCGCGAGCATGGAGAACGCCGAGGCGATCGCCGCGGCCGACCCGGGCATCGCGCGTGCGCTGCCGCCCCAGCCCGGAGGTGAGGGACTGGCGCTGGTCCAGGCCGTTCCGGGCACCGGCCCCTCCGAGCCGGCGACCGGCGAGACCATCGACCGGCTGCGGGCCGCCTTGCCCTCGGACGTCCTGGTCGGTGGCGCCGCCGCCGAGAACCACGACCTCGCGGCGGTCCTCACCACCTACACGCCGCTGGTGATCGGGATCGTCCTCGCTGCTCGGCTTCGTCCTGCTGATCGTCGCCCTCCAGGCGCCCCTCGTCGCCGCCATCGGCGTGCTGACCAGCCTGCTGGCGACCGGGGCGGCCTTCGGGGTCGCGCGCCTCATCTTCCAGGACGGGAACCTCTCGGGCCTTCTCGGCTTCGAGTCGCAGGGGTTCCTCGACGCCTGGGGCCCGGTCTTCTTCTTCGCGATGATCTTCGCGATCTCGATGGACTACACCGTGTTCCTGCTCTCGTCCGCGAAGGAGCACTGGGACCGCTCGCACGACGCCAAGGAGGCGGCGATCGGAGGCATGGCGCACTCGGGGCGGGTGATCCTGGCCGCGGCGGCGGTGATGGTCGCGGTCTTCTTCACCTTCGCCCTCTCCGGGCCGCTGCCCCCGAAGGAGATGGGGGTCATCCTCGGCGTCGCGGTCCTCCTGGACGCCGCTGCTGGTGCGGCTGCTGCTGGTCCCGGTGGCGCTGCGGCTGGCCGGGCGCTGGGCCTGGTGGCGCCCCGAGTGGCTCCACCGCGTGCTGCCCGAGGTCAGGTTCGGTCACTGATGCCGGGCCACGAGAGCCCGCCCCGGCGGGCGGACCTCCGGCACGAGGCGCGGGAGGCGTACCGGGCGCTCGCGGCGCTCACCCGGGCGAGCACTCTCGACCACGGGCTGTCGGAGCTGATCAAGACCCGCGTGTCCCAGATCAACGGGTGCGCCTACTGCGTCGACCTCCACGCCGGGATGGCGCGGACGGCGGGCGAGCACGAGCGGCGCCTGTCCGTGCTCGCCCACTGGCGCGAGGTGCCCTTCTTCGACGACCGCGAGCGATCGGCGCTGGCCCTGGCGGAGGCGCTTACGCTTCTCTGCGAGGGTCCGGTCCCCGACGAGGTCTACGCAGAGGCGGCGCGGCACTTCGAGGGGCCGGAGCTCAGCCAGCTCGTGGTGGTCATCACGGGCATCAACGCGTGGAACAGGGTGATGATCGCCGGCGGCGATCCGCTCCCGCCGATCTCCAAGGAGGAGACATGACGATCACCGACACCAGCTACTCCGAGCGGGTCGAGGCCCCGGGCACCTTCGACGAGGTGCTCGCCCGCACCCGGGAGGCCCTCGCCGAGGAGGGCTTCGGCGTGCTCACCGAGATCGACGTGCAGGAGACGATGCGCGCCAAGCTCGGCGTCGAACGCGAGCCCTACATCATCCTCGGCGCATGCAACCCGCCGCTGGCGCACCGGGCGCTCGAGGCCGAGCTGCAGCTCGGCGCCCTCCTGCCGTGCAACGTGGTCGTCTTCACCGACGGGGGTGCCACCCACGTCAGCGCCGTCGCCGCCGAGCGCATGCTGGCGATGGTCGGCAACCCCGCCCTGGAACCGGTGGCACGCGAGGCGGGCGAGCGGCTGACGCGGGTGCTCGAGCGTGTCCGCCGGCCCTGAGCCCGAAGCCGGGCACGACCGGCGAACGCGCCCGGTCACCGGCTCGGCCGCGATGACCAGCGACGACTGGGACCGCAGGTACGCCACCCCCGAGCTGATCTGGTCGGGCGAGCCGAACCGCTTCCTGCGCGACGAGGCCGAGGAGCTCGCACCCGGCCGGGCGCTCGACCTGGCCTGCGGCGAGGGGCGCAACGCGGTCTGGCTCGCCGGCCGCGGGTGGGAGGTGACGGCCGTCGACTTCTCCGCGGTGGCCCTCGGAAAGGCCGGACGGCTGGCCGACGAGCACGGGGTGAGCCTCCGCCGCGTGCGTGCCGATCTCTGCGAGTACGTCCCGGCGCCGGGCGCGGCCGACCTCGTCGTGGTCGCCTACCTGCAACTGCCGGCCGAACAGCGTGCACGGGTGCTCGCCCGGCTGGCGGACGCGCTGGCGCCGGGGGGCGTGGCGCTGGTGATCGGCCACGACCTGACCAACCTGGCCGACGGGCACGGCGGGCCGCGCGATCCGGCCGTGCTGATGACGCCCGAGGCGGTCGCCGCCGAGCTGACCGGGTTGGTCGTCGAGCGCGCCGAGCGGGTCGTGCGCCCGGTGGCGACCGACGGCGGAGAGGCCCGGGCGATCGACACGCTCGTGCGCGCCGTGCTACCCGCCCCCGGCTGAGCCCGGGCGCGGTTCGGGAGGCCGAGCCGCCGCGCGCGCCCGGGCCAGCATCGCCACGCCCACGCCGCACGTGCCGATCGATGCCAGGGCGGCGAGCATGATGGCGCCGCCCTGGCCGGGGCTGATGACCTTCTCCTGGAGCCCGATGGCGACCACGCCTGCCGGCACCCCGAGCTGAGCGGTGGCCGCGAGACCCGCCGGGATCCCCTGACGCGTGACGAGGGCGCCCACGAGGTGCAACGCGACGTTCGCGGCAACCAGCAGGGCCGCCAGCAGGAGGTACGAGGGCCTCTCGATCAGGGAGCGCAGGTCGAGCCGCGCACCCAGCACCACGAAGAACAGGGGAACGAAGAAGCCCGCCGCGATCCCGATCACCTGCTTGGACAGGCGCTTGGGACCTCCGATCACCGCTACGAGAAGACCGACCGTGAAGCCGGCGATCAGGATGCTGGTGCCGCTGTCCTGCGCGAGCCAGGCGAGCGCGAAGAGCAGCAGCAGGGAGAGCCGCAGGTCGAGCGCCCACTGGCGCCGCTTCGATGCCTTCCGCAGGCGGCGCACGATGTCGTAGCCGGCGAGGACTCTCGCGAGCCCGAGGACGGCGGCGCCCGCCGCCGCCACCATCAGGCCGCCGATCGCGGCTCGCGCGGCGCGATCGGGCTGCAGCACCAAGGGGGAGGGCGACGATGGCCGCGACGTCCGCGAGCGCCACCTGCGACATCAGGGCGAGGACCTGCGGCTCGTCCATCAGATGCCGCTCCTGGAGCGCCGGCAGGAGGACCGCCGCCGACCCGCTCGCCAGGAGCAGCGAGTAGACCAGGCCGTCGCCCCCGCCCACCACCGCGGCCAGAGCGGGCCCGGCCGGGGCGGCGAGCACGCCGACCAGGATCGCGGCGGCGGCCCCGCGGCCCAGTCCGCGCGCGATCCCGGGGGTTCGGATCGGCACGTGCATCCCCGCGGCGAACATCAGCATCCCGAACCCGACGTCCGCCAGGAAGGAGACCGTCGGCTCCGAGGCATCGAGCCAGCCCCCGCCGGTGCGGCCGATGACGACCCCGGCCAGCAGCTCGCCCACCACCACCGGTGCCCACGCCCGCCGCCCGATCGCCAGGAGCGGACCGGCCAGCCCCGCGCCGACGATCAGTGCGAGAACCCCGAAGCTCATGGGGCGAGCATAGGAGCCCGGGGCCGGGGAGAGCTTGACCTGCCGCGCGCGCGCGGCCTAGCGTGACCCGCGTGATCACCCCCACGGAGGCCCCGCGCGGTGGGACCGCGCTGATCGTGGTGCCGGGTGTCGGCGACGACGCGGCCGGCGACACGGTCGGGGCGATGACGCGGGCGCTTCTCGCGGCTCTCGGGCCGGGTGCGCACGGCACCCCGATGACACAGCGGATCGTGGTCCCGCCCCTGCCGGGGTCATCGCGCCATCCGGTGGTCCACGACGTCTCCTGCGCCCGGCTGCACCGCGCCGACACGCCGGCAGAGCTCGTGGTGTACGAGATGCACTGGGCCGATCTCTCCCGCTTTCCCGGCACTCTGCGCCGCTTCGTCCTCACCCTCTACGGTCTGCTGTTCCAGGTCTCGACGATCGGGATCGAGGCCTTTCGCGCCGAGGCGCGCACGGCCCTCCCACGGAGCGCCATCCGCGCCTTCTCCTACCTGATCGCCGTGCTCGTGCTCGGCCTCACGGCCGGGGCGGTGATCCTCGGAGTGGAGTTCGCGGCCGCGGCGCGGCTCACCGGGCGCGCGCAGGAGACGGCGATAGCGGCCGTCGCCCTGGCGCTCGCGATCGCGCTCGCCTGGTACGGCGACCGCTTCCTGCGGGGCAACGGCTGGCGCTTCGCGGCGTCCCGGTTCGGCATCGGCCGCCCGGGCGTCGCGTTCGCCGTCGTCGCCGCCGGCGTGGGGGTGCTGCCCCTGCTCATCCACGCGCGAGAGGCGGAGGGCACCCCGTTCGCCCTCGCGGTCCACGAGGTCCTCTGGTTCGGCGTGCGCTGGATGCTGCCCTCCGCCTGGGCCCTCGTCGGGCTCGCGGGCATCCTCGCCGCGGGGGTGCTGCTCTGGGTGACCTGGGCGCGCGACGACCGGGGAGGGCCCTTTCGCGCCAACCGCACCGCGGTGCTCAGCATGGTGGTCAGCGGCCTGGGCCTGGCGCTACTCGGCGCGCTCCTGGTGGCCGCGGGCCTGGCGCTGACCGCCAGGGTGGCGGGCGCCTCGACCCCGGTGCCCTGCTCGGCGGCGCGCGAGGTGGGCACGGACGCCTGCCGCCTGGGCGACTACGCGGCCGCCACGTTCGAGCGGTCGTTGCGCCCTCTCGGGGTGGCGCTGGTCTGTGCCGTCGCCCTGCTGGCCGTGATCGCGGTGGTGGGGTTCCGATTCGCCTCCGCCCTCGTGCAGTCGCGGTGGACGGGGTCCGCGCACCTCGAGCCGGCGGCCGCGGTCGTCTCGGCGGCGCTGCTCGCGCTCCTCGTCGCGACCCTCCTGGGCGGGGACTCGCCCGTCGCCGGCGCGGTCGCCGTGGGGCTGGTGGTGCTCGCCGTGCTGGCGCTCGCCGCCGGCTGGTCCGGCCGGTTCCGGCCGAGCCCGCGGCGACGGCCGGTACGTCGCGGGCTCGACGGGCTCCTGTCCTACCTCGGGGCGGTCACCCACGCCACCCTGCTTGCCGGCGCCCTGGTCATCGCCGCCATCGCCCTCCTGCTGGTCACCCCGCTCACCGCCGATGCCTCCGCGACACTCGACGACCTCTCCGAGCGCCTCTTCGGCCCGCTCGGCGCCATGGCCGGGGGCTCCGGCCTGGACAGCCCGCTGCAGGTCTCGGCCACCGTGGTCGCGGCGCTCGCCGTGGCGGCGCTGGTCCGGACGAGGCTCGCCGTGCTGGCACGGGGCCTCGACATCGCCTACGACGTCGCCACATACGTCCGGGTGCCCCACGGCTCTCCCGGCGGGGAGCCCGTCGAGCCGCCCCGGCGGCGCGTGCTGCGCCGCTACGCGGCCCTGCTCGACCACGTCCAGAGGGTCCAGCGGCCCGAGACGATCGTCATCGCCTCGCACTCTCAGGGGAGCATGTACTCGCTCGCCCTGCTCTTCGGCGACGAGTTCCGCGACCGGGCCGATCGCCAGGAGGGCGAGAACTGGCCGCTCGCGCCGCGGCTGCTGCCCGACCACCCCCAGGTGACGCGGGAACCGGCACCGGCGATATCCACCCGCCTGGCTCTGCTCACAGCCGGATGCCCGATCCTGCAGACCTACGCCCCGAGCTTCCCCGGCCAATACGAGTGGCCCGGCGACGGCGACGAGGTCGTGGCCATGCTGCGGCGCATCGGCCCCAACACCACCTGGCGCAACCTCTATCGCAGCGGCGACTACATCGGGCGAGGGCTCTGGCCGGGGCCGGACGGCTGCGACGTGCCCTCTGCGGCGGTGCGCCCCGCCCGGCGGGACGAGTTCTGCCTCGGGCCGGGCCAGCACAGCGGCTACTGGGCCGATCCGCGCTTCGCCCGGCACGTGCTCGCGCTGATCTGAGCGGCCGGGCGCGGGAGTCGCTCCGCACGCCTCTTGCCCGTCCGTGGCCGCCGGTCGTAGGGTCGGATCCTGGCGAGGCGGCGGCCGTCGTGGCCGCCCGTTGGAGGAGCGTGACGATGGCCGAACGGCACTCCCGCGAGAGCTACTTCCTGGTCGGCGAGGGAGTGCTCGGCGCCCCACCTCCCCCACCCGGCGCCGCCCGGGAGATGTCGATGGAAGACGAGCTGCGCGCGTTCCGCTTCTCGCGCATCGGCCCGAAGGGCCGCCAGCTCGGCGAGCCCGCGCGGCGCCGGCTGGCCCAGGCCATGACGACCGACCGCGGCCGGCCGAAGCGCAACTCCACGATTCCCGCCGGATTCACCTACCTGGGCCAGTTCCTCGACCACGACCTGACCTTCGACAAGAGCGCGCTGAGGGACACCGGGGTCGTGCCGGTGATCGACCTCATCCAGGGGCGCTCGCCGAGCCTCGACCTCGACTCCCTCTACGGCCTCGGCCCCGCGCTCTCGCCCGCGTTCTATCGCGACGGCATACGCCTGAAGGTCGGCGCGACCGTCGCCGCCGGCTTCCCCGAGGACGGGATCGCCGACAAGCCCCACGCCGGCTTCGACCTGCCTCGGGGCAGCAACAGGAAGGCGCGGATCCCGGACGCGCGCAACGACGAGAACCTCGCGGTCGCCCAGACCCACCTGGCGTTCATGCGCTTCCACAATCGCGTCGTGGAGAAGCTCGCGGCAGATGGGGTACCGAAGGACGAGCTGTTCGCGAAGGCACGCGAGACGGTTGTGCGCCACTACCAGTGGATGATCCGCTCGGACTTCCTGCCGCGGATCGTGAAGCCCGCCCTGGTGACCGACGTGTTCACCAACGGGCGCCGGGTCTTCGAGGTGGCACCCGTCCCGGGAGACGCACCGACGATGCCGGTCGAGTTCTCGGTGGGCGGCTACCGCCTCGGCCACAGCATGGTGCGCAGCGCCTACGACTGGAACCACGTGTTCGACGACGGCGGCGGCAGCCTGGACCTGCTGTTCGAGTTCTCGGGCACCAGCGGGGCGCTCGGCGGCGACAAGCGGCTGCCGAGCAACTGGATCGCCGACTTCCGCCGCCTCTACGACTTCCGCGAGGCGGGCCGCAACGACCTGCGGCCGATCGTGCGCGGCAGGAGCAAGATGAACTTCGCACGACGGATCGACACCCTTCTCACCGATTTCCTCGCGTTCCTGCCGGACGGCGCGATCGGCGGGCCGGAGCCCAAGCGGATCCGTCGCAACCTGGCGTTCCGCAACCTGACGCGTGCCCGCATGCTGAAGCTGGCGACCGGGCAGCAGATGGTGGCGCTGATGCGCTCGCGCGGGGTGACCCTCACAGCGCTCACCGGGCCCCAGATCCTCAACGGCAACAAGGGGGCGGTCCTCACTGGCTTGAACGCCCCCCAGCGCGCCGCCGTGGTGAAGAACACGCCCCTCTGGTTCTACGTGCTGCGCGAGGCCGAGTTCAACGCCGGAAGGCTCGCGGCCGTCGGCGGGCGGCTGGTGGCCGAGACGTTCCACCGCGCCATCGAGGGCAGCCAGATCTCGATCCTCTCCGACCCCACTTGGAGGCCGACCCTCGGGCCGGACCCCAACACCTTCCGGATGGTCGACCTGCTCCTGTTCGCCTTCGAGGGCAAGGCCTCGCTCCTCAACCCCTTGGGCAACGGATGACCGGCCCCTGAGAGCGCGGGCGAGCCCCATGAGCACGCCGTGTGACGGCGGAGGTATCATGCCGCCCGTGGACAAACCTCCGGGCCGTTGACAAGCACGGTCCTCCTCATCGCAGCGCTGTTCCTCGTGCTGCTCAACGGGTTCTTCGTCGCCGCCGAGTTCTCGCTCGCCCGGGCGAGGATCACGCGGCTCGACCAGCTCGCCGAACGGCGTAAGTCGGCGGTGCTCGCTCGCGATCAGGTCAAGCACATCGACCGCTACCTGGCCGCCTGCCAGCTCGGCATCACCCTCGCCAGCCTGGGGCTGGGGTGGCTGGGAGAGCCCGCGTTCGCGGGCCTGCTCGAGCCCGCGTTCAGCGCGATGGGGCTCGGCGAGGGGAGCTCTGCTCTTACCGCCGTGATCCTCGCCTTCGCCATCATCACGGCGCTCCACGTGATCATCGGCGAGTTGGCGCCGAAGACCGTGGCGATCCAGAGGGCCGAGGCCACCGCGATGAGCATCGCCCGCCCGCTGGAGTGGTTCCGCCTCCTGCTCGCGCCCTTCATCCATGTCATGAACGGAGCCGGCAACGGCCTCGTGCGTGCGATCGGCATCGAGCCCGCCACCGAGCGCGAGCTGGCCTCCACCCCTGAGGACCTGCAGATCCTCATCGCCCAGAGCGAGGAGGGCGGCGCGATCGAGCCCGAGGAGGCCGACATGCTCGAGGGCGTCTTCGGGCTCCAGGGAAGCCTTGCCCGCGACATCATGACCCCCCGACCGGAGGTCACGACCCTGCTGGCCGAGACGCCGCTGCGCGCCGCCTTGGTGGAAGCGCTCGCCACCCGGCACAGCCGCTTCCCCGTGCTCAATGGCGACGGCGTGCTCGGCGTGGTGCACCTCAGCCAGCTCGCGCGCGGCCTGTTGGAGGACGAGGGGACCCCCCTGCGCGACATCGCCAACCCCGCCCTCTACGTACCCGAGACCCAGCCGGTCGACGACCTGCTGCGCCAGCTCCAGGCGCGCCGCGCCTCGATGGCGGTGGTGCTCGACGAGTACGGCGACTTCGCCGGTATCGCCACCGTCGAGGACGTGATCGAGGAGATCGTCGGCGAGATCGACGACGAGCGCGACCGCGGCCCGGCCGTCGACGAACGCCCCGACGGACGCCTGATCGTTCGCGGGCACGTGCCGCTGGAGGACCTCCAGGACCACGGCGTCGAGCTGGTGGACGAGACCGTCACGAGCGTCGGCGGCCTTGTCTTCACGCGCCTCGGCCGCCTGCCGCGCACTGGCGACTCGATCACCGTCGACGGCTGGACGCTGACCATCGAGGCCACGAGCGGCACCCGCGTGGTGCTGGTCGCCATCGAGCCTGCGCCGGAGCCCCCGCCGCAGGACGAGAGCGCACCCGCTGAGGACCGGGACTGACCCTTCGAAGGCCCTTCGGAATGAAGCGTGCTCGTCATTCTGAACGACCTTCCTGGCCGGCGCTCCCGGTGACCGGCGCGGGGACTCCCCCGGCCGCGGCGCGAACCCGCGGTCTACTGGAAGAGCACGTTGGCCCCGGGGCCGCCGCGGAGCGTGTCGAGCGCCCCGCCGCCCGCGAGCCGGTCGGCGCCCGGGCCGCCCAGGAGGACGTCCCGTCCCGCGCCACCGCTCAGCCGATCGGGGCCGCCGCCGCCGAGGATCCGGTCGGCGCCCGGGCCGCCCAGGAGGACGTCCCGTCCCGCGCCACCGCTCAGCCGATCGGGGCCGCCGCCGCCGAGGATCCGGTCGGCGCCCGGGCCGCCGGCGATGCGATCCCCGCCGCCGCCGCCGCAGATCAGATCGTTGCCACCGAGCCCCGTGATGACATCTGCGCCTCCGAGGCCGACGATGACGTCGGCGCGGGCCGTGCCCTTCAGCCTGTCCCGGCCCGCGGTGCCGATGATCGTCGCCTTCCGCCGGCGCAGCGGACCCGGCGCGACCGGGCGCCCGTTCCTGCTCCCGTCGAGGACGATCCCCCGGTCCCCGGTGCGGTGACCACGATCGACCCGGTCCCGGTCCGGATCTCGCCCGAGGCCAGGCGTGCCGTGAGCGTGACGCCGTACGTGCCCGGTGGCGTCGAGGCGGGCACGGCGACCGACAGGGAGATGGTGTTGGTGCTGTCGCTCGGCGGGGCGAAGGTGACGGCGTTCGGCACGGCGGTCGCCCCGGGCGCGGTGGTCGTGGCCGCGAGGGAGAAGTTGATCGCCGGGGCCGCGCTCCCGGCGTAGCGGGCCGTGATCGGAACGATCGCGTTCGACCCTGCCGCCACCGCCACCGGAGCGCCCCCTGCGAGCGCGAGGTCACGCGCCGGCGCCGTTGAGACCGAGACCGATGGTCCGACGCAGTCGGTGTTGTCCGCGTAGCCCGAGCACAGATCCGCCGGGGTCGCGCCGCAGAAGACCGGCCGCGTGGCGACGTCCCCGTTCACCCCCGAGACCGTGCGGCCCGACCGATCAGCGTTGAAGCTGATCATGCCGGGCGCGCGGGGACCCGTCGGCGGGCAGAGGGACGGTCGAACGTGAGGGTGAACGACTCGCCGAGGCGCCGGGCGTGAAGACTGTGCACGTCGGAGATGTATCCCGGCCCAACGCCGTCCCGTCGATGCGGGGCTGAGGCGCTGGAGCTCCGAGGTGTAGGTGGGACTCGGCCGGAAGTACCGGCGTCGTCGCGCCGTCGAGCGTGAACGTCGCCGGCAGAGGATAGTCGGCCGGCACGTGCAGCGCCACGAGCATCTGGCCGGGATCGGTGGTCGTCACCACGTCCGCGGTCACGCGGCGCGGACAGCTCGAGCCGTCCTTGTGCGCGCAGCCGGTCGCGCTCGAAGATCACCGCGCCGATCTCGTTCTTCTGCGTGAGGGTGAGATCGTTGATCGTGATGCAGCCGCTCGCGAGGACGATCAGAGCGCCAAGGGCCAGTGCGGGAAGGAGCAGTAGCCTGCGCGTTCGCGGTCGCCGCATCGCTGCCCGGTTCTGATCGATGTCCGTGGGAGCCGCACCCTCGCTCAACTCGGACGCAGACGTCAACCCCCCGCCGGGCTGCCCGTCAGCCGGCGGTCTCCACGAGTTGCGGTCCGAGGCCGCCGCGGCCGGTGAGGCAGGCAGCGCCGCAGCGCGCCCCGAGCGCGAGGGCGGCGTCGAGATCGAGCCCGCGCCCGAGGCCCACCGTGAGGCCGGCCGCGAAGGAGTCGCCGCAGCCGTAGCTGTCGATCGCCTCACCCGGCACCGGGGCCGGGGCCCAGCGACCCTCCCGTCCGTCCGCATGCAGGTAGCGCCCGCCGGCGGCCCCCTCGGTCCACACGATGACCCCGGGCGCGATCGGCAACAGGGAGAGGTCGACCGCCTCGGTCGGATCGGAGGCGCTGGCGATGAGCACGTCGGCCCTCTCGCCGCTCTCCACCAGCTGATGCAGCCGGCGCGTGGTGACCACGAGCACCCGGGCGCGCCGGGCGGCCGAGACGGTGGCCGAGTCGTGCCCCGTGAAGTAGGCGGCGTCGCAGCCGACCAGCTCGTCCCAGGGGAGCGGGTCCTCGATGACCGCCGAGGTGGGCTCGCCGATCACCACGATCGCCCTCTCGCCGTCGAGCCCGGCGGCGCTCACGGCGCGCGTCTGATGGGTCTCGCGCAGCCCGGCCAGCACCGTGACCCCGTGCTCCTCCAGGTGCCGCGCCGCGGCGCGGCCGGCCTCGTCGTTGCCGAGCGCGGTGAAGAAGAGGCACTCCGCGCCGAGCTTCGGCACCTGCATCGCGGCCACCGCTCCGCCGCCCGCCGGCTCGTCGAAGGGCTCCGCCAGGCGGGTGATCTCCCCCGGCAGGGGCATGAGACCGACACCGTGGGTCACCCACTCCGAGTGCCCCACCACGGCGACGCGCGGGCGGGTCGCGGGGCTCACAGCGGCCGCATCTCGGCCGGCGCCCCGCAGGCCCGCAGCGCGGCGGGCATATCCACCGAGCCGTCCTCGCGTTGATGGTTCTCGAGGATCGCGATGATCGTGCGGCCCACGGCGACGGCGGTGCCGTTGAGCGTGTGCACCGTCTCGGTTCCCGACTCGCGGCGCACGCGGGTGCGCAGGCGGCGCGCCTGGTAGTCGGTGCAGTTGGAGCAGGATGGTGACCTCGCGGTAGGCGCCCTGGGCGGGCATCCAGGCCTCGCAGTCGAACTTGCGCGCGGCCGAGGCGCCCAGATCACCCACGGCGATGTCGATCACGCGATAGGGCACCTCGATCGCCTGGAGGATCGCCTCCTGCACGCCGAGGATGCGCTGGTGCTCGGCGGGCGACTGCTCCGGAGCGACGAACGAGAACATCTCCACCTTGTCGAACTGGTGGACGCGGAAGATGCCCCGGGTGTCCTTGCCCGCGGCCCCGGCCTCGCGGCGGAAGCAGGTGGACATGCCCCCGTAGCGCAGGGGCAGGTCGTCCTCGGCCACGATCTGATCGCCGTGCAGGCCGGCCAACGGCACCTCCGAGGTCCCCACCAGGTAGAGGTCATCCTCCGCGGTCTGGTAGATCGACGCGCGGTCGGTGGGGAAGAAGCCGGTCCCGTACATGGCCTCCTCGCGCACGAGCACGGGCGGGATGACCGGCGTGAAGCCCGCCGCCTCGAGCGTGTCGAGGGCCAACGTCACCAACGCGAGCTGCAGCCGCACCAAGGGGCCGAGCAGGTAGGCGAACCGCGCCCCCGAGACCCGCGCCGCCGCCTCCATGTCGAGGCCGCCGGCGGCCGTCGCCAACTCCACGTGATCGCGAACGGTGAAGGCGAACGCGGGCGGCTCACCGACGCGGCGCACCTCGAGCGCGTCCTCCTCACCGCCCTCCGGAGCGGCATCCTCAGCGAGGTTGGGGATGGCCGCGAGGAGGGTGTCACGACGCCCCTCGATCTCGCGGAGCTCCTGCTCCAGCCGGCTGAGCTCGTCGCCCAGCCGCTTCGCCTCGGCCTCGTCGGCCGAGCTGTCCCCGCCGGCCCGGCGGGCCTCGCCCACGCGCTTGCTGATGCGTCCGCGCTCGGCCCGCGTCGCCTCGACCTCGGTGCGCAGGGCGCGCGCCGCCTCGTCGGCCGCGAGCAGATCGGGGATGGCACCCTCGGCGCCCCGGCGAGCGAGGTTGGCCGCGACGCGTTCGCGCTCGGCACGGATGACCTTGAGATCGAGCATCAGTCGGCGGGGGTCTCCGCCTCGGGGGCCTCGGTGAACGCCATGAGCACTCCCGCCAGGTCGTCGCCGAACACGAAGGCCCGGCGCAGGCCCGTGATCTCGAACACGCGCCGCAGACGCCGGTGCGGGCAGATCAAGCCGAGCTGCCCCTCCCCCTCGCGGGCCCGGTTGAGCAGGCTCACCAGGGCGCCGAGGCCCGACGAGTCGAGCAGCGTGACGTCGGTCAGATCGATGACCAGGGGCGCCGAGGCGGGGTCCAGCCGCTCCAGGTCCGAGCGGAAGTTGGCCACGGTGTAGATGTCGAGCTCGCCGCCGAGCACCACCAAGGTGATCCCGTCGCGCGCCTCGGTCGTCACGTCCAACGCCATGCGGTGATGCTACCCCCGACCCCGGAGCCGCGCACATGCGCCTCCGGGGTCGAGGCCCGGACTACTGCAGGCTCACCACGTACGCGACGACGTTCTCGAGGTCCGCCCCGCTCACCAGACCACCGGGCATGGCGGTGCCCGCACGACCGTTGGTGACGACGTCCGTCACCGCCGCCTCGTCGAGGCCGGCCGCCGCCAGCTTGGGCCCGACGCCGCCCGCGTCCTTGCCGTTGTTCATGTGGCAGCCGGCGCAGCTCGCGGCGAAGACCGTCTCGCCCGCTGCCGGGTCACCGCCGGCGGCGGGGGCCTCGGGAGCGCTGCCCGCGGTGTCGGCCGGTGCGGCGGGAGCACCGGAGGGCGGGGCGGTCACCGTCTTGCCGTTCGAATCCGTCTGCAGCGCGCTGTTAGCCACCGTGGGGGAATCGGCGGGCGTCTGGGCGGCCTCCTCGCTGCTCTCGCCGCAGGCGCTCAACAGGCTGAGCCCCGCGATGAGCGACACCAGGACGACCGCGACTCTTGACCTGCGCACGACTGCACCCCCGGATCGATCGGCGAACGAGTCCCCGGATCATATGGCCCATTCCGTCGGACGCAACGGGCGATCACGGATCCTGT
>CAVXLZ010000004.1:0-148499 GCA_963762825.1 uncultured Thermoleophilia bacterium | reverse complement strand
GTTCGACCTCGACGAGTACGTGCACGGAGCGCTGAAGGCCGGAGCGCGTGGGTTCCTGCTGAAGGACGCCGGGCCGGATCTTCTTGCCCAGGCGGTCCGCGCCGCCTCGGCCGGCGACGCGTTGATCGCCCCGAGCGTCACCGCCCGCCTCCTTGCGACGTTCTCCGACCCCCGTATCGCCACTCCACCAACCCAGCCGCTCGAGCCGCTGACCGACCGGGAGGAGCAGATCCTGGTGTCCGTCGCCAGGGGCCGTACCAACGCCGAGATCGCCGACGAGCTCTACATCAGCCTGAGCACCGCCAAGCCCACCTTGCGAGCATCATGAGGAAGCTCGGCGCCCGCAACCGCGTGGAGATCGCCATGTGGGCCTACGAGAGCGATCGCCTGAAGCCCTGATCGGCGGCGCCCGCCATCGGGCCCGCGTCCAGCCCCCGAGGGCCCTCAGCCACGCGACGAGCGCCGAGTGTCCTCCCCGGTCGGCGGCCTCGGCCGGAGTCAGCCCGTCGTACCCGGTCCAAGCGGGATCGGCGCCACGCTCGAGCAGATGCTGGGCGGCCTCGCGCCGGCCCCCGTGACAGGCCGCCCAGAAGGCCTCGGTGACCTGGTCGGCCGTCGGCGCCGGAGCGGCTGCGAGGTGCTCCTCCACCGCGACTGCAGGCCGAGGGCCGCCGCCGACCAGAGGGTCGTGCACGCTCCGCGTTCGATGAGCCGTCGGGCCGCCTCCCACTGGCCGAAGGCGGTCGCATCCGCGATCGGCGTGCCGCCGCCGATCACCGCGCCCGGGGCTTCGATGTCGGCTCCGGCGTCGAGCAGGGCGTCGAGGGCTGCGAGGTCGTCGCTGCTCGCCGCCCAATCGCAGCGGCGTCTCCGCGTCGAGCGCCGACGAAGGCGGCGTTCACGTCCGCGCCCGCCTCGACCAGGGCGGCGACGATCGCGGCGACGTTCGGCCGATGCCCGGGCCAGTCGGTAGCTACGTGCAGCAGCGACCGGCTCCCGTCGATGCGCGCGGTGGCGAGGCTCGGCCGCTCCTTCAGCAGCCCCCTCAGCACGTCGACCGCGCCATCATGGATCGCCGCCACCGCGGCGGACACCAGGACATCGTCGGGGGCAGGGCCCACAGCGGTCATCTCCTCGGGGTTCGGGACCAGGATGCCGAGCGCCCCACCGCCCCGTCAATGCGAGGACCCACCCGGCCCGGGGACGCCGTCGCCAACCTGGGGTCGCTCGGGTGCAACAGCACCCCGGTCACCACTACCCCGGCCCTGTTCGGGGGCGGGATGTCCTTCAGGACTTCGCTTTCTTCGAAGGTTTCGACTTGCCAGCACGGTTGAGGGCGACCGCCTGGCGAACGAGCGCCTTGAAGGCGGACGCGTCGACGTCTTCTCCTTCGTGGATGTCGATCGCGCGGCGCACGTTTCCGTCGAGGCTCGAGTTGAAGAGACGGGTCGGATCCTCCAGAGACGCGCCCTTGGCGAAGGTGAGCTTCACGACCTTCTTGTAGGACTCGCCCGTGCAGATGATGCCGTCGTGCGACCAGACCGGAGTGCCCATCCACTTCCACTCCTCGACGACGTCCGGGTCCGCTTCGCTGATGAGCTTGCGCATCCTGCCGAGGGTTTCCCCGCGCCAGTCGCCGAGCTCGGCGATCCGTTCTTCGAGATGAGCTCCGATGCCGACTGGCCTTCGTTCGCACCTGCCTCATCCATGTTCTCGTCCTTGCAGGGATTGCCGGAAGATCGGCGCCGTCCGCTATCGCTCTTCGCCGGATGGCGCCGGTTCAGGGTTGCGTCGAAGTGAAGCTACCCACTCGAGGCGACCGGAAGTCCTGATCCCCCCGAGCCACGCTCCGTTGCGCAACACCCCTCAGTTCTCGACTCGCCGCGCCGCGTCGAGGATGATCCGGCGATGACTGGGGAGGACAGCGCACGTCTTCGCCTCGCGTGGGGGGCTCTCACGCGCGGCGACCTCGAGTCGCTGGCCGAGATGCTCGATCCCGACGTGCTGGTACGGATTCGATGATCCTCCGGCCTGGGCTGGGGCGTGGGCCTGTTCTTCCACTGGTGGAACGCCTCCCGCGAGGCTAAGCCCATCACTGAGGACGACATCCAGCGCGAGGTGGGCAACGGAAGCCGGTAGATCCGATGACGAGTCGGAGCCGCGCCGCGTTTGGAGAGCGTGCGCCACCCCGAAGCTGAATGTCGGTGACTTCTTCGTACCCTCGTTCGCCGACACGGCGCTGGTCGGCCTCACCGCGGTAGCGCCCTGACCGCACGCCGGAGTCGAGCCCGATAATACGGGGCCAGCGTTTCCAGTACTACTTCTACTGTGCGGCGCGCCATGGGGGTTCACGCGACGACACGGCCCGGATGCAAGTCGAGCTACTCAACCGCAAGAAGCGGCGCACTCGCGTGGAGCTCGCCAACGCGATCTTCGATTACTGATAACCGACAGTGCCGAGCACTCTGCGCTCGGGATGCGCATTCCGATCGAGTACGAGATGCTCCATCAGACACGTCGATCCGTGGCGCAAGATCCCGGAATCCCGACTCCGTCGAACTCAGGACACACCAGAGCCTCCATCAACCCCAGTCCGGTTCAACACGCAGGTTCGCCGCGGCAGTCGGCTGCTCGGCCCCATGTCATATGACCACGCTACGAGCGTGTGAGCCGGGGTCGGTTGCCGGCAGCTGCCATCATCCGTACGTGAACGAATCGAACGCATGGGATGAGTACGCCGCCGGTTGGGACGACAACCCTGACGCGCGCGTGTATGCGGCCGCCGCCTTCGAGTCCCTCCTCGCCGTGCTCGACGATCGGCGTGTCTCGCTGGCAGGCGCCAGGGTCTGCGACTTCGGGTGTGGGAGCGGATTGCTCACCGAGAGAATGGCGAGCAAGGCTCAGCCGATCGATGCCATTGACGCCTCTGTGGCGATGCTCGCCCAGATCTCGACGAAGATCCGCGAGCACGGGTGGGACAACGTCCGGCTGTCAACGACCCTGCCCAAGTCCCTGGCGACGCATGATCTCGTCGTCTGCTCGTCCGTTCTCAGTTTCGTCGATGACTATCCGCGAACCGTCAAACGCCTGAGTGGACTCCTCGCGCCGGATGGGATGCTCCTGCAGTGGGACTGAGCGCAACCGACCTGACGTCGGGTGGCACGTCACCGCGTGTTCCCGGCCACGAGGAATTCGCTCCCTGGCGAAGGCTTGGTGACGGACGGAGTGGTGCCTGATATCCTCCCAGGGGCGTCGTTCCGTGCGCAGCGTCCCATCCGATCGGCATTCTCGGCGAGCATGGAACCAGCAGTTCTAGGACTGGTTGGCACCGTTGTCGGCGCGCTGATCGCCGCCCTCGCGGCGTTCCTTACGCGTCGATCCCTTCGGGAAGACTTTGCCACCTCCGCGGTAGCTCCGTTGATCCAGGCTCGCCTGGCTCCATACCAGAGCCTCTGGCAGCTCACGGAGTATGGGCCAGAAGGCAACCCAAAGCAGCTCAGCCCGAAGGAGGTAGAGGAGTTCAGAAAACGCCTACTCCATTGGTACTACCGCAGCGGTGGGCTTCTTCTTTCGCACGGAGCCGGGCTGCAGTTCCGCAAGGTCATCGCAGTGCTCTACGCGCCGGGATCGGACGCCGAGGATATCTGGAGCGCTCTCTCGGTCCTTCGCACGCGGCTCAAGAATGACGTAATGGTCCGGGCAGGAGAGTTCCTTGCAGCGGTCACGATAAGTCCGAAGAAGGGGCCTCCGGGAACCCGAGTCTTAGTGCGCGCCCGAGGCATCCGTCAACCGATCAAGAAGGTCCGGGTCTCGGTGGACGGTCGGGACGGCGAGGAGGTCTCGGTTCGTTGGCGCCGCGCGAGCCTGAGCGCGACGGTGCCGCTCGACGCACGCCCCGGGCGTCACTCGTTCATCCTCACAACACAACTTCCACTCGGTCATGAGTCCGTCGGGGGAGATCAGTTCTGGGTTGAGGGCGCGCTGTCCGCGGAAGGCTCAAACGATGCGCTCTGATGGCGATCACGACGCCTCCGGGATTCAGCGACGCTGCGCCTCGACCTGACAGGTCGCATTCAGTCGGCGGCCCAATATTCCGAGGCCGATTTTTCTACGCCTCTAACCCTCGACCGCATATGCAGCCCTCGGGAGTGCGCTCGGCACTCGCACCAGCAGGTTCCTCCGACTCACTACGCCCACTCGCTGTGTCTCCTCCAAGTGTATTGGCTCGCCTCTCGGGCTGACCCCATGAGCGAGTGGGCCCGGCCGCCGGTCGGGCCAGCCGCGTCTCAGGAACAACGGGCCTGGCGCGACTGAAGTTGAACCCAAACCTGCTTGGACTGCTTCGTTTGGAGACGGACGCGTCTTGGTCGGAGCTGAGGCGGACGGAGAGAGCGGCTCGACCTGAGGCGCTTCGCTAGAGGACGTGCTCCAGCGCTTCAACTGCCGCATTCGTCGCGACGAGAGTCGCCGAGGTGAGCGACGCCACGGCGGCCACGGTCTTGAACAGCCTCTTTCCCTTACCGCCGGGGTCAGATCGCGCCTCGTCGGCTTCCTCGGCGAGGTCGAGTAGAGCCTGGCGCTGGGTGCCATCTTCGACCGTTTCAGCGTCCTCCCTGAGAGCAGCCGACAGTCGAGCCAGGTCATCCGCCGTCAGGCCCACCTGTGTGTTGTCTGATGCGTCCGCGCGCGACATACCAGAGGCAAATGCCGCGTTCACCTGGCCCGACTCGTTCGATATGGACTGGCTGGAATTATCCACGTAGAGACCTCCAATGACCGTAAGCGAAGAGGTGCCGCCGCTGACCATGCGATGCCACTCCCTCGGACTCAGGACTACCGTGTCAGGCAGGCCAAATGTCGCCTTCGGGAGCGCTCGGAAGCTTGGTCCCTCGACGGACTTCGAAGATACTTTCTGGAGCAGCACCTCGCTCTCGATGAGCGGGTCGAGGATGGTCGCTTTATCGCCGTCAGTGAGTCCCCGGTCAAGCCAGAAGCGGTAAAGACTGACCTCTGTGCCAGGTTGGTGGCTCTTGAACCGGATGTAGTCGAGCAGCTCGGCGCCAATCTTCTCCGCCTGCTCCGGAGACTCGAGCGAGTGCTCCTGGAGACGCGCGAAGCGGGCCTTGCGCGCACGCACAACGAGAACTACGACAGCCAAGATGAACACGCCTGTGACGATCAGGCTCCACATGTCTAACCCTCCGAAACCCGGAAAAGCCCAAGACCTGCGTATGAGTCTGCTCCGCCGCAGGAAACGGCGAACCCGTCCCAGACGCAGCCAGCTGCTCCCTGCACACTACGGGGCAAGACTCGGCGGCAGGAGGCCTTCGCCGTCAGCCCGAACCAGGGGCCGGGTGCGCAGGTTGACGAGACCTCCGCGGTAACGACGATCGGCCGATCCTCTCGTCCGCGCCTGACGTCGTGATTGCGAACGAGAATCAGACTCCGGCGTCGGGGCGGTCGTCCGCCGCCGCCACAGTACGAGTTCGTTGAACTTCTCGCGAAGGAAGCGCCAGACGCCTGCCTCGTCCTCCCGCCGCTTCGCAGCAACAAGACGCTCACGCGGGAGTGGCGTTCCGAGGGCGACCTGGAGCGCTATCTGCGCGCCGCGCCTAATCGAGTGGCTCGTCCGAAGGACGTCGAGGCCGCCGTCCGTGCACTGCTGCCCGAGCACGAAGAAGGGGCCGTCCATGCGGACGACCCCTTGGAAATCGAAGAACCCGGCCTCGTTTTGGTTGGGCCGGGTTCGAACGTCGAGCTTATGGCGGAGGGGGTGGGATTCGAACCCACGGTCCGGCGTTCACCGGACAACGGTTTTCAAGACCGCCGCATTCGACCGCTCTGCCACCCCTCCCGGTCGGAGTGCCCGCTAGGATACGGCCTCCTCGGGAGAGGTGGCCGAGTGGCTGAAGGCATCCGCCTGCTAAGCGGGTAATCGGGGTTAACCTGATTCGAGGGTTCGAATCCCTCCCTCTCCGTTCCGGGTCCGGCGGGAATGATCCCGCCGGACGGGCGTCCTCGGTGGTGCAGCGTCGGGCATGACCCGGCGCCCGCTCGTGCCGGCGGGCCTCACCGCGGCCGACCCTCACCAGGGGCCGCTCGCTGGGGCGCTTCACCGTGCCGCGGAGCAGGAGGACGCGTTCGTTCCTCGGCGTCGTCTCCTCGAAGGCGTCGTGGCGCGGGTCCGGATCGAGTACGGCAACCGCCCACTCGGTCCGACGAGACCGGCAGCCTCGACGTCGCCGTGATGGACGATTTCATCTACGGGGAGCCGATCGCCGCCCGGTAGTCCGCCCGCGAGGTCTTCCGCGACCCTGGTAACCTCCCGGGTCGCGCGCCAGTAGCTCAGTCGGATAGAGCGCCGGTCTACGAAACCGGAGGTCACAGGTTCGAATCCTGTCTGGCGCACCTCCCGAAAGGCCGAGTATCGGGGTCGGCGACGACGGTCGTGAGCCGGGAATCCTCGCGCTTGCGCTGCTTCAGACGCCCAGCGCCGTCGGCCTCCATGCCGAGGTAACGGGCCCCGGCGGTGGAAGGTCGCTCGGAGACCTCCGGGGATCCCGCGTTCTGCCGCCATCTCCCGCGTGTCGTCCAAGCCCGGCCGTCGGACGCCAGGGCTCGCGCAGCGAGCGGATCTCTCTCGAGAGGTCGCGCGAGCGGCGGTTGACAGCGGAGCCCTCTGCGGTCTATTACGGATGCTCATCCCGGCAGGGCTAGAGAGAGCGAATCGTCCATGAGACCAGGCACGTCCATCATCGGAGGTGTCCTCGTCGGCGCCCTCGCTCTCACCAGCGTCGCGAACGCGGCCATCACGCCCTCGTCCGACGCGCTCGCGCTGGCCAAGGCGATGACGCAGACACCCTCCATCGTCACCGCGGCGGATTTCGTGAGCCGCCCCCCCGAGGGGAATCCGACCGCGATCGCGACCTCTCCCGTCGGCGGCTTCCCGCGCAGCGGCGCCACCTACGCGATCCTCGGCTCCGGTGACGTCACCCAGCTCGAGGCCGTCAACAGCACCGGCAACAGGACGGCCGACAACGCCGGCCCGTTCGTGCGCGGGGCCAGCGACGTGGTCACGCTGCGCATCAGCCTGACGGCGCCCGCCGGGAGCAGCTGCCTCTCGTTCCGCTTCCGCTTCTATTCGGAGGAGTTCCCCGAGTTCGTCGGTTCGATCTACAACGACGCGTTCGTCGCCGAGCTCGACAGGTCCACGTGGGACGCCTCGGGAACCGCGAACCCCAGCATCGTGGCGCCGGACAACTTCGCCAAGGACGAGCTCGGACGAAACGTCTCAGTGAACGGAGCAGGCGTCGCGGCGGTCTCGGCCGGGCTCGCATCGGGCACGACCTACGACGCCGCCACCCGCGTGCTGCGCGCCTCGACGCCCATCACTCCAGGAGCGCACACGCTCTACCTCACGATCTTCGATCAGGCCGACCCCCTCTACGACTCGGCGGTGCTGCTCGACCGCCTGTCGATCGACAACCAGGCGCCGTGTGTGGCCGGTCTGGCGGCCGACCTGACTCCGGGTGCGCCGGTCGGCGCCATCGGGCTGCGCGGTGACCGCGTCTCGGTGCCTGCCAGCCAGCTGTTCCTGCCGAGTCGCCTGCGGATCAACTCACCGGTCTATCGGCGGGCGGGAGGGGGTGCGTTGCGGCTTTCGGTTAACGTCACCGAGACCTTCGGGTTCCTGGTACGCCGCGCCCGATTCACCGCCCGAAGCGTGCCGGCCGGGCTGGTTCGGCCGGTTGCGACCGCAACCGGAACCGACGGGACCGCGTCGGTGACCCTGCGTCCGACGGCACGGCTCCGCGCCCGGGGAGCGGGCTTCGTCGACACCTACCTCTGCGCACGAAAGAACCGCGCACGCGAGACCCGCGGCATCTCGCTCTGCCGGCTCTCGCGCTTCTTCTACCGGCCGTGAGGGCGGCGGGAGCCGTGCTGACCACCTCGACCCCGGCCGGCGGCGCGCCTGATGGGCCTCCAGGCGCCGGGGTGGATCAGCTCGCGATCGTCGCGTCGGCCTCGGTGGCGCCGGCGTCGAACGCGTCGAGCAGATCCTCGAGCTCGTTGGCCGGCAGCGGCCGGCTCATGTGGAAGCCCTGGCCCAGGTCGCAGCCCAGGGCGCGCAGCGCGTCGTAGACGGCCTGGTCCTCGATGCCCTCGGCCACCACGCGCAAGCCGAGGTTTCGTCCGAGGTCCACGGTGGAGCGGACGATCATCGCGTCGGCGGGGTTGGTCGCCATGTTGAGCACGAACGACTTGTCGATCTTCAGGACGTTGACCGGGAGCCTCTTGAGATAGTTGAGGGACGAGTAGCCGGCGCCGAAGTCGTCGATCGAGAGGCTGACGCCCATCGCGCTCAGTCGCTCGAGCACCTCGAGGGCCCGGGCCGGATTGGCCATCAGCACGGTCTCGGTGATCTCGAGCTCGAGGCGGTCGGAGGGCACGCCGTGACGCTCGAGGCGGACGGCCACGTCCTCGGCGAACTCGGGATCGAGGAGGTTCCGCGCCGAGACGTTGACGGCCACCGAGATGACGCGCCCCTCGTCCTCCCATCGCCGAGACTGCGCGAGGGCTCGGTCGAGCACATGGAGGGTGAGCGGCTTGATCAGGGTCGTGTGCTCGGCGAACGGGATGAAATCGCCCGGTGCGAGGAGCCCCCGCTCGGGGTGCTGCCAGCGCAGTAGTACCTCCATCCCGGCGAAGCCGGCGCTCGCGAGGTCGATCTTCGGCTGGTAGTGGAGGACCAGCTCGTCGCGCTCGATGGCATGGCGCAGCTCGCCGATCAGGCTGAGCCGCTCAGGGCTGTAGTTGTCGCGCTCGGGGCCGTAGACGCCGTGGCCGACATGGTCCTCCTTGGCGGCGTACATCGCCACGTCGGCCCGCTGCAGGAGCTGGGCGACGTCGTCGCCGTGGTCGGGGTAGAGGGCGATGCCGATGCTCGCCTCGGTGTCGAGAGACAGCCCCTCGACCACGATCGGCTCCGAGATGGCCTTGGTGAGGCCCTCCGCCACGAGCTCGGCCGCGGCCGCGTCGGAGATCCCGGGGACCAGCACCGCGAACTCGTCGCCACCGAGCCGGGCGACGGTGTCGCTCTCGCGAACGGTACGCCGCAGTCGCCGGGCGATCTCGATCAGGAGCACGTCGCCCGAATGGTGACCGAGGGTGTCGTTGACCTCCTTGAAGCGATCGAGGTCGATGATCATGACCGCGATCCGCTCTCCGTGCCGGCGCGCCCGCAGCACAGCCTGCTCGGCCCGGTCGTTGAAGAGCCGCCGATTGGGAAGGCCGGTGAGGGCGTCGGTGATCGCCTGGCGGTGGCTGTCGGCGAGGGCGATGTTCTCGCGGAAGGTCAGCGCGGCACGGAAGAAGGTGACGGCGATCGCGCTCGCCGCCAGCCAGAACGCGTAGGAATTGCCGCTCGTCGAGTAGCGGTTGATGGCCAGGACGGCCAGCGAACCGGCCGCGACGAGCCCCGGCAGCACCAGCACCCCCCAACCCTCCAGGCGACCGAGGGTGGCGCGCGAGCTCGGCGCCCACGCCGCCAGGCCCATGAGCGCGAGGCCGAGGGGCCAGCCCAGGTCGAGCAGGCCTCCCTCGGCGTAGGTCTCGTTGGCCACCGAGTAGAGGAAGAAGCCGTCGGTGACCGCGAAGACCAAGCAGCCGGCGCCGAGCAGGCCGACCGCGCCGCCGGGGCGCCAGCCGGTCACGCCGGCGAGCAGGGCGAGCAGGGCGAGCAGCAGGAGGTCGCCGAGCGGGTACGCGAGGTTGGTCGCGACCGCGGCCACGCTTCCCTCGGTGGCCGCCACGATGGGCGGCAGAACGAGGACGGCGGCGCTCGCGGTGATGAGCAGGGCGGCCGAGAGGCCGTCGAGCCACTGGCTGGCGTGGAAGCGCCTGACGCGCGATTTCACCAGGAGGACGATGCCCGCATAACCGAGCGGGTAGAGGGCGAGGTAGAGGGCGTCCGAGATCGACGGGAAGGGGGGCTCCTCCATCACGGCGAGCACGCGCCACCAGTAGATGTCGCCCACCGACCACGCCAGGACCCCTGCTCCGAGGAGGCACCACGCCAGCCGGTCCTCGCGCACGAGCACACCACGTGCGAAGAGGCCGAGCGCGCTCGCGAGCACCAGGGAGGAGTAGAGCCATCCATCGAGGAGGGCGGCCGCCGTCGGGCCGGTGCCGATGCTGAACCCGACGTGGACGCCGTAGACGATCAGACCCGCCGTCACGGCGGCCCAGTAGACGGCGATCGCAGCTCGCGGCACGGCGCGACGGCCGATGGCGGTCGGGTCCATACGCGGGTCATCGGCACGAGCCCTGCGGGAATCCAGCCTGGGTGCGAGTGGTCACTGTGGTTGGTGGTCGCCGTGGAACGGGCATGCTTGGGCCATGGCCCTCTGGCGACTCTGGCTGCTCGTGCAACGGACGGCCTCCGGCTTCGCCGACTCCGGAGGCACCCGTCTGGCAGCCGCGATCGCCTACTACGCCCTGCTGTCGTTGTTCCCCCTGGTCATCGCGCTCGTGGCCGGGGCCACCACCGTCCTCTCGCAAGAGCAGGCCCGGACCGAGGTCATCGACCCGATCGTCGAGGCGCTGCCGCTCTCCGACCAGGGTGCGGCTGACCTGCGCGACGCCCTCGAGGGGGCCGGTCGCGGGGCGGGGGCCATCGGCATCGTGGGACTCCTGGCCCTGCTGTGGACGGCGAGCGGCATGATGGGGGCGATCCGCTCCGGCCTCACTGCCGTCACCGGAGAACACGAGGGGCGGGCGTTCCTGCGGGGGAAGGCGGTGGACCTGGCGATGGTGCTCCTCACGGGCAGCGTCCTCCTCGTCGTCACGACGGTCACCCTGCTGACGCGGCTCGCCGACGAGCAGGTGCTCGAGCCACTCGGGTTGTCGGGGGCCTGGGGGGTGTTCGTCGGGCAGATGACCCCCGTGGTGCTCGCGTTCGCCGTCCTCGTCGCACTGCTCCGATTCGTGCCCGCGGCTCCGATCTCCTGGGCCGGCGTCTGGCGGGGCGCGCTCGTCGGGGCGCTCGGCTTGTGGGTTCTCGTCAACGTCTTCGCCCTCTATCTCGAGAACTTCGCCCGCTATAACGCCGTCTACGGATCCCTCGGCACCGTGGTGGCTCTCTTGGTCTTCGTCTTCCTCGCGGCAGTGGTGCTGCTGGTGACCGCCGCCGCCGCGGCGCGCTGGAGCGAGGTCGCCTCCGCCGAGCGCCCTCCATCCGGAGATGAACCCTGGACCAGCGCCGTGCGGCGGGCTCTGGCCGGCCTGGTCCAGCGCCGATGATGCGCGGTGCAGCGATCCGGGCGGTGGTCGTCGGAACCTTCGCCCTCCTCTCGGGCGCGGTCATCTGGAGCGCGGCGACCGACCACGGGGGGGCCGAGCGCGCGTCCGAGGCCCGCACCGCAGTGCCCTTCGGCGGTTCGGGTGACGGCGCGCTCGCGGTCGCAGTCGGCGATCGCGACATCTGGACCGTCGGGTTGGGCGACCGTCGCCTGCGGTCCTTCGCGGTGGAGACGCTGGAGCCCTCGGGGAAGGTGCGAACGGTCGGTGCGGTCGGCGACCGTGCGACCGACCTCGCCGTCGGCCGGGGGGCCGTGTGGGTGGCCCTGCTGCGCTCCGGAACGGGCGCCGTCGTTCGTCTGGAGCCGAGGGGCGGCCGCCGCCGGGTTCTGTCGAACGGGCGATCTCCTGCCCAACCGCATCGCCCTCCTGCCCGCCCGCGTGGTGGTCGTCGGCGAGAACAGCGTGAGTGCCCTCGCGATCGGGGCCGGTGGATCGTGGTCGCGGGCTCTGCCCGACGCCGTCGACGTTGCCGTCGGCTACGGCTCGGTGTGGACGCTCTCGCGGCTACCCGGCGCGCGGAGCCTGGTTGTCCGGCACGACCCGCGTTCCGGCCGGGTCACGGGCCGCCGCGTCGCCACCGCCGGAGCCGCCGCCATCGCCGTGGGGGCGGGCGCGGTCTGGGTCGCGAACGGGTGCACCAACGGCATCCTGCGCGTCCCGGTCGGACCCGGGCCGGGCTCCTGCATCCGGGTGGGGAAGGGGCCGAGCGACGTCGCGGTCGGCGCAGGCGCCGTCTGGGGAGCCGATGCGGCGGGCTCGCGGATCGTGAGGCTGGATGCGGCGACGGGCTCGATCGCGGCATCGTGGGCCGCGCCCGGCCGGCCGGCGACGATCGCAGCGGCCGGCAGCTCGGTGGTGGCTGCGACCCGGCGGGGCGATGTCTTCCGGTTGACCAGCGACGACCTGGAGGGAGGACGATGAGCCGCCCGCGCGACGCCGCTCGCTCGTCGCAGGGCATCGGGCGGCTGGCTCGCGCTCTGGACCTCTTGCGGGAGCGGCTCTGGGTGTGGCCCGCGGGGCTCGGCGTGCTCGCCGCCGTCGCGGCCGAGCTGCTCGTGCGGCTCGACCGCACCCTCGATGACAACGACGCCCGGCCCCTCTGGGTCTTCAGCGGCAACGCCGACGCCGCGCGCAGCGTGCTCTCCACCATCGCCACGGCCACCATGACGGTGCTCGGCGTGACGCTCTCCATCACGCTGGCCGTGTTCGTCCTCACGGCCACGGGGTACTCCCCCCGCGCGCTGCGGCGCTTCATGCGCGATCGGGTCATCCAGGCCGTGATCGGCGGCTTCGTGGGGGCGTTCGTGTTCGCGCTGGTCGCCCTGCGCCTGGTGCGCGAGGACCAGGTGCCCGGCATCACCGTCAACGTCGCCGTCGTGCTCGGCTTCGTCGTGCTCGGCCTGCTGATCGCGTTCTTCCACCACATGGCCTCCGAGATCCAGGTCGAGCGGTTGATCGACTCCATCTGGGAGGAGTCGCGGTTCGTCGTCTCGCAGACCTACCCGGAGGCCCAGTCGAGCCATGACCACCCGGTCGTCCCGGACGCCCCCCTGGTCGCGGAGGTGCGATCCTCGCGCACCGGCCGCGTGAGGTGGACTGACGACGACGAGATCGCCGCCGTCATGCGGCAGAGCGGCGGCATCGCCCACGTCGTGCCGGCCGCAGGGGACTTCATCGCCGAGGGAGAGGCGATCGTGCGCGTCGTCGGGGGCGCTCGGCTCGCGTCGAGGGACCTGGATCGCCTGAGGGGGGCGGTCACCCTCGGAACGCAGCGGTCGATGGCGCGGGACGTCGCGTTCGGCATCCGCCAGCTCACCGACGTGGGGTTGCGGGCGCTCTCCCCGAGCGTCAACGACCCCACCAGCGCCGAGGAGGCGATCCTGCGCGCCGCCGACATCATGCGCCGACTCTGCGATCGTCGCCTCGGGTCCGCGGTCATCGACGGCGACGGCCGGGTGCTGGTGATCAACCCACGGCCGGCCTGGGAGGATCTCGTCTCCCTGGCCTTCGATCAGTACGTTCGGGAGGCCGAGGCGCAGGCCGACACGGCGACGGCGCTGGTGTTGATCGATGCTCTCGGCAAGGTGATGAGCACGACGCGCGACCCTGCGCGCCTGGCGCCGCTGCGCGCGCGGGTGGTGGCGATCCGCGACGGAGCGCGCCGCGCCGTCCCCGAGCCGGCAGACGTTGCGCGCATCGAGGCCGCGGCGGCGGGGGTGATCTGAACCTCGCACGACGCCCGGACCCGCGGCGCCGGGGTCTTCGCGGCGACCCCTAAGCCGGCGCCTCCCCACCCGCGGCGCCGGCGGCGGACTCCGACGAGCCGATCACGCTCATGCTGCCGTCCGTCTCCAGGATGACCGCGGCGATTCCGTCGATGGAGCCACGCCCGCTCGCGCGCACCGCCTGGAGTACCTCGGCCTCGGTCATCCGTTCGCGTCGCTGCGCACCCGTGAGCATGCGGCCATCTCGCACCAGCAGGCTCGGTTCTGACCTGACGAGCGCCTCCACCCAACGGAGCCGCGTCTGCGAGAAGGCAACGAGCGCCTGCAGACCCACCAGGGTCGTGAAGGCGACGAGGGACTCCACCAGAGCCACGCTCGGGGTCAGGACGGCCGCTGCGAGGGTCAACCCGAGCGCCACGGTGACCACCAGGTCGAAGGCGTTCATCTTCGAGAGGGTCCGTTTGCCCGAGATCCGCAGAAGCGCGATGAGCGCGCCATAGGCGAGCGTGCCGAACACCAGGACCCGCGCGATGCCGACCCAGTCGTTGAAGTAGTTCACCCGATCCACCCCCGCGATCGATCCCTTGTCCCGCCCTTCGTACCCGCCCCCCGCATCCCCGAAGCCAGGCCCGACCTCAGGCCCCGGCTGTACGCTTGATCGCGCGCCGAGGGCCCAGCTAGGAGAGGACGACGCCGCCGGATGCGACGCGAGCTGCCGCTGTTCGCCGTTGTCGCCGCCGGCTACGCGGCCGGGTCTCAGTTGTCGTTCTCCTGGTTCGGCGCCGACGGCACAGGAGCATCGTTCTTCCCTGCGGCGGGTGTGACGCTCGCCGCGCTGATGCTCGTCGAGCGCTCCCGCTGGCCGATCGTGATCGCCGCGGCGGCGAGCAGCGAGTTCCTCCTCGATCTCCTCCACGACATCGCGCCTCTGCCGAGCGCGGGCTACGTCGTCGCGAACACGGTCCAGCCACTCGTCGGTGCCGCGCTCCTCACTGCGGTGCGCCCGAGAGTCGATCTCACCCGCCTGTTCGATCTCGCCGCCTTCGTCGCGCTCGCCGTGATCGTGGGCCCCGCAGTGGGGGGAGCGCTCGGTGCGACGACCTCGGTCGCCCTCGACGGCGGGAGCGACTGGGCCGATTTCGCCGGCGAGTGGTTGGTCGGGGATGGCCTCGGCGTGCTCGTCGTGGCCGGGGCGATCCTCTCGCTACGGGGGAGCCCTCTCGGCCGCCCGTCCCGGACCTCGGTCGTCGAGGGGGCGCTGCTGTCGGCCGGGTGCCTCGCGGCGACGGTGTCGCTGTTCTGGTTCGAGTGGATCCCGGCGGCCTACGTGGCGATCGTGCTGCTGCTCGGGCTCGGCTTCCGGGTCGGAACGCGCGCGGTCGCGCTGACGGCTCTGGCCGTGACGTTCGTCGCGGCGGAGGCGACCGCCCGCGGGCACGGCTACTGGACCTCCCTCGACATCTCGCCGGCGACCGGTCTCTTCTACCTGCAGATGGCCCTTGGGGTGGTCGTCGTGGCATCCCTGGCCGCCGCCGCGGAGGTCAGCGAGCGCGAGCGGGCCGCCGTCGCGAGGGAGAGCGCCCGTCGCTTCACCGAGTTGGCCGACGCGGCTCCGGCGATGCTCTGGGTGACCGACGCCGGCAACCGGCGCACGTACCTCAGCTCCGGCTGGTACGAGTTCACGGGACAGGACGAGGCCGGGGGGATGGGCTTCGGGTGGACCGACGTCGTCCACCCCGACGATCGCCCGCGGGTGAGGGAGGTCTTCGAGAGCGCCGCCTCCCGCCGCGAGCCCTTCAGCCTCGACTACCGCCTCCGGCGCGCCGACGGTGACTACCGCTGGGCGCTCGATGCCGGCCGCCCTCGGCTCGGTCCGGGCGGCGACTTCCTCGGGTACATCGGCTCGGTGATCGACGTCCACAGCCGCCACGCCGCCGAGGACGCGTTGCGCGAGAGCGAGGCCCGCTTTCGCGCCCTGTTCTCGTCGATCGACGAGGGCTACTGCCTGGCCGAGATGATCCTCGACGAGGATGGGCGGGCGATCGACTACCGGTTCCTCGAGGTCAATCCGCTCTTCGAGGAGATGACCGGGCTCGCCGACGCCACCGGCCGCAGGGCCCTCGAGCTGGTTCCCGATCTGGAGGCCCACTGGGTCGAGACCTACGCCCGGGTTGCGCTCGAGGGAGAGCCGATGCGCTTCGAGAGCGGATCCGACGTGATGGGGCGCTGGTTCGACGTGTTCGCGACGCCGGTCGAGCCGCACGGGCGCTTCGCCCTCGTCTTCAAGGACGTCACGGCTCGTCGTCGCGCCGAGCAGGACCTGCGCGAGAGCGAGCTGGCGGAGCGGCGTGGGCGACGACGGGCCGAGCTGCGGGAGACGGTGGTGAGCGAGCTCGAGGCGGTGGGCGGTGTGAGGGAGCGCGCTCGGCGTCTGGTCGAGATCCTCGCCCCGCGGATCGCCGACTACGCCACCGTGGTGGAGCCGCAGGGCGCAGTGGTGGCCGCCGCCGGCCGTCCGGAGTCGGCCGCCGCCGGCTCGCGGCTGAGCATCCCGCTCTCCCTGGGCGATGGCGCGGGAGACATCACCCTCGAGATGGGTCTCAGCGATCCGGCCCGGCGGCCCTACGAGGCCCACGACATCGCCTTCATCGGCGAGCTGGCCGAGCGGGTGGAGCTGCTCCTCGGCGCCGCGCGGGTGCTGGAGGAGAACCGCCGGATCGCCGTGCGCCTCCAGCGAGCACTGCTGCCCCAGCGCCTCGTCGTGCACTCGGGGGCGGCCATCGCGGCCCGCTACGCCCCCGCCGGTGGGACGCTGGAAGTGGGTGGGGACTGGTACGACGCCTTCACGCTCCCGGACGGCCGGATCGCAGTCGCGGTGGGCGACGTGGTGGGGCACGGCCTGGACGCCGCCGCGACCATGGGGAGCATGCGCACCGCCCTCGTCGCCCTGGCGCCGCACGCGGCGGGCCCCGGCGAGCTGCTGTCACGCCTTCACGCGTTCTCCCGAGGGCCCAGCGGCACCGATTTCGCAACCGTCGCGTACGCGATCTTCGACCCGGCCGACGGCGAGCTCGCCTACGCCGCCGCCGGTCATCCGGCGCCGCTCGTGGTGGAGGTGGACGGCCGCACCCGTTGGCTCGACGGCGGCCGCTCGATCCCCCTGTGCAGCATCGGCCTCTCCGATCGCCCGCAGGCGAGCACGCGGCTCGCACCGGGATCGCTGCTCATCCTCTTCTCGGATGGACTGGTGGAGCGCCGCGGCGAGCCGATCAGCTCCGGTCTCTCGCGATTGGAGCAGGTCGCGCGGGCGCACTCGGACGGAACCGTCGACGAGATCTGCGACCGGATCATGGCCGAGCTGCCCGCCGATGGCGCGTCGGAGGACGACGCGGTGGTGCTCTGCCTTCGTGCGCTGCCACCGGCCGTCTCGGAACCCGCGCGGAGCTGACGGATCCAGGCTCAGTCGCGGGCGACCACGAGGATCGTGGCGTCGTCGCGGAGCCGGCCACCCGAGGCCGCGACGACGGCATCCTGCACGCGGCGGACGATGGCTGCGGGAGTTCCGGCGCCCCCCTGGATGGCGTCGAGCAGCCGGTCGATGCCGAACTGCCGACCGCCGTCCTCGACGGGTTGCTCCACGATGCCGTCGGAGTAGAGGACCAGCCGCGAGCCGGGGGGCATGAAGCACTCCGCGGCCGACCGCTCGGCGCCGTGGCCGGGCACCCCGAGGGGTCGGGTGACCCCATCCGAGAGCGTGGTGATCGTTCCGTCCCGGGCGACCACCAACGGGCGCGGGTGACCAGCCGTGATCCATCGCAGCAGCCCGCTGTCGGTGTCCCACACCGCCGTGACCGCGGTGATGAAGGGCACGCCGGGCGCGATGCTCGAAATCGTATCGTGCATCGCGAGAGTGGCGTCCGAGAGCGTCCCGCCCGAGCGCCGCGTGGAGCGGAGGGCACTCACGGCCAGAGAGGCGAGGGCCGCCGCCTCGTTACCCTTGCCGACCGCGTCGGCGACCGTGACCCAGAGCCCGTCGGCGTTGTCGGCGTAGTCGAAGAAGTCGCCCCCGATCTCGTAGCCCGGGAGCACGCCGCCGGCCACCCTCGCGCCGGTGACGCGCGCGACGCGCGGCGGCAGGAGGCTCTGCTGCACCTCGGCCGCCGGGTGGGGGTGCCGGCGTCTGCGCGCGGCGTGAACCGCGTCCGTGTACCCGCTTCCCAGCTCGAGCGCGATCGCCACCTCGGAGGCCAGTTGGTCCAGCGGCAGGGCCGGCGCGGAGCGGCACACGATGAACCCGAGTGCCCGATCGCCGAGGATGAGGGGCGTGCAGACGGAGCCGGGGACGGCGTTCGAGACCGCGCCGGATGCGGCCTCGACCAACTCGAGGGGGATCTCGGGTCCGACGCCGTACGGCGCGACGACCGCCTGTGGGAAGACGTCGGGCGCACCGGCCAGCAGGTGCAGCGTCGATCCGTCGATGTCGACGATGTAGATCGCCGCAGGCACGGCTGCGAGCCGGGTCACGATCTCGACGGCGCGATCGGGGAGCTCGTGCGAGGAGCCGTTGCGCAGCAGGAACGCCGCCGCTGCGGCGCCGTCGGTCGTTGCCGCCGGCGTGTCGAGAGCGCCCCTCACACCGGACCGCACTCGACATCGCAGCGGGGGTCCATGGGCGGAGAGTACGCCTTCGCGGAGCGTGCGAGCATGCCCCATGGTCATCTCCCCCGGCATGGCTCGCGCCGTGTGCGCCATCGTCGTGGGGCTGGCGCTTGCGGCCTGCGGTGGCACGGACGACCCGCGCCCGCCTCTGACGGTTGACCGCTTCGATGCCGAGCGGGCGTTCGCGGACCTGCGCATGCAGGTTGAACTCGGGCCGCGTCCGGCCGGGTCACCGGCGTCGCGGGCGCTCGCCGAGCGCCTTGCGGCGGAGCTCCCCGGGGGGCGTTTCGAGGCCGTTCCGGCGGGGCTGCGCAACGTGGTCGGTGAGCTGCCCGGCGACGGCGCACCCGTGCTGCTCGCGGCGCACTACGACACGAAGGACATCCCCGGCTTCGTGGGCGCCAACGACGGGGCGGGAGGCGTCGCGATGGTGCTCGAGCTGGCCCGCGTGCTCGCGGCCGACCGACGCCCATGCCAGCGCGAGCTGCGGCTGGCGCTCTTCGACGGCGAGGAAAGCCCTGCGGGCTCGACCGACTTCCAGGCCGACGGCCTTCGCGGCAGCAGGGCCTACGCGGCCTCCCACGCGGCCGGGCTCCACGCGATGGTCCTGGTCGACTTCGTGGCCGATCGCGACCTGGCGATCCCCCGGGAGGCCAGCTCGTCGCCCGCTCTCTGGGGGCGGCTGCGCGAGGCCGCCGCCGCGGTCGGAGCCGAGCGGACGTTTCCGGATCGGGACGGGATCCTGATCCTCGACGACCACACGCCCTTCCTGCAGCGCGGCGTGCCCGCCATCGACCTCATCGACTTCGACTACCCCCACTTCCATACGGCCGGCGACACGCTCGACAAGGTCTCCTCCGAGAGCCTGGACCTCGTCGGCGAGACGCTCGTGGAGTTCCTGCGCGGCCTGCGCGCGGAGACCTGCGACCCCTGACCAGGACGTCTCGCGGCTAAGTTCGCCCACCCGATGTCCGATCTTCCTTCAGTGGACGCCGCATCCTTCGACTACGACCTGATCGCGATCGGGTCAGGCCCCGGCGGTCAGCGTGCGGCGATCCAGGCCGCAAAGCTCGGCAAGCGGGTTGCCCTGATCGAGCGCAAGCTCGCCATCGGCGGCGTGTGCGTGCGCACCGGGACCATCCCGTCGAAGACCCTCCGCGAGGCGACCATCGCACTCAGCGGATATCGCGATCGCGGCTTTCGCGGGGCGTCGCATGCCGCGAGCCAGCACATCGGCATGGAGGATCTCATCAACCGCACCGACCAGGTGGTGCGCAACGAGACCGACGTGGTGCGCCACCAGCTCCTTCGCAACGACGTCGATCTCTACGCCGGCACCGCGTCGTTCGTGGATCCGCACACCCTCGCCGTGGACGAGACCGAGGGTCACGGCCGCCAGACGCTCACCGCGCGCAACATCGTGATCGCCACCGGGACCACCGCCACGCGCGACGCCCACGTCAACTTCGACCGGCGGCGCATCATCACGAGCGATGACGCGGTCACGCTCGACCGCCTCCCGCGGACGATGGCGGTGATCGGGGCGGGCGTGGTCGGTCTGGAGTACGCCAGCATGTTCGCCGCGCTCGGGGTGCGTGTGACCCTCATCGACAAGCGCCCGCGCCTGCTGCCGTTCATCGACGCGGAGATCATGGATTCGCTGGCCTTCCACATGCGCGAGCGCCGCATGACCCTCTGGCTCGGCGAGGAGGTGAGCGGCCTGGAGCTGGACGAGGAGAGCGATGGCAAGGTGCGCATCCACCTGGCGAGCGGCAAGCACATCGTGGCCGAGAAGGCTCTCTACTCGATCGGCCGCAGCGGCGCCACGCGACGCCTCAACCTCGAGGCGGCAGGCCTCGCCCCCGACGAGCGGGGGCGTCTGGTGGTGGACGAGCGCTACCGCACCGCCGTGCCCCACATCTACGCCGTGGGCGATGTCATCGGTTTCCCGAGCCTCGCGTCGACATCACTCGAGCAGGGGCGCCTCGCCGCCTGCCACGCGTTCGGCATCGCCGCGCGCAGCGTTCCGGCGCTGGTGCCGTACGCGATCTACACCATCCCGGAGATCTCGGCGGTCGGGCGCACCGAGGACGAGCTCACCCAGGCGGGCGTGCCCTACGAGGTCGGCAAGGCCCAGTACAAGGAGATCGCCCGCGGCCAGATCATCGGCGACCGCACCGGCCTGCTCAAGCTGATCTTCCACTGGGAGACCCACGAGCTGCTGGGGGTGCACATCATCGGCGAGGGGGCCAGCGAGCTGATCCACATCGGCCAGGCCGTGATGACCTACAAGGGCCAGGTCGAGCATTTCGTCGAACGCGGTCTTCAACTACCCCACCCTCGCCGAGTGCTACAAGACCGCCGCCCTCGACGGCCTCAACCGGCTCGACTCGTGGCAGACGTCGGCCGCGGCCGCGATGGCGGCGGCGACCCGGGTCGAATAGGCCCACCCCGGGGCGCCGCGCAGGCGCTCCCGGGGTGGTGTGCCCGGCTCGGCGCCTACTCGACCACCAGCGTGCCGACCATCCCGGCCTCGCGATGGCCCGGCACCGAGCAGTAGTACTGGTACTCGCCCGGAGGCGCCTCGAAGGTGATCTCCGACACGCCACCCTGGCCGACGATCTCGCCGATCTCCTGCACGGGCTCGTCGATGGCGATGTTGTGCTCGAGGGCCGCCGGGTTGGGCATCCTCAGAGTGATCGTCCCCGCGGGAGCCGTGACCCGTTCCTCCGCGAAGGCGAGCCCCGCCTCCGCGGCGGGGATCTCGACCACGGTCGCCTCCTGGCTCTCCTCGGTGGACGTCACCGCCGGGGTCGTGCTCTGCGTCGTCGGGGCCGCGGTGGCGACGTCGTCGCCTCCATCGTCGGATCCGCATCCGGTGCCGACGACGAGGCCGACGGCGACCAGCGTCGCGGCCATCGCCCGGCGCCGCCTCACTCCACGTGCAATACCGCTCAGGTCCAGCATCGGCTGATGTCCTCCACTCGAGTTCGTGTTCCTCTCTCCAGTGTTCCCGAATCCCCGGATTCGCGACCGGCATCCGTCGCGGGTCCCGGGAGCACCTCCCTCCCGGGGGGCCTCGTCCCGCCGCAGGGTCAGCCGGCGATGCCCCATGCCGTCACGGCGATCCCGATCGCGACGCCTCCCCCTCGAACGAGCAACAGGACCGCGCGCGCCAGGTGGCGCTCGACGCCCGGGCGCACCGCCGCCGTTCCCCGCCATCGCAGCATCAGGGAGGCGAGCTGGTAGGCGCAGAGCACCAGCCCCGCAGCGACGATCGCCGGTCTCATCTCCGGTCGTCGGCGATGCGCGCGGCGGCGGCCATCGGTGCGTCCTGCAGGAGGTCCGTTCCGGTGGCGTGGGCGACCTCCACCGACGCACCCCGCCCCGCGATCGCCACCCGATGCGACCGTGCGAGCTCGCCGATCTCATGGACGACCGCCTCGAGCGGCTCCTCGCGCTCCGCGCAGATCACCACCAGGTCGGGATCGAGGCGCATCGCCGTGTCGCGGAGCGTGTCGATCGGGGTGTCGGCCCCGAGGTAGGTGATGCGCCAACCGTGTTCGCGCAGCCCGATGCCGAAGCAGAGCAGGCCGAGGTCGTGGTGCTCGTCGCTCGGGCAGGCCAACAGGGCTCGAGGCCCCGCGCCCACGTCGAATCCGCGCGCCAGCCCGAGCAGACGCCCGCGTACGACCCCGCTCGCGAAGTGCTCCTGGGCGATGGTCAGCTCGCCGGCCTCCCAGCGTTTTCCGATGCCGCGCATGTAGGGCAGCACCACGTCGCGGAGAACGACCTCGGTGCTGAAGGTGGCGAGGAGGCGGTCGAGCACCGCATGGGCCTCCACGTCGCGAAAGCCCTCCAGCGCGTCACCCAGTTCGCCGCGGGCGTCGGCCAGCGCGCTCTCGCGGTCGGCCACGGGCGGCGCCACCGGGGCGTCGAGCGTCATCCGCGCGGCGACCGCGGCGGAGTAGCCCTGCGCGAGATGGCGTCGCATCGTGGCCACGCGCTCGTCGTCCTCGGGGGTGTAGAGGCGGAATCCCCCCGACGAGCGCTGGGGATCGAGGAGGCCGTAGCGGCGCTCCCACACCCGCAGGACGTCGGGACTCACCCCGTGCCTGCGGCTGAGTTCCCCGATGCGCAGGAGCGCGGTCGGATGGGCGGGTTCGGTGAGCTTCGACAAGTTGTCCAGGGTACCGGGGCAGGATCGTCGCGGAGGGGGATCGGGGCCGGTTCAATGAGGTGGACGAACACTCGACAAACACTTGACACGCTGTCTGGTTTCTGGTGACATACGCGTCATGATCAACGAGGCGGACGTCCGGACCCGGGGTGTTTCAGGCAGTCGCGCCGCGGCCATGGAGCGCTTCACGCTCGACCTCTGGAAAGCGCTCACGCCGTCCCTGATGCCCGACCCGCGGCGGCCTGGCTGGTCGGAGGGCTTCCTCTTCGACGTGTGCGAGTCGGGGATCTCCCGCCTGGCCGCCGATCCGCGGTCTCAGCCGATGGCGGCACGCTCGCTCTTCACCACCGCGCGATCGCTGATGAAGGCCCACGATCAGCTCCGCACCTCGCAGATCATCGATGCCCACTTCGCCCGCGCGCGCTCCTACTTCGAGCGGGACCGCGGTCTGCGCGGCGCTGACGGCTCCACGCCGCGCTGCGCCGCCCTCAATCGCAAGGGCAAGCCCTGCGGGCGGGAGCCGATATGGGGCACTCCCTTCTGCGTATCGCACACCGTCCGGCCGCGCGCGGCCGCCTGATTCAGGCTGAGAGGTCCCGCCCCGGAGCGGTCGACTAGTCTGGCGGGGATGGACGTCCATCTCGCCGTGGCCAGCAAGCGCGATTCGCGCTCCTACTCGGGCGCGGACGTCCCCGACGAGGTGGCCCGGCGCATCCTCGACGCGGGTCGGCTGGTCGGCAGCGCCCGCAACCGCCAGCCCTTCCGGTTCGTCGTGGTGGAGGGCGAGGCGGTGCCCGCGATCGCAGACGCCGTCTACGTGCCGGGCAACGTGCTGGACGCCGGGCTGGTCGTGGTGGTGGTGGTCAGCCCAGGAGGTGGCCTCGTCGACTTCGACGCCGGCCGCGCCGCCCAGAGCATGATGCTCGCCGGATGGGCCGAGGGGATCACCTCCTGCCCCAACGGCATCGCCGACCCGGACGCCCTTGCGCACGCGCTGGCCATCGAGCCGCCGGAGCGGGCGGTCGTGGTCATCGGCTTCGGCCCGCCCCAGCGTCCGCGCGATCCCGCGCGCCGCACCCCCGAGGAGTGGAGCGCACGCGCCAAGCGCCAGCCCTTCGATGCCATCGTGACCCACGTCGGCGCGGTGGCCGGGTGAAGCTCTCCCGCAGTGGGCGTCTGGCAGCGCGCGGGCCCGGCGAGGCGGCGATCGGCCACGCCGACGCGAGCCTGCTCCTGCGGCCCGCCGATGCGGACTTCCTCCACAGCGACCCCTGGCGTGTGCTGCGCATTCTCGGCGAGTTCGTCAACGGCTTCGACGCCCTCGCCCGGGTCGGGCCCGCGGTCTCGATCTTCGGATCGGCGCGTACGCCTCCCGACAGCCCCAACTACGCCCTTGCCCGCGAGGTCGCCGGCCTGCTTGTGGAGCGCGGCTACGGCGTGGTCACCGGGGGCGGTCCGGGGATCATGGAGGCGGCCAACCGTGGTGCCGCCGAGGCGGGAGGTATATCGATCGGCTGCACGATCGAGCTGCCGCACGAGCAGGCCGTCAACGAGTACGTCAACCTGGCCATCTCGTTCCGCTACTTCTTCGTGCGCAAGACCATGTTCGTGAAGTACTCCGAGGCCTACATCGTGTTCCCGGGCGGCTTCGGCACCCTCGACGAGCTCTTCGAGTCGCTGACCCTGATCCAGACCGGCAAGGCGCTGAGCTTCCCGGTGGTGCTCTGCGGCAGCGCCTATTGGGCCGGGCTGGTGCGTTGGATCCAGGCGCGCCTACTCGAGGATGGCTACATCGGACGCGGCGACATGGACCTGATCCAACTCTCCGACTCGGCCGAGGAGATCGTCCGGCTGGCGGTCGGCACCCCCGCGCGCTGATGAGCGCCCCGACGGCTGAGCGGCCCGCGTGGCACGTCGGCGACTGGGGCACTCTCGGATGGCTCGAGACCGCCCTCAAGCTCGGCGGCATCGGCGTGGGCGTCGCCGCGCTGATCGCGGCCCTCGGGCGCGCGGCGGAGGGCCCCGGCGGGGCGCGGTTGGCCGAGGTCGTGATCCTCGGCCTTCTCGCCCTGGGGCTGGTGGCGGCCATCGCCGACCGCCTCGCCGAGCGCGAGATTGTGGGCATGGCGTTCATCCTCGCGATGAACGCCGGCCACATCGCGATGCTCGTCGCGCTGGCGCGCGATGCCGAGGCAGGAACGCTGCTCGCGGTGTTCGCGGCCCTCATGCTCGCGGGCGACCTGGTGAAGGTTGTCTTCCTCGCGACCACCGGCTTCACCGTGCGCTCGGTGCCCCGGGCCGCCGTCTACGGCCTGACGGGGGCCTTCGCGGCGGGCTACGCCGCGTTGATCGTCATCGAGCTCGCCGCGTAGCGACCGCCCGCTGGGCGAACGACTCCCGCCAGCCGAGCGGGAGCGCCGCGATGGCCGCCCCGCGGTCGAGGTCGGCCGCGCTCGTCCTGCTGCCGAGAAGACCGGCCACCTCGGCGACGCTCATCGAGAGCTCGGTGGTCGGCTCCCGGGCGATGGGATCGCCGGCCCGGATCTCGCCCTCGCCGAGCACCCGCAGGTAGAAGCCCACCCGGCCGCTGCCGAGGAAGGGCTTCGCGAAGCCCGGGTCGCCCATCCGGATCGCCAGCTTGAAGCACGGCACCCGCGGCTGGCTCACGGCGAAGACGGCGCTTCCGGCGCGCAGGACGTCGCCGATGCGCACCTCATCCTCGAGCAGCCCCTCCACGGTAAGGTTCTCGCCGAACCACCCGGGCGTGAGGTCGTCGCGCCCGAGCTGGCGGGCCCAGGCGGCGTAGTGCTCGTGGGGGTAGGCGTAGACCGCCTTGTCGATGCCGCCGTGCACGCTGAGATCGGCCTGCCCGTCGCCGGCCAGGTTGGTCGCGCCGACTGCCACCGGCCCCTCCACGGGCTCCTTCACGATGCCGCTCGACACGACGCCGTCGCGGTGGGCGAGGTCGCGGGGAAGACCAACGTTGACCGAGACGATGCGCATGCTCTGGAAGACTCTAGTCTCACCGCCATGACCCGCGTCTTCCCACGCGATGAGCACTTCATGCGGATGGCCCTGCGAGAGGCGGTCGAGGCGGCCGCCCACGACGACGTGCCGGTGGGCTGCGTGGTGGTGCACGAGGGCGAGGTGGTGGGCTCGGCCCACAACGAGCGCGAGGAGCGCGGCGACCCGACCGCGCATGCGGAGATCCTGGCCCTGCGCGCGGCCGCCATGACGCTCGGCGGGTGGCGTCTGCTGGGCTCGGTTCTGTACTGCACGCTGGAGCCGTGCCCGATGTGCGCCGGCGCCATCCAGCAGGCCCGCATCGCGCGCGTGGTGTACGGCGCACCCGACCAGAAGGTGGGCGCCGCCGGGACCGTGATAAACCCCCTCCACGATCCACGGCTGCTGCACCGTGTGGAGGTGCAGGGGGGTGTGCTCGCGACCGAGGCCCTCTCCCTATTGCGAAGCTTCTTCGACGAGAGGCGTTAGGCCGAGGTAAACCCGACAGAGCGGGCGAGTGGAGCGTTGGTACGCTCGCCGCGCCCGAGAGTCGAACGAGGAGACAGATCGGTGAGATCACAGGCCAGAAAGCGACGGAACGCCACGACCGGACTGGCGGTCGCGGTGGCGGCCGTCGCGCTCGCGGTGCCAGCGACCGGCGTCGCCGGTGTCACCGCGATCCAGGACGACGTCCTGGCCACGGCTCCGCTCTCGGAGATCCCCAACCGGGTCCAGTTGGTGAAGGACACTCGGGTGAAGGTCACCCGGGTGGACATCCTCTGGCAGCTGGTGGCACCGACGCGACCGGCGAACCCGCGGAACCCGAACGACCCGGCGTACGACTGGAGCCGGCTCGACGCGATCTTCACCGGTCTCGCCGCGGCGAAGATCACGCCGATCGTCAGCACGTATGCCACGCCGAGCTGGGCGATCGCCGGCCGCGACGACCCGCAGGAGACGCTCTACGACCCGGACGCCCCGACGACGGCAGCCTTCGGCGCCTTCATGAGGGCGGTCGCCACGCGCTACAGCGGCAGGTTCACGCCCGCCGGCGGCTCGACCCGGCTGCCGCGCGTGCGCCACTTCGAGATCTGGAACGAGCCCAACCTGAAGGCGTTCTTCCGCTTCAACGGGCGCAGCAACCTCGGCAAGTACAAGGGCCTCGTGAGGGCCGGCTACACCAACATCAAGCGCGCCAACAAGCGCGCCATCGTCATCGCCGGCGTCGGCGGCCCGCGCAGCAGCAGCGGCAACGGCAACATCGGCGCGAAGGTGTGGATGAACGGCCTCGTGCGCGACAAGCGGGTCAAGTTCAACGCCTACTCGCAGCACATCTACCCCTCGCGGGGGCCGCTGTTCCGGTCGCGGAGCTACAACAAGGCCTTCCCCACCTGGTCCAGCCTGCCGCAGATCTTCGCGACCCTCGACCGCAAGAAGCGGGGCATGAAGCTCTACATCACCGAGGCCGGCTACACCACCGAGACGACCCCCTTCCGCAAGGTGAAGGTGAGCCCCAAGACGCAGGCGCGCTATATGAAGCAGATCTTCAACCTGAAGACGGTGAAGAGCTCGCGGGTGGCGGCGGTGGTCTGGTTCAACCTCCAGGACAACATCAACTGGCCGGGTGGGCTGATCACCGAGGCGGGCGTCAGGCAGCCGAGCTACGCACCGTTCCGCAGGCTCGCCGGTCGCGCGATCCCCCGGGCGCTGCGGGCAGAGCTCGCCAGGTAGCGACACGGCCTCCGAGGGCGCCCCCGCCCGGGCGCCCTCGGAGGATGCCGGTCAGGATCCCTCGGCCTCGCGTTTGAGGTCGGCGGCGTACTGCTCGAAGACCGGCACGAAATCGGGAAGCGTGCGTGCGAGCATCGGCAGCAGCAGCCCGCTGAAGGTCTCGGCCATGGTGAAGCGCGTCCCCCGCCCGGAGGGCGCGAGGGTGTAGACACGCACGCCGCGGAATGCGGGCGCGAAGCCGTCGGCCCACACCATCCGCGAGGGCGCGGCGAACTCGGTCACCGTGACCCGGAAGGTCCGATCGGAGACCGGGACCCTCAGCTCCAGTCGTTCGTCGAGTGCGATGTCACCCGTGAGGGTGGTGACGGTGGAGTTCCAGCGGGGGAAGCCGGCGGCATCAGTGAGGATCCGCCACACACGCTCGGGCGCCGCGGCGATGTCGATCGACACCGAGCATCGCCGCGAGAAGGTCGATCCGGTGGAGGTGGCGACTCCGTTCGCCGGCATGTCCGGGCGCTCGTCGCCGACCGAGGACGACCCGCTCATCCCCACATCCGGTAGGCGCCGACGACCGTCGCCGCTGCCGCGGTGGGTTGTTCGTCGCAGCGCTCCGCGATGCCGCTCTGGAACGCCTGGAACGCGGGGAGCGCGACGAGCGGATTCGGCTCCCCCTCCTCGAGGAGCGCCAGGTGCAGGAACTCGGCGCCGCCATCGAGCCGGAGGGCGGCGTATCGAAGGCCGGCGGGCTCTGCCCGCGCCAGCCCGGCGAAGACGGCCTGCACGAGGCCCTTGTTCTCCTCCCGGCGCTCGGGAGCCGTTCGATAGCGGACGACGATGGCACCCGGCACGCCCCACCTCCCAGTCGTTGCACCCGCAGGGCAATAGGTAACAACAGAGTTACCGATGCGGTCAAGCCCCATACGCCTCAGCGCGTGGGGATGCACTGGCGGGGGAGGAGGGGGGCGTCCGGGTCGTGGCGCGACTTCACGTGGATGAGGCGCGGCAGGTTGGCCCCGTAGTAGGTCCGCTGCCAGCACAGGAAGCCGCTGCGATCGAGCCGGTCGTCAACGTCGGGGTTGTACCGGCCGGGGCGATGGTCGAGCATCGCGCCGAGTCATGGGGACAACCTCTCAGGGAGACCACCATGAGCGCCACAAGGATAGTGAGGACCGTCTCGGGCATTCCGCTCGATCCGGTGTACGGGTCGGGCGCGTCGCCGGAGCCGCCTGGCGAGTATCCGTACACGCGCGGGCTGCACGCCCAGATGTACCGCACCCGCCCCTGGACGATGCGGATGTTCGCCGGATTCGGCTCCCCGGAGGACACCAACGCCCGTTTTCGCCACCTGCTCGAGAGCGGCCAGACCGGGCTCTCGACCGCGTTCGACATGCCCACCCTGATGGGCTTCGACCCCGACCACCCGCTGTCGCTGGGCGAGGTCGGCTGCGAGGGGGTCTCGGCCGCCTCGGCCGAGGACATGCAGCGCCTGTACGCCGGGATCGACCTCGGCGGCGTGTCGACCTCGCTCACCATCTCGGGCCCGGCGCCGGTCGCGCTCGCCCTCTTCGTGGCGGCGGCCCAGCGATCGGGGGTCGAGCCGGCGCGCCTGCGCGGCACCCTCCAGGCCGACATCCTGAAGGAGTTCATCGCCCAGAAGGAGTGGGTGGTGCCCGAGCGGCCCTCGATGCGCCTGATCGGCGACCTGATCGCCTGGTGCGCCGAGGAGATGCCGCTCTGGCACCCGGTCTCGGTGAGTGGGTACCACATCCGCGAGGCCGGCTCGACCGCCGCTCAGGAGCTCGCGTTCACCCTCGCCGACGGGCTCGCGTACGTGGAGCACCTGACCGCGCGCGGCGTCGACCCCGACAGCTTTCTGCCGCGTTTCTCGTTCTTCTTCAACCTCCACATCGAGCTCTTCGAGGAGATCGCAAAGGTGCGCGCGGCGCGCCGCCTCTGGGCGACCCTCATGCGTGAGCGCGTGGGTGCGCGCGACCCGCGCTCGTGGCAGATGCGCACGCACCTCCAGACCTCGGGCGTCTCGCTCACCGCCCAGCAGCCGATGCTCAACCTCGCCCGGGTGGCCATCGAGGCCCTCGGCGCGGTGCTGGCCGGCACGCAGAGCCTGCACACCAACGCCTACGACGAGACTCTCGGCATCCCGACCCCCGAGTCGGCGACCCTCGCCCTGCGGACCCAGCAGATGATCGCCGAGGAGACCGGCGTGACCGCGGTCGCCGATCCGCTCGGCGGCTCGTACTACGTGGAGGCCCTCACCGACGAGCTCGAGCGCCAGGCGCGCGACTACATCGCGCGCATCGATGCGATGGGCGGGATGGTGGCCGCCGTGGAGGCCGGCTTCCCGCAGGCCGAGATCGCCGATGCGGCGTACGCCTACCAGCGCGAGTTCGAGCGGGGCGAGCGCCGGGTGGTGGGGGTCAACGCGCACGTCGACGGGGAGGGCGAGGACCCCCCGATCCATCGCCCCGACCCGGCGGTCGAGGCGCGCCAGGTGGAGCGGGTGTCCGCCCTGCGCGCGGCGCGCGACGGCGCCGCCCATGCGGAGGCGATCGCAGGGCTGCGCGCCGCCTGTGCCGGCGAGGACAACGTGATGCCCCATCTGGTGGCCGCCGCGGGGGCCGATGCGACCATCGGCGAGATGTGCGACGTCTTCCGTGACGCCTGGGGCTCGTACCGCGATCCCGGACGCTGGTAGGGCGGAGTCGCCGGCCAACGGGCAGACTGGCCGCGTGAGCTCCCCCGTTCCGCCCGCCCGCCCTCCTCGGGCCCGCGCCGTGCTCCGGACGGCCGAGCGGGTCACTCCGCTCGAGCTCTTCTTCGATCTCGTGTTCGTGCTGGCGCTGACCCAGTGCACCGCCCTGATGGCCGAGGAGCCCACATGGGAGGGGGTCGTCAAGGGCCTGCTGGTGCTGGGCGTGCTCTGGTGGGCGTGGGTGGGCTATGCGTGGCTGACGAGCGTGGTGGACCCGGAGGAGGGGATCGTCCGCATCGCGATCTTCGCCTCCATGGCGGCGTTCCTCGTGGCATCGCTCTGCGTGCCGGAGGTCTTCGGGGACCTCGGGCTGCTGTTCGCGAGCGCCTACGCGGTTGTGCGCGTGGGCCAGATCCTCCTGTTCGTCCTGGCCAGCCGCGGGGACGCCGGGTTGCGCGCGTCCGTGGTCGGGCTCGCGGTCAGCACGGCGATCGGGGTGGGCCTGCTCGTGGGGGCGGCGTTCGCCGACGGGCTGCTCCAGGGGGCTCTCTGGGGAGTCGCCCTCCTGATCGACACAGCCGGCCCCTTCCTCTTCGGCTCCGACGGCTGGAAGCTCGTCCCGAGCCACTTCGCCGAGCGCCACGGTCTGATCATCATCATCGCGCTCGGGGAGTCGATCGTCGTGATCGGCGTCGGCGCCGAGGCCGGGATCGGCGCGGGGGTCGTGGCCGCCGCCGTGGCGGGGGTCGTCATCGCCGCAGCCCTCTGGTGGCTCTACTTCGACGTCGTCGCCCTCGTGGCCGAGCGCAGGCTCTCGAGCGCGGCCGTCGGGCGCGAACAGAACGAGATCGCGCGCGACTCGTACTCGTATCTCCACTTCCCGATGGTCGCCGGCATCGTCCTGTTGGCGCTCGGCGTGAAGAAGACCCTCGGCCACGTCGGCGACCCGCTGCACGCGGTTCCGGCGTCCGCGCTTCTGGGGGGCACCGCGCTCTACCTGCTGGCGCACGTCGCCTTCCGCCTGCGCAACGTCCACACGCTGAACCTGCCGCGGCTGTTGACCGCGATCGTGCTCGTCGCCCTGGTGCCCCTCGCCGTCGAGGTGCCCGCCCTCGTGAGCATCATCGCCCTCGCGGCGATCCTTGTACTGCTGATCGCCTTCGAGGCGATCCGCTTCGCCGAGGCTCGCGACCGGATCCGCCACCAGCTGGCCGAGCCGCACTAGAGGGGCCTCCGCCCTGCATCCATCGGCACGAGGCTCGTCCCGGTGGCCTTGAACGACATGACCGCGTCGTCGCCCTCGGCCAGGCCCAGCCGGTCGAGCGACACGGTGGTGATCTCGGCGGTCAGGGAGGCCACCTGCACGCGCGCCCGGCTCGCCAGCCGCACCACCGACGTGATCGGTCCGCGCACGTGGTTCAGCGTCGAGTCGGCGGCGGGGGTCCGCGCGAGGGTGATCTCGGAGGGGCTCACGACCACCCCGACATGGCCGTCCAGGCGGTCGCCGGAGTAGACCAGCGCCCCGCTCTCCAGCCGCACCACGCTCAGGCCGGCCTCCTGCCCGACCACCTCCCCCACGAGCAGGTTCGCCCCGGTGAGGCTGGCCACGAACGGGTCCGCCGGCCGGGCGATGAGCTCGCCCGGAGTCCCCTGCTGCACCAGCCGCCCCCCCTCCAGCACGGCGATCCGGTCGGCCAGTGCGCTCGCGTCACCGAAGCTGTGGGTCACGAGGAGCGTCGGAAGCCCGAGCTCGCGCAGCAACTCGCGCAGCTCTCCGCGCACTCCCGCCCGGGTCTGCGGATCGAGCGCCGCCATCGGTTCGTCGAGCAGCAGTACCCGGGGCTCGCGGGCCAGCGCCCGCGCCAGCGCCACCCGCTGACGCTCGCCGCCCGACAGCCACCCAGTGCGCGCGTCGGCCAGGTGCCCGATGCGCAGCCGCTCGAGCAGCTCGCGTGCCCGCCGGCGCCCGCCGAAGCGGACGTTGTGGAGCACCGTCATGTGGGGGAAGAGGGCGTACTCCTGGAAGACGAGCCCCACCATCCTGTGCTCGGGTGGCAGGTTCACCCGCTCGGCCGAGTCGAACAGCGCGTGTCCGTCGACCGCGATACGTCCGGCGGCCGGCCGCTCGAGGCCGGCGATCGCGCGCAGCAGGCTCGACTTGCCCGCTCCGGAGGGCCCCACCACCGCGACGGTCTCGGTGCCGACCGCCAGGGCGAGCGTCAGCCGGAAGTCGCGCCGGGGGAGGTCGATATCGACGGCGAGTCGGGGCGGTTCCATGGTGAGGCCACCTTTACGGTGAGCAGGATGAGCGCGCTGGCGATGATGAGGAGGCCGCCGATCGCGAGCGCCGTGTCGAAGTCGCGCTCGAACTCCGAGTAGACCGCGAGCGGCAGGGTCTGCGTGGTGCCCTGGAGGTTGCCGGCGAAGATGATGGTCGCCCCGAACTCCCCCAGGCCGCGCGCGAACGAGAGCGCCCAGCCCGCCACGAGCCCCCCGGAGGCGAGGGGGAGGGAGATCCTCCAGAACGTCCGGCCCGGACCCGCCCCGAGGCTGCGGGCGGCGTCGAGCACGGTGGGATCGACCGCCTCGAAGGAGGCGATCGCCTGACGGATGTAGAAGGGGCTCGCCACGAAGGCGACGGCCATCACGACCGCCGCCTCGGTGAACGGGATGCTCACCCCGAGAGCACCGAGCTCCTCGCCGAGGAGGCCGGCGCGCCCGAAGGCGGCGAAGAGGCCGATCCCGGCCACGACCGGCGGCATCACCAGCGGGAGCTCGATCAGGGTGATCGCGATCCTGCGGCCGGGGAAGCGGTGGGTTGCCACCAGGTGGGCAGCCGGGGTGCCGACGATCAGGATCAGCGCGCTCGCGATGAGGCTCGTGCGCAGGCTGAGCAGCAGGGCGTCGACCGCCACCTCGCTCCCCAGTTGCGACCACAGCGTGCCCGGGGGGATGCGCAGGAAGATGGCGACGACCGGCAACAGCAGGAAAGCCAGCGCGAGGGCGCCGAGCGCCGTGGCGCTCGCCACGAAGGCATGCCTCACGGTGGTGCCGGCGGGCCGAAGCCCGCCCGTGCGAGGGCCGCGCGTCCCGGCGCCGCGAACAGCCGCCGTACGAAGGCATCGGCCGCAGCCCGGTGGCGGGTGCCGCGCACCACGGCAACCGCGTACTCCACAACCGGCTGCGCGGAGGCGGGGAGCGGGATGGCCGTGACCCTGTCGGCGACCGGGGCCACGTCGGTGAGGTAGGCCAGCCCGGCGTCGGCTTCGGCGAGCGCCACCTTGGCCACCACCGCCTTGACGTCCTGCTCATTGCTCACGACGTTGCCGAGCGCCGCGTCCAACCCGAGTCGCGAGAGCGCCCTGCGGCTGTACGAACCGATGGGCACCTCCGGATCGCCGATCACCAGCCTCACGCCGGGTGTCGCCAGGTCGCCGACCGTGTGGATGCCCGCCGGGTTGGCCCGCGGCACGATCACCACGACGCGGTTGGTGGCGAAGACCCGCGGCGCCAGGACGAGCCCCTTCGCGCGGAGTTCGTCCGCGTATCTCGCGCTCGCCGAGGCGAACACGTCGGCCGGCGCCCCCTGTGCGATCTGGAAGGCCAGGCGATCGGAGCCGGCGAAGTTGAACACGGCTCTCGGGGCGATCTCGCGGAAGGCCTCCGTGAGCGAGGCCGCCGCGAAGACCGTCGCAGCGTCGGCGTCCGAGCGTCGCGACTCGCGTGTTCCCGCGACGAGGACGATGCCGCCCACGGCGAGCGCCGTCAGCATCGCCGTCAGGCCGAGGCGCGTCCGCCGCCGCACTACCGCTGGACCATGACCGAGGTGGACTTCACCACCGCGCTGACGCTCGCTCCGGGCTTCAGGCCCAGCTCCTCGGCCGAATCGCGGGTGATGATGGCGACCACGCGCGAGGGCCCCGTGACGTCGATCTCGACCTGCGCGAGCAGCCCGTCCACCGTCACCTCGGCCACGATCCCGGCGAGCCGGTTGCGGGCGCTGAGCGCCTCGCCCCCCCGCTCCCCGCGCAGGCGCTCGACCTCGGCAGCCGACACGATGCGCCGGTTGGACGGATCGCGCTCAACCTTCAATCGCCCCGCCCGGTCCCAGCGGCGGAGGGTGTCGAGGCTGATCCCCAGAGCGCGCGCCGCGGCGGCGGCCGTGTACGTCTCCCTAGGCATTGCATGGGAACATAACGGGAGCGCCACCGGGGCGGCAAGGCGTGGGAGCGCCCGCGCCCTATGGTGTGGCCGATGCGAGGGGGATCACCGATCGGCCGCACGCGCGGCTTCATCGTCGCCGGGCTCGGTGCAGCCGCCGTCGCGATGGCCTCCCCCACGGTGGCGGCGGCCGGGTTCGGCCCCATCCGCGCGTCACCGGCCGGCGCGCCGACCACGGTATGGGCGGTGGGCGACGGGGCGATCCGGACCGACTCCGCCCGTTCGGTCGCACGGTTGATCAGGGCCGGCGACCCCGCGGCGTTCCTCTACCTGGGCGACGTCTACGAGTACGGCACCCCGGCCGAGTTCGCGCGCAACTACGCCCCGCTCTACGGCCACCTTCGCCGGATCACCCTGCCGACGCCGGGCAACCACGACTGGCCCAACCACGCGGTGGGCTACGACCGCTACTGGTCGCGGGTCTCGGGACGGACGCCGCCGCACCACTACGCCGTCACCGTGGCGGGTTGGCGCATCATCAGCCTCAACTCCGAGATGGACCACGCCGCGTCCTCGCGCCAGACGAGATGGCTGCGGCGCCAGGTGCGCGCGCCGGGGACCTGCCGGATCGCGTTCTGGCACCGGCCCAGGTTCAGCGCCGGGCTCCACGGGGATCAGCCCGACATCGCTCCCCTCTGGCGCGCCCTGAGGGGCCGCGCCGCCCTCGTGTTGAACGGCCACGAGCACGACATGCAGCAGTTGCGGCGCCGCAACGGCATCATCCAGCTGATCGCCGGTGCCGGCGGGCGCGCTCGCTACCCGGTCGATGCCGGCGACCGCCGCCTCGCCTGGAGCGACGACGACACCGACGGTGCGCTGCGGCTCAGGCTCACCCCGGGCCGCGCGCGCTTCTCGTTCGTGGCCGCCGACGGTCGCGTTCTGCGCTCCGGCGCCGTGCGCTGCCGTGCTAGATCGCGGGCGTGACGGCGGGCTCGGCCGCCGGCCGGCGGAGATCGCGCAGTGCCCCCCGGGGGATGCCGAGGTAGGCGAGCGCGCCGGCCGCGACGACCACGTCGAGCAGGGCGATCGCGGCTTGCATCCCCACCGCGAAGGCGAGGATCGCCCCGGGTGCGGCGGCGCCTGCGAGGGCCAGCACCATGAGGCCCTGCTGTGCTCCCGCGCCGTTGGGCGCCAGCGGGACCATCGACGAGAGCATCTGGACCATCACGACCAGGAGGACCGTGCGCGGCCCGGCATCCACTCCGAACGCGACCAGGAACGCCCAGATGCAGGCCAGGCGGAGGCCCCACGCCACCATCTGCGCCAGCAGCGCCTGGCCGAGGGCGGCCGGGCGGGAGAGGATCGCCGCACCTCGTCCGAGCCGGCGCGCCACGTCGCGTACCAGAGTCCGGAAGCGGTCCGTCGACAGGAACGCCAGGCCCAGCGCGAGGGCGCCGGCGACGAGCGTCGCCACCACCAGGCCCGAGGGGTGCGCGACCGCGCTCGGCGTGAGCGCCGACCAGACCGTCCCGGCGGGGACGATCCCCATGCCGATCGCTGCCGACACGAGCACGAGGATCGGCACCACGCCCAGGCACGACTCCATCAGCATCGTCCCCGCGATGGTCTGGTAGCCGCTCCCGGGGATGCGCTTGCGCGCCAGCACCGCTCGCGCGAGGAAACCGGCCTTCGCCGGGACGACCGCGTTGATGCCCACCGAGGCGATGTAGGGCGCCAGCGTGTCGCGGGTGCGGATGTGGGACTGCGGGTATGCGGCCTGGACGATGCAGTGCCATGCCCGGCTGAGGGCGCCGAGCTTCAGGAGCTGGAACAACAGGGCCAGGGCGAGCGGCAGCGGGCTCACGTCGGCGATCCGCTCGACGAGCGGGCCGAGAACCTCGAACCTGCCGACCAACTCGACCATGCCCCTCCCTCCGGGTGGCGCCGTATCGGGACCATCGGCACATCAGAGGCGCGGATGAGCGCTCGACCGTCCGCACACGCGAAGAGCGCCCTCACCCGTTCGGGTGAGTCGGGATTGCTCGCCGGGCGGCAATCGAAATAGCATGGTCTCGCTCGGTGGGACGCAAGGGGGGCGAGACGTGAGCACCAGGGGCGCGCAAGCATCCGTTCCGCTGGATGCCGCGCGGGCGTCCGATCTCAACCTGCTCCGCCGGGCCGATGCCGCGGGGCAGCGCCTCTTCCGCGAGCTCGTCGTCTCCCGCATCGCGTGGTCGACCGTCTCGGAGGCGAGCCGCCTGATCGCGGTGGACGTGGTGGCTTTCTCCCTCCGCGCCCCGGGGTGCTCGCACCCCCAGCCGTGCAACATGCACCAGTGCTTCGACCGGCTCGAGATGAAGGCCGTGGTAGGAAATCGTGGACCGCGCCTGCCGGGGCTGAAGCTCTCGGCGGGCGTCGGGGTCGGCGGGCGGGTGCTGGCCACGGGCAAGCCGGTCGAGGTGCCCACTTACGGGCTGGCACCCTTCGATCCCGACCTGGTCGACCTGGTCGCCGGCGAGGAGGGTATCGGCGCCCTCGTGGGCGTGCCGGTCTCGTTCGGTGGCGAGGTGCGCGGTGTGCTGCACGTGGCGCTGCGACGCGAGGGGGAGTTCAGCGAGGCGGTCGTCGAGGCGCTCACCCGCCTGTGCACCTATGCGGGCGCCGCCCTCGCCGCCGCCCGCGATCGGGCGCGCGTGGAGGAGGTCGCCATCCTGCGGGAGCGGCGCCGCCTGGCGCGGGCACTCCACGACGAGTTCGGGCAGCGCCTCTTCGGCATCGGCCTGGCGGCACAGTTCACCCGTGCCAGCGTCAGCGCCGGTCGCCCGGATGCCCTCGCCCACCTCTCCACCCTCGACCAGCAGATCGCCGGCGCGGCGGGCGCCCTGCGCTCCACGCTGCGCTCGCTCGACCGGCCGAGCGCACCGGCGGGAGCGGTCGTCGTCAAGCTCCGCGAGGACGTCGCCGCCTTCACGACCCGTTCGGGGGTGCCCGCCCACCTGCTCGTCATCGGCGAGCCGGTTCCGCTCGACTCCCCGCGCGAGGAGCTGCTGGTGCGGGCCACCCAGGAGGGCCTGCGCAACGTCGAGCGCCATGCAGGCGCTCTCGAGGTGGTGGTCACCCTGGCGTTCGAGGGCGACTCCGTCGATCTGGTCGTCCAGGACGACGGCGCAGGTACCCCCGGGTCCACGTCCGTTCACCAGCCGGGGAACGGCCTCGGCCTGGGGATCGTGCGCGAGGAGATCGCCCGCCTCGGGGGCGAGGTCCGGCTGGTCAGGGGAGAGGACTACGGTTGCACGCTGAGGGCCCGGCTGCCCCTCGGGTGAGCAGGAAGCTCCACACGGTCGTCGTCGCCGACGACCACCCGATCGTCATCTCGGGAATGCGGCTGCTGTTGTCGGGCAGCCGCTTCTTCGATCTCGTCGGCGAAGCCCGCAACGGGGCCGAGACCATCCTGCGGTGCGAGCAGTTCCGCCCCGATCTGCTGCTGCTCGACCTGCGCCTGCCAGATCTGCCCGCGGCGACCATCTGCACGCGCATCAAGGAGCGCCACCCTGAGATCGCGATCGTGATCCTCACGGCCCATCCGGAGGAGATGGCGGTGCGCGGGTGTCTGAAGGCCGGTGCATCCGCCTGCCTCTTCAAGGACGTGAGCGAGCAGAACCTCCTGTCCGCGCTGATGCAGGTCGTCCACGGACGCGCCGTGCTCGATCCCCGCATCGCGGGCGCGATGATCCCGAGACGAGAGCGCACGGGCGGCTCGGCCGGGGCCGACGGCTCGCTCACCGGCCGCGAGCACGAGGTCCTCCTCCTGATCGCCCGCGGTCTGACCACCCGGGAGATCGCCGACCAGATCGCCCTCTCGCCCAACACCGTGAAGAGCCACTCGCGCTCGCTCTTCAGCAAGCTGGGCGCCCACAACCGGGTCCAGGCTCTCGCCGTGGCCCAGGAACGGGGACTCGTCTAGCCCTGCGGGCTCCGCGTCAGATCAGGTCGGGGTCGGCGATCACCTCGACCAGGGCCGGCCCGGTCTGCGCCAGGGCTTCCCCGAGAGCGGCCTCCATCTCCTCCGCCCGCTCGACGCGCCGCCCCCATGCCCCGCAGAGGCGGGCGTACTCGGCGAACCCCGGGTTGTGCAGAGAGGTCTGCCAGACGTCGAGCCGGGCCGCCCGCTGCTCCTTGCTGATCTTCCCCAGTTGGCCGTTGTTCAGCAGAACGAGGACGATGTCCATCCCGTACTTGACCGCGGTCGTGACCTCGGCCATGTACTGGCCGAAGCCCCCGTCGCCCGCGACGGCGATCACCCGCCGCCCCGACCGATCGGCCTGGACCGCCGCCCATGCTCCCATCGCGGCGGGGAACCCGAAGCCGATCGAGCCCAGGTACCCCGACATGAGGATCGCCTGCCGGCGGCACTCGAAGTAGCGGCCGAAGCTGTAGGTGTTGTTGCCGACATCGACGGCGATCACGGCGTCGTCCGGGGCGACCCGGGTCAGGGCCTCGAACACCCGCGCCGACCCGACGCCCCGGCCCGAGTCGTCGGCACCGCGCCTGCGCTTCTCCTCGCGCCAGATCTCCCACCGCTCGGCGACGTCGGATCGCTGATCGACCTCCGCCCGCCCCGGGTCGAGGCCGGTCCGCAGCCGATCGGCGGTGACGCCGACCTCCCCCAGCACCGGGACGGTGACCGGGTGGAACCGCCCGAGCGCGAGCCGGTCGAAGTCGACCTGGATGATCGGCTTGTACGGTGCGATGCCGGTGTGATCCGAGAACGAGGCGCCGAACACGACCAGCAGGTCGGACTCGTTCATCAGCCAGCTCGCCACCGGCGTGCCGCTGCGCCCGAGGACCCCGCCCGCCAGTGGGTGGTCGTCCGGGATCAGGCCCTTGCCCTTGAAGGTGGTGATGACGGGCGCATCGAGCTCGTCGGCCAGCGCCACCACGGGCTGCATGTGGAAGCGCGCCCCGTGGCCCACGACGATCACCGGGCGCCGGGCTTCCCGGAGGAGATCGAGGGCCTCCTCGAGGGCGGCGTGCGGCGGGGCGACGCCGAGATCGGGAACGCGCCCGGCCGGGGTGGCCGGCACCGAGCCCTCGGGGGCGGGGAGTACCTGCACCTCGTCGGGCAGGACGAGATGGGCGACGTCGCGCTCCATGAGGGCGTGCTTGAGCGCCAGGGCCATCATCTCCGCCGCATCGGACTCGGCGTTCACGGTCCGGCTGAAGCGGGCGACATCCGAGAACGCCCCGGTCAGATCGAGATCCTGGAAGGCCCCGCGTCCGAGCACTTTGGACGGGACCTGGCCGGAGATCGCGAGCACCGGCGCGCGATCGACCTTCGCGTCGTAGAGACCGGTGAGCAGGTTGGTGGATCCGGGGCCGGCGATGCCGAAGCAGGCGGCCGGCCGGCCGGTCAGCTTGCCGTAGGCGCCCGCCGCGAAGGCCGCCGCGCCCTCGTGCCGGATGCCGATGTAGGAGATCCGCCCCGCCTCCTCCTGGCGGCGCATGGCGTCGGCGAATCCGAGATTCGAGTGGCCCACCATGCCGAAGACGTGCGTCACGCCCCACTCCACCATCGTCTCGACCATCAGGTCGGAGACGGTGCGGACGTGCTCCTCCTCGGGCGGAACGCCGACGTAGACGCCGTCGTCGCGGACCTCGACCGCAAAGCACGAGGGTGCGTCGCTGAAGGGCGGCGGCGGCGAGCCGGTGAGCGGGTCGTAGTCGTATCCGTGCCACGGGCAGCGCAGCAGCCCCTGTTCGATGGAGCCCTCTCCGAGGGGCCCGCCCTGGTGGGGGCAGCGGTTGTCGAGCGCTCCGTAGCGACCGTCGATGCGGGTCAGGGCGACGGAGCGATGGCCGGCCTGGACCGTGGTGACGCGCCCGTCCTCGAGGGCGTCGAGGTCGGCGACCCGGTGCCAGATCATCCGCTCACCAGCTGGTCAACGCCGTCGCGGAGGAACTGCACCGCTGCCGCGTGGGATGCCTCCAGGTGGCCCGCCGCGCGCAGCGCCCCGTATCCGAGCGTCGCCCCGAAGGGAGCGTTCCAGTATTCCGGTCGGCCCGGTCGCTCGGGCCCCCAGGGCCCGACGTAGAGGTAGGGCTCGGGGTGGTGTCCGTCGCCCGGCGAGCCTCCGAGGTTGGCCCGTTGATCCTCGCCGGGGCCCCAGGCCACGTCGCACGCGACGTCGAAGTGCTCCGGCCAGAGCTGGACCACGGAGGGCGCCGCTGCGGCGCCGAGCGTGCCGAGGACGGCGCCGAAGACGCTTGTGGTGAAGGCGAACCAGTCGCCGAGGGCGCGGGCGGCCCGTTCATCCACGGCGAGCCGCTCCGACGGATCGCCGAGGGGCGGCGGGTCGCCGCCGAGGGAGAGCGGCCCCGCGAGGTCAACGCCGGCCGCCGCCGCGAGGTCGTCGAGCGTGGTGAGCGGGTGCGTCGTGGTGGTGCCCGCGCGCTCGATCAGGAGCGTCGCCCCATCGGTGCGCAAGACCTCCACGTCGTCTCCGAAGGCGGGTGTCGCGAACCCGCCGGGCGACGGGCGCAGACCGATCCGGCCCGTCATATCGGAGCGGCGGCGGGCCAGGATCTGCGCGGCCACCCGTGCGAGCGCCTCCCGGGTGGTGGCGAACCCCGGGGCAAGGGGCGCGAGCCTCCCCGCCTCTGCGGCATCGCTCATCGCTTGTTCCTCCCATGCTCGGCGAGCAGGCGATCACCCTATCCCGGAGCCGGGTCGCCCCGCCCGGCTCCGATGTTGGTTCGTGCGCGAACCCCTCGCGCGCTCCGCCGACCCTCGCCAAGGTGCTGCCCCCATGAGCGCCTGCCTGGGGGGATGAATCCAAAGGCGCTCGCCCCGGTGTAGAGGGAGTGTGTGCGATCACCCCGGTCAGCCCATGCCCGGACTCCGGCCGCTCCCCATCCTGCGAGGTCACCCATGAAGGACCCCGGCGCCGACCCGTCTCGTCGAAATCGGATGCGCACCATGTTGCTGGTGGGCGGATCGCTCGCGATCGCCGGGGTGATCGTGGTCGGCGTGCTCGCCGCCGGTCGCGGTGAGCCCGCCCGGGTGAGTCTGCCGGACGTCAACGACCCGGCCCCGCTGGCACAGGCCTCCGAGTCGGGGACGGCTACCGCCGAGGCACCGCCGAAGGCCGCCCCGAAGGCCGCCCCCAAGCCCACCCCCAAGCTGAAGGGCAGCGGCGCCCCGATCCGGATCTCCGGCACCGATCCCATCACGGGGAAGGCCGTGAGCCTCGATCAGTTCACCGGCAAGCCGGTCGTGCTGGCGATCTGGGCATCGTGGTGCCATGGGTGCAACGAGGAGGGTCCACACGTGTCGAAGGTCGCCGCCGCCCGTGGCGACGTGCACTTCGTCGGCCTCAACTACGCCGACGACGTGGGCGGGGCGAAGGGCTTCTACGACAAGTACGGCTGGCGCTTTCCCAGCATCGCCGACCCCTCGGGGTCGATCGCGGCGGGCCTCGGCCTCCAGGGAACCCCCACCACGATCTTCCTCGACAGCGACCACCGCGAGATCGGGCGCATCCTCGGCGCCACGGACGCCGCCGGATTCGAGGCGGCGGTGGATCAGATCACCGCGCTCTGATCCTCGCTCCGAGCACGACCGCCACGCGGTCGTGCTCGGAGCGGGCGCTCGCTCTACGGGGTGATCGCCACCTTGACCACGCCGTCCTCCTGGTTGGAGAAGAGCGGGTAGGCGTCCTCGATCTCGTCGAGCTTGAAGCGGTGGGTGACCAGCTGACCGAGGTCGAGGCGGCCCATCTTGACCAGGTTCATCAGTGAGGACAGGCGCTTCTTGCCGCCCGGGCAGAGGGTGGTGCGGATGTCGATGTCGCCGATGCCGTAGATGAAGGGCTCGAGCGGTATCGAGACCTTGTCGCCGTAGACCCCGAGCGATGAGACCATGCCGGCCGGGCGCACGGCCTTCAGGCAGTTCTCGAAGGTCTCCTGGATGCCGAGCGCCTCGATCGCCACATCGGCGCCGCGCCCCTCGGTGAGGGCCTTGATCTTGGCGATCGGGTCCTCCTGGGTGTAGTCGATCACCACATCGGCACCCATCGTCTTGGCCATCTCGAGGCGCTTGGGGTTGGAGTCGACCCCGATCACCAGGCCCGCCCCGCGAAGGCGCGCCCCGGCGGTGGCGCACAGGCCGATCGGGCCCTGGGCGAAGACCACCACCGAGTCGCCCAGGCCGACGTTGGCGGTCTCGACCGCCGAGATGCCGGTGGTGGCGATGTCGGTGACGAACAGGACCTCCTCATCCGAGAGGCCCTCGGGGATGCGCGCCAGGTTGACCTGGGCGTAGGGCACCCGGAAGTAGTCGGCCTGGACCCCGTCGATCGAGTTGCCCAGGCGCCAGCCGCCGATGATCCCCCACTGATCCTCATACCCCGCGCACTGGGAGGTGTCGCCGGCCTGGCAGAAGTAGCAGGCCCCGCACGGGGTGATCGCGCCCACCACCACCCGGTCGCCCACCTCATAGCCCGTGACCGCCTCGCCGAGCTCGTGGATCACCCCGGCCGGCTCATGGCCCACCACCCGTCCGGGCGCCACCGGGTACTCGCCGCGCCAGATGTGCGAGTCGGTGCCGCAGATGGTCGTGGTGGTGATCTTCACGATCGCATCGGTCGGCCCGCAGCGGGGCATCGCGACCTCCTCGATGTGGATGTCGCGCACATCCTTGAAGACAGCCGCCCTCATGGTCTCGGGCATCGCTCCTCCTTCGATAGGGGGGTCCACCTCGACCCTCCGTCTCCGGGGGTGCGCCGGGCAATGCCCACCTGGCCCGGCCCGGTGGGGCGCCTGCGTGAGCGATCCGTTCGGATCCCCTACGTGAAGGGGGATCGCCGCCCGTCGGCACGCGGTCCGGTCACGAGCGAACTCACCCGATCGGGTGAGTTCCACCCGGGCCTGCGGTCCGATCGATCGCTCTCGAGGTCAGAGCGGCGCAGCGGCCATGGTGGTGCTCGGCGATGGTGGGCGGTTGCGCTCGGTCAGGTCGACCGCCGACCAGTCCCCGCTCGGCACCTGCAGCTCCACCACGCACTCGCCCTCGCCGTCGGGCCGGAAGGACCCTCCCGAGACGGCGCCACCGGCGCCGGTCAGCCAGAGGCCGTAGTAGCGGTCGCCACCGTGGGGCAGGCCGCTCGCGACGATCCTCACCGGGGTCCGCCCACCGTCGGCCGCCCCGATCTCGACGCGCGCGTTCATGTCCCCGGTCTCTGTGCTCACGAGCTCGACCACACGCGTGGCCTGGAACTCCGCGACGCCGCCGCCGTCGCGGACGAGAAGGGCCCCCGCCGCCACGACGACCACAAGGAGCATGCACGCGGCGGCCACGGCAAGCCATCGGCGGGGGCGCGCGAGCCGCTCGGGCGCTCCGGCGCCGCCGGGGATCGCGCGGATCCGGTTCTCGAGGCGCCGCGAGGGGGCGGACGGAACTCCGAGCTCACCGAGGCGCTCGTCGATGGCGCGCAGGTGCTCGAGGCGCGTGCGGCACCGAGCGCATCCGGCCACGTGCCCGCTCAGTTCCGCGTCGTCGGCTGCGGCCTCGCGCAGGCCGACCAGCTCCGGCAGCCGCGCGAGGGCCTCGTCGTGCCTCATCGCTCCTCCGCGATCTCGGCGAGCCGGCCCAGCGCGCGTCGGATGCGCGACTTCACGGTGCCGAGCGGCTCGCCGATGCGCCCCGCCACCTGGCTGTGGCTGAGGTCGGCGAAGTAGGCGAGCCCGATCACCTCCTGCTCGCGCTCCGGCAGGCGCGTGAGGGCCCCCTGCAGCCAGAGGCGGTCAACCATCTCGACCTCGGCGCCGGGATCGGCGGCCTCGTCGACGTGGGCGACGGGCTCGGGGCGGGTCACCCGGGCCACGTTGAGGGCCGAGTTGCGGGCCACCGTCATCAGCCAGGCAACCGGCTCGCCACGGCGCGGATCGACGGTCGCCGCCGCGCGCCATGCGCGCGCGAAAGCCTCCTGGGTGGCGTCCTCGGCAGCCTCCGGGTCGCGCAGGATCGAGCGGCACAGCGCGAGCACCGCGGCGCCGTATCTGCGCCAGAGCGCCTCGAAGGCCACTTCGCTACCGCCCGCGATGAGGCGGAAGAGCTCGGCATCTTCGACGTCGGCCGCGAGCCGCCGTCGGCCGCGACCGACGGGCAGCTGGTGTGGTTCCTCCATCCACTCCTTGTACACCCCGAAGGCCGCCCTCGGATCAGATCCGGCATCCGAAGCGCCCATGGCCGGTGTAGTTCCAGGAGAGTCCCCTACCCGGGAATGCCCGTCATGACCATGCACCACCCCCACAGGGCACGAGTGTCCCGATTCAGAAGCTCGCCGGCGTCTGGAGCGGGAACCTAGTGTCCTGCGCCAGAGAGCTCTTGGCGGTTCCCGGCTGCCTCGCGGGAGTCTCGCTCGGGAACCGCACACGAACTTCTGACGCAGGACACTAGATGGTCCTCGGCGGTGACCCGATCTCGTTCGCCGTCGTCTTCGCCGCGGGCGTCGTGAGCTTCGCCTCTCCGTGCGTCCTGCCGCTCGTGCCGGCCTACATCGGCTTCGTGTCGGGGGTCGGCCTTGGAGAGGAGGCGCCGCGCCGTCGCGACGTGGCCACGCCCACCCTCGCCTTCGTGCTCGGATTCAGCATCATGTTCGCGGCTCTCGGAGCGAGCGTCGGCCTGGCCGGGAGCGCGCTGCTGGAGCAGCGCCGTTCGCTCGAGATCGCCGGGGGGATCCTGGTGATCGCGATGGGACTCGTGCTGCTCGGACGCGGCGTCCCCGGGTTCCTCCTGCGCGAGCGGCGCGTTCACGTGGCGCGCCGGCCGGTCACGCTCGTCGGTTCGGTCCTTGCGGGGGTGGCCTTCGCAACGGGCTGGACGCCCTGCATCGGGCCCACCCTCGCGGCCGCGTTGACGATCGCAGCCAACGGGGGCGATCCGGTTCTCGGGGCCTCCCTGCTCCTGGTCTACTCGTTCGGCCTCGGGCTGCCCTTCCTGCTCGCGGGCCTCTTCGTGCATCAGGCCACTACCGCCATGGCCGTGCTGCGCCCGCGGCTCCCGATGATCAGCGCTGGGGGAGCCGTCGTCCTCGTGGTCTTCGGGGTGCTGCTGGCGACCGGCCGGATGGCCGAGCTGACCGCCCGGCTCGGCTCGTTCGGCACCCCCCTGTGAGCCGGACCCGGGCGGGCGTCGCGGCCCTCGTGGTGGCCGCGGTGACCATGAGCGTGGTGTTCGCCCTCACGCGTGGGGGCGGGGGATCGACCGGTCCGGGGGCGGTGGATGCCGACCTCGCGGGGCTCTCGGTGTCCACCGACGGGTGGAAGACCGACTTCTCGCGTTACGGAGTGCCGCTCGAGGAGTTCTCCTCGGGGGGCCCTCCGCGCGACGGCATCCCGCCGATCGACGCTCCCCGCTTCGCGCCCGCCGCGGCGGCGGGCGGGGTCAACCGCGAGCCGGTGATCACCGTCGAGATCGACGGCAGCGCACGGGCCTATCCGATCCGCGTCCTCATCTGGCACGAGATCGTCAACGACACGCTCGCGGGGAAGCCGATCGCCGTCACCTTCTGCCCGCTCTGCAACACCTCGATCGTCTTCGACCGGGTGCTCGGAGACCGGGAGCTGCGCTTCGGGACCACCGGCAATCTGCGCCTCAGCGACCTCGTGATGTGGGACCGCCAGACGGAGTCGTGGTGGCAGCAGTTCACCGGTGAGGCCGTCGTGGGCGAGCTCACCGGCGCCCGGCTCGGGCGCATCCCGTCGCAGCTCATCTCGCTCGGCGAGTTCCGCGAGCGCCACCCCGACGGTGAGGTGCTGACCGACGAGACCGGACACGACCGCCCCTATGGGCGCAACCCCTATGCCGGCTATGACGACATCGACTCACCGCCCTTCCTCCTTCGCGGTCGCGACCCCGACGGCCGGCTGCCCCCCAAGGAGCGGGTCGTGAGCATCGAGGCCGGTACGGCTCTGGTCGCGCTGCCCTTCGGGGCGCTGTCGAAGGAGCGGGTGATCGACACCTCGGTCGGCGCGATGCCGGTCACCGCCTGGTGGGCGGCCGGGGTGGCCTCGGCGCTCGACTCCGGGTCGATCGCCGAGGGGCGCGACGTGGGCAGCGCCGTCGTCTACGACCGCCGCATCTCCGGTCGCACCCTCACGTTCTCTCCCGGCGCGGATGGCGTGCGCGACGACCAGACCGGCAGTGTGTGGGGGCGCGACGGCGTGGCCACCGGCGGTCCGCTCGCCGGCAGGAGGCTCCGCGCCGTGGGCCACGACACGCCCTTCTGGTTCGCCGTCGCCGCCTTCCGTCCATCGGCGCGGATCGTGAGGGGCTGACAGCCGTAGGGTGGCGGTGATGAGGGTCGAGACCTGGGACGTCCTGGTGGTGGGAGGCGGCGCGGCGGGGCTGACGGCGGCGCGCGCGGCCGCCTCCGAGGGCGCGCGGACCGTTCTGGTGGAGCGCGCGCCGGTGCTCGGGGGCGAGTGCACCCACGTCGGGTGCGTGCCGAGCAAGGCGATCATCGAGGTCGCCAAGCTCTACCGGGCGCTCGGCCGAGGCGAGCGCTGGGGCATCCGCTCCGACGGGCTGCGGATGGACTTCCCCGCCCTGATGGCGCACGTGCACGAGGTCATCGCCGAGATCGAGCGCGACGACGAGGCCGCGGGGCTCGAGGAGGCCGGCATCGCCGTGCGGCACGGGCGGTTGCGCTTCACCGGCTCCCACGAGGCTGCCGTCGACGGTGCGGCCCATCGCTTCGGGCGCGCCGTCATCGCCACCGGCAGCGACCCCTCGATCCCTGAGGGCATCGGCCTGGAGGGGGTGCCGCACCTCACCAACGAGACGGTCTTCGCGCTGGCCGAGCTGCCGCCGCGGCTGGTGGTCCTGGGCGGCGGGCCGATCGGGCTGGAGCTCGGCCAGGCGTTCGGCCGGCTCGGCAGCGAGGTCACTGTGCTCCAAAGCGGGGACCGGCTGCTCGCCAAGGAGGACTCGGAGGTCAGCGCCCTGGTGGCCGACATCCTCGCGGGCGAGGGCATCGACGTACGCCTCGGCTCACGTGCCACCGAGATCAGGCGCGAGGGTGCGGGGGTCGTCGTGCGCCACCGCGGCCCCGCCGGCGAGGGGACGGTCACGGCCGATGCGGTGCTCGTCGCCACCGGCCGGCGCCCCCGGGTCGGCGGAATCGGCCTCAAGGCGATCGGCGTCGCCCACGGCGCCCACGGCATCGAGGTCGACGAGCGCATGCGCACCTCTGCTCGCCACGTCTTCGCCGCCGGGGACGTCACCGGTGGATACCTCTTCACCCACGTCGCCGGCTACGAGGGGCGGATCGCGGGACAGAACGCGGCCGGAAAGAGGCAGAGGGCCGACTACCGGGTGGTTCCGTGGGTGACCTTCCTCGACCCGGAGATCGCCCGCGTCGGGCTGACCGAAGCGCAGGCCCGCCAGGAGCGCGCGGACGTCGAGGTGATCCGCTTTCCCATGAGCCGGGTCGATCGCGCCCGCATGCTGGGCGAGCCGATCGGCTTCGTCAAGCTGATCGTGGCGGGCAGGAGGGTCGTGGGCCGGCTCGGCGGAGGCGAGATCGTGGGCGCGCACATCGTGGCCGCCCACGCAGGGGAGCTGCTCCACGAGATCGTGGTCGCGATGCAGGCGCGCGTCTTCGCCGGTCGCCTCGCTCAGGCGATTCACGCCTACCCCACCGCCGCGATGGGGATACAGCAGGCGACGTCGCAGCTCTTTCCGATCGGCCGGGCCCTCATCGATGCGGCGGAGCACCCCGGCTGAACGACGCGCGGGTGCCCCCTCCGGCGCGCGCCGGAGGGGGCGGGGACCGTGTCGGTCAGTCGATCCGCGTCACGGTGACCTTCGCCACCGGGTCGCTCCAGCCGTGCACGTCGGTCACCAGGTCCTCCCGGCCGGTGATGCCGGCGTGGTGGGTGATGACGCCGTTGGTCGCGAGAGCGGGGTCGCTCGCGCCCGTCCCAGGCTCGTCGCCCGTGACGCCGATCAGCCCCTGGCAGGGGGGCACGAGGTCGCCGAAGTCCTCGGTGTTGGCCTCGGATCCGGCGTCGTAGGCCGCGGTCTCGGCCACCACGGTCTGGCCGACCCGCCGCGGCAGGCTCAGGCCGTCGACGCCCGTGAAGCCGTCGTTGGTGCAGATGAGCATCGCCGCCCAGGAGATCCGGTCGTGGCCGCGCTTGCCGTCGATCTCGAAGGTCACCGTGCTCGAGAAGGGCGTGCCTCCGGGGTTCGCGGCGGGGACCTGAGGTGCGGAGCCCGTGTACGAGTCGATGACCCGTGGGCTGGACGCGATGAAGGCGGACACTGGCCCGAGGTCACCGTTCTCGGCGATCTGCACGATCTCGTTCGATGCACGGCGGCCCACGTCGAACAGCAGATGGCGGCCGTAGTGGGTGGTCACGATGGCGGGCGTGAAGGCCTGGCCCTTGGTGAGGTTGTCGATCGTGACCCGGTAGGTGGGCGAGTTGTCGCCCTTGGGTGAGTTCTTGCCGCTGTTGCCGGCGAGTGCGGGGGTGAGCCCGAACGCGAGCGCGGCGGCTCCGGCGACGGCGGCGACGCCGGCGGTGGCGCGACGTGGGTGTCTCAAGATGGCCTCCCTGAGGTCTACGGTTGTCACCGCATCCCAGACCCAAGTTCTTGCGCCGACCTTGGCGGGCTCTTAACAGGGGCTTTCGGAATCACCCTCCCTCGTCGGCGCCGTCACGGCTCCGGGCTCCGCAGGAGGGCCACCAGACGCCGGTTCTCCTTCGGATCGAACACCGCGTGCTGTGCGCAGGCGGGGACGATGCGCCCGTCCTCGGGGTGGGCCATGGCATAGGAGCAGGCAGACAGGCGCTCCTGGGCCGCCCGCACGGCCGGGTCGTCGCTGACCTCGCCGCGCTCCAGCGCCCTCCATGCGGGCTCGACCACCGACGCGTCCATGAAGCTGTGCATCACGAAGGTGACCGGCCGTGGCCGGGCCCGCATCGCTGCGAGGGGCCCTCCCATGCGGCGCATCACGCGCATGCCCACTCCGGCGCAGCGCGCGACCACCGCGGGGCGGGCCAGAGCCCCGCGCGCAAGCCGCAGCGCGACCAGCGCCCGCGCGGCTCCGAAGTCCATGCCGCCGTAGGCGTCGAGGAAGCTGGTCAGCGCGGCGGCGTCGCGCGGGTCGTCGTCGTCGAGCAGCGTCCAGTGGCGCGATCCGGTGAATCCCCCGTAGGCGGTCCGGTTGCAGCGGGGGTCGCCGTACTGGATGGAGCGGTGGTGAAGGCGCCCCCCGGCGCCCTCCTCGACGCCCCGCCAGACCTCGTCCGGATCGATCGCCCGATAGCCCTCCGCCCACCGCGCGGGGTTGCCGACGTACGCGGCCGGCTGGAAGCTGAAGAGGCGGAAGCCGAGCTCGCGGTTGCGCCGGACCACCCCGGCCACTTCGGCGAGGTTGCCCGGCGTGACGGTCATGTTGTGGGCGAGGAAGCTCGCGATGCCGTGCTCGGCCCGCAAGCGCGCGAACATCGCGCAGAACCTCCGGCGGAACACATCGAGCTCCGCCTCGCTCTCTGGGCGCTCGGCACCGCGCCTGCCGATCATGGTCGAGTCGAAGTGTCCCGCGAAGCTCAGATGGCGAAAGCGTGGGCGGCCGGTGCGCGGATCGAGGGCCAGCGCCTCGAGGTAGTCGTAGTCGAAGTCGCCGTGGGTCATCGACATCGGCTTGCGCCCCGCGTCGATCATCGCCTGCAGGGCGGCGGCGTGATCGCCGGGGGGCAGCAGGCTGACCTCGCCGCCGATCAGCTGCGCCGGCTGGCCTGGTCCGCGCAGCTCGCGCAGCAGGCCCATCTGCGCCCGCACCTCGCGCACCGTGTGCGCGCCGTCGACCGGGACGCGATTGGCCTCGCGCGAGTGGTAGCAGGGCGAGCAGGCAAGGTTGCAGCGTGGGAAGACCCCGTGGGTGCCCTCGCATCCGGCGATGCGCCGGCCGAGCATCTGGGTGGGCGTGCGCACCGCTGCGGGCAGCTCGCGCCAGCGCCGCGCGAGCGCCGCAGCGCGCTCGGGTTCCATCGGCCGGGTGGCCGCCTCCAGGGCCCGTAGGGCCCGGATCACCGGGCCTTCCGCCCGCCCACCCGGCGGTAGCGGGCGTAGGCGGCGAGCTCGGTGCGCAGGTTCGGCAGCGTCCGCCGCGCGAACTCGTCCGCGACCCTGCCGATCGCCCCGGAGAAGGTGGGGTAGGGGTAGACCAGCCGTTGCAGGCGCAGGAGCGAGGTCCTCCGGGAGATCGCGAGGGTGAGGAGCGGCAGCAGCTCGGAGGCGTGGGGGCCGACGACGGTGGCGGACACGATCCGGCCCGTGAGCCGCACCGCGACCACCGCGACGAAGCCGTGGCGCACGTCGTCGGTGAGGCCGCGATCGGTGTCGGCCAGATCGACCCGCAGGTGGACCACGGCCTCGGGGTGGCAGCGCTCGGCGCGCTCGGCCGCGGTGGGGCCCACCCAGGCGACCTCGGGATCGCTGAAGACGGCGAGGGGGATCACGGGAGGCCGGCCGAGGGCGGGAATCCACGGGAGGGCGATGCGCTGAACGATCCGGCGGCCGAACGCGTTCGCCGCGTGCGTCTGGTGGGCCACCGGGGTCACGTCGCCGACCGCCCAGACGCCGCTCGCCGACGTCCGCCCCCAGCCGTTGACCCGGATGCCTCCCGGGCCGGTGTCGAGCTCGGCCGCAAAGCCCTCGACGTTGGGCACGCGCCCGATCGCCACCAGCACCGCGTCGACTCCCTCGATCCGCTCGGCGCCCGAGGGGCCCTCGAGGGCGAGGCGGGAGCGCGCCGCCTCGTAGCCGGTCACCTGCGATCCGAGCCGCAGGGCGACGGCCTGATCGCCGAGCGCGGCCGCGAGCGCCTCGGAGGCCTCGGGGTCGGCCGTGGGGAGGACGCGATCGGCCACGTCGATCAGGGTGATCCGGGTTCCCATCCGCGCGAAGGCGCAGGCCATCTCGACGCCGATCGGGCCGGCGCCGACGATCGCCAGATGCGCGGGTGCGCGCTCCAGCTCGAAGAGGCTCTCGTTGGTGAGCAGGCGCTCCGGGGGGAGCCCGGGGATGTCGAGCGTCCGCGGTCGTGAGCCGGTGGCGATCACGACATGGGGGGCGGTCACCGTGCGTGTACCGTCCGCGGTCGCGATGCTCACGCGCCGTCCCGGGCCGAGCGAGGCCCGCCCGCGGATCAGATCGATGCCCTCGGTCGTGGAGAGCTCGTGATCCTCCCTGTGCGCGAGCCCGTCGCGCGTCGCGCGCACCGCGGCCAGGAGACCGTCCGGATCGGCGCGTTGCGCCCGCTCGCGCGCGAGGTGGATAAGGCGCTTGGACGGCACACAGCCGACGTTGGTGCAGTCGCCTCCCACCCGATCCGCCTCGACCAGGGCCACCCGGCGCCCGAGGGCCGCGAGCCCGATGGCGACGGTCAGCCCGCCCGCCCCCGCGCCGACCACGATCGCGTCGTGGAGGTGAGTGGAGTCAGGCATCGGCCGGGTCCGGCTCGTCGCGCCGCCGCAGGACCTTCGAGATGCCAAGGCCGGCCACCAGCAGCACCCCCGATGCGATCAGGATCGGACCGTCGATCTGCGGCACCCCCCCGTCGAAGCTCTCGAGCGACGCGCCGAAGAGCACGAAGGCGACCGTGGCCGGCGCGCTGCCGATGGCGGTCCCCGTGATGAAGGCCACAGGATGGATGCGCAGGGCGCCCGCGAGGTAGCTGACGAGGTCGTAGGGGAGGTAGAGCAGGCGCATCACGATCACCGTCTCGAAGCTGCGCTCGCGCAGGCGCCGCGACCAGCGGGCGAGCCGGCCCGCGGCATCCGGATCGGCGAAGCGCTCGCCTCCGAGCCAGCGCGCGAGGCCGTAGGCGACCATCGCCGAGCCGTTGCTGGCCACTACGACCAGGGCGATGCCGGCCACCGGGCCGAAGAGGAAGCCCCCGGCGACCGTCAGGACCGCAGCCGAGAAGAAGATGAGAGGGCGCGCCAGGTAGACGGCCACGAACGCGAGCGGGCCCCACGCGCTGCCCTGGATGGCGTCGACGAGCTCGGTCGCGGCCTGGCCGGGGCTGCCGTCCTGGGCCAGGGCCCAGACGGCGGCGCCGGCCAGGAGGGCGATCCATGCCGCGGCGACGACCAGCCGCTGGGTACGCCCGCTGCTCACGCGGGATCGAGGCGGCGGACGGCCCAGTGCGCCCTCTGGAGGACGCTGATGGCGACGCCCGCCGCCATGACCCACATCACCGCAACCGACCAGCCGGGCACCGCCAGCGCGATCGCCAGCAGCACCACCGTCTCGGCGCCTTCGACGAGGCCGCTCGGCATGGTGATCGCCGTCATCTCGCCGCGGGCGCTCGCGCCGGCACCGCGCCGCTCGAGCAGCGCGGAGAGGTATGACCAGGAGATCGCGTTGACGTAGAAGGCCGCCAGGAGCGCGGCGGACGCGATCCAGGCCGCCCGGGTGTCCTGCCCCGCTGCGATACCGAGGGGGATCGCGGCGTAGACGACCACGTCGAGCAGCATGTCGGCGTACGCGCCTCGCTCGGACTGCCGCCCGCCGAGTCGGGCGATGGTGCCGTCCAGGCCGTCGAGCAAACGGTTGACGAGCCAGAGCGAGACCGCGACCGCCGGGGCCCCCACCCCGGCCGCCACCGCCGCCCCGAGGCCGGGGACGAGGGCCGCCGCGGTGACGGCCGACGGATGGACGGCCCGGGGCGTGATGCGCGCGATCGGTGCGAGCAGGAGCTCCTTGTGGCGCCGGAGGGCGCGGTCGATCACGGGGGCGGCGCGGGCGAGGGATCCATTCGGAGAGTTCTACACCGGGGAGGTTGTCATCAGATGACGAAAGGCCGTCGTCAGAATTCGCCACTACGCTTGCTGGAGAGTCCGTCCCGCGCCCGGGGAGAGAGAGCCGTTGCCCGATCCGCGTCGCCGCCCGAACCGTAGGTCGATCGCCGCCCTCGTCGTCGTCGGGGTGATCGCCGCCCTCGCCGCCGGCTGCGGCGGAGGGTCAACGGCCGAGCCCTCGTCGGCCGGGCTGCAGGGCGACTGGGAACGGATCAGCTCGCAGGCCCGGGGTCAGACGGTGCGCTGGTGGATGTTCGGCGGCGACGCGCGCATCAATCGCTATGTGCGCGAGCATGTCGTTCCGGCCGCCGCCGCTGAGGGCGTGACCCTGAAGCAGGTGCCGATCGACGACACCGCCGACGCCGTCCAGCGCGTGTTGGCCGAGCGCGAGGCCGGCAAGGGCAGCGGTGGGGCGGTGGACCTCATCTGGATCAACGGCGAGAACTTCGCCTTGGGCAAGGAGGCCGGGATCTGGCTGAACGACTGGGCCGCAGACCTGCCGAACGCCTCCCTGGTGGACCCCGCCGATCCGTCCATCGCCACCGACTTCGGGGTCCCGGTCGAGGGGCAGGAGTCACCCTGGAGCCGTGCCGCGCTGATCTTCGCCTACGATCCGAACCGCGTCGCCACGCCGCCGACGACCGTCGCCGAGCTGCTCGACTACGCGCGCCGCAACCCCGGCCGGGTGACCTACCCCGCGCCGCCCGACTTCACCGGCTCCGCTTTCGTCCGCCTGGCCGTCCAGGAGCTCGGTGAGGACGAGGCCCTCCGGGCGCTGCGCGAGGTTGGTCCCTCCCTCTTCGACGAGGGTCGGAGCCTGCCCAAGTCCGAGGCCGAGCTCAACCGCCTGTTCGGTGACGGACAAGTGGACATCGCGCTCAGCTACGACCCGGGCTTCGTGCTCTCGGCGGTCAGGTCGGGGACCTTCCCGAAGCGTGCACGCCCGTTCGCCATGGCGCGCACGTTGGCGAACACCAGCTATGTCACCATCCCCGCCAACGCCGCCAACCGAGAGGGGGCCGCGGTGGTCGCGAACCTGCTCCTGTCGCCGGAGCTCCAGCTGGTGAAGGCCGATCCCGCCGTGCTTGGCGTACCGACGGTGCTCGATCCGGGCCGTCTCGACCCTGCCGACCGCTCCCGGCTGGAGCGGCCCGACGCCAGCCCGTACCTGCTCGGGCCCGACGATCTGGGCGAGACGCTCGCCGAGCTGCCCGCCGCCGAGGTCACACGCCTGGAGGAGCGCTGGCGAGGCGAGGTGCTCCGGTAGCCGGCCTCCTGTGTCGGGACGTCGCGGCGAGCCCGGGGGGCTCCCGCGTGCTGCGGGGCGTCGAATTGGACGTGCCGGCCGGGGGACGCCTGGCCCTGGTCGGACCCTCCGGGGCCGGAAAGACCACCCTGCTGCGCGTGATCGCCGGCCTCGAGCCCTCGGCGTCCGGGCGCGTGGAGGCCGATGGGGAGGTGCTCGATCGCCTGCCGCCCCACCGGCGACCGATCGCGATGGTGTTCCAGGATCCACGGCTCCTGCCCAACCTGGACGTGGCCGAGAACGTGGCCTTCGCCCTGAGGGTGGGCGGGGTCGGCCGCCGCGAGCGCCGCGCCCGTGCCGATGCGCTGCTGGCGGAGGTCGGCCTCGACGGCCTCGGCCGCCGCAGCGTTCGGGGCATGTCCGGCGGCGAGCAGCAGCGGGTGGCGCTCGCGCGCGCTCTCTGCCCGGAGCCTCCGCTGCTGCTGCTCGACGAGCCGATGGCCTCGGTCGATCCCGATCGGCGCGAGGGCTTGCGACGGCTCATCCTGCGCCTGCAGCAGGAGCGCGGCGTGACGACGGTGATCGTGACCCACGATCGCGATGAGGCCGCCGAGATGGGCGAGACGATCGCCCTGATGATCGAGGGCCGCATCGTCCAGTGCGACACCCCGCGCAACCTCTTCCTGCGGCCGGTATCGCCGATCGTGGCCAGGTTCTTCGGATCCCGCAACATCCTCGCCGGGGAGGTCCGCGCCGGTGTCCTCGCCACCGAGGCCGGTCCGGTGGCGGTCGACGGACCCGACGGGCCGGCGCGGATCTCGATACGGGCCGAGGCCATCGCGATCGCAGAGCCCGGAGCGTTGCGGATGACGGTCCGGGAGGTGACCTTCGCCGGTTCGGCCCTGCGCGTCCGACTCGCCCAGGGCGCCGTGCGCCTCGAGGCGCGGATCCCTCCCGACCCTGCCCCCGTCGTGGGCGACACGGTCGGCGTGAGCGTCCCGCCGGAGGCGGTCTGGAGGTTCCCCGACGACGACCCGGTGTGTGCTCGCGGCGCGGACGGTGCGCTTCATATCTGACCGCGCACGCGCGCTCATCTCCCTGACGCCCGCCCTGGCGGTCGTATTGGCGCTCTGGGGGGCGGGGATAGTCGGTGCGGTGCGATCCAGCCTCGGGGTGAGCCGGCTGAGCGGGTGGTCGGGGGCCGATCTCGAGGCCTACCGGTCGCTGCTGGACGACCCCGCGTTCTGGGACTCGCTCTGGTTCACGCTGAGGATCGCGGCCCTCGCCACGATCGTATCGGCGATGCTGGCGGTCGTGCTCGCATCGGTGCTGCGGCGCAGCGGGGGGCTCGTGCGAGTTCTCGCCGCGGTGCCCGTGCCGATGCCGCACCTGGTGGCCGCGGTGCTCGGGGTGCTCTGGCTCGGCCACGGGGGCATCGCCGATCGCATCCTCGGCGGCCTGCCGCTCGACCTCGTGCGCGACCCTCAGGGCCTCGGCATCGTGCTCGTGTACGTCTACAAGGAGACGCCCTTCCTGGCGCTGCTCGTGTTGGCCTGCTGGGGGCCGGCGGTCGCGGCGCGCGAGGAGGCGGCGGCAGTGCTCGGGGCGCGCCCGCTGCAGCGGATGCGGTGGGTGGTCTGGCCGGCCATCCGGGCACCGCTCGTGACCGGGTCGGCTGTGGTCGCCGCCTTCGTGATCGGGGCTTTCGAGGTTCCACTCACCATCGGCCCGAGCTCGCCCGAGACGCTGTCGGAGCTGGCGCTGAACGCCACGCGGACCGCCAGCCTCGAGGGCCGCTCCGAGGCGAACGCCGCCCTGCTCGTGGCATCGGTCCTGGCGGTGGCCGTGGCGGCCGTGGCGGCGACCGGACTACGGCGGCGCAATGAGTGAGGAGGCTCCCCAGAGGGGAGGGCGACTCGGGGCGCGGACGGCGCTCGTCGTCATCGCGCTCGCGGCCGTCGCCCCGCTGCTCACGCTCGTCGTGCGGGCTCTGGCCGATGAGTGGCGCTCGCCCGGCGTCCTGCCTCAGCGCTTCGGGACGCGGGGCGTGCAGGAGGCCTTCGCCGACACATCAGGCGCGCTCGAGGCGATCCTCAACTCCCTGGTCGTGGGCGTGCTGGCCACCCTCATCGCGATCGTGCTCGCGTGGCCCGCGGCCCGCGTGATCGGCGAGCGCCGGGTGCGCCGGCTCGGTCCGGTCTGGGTGCTCCTCGGCCTGCCGCTGCTGGTGCCCCCGTTCGCCACCGGCTCGGGCCTCACGGAGTGGTTCATCCGGCTCGGGATCGCCGACACGCTTCCGGGCCTGGTTGTGGCGCACCTCGTGCCGGTGCTCCCCTATGTGGTGCTGATCCTGGCGAGCGGTTTCGGCCCTGAGGTCCGCGATCTGGAGGAGGCCGCCGCGGTGCACGGCGCGGGCCGAGCGCGCCGCGTGGCCCTCGTCACCCTGCCGGCCCTCGCCCCGGTGCTCGCCGTGGCCGGGCTCATGGGTTTCCTGGTCTCCTGGAGCCAGTACGGGCTGAGCCTGGCGGTCGGAGGCGGCACGCCGATGCTGCCGCTGCTGCTGGTGCCCTTCGTGTCGGCGGATCCGCAGGTCGCGGCGGTCCTTGCGCTGGTCTTCCTGGCGCCCGCGCTGGTCGCCGTGGTGCTCGCGATGATCCTCGCGCGCCGCGCGCTGGGCTCAGGCTCCCCGGGGGGCCTCGGTGAGCCGCACGTCGAGCTGTGAGAGCAGCCCCGTCAGCTCAAGGATGCGGTGCACCGGGCCGGCCGGTGAGACGGCCACCACCACCGAGGTCGCGCCGCGCTCGCTGGCCGACGAGTGGACGTCGAGCAGCGCCTTGCAGCCTGTGGAGTCCATGAACGAGAGCTCCGACGCCTTCAGCTCCAGCGCCCGGCCCTCGACGGGCTGGTCCGCGACCAGGTCGAGCAGGGCCTTGTGGCCGGCCAGGTCGAGGTCGCCCTGGAGGGTGATCACCACCTCCGCATCCAGGACCTGCGCGCTGAGGCGCAGTGGCATCGCATCGTCGCCGGCGCTCCCGCGGCGCTCGTTCATGAGGGGGCTCCTTTCGATCGCCGCGCGGGCACTGTGCGGGCGGCGCTCGATCCTACTCCGATGGGTCGCTCACGGTTTCCCCGCCGTCCCGGGGGGGTAGCCGGGGTGCAGGCGACGATCGGAGGGATGATGGACGAACCAGCGCCCGGACGCGCGATCCAGCACGACAGGCCCGCGCGCACGGAGCCCGAGACGCGCGAGGAGACCCTCGCCCGCGTAGCGGACACGCCGGCGCCCCCGGCCGACCCCAGCTCGCGGCGCGGCTTGCGCACGGTGCTCGGAGCCGCCGCGCTGCGGTCCGTGGCGGCCGGTGCGGCGGCGGGAGCGCTCGTCGGTCTGGTCATGGCGATCGCACCCGGCCCCATCGACGTGGAAGGCGCGAGCGGGACCATCGGGTACACGGTGGCCTTCGCGGCGGTCGGGGCGCTCGTCGCCGCGGTCATCGGCGCCCTCCTCGTTCTCGCGCGCGAGGACGGCCGCATCGAGCGCGAGGTGGAGGAGGCCACCGGCCGAGCGCCCGAGGCCCCGGGGAGCCCGGTGTCTCCCGAGCACGATCCGCCTATGGCGCCGGATCGAGCATCCGGCGGGTGAGGGCGGAGGCCGAGAGCCCGTGGAGCACGATGGAGATGCAGACCACCACCACGACCGTCCAGATGATGGCCTCTGATTCGTCGGGCCGGAGGATGCCCGAGCCGAGCGCGGCGGCGGCGTAGTAGATCGATCCGATTCCGCGGATGCCGAAGAACCCCACGTAGATCCGCTCCCGGCCGCTCAGCCGGCAGCGCCGGAGGCTGACGACGGTGGCGAGGGGGCGGACCACGAGGATCAGCGCTGCCGCCACCACCACTCCCCACCAGCCGGCGACGCCCAGGCCCTCCAGCGTCAGCAGGCTGCCGAGGAAGAGGATCAGGGTCAGCTCCAGCGCGCGCTCCAGGGCCTCCGCCCCGGTGTGGACCCCGGCGTTGTACTCGTGATCGCGCTCGTAGCGGCGAAAGGCGATGCCCCCGGCGAAGGCGGCCAGGAACCCGTATGCACCGGCGATCTCCGCCACGCCGTAGACCGCGAGCACGGCGCCCACCGCGGCCCACCCGTCGAGCCCGGTCGAACAGGAGCTCGCGATCGCGCAGGCGCACCGCCACCGCGGCGATTCCCCATCCCACGGCGGCACCGATGGCGATGCCCGCCGAGATCGCCCACACCACGTCGGCGGCGAACCACTCGACGAACGAGGCCGCCCCTGATCCGGATGCCACCACCAGCCCGAGGAAGACGAAGGGGAAGGCCAGCCCGTCGTTCAGGCCCGCCTCCGAGGTGAGGGCGAATGCCGGTTCGCCCTGGTCGCCCTCTCCGGGCGCCGGCACGCCGAGGTCTCCCGCGAGAACCGGGTCGGTCGGGGCCAGCGCGGCCGCGAGCACGATCGCGGCTCCCAGCGAGAGCCCCATCCCCCAGAAGCCCAGGGCCGCGACCGCGACCATCGTCACCGGCATCACCACCCCCAGGAGGAGCAGGGTCGTGCGCCACTCGCGAAGCCGGAGGGCGTGGTCGATCCGCAGGCCGGTGGCGAAGAGCGCCACGATCACCGAGAGCTCGCTGAGCCGCTCCAGCACGTCCGCGTCTCCCACGGCGGTGAACCACGGGGCGTCGAGCAGCGCAACGCCGACGGCCCCGAGGACCCCCATCGTGAGGTACACCATCGCGGGCGAGAACGAGCGCCCGCTGTGGTGGCTCAGCGTCAGGATCGCCACCAGCACCGCGAGCCCGCCGAACGCGAGCGCGACCACGTAGAGGTCCGGCGCCCCGATTCCCGGTGCGACGGCCGGCAGGCCCGTCAGGAGCCCCCCGTCCGGTTGCGCGGTGGCCTCGATTCGAACCGGTTCGCCGGGGGTAGCTGTCGGGGGCTACCCGACGTTCTCCCACGGTGAGGAGTCGCACATGACCGGCCCAGACGATCTCGACCGACGCGCCGATCCGCCCCACGACGACGTGGGCTCGTACACCGCACGCCCATCTCGGGAGACCCCCGCCGAGGAGCCCACCCGCGACGAGGACGAAGAGCGCGAGGACAGGGTGTCCCACGACGCCGACGCGGCAGGTGCGAAGCAGGTGGAGCGTGGCTCGTGAGTGCGCGCCCCACCGGGCCGGGGATCGTCAGATCCCCGGGGCGCCGCGGGAGGGCGGGTCGGAGCTCGGAAACGACTCCTTCTCGCTCTCGTCCACCAGAGCGTCCTCGTCCTCGCGTTCGGGCTCGTCCTTGTGTTCGGGCTCGTCCTTCCGCTCGGGCTCGTCCTTGCGGCGATCGGTCGTCATCGGGCTCCCTCCTTCGATTCGTGGGTGCGGAGGGGATTCCCCGGTGAGGGGCCCTCAAACCGTCCGTCCCCGGCGTGGCGGTGCGCACGCTTGCAGGGCATGCGGGGCGCGGGGCGCGCAGGGCGAAACGGCATGAGGGGATCCGACGGGCGCATCGCCGTGGCGCAGGCCGAAGGGCGCGCTCGCGTCACCGTGACCGGCGGCCTCGACATCGCATCGAGGGGCCGCTTCATCGCCTCGGTGTCGGCCGTGCTCGGGGAGGGCGTCCGGCTGGAGATCGATCTGCGCGCGCTCGACATGATCGACTCGACCGGTCTCGCGTCGATCCTCGAGGTGCGGCGCACGGTGGAGCAGCATCGCGGAGCCCGACTGCGGATCGTCCTCGCCGACGACGGGCCCGTCCGGCGGGCGTTCGAGATGGCCCTGCTCCATCTCAACATGGACGTGCGTACCGGCTGATGGCCTCAGGCGCGACCTTCCACCTCGTATTCGCGGAGGAAGCCCTCGAACAGCCGGCGGTGCTGCTGCTCGTCGCGCAGGATCGCGACCACCATGTCCTGGGTCACCGGGTCGCGTCCCTCGCAGGCCTCGATGATCCGCTCGTAGTGGGAGATCGCCCCGCTCTCGGCTTCGATGACGCCCCGGATGACGTGCACGATGTCGGTCTGCTGGTCCGGCGGCTGGAGGTAGCTCTGTGACGCCGAGAACGACTGGGACGCCGGCACCACGCCGTAGAGCTCCTTGATGCGACTCGCGAACTGCTGGGCGTGACCGAGCTCCTCGGTGATGTCCGCGCGCAGGGACTCGATGATCTCCTGGGCGCGCACGCCGTCGGGGTTGGTGGAGTTGGCGATGTAGTTCATCACCGTCTCGATCTCCATCCAGTAGGCCGTCGTCAGGAGCTGCACGAGGTCCTCGCGCTCCGACGTCTGCGACTTGTCGAGGATCCCGGCTGTGGTGGTCATCTCGCTCTCCTGTCTTTCGCTCGTCCCGCGGATCCCCGCCGCAGCGACGGTCCGCGCACCCGGGTCGGTGCTACCCGCTCGCCGCCCCGGCTAAGCACCGGCCGGCTCCTCCGGATGGGATCGGCGGGCTACTGCGCGGTCCACCCACCGTCGACCGGGACGGCGGCGCCGGTGATGAAGCTCGCCTCGTCCGAGCACAGCCATACGACCAGGGCGGCAACCTCCTCGGGCGTGCCCATCCGTCCGACCGGCTCAGCTCCGGTCAGGGCCGCCTCGGCGGAGGGGTCGCCGTGGGTGAAGCGCTCGATCATCTCGGTCCGGATCACTCCGGGGCAGACGGCGTTGACGCGCACGCCGGCCTGGGCGTTCTCGAGTGCGGCCGTGCGGGTCAGGCCGATGATCCCGTGCTTGCTCGCCACGTAGGCGCTGATGCCCGGGAAGCCCACCAGGCCGGCGATCGAGGCGCAGTTCACGATGGCGCCGCCGCCCGCCTCGACCATGAGCGGGATCTGCCGGCGCATGCACAGCCAGGTGCTCTTCAGGTTCACGGCGACGACCCGGTCGAAATCCGCCTCGGAGAGCTCGGTGGCCGGGGCTGTCGGGCCCTCGATGCCGGCGTTGTTGAAGGCCCAGTCCAGGTGCCCGAACTCCTCCGTGGCGGCCCGCACCATCCGGTCGAACGTCGTCCGCCCGTGAGACGTCGGTCGCCACGAAGAGCGCCCGCCGGCCCCGCTCGCGCAGGCCACGGGCGAACTCCTGCCCCTCGGTCTCCTTGACGTCGGCGATCACCACGGCGACGCCGCGCTCCGCGAACGCCAGTGCCGTCGCACGGCCGATGCCCGCCGCACCGCCCGTCACGATCGCGACCCGATTCTCTCTCGTGGCACCGGACATCTCATCCCCATCCACTCGGCTCTCGGCCCGCCCGGGGCCTGGATGGAACCGACGCTATGCCCCTTCCGGGTGCCCAACCATCGGGGGCGACTCGGATGGGGGGCGCGGAGAGATGCGGTCCCGGCTCGGATTGCCCGAGGCCGAGGGGTCAGGTTCGCGCGTTCGGCTCCCAGCGGAACCTGAGCGCCGCCAGGACTCCCGCGCCCACGCCCCACGCCGCGACCACGCCGAGCTCTGCCCACTCGACGCCGAAGCCGCTCGCGCCGGGCAGGAACGGCCTCGAGAACGCCTCGACGAAAGGCTTGAGCGGGAACACGGCGCCGACGATCTCGATCCATGCGGGCGGGTTCTGCAGGGGGATGAAGACGTTGGAGACGAATGCGAGCGGCAGGATGGTCGCGTTCGTCACCGCGGGCGCGGCGTTGCCGTTCGGGATGAGCGCGGCCACGGCGAGGCCGAGGGCCGCGAAGCTCGCCACCCCGACCACGAACGCGATGACGACGGCGGGGATGGCCTCGGCCCGGACCTGGAGGTCGTAGGCGAGCCCACCCACCGCGATCATCAGCACCACGGCTCCCGCCGCCACGAGGATCGCGTTGCCGATCTGGCCGGCCATGTACAGCCAGGGGGGCATCGGGGTTCCTCGGACCCGTTTCAGGATCCCGTCGTCGCGGGCGATCGAGAGCTGCGTGGCGAGGTTGGTGTAGGTCGCCGTGGCCGCTGCGAATACCGCCAGTCCGGGCGCGTAGAACTGCGCGACCGACACGGTCCCGTCCGGTACGTCGATGCTCCCGGAAAAGAGCGCATCGAACAGCACCAGCAGGATCAGCGGGAAGGCGAGAGTGAAGAACGCGGCGACCGGGGTGCGCCGGAATATCCGGTTCTGATAACCGATCTGCTGCGCCGTGAGCGCCAGCTCGTGGGCCACCCGTGCGCCGCTACCGCTCACCGATCACCTCGAGATACGCCTCCTCCAGGCTGCGCCGCCCGATCTCCAGGCCCTCGAGCTCGATCCCGGCGGCGACGGCCCATCGGGTGAGGTCGTGGAGGCCGCGCGTGGCGTTCTCCATCGCGATCTGCACCTCACGCCCCTCCACCGTGACCTGCCCGCCGCAGTCCGGCAGCCCCTCGGGGTCGATCCCGGCGGGCAGCCGGAAGCGCACGATCGTCCGGGAGTGGTGCGATCCGATCTCTCCCGGTGCCCCGCTCGCCACGATGCGGCCGCGGGAGAGCACGAGCACCCGGTCGGCCAGGTTCTGCGCCTCGTCGAGGTAGTGAGTGGTGAGGAGCACGGTCTTTCCGAGGCCGCGCAGGCGCTCGATCAGGGCCCACGCCTCACGCCGCGCCGCAGGATCGAAGCCGGTCGTCGGCTCATCGAGGAACAGGAGATCGGGGTCGCCGATCAGGCCGAGGGCCAGATCGAGGCGACGGCGCTGGCCGCCCGAGAGCGTGCCGATGCGCGCGCCCGACTTCTCGCTGAGACCCACCACACGGAGGACCTCATCGATATCGCGCCGCCTGGGGTAGAGGTCGCGAAAGCCCCGCAGCGCCTCGCGTGGGGTCAGCTCGCGCTCGATACCCGCCGACTGCAGCACGATTCCGATCCTCTCGCGGAACGCGCGTCCTCCCGTCCACGGATCCACCCCGAGCACCTCCACGGATCCTGCCGTGCGCGCGCGGTGTCCCTCGAGGATCTCGACGGTGGTGGTTTTTCCGGCCCCGTTCGGGCCCAGGATTCCCACGACCTCGCCGGTGTCCACCGTGAAGCTCACGTCGTCCACCACGGCGGTGCCGTCGTAGTGCTTGCTCAGGCCCTCGACCCGGATGGCCGGGAGTCCGATGGAAGTCTCGGTCTCCGTCATTCCCTAGGTTCTCCCGTCGTCCCGGGGCGCACCGACGAAAACCCTAGACGACGGCCGTAGCCGCACGTCGGCAGGACGATCGGCCTGCGGGCTTTCCGGGCCGGCGGTGGGAGATGCCGTCGTGGCGGACGGGTGCCGGCACGGATGCCGCTGCGGCGGCCCACCGGCAGCCTGCTCGCGGCACTCACCGGTGGAGGACGTGGTGAGCACGTGATCGAAGGCGTTGGAGCGGGATCTGGCGGGCTCTCGGGCGAGGAGGCCCGGCGACGCCTCGCCGACGTCGGTCCGAACGTGATCGTCGAGGCTCGCGGGCGGTCCGCAGCGCGCGATTTCCTCGCGAACTTCGTGCAGCTCTTCGCGCTGCTGCTGTGGGCGGGCGCGCTGCTGGCCGTGGTGGCCGGCACGCCTGCGCTGGCGGCGGCGATCGTCGCGGTGATCATCGTCAACGCGGTCTTCGCCTTCGTCCAGGAGCACCGCGCTGAGCAGGCCGTCGCTGCGCTGCGACGCATGCTGCCCCTGCGCGCCCGGGTCCGCCGCGACGGGGCGGTGGCCGAGGTCCCCAGTGAGGAGGTGGTCGCCGGCGACATCCTGCTGCTCGCCCCCGGCGATCGCGTCTGCGCCGACGCAGAGCTCGTCGCCTCGGCGGAGCTCCGGGTGGACGAATCGGCGTTGAGCGGCGAGTCCAACCCCGTCCAACCCGACCGGCGGGTATTCGCGGGCACGTATGTCACCGCGGGGTCGGCCGAAGCGTGCGTGAGCGCGACCGGCATGGCGACCCGTTTCGGCCGCATCGCGACGCTCGCCCAGCACACGCGTCGCGACCGCAGCCCTCTGGAGCGCGAGCTGGACCGGGTGACCCGGATGGTCGCGGTGCTGGCGGTCTCGATCGGCGCCGCCTTCTTCACCCTCGCCGGGCTGGTGGGCATGAGCCTCGCCGACCGCTCCCTGTTCGCGATCGGCGTCATGGTGGCGCTCGTCCCCGAGGGCCTGCTGCCGACGGTGACGCTCTCGCTCGCGATGGCGACGCAGCGGATGGCCGGCCGCAACGCCCTCGTGCGGCGCCTGTCGTCGGTCGAGACGCTCGGCGAGACCACGGTCATCTGCACCGACAAGACCGGGACGCTGACCGAGAACCAGATGACGGTCGAGCGCATCTGGACGACGGATGGAGAGATGGCGGTCGAGGGGGCCGGCTACGAGCCCTTCGGGCGCTTCCTCGCCGGTGGCCGGGTGGTCGATCCCACGCCGATCGGCGAGCTCCTGCGCGCCGGGCTGCTCTGCGGCGACGCACGCCTGGTGCACGCCGAGGGCGGCTGGTCGATCCTCGGCGACCCGACCGAGGCGGCGCTGGTGGTGGTCGCCGAGAAGGGCGGCCTGCGCCACGAGCGACAGGCCGCCCTCGCCCCGCGGCTCCTGGAGCTCCCCTTCAGCTCGGAGCGCCGGCGCATGACCACCGTGCACCTGATCGGCGGCGAGCGGATCGCCTACATCAAGGGGGCCGCGGAGGTGGTACTGGAGCGCACGACCCTCCCCGAGGGCCAGCGGGCGCGGGCCCGAGTGGCGGCCGCGGCGATGGAGGGCGACGGCCTGCGGGTGCTCGCGCTCGCGCGCCGCACCCTCCCGGCCGATTGCGGCGAGGCGCCCGATGCCATCGAGCGGCGACTCGAGCTCCTCGGGCTGGTCGGTATGAGCGATCCGCCACGACCCGAGGTGCCCGAGGCGGTCCGCCGCTGCCGCGCCGCCGGCATCCGCATCATCATGGTGACCGGCGACAGCGGCCGCACGGCCGAGGCGGTCGCCCGGCGCATCGGCCTGATCGACCGGGCGGTGCACGTCATCACGGGCGCCGAGCTCGCCGACCTCGACGACGACGGTCTCCGCCTTCGCCTGTCCGAGCGCGACGTGGTCTTCGCCCGTATCGACCCCGAGCAGAAGCTGCGGCTCGCCGAGTTGCTGCGCGCCGACGGGGAGGTGCTCGCGATGACCGGCGACGGCGTCAACGACGCGCCCGCCCTCAAGCACGCCGACATCGGCATCGCGATGGGCCGAGGAGGCACGGAGGTGGCCAAGGAGGCCGCAGACCTGATCCTGATCGACGACAACTTCGCCTCGGTCGTGGCCGCCGTCGAGGAGGGCCGGGCGGTCTACGACAACATCCGCCGATTCGCCGGCTACCACTTCTGCTCAAACGTCGGGGAGCTCGTCCCGTTCCTGGTCTGGGGCATCACCGGCGGCGCGGTGCCGCTCCCGCTCGTTGTCATGCAGGTGCTGGCGATCGACCTCGGCACGGACCTGATCCCGGCGATCGCGCTCGGGACCGAGCGCGCCGAGCCGGGCACCATGACCCGAGCGCCGCGGCCCCGTTCCGAGCGGCTGCTGAACCGGACCGTCCTCGGCCGGGTGTTCGGCTGGATCGGGCCGCTCGAAGGGCTCGCTGCGATCACGAGCTTCTTCGTCGCCTTCGCGCTCGGCGGGTGGCGACCCTGGGAGGCGCTCCCGGACACCGGGACGCCCTATCTGGAGGCGACCACCATGACGATGGCGGGCATCATGATGGCGCAGATCGGCGCCGGCCTGGCGTGGCGCACCAATCGGGAGTCGGTCGCGTCGGTCGGCCTCCTCTCGAACCGCCTGCTCCTGGTCGGCATCGCCGTCGAGGTCTCCATGATCGCCCTGCTCGCCTACACCCCAGGTCTCGACCGGCTCTTCCACACGAGCTCACTCGGTCCATGGCACTGGCTCTTCCTGCTCATCTGGCCGCCCGCCGTTCTGGGGGCGGAGGAGGCGCGCAAGGCGGCAGTACGCTCACGCGATGGGCTCACGCCAGGCCGCCGTGCGTAGCTTCCCGTGACCGGGCCGATCGACGTGGCGAGCGCCGCGACGCTGTCGCCCGAGATCGCCCTCGAGCGGGTGGGGGGGATCGGGACGGGCTCGGTGGCGAGGAGGCCGCCGCGCGCCTGCAGGCCGTCGGCCCGAACGCCCTGCGTGTCCACCGGGTCACGGCGTTCGAGGTGCTCGTCCGCCAGCTCCGCAACCCGCTGCTGATCCTGCTCCTGGCCGCGGCGGGGGTCTCGGCGCTGACCGGCGACCCGTCCGGCGCCGGGATCATCGCCGCGATCGTCGCGCTCAGCGTCGGCCTCGGCTTCGTCAACGAGTACCGGGCCGCGACCGCCGTCGCCGCCCTGCACGCCGGCATCCACCACACCGCGCTCGTCTGGCGCGACGGCGCGCAGGTGGCGCTACCCACGGCCCAGCTCGTACCGGGGGACGTCGTCGCGATCCGCGTCGGCGACATCGTCCCGGCCGATCTGAGGCTGCTGGAGGCCACGCGCCTGGAGTGCGACGAGGCCGTGCTCACCGGCGAGTCGCTGCCGGTGGCCAAGTCGGTTCCGGCGATCGCCGCCGCCACCTCGGCCCTCGACCTGCCGCCGTGCGCCCTGATGGGCACGGTCGTCCACCAGGGCGCCGGTCGTGGCGTCGTCGTCGCCACCGGCACCGCGACGGCCTTCGGCAGGATCTCCCTGGGCCTCGGCGAGCGCCAGGCCGAGACGGCGTTCCAGGCGGGGCTGCGCAGCTTCTCGGGCCTGCTCGTGAGAGTCGCGGGTGTCCTCACCGTGTCGATCTTCGTCATCAACGTGGCCCTCTCGCGACCTCTGATCAATGCGCTGCTGTTCTCGCTCGCGATCGCGATCGGCATCACGCCCCAGTTGCTGCCGGCCATCGTCTCGGTGAGCCTGTCGAGCGGATCGCGCGCCCTCGCCCGCAAGCGCGTGCTCGTGAAGCGCCTGGTGACGATCGAGGACCTCGGCAACGTCGAGGTGCTCTTCACCGACAAGACCGGCACCCTCACCGAGGGCGCGATCACCTTCCACGAGGCCCTCGACGGCGAGGGGCGGCCCGCGACCGACGTGCTCCGGCTCGGCCTGCTGTGCAACGAGGCGGCGATGACCGACGCCGGCCCGGTGGGCGGCAATGCGCTCGATGTCGCGCTCCTCGCCGCCCCGCAGGCGGCGCCTTTGCGGAGTGCCGCGGAGGGCGCGCCGGCCTGGGAACGCCTGGGGCTGCTGCCGTTCGACCACGATCGCCAGCGGGGGTCGGTCGTGGTCCGCGCTCCCGATGGGGCAGAGGTTCTCATCGCCAAGGGAGCGCCCGAGGCCGTCCTCGACCGCTGCCGCGAGGTTTCTGAGGCCGCCCGCACGACCTTGGAGAGGCTCTTCGCGGACGGAGCCCGCGTCGTGGCGGTCGCCACGCGCCCGGCGCCCGGGTTGGCCGAGCCCTCGGTCGGCGACGAGCGCGATCTGCGTCTTGCCGGCTTCCTTACCTTCTTCGACCGGCCGAAGGCCGACGCGGCAGCCGCGATCGCCGCCCTGTCGGGGCTGGGCGTGGCGGTCAAGGTGATCACCGGCGACAACGGCACGGTGGCCGCGCGGGTCTGCCGCGACATCGGCCTCCCGGTCGAGGGCGTCCTCAACGGGGCCGAGATCGCGCGCCTCGACGATGACGCCCTCGCCGAGGCGATACCGCGCACGACGATCTTCGGGCGCGTTGGCCCCGATCAGAAGTCGCGTCTGGTGGCGATCGCCCGGCGCAACGGCGCCGACGTCGCCTTCCTGGGCGACGGCGTCAACGACGCGGTCGCTCTGCACGCCGCCGACGTCGGGATCTCAGTCGACTCGGCCACCGACGTCGCCAAGGACGCCGCCGACATCGTCCTGCTCGACAAGGACCTCGGGGTGCTCGCCGACGGGATCATCGAGGGACGGCGGATCTTCGCCAACACCCTCAAGTACGTGCTGATGGCGACCTCGTCGAACTTCGGGAACATGTTCAGCGCGGCGGGCGCGTCGCTTTTCCTGTCGTTCCTGCCGATGCTGCCCTCGCAGATCCTGCTGAACAACCTGCTCTACGACGCCGGTCAGCTGGCGATCCCGAGCGACCGCGTCGATTCCGAGGTCCTCGCCCGCCCCGCCGCATGGGACATCGCCTTCGTCCGCCGCTTCATGGCCGTCTTCGGGCCGCTCAGCTCGGTCTTCGACTTCCTCATCTTCTTCGTGCTCCTCGTGGTGCTGAACGCCAGCACCGACGAGTTCCGGAGCGGCTGGTTCGTGGAGTCGCTCGCCACCCAGACGCTCGTGATCTACGTCATCCGCACCCGGCGCGTGCCGTTCCTGCGCAGCCGCCCCAGCCGCCCGATGTTCGTGCTGCCGATCGCCGCGGCGTCGATCGGGGCAGCCCTGCCCTTCACGCCGCTGGCGGGGGTGCTCGGGTTCGCGACGCTCCCGCTCGCCTTCTTCCTGATCCTTCTCGGGATGATCGCCGGCTACCTGCTGCTGGTCGAGGTCGCAAAGGCCCGCTTCTACGCGATCCAGGCGCGGCCCCACCGCGCCCGGCCGAGTCACGCCGAGCGCCACGAGCGCCGCATCCACCGGCGGGCGGCGCGCTTCACCCACAACCTCCCGAGCGGAGCGGGACCGCACCAGCCGGACCGAGGGCGCTCGTGAGATGGTGCGCGCTCGCGCCTCCCGAAGCGGAGGCTCGCTAGCTGTGGGAGGTCTCGGTCAGCACGGTGTCCTTCATGTAGTCCACGAACTCGTCCGGCTGCTCGAACAGCGGCCGGTGGCCGGAGGTGGCGAGGACGGCCAGATCCTTGGAGGGAGCCCGGAGCGCCCGGAACCACTCCGCGAAGGGCGCGGCGCGTCCGTCGGCCTCGTGGGCTCCCTGCACGAAGTACACGGGCACCTCGAGATCGGTGGCCTGCGTGCGGAAGTCGATGCCCTGGAGCTTCGGGTAGAGGGCGGTGAAGGTGTCCACGAAGGCGGCCAGCAGGTGCACCTGGTCGACCAGCGAGTACTCGGAGACGAGGAAGTTCTCCGAGAAGCCGCCCTCGCCCTCGGAGTTGCCCGTGTGGTCGTAGGGGTAGACCTCGTGCTCGTAGGAGAGTGCGGTCTCGTAGTCGAGGATCGACGCATAGGGCGGCGGGCCGATGTCGGTGAGATCAGCGATGAGGTCATCCCGGCCGGTCCTGCGCGCCCACGCGAGCGTGTCACGGTAGAAGATGCGGTCGGTCGCGAGCTGGCTGACCATCTGGCCCGTGCCGATGAAGGCCCGGTAGAGCTCCGGTCGGCGCTGGATCGCCAGCACCCCGAGGGTGGAACCCCACGATTGACCGAGCAGATAGATCCGGTCCTGGCCGAAGCGCTCGCGCAGGTAGTCGGTGGCCGCGATGGTGTCGGAGACGTAGCCCTCGAGCGAGATCGTCGAGGTCGGATCGAGCTCGGTATAGGACTTGCCCGCGCCCCGCTGGTCCCAGGTGACGACCGTGAAGTACTTCTCCAGATCGGGGAGGTGGTTGCGCATGGCCCCCATCTCCGAGCCGCCGGGCCCTCCGGCCAGGAACAGCAGCACCGGATTGTCGGTGCTGTGGCCGCGGATCATCATCGCCAGGTCGTGGCCGCCGATCTCGATCCGTGTCAGCTCGGCGACGCTTCCGGGAAGGGTCCCGCCGTCGGGCCCGGTGATCGCGTCGGTCGATGCCGGGCGAACCAGCCCCGCCACCATCACGACCAGCCCGACGGCCGCGAGCCCGGCCGCGCCGCGGCGCAGGTAGAGGCCCACGGATCGCCGTCGCTCGCCATCCGCGGCCCGGCTGATCCGCCGCGCGATACCGGCGCCGATCGTCGCTCCGAAGAGCAGGGGCACGAGCGAGAGCAGGGCATGGAAGCCGCGACCGACGACGAGGGCGAGAATGCCGTAGGTGCTGGTGTGGATGCCGTTGACGGTGGGTCCATCGGTGCCGATGCGGGCCAGTTCGTAGAGGAGCGCGAAGCCGATCGGCGCGGCGAGCATGGCCCACCGCGAGCGCATCACCACCCCGGCGGCGACCCCCACGGCCAGGCTGAGGACGATCGACCACACCGCCTGGGCGCTGGTGAGGGGGCCGCGCGGCATCCACCACGCGGCGAGCAGCCCCCAGAGGGCGGCGGCGGCGATCGCGAGGCCCACGCCGGTGCGCCGGTCGCGCCATGCGAATGCCAGGGCGATGCGCCCGGCCCGCCTCGCGGGTGAGTGCACGTCGTCGGCCGAGCGGTTCATGCAGTTCTCCGATGGGTGGATCTCCCACCTACCCCACCAGCGCGCAGATGCGGGCGACACCGGAGCCCCACGGATAGCGCTCTCGGACATCTACGGGTCCGGCGGGGGAGAACCGAAAGCACCGCCCGGTGGCCTCTGGCCCTCCGCGGGGCCTGCGGGTTTTCACGCGGCCGTGGGGAGAAATACCCCGTGCCGGACGTGCGGCCATCGCCGGATGCTCCCTCGTGAGGGAGGCGGCGACGATGAGCCCGTACTCGCCGAGCTTCCCCGGGAGGAGCCCACCGTGCACGCCGCCGAGACCCACGCGCCCGTACTCGAGATCGACAACGTGACCAAACGTTACGGCGATCACGTGGTCGTCGATGGCCTGTCGTTCGCGGTCCAGCCGGGGCGCGTCACCGGCTTCCTCGGGCCGAACGGCTCCGGCAAGTCCACCACGATGAAGATCCTGCTGGACCTCGCCTCGGCCGACGAGGGCCGGGCGGCGGTGGGTGGCACGCGCTACCGGGACCTCCCCGACCCGGCGCGCACCGTCGGCGTCCTCCTGGAGGCCAACGCGTTCCACCCGGGGCGCAGCGCGCGCAATCATCTGCGGATCCTGTCCGACGCGACGGGCGTGCCCCCGACGCGCGCCGAGGAGCTGCTGGAGCAGGTCGGTCTCGCCCCGGCGGCGGACCGGCGCGTCGGCGCCTACTCGCTGGGCATGCGGCAGCGGCTCGGGCTCGCGGCGGCCCTGCTCGGAGACCCGCCCGCGCTCGTCCTCGACGAGCCCGGCAACGGCCTCGACCCCCAGGGCATCCGAGCGCTGCGCGACGTGCTGCGGGCACGGGCGGCCAAGGGCGACACCGTGTTCGTCTCGAGCCATCTCCTCGCCGAGATGGAGCACCTCGTCGACGAGGTGGTCGTCATCAACCGGGGGCGCCTCGTCACGAGCGGATCGTTGGGCGAGCTCCTGCAGGCCGCCTCACTGGTGCGCTCGGCATCGCCGGAGCGCCTGAAGGGCGCCCTCGAGGCCGAAGGGGGGATCGTCCGGTTGCTCGAGGAGGACACGCTCGTGGTCCGGGGCCTCGAGATCGACCAGATCGGCGAGCGGGCGTTCGCCGTCGGCATCCCGCTGCACGAGCTCTCACCCCACGCGGGGTCGCTCGAGGAGCTCTTCCTCGACTGGACAGGCGCCGGCGACGTCGGCGAGACAGCGAAGGAGGCGGTGGCGCGATGACATGGATGAGGCTGACCCGGGCCGAGCTGCGCAAGCTCACGACGACCAAGATGCCATGGGCGTTCCTCGTGGTCCTCGTGGCGATCAGCGCCATCACGGCCACGGCCGTGGTCATCGGGACCGACATGGACGGCAGCAAGGCCTTCATCTCCACGGCGGCCGACCAGCAGTCGCTGATGGCGTTCGCGGCCAACGCCATGATCATCGCGGGTCTGTTCGGCGGCATCGCGGTCGCCCGCGAGTACGGCCACAACACGGTCGTGCCGACGTTTCTCGCCGCCCCGCAGCGCCACCAGGCGGTCGGCGCGCAGCTGACGGCGATCCTGATCGGCGGCGGAGTTCTCGGTCTGGCCGGCGCGGCCATCACGGTCGCCGCCGTCGCGCTCTCGCTCCCCACGACCGAGTTCGGCTTCCTCGTCTCCGCCGGTGGAGTCGCACGGGTGCTCCTCGCCTCCGCGGCCACGGGAGCCGCGGGCGCGGTCCTGGGCGCGGGTATCGGCGCGCTCGTCCGCAACACCGGCGGCGCCGTCACGGGTGCAGTCCTCGCGTTGATCGTCGCCCCTCCGCTCGTCGTCCAGCTTGCCAGCGAGGCGGCGTCCTGGATGCCGGGCCCCCTGGCCAACGTCCTGTCAGGGGTCGCGAGCGATGTCAGCGTGCCGGCGGCGATCGCCGCCATCGTCGCCTGGGCGGCGGTCCCGGCGGCGGTCGGGCTGCTCGCGGTCGAGAGGCGCGACGTCGTATGAGCCCGGGCGCACGCCACCGACGAGGGGAGCGATCGCCGTGAAGACGCTGTTGCGGGTCCTCGGCATCGGAGCCCTGGTCGCCGGTGGGGTCACGATCGCGATCGTGGGGCTCGTCGTCGCGATCCTGATCGGGCCGTTCGTCTTCTGGCTCGCGTGGAACGTGCTGGAGTTCGGGCCCGCGATCGGCCTGCCCGAGCTCGGCTTCTGGGCGATCGTCCTCGCCACCCTCTTCCTGATCTTCGGGTGGCTGGGGAAGGTCGCGATCACGGCGATCGTCTTCCTGGTGGATCCCGGTTGGCTGTCCGGAAGCGCCCAGGTGCAGTGGCCCGAGCCGACCCTGCGCAACTTCGCCGCGATCGCCCTGCTCGCGATCCTCGCCGCGCGACCCCACTCCCGGGCGCACGAGGGCAAGCAACACAAGGACCGCGACGACGGGATCCGCGGCGCCCCATCCCACCGGCCGGCGTAGGCGCGGATGGCCATGTCGCACGCGTCCCTCGCAACGCCTGTGGAAGACCTCGTGGCCGATGCCGTCAGCGCCCCCTCCTCCCACAACACCCAACCGTGGGTCTTCGCCGTACACGAGCGCACGATCGCGCTCCATGCCGACCGCACCCGGGCCCTGCCGGTCAACGATCCCCACGACCGCGAGCTCACGATCAGCTGCGGCGCGGCTCTCTACACCCTCTGCCTGTCGGCGCGCGCGCGCGGCCTCGCGCCGCAGGTAACGCTGCTGCCGGGCGACGATCCCGACCTGCTGGCACTCGTCGAACTCGTCGAGGCTCCCAGGGGCGGTTCGGCCGGCCACGACGACCGTGCGCTGCTCGCCGCATGCCCGGCGCGACGCACGGTGCGCGAGCCCTTCTCGGACCACCCGATGCCGCCCGAGCTGGTCCAGCGCCTCGTCGAGGCGGTCTCCGCCGAGGGCGCCTGGCTCGAGGTCGTCGGCGACCACGCGCGCCGCAGCGCGCTGGCCGAGCTGGTGGCCGAGGGAGACGGACGGCAGTTCGCCGATCCCCGGTGGCGGCGCGAGCTCGCCTCGTGGATGCACCCGCGCCGCAGCGGCGAGGGTCTCGTGGTTCCGATCGCCGCTCTGCCGGTGACCCGCCTGGCGTTGTCGGCGTTCGATCTGGGTCGGCGCACCGGCGCGAAGGACGCGGCCCTCCTCGAGGGCTCTCCGGCGGTCGCCGTGCTCGGCACCGACGGCGACGGACCCGCCGACTGGCTCGCGGCCGGATGTGCTCTTCAGCGCGCCCTGCTCACCGCCGCCGCCGAGGGGGTGCAGGCCGGCTATCTCAACCAGCCATGCCAGGTGGGCGAGCTGCGGCCGCAGCTCGCCCACCTGCTGGGGCGGCCCGGGTTCCCGCAGCTCGTGCTGCGAATGGGGGTCTCCACGCAGGAGGGCCGGCCGGCTCCGCGGCGGCCGGTGACCGCCGTCATCCAACAGGGAGCGTCGCGATGATCCGCGAGCACAAGAGCATCGGGCCGCTCCGCGGCCTCGCCGAGGACGTGGCACGCGGTGCGCGCGCCGAGGCCGTGTTCGGCGCGCCCGTCGAGCATGGCGGCGTTCTGGTGATCCCGGTCGCGCGAGCCCGCTTCGGGTTCGGCGGGGGAGGAGGCCGCAGCGGCGGCCGGGAGGTCGGCGAGGGCGGAGGGGGCGGCGCCGTCGTGCGCCCCGCCGGCTACATCGAGATGCGTAAGGGCCGCGCCCGCTTTCGCAGGATCACGACCGCGTCCGATATCGGCGCCGTCGCCCTGGCGCTGGCGCTGGTGGCGCTCTCCTGGCGGGTGGTCTGGCCCCGCCTGCGCTCCGACGTGGACGCGGACCTTCGCGACCGAACGGGGGACGGCGTTGCGGACCAGCCGGGGGGATGAGGTGGCGCTTCACCGACACGATCACCGATGACGCCAAGTCGGGGCGCATCAACGAGGCGCATCAGGGCGAGTCAGCCGCCGCCGGAGGCCCTCGAACTGCCGCAGCTGCATCAGGGCATGCGCCGGTTCTCCCGCCAGGGAGTTTGCGAGATGCACCGCCCAGGCGGGATTCCCGATCGACCTCAGTCGGACCACCAGGCGCGTCTGTCCGTCCTCGGTCCGGTGGAGCACGAACGCCCACGTTGCCCGGATCCACCAGCGGGGCGGGTTGACGCCCGGGGTGATCGGCCCTCCGCCGGGGAGGCTGAGGTCTGCCTTCAGAACCAGGACCCGCGGGGCACTCACGATGGCGGCGGTGAAGTAGGACGATCCATCCGGTGAAGACGTGAGCCGGTCGCCCACGGCCAACTGCTGCCATTCGGGCACGATCACCATTGCGCTGGCACGGCCCCCGTTGTCGAGTCGGTCCCAGCTGTACCACCCCGCACGATCGCAGCCCATCTGGACGAGCCACGGCCACACCTCCGCGGGCGGCCCAGGGAGGTTGCCCGCCATCGTGGACGAGTTGTCGGGACGCGGGATCAGTTCGTCGCCGGGCAGCGTCGCGTCGGCTTCTTCTTCGGTTGCCCCCCAGCGCAGGAGGCGCGGGCGAACTCCGACGAAGTAGCCCCACGCGACGACCGCAGCGAGGACCGAAATCCGGCAAGCCATGTGGCCTCGCCGAGGTGCCGGGCCGCGGCGGCCCGCCATCCCACGACCCGGCCCCCTGGTGATGGGGATGTGCCTCACGAGCCTCGGAGCGCCTCGGCGATCTCGGAGGCCCAGGCGTTGATGGCGACCCAGTCGCGGAAGTCGCCCTCCGGCGCGCGCACGGCCAGCATCATCGCGCGCTCGCCGAAGCTCAGCAGGTGCTTGTCGAGGCGCCCGGTGAAGAGGCGGTGTTCGCGGGCCCCGCAGGTGGCGATGAGACCCTCCACCTGGACGGCGTGCTCCTCGATCGGGTGCGGAGGGTCTCCGACCGGGCCGCTGCTGAACAGCCATACCGGCCTGCCCACCATGGCGGCGCCATGGTCGGTGATGAGCTGCGTCGCCTCGGCCATCCAGTGCCCCGTGTAGACGGCGCTGCCCAGCACGAAGGCCTCGAAGGAATCGAGATCGTCGACCTCGTCGGTCGGCATCACCTCTGTTGCGACGCCCGCCTCGGTGAGGACGCGCCCGATCTCCTCGGCGATCTCCTGCGTGGCTCCGTGCTTGCTGGCTGCCGAAACCAGTACGGTCATCTCGTCTCCTCTCGGCCGCGGCTAGGGTTCCGCGCATGGTCGATTGGCGTTCCCTCGACGTCCCGACACGCGTGGGCCTCGTGGCGACGGTGGTCGCGGTGGTGCTCCTGATCGTGCCGCCGCTCAGTGTCGCGAGCGCCCTCGTGGCCATCGTCTTCTGCGCCGTGGGCGCGCGGCGGGCGCGATCCGCGGCAGAGAGCAACAGAACGGCGTCCCGCTGCCTCGCCATCAGCTCCGTGCTGGTCGTGGTGGTCGTCGCGGGCAACGTCCTCTATGCGCTCGGCAATCCCTAACACCATCGCCGTGGGCCGGCGACGGCGCCTAGGACCACCTCCGCCCGCGGCGGTGGTGGACCCCAGCTCGCGCGATCTTCCCCGCTTCATGCCGCAAGCCTCGATCACGCCATCGCCGGGGGCATCGCGAGCGCTCCGGAGCCCCGGTGCGGGTTCCTACGCACCCGGGGGCCGAGGAACCCGTGGCGGCGGGCTGATGCTCGTCGGCGGGCATCCCTCCAGGGTCGGGCATGGCTGACTTCAAGGACGAGCTCTCGCCTGGGCTGGTGGAGCGCCTTGGGGCGGAGATCCAGCGCGCGTGGCCCGACTTCCCCCTGTCGCAATGGGAGGCAGAGGCGAAGCGCGGGCTCGGCGAGCTCCGGCTGATGCAGCGGGTGGACCATCTGGCGCACACCCTCGGCGGCCTGCTCCCCGCGGAGTTCGCCGAGGCGGCCGCCATCCTCCACCGCGCGCTCACCTCAAAGACCTTCACGGGCTGGATGACCCTGCCGTGCGGGCAGCTCGTGGCCGAGCGCGGCATCGACCAGCCGGACCTCGCCCTTCCCCTGCTGGCGGCGCTCACCCCCCGGTTCTCGAGCGAGGGGCCGATCCGGCCCTTCATCGTGCGCCATCCCGAGATCACCTACGAGTATCTGGCCCGGTGGGCGGTCGATCCCGACGAGCACATCCGGCGCCTGGTCTCGGAGGGCACAAGGCCGCGCCTGCCGTGGGCGAGCCGTCTGGCGGCTCACATCGCCGATCCCGCGCTGGGCATCCGGTTCCTGGACGTGCTCTTCGACGACCCCTCCGACTACGTGCGCCGCTCGGTGGCCAACCACCTCAACGACATCAGCAAGGACCACCCCGACGTGGCGCTCGACTGCGCGAGGCGCTGGCGCGACGCGTCGACGCACGGCGACTTCGTGGTGCGCCACGGCCTGCGCACGCTGGTGAAGCGCGGCGACCCGGAGGCCCTCCGCCTGCTCGGGTACTCCCACGGCAACGAGGTCACCCTCGTCTCTCTCCACTGCGCCCCCGCTCGGGTCCCTGTCGGCGGGGAGGTCACCATCACCGCCGTCCTCGCGGTGAGCGATCCGACCCGTGCCGCCATCGACTACGTCGTCCACTTCCAGGGCGCCGCGGGCCGGCGCGCCGGGAAGGTCTTCAAGATGACCACCAGGGACCTGCGCCCCGGCCGGCCGGAGACCGTCGTGCGCCGCCACCGCTTCCGCAACCTGTCGATACGGACCATCCACCCCGGCCCGCACCGCATCGAGATCCAGGTCAACGGGCGCATCCTCGGCGGCCGCGACATCGAGGTCACGGCCGCCTGAGACCCCGCGCCGGGATCGCGGCGCTCAGCCGGCTCCGGCCACGGTCTCCAGGATGTCGAGGGTGGAGAGGATTCCCACCGGGCGGCCGGATCCGCGCGCGACCACGACGAGGTGATGGGCACGGCTCTCGTGCATCTGATGGACGGCCTCGCCGAGGGGCGCGTCGGCCATGACGGAATCCACCGATGACGCCGCGAACTCGCCGGCCGTGCCGAACGCCGATCCCGCCTCGAGCGCCGCGACGAGGTCGATATCCGACAGGATGCCGAGGAAGCCGTCCACCTCATCCTCGCTCGTGGTCGAAACGACGGCCAGGCAGTGGATGTGCTCGGCCGCCATGCGCTGGGCCGCATCCACCAGGGGGAGATCGGCGAAGCAGGTGCGCATCGGAGAGCTCATCACGTCGCGGACGCTCCAGCCCGCGATCCTCTCTCGTGGATCGACGTCCATCATCGGTTCTCCTTTCGGCCCGATAGTGCGACACGCCGTGGTGTTCGGGTGTCGCCGGTCATTCCATCACCCGCAGCGTGTCGGGGATGTCCATTCGCTTGATCCTCCTCGTCAGGAACAGCGGGGCGGTCGCGACGGCCACGATCCCGATGGCGGCCGCCACGATCAGCGTGGTGGGCGACAGATACCGCTCGATGCCCAGATCGGGCAGCGTGGTGCGGGCGAGCGACCCGAGCATCCAGTCGAGGAAGAGGGTGCCGGCGGCGATCCCGACCGCCGTGGCGAGAACGCCCACCAGCACGCTCTCGCGGATCACCACCGCCAGGATCGTCCGCACGGGCACTCCGAACGCGCGCATGGTGGCGTGCTCGCGGCGCCGCTCCTCGACGGTGATCCGGGTCGCGTTGAAGGCGATCAGGAGCGCCAGGGCGAGAACCGCGACGGCCGCGATCACCAGGAAGCCGACGAACTGGGCGAGGGCCTCGTCGAAGCTCTCGCCGATGCGCGCCACCGGTTGGCTCGACGCCACTCCGGGCAGATCGAACACCGCCCGCTGGAGGTCGGAGCGGCTGGCGCCGGCCGCCGGGTAGGCGTCGAGGATGTTGGTCGCGCCCTCCAGGCCGAAGCGTCCGGCCTGGCCGATGTCCATGTACGCGAACGCGCGCAGCGGGCTGGCGTGGATCCCGGTGACGGGCACGGTCGACTCGACCAGCGCGAACGCGCCGGAGGGGCTTCGCACCGGATGCTGCATGGTGAGGGGGTCGCCGAGGTCCACACCGAGATCGTCGGCGGCCTTGCGTGCCAGGACGATGCCGCTCCCCGCGGGCCCCGCCGACGCGATGATCGTCGGGGCCCAGCGCGCCCGCGCGAAGTCGACCAGCCCGAGCAGCACATCGAGGTCCTCCCCGCCCGCCGCCGCGATCGCCTGTGCCGGGAGGCGCAGCCCCTCATCGACCACCCCGGCCGAGGGCGAATCGCGAACCCCCGCGACGACGCCCGAATCGACCGGGTAGAAGGTGTCGAGTTGCACCAGGACGCGATCGGCGTTCCCCTTGGTGAGCTCATCCCCGGTCTGGTCGATCGTGCGGCCGAAGCTGTCGAGCATCCCCAGCACGGCGACGAGCGCCGTGATCGCCGCCCCCACGCTGAGGGCGGTCAGGATCGTGCGGCGGGGCGTGCGCATGAGATTGCGCAGCGGCATCTGGGTGAAGCTCGACCCGGGGAGGCGGATGCGGCCGGTCCAGTCGGTCAGGCGGCTGGTCCTGGCGTTGAGGTGGCCGGTCCGGATCGCCACGATCGGCTCGACCCGCACCGCGCGCCACACCGGGATGGCGCACGCGAGGAGCGGGATCACCAGTCCGAGCGCGGCGGCCTGGCCGAACACGCCGTACTGGAAGGGCGTGCGGTAGACGGGCAGGGGGAGGAGCGACTCCAGGAGATCCTGCATCGCCGCCCCCACGATCAGGCCCACCCCGACTCCCGCCAGGGTGCCGAGCAGGGCGACCTGCGCCCCCACCAGCAGCGGTCGCACCGAGAGCTTCCAGCGGGGAACCCCGAGCGCCATGCCGATGCCGATCTCGCGCCGCTGGGCCTCCACGATGCGGCTGATCAGGTTGAACGCGGCCAGGGCGGCGGCCACCAGCACCAGCCCCGCGAGCGCGTTCCAGAAGCGCTGGTCGTTGTCGATGTCCTCGTAGAGGATCCGCACCGCATCGGCCTCCTCCTGGGTGGAGATCGTGGCGCTCACCCCCAATCGCTCGAGAGCCCCGGCGAGCTGGGCCTGCACCCGATCGCGGTCGGCGCCTGCGACGAGCCTCAGAACCAGGTCGTTCACCTGCCCCGGTCTCCCGGCCACCTCCTGCGCCGCCGCCAGCGGCAGGTAGACCGGCGCCAGCTCCCCCTGGCTGAGCACGCTGCCCTCGGGCCCCTCGTAGAAGAAGTCCTCGGGAATCGCCCCGATGCCGCTGTAGTCGACCCGCCGCCCCCCGGCGAGCGTCAGGCGCCCTCGCGCCGGCAGGCCCCGGTCGTCGGCGAACTTGGCCTCCAGCACCGCCTGCGGGGTGGCCGCCGAAGGGTCGGGCGCGCCGCCCTCGCTGATCCAGACCCCGTCCACGACCGGGTCGGCGCCGAACTCCATGCCCACCACCCGCGCCGAGACGAGGATCGCCTCGGTGGCCGTGGCGGCCTCCACCTGGCTGTCCACCACCAGCCGCTCGCTCGCGGCGGCGAGGGAGCGGGCATCATCGATGCCTCCGGCGGCCTCCAGCAGCGACCCCTCGGTGGTGAAGGTCCCCGGGCTGAGGGCGGCGCGCAGGTCGTGCATGCCGAGCGCCGCGAAACTCGCATCGTTCGACTCGCGGCGCCAGGTGGCGGTGCTGCCCAGCCCCGCGTAGACCCCGATTCCGATCGCGATCACGAGGGCGATGGTCACGACCGCGGCCCAGCGCTCGCGCAGGTCGCGCCACGACCACCGCAGCCACAGCCCGCGCGCGCGCGGCGTGTCGGCGGGTCGCGGGCTCACCACTGCAGGTCGGCGATTGCCGCCCGTCCCCCGGCCGGCGGCCCGTCGGCCACGATGCGGCCGCTCGAGAGCTCGATCACGCGATCGGCGACCCGCGATATCTCCCGGTTGTGGGTCACCACGAGCACGGTCATCCCCGACCGGGCCTGCTCGGCGAGCACCTCGAGGATCTGCACGCCGGTGCGGAAGTCGAGCTCGCCCGTCGGCTCGTCGGCCAGGAGGATCGGGTTGCCGGTGGCGAGGGCCCGGGCGATCGCCACCCGCTGCTGCTCACCACCCGAGAGCTGGTGGGGGAAGTGGCCCAGGCGCGCCCCCAGGCCGACCCTCGCGAGCGCGTCGGCGGCCCGCTCGTCTGCGTCCTCGCGCCGGGCGGCGTCGGCACCGAACTTCACGTTCTCGAACGCCGTGAGGCCGGGGAAGAGGTTGAAGGTCTGGAAGATGAAGCTGACCGTGCGGCGGCGCAGCGCCGCCCGCTCGGCCTGGCTCGCGCCGGTCACGTCCATGCCCGCGACGCGCACGGAGCCGGAGGTCGGTGCGTCGAGGGCGCCGATCATGTTCAGCAGCGTGGTCTTGCCGCAGCCCGAGGGGCCGAGGATCACGACGAAGGCGGCCTCATCGACGTGGAGGTTGATCCCCTCGATCGCCGTGACCTCCACCTCTCCGATCCGGTAGCGCCTGCTCACGTCATCGAGGTCGATGCGGGTGCCCGCGTGGCCAGCGCGGGCGTCCACCGACGACGAGGCGCTGTCGTCGCTCACCACCCGTCCCGCCTCGGTGGCCGGCGGGTGCGAGGCACCGGATGTGGATTCCATGGTCACCCTCTCGTCACCGCAACGATGTCGGCCGACGTGCGCCGTGCCATCGGGGAGTCCCTCGGTGCGCACCTCGGAGGACTACGCAGACCCGCCCGCCGGCACGCCTGCGTCGGGTATTCGATCGCACCGCTTCCTCCGAGCGCGCTGCCCAGAGCACCGATCACGCGCTCTCGAGAGCCGCGATCGATGCCGCCACGGAGATCGCGCCCATCAGGCCCCAGATGGCGAGCGCCGCGTATATGCCGCGCAGCGCGCCGGGTGCCGCCACGCGCAGCCCGCGTCGCGTGGATTCGCGCCGGGCCATGATCCCGCGGCCGGCGAAGTAGACGTAGGTGGCCCCTCCGGCCAAGCCGAAGTACGCCCACGAGGGCCGGTCGGCCGCGAGCAGGAGACCGGCCACCACCATGGTCCACAGTGTGAGCGCATCCCACAGCGCCTCGCCCCGGGCGTCGGCGTAGAAGGCCGGCTCGACGTCGTCCTGGCCCTCGGCCAGGCCGAGCCGCGCTCCGGTGGCCGGGGCGAACCATGCAATCACCTGTCCGGCCCAGCAGGCGAGCGACAGAGCCACGACGGCCAGGCCGCAGGCGACGCGCATCAGCGCGCCACCCGCGCCCTGGCGCCGCCGCCCCGATCATGCCCCCGGCGCATCCGTGCCCGCGTGCTCGGGCTCACGACCGCCCGCGTCGAGCCGGAAGGGCGGGTACTCGTCGCGCATCAGGGCGGCGTAGGCGAGCACGCGGTAGCTCCAGCGGTTGAAGCCCATCAGCAGGCGGAAGATGTCGCGTGGGTAGCGGCCGGTGAACAGCAGCACGACGCCGGCGATCAGGACCAGGATCCCGATCAGGCCGCCACCCCAGCCGCCCCACTGCCAGTCGTTCCAACCCCCGCCCCCGGCCCACGACCCCGACCACAGGAGGCCCGTGCCGAGGACGGCCACGATCAGGTAGTGGGGGATCGCCAGCAGCCACCACTTCACCAGCACCAGGCCGCGCGAGAGCTCTGTGGGATAGGCCACCTCGAGGGTCGCCGGGTAGTCGGCGGGCCCAAGCGTGAACGGCGGGTAGCGGTCTGTGCCGAGGGTGCTGTAGGAGTAGAAGCCGACCCGCCAGCTCCAGCGCATCACGCCCACGTTGAAGTCGAAGATGCCACGCGGGTAGCGCCCGGTGAAGAGGATTGCGAAGAAGGCGATCACGCTCAGCACGAAGAAGGCGACCCACAGGAAGAAGAGGACGATGTAGTGGGGGATCGCCAGCACCCACTTCACCAGCCAGAGCCAGCGGCTGAGATGGTCGTCCAGCTCGCCCTCGAGGCGCAGCGGGTAGGCGCTCGCCGTCGCTCGGGAGTCGTCGGTGGCGACGCCCGTCGCGAGGCCGACCGTGCCACCCGCCGCCACCACCCCGGCCGCGCCTGCGGCCTCGCCGCCACCCCGCGCTCCGAAGGCCACCATGGTGACCCCGACCCCCATCAGCACCAGTCCGCCGATCAGCAGGCCGATGCCGAGCGGGAGGACCAGGTCGAGCTTCACGCCCAGACCGACGTCGGCGCGCACGCCGCGCGAGGCGTCGGCGTTCATGGCGACCACCGACCAGCGCCCCGGAGCGAGCTTCCACTCCAGGGTCCGCGTGCCGGTTCCGCTCTCCTCGGCGACCCAGAAGCGCTGGGCGGTCGGGGGAGACGGCGCGCGCAGGCCCGGCCGCAGCCGGTAGGAGGGCCGGAAGGGGTCGAAGCCCACCTCGGTCACCTCGTCATGGGCCACGCCGGCGAGGTACGCCTCGACCGCGCTCTGCGGCCCGATGCCGACGAAGACGGCCCGCCCCGGGTCGTCTCCCGACACCCGCAGGCGCACCGTCGCCAGGTTTCCGATGTCGAGGGCCGAGTTCAGGGCGTCGCCCTCGGTACCAAGATCGACCCGCTCCGAGGTCAGGGCGTAGGTCCCGGTCTGGAAGCGCTCGGTCAACACGGTGTAGAAGCCGTCGTCGTCGCGCTGGGTGGCGTGCGCCAGCACCAGGCCGCCGCCGGCCACGCCGAGCGCGAGCCCGATCAGGGCGAGCAGGCTGCCGAACACGAGCAGAAGGATCCGGCCCGCGCCCATGCGCGGGCTGTCGGGGATCTGCGGGGGCGGGCTGGTCGCCATCGGCGGGCTCCTCTCGGGCCGGGGGGTCCGGGGTGTGCTGGGACGACCGTATCCAGGCGTCCTTTCACGTCGAATCCGCGCTCGCCCGGTCGGGGGGGTCGGCTTGACCGCACCGAGGGGGCCCCGGGATGAGCTCCCCGGCTGAGCCCCCCTCAGGCCTCGATCTGTACTGGCTTCCGCTTGGTGCGGGCGGGCACTCGGTGCGGCTCAACGGGCGCGTGTTCGAGGCGGTGGTGGCGCGACGCGATCGGCGCCGGCCCCGCGATCTCTACCACTCCGCACTCGTGGCGTCGGTGCCCGGGTCCTCGTTCGTCATCGAGATGGCACCGATCCCCGACGCCCGCGGTGCGTCGCGCGGCGTGGTCGCCGAGGGGCCGGTGGGGACCCGCTGGGCGGCCCGCCTGCGGATCTTCCGCTACGAGGTGCGCCGCTGGCCGGACGGCACGATCCCCGACGTCAACGAAGCCGTCGAGAGCCCGCGTCGCCTCACCGGCGACGAGGCCCTCGTGCGGAGGCTCCTCGACCTTGTTCCCCGGGTCCCGACGCCGGTGTGGGGGCGCGACGAGCTCGGTGCCGGCGAGATGTGGAACTCCAACTCGCTCACCTCCTGGCTGATCGAGTGCAGCGGCCTCCATGCCGCCCAGATCGACCTGCCGGTCGGGGGACGCGCACCCGGCTGGCACGCCGGGCTCGTGGCGGCCACCCGCCATCGCCCCTGACGGGCGGCATCCGGCAGACTGGTCGCGCCCACCCTCACCTGATCCAGGAGCAAGAGACGTGACGAAGACGACCGCCGACGGCGCACCCGAGGGTTTCAGCAAGGCCGCCGAGTCGTACGACGCCGCCGTGCGCCACAACATCACGGGCTCCGAGCGGCTGGTGATGTCGCTACCCGAGGGCGACTACGCCCGGGTGCTCGACGTGGGATGCGGCACCGGCTTCTCCTCGGCCGCGATGCTCCGTCGCTTTCAGGTCTCGACGATCGTCGGGGTGGATCCCGCCGAGGGCATGCTGGAGGTCTTCGCCGCCAAGCTCGGCGAGTTCTCCGACGTCCAGGTGCAGCTTCGCGCCGAGGACGTGATGCAGATGCAGGTGGCCGACGGCGCCTTCGACGCGGTGATCAGCGCGATGGCGCTTCATTGGTTCCCCGACAAGCCGGCGGCCGTCGCCCGGATGGCACGCGCCCTGCGGCCGGGCGGGGTGATGGGCATCCTCACCGCCGGCCGTGGCGGCGAGGATGCGTGGCGCGAGTTGCTCGAGAGCATCGGGGCGCCTTCGGCATGGACCGGCTGGTTCGCCGAGAACCAGCGCGACGTGGACGAGATCGACGCCGACCTGCGCGCCGCCGGTCTCGAGCCGATCGACATCTGGATGGAACGGCGCCGTCGCGCGACGCCCCCCGACGCCTTCATGGCCCGCACCCGCTCGGTGGCCGGACACCTGCTCGGCAACCCGCCCGGCGGGTTCAGCGAGCTCGACCAGCGGATCGAGGCCGCCCTCCACGCCGCATCGGGCCCGGACGGCTTCGTCTACGACTACTGCAAGCTCTTCGCGGTGGCACGCAAGCCGGTGGGGTAGAGGGCACGGCCTGGTTGCTCGCGGGAAGGCTCGCGAGATTCCTTGGCGGGAGGGGCGCGTACGCACGCCTAGCGGCGATCGCGCGGCGAGTTCGCTGAGACCCTCTCGCTCGCGATCGCCAACTCCGAGGCCCGCTCTTCGGTGACCCGCCAGAACGCTCTCTCCGTCGGTGACACGAGGAAAGAAGCGGAGAGGGGGGATTTGAACCCCGTCGGAGGAGAACCCCCGAAACGATTTTCGAGTCGCCGTGAATCCGCGTCGTCATGCCTGCAAATAGGCACCCGCGAGGTCGCCGTGGGCGAGTGGATGGGCGAGTCCCATACGAATCGCCCGCACCCAGCGGCCATGGGCGCCGGCCGGCCGCCGGCCGACGTCGCTCCGCGCGGACGATCCCCACCGCCACCGACTGGCTGCCCGTCACCTCGTTAGAGAGGCTGGACGGCCTCTCGACGCGGTCCCAGAAACGACGCGACCCGGGGTGGCTGCCCCGGGTCGGTCACGACGAAGGATCACCGCACTGTGATCGAAGGTTGTCCCTTGCTCCCGACGGCTTCCAGCCATCCTGTCCCAACATCTGGCGTTCTGTCGTCGTGAGCGACGCGGCTCGCGCCCTCGAGATCGAGGCCCTCGCTGGCGAGCGATTCGCCGCGGTGGGCCAGACGGTTCTGGCCGCCCTGGCGGAGGCTGGGCTCAGCGGCCGCAGGGTGGCCAACGTTGTGAGCTGGTTCATCGTGGCCCAGCTCGCACTGGGGCCCTGGCGCGACCGCGGCGAGGCGCGACCCGCCGAGCTGGCGCGGGCGATGGGCGTCTCGCGCTGGACCGAGTGGCGGACGCGCCTCGACGCCGCGCGCGCCGGCCTTGTGCGGGATTGGACGCTTCCCGATCCCGAGGCGCGCGGCTACGGCCGCGGCGCCGTTCGCGTTCTGGATCTCGCCTTCGTCCGCACGCGCGAGGCCACCAAGCGCGTAGTGGCGAACAGGAAGGAGAAGGCGAGCCGCGCCGAGCGCCGCCGGGAGGCGCGCCGGCGGGCGAAGGAGGCAACATGACCTGTAACGCAGGCGGCGTCTTCCGCCGAGCCGCCGGTGACGCCGAGTACGCCGATGAGGCGCGAGGACCTGACCTCGCCCGCCGCAGGAAGGCTCTGGGAGCTGGTCCACCGGCTCCAGCCCACCGCAGAGCCGAACGGCCCGGCGCTTTCGCGCTCGCATCCACCACCGGGGTAGCCGCAGCCCGGGCCGCCGTCCCCGAAGTCGACTGGACCAACCTCCGGACCTCCCGGCAGCCACTCAACGTCCAGGCCTGGCCTCTCATCGCTCCATGGGAGTCGCGAGACCTCCATCGGGGCGCTACGGACGCCGTCGAGGAGCCCTGCGTCGCGATCGCCCCAGCCGTGCCCCGCCCCGGTGCTGCAACAGTCGCAGGCCAGCAGCGCCAAGGGTGCGGGAGCCGAGCGCACAACCGACGAGATCACCCACGGGGTCAACGATCTCGCGCGCTCTAGAGGCTCCTGCGGAGCCAGAAACAAAGAGCGCCGGCCGGTCTCGGCCGTTGGCTGCCGACGGCGCTGATGGTCAATCGCGGTGGGCGCGACTCCGCGCGGTAGAACGCGAGAGATCACCGTCACTCCTTCTGCGCGATCGCGCTCGGGCCAGCCCGGTCAGAAGAACCCCGAGCGGGTCTGGATCAGAGGTCGAGGTCTCGGCGGGCCTCGGAGAGTGGGCGGATCTCGCCGGCGGCGATTGCTGCGTCGGCCTCGCCCAGGGCCGCCAGCTCACTCTTGCTGAGCTGACCGTCGTCAGGTTGGACGAGATCAGAGATCAACGCCAAGGCCTCGGCGCTCACATCCTCGGGGAGCGTGTCGACGAGCTCGTGGAGGCGCGCGCGAGCAGCCACTGCGGGAGTGTACGACGCACTCTGGTCGCATGAGCGCCCACCGCGGAGCGGTCGCCGATCCCACCTGAGACTTCGTCCCGGCCCAAAGTCTGGGCGGTGGTCCAAAGCGCTGGAAGAAGCTCATAGTCCGAGGCTCAAACGGGTCTGGGGCAACGCGCGCGAGGTTCGGGCCCCGGCCATCGTGGTGGGGCGGGGCTCGGGCGGGCGGGGTTGTCGCGGCCCCCCTGTCCGGGTCCGGTGCTTCCATCGGTCCATGCCCGCGACAACTGCCGCCCCCGGCGCCGCCATCGGCTAGCCCGGTCCTTCGCCTGTCCACCGGCCCCGTGGCCATCCGAGGCCCCAGACGGACAGCGCTCCAGCGCCCGGCGGAGGCGTCGTATCCGAGGACCGTCGCAGCCCGGCGGTGGGGGAGCATCGCGACTCTTCCCGGGTCGATGGCTATTCCTCGATTGATCACACGATCCCCCGCCCTGGGGAGCCTGCGGCTCCAGGGATTGCAGTTGAAGGGGAGCGATCCCCTGCCCGGCCACTGCGCCGGCGGGATGCGCATCGATTTCACGGTGGGGTAGGGCGACGCGCCGCAGGGGCCGGGCGCCATGCCCGGCCCCTGCCCGGGCCGGGCATGGCGCGGCGTGCGCCACCCGCGACCAGGGACCGGCCGCCACCGGGTGATCGTCCGAGATGACCGAGCACACTCCCATCCACGATCCATGACTCGGTCCGTGCCTCGCTGCTCGCGCAGGACATCGCCGCGGGGCGACGCGTTACACGGAAAGCGCCCCAGGGGCCGGGTTTCTGCTCGGCGATCCGAAGAGCGCGGCCGTAGCCCCTCGGGCGCCTGACCGAGATCGTTCCGGGCCCTCGTGTGGTCCTGCATGTCGTCATCCACCGGGCCGTCTGCGGGGGGTGCGGATGCCGCATCGCCTGCGCCGGGGCACGCCGCCGCGGCCGCTCGGGCCTACTCCTCCTCGGACCAGCCGTCGCGGCCCGCGCGCCCGGTCAGGCGATCGACGAGATGATTCCACGCGCTCGGCTTCGCCCCGGGCTCGGTGTCGTGCCAGACGGGCGCCGCGCCATGGGGCTCGGGAAGCACGGCGACCTCCGCCGCGTCGATGCTCAGTTCGACGCCGCGCTCATGCAGGGAGGCGACCTGCTCGGCCGCCACGAAGCGCCGGCCCCTGCCGGTTCGGATCACGATGCCGTGGAAGATGTCCTTGTCGCGGGCCGCGACGACGTGGTCGACCGTGCCGACCGGGTCGCCACCGGCCGCGTACACCGGCACGTCCTCGTCGAGCACCTGATAGGCGATCGGAAGGCCCTCGTCCACGCCTACCAGCTTAGCCCCCGGCTCCCGCGAGCGTCGCCGCCATGCGTCGTGGGGGGCGGGTCGCGGATCCTCTTGCACGCCTGGATTCCCAGCGCATACATTCACGCGCGTTGGGGATGCGCTACTTGGGTGCCATCCCTGCCAACCAGCCCATCAAGAACCGAGCACTGGAGAGTGCATGGCTAGTGACAATCTCGTCCTTGTCGTCGGATCGTACCCCGACGCCGGCGACGCGGCGGAGGACTTCAAGGCCCTCAACGACGACCAGGGCGCCGGCGACTACACCGTGATCGGGGCCGTGGTGATGAATCGCGACGCCACCGGCAAGGTCGACGTCGAGGAGCACGGCGCCGTCGCCGGGCTCGTGGGCGTCGGTGCCGTCGGCGGCTTGGTCGTGGGCCTGTTCGCCCCCCCGCTGCTCCTTGCGACGGCGGTCGGCGCCGGGATCGGCGGCGTCGTCGGCGAGTTCATCAAGCGCCACGAGGAGAAGAAGCTCGGCGTCGACCTCGAGGAGTACATGCCGCCGGGGACCTCGGCGATCGCCGCCGTCGTCGAGGACGACTACGCGGATCGCGTCGAGTCGGTGCTGGTCAAGGCGGACAAGAGGATCAGCAAGGCGATCGACTCCGGCGACTACGACAAGATCAAGAAGGCCGTTGCGAAGTCCGGGGACAACGTGGCCGACGCGATCGAGTCCTGACGCCCACTCGTGACGGTCGACCCGCCAGCCACCTGGCCGAGGAGGGAGCATCGACTCGGCCGGGTGGCTGGCGGGTTCAGCCCCAGGGGTGAGCGATGATGCGCCGATGACGGAGGGGGCTTCCAACACGGTCGGCGCCGGCGACCGGATCGCCCGCCCGGATCGCGTCGAGGCGCTCAGCGACGGGGTCTTCGCCATCATCATCACGATCCTGGTCCTCGAGATCGCGGTGCCGCCCAACCTCTCCGAGCGATCCCTCGTCGGGGCCCTCGACGATTTGCGGCCGACGCTGGTCGCCTGGGTGATCAGCTTCCTCTTGACGGGGATGTACTGGGTCGCACACAGAGACCTCTTCGCGCGCGTCCGGGTCGTCAACCGGGAGCTGGTCTGGCTGAACCTGCTGTTCCTGCTGCCCTGCTGCCTGATCCCCTTCGCCGCGTCGGTGCTGGGCGAATACCCGGGCGAAGCGATCGCCATCCACATCTACGCGGCCGTCCTGATCGCCGCGGCGTTGATGCGGCTGCTCATGTACCACTACGTCCTGCGGCACCCGGGTCTGCTCTGGGAGCAGGGGACCGACACGAGATCCCGCCTCGGCATCGCTATCGCCGGCGCGCCGATCCCCTTCTACGTCGTCGCGGCGATCATCGCCGGCGCCTCGACCACGGCGAGCGTCGTACTGTTCTTCGCGGTGCCCGTCCTCTACTTCCTGCTGATCACGATCCTGCGCGACCGCCCGGGCACCAGCTCCGAGGCGGACGCGTTCTCGTGATGGGGGGGGCTCACCTCACGTCGCGGGCAGGGGTGCCCTAGGGTGGTCCCGGGTTGACCGGGGTGCGATCCGCCCCCCCCGGGGAGGAACACGACCACGTCGCGGGAGGCGCGACCGAACTCCGCCGGAAGTTCCGCGTCTTCACCTCCGTACCCGGCGAGCCTCGCTTTCGCCGCCCGACGGATGCGTTGCTCCTCTCGTTCGCCCTGATCGCCCTCGCGTGCCTGATCGTCGCGTACCCGCCGTCGGAGCTCGAGCAATCCCTGTCGGCTTTTCTGGACAGCGTTCCGGACTGGCTCCAGCCCCTCTGGGGATTCCTCTACGACCTCGCGTGGCTCTGGGCCGGGGTGCTACTCGCCATGGCGATCGGCGCCCGTCGCTGGGGCATTGTGTTGCAGTCGCTGGCCGCGCTGGTGCTCGGCGCGCTGGTCGCGATCGTCGCTGCCCGCCTCGCCACGGGAAACTGGCCCGACCTCGCCGATGCCGTCCTCGGCAGGACGGGCGCTTCGGCGTTTCCCGCCGTGCGCCTGGGCGAGACCGCGGCGGTGATCGTCACCGTCGCCGGGCACCTGGTGCTGCCGCTGGAGCGGACCGGCCGGTGGATCCTCGGACTCGGTGCGATCGGGGCCCTCTTCGCGAGCGGCGCAACGCCCTCGGGGGTCCTCGCCGCGCTCCTCGTGGCCGTCGCGGCCGCAACGGGGGTCCGACTCGCGCTCGGGACCTCAGCCGGGCGGCCGCGCCTCGCCGACATCCGGTCCGGACTGACCGAGCTCGACGTGGCCGCCGAGAGTGTCACGCTCGCGGATCGGCAAACCGTCGGCCTCGTCACCGCGGAGGGGTACGACACCGACGGCCGCAGGCTGGTGATCAAGGTGTACGGGCGCGACGCGTACGGCACTCAGGTTCTGGCGAGGCTCTGGCGACGCCTCTGGTACAAGGAGAGCGCGCTGCTAGCCGTCGGCCCGAGCCTTCAGCAGGCCGTCGAACACGAGGCCCTCGTCACTCTCCTGGCCGCCCGTGCCGGCGTGCCGACCAAAGGGCTCGTGACGGCCGGAACATCCGGGGGGGATGCACTGCTGGTGCTTCACGATGGGGGCACGGCCGTCGCCGACCTCCCTGCCGACGCCATCGACGGCGATCTCCTCCAGGGCGCCTGGCGGGCGCTCGCCCAGCTGGCGGACGCGAAGATCGCCCACCTCGCCCTCGATACGTCGACGGTCGTGCTCGTCGACGGACACGCGGGCCTCGCCGACTTCACGGTGTCGACGCTCGCGCCGACACCCGAACAGCTCTCATCCGACCGTGCCCAGATGCTCGCGACGACGGCGGCCGTCGCGGGGGATGCCCGGGCCGTCGCCGCCGCGGTCGATGCGCTGGGCGCCGACGGGATCACCGCGGTCCTGCCGTACCTGCAGCCCTGCGCGTTCTCACCCTCGTTGCGGCGCGCCCTGAAGCGGGCGGGCATCGACGTCAACGTTCTCCGCAAGCAGACCGCCGCGGCGGCGGACGTCAAGCCACCCGACCTCGTCCCGTTGAGACGCGTGACGGTGAAGGGCGTGATCCAGATCGCCCTCATGCTGATGGCCGCGGCGGCCGTGATCGGCTTCTTCGGTGGCATCGACCTGGGTGAGCTTGGCCCCTCCCTCGCCGACGCCTCGTGGGGATGGCTCGCACTCGCATTCATCGTGGCCCAGCTGCCGCGGCTCACGCAATCGGTCGCCACGCTCGGAACGGTGCCGATCAAGCTGCCATATGGCCCGGTCTATGCCATGCAGCTGGCGACCGGATACATCAACCTCGCGGTCCCGTCGGCCGTGGGGGGGGTGGCCGTGGGCGTGCGTTTCCTCCAGCGCCAGGGGCTCACGACCCCGGCCGCCGCCGCCTCAGGAGTAGTCGGCTCGCTCGCCTCCACCGTCGTCCAGGTCGTGCTGGTGCTCCTGATCCTGCTCTTCTCCGGATCCAGCGTGTCGCTCGGCGTGAGCGCCTCAGATGCCTCCGGCTCGCCGCACCTGCTGTGGATCCTGCTGGCAGCGCTGGTGGTGAGCGGCCTGGTCGTCGCGCTCGTCCCGCGAACCCGCAGGGCGGTCATCGGGTACGCGCGACGCTGGCTGCCCCAGGTGCGCTCGACCCTGGGCGTGCTCCGCTCCCCGAACAAGCTGGCCCTCCTCCTCGTGGGGAACGTGGCCACGGAGGTGCTCTTCGCGATCGCCCTCGGGCTGTTCGCCAATGGACTCGGCTACCCGATCTCGCTCACCGACCTCATCCTCATCAACACCGGCGTCTCCCTGCTGTCGAACTTCATCCCGGTTCCCGGAGGCATCGGCGTGACCGAGGCCGGGCTCATCATCGGCCTGACCTCAGTGGGGATGCCGCAGGCGGGCGCACTGGCAGCGGCGTTGCTCTATCGCATCGCGACCTTCTACGTGCCACCCGTCTGGGACTTTTTCGCAATGCGGTGGCTCGAGCGCAACCGCTATCTCTGAGCGACTGCCTGCGCAGCTGACCGCACGCTCAGCGGGATGACGGCAGAATGCGCTGTCAACTTGCACACGACAGGCGCAGGGTGCCGGGGAGACGAGGCCGATCGACGACACACAGCAGAGCAAGGGCGATACCGGGGACGTCCGGCGTCTCTTGGAAGAGAGGGTGCTCGCGGTCAACTTCGTGGCCGACGCGGGCAAGCAGATGCTGGAGTCGAGCACCTCCGTCACCGAGGTCATGGAGCGTCTGCGCCGGTTCCTGCCGGCGGCCGGACTCGAGGGTTGTGCGATCGAGGCGACCATGAGCGCGCTCACGCTCAGCTACTGGACGGCGGGCGGTCTGGCGCCCATCACGACCATGCGCGAAATCTCGGTCTCCGATCCCCGACTCGAGCGTCTCGCGGGCACCGTGTCGCTGCTCGAGCAGGTGGAGCGGGGCGAGGTCGCCGCCTGAGTCCCGCAATCTCGCCGCGGCGGCGGCTGTCGAGCCGCGCACGATCGTGGTGGAAGCCGGATCGGCGAATTTTGACTAGGGTTTCCGACTGATGCGCACACCGTCATTTCGCACCGAGATCGCCGTCCCCGCCCAGACGATCCTGCTGCTCGCCGGGGTCTTCTTCCTCGGCTGGGCGATCATCGCGGTGCGCGGCGCGCTCCTTCTCGTCTTCACGGGCATCTTCCTTGCCCTGGTTTTCGAGTACCCCACGCGCGTGGTGCAGCGGCGGATGAAGACCTCCCGGGGCCTGGCGGCGACGCTCGTGGTGCTCGGTTCCGTGATCGTGGTGAGCGTGCTCGCCCTGCTGCTGCTGGTGCCGGTGGTGGAGTCCGCCCGCGACTACCTGCGCGAGCTCCCCGACCTGGTGCAGAAGCTGCGCGACTCGGGCGAGCTGGGCTGGATGGGCGACTCGGGCGCCGCCGGCCACGCGCAGGACGGCGCGGATCAGGTCGCCACGAGCATCCCCACGGCGGTCTCCGCCGTCCTGGGAGTGGCGGGGCAGGCGTTCGGCGTCGCCCTGGCGGCATTCACCATCACGTTCATCACCCTGTTCTTCCTCACCGACGTGGAGAGCCTCAAGGGAGCGGTGAGCAGCGTCTTGAGCCCCGAACAGGGGGAGCGCTGGCTCGGCGTCTGGGAGCGCGTCACCGAGATGGTCTCGCGCTGGGCGATCGGGGTGGTGGTCATCGCCCTCATCGCCGGCGCGGTCCAGGGCACCACCGCCTACCTGCTGGGCTCGAGCTTCGCCCTGGCGCTGGGCCTGATCGCCGGGGTGCTGGACGCGATCCCCAACCTCGGGGCGACGATCGCGGGCTTCGTCCTGTCGCTCACGCTCCTGGCCGAGCAGGGGCTCACGGCCGCGCTGATCATGCTCGCGGTCGTGCTCGTGTACCAGCAGGTCGAAAACAGCGTGATCACGCCCATGGTCCAGGGGCGCGCCACGAACATCTCGGGGTTCTTCGTGATCTCCGGGGTGACCGTCTTCGGCGCCCTGCTGGGCGTGCTCGGGGCGCTGATCGCGGTGCCCGTGACCGCCACCATCCAGATCCTCGTCCAGGAGATCACCCGCACGCGGCGTGCGGATGTCGCCGCCGCGCGCGCAGCGGCGGTCCGCCACGCATCGCCGTACTGACGTGGACGGCGGATCGGACCCTCGAGGGGAAGGGGAGCCCGACACCCTGGCCGCGCTGCTGGGGGATCTGGCCGGCCAGCCGGTCCCCGACAGCCGGCTGGGGCGGATGCAGGCCCGCGGCCTCCATCTGGCCGAGCGGGTGACGACATGGGGTCCGACCGGCCCGTTCGCGGAGGTCGGGTGGCGTACCTTCCGCCGCGATCAGTCGGTCGCGGGCGGCGTGATGGCCTCGGCGCTCGCCTACCGCCTGTTCGTCTGGATGCTCCCGCTGGCGCTGCTGCTCGTCGGCGGCCTGGGACTGCTCGCTAAGGCGAGCGACGGTGACCCCACCACATACGTCGAGGATGCGGGCATCACCGGCTACTTCGCCGAGTCCGTCGGCGACGCCACCGACTCGATAGGGGGCTTCACCCGCCTCGCCGTGATCGTCAGCGCCTCGCTGGTGCTGCTGTACGAGACCTACGTGCTGCTGCGCGCCCTGCGGGCGGTCTCCGCACTGAGCTGGGGGGTTCCGGTGCGCGCCATGCGCCACCCGGCCACGCAGACCCTCATCCTGCTGGGACTGCTCCTCGGAATGGTCGTCGCGGGGGGGCTCACGAACCGGATCTCCGGTGTGGCGGGCGTCCCGGTGGGCTGGCTGGTCGCGCTCGTCTCACTGGCGGTGGCCCCGTGCTTCTACGTGCTGCTGTGCATGCTGCTGCTGCCGAACGGCGCCGAGCGCTGGACCTCGCACCTGCCGGGAGCCGCGCTCTTCTATCTGATGGTCGCGGCGATCCATCTGTTCACCGCCCTGATCCTGTATCCGTGGATCGCGCGCAAGCAGGAGACCTACGGCGTCCTGGGGGTCGCGGCCGGCGTGCTGCTCACCCTTTACGTGATCTCGCGCGCCCTGGTGATCTCGACCGCCCTGAACGCCGTGCTGCAGAGCGATCGCCGGGCGCGGTGGGGCGAGGACGCCGGCGGGGCGGTCTTACCCCGACGCTGATGGCGCCTGTTCGGCGACGGGTGATCTCGGCGCAGCCGTCGTCTCCCAGACGGTTTCCTCGAGCCCGTCCGGCAGCGCCTGTCGGGTCGGCCGCGAGGGCCGCATCAGCAACCTTGAGCGGCGCAGCGGCCTACGGCGATCCCGGCCACGAGGCTACGAGGGGGCTCGCATCCGTGTCGCCTGGGCCGATCCTCGCCTCCAACCTGGAGAACTCGGCCATCCCAGGCCCCTGAGGGCATTCCCGCCGCCGTCACCATCCGGACGTTCGCCATCCGAGCCGGCGATGTCCGCCGTTCAGTCTGCCGATACGACGATCGCGACCAGATAGGCCGCCGCCGCGACGAGGACGATGACGATCGCCGTCCACTCCGCGGGCGTCAACCAGTGCTGCTCCCAGCCGTCGATCGGCCTCCCCCTCGGCCGCAGGAGGCCGTAGTGGCCCGCGAGCGCGAACGGGTAGCCGACGAGCAGGATCAGGCCGAGGCCGAACGCGTTGCGGGCGACCTCCACGCCGCACGGAAGGTCGAGGATCGGCCACAGGAAGGCGCCGACCACGACGACGATGAGCGCCAAGAGATTGAGGAAGTCGGCCGGCGGGATCCAGACGCGGCCCTCACTCCCTTCCCGGCGCTCGAGCTCGCGCTTCAGCCTCCAGGTGAATCCCCCGAACTGGACCCGAGGATCACGGCGGCCGCCCTCCAGACGTCGGCGAGCTGAACGGTCACGATCGCGATTACCCATGGGTCCCCGGGCCGTGGCGAGACGATGGCATCGTTTGACTACCGCCTCTCAGTCCGTCCCTCTCTCGGTCTGTGCGCGCACCCGCGGGCACAGGCGGTCGAACCGGCTGACGCAATCGTCCTGGGCGCGCCGCTGACCACTCGGCCTCCGTCGGCGCTGGTGTCCGTCGCGGTCGTCTACGGCCAGCGTGTGCGGGTCGATGAACGACGCGGTGCCGTCGTAGAGGTCGATGCCGTTGCGAAGGAGCTGGTCGCGCACGACGTCGACCTCGTTGCGCACGACCTGGTCGGTGCGGAGGATCAGATCCTCCATCCCGATCTGGTGGCCGTTGGGGTGCGTTCCGCCCATGAAGCCGCGGTCGCGGTAGCCGCTCAGCGCGACGGTCGCCTCGCGGAGGGTCTTCGAGGGGATCGTCCCGGTGCGCACGCACACGCCGCCGATGTCGACCTTGCGCTCGACGAGGGCCACCCGCTTGCCGAGCTTCGCGGCCTGGATCGCCGCACGCTGGCCACCGGGGCCCGAACCGATGGCGATCAGGTCGTAGTCGTGGGATGAGCCGTTCCCGGATTCTGGATCGGCTTTCACGCGGGCGAACGTAGTCCCGGGGCACCACTGCGGCAATCGCCGCCCGGCCGGAGGTGACAGCGTGCGACAGGGCCATGGGGCCCGATGGTCAGCTGCGGCAGGTCTCCGCGCGAAGGCGGCGCAGCAGCACCAGGAGCGTCTCGCCCACCAGGTCGAGGCTCCGCGCCGACACCTTGTCGAGCGTGTCCCGGGTGGTGTGGAAGTGCGGGTAGTCGAAGTCGATCAGGTCGATCGCCGGCGTGCCCTGCTTGAGGAACGGGGTGTGATCGTCGAGGAGGGCGGGCCCGAGGCGATCGGGGAAGACGTGCAGCGCACCCGCGGTCGCGGCGGCGCGGCGCAGCCGGTTCCAGAGCGCCGGCGTCGAGGTCGCCTCGCGCGGGATCGACAGCTTCCGGTCGGCGACGAAGTCGGCCAGCACCATCGCCCGGAGCCCGCGGGGATGGGCGGCGACGTAGACCCTGCTGCCCCGCAGGCCGTCGGCGGCGAAGTCGCTCGAACGCCGCGGGCTCTCCTCGCCGTCGAAGAAGACCACCCGCATCTCGCGCTGGCACGCGCGGCGGTCGCGCGCCAGGACGCGCGTCAGCTCCAGCACCACCGCCACGCCGCCCGCGCCGTCGTTGGCGCCGACGAACCCCGGGATGTCCTTGGTGTCGTAGTGCGCGCCGACCAGGATCGGCTTGCCGCGGCCCGGAATTGCGCCGACCACGTTGCGCAGGCCGCCCGGCACGTCCTCGAAGCGCCCCGCGGGGATGCGCCGTACGAGGCGCTCGGCGAGCGTCCGCGAGGCCTCCGAGCCGGCCGGCCGCGGGCCGAGCCGCACCTGCATGCGCAGGTCGGTGAACGCGCGGCGCTCGTCGAAGCGGTCGGCGCTCGGCGGAGCGGGCGCCGCGCTGCCCGAGCCGCCGCACGCCGAGAGGACGAGGGCGGTCGCGACGATCAGTCCGGCGGCGGCCAGCCTCCTCATCGGGCGGGGGGCCGGGAGCGCGGGGCGGCGGGCGGCGGGCTCCATCGGGACCATCCTTGCAGGGCCGCGACCGGATACGCTCTTTGCATGGCATTCGACCCCCAGCTCGACGAGCGCTTGTGACCGGATCGCGCGCGGAGCCCGCGCGCGCCGAGGTCGTCGTCTTCATCCCGGCGTGGAACGAGCAGGACAACCTGCCGGCCGTGCTCGGCGAGTTGCGCGAGGGCCTGCCCGACGCCGACGTGCTGGTGATCGACGACGGCTCCACCGACGCGACGGCGCAGGTCGCGCGCACCCACGGCGCCGACGTCGTCTCGTTCGGGGAGAACCGCGGGCTGCGGATCGGCATCGCGACCGGCTACCGCGTGGCCGCCGAGCGCGGCTACGCCTTCTGCGGGCGCGTCAACGCCGACGGCCAGCACCCGGTGCCCGAGCTCGTGCGCCTGCTCGAGCTCGTGCGCTCCGGCGCCTGCGACGTCGCGATCGGCTCGCGCTTCGCCCCGGGCGAGGGCTACGAGGAGGGTCGCTACCGGCCGAGCGCCGCCCGGCGCCTCGGCATCGGCCTGCTGCAGGCCGGCATGCGGGTGCGGCTCGGCCGCGCCTTCCACGATCCCGGCAGCGGGATGGTCGCCGCCAACGCCCGCGCCATGCCGGTGATGGGCGCGCCCTACACCAGCGGCGCGCCCGAGGTGGAGGCCCTCATGCGCCTGCACGCCGCCGGCATGCGCGTGGAGGAGGTCGCGGTCGAGATGCGCGCGCGGGCGAGCGGCGAGTCGCGGCTGCGCGGGAGCAAGGCCGTGAAGCTCGTGATCACCGTCGCCGCGACGCTGTTCTTCTTCCGGTGGATGAACCGGCGCAGGTGACGGCCCCCTCGCGGGTCGTCGCGGTGCTGGGCTTCTCGGTCCGGGGCGGCACCGACCTCCACCCGGTCTGCGCCGCCCGCGTCGAGACCGCCGCGGGCGTGGCGCGCGAGGACGACGTCGTGGTGCTGTCGGGCTGGGCCCGCACGGCGGGCGCCTGGTCGGAGGCCGAACTGATGCGCCAGGCGTGGACCGGGGCCGACGCGCGCATCGTGCTCGACGACGGTGCCACCCACACCGCCCAGAACGCCGCGCACGTCACCGAGGTGGCGCGCCGGGTCGGCGCACGCGAGATCGTGGTGGTCACATCGCGCTGGCACGCGCCGCGGGCCGGCGTGGCCTTCCGCGCCCTGCTGCGCGACACGCGCATCGCCGTCAGCCTGGCGCCCGCCGGCGACGGCCTCAGCCTGCGCGGCCTGGCGCGAGAAGCCGCCGTGTGGCCGGTCTTCGGGCTGCAGCTGGCGCGCGCCCGGAGGAGGGCGTGAGCGACGCGCCCCGGCTCGACCCCTCGGGGGTCGGCGACCCCGGCAGCGCCGCGGCGCTGCTGCGCCGGGAGGCCTCGTTCCACGTCCTGCCCCGGCGGATCGCCGCGGCCGCCGCGCGGCTCGCGGGCGCCGAGGCCGCCATCTACGTGGTGGACGTCGACGGCTCGGCCCTGCACCTGCTGGATGGCACGCCCGGGGCCTTCCCCGACGCCATCGAGGCGCCCCTCGGCATCGGTCCGGAGATCCCGCTGGAGTCGCTCGCGGCGCTCGAGGCCGCGGTGGCGGGCGCGGTCCCCGGCGCGAGCTGCGAGCCGCTCCTGCTCGGCGACCGCGCTCTCGGGGCCATCGTCAGCCGCGGCACCCCGGCCGTGCCCCTGGGCGAGTTCGCGGCGGAGGCGGCGCTCGCCCTGGAGCACGGCAGTGGATACACCGACGCGGTCCACGCCACCCGAAGGCGCAGGCGGCCCGAGGCCGCGGCGGAGATCCAGCAGAACCTCCTGCCGCCTCGCCTGGCGCGGATCTCGGGGGCGGTGCTGGCCGGGGGCGTGCTGCCCGGCTATGAGGTGGGCGGCGACTTCTTCGACTACGCCGACGACGAGGCCGGCGGCTGGCTGACCCTCGCCGACGCCGTCGGCAAGGGCAACGAGGCCGCCGCGCTGGCCTCCCTGGCCGTGGGCGCGCTGCGTTCCTCGCGCCGCTCGGGGGCCCGGCTCGAGGAGGCGAGCCGGGCGATGCACGAGGCGGTGCGCGGCGGCTCCCCGGGGACCCCCTTCGTGACGGCGGTGTCGGCGGTCTGGGACACGCGCACCGGGGTGCTGCGGTGGATCACAGCCGGCCATCCGGCCGATGGTGATGTCGGCCGAAGGGGTCGTCAGGAGCCTCATCGGCGGGGTCACCCGCCCGCTCGGCATACGCGGCCACGGCGCCGCGCCGGCGGCCGCCCAGTGCGTGCTGGCGCCGGGCTCACGGCTGGTCCTCTACTCGGACGGCATCGTCGAGCAGGCCGTCGGCGCGAGCGGCGGGCGCTTCGGCACCGACGGCCTGCTGGCCGTGCTGCTGGAGGCGCGCGCCCTGTCTCCGGCCGGCATCGTTCGCCGGGTGCAGGACGCGGTCCTCGCGATCTCGGGGGAGGTGCTGCCCGGGGACGAGCCGACCAAGGCCGGCGTCATCAGCTTCTTCCACGCGCAGCTCGCGCCTTCCCCGACCTCGCCATGACGGTCCGGGACGTCGTGGACGGCGGAGACACGCTCGTCGCCCGGGTGCGGTACACCGGGACGAACACGGGCGACCTCATGGGAATGCCGGCCACCGGCAAGGCCGTCGACGTGGAGCTGATCGACATCACGCGCTTCGGCGACGACGGCCCGGCGCACGAGCACTGGGGCGTGATGGATCAGATGACCATGATGCAGCAGCTGGGCGTCGTCCAGGGCTGAGTCGCAGGAGCGCCGAGCGGCCGGATCAGCCCACCGGCGGCTCGGCGCTCCAGGGGAAGGTGATCCAGCTGTTGGAGCGCCGCCAGACGTAGTCGCAGCGGACGCTGGACCGGTCCTTCTCGTAGAGGACGGCGGTGCGCACGCTCGCCACCCTTACGTCGCAGAAGGCCTGCACGACCTCGAGCGTGCGCCCGGTGTCGGCGACGTCGTCCACGATCAGGAGGTCGGCGTCGGCGACGTCCACCAGATCGGGTACCGGCGGCAGCACCATGGGCACGTCGAGGCGCTGATCGACGTCGGTGTAGAGCTCGACGTTCATCGTGTAGGTGTTCTTCACGCCGAGTGCGTAGGCCACGGCGGCGGCCGGGATCAGCCCGCCGCGGGCGACCGCCAGGATGATGCCGGGCCGGTATCCGCTGGCGTGGACGGCCTCCGCGAGCGAGCGCGCGGCCTCCCCCACCTCGTCCCAGCTCATCACCTCGGTGGCGTGCGACGTGGTCACGTCGGCAGCCTCCCACGTCGCGACGCCGCGGGCGGGCGGGCCGCTCAGATGCGCCCGGCGGGCAGGCGCTCGAGGGCGAAGGGGCCGGCATCGAGCGAGTGCGAGCGGCCATCGAGGATCATCTCGCTGACCATCCGGCCGGTCGCAGGGGCGTTGAGAATGCCCCAGGACGCGTGCCCGGTCGCCAGAAAGGCACCGGGCGCCCCGGGGACGGGACCGATCAGGGGGATGCCGTCCACCGTAAACGGGCGGTAGCAGGCCGAGCGGCTCACGATCGCGGCGTCGCGGAGGGTGCTCGAGTGCACGCCCGCCACCCGGTGGAGCTCCTCACAGGCCGCGTCGCTGGGCGCGATCTCGTCCGGGTCGTCGGGCAGGGCGCCGTGCTCGGGATGGCCCGCCACGTAGACCAGGCCCCCGGGGCGGGGATACATCTCGATGGTGCTGCGCTGCCGGTCGCGCCGGACGAACTCGCTGAACACGGCCTGGGCGGGCACCTCGGCGCGCAGGACGATGCTGGCGCTGCGGGTGCCGAAGACCTGGGGCAGCGCCATCCAGCGCTGGGCCTGGCCGGTCCAGGGGCCGAGGGCCAGAACGACGACGTCGGCGGGGCGGAGGGCGCCGTCGACCGAGACCCCGCTGACACCCCGTCCGGCCCGTCGAGGGCGAGGCCGTCGACGACGCCGGTGACCAGCTCCGCTCCACGCTCCACGGCCGACTCGATCAGCGCCGAGGTGAACCGGAGCGGATTCACCTGCGCGGTCGTCGTGTCGTCGCCGATGTCCTCGTGCGCGACGACGTTGCCGTCGAGCCAGTCCGGGTTCGGGAGGCGCCGGTAGCGCTCGAGGTCGCCCTCGTCGGCGGCCGCCGTCATCAACGCCTGCATCGGCCGGTAGCCGAGGCGCTCGGCCCCGAGCTCGCGGGCGATCTCCCGGTGGAGGGCGAAGCTCGCGCGGCTGAGCGGGTCGAGCGACGTGCCGGCGTTCCAGTCGGACGCGAGGAAGCCCGCGGCGCGGCCGGACGCGGCGGCGGCGGGCCGCGCGCGATCGACGATCACGGGCCGCTCCCCGCGCCGGGTGAGGAACCATGCGACCGACGCCCCGATGACGCCGGCGCCGCAGATCACGATCCGGGCCTGACCCATCGCCGGATCGTATCCGCGCGTGCCCGCCCCGGCCCGCGGTGCCGGGCGGCGCGGCCGGCGCGATGAGAACATCGTCGCCCCCCGGTCCGACCATCGACGGGACTGCGATCAAGGGAGCGGATGTGGGACGACTGATCTACTCGATGAGCGTGTCGCTCGACGGCTTCATCGCGGGACCGGGAGGGGACATCGGCTGGGGAGCGCCGAGCGACGAGCTGCACCGCTTCCACAACGCCCGCGTGCGCGAGCTCGGCGCCCACATCCTCGGGCGCCGCCTGCACGACGTGATGACGTACTGGGACTCGGCGGACAGCGATCCGTCGATGGGCGACACCGAGCGGGAGTTCGCCGGGATCTGGGCAGCCCTGCCGAAGGTCGTCTTCTCGTCGACGCTGACGTCGGTCGGGGGGAAGGCGCGACTGGCGACCGGCGGGGTGGCCGAGGAGCTGGCCGCGCTGCGGGAGCGGGTCAACGGCGACATCGGCATCGGCGGCGCCACGCTGGCCGCATCATTCATCGCGCTCGACCTGATCGACGACTACGAGCTGTTCACGTGCCCGGTGGTGCTCGGCGAGGGCACCCCCTTCTTCCCGGCCGGCCACCGCCTCGATCTCGAGCTCGTCGAAACCCGCGTCTTCGGGGACCGGGTCGCCTACACACGGCACCGGCGGCGTCGGATGGAGTGAGCGGAGCCGGCATCCGATCGGCTGCCCTGTCGATTCCGCGCCCGCCGTCCGTCCAGGGGGTGAGGGGACGGGACGAGGGCCCGTCCCCGCGCAGTCCACACCTCACGAGGAGATCCCACCATGGCGAAGTCCGTCTACACGTACCGCGGGGGCGCGATGCCCGAGACCGACGCCGAGCGGCAGGCCGTGATGGCCGCCTGGGGCGCGTGGCTCGGGGGCCTCGGCGCCGCCGCGCTCGACCCCGGCAACCCGTTCGACTCGTCCTCCACCGTCTCCGCCGGGGGCGTCGCCGAGGGGGCGGGCGCAGCGCTCGGCGGCTATTCGATCGTCAACGCCGACGACCTCTCCGCGGCGAGCGAGATGGCCTCGGGCTGTCCGGTGCTGGCCGCCGGAGGCACGGTCGAGGTGCACGAGGTGATCGAGATCATGTGAGCCCGCAGGGCCGGGCGGGATCACCCCCGCCCGACCCTCGGCGCCCTTTCGTGGTGAACTTGGGCCATGGGGCGGATCATCTGGGCGGGCCACGCGACGGTCCGCATCGAGCTCGACGGGGCGGCCCTGCTCACCGATCCGCTGCTGCGCCGCGGCGCCGGACCGCTCGCGCGCCGCGGCGAGGTGCCGCCGGGGATCGCCACCAGGCTCGACGCCGTACTGATCTCGCACCTGCACCACGACCACCTCGACCTGGCGTCGCTGCGGCAGATCGACCCGGCGGTGCCGGTCGTGGCACCCACCGGCGCCGCGCCGATGCTCCGGCGCTCGGGAGGCCGGCGCGTGATCGAGCTCGCGCCGGGCGAATCGGCCGCCGTCGGCCGGGTGGTCGTCCACGCCGTGCCCGCCGTGCACGCCGGCGGGCGCCCGCCCGGCCGGGGGCGTGACGTCCCGGCCCTCGGCTACCTCGTGGAGGGCACCCGCCGTGTCTACTTCGCCGGCGACACCGACATCTTCCCCGGGATGTCCGATCTCGCCGACGACCTCGACCTCGCACTTCTGCCGGTGTGGGGATGGGGCCCGACGATCGGCGCGGGCCACCTCGATCCCGCCGGCGCCGCGCGCGCCCTCCGGCTGCTCGCCCCGCGGACGGCCGTGCCGATCCACTGGGGTACGCTCTACCCGCGCTGGATCCCCGCGAGCCGGCAGGGCTTCCTCGACTGGCCCGGGGAGCGCTTCGCGCAGGCCGCCGCCAGTCAGGCGCCGGACGTCCGCGTCGTCGTGCTCGCGCCGGGCGGGGCGATCGACATCCCGTAGCGGCCCGCCACCTGAGCACCGGCGATCAGCCCTGCAGGAACCGCCTCCATCCCGCCAGCAGGTCGTGCACGGCCGCGGCGCCGACGAGCGGCTGCGACGGGGCGGGGAGCGTGCTCGGATAGAGGACGAACGGGCGCGTCTGCGGACCTCCGAGGCCTCCGTGGAAGCTGATCAGCTCCTCGAACGCGCACCCCTCCTCGAGCGCGGGGTCGAAGAAGCTGTTGATGAGCACGTCGGGCGCGTTGGAGAAGCCGTCGGTGCGCCGCAGGTGCCCCGCCGCGCCGGGAGGGAAGGCCGCCAGCGGATCCGTGCCCTCCACCTCGCCGTCCTCCAGGCGGCGCACGCCGTCTGGGCCCATCACGACCGGCCCGTGGGCGGCCGAGCGGACCATCACGAACCCGATGTGCGGATGCGCGCGGAGAGCCGGCAGCAGGTCGGGGTGGCGCTCGGAGATCTCCTCGAGCGTCATCCGGCGCTCCTCCTCGAGCAGGTACACCAGGCCGAGGTTGCCCGAGGCGAGCACGACGACCTCCTCATCGTCGGCCAGATTCTTGCGGTGCGTCCGGGCGGCGTCGCGCCCGGTGGCCTCGTCGATCGCCCGGCCGACGAGCGTGTCGTTCTCCTCGCCCGCCCTGATCGTCGAGACCTTCGCCCTGAGCGATCGGCGCACCAGGTCGTCGAGGCTGTAGCCGTTGCGCTGCAGGAAGGTGGCGCCCTGGGTCTGGCCGTGGTCGGACAGGACCACGATCTCGTAGGGGCGCGGGGCGTAGCGGCGGGCCTGCTCGATGCGGCCGAACTGCTCGTCGAGCTTGCGCAGGGCCTCGAGGGTGTCCTGGCGCTCGAGGCCGGAGTGGTGGGCGACCTCGTCGTAGCTGGCGAAGGTGGCGTACACCGCGGGCCGGCCGGTCATCATGTCCGCGAGCACCGCGTGGACCACGAGATCGCGCACCACCACGCACATCGCGCCGCGCAGCAGGGGGTAGGTGCCACCGCGATGGCCGCGCGGCCGGACGTCGCGTCGCCGCTGTCGCACGGACGCCGTCAACTCGAGCGCCACCTCCCAGGTGAAGAGCACGATGGAGCGCACGGTGTTGGAGCCGTTGGCGAGGAAGGCCCGATAGCCGGGGTTCGCGCCCTTCTCGTCGGCCAGCCGGCTGACCGTGAGGATGCTCTCGTCGGCCTCACCCGAGAGCAGGTTGCCGCGGCTGGCGCCGCCGTCGCGCAGCAGCCCCCTGCCGGAGAGGCGTTGCTCGATGGCCGCGCAGTCGTTGGGATCCGAGCAGGCGACCGTCCGCCGCTCGGCCTTCTCCACCCAGCGGAAGGCCGGCACGTCGTCGTTGCTGCCGAGCAGGATCCCGGCCTGGCTGGCCCCGGTCTGCGACGAGAGATCGGTCTCCCACTCGGCCAGCGCGTAGCCGTCCTTCGCCAGCCACCGCGCCATCTTCGGGACGTTGCCGTCGCGGATCGCCCGGGCGAGCACCGGCAGCGCGAGCCCGTCGATCTCGAGGAAGACGATGCCGGGCACCTCGGTGTGGCTCACGTGCCCCTGCCGTCGCGCCACGCGGCGCGTGACCTGGATCGTGTAGCGGTCGTCGTCGTTGATCCCGGCCACGATCTCGATCGTCATCGTGATCGCGGCGGCGAGGAGCGCGACCAGCAGCGCCTGCCAGAACCCGTCGACCTCGAATCCCCCGAGCACGTCGGAGGCGACCAGGATGATGAATGCGTCGGCGGCCAGCACGAGGACGAAGCCCACGAGCAGCGTGAAGGGCAGCCGGAGGGCCGCGAGGACGGGCGGGACGAGGGCGTTGAGCACGGCGACCAGGGCGACCACGAGGAGCGCCTCGCCGAAGTCGGAGACGTCGACCCCGGGCACGATCGCGGCCGCGGCGAGCAGGCCGAGAGCCGAAGCGATCAGTGAGAGCACCATCCGCAGCGGGCGAAGCTGCGGGCGCCCGGGGTGCCATTGCGGCTGCTCGCCGTAGATCCGCGGGTCGTCGCTCACGCTCTCCGGGCCCCCTACGGCTAGTGTTCCGAAAAATGCAGATGCCACGCTACAGGGCGGAGATCGCCGTCCCCGCCCAGACGATCCTGCTGCTCGCCGGGGTCTTCTTCCTCGGCTGGGCGATCATCGCGGTGCGCGGCGCGCTCCTTCTCGTCTTCACGGGCATCTTCCTTGCCCTGGTTTTCGAGTACCCCACGCGCGTGGTGCAGCGGCGGATGAAGACCTCCCGGGGCCTGGCGGCGACGCTCGTGGTGCTCGGTTCCGTGATCGTGGTGAGCGTGCTCGCCCTGCTGCTGCTGGTGCCGGTGGTGGAGTCCGCCCGCGACTACCTGCGCGAGCTCCCCGACCTGGTGCAGAAGCTGCGCGACTCGGGCGAGCTGGGCTGGATGGGCGACTCGGGCGCCGCCGGCCACGCGCAGGACGGCGCGGATCAGGTCGCCACGAGCATCCCCACGGCGGTCTCCGCCGTCCTGGGAGTGGCGGGGCAGGCGTTCGGCGTCGCCCTGGCGGCATTCACCATCACGTTCATCACCCTGTTCTTCCTCACCGACGTGGAGAGCCTCAAGGGAGCGGTGAGCAGCGTCTTGAGCCCCGAACAGGGGGAGCGCTGGCTCGGCGTCTGGGAGCGCGTCACCGAGATGGTCTCGCGCTGGGCGATCGGGGTGGTGGTCATCGCCCTCATCGCCGGCGCGGTCCAGGGCACCACCGCCTACCTGCTGGGCTCGAGCTTCGCCCTGGCGCTGGGCCTGATCGCCGGGGTGCTGGACGCGATCCCCAACCTCGGGGCGACGATCGCGGGCTTCGTCCTGTCGCTCACGCTCCTGGCCGAGCAGGGGCTCACGGCCGCGCTGATCATGCTCGCGGTCGTGCTCGTGTACCAGCAGGTCGAAAACAGCGTGATCACGCCCATGGTCCAGGGGCGCGCCACGAACATCTCGGGGTTCTTCGTGATCTCCGGGGTGACCGTCTTCGGCGCCCTGCTGGGCGTGCTCGGGGCGCTGATCGCGGTGCCCGTGACCGCCACCATCCAGATCCTCGTCCAGGAGATCACCCGCACGCGGCGTGCGGATGTCGCCGCCGCGCGCGCAGCGGCGGTCCGCCACGCATCGCCGTACTGACGTGGACGGCGGATCGGACCCTCGAGGGGAAGGGGAGCCCGACACCCTGGCCGCGCTGCTGGGGGATCTGGCCGGCCAGCCGGTCCCCGACAGCCGGCTGGGGCGGATGCAGGCCCGCGGCCTCCATCTGGCCGAGCGGGTGACGACATGGGGTCCGACCGGCCCGTTCGCGGAGGTCGGGTGGCGTACCTTCCGCCGCGATCAGTCGGTCGCGGGCGGCGTGATGGCCTCGGCGCTCGCCTACCGCCTGTTCGTCTGGATGCTCCCGCTGGCGCTGCTGCTCGTCGGCGGCCTGGGACTGCTCGCTAAGGCGAGCGACGGTGACCCCACCACATACGTCGAGGATGCGGGCATCACCGGCTACTTCGCCGAGTCCGTCGGCGACGCCACCGACTCGATAGGGGGCTTCACCCGCCTCGCCGTGATCGTCAGCGCCTCGCTGGTGCTGCTGTACGAGACCTACGTGCTGCTGCGCGCCCTGCGGGCGGTCTCCGCACTGAGCTGGGGGGTTCCGGTGCGCGCCATGCGCCACCCGGCCACGCAGACCCTCATCCTGCTGGGACTGCTCCTCGGAATGGTCGTCGCGGGGGGGCTCACGAACCGGATCTCCGGTGTGGCGGGCGTCCCGGTGGGCTGGCTGGTCGCGCTCGTCTCACTGGCGGTGGCCCCGTGCTTCTACGTGCTGCTGTGCATGCTGCTGCTGCCGAACGGCGCCGAGCGCTGGACCTCGCACCTGCCGGGAGCCGCGCTCTTCTATCTGATGGTCGCGGCGATCCATCTGTTCACCGCCCTGATCCTGTATCCGTGGATCGCGCGCAAGCAGGAGACCTACGGCGTCCTGGGGGTCGCGGCCGGCGTGCTGCTCACCCTTTACGTGATCTCGCGCGCCCTGGTGATCTCGACCGCCCTGAACGCCGTGCTGCAGAGCGATCGCCGGGCGCGGTGGGGCGAGGACGCCGGCGGGGCGGTCTTACCCCGACGCTGATGGCGCCTGTTCGGCGACGGGTGATCTCGGCGCAGCCGTCGTCTCCCAGACGGTTTCCTCGAGCCCGTCCGGCGAACCACTTGAGTCCAGGTGCCCGGTCGGGGCTCGCTGTGGTCGCCGCGGGGTCCCGCGAGAGAAGCTCCGAGATGAGCCGCTGCCAGAACCCCCGGTAGCGTTCCTGCCGCGCACCCGCTGTTCCTGCAGTTCAAGGAGGCGCAGCCGTCGGTGCTGGAGGGGTTCGCCGGCCGCAGCGAGTACCGCAACGCCGGCCACCGCGTCGTGGCGGGTCAGCGCCTGCTGCAGGCTGCCGGGGACGCCTTCCTCGGCTGGCTGCACGTCACCGGCCTCGACGGCGTCGGGCGCGACTTCTATGTCCGCCAGCTGCGGGACTGGAAGCTGTCGGCCGACATCGACTCAGCGGTGCCGGAGGCGTTGTCGGTCTACGCGAGGATGTGTGGCTGGACCCTGGCGCGGGCGCACGCGCGCTCCGGCGACGCCGTCGCGATCACCGCCTACCTCGGGCGGGGCAAGACGTTCGACCGCGCGGTCGCCGCATTCTCGACCCGGTACGCCGACCAGAACGAGCGGGACTACGCGGCGCTCGAACGGGCCGTCGCGGCGCAGCCCGGCCCGTAGGCCGGGCTGCGCCGCAGGCCTCACTTCTGCGACTGAATCTCCTCGAGCGCCGCGTCGAGCTGGTCGCGCACGCCCTCCAGCCGCTGGCGCGCCGCATCCCCGGCGGCTTGCAGGGCTCCATCGACGGCGTCCGTGAGCGCCGTGACCCCGCCGGCGATCGCGGCGCGCCGCTGGACCAGCTCGAGCACGCCGTTGGCCGCGCCCGTTGACCACTCGTCGGCGACCGCGGTACCCGCGTCGACGAAATCGGTCGAAGACGCCGCCAGCGCATCGCGCTGCTCGATGAGCGACGCATCGTTCAGCTCGGCGGCGGCGGCCTGCTCGACGGCGGCCTCCCAGCGCGTGAGGGCCGAGCGGATCGACTCCGCGACCGTCTCGGCTCCATCGCCCGATACGAACGCAGAGCCCATATCGCCGACCGCCGACGCCGCGTCGCGCAGAGCGGTTGCGTACGCGTCCTCGGGAGACTGCGGGACGGTGGCCGTGGCCGTGCCGGTCGCGCTCTCCTGAGAGTCGTCACCGCAGGCGACCAGCCCCCAGCCGAGCACGCCGATCATTAGTGCAAGCAGTATCCGTATGCGCATGGAGGGCTCCTTTTCGACTCAGGCTCGCTAGCAGGGTGACGGCGGTTCGCCCGGTGCGGCTCCGGCCTCGGGGGCCAGGGTACTCGACCACCGATGGGCGGCGACCCCGGCCGTCGCGGCACCGGCCCGGCGGGGCGGTGCGCGCCCGCTCTCAGCGCTCCCGCCCGGTGAGCCCACCCGGCACGCTGGCGCGCCGCCGGGGCGGCGTGTTCCGGCGGCGCGCCAGCGCCCGGCGGACGCCATCCCACGGAGCTGCCTGGTGGCATCCTCGGGCGATAAACCGGTCCGCTCCACACGGTCTGCGGTGAGGCCGACGTGGACGTCGGTCGCGGCGAGCAGAGCACTCCCGCAGCCCCTGCGAGATTCGCGTGGACCGTCACCGTCGGCGTCAGGCGGTCAGTCGCCGGCCAGGAGCTGCGGATGAAGCCGGCTGCTTTGTCCTCGCCGTACGGTCGAACGTAGCCGTTGGTCGAGAAGTGGACACCGACGACGTCGCGACGCGGGTCCATGTGGATGCCTCGTCCGAGATTGCCGTGCTTGAACAGCGCGCCGTCTGCGGACATCCACACGTGGTGGTCGCTCGGCCGCATTCCCGAGTACGCCTGGTTCACGAGGCCACTGTCATGGGCGATCATGAGGCCCTGGACGCGGTGGTGAGGATGGGTGACGCCCTCGTCGAGGGTGAGTTCGCCTTCGACGTCGGTCACGAAACGGACGTCCCCGACGCGAGGGGCTCTGTTTACCCCAAGCTCCTTCACAGCCCCTGCGGGCATCGCGACGGCGGCGGGCAGGAACTCGCTCACGCGAAGGTTGTTGTAGAGCGCGTGCTCCCCCGTCTCGTAGTGGAAGTCGCTCCAGTACTTCCGTGCCTCGTTGGCGAAGTCTGCCGTGAAACCTGCCTTTGCGTCAGCGACGGGCAGGGCTGTCAAGGCGTCTGGTGCCGCGAAGCACGAAGCGAGCCGATTGCTGTCTTTAGCTGTCGCGAGGCCTGCCTTGGTCGTCTACGAATCGTCGGGTTCACGAAGTATGCACTGGTCCCTTCGCGCTGGGCTCGGGTCCGTACACTTGCTCGACGTCGGTGTCGCCGGGGGCGACGCGGTGTTTGCGCGAGAACATCGCGGCGACGACGAAGGACACCACCGGCGTCAGGTATGCAAAGAACGTGTAGGGCGCCCATTCAACGGCCGCGATGCCGAGCGTTCCCGCGAACAATGCGCCATGGATGTTCCACGGGATGATGTGCGACACGGCCGTCCCCGAATCGGCGATCGACGTCGACAGCACGACGGGCTGGAGCCGTTCACGCTTGTACTCCTTGCGGAACATCCGTCCGACAAGCGAAATGCTTGTGTACGGGTCGGCAGTGACGAGATTCATCCCGATCGACGATGCCATCGTGACGCCGACGAGCGACAGCACGCCTTTGGTCCAGCCGATCACCGGCGTGATGACGCGGTCGAGGATGCCGACGTAGTTGACGATCGCCCCGAACGCGGCGGCAACGAGGACGAGCCAGATCGTCGTCAGCATCGATGCCCTTCCTCCACCTGCGAATACCTGGTCGAGGGCGTCGTTGCCGCTGTCGAGGGCGAATCCGTTCGCGATCGTATCGATGCCGACCTCGATGACACTGCCGAGGTAGCTTCGCTCGTCTTGGGCGAGTGTGACGATGAGGTCGTGTTGCGTGAAGCCGGCCAGCACCACGGCGACGATGGCCGGGATCATCAGCGACAGTAACGCGGACATGCCCCGGGCCGAGAGCACCATTATCAATACGATCGGGATGAAGGCAAGGACCGACACATTGAACTGAGAGCTCACCGCATCCTTGACCGCCCCGAAGTCCGCTGCGCCGCCGGACGCGTCGCCCGTCAGGCCGAGCACGAGGAATAGCACCGCGCAGATGATCGCGGTCGGGATCATCGTGAACGTGACCGACTTGGAGTGATCGCGGATCGTCTCCCCATCGACCGTTGCGACGGTCAGGTTGGCGGTGTCCGAGATCTTCGCGATCTTGTTCCCGAGTATCGCCCCCGAAACAACCGCGCCTGCGGCGATGCCCTGCTCGACTCCCAGGACCGAGGCGAGCCCGACCATCGACACGCCAAGTGCACCGACGGTGGTCAACGAGCTTCCTAGCATCCCACTCAACACGCCTGCGAGCAGGAAGACCGTGACATAGAAGTAGTCGGCAGTGAGCAGGTTGACGCCGCAGTACACCACCGCTGCGACCGCACCGCAGAGGTAGAGGGTTCCGATGACGGCGCCGATCGCCAAGATGATGAAGACGGTGCCGACCACGCCGTTGATGCCATTGTGGATCGCCCTGGAGATGACCGTGCTGCCGTGGCCGTAACTTGCCGACACCGCAACCGCAATGAGGGTTGCCAAGGTCATGCTCACGTGCAGCGGCCCGGCTGCAACCTCGCTACCGAACACCACAACGGCGATGATGATCAACGCGATCATCGAGCCGAGGACGAACAACGACATCGCCATCGACGGCTGTGAACCCGCCCGCTCCATCGTTGACCCCCCTTCGGGAGGTGGAGGCTTTCCTTCCGGCTCCGGAGGCGAAAGATTCGCGTCGCTCACGATGACTCCTTGGACGAGTGGTCGCCGGTGGCGGATGCGGGTCGAACGAGGTCGATCAGCGAGCCCGCCGCGAACAAGCCGGCGAGGATCGCGACGATCTGGGTCAGTACGCCCTGGCCGGAACCTGCGATCCCGGTCGCGTCCCTCGTGTCGAGGGCACGCAGGGACGCGTAGGCGGCGACGCCCGGCACCAGGATCAGGATTCCGGGGAGCACCACGACCAGCGGGCTTGCATTGCCACTCAGCCGGACGAACACGACTGCGAACAATCCGAGTACGAGCGCTCCGAGAAACGGCCCCTCCGAGTCGCCCACCCGTTTTCCGAGTTCAAGGCCGGCGTACGCGAGCATGCCGGCGGCGAGTGCCCACCCGCTCAGCCGCGGCGGCACCTGAAAGACGACGACCAAGCCGACCATGAGCACGATCAGGAAGAGCCACTGTGTGAGCGCGCTCGATGACCCGCGATCCGGAGCGTCGGCCACCCCGACGACCGACCCCACGAGCAAGGCGCCGGCCCCCGCCCCGGCAAACAGCGCGAACGTCCGGACCGCGGCCTTGATGAGCCGATGCCACCCCAGCAGAGTCTGACCAGCGGCGAGTTCGAGCGCGCCGAGCGTCAGCCCCAGCCCTGGGACCAGGACGACGAACGAGCAGAGCGCCACGACCGCGCTGTCGCTCTCTCCGACTGCGACGCCGGTGGCCGAAGCGAACACCGCGGCGACGAACGCCGACGTCACGTAGACGCGGTCGGACAGCCACGCCGACCGCTCGGACACCAGGCCGACCAGGAAGACCACAACGCTCAACACGGCCGCGAGCGCAACATCGATCCACGCCGCAGAGAGGATGACGGCGAACCCGGCACCGCATCCTGCGTAGGCGACGCCGACGATCGCGGCCGGAAATGGCGATCGGAGTGCCTCGATCTCATCGAGCCGATGGTTCGCGCCGTCGACGCCGACATCACCCGGCTGCACCAACCGTGAAAGCCCCACCGTGCGTGTCAACTTCTCGAGGTCATACGACACGTCGTCGAGCGATGCCAGGAAGCGCGTTTGGGCGCCGTGCTCGTCCGCCACCATGCACTCGAGGTAGCTCGGCGTTGAGATCACGGCCGCGTCGATCCCGATCGCGGCTGCGGACCTCGTCACAACCCGGTCGAGTTCGTAGGCCGGCATCCCGTACTGAAACGCCAGGCGGCCGAATCGAAGCGCGAGCTGGCACGTGGCGTCGTGCTCATCGTGTCGGCCCCCCTGGTAACCCGCTGGGATTCGATCCTTCGACGGGCTGCACGACCGCGTAGTACACCGTGAGGGGTGAAGGGATCCTCAGGAAGTCGGCGGGCAGTTCCGCGCTCGTGCGGGGATACCCGGGCGGATGATCGACGCTGGCGACGGGACTCGTCATTGCTGGCGAGCGCGGTAGTACATGCCGCAGAAGTTCAGGGCGGGACCGGCATAGATCACCTGAGCCAAGTTGCCGTGCTTGAACATGGCACCGTCGAAGAACGCATGATCCCACCACGCCGTGTTGCGCCCGCGCGTCTCGCCGAACCACCTTGCGCCATGCGCTGCTTCGGTGCAGCCACGGTAGGCAGCGGGGTTGCCGAGTGGTTCGACCAAGATCAAGCGCCCTGCCGCAGGCCGGCTCTTCCCCTACTTACCCGCAAGCAACTTCCCAGCGGCTCGGAGATAACCCGGCGACTGATCGATTCCGAGATCTCGCCTCGGTCGATCTGCTCTTGCTTCAACCAGTTGTAGATCGTCGCCTCGCTCATCCCGAAGGTCGCGACCAGCTGGGCGACCTTCGTGCCGGAGCGGGCGAGCTCGACGACCTGGCGGCGGATCTCGGGTGGGTACCTGCGGGGCATCTGAATCCTCCTTGCTGCGGAGGGACTCTAGAAACCCGACTCCACGGAACCGGGGCTAGATCAAGGTGTCAACGGGAGCGGGTCAACTCCAACTCCAACTCCAACTCCAAGGGCTGGTACAACCCACGCCGCCCACTCGGCTCTTGGTTACCTCAGCCCGGCCGAGTTCGAGGCAACGCACCACCGCCGGCAAGAGTCGGCGGCTTAATCAATCTGTCCGTCATAGCGCGGCGCGCCCACACCGGCCGCGGGGGCAGGTATGGACACCACCACGCCCGAAGATTAGGGTGATCCACCAGCTGCCGCTAAGCGGGAAATGCCATGAAGACATTCACGAAGTAGAAGCTGAGAAGTCACGCTGCCGGCTGGACGCGCTGCAATCTTAGCCGGTCACACGGCGTCCTACGTAAGGCGGAACTAGATGCACGAAGAGAACGCTACATCAGCACCGCAAGCCAACCCGTATGCGACGAAAGAGAACCCATACGCAACGAAAGACAATCCGCGCGCCACTCAGTATAATCCCTACGCAACTGGAACGGATTATTCGCACATACCACAGCGTTTACACACGTACCCCTCTTCTGATAGAGCGACGACGATCGTACATGAGTCAATAGCCATAGACACGCTCTTTTCGGGCACTTGGCCAGAGCAATGGTCATCTCCTGAAGCGCCCGAGTTTCACAATCAAATGGACCGCTGTATTGCTGCGGGAATGGACGTGATGGGTGTCTGCCCCTCGGCTGATGCATTGAACACTTCTTCCTCAGTAGCGCTGAAAGCTTTGCAGTTCTATCTCATGAAGATCAACGAACGCCCTGAAAAATACAAGATCGTCCGTACGACTCAAGACATTGATGATGCGATAAGAGACAAGAAGCTCGGGATATACTTTACCCACCAGGGCACAGGGCATTTCGAAGGTGATCCCGATAACGTCGCGATTTGGCGTCAACTCGGTTATGGATACTGCCTATTGGCTTATAACCAGCGCAATCCAGTCGGTGATGGGTGTTTCGTGAAGGAGAACGGATCCCTTACTGCGTATGGAAAGACACTGATTGATGCATACAACCGCTTCGGCATGATCGTGGATGTCAGTCATACTGGTGAGCGTACGTCACTTGATGCCATTGAGCGTAGTAGTCAGCCAGTCATTTCATCCCATTCGGTAGCCATGGCTATCGCCGACTATCCTCGTAGTCTAAACGATTCGGTTATCAAAGCGATTGCTCGGAGTGGCGGTGTTTGCGCTATTAACTCGGTCGGTGGTTTCGTTGACACATCTAACCCAAATATCGTAACAACGGATATGCTCTTCCGTCATATCGATTATGTGGTCTCCCTCGTTGGAATTGACTATGTTGGTTACGGTTCGGATTTCATTCCAGACATCACCTATACGGCTGATGGCATGCAAACGCCCGCCGGCCAGGCGATCTTCCCGGATGGGGGCTACACGGGAAGAGTTGGAGCAAAAGGATTCCCGACACCAGCTTCGTATCAGATCATCGCAGCGCTGGTAGACAAGCTGCTTGAGCATGAGTACTCCGAAGAGGATTGTAAGAAGTTCCTTGGGCATAACATGTATCGTGTAATGGGTCAGGTCTGGAAGTGATCCTCTGATCTCAGTATCCCTTCCGCTCCCAGGCCCGAACCGAGATTAACGCCGCGGTTTATCGCCCGAGGATGCCACCAGGCAGCTCCGTGGGATGGCGTCCGCCGGGCGCTGGCGCGCCGCCGGAACACGCCGCCCCGGCGGCGCGCCAGCGTGCCGGGTGGGCTCACCGGGCGGGAGCGCTGAGAGCGGGCGCGCACCGCCCCGCCGGGCCGGTGCCGCGACGGCCGGGGTCGCCGCCCATCGGTGGTCGAGTACCCTGGCCCCCGAGGCCGGAGCCGCACCGGGCGAACCGCCGTCACCCTGCTAGCGAGCCTGAGTCGAAAAGGAGCCCTCCATGCGCATACGGATACTGCTTGCACTAATGATCGGCGTGCTCGGCTGGGGGCTGGTCGCCTGCGGTGACGACTCTCAGGAGAGCGCGACCGGCACGGCCACGGCCACCGTCCCGCAGTCTCCCGAGGACGCGTACGCAACCGCTCTGCGCGACGCGGCGTCGGCGGTCGGCGATATGGGCTCTGCGTTCGTATCGGGCGATGGAGCCGAGACGGTCGCGGAGTCGATCCGCTCGGCCCTCACGCGCTGGGAGGCCGCCGTCGAGCAGGCCGCCGCCGCCGAGCTGAACGATGCGTCGCTCATCGAGCAGCGCGATGCGCTGGCGGCGTCTTCGACCGATTTCGTCGACGCGGGTACCGCGGTCGCCGACGAGTGGTTGACGGGCGCGGCCAACGGCGTGCTCGAGCTGGTCCAGCGGCGCGCCGCGATCGCCGGCGGGGTCACGGCGCTCACGGACGCCGTCGATGGAGCCCTGCAAGCCGCCGGGGATGCGGCGCGCCAGCGGCTGGAGGGCGTGCGCGACCAGCTCGACGCGGCGCTCGAGGAGATTCAGTCGCAGAAGTGAGGCCTGCGGCGCAGCCCGGCCTACGGGCCGGGCTGCGCCGCGACGGCCCGTTCGAGCGCCGCGTAGTCCCGCTCGTTCTGGTCGGCGTACCGGGTCGAGAATGCGGCGACCGCGCGGTCGAACGTCTTGCCCCGCCCGAGGTAGGCGGTGATCGCGACGGCGTCGCCGGAGCGCGCGTGCGCCCGCGCCAGGGTCCAGCCACACATCCTCGCGTAGACCGACAACGCCTCCGGCACCGCTGAGTCGATGTCGGCCGACAGCTTCCAGTCCCGCAGCTGGCGGACATAGAAGTCGCGCCCGACGCCGTCGAGGCCGGTGACGTGCAGCCAGCCGAGGAAGGCGTCCCCGGCAGCCTGCAGCAGGCGCTGACCCGCCACGACGCGGTGGCCGGCGTTGCGGTACTCGCTGCGGCCGGCGAACCCCTCCAGCACCGACGGCTGCGCCTCCTTGAACTGCAGGAACAGCGGGTCACGCTCGTCACGGCCCAGGAGCAGCGCGATATAGGCACGGGTCCCCACGCTGCCCACCCCGACCACCTTCTGGGCCAGGTTGACGTACCGGTACCGCTCGAGCAGCCTGCGCCGGTCGGTGGCGAGGGTGCGCCGGTAGTCGCGCAGACGCTCACCGACCCAGGCCGACAGCGCCTCGGCCTCGGCGGGCAGGGCGTCACGGACCGGCACCACCAGCGGGGGGTCGCCGATGATGCGCGGCTCGCCGTCCACGACCCGGGTCATCCGTTCCAGGGCCCGCATGCTGTCGTGGGTGCGCGCCTTCGCGGCGACTCCCTCCGCGCGCTTGCGGAGCCCCTGCGGAAGCGTGGACCGGTACCGTGTGATCCACGCGTCGACGTCGAAATGCGCATAGAACACGTCGATGTTCGCGCGTCCCGCGAAGTCGGCCATCGCCTTGCGGTAGGCCCCGACGCACGCGAGGACGATCGCCTCGCGGTCGGCCGATCCGAAGCCCCGGTGGCGACCGGCGATCTCGAAGCTGGCCGCCAGCCGCTTCACGTCCCACTCGAACGGACCCGGGAGAGTCTCGTCGAAGTCGTTGAGGTCGAACGCCAGCCGCCGCTCCGGGGTGCCGAGGACTCCGAAGTTCGCGAGGTGCGCGTCACCGCAGAGCTGGACCCGCAGGCCGGTCGCCGGCGTGGCGGCGAGGTCGTGGGCCATGATCAGGGCGGCACCACGGTAGAAGGCGAACGGCGAGGTCAGCATCCGGCCGTGGCGGATGGGGACGAGCTCGGGGATGCGGTCCTCGGCCTGGCGCTGCAGGAAGCCGATCGGGTCGGGGCGGTCGGCACCCGGTGCCAACTCGGCGTGGGCCGACCGTGGCACGTCTGAGCGCACCGCGCGGCCGCGGGCGGCGCGCTCGGCCACCGTCGGGTGCTCGACGGTGGCCCGGGGGCCGCGCCGGGGCGGGGGAGTTGCCGATCCCACCGCAAGCCCACCCCCCATGCCATGCCTGTGTCCGGGTGCGCGGTCGTCCGGTGCCCGCCGTCACCGCCTCCTGGTTGGACGCCCGCAATCTACAGGCGCCTCTGCAGGGCTGTCCCGCGCGCCGGACGTCCGGGGAATGGGGGGGACGATGGCGACAGCGCCCGGCTCGACCCGGCACGACCTCGTCGCGCTGGAGTTCGCCGCCGCCGAGGCCCGGCGATGGTGGTGGGTGCCGCTGATGACCGGGATCCTGTGGCTCATCCTTCTTGTGATCGTGTTTCGGTCGCGCGAGTCGCCGTACACGCCCGCCCCCGGGGCCTCCGCCTGCGGTTGCCGCGCGAGGAGCGCGCCTCCCATGGTGTCCGGCGGTGTGCAGATCTCGTACGCGAAACGCCCGCCCTGATCATCCCGCCGCCGGGGTGGGCGGCCGCGACGACTGGCGCCGCACGAGCAGGGTGACGAATGCGATCACAGCGAAGGCGATCCCGACGCCGAGGAGCGTCGCCCAGGCACGCTCCGACGCCGTCTCGCTGACGTCCTTCTCCACGAGGCGCGTCGTGAGCAGCAGGGTGGCGGTCAGGAAGAACGTGAACAGTGCGTAGTTGGCGCTCATGAATAGGACCATGAGCATCGCCACCACCAGCAGCAGGATCGCGAGAACCGGCCGGCTCTCGATGCCGTGCGCGATGGCGCCTCCCGCCACGACTCCCGCGACCGTTCCGACCGTGCGATGCACCCCGACGATGAGCGACTCGGCCGGATCGCTCTTGATGATGATCAGCGTGACGAGGACCGCCCAGTACGGGTGGGCGTCGAACAGGTACCAGCCCAGCAGCGTCGCCAGACCCGCACCAAGCGCGCGGGTGACGGCGAACTGCAGCACCGGGGAGTCGAGCCGGAGCGCGGCGCGCACCGGCGCGCTCCACCCTCCGTGAGCACCACGGGCGCCGTGATGCTCGTCGCGGCGGCCTGTCGCGCCGGGTGCCTCGCGGCGGGCGGCGAGGGGCTGCAGCAGCACCGCGAGCACCCCACCGGCGAGGAAGCTTCCCGCCAGTGCCCCGAGCGAGTGGTCGGCCGCCGTGAAGGAGAGCGCGAGGATGAACCACAGGTTGAGGAGGAAGCCAGCGGTCGCGGCGGCCTTCCCGTACGCCACGGCGAGGGTGGCCGCGAAGGTGACGAGTGCGACGACCAGTCCCGTCGTCCACCCGTCACCTCCCGACCACACGCCGGCCGCGGTGAGGAGCGACCCCACGACCGCCGCCGCGAGCCCACGAGCGATACGCGTGCCAAGAGGGGCGCGCCCCGCCGACGCGGCGGAGATCGCCGCACCGGCGACCGCCGCGGCGCCCGCGTCGCCGATGACGGCGAGCACCACGACCGCACCGAGGATCGCGAGCACGCCGATCGCACCGCTGCGCAACGAGAGCCGGTCGCGGTCGACGGTGAACAGCCCGAACGCGCGACCCTGCGGCGAAGCCATGCTGCCCAGCGTACCCGTCGGGAGGAATGCAAGAATACCCGCCCGTGTGGACACCTCTTCGCACCCTCGAACGCTTCACGGAGCAGCCGGCCTCGATCCGCAGGGCCGCCTGGGCGATCGTCAGCGCAACCCTGTTCGCCGTGGTGATCGGCGCGGTGCTCGTGAGGGTCCTCGCTCCCCGCGAGTATCCGAGCATCGGCAGGGCGCTGTGGTTCACGCTGCAGACCGTGACAACGGTGGGCTACGGCGATGTCACCCCGACGAGCACTATCGCCCGCTTGGTGGCCGCGGTCGTCATGCTGGTGGGGATCGCGCTGATCACCGTGCTGGCCGCAGTGATCACCTCAACGTTCTTCGAGGCGGCTCGGCGGACCCGCCACGAGGCGGAGGCCACCTCCGAGGAGCTCGCCGCGTCCACGCGGATCGAGACGGCGCTCGTGTCGGTGACCGAGCGGCTCGACAGGATCGAGCAGGTGCTCGCCGACCGGGCCGGTGGTCTCGAGGCAACGGCCACGCGGGATCCGATCGCCACACCGCGAGACCGGTCGGAACCGTAACGCGGAGACCCCGCCCGGTGGTGAGGCACCCGCCTCGGTGCCCCGCCTCGTCGGTGCGCTCGATCGGGGCGCGGGAGCTCGGTGGCCGGGATGCGTTCCGCATCGAGCACGCGGCCGCCATTGCGTCGCCCCGCGGCGATGAACGGCGCCGCCCAGGCGTTCTCGAACATGATCACGGACGTCGCCTCGCCGGGCTCGAGGGCGGCGGCGGCGGCGGTTGCGACATCCTCGTCGTCGACTATGCCGCTGGAGGCACCCTCGAACAGGACCAGGTCGCCGACGCGGTTCTCGGGGTCGGAGATCCCTTCGGGTAGCCGATCGCGATGATGTCGATCGGCTACCCCGGAGGGATCTCAGCGGCTGTCGCCCCTCGAGGCGGTCGTCGCCGTCCGCCGGTCAGCCGGCGAGAGCGCGGCGCTTGATCTGCTCGAAATCGGCGCCGTCGATCACCCCGCTATCGAGCAGGTCCTTGGCGCGGGCGATCTGGTCGGTGGCGTCGGCGGCGCCGTAGGCCTGCTGGATGCGCTCAGCCTGGTCGAGTTGCGAGCGCATGCTGCGCTCGGCCATGCCGTCACCGCGGGCGAGAACGTAGATGAGCACCCCGATCAGCGGCAGCACGACCAGCAGGATCAACCAGCCGGCCTTTCCCCAGCCCGACAGATCACGGCTCCGGAAGACATCGAAGATCACGTTGAAGAAGATGATGAGCACGGAGATCCAGACGAACACCATGAAGGTCGTCCAGAGAAAATCCCAAAAACTCCAATCCACGGCCTTGCTCCTTTCGGTCCCGACGGGACCGGTTCGGGTTTCAGGGCTAACTTACCCTTCCGGGAATCCCGTCGGCGGGCATCCGTCACCCCTGCGCGCCACCTCGCGCGGCGTCAACCGGGTCCGGACGGTCTGTCCGCCCCGCGGCGATCGTCGTCCGCCCGGTTCACGCGTCACCGAACACGGTCGTCGAGTCGGGCGCATGCTCACGCGGGCCCACCCGGGGCGTGCCGCCATGGCCTCGATCGGCTCGGCCGCGGTCAGAGTGCCTGCCTCGCTCATGTACGCGTATTCCCGCTCCGCGTCGTCGTGCAGCACGAGCCGGGCTAGGGAGCCGTCGACACCGCCGGCGTGCTCGAGCATCTCGGCATCGCCGGGCGAGCTGCCCGAGGCCACGACGGCTGCCGCCCGACCACCATCTGGATGTCGGCGACCTTCGCGGCGCCCTCGTTAAGCGGGCCTTCCGGTTTCAGCGTGGCGAGCGTGATCGGATGGTCGGGGTCGGGGGTCGCGTCTCGGTCCATCTGACCCCACTGGCATGGAGCAGGATCCGAAGCCGGTAGTTGGCGAAGGAGCGAAAGCCGTGGCCGGCGCGCTTGACCTTCTTCACGAGCAGGTTCAGCCCCTCGGTCGGTCCGTTCGAGGCGCCGGTGCGGTGGCGGTTGACGATCTCGGCCCTCCACCTGGAGAGCGTGCGCCCGAGCGAGCGAACCTCGGCTACGGAGTCCTCGGCGCAGCCGGTGATCGCCTTGTCGATGAGCAGCTGCGCGTCGTCGATGCTTGCCGCCAGGTAGACGTCGCGCACCGACTCCTTGGCCAGCCAGGCCCCGAGCACCTCATCCTCGGGATCGCCCAGACGGATGCCCAGGAGCATCCGGTCGACCGCAGCCCCCTCGAGGCGCTCGGCGCCGGCGAGCATCAGTTTGCGATCCGGTACAGCGGATCACGGCGACGTCCGCGATGGCCGAGGGTCGCGTTCTGGACCCGGCGGCGCACCTGGTCCAGGCAGCGGTTGGCCAGGCGCACCACGTGGAACGGGTCGGCGACCCGGATCGCGTGATCCAGGCGACCATCCAACGCCGAGCGATAGGACTCGGCCAGGTCGGTGGCCACGACCCGGATCCCCGAGATCCAGCTCGGCGGCTGGTGATCGAGCCAGGCGCCCAGGCTCTGGGCGTTGTTGCCGGCGATGACGTCGATCACGACCCGCCGCTCCAGGTCCACGATCCCGGTCGCGAAGAGCGTCGCGTGATCCTTGGTGGCCGCCAGGAAGCTCGTCTCGTCGATGCCGAGCTGGCGAACCTCGCCCACCCGCTCCGGGTCGTTCACGAGTGGTTCACCGTGCTCACGCACGGAATCCATGACGGTGTCCCAGCAGACCCCGAGCTCGCGCGTCATCTGCGCGACCGGGCGCGCGTTCAGGCCGACCTGGCGGCAACACTCGCGCCCTGCCCGATGGGTGAGAAGGCAGCGCGCCGAGAACGCGGGCGAGGACTCGGACCAGGTGGCGATCGAGCATCGCCGCTCCTCGCAGCGGTAGCGGCGCTTTCGCCAGCGAAGCCGCGCCGGCCGGCCGAAGGCGGCAAGGTCGCGGTAGTCGACATCCGCCCGGCCGTGGGCTCGGGCCACGACCCCCACCCCGGACAGCCGACCAGATCGGCGACCAGCTCGATCACGATGAGCACCTCGGCGGCGTCCTCGTGGACCTCGATCACCCGGAACCCGGGCAAGCCCAGCAGCGCCTCCGCGGCGCCGGTAGCGTCGGACATGTCGGGAGCCTCCTCGTCGTCGCAGCCTTCGTCAGCCGCAACGATGCCGGGGGCTCCCGGCCCCTGCTCAGCCGCTACTCGCTACCGCCTCGCCACACTCGGATCGGAAGAGCCCGATTGCCGGACCAGACCGGCACGGGCGCCGTGCCGTTGTAGCGGGCGAAGGCGTGGCGGGAGCGAAGGCGCACCACCCCGGCGACCTCGCCGATGACCTTGGCCGCCAACAGGGCCGCCACGCCGTGAACCTGGAGGAGCACCGGTGCGACCGTCGCGGTGCGCTCAGCGATCTCGGTCTCGAGGCGCCGGATGTCAAAGGTGAGCGCCCGGACCCGTGCGACGAGGTCGAGCGCGACCGCGCCGACGACGCTCTCCTCGAGGCCGGTGGTCTGCGAGGTCATGTCTGGGCTCCTCTCGAGCGGAGCACGTCGTTGGTCGGGCGCTGGGTGGTGCTCCCGTCTTCGCTTCCTTGGGAAGACGACAAGCTACGGAGGGCACCGGACTGCGCGTGGCGCCCATCACCAGTCCGATCCCGGGCAGATCAGCCCGTCAGGTCACCCACTTCGATGCCCGAAGAGCCTACATTCCCCCGGCGAACGCCGGCGAAGCTCGTTGGATCAGATTCGCCCTCAGACGCGGTGCGCGGCGAACACGGTGCTTCCGCGTCCGTGGCGCTTGCGCAGTGATGCAATCGTACGCGCCCATCTATAGGGTCGGGGCCGCACGATAGATCCGGCCAGGGAAAGGGGGCGCGCGTGGAGAACAGCCACGTTCTCGACGGTGCCATCGGAGCCTTTGTCCTGCTCGGTTCCCTCTGGTTTCTGTACCGACCGAAGCTACAGCATTCGGCGCGGTATCAGGCGATGGTCGTGCCATTGGCCAACATCATGGACGTCGGCTTCCTCGTTCTGTCGCCGATCATCGTCGTGCTGGTCGGCTACGAGGCGCCGATCTTCATGCTCGCGATCTGCCTCGTGGCCGTCGCCGCCGGCTTTGTAATGGCGTACAACATCCGCCACTACGAGCCGCTGATCGGCGCACCCGACCGAGCGAACACCGTGGCGGCCTGGGCGAACTGGTCGCTTTTCGGTGCCTCAATGGTCAACATCGCGTACTACACGCAGCTGCTGATGACCCTCGTGCTGCTCCCGCTCGAGATATACACGCCGGACCGCGTCACGCTCACCTCGGTGATCGTCCTTGCCGTGGTCATCGTCGTCGGGTACCTCGGGTACCTCCCGGCGCTCAACAAGCTCGGGGACCGGACTACGGCGTTCAACCTCGCCGCGTTGTTCGCCGTGGTCGCGGCCTTCGCCGTCTACAACGTCCTCGAAGCCATCAACGGCAACTGGAACCTTCCGTCCTACAACCCGGCAATCGACAGCGAGGCCGTGCGCAAGGTGCTGGGCCTCTTCGCGATGGTCCAGGGTTTCGAGGCTTCCCGTTACATCGGTGCCCGTTTCTCGACCGAGGTGCGGATATCGAGCATGCGCTGGGCCCAGGCGATCGCCACGGGCGTGTTCGTGCTACTCATCGCGCTCGTCCTGCTTCCCTTTGGCCAGTTCCGTCCCCCTGCCGACGCGACCGCGATCTTCGTCGTATCGAAGGAGGTGGCCTTCTACCTTCCGTGGTTGATCCTCCTCGCCGCGATCGGGAGCCAGTTGTCCGCCATCACGAACGCCACGACCTCGCGGAGCGACCTGCTTATCGAAGCCACGCGCCAAGCCATACCGCGCAAGTACACGTTCCCGATCCTTCTGGTGCCTGCGATCATGATCGTGCTCTTCACGAACGTGACGGATGCGGTCGCCATCGCATCGCGCGTGTTCGCGCTGTATTTCGTTCTCCAGGCGGCCCTCGGCCTCATGCTCGCACTTCGCGAGAAGTCGTGGCCGGCCGTGGCCGGTACTTCAGCGGTCGGACTCGTCATGGCGAGCGTCTTGATCTTCGGCTTGCCGATCTGAGTCCTCGGGGGCGGCCAGAGCCGGTTCGAATCGGGGAGCGGGGGGCGGCCGGCGGGCCGATCGGACGCCGCCGGCATACATCCGAACACGCTCTCCGGGCTTGTCCGCCGGGCCGAGGCCGGGCCGGAAGGGCCCCGCATCGTCGCTTCCCCCGCGGGGCTCCGCTCCCGGCGCACCGCACCTGCGCGGACCACACGGCTACGTGCTGACGAACTCGAGCGCGATCTCATCGGGGTCGCCGCCTGGGCCCTTGCCCTTGAACTGGCTCATATAGAGGGCGTAGTAGAAGCCCTTGGTCGCCATCAGCTCGGCATGGCTCGCCAACTCCGCGATCGCGCCGCCGTTGAGCACCATGATCCTGTCGGAGTCGCGGATCGTGGCGAGGCGATGGGCGATCGAGAAGCTGGTCTTGTCGTCCATCAGCTTGCGCATGCCGTCCTGGATCAGCTTCTCGGTGCGGGTGTCGACGTTGGGGGTCGCCTCGTCGAGGATCATCATCTTCGGGTCGGCGACCATCGCTCGGGCGATCGTGATCATCTGCCGCTGCCCCTGGCTGAGGTTCGCCCCACGCTCGCTGAGCTCGGTGTGGTACCGCGTGCTGCTCTTGTGGGCGCAACTAACCGACCGGCGCCGCCGTGTCCGCCGGGCGTGCCCAACCAGGAGAGGCTGACACATGACGAGAACGAAGAACCTGCGCTGGGGGGGAGGCGTCGTCGCCGGCGTGCTCCTCGTGGTCCTCGGGGCCGTATGGATGATCGTCGCCGGCGCTCAGGCCCGCGGTGAGGTCCACGACACGATCACCCAGGAGCAGATCGTGGGCTCCCCGGACATGAGCCCGACGGCCATCGTCGAGGGCATCGAGGCGGCGGGGCTCGAGGGCAAGGTCGCCATCCCGTCGTGCAACGTGGCCGACAAGGAAATCGACAGCGGCAGCGAGGCACGGTGCTTCGCCGAGTACATGCGCGTCCACGCGCTCGAGTCGACCGGCGGGCGGACCTACTCGAAGATGGGCCGCTTCCTCGACGCGAAGGGCAACGAGGTCTTCACCGAGGACGAGGCCGCCAAGGCCCCACCGGACGTCCCGTGTCCAACCCCGCCCGCGACCTTTGGGTCTCGCAGCGCGCGCTGGCCACAGGCCTCGAGCTCGCGTACGTCGGCGAGCAGGTCTCGTTCTTCTCGATCGCGACCGGGATCCTGTTCGTCATCATCGGCGTCGGCTTCCTGGTGATGATCTTCGCCGGGGGCATCATGGGGAACCCGTTCTCCAAGGACTCCAGGCCCGAGGCGTAGTCCGGCCCCGCGCCCGGCGGAGCCCCTCCGGCCTACGCGGCGGAGGGGCTCCCCAGCGCGGTGAGGCCGGCCAGCAGTGCGGCCCGCTCGGCCGGGCTCATGCGTGCGAGGACCGCCTCGACCCGTGCGGCGTCCGGCGCGGGCGCGCTGTCGGAGCAGAGCTCGTAGCCGGCGGGGGTGAGGGTGACGGCATGCCGCCGGGCGTCCTCGGCGAGGGGCTCGCGCTGGGCGAGGCCGAGGGCCTCCATGCGCGCGCAGAGCCCGGCGACGAGGGTGCGGGGGAGGCCCAGACGCCGGGCCTGCTCGGTGACCGGCAGGGGGGCGTCGGCCACGATGCGCATCAGCGCGAGCATCCGCGGGGTGACCTCGGCGCGGTCGCAGACGCGCTCGATCGGCAGGATGCCCTCGAGGAGCGCGGGCACGAGGTCGGCGACGATGGCGGCCTGATCTACGATGTCGGCGACGTCCATGACCTCGGCGACGACCACGACGCCCGCCGGCTCGGGCTCCGGCTCCACGACGACGGGCGGCAGCGCGGGGGCGGGCTCCTCGGCGGGGCGCCAGCCGACCGGCCAGTCCGGCTGTTCGTCGTCGTCGTGCCCGGCGGACTCGTCCTCCGCCCACGACCAGTAGGCGGCCTGCGGGTCGATTCCCACTGCCGGCTCCGGGGCGGCCTGCGGGGCGGGGAGGGCCTCGCCCGTCGCGAGGATGGGCGCCTCGTTCTCGCCGGGGATCTCCTCGGCGACTGCGCCGTCCTCGCCGGTCACTTCGCCCTCCGGCGGATCCTCGAGCGTCCACTCGGCATCCTCGATGGCCTCCTCCGCGGCCCAGGCGATGGAGAGGGCCTCCGACGCGGTGGCGGCGCTCTGCGCGTGGGCCACGGTCGTCTCGTCGGCGAAATGCGGGGGGGCCGCGTACACGTGCGTCCCCTCGCGCTCCCAGAAGCGCGAATCACCGGCCTCGGCGGCGGCGAGAACCACCCGCCGGCGCCGGGTGGCCAGGTATCCGACCAGGCAGATCATCAACGTCGCCCCCGCCAGGGTGGTCACCTCGGCCGGACCGGAGGACCGGTCGCTCGCGGCGGGCGGGGTGGAGGAGGCGCCCTCCGGCGTCCCCGTGGGAGTCTGCGCCGCGCAGGAGGCGCCCTGGGATCCGATCAGGACGGGCTCGCCGGGGTCGCCGCCGAGGGCGGCGTACTGGGTGCTCACGCCCGCGACCCAGTGGCGGTTGAGGCCCTTCGGGTCGTTGGCCGCTCCGAGCGGGGCCCACTTCGGGCCGATGGTGTCGATCCTGATGCGGCCCTCCTGCGCGTAGTAGGAGTCGAGCGTGCGCGCGGCGCGGGCGATGGCGGCGGCGTCCGAGGTGAAGACCATCCCGGGGCCGAGCCCGAAGGGGTTGTGGATGGCGCGCGCGGGGGCGTAGGTCGCGAAGCGCGTCTCGTGGGCCGCGATCGCGAGCAGCAGGCGCGGATCGATACCGGCCGCGACGCCCTCGGCGACGAACGTCGCGCCCTGGCCGGCGAGCGGGCTGGCGGCCCGCCCGAGCAGCGCGTCGATGCCCGCGGCGTCGGCCGGGGCGAGGCAGGTCGTCCCGACGTCGGCGTCCTCGGCACCGGCGCTCGCCGGCAGTGCCCCGAGAAGGGCCGCGCCCGCGACCACGGAGGTCATCAGTCCGCGGCGGATCCTACGGAGCGCGTGCCCAGGGGCGGGGGCTTGGGCGAGCACGGCGCGTCGGGCGGGGGGTGACGGGATCGGAGGGGTCCTGGCTCCTGGCTGCGGGGTCGTGCCACGTGCGCCTCGGCAGAAGCCGGTCCCGACTTGAGCCCCCCGAAGAACGATCACCCTATCGGTGCCGGCGGAGGCTTTTCGGCAGCGCCATCCGGCGAATATAGCGAAATCACGGGCAGAGGCGGACCTCGCTCCGGGGGACCTTTCGCATGGCGGAGCGGGCGCGGGGCGGCGGCTCGGGGGCCCTGCCGCTAGGGTGCGCGGGTCCGCCCTGCGACCGGAGGTGCCCACGATGTCGACGATGCGCCTGCGCCGCGGCGGATGGGTGACCTTCGCCGCGGCGGCCCTGTTGGTGGCGGGCGTCCTCAACGTGCTCGCCGGCCTCGTCGCGCTGAACCAGGAGTCGGTCTACGCGGGCGCCGACCTGATCTTCGGCGACCGGACCGCGCTCGGTACGACCTATCTCGTGATCGGCGCCGTCGAGATCCTGACCGGCGTCCTGGTGCTGCGGGCCAGCGTCTTCGGCCAGTTCCTGGGCGTCATGGTCGCGGGCCTCAACGGCTTCTGGCACTTCCTGTTCATCGGGGCCGACCCGGCCCGCTCGATCCCGATCATGGTCGTCGACGGCCTGATCATCTACGCGCTCACGGTCCACGGGGACTCGTTCGAGAGCTGACGTGCTCCTCGGGTGTCGCGCCCGAAGACGAGGTGTCCGTCGCCCACGACCACCTCGGCGGCGGGCCGATCGAGTGGGACGAGCCCGGCACGTGCGCCGACCCGGCCGCGGTCACCCGCCACAGCGGCACGTTCGAGTGGGTGCCAGATCGCCCCGGGCATGCTCGTCGCCCCGGCCGACAGCCCCGCTCTGACCCGTGTCGAGAAGCGCCTCACCGTCCTCGTCAACGCGGGCAGGATCTCGGTCGAGCGCAAGGACCGCATCTTCTCCCGCCGCCAGAAGCAGATCACCCTCCGTACGGAGCGGGCGGCCGCCCGCTCCGCGCCCGTGCTCGCGCTGCTGGGCATGACCGCCAAGGAGATGAAGGCCGCCCGCGAGGACGGCGGACTCAGGGCGATCATCGAGGAGAAGGGGGTCACCCGCGAGGCGTTCCGCACCGCGCTGCGCGAGGGCCACATGGCCGCCCGCGAGAAGCGCGCGGAGCTCTGCAGCTCGGGCGCGGCCGCTCCGGAGGCGCCGGCGAGCTGAGCCGAGCCGATGACCCCGTGGGCCACAGGGCCTCAGCAGGTCGGGGTGCCGCCCGGCCCGGTCACGGATTCGGCGGGCGCGCCGTCGAGGTAGACGTCGACCCGCACCTCCGCCGGGGTGCACGCTCGCTCGAGCGGCACCGAGAGCGTCTCCTCGCCGCTCCCCGAGACCGTCCGGAAGAGGCCCAGGTCGCGCGGCTGCACCCACGGTGCGCCGGGCGTCGGGCGCTCGAACCCGATCGCCGTGAGCGCCGTCTTCGGCGGGAGGTCCTTCCACCGGAGCGTTAGCCGCAGCCTGCCGTCCGCGTACCGCAGCCCCTCCACCGCCGCGGTTCCCCGTCCCGGGGGCGTGCCCGCCACCGGGCTGCCGCGGTTGAAGCCGATCTCCCGCCGAACGATCTCCTGCTCCAGTTCGCGCGCGAGAGCGGTCTGCTCCGGTGAGGTGGCGATCACCTGCTCGAGATAGGTCGCGTACTGAGCGGCCAGGTCGCGGGTCCGCTCGGAGGGCTCGCTTCCCTGGAGCGTCTGCAGGGCACCCCCGAGCGCCGCGCGCGCGGCAGGGGCATCGCCCCGCGCGACCTCCGCCGCGCTCTTCGCGAGCCGGATGTCGGGCACCTGGTCGTTGATGGCGATCGCCTCGTCGGCGGCTTGTACCGCGCCGTCATAGTCGCCCGCGTAGAAGCTCAGGATGGAAAGGAGCGAATAGGTCGAGAAGCTCCGGCCCCCGCCGAGCTCGAGCGCCCTCCGGGAGTCGGCGATCGCCTTCTCCAGTACGGTCCGGTCACCGGTCACGGCCCGCGTCGCACGGTAGTCCGGGTTCGCCCGCAGGAAGACGGATGCCGCTCGTCCCCGGTACGGAGCGTCGTAGTCCCCCTCGATGTCGATGGCCTGGGTGAACGCGGCGACCGCCCGCTCCTGACGGCCCTCGGCAGCGTCCATGCGGCCGCGCGCCGTCGCCGCGATGGCGTCGCCCGAGGTCTCCGGGATGGGCAGGCTGTAGATGTGGACGGCCCACCCGAGGATGAAGAGCCCGAAGACGACCCCGAGGACGTAGAAGAGGGTCCGGCGGGCTCCGCGCAGCACGACGGCGAAACCGACCAGGAAGAGCGCGACGGCCAGCATCGATATCGCCGTCGTGTACTGGGTGCTGCGGTCGTTCCAGGTGACACGTGTCTCGGCCAGGGCCGTCTGGCTCAGGCTAAGCCGCTCGGCATCGAATCTCAGCGCGCGCAACTGCTCCTCGGTGCGCGCTCGCGGCAGATCGGAGCCCGGTTCGACGATCCCCTGGAGATCCTCGAGCGTGAGGGGTGGGGCCGAAGCGCCCGCGCTCTCGGCCCGGCCCACGACGGACTCCTGCTCGCGCCCAAACGCATAAGACTCGGCCTCGATGTCGCGCTCGAGCTGGAGGCCGGCCTGCTCGAGGACGCCCGCCCTCATGGCCCCGACCGCCGTCCGGGTGGTCTCGCGGGCCGTGTTCGACTCGCTGACGCCCGCATCGGTCTGGAGAATCCCGAGCGCGGCCCCGACTACGACGATCGCGGCGAGCGAGATGGCGATCCAGCGCCCGGGGATCCTCTCCTTGTCGTCGCTGCCCCCGTCGCCGTCGCCGTCGCCGCGCGGAAGGTCCTCGGTCGCGCTCATGCGTAGAAGTCGATCGAGAAGCCCCCGATCGCGCCGACCAGAAGGGCGACGAGGCCGATGGCCATGAAGGTGTAGAAGGCGGGGCGTCGCTCGGAGTTGACCTGGCCAACCGTGAACATGAGCACGGCGCCCAGAAGCATGAAGGACCAAGCGGCGAGCCCTTTGATGCGTTCGCGGATGCCCTCCGCCTGGTCCGCCCAACCTGCCGGGTCGAGGCTGCCGGGCGAGTCGAGGCCGGTCGAGAGCTCGGCCGCCCGCACGCTCGCACGCTCCTCGAGATCGAACGGTCGCGGCGTCGCGGTCGGGCGCCTCAGGTCATCCTGGATCGAGAAGCGGCCGAAGGTCCCCGCGTCCGCGGTCCGCTCGGTCGCGGTTGTGCGCAGGCGGCGGGCCTCGGTCCGGTTCTCGGCAGCCGCCACCGTACTGCCGGCCGCCGCCAGGGCGACCGCCTGGTTCTCCAGCTCGGCGGCGACGGCGTAGTCGGCCAGGTAGCGGCTGTACACGCGGCTATCTCCATCGACGCCGATGCCGATGTCGATCTGCTGTTGCTCGACCTTGATGGTCTCGGAGATCGACTGGCGGTCGTCGAACGCCGCCGTGCTTCCGATGGCGGCCGCGCGCCAGCCGAAGATCGCCGCGAGGACGGTCGCGGTGCCGATGAGGAAGGCGACCAACCACTGCTGCGCGGTGAGGTCGAGCCGGCGCGTCTGGCCGTTCGGGGATGGCTTTCGGCGGAGGCGAGGCAACATCACTCGACGGAACCCTACCTTCCCCGGGCGCTGAAGAGGGCCCATGGGTGGGGCGGCCCGGGTGAGCCGGCTGGTGCACGCTGAGACGATCCTGGACCTGGAGGGGGTGTCCTCGGGGCCCATGATCTCTCAGCGCACGACGTTGCTCGCCGCCTTCTCACCCTGATCGCCGCCGCCGGCCTGGGCCTGAGTATCCTGCAGCCCCTGAGCGGTGGTCCGTCGTCGCAGGAGACGGAGGCCCGGCGCGGCCCGAGGAGACTCATGTCCCGGCAGCGATGCAATCCGTTCATCCGGACGCTCGGCCGGCGGTCGCTCTCGATGGGGGTCGTCGATCACGCGAGCCGAGGCCGCGCTCCGGAAGCGGCCCGATAGGGCGCGATGGAAACCACGCTCCTTGTGCTGGCCCTGATCTCCGCGATCGCCTTCAACGTCACCAGCGGCTTCCATGACGCGGCCGAGGTCTGCACGCCGGCGGTCGTCACGCGCGCGATCCGACCGGCGGGCGGCCTGGCGTTCTTCGCGGTCATGGTCTTCATCGGGCCCTTCCTGGCCGGGACGGCCGTCGCCGACACGATCAGCGGTTTCGTGACCCTGTCGGACGAGGCTCCCACGACCGCGCTCGGGATCGTGGCCGCAGGCATCGCGGGGGCGGCGGTGTGGAACATCGTCACGTGGTGGTTCGGGATCCCCTCCTCCTCGACCCATGCCCTGGTCGGCGGGCTCGTGGGCGTCACCGTGGCCGCCGCGGGTCCCGGCCACGTGCAGTGGGGGCTCTCGGCCCTCGCCGACGGGAAGCTGGAGGGCGTGACCAAGATCCTCGTTGCGCTGATCCTCTCGCCGATCGTCGGTCTCGCAGCGGGCTTCGTGGTGTTCCGGCTCGGTCGCCTCGCGCTGCGCCGTGCGACGCGGCGCGCCAATCGCCCCCTGCGCCGCCTGCTGGTGGGCGGTACCGGCCTGCTCGCTTTCGCCCACGGCGGCAACGAGGCGCAGAAGAGCATGGGCGTGATCGCCCTGGCGCTCGTCCTGGGCGGCCGCCAGTCGTCGTTCTCGATCCCCCTGTGGGTGATCGCGGTCTCGGCGGCGACGCTGGTGATCGGCGGCGTGTCCGGCGGGTGGGGGATCGCGCGCACCCTCGGCTTCGGGATCTACCGGCTCGAGCCCCTGCACGCCATCGGCGCACAGGCCGGCGCCGCGGGTGTGGTCTACGGTGCGGCTCTGCTGGGCGGCCCGGTCTCCACCACCCAGGTCGTGGCCTCGTCGATCATCGGCGCGGGCTCTGCGGAGCGGCCCCGGGGGGTGCGCTGGGACACCGGCAAGGCGATGATCGTGGTGTGGCTGATCACCTTCCCCGCAGCCGCGGCCGCCGGGCTCGCCCTCTATGCGCTGGTCGCGGCCGCCGCCGCGCTCGCGGGCTGACGGTCGTGGCCTCGTGACCGCGCCGCGCCGCTATCGACCCGCGCTCTCGCGGCTCACGCGCAGCATGTTCCCGCGCACCGCCGACTTCTCCGTCCTCCTGGCGGACCAGGCCCAGATCGCCGCCGACGCCCTCGACGCCCTGGCCGAGTACGCGCGCACGGGTGAGGCCGTGACCGCAGAGAAGGTCTCCGCGATCGAGAAGCGCGGCGATCGCCTGCGGGAGCGGAACCTCGACACGCTCAACCGATCGTTCACGACGATGTTCGACCGTGATCTCACCGCGGTCGCCATCCGCCGCATCGACGACGTGGCCAACTACGCCAAGACCACTGTGCGTGAGATGGGGATGCTCGCCGCGGAGCCCGACGCGACCGTCGTCGCCATCGCCGAGATCCTCTGCGAAGGGGCCCGCGAGCTGAAGGCCGGGATCGCGGGGCTGGGTGGCGATCCGGCGCTGGTGGCCGAGCACATCGCGCGCGTTCACAAGGCCGAGCGACGGGTGGAGAAGGTCTACCGCGCGGCCTTCTCGGAGCTCTTCGGGGCCGACGTCGCGGAGCGATGGGGCACACACGGGGAGGCGATCGAGGGGCTGCTCGACGCCCTTCGGCGGCGCGAGGTGTACCGCCATCTCTCGAACGCGGCCGATCGGCTCGACGGCGCCGGTCACGCGATCATGGACATCGCCGTCGCCACGGCGTGATGTCGCATCGCGGTCGCCCGACGCGCATCCTCGCCCTCAGTCGTGCCGAGCCGGCGATCCCCTGTTGTGCCGCGGGTCATCCGTCGGTCACCCGGTGTCATCTCGGTGCGCAGTTCGCCGGCCGGTCCGATCCGGCGATCGTGAAGTCCTGGCACGTGGGGAAGCCGTCGTTGTTCGCCCCCATCGCATAGCCGGCCACTGCGATCAGCACGATCGCCGCGGCGGCGGACACGACGAGGCGGCTCTCACGCAACGAGGTGAGCTCCTCCGGCACGAACAGGTCTATCAGCAAGCTGAGCGCGGTGGGGATCGATAGAACGGCCGCGACCAGGCCCGGCACCCCGAACCCGGGGTCCGCCGCCGCCTCCATGGTCGAGTCGAAGTAGACCACCGACAGCGCGAGCCAGACCGCCGGCGCCGCGCAAGGCGGACGAACCAGAGTCTGCGCCCCCGATACGGCGACGTGATCAGAGTGACGGCGAACCCCGCGGCCGCCGCCACCACGAACTGGGAGATGTCCTGGTGTCAACGCGGTGCGGATGAGGAAGGCGCCGACATCCTGAGGCGAGCCTGTGGGCCGATGGCACAGGCGGAGCCCGTCATCGCGAGCTTCGTATACTCCGCCCCGGCCCAGTCCGGAAAGGCTCTCCGATCGCGCTTTGCTCCCACGCACGGGCTCTCTCCGACGGGGTCCCACCACGACCGGTGGCCCTGACGGCGTCCGCGGTGATCGTGGTGCTCACGCTCATCCTGGTCCTCGCCGGCGTGCCATCGCCGGCCCTCGGCCAGGACGACCAGGCCCAGCGGCTCGCAGATCGCCATTCGCCGGTGATGATGCTGAAGGTGCGGGAGGATCCGTGTGACACGGAGGGCGAGCAGTACGCGCCCACGTCGGTCGACATCGTCCTCGACAATCCGCAGATCTTCGTCCGCCAGCTCGGGACGGGCAACCCGGTCCTGATGAAGGGCCCCGGCGCCTCGGACGTGGCCGGGCTGGGTGAGGGCTTCTACCTCGACTTCCCCGGCAGCGCGCTGGCCCCCGGCTGCATCTACGAACAGGACTTCCGAACCTACTCCGGCGGGCGTCCCCCGGTCGTCTACGCCCACATCGTCGGACAGGCCGACCGACCCGGCCAGCTGGCGCTGCAGTACTGGTTCTTCTGGTACTTCAACGACTGGAACAACAAGCACGAGGGCGACTGGGAGGGCATCCAGCTCGTTTTCGACGCCGGGACGATCGAGGAGGCGCTGTCCGCCGAGCCGGTGAGCGTCGGCTATGCCCAACACGAGGGTGGAGAGCGCGCCGGCTGGGATGACGACAAGCTCGAGCGGCGCGGCACGCACCCGGTCGTGTACTCATCGCGCGGTTCGCACGCGAGCTACTACGGCTCCGATCTCTACCTCGGTCGCAGCGGCTCCGAGGGGTTCGGCTGCGACAAGACCGGCGGTCCGTCGGATGCCATCGAGCCCGAGGTGGTCGTCCTTCCGGACGCCGTCGACGACCCCGACGATCCGCTCGCGTGGCTGTCCTTCAAAGGCCGGTGGGGTGAGCGCCAGTCGGGGCCGTTCAACGGGCCGACCGGTCCCGCTCAGAAGGACCGCTGGTTGAAGCCCATCGACTGGCAGGACAACCTGCGCCCCTCCAGCTCGACCGTCCCGGCGGGCAACGACGTGGGCAGCCAGACGGTCAATGCGTTCTGCGGCGCCGTCGGCTGGGGTTCGAATCAGCTGATCGGGCTCAAGACGGACCCGCTGCCGCTCGTGATCGCGGCCGCACTCATCTTCGCGCTGGCGAGCGTGCTTCTCGGCCGCACCGACTGGACGCGCGTCCGCCCGCTCCCGATCGCCCGCCGCCGCCGGGCCGGCCAGATCATCGCCTCGGCACCCCAGTTCGTGCGGGCCCGGCCGGTCCACTTCATCGAGGTCGCGCTGATCTACATGCCGGTGGCGCTGGTCATCGGTCTGGTCGTCGTGCTGCTGCAGCTCATCCCGCCGATCGGCTCGTTGGTGGATGGCGATCGCGGCCTCGGTGCGGTCGGTGTGTTTCTCACGCTCGTCGCCGGTGGCGTCGGCTACGCGATCGGGTTCGTCTTCGTCACCGCGGCGGTCGCGACCCTGATTCACGGCCTCGAGGGCGGGGTCGAGGTCGGGGGGGTCGAGGCGTTCCGGCGGACCTTCGCCAGGATCGGCGACCTCGTCGGGGCGCTCGTGCGAGCGATCGTGATCGTCGGCGCGCTGCTGATCAGCGTCGTCGGTATCCCCTGGGGCATCCGGCAGCTCGTGCGCTATCAGCTGATCGCCCCGGTGGTGATGCTGGAGGGGCTCGGCGGGCGAGCCGCCTTGGATCGGAGCACCGAGCTGGTCCGGGGTCGCTGGTTTCACACCGCCGCGATCGTCGTCGCCCTGAACGCCCTGATCGGCCTGGTCGCCGTGTCGGTCGGGCTCGTGCTGCTGATCCTGCTCGCCGGCATCCCCCTGGGGTTGTTCTCGGTGCTGGTCTCCGCGTCCTCGGCCGTGGTCGTGTGTTTCTCGGCCGCCGCCTTCGTGCTCCTGTACGGCGACGCGCGGGCCCAGCTCGAGGGGCTCGGACCGGCCGAGCCGCTCCATTCTGCCGCGGCGCCGGCCCCTGCCGAACGCTCGACGTCGTGATGGCATTCCCGCTCGGCAGAGCTGCCGCTCGCCGACTCGACGCCGGCGGGCCGTGGGGGCGACTCGAGGGTGCGGGCGTAGGTAGCCTGGGCTCGGCCAGGCGACCGGATACTGGGGTGGCGCGTGATACTCCGGGCCGTTCGCCCACGACGAATCCGAGGAGATCGCCTGATGCGCCAGTTCATCGAATCGCTGGTGGGCCGCCGGTGGCTGGTCTGGAGCGTGCTCGGGCTCGCGGTCGTGGTCCTGGTGGCGTCATCGCTGACGGTCTGGGTCAAGCGCCAGGCGCTCGACACCGACAACTGGGCCGACGCCAGCGGCCGTCTGCTCGAGAACGAGGACGTGCGGCAGGTGGTCGCCGCGGACCTCGTGGATGCGCTGTACGCCAACACGGACATCGAGGCGGGCCTGCGGCAGGCGCTCCCGCCCGATCTCGATCCGCTCGCGGCTCCGGCCGCGGGGCTCCTGCGCCAGGCGGCCGAGGCCTCGGCCCTTCAGCTCCTGGAGCGCCCCGCGGTGCAGCAGATCTGGAAGGAGGCCAACCGGACGGCGCACCGCCGACTCGTGGCGATCCTCGACGGGGATCCGGAGGGGCTGGTGTTGACCGAGGGCGATAGCGTGATCCTCGACCTGCGCCCGCTGGTGACGCAGCTCGGCCAGCGGATCGGCCTGCAGGTCGACCTTGCGCCGGACGCCGGGCGTATCACGGTGTTGCGCTCCGACCAGCTGAGCGCCGCGCAGGACGGGGTGAAGCTGATCCGCACGCTCTCCGTGTGGCTCGCGATCCTGGCCCTCCTCCTGATCACGCTCGCCGTGTACCTGGGCCGCGGCTTCCGTCGCGAGGTGCTGCGCGCAACGGCGCTCGGTCTCATCGGCGTGGGCCTGCTGCTGATCGCGGTGCGCCGGATCGCCGGGAATGCGGTGATCGACGCGGTGACCTCGCCTGTGACGCACGATGCGGGGGTCACCACCTGGCTGCTCGCAACCGGGCTGCTGCGCGACGTGGCCAACGGCTTGATCGCCTATGGCCTCGTCCTGCTTCTCGGCGTCTTCGTCCTGGGGCCGACGCGCTGGGCCGCCACGATCCGGCGTCGTCTCGCGCCGGCCATGCGCGACCACCTGGCGATCGTCTACTCCGGCGTCGCATTCGTGTTCGTGCTGTTCCTCGCCTTCGGTCCCGAAAGCGGCAACCGGCAGCTGCTGGGCTTCCTCGCCCTCGTCGCCCTCGTCTTCGGGGGGGTCGAGGTGATGCGACGGCAGATCGTGCGCGAGTCACCTCCCGCGTCAGGGTGAGCGCGGCGGTACCGGTTCGGTCCATTGCCTCGAGGAGATCGGACGAGCTGACGTCCGCGAGCAGCGCGAGTGTGCCAACCGCGGCGAAGCCGCTGACACGCCGATCGTTGCAGCTCATTCCCCGGCCTCTCGTCCGGTGGGGTGCCAACGGCAACCGTGCGCTCCGGCATCTCGACGTCCCGACCGGGGTCGATGAAATCAACGATCCCCTTCCGCGTCCGAGGAATCGGGCTTCCCCGGGCACGCTCCGGCGGCCGGCGATTCAGGGTCCACGGACATGTCGCCCGAGATCGGGTGACGGGGGGTCTCGGGCGGCCGACCAGCCGAAGGAGACCGCCGTGCGCATCGACGAGTCGCTCACCTCCACCGAGATCGCGGCGATCGCATCGCGCAGACCGATGTTCCACAACTTGATCCTGTATCGAGGCCCATGGGGGCCGGGGCGCTCCGAAACCAGCGGCTCGACCCTCATGCGGGGGCGGACCCCAATTGGTCTTGCCTCGCTCCGACGGACACCTGAAAGTGGGCACGTGCCCACAGGAAGGAGTCCCGAATGGGGCGATCCTCGACCTACCCAGCCGAGTTCCGACGCGAGGCCGTGCGTCTCGTGCTGCACACCGACAAGACGACCGCCCAGGTCGCAAAGGACCTGGGAATCAGCGACAAGACCCTCGGCAACTGGGTCCGCGCCGAGCGCCAGGGAAGCGCGCGCGCCGCCGAGCCCGGGGCCCTCAATGAGGCCGAGCGCGACGAGCTGCGCCGGCTCCGGCGTGAGGTCCACGAGCTGCGCACCGAGCGCGAGATCCTGCGAAAGGCCGCCGCCTATTTCGCCAAGGAGACGATCCGGTGAGCCGCTTCCGGTTCGTTGACGACCATCGCGATGCCTACAGCGTCAAGCGGCTGTGTCGGGTGGTGGGCTGCTCGCGCTCGGGCTTCTATGACTGGTGTCGCCGCCCGCCATCGCGCCACGCCCGTCGCGACGAGCACCTGTCGGGGCTGATCGGCGAGATCCACGTCAGATCGCGCCGTACCTACGGCGCCCCGCGCGTGCATGCCGAGCTTGCCCGCCTCGGCGAGCGATGCTCGAGACGCCGCGTTGCACGACTGATGCGCGTCGCGGGCCTCGTGGGCGTCCACTCGCGCCGGCGCTGGCGGGCCGGGCGACCGGACACAGCCCCGGCACCCGATCTGGTGCATCGTGACTTCGCACCCGCCGGGCCCGACCGGGTCTGGGCCGCTGACATCACCCAGTTCTGGACCCACGAGGGCTGGCTCTACCTGGCCGGCGTGATCGACCTGCACAGCCGCCGGGTGGTCGGCTGGGCGATGGGTCCCTCGCCCAACACCGATCTGGTGATCGACGCACTGCTGATGGCCTTCGAGCGCCGCCGGCCCGACCGGAACCTCGTACACCACTCCGATCGCGGCTGCACTTACACCTCGCTGGCCTTCTCGCAGCGCCTGGCCGATCTGGAGCTCGCCCAATCGTTCGGCTCCACCGGCGACTGCTTCGACAATGCCGTCGTGGAGGCGTTCTGGGCCACCCTCAACCGGTGAGCTGCGCCTGGATCCAGTTCCACCGCCTGGCCGACCCGTGACCTGCTGCGCTCGGCCCTGTTCGACTACATCAAGGGGTTCTTCAATCCCTCACGCATTCAGGAACGCCTCGGCTATCAGAGCCCCGTCAACTACGAGAGGGCAGGTGCCGCGGCTTGAAATCCCGTGTCCGCGAGAGCCAGGCGGAGAAGACCGTCCAGGAGATCCGTTGACGTGGGTGCCGGACCACCGACTCCCCCGGCCACCTATTCCGCGACCTGCTCGGCAAAGCTTCCCGGATCCCGGCCTCCAACGGTCGACACGCTGGGCCGTGATCTTCGGCTCTTCGCCTGCTCGGCCGACCCGCACCTGAGGGCTGGCCAGTATCGGCTCCGAGCGCGCGCGCGCGTTTCACCGCACGTCTCCGCCTGCTGAGGTCTCCTCGTGAGCGACGAGGGCGGTCGGCATGGAGTCAACTCGATCTGATGCCTTGGGGTTCGTTCCGCAGCCGTCAAGCGCCGGCGACGAGCCGAGCCCTGCCTCTTGAACCGTGGAGCACCTTCCGCGACCGGGCCGGCGACCGTATGCCCATGCTGGTGGACCGATCTGCCCGACGGAGCGATGAGGTTGATCGCCGCGGCGCCGAAGGCCGGCACCTGGATCGCGCTGATGCTCGCGATCGCCGTAGCGACAGAAGGCCGTTCCTCGGCGAGTTCGCGGTAAGCCGGCTCGCGCCCTGTCGTGCACGTCGCCCTTGAGGTACCCGCCGAGGGGCTGCGGACGCGGGTTCGATGTCCTCGCCCGCGGTATCGGTGTTAACCCGGACAGAGAGGAGCTCGCTCGGCCTACCACTTCGCCTACAAGCCGACGGGGATCAACCTGTCGGACGCTGTCTGGTCGGAGCGGCTCGTCGAGCGTGCGCGCGCGCATCGATGCTGGTCTGATCATCGTTGACGTACCTGCGTCGAGCCACGACGTCGCCAAGGACGGATCGGCGCCCGCGACTTCGCCAACTACTCCGCAACCTCTCGGCGCTACGAAGCGATCGCCGGGCACTGACGTTCTGCCGCCGTCACCGTCGCCCCGCCGAGGCAAACGAAGACCAAGGCGCCGACGAATCGGTCGGGTCGGGCACGCTCTCCAGAGCCCTGACAGGGCCTACTTCGTCGCGACGACGGGCGCAGACAGGACCATGACATCAAGGTCAAGAGCACACGATCTTCAGCGCACACCCCTTCCGTGTGGTGTTGTCGGCCGGCCACCAGGCCGAACAGAAGATGGACCTACGGAGACAGCGCTCGGGCGAAGCTTAGACCTTCGGAATCCCGACCGAGGCGAGCGTGATGCTGAGCAACTCGCCAGCCTTCTGCGCACCGAGCCGGACATCACCCAAACGAGCGCGGCGGCGAAGCTTGGCACCACCCGCGACAAGGCGGTCTTCAAGAAGGCCTGGCCGCTTGCCCGTGAGTCGATCGCTCGAGCCGACAACGGTGGCGACGACGTGTGTGTGCCCTCAGAAGGGCCACACACGCGACACGCGGCGAAGTAGCACGCGACGGGGATCCGATCCTCGATCCCGATGGCTTCCCGATTCGGAATGCGCCGTGAGACGGGCCGTGTACGAGACGCCGATGCTCGACGACATCGCGCGGCGAGCGTTCTCGCGTCTGGTACTGGCAGGCGCTCGCGGGATGACCGTGCGGGATCTCGCCGGCGAACCTCCACGCCAATCCCTCGACGCTCGGCAACGTGCTTCGCGGCGCGAGCACCTTCAGGGCCAGATCCGTTCGCCAGAACAGGCAGTCAGGTGTCGGCCTACCTTTGGCGGGTCCGGGGCGAATGGGGCAGGCGCCGGTGATCGACTTCTGGTTGCGCCTCCTGCGGAAAGAGGTCGCGTTCACATTGGCGACTGCGAAAGTGACGGCGGGGAGCGTTGCTGTCTATCCCGCGGCGATGATGGGCCGGGCCGCCCAACACCTCCTCGGGGTGTTCCTCGAGGAGGTGTCTCGATGACCGAGGCGCCTTCTCCCGTCCCCCGTCTCGCGCTGTCGCCGGACGAGGCCGCCGCGTCCCTGGGAGTCGGCCGAGACTACTTCGACGAGCACGTCGCCCACGAGATCCGGATCGTCCGGCGTGGCCGGCGCAAGCTCGTTCCGACAGGCGAACTGGAGCGCTGGCTCGATCGCTCGGCCGGGATGACGCTGGGGAACCGGTGATGTACGGTCGCAGCAAGAGGGGCCGCGCCGCGTCAACGGCCGACCCCGTGGCCCCGACCTAAGAGGAGGTGCGGGACATGTCCGAGCCTACCCGCGGCACGACGGGATCGACGTCCGCCACGGCCGAAGCTGCCGCACGCGCGAGGACGGCCGCTGCAACTGCGACCCGAGCTACCGCGCGGAGGCGTACGACCGGCGCTCGGCGACGAAGGTCCGGAAGACCTTCCCTACTCTCGCCGCCGCGAAGGCGTGGCGCGCCGACGCGACCGGCGACATCCGGCGCGGGATCCGACGCGGGCCGAGCGGGACCACCCTGCTCCGCGCGGGCGAGGAGCTGGCTCACCGGAGCGCGCGAGGGCACCGTCCGCACCCGCTCGGGCGACGTCTTCAAGCCCTCGACCCTGGCCGGCTACGAGGCCGCCCTTCGGAGCCGGATCTTCCCCGCACTCGGGGCCGCGAAGCTGGAGAACATCGGCCGGGCCGACCTCCAGCGGCTTCGTCGATGGGCTGCTCGGCGAAGGGCTCGACCCCTCGACAGATCCGAAACGCCCTGATGCCGCTGCGCGTGATCTTCCGGCGCGCCGTCTCTCGCGGAGTGCTCGGCGTGAACCCCGCGACCGGGCTCGAACTACCCGCCCCCGCGGCCGTCGCGACCGGATCGCCGACCCGGAGGAGGCCGCGCGCGCTCCTCGCCGCCATCCCCTCGACCGCCGACCGCGCCATTTGGGCGACCGCGCTCTACGGCGGGCTGCGCGCGGGCGAGTTACAGGGGCTCGAATGGTCCTCGATCGACCTGGCCGGGGGCACGATCTCCGTCCTGCGCGCCTACGACCCGAAGGCGCACGAGTTCATCGCCCCGAAGTCCCGCGCCGGTACGCGCCGCGTGCCGATCCCCGCCGTCCTCCGCGGGCACCTGCTCGATCATCAAGCTGGCGAGCGGCCGCATCGGGCTCGCCTTCGGTCGCGAGGACGGCCGCCCGTTCGACACGGCCGCCCTGCGGACGAGCGCGCTGCGCGGCCTGGAGGGCGCCGGGCTGACGCCGATCACGCTCCACGAGTGCCGCCACACGTTCGCGAGCCTGATGATCGCGGCGGGCGTCAACGCGAAGGCGCTCTCGACCTACATGGGCCACGCGAACATCGCTGTCACTCTCGACCGATACGGTCACCTGATGCCAGGGAACGAGGGTGAGGCGGCGAAGCTCCTCGATGTGTACCTCGACCGCGCAGAAGACGCTGCCGCCCGACTCGCGCAGGTCCGGGCGTCGTGAGGCTAGGCTGGTAGGCATGGGCGACGTCGTCAGGATGGGCCCTCGGGGCTTCTACCTCGCGCATGAGGTTGGACGCTTGGCAGGCACGTCCGGGAACAGGATCGGCCAGTGGGCGCGTCTGGCTTGATCCGGTCTTCCAGTCCGACCCCGGTGATCTTCCCCGTGTCTACAGCTACCAGGACGTCGCTGAGACGATGGTGGTCCATGAACTCGTTCTCTGGGGGGTTCCCCAGCGAGCGATTCGCCGCGCCGTCAACGTGCTTCGGGTCGAATACGGCGATTGGCCATTGAACGAGGCTGATCGAGGATTTCCGGATCGTCTGTGGACGACCAGGCGCTGGGCGGATCGGCGCACCTAGTCGTGGCGCGACCTGAAGGCGCTTACGACGTAGTCGGCAGTCGGACACGATCTACTGTGCCGGAAGCGGATGGCAGCAGATCGTCGCTCCCGACCACCTCCGGGAGGTCCGTGGGCAGCTCCAGCGGGAGGGTGGGCCATTCGTGAACTGCCGGACGTGACCCAGATCGAAGTGAATCCCGACCGGTTGAGCGGGAGACCGACGATTCGAGGCCGACGGGTGCCCGCTGAGAAGGTTGGGCAGCTCTCCCGCTCCAAAGAAGGCCAGAGGATCCGAGGTCGGACTACAACCTCTCGCCGAAAGAGATCGAGGACGCGTACCGGTGGTGGGATGTGACTACGAGGTACGAGGCCGAGGCGGCGTAGGCGCGCCTTGCCCAATGCGCGTCTAGTGGTCGTCAACGAGTCCCTCAACGCGCGGCGAATCGCCCGAGAACTGAAGAGGCGGAGGCGCGCAGCCCGGTCGCTCTACGAAACGGGACTCAACGGCCTCGACGACGACGAACTACTTCCGCCGCTGATGGAGCGGTACCCGGACTGCGTGCTCGTCACCGCAGACGACAATATGCCTGCGGAACACGGAGACCTGCTCGCCGAACTCGGGGTCACACTGGCCACTGTCAACACCGCCTACCCAAGCGGATACGACGAGGAGTCGTGGCAATGGGACGTGGTTCAGCGATGGGCGCACCGTATCCAACTGCAGGAACCCGGAACGATCCGTCGGTACACCGTGGCGAGTTCGGAGTCTGGACCCCTCGCAAACGGCACATCGTCCGCTAACACACGCCGGTTGCCGCCGAGAGCACTCCAGCGACGCCGAGGCCGCTGACCGGCACGCGGACTGGCCCATCTACTGGCCCGCACTCTCTCGGATCGCCCTTCGTCACGCCGTTTCCCCGGCAGACGCCGCGGTCTCAAACACCGCTGAGGGAAACCTCGTGTGGGTTCGATTCCCACCGTCCCCATGGGGACCTTCCGGCGCGGCGAAGGCGATCTCCGGGAGATCCGACCCGGGCGGGCCCGCGCGCGAAGGACACCGGTGTGAGGCCGCGCTCCCGCCATACAGGGAGGGGACGCCCCTTCGGTCTAGCCGTCCGGACTAACCGGCTGGGACGTGCGCGGGAGACCGGCTCGGGCCTACGGTCGGGGTGACCTCATACCTGCTTGGAGGAAGACCCGATGACCATCACCGTGCGGCTGCACCCCGACGCACCACTGCCTTGCGTATCGACCCGGGCGGTCCACGAGGTGTGGCTCGCGCTCACGGCCGAGGGCTTCACCGTCCACGATGTTCACGACCAGCTCGCGGTCAGCGTTGACGTCGAGGCGCCCAGCGAGGAAGTGGCCCTGCAGCGCGTCGCGGAGGTCTACAGCACGGCCCTGCCGGCCGCGCTGACCGGAGTCCCAAGCCCCGCGTAGTCACTCGGAAGCACCCAGCCGGTCCCGCGCGGGCACTCTCGCCGGGTCGCCCGCTCTCGCCTGCGCCGCCGAACTCGACGACGACGTCGGCACATCCGTGGGGAGCCCGGGACGTGAGACCGGCTTCCGGCTGCGATAATCGCCCGGCTCATTGCCGCCCTCTGCATGCCAACGGGAGCGCTATTGCCGGTCGCACAGCGCCGCCCGCGCTTCCTGCGCCACCCCACCCGCCTGGTGGTGGCCGGTTTCGTGATCGCCATCCTGGTGGGCGCCGCACTCCTGAGGATGCCCGTCGCGACGACGGGGCCCGGTGGACCGCCGTTCGAGACGGCGCTGTTCACGGCGACCTCGGCGATCACCGTCACCGGCCTGGCGACGGTCGACACGGCGACCTACTGGACCCCGTTCGGCCAGGGCGTGATCCTCGTGCTGATCCAGATCGGCGGGCTCGGCATCATGACGAGCGCCTCGCTGCTCCTGGTCTTCGCGGCGCGCCGGATGGGCCTCGCCGGCCGGATGGCGGCACAGACCGAGACGCACACGCCCAACCTGGGTGACCTGAAGCGGCTTCTGGCGACCATCGTGCTCTTCAGCCTCGGGTGCGAGGCCCTGACGAGCGGAGCGATCGGCGGACGGCTGTGGGCAGAGGGACGCCCGGCGGGCGATGCGCTCTGGGAGGGGCTCTTCCATGGCGTCTCCGCGTTCAACAACGCCGGCTTCTCGATCTACTCGGACAACCTGATCGGGTTCGCCACCGACGGGTGGGTCCTGCTGCCCGTCGCCGCGGCGGTGATCGTCGGCGGGCTCGGCTTCCCGGTGTGGATGGACCTGCGCGGGGGTGCGCGGCGCCCTCGCCGCTGGAGCCTCCACACCAAGCTGACCCTGATGGCCTCGGCGGCGCTCCTGGTGGTCGGGACCCTCGTCATCACGCTCTTCGAGTGGGGCAACGAGGCGACGATCGGCGCCCATTCGGGCCCCGGGCGCCTGCTGGCCGGGTTCTTCGCCGCCGTGATGCCGCGCACCGCAGGCTTCAACGCGATCGACTACGGCGCCGCGACCCCGGAGACGCTGCTCTCCACCGACATGCTCATGTTCGCCGGCGGGGGGGAGCGGCGGCACCGCGGGCGGGCTCAAGGTCACGACGCTCGCCGTGCTGGTACTGGTGGTGTGGGCCGAGCTGCGCGGCGGGGAGGTCGGCGCCTTCCGCAGGGCGATTCCGGCCGTGTCGGAGCGCCAGGCGCTCACCGTGGCGGTGGTCTCGCTCAACGTGGTCGTGATCGCCACCCTGACCCTCATGGCCACTAACGACCTGGCGCTCTCCCCCGCCCTGTTCGAGTGCATCTCGGCGTTCGCCACAGTCGGCCTCAGCACCGGCCTGACGCCTGACCTGAACGCCGTGGGCCAGGCGCTCCTGATGCCCCTGATGCTGATCGGCAGGGTGGGACCTCTGACGCTCTTCGTCGCGTTGATGCTGCGCGAGCAGGCCCCGCTCTACCACCACCCCGAGGAGAGGCCGCTCGTGGGCTGATGGACCCGGCGTGCCGATGATCCTCGCCCGCCGCCGCGGTCGTGGGGAAGCGGATCACACCCAGGAGAGGAGCACCATGCCGAGAATCACTCCGAACCTCTGGTTCGACGACCAGGCGCAGGAGGCCGCCGCGTTCTACACCTCCGTGTTCCCGAACTCGCGTATCGCCGGCATCACGCACTACGGCCAGGCGGGGCCGCGAGAGGCCGGAACGGTCATGACGGTCGAACTTCGTCCTCGACGGCCAGGCGTTCACCGCGATCAACGGCGGCCCCCAGTTCACGTTCGACGAGGCGGTCTCGTTCCTCGTCGCCTGCTCCGACCAGGACGAGATCGACTACTACTGGGCGGCGCTCGGCGCGGGCGGCGTGGAGGGTCCGTGCGGATGGGTGAAGGACCGGTACGGCCTCTCCTGGCAGGTCTGCCCGATCGGGATGGAGGAGCTCCTCGGCGATCCGGACGAGGGGCGCCCGCACCGCGCCATGGCGGCCATCCTCGGGATGGGGAAGATCGACCTCGCCGCGCTCCACGCCGCCGCCGACGGGCGGTGAACACCCGCGGAGAACCGCGGCTCGATCCGTCGCGTCAGGAGCCGGGGTGCGCGCGGCCGCCGCCGGGCAGGAGGCGGGGCGGACCCCGCTCGGGCAGGTGGACCTCGATCGCGTCGAGGTCCACCGGCGCGACCGTGGGCCCGAAGGCCGTCCGGGCCTCGGCCAGGACCTCATCGCGCGGATAGCGGGTCGAGCGATGCGTGAGCGCCAGCATGCCCACCCCCGCCCGCGCCGCGAGGTTCGCCGCCTGGGCTGCCGTGGAGTGGCCGGTGCGGGCCGCCAGGTCCCGGTCGGCCTCCAGGAAGGTCGCCTCGTGGATCAGGAGGTCGGCCCCGGTGGCCGCCCGCTCGATCGCCGCGGCCGGGCGGGTGTCGCCGGAGAAGACGACCGCCCTGCCGGGCCGTGACGGTCCGGTCACCTCCGCGGGGGTGACCGTCTTCCCGGCGGCGGTGACCACCGGCTCCCCGCCGACCAGCCGCTCCCGCTCGGGTCCGGGAGGAACGCCCCGGTCGTTCAGGCGGGCGTCGCTGAGGTGGCCGGGGAGAGGGTCCTCGACGAGCGCCCACCCGAGCGCCGGGCAATCGTGGTCGGCTTCCAGGCCCACCAGTCGGTAACCGTCATGCAGCTCTGCACCCCCGGACTCGACCTCGCGCACCTCGAGCGGGAAGCTCAGATCGCCCACGTGGCCGCGCAGATCCGCCACGACCGCGGCGAGACCCGGCGGCCCGAGGATGGAGAGGGGCTCATCGCGCGATTCGGGGAGACTGAGGAGCAGACCGGGGAGCCCGAGCACGTGATCGGGATGGCAGTGCGTGATGAGAATCGTCCGCAGCCGCCGCAGACCGGGAATGGAGAGCATCATCTGGCGCTGGGTCCCCTCTCCGCAGTCGACCAGCAGGTGGTCCGGTCCGCGCGTGACGACGGCCGACGCCACGCCACGCTCCGGGGTGGGCCAGCGCGCGCCCGTGCCCAGGAAGACGACCGTCAGCGATGGCGGCCCGCCCACCCCCGCGCGGGCGTGGGTCAACGGAGCAGCCCCCTCACCCGCTCTCGGCGACCGGGCGGGGATGCACCAGAAGGACCGAGCAACGGGCGTGGTAGGCCAGATGGGACGCGAATCCGCCGAGGATCGCGCGCTCGAAGCGCCCGCGATGGGCCGCCGCCACGCAGAGGTCGATCTCCTCGCGATCGAGGAAGTCGCACGCCGCCCCCGGCGCCCAGCCCTCGAGCAGCGTCGGGATGGCGCCCGGAACCTGCACCGCCTGCTCTTCCAGCCAGCGCCGGGCGCCCTGCACGACGTCCTCGATCGGATAGGCGATCGCGTACATGTCGGCGTAGAGCGGCCACGGCGTCGGTGCGACATGCACCATGTGGAGCTCGCCCGGCGAGGTCGCCCGAAGGGCGAGCGCCTCGGCGAGGATCGCCTCGGAGGCCGGATCCTGGTCGATGAAGCAGGCGATCTTGGCGTACGGGGCGGGCACCGGTCTCCTGTCGTGCGGGACCTCTCGGATGGACCGAGGGTGACCGGCCGGGCGCCCCTCGGCGTCCGCGCCGGCCCGAGCGCCGTCCACGGAAAACCCGCACTCGACGCGCGCGGCGCTGGTCCGGTCCTCGGATCGGGCGGCATGACAACATCCCCGGCCATGGAGCGCGATCGCCGCCCGACCCCGCCGGCTTCCGCGAACCCGATCCGGCGCCTGGCATGGACCTCCTACGGCGCGGCCGTCGGGCTCGCGCTCGGCACCGTGCTCGCACTCGCCACCGGCGCCGACCTCGCAGCCGGTGTGGGTGCAGCGGTGGGGGCGATCGCCGGTGTTATCGTGGGCAGATATCGTGAGCGGCGACGATGAGGGCGGTCGTCGTGGCGGAACCGGGCGGCCCGGAGATGCTCCGCCTCGACGAGGTGGCCGATCCGAACCCGGCCGAGGGTGAGATCGTGCTGGCGGTCGCGGCGACCGCGGTCAACCGCGCCGACCTGATGCAGCGCGAGGGCCGCTACCCGCCTCCGCCGGGCGCCAGCGAGATCCTGGGCCTGGAGGCCGCCGGCACCGTCGTGCAGGTGGGGGCGGGGGCGAGAGGCTGGGAGGTGGGTGATCGGGCGATGGCCCTGCTGGCGGGCGGGGGCTACGCAGAGCGGGTGGCGGTCCCTGCCGGACAGCTGATGCCGGTTCCGCAGGACATGGACCTGACCGAGGCCGCCGCGATACCGGAGGTGTTCCTGACCGCCTGGCTATCGCTGCGACGACTGACCCGCCTGAGCGCCGGGGAGACCCTCCTGGTGCACGCGGCGGGAAGCGGCGTGGGCACGGCGGCCCTCCAGGTGGCGCGGGAGCTCGGCGCTCGGACCATCGGCACGGTGCGCGGCCCCGGTAAGGCCGCAGCCGTGGAGGAGCTCGGGGCGCGCTGCCTGGTGGTGCGTGAGGGGAGCTTCGCCGACGGGGTGCGCGCGGCGACCGGGGGCCTCGGTGCCGACGTGATCCTCGATCTGGTGGGCGCCGCCTATTGGAGCGAGAACGTGCGCTCACTGGCGCGCCTGGGCCGGATCTCGCTGGTCGGTCTCGTCGGTGGAAGCCGGGCGGAGGTCGACTCGCGGCGCTGCTCCCCCTTCAGGCCACGGTGCGCGCCAGCACGCTGCGGGCGCGTACGGCCGCCGAGAAGGCCGACCTCGCAGCGGAGTTCGCCGCCTGGGGCGTGCCTCGGTTCGCCGACGGACGCCTGCGCCCCATCGTGGAGCGGGTGATGCCTCTCGCCGAGGCCGCCGGATGCCCACCGCCTCGTGGCCGGTGACACGACCGTCGGAAAGGTCGTCCTGCGGGTCGGGGGCGATGTCTGATGCGCTACGGTTCGGGACCTGCTTTCCCCGGAACGGAGTGGCTCGGAGAAGACTACGACAAAATGCGGCTATCGAAGGCGGCAGGAATTTAGAGACGTAGATCTCCTTGACCGAAACGGAACTGGAATGAGAGTAGAGGGAACAGCGACGTGTTTGGCAACAACGCAAAAGCCGAGAGAGTGGGTGGTCGAGCGACATTCTCCGAAACTTCGATCATGGACGACTGCCGAAAGTTTCAGGACCCAGAGCTAGAAGTTCCCGAATGACCAATCGACCCACGGACGAACTTCAGAACGCTAATGGCAGAAGAGAAGAATGTGGTGCTGGTGCCTGACCAGGAGCAAGAGTTTGCATGCATGCAGATCTGCCACGCTGTCGAGGAACAACTCACCTTCGTTGTATTATTCCAGGGTCCAGAAGAGACGCAGCATTTGAACCACGTACCTTTCCAACAAGCGTGAAGTTAATGTGGCAAAGGTTCCCGAACACGTTCTAAAAAACTGTATCGAAGAGCTGTGAAGCCTTCCTTGAGCTCTTCCTCGAAACCTCGATGTTCAATACCCTCATGGAGGACCTATTTTTGACAAGGAGGATCCGCTTCTAGCAACGCTCTTGGTCAAAAGATGCCCTGACCTCTTTCTTGAGCAACACTTGACACCTCAATTCAGTAAGAACGTGACGAGTTCAAAGTGAAGAAGGCCGCATCGATAACTCTGAATTCATTATCCAAGAGGACGAGACGATTATAGATACAAGTTTCGTCGGCCAAAGTCCGTAATAGAAGACCTTGAATTATTAATTAATCTATTAACTCCACGGGGTTTCTCGGTTGCTTTCAGTGAGACTCCA
>CAVXLZ010000003.1:0-12252 GCA_963762825.1 uncultured Thermoleophilia bacterium | reverse complement strand
GGCCGGATGCAGGGTCATTGGGCCCATTCGCCGGGGCTCGCCGCTACCCTCCACGGCACCGTGATCCGCCCGCTCGACGGCCACGTGCCGCACCTCGATCCCGGTGCCTTCGTGCACGAGGCCGCCGAGGTGATCGGACGGGTGAGCCTCGGTGCGACGACCTCGGTGTGGCCGCGCGCGGTGATCCGCGCCGACGCCGAGGTGATCACCGTCGGCGACGAGAGCAACGTCCAGGACGGGGCGGTGCTGCACTCCGACCCCGGCCTCCCGTGCCGCATCGGCCGGCGCGTGACTATCGGCCACCTCGCCTGCGTCCACGGCTGCCTGGTGGACGACGAGGTGCTGGTCGGCATGGGCGCGATCATCCTGAACGGCGCGCGGATCGGCGCCGGGTCGATCATCGGGGCCGGGGCGGTCGTGCCGGAGGGCGTCGCGGTTCCGGCCGGATCGATGGTCCTCGGCGTCCCCGGGCGCGTGCTCCGGCCCACGACCGCGGACGAGCGCGAGGGGATACGCGCCGGCGCCCGGCGCTACGTCGCCATGATCGAGCTGCACCGCGAACACGGAGGGTGAACGGGCGGGCCGCCGCGCTCACACGTGCTCGGCGATCGCCTCCACGAGGAATCGCGTGTGGGCCTGGAGCATCGCCGCCTGGCCGATGCGGTTGACGACCTCGGGGTTCGCGACGGCGTCGGGTCCGCCACGGGCCATCTCGGCCTCCTTCGCGCGGCGGTCCATCGAGAAGATGGTGTCGGCGAGACGCGCCTGGCGCTCGGCCATCCAGGCGAGCACGTCGCCCGCGATGGGATCCGCGCCCGGGCGGACCTCGTCGAGAGCATCGAGGAACACGCGCGTCCACGCGGCGATGCGCATACGGCGATCGATCATCGCGCGCACGCTCGGGTCGTCCCGGGCCTCGTCGCCGAACTGCAGGCCGAGCTCGAACGCGGTCGCCTCGCCGATGCGTCGGAGGTGCTCGTCCACCATCGGCTCGCGCTCGCTCAACAGGCCGGGGAGTGCCTCCGAGAATCCATCGAGCGCGGAGGCGGCGGCCGGGGCCGCGTTGGCGGCGAGGGCGGCGGCGACGAAGCCGAGGTGAGCGCGCACCGCCGGATCACCCGCCGGGGCGAGATCGTCCGAGCCACCGGCCTCGGCGTCGAGGAGCTCCCGCAGCCGCCCGGGGTTGGCCTGCATCCAGACCAGGAGGCCCCGGGAGGTGGGGTGCGGCGCCGTGCTCAGGTGATCGTGTACTCGGGGCCGCTGCCACCCTCGGGCGGCGTCAGGCGGCCGCCCTTGGCGGTGATGGCGCCGCACTGGACGCAGTTGGAGGGGTTGACCTTCAACGTCACCGTGCCGTTGGCCGGGCCGGCCTCGTCGATCTCGTAGACCTGCGCCGGGCACATGCTGACCCAGGCGGTGGCGAGCGCGACGGGCACCTCGGTCTGCACGCGGATGTGGCTCGGCTGGTCGTCGCGGGTCTGGTTGCCGCTGGCGAAGACGCTCGAGAGCTTGTCGAACGTGAGCTGGCCGTTGGGGTCGGGGTAGGTCCGGCGGCGGTTGCCGATGAACACCGGCTCCCGGGCGTCGGCCTTCGAGCGGATCCGCTTGCGGGGGGCGTGACCGAACGACGCCGTGGCCATCCCGTGCACCATCCCGCCGTAGAGGAAGCCCTTCTGGAAGGCGGGGCGGATGTTGCGGACCTTCCAGAGATCCTTCCAGATGCTCGAGTCGCGGATCCGGCTGGTGTAGCCCCAGAGCCCGGCCGGGCTCGTGGCCTTGCCGGCCTTCAGCGCCTCGTGAATCGACTCGGCCGCGAGGATGCCGGAGTGGATCGCGTGGTGCACTCCCTTCAGGGCCATCATGTCCACGAAGCCGGCGCTGTCGCCGACGAGCACCGCCCCCGGCACGTGCATCCGGCTCGGCAGGCCCCAGAGACCGCCGCCCGGGATCGTCTTGGCACCCCATGCGAGGCGGGTGCCGCCGGCCAGGATCTCGCTCACGAACGGGTGCGTCTTGAACTGCTGGAGCACATCGTGCGGCGAGAGGGTGGCGTCGGCGTAGTCGAGGCCGATCACGTAGCCGATCGAGATCTTGTCGTCGCCCATCGGGTAGATCCACGAGCCCCCGTACTCGCGGTACTTGTTGCCGAACCGCAGCGGCCATCCGAGCGTGTGGATGACCTTCTTGAGCGGCGTGGGCACCTGCCAGACCTCCTTCACCCCGAGCTCCCAGCTCTGGGTGGAGTCGCGGTCGAGCTCGAAGTGGCTGCGCACCACGCCGGCCAGGTGCCCGGGGGTGCCCTCGGCGATGACGGTCACCTTGGCGTGCATCTCGGCACCGGGCTCGAACGCCGGGAGCTCCTCGCCGTCGCGACCGCGGCCCTTGTCGCCGGTGACGACCCCCATCACGCGCCCCTGGTCGACCAGGAGCTTCTGGCAGTCCGTCTCGGGGAGCATGAAGGCGCCGAGCTCCTCGGCCTGCTCGCTCATCCAGCGCGCCATCTGGCTGATCGACACCACCCAGTTGCCGTGGTTCTTCATCTGGGGTGGGGTGGGGATGCGGATCTTGCCGTTCGGCCGCATCAGGTAGACGGCCTCTCCGGTCACCTCGCCGTAGTGCGGGATGTCCGCGTCGGCGAGGTCCGGGAAGAGGGTCTTGATCGGCCCGGGCCGCATGACCGCGCCCGAGAGCAGATGCGAGCCGGAGGTCTTGCCCTTCTCGGCCACGGCGATCGGCACCTCGCCGAGCTGCTCGGTGAGCTCGGGATCGTCGGCCAGGAGCTGGCCGAGGCGCACCGCGGTGGCGAGACCCGCGGGCCCGGCGCCGACGATGAGGACCCCGACGTCGATCCGCTCGTCCTCGCCCGCGCTGGGTAGCAGGACATTGTCGGAGGGGCGGAAGGGTGGCGGGTAGTCGGCCGGGAGGGTGCTCATTCGGGCGGCTCGCAGAGTCGGGAACGGGAAACCGGGTCGATCTTACCGACCCGGCCTCCCGTGCGGTGCCCTGTCGATCGCCCCTAGAGGCTCGGCTGCTCGTCCGCCGGAGGCTGCTCCTCGGGCGGAGTCGTGGCCGGCGCCTCGCACTTGGAGGACGGCCCCCGGTCGATGACCCGGAAGGCGGCCGGCAGGTCGGCGGCGCCCACGCCCCGCTTGGCGCGGAACCGCACGATCACGCTGTCGCCGGCATCCAGGTCGTCGAAGGTCCCGATCTTCGCCAGGCGCCGCGGGGTGCTGCCGGCGGGCAGGACGCGCGCCTTCCCCACCAGCCGCACGACGGTCGCGTCGTCGAGCGGGGCGGTGAAGGTGTCGGCCCCGTCGAGCGCCCGGCGCATGTGGCGGTTGCCGCCGAGCACCGAGAGGTCCACGCCATCTGCGGTCGCATCGCTCACGACGCAGGCCCTCAGCAGGTGATGGGTGCCCTTGGGGCCCCGCGCGCGCTTGCCCTTCTTCACGTCATCCTTGCCTCCCGAGGGCCTGTCGCCCTTGGGTCCCTGCGCGGCGTCGCGCGCGGGCGACGACTCGCCGCCGCGCTCGCCGGGGTGGGCCACGAGCACCGCTGGCGTCGCAGCGGCGGCGGCAAGGGAGAGGGCGAGGAGGAGGGGAGTGGCGCGCATCGCACGTCCTTCGTCGAGAGGGGGAGGCCCACAGGCATCATCGGCCTCTCGCTACCGCGGCGTGAGGACATTTCATCCGATCCTCACAAAAAGCGCACCCGCGCCGTGGGTTCTACAGCCCGATGGCGTCCCGCTGGCCGGTGACCTCGGTCGTGAGCTCGGATACCACCGACTTCGCGTCGCCGAACACCATCGAGGTGCGCTCGTTGAAGAAGAGCTCGTTCTCGATGCCGGCGAAGCCCGCGCGCATGCTGCGCTTGACCACGAAGACCGTCTGGGCCTTGTCCACGTCGAGGATCGGCATGCCGTAGATCGGGCTCGACTTGTCGTGGCGGGCGGCCGGGTTGACGACGTCGTTGGCGCCGAGCACCAGGACCACGTCGGTCTGGGGGAAGTCGCCCTGGATCTCGTCCATGTCGAGCAGCTGCTCGTAGGGCACGTTCGCCTCGGCCAGCAGCACGTTCATGTGCCCGGGCATGCGCCCGGCCACCGGATGGATGGCGAAGCGGACGTCCACGCCCTCCTTCTCGAGGGCGTCGGCCAGCTCGCGCACCTTGTGCTGAGCCTGCGCCACGGCCATCCCGTAGCCGGGCACGATCACCACCGAACCGGCGATCTTCATCAGGTCGGCGGCCTCGTCGATCGAGGCGGTGCGATAGGTGCCCTGGTCCACGTGCTCACCCGATCCGACCGCGTCGGTAGCGCCGAACGCCCCGAAGAGGACGTTCGAGAAGGAGCGGTTCATGGCCCGGCACATGATGATGGCGAGGATCAGGCCCGACGCTCCGTCAAGCGCGCCGGCCACGATCAGCAGCTTGCTGTCCAGCACGAAGCCGAGCGCCGCGGCCGAGAGGCCGGCGTATGCGTTCAAGAGGGCGATGACCGTCGGCATGTCGGCGCCGCCGATCGGGATGATCAGGAAGACGCCGAAGAGCATGCCGAGGGCGGCGATCACCGGCACGGCCCAATCCTGGTCCGGATTGAACATCTGGAAGATCACGAGCACCACGGCGACGCCGAGCACCAGCAGGTTGACGATGTTCTGGCCCGGGTACACGATCGGGCGCTGCGGCAGCCACTCCTGCAGCTTCCCGGCCGCCATCAGCGAGCCGGTGAACACGAGGAAACCGAGGGCGATCTCGATGCCGATCACCATCAGGTCGAACTTCGAGAAGCCCTCGCGCTCGAGGAAGAAGTGCGCGCAGCCGATCAGGCCGGCGGCGAGACCGCCGAAGGCGTGCGAGAGGGCGATCCGCTGGGGCATGGCCGTCATCGGCACGAGGAGGCCCAGCGGAACGCCGATCGCCGATCCGATCAGCAGGGCGACGGCGATGAGGATGAAGCCCTCGCCGGTGATGCCGGGCCAGAAGAGGGTGGCGACGATCGCGATGGCGAAGCCGGCCTCGCCGGCGAGGACGCCGCGGCGGGCGGTCGAGGCCTGCGACATCCACTTGAGCGAGAAGGCGAAGCCGAGTGCGGCCACCAAGTAGGCGAGCTCGATCCAGTTCATGCGGTCCATCAGGCGGCCCCGTCCTCTGAGCCGGCGGCAGGCTTCGCGACGCGCTCACGCGGCTTGAACATCTTGAGCATGCGGTCGGTGATGATGAAGCCGCCGACGACGTTGATCGACGAGGCGACCACGGCGATGAAGCCGAGCACCTGCGCGTAGGTCGAGTGGCCCTGGCCGAGGATGACGATCGAGATCACCAGCGCGATCGCCGAGAGCGCGTTGGTGAGGGCCATCAGCGGCGTGTGGAGGAGCTTGGGGATGCGCCGGATGACCTCGAAGCCGACGAAGGCCGCGAGGGAGAAGATGAAGAGGCTGGTGATGATGACGTCCGTGCTCATGAGGCGGCACCCTCCTCCGCGGCGAGGGCGGTCTTAACCCTCTCGTTGACGATGCTCCCGCCCCTGCAGACCATGCTCTGGTTGACGATGTCGTCCTCCGGATCGGGCGCGACGGTGCCGTCGGAGATGATGAGCGCGAGGAAGTTGGCGACGTTCTTGCCGTACATCAGGCTCGCGTGGTTGGGGGCCTGCGAGGGCAGGTTGACCGGCCCGATGACCGACACGCCGCCGACGTTGACCGTCTCGCCGGGGCGACTCGGCTCGACGTTGCCGCCCTGTTCGGCGGCCAGATCGACCACCACTGAGCCGGGGGCCATCGCCCGCACCATCTCCTCGGTGACCAGCACCGGGGCCGTGGCGCCCTGCACCTGGGCGGTCGTGATGACCACGTCCGAGCGCGCCACCACCTTGAGCATCAGCTCGCGCTGCTTGGCGATGGCCTCGTCGCTCATCTTGGTCGCGTAGGCACCCGAGCCCCCGCCCTCCTGGCCGGTGTCGAGGTCGAACTCGACGAACTTGGCGCCGAGGCTCTTGACCTCCTCCTTGGCCGCATCGCGCACGTCGTACGCCTCGACGACGGCTCCTAGGCGGCGGGCGGTGGCGATGGCCGACAGCCCGGCGACACCGGCGCCCACCACGAACACGCGGGCCGGCGCCATGGTGCCGGCCGCCGTGGTCATGAGCGGGAAGACCTTGGGCAGCGCCACCCCCGCGAGCAGCACGGCCTTGAAGCCCGAGATGGTGGCCTGGGAGCTGAGCACGTCCATCGACTGGGCGCGCGTCGTGCGCGGCACCAGCTCGAGGGAGTGGAGCGTGGCCCCGCTCGTGGCGACCGCGGCGGACACCCGCGGCTCGGCGAACGGCGCGGCCATGCCGACGACGACCTGGCCGGCGTGCAGCTTGGAGAGGTCGGGGCTGGAGGGGTCGCTTCCGAGCACCCTCACGCAGACGACCACCGGGGCCCCGAGCGCGTCGTCGCGGGTTCCGATGGTCGCGCCCTTCTCGACGTAGGCGTCGTCGGTGAAGCCCGACGCCACCCCCGCCCCCGACTCGACGACGACCGAGGCCCCGAGCTTCCCCAGGGCCGCGATCACCGCCGGGGTGAGCGCTACTCGGCGCTCGCCCTCGAGGGTCTCGGTGGGCACGCCGACGACGAGGGCGTGCGAGTCCTTTGCCCCATCGGGCGGGGCGGGTTGAGAGCTGGTCGACACGTGGCTTCCCGGGGCGGTGACGAAGGTGCAGGTTTTTACCGTACGACGGCGCACTCCGTCAACGAACGCGCGACTAGTTCGTGACGGCGGGCGGCCCGCAGACTCGCATGCCGGAGGCTCGCATGCCACCCGGTCGCGGCCTTTCGGCGCCGAACCAGGCACAATGACGCCGTCGATCGTCATGAAGGAGGAACATGACCCGACCGCCGTTCGCGGGCTTCCCCGACGAAGCGATGCGCTTCTACGCCGATCTCGAGCTCGACAACTCGCGGGAGTTCTGGCAGGCCAACCGGGGGACGTGGGAGCGGTCGGTCCGCGACCCGATGCGGGCCCTCCTCGACGCCCTCGATCCCGATCCCGGCGCCTTCCACGTGTTCCGCCCCAACCGTGACGTGCGCTTCTCGGCCGACAAGTCCCCGTACAAGACCATGCACGGCGCGGCCGCCTGGTCCCCCGGGGGCACCGTCCGCTACGTCCACATCGCTGCCGACGGGCTCTTCATCGCGAGCGGCTGCCACATGCTGGCGCCCGACCAGATCCAGCGGATGCGCCAGGCGATCGCCGACGACGAGGCCGGTGCGGCCCTGCTCTCCCTGCTCGCGGCGGTTGAGAGCTCGGGGCTCGAGGTGGGGCCCGGTGCCGCCCCCGCCCTGAAGACCGCCCCACGCGGCTATCCAAAGGATCACCCGCGCATCGAGCTGCTGCGATTCAAGGGCCTGGTGGCCTACGAGACGGTCGTCGATCCGGACGTCGTCGAGACTCCCGCGGCCCTGGATCAGGTGCGCGAATCCTGGCGTGCGGCCGAGCCGCTGCGCGCCTGGCTCGACGAGCACGTCGGCCCCAGCACCGCGCCGCCCCGGCGCTGAGCGGGCCGCCGGGAAAACGAGAGAAGCCCCGCAGAGCGGGGCTTCTCTCAAGCTATGGAGCATGGCGGAATCGAACCGCCGACCTCCTGGGTGCGATCCAGGCGCTCTCCCATCTGAGCTAATGCCCCACGGTGAGGACAACTGTATCGCGCGCTCGTGACTCCGTCAGCCCCGGATGGGGCTCCTCCGCCATCGGCGCTACCCTGAGCGCCGCGTGATCGACCTCCACACTCACCTGCTGCCGGGCATCGACGACGGTCCGTCGACCCTCGCCGAATCGGTCGCCATGGCGAGAGCGGCATGGGAGGCGGGCACGCTCGGCATGGTCTGCACCCCCCACATGATCGAGCGGTACCCCACCGACCCGCAGGAGATGCATCGCGGCGTCGCACGCCTGCGCACGGCACTCGAGGAGGAGGGGATCCCGCTGGCCCTCCACACGGGCGCCGAGATCTCGCTCTCCTGGATCGGGCGCATGAGCGACGAGGACCTCGCGATGGCGAGCATCGGCGGTGGCGGCCGATGGCTGCTGTTGGAGATGCCCTTCCGGGGATGGCCCCTCGGCCTCGTCGAGACGCTCCGCGACCTGGAGATCCGTGGCTTCGGCGCGGTGCTCGCCCACCCGGAGCGCGCCGAGGCCGTCCAGCGCGGGCCCGACCGCCTGCGCGACCTCATCGGCCGTGGAGCGCTCGTTCAGATCACCGCGAGCTCCTTCCTCGGAGGACACGGGCCGGCCGCCCAGCGGACGGCCGTGACCCTCCTTGGCGGGGGCGCCGCGCACGTGCTGGCGTCCGACGCCCATTCGGCGGGGCCATGGCGCCCGCCGGGCCTCGACGCCGGCCGGCAGGCCGCCGCCGATGCGATCCGCGTCGATCCCGAGGCGCTCGCCTGGATGGTGGAGGAGGGCCCGATGGCGATCCTGGGGGGCGGCACCGTTCGCCCCCCCAGGATCACGTCGTCGAAAAGGCCCCGGGGGGCGGGCGTCCGGCTCCCGCCGGGCCGCGATGACGCTGGCCAGGGTCGCCTGGAGACCCTCGCGCAGCGGCGTGCGGGCCCGCCAGCCGTAGAGCCGCTCGACCTTCGAGACGTCCAGCACGCTGCGCTGCAGCTCGCCGGCGCGCGCCTCGGCGAACTCGGGATCGCCCTCGTAGCCGAGCCCCTCCAGAAGATCGAGCACGGTCACCTCCACGCCGGCGCCGATGTTCACGGTCTCGCCGGGCTCGCCGGACTCCGCGGCGAGGAACGCTCCCACGACGTCGGCCACGTAGACGTAGTCGCGGGTCTGGAGCCCGTCGCCGAAGACCTTGGGCCGCACTCCGTCGAGCATCCGGCCGCAGAAGATGGCGACCACCCCGGCCTCGCCGTGGGGGTCCTGGCGAGGGCCGTAGACGTTGCCCAGGCGCAGCACCGACGTGGCCGATCCGTAGAGGCGCCCGTAGAGGTGGCAGTAGCCCTCGCCGGCCATCTTGCTCATGCCGTAGTGCGACAGCGGCCGGGTCTCGGCGGTCTCGGGGCTCGGCACGGGGAGCCCCACGTACTCGCCGTAGCCGGCTCCGCCGGTGGAGCTGAAGACGACCCGGGCCCCCACGGCGCGAGCCGCCTCGAGCACGTTGACCGTGCCGATCACGTTGACGTCGGCGTCGTAGCCGGGGTCCTCCATCGCCTTGCGCACGTCGGCCTGGGCGGCGAGGTGGAAGATCGTCGAGGGCCGGGTGCGGGTGGCCAGCGCGACCAGCTCGGCGGCCGAGCGGATGTCGGTCTCGTGGAGCTCGGCCTCGTCCGGAAGCCTGATCGCCTTGCCGTTCGAGAGGTTGTCGACGACGTGGCACTCACGCCCCTCCGACACGAGCGCATCGGTGAGGTTGGAGCCGATGAAGCCGGCTCCCCCGGTGATGAGGACAGAGCTCACGCTGCTACCTTTCGGCCGATGAAAACGCTACCCGGAGCGCTGGGCAGCATTGCCGACGCCGCGGGCGGCGACAACCCGCGAGCGTCCAGGCCATGACCCCCCCAGCCGACGACTCCGAGCGCCCCGGCGTCTATGCGCGCCTGGCCGAGGAGGCCGAGATCCGCAAGGTGGTGCACACGCCGCCTCGATGGGTGCGCTGGTTCGGCTGGGGCGTCTGCGTGGCGCTCGCCGCAGGCGTCGGGGCCGCCGCCCTGGCGGCCAACCCCTGGTAGCCGCCCGCTTCATCGCCCTCGAGGGGGTGGACGGCAGCGGCAAGAGCACCCAGGCCCGGCGGCTCGAGGAGGCTCTGGCGGCGCGCGGCATCCCGGTCACCCGCACGCGTGAGCCGGGGGGCACCGAGCTCGGCGAGCGGGTGCGCGACATCCTGCTGGCCGGCGAGCCCGGGGCGATCGAGCTGATCGCCGAGGCGCACCTGTTCGCCGCCGCCCGCGCCGAGCTGGTGCGCCGGGTGGTTGTCCCCTCCCTCGCCGAGGGGCGCTGGGTGGTGAGCGACCGCTTCCTCGACTCCTCGCTCGCATATCAGGGCGTCGCACGCGGGCTCGGCATCGACGCCGTTCTCCAGATCAACCGCGCGGCGGTCGACGACTGCCTGCCGAGCCTCTCGTTGGTCATCGACACCCCTGTCGCGGTCACCGCCGGCCGCCGCTGCGCGGCGCCCGACCGCATCGAGGCCGAGGGCCGGGGCTTCCAGGAGCGCGTGGCCGCCGGCTACCGCGAGCTGGCCAACCGCTTCCCCGAGCGCGTGCGCCTCATTCCCGGGGAGGGCTCCGAGGATGAGGTCGGCGCCCGTGTGATGAGTGCCGTCGAGCACCTGCTGTGATCGAGGTCCCCGGACAGCCCCTCGCCGAGCGGATTCTGCGCGCGGCCCTCGCCCACCGGCAGCCACCCCAGCAGCTGCTGTTCTTCGGGCCGCCCGACACCGGCAAGCGCGCGGCGGCCATCGAGGTGGCCTGGGGGCTGATGGACCCGGCCGGCACCCACGTGCGCACCCCGAAGGCGCTCGACCTGATCGAGGTGGAGGCCACCGGCCAGCAGATCATGCTGAGCGACATCGACGAGGCACTCACCCGCCTAGCGAGCCGGCCCAACGTGCTCAGCCGGCGGGTCATGGTCGTGCACGGCGCCGAGCGCCTCAACGAGACCTCGGGGGCGCCCCGGCTCCTGAAGATCCTCGAGGAACCGCCGCCCCAGTCGAGCATCATCCTCATCACGGATTCGCCGGTCGACCTGCTCGACACGCTGCGCTCGCGCTGCCTGCCGGTGCCGTTCCGCAACCTCGGCTGGAGGGCGGCCCGGGAGCGCATGAGTCCCTTCGAAGGTCAGATGCGCGCCATCGGCGTTGACTTCGGCCTGGCGGCGCTGGCCGGCGACGACGCCCCCGGAGCCCGGGTCGCGCAGATCCAGCAGCGCATGGAGGAGGCGGCCGGCGAGCACCCCTCCGAGGATCTCGAGCGCCTGCGTGCCGAGGCGGCCGTCCTGGCGGGAAAGCGCGGCGAGCGCACCGCGCAGAAGCGCGCCGAGGATCAGGAGAAGCGCGAGCGCCGACGTCTGGTGACCGACGGCTGGACCCTAGTGCTCGATGCCGCCGGCGAGACCGCCGGCGATGCCCTGGCCATCTCCGTGGGCGCCGAGCGATCGGTGCGGCTCGCCGATCGCATCGAGGACCTGCGCCCCCTGGCGGGACCCGAGCGCCAGGAGTTCCTCGAGCGCGCCATCGCCGAGATCCAGCTCACGCGCTCGGAGCTCGAGCTCAACCCAAAGGTCGAGCTGGCCGCCGAGTCCCTGCTCATCCGCATCGAGAACGCCCGCAGCGGCCACCCCGCCCGGCTCGTCGCTCACGGGCGGATCGGCTACTGAACACCGCTCTTACAACCGGCAGGCGGGGCGCCGCCGTACCTCTGGTGACCACTCCACAAAAGGAGGTCCCATGAGGATGCTCACACGCCCCCGGCGACTGGCCGCGCTCAGCGCCGCCGTCGTCACCGCCCTCGCCCTGACGCTCGTTCCGGGTGCTCAGGCCACCAAGGGTAAGGCCCCGAGCGCGCCCGTCGCGTCGGACACCCTGCTCTACCGCGGCGCCACCACCGTCGCGCTCGACCCCGGCGCCGGAGCCGCGCTCACCTCGCTCGGCATCTCGGTCGCCCCGACCAAGCCCGCCTACGCCGGCAAGGCCGGAATCAGCTTCCCCGTCACCCTCGGCATCGTCGACTCCGAGACCCTCGCCGGCCAGATCCGCCACGCCGGTGGTCTCGTGTTCACCAAGGGCGAGACCAAGGTCTACCTCTCGCGCTACTTCATCGACATCGACGACACCCCGAGCCTCTCGGGCCTTGTGGGCGTCGGCCAGGTCGGCACCGCGCGCGCCGACCTCTTCTCGCTCGACCTGACCGACCTGAAGGTCGACTCCTCCCGGCGCGGCATCAAGCTGTCGGGCGTCACCCTGAAGCTCACCGCCGGAGCGGCCGACGCGCTGAACACGGCGTTCGGCGAGGGTGCCACCCCGTTCACGGAGGGCCTCGTGATCGGCTCGGCCACGGTGCGTGCCCGCACCTGGGTCGTCCCCAGCTGGAACTGGTAGCGACAAACGCCCCGAACCCGGGCCGCATGGCCCGGGTTCGGACGGGCGGCCGAGGTCGCTATCCTTGCGGTTCGCGGCTCCGCGAGGAGCCCGGGCCGACGTAGCTCAGTTGGTAGAGCACTTCACTCGTAATGAAGGGGTCAGCGGTTCGAATCCGCTCGTCGGCT
>CAVXLZ010000002.1:0-1181413 GCA_963762825.1 uncultured Thermoleophilia bacterium | reverse complement strand
CCGTCCAGCAGTGGGCGTAGCGCGAGCCGCCACCATTCGTCCGTGTGGCGCAGGGCGGCGACGGCCCGCCGACCGTGCTCGGCGCCATCCGCGAGTCGCCCCATCCAGAACCCCTCACGAGACAGACCGTAACTCCGCTACTTCCCCGTCGTGGCGAAATCGATCGATCAGATGGGCGTCCGCCGTCGCTCGCGAGATCGCGCGAGCCGCTCCCTCGCTGTCGCCGGCGTGGGTATAGGTGTGACCAAGCCACATGTGGAACGGCCCCGACACCTCGGGGTCGTCGATGCGCTCCACGGTGGGCTGCTGATGTAGCAGGAGATCGAGGCTCTCGCCGAACCGCCCGAGGAAGTAGAGCGAGTTGACCAGTCGCATGACCAGATCGACCGTGCGCCGGTCGCGGCCGGCGTCCTCCAGCATCTCTACGTGGACCAGCGCCTCGCGCAAGGCCTTGGTCGCCTCCGAGTGGGCATAGGTCCGGACGGGAGCGAGCCGCGAAGCGATCAAGGTACTCAACGGCCTTGTCGCTGCAGGTCGTCCGCGAGTAGTGGTGTGCGAGCTGGTCGAGAACGGGCATCCATCCGGTCCGAATAGACCGCCTCGAGGGCTTCGCCGGCCGCCTGGTGCAGCGCCTGGCGGCGGCTCGTCGAGGAGCCCGTCGTATGCGACATCCTGGGTGAGCGCGTGCTTGAAGACATAGACCGTTTCCTCGGTACCGATCGCCTCATGAATGAACTCGAGTCGCTTCAGCTCCTCGAGGTGCGGCCCCAGATCGAAGTTTCCGTCCCAGACCGCGCGCAGCAGGTGCAGCGGAAACTGCCTCCCGAGCACCGACGCAGTCTGCAGGACCCTGCGGGAATCGTCCGAAAGGCGGTCGACGCGGGCGGCGAGCACGTCCTGGATGGTCTCGGGGACGCGCTCCCCGATGGCGTCGGGCTCGTCTCGATGGCGCCAGGTGCGGGCCAGCTCCTCGAGGAAGAACGGATTCCCCTCGGCGCGCGCGACGAGGGCCTCAGCCAGCTCGGTGACGAGCCCCTGGCTTCCCAGGACCGAGCTCACGACCGTGAGGGCGTCGGACGGCGCCAGCCGGGGCAATGCGAGCTGGGTTGCGTAGGAACGCTGCATCCAGGGCGCGGCGTAGCCGGGCCGGTACGTGCAGAGCAGCATGATGCCGGCGCCTTGCAGGTTCTCGACCAGCAACGAGAAGAACTCCTCGCTGACACGGTCGACCCAGTGGAGGTCCTCGACCACGAAGACGAGCGTTCGGCGGCGGCTGCCGTTGAGGCTCATCTGCAGGAGGGTTTCCAGCGTGCGCGCCTTTATCGCCTCTGGGCTGAGATCAGCCAGCGCGTCGGTCTCCTGCCGCAGACCGAGCATGTGCAGGATCGCGTGCTCGGCATCAGGCGAAGCGAGGCCGAAGCCGGGCGAGCGACTGGCGGACCTTCTGAGTCGCCTCGCCCAGACGATCGGCGTCGCTATCCGGCAGTCGGCTCTCACCGATGTCCCGGACCGGTACCCAGGGGATGGCCGATCCATAGGACAGGCAGCGTCCCTCCAAGATGGTCGGGCGGTCCTCGGTCAGGTCGCGTCGGAACTCGGCCACAAGGCGGGTCTTGCCCATCCCGGGTTCGCCCACGACGCCGACCACCTGGCCCCGCCCCTGACGCGCCTCACCCAGGAGGTCGTTCAGGGCGGCGAGCTGGCGCTCGCGGCCGACGAACTGCGCCGCCCGCCGGCCCTGCAGGCGAGAGCGACGTGAGCCCACGCCCACAACGCGATAGCCCTGCACCAGCGAGCTCTTGCCGGGAAGCTTCAGGTCGCCGAGGGGTTCGGTGCGGACGTAGCCGCTCACCAGGCGCGCCGTCGAATCGCTGATCACGATGTCGCCCGGGCGTGCGAGGGCCTCGAGGCGCGAGGCGACATTGATGGTGTCGCCGATGGCGGTGAAATCGCTCGCCAGCTGATCACCGACCGAGCCGACGACGACGAGGCCGGTGTTCAGGCCCATCCGAGTGCGGATCGGCTCTCCGTCGGCGTCGGCGCCGAGCTCCTCCTGCAGCCGGCGGCGGATACCGAGGGCGGCGAGGACCGCTCGGCGGGCGTGGTCCTCATGCGCGACCGGCACGCCGACGAGCGCCAGGAAGCCGTCGCCGAGGAACTTGTCGATGGTCCCCCCGTAGCGGTGGACCTCGGCCAGGGCGAGCTCGAAGAAGCGGGCGAGCAACATGCATGGCCTCCGCCCCGACCTGCTCGGCCAGCCGAGTCGAGCCGACGATGTCGCAGAAGAGCACGGTCACCTGCTTGCGCGCCCCCTCCTGGCGGGCCGGTGCGGGCAGGGTCGTCGGCTGTCCGGCCTCGAGCGGCGCCCCGCACTCCGCGCAGAATCTCTGGGCGTGCTGCACAACGGCGCTGCAATGCGAGGGCACGCCGCCCCCGGCGGCTCTCGCCGCACTGGCTGCAGAAGCGCCCGCCCGGGGGCGCGGGCGCGTTGCACGCTCCGCAGTTCATGGCGAGTCGCGAGGCGTCGTCAGGCGCGTGGTCTCGAGAGTCACTTGCGGGTTCGCCACGAGCTCGGCGCGCTTCGCACGCCTCGCCGACGTCGTGGGTCGCCCGCACTGCGCTCTCGATCGCGACATGAAGGCCGGCGTTGTCAGAGGTCTGGAACAGCGCTTGGGCACCGAGCCCGAGGCAGCGCTCGACGAGCCGCGGTTCGCGGCGGCGGCGGGCCCGTCCGGCGACTCGGCCAACGGCGAGCCCTTGATGCCACCGCGAACTGAGGTCTGCCGCGGCCGCCCGGCCGCTTTCACCTGATTCGAGGAACCGATCTTGATGACGAGCGCCCGCATGGCACTCCGAGTCAGCGTTAACGCGACTCTACGCCATACCGGCCTCGTCGTGAATGAGGGCATCCGCTGGTCCAGTCCAGCCGTCTCGGAACCCGATCAAACCCTCAAGGGGCCGCTCGGCGAACGCCTCGATGGCATCGAGGGCTCGGAGCACCGGGAGAGGAGCATCGCCGAGGGGTAGCGCCCCGGGGTCGTCGAGCTCCACGGCCTCGTGCAGGCTGCCGTCCTCACCGTGCGCCGCTCACACGATCGAAGGCGCCCAGTGCGCGTCGGCGACGCCCGGACGCGCCCCTGACGGCGAGGCGTCTCGGAGAGGTAGGGTCTGCGCGTTCGCTCAACGCGTCGGAGGAAGAGGCGTGGTCGCGATCGTCCCGCCCGCCCGGGCGGTCTGGTTCGACCTGAAGTCGCGTTCGGAGCGCCTGCTCGACCCCGGCGAGCATGGCCGCGGAAGGCCCGAGGACGGTTTCGTCTGGATCGACGTGGACCTTCCGGCGCCTCAGGCGCTCGAGGCGCTGAGGGCGTCGGGCCTCTTGCCGGTCGATGTCCCGATCGACGACGAGGCAGCGGGGCGCGTGGGATGGACACACGGGCCCGAGCACCTGCATCTGAGCCTGGCCGCGGCTCGGCTGGACGGCGACGCCCTCCTCCTCGACCGCTACGACATCGTGGTCAGCGAGGGCGTCGTCTCCCTGCACACCGGCATGCCGTCGTACTTCGACGACCTACGGGCGGAGTTCGGCGACGACTTCCAGCGCTTCGCCCAAAGCCACGGCTTCCTCCTCTTCGAGATGCTGACCACCTCGCCAACGGCCTGGGGGAAACCGTCCGGGCGCTCGGCGACCGGATCGACGAGTTGCGGATCACGGCCATCGGCCCCACGTCAGCCGGTGGAGCGCGCGACGGATCGGAGTTGCTGGCGGCCCTCCTGCTCCTGAGGCGAGTGCTCGCCCGGACCCGCGACCTGCTGGCCGAGATCTCATCGCGGCGCTCGCCCTTCGTCCCCGAGACGACCCAGCCGTTCCTGCGCGACATCGGCGAACGCCTCGACGGCTTCATGGCGGATCCTGGCATTCAGCCGCGACGTGCTCGACGAGGCGCTGCGTCGTGCGGAGGCCGCAGCAGGGGTCGAAGGTGGCGAGGGCCGGGCGGAGGCCGCCGCCGGCGACGAGCCATCGCGAATCGCGCCCGGCCGGGCCGCGCTTATGTTTCTCAGCCTCGGCGGGTTCGAGGTACGTCGGGGCGGGCACCCGGTCGCCCTGTCCCGATGCCGCCGGCGAGCCCGCTCGCGAGTTGCTCGCGGCCCTGCTCTCCGCGGGACGCCCGGTGCAGCGCGATCGGCTCCTCGGCTGGCTGTGGCCCGATCTCGCACACGACCGGGCATCGCGGGCCCTCTCACAGGCCATCGGGTCGCTGAGGAGCCACCTCGAGCCGGACCGGGCAGCCGACGCCGGGATGATCGTGGTGGAAGGAGCGATGCACCAGCTCGTGCTCGGACCCGACGACTCCTGGGACGTCAACCGGCTTCGGGCGCTCGCCGACGCCGCGCCGCGGGCGGACGAGGGCATCGAGGAGCTCGCGCGCGCGCTCGAGGTCTACGGCAAGCCGTTCTGTCCCGAGTGGCCGCACGCCGAGTGGGGACGAATGGTGCGCGAGGACTGCGCGCGGGCGCTGGCCACGCTGCGCGGGCGCCTGGCCGAGCTGCTGCTCGGCGCGGGCCGCATCGATGAGGCCATCGAGCACTTCGAAGCGCTGTTCGAGGGCGACCCCGAGAGCGAGGCGGCTCATCGCGGGCTTATGCGCTGCCACGCCCGGCAGGGCGTTTGCCGCTCGCGCTCCGCCAGTACCACGCCTGCCGCTCGATCCTGCGCCAGACCCAGGGGGTCGACCCCGGCCCGGAGACGCAGACGCTCTACCTGTCGCTGCTTGCTGGTCGCTGAGCGGTCGCGCCGCGCTCGCCGAGCTCGGCGTCGGCGCACGCCTCGAGGACGTCGAGGGCGCGGCTCAGCTCGGAATCGGTGATGACCAGCGGCGGAAGCACCCGGATGACGTTCCCTTCGGGGCCCGAGCAGATCATGAGCACCCCCTCGGCGAGTGCTCGCCGCTGGATTCCCGCCGCCGCCTCGGGCGCGGCGTGTGCCGGTCTGCGCCGAAGACCTCCATCCCGATCATCAGGCCCAGCCCACGCACCCGCAGCTCGGGATGGCGGCGCTCCAGGGCCTGAAGGCGCTCGATGGCGTGCGCGCCGAGCGCGCGCGCGTGCTCGGGAGGCCCTCCGCCTCCATGGCGTTGATCCCGGCCAGGGCGGCGGCGCACGAGACGGGGTTGCCGCCGAACGTCGAGCCGTGGTCGCCGGCGCGCATGGCCGACATCACGTCACTGCGCGCCCCGATGCCGGAGAGGGGGAACCCCGCGCCGAGCGCCTTGGCCATCGTCATGACGTCCGGCGCGACGTCGTAGGTGCCGGCGGCGAACCAGTCGCCGGTGCGTCCGAAGCCGGTCTGGATCTCGTCGAACACGAGCAGGGCCCCGTGGGCGTCGGCACGCTCGCGAAGGCCCTGGAGGAAACGCCGCCCGGCGGGGTGGCATCCGCCGTGCCCCTGAACCGGCTCGATCATGTAGCAGGCGGTCTCCTCCGGTGCGAGCTGGTGACGGTGCAGCTGATCGAGCTCGGCCAGCGCGTGCGCCGCGGCGTCGTCGGGCGACATCGAGAGCTCGTCGGGCCGGGGGAACGGGGCGACGTGGACGCCGCTCGTCCCAAGCCCAGCCGGAAGGCCGCCTTTGAGGTCGTGGCGGCGAGGGCGCCCTGAGTGCGGCCGTGGAAGCTGCCACGGAAGCAGACCAGCCCGGGCCGGCCGGTCGCCGTGCGAGCCAGCCGCATCGCGACCTCGTTGGCCTCCGAGCCGGTGGTGGAGAAGAGAAAGCGCTCGATCCCTGGAGGCGTGATCTCCGCCAGCCGATCCGCGAGATCCAGGCCGGCGCATGCCCGCAGACGCCCCCGAGGTGGATGATCTGCTCCATCTGGTGGAGGACGGCGGCGATCACCGCCGGATGGCTGTGGCCGAGGTTGCACGTGGCGATCCCGGCCACGAGATCGAGGTACATGCGACCGTCGGCGGCCTCCAGCCAGGCGCCATGCCCTCGGACCGCATCGATCCCCGCGATCGACGGCTGGGCCGCAGAGAGCGCTCGCTCGCTTGGATCGGAGCCGTTCATGCCGAGCCCGCCAGTCCCCTCATCAGGCACCCATTGCCGTCATGCGGCCCCCAGTATCCGGTGCCGCCCCTCGATAGTAGGCGCCCGGCGACGTCTCGCGCGACGTGTGTTTTGACGGGTGATCCCCGAGCGGCGATACTCACGGTTTCCGGGCTCTGGGCCCTCGTGCAAGCGGCCAATCGGGGCGCAGGCGCATGGCCGACCGCTCGCTCTCCTTCGACATCCACGCCGAGCCGGCGCGTGGTGAGGTTCCCGATCCGGGCGTGTTCTCATTGCCGGGCATGGAGCGGATGCTTCGCTACCGCACGGAGTCCGCGATGCGCCCGCGGCTGTCCCATCTGATCGGGTGGGAGGTCGGCCATGTCGGCGCCGGCACGGTGTCAGCGACGGTCCCGACCTCGCCATGGCTGGTCTGGCCCAACGGGGACGTCAACACGGTCATCGCTCCCCGCGGCAACGCTTGAAGCCGCGTGCTTCGCTGCGGCTGCGCCCGGGTTCGACGTCCGCCTCGCCACGTTCAGCCATCAGCGATGTCGTCCCGTTCTCGCCGATAGCGGACCGCTCATCATCCGGGCTCGCACCACGCATGTCGGGCGACATCAGATTCACGCCGACGTGAGTGTCGAGGACACTCTCGCTCGCCCGGTTCTCTTCGGCTCCGGCTCGGCGTTGCAGCTCCAGCTCGAGCCGCCGCCGCCACCGGCGAGCGGCGAGTCGATCGGCGTCCCGGGCTATGGGACCCCCGACCCCCATGCCCGACCCGCGCCGAACTACGCCGGGTTCACCCCCGAGGTGTTCATACGGCGCGCCGGTCTCGACGTCATGCGGGAGGTGTTTGAGGGTGGCGGCTCACCGATCATCACTTCCTGGGCGCGAGCCTCACGACGTCGCGTTGGGTTTGTGCGAGATCACCCTCGACCCCATCACCCTGGTTCACGGTTCAGGTTCCGACGATCTCCGGGGGTGTCCTTGCGTCCTTGCTCAGCTCCGTATGCGGGGGCGCCGGGGTGACGCTCTCCGAGCCCCGGCTCCATCATCGGCATCGTTGGCTCAGCGCCACACTCCTGGGGCGTCGGGCTCGACGCCGGCACCGTGACGTTCGTCGGGCGCGCCGTCGCCCACGACTGCGACCGACTGTCATGGCAAGCTCAGAGGCCACCCTGGCCGACGGCACGCTTGTCGGGCTGGGGGGCATCACGGGGCGATTCCTCGGCGCTCGGCGGCGATCGTCCGCGCCGGTCACCCAGCGCGTGCTCACGACGGTCGTAGTCACCGACATCGTCAACTCGACCGCGCGCGCGTCCGAGATCGGTGACGCGCGATGGCAGGAACTACTCGCCGATCACCACGCGATGGCGCGCCGGCAGTTGAGGGCCGTCGGCGGGTCGGAGATCGAGCCACCGGCGACGGGTTCCTGGCGACCTTCGATTCACCGGCCCGAGCACTCGAGTGGGCCAGGGCGACTCGCGACGGAGCGGTCGCGCTGGGTTTGGCGATCCGCGCGGGGGTGCATACCGGCGAGTGCGAGATGTACGGAAGCGACGTCAGCGGAGTCGCGGTCAACACCGCCGCACGCGTGATGGCCAAGGCCGGCGATGGTGAGGTGTGGGCGTCCAGCATCGTTCAGCAGTTGACAGCCGGCGGGGGGCTGAGCTTCGAGGGGCGCGGAACGCACGAGCTGAGGGGCCTCGACCGCCCCTGGTCGCTGGTCGAGCTGGTCGGCTGACCAGCGGCGCGCACGGCGGGCTGCCCGGGGGCGTGCTCTACGAAGGCGGGCCTCGCGGGATCTCGCGTCTTCAGGCGAAGCCCCCTCCGGCCTGGCGTTGCGCGACCACGCTCTTGGAGATCGAGTCGGAGCCTCGGGCTCCGCGCCATTCCGGTCTGGTCGCTTCCGGTGGCCGTGAGGCCTCGGACGGGCGCCCCGAGTGTCGCGGCGCCCGTCTCAGGTATTCCGCGCGGGTCCGCTACTCAGGCTCCGGTCCCGATCGCGCTCGTCACATCGACCTCGAGGATGAGCGCGACGTCGTCGGCGAACGGCTCACATCCCGTAACCACCTCCCGTTGCAGGTCGGCGCGAGCCTGCTCGTCGAGCTGGCTCGCAGCATCGGCGAGCGGCGTGCTGTTCACGTACTGCCAGAGGAAGTCCTCCGCGGGCGGCACCCTGAGCGTCTTGCGCTCCGAGCTTCCCTGCACATCCGTAAAGCCGGCGCCCTCGAGGAGCGTGCGGACCTCGTCGGTGTCGTGGAGCGAGAAGACCGTTGCGACGAAGTCGCCGGCCTGCGGGCCGATGTGCCGTCGCAATGCCTGCTCGAGCACGGCGAGCGGGGGCGGCGTCGGGCCGGGGACGTTGACGACGGCACGGCCGCCCGGCTTGAGGACGCGGCGCATCTCACGCAGGGCACCCAGCCTATCGCGGAAGAACTGCAGTCCCATCTGGCAGAGCGCCACGTCGAAGGTCGCGTCCCCCAGGGGAAGCGCCTCGGCGCTCGCCTCGTGCCACTCAATGGCCGTGCCGGCGGCGGCATTGCGGGCGACCTGGAGCATGCCCGGGTTGACGTCGACCCCGGCGACGGAGCCGGCGCCGACCTGCCGGGCCGCGAGCCTCGTGAGGACCCCGGTTCCGCAGGCCACGTCGAGCACATCCTCACCGGGCCGGAGATCGGCGAGCTCGAGCAGGTCGTGGGCGATCGGCGCGCCGATCGCGGGGACGAAGTAGCGCTCGTAGTTGGCCGCCGGACCACCACTGTAGGTCTCGTACGAAATCTGTTGCGTCATAGCGTTGCCTCCTCGCTGCGACCCGTCGAAGGCGGGCCGCGATTGCTCACTCGTCCACGCTAGGAGGCGGCCGAAGGCCACCGCATCACCCGCACGTACCAACCTGCCCAGGCCCGGCTAGTGGTCCGTTCGTGCCACGCCGTCCCCCGCCAGGCCGTGCTGGAGGGCGTAGGCCGTCGCGGCGACACGTGAGGAAACGCCGAGCTTGCGAAAGATGTTCTGGAGGTGGCGCCTGACCGTATGCGGACTGATGACGAGCGCCGCCGCGATCTGGCGGTTGGTGTGCCCTGCCGCGACGAGTACGAGCACCGCGCGCTCGCGTGCCGTCAGGCCTGCGTCGGTCGCAGCGGTCGGCCTGTCTGGGAGCCGGTCGATCCGCTCGAGGTCGGGAGCCGCGTCGAGCCGGGCGAAGACACTGCGCGCGGCGTCGAGTTCCATTTCGGCACTCTCGCCGTCGCCGAGCGCTCGGTAGGCGAGCGCGAGCGCAACCCGTGTGCGCGCCTGCTCATACGGCGCCGACAACTCGTCCCAGCGGATGCAGCTCTCCTGGAGCGCCGCGGAGGCCGCTCGCGGGTCGCCCTCAGCCAGCACTACCGTCCCGAGGGCCTGCGCGGCCACCGCGTGCAGGAGCGCTGCGTTCCGGTCTACGGCGAGCCCGCAGAGCTCATCCGCGGCACTACGGGCGGCGGCGACGCCCTGTCGGGCAAGGGCGATCTCGACGTAGGCGGGCAGGGCGGCGGCTCTCGTTACGGTGTCGCGCGCGTTCACGACCGTGCGCTCGATCATCGCCGCCGCCGCGTCGGCGTGGCCCCGCGCGAGCCGGAGCAGAGCGCAGCCGGGCTGGGGCGGGTGTCCCGACGCGCTGGCGGCACGATAGTCCCGATCGGCTTCGGTGAACTCGCCGCGCAGCCGGTGGAGCTCCCCCAGCTGGTAGTGGGCGCGGCCGGCGGCGGGGCGGCCAGCGAGCCAGTCGCACGCGCGACGTGCCTCGGCCAGGCTCTCCGACCACTGACCGCGCACTTGAAGGACTTCCGCCCGGTGGACGAGGCACTCGCCACGGAAGGGAACGAGGTCCTGCTGCGAGTCACACCAGCGGGACAGCACCGCCGTCCACTCCTCCGCCCGTGCGAGGTCGAACGTGTCGTGGCACGCGAGCAGTACCGCGCAGTACACGAGCCCCGTAGCGATCGGCGACACGCCATCGACAGTGACCACCACCATCACCTCGTCGAGCAGCGAGACTCCTTGCGCCACGTGCCCGAGCGCGATCAGCGCCTGCCCTCCGCCGAGGCGACCGAAGGCGAGCACGTCCGGATCGCCGAAGCGCTCGCCGATCTCCTCCACCCGGCGGAACGTCTCGAGCGCGCTCGCCGGATCGCCGCCCGCCAGGGATCGCAGCCCGACCGGCGCGAGCAGCAGGCCCCGCTCCGAGCACTCGCCAGGTAGCTCGTCCACGAGTCGTGTCCCGCGGGCGAGCCAGCCGCCGCCCCGAGCGGTCTCCCCCTTCAGGAGCAGCGGTAGGCCGAGCCAGAATGCGCATCGGGCCGCCCGGCGCACGTCTCCGGTGTCAAGCCAGACCCGGTGCGCGCGGGCCCAGAACGCTTCGCACTCGTGGTCCCGGCCTGTCAGGTACGCCGCGAGCGCAGCGCCCTCGAGGTCTGCAGGCTCGAGCGCCTCCCCGCAATCAGCGGAGGTGAGCTCGGCATAGGCGTCTGCCCACGCCTGCCGCCGGAGAGCATCCCGACCTCGAGCCAGCGCACCGCCCACGAGATCCGCCTTCCGTGATCGGCCTTCCGTAGTCAACGTCCAGGCTAGACGACAGCGGCACCACGGAACCCCACGCCCTGCTCCGGCCGAGCCTCGGACGGCTCCCGGGCTCAGTACTCAGCCGCCGCCGACACCGGGGCCGACTGGCCGAGTTCTCGGCGCATGCGGAGGCTCGAAACGGCTGGGCTCGGCGGGCCCCGCGGGTTAGGCTGTGATTACCGAGTCCTTCCCGACGAGGTGCGTTATCAGCGTGCAAGACGATCGGGTCGAGGCCTTCCGCCGGCTGCACGCCACCGGCTGTTTCGTCATGCCGAACCCGTGGGACGTCGGCAGCGCACGAGTCCTTGAACAGATGGGCTTCGAGGCGCTGGCGACGACGAGCGCCGGCTTCGCGTGGACACTGGGCCGCCCGGACAACGGGCTTCGACTCGATCAGGCACTGGAGCACCTTCAGACCCTCGCCGTCGCGGTGGGCGTGCCGGTGAACGCGGATTTCGAGGGCGGCTTCGCCGACGACCCGGAGCAGGTCGGCGCGAACGTGAGGCTCGCGGCGGCAACGGGCATCGCAGGGCTCTCGATCGAGGACTCGACGGGGGACGAGGATGAGCCGTTGTATGAGCTCGACCTCGCTGTCGATCGCGTCCGAGCCGCGCGTCGAGCGCTCGACGAGAGCGGAACCGGCATCGTGCTCACCGGGCGAAGCGAGGGCTTCGTGGTGGGACGCCCCGACATCGACGAGACGATCCGGCGGCTGAAGGCGTACGCCGACGCCGGTGCCGACTGCCTCTACGCCCCGAGGATTGGCACCGTCGAGCAGGTTTCTGCGATCGTCGCCGCGGTGTCACCCAAGCCGGTGAATCTCCTGGTCAACTCTCCGTTCGTCACGGTCCCGGTGGCCGCGTCCCTCGGAGTGCGCCGGGTCAGCGTCGGGGGCACGCTCGCGCGCACCGCATGGGCCGGCTTCCTTCAAGCCGCTCAGGAGATCGCAGACGAGGGCACGTTCTCGCGGTTCGAGGGGCTCCCCGACGTCGATGCGCGGTTCAGCGCCCGATAGCCGGCTCAATTCGTCGGAAGGCCGAGGTACGGGCGCTGCTGACGGTGCCGCGAGGTGATACGGGGTTCAGTCAGCAGTCCTTGCCGGCGAAGGTGCTGCGCTCGACGTTGCGGATCTCGAAGCGGGCTCTGCCCGAGCGGAAGGTGATCGTGCGGCCCGGGACGCAGCGGGGCGTGCCCCGGAGGCGCGAGGCGAACTCGACCAGGTCGGCGCCCGCGCCGCCGCGCTGGACGTCACGCCCGCCGCCCCCGCTGATCATGTCGTCCCCGGCCCCCCAGACGATGATGTCGTTGCCGGCGCGGGCCCGATCATGGTTGGGCTGTCCACCGCACCGCAGGCGGTCGCGCCGAGCGGTGCCGAAGAGGTTGACGCCGCGCTCTTCGACCTCGAGCGAGTAGCTGCCGCCCGCCCCGTTGCTGGTCACCTCGAGATCGAGCAGACGAGCCGAGCGGAAGCGGCCGCGGAGGTTGCCTGCCCGTCGCTGCGCGTGCGAACCCGTGCGAGCCGCCGCCCGGCCGCCACGTCGTGGGCCTCCAGCCCGACCGGGCCTCCCGAAAGAGCGCGCGCGGTGATCGTCAGCAGGCGCCCCCGGGCGGCGCGGAAGTGGTAGGTGTCGCGGTCCGAACCCGGCCCGGCGAGCCCCGCAGCTCCGCGCGACCGGAGTGCCGGCCGGGGACCGACCCGCGATCGTCGTCGGGCGTCGGTCCCTTGCAGGGCGCGACGAAGTCGCTCGCCGGGGGCCTCCCGGGCCCCACCGATCATTCCCAAATCCGCATCGACGCGCGCCGACGCCGGGCAAATCGCCGGTCGTGCGGGTGGGGGACCGGGCAGAACCTCTAGCCGGCGTGGTCGTCAGGCCAGGGCGCGCCGATCAAACCCGCGTAGCCCGAACCCGATGGCCGAGGAGTCGTACACGATGCGGATCAGATCGCGACGTTTTCAAGGAGTGCTCGTGGGGCTGCTTGCGGCCCTGGCCATGCCGGCGGCGGCCCAGGCCGCCTGCTCGACGCAGGCCGTCTCCAACCCCTCCACCCCCTTCGCCCAGTTCGCCGACAACGCCCTGTACGGGCTGGCGCCCGGAGGCGGTTTCGAGGCGGGCATGGCGGGCTGGACCTTCAGCGGCGGCGGCGCGGTCGTCGCCGGCAACGAGAGCTTCTTCGTGCGCAGCGCCAGCGACCAGCGGTCGGTCCGGCTGCCCAAGAAGGCGATGGCCGTCTCCCCGCTGTTCTGTGTCTCGCTCAATCACCCGACCCTGCGGCTGTTCGCCCGCCAGGTGACCGGGTCGCCCGGCCAGCTCAAGGTCGAGATCATCTACTCCGGCAACAAGGTCAAGAAGGCCGGCCTGTTCGCGAACAACGGCCAGTATGCGGTGTGGGCGCCGAGCCCCGTGCTGCCGCTGGCCGATGAGCTGCCGTCTAACCTGATGGCCCTCGGCGCCACGGACGTGCAGCTGCGGATCACCGCCGACTCCGGGGGCACCTGGGAGGTCGATGACGTCTACATCGACCCCCGGGCCCTGTAGCCGCGATCCGACCGTGCATGGCGACGCGGGTGCACCCTCGGAGTGCGCCCGCGTCGCGGGGAACGGCGAGCGCGTGCATATGGATGCACGTACGGACCTGGCCCCGTGGGCCGCGATTCAGCGCAGTTCGTCGCAGCCCGGAGATCTGACCGAAGAATGCGCAGGTCGATCCGCTCAGATCGACCTCTGAGGGCGTGATGCGGCCCGCGCGTCGAGCATGCGGGGGGCGGCCCGTAGGCCCTGGTTGAAGCGCGAGCGCAGGAACGTACGGCAGGCGATCAGATCGGCGGTGGCGGCAGCCCGCGTCCGGGGGTAGCGCTTCACCCTCGGATAGATCCCCGCATCGAGGAAGTCCCCCTCGTCGCAGTGGGGCTGAGGCCTTCTCGGGCGGAGGGATGTCGGGAGCGCCCACGGCGCCGAAGGTGCCGATGACACCCCCCTTTCCGGCGAGCGAGTCGATCGACAGCGGCTCGAAGCAGGTGCCGTCCAAGGGGATTCCGGCCGGGCAGGCCAGCGCCGCGCGCGTGATGCGCTCGTGTTCGGTGTTCTGCCCGAGGCTGCGGATCGTCCCGAAGGCGTCGGCCCGAGGCGGGGCCTGGGCCTCGGTCGCCGCGAGGGCGAGTACGACGGTGGAGAGTCGTACCAACAAGACACGTCCACCCTCTCGTGAGCACGGGCATCGGTCGAACCGTCGAGCTCCGGCTCGGCCGATCTCGGGCCCAGGCCGACGGGACGACGGCTCGCCTGCACTCGGGGCTCGCCCTCGCAGGGAGGGGCGGCGGTTCGAATCCGCTCGTCGGCTTGCTTCGGATCACCTATCAACAACGGGCTCTGGAGCCGCTAGCGATGCCGATCGCACCCGACGCCAGGCGCCCACCGGCCGCGCCATCAGACGAACGCACCATTCCGATCGCGCCGGGCGAGAGCGTTCGGGTCGATTCGGCCGGGCCCCGTCGGTCGTTGCCCCTCCCCAGCGCCTCGTGTTACGGTCGGGAGGAATCGTCTCACCCGCAATGGGCGGATGATCTTTTATGCTTGGGCAATGTCGGCGTTTGATCGCCGCTGAGGGGCGCGCTCCCGGGATCGTCGGTGCCGGTTGAGCAGCTCCCGCACGATCGCCGATCGGCTCGCGGAGGCTGCGGGAAGAGCGTTCGTGGGTCGCACAGCCGAGCTGAGAGTCCTGGACGACGTCATCGGGGGCGTGAGGCCGGCGGTCCTCGCGTTCGTGCACGGTCCGGGTGGCATGGGCAAGTCGTCGCTCGTCCAGGCCGCCCTGCGCCGGACGGACCCGACACAAGCTGGCTGCGGCTGGATTGCCGCGAGATCGAGCCCACGCCGCGCGGGCTCCTCCGGGCCATCGGGGGGGCGCTTGATGCCGACGGTAAGAGCGATGTCGTCGAACATCGCTGAAGCCCTCGGCGCGCAGGGCCGGCGGGTGGTCCTCGTGCTGGACACCTACGAGACCTTCGGACTGGTGGATGCCTGGTTCCGGCAGGTGTTCCTGCCGATGCTGCCCGACAACGTCGTGAGCGTGGTGGCGGGTCGGGATCGGCCCGGCCCCGGCTGGCGGGCGGACCCCGGTTGGGCGGCTCTGATGGAGCGGATCGAGATCCGGCCGCTGGGAGGAGCCGAGGCTCTTGAGATGTTGAGGACGCGTGGCCTGACCGAGGCGCAGGCCATACGGGCGAACGCCTTCGCACGTGGGTATCCGCTGGCCCTCGAGCTCGCCGCCTCCGCCCTCGAGTCGGACCCCGACCTGCGGGTGGAGCTCGGGCCGCCGCCTCATGTCCTCTCGCAGCTTCTCGACTCGCTCTTGGCATGGCTGCCGGCGGAAACCGTCAAGGTCGTGGAGGCAGCCTCCACGGTCCGTCGCGTGAACGAACCGATCCTCAGGGCATTGCTCGAGGATGCCTCGTCGCGTGAAGCGTTCGAGGGCCTGCGCAAGCTGCCCTTCGTCGAGGAGAGCTCCGAGGGACTGCTGCTGCATGACGTGGTTCGCGACGCCGTCGCGCGCGATCTCGCTCAGCGTGATCCGGAGGCCCACTCGCTCTACCGCCGACGTGCCGCCCATCTGTTCGGGTTTCCCGCCCGCAGCTCGGGCGCCGCCGAGACCGCGACCGTCTGCGCGGACCTCGTGTTTCTGGTCAAGAACCCGTACCTGCGCGAGTGCTGCTTCGCTCCGGGGGCGAGCGATTACTCCATCGAGCCGGCAGCCCCGTCCGACGGCAACGCGATCCGAGAGATCGCTCGGCGGTGGGAGCCGGAGGATGCAGTCTCGTCGCTCCTGCTCTGGTGGGATCGGCACCCGGAGGCCTTCTCGGTGGCGCGCACTCCTGACGGTGCGGCGGACGCCTTTTCGTGCATGGCCGAGTTGGGCGATATCGATGAGGTCGCTCTTGCTGCGGACCCGGTCGTGGCCGCCTGGAGGGGCCACCTCGACCGGGATCCGCTCCCTCCGGGTGACCGGGCTCTCATGCTCCGCCGCTGGCTCGGACGCGAGAGCGGGGAGCTGGAATCGCCTCCGGTCGCGGCGTGCTGGCTGGACCTCAAGCGGACGTACATGGAGTTGCATCCGCGCCTGAGCAGGGTGTACTCGGCGATCGTCAACCTGCCCACGCTGGCCCCCATCTTCGTCCCACTCGGGTTCGGCCCCGTCCCCGACGCGAGGGTCGAGTTCGGCGGTGTCGCCTACCAACCGGTCGTCCTGAACTTCGGCGAGGGCAGCGTCGATGGCTGGCTGAGCCGACTCATCGACGCGGAGATCGCCGCAACGGTGGCAACGGAGAAGGAGACCCGGGCCGAGCCGACGCAGACGATCCCGGGTGGGCTGAGCCGTCGAGAGGTCGAGGTCCTCCGACTGGTCGCTGAAGGCGCCTCGAACCGGGCCATCGGAGAACGCCTCTTCATCAGCGAGAAGACCGCTGGGCGCCACGTCTCCAACATCTTCGGGAAGCTGCGTGTGCACTCGCGCGCGGAGGCCGCCCGCATCGCGGCTGAGCAGGGACTAACAGCGGCCAGCGCCTCAGCGGTCGGCAGGGCCTTGCCCTGCTGCGATCACCCCATCGCGAATACAGCGATCGCCCGATGCCACATCGTGAGAGCCGGACTAGCGTTTCTTCCGCACCGTTAGTCGGAGAGCACCAGGAGACATGAGATGTCGTCCGTAGCGATCTCCCCTCACCCGCCCCGCCGCTTCCTCACCGAGGCCGATCTTCCCTCGGTCTTCGCGGCGGAGGAGCTCTCCCCCACCGGTCTGCTGATCGACGGCGAGTTCGTCTGTGCGGCCGAGGGGCGCACCCTCGCGGTGGAGGATCCGGCCACCGGCCGGACGATCGCCGAGGTGGCCGACGCCTCGGAGTCGGATTGCTTGGCGGCGCTGGAGGCGGCGGTGGCCGCACAGGGGTCGTGGGCCGCGAGCGCCCCGCGCCATCGCGCGCGGATCCTGCGCCGGGCCGCCGAGGCCTTGCGCGATGAGATCGAGCGGATGGCCGAGATCCTCACCGCCGAGATGGGAAAGCCCCTGGCGGAGTCGCGCGCCGAGATTGAGTTCGCCGCCGATTACCTCGAGTGGTTCGCCGAGGAGGCCGTTCGGATCTCGGGGCGCACCCAGAGCTCGCCCGACGGCGAGAGCCAGCACCTGGTGGTGCGCACCCCGGTCGGGCCCTGCTTGATCATCACGCCCTGGAACTTCCCCCTGGCCGTCCCGGCCCGCGGGATCGGCCCGGCGCTCGCCGCCGGCTGCAGCGTGGTGCTTCGGCCCTCCTCGCTCACGCCGCTGTCGGCGCTCGCCCTGGGGCGCGTCCTCATCGAGGCCGGCCTTCCAGACGGGGTGCTCAACATCGTCGTCTCCTCCGAGGACGTAGCGACCGATCCGCTCCTGGCCGACGGGCGCATCCGCAAGCTCACCTTCACCGGCTCCGAAGCGGTCGGACGCCACCTGATCGCGAAAAGCGCCGAGCAGGTGCTGCGGGTCTCGGCCGAGCTGGGGGGCTGCGCACCCTTTGTCGTCTTCGCCGACGCAGACCTGGACGCGGCCGTCGAGGGTGCCGTGAGGGCCAAGATGCGGAACGGCGGGGCGGCCTGCACGGCGGCCAACCGCTTCTACGTCGAGCGCTCGGTGTACGCCGAGTTCACCGCTCGCCTGGCCGCGCGGATCGCCTCCGTGCGGATCGGGCGGGGCACTCGGGCAGGTGTGGGCCTTGGGCCGATGATCAGCGCGCGCCGGGTGGCGCGGCTGGCGGGGCTGGTCGAGGACGCCGTCGCCCGCGGAGCGCGCGTGGTGGTGGCCGGTGGCCCGGTGCCGGGCGACGGCCACTTCTTCTGTCCGGTCGTGTTGGCCGACGTGCCCCACGACGCTCGCGTGATGCGCGAGGAGATCTTCGGACCGGTGGTGGCGATCGCGGCCTTCGACTCCGACGACGAGGCCCTTCACCTGGCCAACGACCACGACGCGGGGCTTGCCGCCTATCTGTTCACCAGCGATCTCGAGCGCGCCATGCGCCTCGGATCGGCGATCGAGGCGGGCATGGTCGCGATCAACCGGGGACGGGTCTCGTGCGTTGCGGCCCCCTTCGGCGGGATCGGCCACTCGGGCTTCGGCCACTCGGGCGGTTCGGAGGGGATCGACGAGTACCTGGCGACCCGGTATCTCACGATGCCCGCGACCGGCGGTGCGCGGTGATGGGGCCCGAGGATCCTCGCCCGGGTACGGACTGGCACGCGTTTCGGGCGGCGCGCGATCGCTTCTTCGCCAAGGTGCGGCCGGAGGCGATGGACGATCCTCCCGAGTTGGTCTGCCCCGATTCGCCGCCCAAGGAGTGGACGAGCGAGGAGGCGTGGGCGCCCGGCGAGGATGCCGCCGACACCCCAGACCCGCACGCATCGAGGACCACGTCGAAACGTCCCGACAACCCGGCGCGAAACCGTCGTGAGTTCATGGGCCCGGGGCCCCGCTCGTAGTCAAAGGGCCGGCGGTTCGACGCAACTGGTGTGGGCCGGTCCCCTCGCCGCCGGCCGGAACCGCGCACCCCGGGGCGATCACGACCCCGAGCACGGCACGCCTCAATCGGCCGTTGGCCTCGCGATGAGGAGCCGTCGGCTCGAAGCGATCGTGGCCCGGTGCCACCGGCCTTCGGGGAAGGGAGGCGTCCGTTCGACGAACGTACCCACGGCATGAAGGTCGGCCCTTCTTGCGACGCTCGCCAAGTCCCTCACCGTCCGCTCGAGCTGGTCGGCGATGAACTGGTGGGTCGTGCCATCCGGCGGCGCTTCGAGGGTGCCGACCAGCGTCCGATCAACCACGAGATGCAGACCGGCAGCGGCGAGCATCGAGGGGTACACCTCGGCATTCATGGCACCCGGCATGCGCTCCCGCGCGCTCTCGAACCACTCAGCTCGAGCTGCCTCGAGACGATTCCAGATGCCGGGATGCCCAAGGTCGTCTGCGAACCTGATGGACGTCGGATCCGCTCGTTCGAGCACACACACGAGCCCGTGCGGATCGAGGAGCGCCCGGATGCGCCGAAGCGTGGCGACCTCGTCCTCCGCATGATGGATGGCCATGGCTGCCCAGACCAGATCGCAGCGACCGAGGCTCGCGAGGTCTTCGTTGAGGTCGAGCCGGCGAGTCTCGATCCGGCCCGCGTGCCCGAGCCGCGCTGCACGGGCTTCGGCGCGTTCGAGCATGGCATGTGAACCGTTGACCGCGAGGACGAGTGCGGGCCGAAACGCCTGCGCGAGCAAGGCTGTACCCACACCGGGACCGCAACCGAGGTCGATGACGCGGCGGACCCGCACCCCAGCGTCGTCGAACAGGCCGGCGCACACGGCGGTCGCCTCTTCGGCCAAGCCCAGCGACAGCCGGCCCTCCACCTCGAGGAGAGCGGCGGATCGGGCGGAGTTGAAGCCGTCGCCGTGCGTGTGCCGATGCGAGGATTGCCCGCCGTCACGGTGAGGCCGGTGTCCAGGCATCACGCCACGCTAGCCGGTCGCTGCGCTGGAGACGCGGGCTCGTGCCACTGGCGCACGACGCTCCCCGTGAGGACGCCGCCCGCCGCCGCCGACACTGACGTCGTGCCGTAGGGGCCCCCTATGGAAGGGCGTCGGGCGCCAGGTCGTCGCCGCCGATCGTCCCGTTGGCGAACTGGGCGCCGGTCAGGCCCTGTTGGATGCGCGCGCGAAGCGCGTTTGCCCGGCGCACCGCGGCCTGGGCCACGCGCTGGTTGATCCTCACCTGGCGCACGCTGAAGTCGATGTCGTCGGCCGAGCCGGCCCCGGAGCGCCCCGCGATGAGAGTCCGGCTCACCGCCGCCGCCGGAACGGGGACGATCCCGGTGATCCGCAGGCGATCCTGGAGCTTGGCCTGACTCAGGGAGCCGTCTTGCAGGTCGCCCCCGGTCAGACCGCCGTTCAGCCGCCGCTCGAGCGCGTTCGCGCGCCGCACCGCGGCCTGGTAGATGCGCTGGTTGAACAGGAGCTGTCGCGCCGACCGCGTGAACGAGCCGGGCCTCTTCGCAGCCGGGCGGATCTGCAGGGGACGCGGGTCGGGCGCGGTCAGGGTCGTCAGCGACACCGCCCGCGGGACCGACGAGATCCCCGGCGCCAGGTCCGCCGGGCCGATCGTCCCGCCGCACAGGTCGCGCGTCTCCACCCCCGCGTCCAGCCAGTCGCGGACCGCGTTCAGGCGCCGGATCGCCGCCTGTCCGATCCGCTGGTTGGTGGCGAACTGGGCCGCGGTGAGGGCGAATGCGGCCGGCCGCGCCGGGCCGGAGGCAGGGGTCGGCGGGGCGGGGGCGCACACGTCGCTCGCGGCAGTGGCGGCGTCGGGGAGCACCGAGACGATGGAACTGCGCAGTGCCGCGTCGTCCGGGCCCAGGATCTGGGTCCATGCGGTCAGGACCTCGCCCGAGGGGAGCACGCCAAGGTTGACCGCCTGCGTATCCCTGTTGATCGCGGTCACCGGGACCGGGGGGTCGAACGGACCGCCCGGCGGTCGGCGCGCGAGCTCGAAGACGCCGTTGCCGGACACATCGAGGTAGCGCTCCCAACCGACCACGATCGCGCCGTCGGCATCGACGGCGACGCGGCGCAATCGCAGATCGGCGATGGGAGAGGAGCCGGAGATCGCCACCGCGGGGCCGACCGGCCCACCCGGGGGGCGGATCGCGACGTGCACGACGGCGCTCGCGGCCGAGTTCGGCGGGTCGCCGGCCTCGATCGGGTTCAGGACGTTCCGCTGACTCCACGCGATCACAGCCCTCTCTCCGTCGATCGCGACCTGCGGGAAGCCGGCCAGCGCGGCGATGTCGTCGGGAGCCGAGAGCGTCGTGGCGCCCGGCGCGCGGACGGATAGGCGCAGCGTCGAGGAGCCGCCGGCGGCACGGCCCCAGAGAAGGAGCGCCTCGCCCGAGGGCGCGATGGCGACGACGGGGCGGCCGAAGGCCTGCAGGGGACCGCGATCGAGCTCCTGGGTGGGCGCGAACACGCCGCCGGACCGCACCGCGGCCTCGACGACCTCCTCCGTGGCGCTGACCTCGCGCACCCAGGCGACGATCGCGTCGCCGGACGGGCTGACGGCGACCTGCGGCCTGATGAAGTTGTCGTCGGTGTCCGGCGTCAGCGCCCCCGGCGCGGGGAATGCAGAGCCGATCGGCGTCGTCGAGACCGCGACGAAGTCGAGGCCACCCGCGCGCTCGCCCTTCCACACCACCGTCGCGTTGCCCGCAGCGTCGGCGCCGAGGTCGAAGAAGCGACCGGGGTACCCGAGCGGCGCCTTCGGTCCGAAGGGGGCGCCACCGGCCGGTCGGACCGCATACTCGGCGCCGCCACCGATGCCGTAGACGAGCAGAACCCTGCCGTCGGGAGCGCGCGCGAAGCACCGGATCCTCGGCGTTGGCCTCGGTCGAGATCGGCTGGACGGCGCCGAAGGGGCCCGCGGGGGCTCGCTGGAGCGTCAGCATCGTCTGATCGTTGTTCTGCCCGACCCAGGCCAGGACCGCACGCCCGTCGGGCTCGGTGAACACGGCGGTTTCGCTGATGGCCCGCGCGCGGTGCAGTTCCTGGAAGGGCTGGGGGGCGAGCGCCGCCGCCGCCTGCCCCGCCGCGGCCAACGTCAACGCGAGCGCCAGTACGACCAGGAGACGGGTGTGCAGCCGTGTCACCAGAACTCGACGATCTCACGCGTGCTCGCGAGCGGGCAATAGCGATCCACGTTTCGGGATCGCGAGGGCGAGACTGGCGCTCGGCGGGTCCGGCCATGGAGCGCATGGTCCTCGGCCGGGACTGCCATAGAGTGCGGCGATGCGTCCGATCCGTGCCGCTGCCGCCCTGTCGGTCCTGCTCGCCGTCCCCGGGTCGGCGATCGCGGCGGCGGTCGATATCGCGCCGACGACGTCGCTGAAGAGCTTCCAGGCGCGGGTCGCGGCGACCGGTGGATCGTCGTTCGTGCGTTGGAGCGGCCCCGAGCGCGTCGCGGTCGTGGCCCGAGGGAGCGAGCCGCTGCTCGGGCGCCTGGTCCGCAATCGCGGCCTCGAGACTGCGGCGTACTCCGGGGGCGGGTCGGTGGTGCGGCGCTCCTTTGCGGCCTCTCCCGACGGCGTCGCGGCGCTCGACCAGATCGACCCCTCGGTGCGGACGCTGCTCGCCCGGGCGCGGGCCGGCACGACGGCGCTGCGCACGTTCCGCGTGGGTGCGCGGCGCACGCTGCGCGGCACCGTCCGGGTCGCCGCCAACGACTGCGCCGGCCTGCGGGGAGGGGTGAAGATGATCGACCTCGACGCTCGCACGCTCCTGCCGGTGCGGATCGTCACCCGCCGGGCCGGGGCCCGCACCCAGACCACCCGCCTGGCGGGCCTGCGGATCAACCCGAGGCTGCGGGCCAACGCGTTCCGGCCCCTGCGACCGCGCGGGAGCGTCTTCCGCACCGATCAGGGCTTTCGCCGCACGAGCGCCGTGGTGGCCGCCGGGCATCTCCCCTACTCCCCCAAGCTGCCGGGAGCGGTGCCGGCCGGCTTCACGCTGGCCGTCAGCGGGTGGGCTCCGCGCTCGGCTATCACCGGACCCGAGGGCTCCATCCCCGCACGCCCGGCGCTCTTCGCAGCGGTCTACGCGCGCGGCGGGGAGCAGATCGAGGTCACCCAGCGCCGCGCGATCGGCGGCGACTGGCCGGGTGACCCCTTCGGAGGCGAGTGCCAGCCGCTCTCGGCCCGCAGCGTCACCGTCGGGGGCATCGCCGCCACGTATGCGCTCGGAGCCGAGACCGGCCCCCACCTCTACTGGCGCGAGGGCGCGGTGCTTCACACGGTCAGCGGACCCTTCCCGGCCGACGATCTGGTCGCCGTCGCCGAATCCCTCACCCCGGTCGTGAGGCCCTAGCGTCACTGCCAGCGGAGGGCGTGGAACCGGCGGACCGGCGGCCGTCATCGCTGAGGATGGCCTTCCCCGCGTGATGGTCGCGCCGCCCGCGGCAGCCCCGGTGGGGTCGGGCTTCGGTAAAACCGCCTCCCGTATGGGCGCGGCCGCGGATTCGCGTCCGGGCGGGCGGGGCGAGCATGGATGACCCGGCCGAGGGAGGCCTGCCAATGACGAACGTGAGACACATCCTCCGCACCAAGGGCGATGACGTCGTCGTCGCCGATCCCGCCCTCACCGTCCGAGAGGCCCTTCGCATGATGGAGCGCGGCAACGTCGGCTCCCTCGTGGTCATCGAGGATGGGGGGCTGGTCGGGCTCTTCACCGAGCGGGACTTCGCGAGAAGGGCGGCCTCCACGGGTCCGCCCGCCCTGGAGGCGGCGCTCGCCGAGGTCATGGTGCGCGACGTCCTCGTCGTGTCGCCGGACACCTCGATCGACGAGTGCATGGCGTTGATGACGGACAAGCGCACCCGTCACCTGCCGGTGTTCGAGGACGAGCGGGTGGTCGGCATCGTCAGCATCGGCGACATCGTCAAGGGGCTCATCGCCGACAAGGAGTTCATGATCGAACAGCTCGAGCGGTACATCACCGGTCGTTGACCGCGGGGGCCGCGCTCTCCGCCTCGCTCTGAGCGTCTCCTGCAAGGTCGACCCGCACCAACACCTGCGGCTTCCCACGCACCGCCCCGGCGGCGCGTGGGAAGCGGGCCAGGTACGTGGCCAGGAGGGCATCGGTGTCGCCCGAGTCACCCGTCACGACGGTGGCGTGCCCGCGCTGGAGCACGCCGCGCAGCCGCACCTCGACCTGCGCTCCCGCCCGGAGATTGCGCCACCACTGCTTGGCCGGGGCGTCCCCGACGAGAACGACCAGCCGATCGCCGTCCTCGGCGTACATCACCGGGATCGTCCGCTCTCGCCCGGTGCGCCGCCCGCGGTAGGTGACCAAGATCAGGTTGCCGCTGAGCAGGCGGTGCAGCCGTGATCTCAGGACCGCGATGACGATCGGGTTGACAAGGTGATTCCGAAGGGGATGTCGTCGCGAGACCCTCACCTCGGCCCGACCTGCCGCGCCCTCAGCCGTCGCCGCGCAGGAGGGCGGCGGTGACCTCGGGGGCCTGCGCAACGGCCACGACATCCGCTCCCAGCTCCAGGCCCGCGAGGATGGCGCGTCGCGGCAGCAGGTCGAGGTGCCAATGGAAGCGGGCCGTGCCGCCCGGGCGGCGCTCGTTGAGCCAGAGATTGAGCGCGTCGGTCCCGACCACCTCCGCCATCCTCGAGGTGTGCCGGCGCAGGGCCCGGCCGAGCGCTTGCGGATCGAAGCCGGTCGCCCAGTCGGGAGCGTGCTCGGCGGGCGCGATGCGCACCGCTCCCGTGAGCGGCGGCACCCGCGGGCACCAGACCACGAGCCCATCGTCCGCCGCCACAAGCCGGACGTCGGCGTCCTCGATCTCGGCGCAGACCGGGCAGCGGGCGACGGCGGCGAAGGCGTCCTCGCGAGCCACCAGGCGAGGCGGCTCGAAGGGCAGCCCGACGAGCTGGGCGTGTGTGTGCCCCAGGGAGGCTCCGGCGGCCGCGCCCTGATTGAGGAACAGGAAGGGCCACAGCCGCCGGGGGTCGCGCGACACCACCGCGAGGCGCGCCGCCCATGCGCCGACCGCGCGCGCCGCCTCAGCGTCCGTGAGGTCGCCCAGGCGAGCAACGTGCCGCGGGCTGTTGACGATCACCTCGTGCGAGCCCTCCTCGGGCGCGAGCGCCGGATACCGGTTGGCGAACGCCCTCACCAGCCAGCCCGGTGAGTCGGGCCGACCGCCGCCGGGCCGGGTGGCGAGCACCTCGGGCGGTGTCTGGTCCTCGCTTCCCGGGCAGAAGGGGCAGCCCTCTGGCGTCCCCCGCCGGCCTACGTCGTGCGGGCGCGCAGCCCGGGCGGGCGCCAGCAGCACCGGCCGGCCGGTGAGCGGATCCTGCAACGGCGGGGTCAGGGAATCCTCCGACGCGGGCGGCGGGTCGCCGGCGCGGGCAGCTCGTCAGCCGACGGCCTCGAACAGGCGGCCGTACTGCACCAGATGCCGGTCGCCGAGGAACTCGTCGACGACGCGCCGCCGGCCGTTGCCGCCGAGCTCCTGCGCGTAGTCGGGGTCGCGCAGCAGGTGCTCGAGGTGGGCGCCGAAGCTCGCGAGATCGTGCGGATCGTCGAGCAGGAGCCCGTGCTCTCCGTGGACCACCTGGTCCACGATGCCGCCCACGGCGCTCGCGACGATCGGGCGCGCCTTCCACATGCCCTCGGTGACCGTCAGGCCGAAGCCCTCGGCGAAGCTCTTCTGCACGACGATCGAGGCGTGACGCTGGAGGGCGTTGACGATCGCGGCCGCCTCGTCGGGGTCGGTCATCGGCACGCACGCCAGGTGGATCCGGTTGCGGGCCTCGTGGGGCAGGGCCGCCCAGGCGATCATGCACTCCAGCAGCACCTCCGCGGCCTCAGGATCGTCGGCGACCCCGTGGACGGCGGGGCCGGCGAGCAGCAGGTGGGCCCCGAGCGATGGATCGACGTGCTCGGCGAAGCCGGTCATCACCCCGGCCATGTCCTTGACCCGATCCCAGCGCGACGCCTGGAGCACCATCGGAGCGTGGTCGGGCATCGCCGGGCCGTTCTCGAGCACGTCGGCGAAGCGACGCACTTCGCCGGGGGTGCCGTCGCGTCGCGTGAAGAGCACCGTCGGCGGCCCGAGCGCGCAGTCGAGCAGGCCCACGTGGCCCAGCAGCGGCCGCACGTGGCGGGTGGACATCGGCTGATTCTTGGCCGAGAACGGGTCGAGAGAGGGTGGAATCACGTGGATTCGGGTCGCGTCTACCCATGGCGGCGCGAAGCTGGCTCGGCTGAAGACCAGGGCGTCTGCGCTCTCGAGATCCGGGCGCAGGAACGCCCAGGCGCGCTCGGTCCACTCGTTTGTCGAGTCACAGCCGACGTGACAGCGCCAGATGACGCGCGCCCCGGCCTCCTGCAGCCGCCGCGTCAGGCCCGCCGTCTGGGGATCGTGGAGGATCACGAAGTCGCGCGGACGCACGCGTTCGACCAGCTCGACGGCGTTGCGCGTCGAGCACCGAGTCGTAGTGGACGCGCTCGGCGGTGCCGAGCTCGCCCCGATCGCCCGGCCCGCCGTAGAGGCCGTTGTGGATGCGCTTGGTCAGCGCGAAGAAGTCCGGGTCACCCTCGATCACCAACCAGCGGGCATCGACGCCGGCGCCGCGCGCGTAGGCGAGCAGGGTCTGGAGCATCTCCGCCACCCCTCCGCCGACGGCGGTCGAGTTGACGTTCAGCACCCGCCGGCCCTCGAGCTGTCGCTGGGCGGCATCGGCGGCCGCGTCGAATCGCGCCATCCGCTCGGGGCCGATCAGCGGCTCCAGCCGGGCCGGGTCGAGGGCCTGGATCTCCACCTCGGTCAGATGTCCGCGCGCCTGGGTCGTCACCGTGCCACCTCTCCGCCGCGGTGGCCACGGCAGCGACCCGGGGCCTCCAGAGGCCGGAACCCGCCCCCTACTGGACGAAGACATGGATGTCCGAGTCGGCCATGACGGCCATGAAGGTCAGGTATGCGGCGATCTTCACGTCCGAGAAGATCACTTCGTCCGGCCGTACGCCGAAGTGCTCCATGGAGGGCCCGCACGCGTAGAACTCGGCGCCGCGCGCCTCGAGCTGGCGAAGCTTCTCCTGCGGGTGGACGTGCCCGGCTCGCTCCAGGCCCTTGAACGCGAAGCGGCTGAAGGGCCTCGAGGCTCCCGAGTCCTCGGCGTGAAACCCGATTTCAGCACCCGCACCGCCTTTGCCTGGAAGTAGATCCGCACCGCGATCCCCTCGAGGCTCGCAGCCAGCGCAAAGCCCAGCGGCGAGAGCAGCTCGAAGAGCCCGGGATTCGGAGATCACCATCGCGAGAGCACGATCGTTCGGCCGGGGCGTCCCCTTTGACGATCGAGTACTCGCGCGCGCCGACCGTGCGGGCGCCGCGTCGCAACTCGTGGCCGACCGCGGTCGACCAGGCCTCGAGGTCGCGGTCCATGGCCTCGGCGTCGTCAACCAGGGCTTCTATCGTTGCGCCGACCTCAGCCGCCTCAAGTCGCGAGGCGACCTCGTTCACCACGAAGGTCGTGATCGATCTGCCGCGCAGATCCAGCGCGGGTCCGGGCATTGAGATCATGCTCGGATCCCCCGCCGCGCATCCGCGTGACGTCGCGTCGTTGCGCCTCGACTACTCACTCTGGATCGCCTCGAGGATGTTCAGACGAGCCGCGCGCCGCGCCGGGAGGATCGCCGCGAGCACTCCGAGGAGGCCGGCCAGGATCAGGAAGACGATCATCGATCCCCAGGGGATGGCCGTGGCCGTGAACTCCGGGATGACCGAGACGCTCACAACTCCGAGGAAGACGCCGAGGGCGAGGCCGACCAGAGCGCCGATCAGGGCGACGATGATCGCCTCCCAGCGGATCATCGCGCGCACGCTGCGGCGCGAGAGCCCGACGGCCCGCAGCAGGCCGATCTCGCGCGTGCGCTCGAACACCGACAGGGCGAGGGTCAGGATGATGCCGAAGATCGCGATGATCACCGCCATGGCGAGCAGCACGTAGATGAGCCGCAGGAACTGATCGATCTGGCCCGTGACGTAGTCCGCGTACTCGGCCTTGGTGCGCACGTCGAGGTTGGGGAAATCCGCAGGGTCACGCTCCGCGGCGGCCTTGGCGGCCTCGGGCGTGACGCCCTCGGGCGCGCGCGCCAGGATCACCTGATCCTGCTGGGTCGTGAAGTCGCGCTCGTACGCGTCCAGCGAGATGAAGAACTGGCCGAAGGTGCGGTCGCTGAAGATGGCCGCCACGCGCAGGGGCGTCGTGCCGGTCTTCGCGAACAGGACCGGGAAGGTCGAGCCCACCGAGAGGTCGTGGTCCTTGGCGTAGTCGTCCTGCACCGCGATCGTCGGCCCCTGGGTCAGGGCGATCATCGAGCCCTCGACGACATCCGGGTCGTAGAGGTCGTCGAGCTCGACGGGATCGATCGCGACGAGGGACTGGGTGCTCCCATCGGGATCCTTGAACTCGCCCTCGCGCCATGCGCTGACGCGGTTCAGCTCGGGGGTGGAGGAGAGAGCGGCGGCCGCGGTGGGGCTGAAGGGCAGTTGGTTGCTCGAGATGATCACCAGGTCGGCCTTGCCGCGCTCGTCGATGGTGCCGCGGAAGGTCTCGCTGATCGACGCGGCGAACACCGTGACCCCGGTCACCAGGGCGACGCCGATCGTGAGCGCCGCGGCGGTCTGAGCCGTGCGCGAGGGGTTGCGCATGGCGTTCTCCCTGCCCGAGCCGGCCGGCGAGGCCGGCACGCGTCATCGGCGCGCCGATCACCCGTGCCAACGGCCGTGCGACGTACTGGGTGAGCATGGCGGCGCCGACGAACAGGAGCACCGCGCCAAGGCCGATCAGGCTGAAGCGCTGAGCGAGACCGCTCGATCGAGGCCAGCAGGCCCGCGAGGACGAGCGCGACCCCCGCGCTCGTGAGGACGATCGAGACGGCCAACCGCGCCCGCGGTGACCGAGCGAGCCGGACGTCGTGCATCGCGGCGATCGGTGGCACCCGGCTCGCCTTCCAGGCGGGCACGATGGCCGCGACGACTGTGACGAGCATCCCCACCACGAACCCGACGATCAGGGAGCGTGGCTCCACCTGGAGGCTTGTCGCGGGAAGGGTCGAGCCGCTGGCGTTGAAGCCGGCGCGCAGGATGACGGCGAAGGCGACGCCGAAGACGATGCCGATGATCGACGCGGCGACACCGACCAGGAGCGACTCGACCAGTACGGTCTTCACCACCTGGCCTCCGGATGCCCCGACCGCTCGCATCAGGCCCAGCTGACGGGTTCGCTGGGCGATGGTGATCTTGAACGCGTTGAAGATGATGAAGCTGCCCACGAAGAGCGCGATCACGGCGAACGCCAGCAGGAAGTTGCGGAAGATGTTGACGAACTCCCGCACTTGGTCGCTGGCCTCCTTCGCGGCGGCGTCCCCGGTGATCGCCTCGTAGCCGGCGGGCAGAACGGCCTGGATCCTCGAGGCCAGAGCCGCGTCCGCCACCCCGGGCTCAGCCGACACCGTGACGGTGGAGAACCGGCCGGCCGAGTCGAGCACGCGCTGGGCCGTCGGTGTGGTGAACGAGGTGAGGGTCGCGCCCAACAGGCTGTCGAGCTCCCCGAAGGCGACGATACCGACCAGCCGGTACCGATCCGATCCGGCGGCCGTGATGATGCGGACGGAATCGCCGATCGCAAAGCCCTCGTCGGTGGCCGTCGTCGTGTCGATCACGACGTCCTCGGGCGCCCGCGGTGGGCCGCCCTCGGTAATCCGGAGCGGGTTCAGGTCTGGATCGTCAGACCATCCGAATCCCAGCCCCGGAGCCCGCGCCACCCCTGCCGGCTCGCCGTCTGCACCGATGATCTGGGCGCTCCCGAAGACCTCACCCTGCACCGAACGCACGCCCTCCACCGCCCCGATGACGGGCAGTGCCGACGCGGGGATGGGCTGGCGATCGTCCTGCGAGACGGTCTCGACGCCCTGCACCTGCACCGCCACTCCCTCGGAGGCGGTGGCGAAGACGTTGTCGAAGGCCTTGTTGATCGTGTCGCCGAGAACGAAGGCCCCGACGACGAAGCCGACGCCCGAGCACGATCGCCAGCGAGGTGAGGAAGAGCCGCAGCTTGCTCGAGAGCAGGTTGCGCAGGGCGAGGCGGCCGATCACGTCCGCGCTCCCGCCCCGAGCGTCTTCATCCGGTCGAGGATCGAGTCCGGATTCGGTTCCTCCATCTCGTCGACGATCCGCCCGTCGGCGAGGAAGAGCACCCGGTCGGCCCGGCTGGCCGCCGAGGGCTCGTGGGTGACCATCACGATCGTCTGGTCGAACTCGTCGGCGGCGCGGCGCATGAAGTCGAGCAGCTCGGCCGAGGAGCGCGAGTCGAGCTGGCCGGTCGGCTCGTCGGCGAACACGATGTCGGGCCGCGATACCAGTGCCCGGGCCGCCGCCACGCGCTGCTGCTGGCCGCCCGAGAGCTCGGAGGGCCGGTGCGTGAGGCGGTCGCGCAGGTTGAGCGCGTCGATCACCTGATCCAGCCAGTCGCCCTCGGGATCGCGGCCGGCGATGTCCAGCGGCAGCCGCAGGTTCTCGAGCGCATTCAGCGTCGGCACGAGGTTGAAGGACTGGAAGATGAAGCCGACGCGGTCGCGGCGGACCTGCGTGATCTTCTTCTCGGAGAGGCCGGTCAGCTCGACGTCGCCGATCCAGGTCTGCCCGGAGGTGAGCCTGTCGAGGCCCGCCATGCACTGCATCAGGGTCGACTTGCCCGAGCCCGAGGGGCCCATGATCGCGGTGAAGGCGCCGGGGGCGAACTCGACGTCGATGCCGTCGATGGCGCGCACCTGGCTGTCGCCCTGCCCGTAGATCTTCGTCGCGGCGGTCGCCCGCGCCGCGGGTCGGGCCGATCGCCCATTGCCGGTCGTCACGGTGATCTCCCTTGATGGGCTCTCGCCTCCTCCGGCGTCCATCGAGGGATGCGATGAGTCGTCAGTGGACATCGTTCGCTCCCATGCTCACCGTCGGGCTCCCGGAGGCGCATCCGCCCATTCCCCTCCCTCCCGCGCGGGTGCCCCGGCCGTCTCGGTACGGAACACCCGCAGCTCTCGTCGGGTCGGTACGGACCCATCCTCACCCACGGGGTGGGCGATCGGGCCGCGGTGTTCGCGTTTCGCTCAGCGCAACACGCAACAGGTCCAGTTGCCAATTTCGCCCGTGGACGCCGGTGGGCCTCGACATGCGGCGCGGCTTGGCGCGGAGTCAGGGTGCAGAAGACACCCGCGCGGGGTGGTCACGCACGATGGAGAATCGGAATCCGCCCGAGGGATACTGGCGCCTCGGGTTCCACACGTCGCTCACGTGGCGCCCCCCCGTGGACGAGAGCGCGGAGACCGCGGATGCGAGAGTCGGCGATGCCATCGAGCTCTTCGAGACCCAGAGCTTCGACGCGGCGGCGCGGACCCTGCTCGTGAGCGCGGAGCGCCCGGGCGCCGGACCGGCGGACGAGGATCCGGAGCTGCTCCGGGCGGCGGCGCAGATGTGCGCCCGCACCGAGCGCTACCGCCGAGCTGTCGACGATGCCCGGCGCTCCCTGGAGATCGCCGAGGAGGATCTCCAGCGGGCCCGTGCCGCCGCACGCCACGTGCTCGACGAACTGGCCCGCCTCGCGGCCGCCGACGACGCCGCCCCTGCGCCGCCCGCGGCTCTGCCCTCGGGCTCCCCGGTCCTCTCCGCGGCGAGCCCTGAACCCGGCCTGAGGGTGCGGTGCTTCGGCGGCTTCGAGGTGACCTACGGGGCGCGCCTGCTCGAAGGCTGGACGAGCCGCCGGGGCCAGAGCGTCTTCAAGTACCTGCTGCTGGCGCGACCGCGACCGGTGCACCGCGACGTGCTGATGGAGATGTTCTGGCCCGAGCTGAGACCGCGGCGGGCCCGCAACAACCTCAACGGCGCCATCCACGCGGCGCGCAAGGCGTTCGCGACCCTCGGGTGCAGTCCCGCCATCGTCTACCACAACGACTGCTACGCCATCGACCCGGCCCTGCGCCTCTGGGCCGACATCGACGAGTTCGCGTTGCTCATCAAACGCGCCGGGGAGCACGAGAGGGGAGCCGAGATCGAGGCCGCCATCGCGTGCTACCGCGGGCTCGAAGCCCTCTATCGCGGCCCTCTACTGGAGGAGGACCGCTACGACGAGTGGGTGCTGGAGCGGCGCGCGGCGCTCAACGACGCCTTTCTCGATGCGATGCGGCGGCGGGCCGGCCACCACCTCGAGCGGGGCGAGTACCCACCGTGCATGGAGGCCTGCCACCGCGTGCTCGAGATGGAGCCGGCCGATCAGAGCGCGCACCAGACGTTGATGCGCTGTTTCGCGCGCATGGGACAGCCCGCACGCGCCCTCCAGCAGTACTCCGACTGCGTCCACGCCCTGCGGGCGAGCTCGGGGGCGCCGCCGTCGCCCGCCACGATGCGCCTGCGCCAGGAGATCCGTGCCGGTATCGGTGTCTAAGCGGTGGCCAAGCGCGGCCTAAGCGGCAATCGAGAGGGCGGCGAGCACGCGCCAATCACCCCCTACTAGCTTGCGTTGCTCGTCACGAGGGCCCAGGGGGACCCGGGCCCCGGCGACCACCAACACACGGTCAAGGAGGAGAAGGCGATGAGTACCCAGACGCTTCCCGAGCCGGCCACCATCGAGTCGGGCGTCAGCGGCGATCTCGAGGGCCTGCGTCGCGGCCGCGACGTCAACATCGAGCTCGAAGTCCCACCGGTGATCGGGTCTTTCCGCGCCGAGCTGGTCGACAAGAACGGCGATCCTCTGGACCGGTTCGTCGTGCTCGGCACGGAGATCCACTGGCGCTGCCACTGGTGGTTGCGCGGCTCCCTTCCGAAGTGCATCTGCGGGTACTGGTGCTGCGCGGTCCACTTCGAGTCGATCGGCGCCGGGCCCGAGCTCAGCTTCACTCCGCGGCCGAACGAGCTGACCCGCCACGAGCCGTGCAGGGACGAGCAGCACTACTGGACCGACCACCGGGTGCCAGACGACGAGATCACCGCCGACCACTGCGGACCGGTGTACAAGGTGCTCTCCTCGCTCCAGTTCCTGACTGAGTGCAAGTACAAGGACGCCGACGAGGGCGAGACCGACCCCTCGCGCTACTACGTGCCGGCGCCCATCGGGGCCTACTACCCGCTCGGCAAGTATCAGTTCCTCCGGTCGGGCAAGTAGACCCGGAAACCCGCACGTGGCCCCCGACAAGAAGCCCGAGCGCGAGACCGGAGCCGAACCGGCGAAGCGCCCCGCGCCCCGGCGCACGTCCAAGAAGGCGGGCGGCGGGCGCGGGGCGCGGGGCAACGGCTCGTCCGGCGCGCCCGCCGTGGTCGACCCCGAGCTGTGCGGCCGACTCGCCCGGGCCCTCAGCGACATCGACCGCCGGCTCGAAGATGAGGACGAGCGCTCGCGCGTGGCCGCTCGGCGGGGAACGCCCGGCGAGCGAGGAGGGGCGGCTCGGGCGTCGTGCTCCTCACTTCAGATGATGCTGGAGCCCGATTTCGGCGCCGCGGTGGCGATTGCCGGAGGGCTGGTCAACACACACCGCTCGACACTCGTCGCCGTGCTGCTCGACGACAACCGGCGCGCCGCCTTCACCGACAACGTCCAGCGGCTGCTTGTGCGGTCGGGGGCGGGGGCTCGCGTCGCGGCGTGGGTCGGACGGATGGTGGACGACATCGACGCCTCCGCCGCGCTGCCGGAGAACGGTGACCTGGTCGACCTGGGGTCGATCGAGAACCTCAGGACGGGGGTCTGCTCCGCAGCGGGCGGCGATCCAGCCACGGGCAGGTTCAGCAGCCTCGGCCGCTGGCGCGCGTCCGTCGGCGCCGGCCTCGCCGGCGGCGCGATGCTCGCCTCGGGAGCACCCGAGGAGCTGCCCGGCGTCCGGGCCCTGCCCGAGTTCGACCGCGCCGTGTCCTGCCTGCTCGGCAGCGCACTGATCCGGCGCGCCATCTGATCCGCAAACGACGGGAGGATCGATGCAGACCCGCACTCAGGCCGCCCTCGAGACCCGCGAGCACGCGGCCCGGATCGCGCAGGAGCGCCCGCATCCCGAGCACCGGACCAACGGCGACGAGCTGCGCTTCCGCCACGTCGCCGACGACGGCCCGATTGGCCGCAAAGCCGGCGAGCCGAGCTTCCTGATGAGCTTCACCAAGGGCATGCCGCACGACCCGGCCACCGGGCTGCTGGAGACCCCGGACCACTTCCGCCGGTTCGTGCTCGGCATCGACACGGGCGAGCCGCGCGACTTCGCCGACACGCCGCTCGGGCCCGCCTCGCCCGCGGACAGATGGCGATCACGGTCATCGAACGGCGCCGGCCTGCGCGGCTGGGAGAGCGCGGGCGCCGGGGCCACCTTCGACCTGGAGGGCCCCGACGCCCAGGCGGTGACCATGCCGCCCCCGCCGCGGCTGGGCAGCGACGAGCTCACCGCCGAGATGGGCGAGCTCTACGCGCAGGCGCTCCTTCGCGACGTGCCCTTCGCCGCCATGGCGCACCTGCCGGAGATCGCGGTGAACGACAACCAGCGCGAGCGCGTGGAGGAGGTGGTCGGGTATCTCGGTCACCTCAAGTGGTTCGCCGACCCTGACGACCAGCTCGATCCGGCCTCCGCGGGGCGCCGGCGCGCGACGCCCTCCCCCGAGACGGCGTTCCGGGGAATCACCCCCGGGGACCTGGTGGGGCCCTACATCTCCCAGTTCCTCGTAGCGGGAACGGCGGGGCTGTCGGGGGCGGACGGTGACCGTAAGCCGGAGGAGGGGTACATCCGCCACGGTGCCATGTCGTGCGATCAGCGCGTGCGCCAGGCCACCTCGGGCGACGATCACATGACGGTGTGGAACGAGTGGCTCGACGTCCAGAACGCCGCGAAGGTGGATGGTCGGGAGAGCTACGAGCCCGCCGGCGCGCGACGCTTCATCACCACCCCTCGCGATCTGGCGACCTACGTCCACTTCGACGCCCTCTATCAGGCATACCTCGACGCCTGTCTGGTGCTGCTCACCCTCAAGGTGCCGTTCGACCCGGGCATCCCCTTCCAGCGCCCCGACGAGGAGGACCACCAGCAGGGGTTCGCGCACTTCGGCGGGCCCCACATCCTCTCTCTGGTCACCGAGGTGGCCACGCGGGCCCTGAAGGCGGTGCGCTTCCAGAAGTTCAACGTGCACCGCCGCCTGCGCCCCGAGGCCCTCGCCGCCCGCATGGAGATGGTCGATGCCCTGGAGCCGATCGCACCCGAGCTGCGCGGGATGTTCGACGAGCTGGCCGACTGCGAGCTCCTTCTCGAGATCAAGAGCCACAACCAGCAGGTGGGCGGCGCGAAGAACGGCACCTTCCTGCTGCCCATGGCCTTCAGCGAGGGGTCCCCGATGCACCCCTCGTACGGGGCCGGCCACGCCACCGTGGCAGGAGCCTGCGTCACCATCCTGAAGGCGTTCTTCGACCACGGGTGGCCGCTCGACGTCACCGGCAAGGGCGGGCACAAGGCGTTCGTCCCCGATTGCGAGGGTGGGTCGCTCCATCTGGTGGACGTGCGCGATGCAAAGGGCGAGCCGGCTCACCTCACCGTGGAGGGCGAGCTCGACAAGCTCGCCGCCAACATCTCGATCGGCCGCGACTGGGCGGGGGTGCACTACTTCAGCGACTACGTCGAGTCGCTGCGCCTGGGCGAGCGGATCGCCATCGGGATCCTCCAGGAGCAGAGGCTGACCTACCGCGAGACGATGTCCATGACCGTCCCCCTCTTCGACGGGGGCACGATCCGCATCTGAGTGGAGCGGAGGGCGGTCCGTCTGCGGCCGCCCTCGCACCTGCGGCCTCCACCCGGGTTGCGGCAATCCCGTGGCCTTCAGTGGGCATTGCCACCGACGGACGCCAGGCCGTGATGAGGGACCCTGTCGGGACGGGCCTCCCTCCCTCCGACTCGGGCAGGCCACGCGTCGGGACACGACCAGAGGAGCTGATGGATGAGGCGATGGATGATGCTTGCCGCGGTCGCACTGAGCGCTGGGGGCCTCGGCCTCTTCGGGTGTGGCAGCGACGACCCCCAGGTACCCGCGGAGGGGACGACAACCGAGAACGAGGGGACGACCACCGAGCAGGAGGGGACGACAACCGAGAGCGACGAGTGAGCGGCCTCCAGCGTGGCCGCGTACCGCGCCTCCATCATCGAGACGAGGAGATCATGACCCAGCCAACACGCGTTGGAGCCGATCGAAAGCGAGTGCTCGTGGTGGCCAACGAGACCTGCCCGAATACGGATCTCTGCGACCGCGTGCGCGAGCGCGCAGGCGAGGGCGCCGACGTGCTGGTGGTGGCGCCGGCGCTCAACTCACGCCTTCACCACTACCTGTCCGATGAGGATCGAGCCCGCCTCCAGGCACAGGAGCGGCTCACCCGTTCGGTCGACAACCTCACCCGGCTCGGCATGCATCCGAAGGGTGCGGTCGGAGACGCCGACCCGCTGCTCGCTATCCAGGATGCGCTGGTCAACTTCTCGGCGGACGAGATCGTCATCGCCACCCATCCATCGGAGCGCTCGAACTGGCTGGAGCGCGGCGTCGTAGAGAAAGCGATGGCGCGCTTCGATCTGCCGGTGACCCATGTCGTGATCGACGGAGACGACCGTTAGCAGCCCTCGGCCTAGTGCCGTCACGCCATGACCGTGAGAGGCTCGATGCGGACGACGGCCCGCCGTCGCCGCACCTCCGGACACCGCACCCGCACCCGAGAAGGGACAATCCCGATGCCGCTCGAGCGCCCGCTCGCCCCAGATCCGTACGACCTGCTTCCCGCAGTGCCCTCCTTCACCCTCGAAAGCGACGACGTGGCCGATGGCCAGGCGCTCGCGTCCACCTTCGTCCACGACAGCGCGGGCGGAGAGAACCTCTCGCCCCACCTGCGGTGGTCAGGCGCGCCCGCTGAGACCCGCGGCTACCTGGTGACCTGCTACGACCCCGACGCCCCGACCGGAAGCGGCTTCTGGCACTGGCTCGCCCTCGATATCCCGGCGTCGGTCACCGAGCTCGACCGCGGAGCGGGGGCGGCCGACGGATCCGGGCTGCCGGGCGGCGCCGTCCAGGTCCGCAACGACTTCGGATCGATCGGGTACGGCGGCGCGGCCCCGCCCCCGGGGGACCGTCCCCACCGCTACGTCTTCGCCGTCCACGCCCTCGACGCGGAGGCGCTCGGCCCCGACGCAAGCGCCAGCCCAGCCGTGGTGGGGTTCAACGCGACCTTCCACGTGATCGCCCGCGCGACCCTGCGACCCGTCTACGCCCACTAGCGGCGTGAGCACCACCGGGCCCGCCGTCTTCGCCCTGGCGGCGGGCCGGGACCTCGGCGGCGAGGCCGCGGTTCAGGCGGACCTCTTCCTCGCATGCACGTCGCCAGCGCGCCGGCGTGCGGTAGTCCACGAAGGCGTACCCAACCGGCTTCTTGAGCTTGCGGGTGACGCCTGCCCGCGCCGTCACCTCGGCCGGGGACGAAACCCACTCTGGCGCTCGGGCGGCCCCTCCCCCGCGGGCGCGACCTCCTCGACCTCCTCCGGGCGCTCGGGCGCAGGGGCGCCGTGGCGCGCGTGGGCGCGCCAGGCCTCACGGTCGGTCTCGTCGGCGACGAGAGCCGCCAGCCGTCGCTCCAAGCGCGCCGCGACGTCGTCCATCTCGGCCTTGAGCTTGCGCCGCACGGCGCCGCCCGCGTGGGCGCGCAGGTGCTCGCCGCGCACGTGACGGAGGCGTTCGGCCATGCCGAGGAGCTCGGTTCGGGGGTCCTCCGTCCGGGTCATCTTCGACCTCCTCTGGGGAGCCGTCTCCCCGGCTCGACTGCCCTCATCCTGCTCCCCAGCCCGCCGGCGGGCATCCGCGACCACCCGGATGCGCGACGGGCAGAACGCCGCGCTAGGGGGTCCAGCCCGGCAGCTCGGATGCCTGTCTGATCCACCCCCCCACGAGCTCCTCGTCGAGCTCGTCGTCCTCGCGGATGTCGAGGTAGCGCGTGTCCTGGTTCTTGGACTCGCCGGGAGGGAGTGGGCGCAGCGACGTGCCGCGAAAGAACGTCACCTTCACGTACTTCGTGAAGCAGTGGAAGCTGAGGAACCAGCCCTGACCCTCGATGCCGTAGAAGGGCGAGTTCCACCTCACGGCCTTGCGCACGTCCGGCACGGTGCGCACGACGAGTGCGTCGAGGCGGCGTCCGAGGTCGCGCTTCCAGCCCGGCATGGCCGCGATGTAGGCCTGCACGGGGGCGTCGCCGTCGCCCTTGGCGATCTGAGGGTTGCCGCCTGCGAGGAGGGCGGGCGTCGCGGCGGGTTCTTCCTTGGTCATCGGGGTTGCCTCCGCTCGTGACGCTCCCGCACGAAGGAGGCCAGGCGCTCAATGCGTGTCGCCACCGTTCCTGCGCTGGGGATCACGACGTGGGGGGCTGCTCCAGGCCGAGCGCGAAGGTCACCTCATCGGCTCCGCCGGAGAGATCGCGCGCGACCAGCTCGGCATCCGCGACCGCGGCCTCGGGCACGTCGAAGGCGACCTCCCCCTCGACCGGAGTGCCCGGCTCGAGGGGCATGTTCGCGAGCGCTGTGTCGCCCAGAGCCCCGCTGGCCTCGGCGGATGGCGAGTAGACGGTGCCGTCGGATCCGACCAGCCGGATCGCGGGCCCCCCGAGCAGCCCCTGGGCAGGGTTCTCGTCGGTCACCGTCACGGCGACGACGACGAACGCGCCGTTCTGGGCCGCCAGGTCGCCGAGGGTGCTCTCGACCCTCGCGGACTCGAGCGTATAGCTGGTGCTCGAGGTTCCCTTGGTCGCCCCCACGTCCGACGCCGTGGTCGACGACCCGTCGTCCATCGCCCACAGCACCGCGACGACGGCGATCGCCGCGATGATCAGGAGGCCGAGGATTCCCCAGACCATCCGGCGCGAGCCCCGCTTGGGCGTCGACGGTGCAGCCACGGGTTCCGCCGCGTCGCCCGGGTCGCCGGTGTCGCCGGCGGCGATCGACATCGGGTCGGCCTCGGCGGGCACGTCGGCCTCGGCCTGGGCGATCGCGGCGACGAGGTCGTCCTTGAGCATCGACGAGCGCCCGGCGATGTCGAGCTCGCGGGCGCGCACGTGCAGATCCTCGACGGTCAGCTCCCGGAGCTCCTGCTCCCTCTGCTGCTGCGACATGCGGGTGTTCCTCTCGTCCTCGCCCCGGAATCGGATAAGGGGAGTAGTACCCCATTCGGAGTCGAACATACTCCGATCGGAGGCGCGCCGTCAACGGCCCTCGGATCACGACCGGGCGTATTCGTCCGCGGGAAGCTGGTCGAAGACCTCGATCTCGTACCTCTGGGTCGCTGCCATCCGGACGGCGAGATTCCGCACCCGCTCGATCGACGCACACGCGGTGGCTTCGGCCATGAGAACGCCTCCCACATGGTGTGCGCGCATCAGCTCGAGGAACCGACGACCCTTTGCAGAGCCTTCGAGATCGACGAGCAGCCGCATCTGAGCGGGCGACGCCATGCCGGGCATCCCGTCGGCGGGCATCGGCATCCCCATCCACGCCATCACCTCGGCGGGGGGTGCGGTGCTCTGGCCCAACTCTGCAGCCACGCGTGCATGAGGTCCGACTCATAGGACTGGTTCTGGAGTATCTCCGCCGCCGCGGCCTGCACCGGGTCTCCGTTGTCCCGGCCGAGCACCCTCTGGCACATCGTCAGAGCCTGGGCGTGGTGCACCGACATGTCCCGGAGGAAGCCCAGGTCCACCTCACCCGGCGCCTGTTCGCCCTGCGCTTGCGACTGGGACGCGGCCGCCGACCAACCGACCCCCGCCAGCGCCGCGGTCGCGCTGAGGGCGCTCCGGATCGGCGTCGGGCTACTCTCGGGCCCCATGCGGGCGGCCCGAGAGAAGCCGCGTCGCTCAGTCGGGAATCTGGCCGCCGACGAGGCGCAGCTCGGCCATCGCGTGCCGCAGACGGTCCATCAAGCAGGGGATCGAGGGGGGGTCGTACTTGCTCATGGCGTGTCTCCATCCGTCGGGCCCGCCGTCCATGGCGGCCCTTCACCCCTCGTATCGGCGCCTCGCCTGCAGAGCGAGAGGCTCAGATGGCAGGCGGCGGGGTCCCCGCGCTCGTGACCATGCGGCAGGTGCCGGTGCCGGCGCAGGCCTCGCACTCGGGCGCCTCGCCCCGGGCATGGGACAGGCAGTGCTCCACCCGGGCGTCCACCACCTGGGCCATGAGCGGATGCAGGCCGAAGGGGGCCGCTACGAGGTAGGTCACCCCGGGGTGCCGCGACGCGGCCTCCTCCACGAGCGCCGGGATGTCCTCGCGCCAGTGCTTTCCCGGGAGTAGGAAGTAGGGCGAGACCACCACGGTACGGGCGCCGCGGGCCACGCACGCGTCGAAGGCGGTCGCGATGGAGGGCTCGGCCAGCTCCATGTGGGCGGCCTCGACGATCTCGTATGGAACCACCGCGGCCACCTGGACGACCATCTGCTCGAGCATCAGGTTGCTCTCGCGGCGGCGCGAGCCATGGTCCACGACGATCAGCCCGATTGGATCCCCGGAGTCGCTCGTCTTCATCGTGGAGATCGTAGATAGATTCCTGTGGAGTGCGCCCGGCATCGGGCCGGCGCCGACAGGGAGGATCGGACATGGCGGGTCGGCTCGAGGACAGGGGCGTGGTCGTGACCGGTGCGACGAAGGGCCTCGGCCGCGAGACGGCACTGCTGATGGCCGCGGAGGGGGCGCGTGTGGTGGCCGTCGGGCGCGACGCGGCCGACGGCGCGTCGCTCCAGGAGGAGGCCATCGGGCTTCCCGGGTCGATCGTGTTCCATCCCGGCGACGTGCGCGAGGAGGCGACCCACACCGGGGCGATCGCCCGCTGCCGCGAGGGCGGGAGGCTGAACGCCTACGTGAACAACGCGGGCATCCTGGGGCCCGAGGGCCCGCTCCACGAAACCTCGCTCGAGGACTGGGAGGAGGTCAACGCCGTCAACATGCGCGGCGTCTTCCTGGGCTGCCGCGCCGCCGTCCGCACGATGCGCGAGGACGGCCGCGGCGGCAGCATCGTCAACATCGGCTCGATCCTCTCCCAGACCGCCGATCCCTTCCTCACCTCGTACACCGCCACCAAGCACGGCGTGCTCGGCCTCACCCGGGCGCTGGCGGTTGACTACGCCGCGGCCGGAATCCGCGCCAACTGCGTGCTGCCCGGCGACATGGAGACGCCCATGATCCTGGAGTACTTCGCTGCGAGCGATGACCCGGAGGCGACCCGGGCCGAGATGGAGGGCGCCTACCCCATCAAGCGCATCGCCCGCCCTCGCGAGGTCGCGAACGCCGTGCTCTTCCTCGCGTCCGACGAGTCGTCGTTCGTGAGCGGCGCCGAGATCCTCGTGGACGGTGCCCTCACGGCCAAGGCCTACTGACGCACTGCCCGGCGGGGGCGCAGGCGCTCAGGCGGCGATCCGCCCTGCGACGCGGTGATCGGCGAGGACCTCGGGGTGGGAGGCGTGCTCCTCCTTCGCGCGCGGCTGGGTGAGATCGTCACCGGGATCGTCGATCGAGTCGAGGATCGTGACGCTCGAGTGATCGAGCAGGCGGTAGTTCTGCGCGAAGCTGAGCCGCCGCCCCTCGGCGTTGTGCGTGATCCGGATGGTCGGGCGCGTGCCGTCCTCCTTGTGGTTCTCGGCGACCAGGCCGCGCTGGCCACTCGAGAGCACCACCGCGGTCCCCACCGGATAGGGGGCGACGACCCGCTTGAAGATCTCGACCATCTCGGGATCGAAGGCGCTTCCGCTCGATCGGAGGATGAGCTCGTAGGCCTCGTGCGAGGGCCGGCGGGTGCGGTAGACCCGATCGGAGGAGACGGCGTCGTAGACGTCGGCGATCGCCGCGATGCGCGCGTTGGGGTGAATCTCCTCACCCTCCTTGCCGAACGGGTATCCCTTGCCGTCCCAGCGCTCGTGGTGGCCGACGATCACCGAGCGGGTCAGGGGTGAGATGGAGACACCCTCGACGAGGGTCGCCCCCGCCTCCGGGTGGCTGCGGACGATGTCCATCTCGTCGTCGGTGAGCCGGGAGGGCTTGCAGAGCACGTCGTGGGGGATCACGACCTTGCCGATGTCGTGGAGCAGCAGCCCGAGACCGAGCATCTCGAGCCGGCCCTCGATGTCGTCGGTGCGCCGCTGCCCGCGCCAATCGACCCAGCCGCTCTCCTTCATGGCCGTCTCGCCGATGAGCAGTCCGAGCAGGCAGACGTTCACCGAGTGGTTGAGCGTGTAGGAGTCGAAGCTGCCGAGGTCGCCGAGGAAGGAGAGCATCTCGCCCGACGCGCGCACGTCCTCCATCACCCTCTGCACCATGCCCTCGAGCTGGACCACCTGCCCGGGGGGGACCTTCGTCGTGCGCCCGTCCTTGGCGGTCGAGAAGACGTCGGTCAGGACGGCGACCGTCTCGTGGCGGGTCTCCTCGGCGATCGGGGGGACGGGCTTGATGCCCTCCGACAGCTCGTCCTCCACGTAGACCGCGAAGACGCCGACGCGCTCGAGGGCGGTGAGCATCTGCTGATCCAAGCTGACGCCGCGGCTGAGCAGAGCCTGGCGCACCCCATCCTGTGACGAATAGACGCTCTCGGCGAGCACCGACCCGGGGACGACACGCGAGATGGGGAGGATTCTCATCCTTGGGCTCCGCTGGAGAGACGATGACGGCGCGGCGTGACCCGCCCAGATGCTGTCGGCGACCCGGCCCGGTTCTTGACGCCCGCGGCGGCTGCCGGTCGAGGTCGGCGTGACGGCCGCGGTCGGGCTAGCCCCGAGCCCACCAGCTGCGATGCACGCCGACCGTGCGGCGACCGGCGGCGGCGGTCCGCACGCCGCCCGCCACGGCGCCGGCCAGGGCGACCGCGGCGATCAGGAGGTGGGTGTCGGCGAGGCCGATACCGAGCGCGAGCGCGGCTCCCGACGCTGCGCCGAGCGAGGAGGCGAGCGCCCAGGCGGCCCCGGAGGCCAGTCCCACCGCGGGGGCGAGATCGTGGGCGGCGGCGATCCGCAGCGCACGCGTCGCGAGGATGCCGAGGAACGCCGCAGCGGCCAGGCTGAGCGCATAGGCCCCGGCGGCGGTAAGGGTGCCGCGCGCGCCGTACGCCGCGAGGGCGGCGGCGGCCTGCACGCCGAGTGCCAGGCTCAGCACCGTTCCCAGGCGCACCCGCTCGGCCAGGCGTCGCACCAGCGGCCGCCCGAGTGAGACGGCCGCGAAGCCGGCGAGCAGCGCCGGTACGAGGGCACCGCGCAACCCGACGCCGTCCCTCAGCCAGACGATCAGCACCGCCGCCTGGGCCGCCCCGACGGCCACGCTGAGCGCGCCCCCCATGATGACCGAGCGAAGCAGCGGGTCGCCGGCCACGATCAGGACCGCGCGGCGCAGGGCCGGTCCGAGCAGGGGCTGGCCCGCGATGCGCAGATCGAGGTCGGGGTGGTGGCGCCCAGCCACGAGGGCCGCGACCGCGGCCAGGACGGCCGCCAGCACGATCGCTGCGCGCGGCCCCGCGAGGAGGCCGGAGCCGAGCGCCCCGGCGGCGCCGAGTGCCGAGCCGGTGCCGAAGCTCGCGGTCAGCCCGTGGGTGGCGGCGGCCCGGCGCTCCGGGGCGACCAGGTGGTGAAGGACGTCGGTCGTGGCGCTGTCGAAGACCGCCCGGGCCGCGCCCACCACGACCACGCACCCCACCACCGCACCGATGCCGATGGCATCGACGGTCAGATCGCAGACGGCAAGGGCGGCCGCGGCCGCCGCGGGGGCTCCCCAGAGGAGGGTGCGCCGGGGGATGCGCCCCGCGATCCATGCGGCGAGCGGCGTGGTTACCGCCAGGGGGGCGATGCCGGCCACGATCACGGCTGCGGCGCCCGCCGGTCCTCCGCCCAGCGAGATCGTCAACCACAGGGCGCCGATCGAGCCGGCGGCGAGCGCGGCCGCGAGGAAGCGCTGCACGCGCCAGAGGCGCGCGCGCTCACGCAGCGTGTCGGCGGCGGGTGAGTGGGTGTGATGTGTGACGAAGTAGGCCATGGCGTGACTGTGGCCGGCACCCGTACGGGCCCGGCCACGTCTTCAGGGTAGGCCGTCGGCGCGAGGGGCGCCCGAACTGAGCGCCACGTCAGGCCTCGGCGCCGCCCGCGTCGCTCACGCGCCCGTCGATCATCCTCACGATGCGGTCGGCGTAGTGAGTGATGCGATCATCGTGGGTCACGATGATCGCGGCGGTCCCGCGCGACTTCATCTCCTCACGGATCAGCCTCACTACCTGGTCGCCCAGCTCGGTGTCCAGGGAGGAGGTGGGCTCGTCGAAGAACACGAGATCCGGCTCGTTCATCAGCGCGCGGCCGATGGCCACGCGCTGGCGCTGCCCCCCCGAGAGCTGCGCGGGGAGGTTGGCGGCGCGATCCGCAAGGCCGAGCTCGTCGAGGAGCAGATCCGCCCGGGATCGGGCCTTGGCACCGGTTCGCGGACCGATCTCGTCGACCACCAGCAGGTTCTCCCGCGCCGTGAGGAACGGGACCAGGTTGACGGTCTGGAACACGAACCCCACCGACGAGCGGCGAAACGCGGTCAGCTGCTTGGCGCTGTACGCGGAGATGTCCTCGCCTCCCACGGCCACCACGCCGTCGGTGGGGGTCAGCAGGCCACCCGCCACCGAGCAGAGGGTGGTCTTGCCGGACCCCGAGGGCCCCACGAGGGCGATGATCTCGTCGGCGGCCACACTGAGGTCGACCCCGCCCAGAGCGACGACTTCGTCATCCCCCACTGAGTAGGTCTTGCGGACGCCTTCCATGCGCAGGGCGGCACCTGCCGGAGTGGTGGTCATCGTGGGCTCCAGGGGGCTGTCAGGACGGACGGGGGAAGGGGCGCCGGGTCACTGGTCGCCTCCGATTGCCGAGGCGGGATCCACCCTCAGAACGCGGCGGAGCGAGAACGCGCACCCGGCGAGCGCGGCGACCAGCAGATACCCGACGCTGCTGAGCAGCCTCCCCGCGCTCGCCACGAAGGGGATCCCACCGGCGGGGATGGCCGCGTCGAGCGCGAGCGCCGCCGCCGCGGCGATGGCCGACGCCACGAGCGTCACCACCACCGCCTGCACGACGACGCCCGCGAAGAGGGTCCGTGAGCTCGCGCCGATCGCCTTGAGCATTCCATAGAGGGCGGTGCGCTCGACGGTGATCAGCGCGAAGAAAAGGGCGACCACGAGCAGGGCGATGACCACGGTGACCCCGATGATCTGGTTGAAGACGCTCTGCTGCTGCGACACCCCCGGGATCGCGGCGATCGCCCCGGCGATGGTGAGGGTGGAGGTCGCGCCGCCGGTCGCGCGATCGATCGCGGCGGGGTCGGGTGCCCCATCGCCCGCGCCGGCGCGCACCACGAGAGCCTGCACCACCCCCTCGCCCACCCGCGCGCCCGGGCGGTTGGCCGCCAGCACCGCCCGCCACGTGTCGAGCGATCCCCAGAGCGTGCCCTGGCCGGAGAAGCGGCTGTCGTCGAGAAAGCCGATCACCACCGCGGCCGAGCGCGCCGGCCCCAGCCGGATGACGCTGCCGGTCTCGATGCCCTCCGAGCGGAGCGATTCGTCGGCGTAGACCCGACCGGGGCCGGGCGGGTCACCGGGCAGGCCTCTCGGCGCAAGCTCGAACCCGAAGAGCACCACCGGGACGAGGTCGCGGGGACCGCGCCCCTCGATGCGCGCCCCGAGCTGGACGCTGCCGAGGCCCGCCACCGTCGCGGCGCCGGCGGCGTCCTCCACCTTCTGGCGCACCGCCGAGGTGATGCGGCTGCGCACCAACGAGTCCTGTGATGGCGCCGAGTAGACCACCAGCTCGCCGCGTTGGGCGCGCAGCGCGCCGGTGCTCCCTGCGGTCAGCCCGTCGAGCAGGCCGCCGAGGAACATCAGGAGCAGTGCGATCAGGGTCAGGATCGCCGATGCGATCACGAAGCGGCCGGGCCGCCGGCGCAGTTCCCTCAGCGCGAGCCTCATCGCCCGCCCCCGCCGGTGGTGGCCTCGACGGGATCGATGGAGAGCACGCGCCGGGCCGCCGCGACCGCGCTCAGCAGACCGAGCGAGAGCAGCAACGCTCCCCAGAGCGCCACGGCCTGGGGATCGAAGCGCAGCGCCAGGGAGCCGAGCCGGGTCCGCGACAGTGGCAGGAAGAGCAGCGTGCCGAGCGCTATGCCCCCTCCGATCACGATCACCACCTGCACCATCAGCGAGCGCACCAGCACGCCCCCGGGCGCCCCGACCGCGCGCAGGAGGGTCAGGGCGCGAGACTTCTGGAGGGTGATGATGAGGAAGAAGAGCCCGGTCACTAGGGGCACCACGAGGGCGAACAGCAGGAAGATCACCTGGAACGAGCGGCGCACCTCCGCGACTCCGGGGGTCTCGGTGGCCGCCTGCTCCCGCGTCAGCGCGTCCGCCTCATCGGAAGCGTCGTTGATGCGGATGGCCAGGGCCTCGGCGGTGGTCCCCCCGGCCGGCCGCGCGGCGATGACGCTCGGCAGGACCACCGCGGCGTCGGGATTCGCCGCGCGGGTGGCGGAGACGTAGTCGGACCACACGACGAACAGCGCCGCGGTCGCCTGGATCTGCGCATCCTCCGCCAGGCCGACGACGCGCAGATCGGGACCGCCGCCCTCGGCCAGGCGGATCCGGTCGCCGAGCGAGAAATCGTCGGCACTCCCCACCGCTTCACCGGCCGCTGCCGGCATCCTGCCGGAGCTCAGCGGGTCGGGCCCGCCGAGGGTCGGCTTCTCGTAGCCGATCAGCGCCGCGTCGGATTGCTCGCCCCCGTCGACGACGACGGTGAAGGTGCCCTGGCCGATGCGTCCGCTCGCCCCGATCCCCGGGACCTCGGTGATCTCGCGCTGGAGTGCCGGGGTGATGACGCTGCCCTGCAGCGTGCGCTGGCCGTCGACCGAGTACACCAGCACTGGCGCCGACTGGCGCTCGATGGCCCCCACGAAGGCCGTGATCAGACCGTTCTGGAGCGCCTGCTGGGTGAGGATGAGGAACATCAGGAGAGCCACGGCGCCGATCAGCAGACCGAAGCGCGTCTTGGCTCGACGTATCTCGCGCAAGGCGAGGAACAGGTGATCACCTCATCGTGGACGTTCGCGGTGCGGGGATCGTCCTACCAGACCGGGCGGGGGCGCCGGTAGGGTGTCCGTCGATGGATGTCACCCGCGAGAGGGCCTGGGAGACACTCACCCGGTACACCAAGGGCGAGTCCCTGCTGCGCCACGCGCTGGCGGTGGAGGCCTCGGTTCGCTCCTATGCGCGCCGCGACGGGGAGGACGAGGAGTTCTGGGGCTGCACCGCGCTGCTCCACGACTTCGACTACGAGATGCACCCGACCCTCGACGAGCACCCCCAGGACGGCGCGCCCATCCTGCGCGGGGAGGGCTACCCCGAGGAACTGATCGTCGCGGTGCTCTCGCACGCCGAGCACCTCGGCCTGGAGCGCGACACCCCGCTCAAACGGGTGCTGTTCGCCTGCGACGAGATCTCGGGCTTCGTCCACGCCTGCGGCCTCGTGCGACCCACCGGCCTGGAGGGGCTCACGCCGAAGTCGGTGCGCAAGAAGCTGAAGCAACCCTCCTTCGCCGCCGGCGTGCACCGCGACGAGGTCATCGCGGGCGCCGCGTTGATCGGGCTGGAGCTGGACGAGCACATCGCCAACGTGGTCGGCGCCCTCCAGCCGATCGCGGCCGAGCTGGGACTGCCGGCAGGGCCCGCCACAGCCTGATCGCACGGGCGCACGGGCGTCACGTGTGCGGCCGAAGGCGGCTCTACAGTTGCGCTCCGTGGCCGCGTTGGTGGAATCGCAGACGGGTTCGGCCGAAAGAGTGGGCATGGCTCCCGCCACGCCGCCCCGACGCGAGGTCCGCTCGCAGCGAGTGGCGCTCGGGCGGGGGACGGCGACGACGGTCCACGTCGCCGTCTATCCGCGCGCCCTGGTCGCGCCGGCCGTGGTCGCTCTGCCCGCCCCGGAGCCGCTTCACTCGTGGTGCGCGCGCTCGGGTGTGCACGACGCCCTCGTGGGAGGGTTCTTCGTCACCCCCGGCGGGCCGGCTCTCGGTGAGGTCTGGAGCGGCGGATGCCGCCTCGAGACGGCCCGGGTCGATCCCCGCTTCGCCGCGGCGCGCTCCTGCCTGCACATCGACGGCGAGCGCGTGACGGTCCTCCCGTTGGCGAAGCTCCCGGCGAGGCCCGCGGGCGATGTCCTCCAGGCAGGCCCGGCGCTCGTGGTCGACGGCCGCCCAGTGGTTTGCGACGGAGAGGATGTCGAGGGCTTCTCGGCCGGCAGCGCCCAGTTCGACTCCGACATCACCGACGGGCGCCATCCGCGGGCGGCGATCGGCATCGACGGAACGCGACTGCTCGCGGTGGCAACCGAGGGCAGGGCTCCGGGCGAGGCGGGACTGACCCTCGCCGAGCTCGCCTCGCTGATGGCCGGCCTCGGCGCTCACGAGGCGATCAACCTCGACGGCGGGGGCTCGACTTCGCTGGTGGTCGATGGCCGACTGGTGAACCGACCCCGTGAGGGCGACGGCAGTCACATCCATGGCGGGCGCGCCCTGATGACCGCCCTCGCGTTCGTGCCGCTCGCTCAGCCGCGGGACGCCGCCGCCTCGTAGACGTCGGCCACCGCGTGGGCGATGTGGTCCCAGGAGAACCGCTCATGCACCCGGCGGCGCCCGTTCTCACCGCGGATGGCCCGCTCGGCGGGGTCGGACGCGGCGATCACCAGGGCGCGCGCCAGCGCCACCTCGTCGTCGGGCGGCACGAGCCAACCGCACCGCTCGGGCGAGGCGGGATCGTCGTCGATGAAGGTCGGTGGCGCGGCGACGCGGCAGGCGATGACCGGCACCCTCATGGCCATCGCCTCGACGTAGACCTGCCCGAATCGCTCCGCCACCGAGGGGACGGCCAGCACATCACCGCAGGCCAGGACCTGCGCCAGCTCGGAGTGCGAGCGCCAGCCGGCGAAGAAGACCTCGTGGCCCCACGGCGAGCGCGCCGCGGCGTCGGCCGGGTGCTCGCCCTCCCACTCCCCCGCCGCGCCACCGACGAACACCAGCGGTAGCGGGCGCCCCAGCTCGCGGCGGGCCCTGGCATGGGCGCGCACGAGCAGGGCCGCGCGTTTTACGGCGGTGAAGCGGCCGACGTCCAGGACGACCACGGCGCGCGGATCGAGCAGCGGCGCGATCGCCTCAGGCGCGTAGCTCACGCCTCCGGGGTGGGGATGCCGAGGAGACCATCCGCGGGGGGCCTCGCAGAGCCACCGGCGAAAGAGGGTCTCGCGCTCGGCAGCCGTCGCTCGGGGGCCGTCGAAGAGGGTCAGCTCGACTCCGTTGGGAACCACGACGATCCGCTCGGGGTCGATGCCAAGGAGACGCTCGGCATCGACCCGGGAGGGCTCTGACGACACGATCACGCGCGCCGAATCGCGCGCCCAGCCGCACATGCGGCGCCGCCAGGCGTCCTCGTGGGGCCAGGAGGCCCCGCGCTCGATGTGCTCCAGCATCAGGAGCTCGGTGCCGTGGAGGTGCGTGACGACGGGGAGGTCGGGCTTCAGGCGCGCGATCGCCTCATGGACCGGGGTCAGGTGGTGGAGGTGGGCGATCTCGACCCCGTCGAGCACGCCCGGAGCAGCGAGGATGCGCGTCCACTCGTCGGCCATGTGGCGCGCAGCCCGGTCGTCGAGGGCGGCCAGGACGCGATCGGGCGCCCCGGAACGGTCCTCATAGGAGGGGTGCATCGGCGGCGAGGCGAGCCACGGTTCGGGGGCCAGGACGGCCTCGTCGTACGAGATGGCCACGAGATCGGCGGTGGGTCCGAAGAACGAGCGGGCGTTGGAGGGCTCGTCCGGACCGCCGAGCGAGCCGGCCACGATGCGCGTGCTCCACCCGGCGCCGGTCATCGCGCGGGCGAGGTAATGCACGACCTGCGCCGATCCTCCACGGGGAAAGAAGATCAAGATCTGCAGGCATTTCTTCACGTCCCCCGAGCCTACTCCGATTCGGTCCCCCGTCGTATCGCGGCAACGGGCACCGCGGTCGCGGGTTCGCCGCAGCTCGTATCGGGGCCGGCGCGCTTGCGTCCTCGTGGACGCGCCGGGGAACCTGACCGTGACGAGGAGGAGACCATGGCACCGATTCTCAGCGGTTCGCAGGGGAGCGGCGGCGAGCGACACGACCCGGACGACGTGGGGACTCCGGCCGGCCTGGGCGCCTTGGCCGCGCGGCTGCGCGCCGAGGAGCGGCGCGAGCTGCTGGAGCACGACGGCGCGGCCCGCGAGCGCATACGCGCCGACGCGGCCGGCCTGCGGGGTCAAGTTGAGGCGGCGGCCGCCCGGGCTCTCGCCGACGGCCATCCGCTCGAACGTGTCAGCGCAGCGATGGCCGCCTCCTCGGACGACCGGGCGCGTTTCGAGGCGATGGGCCGGCTCGCGGCCACCTGCGCCCGCATCGCCGAGGTGGAAGAAGTGCTGACCGACGAGGCGCACGCACTCGGTGGGGAGATGCCCGTCGGGCGCACCACCGAGCTGCGACGGGCGCACTCGCGCGCCCGCTTCGATCTGCATGCCGCGACGCGCGGTGCGGTGCTGCGCGGAGTGTCACCGACCTCGATCATCGAGATCGCGAGCGGGGCGGGGCTCGAGCTGGAGGTCGGCGATCTCGTACTGGCCTTCGAATCGCGCGAGAAGGGCGGGGGGTAGCCCCCCGCGGTCGTCAGCGGCGCGAGTTGGGGCGCTCGCCGGAGACCGCGCCGATCAATCCCTGCACCAGGACGTTGACCATCCAGACGACGATCGTCGCGCCGACGTAGGTCCAGAAGCCGCTGATCGAGAAGTCGGGCGCGACCCACTCGGCGAGGGCCAGCATGGCGACGTTGAGGGCGAAGTACGCGAGCCCGAACGTGACCACGATCAGGGGCAGCGTCAGCACGGCGAACACCGGCTTCAGGAATGCGTTGCCGAGCGCGAGGACGGTGGCTCCGAGGATCAGCGGCCACCATCGCGCGATCGAGACGCCCGAGAAGAGGCCGTCGACCACGATCAGGCTGACCATGTTGACGCCGACCGTGATGACCAGCCAGGCGAGGAAGCCGCGAGACCTGGGCGACTCGCTCATCCAGACCTCGACGCCCTCGTTCTGCTTCCGGGCCATCGCCTGAGTGTACAAGCACCCAACCGGGGCCCGGGGCCCCCGATGGCTCAGACGCTCACGTGCGCCGCAGGGGCGGCCGGCCGTCGGGGCCGGCCATCTCCGGGTGCCAGCGGCAGAAGTGCTCGAGGTGCTGGTCGGTGAGCGCTCCCGGCGGGTAGTAGTGCGCGTAGAAGTCGGGGTCGACGTGCTGGCCCTGGACGGTGAGGCGCTGATACATCGGGTCGAGGTAGACCGGGAAGCGGCCGTAGGTGTCGAACAGGTACTGGCAGTACTGCTTGACCAGCTCCACCGTGTCGTCGCGCGGCCGCGGCACCGCGTTGACCACCTTGTCGGGCTCCAGGTAGGCCTTCGGCACGTCGTCCTCGAACGACGCCCATTTGACCTCCATGAAGTGATCGACGGCCTCGTGCATGTTCGCGTAGTAGGGCGGGCTGAAGGACTCGAACGCGCCATCGCGCCCCACCGGGTAGGTCGAGCCGTCGGCCGCCTCGCCGAAGCGGAAACCGAGCCCCGGGACGTCGCCCCCGCCCATGACGAACTTCGCGAGGTAGCCCGTGAACGTCCAGCCCCCGAGGCCGAGGGCCTGCAGGGCGAGGTTGATGTTCTGACAGATGAACGCCTGCTCGACGACGAGCATCGAGAGCACGCGCTGCTCCAGCTCGACGATGCCCATCTGGCGGGCCGGGTCGAGCCGGCCCGAGTCGAGGGCCGACTGCAGGCCGGCTGAGCGCCGCCCCTGCTGCTCGTCGACCAGCGAGAAGCCGTAGCTGCGCGAGAGGTAGATGAAGAGGAGGTTGATGTACTCGAGGGTGGTGTTGGTGACCGGCACGAAGAGCGTCGTGCCCGGCTGGTTGGCGTTCCACTGGTTGAAGTCGAAGAGCCCGGGCAGCGTGGTCGGCAGCGGCGCGCGTCCCGGCGAGAGCTGCACCTTGGCCCGGCGGTAGAGGTCGAGCACCCCCTCGACCTGCGCGTCCAGCGACTTGCCCGAGAGCGTCGACATCTCCCCCGGCTCGGGCAGGAGGTCGAACATCTTCAGCATGTAGAGGCCGTCGTCGTTCGTGAAGAAGAGCTCGGTGCCGTGGTTCGAGCACGAGCTGGGCCAGGTGCGCGTGGTCCACTGGACCAGCGTGCTCATGCCCCGAACGGGGTCCAGATCGCCGAGGTTGAGCCCGGTCAGCCCGGTCCCCGCGATGCAGAGCAGCGCCTCCTCCAGCTCGGTGAGCGGCACCGGCTCGTAGGGGCTGGCGTACTCGATCACATCCGAGCCCACGGTCATGCCGAGGCCCACGCGACGGCTCTTGCGGTCGAAGACCGACTGGAAGAAGGGGTAGGTGAGCGCGTCCGCGAGTCCGGGCGGGACGCCCGGCTCGAGCAGCGGTGACGGGTCCGGCGTCGTGGTCGACGAGGCTCCGGCACCCTCGAGGTCACGGTCCATCGGCGCTCCTCCTGCTACGTGACAAGACACACTATTCGTGAATCATAGAACGCCATCGCCGGACGGGCAACATCCGTGGCGGATGGGCCGATGCTCCCGAGCCGGGCGACGTCTCGCATCGGTGACGACCCGCGAGCCCGGTGCGGTCGACTACGACCCCGTCGATCGACGCCCGCTCGTGGCGAGCGGGAAGCAGCCCTCAGGAGCGGCGGACGCGCAGCACGATCGGTCGGTTCACGACCCGCTTGCCATCACGGAAGCGCAGGCGCATGCTGCGGGTCCCGGGGCTGCTCGGGCGGAAGGAGAAGCGGACGAGCTTGGAGCGAGGCGAGGCGAGGCGGACCGTCTTCCAGCGCCCGGCACGCCGCGCCTGAAGGGCGACGCGGCCGGCCGGGGTCGCCGTGAAGCGCACGTTCACGCGCGCCGCCTTGCCGACCCGGATCGTCTTGGGTGATCTCAGACGGGCGATGGCGAGACGCTTGGAGCGCCCCTTCGCCGGAGAAGGCGTGCTCTTGGGTGTGGGCTTGGCACCGGGAGCGGGGTTCACCACAGGTGCCACGCCCGGGTCGGAGCTGTTCTCGAGTGGAAGCGAGGGCGACGCGGTCGGCCCCCCCGCCGGCGGGACGATGCGGAGGATGCGATCGTCGGCGGCAACCGGGGAGCCTCGGCCGTCGCGGTTGCTGGTCGTCACCCAGATCGCCCCATCGGGAGCCTCGGTGACGGCCCTCAGCCGGCCGTACGTGTTCTGGAGCAGAGGCTCGTCGGCGACCACGCTCGTCCCGTCCAGCGTGAGCACTCGCAGCACCTTGCCCCTGAGACCGGCCACCAGCGCTCGGCCGGTCCAGGTGGAGCCGGGAAGGGTCACGAACGCGAGCCCCGAGGGGGCGATCGTCGTCGACCAGACGTGGACGGGAGCCGTGTAGATGCCGTGCTCGAGGCCACGCACATAGGGCCAGCCGTAGTTGCCGCCCTGGTTGATGACGTCGAGCTCGTCGTCTCCGCTCGGGCCGTCGAATCCGCTCGGGCCGTGGTCGGTGGAGAAGAAGCGCCCGGTGCCGGGCTGCCAGGCGAAACCCTGTGGGTTGCGCATACCGGTCGCGTAGAAGGTCGGGGTCACGGGGCCGCCGCGATACGCGCCGGGAGCGACGCGCAGCACCTTGCCGTTGGCCACTGCCATCGACTGGGAGCGCCAGCCGTCGCCCGCATCGCCGGTACCGACGTACATCGCCCCGTCGGGACCGAAGCGCACCCGGCCCGAGGAGTGGATGGTTCCCATGGTGATGCCGCCGATGACCGTGTCCTCGCGTTGGAGACGGTCTCCGACCATTCGCCACCGCTGGACCTGCATCTCGTTCCCGACGGTGGCGACGAGGTAGACGAAGGGCTGCCCGGCCGCGAACGAGGGGTCGATCGCGATGCCGAGCAGGCCGCCCTCCCCGTTCTGGGTCACGGTCTGCGTGCAGGCCGGAGTGGGTGAGAGCTTCCCGTCGGCGCCGACGATCCGAACCGCGCCGGTCCGCTCGGTGACCAGCGCGCGGCCGTCGGGGAGGAAGGCGATGTCCCAGGGCACCTTGAGCCCGGTGGTGATGACGCTGACAGCGGGCCCGTTCGTTGATCGGGCGAGGGCGGCAGAACCGGGGTCGGGCACGGCGAGCGCGAGAAGAGCGGCCGAGGAGAGAACGAGGGCGCCGGTGGCGCGGCGCAGGAGGTCCGGGAGTGCCATCTGGACCCCGCCATCGGCGAGTGGGCCTCAGACTTTAGCGTCGGGGCAGAGCCGACCCCGGAGAGCCCGCGGTCAGTGCGGGCGCCCCCATCAGCGCAAGCAGTTCCGCGCGATCGCCCTCGCTCGGAAGCCCCCAGCCCGGGCGGTAGCCGAAGACCTCCCCGACCGGCACCGCGTGCTGTCCATCGAGCAGCTCGAGCTGGTTCGCGGTGACGAGTGCGGGGTGCGGAACGCCGCATGTCCGCGCCAGGCGCGCCAGCTCGGCGCGCAGCCCGGCGACGTAGTTGGCCAGCCGCTCCGACTTGTCGGCCGGGTCGAGGCCGCGCTGCAGCCACTGCGAATGGGTGGTGACGCCGGTGGGACAGCGGCCGGTGTGACATCGCTGCGCCTGGATGCACCCGACGGCGAGCATCGCCTCGCGCCCGACGCTCACCATGTCGGCGCCCATCGCGAAGGCGAGGAGGGCGTTGGCCGGCAGGCCGAGCATGCCCGACCCGCCGAACACCGTGCGCTCGGCGAGCCCGGCCTCGGCGAAGATCCGGTACACCCGCGAGAAACCCAGGCGCAGCGGCAGGGCGACGTGGTCGCTGAAGACCAGCGGCCCGGCGCCGGTGCCGCCCTCTCCCCCGTCGATCGTGATCTGATCGGGGCCTCCACCCTCGCGGACCATCCTCTGCGAGAGCTCCTGCCAGAAGCCAAGCTCCCCGACCGCCGACTTGATGCCGACGGGGAGCCCGGTGGCGTCGGCGATGCGCTCGATGAAATCCACCAACCCGGCGGCGCCCTCGAAGGCGGAGTGCCTCGGAGGGCTCACGCAATCCTCCCCCATCCGCACACCGCGGCTGGCGGCGATCTCGGGCGTCACCTTCGCCCCGGGCAGCATCCCGCCGACCCCGGGCTTCGCTCCCTGGCTGAGCTTGATCTCGATCGCCCGCACCGGGTGGCGGGCCATCAGATCGACCAGCGCCGGCAGGTCGAAGCGCCCCTCCGAATCGCGACAGCCGAAGTAGGCGGTGCCGATCTGGAAGACGAGGTCGCCGCCGTGACGGTGGTGGGCGCTCAACCCCCCCTCGCCGGTGTTGTGCAAGCAGCCGGCCCGTGCGCAGCCGCGGTTCATCGCCTCCACGGCGTTGGCGCCGAGTGCGCCGAAGCTCATTCCCGAGACGTTGACGACCGAGGCGGGACGGAACGCGAGCCGACGGCCGTTGCCCGCTCCGAGCACCTTGGCACAGGGCAGCGGCGCCTCCGCAGGCTCGCCCCCGGGGGGCGGCGGATACGGGAAGTCGGCCTGCTTGATGAGGATGTGACCGGACTTGCGTGACCAGTCCATGTCGGAGCCGAAACCGAAGTAGGGATCCTCCCGCTTGGCCGTGGCGTAGACCCACCGACGCTCATTGCGCGAGAAGGGCCGCTCCTCGTCGTTGCCCGTGACGATGTACTGGCGCAGCTCGGGCCCGAACGCCTCGAGCAGGTAGCGCAGGTGCCCCACCAGGGGGAAGGTGCGCAGGATGGCGTGACGCCGCTGGGTCACGTCGTAGACGGCCACCCCGGCGAGGACCATCCCGGCCGCCCGGAGGGCCCGACCACGCCTCCCTGTCGTCGCCCCGTTGGAGGAGGTGGGTAGCGGCACCGGCCCTTAGTAGCACGACTCGGCCGAACCGCCAATTCCTCGGATCGCCGGGCGCGGCCCCGCGGGCCGGCCCGGGCGCCGATTCTGCTGCGGTGGCGATCCAGAGGCCTTTCGCCTGCTCGCAAGCCCTTCCTGTCGGTGCGGATCGGACCGATCGCACGGGTCGCGCGGGAATCGTGCGATGAGTGACCCTGGGTGAGAACGCCGTTTCCATCAGGTTCTCGGCGGGCTGTGCCGCTCGGGGAGGAGCACCGACACGGATATCGAGGCGGTTCGTCCTCCCGCGGGGCGTTGAAAGTCTCTACCCTTGTCGGTCGGTCCCCACCGAGGAGGCGCATCATTTCAGTCGGCAGCAGCGTTGGGTCAGAGGTCGTGCCGCAGGAGCTCCTGGCACGCGGTGAGATGCTCGGGTTCCTCTCCCTCGAGGAGGTCGCCGAGGTGCTGGAGGAGGCCGGGCGTGGCCCGGCCGCCGTCGAGGCGGCGATCACGGAGCTCGAGGAGGCCGGCGTCGAGCTGATCGACGAGGCCGACGCGCGCCGTCGCCTTGCCGCCCAGGCGCCCGCTCCCCTCCGCATGAGCGTGCAGATGCCCGCCCTCGGAGACAGCCTCGCGCTCTACCTGCGCGAGATCGGCAAGGTTCCGCTGCTGACCGCAGCCGATGAGATGCGTCTCGCGAAGCGGGTCGAGAAGGGTGACGCCGCCGCGCGGGACCACATGATCGCCGCCAACCTGCGGCTGGTGGTCTCGATCGCCAAGAACTACCGCAACCGCGGCCTGCCCTTCCTCGACCTGATCCAGGAGGGCACCCTCGGGCTGGTGCGGGCGGTGGAGAAGTTCGACTGGCGGCGCGGCTTCAAGTTCTCGACCTACGCGACGTGGTGGATCCGCCAGGCCATCCAGCGCGGACTGGCCAACGACGGCCGCACCATCCGCATCCCGGTGCATGTCGTGGAGAAGATCTCCAAGCTGGCCCGCGCCGAGCGTTCCCTTGTGGGATCGCTGGGTCGCGAGCCCACGCTCGAGGAGCTGGGCGAGGCGCTCGGCATGACCGCCAAGGAGGTCGAGGAGCTGCGGGAGCTGCCGGCTGCCTCGGCGTCGCTGAACTCGCCCGTGGGCGACAGCGAGACCGAGTTCGGCGCGCTCCTCACCGACGACCAGGCGCTCGACCCCGAGCACGAGACCGGTCAGGTGCTCCGCGAGGAGGCCCTCATGAGCTTGCTCGGCGAGCTGACCGAGCGCGAGCGGGGCGTCATCGTGTCGCGCTACGGACTCGGTGGCGAGGAGCCGGTGACCCTCGACGTGCTGGGCAAGCGCCACGGCGTCACGCGCGAGCGCATCCGCCAGATCGAGGCCCTCGCCATCGAGCGACTGCGCAACTCCGACTCGGCGCTCGCCCTGCGCTAGCGTCGTGCGTGGGATCGGGTTCCCGCCGCGATCCGGCGGGAACCCGCGGTCGGTCAGTCGGAGGGGCGGAAGGTCCCGCGCTTGATGCGGTTGCGCGGACGCGGCTCCGCTGCCTCGGGCTCGTTGGACGTGGCCGTGGCGGCGGTCGCTCCGGGCTCGGGCCTCCCCACGGCCGACGGGCGGACGCTGCCGCGCTTCACCCGGTTGGTCGGCTTGGGGGCGTTCTCGTCGACGGCGACTGTCCGCGCGCGCTTGGGGGCGTGGGACAACACGCCCCGGCGCCGTGCGTAGAGCGTCCGCGCCGGTGCCACAGCGAGGCCCGACGCGCGGAACTCCTCCTCGAGCCCGATCGTCACTGCGATGCGCGAGAAGTCGGAGACGATGTCCGGCGCGACGAGAGTCACCACGCGCCCGTCGGCGCCCGCGCGCCCGGTGCGCCCGGCGCGGTGGGTGTACGAGTCGGCGTCGGTCGGCGCGTCGGCGTTGACCACCAGAGCGAGGTCGGCCACGTCGATGCCGCGGGCGGCCACGTCGGTCGCCACCAGCACGCCCTCGGGCGACGCGGTGAATGCGGCGAGGGCCTTCTGGCGCGAGGCCTGGGTCATCTCACCGTGGATCCGGTGCGCCCGGATGCCGCGCTTGGTCATGCGCTCGTAGAGGCGCTCGGTGCCGATGCGCGTCTCGCAGAACACGAGCGCACGACCCCCCGCCTCGGCGATAAGGTCGGCGACCTTCTCCTCGCGATCTCCGCGCCCGCACGCCACGAATGTGTGCGTCACCAGGGAGTCGTCGGAGTGCTCGTCGGTCTGACCGGCGGTCTCGACCTTCACCGGGTGGCGGGTCAGGCTCTCGGCGAGCGTCCGGATCTCCCCATCGAGGGTCGCCGAGAAGAGGAGCGTCTGGCGATCCTTGGGGCAGCGCGCCACGATCTTCTTCACCTGGGGCGTGAAGCCCATGTCGAGCATCCGGTCGGCCTCGTCGAGCACCAGGGCGTGCAGCCCCTTGAGGGAGACCGCCCGGCGGGCCATGAGGTCGAGCAGACGGCCGGGAGTGGCCACGATGAGCTCGGCGGTGCGGGCGGCGGCCGACTGCTTGTCGAGGTCCTCTCCGCCATAGGCGACCACCAGCGTCAGACCGGAGGCCGCGGCGAGCGGACCGAGCTCGGCGCCGATCTGGCGCGCGAGCTCGCGGGTGGGGGAAAGGATCAGGGCCTGAGAGGGGGTCCCCGGTTCGGTCCGCTGGATGAGCGGAATGCCGAAGGCGAGGGTCTTGCCGGACCCGGTCGGAGCCTTCACCCAGATGTCGGCGCCCTCGAGCCCGAGGGGGATGGTGCTCTCCTGAACCGGAAAGGGCGTGGCGATGCCGCGCTCGGCGAGCGCCTGCGCGATCCCCGGCGCCACGCCGAGGTGTGAGAAATCAATGCTGGTCAGTTGACGATCCTTCAAATGAGAGGCGGGGGCACATGGACGCCAGGGCGCCTTCGTGCGCCGCGCCCGCCTGGTGATGTGGTCATACCGTAGCCCGTCTCGGCAGGAACGCCTCACGACTTCTCCTCCGGGGCGGCGACCCCTGCGGCTCAAGGGCGGGCTCTCCGGCGCCGATCTCAATGCTGTGAGCGTCTCCGCAACAGCCGGTCCGCCCCTCGCCGTCCAGATGGCGCTGCTCGCCAAGGTGCTGGATTCGGCCCGACCGACCCCGGCGTCGTCTCCGATCGAGGCGGCCAGCCAGGCGGCCTCCTCGCAGGCTCTCCTGGAGTCGGTGACCGCGCTCGACGTGCTGGCCTGACGCTCGCCGCTGTTCGGCGGCGCCGCAGGCGGTAAGAATGCGGGCCAGCGATGGCCCGACGACGATCTCCTCGCGGCGGCCCCACCATGAAGGACGTCGCGGCGCTCGCCTCGGTGTCCCTCTGGACGGTCTCGAACGCCTTCAGCCATCCCGAGCGGGTCACGCCGAGCACGCGCGAGCGCGTTCTCGCCGCCGCCGCCGCTCTCGGCTATGCCGGTCCCAACCCGCTCGCCCGTTCGCTGGCCTCGGGCCGCACCGGCGTCGTCGCGCTGGTGGCCGCCGGTGCCGCCGAGCCGCTGCTCGCCGACCCCTCGGCGGCGCTCGTCGCCCGGGGGCTGGTGCAGGCGTGCGACCGTGCCGGGGTCTCGGTGCTGCTCAGCGGGCACGGTGTGGGTGCGGCGGTCGACGGATGGGTGCTCCTGCGCGACGCCACCATCGCCCCCTCGCTGCCGGGGCCGGTGGTCGCGGTGGATGCCCCCACGCACGCCGGGGTGAGCGCCGTGGGGGCCGACGTCGCCGGCGGCGCAGCCGAGGCGGCGCGCTACCTCGCCGATCTGGGTCACCGGCATCTGGCCATCCTGACCTGGCCCGGAGCGGGCGAGCGCCTGGAGGGCGCTCGGCGGGGGTGGGGTGAGTCCGGACCGGTCGAGGTGTTCATGTCCGCGACGCCCGTGGGATTCCACGGGCGACCGGCCGGAATGGCGCAGGAGGAGCGGGCGGTCGGCCCGGTGCGCGGCGACGGTGTCGAGGCGGCCCGGGTCGTGCTGCAGCGGTCTCCGCGGGCCACGGCGATCCTCGCGCTCAGCGACGCGCTCGCGATCGGCGCCCTCGAGGCGGTGCGCTGGGTGGGTCTGAGGGTTCCCGAGGACATCGCGGTCGTCGGCATCGACGACCTTCCCGAGAGCGCCGGGCTGGGTCTCACCACGGTTTTCGTCCCCTACCGTCCGATGGGCGAGCTCGCCGGAGCGATGCTGGCGTCGCTGATGGACGGCGGCCCGACCACAGAGCCGCCGTTGATGCCGACCTCCCTCACCATCCGCGCCACCGCCGGACCGGCACCGAAGGGGGATGCGTGAGCCGACGGTGAAGGGATAGGCTGCCCCGGAGAACCTAAACGTTTAGCCGAGGAGCGACCGATGCCTCAACTGGAAGCGCCACAGATCGTCACCGACAGCCGGATGCTCTACTTCACCTGGGTTCCGGCCGACCCCGACGCGGTGCGCGCCCTGGTGCCCTCCGAGCTCGAGGTCGCCGAGAACAAGCAGTGCTTCATCAATCAGTACGTCGTGGACAGCGACGACCAGACCTCCGGGTTCGAGAAGTACTCGCTGACCTACCTGGGCGCCGATCTCGCCGGGCAGGACACCCCGGACGGCGCCGTTCCCGGGCGCTGGTGGACCCACTACTTCAACTCCAGCGCCGACATGCGCGCCTATGCGGCACAGCGCGGCGTCCCGGCCGGCTCGGGCGAGACGGTCCTCTCGATCGCCGACGGCGTGCTCACGGCGACCACGTCGGCGGGCGGCGTGCCGATCATCCGCACGACCGCGCGCGTGGGCGACGACATCGCCGTCGTGGGTCGAGGTCAGCTGCGCTACATCACCTCGCTCGACGGCACGCTCACGAGCGGCCTGTACCCCTTCAAGGCGCCCTTGGTCGACCCGTGGGAGGTGCTGAGCTTCGAGTTCCTCGACGCTACCCACCCGGTGTACGCGCTGCGCCCGGCCGACCCGCTCGAGGTGACCTGGGGCTTCTACTCCGCCCTCGTCGTCGTTCTGCTATCCCGGCGGAGAGGGCCCCCTGGGATCCACGCCGTGATCGTCTGAGCACTCTCGATGACGGTCCACCTCCGGGGCTAGCCTCGGAGGTGGACCGTCATCGAGAAGGGGCTGCGAAATGAGTGGACCGGCGGGCGCGACGATCGTCACGGGCGGCACCGGGGGCCTCGGCGTCGGGGTGGTGCGCTGCCTGGTCGAGGCCGGGAACGACGTGGTGGTGACGTGGATCGCCGAGCGCGAACGCGATCGCTTCCCCGCCGACCTGCGCGAGAGGTGCCGCCTCGAGCGCGTCGATGTGATGTCGCCCGAGTCGCTGGACGGACTGGTCGATGGGTGCGGCCCGGAGGGGGTCTGGGCGCTCGTCCACCTGGTGGGCGGCTACCTCGACGGCTCCCCGGTCGCGGGGATGGACATGGAGCAATGGGATCGCCAGTTCGAGCTGAACGTCCGCTCCGCGGCCCTCGGGATGCGGGCGGTCCTGCCCGGAATGCTCCAACGGGGGCGAGGGCGGATTGTGGCGGTCGGGACCCGCGCGGCCCTGCGGCCCTTCGCCGGCGCGAGCGCCTACGCCGCCTCGAAGGCGGCGCTGCTCGCCCTCGTAGCTGCGGCGTCCGAGGAGGTGAAGGGGGCGGGCGTCCGCGTCAACGCCGTTCTCCCGAGCGTCATCGACACCCCGGCCAACCGGGCGGCGAACCCCGGCACCGACCCCTCCGACTGGGTGCGCCCCAAGGAGATCGGCGCGGTCATCTCCTTCCTCTGCTCGGCCGAGGCGGTCGCGGTGAGCGGCGCCGCGATACCGGTCTACGGAAAAGCGTAAGCCTTAGCCCTACATTCCGTCCGACGGTCGTCGATGTATGCAGCGTGCAGAGCACCGATCGATCTCCCCACCCCTGGTCGATGGTCGTCGGCCCCGACGCGGACGGCTGCTCGTGACACCGGCGACGGCAGACCTGCGCGAGGTCTGCCCGACGATGGTCGAGGTGCTGCGCGGCAACCTGCGCCTCCGCCACCCCGAGGCGATCGCGCATGATTCGGCGGTGGGAGAGCGCGCCGCCGAGGCCTTTCAGAAGGCGATCGAGCGAGTGGCCTCATCGGCGCGCACGATGGAGCTCCTGCGCTCGTTCGGCCTCCGGCCGGGATTCCTCGGGCCGAGCATGGAGACGGCCCTGATGGTCGCGATGATCGGAGTGCGCCGCGGCTGGGAGGCATCGCGCCTCATCGACGCGACGATCAGCGGCATGCTGGCCGACATCGGCATGCTGAGGCTCCCGGAGGAGGCGATCTTCAAGCCCTGCGCCCTCAACCTGGACGAGACCCGGATCATGCGCCTGCACCCGTACGTGGGGAGCATGATCCTCGAGCCCCTGGCCGAGGTCCTCGCGCCCCAGGTCGCCGAGGTCGCCCAGCAACACCACGAGCACATCGACGGGACGGGCTATCCGGACGGGCTGAAGGCGGGCGAGATCCTGGAGGAGGCCCAGGCGGTGGGCATATGCCACCTCTACTCCGCCGCCACCCACGTGCACCCCTACCGCACGACCCTCTCCCCGGCGAAGGCGATGGACCTCGTCGACGACCTCGCCGGCACGGCCTGGGATCCACGCATCGTGCGCGCCTTCGCCGACGGCCTCGCCCTCTATCCGGTCGGCACACTCGTGCGGTTGGCCAACGGCGAGTCGGGCAGCGTCGTGCCCGGCGGCACGTCCCGCCGGCCGCTGGTCGAGGTGCGGTGGGCCCCGGACGGCTCGATCATCCACGAGCGCCTCGTGCCCGCATCGACCACCGAGACCGGCATGTCGATCGTCGCCGTCGGGCGCCGGTAGCCCTCGGGAACAGGAGGGCGACCCCGAGAGGCCGCCCTCCTGTTCCCGCCGGGCCGCGCTCAGGGACTAGAGGTTCTCCAGCCCCTGGCGGATGCGATCCAGGCCCTCCTCGAGGACATCGTCGGGGCAGGCGTAGGTGAGGCGGATGTGGCCCTCGCCGCGGTCGCCGAAGGCCGAGCCGGCCACGACGCCCACCTGGTGGTTCTCGATCATGTGGTCGGCGAACTGCTGGGCGGTCATGCCGGTGCCGCGGATGTCGGGAAAGACATAGAAGGAGCCATCGGGGGTGGGGCACTCGATGCCGGGCATGGCGTTGAGGGCGGCGACGGTCTTGTCGCGCTTGGCCTGGAGCTTGGCGGTGATCGCCTCGACGTGGTCCTGGGGGCCGGTGATCGCCGCCAGCGCCGCCAGCTGGACGAAGGCGGGCACGTTGGTGACCGAGTTCTGCTGGAAGATGTCCATCGTGGTGATCAGGTCCTTGTTGGCCACGCACCAGCCGATCCGAAAGCCGGTCATGATGTAGGTCTTGGAGAAGGTGTCAACCAGGATCGAGCGGTCGGCCATCCCCGGCACGGCGGCGATCGTCTTGTGCTCGGCGCCCGCGTAGACCATGTGGCTGAAGATCTCGTCGGTGAGCGCGATCACGTTGTGCTTGGCGCACAGGGCGGCGATCTCGGGCAGCTGGCCGACGGTCATGCCGTTGGGGCGCTGGGGCGAGTTGATGATGATCATCTTGGTCTTGGGGGTGATCAGGCTCTCGAGCGAGTCCAGATCGAAGTGGAAGTCGGGCTCGACCAGCGGCGCATAGACGACCGAGCCGCCGGCGTAGGTGATCCAGAACTCATCCGGCGGGTAGCCGGGGTTGGGGAAGATCACCTCATCGCCCTGGTCGACGACCGTCAGGAGGGACTGGGTGAGCGCGTGCTTGGCGCCCATCGTGACCAGCACCTCCTCGCGCACCGTCGGGCGCCCGCGCTTGGTGGCCTCCTCGGCGATCGCATCGCGCAGCTCCGGAAGACCGGGGCCGGGCACGTAGCGCACGTGGCCGTCGGTGATGGCCTTGGCGCACGCCTCCATGATGTGGGGGGCCGGGCGGAACTCCTCACCCTGGAAGTCGCCCTTCTCGAAGTGGATGACGCGCTTTCCGCTCTCGCGCTCGAGGGCCTCGGCCTTGCGCATCGACGCCCACTGCTTGGGCAGTACGAAGTGCGAGGTGCGGCTCGACAGACGCAAGGGTGGAGCGCTTCCGGTGCTGGTCGCCATGGGGTTCTCCGGGTGGGATTTGGGACAGCTCACCGTAGTGGGCGCTCGCCCCCGGGGTCCAAGACGGATTCATCGTCGCATTGATAGCTTTGGCCGATGGATACGACCACCCAGCGGCTCCGCTACTTCGTCGCCGTGGCCGACGAGCTGAACTTCACCCGCGCAGCGGCGCGCCTGCACGTCTCCCAGCCCTCCCTGAGCGCCCAGGTCCGGGCCTTGGAGCGCGACGTCGGCACCGAGCTGCTGCGTCGCACCACCCGCCGCGTCGAGCTGACCGAGGCCGGCCACAGCATGTTGGAGGACACGCGCCGCCTCCTCGAGAGCCTCGAGGAGGCGCGCCTGCGGGCCCGGCGGGTGGCCGACACGGCCGCCGGCAGGCTCCGTGTGGCCTACACCGCCAGCGTGGGGTACCAGGCGCTGCCGCTCATCCTGGACGAGCTCGAGGCCCGAGCGCCCGAGCTGACGGTCAGCGCCAACCGTGCGTGGAACACCCAGGTGCTCGATCAGATCCGCTCGGGTGAGATCGACCTCGGCCTCGTCCGCGAGTTCCGCCAGGCTCGCGGCATCAGCGGCGAGACGATCCGCAAGGAGCCGCTCGCCGTTTTCGCGAGCGTCCGCCATACCCTCGCGGCGCGCTCGGTGGTGGGGATCCGCGACCTCGAGGGGCAGACGTTCGTGCTCGTGCCGCAGACCCTGGCCCCGGGCTTCCGCGACCTGGTGGTGGCGCTCTGCCGCCGCGCGGGCTTCGAGCCGCGCGCCATCGCGCCGGCGGCCCCGGACAACCGCGAGCCGCTGCTCGCCCATCTCAGCCGCCACGCGGATCATCTGTTCGTCGGGCCGGTCTCCATGGCCAGCGTCACCTGGAAGGACGTGGTCAACGTCCCGATCGACGATCCCGACGCCAGGATGGGTCTCAGCATGATCTGGTCCAGCGGGGCGAGCGCGCCGGGGATCCCGATCGCGGCGGAGGCGGCGCGGGCGGTCTCGACACGCGAGGGGTGGCTCGATGGAAGATAGGTCCCACGCACATCCGATCACGGAGGGAACATGGTGACCGAGAGCGACTTCTCCCATCTGCGCGCCATCGTGGTGAACTGCACGCTCAAGCGATCGCCCGAGCCCTCGAACACCGACCTCCTGGCCCAGAACGCGATCGCCATCATGAGGGCCCACGGCGTGACGGTCAACGAGGTGCGCGCGGTCAACCACGTCATCGCCCCCGGCGTGCAGATCGACATGACCCGGCACGGCTTCGACCGCGACGACTGGCCCGCCATCCAGGAGCGCGTGATCGCCGCCGACATCCTCCTGATCGGCACGCCGATCTGGCTGGGCGACAAGAGCAGCGTCTGCACGCGGGTGATCGAGCGCCTCTACGGGTACTCGGGCGAGCTGAACGACGCCGGCCAGTGGGCGTACTACGGACGGGTCGGGGGCGTCGTGGTGACCGGCAACGAGGACGGCGTGAAGCACGTCGCCATGAACGTCCTCTACTCCCTGCAGCACCTGGGCTACGTCATCCCACCCCAGGCCGACGCGGGGTGGATCGGCGAGGCGGGCCCCGGGCCGAGCTACGGCGACCCCGGAAGCGGCGGCCCCGAGAACGACTTCACCCGCCGCAACACCACGTTCATGACCTGGAACCTGATGCATCTGGCGTCGATGCTGAAGCGCGCGGGCGGGATCCCCTCGCAGGGCAACAACGTCACGCAGTGGAACGCCGGCACGCGATTCGACCACCCCAACCCCGAGTACCGTTGAGACCCGCGTGAGCTCGTCCACCACCACCGCCCCCCTGCGCCTGGGCATCCTCGACCAGTCTCCGGTTGCGGAGGGCGCCACCGGGGCGCAGGCGCTTCGCAACACGATCGACCTGGCCCGGTTCGCCGAAGGTCTGGGCTACGGCCGCTACTGGGTGGCCGAACACCACGGCGGCCCGCTGCTCGCGGGGGCCAGCCCGGAGGCGCTGATCGGCCCGATCGCGGCGGCGACCACCCGCATGCGGGTGGGAAGCGGAGGAGTGATGCTGCCCCACTACAGCCCACTCAAGGTGGCCGAGAGCTTCAGCGTGCTGTCGGGCCTCTTTCCGGGGAGGATCGATCTCGGCATCGGGAGGGCGGCCGGCACCGATCCCACCACGACCTACGCGCTCCAGCGCAACCGGGAGGCCGGCGCACCCGACGACTTCCCCCAGCAGCTCGCCGAGTTGATGGCCTACCTGCGCGACGAGATCCCCGACGACCACCCCTTCCGCCGCCTCACCGCACTGCCCGGGCTGCCGGAGGCGCCCTCGCCGTGGCTCCTCGGCTCGTCGGCGCAGAGCGCCATCTGGGCGGCCGAGCTCGGCGTCCCCTACGCCTTCGCCGACTTCATCAACCCCGAGGGGCCGGAGCACGCAGCTCGCTACCGGGAGCTCTACGTCCCCTCGCGAGAGCACCCCGAGCCCCGCGTGATCGCGGCCGTCTCGGCCATCTGCGCCGAGACCGACGCGGAGGCCGCGCGCCTCGCGACCAGCGTCACGATGGCGATGCGACTGCTGCGGCGCGGCCACCTCATCCCCGTGCCGCCGGTCGAGACCGCGGTGCGCTTCATCGAAGAGGAGAACGCCCGGCGGAGAGCCTCCGGCGACCCATCGCGACCACGGCGCCGTGCGCGACGGATGGTGGTCGGCTCGCCCGAGGTGGCGCGCGCGGGGCTCGATGAGGTGGCCGCCGCCTACGGCGCCGAGGAGCTCCTGATCGTGACCATCACGTACGACGACGACGCCCGGCGGCATTCGTACGAGTTGATCGCCGAAGCGCTCGGCATCTGCGCCCCACGCTCACCGGCGCGCGCGTCGGCCTGAGCCCCGGGGGCCGCGCGTACGGCGCCGAGAGATGCGCCGGCCGCCAGGCTCAGACCAACCAGTCGGCCAGCCACAGGATCGCCCCCGCCGGAAGCAAGGCGACCAGCACGAGCATCACCAGGCTTATCGCCAGCCACGGGAGCAGCGTGAGTGAGAGGCGCTCGAACGACACCTTCGAGATGCTCGAGACCAGGAAGAGCACGAGGCCGACGGGCGGATGGATGAGGCCGAGCACGAGGGCCATCACGACGACCACGGCGAACTGGACGGGGTCGATGCCGTAGACGCCCACCGCCACCGGGGCCAGGAAGGGCGCGAGGATGAACAGGGCCGGCAGTGGCTCCACGAACATCCCCACCAGCAGCAGGATCCCGATCACGATCAGCATGAAGATGCGCGGGTCGGAGGTGAGGCCGGTGATCCAGGTCTGCAGGGTCTGGCCGAAGCCGTCGAGGAAGAGCAGCTTGGCGAGGATCGCCGAGTCGCCCAGCAGGAGCATGACCACCCCGGTCTCGGTCGCGGCGAGCACCACCGCGCGAGCCAGAGCGAGGGCCGACATCCCGCGATAGAGCGCGCCGAGGAGCAGCGTCACAACGACCGCGACCGCGGCCGATTCCGTGGGGGTGAACGTCCCGCTCAGGATCCCGCCGAGGATGATCGCGGGGATCATCAGCACGGGGACGCCGGCCAGCATGCTGCGCGAGACCTCCCCCCACCCTCGGAACGAGTGCGGCGCGGTCATCCCGCTTCGGCGAACCACGAGCGACACGACGGTCGCCTGGAGGACGAGCAGCCCGCCCACCATGACGAGGCCGGTCACGAGCATCCGGTCGATCGCGGCCGCCCCGATGCCCGAGACGATGAACCCGTACACGATGTACATCACCGAGATCGGGCCGACCGGGCCCTTGATCGACGCCCCGGCGACCACGGCCGCGGCCACGTCGCGGCGGTAGCCCTCCTTCTCCATCGCGGGCACCAGGAGCGGGGTCATGACCGCGGCATCCGCCTGGGCCGAGCCGGAGATCCCCGACAGCAGGGCTGAGGTGACCTGGCAGACGTAGGCCATCCCGCCGCGGAAGTGCCCCACGAGCGACGCGGCGAGCCGTATCAGGCGCTCCGACAGCCCGGTGGCGTTCATCACCTCCGCCACGACGAGGAACTCGAAGATCACGAGGAGCTCGCTGCCCGAGGAGAGCCCCATCGCGGTCTGGGTGGTGCGAAAGGGAAAGAGCGGGTCGCTCGCCCCGAATGGGAAGAAGACGAGGCCGAGGATCGACGCGGCGCCGAGGATGCCGACGAACGAGAGCATGAAGACCACCGGCATCCCCGCCAGGGTGAGCGAGACGAAGAGGATGCCGAGTGGGATCAGGGGGGTCACCCCGGCCTGCAGCATCACGTACATCGCCGCCCAGAGCACGAGCGCGAGTGTGAGCCCTCCCACCACTCCGGCGCCCAGGGAACGGGGCGCGGGCGGCCCACCCTCCATCACCCGCCGCATCCCCAGCACCACCGAATGGGCGTAGTGGATCGTGATGAAGACGTAGCCGACCGTCATCGAGGCGATCGGTATCCACATCGGCGCGCGGAGGGCGGCGCTCACCGCTTCGGTCGCCACCGGCGATGTGACGTACTCGAACGAACGCCAGCAGGCGTAGACGAGCAAGACCCCGAGGGCGCCCCCCGCCAGGCCGTTTATCGACGCGCGCCACCACCATGGACCACGACCCGTGAGCAGGGTGATGACCGTGACCGCGCCCCGGCGCACGGCCAGCGAGACGCCCATCCAGATCACCCAGAGGAAGGCGAACCGGGCGAACTCCTCGGCGCCGTAGATCGACTCGCCGCTCAGCTCGCGACGTGCGACGTTGGCGACCACGGCCGCCACGATCGACACGCCGGCCAGCAGGGCCGCGACCGTGGCGAGGGCCGCCGCCGCCGCCGACAGGGCGCCGGTCACCCGCACGACGGGGTTCAGCGGGTTGCCGTCCCCCGCAGCGGCTTCCGTCATCGACGGCACCGCGCGCGGCGGACCCCGCGGGCGTGTGCCCGCGGGGTCGCCGGAACGCTACGGGCGATGACTACTCCGTGCACCCGTCAGGGTAGGGAGCGGGGGCCGGCGGGGCCGGCGCGTCCGCCTTGACCTGCTCGATCGCCGCGATGAAGCCGCCCGTCGGCTCCGTAGCGGAGTACTTCTCGTAGACCGAGTCCACGCCCTTGCGCAGCGCGGCCTGGTCGGCCGGGGTGGCCGTACCGAACTTCATCCCGGCATCGCAGAGGTCCGCCACCAGGGTGCTGTCGGGATTGGTCAGGATCTTGATCGACTCGTCGTCGATCTGCGACGCCGCGTCACTGATCCATCCCTGCTGCTCCGACGAGAGGGAGTTCCACTTGTCGGTGTTCATGTTCAGGACCGTCGGGAAGGGCCAGAGGGTGATGTTCCCCGTGAGGCACTTCGCCACCTCGTAGTACTTCTGCGTGAAGACCAGCCCGAGGTTCGCCTCCATCGCGGTGACGGTCCCCTGCTTGAGCGCGAGGTAGACGTCACTGAGAGGCAGCGGGGTGGGGTTCGCGCCGAGGGCACGGAGGCCATCGACCAGGACCGGCGACTCCACGGAGCGGATCTTGGCGCCCTTGAAGTTGGCCGGGCTCTTGAGGCAGGCCTTCGCCGCGAGCGGCTTGCGCAGCCCGCCCTCGTGGATGGCGAGGCCCGTGACGCCGATCTTCTCGGTGCCCTTCAGCATGTCGGCGGCGATCGAGCTGTTCAGCACCGCCGCCTCGACGCCGTAGTTGGTGATCAGGAACGGCATCTGGAGCGCCTCGAACTCCGGGACGCCCTTGCCGTCCCACACCGCCGACGAGACGGTGCCGCCATCGACCGTTCCACCGGCGATGTCGTCAAGCAGGGTCAGATCGTTGCCTCCGCCGTATGTCGGCAGGAGGTTGATCGCGAGCTTTCCGCCAGAGTTCGAGGAGACCGTGTCCGCAAAGGCCTGGAGCGCGAGGCCGTACGGGTGCTGCGGGGTCGTGACGTAGCCGAAGTTGAGCGTCGTCTCGGCCGACGCCGCCCCGGTCGCTCCGCTCGAGTCGTTGTCGCTGCCGCACGCGGCCAGGCCGACGCCGAGGCCGAGCACCGCCACGCCGGCCAGCGCGCGGGCGGCCCAGGAACGCACCTTCATACTCCACCCCCAGTTCCGGAAATGACGAGGCGGCCGACGCTTCGCGGCGCGGGTCCGCGCGTCGAAGCTACGTGCGGCGAAGTTTTGGTGTCAATGCGCACATGCCATATCGGCGTTGCCGGGGCCCGGGGTTGCGCCTAGCGAGACGGAGTTGCGAAATCGGCCGTCAGGCGGTGTTCCAGCTGATCCGGATCAGCAGCTCCACGTGCCTGCGATTCTGGGTCAGGTCGAGCACCACGTCGACCGGATCGACGATGCTCGTGGGGGCGTGCGACTCGTCGTAGGCGAGCTCGACCGACCCCGCCTCGAACTGGTTCGCCAGATCCCGCAACTGCTTGGCCACCAGCTCGTGGGTGGCGCTCTCGCTCATGTCGAAGACGTGCCTCTGCATCCCTGATCCCTCATCCGGTTGTGCTTGTCGTACCCGAGGGTATCGCGCACGCCCGCAGGCGTGGATCAGAAGCCGGGCGCCGCCGTGGCCTCGGGGGGGCGGTCGCCTGCGAGGTGGAAGTAGACGAGCGTCGTCGCGATCCCGATGAGGGGCGTTATCAGGGTGTTGACGATCGCGCTTCCGATCCAGCTGCCGAGCGCGCCGCCCGCGGCTCCGCCGATGACGCCGACGATGAGACCCCCCACCACCACGTTGATGATGAACAGCACGATCAAGAGGCCGAACACCTGCCAGCCGTGGCCGCGCACGAGCTCGTGGGAGCGGCTGAACGACTGCCCCGCCGCGAGGTCCTCGACGATCAGCGCCGGGGCGATCAGCGACCAGCGCGTCAGGAGGTAGAGGCCCGGCACGACGAGCAGGATGAAGCCGAGGACGATCCCGATCGCCGCCAGGAGCCCCGCGACGATGAGCGTGCCGAGCTTCGGTCGCACCCGCGCGAAGAGCTGCCCGAACGACTGGTCGGCGATCCCGTCCCGCACGTCGGCGGTCAGCACCACGAGCACGCCCTGGATCCAGAAGTAGCCGACGATGCTCGCCGCGAGGGTCACGGCCGAACCGGCGACCGAGCCCTCTCCGTCCGAGGCGCTCTGTTCCACGATGGTCGAGAACGCCCCGAGTGCGAGGAACACGACGCCGGCCACCACGACGAAGCGGACGAAGAAGCGCGTGTAGAGGCTCATGGCCTCGCTGAGGATGGCGCCGATGTCCACGCTGGACGACGCTACATGAGGGAGGATCCGGGCGAAGAACGTGCCGGGCGAAGAACATTGACACAGTGATGCTAAGGTCGCGCGCGGCATGGCGACCGAGACCCTCACGATCAATGAAGCGGCGCGGACCACCGGCTGGTCGGCGCGCATGCTCCGCTACATCGAGAGCATCGGGCTCGTGGTGCCCGGGCGCTCGCCGGCCGGATACCGCCTCTTCGGCGCACCCGAGCTCCAGCGTCTGCGCACCCTGCGCGAGCTGCTGGGCGACCACGACGTGGCGCTCGGTGAGGTCGGTTTCGCACTGCGCCTTCGCACCCAGCCCACTGTGGCCGAGGCGGTCGAGGCGTGGCTGGCGGCCCGGCCCGTACCTCCCGACGACATCACCGCCGCCGACTGGCTCAGACACGAGCAGGCCAAGCACCAGCGCCTGCTCGATATCGCCTCCGAACCCTCCCCCCACCCGATGGAGACCGAATGACGACATCCGCCCCGCTCGCCGTGACCGACTACAAGGTCGCCGATCTCTCCCTCGCCGAGTTCGGCCGCAAGGAGATCCGCCTCGCCGAGCATGAGATGCCGGGGCTCATGAGCATCCGCGCCGAGTACGCCGACGCCCAGCCCCTGAAGGGTGCGCGTATCACCGGCTCGCTTCACATGACCATCCAGACCGCGGTGCTCATCGAGACCCTCACCGCCCTCGGCGCCGAGGTCCGCTGGGCCTCGTGCAACATCTTCTCCACTCAGGACCACGCCGCGGCCGCGATCGTGGTGGGCTCCGACGGCACCCCCGCGGAGCCGCGCGGCGTGCCGGTGTTCGCATGGAAGGGCGAGACCCTCGAGGAGTACTGGTGGTGCACGGAGCAGGCCGTGCGCTGGCCCGAGGGCGGGCCGAACATGATCCTCGACGACGGCGGCGACGCCACGATGCTCGTCCACAAGGGGCGCGAGTACGAGCTCGCCGGCTCCGTCCCCGACGCCGCGACCGCCGAGTCGGAGGAGTTCCGCGTCTTCCTCGACCTGCTGCGCCAGTCGCTGCGCGAGGACCCGTCGCGGTACACCAACATCGCGGCCGGGATCATGGGCGTCACCGAGGAGACGACCACCGGCGTGTTGCGCCTCTACCAGCTCGCCGAGAAGGGCGAGATGCTCTTCCCGGCGATCAACGTGAATGACTCGGTCACAAAGTCGAAGTTCGACAACCTCTACGGCTGCCGGCACTCCCTGATCGACGGCATCAACCGCGCCACCGACGTGATGATCGGCGGCAAGGTGGCCGTCGTCTTCGGCTTCGGCGACGTCGGCAAGGGCTGCTCGGAGTCACTCCGCGCCCAGGGGGCGAGGGTCGTCGTCACCGAGATCGACCCGATCTGCGCGCTCCAGGCCGCCATGCAGGGCTACGAGGTGGCGACTCTCGACGAAGTGGTCGAGACGGCCGACATCTTCATCACCGCCACGGGCAACCACAACATCATCACCGCCAAGGACATGGCCCGGATGAAGCACCAGGCGATCGTCGGCAACATCGGCCACTTCGACAACGAGATCGACATGGCCGGCCTCTCCGATCTGCCGGGCGTGAAGAAGATCAACATCAAGCCGCAGGTCGACGAGTGGGTCTTCCCCGACGGGAAGTCGATCATCGTGCTGTCGGAGGGCCGCCTGCTGAACCTGGGCAACGCGACCGGTCACCCGTCGTTCGTCATGTCCAACTCGTTCAGCAACCAGACCATCGCGCAGATCGAGTTGTTCACCAAGAACGACGACTACGAGAAGAAGGTCTACGTGCTGCCCAAGCACCTCGACGAGAAGGTCGCCCGGCTCCACCTGGACGCGCTCGGGGTGAGGCTCACCACCCTCACCGAGGAGCAGGCCTCCTACATCGGCGTGCCGGTCGAGGGGCCCTACAAGTCCGACCACTACCGCTACTGATCGCTCCCACCACCAGCTCCGGGGCCGAACGCCCTGGAGCTGGTGAGGGCGTCAGTCGATGACGAATCCGGCCGCGACCTGACGAATCGCGCCACTGCGCAGCAGGGAAGCGCTCACCCTGCGGCGGCCACGTTGTTGGCGCCAGGGAGGCGTTCTCAGCGCGCGCAGACCGATGGCTGGGCCTGAGAGGGGGGGCCCGGGTAGGGTTACCTCGCCGACCCCCGGGTCGGTGATTCCGTTCATTCCGACGGCTACGACCCGCGGAGGTCCGCACGGTGGCGCCCGACACCACCGCACCCGAGCTGGGCTCTACCGATCCGACCACCCCCCCGGCGATCCGCCTCGAGGCGATCACGAAGGTCTTCCCCGGAGCTCCGGCACCGGCCGTCGACCGCCTCGACATCGATGTGCCGCGCGGATCGGTGGTTGCCTTGATCGGCCCCTCGGGGTGCGGCAAGACGACCACCCTGAGGATGATCAACCGCCTGATCGAGCCCACCTCCGGGCGGATCGAGATCGACGGCGCCGATGTCACGCGCTCGCCGGTGTCCGAGCTGAGGCGTGATATCGGCTACGTGATCCAGCAGGTGGGCCTCTTCCCCCACCGCACGATCGCCCAGAACATCGCCACCGTTCCGCGCACCCTGGGCTGGGAGCGCGAGCGCCTGCGCGCCCGCATCGACGAGCTGGTCGAGCTGGTCGGGCTCGACCCGCACATGCTCGACCGCTACCCCGATGAGCTCTCGGGCGGACAACAGCAACGCGTCGGCGTGGCCCGGGCCCTCGCGGCCGATCCCCCGGTGCTGCTCATGGACGAGCCCTTCGGCGCGGTCGATCCGATCGTGCGCGCGCGGCTCCAGGACGAGCTGCTCGACCTGCAGCGCCGCGTGCAGAAGACGATCGTGATCGTGACCCACGACATCGACGAGGCCATCAAGCTCGCAGACTGTGTCGCCCTTCTCAACGTGGGCGGCATCCTCGAGCAGTTCGCCCCGCCCGACGAGCTCCTGCGGGCGCCGGCCAACGAGTTCGTCGAGCAGTTCGTGGGCGAGGATCGCAGCAGCAAGCGCTTGACGCTCGCCCGCGTCCGCGACCTCCCCTACGACCGCGGCCCCGTCGTGGACGTGGACGCCCCGCTGGAGGAGGCGCTGGCCGTGATGGACAGCTACCGCACCGATTGGGTGGGCCTGGTCTCCGGCGGATCCTTCGCAGGCTGGATCGACGCCCACGAGATGAACGGCGACGGCACCCTGGCGAGCCAGCCGCGGTCGCGCCCCGCCGCGGTGGTGGAGCCCATGAGCACGCTGCGCCAGGCCATGGAGATCATCATGACCTCCAGCACCTCGGTGGCGGTGATCGAGGACGACGGGCGCTTCGGCGGAGTGGTCACCCTCGAGGGGATCCGCGAGGCGCTGGCCGAAGGGGTCGCGGAGCGCGTCGCATGATCCCGGTCGCGCCCCTGGCGTCCGATCCCAACCCGCTCCTCAAGTGGTCGTATCTCACCAGCCAGTGGGACGACATCCAGGCCGACCTGGTGACGCACCTGCAACTCACCGTCACGGCCGTGGCACTGGGACTGGTGATCTCGGGACTGCTGGCGGCCGTGGCCCTGAGATTCGAATGGACCGCGAGCCCGATCACCGGCTTCACCGGCTTCCTGTTCACCATCCCGAGCGTCGCCCTCTTCGGCGTGCTGGTGCCGGTGACCGGTTACTCGGCGACGACGGCCCTGATACCGCTCACCCTCTACACCCTGCTGATCCTCGTCACGAACATCGTGGCCGGCTTCCAGGCGGTTCCGCAATCGGTGCGCGAAGCGGCCGACGGGATGGGCCTCACCCCCTTCCGGCGGGTGACCGGCGTGGAGCTCCCGCTGGCCCTGCCGTACATCATCACCGGTATCCGGGTTGCCACCGTCACCACGGTGGGCCTCGTGACGGTGGCCGCCATCATCGGCCAGGGTGCGCTCGGCGACCTCATCCTCGACGGGCTGAGGCGCACCTACTGGACGCCGATGACCATCGGCGCGACCCTCTCGGTGGCGCTCGCGCTGGTGCTCGACCTGGGCATCTATCTGGCCGGGCGCGCGCTGACCCCGTGGGCCCGGCGCGGGCGATCCTCCGCATGAAGGCCCTCGCCGCCCAGTCGGGCGGGATCAACGACGTCGGCCTGTGGGAGTGGTTCACCCGCTCCCAGACCTGGACCGGCGACACCGGCATCCTCGCCTCCGCGGTCCAGACCGTGACCCTCTGCACCATGGTGATGGCCTTCTCGATCGCCGTCGCAGTGCCCCTGGCCATCGTGCTGGCGCACTACCGCCGCGGCGAGCTGTCGGCCACCTGGGTGCTCAACATCGGCCGCGCGATCCCCACCTTCGCGATCGCCGGCCTCCTGCTGCCCATCTCGCTGAAGAACGGCTACGGCTTCGAGCCGTGGCCGATCTTCATCGCGCTCTGCATGCTCGCGATCCCCCCGATCTACCTCACGGCCTACACCGGCGTGAGGCAGGCCGATCCCGGAGCGGTCGATGCCGCCCGGGCGATGGGGTTCACCGACCGCGACGTCATGATGCGCGTAGAGTTGGCGCTCGCCGCTGGATTGATCCTCAGCGGCATCCGCGTGGCCGCCGTTCAGGTCGTGGCAACCGAACCGATCAGGGCATTCCTGGGCGGGGACGGGCTCGGCCGGTACGTGCGGGATGGACTCGGCCAGACCAACGACACCCTCCTCGTCGGAGGGACCATCCTCGTCGCCGGTCTCGCAACGATCACCGGGCTCGCGTTCGGTGCATTGGAGCGTGTCGTGCTCCCCGAGGGGGCACGACGGCTGAAGCGTGTGCAGAACAGACAAACGGGAGAGACCCGATGAGAAGAAGGACCTTGCTCGCCTCGGTAGCCCTCGTGGCCGCCATCGCGATGCTTGCGGCCGCATGTGGAAGCGACGACGACTCGAGCGCGGGTGGCGACACCGGTGCCGCTCCCTCAGGCCCCACCATCAACCTGCGTGGGCAGGACTTCAGCGAGTCGGCGACGATCGCCGAAGTGTACGGCCAGTACCTGGTGTCCAAGGGCTACGTCGTGAACATCCTGAAGCCCGCGGGCTTTCGTACCGAGGCGCTCGACGGTCTCAAGAACGGCGACCTCGACCTGATCGTCGACTACATCGGCGGCGACCTCGCCGCCCTCGCGCCCGACGCCACCGCCTCGGATGACCCGGCAGTGGTGGCCGAGACGATCGCGCCACTCCTGGCCGATCAGGGCTCGACGCTGCTCGACTACTCGCCCGCCGTTGACGGCGACGCCTTCGTGGTGCGTGGCGACTCGGAGGCCACGACGATCTCCGACGTGAAGGGCCTGAACTACGTGTTCGGGGCCTCGTCGCAGTGCTTCGACCGTACCCAGTGCTACCTCGGGTACACCGATCCGAAGATCTACGACATCACGTTCAAGAGCAAGAAGACCATCGAGTTCGGCCCCCTCCTCGGGGAGGCGCTGAAGGCCAAGCAGGTCGACGCCGTGGTCTGGAACACGACCGCGCCCGAGATCGCCGCCAACGGCTTCAAGGTCCTCGAGGACGACAAGGGCCTGCACCCGGCGCAGAACATCGCGCCGATCGTGCGCACCGAGGTGCTCGACGCGTACGGTGACCAGCTCAAGGACGACCTGAACGCCCTGAGCGCTCAGATCACCACCGAGGATCTCGTCGCCTGGAACACGGCGACCGACATCGACAAGCTCGAGTCCGACCAGGTCGCCACCGACTGGCTGACCGGGAAGAACCTCAACTAGCACCCGCTGGAGCAGCCGTGCCGCGGCCCCCTGCGGGGGGTCGCGGCCGCCGCTCTACTCCTTGTGCGAGCGCTGGCGCCGCTGGATCAGGCGGTCCGCCAACGCGCCGAGCAGCGCCGAGCCGATGATCACGTAGATCAGGCGCGAGCTGCGCTCGAAGAGCACCCAGTTGACCTCCACGCGCCCGCGGTTGAAGAGGGCGAACAGGAGGACGAGCACGGCGATGGCCCCCGCGATCGCCAGGCGCACGACGCGTTGACGATCCTGCGAGTCGGGGGTCGGGTTCGAGGCCACGTCGCGACCATACAACGCGCACCGAACCCCGGGCGAGCGGTCTCCCGCGACATACTCTCGCCCCGGATGCCCGACCTCCTCCCGCGCCGCCACCCGGCCACCACCGCGTGACCGCGCTCCTCGGGGGCCTGGGGGCGGCGCTCAGCTGGGCGGTGGCAACGCTCTGCTCGGCCGGATCGAGCCGACGCATCGGCGGCATGCCCACGCTGGCCTGGGTCATGGTGAGCGGATTGGTCGTGGCCGCGCCCCTCGCGGCCCTGAGCGGCTGGCCGGCGGGGCTCGACGGCCCCGCCGCCGGCTGGCTCGCCCTGGCCGGAGTGTGCAACGTGGCCGGACTGGGCCTGATCTACGCCGCCCTGCGCCGTGAGCAGGTCGGGGTGATCGCGAGCATCGTCTCCACCGAGGGGGCCATCGCTGCGACCATCGCCATCGCGGCCGGTGAGCGGCCGGCTCTGGTCACGGCGATCGGCTTCCTGCCCCTGATGGCCGGGGTGATCCTGGTGGCGGCGGGGCCGAGCGCGCGGATGCGGGCGCCCACCGGCGTCCAGCGTGCCGGCGTCCTCTTCGCCGTGGGCGCGGCGACGGCCTTCGGCGTCAACCTCTTCGCCGCTGGGCGCGCGAGCGCGTCGGTGCCGATCGGATGGGTGGCGCTGCCGGCGCGCCTGATCGGCGTCGCCATCCTCGTGGGCGCGCTCACGGCGGGCATGAGGCCGCTCGTCTCCGCGCGCGTCGGCCGCCTCGCCATCGCGACCGGCGTCTTCGAGGTGCTCGGGGTGCTGGCGTTCGCCTGGGGAGCCCGCGACGGCATCGCCGTGACCTCGGTGCTGGGGTCCCAGTTCGCCGCCCTCTCGACCCTGGGCGCCCTGGTGGTGTTCGGCGAGCGCCTGGTGCGCCGTCAGCTGCTCGGGGTGGCCGTGCTGGTGGTGGGGGTGGCGATGGTGGCGCTCGGCAGCGGGTGAGGGCCCCTACCGAGGCCTGTCGGGCTCGGCAGCGTGCTCGCGAAGGCGCAGCGCCCCGGTCAGCACCAGGGCGAGCAGGCGCACTCCCGCGCCGTGGGAAGCGGGGGGCGTGATCTGTGCATCGCGGGCGGTGGAGTCGCTCATGGTTCCTCCGGTCCGTTGGGTCGTGGTGCTCCCCCCACCGTGGAGCAGCGCGCGCGCACCCGTCACCGACATCCGGCCACAATCACCCCCCCTCCCGCATGGCCACGGGGCCGAGCAGTCCCGCGCTCAGGCGTCGATGGTCACGTGCTCCGGCTGCGCGGCGACGCGGGCCAGCCAGGCTCTCACCGACTCATACGGGGCCATGTCGATACCGGCCTCTGCGGCCACGTGCGTATAGGCGTAGAGGGCGATGTCGGCGATGGTGAAGCGCCCGTCGACGAGGAACTCCCGGCTCTCCAAGTGCCCCTCCATGGCGCCGAGCGCCCGCCGGCCACCCTCCTGGCGCTCCGCGAGGGCGTCGGCGCCGGGCGCCGACCCTCCCACGTGCAGCCAGAAGCGCGCGACGGCGATGTTCGGCTCGTGGTCGTACTGCTCGAAGAACATCCACTGGAGCACCTGGGCCCGCTCCCAGCGCTCGGATGGCACCAGATCGGTGCCCTCTGCGAGGTACCAGAGGATCGCGTTCGACTCGGCCAGGTGGCGGCCGTCGTCCAAGCGCAGTGTGGGAACGCGCAGCGCCGGGTTGGCCTGGCGGCCGATCGTGCGGGCGCGATCGGAGCGGTCGACCACGCTGAGCTCCACCCGCTCGTAGACGATGCCGAGCCGGGCCAGCGCCAGACGGACCTTGTAGCAGTTGCCCGAAACCGCGGAGTCGAAGAGCAGCACGGCGGCGATCCTCTCACGCCGGGGATACCCTTGACCAAACCGCCGCCGAGGAGCGAACCGTTGCGCCGCGTCATCTCCCTGCTGATGGATCCCGGTCCCGCCGACCGCTGGCCCCCGTTCGTCCTGCGCCTGGTGCTGGCCCTCGTCTTCATTCCGGCGGGCATCGGCAAGTTCGCCAACCACGATGCGTACATCACGCGCTTCGACCGCTGGGGCTTCCCTCAGCCGAGCGCCTTCGCGTACTCCGTGGGCGTCGTCGAGATCGGCGCCGGCCTGCTGATGCTGCTCGGCATCGCGCCGCGGCTCGTGGCTGCGGGCCTTGCGGCGAACATGGTGGGGGCGCTCGCCACGGCCGGCCGCGTGGACGGCGGTCAGAACATCTGGCTGCCGCTGGTGCTGATCGTGATCTGCCTGGCCATCGTGAGCCAGGGCGGCGGTCGCTACGCCCTTCACGAGCGCGTCTTCGGGCGCCGGAGCGGCGCCGCTACCTGAGCTCGGGCGCCCCCGCTCCCAGCCGCACCGGCGTCGGCGGATCGTCGTCGGCCGCCGCCCTCGCCGCCGCGTCGCGCTCGGCCACCGCCCGGTCCATGTGGGTCCAGATCAGGAGCGTCGCGAACATGAGCAGCGTGATCATGTGGAACGACATCATCATCAGCGCGGCGCGGGTCTGGTCGGCCTCGGGCGAGAGGCCGAAGATCCGCTCCGGCTGCTGGATGTAGGTGTCGTACATCGGATCGCGCAGGAAGAGGAACTGGCCGATGACCGAGCTCGCCAGCAGCAGCCCCATCGCGTAGCCCGCGCGGCGGGCGTGGCTCATGGTGAGGTGCGGCACGATGCCGATCAGGTGGGCCCACACCATGAGGCCGGTCACGATGATGCTGACCTGCATCGCCCAGTGCAGCGGGGTGCTGGCGAGCGCCGCCTCATAGAGACCGGGGAGGTACCAGACCGCGGTCACGAGGACCCACGCGACGAAGGCGGTGGCGGGGCGCCCGGCGAAGCGCAGCGCGGGGCGCAGGGGCCGACGGGCCAGCAGTCGCAGCGCCGGCCGCGGGATCACGAACAGCGCGAGCGGCCCCGAGATGCCGAGCACGATCAGGATCGCGGCGATGTCGCCCAGCATCATGTGCTGCAGCATGTGCGCCGAGAGCAGGTAGTCGTAGGCGATGTGGTGCAGCGGCGAGATCAACGCCAGCACCAGCACGTTCAGACCGAGCACGAACGAGATCGCGCGCGGCACGCTGGCCAGGTCGGGGCGGCCGCGGCTGCGCAGGCGCCACCAGCCGAAGCCGTACATCACCGCCGCCGCGCCGAGCACGAGCAGCAGCACCGGCTCGAGCGCCCAGACCTCCCAGTAGCCGACGCCCTCCGCGGCGTGCCCCCCGTGGCCACCCGCCTGCAGCGGAAGGATCACCAGCGGCCCAGGGACCTACTTACCGGCCGTCGTCGAGATGAACACGGCGACCGCCTCGATCTGGTCGGGTGTGAGCTGATCCTTGAAGGCCGGCATCCCGCCGAGGCCGTTTGTGACCCGGTCGATCGACAGCTCCGTGCTGGGCTTGGTGAGGTCGAGGTTGGGACCGACCACTCCGCTGGCGTTGGCCGAGGCGAGCACGTGGCATCCGCTGCACCCGGTGGCCACGAACACCTCGCGGCCTGCGGCGACCTGCGGCGACTCGCCGCCGCCACCCGCCGGCTGCTCGATGGGCGGCAGGAAGGCGGCCTTCGCATCGTCCTGGTTGATGCCCCCGATCGCCCAGCCCGCGGCCGCCAGGCCGAACAGCGACGCGATCGTCAGCACGATCACACCGCCCTGGATGGCGGGGCTCGTGAGGCGCGGCTTCGCCAGGCCGAGCTCGAGGCGCTGGGTGGCCGAGCTGGTCTTGCCGCGGAAGGTCTGGACGATGTTCCACACCAGCAGCAGCTGCGCCAGCGCGAGCACGATGACGATCGGGATCGACGCGGCGGTCATCTGGTCGTACTGGCCGGGCAGCACCGAGAAGCGACGCGGAGCTCCGTCGAGGCCCTGCCAGATCCAGATCACGCTGAAGGCGGTGGCCGCGAACGAGGTGAGCCAGATGTGCCACATGCCCATGCGATCGCTGTAGAGCGGGCGGCCGAGCAGGTCGGGCAGGAAGGCGTAGATCGCGCCGAAGATGACGATGCCGATGTTGAGCAGAGCCATGTGGTGGAAGTGGCCCACGATCCAGAGCGTGTTATGGACGAAGGCGTCCCACGCGATGGTCGCGTTGACCACGCCCGACAGGCCGGCCAGCAGCCAGGCCACCAGGCCCAGGAAGAGCGCGGTGCTCGCCGCGTTCCAGGTCCAGCGCGAGCGGTAGATGGTGAAGAAGAGGCTGTAGAGGCTGAGCGCCGAGACGATCGTCAGGGCGAACGTGAGGGGCTCCATGCCGGTGTTGATCGCCGCCTGGATCCCGTCGGGGTAGTCCAGGTAGAGGTGGTGGGCCCACACCGTGACGTTGGCGATGACGGCGATCGTCCAGCCGACGGCGATGATGTTGCCCGCCACCAGGGGCCTGCGCGCATAACGCGGCACCAGCAGGTAATAGATCGCGACCGCCGGGAACAGCAGCAGGTACACCACCGGGTGGCCGAACCACCAGAGCACGTTCTTGGCCAGCAGCGGGTCGACGCTGATGTCGAAGAACGACTCGAAGATCATCTCGACCAGGAGGATCGCGAGCGGGACCGTCGCGATGATCATGTCGATGGCGATCACGGTCAGCGGGATCACCGGGTAGGGCACCGGCTGGGCGCTCGGGAACTTCTTGGGGAAGAGGATGCCGAGGCCCATGGCGGCCCCGAGGCGGTTGGGCCCCGAGCGGTCCGAGCCGAGGCCCGGGCCGGTCACGATCACGATGATCGAGACGCACCAGATGATGATCGACAGGCCCACCAGCAGCACCGAGAACGAGAAGAACGCGGTGGCCACGTCGCCCCACTGGCCGGACGAGTTGAACGGCAGCGGGTAGAGGAACACCCACGAGCCGCCGAAGCTGAAGACGAGGGTGGTCACGACCACGCCGGCCACGCCGGCCACCATGCACCACCAGGCGGTGCGGGCGAGACCTGCCCCGAGGCGGCGGATCGGGTAGCCGACCTCGGCCAGCACCCAGAAGGCGAAGCCCATCACCGCGAAGGCGGCCCAGCCGACGAAGGCACCGAGGCCGTGGGCGGTCATCACCGCGTACCAGGTGTTGTCGTCGAGCCGCACGATGTCGGCCTGGCTCTGGCGCAACACCATCCCGAGCAACCCCGCCACCAGGAAGATGACGGTCGATGCGAGGACGTACCAGAGGGTCAGAGAACGCGCGACGGCGCGGTCCTCGGGCCCCACCGGTGTGTAGTCCACCTGGTTGTGGGCGGCCGCCGCCGTGCTCATGCGGCCTGCACCTGGAAGGAGCCCAGCATCTTGTGGTGGTTGAAGCCACAGAACTCGAGGCAGACCACCTGATATCTCCCCGGGACCTTGAAGGTGTAGACGATGTGGCTCACGTGATCGGGCACGGCCTGGATCTGGAACAGCAGGATGTTGTCGTCGTTGTAGACGGCGAAGCCGTGGTTCACATCGCTGGCGCGTACGGCGAAGCGCACCGGCACGCCCGCCGTGATGGTGCTCGGCGAGATGGTCCACGCGTACTGCTGGCCGACCACCTCGACCTGCTGCTGGCCCCTCGCCGCGGCGTTGTCGCCGTAGGGGATGAAGGCCAGCGTCGAGAGCCCGAGGATGCCGAGGCAGATCACCGCGATGATGAACCAGCCCTTCTCCCCATGGGCCAGTCGCTCGGTGTCCACCGTGTCCTCGCGCTGCTCCTCGAACGAGTGGGTCGAGCGCCAGACGAGGAGGATCGCGATGACGGCGATGACGCTGACGGCCGAGTACGCGATGGTGATGGTGAGCGCGGTTGGGTTCACGGGGTGGTTTCTATGCGGCTGGGGGGCCGGCGGCATGGGGGAAACCCACCCAATCTCCTTGCGGCAAACCCGTACCGAGGCGGTCGCGGAGCCCTGAGGGTCTGGCAAGGTGCGGGGGTGCACGACCGCCCGCTCCGCCGCCTCTGGCGCTACACCGACCGCCACCGGGGCCGGGTGATCTGGGCGACGGTCCTCACGATCGCCAACAAGGTCTTCGATGTCTTCCCGGAGATCCTGATCGGCTTCGCGGTGGACGTCGTGGTCAACGCCGACCGCTCCTTCGTCGCCGATCTCACGGGCGTCGAAGGCCGCTGGGGACAGCTCGTGATCCTCGCCGCGGTGAACGCCGCCGTCTGGGTGGGCGAGAGCATCACCGAGTGGGGCGCCGCGGTCGTCTGGCGCAACCTCAGCCAGACCATCGAGCACGAGGCGCGGATCGACGCCTACTCCCATCTTCAGCGCCTGGAGCTCGGCTACTTCGAGGACCAGAGCACCGGCGGCCTGATGAGCGTGCTGAACGACGACGTCAACCAGCTCGAGCGCTTCCTCGACGTAGGCGCCAGCGCGATCATCGCGATGGTCGTCAACGTCATCCTGGTCGGCGTCGTCTTCCTCGTGGCGAGCCCGCTTCTGTTCCTCGTGTCGTTCGCCCCGATCCCCGTGATCGTATGGGCCAGCTTCCTCTACCAGCGCCGCCTCGAGCCCCGATACAAGGCCGTCAGAGACCAGGTCGGCGTGCTGAACGGGACGCTGTCGAACAACCTCGGCGGCATCGCCACCATCAAGGCCTTCACCGCCGAGGACCTGGAGATCGCGCGCGTCAGCGGGACGAGCGACGCCTATCGCGAGGCCAACCGCAACGCCATCCGGCTCAGCTCGGCGTTCACACCGCTCGTGCGCATGGCGATCCTGCTCGGCTTCACCATGACCCTGCTCGTGGGCGGGCGCGCAGTCATCAGCGGAGCCCTCGCCGTCGGCTTCTTCTCGATCCTGGTCTTCATGACCCAGCGGTTGTTGTGGCCACTGACCCGGCTCGGAGAGACCTTCGACCTCTACCAGCGCGCCATGGCGAGCACCCGGCGGATCCTCGATCTGCTCGACATCGAGCCTCAGATCACCGAGGGCTCGGGCCTGCTGTCGAAGCCCGTCGCCGGAGCGGTGAGGTTCGAGGACGTCCGCTTCTCCTACAGCTCCGGCCCGGAGGTGCTGCACGGCCTGAACATCGACGTGCCCGCGGGCGAGACCCACGCTGTGGTGGGGCTGACCGGTGCCGGAAAGAGCACCATCGTGAAGTTGCTGCTTCGGTTGTACGAGCCGAGCTCGGGGCGTGTGACAGTGGACGGAGTGGATGTGAAGGAGTTGACCTTCGGAGATCTGCGCGGCGCCATCGGCCTCGTGAGTCAGGACGTCTTCCTCTTCGACGGAACGGTGAGGGAGAACATCGCCTACGGAGACCCCGACGCCCCGGACGAGGGGGTGGAGGAGGCCGCGCGGCTGGCGGAGGCGCACGAGTTCATCTCGTCGTTGAGCGACGGCTACGACACCCTGGTCGGAGAGCGGGGTCAGAAGCTGAGCGGAGGCCAGAGGCAGCGGCTGTCGATCGCGCGGGCGATCCTGAGGAACCCGGCGATCCTCGTCCTCGACGAGGCCACGTCTTCCGTTGACAACGAGACCGAGGCCGCGATCCAGAGGTAGCCTGGAGCACGTCTCGGAAGGACGGACGACGCTGGTGATCGCCCATCGGCTGAGCACCGTGCGCCACGCCGACCGGATCCACGTGCTGGAAGCGGGCCTCGTGCGCGAGGCGGGGACGCACGACCAGCTGGTGGGGGCGGGAGGGCTCTACGCCGCCCTGTGGCGGGTGCAGACCGGAGAGGCCGCGAGCGTCACCTGACGTGCGCCGCCGGGCCGGCGTCATCCCCCAGACCGATGCGCAGGCCGCGCGCGGGTGAAACACTTGACGCATCGACCCCGGCGACAAGGACGGCGGACACGCGGAGGCCTGCGCTGCTCATCCCCCTCGGAGCGCTGGTGGTGATCCTCGCTCTCGGCCTGGCGGCCTGCGGCAGCGACAGCGCACCGGTGGCCGGCTCAAGCACCTCGCCGTCCTCCTCCAACGAGGCCGTCTGCGCGAGCCGGGCCGACCTGCAGGACGCATTCGCCGACCTCAGGGCGCTCGATCCCACCAACACGACGCTCGGCCGGCTGACTACGACCTCGGCGAACCTGCTCACCGCCGGCGCCGCCCTCCTGTCGGCCGCCAAGGACGACGTCAGCATCGACACCACGGCCCTCAGCCAGGCCTGGGACAGCGCAAAGGCGGCGATCCGAGACATCCCCGGCAGCGGCCAGTCCGCGCGCCAGGCCCTCGAGTCGCTCAAAGACTCACTCGAGCCCCTCGATCAGGCGGTGAGCAATCTGAGGGCGAACTGCGACGGAGGCGCCGGAACGACCACGAGCTAGAAAGGCGGCCCAGGGGGCAGGGGTCGAGCATCGAAGGCCGGTCGGAAGTGCGAGCGGGTGCGGGAGTACCCTGGGACCATGGCCGCCACCATCGTCACGTGCACCTCTTGCGGCAAGCGCGCCAGGGTGCGTTCCCACCCCACCGCCATCCCGCGCTGCGCTGGATGTCACGTGCCGCTGCCGTGGTCGGTGGAAGCCGACGAGTCGGACTTCGCCGAGGAGACGCAGGCCGCCGTACCGGTGGTGGTGGACTTCTGGGCGCCGTGGTGCGGGCCCTGCCGCCAGATCGCCCCGGTCCTCGAGAAGATGGCCGAGCGTCACGCGGGCCGGCTGAAGGTGGTGCGCGTGAACGTGGACGAGAACCCCTCCCTGGCCCAGCGCTACCGCGCCATGAGCATCCCACTCCTGGTGGTCATGGGCGGCGGGAGTGAGGTCAACCGCATCGTGGGCGCGCTTCCGGCTCCGGCTCTTGAAAGCCGGCTGGCGCCCCACCTCGGTCCTGCGCCCGGCTGACCCGGGCCGCGGTGGCGGAGGCAGCGGTTGAGCATCGCTCGGGCTCACGGACCGAGCAGGACGGCGGGCACCACGCCGATGTCGCAGGGGCGACGGCTGACGAGCGCAAGACCGGGCGAAGAGCCCGCGTGGAGGCCGGCCGGGGGTCTACCCGTCGGCCGCCAGGGTGCAGCGCGATGCCGTCGGGCCGGGTGACCCGGCCGGGTACTCCTCGATCGCCGGTGTGCCCGCGGCCCAGCTCTGCATGATCGGCTCGACGATGCGCCAGCACTCCTCTGCCTCGTCGCCACGTATCGAGAGGGTCGGGTCGGAGTGGAGCACGTCGAGGATGACCTTGCCGTAGGCCGAGATGCTCTGGGGGGCGAGCTCGGCGATCATCGTCGCCTGCTCCAGGGCGAACGACTCGTCGGTGTCGTTGATGTTCACGCAGAGCTCCAGGCGATCGGGCGCGAGGCTGAGGGTGAGCATGTTGGGCTCGGCGTGGGTCTGGCGGCCGAAGGTGAGATGCGGCACCGGGCGGAAGTGGATCGCCACGTGCTGGCACACCGCGCCGAGCGCCTTGCCGCTGCGAAGGACAAATGGCACATCGGCCCATCGCCAGTTGTCCACCCGCAGGGTCACCTCGGCGAAGGTCTCCGTCTGCTTGGCGCCGTCCACGCCCTCCTCGCTCGCGTAGTCGGGCACGTGTCCGTTCTGCGCGACGCCGGCGGTGTAGCGGGCGCGCGTGGTCTCCCTGGCGACCTCCTTCGCGGTGGGCGTGCGCACCGCGCGCAGCACGTCGACCTTGCGGTCGCGCAGGTCGCGCTCGTGCATCGTCGGCGGCGGCTCCATCGCCACCAGCGCCATCACCTGTAACAGGTGGTTCTGGATCATGTCGCGCAGCGCGCCGGAGCGGTCGTAGTAGTTGGCGCGCCCCTCCAGGGCGAGGGTCTCGTCCCAGACGATCTCCACCCGCTCGATGTGCTCGCGGTTCCAGATCGGCTCGAAGATGCGGTTGGCGAAGCGCAGGCCGAGCACGTTCTGCACGGTCTGCTTCTCGAGGAAGTGATCGACCCGGTGGATCGCGCTCTCGGGCGCGGCCTTCGCGAGCAGCGCGTTCAGCTCCTGGGCCGAGGCCAGGTCGTGGCCGAAGGGCTTCTCGATGACGATGGCGCAGCCCTCGGGCAGCTTCGCTTCCGCCAGGGCACCGATGGCGGGCGCGAAGACCTGGGGCGGCAGTGCGAGATAGATCACGGCGGGGCCGGTGCCCATCGCCATGGCCGCGGTGATCGCCCTCGGGTCGCCGGCGTCGCCGTGCATGTATGAACAGGCGTCCCGCAGCTCGGCCTCTCCCGCACGTGCGTGCTCGTCGCCGTGCTCGCCGATGGCCTGGCTCACGTGGGCGCGGAAGTCGTCGCCGTCCCAGGTCTCGCGATCCACGCCGATCAGGCGAAAGCCCTCCGGGAGCTTGCCGAGCGCCATCAGCCCCGCCAGCCCGGGCAGGATGAGACGCGCGGCCAGGTCGCCGCCCGCCCCGAGGAGGATGATCCGGTGGATGACGCGGGGGGCCTGATCCGTGCCCGAGGGCGAGAGCGGGGGCGTCACCGGGCGAGCCTATACCCCGCCCCAGCCGCAGCGCCGCGCTGCACGATGAGCGAACGTCACAGTCCTCGGTGCACGCGCGAGGGCCCGCCCACGGCCGCGCAGTAGCCCGCATCACTCCCAGACGACCCGGGCGAACTCCGACGGAGAGCGCCCCGTGGCGATCTTGAAGTCGCGCGAGAGGTGGGCGTGGTCGGCGTAGCCGAGCTCGGCGGCCAGCGTCGCGAGCGACCCGCCGCCGTCGCGCTCCAGGCGCGCGGCGGCCTCCTGCAGCCGGTGGCGGCGGATCACCCACTTGGGGGAGGCGCCGACGTACTCGCGAAAGAGGCGCTGCAGCGGGCGCAGGGTGAGGCCCGCCTCCTCGGCCACCTGGCCTGCGCTCATCACCTCGGGCTCGCGCGCGATGTGGCCGACGGCCCGGGCGGCGAGGGCGACTCTCGGGTCGGGCGGATCGGCCAGGCGCGCCGTGAGCCATGCCTCCAGATGTGCGAGGCCCTCGCGATCGTCGTCGGGCGCGAGGACACCTGGTTCGAGGTCGTCCGCGTCGTGGAACACCTCGGCGAGCGGAGTCATGCGGTCGGTGAAGCGGGCGATCGACTCGCCCGCCAGCACCGCCCTGGCGGCCCCGGCGCGCAGCTTGGCCGCCCGGATGAAGCCCTCGTCCGCGAGCTCGCGCCGGAAGAGCCGCGTGCTCACCCCCACCACGCGGCTGCGCGATTGCTCCAGCACGATGTTGACGCACGGGTCGGAGAGGATCTCCATGCGATGCGGCTCCTGCCCGCGCAGGTCCCAGCGGCCGGTCCAGAAGCACTCGACCACATCGGCGAGAGCACCGGCGGGCGCGTAGGTGCGGGCCTCCACCCGCCGGCCGCTACGCCTGCTCGACACCAGCCCGCGGGCCCGTGCCTGCCCGTCTGGTCGCGTTTGTTCAAGCATGGCGGCGGTGCGGATGGTACTCCTGGAGTGGCGGCCGCCCGCGGCCCTCACACATCGCGAATCGGAGGCTCCCACCCATGCCCGTCGTCGTCCGCAGTATCTCCGCGATCGAGCACTACCAGGGCGATCACGCGATCCCCGGAATCCGTTTCCGCCCGGCCAAGCAGGCCATGGACGTGACGGCCTGGGGCATGAACGTGATCGAGCTCGACGCCGGCTGCGAGGGCTACCCCGAGCACGACCACGGCCATGACGGCCAGGAGGAGGTCTACGTCGTCCTGGAGGGGTCTGCGGTGCTGGTGGCCGAGGGTGCCGAGCACCCGGCCGGCGCGGGCGACATGGTGCGTGTGCCGCCCGAGGTGACCCGCAAGTGGGTGACCCGCGAGCAGCCGGTGCGGCTGCTGGCGCTCGGGGCGACGCCCGGTGTGGCCTACGCGCCCGACCCCAGGATGGGCAAGGCGTGAGCACCACGAACTACATCGACACCTTCATCGCCGTCGCGCCCGACTGCAAGGCCGGCTGCGGCACGTCACCGCCGGAGCGCCCCACCCCCTCGGTCGCGCAGATGACGTACCGGATGATCCACGACCACCCCTACCGCTACACCTCCGACGAGGTGATCTTCGGGGTGTGGGCCGACCGGCGCGGCATCGCCGAGTGCGAGCGGGCGCAGGCGCGCGAGGAGTTCTTCTCGAAGGGGCAGGCGTGCCTGCGCGCGTCCGACCTCGGCAAACGCTACGGCTGGGGCGTGCACCACGACTCCGAGGGGAGGGTAGCCCTCTACGGAGCCGAGAGCGCCGAGTACGAAGCCTTCGCGGCCGGGGCGCACCCCGGATCGAGCGGTGAGCCGGTCGCCGTCACCCACGCGATGCGCGCCCGGCGCTGAGGGCTCGCGCGTCACTCCGCGGAGGAAGAGCACCCTGGAGCGAGCCGCCCTCCCGATTCTCCGGGCGGTACTGCGCGGGAGTTCCTCAGTAGTCGGCCGCAGTCGCGCCGAGGCGGACCCCGGATGCGATCGCCCACTGAGGCAAGGGACCGTCCACGTATGCCCGGCCTGCGGAAGATCGCGAAGTGGGCTTCGATCAGCGTCGTCGTCTTGATGCTGGTCATTCAGCTGGTTCCCTACGGACGGGACCACTCCAACCCGCCCGCCCAGCCGATCGCCTGGGATAGCGCCCGCACCGAGACGCTGATGCGCGGAGCGTGCATGGACTGCCACAGCAACGAGACCGAGTGGCCCTGGTACTCGAACGTGGCCCCGGTGTCGTGGCTCGTGCAGAAGGACGTTGACGACGGACGGGCGGATCTGAACCTCTCGACCGGAGAGGCGGACGTCGATGAGATGGTCGAGACGATCCGCGATGGCTCGATGCCGCCGTGGGTGTACAAGCCGACGCACTCCGGCGCGAGGCTGAGCGACCAGCAGCGGCAGGAGCTGATCCGCGGCATACAGGCCACCTTCGGGGTCGCCGGCGGCGGATGAACGGGCGGAGCGACGGACTGCGCGGCTCACGGCGCCGGGAGCGAGCATCATGAGGAATCGGAGGCGGCCGCCCGGTTGGCGGCGATCTCGGCCTCGAGATCGGTGACGGCCTCGACCAGTTCCTTGGTGAGCGGCGCATCGGGAAGGCGCTCGGAGAAGATGTCGGCGAGCCGGCGGTAGTACCAGGGCGTGTCGGCGTCGCGGTTGAAGCGCTCCCAGAAGGGCTCGCCGAGCACGCGGTAGTCGGCGAGCACCGCGCGGGCGTTGTTGACCTTGTCGGCAAGCGACACGCGCAGCACGCCGGTGTCGGCCTCGACGGTCAGATGCGCGAGATAGGCCTGCTTGCGCTCGCGCCACGGGGCTCTGTCGTCGGCCAGGCTGTCGCTGCACGCGCGCACGATCTGCGCGACGCGCTCACCGAAGCGCTCCGCGATGTCGGCCAGGCGCGGCTCACCGCCCTGGTCCTCAGCGGTGTCGTGCAGCAGGGCGGCGATCGCCTCGTCCTCGCGCAGATGCCCCACGGCCGCCCCGTCCTCGATCACCAGACCGGCCACGGCCAGCAGGTGGGCGACGTAGGGGACGTCGGTCCCCTTGCGGCGCTGCTCGGAGTGCAGATGGACCACGTAGGCGAGCGCGTGGGCGAAGCGGGGGCCGAGTTCCTCGTTCATCCTCGGAACGCTACGGCCTGAGGCGGCCTGCGTGGGCCGGGTTACCTGGGCAGGTAGTCGGTGCCGGCGATGCGGATCGACTTGGGTCGCGTGCTCCTGGTGGGGCCGTCGGGCAGGAAGAAGAAGACGCGCTTGCGGCTGCCGTCCTTGAAGCGGAACTCGAGCGTGTTCTTCTTGATCACCCGGTACCTGCCGGCGTTGGCGTTGGAGCTCGTCGTGACCACGGACGCGCCGGGGTCGCCGGGCAAGGGGGCGAACGTGGCGCCCACGAAGCCCTGGCGCGTGAAGCGTCCGGATGTGGTGAACGTGAACGTGCTCCCCGCCCCCACGCCCCCCGAGGCGCCGGGGTTGGGGGTGAAGCGGAACGACCGATAGCGCCCGCGCAGCTTCAGCTTCGCTGCCGGGGCGACCGGCCGGTAGACCGAGCCGGCGATCTTCAGGCGCTTTCCCGAGCGCGAGAACGACCTCGCGGGGTCGTTGCCGATCGTGATCCGCGAGCCGCGGCGGCGGTAGGTCTCACAGACCGGCAGCCCGTTGGGCTTGCGCCGCGCGCAGTTGGCGTCGGAGAGGCCGGTGCCGGGCTCGCGCGTGTAGACGTAGCCGTTCTTCTTGAAGAAGAGGAACCTCCAGCAGAGACCGCCACAGAGGTTGGCCACATCCACCTGATAGGCGGCGTAGAGGCCGTTCAGGCCACCCGATCCCCTGGGCGGCCGGGGCGCCTTGCCGGGACCGAAGCGCGGCCGCGGCGAGGGCTTTCCGAGCGAGCGGCACTCCAGGCGCGGGCTGGTGAAGAGGCTCAACTCCCTCAGGCCGGTCTCCCCGTCCTGCTCGTAGAAGGCGGTCTGGCCGGCGATCGGCCCGCTGGTGAACTCGAGGCTCGAGAAGTCGTCGCCGAAGTCGCCGGTGATGTCGGCCGTGTAGGTCCCCGCAGCCCCGTCGAGCCGGTAGGTCCTTCCGGCGGTGAGCTCGATGGTGGGGCCCTTCGCGCCCGAATCGCGCTCGACGCACCGGTAGCTCGCGGCGGCGGGGTCCTTCAGGCCGAAGTCGATCATCGCCACCCGCCGGCGCGCGCCCGACTGGTAGCACTCGAACTCGGCGTCCGGGATCCGCACCGTGAGGCGCTGGCCCCAGTCGTCGAAGAGCACCGAGCTCTCGATCGCGTCGCCGGCCAGCGGGCCGCTCGTCCAGGTGATGCTCAGGGTCTCGGCCGGGTCGATCGCGAACGTGCCGTCGCCGTAGGGCGTGGAGTATCTCCGCCCGGGCCGAGTCTGGAGGACGAAGGCCGGCGTGGCGTAGGAGTCGCCCGCCAGCTCCAGGTAACAGGCGAAGCTCTTCCCCGGGATCGGCTCGACCTCGGGATCGACGCCGGCGATCCGTGCCGCGGAGGCGGTGGGGGCCAGCGCGAGGATCGCCGCCGCCAGCGCCGCCAGGGCCGCCCCGATGATCCGTCCCGGCACGTGTGCTCGCATCGCGGGCAAGCGTACCCGGGCGGCCGATCCCGACCTCGACCCGCCCGTGAGCATTCCGTGAACAATCGATGACCCCCGAGGGGCCGATATCACGCATCGTGAGGGAGTCGGATGGCGGGGGCGGTGCCGATCTGAATCGCAGTCGTCCATCCCCCGTGCCCGAGGGAGTCCCGTGCCCGATATCCACCCATCCGTCCCACGCCTGGGGCGCTTCGCCGCGACCGCGGTCGGCGCGCTCGTCCTGTCGCTCAGCTTCGCCGGGTCCGCCCTGGCCAGCGAGCGAGTGACCCTCCGGCTGCTCGGCTCCTCGCCGATCTACGCCAACGCGGTCGATGTCCACAAGGCCGCCGGGGGGTCCGTTCGCGTACGCCCGGCGCGCTACCACTACCGCATCACCGAGGGAGCCTCGGGGGCCTCGCCCGGAGCCACCAGCGAGGCGAGCGGCAACTGCATCGATCTCTCGCACTACATCGTCACCGGTCGCGACTACCAGGTGGATCTGGAGAGCGCCGCCGACGCGCCCGAGCTGGGATCGCCTGCTTATCTCTCCGCCGGCTGGCTGCAATCCCGGGCCGAGGACCTGATCGCGGCCGCCGCCGATCCCGGCCTGGAGGCCGGGGCGATCCAGGTTGCGATCTGGCAGCTCTCGGGCCAGGCGCGCGATCTGGACGCACCCTCGAGCGACGCCGCCCTCAACGCCCGCGTGGCCGAGCTGCGCGCCCTGGCGGCCGGGCGCCGGGTGCCGTCCGAGCTCGCCGTCACGGTGGCCGGCGCTGCGACGTGCATCGACGCCGCGGCCACGGTCACCGTGACCGGCACCCCGGGGGCGGTCGTTAACCTGGCGGTTCCCGGAGCGTCCGGCGGGGCCGCGGAAGGCCAGGTGGCCCCGCAGCGGGTGACCCTCAACGGCAACGGCGTGGCGACGGCGGCGCTCCGGGCCGACGCGCCCGGCACGGTGACCGTCACGGCGACCACCTCGGCGCCCACGCTCCTGCGCGCCACCAAGACGGCGGGGGCCACCACGCCCCAGGACCAGCTCCTCCTGAGGCCGGGCAGGCTCGACGCGAGGGCCGCGCACAACTTCGAGGACTGCGACCTCTTCCTGTTCGGCCCGGGCGCTCCGGGCGGCGCGACCCCGCTCGCTCCGGCCGCTCCTCCGGTCCCCCAGGCGCCGGCCGGCACGACCCCGGCAGCAGCGGCACCGCCGGTGCGGTCTCTGGCGATGAGCCTCGACAGCCCGCACCTGGCGGCCCCCGGCGGGGTAGCCGTCTACCGGCTGCGCGTGACCAACAACGGCACCCGCACGGTGCGCGGCCTGCGTGTGGCCCAGCGGCTCGATCGCGGGGTCTCGCCGCTGGAGGCGCGCGGGCCGAGGGGCACCGCCACCCGCTTCCGACGCGGGGCCGCCCACTGGGCGCTGGCGCCGCTGAAGAGCGGTCGCTCGGCCACCCTGGTGCTGCGGGTGCGCCTGGCGCGGAGCCTGGCCGGCAACGTGTCGCGCACCACGGTGGCACTCCACGGCACAGGCGCGCGCTCGGCCACGGCCTCCGCGACCACCGCCGTCGTGCGACGGGTCGGAAAAACCGAGCAGGGCTTCTGACCCTGGTCTCGATCGAGGGGCGGGCTCGGAGACGAGCCCGCCCATTCGTCCAGTGGTTCGTCGACGCGCCTAGACGACGGGCCAAGGGCAGAGCCGCCGGATTTCTGCCAACCTCACGTCCGCGGTAGATGTTGCCGATGTCTACCGGGCCACGACACGCGAAGAGGGGAACCGATGAGCGCAGACGTCATCCTCGATCCCGCCGCCGAGCTCGAGCGGGCCACCAGCGACTACCTCGCCGTTTCGCGTAACTCGCAGCTCTACGGCACGACGAGCGAGTACGAGGTGGCCGAGCGCCGCGCCTGGGACCGCATGGCCGAGGCGGCGGCGGCCGTAGAGGCGGCCTCGTAGACACAGGTCGCCCACGGATGATCTCGCCGGGGTGGGACGGGTGCATGTGGAAATTCGTCCTTGCACCGTCCCACCTGGCAACATCCACGCATGGATGAATTGCGTTGGGATGAACGCCCCTCCGATCTGAAGAGCCCCGTGATGATCGCGGCCTTTGGTGGATGGAATGACGCTGCCGCGGCGGCGTCGGGGGCGGTCGTCTTCGTGGGCGAGCGCCTCGGCGCCACCCGCGTCGCCTCGATCGACCCGGAGTCGTTCTACGACTTCCAGGCCACCCGGCCGCTGATCGATCTGAGCAGCACGGCGGGCTCCGCGGTCATCTGGCCGGAGGTGGAGCTGCTGGCCGCCCGCTCGCCCGACGGACCGCACGACCTCCTCCTGGTGGCCGGCGCGGAGCCCTCGATGCGCTGGCGCACCTTCTGCACCCTGCTGCTGGATGCCGCCGAATCGCTCGGCGTCACGCGGGTCGTGACCCTCGGCTCCCTGCTGGCCGATGTCGTGCACAGCCACCCGATCCGGCTGACCGGGATCACCTCTGACCCGGCCTTCATCGCAGGGCTCGGCTTCCGCGAGCCGAGCTACGCCGGCCCCACCGGAATCGTCGGAGTGCTCCACCATGAGGCGGCCGTCCGCGGCCTGGAGACGGTCTCGCTGTGGGCTCCGGTGTCGCACTACGCCGCGGGGCTCACCAACTCCAAGGGGAGCCTCGCCCTGGTGCGGGCTCTCGAGCCGATCGCCGGCGTCGGTCTGGACATGCACGAGCTGGAGGAGGCCGCCGCCGCCTTCGAGGGCCAGGTGGCCCGCGCGGTCGAGGCCGAGCCCCGCCTGCGCCAGCTGGTGGAGCAGCTCGAGGACGCGGCGGCGAACGCCGACGATGGCGACTCCGATCACGGACCGCTTCCCACCGGCGATGAGCTGGCGGCCGAGCTCGAGCAGTTCCTGCGCGACCGCGAGGACCCCGCGCCCTGAGCATCGCCCCGGGCGTCGGCTACTCGTCCTCGGGGGGCTCCTTGTAGGTCCAGCGGTAGGTCTCGTCGCGGAGCAGTTTCGACCCGCGCCACACCTTGCGCGTCACCGTCTCGGTGAATGCGGTTCCGGCGACGGCGTCGCCGCTCGAGGTGGTGGCGACGCGACGGCCGAGCTTCGTGGAGTACATGCTCACCGTGAAGGCGGTGCCCGTGTCGGCGACCCGCATCAGGATCGCGGCGGGCCAGTCGTTCTCGACGATCATCTCCGGCCCACCCCACGAGATCGTGGCCTCCCGGCCGGCCGGGTAGCGCGTGATCCAGAACTCGTGCGGGGTGTGCACCACGATCCGCAGCCCGGCGAAGAAGGCCGCGTTGAAGACCGTCGTCGCGGTCTGGCTCACCCCGCCGCCGACCGCGTCCTCCAGCTCGCCGGCGTTGATCTGGGGTGCGGGCACGAAACCACGCGCCTTGGTGCGCTCGCCGAGGGCCTCGTTGAGGGAGAAGGTGGCCCCGGCCGGGATGATCGTGCCGTCGAGGATCTCGGCGGCGCGCTGGATGTTGGTCACCCGTGGCTGACAGCAGGCGTGGGGCGTGGTGAAGGTGCTGACGCGCTCGCGGATGCCGAGATCCTCGGCCTCGCGAGTGGTCCGCCCGGGCGGGACGGCCGCGATCGGCACCGCGACCGCCGCGGCCCCGGAGCGGCGCGCGACCCGCCGGGCCAGCAGTGCCGCGTCGAGGCGGCGGCCGACCTGCGACGGAGTCACTCTCACCCGCGTCCCCTCCACCTGGAAGCCCGCCGAGCGGGACGGGCGCAGTACCCCCTCGAAGGCGGGTCGGACGACGCCGGCCAGCACACCCGGCGAAAGCGTCACGCCGATCCGGCCCTTGCCGGGCGTGAAGCGCAGCGCCGCGAGAAGGCGTTCGCGCGAGATGGTCGCGGTGCGACCCGCCCCGCGCACCGCGACCTTGCTGGCCACCATCGCCTCGGCCCGCGTCCGAGCCGCGTCGGCCTGGGCGTCGCTCACCGCCGGATCCACCGGCCCGACCGGGACGGCCACCCGTGCCGGGAGGGCCGAGATCAGCGCGGTCAGCCGGGCGGCGTCGACCCCGCGCCCGGCGCGCGCCGGGGTGGCGACGACCCTCCCTCCGGCGACCCGCAGCGTCGCCGGCTTGCCGGGGGTGTCGATCCTCGCCACGACCCGTGCGGTCGCGGCCCGCGCCCTGGCCGGCGTGGCCTTGAAACGCAGAGGGATCTCGCGGTGGCGCGCCAGGCCGATCTCGCCGAGAATCCGGCCGAACAGGGAGGGGCGCCGCAGGGCGTCGTCGGCGGCGAGCCGCGCCCGCGGGACGGGGGCGAGCTGCGCGATCGGCACCTCGATGGTGGAACCCAGGTCCGTCGGCAGGTCCAGCGCCACCACCCCGCCCGGCGCGACCGCACTCGCCCGCACGGCGCGCACCACCTCGTCGGCGCTCAGCCCCCCCACCGCGGTCCCGGCCACGCTGACGCCGGGAGGGACGCGGTCCGAGGGTGCCGTGACCAGGCGCACCGCCACCACTGCCACGACCACCACCAGCATGGCGAAAGCCGCGATCGCCACGAGCCGCGCGTCGGTTCGTCGTGGTCGAGGGAGCCGCACGGGGGACGAGTCTGCCACCGATCCGCGCCGGACGGGCGCGGCGCCGGTCCCGGTCTACCGGCGGGCGACGATCCATGGGTCGAGGACGCCGCGCATCCGCCGCAGGCCGTTCGCGGCCGCCTCGCCGGCCCTCTGCCGGAGGCGGTGGCGCGCCACGAGCACCTCGAGCTCTCGGCGGGTGCGCGCCCTGGCCACGCTGTCGCGGGTCCTCTCGTAGCGGTCGACCGCACGGGCGCACCGTCGCGACGTGGAGGGTTCGGCTCCCCCGGCCAGTGCCGCGCACGCAGTGGCGGCGAGCTCGTCGAGCATCCCCTCCGCGCGCAGGCGCGCGCGCCGCAGGGCCGCCCGTCGGATCATCGCGATCCGCACGACGGCCACGGCCGCGAGGCCCACCACGAAGAGGAACTCCAGCACGCGCCTACGGTAGCGCGGGACGAGACATGTAGGCCTCGCCCGGTGACGGCGGCGGACGATCGAGGGATCCCGTCATGCACAGGGGCCCGGGTCGACCGACCGGTGTGGCGCGTCGAGCGCGTCGCGGATCGGGCCGGGGGGCACGGCGGCGCCGGCGTCGCCGTCGGGCGTCCCGCCGAAGATCATCGCCACCACGCGACCCGCCGAATCGACCACCGGGCCGCCGCTGCTGCCGGGGCCGAGGCTCCCCCGGGTCACGACCACGCTTCGCGCCGTCGATCCCCGGCCGTAGGCGTCGGGCGCGATGATCGTGCGCGGGGGGGCCGCCGTGGCGGCCTCGCTCGTGAGAGGACGGCCCGAGGGATGGCCGAGAAGGACAACCGGCTGCGGGCTCTCGGGCGCATCGCCCAGCACGAGCGGCGCGAGGCGCAGGCCCTCGACGCGCAGAAGCGCCACGTCGTTGTCGGCGTCGACGTAGACCGGCTCGGCCGCGAGGGAGGATCTGCCGGGCAACAGGACGCGGGTGTTGCTCTGGCCCGCGATCACATGGGCGTTCGTGGCCACGAGCCCGTCGGCGGCCGCCCAACCGGAACCCTGCTTGATGACGCCGCAGGCCCTGCCGTTCACCTCCACCACGGCACCCCGCGCCAGGCGCGCCCCAGGGCTTGAGAGCACCGAGAGGTCGGGGTCGGGCAGCGCCGCGGCCGGGAGCGGGATGAGCGTGAACGCGTCCACCCGGGCGAGCGCCCCGAGCAGGCGATCGGGCGGGAACAGGCTCAGGGTGGTCCGCAGGATGCGCGATCGCTGCACCTCGTCGCGCAGACCCGCCGTGCGCTCGAACGGCTGGAGCACGAGGACGGCCGCCCCCAGCCAGGCGAGCGCAAGGCCGAGCAACGCGCCGAGGGCCACCCCCGCGCCCCGGTCGACGCGCCGCGCCGGACCACGCTGGACGCGCCTGCGCAGGGGCGAGGCCACCATCAGCAGCAGCGCCTGGACCAGGGTCGCCCCGACGATGGCGCCCACGAGCGCCACCAGCGGCAGCCACACCGACTCGCGCCCATCGGCGAGCAGCGACGGGGCGATGCGCGACCCCGCCAGGGCGCCGGCGGCGAGGCCGGCCAGCGACAGGACCTGCTCCACGAGGCCGCGGCCGGCGCCGAAGAAGCCCCAGACGACCATCCAGAGGATGACGATGGCGTCGAGGGGCGTCATCGCTGCGAACGGGGCGCCCGCAGGCCCGGCCGCCTAGTCTGAGCCGAGAAGGATCCACGAGAGCGAACACGGAGGGGCCCGTGTCCGAGAGCGACCAGATCACCGTCACCATCTGGAGCGATGTCGTGTGCCCGTTCTGCAACGTCGCCCGTGAGCGCGCCGCCTGGCTCAGCCGAGAGGCGAACGTCCGGATCGAGTGGCTGCCCTTCGACCTGCACCCCGAATACCCCCCCGAGGGAATCGCCCGCGAGGAGCTGATGCGTCGGTACCCGGCCAGCATGCACGAGGCGGTGCAGGGAATGCACGCCGATGCGGACATGGTTTACAACCCTCATCCCGAAAGGGTGCCCAACACCCGGCGGGCCCTGGAGCTGATCGAGTGGGGTCGCGCGCGTGGCGTTCACGACGAGCTCCACGACAGGGTGATGGACGCCTACTGGAGCGAGGGGCGCGACATCACCGGATGGGACGTGCTGGGCGCGTGCGTGACCGACGTCGGGCTCGACCCGGCCGAGGCGCAGGCCGAGGTCGAGGCGGGCGCCTTCCGCGAGGCGGTCAGCGCATCGACGGCGACGGCCCAACGCCATGGCATCGGCGGGGTGCCGGCCTTCGTGTTCGACGGACGCCTGCTGGTGAGCGGAGCCCAGCCCCACGAGGTGATGGAGCGTGCCCTGGCCCAGACGGCGCAGATGCGCGCCGCAGAGGGCGCGCCGGCCGGAGAGTGAGGCGCCGGGGGTGACGGTGGCGGCACGATGCCGGCGCCCCCGCGGGTGGAATGGCGTCCGGCGGCGAGTGCAGGATGGGGAGCACATCGAGTCGAAGCCGGGGGTGCCGAAATGCCCGCTGATCTCAATCGCGTCACGCTCGTGGGCCGTCTCACGCGCGATCCGGAACTGCGCCACAGCGGCGGGGGAGATGCCATCTGCTCCCTGCGGCTCGCCGTCAACGCGCGCTCGCGGGGCCAGGACGGCGAGTGGGGCGACAAGGCCAACTTCTTCGACGTGACGGTCTTCGGCCGTCAGGCCGAGACGGCCTCGACCTACCTGGCCAAGGGGCGCCGGATCGGCGTGGACGGCCGCCTCTCCTGGCGCGAGTGGCAGGCCCAGGACGGCACCAAGCGCCAGTCGGTCGAGGTGATCGCCAACGACGTGTTCTTCCTCGACAGCCGCGGCGAGGGTGGCGAGGGCGGCTTCGGCGGGCGCCAGCCGGCCGCGGTTGACGAACTCGCCGCCGTTCCCGCGATGGCCGGCACCGCAGCGAACGCGGGGGAGGAATCCGACATTCCCTTCTGATCTTCTGTGCGGGGAGTGTCAAGATAGACCGGCGGGGTGCCGACTCGAATGGTGTGCGACTCGTCTCGGTCTCCCGCCTGCAGCCTGGAATGCGCCTCGGTCGCTCCGTCTACTCGTTCTCGTCGGGCGCCCGCCTGCCGCTGCTGCAGCCCGGCGCCATCGTCACGGAGCAGGTGCGCGTGGGCCTGTCGCGCGCCGGGGTGGCGATGGTCTACGTCGAGGACGCGGTGTCGGAGGGCATCGCACCGCACGAACCGATCTCGAGCGCCCTCCGCGATCGCGCCCTCCGCGATCTCGGCGCCACCCTGTCGAAGGTCTCGAGCAGGGGCACGGTGACGCGGATCCCCGGGGAGCAGATCGAGCGCCTCGGCGGCGTGATCCAGTCGATCCTCGACGAGCTGCGCTCCCGGCGCGAGGCGGTCTCGTCGCTGATGGACCTCGAGGCGTTCGACCCGCACACCCTCGGCCACTCGCTCAACGTGTGCGTGCTCGGCTTGATGATCGGCGACGAGGCGCTGCGCCGCCACGGCTGGGTCAACGGGCGCGGTGAGGTGCGCCGGGGCGACACCGACGGCCGCCTCGAGAAGCTCGGGCTGGGGCTGCTGCTGCACGACCTCGGCAAGCTGACGATCCCCGCCGAGGTCCTGCGCAAGCCGGGCCGGCTCACCGAGGACGAGATGGCGATCGTGCGCACCCATCCCCAGGCGGGCATCGACCTGATCGAGAACGGCGCGTTCTCGTCGCTGTCGAAGGTGGCGGTGCTCGGCCACCACGAGCGCCTCGACGGGCGCGGGTACCCGCACGGGCGCTCCAGCGACCTCCACCCGCACGCCCACATCGCCGGCATCGCCGACGTCTACGATGCCGTGTCGTCGATGCGCGTGTACCAGGCCCGTCGCCCCACCCACGAGGCCTGGGAGCTGATCATGAGCCTCGCGGGCACCGCCTTCCCGCTGGAGCTGGTGCAGGTGTTCAAGGACACGGTCGCCCCCTATCCCGAGGGCGTTGCGGTGCAGCTGAGCGACGGTCGGCGCGGCATCGTGGCCCGCGTGCTCCGCGAGCACGTCACGCGACCGCTGATCCGGGTCACCCACGACGCCGGGGGGGAGCCGATCACCCCCGACGAGATCGACCTCTTCATGTCCCAGGACGTCGTGATCACCGACACCCTCGAGGATCTCACCGGACCCCATCGCCCCGCCGGCTCGACCTCCCGCTCGACCGACGAGAGCCACGAGCAGCGCCTGGCGACCGTCATCGACTGAGCCTGGAGCCGGCGTCGGATCGTGGATGCCTCCGCTCCCGGGGGTGCCTACCTCCAGCGGCGGCTGACGATCTCCGAGCGGCCGTTGACCGGATTCCAGCGCGTGACGTAGGCGGTCCGCAGACCGAGCGCCGTGGTCCAGAGGATGCGGTTGGGCCCGCGCAGCGTGGTCAGCGTGCGCACCGGGCCGCCGTTCACGCGCCTCACGCGCAGCTTCGAGACGGAGCCCACCTGCTCCACCCAGAGCACCCGCCCGTAGGCCAGCGACGGGTTGACCTGCAGCCCGCTGACCGACGAGGCCACCACGCGCGAGCGCCGCGAGCCCCTCACCAGCCCGACTCGGATCTGCGAGCGGCGACCGGCGGCCACGTGCCAGGCGATCAGGCCGGCGCGCAGGGCCGGCCGGCCCAGATCCACGTCGTTGCCCGCCCGCGCGACCACGCGCAGCGACCCGGTCACCACGTTGCGCAGCTCCAGGCGCTGACCGCCCGGCACAACCCGGGAGTAGGCCACCAGCGGGTAGTCGAGCGCCGGCTTGGACAGGGCGCCGTCGACCCGGGCGATCTCCGCACCCGTGCGCCAGCGCACGATCCGCAGCCCGGCGTCGTCGGCATAGACCAGCAGGTCACCGTCGAGCGCCGGGGAGCGCCCCCCGGGGAACACCACCGAGGGAAGCGTCGCCGGGCGCACGATCACCGACGGGGCACCGGCCGCGTCCACGATGCCCGTGGCCACCACGCGGCCCGCGGCAGCCGGGTCGTACTCGCCGCGGGTCGCGCCCTGACCGATCGCCGGGACGGCTGAAAGCAGGGCCGCGGCCAGAAGCAGAGCGCCCGCGTTGACGGGGCGCAGCAGACGGCGGCGTTCCACCAGCCGCCCAACCGAGGCGGATCCGTCGCGGCCGCCGCGCGTGGGGAGGATCACCATCAGCGCGCGTCCCAGGCCGAAGGGCATGAGACACGCCGCCGACACGAGAGGGTCGCCCAGCGCGAGAGCGCCGGCGGCGGCGACCCAGAAGGTCCAAACGACCTGGTGTGTGAGCACGCCGACGCCGAGGCCTGCCCCATAGCCGAGGCTCCATGCCGCAAGCGGCCACTCGCGCCTCCACCGCTCGGGCACCTGCCGTCGCAGTTCCGGGACCGGCATCCGCAGGATGCCCGCCTCACGTGCGCCCGCGATCAGCGCGAGCACGGCCACCACGGCGAGCGCCGCCGATCTGTCGAGCGATGAGCCCGCGGCACCCAGCAGCGCACCGAGCGCCGCCGCGGCACCGATCGCCCCGAGGCTGAAGAGCACGATGGCCACGCGGTACCGCTGGCGGCTCCCGCACCCGGCGGGAGTGAGGGTCTCGACCATGGAGAACCCTCACGGGGACCATGCTCCCGACACCCCCGCGATCAGGGCGGTGGTGATGATGGCGAGCTCGCTCAGCACGGCACGCCGGTGTCCACGTACATGACGCAGAAGACGCGGCGTCCCGGCCGGCAGTAGCCGACCAGGGAGGCGTCGCCGTTGATCCGCACGCGGCTGGTGGAGCAGCAATCGGCCAGCTTGCGGATCTGGTTGTTGCAGCAGCGGTACCAGGCCCCCTGCACCACGGTCTCGATGGCGTGGCGCTCGGGCACCCAGTCCTCGCAGATGCGGGTGCGCGGTGCACGGGGCAGCGCCGAGCCGTCGGGCGCGAGCAGGGGCGCGCCCCCGGCGTCCACCGCCTGGCCGAGGGCGTTGACCACACGGCCCAGGTTGTCCACCGGGAGCCCGTCGGACGGACGCACGGGAAAGCCCTGGGCGTCGACGCGCGGAAGGGCGTAGGGGCTCGGGCACGAGCCGGTGGTCCAGGTGTGCCCGCAAAAGCCGAACCACCCCGACCTGGTGCGCTCGGCCCCGCGCACCGGCCGCTGGCGCGCCTCGGAGGGACGGGCGCCCACCATCGCCAGGGCGCCTGCAGCGACGGTGGCCAGGAAGGAGCGCCGCGTGGCGCGACTTGCGAGGCGGTGCGAGAGGCTCCGCGCGGCGCGGTCGAGTGTGTCGTCGGGCTCAGGCCGCGGCACGCATCCGCCCCTCTCCCATCGAAATCAGCTCCTCGATCTGCTCGAGCGTGTTGACCAGCCCCTTCGCGGCCACGAGCCCGTCGTCGAGGTAGACGACGAACGGTGTACCCGGTACGCCGAAGGCGGCGAACACCGCGGGCTCCTCATCCTCCTTCACCGCGTGCACGGTGAGCCCTTCCCGCTCGAGCGCGGCGAGGGCCGGCGCGATCTCGGCACAGAGGCGGCAGCCGGGCGAGGAGAAGGCCAGGAGCTCCGGCCCACGGCGCGAGAGCGCGGAGTGACGGGGTGCCGGACGGCCGAGGGGCGGGCCCTCCTCGGCGAGCTCGAGCGCGGCGCGGGGGCCGAGTCGCCCCTCGAGCACGCCCACCTGACGGTAGAGCGCCAGCACCAGGACGATGAGCACCGCCACCGCGGCGGCCAGCACGACCAGAGCCCCCGCCACGAACGTCTCGGACGACGGGCCGGGCCGATCGAGAACGCCGCCCGCCACCAACGCGCCCGCGAGCGCCAGCGCGAGCGCCCTCGCGGCCAGCACCGCGACCGGCCGCTCGCGGGCGCCCCCGAAGCAGCGGCAGGGCGCCCGACGACGGCCCCGCAGACGCATCGCACCGAGCGATGCTGCGAACACCAGGCCGAGGGCGGCGGTGCCCACGCCGGCTGCGCGGGCGGTCGGGGGCACGAGCACCAGGACCCCCAGGGCGAGCTCCGTCGCCACGAGGGCCACGGCCGCCGGACGCCGGAGGGGGCTCGGCACGCCGTGCTCGGCGACGGCCGCCAGCAGGGCGCGTGGGGCGCGCAGCTTGATCGCCGCAGCGGCGAGGAGCACCGCCGCGAGGATCATCCGAAGGGTCAGGTCCACCGCCGGGCGACGCTACCAGCCATTTCGGCCACCACCGCATGCGCCGGTCGGAAAGGGTCATCTGACGCCCGGCGCCCGGGCCTGTCGGCCTGTCCGTACCTGGAGGTACCGTGGGCGGATGAACACGGCAGCCCCCTCGCTCGATGGGATCCTCCGCGCGATCGCCGAGGGCCGCCGCGCGCAGCCCCTCGCTCCGGTCACCGTGATCTGCCCGACACACCTTTCGGCGCTCCAGGCGCGGCGACGCCTCGCCGAGCTGACGCCCTTCGCCGCCGTCCGCTTCGAGACCCTCCCGCGCCTGGCCGAGCTGATCGGCGCGGGACGCCTGGCCGCGGTGGGGCGGCGGCCGATGGCACGGCCGATCGGCGATCACCTGGGTGAGCGCGTGGCCGGCGCGGCACGCCCCCCGCTCCAGCCGATCCGCGACCTGCCGGGGTTCGCCCATACGCTGCGCCGCCTCTTCGCCCGCCTGCGGTGCGGCGGGTTGCTGGGAGGAGAGCCGCTCCCCGACGGTGTCGAGGACCCTCACCTCGCCGAGGTCGTGCGCCTCTACGGGCTCTGGCGGACGGAGACGTGCGCGTTCTACGACGAGGAGGACCTGCTCGACTCGGCCGCCGAGGCTGTCGAGCAGGAGCCCGGGTGCGTCGGCGAGCTCGGAGAGCTGCATCTGGTGCCGCCGGGGCCTCGCTCGCACGCCGGCGCGCGCCTCGTCGAAGCGCTCACGACCGCTCGCGGGGGCATCACGACCGCCACCGAGCCCGCGGCGCCCGACGCCGTGCGCCTGGTGATGGCACCCGACCTCGCGTCGGAGGCGCGCGAGGCCGTGCGCGAAGTGCTCCACGCCCTCGACGAGGGCGTTGCCCTGCACGAGCTGGCGGTGCTGCACGGCGCCGACACCGCCTACGCCGAACCGCTGCGCCAGGCGATGGAGGCCGCATCGCTGCCGACGGCGGCGATGCCGGGCACGCCGCTCGACCAGTCTCCCGCGGGCCGGGGGGTGCTCGCGCTGCTGCAGGTGGCGCTGTCCGACCTCTCGCGCACGGCGTTCATCGACGCGTTGGGCCTGGCGCCCGTGCGACGCGAGCTCCCCTCGGCGGACGGCCGGCGTACGCCGTTGCGCCTCGGCCGGTGGGACCGGCTCTCGCGGGCGGCCGGCATCACCCACGGCGCGCAGCGCTGGCGCACCGGCATCGACGCGCTCTGCGAGGACCGGGCCCAGCGCATGGCGGGCGACGGCCGCGGCGGCGACGAGCGGCCCTGGCTCCAGGAGGAGATCGACGAGGCGCGTGAGCTGCTCGGCGTCGCGCTCACGCTCTGGGAGCGCCTGGACGCGCTGCGACCCGTCCAGCCGGCCGCGACCTTCCTCACGGGCTTGCGCGCGATCGTCGAGGACTACCTCGACCCGGAGGCGTTCGGCACGCCGGAGGTGCTCGCCGAGGTGGAGCGCCTCGGCACGATCGACGCTGTCGGCGGGAGCTTCTCCCTGGAGAGCTTCCATCGAGCCCTTCGGGTCAACCTCGAGGCGGCGTCGATCCGCGAGGGGCGCTTCGGTGAGGGCGTGCTGGTGGCCGATCATCGGCGGGCGGCAGGTCTGCGCTTCGATCGCGTGGTGCTCTGCGGCGCGGTCGAGGGGCTTCTTCCCGCCGGGCCGGGCGTGGACTCGGTGGTGTCCGACTCCGCCTGGGAGGCCCTGCGCGCCCACTTGCCGTTCATCGAGGATGCGGCGAGCCGGGTGGCGCACGCGGGGGCCGCGGCGACGCGCGCCCTCGGAGCGGGGCGGACCGTGGTGATGACGTGCCCGCTCTACGAGGGCGCCGGAGCGCGAGAGCACTACCCCTCACCGCTCGCGCTGAGCGCCGCGCGCCGGCACGAACCGGCCATCGAGACGGCCACCTCCCTTCGCGCCCATGGCTCCGCGCCCTGGCTGCGCCGCGCCGAATCGCCGCTCGCGGCGCAGCTCGTAGGTCCTGCGATCGACGCGTGGGAGATCTCCATGCGCGAGGCCGTCGCCCGGGTCCGCGACCGAGCCCCGGATCCGGCCCACGACCCGCTGGAGCGGCCGCTGCGCATGCTGCGCGCGCGGGCGGGGTCGGCCCTCTCGGAGTGGGACGGCAACCTCGCCGCCCTCGCGGGAGAGCCCTGGATGCGCGTGCCGGCCTCCGTATCGCCGACCCGATTGGAGCAGTACGGGGCCTGTGGCTACCGCTTCCTCCTGTCCTCGCTGCTCGGTCTGCGGGTGCCCGAGCAGCCGCGGAGCACGGAGACGATCGACCCGCTGGTGCGCGGCAACGTCGTCCACGGAGCGCTGGAGGACTTCTTCCGGGAGCGCGCAGCCGAGGGGCGCCCGGAGGCGGGAGAGGCGTGGACCGAAGCCGACGCCGTGCGCCTCGCCGCCCTGCTCGACGCCCGCTTCGACGAGGCACACCGGCGCGGACTGGCCGGGCTGCCGGTCTTCTCGGGCCAGCAGCGACGCGCGGTGCACGCCGACATGCGTAGCTTCCTCCACGAGGACTCGCGCTTTCGCCGCACGACCGGTGCCGTGCCCCACGACTTCGAGATGCGCATCGACGTGCCGGGGCCGGGCGGACAGCGCTTCCACGGCTACGTTGACCGCATCGACCGAGACGCGCAGGGCCGGGTGTGGGTGGTCGACTACAAGACCGGCCGCGCGCCCGACCCGAGGAGGGCGGCGGAGCTCGGCGCCGGCACGCTGCTCCAGCTTCCGGTCTACCTGCTGAGCGCCCCCGGGGCGAGCGAGGCGACGGCCCTCTACTGGTACATCTCCGCGCGCGGGGGCTTCGCGCAGGTGCCCTACACGGCCACCCCGGTGAGCAACGGCGCCTTCGAGCGGGTCGTCGCCGCCATGGCCGCGGGGGTGGCCGCGGGGGCGTTCCCGGCGGTCCCCGGTGATTTCAACGAGCACTGGTCGGAGTTCGACAACTGCGGGATGTGCGACTTCACGCGCATCTGCTCGCGCGCGCGGGCCAACGACTTCGCGCGCAAGGCCGACGACGTCGGCGTCGCTCCATGGGCCCGCGTCGCAGCGGCCGCCGAGGGCGCGGGCGAGTGAGCCACGACGCCGCCGCGCGCGCCGCGATCCGCGAGCGCCTGCACGACACCATGCTGGTGGAGGCCGGCGCCGGCACGGGCAAGACGAGCGCACTGGTTGACCGGGTGGTGGCCCTCGTCGCTTCGGGGGTCCGAATCGATCGGATCGCGGCGATCACCTTCACCGAGCGCGCGGCGGCGGAGCTGCGCGATCGGGTGAGGAGCGGTCTCGAGGAGGCGGTGCGGCTCGGCGCCGGAGATCTCATCGTGAGCGAGCTGTGCCGGCGCGCACTCGACGGGCTCGACCGGGCGCGGCTCTCGACGATCCACTCCTTCGCCCAGTCGCTGCTGCGGGCGTACGCGGCCGAGGCGGGGGTCGACCCCGAGCTGACGGTGCTCGACGACCTCGCCTCCGAACTGCGGTTCGACGAGCGCTGGCGCGCCGCGATGGAGCGGATCGACCCCGCGGAGCCGGCCGGACGGGCGATCGACCGCGCGCTCGGTCTGGGGCTGCGGATCGAGGGCCTGAGAGGGCTCGCCCGACGGTTGCAGGAGCGCGCCGACATCGCGGCGGAGATCGTCGCGGCCCCGCCTTCGTGCCCAGCGCCCGACTGGAGCGCGCTGGCAGCGGTGCGCGACGCCCTCGGAGCCGTCCCCCTGCACCCGGTTGCGGACGGCGATCGATGCCTTGCGCTCATCCTCGAGCTGATCGCGGCGCTCGACGCCCTCCTCTCGGGCGATGAGCTGGACCGCGAGACGACGCTCGCCGCCACCGCGCACCTGCACGGGCGAAAGTGCGGCAACCTCGGCAACCTGCGGAACTGGGGCGACGACCGCACGGCGCTGGACGAGGCGCGGCAGGTGGCCGCCGATGCCGCATCCGCCCTCGGCGAGACGCTCGCGCGGGCGCGGGGCGAGGCGCTCGCCGACCTCCTGCCGCCGATCGCCCGCCTGATGCTGGACGAAGCGGCCGCCCGCCGGCGCGAGGGCGCCGCCGCCTTCGACGATCTGATCCTCTGGGCTCGCGATCTCCTGCGCGACTCACCGTCTGCGCGGACCGCACTGCGGGCGCGCTACGACGCCCTGCTGATCGACGAGTTCCAGGACACCGATCCCTGGCAGGCGTCGATCGCCGCGTCGTTCGCCCGCGACCCCGCCGACGAGCGACTCACGCCGGGCCGGCTCTTCCTGGTGGGCGATCCGAAGCAGTCGATCTACCGCTTCCGGCATGCCGACATGGCGGTGTACGCGAGCGAGGAGGCCGCTGTGCGCGGCGAGGGCGGCCTGTTGCCCACCCTGCGCACCAACCGCCGCACGCGCGATGTGATCCTCGATTGGGTCAACGCGGTCTTCGCCCCCCTCATCGGCGAGGGCGACGACCCGGCCCTTCAGCCCCGATATGCGCCGGTCGACGCCGACCGCTCGGTCGAGCTGCGCGGCCCCGGGGTAGCGTGCATGGGCGAGCCGATGCCGCCCCCTGCCAAGGCGTGGGAGATGAGGATGGCCGAGGCGGCCGAGGTGGCGGCAACCTGCCGGGCGGCCGTGGCCGAGGGATGGGAGGTGCAGGAGCGCGACGGGATGATCCGTGGCGTCCGTCTCCGGGACATCGCGGTGCTCATCCCGACCCGCACGGGGTTGAGCGCGATCGAGGCGGCTCTCCGGGAGGCCGGCGTCGCCTATCGGGTGGAGGGCGGCAGCCTCGTCTACCGCACCCAGGAACTGCGGGACCTGCTCAACCGGCTCACGGCGATCGACGACCCGAGCGACGAGGTCGCCGTGGTCGGTGCCCTCCGTGGCCCCGGCGCGGCCTGCTCGGACCGCGAGCTCGCCGAGCATCGCGCGAGCGGGCTGCGCTTCAACTACCTCGCTCCCGGCCTCGAGGGCCCCGGCCCGGTGCCGGAGGGCCTGCGGAGACTTCGCGACCACCATCGCGAGCGGCACGATCGCCCGCTCGCCGCGACCGTCGAGCGCGTCGTGGCCGAGATGCGACTGGTCGAGTCGGGGATCGTGCACACGCGCACCCGCGATTCCTATCGCCGCGCGCGCTTCGTGGTGGAGCAGGCTCGGGCGTTCGAGCGCGAGGGCCCGCGCAGCATGCGCGCGTTCGTCGAGTGGCTGGAGGAGCGCACCGCCGGACCCGTCCTCGATCGCGACGGATCCAGCCTCGACGACGACGAGGACGCCGTACGCGTTCTGACCGTCCATGCGGCCAAGGGCCTGGAGTTCCCCGTGGTCGTGCTCGCGGGGATCGGCACCCGCCCTCAGGCGGCAACCCTCCCTGCGGTCTCGCAGCACAACGGCGCGCTCGTCGCGGCCGTCGGGACCAAGAGCGGCGGCCGCCTCGAGCTGGGTGAGGTGGCGGGCGCCGAGGCGCGCGAGACCGCCCACCGGGACGCCGAGGCCGCGCGGTTGCTGTACGTGGCGGCCACCCGCGCGCGCGACCACCTGATCGTCTCCCTCAGGCACCTGGAGAGGTACGGCTCGGGGAGCGGGGCCGTGCGGCTGATCGACGCGGGCGCACGCGAGGTGGCCGGGCACTGGAGGCCCCCGGCCGGCGCTCCCGGCGCCGGCGCCGGACCGCTCTCCGATCTCGCCGTGGACCTCCCCGTCGAAGCCACCGCGGGGCACGAGTTCCGGCGCGCCGAGCTCGTGGGCCGTGCGACTCGCGTTCGCTACACCAGCGCGACCGCGATCGGGGCGGCCTCCGGCGGCGCCGAGCGGCGCACGGAGGGCGATGAGCCATGGGGGCGCGGGCGCGGCGGAACGCGCGTGGGCCGGGCGGTGCATGCGGCCATCCAGAGCCTGCCGCTCGACGCCGGCAGCGAGGCGATCGCCGCCGTGGCCGCCGCGCAGGCGGTGGCAGAGGCCGTTCCCAGCCGCTCCGTCGAGATCGCGGAGCTCGTCGCCGTGGCCCTCGGCTCCGATGCGGCATCGCGGGCGCGCGCCGCTACAAGCGCCCTGCGCGAGGTGCCGTTCGCGGTCGCAGACGGCGATGCCGTCGTGGAGGGCTTCATCGACCTCGTCGTCCCCACGGCCACCGGTCTGGAGATCATCGACTGGAAGACCGACGACGTGGGCGCGGCGCAGGTGGGTGACCGGCTCATGGGCTACCGGGTCCAAGCCGGTCTCTACGCCGCCGGGCTGGCCCGGGCCACGGGCCTCGCGGTGGAGCGCATCACCTATGTGTTCCTGCGCCCCGGGGTCGAGGTCTCTCCCGGCGAGCCGCGCGCCCTGGCCGACGAGTCGATGCGGCTGGTCGGACTGGTCGGATCGGAGATCGCCCGAGAGTAGGAACCGCGCCGATCGGGTAGTGAGCATCCCTCAGGCCACACGACAGGACGCGAGGTGACGTGGCGGACGCGACCGAGCTACGCGAAGGACCCCGCTGGGTGTGGAGCGGAGAGGTGATGGAGCTGATCGACGCCGAGCTGCGGCGCCACGATCTCTCGCTCGGGGAGGTCTCCCGGCGGGCGTCGGAGCGATTCGGCACCGACCCGGCGTCGGTCGAGCGACGGCTGCGCTCGGCCCGCGGCTCCAACTCGGTCATGGATGTCCACACGGCCGACCGCTACCTGGTGCTGGTGGGGTGCCACATCATGGACATCCCCTGCTACCGCAAGGCGATCGCGGGAGAGCTTGCTCCCGAGCACTGGCCGCGGCGTGGCGTGGCGCGGGTCGCCCCCGCTGTTAGCGAAGAGCCTCCGGTGCCAGGCCGATCCCATCCACGACCATCTCGCGTTGCTCTGGCGTGAGACGTGCGAGGCGCCGGCGCACCTCGTCCAGGGCGGAGGCGCCCCCGGCGCCCGAGAGCATCGCCTCCCTCACCGCGGCGCGAACCGCGACGGACTCGGCCACCGCGACTTCGCGGGCCCACATGTCGATGTCGAGAACGGTGTGCATCGTGCGACCCCTTCGTCCGAGCGGGCGGGGCGGTCCATCGCCACCACGCACTCGGGACGGTAGGTGCTGCCGCGGCTCGGAGGACCCCCCGCGAGGAGGGTGGGGCCTCCCCCGGAAGTAGGGGCCCGCTCTGGACCCTGCGGCCGTGTGAACTCGACCGCGCGCGGGATCAGGCGACGGTGCGGGTGAGCTCGTTGAGGGTCGTCTGACCGGTCAGGACCTTGAGGATGCCGTCCTCGCGCATCGTGCGCATGCCGTCGCGACGCGCCTGGCGGCGGATCTCCGACGACGGGGCCGATGCGGCGGTGAGGCGCTCGATCTCCTCGCTCATGGTGAGCATCTCGTAGATGCCGAGACGGCCCTTGTAGCCGGTCTGGCGGCATGCCGAGCAGCCCACCGACTGGTAGATCGTGGCCGGATCGGGGACGCCCTCGGGCAGGCTGGCGGTGTTGGCGATCTCGCGCAGGGTGGCGGCCTTGACCTTCACCGGCTTGCGGCAGTTCATGCACAGGCGCCGCGCGAGCCGCTGGGCCAGCACGCCCAGCACGCCGCTTGCCGACAGGAAGGGCTCGACGCCCATCTCGGTGAGCCGCGTGAGGGCGCTCGCGGCGTCGTTGGTGTGGATGGTGGCCATGACGAGGTGGCCGGTGAGGGCGGCCTGCATCATGATCTGGGCCGTCTCGCCGTCGCGGACCTCGCCGACCATGATCACGTCGGGGTCGCTGCGCAGCAGGGCGCGCAGCCCGGTGGCGAAGGTGAGCCCGGCCTTGGCGTTCACCTGCACCTGGTTGATTCCGGCCAGGCGGTACTCGACCGGGTCCTCGACGGTGATGATCTTGCGGTCTCCGGTGTTGAGCGAGTGCAGCGCCCCGTAGAGGGACGTCGACTTGCCGGAGCCGGTCGGCCCGCTCACGAGCACCGCGCCGTATGGGCGGCGGTAGCACGACGTGAACCGCTCGAGGGTCTCGCCGCTGAACCCGAGCTCCGAGAGCTTGCGCATGGCGTTGGAGGTGTCCAGGATCCGGATCACGATGCCCTCGCCGTGGACCGTGGGCACGGTCACCACGCGCAGGTCGAGGCGGTGGCCGGCGGCCACGAGGCTCACGCGCCCGTCCTGGGGCACACGGCGCTCGGCGATGTCCATCTCGGCCATGACCTTGATGCGGCTGACCACCTCGCGCGAGAGACCGCCGGGGATGGCGGCCACGGTGCGCAGGACACCGTCGATCCGGTAGCGCACCAGCATCTCGGCGGCCTGCGCCTCGAGGTGGATGTCGGAGGCGCCCTCCTCGACGGCGCGCGAGACGATCGAGCCGACCATCCGCACGACCGGGGCGGTCTCGCCCGCGAAGGTGAGATCGGTGTCGATCTCGTTGTCGACCTCGACGGCCACGCTCGGGCCGGCCTCGCGGACGAGCCCCGAGAGGAAGTTGTCCTGATGGACGTTGCCCGCGTGCAGGAACGCCTCGATCTCGGGCTCGAGAGCGAGTGCCGGACGCACATCTCGCCCCACGAGCGAGCGGATGTCGTCGAGCGTCAGCACATCGGACGGATCGGCCATGGCCAGCAGCAGGGCGCCGCTCGAGTCGACCCCGATCGGCACCACGCTGTAGCGACGGCGGGTGCGCTCATCGAGCAGGTTGAGGATCTCGGGGTCCACCGCGACCGTCAGGCGCGCCCGCGGCACGCCGAGGCGCCGGGCGAGGCCGTCGCCCATGACCTCGGCGGTGATGTGGCCGTTGGCGATCAGGATCTCGCCGAGCCGCCCACCCTCCTCCTTCTGGCGCTGGAGCGCTCGCTCGAGCACGGCAGGGGAGATCGCGCCCATCTCGATGAGCACCTGCCCGATCCCGCGCGACGGCGCTGCCACCGCCGCCTGGGCTGCCTCCTGGGCCATCCGACTCCCTCACTTGCCGATTCTCGACCACCATCGGCCGGAGAGCGCGATTCCTGAGCGCGCGACCCGGTCGTCGCCGAGACGCCGGTGGATCAGGAGGAGCGCTGCCCCCAGATGACGATTCCGCCGCCGAAACTGAGGCGCCTGACCCTGAGGGCGGTGAGGCCCGCCGCCCGGTGCAGATCGAGCAGGTCGGGGACCGGGTGGCGGCGGTAGAGATCGGGGATGCTGCGGTGCAGGAAGCGGCCGGCGCGCCACCACGCCCGCCCACCGACCAGCGCGCCGCCGAGGGGCAGCACCGCCCCGGTATAGAGGCGCCATGCCGTGCGCGCAGCGACGCGCGGGGGCACGCCGAACTCGAGGCTCGCGAAGGTCGCGCCCGGGCGCATCACCCGCACCAGCTCCCGGAGCGTTCCCGCGGGATCGTCGACGTAGCGCAGCAGGTAGGTGACGGTGAGGCCGTCGAACGTCTCATCCGGGAACGGTAGGTGCTCGGCTTCCGCCTGCCTGAGAGTGACCCGCTGATGAAGCCCGGCTGCCTCCAGGCGCGACCGGGCCGCGGCGAGCATGTCGGCGCTCTGGTTGACGCCGGTCACGCTGCACCGGTGCCGGAGCACCAGCCTCTCTGCCACTGCCCCCGTTCCCGTTGCCACATCCAGTACGTGCTCGTCCGGCCCCAGGGGGAGCCGGTCCACCAGGAAGCGGTGCCAGCGCGGCTCCTGGCCCAGAGAGAGCAACGCCGCACGCTGCGAATAGGCCGGCCCGGCCAACCCGGTGAAGAGGTCCTGCGTCTGCGGCTTGGCCGGTGGCCGGAAGCGGTGTCTCGGCCTCAGTACAGCGCCTGCGCCAGGCGCCGCCGGAACCGCGTGGCGAGGGGATGGTGCTCGCCGAGCTGGGCGAAGATGCCGAGCAGCGCCGCCCGCAGGTCCTCGCGCAGTTCGGGATCGGCCACGCGCACCGCATCGACCAGGTGCGTCAGGCCTCGCTCGGTGTCGCCCGCGGAGAGGGCGGTCAGGCCGGCCACCACGTCGGGCTGGTCGACCGCGGCGAGACGGGCCCGCGCGAGCAGCGCGGCGGCGCGCTGGTCGTAGGCCACCGGCTCGAGCAACTCCACGAGCGCGTCGCCGCGGCCGTCGTCCATCAACAGCTGGGCGAGCGCCACCCGGGCGCCCACATGTCCCGGCTCGGCGGCGACGGCCGACCGCAGGGAGTCCTCGTCCCCCAGGGCCACGAGGCGTTCGGTCTCGGAGGGGACGAGCCGGTCGAGGAATGCGTCGATCGCCGCCGGGGGCTGCAGTCCGACGAACTCGGCCACCGCCTCGCCGTCGCGGAAGCCCTTCACCAGAGGAATGCTCATCACGCGGTATTGCTGGGCCAGAGCGGGGTTCGCGTCGATGTTGACCTTCGCCAGGATCACGGCGCCGGCGCGCCGCTCGACGGCGTCCTCGATGACAGGGGTCAACTGGCGGCAGGGGCCGCACCAGGCGGCCCAGAAGTTGACGACCACAGGGATCTCCCGTGAGCGCTCGATCACCTCGGCATCGAACGTGGCCTCGGTCACATCCACCTGTCCATCCCCTCCCGTCGCGCTCTCCCGAGAGGTCACGGTAGCGGAGCCGCGCGGTGCGCGGCCTCGCACGTGCCCGCTACGCCGCGGCGGTCATCTCGGCGACCGGCGGGTTGCAGACCGTGCAGGGCTGCCAGTGCGCGGACAGGTAGCGCCAGGGCCCGTGGACCACGTGGCGCACGCCCGGCTCCCCGCGATGGGGTGCCAGCGCGCAATCGTGACGGTGGTAGCTGCCCCAGCCGCCCTGGCTCAGATGAGCCACACAGCCGGAATCAGCGGCCTCGGGCCGCTGCGGTATCTCGTGAAGCATGTTTGTCCCCTCCTGGGGGCGTGTGCGCGGCCCCGCCGCGCTGTCATTCGTCTCGGTTTCGTACTCGACGATAGCGCGGCGCGACTTGAGAGGCCGGGCCTGCGCAACAACGGCTTCGCGGCGTTGCACGGGGGAGCGACGGGCCGCCCGCAGCCGTGGATGAGCCCGCAGGACGGGTGTGTTCGCCGCGCCGAACGTCGTGTGTTAGGTTGCCCGACCGATGCCGGCGCCCACCCTCGACCGACCCCGTCTCGACCACCGCCGGCTCGCCTGGTGGGTGCTCGGCCTGGCGCTTCTGGCCGGCGCCGTCTACCTGATGGCAACCGCGGCGGCGCCGCAGGATCCGACCGAGACGGTGGCCCTCCAATCGCACGGGACCGCCGTGGTGAACACCGCGATCATCGTCTTTCGCGAGGGCCTCGAAGCGGTGCTGATCTTCGCAGCCGTGATCGCGAGTTTCCAGGGGGCCAATCTCAGGCGTCGGCGGCCGGTGGTCGCGGGGGCCATCGTGGCGTTCGCCGCCTCGATCGTCACCTGGTTCGTCGCCCAGGCCCTGCTCGATGTGGCATCGCCGCTCGGCCCGCGACTCGAGGCGATCACCGGCTTCCTCGCGGTGGTCGTGCTCCTGGTCGTCCTGAACTGGTTCGTGCACAAGGTGTACTGGTCAGCCTGGATCGGCCGGCACCACCGGCGCCGGCGTGAGCTGCTCGGCCAGGCCGGCCTCTCCGCGAGCCTCGGCCTGGTGCTACTCGGGTTCACGAGCGTCTATCGCGAGGGCTTCGAGGTGGTTCTCTTCCTTCAGAACCTGCAGCTGCGCAACGGGACCAGCGCGGTGCTGGAGGGGATCGCGTTCGGTCTCGCCGGGACCGTGGCCGTGGGCGCGGTGACCTTCTCGCTTCACCGCCGCATGCCCTACCGGAGGATGCTCGTCTGGACCGGCGTCCTGGTGGGCGCCGTGCTCGTGGTGATGATCGGGGGAACGGCACTCACCTTCCAGCAGCTCGGCTGGCTCCCCACCCACGCCACCCCGTTCACCGTCCCGAGCTGGATGGGCTCGTGGTTCGAGATGTACTCGTCCTGGGAGACCCTCGGGGCCCAGGCTCTCGCGGCCGCGTTCGTCGTCGGCTCGTACTACCTCGCCGAGTACCTGAAGGTCACGCGCCCGGCCCGCCGGGGCGAGCGGATCGCGGTCCGGGCCGGCGCGCCTCCGGCCGCCTCCGCCGAGATCGCCTAGCCTCTCGGAGAGACGGGTGACGGGGTCGGCTCCGAGCGCACCCAGGGAACCGGTCGGGGTCGTCGACACAGCGGTGCCGTAGAAACCCGCACCTCGCCTGAACCCCTCACGCACGCGAGGGGCAGGCTTCGCCCCTAGCCTTGCCTGGTGCTGGGCGTGATCGCGAGTGGCGCGCCCGAGGTGTGTTGACCGCACACCGGCAGCGGCACCTGGTCGCGAAGGTCCGGGTCCCCGAAGGAGGGTGTTGGGGTGCCAACGCCTGACCAGCCCACGAATGCACCGATGCTCACCGCGGCCGAGCGCCCACGCCGAGAGCACTCGTCGTGGAGGAACCGCTGCGAGACCCTCGCGGAGGTCCGGCTTGAGGGAGCGGGGGTCTCGCCCGGACGGCGCCCTGCTGGTAAGCGCACCGACCCTGCAGACTCCGGGACGCCTGAGGCGAGCGCCACCGCAGGCCGAGTTCGTCGGCAGAGCCGCTGAGAGGACCCTTGCCGTGCCCGAGCCACGTTGCATCCCCCAACGCACCGTGGCGAGGACCTGGCGAGCGGCCGTCGAGGACCCCCCCGATCGGCCCGCCTTCCTCGTGCACGCCCATCCGGAGTGGCGCGAGGTGTCCTGGGATGAGGCGGGGCGAGCGGTCGAGGAGCTCGCCGCCGGGTTCCTCTCGCTCGGGATCGCGAAGGGGGACCGGGTCGCGATCCTCTGTCGCACGCGCCTGGAATGGATCCTCTGCGACCAGGCCCTGATCTGCATCGGGGCGGTCGTCGTGCCGACCTACCCCGGCGCCTCGGCGTCGGACTGCCTCCACGTGCTCTCGGACTCGGGTGCGCGCATCGCGGTGTGCGAGGACGAGGGCCAGTACGCCAAGATCGGGAGTGTCCGCGCCGATCTCAGGGCGCTCGAGCTGGTCGTGGCGGTCGAGCCGTTCTCCGGCGGCGATCGCTCGCTCGACGAGGTCCGCCGCGATGGGCGGCGGTACCTCGATGCGAACCCCGGGGCGGTCGACGCGGCGAGCTCGGCGATCGCCGAGCGCGACCTGCTCACCTGCGTCTACACCTCGGGCACGACCGGGCCTCCCAAAGGCTGCATGCTCACCCATCGCAACTACTGGGAGATGGTCGAAATGGTGTGCCGCGTCCGCGGGCTGGTCGAGCCGGGGGACAGGACCGTGCTGCACCTGCCGCTGGCCCACGTCTTCGCCCGACTGGTCGAGCTGACGGGCCCGCGTCTCGGGCTGACCATCGCCCTCTGCCCCGAGACCGCGGCGCTGCCGGGCGCCCTGCGCGCCGTGCGCCCGACCATCTTCCCGAGCGTGCCAAGGGTGTTCGAGGGCGTGGCGCGGACCATCGCGGCACGGGTTGCGAGGACGACCGGCGGTCGGCGGCGGATCGCCGACTGGGCGTTCGCGGTCGGCCGCGAGGCGAGCCGTCGGCGCCGGGCGGGTAAGCGGCTCGGCCCGCGCCTGGCACTGCGGCACGCGATGGCCGACCGGCTCGTCCTCTCCATGGTTCGCCGGGGGCTCGGGGGGAGCCTGCGGGTGGTGATCTCGGGCGGGGCTCCGCTGGGCCGCGAGGTCGCCGAGTTCCTGCATGCGCTCGGCGTGCCGGTCCTCGAGGGCTACGGCCTGACCGAGTGCACCACCGTCGCGACGCTCAACACCCCGGATCGGTTCCGGCTCGGCACGGTGGGTCTCCCCCTGCCGGGCGTCGAAGTGCGCATCGCCGACGACGGCGAGATCCTCGTACGCGGCGAGAACGTGTTCGCCGGCTACTGGGGCGACGAGGAGGCGACCCGTGCGGTCGTGAGCACCGACGGCTGGCTGAGCACCGGCGACGTCGGCTCCATCGACGCCGACGGCTTCCTCACGATCACCGACCGCAAGAAGGACCTGATCGTCACCCCCGGCGGCAAGAACGTCTCGCCCCAGAGCATCGAGGGCGCGCTGAGAGCGTCGCGATTCGTGGCGAACGCCCTGGTCGTGGGGGACCGACGCCCGTACCTCGTCGCGCTGGTGACGCTCGACCGCGACGCGGCGGGGACGGACGCGACGAGCCAGGCGGAGGCGGAGGCGCTGATCGCAACGGTGGTCGCGGAGGTCAACGGACGGCTTTCACGACCCGAGCAGGTGCGGCGCTTCGCGGTGCTCGCGCGGGACTTCCTGGCGGAGGAGGGGGAGGTCACCCCGACCCTCAAACTGCGGCGCCGGGTCTGCGAGCAGCACTTCCAGGAGGAGATCGAGCGCCTGTACCCGGGGACCCGGGGCAAGGGCGGGCCCGGTGCCTGAACCGCTCGACGCAGCGGCGAGGGTGGGGGGGGCGCTCCCGCGCCGGACGCGCTTCCTCTACGCGTCCAGCAGCATCGGGGGCGAGGCCCTCACCCAGAGTCGCGGCGCCTGGCTCGTCTACTACTTCGCGCCGCCGGAGGACGCGGACCTGGAATCGCTCCTGCCGCTCGGGGCCGTTGGCGCGTTGCTCTTCGCCGCGAACCTCTTCGAGGCCGTTGACGACCCGCTGATCGGGCACTGGAGCGATCGCACCCGTACCCGGCTCGGACGCCGGCTGCCCTTCATCCTTGCGACGACCCCCCTCTGGGCGCTCACGGCGTTCCTGCTCTTCACGCCACCGTCGAGTGCCGGCCCTGCCCTGATCGGCGCATACCTCTTCCTCATGCTGGAGCTCCACTATCTGTTCAGCACCCTGAGCAGCGGCCCCTACGAGGCGCTCATGCCCGAGCTCGCGCCCACGAGCGGCGAGCGCCTGAGCATCGTCGGCATCCGCGTCTACTTCGGCGTGGCCGGCGGGGCGGTCGGCCTCGTGGGCAGCGGGCTGCTCGTCGACCTGGCCGGGTTCCAGGCGATGGCACTCGCGATGGCGATCGTCGCCCTCGCGTTCCGATACATCGGGATGGTCGGGGTGTGGAGCCGGGCGCGCCGGTTCACTCCCCCGCCGCTCACCACCTCGTTTCGCGAGGGTCTGCGGATGACCCTCTCAAACCGCTACTTCCTCCTCTTCCTGCCGACCTTCGTGCTGTTCCAGGTCGGGCTGCAGATGATCCTCGGCATGCTGCCGTTCTACGTGAGGGCCGTCCTCGGCGAAGAGGAGGTCGGCACGTGGGTGGCGATCCTCACCGCCACGACGCTCACGGCCACGCTCATCGTCGTACCCGTCTTCTCGCGCTTCGCGCGACGCACCTCGAAGCGGCAGGCGTACCGCGCCGCCATGTTCGGGACGTCGGTCGTCTTCCCGCTCCTCTTCTTCGCGGGCTTCCTTCCCGGAGTTCCGACGGAGGTTCAGATCCTCGCCGTGATGGCCGTCGCGGGCGTCCCGCTCGCCGGCGTCTACCTCTTCCCGGCCGCGCTCACGGCCGACGTCATCGACCACGACAGCCTCGCCACCGGGATGCGGCGCGAAGGGAGCTACTTCGGCACCCAGAACCTCGTGGAGAAGACCGCAACCTCGGTGTCACCGCTGCTGCTGTCCCTGCTGCTCCTGCTCGGCAACTCGGCCGACGATCCGCTTGGCATCCGGCTGGTCGGTCCCACGGCCGGCGTGATCGTCTTCGTCGGCTACGTCGTCTTCCGACGATACGACCTCCCCGACGACGTCCTGGCGGCGGCGGACGATTCCGCGGAGTGGGAGGATCGCCGAGCGGCTCCGCCATGAGCGGGACCCGGCGGGCGGGGCACGATTCCCGGTCTCATCCCCCCGCCCCGGTCTCACCCCCCCGCCAGGCAGGCGGATGGACGCGCCGGATCCGGGCCAGCAGTACGAACACGAGGATGGCGAGCGCACCCGCGCCCAGCAGGTACCAGGGCCAGGGCCCGAAGAGGTCGAGGAGGCTGCCGCCCTCGGGTCGCTCGCGCAGGAACATGTAGTTGCCGCCGGTCGCCAGCGTGCCGAGCGCCGCGACGCAGGTCCACGCGAGCGACGCGAGGAGCGCCCGTTTGACGGCGCCCGGCTCGGGCGCCAGGCCCCGCCCCCAGCTCAGGTAGGAGGCCGCGATCAACACGCCCGAGTGGGCGATGAAGAAGGCCCAGAAGAAGTAGTGGTCGGGCCCCTGCCTCAGGTCGGGCGTGAGCACCGCCTGCAGGGTCGCGCTGAAGGCCCAGAAATAGGCCAGCTCATAGGCCAGGCGAGGTGGTCGCGGCGTCCACAGCGCCACGGCCGCGGCGACGAGGGCCGCGTCCGAGAGCTGGAGCGGCAGGTCGGTATCCCAGTTCCAATCGCGGTCGGCCAGCAACACGATCCGGATCGTGATCTCGTTCGCCACCAGCACAACCGCGAGGACGCGCGCGGCGGTGAGCCAGGCGACGCCGGGCCGCCGAGGCGGCGCGAGTGCCGCCACGAGACAGAGCAGCAAGGTGGTCGCGAGCACCGCCGCGTGCTCGATCGAGCCGAACTCCACGATCCGCTCCCGTCGAGAAAGGCGGTCCTACCCCCGACGAGGCGATCGATGATCCCGCCCGAGGATTCCCCGAGACTCGGAGACCCACGCCGCGAGCCTGCTCATCCGAGAGGGCCTGGAGGCCGTGCCGGTCGTGCGCTCATGATCGCACTTCGCCTGCCTGATCAGGGCAGGCGCCCTCGGGCGAGAGCGAGGCGGCGCGACGCCTCCCCGAAGACGCCGGACGCCAGACCGGCGCGCGCACGACGTTGATCCGCGGTTACCCACCGGTGGCGATCGGGCGCTGGGCGGCAGAGGAGGGCGTCGACCTGCTGGTGGCGGCGTCCCATGGGGCCGTGTCGAGAGGAACTTCCTGCGGACACGGGACCATCGGCCGCGCAGCATCGGTGGCTTCGCCGGCGCCGTGCTCGGTCCTCCTGGTCCGGGTCACCGACTGACCGCCTCTCGACCGCGCGAGCCGGCCGGGGCGGGAAGCGGGGCGGCTGGTGACCCTCCCCGATGGTGGGTACTGTGGGTGCCCGAGTGGGCTCTCGTCGGGAGCGGCCTGGGCGCCGGGGCGCCGAGTCGCGCCGCTCTGGCCCCGACGAGGGCGGGTCGGCCCTGGCGGACCGGGTCGCGTGACTCCACTCGATCGAGCGACGCGCAACTCCCTACGAGTGTCAGACTCCACTGCAGTCGGTGGCGAGACGGCGCCCCTCCGGGAGGCGCTCGATGCCCGAGAACACCATTCCGAAGAGGTTTCATGGCCGACCAGTACATCTACACCATGTATCGCCTCGGGCGGACCCATCCGCCCGACAAGACGGTGCTGAAGGACGTCTCGCTCTCGTTCATGCCGGGCGCGAAGATCGGCGTGCTCGGGGTCAACGGCTCCGGGAAGTCGACCCTGCTGCGCATCATGGCCGGGCTCGACAAGGAGTACACGGGAGATGCGATGCTCGCGCCCGGGGCGACCGTGGGCCTCCTGCCGCAGGAGCCCGACCTCGATCCGTCCAAGGACGTGCGCGGCAACGTGGAGGAGGGCGCCGCCGAGTCGGTCGCCCTGCTGCGGCGCTTCGAGGAGATCGGCGCGAGGCTCGGCGAGATGGAGCCGGACGAGATGGAGACGGCCCTCGTCGAGTACGGCGAGCTGCAGGACACCATCGACCGCCTGGACCTCTGGGACCTCGAGCGCAAGCTCGACGTGGCGATGGACGCCCTCCGCGTGCCACCCGGCGACCAGGACGTCACGACCCTGTCGGGCGGCGAGCGCCGCCGGGTGGCCCTCTGCCGCCTGCTGCTGTCGACGCCGGACCTGCTGCTGCTCGACGAGCCCACCAACCACCTGGACGCCGAGTCGGTGGGCTGGCTGGAGCGCCACCTCGAGGAGTACCCCGGCACCGTCGTGGCCGTGACCCACGATCGCTACTTCCTCGACAACGTGGCCGGCTGGATCCTGGAGCTCGACTACGGCAAGGGCATCCCCTGGAAGGGCAACTACTCGAGCTGGCTGGACCAGAAGCGGATCCGCCTCGAGCAGGAGGAGAAGTCCGAGTCGGCCCGCCAGAAGGCGCTCGCACGCGAGCTCGAGTGGGTGCGCAGCTCGCCGAAGGCCCGCCAGGCCAAGAGCAAGGCCCGCCTCGCCAACTACGAGAAGCTCCGCGCCGAGGAGGGCGAGCGCCGCTCGAAGGCCGTCGAGATCCGCATCCCCTCGCCTCCGAAGCTCGGCGATCTGGTGATGGAGGTGGCGAACGTCTCGAAGGGCTTCGGCGACCGGCTGCTGATCGACGACCTCTCGTTCACGCTCCCCCCGGGGGCGATCGTGGGCGTGATCGGAGCCAACGGAGCCGGCAAGACCACCCTCTTCAAGATGGTCGCCGGCATCGAGACTCCGGACGAGGGCACCATCCGCCTCGCGCCGGCCGTGGAACTGGCCTACGTCGATCAGTCGCGCGAGTTGGAGGGCGACAAGACGGTGTGGGAGGAGATCTCCGGTGGGCTCGACCTGATCCAGCTCGGCGGCAGCGACGAGATCAACTCACGCCAGTACGTGGCCTCGTTCAACTTCAAGGGCGCCGACCAGCAGAAGCCGGTCGGGATGCTCTCGGGTGGTGAGCGCAACCGCGTTCACCTCGCCAAGCTGCTGGCCGGCGGCGGCAACCTGCTGCTGCTCGACGAGCCGACCAACGACCTCGACGTGGACACCCTCCGCGCCCTGGAGGAGGCCGTCGTGGCATGGTCGGGCTGCGCCATGATCACCTCGCACGATCGCTGGTTCCTCGATCGGGTGGCGACCCACATCCTCGCCTTCGAGGGCGACAGTCGTGGTGACCTGGTTCGAGGGCAACTTCCAGGAGTACGAGGACCACCGGGTGCGGACCCTCGGCGAGGACGCCGCCCGGCCGAAGCGCATCACCTACCGCAAGCTGCACGCCCCCGGGTGACCTCTGCTCAGGCGCGGCTGTGGGACCAGCCCTGGTCGGCCGCGAGGCGATCGACGACGCCGCGGACGAGCCCCGTCTCGGGGAGACCGTCGAAGACCACCCCGCCGGAGACGTCGAGCAGCTCGATCGCGATCGTCCGCCCCGTGGCGTCGTAGTCCACGAACCGCCGCTCATCGAGGTGCTCGGTGCGCGCCGATCGCCCAGCGCCGGACCCCTCGAGGTCGATCGCGAGCGCGTCGGCCTCCGGGTCGTAGGTCGCGGTGAAGACCGTGGTACTCATGGTCGCCAGAGTAGACGCTCCTCCCCCCTACCGCGACCCGGGGCGACGGTGTGGATGGTCCCGTTGGGGCGCCGGATCACCGTGATCCACCGCCCTCCGATCTCGGCTTCAGGGCCCATCGGCCTGTGCAGCGCTGGAGAACTCCCCCGTCGCGTTCGAGCACCACTCCGACCTCTTCCCGCGTGATGCCCCTGAGCTCCATCCTTCGGAGCGCGTGCGCCGAGAATCGAAGGGGCGCGTGGGCCACTCATGCATGGAACCTCTCCGCGACGCCCGGTTCAGGATCCGTCCGCGTCAGAAGTGCGCCGGAACGGTAGGCTTTCTGGTCGCATCGCACACCCCCAGGAGGAGCCTGCCTTGACCCGGACGCCCGACGTTTTCTCCGCCCGTGACACCCTCGAGGCGGGCGGGCGATCCCACGTCATCTACCGGCTGGACGCCGTGCGCAAAGACCTGGCGCGCACGCCGTACACGATCAAGGTGCTGCTGGAGACCGTGCTGCGCAACTGCGGCCGCGGCTTCGTCACCGAGGAGGACGTGAAGGCGCTCGCCGGCTGGACGCCCCGCTCGGGCTCGACGGCCGAGGTGCCCTTCCTGCCCGCCCGCGTGGTGATGCAGGACTTCACCGGCGTGCCCTGCGTGGTGGATCTGGCCGCCATGCGCGACGCCATGAGCGCCCTCGGCGGAGACCCCAGCCTGATCAACCCGCTCGTGCCGGCCGACCTGGTGATCGACCACTCGGTGCAGGTCGACCGCTTCGGCGACCATGACGCCTTCGCCGCCAACGTGGAGATCGAGTACGAGCGCAACCGCGAGCGCTACATGCTGCTGCGGTGGGCCCAGCAGGCGTTCCGCGACTTCCGCGCCGTGCCGCCGGGCACCGGCATCGTCCACCAGGTGAACCTCGAGTACCTCTCGCCGGTCGTCCAGACGCGCGAGATCGAGGGAGAGCTGATGGCGTTCCCCGACACCCTCGTGGGTACCGACTCGCACACCACGATGATCAACGGGGTCGGTGTGCTCGGCTTCGGCGTCGGCGGCATCGAAGCCGAGGCCGTGCTGCTCGGCCAGCCGCTCTCGCAGCCCACTCCGACCGTGATCGGCCTGAAGCTGACCGGGGCGATCCCCGCCGGCACGACGGCGACCGACCTGGTGCTGACGGTCACCGAGATGCTGCGTACGCACGGGGTGGTGGGCAAGTTCGTCGAGCTCTACGGCGCCGGCCTGTCGTCGCTCAGCCTCGCCGACCGCGCGACCATCTCGAACATGTCGCCGGAGTTCGGTGCCACCGCGACGATGTTCCCGATCGACGACGAGACCCTGCGGTACATGAACACGACCGGCCGCCCGGCCGAGACGATCGCCCTCACCGAGGCCTACGCCAAGGCGCAGGGCATCTTCCGCACCGACTCCGACCCCGACCCCGAGTTCGACGAGACGCTCGAGCTCGACCTGTCGTCGATCGTCCCGAGCCTCGCCGGCCCGCGCCGTCCGCAGGATCGCGTGACGCTCGACAACGTGGCCGGGGAGTTCCGCGAGAACTTCACCGACGGCCTGGTCGCCAACGGCGCGGGCCCGCACTACCAGCCGGTTCACGTGACGGTCGAGGGCGAGACCTTTCCGCTTCAGAGCGGCTCGGTCGCCATCGCAGCCATCACCAGCTGCACCAACACCTCCAACCCCTACGTGATGGTCGGGGCGGGCCTGCTGGCCAAGAAGGCCGTGGAGAAGGGCCTGACGACGCCCCCCTGGGTGAAGACCAGCCTCGCCCCGGGCAGCCGCGCGGTGACGGGCTACCTCGACCGGGCCGGGCTGACCCCATTCCTCGACGAGCTGCGCTTCGACCTGGTCGGCTACGGCTGCACCACCTGCATCGGCAACTCGGGGCCGCTCGCCGGCCCGATCGACGAGGCGATCGAGAAGAACGGCCTGGTGGCCGCAGCGGTGCTCTCGGGCAACCGCAACTTCGAGGGCCGCATCCACCCCAACATCCGGGCCAGCTACCTCGCATCGCCGCCGTTGGTGGTGGCGTACGCGCTGGCGGGGCGGGTCGACATCGACCTCACCACCGAGCCGCTCGGCACAGGGTCGGACGGGCAGCCGGTGCACCTGGCCGACATCTGGCCCACCCAGGAGGAAGTGGCCGACGCCGTTCACGGTTCGGTCAACCGCGAGCTCTTCTCCGAGAGCTACGCCACGGTGTTCGAGGGCGACGAGCGCTGGCGCGCCCTGCCGGTGCCCGAGGGTCAGACCTACGAGTGGGACCCCGGGTCGACCTACGTGCAGCTGCCGCCGTTCTTCAGCAGCATCACCCCCGAGCCGGCACCCATCACCGACATCGTCGGCGCCCGCGCCCTCGCCGTGCTCGGCGACTCGATCACCACAGACCACATCTCACCCGCAGGCAGCATCCCTGCGAGCTCGCCGGCCGGCCGCTACCTCATCGAGCACGGCGTGGAGCCGCGCGATTTCAACAGCTTCGGCTCGCGACGCGGCAACCACGAGGTGATGATGCGCGGCACCTTCGGGAACATCCGCCTGCGCAACGCGCTCGCCGGAGGCAAGGAGGGCAACTGGACCGAGCACCTGCCCACCGGTGAGATCACGAGCATCTACGACGCCTCGATGGACTATCAGGCCGCAGGTACCCCGCTGATCGTGCTTGCCGGCGCCCTCTACGGAAACGGCTCCAGCCGCGACTGGGCCGCCAAGGGAACTCTGCTGCTGGGCGTTCGGGCGGTCATCGCCAAGTCGTTCGAGCGCATCCACCGCGGCAACCTGGTGGGCATGGGCGTGCTGCCGCTCCAGTTCCACGAGGGCGAGGGCCACGAGGAGCTCGGCCTGACCGGGCGCGAGACCTTCGCCCTCACGGGCCTGGCAGACCTCGCACCGCGCCAGGACGTGACGATCGACTACACCCGCGAGGACGGCTCAGCCGGCTCGTTCAGCGTGCTCGCGCGCGTAGACGGACCGACGGAGCTCACCTACATCCACAACGGCGGGATCCTCCCCACCGTGCTGCGGCGCCTCTACACCGAGAGCACCGTCTCCTGATCTGACGACCCACCCGGGCCGCCGCGGCCCGGGTGGGCGGGGACCTCGCTAAGAAACGCCGTGCCGGGGCCGACACACCAGGTGTGATGTCTCCGAGACCCGATCCCGCGCCGGGCCCGGACGCCGGCGTGCACCGCGAGAGCGACTGGGCCGCCGCCGCGCGCACCGAGCGCCTGCTGCAGGCGGTGCAGATGTTGATCCTGGTCGGCCTGGCGCTCGTGGTGCTGGCGGTGGCGGCGGTCACCGGTCGCGGCATGGTGCACGACCTCCAGGAATACCGGGGCGCGCAGCAGTCACAGATCCGCCTCGCCACGCTCCGGAGCACGTTCACCGAGCAGGAAAGCGTCTTCTGGCGCCACCGGGCCAGCGGAGGCACGGGCATCCCGCCCGAGATCGGGCGGACCGTGCTCACGCTGCTGGGGGAGGCTCACGCGCTCAGTGAACGCGATCTGGCGAGCAGGTCCCCCGCCAAGCAGGCGGCAATCGACCAGACCCTCGGCCGGGGCGGCGCCCTCGTCGCCCTGATCGCCGCCCGGGGAGGCCCGGCGGAGCGGGGATCCGAAGCCGACCGTGCCTTCATCAAGCTCCTCGTGCCGGCGGTGGAGGACCTCAAGGACTCGGCGAGGGCGTGGGCGCGGGAGAACGGCATCGAGCTCGGGGTCGCCAACGCACGCGTGGAGGCCGCGACCAGGCGCATCATCGGCCTCACCGGAGGCACGGCGGTGCTCGCGACCCTCCTCGGCCTCGCCACGTGGCGGCTCGTGGCGCGCAGCCGCCAGCGCGTCCTCGACGCGCTGATCGCCGCAACCGAGCGCCTGCGCCATCTGGCCGACACCGACCCCCTCGACGAGCCTCTCCAATCAGCGTCTCCTGCACGACCGCCTGCAGGAGACGGCCTCACGCGCCCGCGACGCCGGCCGGCCGCTGAGCGCGATCATGATCGACCTCGACCACTTCAAGGCCGTGAACGACACCTTCGGCCACCCGGTCGGCGACCTCGTGCTGGTGGAGACGGCGCGCCGCCTGAGCCAGGCCGCGCGCGGCGGCGATCTGATCGCCCGCATCGGCGGCGAGGAGTTCCTCATGCTGCTGCCGGACACCGACGGCGAGGCGGCCCTCGCGGTCGCCGAGCGCATCCGGCAGGCGATGGGCGCCGCCGACTTCCCACAGGGGGTCGGCCGCCTGACCGCGTCGCTCGGCGTCGCCACCCTGAGAGACGACCTCGACGCCGACGGGCTGCTCCAGCAGGCCGACGCGGCCCTCTACTGGGCCAAGACCCACGGCCGTGACGGCGCATTCCGCTTCAGCGGCGACCTGATGGCCGACTTCTCCCCCAACAGCCGCGCACGGCAGATGGCGCGCGCCGACGGCATCGCCGCACTGCGCGCCCTGGCTCGCGCGATCGACGCGAAGGACGCGGCCACTCAGCTGCACTCGATCCGGGTCGCCGACATGGCCGTCATGCTGGCCACCGCTCTCGGGTGGACTCCGGAGCAGACGGCGCGGCTGCGCGAGGCGGGGCTGGTGCACGACGTCGGCAAGATCGGGATCCCCGACGCAATCCTGCTCAAGCCGGAGGGCCTCACCGACGCGGAGCGGGCCCTGATGCAGGATCACGCCCGCCTGGGCGCCCGCATCGTCTCGGAGGTGCTCGATCCCGATCAGGTGGAGTGGGTGGCCCACCACCACGAGTTCTGGAACGGCGGGGGCTACCCCGACGGGATCGACGGCGCGTCGATCCCGGAGGGCGCCCGCATCCTGACCCTCGCCGACTGCTGGGACGCCATGACCAGCGCGCGCGAGTACAACGACCCCCTCACCACCGAGGAGGCGCTCACGGAGTGTCGGAGCTGCTCGGGAACGCAGTTCTGGCCTCCGGCGGTCGAGGCCCTGAACCGCCTCGAGGAGTCGGGCGCCCTGCCGGCTCCGCGCCCGTCCCTGCTGGCCGACGCCTGAGCCTGAATCCGGCGCTAGCCGAAACGCCCGGTGATGTAGTCCTGGGTGCGCTTGTCGGTGGGCGCGGTGAAGATCTGCTCGGTCTCGCCGTGCTCGGCGAGGACCCCGTAGCGCTCACCCTGGTCCATCCCGTTCACGGTGAAGAAGGCCGTGCGGTGCGAGACGCGCGCCGCCTGCTGCATGTTGTGGGTCACGATCACGATCGTGTACTGCTTGACCAGGTCGTTCATGAGGTCCTCGATCGCGAGCGTCGAGATCGGATCGAGCGCCGAGCAGGGCTCGTCCATCAGGATCACCTCGGGCTCGACCGCGATCGCGCGGGCGATGCACAGGCGCTGCTGCTGGCCGCCCGAGAGGGCGAAGGCGTCGTCGTTGAGCTTGTCCTTGACCTCGTCCCACAGCGACGGCCCGGCGCAGGACCGCCTCTACCTTCTCGATGGTGGGCTTCAGGCCGTTGACCTTCATCCCGAAGTAGAGGTTCTCCTTGATCGACTTCGGGAAGGGGTTGGGCTTCTGGAAGACCATCCCGATCCGCCGGCGCACGTCCACCGAGTCGACGTCCGACGCATAGAGATCCTCGCCGTGGAACTCGATGCGCCCGTCCACACGGGCGCCGGGGATGAGGTCGTTCATCCGGTTGAGGCACCGTAGGAACGTCGACTTGCCACAGCCGGAGGGGCCGATCAGGGCGGTGATCTCGTTGCGACGGATGTCGAAGTTGACCCCCCCGAGCGCGCGCACCTTGCCGTAGAAGAAGTCGAGGTCGATCGCCCGGAAGACCACCGCCCCCGAGCCGACGGGCTTCGGCGGCGCCGCCGACTGCGGCGTCGTCACGCGCTGCGCACGCTGCTCGCGAGGATCCGCGCTCACCGCAGCCACCGTGGAGGGGTCGGACACAATCGAGCTCCTTACCAATGTCGGCTGAACTTGTTGCGCAGGATAATGGCTACGAGGTTCATGAGGACCAGGATGACGAGCAGGACGATGATGCCCGTCCCGGCGAGGTCGAGGAAGGACGCCTGAGGCCTCGCCGCCCAGTCGAAGATCTGCAACGGCATCGCGAAGAGCGGCGTGTCGTTGGCGTTGGCGGGGTTCACGCTCGGGACCTGGGTGCCGAAGGCGACCCCGCCGACCACGATCAGGGGCGCCGACTCACCGATGGCCCGCGACATCGCGAGGATCGTCCCGGTGAGCATCCCCGGGAAGGCGGCGGGAACGATCTGACGCGAGACGGCCTGCCAGCGGGTCGCCCCGAGCGCCATGGCGCCCTGCTCGATCGACACCGGAACGGCGCGGATGGCCTCGCGGCTGGCGATGATGATGATGGGGAGCACGAGCAGCGCGAGCGTCAGCCCTCCGGCGAGCAGTGACTTCTGGAGGCCGACGAACGAGACGAAGAGGGCCAGGCCGAGCAGGCCGTAGATGATCGAGGGCACGGCGGCCAGGTTGGAGATGTTGATCTCGACCCCGCGGTTGATCGGAGGGCCGATGCGCGCCCAGGCGAAGCTCGCAGCCACGCCGAGGCGGCGCGGCGCGAGCGACGGAGCGGATGCACCGGCGGCCTCGAGCTCCCGGAGGCGGCGGCGGCGTGCGTGAGCGCTGCCCTCGAGCTGGGCTCGGCTGAGGGCGGCGAACTTCTCGAGATAGATCGCTGCGGCGAAGCCGATCGGGATCGCCACCGCGAAAGTGATCATCATGAGGACCAGCGACCCGCGGACGGCCGAGTTGAACCCGGCCCTCGCCGCGCTTGTGGAGACCGGGTCGGTGAGGAATCCCCAATCGAGCCCACCGAGCCCCGTGCGCAGGATCGAGGTGAGGAGCCACACCAGCGCCCCCAAGGTGATACCGATGGCGGCGAGGATCCCGGCATGGAAGAGCGCGTCCGCCGGTCGGGGCCGCTTCTTGCGCAGGGGCCGAGCCGCGGCCTCATCGCCGAGCGGCACGGCGGGTGCATCGACTGCCATCTCGGCCTCCTACTGGTAGACGGTGCGGAAGCGACGCACGAACCGGACGGCGATCAGGTTGATGGCCAGGGTCACGACGAAGAGCAGGATGCCGACGGCGAAGATCGACTGGTACTGGATGCCGCCGCGGGTGGCCTCGCCCTGGGAGATCGCCACGATGTAGGCCGTGATGGTCTGCATCGGGTCGGTGGGATCGCCGGAGAGCCTGGCCTGGGTGCCGGCGGCGAGGGTCACCGCCATGGTCTCGCCGACGGCCCGCGAGACCGCCAGCACGATCGCCGCCATCACCCCCGAGAGAGCGGCGGGCAGCACGATGCGCGTCGCGACCACCCTCCGTGTGGCGCCCACGCCGTACGCCCCCTCGCGCATCGACCGCGGGACGGCGCGCATCGCGTCCTCCGAGAGCGAGCTGATGAGGGGGGTGATGAGCAATCCGACAACGACCCCCGCCGACAGCGCGCTGAAGATCTGGCCGTCGCGGATCACACCCGCGGTCTGGAGGGCCGGCGTGATGGCGTCGAGCGCGAAGAAGCCGAGCACGATCGTCGGCATCCCGGCGAGCAACTCCAGGATCGGCTTGACCGTCTTGCGAAACGGCTCGGCTGCGTACTCGGAGAGGTAGACCGCCGAGCCGAGTCCGAGCGGGATGGCGACCACCGCGGCGATGCCGGCGATGATGAGGCTCGCCGAGAGCAGCGGCAGCACCCCGAAGGAGCCCGAGACCGGCTGCCACGTGGTCCCGCTGAGGAACTCGCCGAGGCCGACCTCGCCGAAGAAGGGCGCTCCTTCGTTCAGCAGCGTGACGACGATCCCGATCGTGACGAGGACCGAGATCACCGCCGCCGCTCCGAGGAGCAGCAGGACGATCTGCTCCAGGGGGCGGCGGCGCGTGCGGGCGAGCGCCGACGTGCCGGGGTCGATCGTCGTCGTCGGGTGGGCGTCACCGGGGGAATCTACGTCCTACGAGGCGATCTTGGCGAGCGACTCGTCGAGCGCGTCCTGCGGCGCCGGGCACGAACTGCTGCTCCTGGGCGAGCGAGGTGGCGTTCTCGAGGTAGTACTTGACGAATGCCGCCACCTCGGGCTTTGCCAGCGAGGCCGTGCTCACGTAGATGAAGAGCGGCCGCGAGAGCGGGTAGCTGCCGTCGGTGATGGTCTCGGCGGTCGGCTTGACCCCGTCCACCGAGAAGTCGCTGAGAGTGTCGGCATTCTCCTCGTAGTACGTGTAGCCGAAGTAGCCAAGTGCGCCGTCGGCCCCCTGGACGGCGCGCACGATGACGTTGTCGTCGGCCGAGGCCGTGTAGTCCTGGCGGGGCGTGATGGTGTCGCCCGCCGCGTTCTCGCCGAGGACCTCCTCGTTGAAGAAGTCGTAGGTGCCCGACTGGGAGTCGGGGCCCGCGAGCGTCAGGGGCTGGTCCTTGAAGCCGCCGCCGGGGATGTCCTTCCAGTTCTTGATCTTCGAGCCAGGCTTCCAGATGGCGTTGAGCTGATCGATCGTGAGCGCATCGCCCCCGACGTCGCTGCTGGAGCTGGTCACGATGGTGATGCCGTCCGAGGCGACACGCAGCTCCTGGTACTCGACGCCGGCCGACTTGCAGGTGGCGGCCTCCTCGTCCTTGATGGCACGAGAGGCGTCCGAGATGTCGGTCTCGCCCTTGCAGAAGCGCTCGAACCCGCCGCCAGTTCCCGAGGTGCCGACGGTGATGTTGACGTCGCCGTTGTCGGCGGCGAACGCCTCCGCCGCAGCCGAGGTGAGCGGGCCGACGGTCGAACGAGCCATCGACCGTGATCTTGCCGGAGAGGCCCGCGGCGCCTCCGCCCGACGTGTCCGAGGAGGAGCTGTCGCTGCCGCAGCCGGCGGCGGCGAGCAAGCCCAGGGTCAGGGCCGCCGATGCGGCGACCAGGGCGAATCGGCGTCCACGTGCCATCAGGTGATTCTCCTCTCGATGAAGTCAGGGCTCGGACATCCGGCGCCCCATGGAACGCCGCGAAGTTAACCCGCGGGGCGGCGATGCCGAGTGACTTTGCTGTGACCCTGGGGTGAACGACCTGTGAACACCCCCCGAATGGCGGTTGCCCCGGTTGCCGGGCCCGAAGGACCATTCGGCACCGCGCTCGCACCGACGCGGCGTGGCGGCGAGGGAGAACCAGCACGGGAGGGGGGCGGGGAATGAGCGCGCACACACGGATGGGAGCGCGGGTGGCCCACGCAGCCGGATGGCGGATCCGGGAGGCCCGCCGGTGGGCGGACCGCACAGTGGAGATCGCGCGGTGCGCCCGGGCCGCGCACCCGGGTCGCACGCTCGCGCTCGCGCGACACGGGGTCCACCTCCTGCGCGATCGGGGCTTCACCCTCGACGAAGCCTTCACGCTGGGCCTGCTCGATCCGGACCTGGGCGCCGATCGGCTCGACGACCAGGTGAGCAAACGCCGGCTCGTGCGTGAGCAGGCGCGCCTCAACCCCAATGAGATCTGGTACCTGACCGAGGACAAGGGGGTCTTCTACCGCCACGCCGAAGCTCTCGGCCTGCCGGTGCCGCGTCTCTACGCGATCCTGTGCGAATCGGGGCCGGCCTGGACCCACACCGGAGAGATCCTGACCTCACCCGACGACTGGGGCCGCTTCCTCGAGACCGGGGCCCCGGAGGAGTTCGTGGTGAAGCCCGCGCGGGGTTACTACGGCCTCGGCGTGCGGCTCGTGACCCGCCGGGGGGATCGGCTCGAGATCGCGGGGCGGGGACCGGTCGGCGCCGCCGAGCTCTGCCGGGAGCTCGTGGCGGATCGCCAGTTCCACATCTTCGTGGTCCAGGAGCGCCTTCGCGATCACCCCGACCTGCCGGGCGACGGGCGTGCCCTCCAGACGCTGAGGATCGTGACGCTCGTCGGCCGCGACAGCCGGGTGCGCATCCTGAACGCCCAGTTCCGGCTGGTGATGGGCGACAATGTGGTGGACAACTTCCACAACGGCGCCACCGGGAACGTGATCGCGGTGGTCGATCTGGCCGACGGCACGCTCGGCGAGATCCTGAGGACGGACGAGCGCCGGGTGATGCGCCTGGACCCTCCGGGGTCGCTCCCCGGGACCGCCCCAGCGGGCACGCGTCTGCCCATGTGGGAGGAGATCCAGGCGCTCGTCACCGATGCCGCACGCCACTTCATGCCGATGCGGAGCATCGGATGGGACGTGGCGATCACGGCCGACGGGCCGGTGATCGTGGAGGCCAACATCTGGTGGGATCCCCCCTCCCCCCAGCCCACGGCCGAGCTCATCCTGGAGGCGCTGCGCACCCAGTGAGCCCGGAGCGGACCGACGCCCGCCATACTGCGCTCGTGGTCCAGTTCGCCGGAATGAGTGAGGGTGCCCCGTCGGACGCCGTGCGGCGCATCCTCGAGCGCTACCGCCGCCTTGCCGTGGTGGGCCTCTCGCCGCGACCCGACCGGCCGAGCCACCGGGCGATGATCCACATGCAGGCGAATGGCTACTCCATCACGCCCGTGAACCCCCGCTGCGAGGAGGTGCTCGGCAACCCGTGCGTGCCCTCCCTCGCGGCCGCGGCCGCCCTCGGGCCGCTCGAGATCGTCGAACATCTTCCGCCGGCCCGAGGACGTCCCCCCGATCGTCGACGAGGCGATCGCGCTCGGCGCCAAGGTGATCTGGATGCAGCTCGGCATTCGCGAGCCGGAATCGGCCCAGAGGGCCCGTGACGCGGGCCTCGAGGTGGTCGAGAACCGTTGTACGAAGATGGAGCACTGCCGGTACTTCGGCGGGCTCAACGTGGTCGGCCTCTCGACCGGGGTCATCGGTTCGCGGCGCATGGGGGCGTTCCGGACATGAGCGACGCACACGAGTTCGGCTTCGACACGCGGGCGCTGCACGCCGGCCAGCGCGTGGACCCGATCACCGGGTCTCGGGCGATGCCGATCCACCAGACCTCGGCCTACGTCTTCGAGGACTCCGGGCAGGCCGCCGACCTCTTCGACCTGAATCGCTTCGGCAACATCTACACCCGGATCATGAACCCGACCACCGCGGTGTTCGAGGAGCGCATGGCCAGCCTCGAGGGCGGTGTGGGAGCCCTCGCCACCTCCAGCGGCCTGGCCGCGCAGATGGTGGCGATAACCACTCTCCTGGAGGCCGGAGACCACATCGTGTCCTCCCGCCACCTGTACGGAGGCAGCCACAACCAGCTCTCCATCACCCTGCGCCGCTTCGGCATCGAGACGACCTTCGTCGACCCCGCCGACCCGGCCGCCTGGCGCGGCGCGCTCACTCCGCGAACGCGGCTGCTCTACGGCGAGACGATCGGCAACCCCGCCCTGGACGTGCTCGACATCGCCGCGGTCGCTGCGGTGGCGGATGGGGCCGGGGTCCCCCTGTTGATCGACAGCACCTTCGCCACGCCCTACCTGTGCCGGCCGATCGAGCACGGCGCCCACCTTGTGTCGCACTCGGCCACCAAGTGGATCTGCGGGCACGGCACGAGCATCGGCGGGGTTCTCGTCGACGGCGGCACCTTCCCCTGGGCCGACGGCCTCTTCCCCGGGCTGGTCGAGCCGAGCCCCGGCTACCGCGGCATGCGCTACGCCGAGACCTTCGGGAACTTCGCCTTCATCATGAAGGCCCGGGTCGAGACGATGCGCGACCTCGGCCCGGTGCTCTCCCCCTTCAACTCCTTCCTCCTGCTCCAAGGTCTGGAGACCCTCTCGCTGCGGATGGACCGCCATGTGGACAGCGCGCTGGCGGTGGCGGAGTTCCTCACGGGTCACCCGGGCGTGGAGTGGGTCAGCTACCCGGGGCTGCCGGGCAGCCCGCAGCGGGAGCTGGCCGCGCGCTACCTGCCGCGCGGCGCGGGGGCGGTGCTGACCTTCGGCGTGAAGGGCGGGCGCGCGGCCGGTCAGCGCCTGATCGAGGCCTGCGAGCTCTGCTCGCACCTGGCGAATGTCGGGGACGCCAAGACGCTGATCATCCACCCCGCCTCCACCACCCATCGCCGCCTCGACGAGGAGGGTCTCGGCCTCGCCGGTGTGAGCGACGACATGGTGCGTGTGTCGGTGGGCCTCGAGACCCTCGACGACATCATCTGGGACCTCGACCAGGCGATCACGAGTGCGACCCGGAGCTAGCGCACTAGCCCGCCTCCATTCGTTGGCCCGCTCGTTGCGGGCGGCCAGGCGGGCGGTCTCGGCGACCCGCCGGGCGCGGGTGCCGGGGCGCTTGGCCGTGGAGATCCACTCGAGGATGGCGCGCCTGGCCGAGCGGGGGAAAGCGTCCCAGTTCGCCCGCGCCGCCGGGTCCGCGTCGAGCGCGGCCCGCAGCTCGTGCGGCTCGACCAGGTTCTCGACGTCGTCGAGCGCCGACCAGGAGCCGTCGTCGCGGGCGGCCTCGACCGCCGCGAGCCCGGCGGGCAGCATCAGCCCGGCGGCCGTCAGGCGCTCGATGCGCTCCTTGTTCGGCCGCGACCATCCGCTGCCGCGCTTGCGCGGCGTCATCAGCAGCCGGGAGCGCTCCTCGTCGACACCCCGCGCGAGACTGTCAACCCATCCGACGCAGAGCGCCTCCTCGACGGCATCGGCGTACTCGATACGCGATCGGCCGGTCGCCTTCTTCCAGCTCACGAACCACGCCCCGCCCGCGGTGAGGTGGTTGGCGCCCAGCCACGCGCGCCAGGCGTCGCGGTCGTGCGGGTGGACCCACTCGAGGGCGTCGAGCCTGCTCATCGGAACCCGGCCCAGCTCACCTCGACCCCCACCGCCGCAAGCGCACCGGCGACGATCAGGATCAGCACCGGCTGGTGCACGAGGTAGATCGGGAGCGCGTGGCGCCCGGGCACGCCGATGAAGCGCGATGCCGCCGGGTCGGGCAGGCGGGCGCCCCAGGCCCCCCGGCGTCCGCCGGGGTAGAGAGCGAGACCGGCGGCCAAGCCGAAGAGCACCGGCGCCAGCCACGGGGCGAGCGGGTACCAATCGACCCCGGCGCCCCCGGCGGGGGGGACACCGAGCACGAGCAGCCCCGGCACGTCAGAGGCGGGACCCTCCTTGAGCGCCAGTCCGGTCGCGAGCACCGCCGCACCGAGAGGGACGTTGAGCCATCCGAGACGCGTGAGGAGGGGCCCGATGAGCATTGCCGCCGCGATGCAGTGGAGGATGCCGAACCGCACGTAGTCGTCACCCAGGGCGACCCGGGTCGCCGCGCTCACTAGCAGCGCGGCGGCGGCCACCTGGGAGGCACGGCGCAGATGTCGCCGGTAGAGGGGGAGCCCCGCGAGACCCCGTGATCGGGCGCGACCGTTCGAGATGGCCAGACTCACGCCGACCACGAACAGGAAGCTCGAGCCGGTCGCGACCTGCAGGGCCCGCCAGCCCCCACCGAAGGGGTCGATGTCCACTTCCGGAGCGAGCAGATCGACGTCGTAGGCGGCGTGGTAAGCGATCATCATGGCGATCGCCAGGGTTCGCGCCGCGTCAACCTCCCAGAGCCTCTCACGGCCGGAGGCGCTCATCCCTCGGCGTCGCGCACCAGGGCGCGCAGAGGACCGAAGAGGCCGGCGCCTGCCGCGATGAGCCCCTGGGAGGGCAGTTCCTCGACCACTCCACCGGCTTCCCGCACCAGCAGCTCCCCGGCGGCCCAGTCCCATGCGTTGAGGCCGGTCTCGAAGTAGCCGTCGATGCGACCGGCGGCGACCCATGCCAGGTCGAGCGCCGCCGAGCCGAAGCGGCGCAGATCGCGCACTGCGGGAAGGATGCGCGTGAGGCGCTCGGCCTGGCGCACCCGCTCCTCGGCGCGGTAGTTGAAGCCGGTCCCGATCAGAGCCTCCGCGAGCTCCGGCCCCGGACCCATCGCCAGACGCTCGTCGCCGAGCCACGCCCCGCCCCCGCGCACGGCGGAGTAGGTCTCGCTGCGCGGCACGTCCTGGACCACGCCGACCAGCGCCCCGCGATCGTCACGTGCGGCCACGCTGACGCTCCACTGTGGAACGCCCCAGAGGTAGTTGGTGGTCCCGTCGAGGGGGTCCACGAGCCAGGTGATCCCCGATCCACCCGATCGGCCCGCCGCCCTCCTCGGCCACGATCGCGTCGTCGGGCCGGGCCGCACGGATCATCCCCACCAGCAGTGACTCGGCGTCGCGGTCGGCGTCGCTGACCAGGTCGGTCCGGCTGCTCTTGGACGCCAGCCCCCTCACCGGATCGCCGACGCGTTCGGCGAGGAGCCCCCCGGCTGCACGGGCCGCCGCCAGGGCCAGCGCGAGGAGCTCCCCGCTCACGCCAGGTGCCCACGGATCGCCGGCAGCACGAGGTCGGCGCGCTCGAGATGCGGGAAGTGGGCGGCGCGCTCGACCCTCAGCATCTCTCCAGCGGGGAGGGCGCGGGCGAGCCAGTCCGCGCCGGCAGGATTCGTCACACGGTCGAGGGTGCCGCACACCACCAGCGACGGAGCGATCAGGTCGGCCGCCATGCGCCGAAGATCGAGAGCGAGAGCGCTCGCCGCCCAGTCGCTCATCGCCCGGATGTCGGCGGACCGCAGCCGTTCGCCGGCCAGGCTCAGAAGGGCGGCCATCTCGGGATGGCTCGTGAGCGCATCCGGATCGGCGATCGCGCTGAGGTAGGCATCGCGGCAGCGCGCGGGGTCGCGGCGGATGCGGGCGATCGCCAACCTCGCCAGCGCGCGGCCGACGACCGGGATCTGGAGGAGATCGGAGACGCCCTTCGGGGGCAGGCGCATCGGGCGGGGGAGGATCCAGGGCGACACGAGGACCATCGCGGCCACCCGGCCGGGATGGCTCGCGGCGGCGAGCATCGCCACCTGGGTCCCGAGCGAGTGGCCCGACCAGATGCACCGGCGCGAGCTCGGCGATCAGCGGCTCCAGCGCCGCGGCCAGCGCCGCCGGGTCGGTGCGCGGGAGCCGCGCGCTGGACCCGAAGCCAGGCAGATCGACCATCACGGCCCGCAGGCCTGCGTCGGCCAGCGCGTCCGGCAGGGGGCCCCAGCCCTCCTTGAAGCCGTTCAAGCCATGGATCAGCAGCACGGACGGGCCGTCTCCGCGCTCGATCCTGGCAAGGGTACCCACGCCGCCACGATACGTGGTCGGGTGCTCTACCCTTGGGGGTGTGTCGAGCGAGCTGGAACTGGTCGCCCCTCGGGGATACTGCGCAGGAGTCGACCGGGCGATCGAAACCGTCGAGCGGGTGCTCGTCGAGCTCGGCGCACCCGTGTACGTGCGGGGCGAGATCGTCCACAACACGCACGTCGTGTCGTCGCTGGCGGCCAAGGGCGCGGTGTTCGTGGACAGCGAGAGCGACGTCCCCGTGGGGGAGACGATCATCCTGTCGGCCCACGGCGTCTCCCCCGAGGTGCACCGCGTCTGCGCCGAGCGCGGCCTGCGCGTGATCGACGCCACCTGCCCCCTGGTGTCGAAGGTGCACGCCGAGGTGCGGCGCTACGCCAAGCGCGGGGCGACGGTCCTGCTGGTCGGCCACCTCTCCCACGACGAGGTGATCGGCACGCGCGGTGAGGCACCGGAGGCGGTCATCGTGATCGAGAGCGTCGCCGACGCCGAGGCGGTCGAGGTGCCCGACCCCGAGAACGTCGCCCTCACCACCCAGACCACGCTGTCGATCGACGATGCTGCTGCGATCGTGGACGTGCTCAAGCGCCGCTTCCCGTCCCTGGCGGGACCGAAGACCAGCGACATCTGCTACGCCACCCAGAACCGTCAGGACGCGGTGCGCGCCGTGGTCCAGGACGGTGCCGACCTCGTGCTGGTGGTCGGCTCGCGCAACTCGTCGAACTCGAACCGGATGGTCGAGGTCGCGGTGGCGACCGGTGCCGAGGCTCACCTCGTCGACAACGTCGGCGAGTTCGATCCGCGCTGGCTCGACGGAAGGAGCCGGGTCGCGCTCACCGCCGGCGCATCGGCGCCCGAGGTTCTGGTGCAGGAGGTTGCGGAAGCGATCGCATCCGCCGGTTACCTCCGCACCGGCGACGAGGTGCCCTCATCCGAGGGCGTCTTCTTCGCCCTCCCCCGCGAGGTCCGCACCCCGACCTGATCGGGATTGCAGATCGCTCAGTCGGCGTTGCGAACACGCCGATGGATGGAGAGATCGCCCCGGCGAGACGCCAGGGTGTCCACACTGATGCTCCTCCCATCCGCCACGCGGCTGGCCCTCGCGGCCATCGCACTCCTGATGCTCGCCGGCGCAGCCCTCGCACCCCGGGCGCCGGCGGCACCCTCCATCGGGGCGACCCGCGACGAGGTCGGGGAGCTCGGGCGCAGCGTGGCCGAGCTGGACGTGCGGGTGGGGGCCGCCGTCGAGGCGAACAACCTCGCGATCGACCGCCTCGAGGTGGCCCAGGAGGCGCTCGCGGGCACCCGTGATGAGCTGGCGGGCGCCCGCCGCGACCTCGAGCGCTCCCGCGAGCTCCTGTCCCAGCGCGTGGTCGGCCTCTACGTCAGCAAGGACCCGTCGTTCGTTGATCTGCTGCTCGCCAGCGGAAGCCTCGCCGACGCCCAGGAGGCGATCGATCTCATCGACCAGATCGCCGCGAGGGACGCCGGCACCGTCGCGGCGGTCCGCGCCCGGAGGACGCGCCTCGCAGGGCTCGAGCGCCGCCAGGCCGACGCCGAGTCGCAGGCACAGAGCGAGTTCGAGCGGGCCCGCCGGCGCGCGGACGAACTCGCTGTCCTGGTCGCCGACCAGCGGCGCGCCCTGGCGGACGCCCGCTCGCGGCTGACCCGGCTCGTGAAGGAGGAGCGCGGGCGGCGTGAACGGCTCGCGCTCCTCGCCAAGGCGCGCCAGGCGGCGCTCAGCTCCATCCCAGTCGCGGGCGAGACGGCGCTCGGCGGAGCCCTCCCACCGGGGGACTTCGTCTTCCCCGTGGCCGGGGCGGTGACGTTCACCAACGACTGGCTCTATCCGCGCCCCGGCGGGCGCTACCACCAGGGGATCGACATCTTCGGCGCGCAAGGCACACCGGTCGTGGCGGTGGCGGACGGATCGCTGTTCAACGTCGGCTACAACGGCCTCGGCGGTTGGCGCCTGTGGGTGCGCGACCGCGCCGGCAACACCTTCTACTACGCCCACCTGTCGGCCTACTCGCCGGCGGCGGCCGAGGGGGCGAGCGTCTCGCGCGGGACGATCCTCGGCTACGTGGGCGACTCGGGCGACGCCCGCGGCACCCCGCCCCACCTGCACTTCGAGATCCACCCGAGCGGAGGCGGACCGGTGCCGCCCTACCCCATCGTCACGGGGTGGCCGCGGGCGGGCTGATCGCGACCGGGCCCTCCACCGCGAACCCGGGCGCGAGCGCCCCCGCGAGGTCGGCACCCTCGAGGGCGACGCGGGGATCGATCTCGATGTCGACGGGCTCGTCGTCGTCATCGCGCGGCACGGCGATCCCGGACTCCTCCAACCAGCGGGCGTAGAGCCGGTTGAGGTCCCGCCGGGCGGTCGCCGGGGAATCGGCCCCCTCGGCGTTCTTGATCGGCGAGAACTCGTCCTCGCGGGCGGCCTCGACGGTGACCGTGCGGGAGGCCGAGGGCAGCGCATCGAAGAGGAACGTCTCGAACTTGACGGCGTTGGGCGCCTGCGGCTCCACCGGCGCGCCGTCGTCATCGATGTGGCGCACCTTCTTCAGGGCATGGTGGTAGGGCAGCTGCAGGCCCCCCCGCGTCATGCGCTGGGCGAACGCGACCTCGATGCAATGCACCGCGATCGAGCCGGCCCAGTAGACCAGCTCGCCGTGGGCGTCGCGGCGCCGGGCGAGCTCGTCGGGCAGATCGCTGTACTCCACGACGCCGGTACGCCCGTCCACCCGGGCGATCACTCCCATCTTCTCCTCGGGCGAGGCCTTGCGCACGACGACCGAGGCCATCTCGGCATCCGCCAGGACGTGATGACCGAGCACCTCGGGGCGGCAGATCCGTGCCAGCGGGTTGTCGACCTGGAAGGTGAAGATCGTCCGGATCCCCTCGCGCTCCATCTCCTCGAGGGCGCCAGAGCTCGAGAGCGCCGAGAGCAGCCCTCCGTGACCGTCGGGCGAGAGCGCCAGATGCCCCGCCTCGGCGAGGAGGATCTCCCCGCTGCGGCGGTCGACCGCCGGCAGGGTGCCCTGCACCACCATGCGCACCGAGCCGGGAGCGAGCCCGAAGTCGTCGGCCTCCGCGAACGCGGCCCGCGTCGCCGCGTCGTTGGCGGGCGAGGTGAGGATGTACCAGGGGAGCGCCGTCTCGTAGCGCGCGCGGAGCGCGGCGATCTTGGCCGCGTGGTGGGCGAAGAGGGTGCGGCCGGTGACCGGCGCGAAGGGGAAGAGGCCCTTCGGGCCGTCGAAGCCCAGGCGCGTTCCCTGCCCGCCGGCCAGCAGGACGGCCGCCACGCCGCCGTCGCGCAACAGCGCTTCGCCGGCCTCTCGGGCATGCCGGTCGCGCCCTCGGTCGCGGGCGCCCTCCGGCAGCGCGATGAGGGTGTCCGGATCCGGCGGCTCGATGCGCCCGAGCGGAGCGTCATCCTCGCCGACGAGGCCATGAACGAGACGGCCCATCAGATCCAGGTCGAGCGCCTCGATCTCCTCCCGCAGACCCTCGCGCTCGGCGCCCGTCAGGCGGGCCAAGGCCCGCGCCAGATGCCCCTGGCCGGACTTCTCGAGCCCCTCCTCCACGCTCACCCCCCCGGGCGCAGCGCCACCTTGGTGACGCCCTCCGCGCGCTCGGCCATCATGCGATAGCCGTCTGCGGCCTGATCGAGCGAGATCGTGTGGGAGAGCATCGGTGCGGGGTCGAGCGTGCCCGACTCGACCAGACCGAGGAGCTCGGGGAAGTAGTGCTTGCCCGGCACCAGGCCTCCGGTCACCGAGATGTTGCGCAGGAACTGGTCGAACCAGTTGACGCTGGGGGTCTTGCCCATGAAGTGATCCATTCCGAGGCAGGCGATCGTGCCGCCGGGGCGCACGCAGGCGTGTGCGCTCGCCATCGATCCGGGGCCCGAGATGGAGTCGATCACGACATGCGCGCCCTCCCCGCCGGTGTGCTCCATGACCGCTTCCTTGATCTCGTCGTCATCGCGCGAGGAGATCGTCAGGGTGGCGCCGAGGGCGCTTGCCGTGGCCAGGCGGTCGGCGTGGTGGCCGAGGCAGATGATCCGCTCGGCTCCCTTGGCACGCGCGCCGTGGACCCCCGCCAGGCCGACGGCGCCGTCGCCGATCACCACGACCGACTGGCCGGGAAGGGTGCCCGCGCAGGTCAGCCCGTGCCACCCGGTGGACATCACGTCCACCAGCGGGAGGACGCTCGCCTCGCGCTCCGCAGACGCAAGGGACTCGGGAATGGGATGGAGCGTCGTGTCCGCCAGCGGGACACGGATCAGCTCGGACTGCCCGCCCTGCACGGCCCCGCCATGGGCCCACACCCGGGGAGCCCAGCCGAAGAGCGACCACTTGACGCAGGAGGAGGCGAGCCCTTCCCGGCACCACGTGCATTCGCCGCACGCGACCGAGCACGACGACATCACGCGGTCGCCGGCCGAGACTCCCGAGACGCCGGGGCCGACCGCCTCGACAGTGCCGACGAACTCATGTCCGAGACGCGATCCCGGCGAGAAGCCGAAGGCCTCACCCGCGTTGTAGATGTGGAGGTCCGATCCGCAGATGCCCGCCATCGTGACGCGCACGATGGCGTCGCCCGGGTGCTCGATGGTGGGGTCCGCCACCTCCTCCACCCGAACGTCCTGCGTACCCTGGAAGGTGAGTCCCCGCATCGTTCCCCCGCCGTCGGTGGTCGTCGCGGTCAAGGATACGCCGCAACCGGCCCCCTGCGGGTCGTTACGATCCCGGAAGATGGAGTCCGCCCCCCACGCGAAGGTCGCCGCACGCTTTCGCGATGACCCCTCCCTGGCGCACGTCCGGGTCGCCGTTTCGACCGAGCTCGGCGAGGGAATGCGCTGCGAGACCACCGCGCGCGGCCACACCGCCGCGGCCGACGAGCCGCGCTCGTTCGGCGGCACCGACACGGCCCAGAGCCCGGTCGAGCTGCTGCTGACGAGCCTCGCCACCTGCCAGGCAGTCACCTACCGCCTTTGGGCGGCCGAGCTCGGCATCGCCCTCGCGCGGATCGTGGTCGACGTGGAGGGCACCCTCGATCTACGCGGATTCCTGGGGCTGGAGGAGGGCGTGGCGGCGGGATACGAGAGCGTCCGCATCGGGGTCACGCTCGAAGGCGCCGAGGCGCCGGAGCGCTATCGGGAGCTGGCCGAGGTCGCCGACCGCCACTGCCCGGTCTTCGACGTGCTCTCGCGCCCGATCCCGGTGGAGCGGGAGCTGCACCTCAGCTGAGGGGCGCCACCGCCCGCCGCCCCGCCAGCCAGTGCGCCACCCGCGCGGCGGCCATCGGCCGGGCCATCATGTGACTCCAGCTCCAGCCGGGTGGCACGAGCCCGGAGGCCAGCCCGTGGGCACCTCGTGACGGGCCCTGCGCGAGTCGGCTAGACGATGAGCTTTCTGGTCATCCCCGAGATGGCCAGGCGCCACATCAGGAAGCCGAATGCGACGACCACGCCGAGGTGGCCCAGATCGGCGAGGGGCTGGACGCCGAAGACCGCGTGGCGCACCAGCTCCACGAGGTGGTAGAGGGGATTGAGCTGCGCGAGCGCCCGGGCCCAGCCGGGGAGCTGGTCGAGGGGGAAGAACGTCCCCGCCACGAGGAAGAGCGGGGTCAGCACCGCGCTGATCACATAGCTGAAGCTCTCGATCGCCTTCATATGGGCGGCAACGGTGATGCCGAAGCACGCCCAGCCGAAGCCGGCGAGGAAGGCGATGGCCGGCACGGCAAGCATCCCCCAGCTCGGATCGAGCCCGAAGGCCATTGCGACCAGCATCGGCGTGCATCCGTAGCTCCCGGCGCGGATCGCGATCCAGAGAGCCTCGGCGCTGACCAGCTCCTCGGTGTCCACCGGCGCCGCGAGGATGGCGTCGTAGGTGTGCTGGTAGCGGTACTTGACGAAGCTCGAGAACATCCCGGGGAACGCGGAGGAGAAGAGCACCGCGGTCGCAACGGTTCCCGTTCCCACGAACTCCACGTAGCGGTAGCCCCCCACGGTCGAGACCAGCGAGCCGAAGCCGAAACCGAATGCGAGGAGGTAAATGGTCGGCTCGACGGTCGAGGAGAAGGTCGTGGAGCGCCAGTACGACGAGAAGTTGATCACCTCGCGCACCAGCACCCCGGCGAGTGCGCCCCGCTCCAGGCGGCGCAGGCGACGTGTGGCCGGGGGCGGGGCGTTCACGAGATGTCCTCGCCGGTGAGCAGTACGAACACGTCCTCGAGGTTCGCCGGGCGCCGCTCGCCGGCCGGAGGACTTGCGGTGGCGAGGTCGAGACGCAGCAGCGAGACCGACGTGCCGGTGCGCCGGGTCCGCATGCCGGTCGCGATGGCCTCCCGCTCGATCTCGACCAGACGCGACGCGGGACCGTAGACCTCGATGGCCTCGGCGCCGGCGTGCTCCGCGATCAGGTCGGCGGGCCTGCCCACGGCCACGGCCGTCCCCTCGGCCATGATCGTCACCGTGTCGGCCAGCCGCTCGGCCTCCTCGATGTAGTGGGTGGACATCAGGATCGAGACACCCTCCGCGCGGAGCGCGCCGATCAGTGCCCACAGCTCCTGACGCACCTGCGGATCGAGGCCGACGGTGGGCTCGTCCAAGAGCACCAACCGCGGACGGTGGACCAGGGCGCGGGCGATGAGCAGTCGCCGGCGCATGCCGCCCGAGAGCTGATCAACCCGGCTGTCGCGGCGCTCGGCGAGGTTCGCGAGGGCGAGGGCGCGCTCGACGGCGGCTCGCCGCTCGCGCCGGGGCACCCGGTAGAGGTAGCTGAAGACCACGAGGTTCTGCTGCACCGTCAGCGTCGTGTCGAGGTTGTCCAGCTGGGGAACGACGCCGCACTGGGCCCGGGCCTGCTTCGACTCGCCCGGCAGATGGAAGCCGAGCACCTCGAGCGAGCCCTCGTCCGCGATCGCCTGCGCCGTGAGCAGCTTCATCGTGGTCGACTTGCCTGCGCCGTTCGGGCCGAGAAGCCCCACGCACGTCCCCTCGGGCACCTCAAGGTCGAGGCCGTTCACCGCGACGATGGGCCCGAAGCGCTTCACCGCGCCGCGGACGCTGATCGCCGCCGGCACGCGGGCGGCTATCGGGTCGGCTGGATCAGCCCCGCGCGGGCGAAGGCGTCGGGAGCGTCCATCACGAGGCCGACGAAGAAGGGGCCGAACTCGCCGTAGCGGGCCGTCACCTCGTCGAAGCGCATCTCGTAGACGATCTCCTTGATCGTCGCGGGGTCGTCGGCGACCAAGGTCACGCCCCACTCCCAGTCGTCGAGCCCGGTGGCGCCGGTGATGAGTTGCACGACGCGCCCCGCGTAGCGACGCCCGACAGTCGCGTGGCCCTGCATCAGTTGCTTGCGCTCCTCGAAGGGCAGGGAGTACCAGTTGGCCCCCTCGGCGCGGCGCTTTGACATTGGGTAGAAGGCGATGACGGCCTTCTGGGGCATCCGAGGGTGCAGGCGGGCGTCGAGATAGGACTCCATCCGCGCCGACCACCGGGTGAGCGCCCCCTCGATGTCGGCCTCACCGGCGGCCTCGAGGCGTGCGCGCTCGTCGGCCTCGCTGCTGGTGTACTCACTCTGCTCGGTGAGCGAGACGAACGAGTACACGACCTCGACGGGCCCCGCGAGGATCAGCTTGGTGAGCCGGTCGAGGGCATCCAGGTCGGGCCCGAGCGCCATCAGGCCGAGATCGGCTGCGCCGCCGAGCACCGAGAAGGCGATCACCTGCTGGGGGTCGGCCGCGGTGAAGTCACGGATGGCCTCGAGCGCTTCCGGGGCGCCGGGCTCACCGGATCTGGCCCGGAGCATCAGGTGAACGACCCCCCACCCGACGGAGGGCCGGACCTCGCTCACGCCCGCTCCCGGGGCACTAGCGCCCGACGAAGCGGTACAGCGAGCCGTCGGCGAGGACGTAGAGGTCTCCGCCGAGACCCTCGCCGAACGAAGTGACGTTGCTCAGCCTCACGCCCAGCCGCTTGGTCTCCTCGCGAACGCCTCCCGGCCGCGGGCCGGCGCGCATGCTCCACACCCGGCCACTGCAGAAGTCCGCGTAGAGGTAGCGTCCGACGAGGCCCTTGGCCCGCTTGCCGCGATAGACGTAGCCGCCGGTGATCGAGCACCCCGATGCGTGGCTGTACTGGGCGACGGGGCCGACGGGCTTCGCCCCGCGCGCTGCGCTCGCTCCCTTGAAGCTCGAGCGTCCCTCGAAGGCGTTCCAGCCGAAGTTCACCCCTCGGGCACGACCCTTGCGGCGGAAATCGACCTCCTCGAGATTCCCCTGGCCGACGTCGCCGATCCAGAGATCGCCGCGCCGCCGGTCGAAGGAGAACCGCCAGGGGTTGCGGAGACCGTAGGAGTAGATCTCGGGACGGCCGCTGCGGGAGGCGAAGGGGTTTCCCGGGGGGATCCGGTACGGCAGGCCGGCGCTGCGTCCGTTCACATCGATGCGCAGGAGCTTGCCGAGGAGGCTGTCCGTGTTCTGCGCGTTGCCGTTCGGATCGCCACCACTGCCGCCGTCGCCGGTCGCGATGTAGAGGTACCCATCGGGGCCGAAGGCGATTGCGCCACCGTTGTGGTTCTCGAAGGGCTGGTCGATCGAGACGAGCGTGCGGGCGCTGCGCGGGTTGGCGACGTTGGCGTTCGAGCGCCGATACTCGACCACCCGGGTATCGCCGCCCCGATTTGTGAAGTAGACGTAGAAGCGGCCGTTCGAGGCGTAGCGGGGGTGGAACGCGAGCCCCAGCAAACCGCGCTCACCGCCGGAGCTGATCGACGAGGAGACGTCGAGGAAGGGCCTGCCCCGCAGGCGCCCGCGCTGCTGGATGAGGATCCGGCCGCTCTGCTGCACGATGTACAGGCGGTTCGCCTGTCCGGGTGCGGCGGTCACGTAGAGGGCATCGCCGAGACCCGACGAGACCCGTGCGAGCCGATAGCGGGCCCGCGCCGTCTGGACCTGCGCTCCAGCGACCGGCGAGGCCTCGTCGCCCGTCGCCGAAGTCTCGGCGTCGGCGCCGCAGCCCGAGAGGGCCACCGCGACAAGCGCGAGGGTGGCGATCGTGGCTACGCGGGCACCGGAGAGCATCGGCTTCCACGCTAGCGCACGACGTGTGCGCGCCGTCGCACGACTCACAGAACGGTTACCAATGCTCGAAACCGGCCCGGAACCGGAGTCAGGCGGCCACCGGATCGATCGCCGGCTGGACCGCCCTGCTCACCGTCACCGGCAGCAGGCGCACGAAGGCGTTCAACTCGGCGGCTGGTGCGCCCTCCGCGAGACCGGTGACGAGGCGCTGCAGAACGGCTTCCTCGCGCGGCCCGAGCTCCGCCACCACGGGGGCGAGCGCATCGGTCAGACGCTGCGCAACGGCGGAGTCGAGGACCTTGAAGGATTCGAGCAGCGAGGCGGGGATCTGATCGGCCATAACGAGCATTATCGCACAAGCAACGGACGCCGTGCCGTTGCAGACCGCGCGCGTGTGGGAGGGAACCGCGTTTCGGCCGCCAAGTCAGGCCACCCCTAAGGAGGCTGTGGTGGAGATGTGGATGGTCGGACTGGCTCTGACGGCGCTCCTGGCCGTGGCGGCGCGTGACGTCGGACGCGCGGGCACCGCCTCGGGACCCGGGCTCCTCTGCCTGCGTGGAGTGGGTGGGGTCGGCCTCGCGGCGATGGCGCTGGTCGCGCTCCGCGGGGGCCACCCCGAGGCGGCTCTGGTCGCCGCCCTCGGCGCGGCACCGCTCGCCGGGAGCCTCGTATCGGCGGCCCACGGGTGGCGCGAGCGCCGGCGCGTGGAGATGGTTCGCGAGACGCGGGCGCGCGGCGAGAGCATCCCGGCGATGGCGGCCGCGGTGGAGCGCCAGGCCGCCTAGCGATTCGCTAGGCGACCGACCTGCGGCCGGGGTCGCCGCGCTGCGGGCGCAGGAGCCAGCGCTCGATGCGGTCGATCACGGGCTGGTGCTCCAACGAGGGGATGCTCCACCCCATCGCCGCGGTGCGGGCCAGCGCGACCTGCACGAGGGCGATCGCCTCGTGGAGGTCGACCGGGGTGCTCGGGAGGCCCACCTCCTCCATGGGGCGGAAGAGCTCTCGACGCAGGCGCGGCTCGATCATGTCGGGGAGGAAGAACGCGTCCTTGACGCCTCCCCCGAGCTGATCGAGGTCGATGAGCACGACCAGCGGAGAGAGCCTGCCGCGCTCCTTTGCAACGGTGATGACGACCTGTTGCTGATCCGGAGCGTCCAAGGGCGAGGTGGCCCAGGCGGCCGCCGGGCGCGCGTTGGCCAGCCCGGCGACCGCGTGGACCCGCGAAGGGGAGACCCGGGCGGCGCTCTCCGCGGCCATCCGATCAGCACCCGGCGGAAGGATCGCCGCGAGGGCCCGGCACGCTTCCCGGCCGGCGTCACCCGCGTCGGCCAGGGCGCAGATGAGCCCACCGACCTCGTGGGGCGGCAGCACCGACAGGATCTCCTCCACCAGGGCCTCGACCAGATACGACCTGCGCAAGCCCACGATCGCCTGAGCGATCCGTGGTGGGCCCTCCTCGTCGAGCACCGCCTCGTCATCGAGGACCGAACGCGAGCGGAGGAACGCCGCCTGCGCGTCGAGATCGTCTCCGATGTCGGCCAGGCACTCGGCCACCTCGACGTGCTCGGGACCGGTCGCGTGGGCCAGCCCCGATTCGACCCAGCGCCGGGCGCTGCGCTCGTCGCCGGAGCGGTATGCGATCAGCGACGCCTCGTACCAGTCCTCCGGATCGGCCGCGGAGAAGGCCGTCCGCAGATGGCCGAGCGCCTGCTCCAAACGGCCGGCGCGCGCGAGGATCCGGGCGAGTCGGCGACGTGCGACGGGGGCACGCTCAGGCGCGTGACGCGCCAGGACGGTGAGCAGCCGTCCCTGGGCGATCGCCGCATCGGCGCTGCGCTCCGCGGCGAGGAGATCGAAGACGTCGCACTCGAGCGCGTCGATCTCCTCCTCGGTGAGGCTGGTCCAGGCCGTGCCGGCGGGCCCCACCCATCCGAGGTGCGTCTCGAAACCGGCCTCCGCGAGGATCACCCCCAGGGGTCGACCGGGCTCGCGCAGCGCCATCGGCGAGGTCGCGGCGACCTCGGTGGCGACGGTCCCCAGGTGGGTGATCGGAGGCACCGGGGCGCCGACGCGCCCGGCGAGCCGCTTCCCGATCGCCGCCACGAGCGCGGCCTCGTCGTCCGGCCGGCGGCCCGGGGCGGGCTCGCGGGCGACACAGAGCACGCAGCCCAGCGGGTCCTCGATTCTGACGACGACCGTGTCGCCGACCGACGTCCCCGCCGGCAGGGGGATGGTGGGACCGATGTCGATGAGTGCGAGGGGTGCGAGGTGAGGCTCGACATCGAGCGCGCCGTCCGCGATCTCGCCGGCTCCCACGACGGTGGTGAGCGCCACTCCCGACAGGGCCTGGGCGATGCTCGCGTACCGGCCGTCGGCGATCTGGATGACCCGCGGATCGTGGCGGATCGCCCGCCGGACGGCGGCGGCCGGATCGCGGGAGCGGGTCGCGCCGACGGCGGCGAGCGCCTCTCCGAGCTGACCGGCTTCGAGCGGGCCGTCGGCGAGGAGGACGAGCGCGGAGTCGGCGATGCGCGCCATGGGGTGAGGATAGCGATGGGGGCGGTCGCGCCCGTGCCGTCCCGGTGGCATCATCACCCCGTGCCGCGCACCGTCGACACGCGCCGGGGCGCGTCGTGATCCACCTCGCCCTCACGACGGGCACGCTGTCGATCCTCGACGCCTTCTCGCGGTTTGCGGAGGACGCGGCCAACTACGGCTACTGGGCCGTGCTCCTGGTCGTCGCCGGCGACGGGGTATTCCCCGCTCTCCCGGGCGAGACCGCCATCGTCGCGGCCGCCGTCCTCGCCGCGGACGGGAGCCTCAGCCTGCCGCTCGTGATCCTGGCGGGCGCGGTCGGCGCGGTGATCGGCGACTCCTGCGCGTTCGCGATCGGCCGAGCGGGCGGGGGGCCGATCAAGCGCTTCGTCTCGCGCTTCGCCGGCGCCGACCGTCTCGAAGCCGCCGAGCGGATGGTCAAGCGACAGGGGGCCGCGCTGGTCGTGGTGGGGCGCTTCCTGCCGGGCATCCGCATCGCCATCAACATGTCGTGCGGCGCCGGTCAGATGGACTACCGGCGCTTCCTGCTCTTCGACACCATCGGTGCGATCCTGTGGTCGAGCCAGGCCGCTCTGCTCGGGTTCTTCGCGGGCAAGGCCTTCGCCGACCAACTCTGGGTCGCGTTCGTCGTGGCGTTCGCGGTCACCGGGATCGTGGCGGGCTTCGTCACGGTGAAGGAGCGGCGGCGCGTCAAGAGGGAGAACGCGGCGGCGGCAGACGAGCGGGCGGCGGCCGATGCGCGAGCGGGATCGAGCGCAGAGGCGTGAATTCCGGCATTACGTACGTCCCTGTGAGTTTTTTGTTGGAGTCGGCCCATCGGAGGGAAGCTTTCATCAGGTTTCGGGGCGATTCGGGCGATACTGAGGTTGCAGCCTCCGAGACGCCCGACCACAATCGGGGCATGACAAGGATGGTCGCTCGCGATGATTCCCCCTCGGCCGTATACGCGCGCCTCAGGCGCGCCCACCTCAGCGGATCCTGACGTGGTGACCGCCTACGGCGCCCACACGCCTGAGCGGACCCCCTTCGAGCCCAGAAAACCGACCCGGGTCGAGGAGCCGCGCCTGCTCTCGGTCTCGGCGGCCGCACGTCTGCTGGGCGTGAGCTCGTCGTCGCTTCGGGCATGGGCCGCGGCGGGCCGCGTCCCGCACGTCCGCACCCCGGGAGGCCACCGGCGGTTCGAGCTCGACGAGCTCGTTCGCTGGCTGGCGGAGCGCGGCGGGGCGCCGCCGGCGCCCCAGCACCGCCTTCAGGAGCTCGTGCCGACCCGCTTCGAGGCCATGCCGGAGGCGGCCGCGGCGCTCGCGGGACTGGGAGACGACGTCATCGCGGCATTCGAGGAAGAGCTGGCGCGTGCGCGCCCAGCGTCCGCGGCACGGCCGTCGTCCGCGCGGCGCACCAGGATTCTCGGGGCGCTCGATGCCCTCGCCGAGGCCCTCGAGGTCGGCGACCTAGCCGGTTGCTATCGCGACGCCGAGTGGGAGGGCTTCCGCCACGGCGCCTCCGGTCAGCCCGGAGAGGCCCCGGTCACCGAGGCGCTGGCGCTGCGCCGGGCGGTCGATCGCGTCCTCGCCCCGATCATCGCCGAGGATGCCCCGGCGCGCCGCGTCGTCGAGCGCGCGCTCGATCGCATGGCCGTGCGCGTCGCGGCCGGATACGCCGACGGTGTCCGCTGCCGCCTGAGATCGACGCTCGAGTGATTCGGGGCGCGACGTCCAGACAGCGGTGACCAGGATCGGCGGGCGGGCGCGCAAGCCTGAAGGGCCGTGGCTCTCCGTATCGGCGGCGGCGCGTGCCCTGGGCGTCAGCCCGAGCACCCTCCGGCTGTGGGCCAGCGAGGGTCGCGTCCCCCACGTCCGGACGGCCGGCGGGCATCGGCGCTTCGACCCTGAGGCGCTGCGCCAATGGCTCGCGCGCCAGCCCGCCCGCACCGCGCGCCCGGTGCGTCAGGCGACGATCCAGATCCGGATGGCTCCGGCCCTCTCCGATGCCCTGCGCACGCGCGCCGATCTGGTCTCGGACGCGGTCGAGACGCTGGTGGAGGGCCCCGCGGAGGTGGCGTACCGGCGCCTACCGCCGGTCGAGCGGCGCGCTGTCGTCCACGCCTGGGTGGACGCCCTGGCCGACGCCTTCCAGACCGGAAGCCTCGTCGACGCGCTCGAGAGGGCCGAGACCTACGGCCGCGGCCACGGGCTCGCCGGCTCGTCCGCCGAGGTCACCCTCGGCGGCAGCCTCGCACTGGAGCGGGCGATGGACCGCGCCCTGGCCACCCCGCCCGTCCCGCTCTCGGAGGATGAGCGCCGCGAGGTGGTGGCGGCGATGAGCCAGCTCACGGTGAGGGTCGCCACGGCCTGGGCCGCCGCCGTCGCCGGCAGGGGTCGCTGAACGAGACCGTCCGGGATGCGCCACGGCCGGGTCAGCCGCGAACGGGTATCCGAACGCGCTCGAGGGTGGCACCACCGGGAGCGACGGCACGCACCGAGAGGGCCGCAGGCGACACCGTGACCGCCAGGAAGTGGTGGGCCACAATGCAGGAGCGAAGGCCCCGGGCGGGCCTCACGCACGGATACACCGGGGCTCCCCCGCCGCCGGTCGTGATGTAGGTGACGCCATCGACCACGAGGCGTTCGTACATGTGATTGTGGCCCTGGAGGACCAGCGCCACGCGGCCTCGTCGCAGGAGCGGTGCCCAGAGCCGCCGGGCGTCGGCCGAGCCTCCGTGGAGCCCCGCGGTGTAGACCGGCTGATGGAACGCCACGATGCGCACCGGCTCCGGCGCGGAGCGCAGCTGGCGACGCAGGAACCGCAGTTGCCCGGGGTCGGTGGGGTCGTTCGCGTCGAGGACGATCACCCGCGCCGGCCCCGCGGCGAACGAGTAGTGGCGACGGGCACCCAGGACGCCGGCCGTGGAGCGGCCACGGAGATCGTGATTCCCCCAGGCGGCCCGCCACGGCATGCGCAGAGCCCGCAGGCAGCGCTCGGGGCGCCAGTAGTTGCCGACGGTCGCCGTGCCATCGGGCGAGTAGAAGTTGTCGCCCGTGGTGAGCACGAAGGCGGTCGGGGAGCGGCGGGCCTCGGCGCACATCCTCCGGGTCACCGCGGCTTGTGCGCGAGAGCCGTACCCCCAGTCGCCCTTCACGAGGAACCTGACCGTCGTACCGCCCGCTGTTCCGGCGACTGCGGGCGCCGCGGGGAGGACGACCGCGAGAAGCGCGAGGGCGAGGGCGGCGCGAGCGAACCTCACGCGCCCCCGGGTTCTCCCGACGACTCGATGTCGCGGCGGAGCTCGTCGGCGCGATCGCGGAGCCGCTCGCGCGCGGCGTCGAGGGCGGCCTGAGGATCGTCGGGAGGCGGCGGCGCGGCCGAGGGCTGTGCGGCGGGGGCCGTCCGCGCGGTCGCAAGGGGGGCCGCACGGCCGCGATGGTGGGCGACCGCGAGCCCTGCGCCCACCCCCGCGGCTCCGACCGCCGCCGCCGCCAATTTCGTCGCTCTGCGCATCGCCGCCACCTCACCCTCGGGGTCCGAGAGGCATCTTAATCCCCCACTCGGCCGCTGCTATACTGCCGCGCCTGCCGGGGCCCGGTCGCCCTGGAATGCCTGCGTGTCGCAAACCTCCGGAGGTCCGGGATCGCCCCCTACGAGATCATGATCATCCTCAACCCCGACGCGGATGAGGAACAGCAGCAGGAGATCCTCGAACGGGTCCAGCAGCTCATCACCGCCGGCGGCGGCGCGGTCAGCCACGTCAACGACTGGGGCCGTCGGAAAATCACGTACCCCATGGAGAAGGCCCCGGATGGCCGCTATGTGGTCATCACGTGCACCGGCGAGGAGAGCTCGCTCCCCGAGATCGACCGCGTCCTCTCGATCAGCAAGGGAGTCGTGCTCCGCTCCCTCTTCATCCGCCTGAACAGCGCCGAGGCCGAAAGGGCGCTCGCCAACGGCTCACCCGCCCCGGTCGACACGAATCCCGAGGGAGAGCGGCCCTCGCGTGGCGGCCGTCCCGGCGGCGGTCGCGGCGGCGGCAGCCGCCGCCCCCGCTAGCGCCCGATGGCAGCCGACCTCAATCGCGTCACCCTGGTGGGGCGTCTCACACGCGATCCGGAGCTGCGCCACAGCGGGGGCGGGGACCCGATCTGCTCGATCCGCCTCGCGGTCTCCTCACGCTCCCGCGACGAGGGCGGTAACTGGGGCGATCGCTCCAACTACTTCGACGTGACGGTCTTCGGCCGTCAGGCCGAGACGGCCTCGACCTACCTGGCCAAGGGGCGCCGGATCGGCGTGGACGGCCGCCTCTCCTGGCGCGAGTGGCAGGCCCAGGACGGCACCAAGCGCCAGTCGGTCGAGGTGATCGCCAACGACGTGTTCTTCCTCGACAGCCGCGGCGAGGGTGGCGAGGGCGGCTCCCAGCAGGGCGGCGGCTGGAGCAACCGGCCCGCCCCCGCAGCCGCAGCCGGCGGTGATCTCCCGGTGGACCGCAGCGACATGCAGCCGGCCGGCCCTCCGGCCGACGACGACGACATCCCCTTCTGAGGCTAAGGCAGGCAAGACGATGCAGGCGATCCTTCTGACTGAGGTCGAGGGGCTCGGCGAGGCCGGGACCGTCGTGAGCGTGGCGCGTGGCTACATGCGCAACTTCCTCCTGCCCCGCGGCATGGCCGAGGTGGCGACGCCCGCAAAGATCGCGGAAGTCCAGCGCCGCGAGGAGCAGCGGCGCGTCGCCGAGGTCCGCGCCGAAGAGCAGTCGAAGGAGCTCGCCGACCTGCTGGGCCGCACGATCCTCACCCTCAAGGCCAAGGCCGGAGACGACGGGCGCTTGTTCGGCTCGATCACCTCCGGCGACGTCGCGACCGCCATCGAGGAGGCGCGCGGCGTGCGCGTGGATCGCCGCCACATCATCGTGGAGCCGCCGATCCGCGCCCTCGGCACCTACTCCGTGCCGATCGAGCTCGGCCCCGGACTGACGACCGAGGTGAAGACCATCGTCAGTCCGCTGATCGACTGAGCGCCACCCGCCCCACGGGGCCCGGGAAACCGTCCGTGTCCGACGGCGCCGCACCGCCCCAGAACGCCGAAGCCGAAGCGATGCTGCTGGCCAGCCTCATGGAGGCGGGCTCGTTCGTGGCCGAGGCACAGGCCATGGTGGACGCGGACGACTTCTATCGCGAGGGGCACCGCGCCGTGTTCCGGGCGATCGCCGACCTCTTCACCATCGGCGAGCCGGTGGAGCCCATCACGGTGCTGGAGCAACTGACCAAGAACGGCGAGCTCGACGCCGCGGGCGGGCGCGGGGCGGTGCTCGACCTGATGGAGACGCCCTTCATCGCCGCGAGCTACAAGACCTACGCGGAGATGGTCCGCGATGCGGCCACCCAGCGGCGCCTGCTGCAGGTCGGGCAGCAGATCGAGAAGATGGTCGTGCAGCGCGAGGGCGAGACGACGGTGATGCTCCAGGACGCCGAAACGCTGGTCTACGGGCTCTCGCAGAAGGGCGTGCGGGGGGACTTCACCCGTGCGCACGAGCTCGTGATCAAGGGCATCGAGCGCCTCACGGCCGCCGAGGAGAGCGGTGGTGGGGTCGTCGGCGTGGCGACCGGCTTCATCGACCTCGATCGGGTAGTCGGCGGCCTTCAGGCCGGCAACATGATCGTGGTCGCGGCTCGCCCGAGCATGGGCAAGACCGCGCTCGCCCTGGGCATCGCCGAGCATGCCGCGTTGACCCAGAACCTCTCGGTCGCGGTGTTCAGCCTTGAGATGAGCGGCGATGAGCTGATCCAGCGGCTGCTGGCGTCAACCGCCGTCGTGGACGCCGGACGGATCCGGGCCGGCCGTCTGGCACCGGAGGACTGGTCGCGCATCGGGCGAGCCGCCGACCGGCTCTCGGCCGCGCGCCTCTACATCGACGACTCCGAGGGCGTCACGGTCGGCGAGATGCGCACCAAGACGCGGCGCCTGAAGAGCCGTGACGGCCTCGACCTGCTGGTGGTGGACTACATCCAGCTGATGGAGGGCAATCGGGGCCGTAGGGACGAGAACCGCGTCCAGGAGATCTCCAGCATCTCGAGGAACCTCAAGATGCTGGCCCGCGACCTGGAGGTACCGATCATCTGCGTCTCCCAGCTGAATCGGTCACCCGATGCGCGCAACGACAAGCGGCCGATGCTCTCCGACCTGCGCGAGTCGGGGGCGATCGAGCAGGATGCCGACCTCGTGCTCATGATCTATCGCGACGACTACTACAACCCCGACAACTCGGAGGAGAAGGGCGTGGCCGAGGTGCTGGTGGCGAAGAACCGCCACGGGCCCACCGATCGGGTCAAGCTCACGTTCCGGGGCAGCTATGCCAAGTTCGACAACCTCGCGAAGGACCACCAGTAGTGCCGGCAACCGTGGTGATCGGCGCCCAATGGGGCGATGAGGGCAAGGGCAAGGTCGTGGACCTCCTCGCCGAGCGCAGCGACGTGGTGGCCCGCTATCAGGGGGGCAACAACGCCGGCCACACCATCGTGGCGGGCGACGAGGTCTACAAGCTGAACCTCGTGCCGTCGGGGATCCTCTACCCCGGCACGCTCTGCATCATCGGCAACGGCACCGTGGTCGATCCGAGCCACCTCTGCCGCGAGATGGACGGGCTCGAGGAGCGCGGGGTGTCGCTCGACACGCTGCGCGTGAGCGGCAACGCCCATCTGATCATGCCGTACCACGTGATGCTCGACGGGGCGGCCGAGATGCGCCTCGGGAAGTTCTCGATCGGCACCACGCGACGCGGCATCGGCCCCTGTTACGAGGATAAAGCCGCACGGGTGGGCATCCGCGTACAGGACCTGCTCGATCCGAAGATCCTCGTCCGTAAGCTCACCATCGCCCTCGAGGCCAAGAACGAGATCCTCGAGAAGCTCTACGACCTCCCCCGGCTCGAGCCCGAGGCCGTCGCCACCGAGCTGCTCGCGAACGCCGAGCGCCTGCGCCCCTTCATCGCCGACACCTCGCTGCTGATCGACACGGCCCTGCGCGAGGGCAAGACGGTGCTCTTCGAGGGAGCCCAGGGAACGATGCTCGACATCGACCACGGCACCTATCCCTTCGTGACGTCGTCCAACCCGATCGCCGGCGCCGCCTGCACCGGCACGGGCATCGGCCCGACGCGAATCGACCGCGTGCTCGGGGTGACGAAGGCCTACGTCACGCGCGTCGGCGAGGGCCCTTTCCCGAGCGAGCTCGACGACGCCGACGGCCAGACGATGCTCGAGCGCGGCAACGAGTTCGGCACGACGACGGGCCGCCAGCGCCGCTGCGGCTGGCTCGACCTGGTGGCACTGCGCTACGCCGCCCGCCTGTCGGGCATGACCCAGCTCGCCCTGACCAAGCTCGACGTTCTCTCGGGCTTCGAGCGCGTCAAGCTCTGCGTCGCCTACCGCGACCGCGAGGGCAACCGGCTCACCGACTTCCCCTACCACCAGACCGTCTTCCACGGCTGCACGCCGGAGTTCGAGGAGATGCCCGGCTGGGACGAGGACCTCTCCGAAGCGCGGAGCCTCGAGGACCTCCCGCAGAAGGCGCGCGAGTACGCCGACGCGATCGCCGCGGCCGTCGAAGTGCCGATCACACTGATCGGCACCGGCCAGGGGCGCCGTCAGGTGATCGATCAGGTCGAGATCTGACCGCCGGTGGCGCGGCCGGTGACGTCGGCCGCCAACCTCACCGGACGCAGCACTAGCTGATCTCCGCGGCGGTCTCCGACCCTGCCGCGGCGGCGGGAGCCGGCGGGGGCGCATCCGGGGGCGACTCGACCGGAATCGGATCGGGCGGAGGGGGAGGCGGAGGCGGAGACGCGGCGGCCGGCGGTGGGTCGGGGGCGACCGCGGCCGGTGCGGCGGACGTGGGAGCCGACGAAGGCTCCGGGGCGACCTCGACAACGACGGGGGCGGCGATCTCCCGGACGGGGGCGGCATCGACAGGGGCGCTGACGGAGCGCGCGCCAACCGGGCGCGGCTGTGGGCCGACGCCGGGCTGAGCGGCGTCCGCGACCACCTCGTCGGCAGCGATCGCATCGTCCGGGATCCGATCGATGACCGGATCCGGGAGGTTCGGCGTGATGCGACGGCAGCGAACGATGACCCGCCCGTTGCCGGTGATCGCGACGACGATACGGATGTAGCCGGTGGGGCAGGTCGCCGTCCCGTCCACGTCGGGCGGTGGGTCAACGTCGGGTGGCGGGTCCACGTCCGGTGGCGGGTCCACGTCGGGCGGAGGGTCCACGTCGGGCGGTGGGTCAACGTCCGGCGGCGGGTCAACGTCCGGTGGCGGATCCACGTCGGGCGGAGGGTCGACGTCGGGCGGTGGGTCCACGTCGGGCGGTGGGTCAACGTCCGGTGGCGGATCCACGTCGGGCGGTGGGTCAACGTCCGGTGGCGGGTCAACGTCGGGCGGTGGGTCAACGTCCGGCGGCGGGTCGGCGGGCATCTCGGCCGGGATCTGCCGGTCGGGGGGCGGGGGCGTCACCACGGGGGCGGGGTCGCCGGTGGTGGCGACAGGAGGGGCCGCCACCGGGAGCGGGGCAGGCGTCGGCGGGGCGGCCGCCGCGGGCACGGGGATCACGGGTGGGGGCGCCTTCACCGGAGCGACCGGGTCGGCCGGCCGCGCCGGAGCACGGGCGGGCGCACGAGCGGGTGCGGGAGCCGGAGCGGTTGCACCAGGGTCGGTTGCGGCCCGGTCGCTCGGCGGGGCGAAATCGCCGGATGCGGGTGATGCCGGCGCTGTGGTGGAGGCCTCGGTTCGGGCGATCGGCTTGGGCGCCGGGCCGACGCCCGCCTGGGCTCCTGCGGCCGCGCTCTGCGACGCCGCCGGCGCTCCTGCATCGGCGATCTCCGACGCGGAAGGTGTCGCCGACGCATCGGCGCCCGGCTGATCGCCTCCTGAGGAGAAGGGTCCGATCCCCCCTACCGTGACCGCCACGGTCGCGACCGCGCCGACCGCGAGCGCTCCGGCGGCGGCGAGCCCGCCGACAGCGACCGCTCCGAGGCCGGCCGCCCCGCCCGCCGTACCGGCGGAACCTCCGCCTCCGGCCCCCGCTCCACCGCCGCCCCCTCCCGGGCCGCCCACCGCAACGCCGGCGCCGAGGGTACCGGCGGCGGCCACGCCGATCGTGCGCTCGCCCAGCACCGATTCGAGGATCTTCGCCGCGGCGAGAGCCGGGAGGACTGGGAAGAAGGCGCCGAGCCTGCGGCGGCGCTCCTCCTGGGCGGCGGCGAAGGAGGCGCACCCCTCGCAGCCGCGCAGGTGGGCCTTCATGGTGCGGGCCCTCATCGTGCGGCGGTCGCCGTCGGCGATGCGCCCGCGAACGTCACGGCAGTCGAGTTCCCTTCCCAGACCGAAAGCGGCGAGCGACGCGCGGGCCTCGTGGAGGAGGTGGCGAGCATCGGCGGCTGAGGTGCCAAGCGCCTCGCCCACCGCCGCGTGGGAGAGCCCGCTCATCTCGTGGAGGACCAGCGCGGACCGTTGCCGAACGGGGAGCGAAGCGATGTCGGCGCGCAGCTCGCGCATCTGCTCGCGCACCTCCACCCGCTCGTGCACCGCTCCGGCGACCGGGTCGTCGCGCTCGGTGAGCTCCTCGAGGCGTGGGCGCGTGCGCAGGAGGTCGATCGACTCGTTGTGCGCGATGCGAAAGAGCCACGGCCTCAGCGCGAGGCGCGGCCGCGACCCCTTGGACAGGGCTCGGTAGGCCGCCAGCATCGTCAGCTGGAACGCCTCCTCGGCGTCCTGCGGGTGGCGCACCACGGCCCGGCAGTAGCGGAAGATCTCCGCCCGGTGGCGCTCGTAGATGACCTCGAAGGCCCGCTCGTCGCCCGCGGAGACGAGGTCGGCGAGGGCGGCGTCACCCAGGAAGGCGATCGTGCCCAGCCCGGAACGAAGCTCAGGGGTGCGCGGACCAGCCGGGACCGATGTCGTCACGCGTGCCTCCATCCGGGAAATGGGTCCCGCTTATATCCCAGGCTCGGAAGGCCACCAAAACGCCATCCGGTGAGAAGCTCGGAAAAGCTCCAGACACACGGGGCGCTGTACGAAGAACCCCTCGCGCGGCCGTACGAACGACCAGGGAGCGAGGTGCGTCCCTGGGCCTCCGGTCAGGCGGCCGAGATCAGCCGCAGCGGTACGACGTGCGCCGCATGCTCGACCACCTCGATGGCGATGACCCGCTGAAGGGCCGAGACCGCCCAGGGGGCGAACTGCCGGCCGGATTCGCGCTCGCACTCGTCGAGGGCCTCGTCGCGCGTGAGCGGCGGCCGGGTCCAGGAGCGGGTGCTCATCGCGTCCCACGCGTCGGCGAGGGAGAGGATGGCCGCACCGGCGGAGATCTCCTCCCCGGTGAGCCGATCGGGGTAGCCAAGGCCATCCCATCGCTCGTGGTGGTGTCGTATCCAGGAGACCTGTCGGGGCAGGAGCACGTTCGCGGCGATCTCCGCACCGAGGACGGCGTGGGTCTTGACCACCTCGTACTCGTCGGGCGTCAGGGTGCCCGGCGTGAGCAGGATCGATTCGGGGAGGCAGACCTTGCCGACGTCGTGGAGTCCGGCGGCCTCCCGCAGCAGCCCGACCGCACGCCGGCTCCACCCCGCCTCCCCGGCGATCAGTCCGGCGATGTCGGCGACCCGGTCCGAGTGGCCCGCGGTGGCCGGGTCGCGTGCATCGACGGCCCGGGCGACCCGGCGCATCGTGACCGCGCCCTGCCAGTGGGTGAGCTCGCCGGCGGGGTCGGCGGAGAGCGGTGGGGAGAACCAGTCGATCATCTCGGGGAGTAAGACCCGGATCGCCCCCGAAACGTCGGATCTATCTCGGGAATTCTTTACTGACGGCAGGTCCGTCCCGCAACACCCGGGGCCCGACGCATGCGACGCAGCCCGACACACGTAGGATCCCTCGGTGGCCGTCACGGACGAACTCCTCGCGAACAACCGCGCCTTCGCCGAGCGCTTCGTCCGGCGCGAGCACAGCAACATCAAGCCCTCACGCCGACTCGCGGTGGTGGCATGCATGGACTCGCGGCTCGACGTCTTCGCCGCGCTCGGCCTCGATCAGGGCGAGGCCCACGTGCTGCGCAACGCGGGTGGCGTGATCACCGACGATGTCATCCGCTCGCTGGCCGTCTCCCAGTTGCGTCTCGGCACCCGGGAGATCCTCTTGATCCAGCACACCGACTGCGGGATGCAGAAGGTCACCGACGACGGCTTCCGCGCCGAGTTGCAGGACCTGAGCGGCATGGCGCCGAGCTTCGCAATCGAGTCGTTCGTCGATGTGGAGGAAAGCGTGCGCCAGTCGATCCGCAGGATCCGCAACTCGGCGTTCATCCCCCACCGGGAGCAGGTCCGCGGCTTCGTCTACGACGTCCGCACCGGTGCGCTGAGCGAGCCGCCCTCGGCCTGAGGACGATTCAGCTCGAGACGAGCGCTGCGACGGCGATCGCCCAGATCGCCACGATCGCTATCGCCGCGGGCCACCCACCCGAGAGGGCCACGGCGACGACGGCGGTGCCGAGGGTGGCGCCCCCGACGATGATCCAGGTCGCCCAGCGCACCTCGCTCTCCTCCTGCCGGGCGTAGTCGGTCACCGGCGACTCGCGCGGCGTGAGCGCCGTGCCTCCACCGGTGGACTCGATGTACGAGTCGAGGGCCCGCATCACATCGTCGGCGGCGCGCGGGGGATCGTCGCCCGTCGCAAGACGGGTGAGCGCCTCCTCGAGCAGCGCTCGCTGCGCCTCGCGGTCGGCGCGAGAGGGTTGCGGGTGGTTTTCCGCCATGGGTTAAGAGTAGTGCCCCGCGGGCCCCCGGTGTATGCGAGAGTGCCGGGGTGAATCGCACGGTGCTCGTCGTCGGAGGCGGTGGTCGTGAGCACGCCTTGGTGAGGGCGCTCGCGCGCTCGCCCGAGCGGCCACGGATCTACTGCGCGGGGGGGAATCCCGGCATCGCCGCCGACGCCGAGCTGATCCCTCTCAGCATCGACGATGTCGGTGGCGTCGCTGCCCTCGCAGCCGCCTATGGCGCCGACCTCGTGGTGGTCGGACCCGAGGCTCCGCTCGTGGCGGGCCTCTGCGACACGCTGCGGGCCGCCGGCGTCCGGGCCTTCGGGCCGTCGGCCGCCGCCGCCCGCCTCGAGGGCAGCAAGGCCTTCGCGAAGGAGGTCATGGCCGCCGCAGGCGTCCCGACCGCCCGCTCGTTCACGGTCACCGACGTGGCGGCGGGCATGGACGCGGTCGCCGAGCTCGGCCTGCCGGTGGCGATCAAGGCCGACGGACTCGCGGCCGGCAAGGGCGTGATGGTGGTCTCGAGCGAGGGCGAGGCCCGCGAGGCGCTCGAGCTGTGTCTCGTGCGTGCCGCCTTCGGGGACGCGGGCAGCGTCGTCGTCGTCGAGGAGGGGATGAGCGGACCTGAGGTGTCGCTGCTCGCCATCACCGATGGCAGCGCCGTCGCGCGCTTTCCGGCTGCCCGCGACTACAAGCCCATCGGCGAGGGCAACACCGGCCCGAACACCGGGGGCATGGGGTCGGTCTCCCCGGTGCCCGACATCTCGGACTCGCTGGCGGACGAGCTCATCGACCGGGTCCACCGGCCGGTCGTCGCCGAGATGGACCGGCGCGGCATTCCCTTCTCGGGGGTCCTCTACGCGGGCCTGATGATCACCCCCGACGGGCCCCGGGTGCTCGAGTTCAACACACGCTTCGGCGACCCCGAGACCCAGGCCCTCCTGCCCCGGCTCGACGAGGATCTGCTGGGCCTGCTCACCGCCTCCGCCGACGGCACGCTGGAGGACCGCCCGGTGCGCGTGAACGACGGCGCCGCGGTGGCCGTGGTGCTCGCCGCCCCCGGGTACCCTGCCGCCCCGCGCCTCGGTGATGCCATCTCCGGCCTGGCAGAGGCCGCGGCGACCGGCGCGGAGATCTACCACGCGGGCACGGCGCCCGGACCCGAGGGCACGATCGTCACCGCCGGTGGCCGCGTGCTGGCGGTGAGCGCGCGCGGGGACGACGTGCCCGACGCCCGCGCCAAGGCGTACGCGGCAGCCGAGCTCGTGACATTCGAGGGCCGCCAGATGCGCGGGGACATCGCCGCGGGGATGGAGTCGGCGTGATCCCGCGCTACTCGCGCGCGGCCATGGCGGCGCTCTGGACCGAGGAGGCCAAGCTCGCGCGCTGGCTCGAGGTGGAGCTGGCCGTCTGCCGGGCCTGGGCCGCGAAGGGGCGTGATCCCGGCCGACGACCTCGCCGCGATCGAGGCCGGCGCCGGCTTCTCGGTGGAGCGCACGCTGGAGCTCGAGAAGACCACCAACCACGACGTCGTCGCCTTCCTCACCGACGTCAACGAGCGCGTCGGGCCGGCCTCGCGCTGGATCCACTACGGCATGACCTCCTCCGACGTGCTCGACACCGGGCTCGCGCTGGCGATCCGGCGCTCGGGCCAGCTGCTGCTGGCCGAGCAGGCGGCTCTGACCGCGACGCTGCGCGACGCTGGCTCTGGCGCCACGCGGACACGCTCGTGCGTGGGCCGCACCCACGGCATCCACGCCGAGCCCACGACCTTCGGCCTGAAGCTCGCCGGCCACGCCCTCGAGAGCCGGCGCAACGAGGAGCGCCTCGCCGACGCGATCCGCGGGGCGTCGGTGGGCAAGCTCTCGGGCGCCGTCGGCACCTACGCGATGCTCGACCCGGCGATCGAGGCCTCGGTGCTCGCCGAGCTCGGCATCGCCGGCGAGCCGGTCGCCACCCAGGTGGTGGCGCGCGACCGCCACGCCCAGCTGGTCTGCGCGATGGCCGTCGCCGCCAGCTCGCTCGACCGCCTCGCCACCGAGCTGCGCCACCTGCAGCGCACCGAGCTGCGCGAGGCCGAGGAGGCGTTCACGGCCGGCCAGAAGGGCAGCTCGGCCATGCCCCACAAGCGCAACCCGATCACGGCCGAGCGGATCTCCGGCATCGCCCGCGTCGTGCGCGGCCACGCCGTCGCGGCGCTCGAGGATGTCGCCCTCTGGCACGAGCGCGACATCTCGCACTCATCGGTCGAGAGGATCATCCTCCCCGACGCCTTCCTCGCACTCGACTACATGCTCCACAAGAGCCGGAGCCTGATGGAGGGTCTCGTGGTGAGCCGGGAGCGGATGCTCGCCGTGCTCGAATCCTCGCACGGCCTGGTCTTCTCGCAGCGCGTGCTGCTGGGCCTGGTGGAGCGCGGCCTCACCCGCGAGCAGGCCTACGCCCTCGTGCAGCGCAACGCGATGAGGGCCTGGGACGAGGGGCGGCGGCTCGGCGATCTGCTGGCCGCCGACGCGGAGGTCACGGCAGTGATCTGCGCGGACGATCTCGCCGGCCTGCTCGACCCCTCCTGGTACACCCGCCACGTCCCCGAGGTGATGGAGAGGGTCGCGGCCCTATGACGGTCTTCGGCGCCGTCACCGACTACCCGATCATCCTCGAGGGCAAGGTCCGCCAGGTGCGGGAGGTGGATGACGGTCGCCTGCTGATCGTGGCCACCGACCGCATCTCGGCCTACGACTGGATCATGCCGACGCCGATCCCCGACAAGGGGCGGATCCTGACGGCGCTGTCCGAGTTCTGGTTCCGGCGGACCGCCGACATCGTCCCCAACCACCTGATCGAGGTGGTCGGGGACCGGGCGATGCTGGTGCGGCGGCTGCAGATGCTGCCGATCGAGTGCGTCGCACGCGGCTACCTGGTGGGCTCCGGCTGGAACGACTACCAAGAGAGCGGCGCCGTCTGCGGGCACGACCTGCCCCCCGGCCTGCGCCAGGCCGACCGTCTGCCGGAGCCGATCTTCACCCCCGCGACCAAGGCCGTCGAGGGTCACGACATCAACATCAGCCGGGAGGAGGCGGCCGATATCGTCGGCTCCGAGGTGCTGGCCGAGGCCGAGCGGGTCACCCTCGCCCTCTACGCCCGCGCGGCCGGGCGTTGCGCGGCGGCCGGGATCGTGCTGGCCGACACCAAGTTCGAGCTCGGATTCGACGCCGAAGGGCGCCTGAGTCTGGGGGACGAGGCGATCACCCCCGACTCCTCGCGCCTCTGGCCCGCCGACGAATGGTCGCCCGGCCAGAGCCCGCCTTCGTTCGACAAACAGTACCTGCGCGACTGGCTCGACGCGATCGGGTGGGACCGCTCCTCCCCGCCGCCCGAGCTGCCCTACGAGGTGGTCGAGGGCACGCGGGCCCGGTACATCGAAGCGCACAGGCGCATCACGGAGGTGAGCGAGTGACGCAGGTGATCGTGACCGTGATGCCCAAGCAGGGCGTCCTCGACCCGCAGGGCCAGGCGGTGGCCGGAGCGCTCGGGCAACTCGGCTTCGGTGGCGTCGGCGAGGTGCGGATCGGCAAGCGCATCGAGCTGGCCATCGCGGGCGACGACCCTGCGGGCCAGGCCCGGGCGATGTGCGAGCAGCTGCTCGCGAACGCCCTGATCGAGGACTACTCCGTGGAGGTGAGGTGAGCGCCACGGTCGCGGTGCTGCGCTTCCCCGGATCGCTCGACCACGACAGCGCCGCGCGGGCGCTCGAGGGGCTCGGGGCGACGCCCGCGGAGGCGTGGCACGCCGACGCGGAGTTGCCCGCGGGCACCGACGCCGTGCTGCTGCCGGGCGGCTTCTCGTATGGCGATCACCTGCGCTGCGGAGCCATCGCGAGCCGCGCGCCGGTCATGACCGCGGTACGCCGCCACGCCGACGCGGGCGGACGCGTGGTGGGGATCTGCAACGGCTTCCAGGTGCTCTGCGAGGCGGGGCTGCTACCCGGCGTCCTGCGGCGCAACGCGACGCTCTCGTTCGTATGCCGCCAGATGGACCTCGAGGTGGCGGACCCGGGCACGCCCTGGACGTCAGGACTGCAGGCCGGAGCGGTGATCTCGATCCCGATCAAGAACAACGAGGGCGCCTGGTACGGCGACCCGGCGGCTGCGCGGGTCGTGCTGCGCTACCGCGACAACCTGCTCGGATCGACCGACGCGGTGGCGGGAGTGGCCAACGAGGCCGGCAACGTGATGGGGCTCATGCCGCACCCCGAAGAGGCCTGCGACGCGCTGCTGGGATCCACCGACGGACGGCTGGTGCTCGCGGGGCTGATCGCATGAGCGACATCCCGCTGCACCGCCAGCTCGGCCTGACGGACGACGAGGCCGCCCTCATCCCCGACCTCCTCGGGCGCCCGCCCAGCGACCCCGAGCTGGTCATGTTCAGCCTGATGTGGAGCGAACACTGCTCCTACAAGCACTCGAAGCCCCTGTTGCGGGGCTTCCCCACCAGCAGCCCGCGGGTGCTCCAGGGCCCGGGTGAGAACGCCGGGGTGGTGGATGTGGGCGACGGGATCGCCGTGGCGCTGAAGATCGAGAGCCACAATCACCCCTCGGCCGTGGAGCCGTTCGAGGGGGCCGCCACCGGCGTGGGAGGCATCGTGCGCGACATCATCGCCATGGGCGCCCGGCCGATCGCCCTGCTCGACTCCCTGCGCTTCGGCGAGTTGACCAGCGCCCGCAGCCGCCACCTGTTCACCCGCTCGGTGGCCGGCATCGGGCACTACGGCAACTGCATCGGGGTGCCGACCGTCGGCGGCGAGGTGTCGTTCGACGACCGCTACGAGGAGTCGTGCCTGGTCAACGCGATGTGCGTGGGGATCGTCGGCCCCGGCGGCATCCTGCGCGCCGCGGCCCAGGGCACCGGCAACGCGCTGGTGCTGTTCGGCAACCGCACCGGTCGCGACGGGATCGGCGGCGCCAGCGTGCTGGCATCGGCGGAGCTGGACGAGGACGAGGACAAGCGCCCGTCGGTCCAGGTGAGCGACCCCTTCACCGAGCGCAAGCTGATGGACTGCTGCCGGGAACTCGCCGAGGGCGGGGCCCTCGTGGCACTGCAGGACCTCGGCGCCGCAGGGCTGACCAGCGCGGCCAGCGAGATGGCGGCCAAGGGCGGCGTCGGCCTCGACATCGACCTCGATCTCGTGCCCCTGCGCGAGACCCTCGCCCCCGCTGAGATCCTCGTCTCGGAGAGCCAGGAGCGAATGCTGGCCGTGGTGCTTCCCGAGAGACTCGAGGCGATGATCGCCGTGTGCCGGCGCTGGGATCTGGACGCGACCGCGATCGGCACGGTGACCGAGGGCGAGAACCTCGTGGCCCGCTCGGGTGGCGAGGTGGTGGTGGACCTGCCCGCGCGCCTCCTGGCCGACGATGCCCCGGTCTACGAGGTGCCTCGCGTGCCCGCGCCCGCGGGGCCACCGCTCGACCTGGCCACCCTCCCCGTGCCCGGCGATCTCGCCGGCGCCTGGGCAGAGCTGCTCGCCCGCCCCAACATCGCGAGCAAGCGCTGGATCTACGAGCGTTACGACCACCTCGTCGGCGCCAACACGGTCCGCCGCCCGGGGGGCGACGCGGCGGTGGTGCGCCTGCCCGAATCGGAGCGGGCGATCGCGCTCACCACCGACTGCGCCGAGCGCCACTGCGAGATCGATCCCCGCGGAGGAGGACGGGCGAGCGTGCTGGAGGCCGCCCGCAACCTCGCGTGCGTCGGCGCCCGGCCGGTCGCGGCCACCGACTGCCTCAACTTCGCGAACCCGGAGAAGGCCTCCACCGGCTGGCGGCTGGCCGAGGCGATCGCCGGCATGGCGGAGGCGCTGACAGCCCTCGGAGTGCCGGTAGTCTCGGGCAACGTGTCGCTCTACAACGAGAGCGCGACGCGCGCGATCCTCCCGACCCCGGTCGTCGGGATGATGGGGGTGCTGGAGCGGGCCGACGCCAGCGTCGGCCACGGCTTCGCGGCTGCGGGAGACGTCGTCCTGCTGATCGGCGATGATGGCGTCCTCGACGCGAGCGAATACGCGGCGTCGCCCGGAGGTGCACTTCCCGAAATCGATGTCAGCCGTGAGGTGGCCGCGATCGAACTGGTTCTGAGAGCGGCCGAGCAGGGGATGCTCCACAGCGCGCACGACGTCTCTGGCGGCGGCCTGGCGGTGGCGCTGGCCGAGTGCGCCATGGCGGGCGGGGTGGGCGTCACGACCCGGGTCGGCCCCGGCCGCCGCGATGACGAGGTGATGTTCGGAGAGGGCGGCGGGCGGATGCTCGTGACCCTGCCGCCGGACGAGGATCTCATCGCGCGGTTCTGCGACATGGGCGCCGAGGGCGAGCCGATCCAGATCCGACGCCTCGGCGTGGTGGGGGGCGACGCGATCGTGATGCGAGTCGCCGACTCCGATGTGTCGCTGCCGGTCGACCGGGCCCGCGAGGCCTACGAGCGGGGACTGCCGGAGGCGCTCGCATGAGAGACGAGGCCGCGACGGCGCCGGTGGACGACGACCGCCCGAAGGAGGAGTGCGGCGTCTTCGGCGTGGTCGCCCCCGGACGGGAGGTCGCGCGCCTGTCGTTCTACGCGCTCCACGCCCTCCAGCACCGCGGCCAGGAGAGCGCCGGGATCGCGGTGAGCGACGAGGGCCAGGTGACGGTGCAGCGCGACCTCGGGCTGGTCTCGGCGGTCTTCGACGAGCCATCCCTGCGCAGCCTGACCGGTGGCGCCGCCATCGGCCACGTCCGCTACTCGACCACCGGCGCCAACAAGTGGGACAACGCCCAGCCGGTCACCCACACACGCGGCGGCGGAATCGTGGCCCTGGGACACAACGGCAACCTCACCAACACCGGCGCGCTGCGCTCCGAGATGGAGATGGCCGGGGTCGACCTGCGCGCCAGCACCGATTCGGAGATCGTCGCCGCGATGCTGGCCATCGAGGAGGGAAGCCTCCTGGCCGCCGCATGTTCGGTGATGCCCAGGCTGATCGGCGCCTACTCGGTGGTGGCCATCTCGGGCAGCGAGCTCGTGGCGTTCCGCGATCCGCACGGCGTGCGGCCGCTCGTGCTCGGGCGGGTGGACGACGACGGCTGGTGCGTCGCGTCGGAGACCTGCGCGCTCGACCAGATCGGGGCCGACTTCGTGCGCGACGTCCTGCCCGGCGAAGCGGTGCGCCTGACGATGGACGGTGTGGAGAGCCGCCAGGCGATGCCCTCGAAGGGCGGGCGCCTGTGCGTCTTCGAGCACATCTACTTCGCCCGTCCCGACAGCCAGATGGACGGCGGAACGGTCTGGCAGGACCGCCAGGCGATGGGGGCCGAACTCGCCCGCGAGAGCCCGGCGGAGGCCGATCTCGTGGTCGGGCTGCCCGACAGCGGCACCCCCGCGGCCATCGGGTACGCCCAGGAGTCGGGCATCCCCTACGCCGAGGCGGTGGTGCGCAACCGCTACGTCGGACGCAGCTTCATCCAGCCCGATCAGACCCTGCGCCAGCACGGGATCCGGCTGAAGTTCAACCCGCTTCCCGCGGTGATCGCCGGCAAGCGCCTCCTCGTGGTCGACGACTCGATCGTGCGCGGAAACACCACGCGCCAGATCGTGGCGATGCTGCTCGATGCGGGCGCCAAGGAGGTGCACATGCGCATCTCGAGCCCCCCGATCCTCTGGCCGTGCTTCTACGGCATCGACATGGCCGACCGCTCCGAGCTGGTCGCGGCGGGGCGCAGCGTGGACGAGATCGCGAAGCTCACCGGCGCGCGCTCGCTGGCCTACCTCTCTCTGGACGGCCTGCAGCGGGCTCTGGGCCGGCCGGCCGGCAGGTTCTGCCGCGCCTGCTTCACCGGGGAGTACCCGATCCCGATACCGGACTCGTCTCTCAAGATGAGATTCGAGCCCACGGCACCCGCGCCCGCGGGCGTCTGAGGCCGTGTCGGACGGGTCGCTCTCCTACCGCGACGCCGGGGTCGACCTGGACGCCGCGCGCCGCCACACGGCAGCGATCTCATCGATGATCGCGGGCGGCCAGACCGGATTCGCGGCCGCCTACGCGCTGCCGCCGGGCATGCGGGCGCCGATGCTCGTCACCTGCACCGACGGGGTCGGCACCAAGCTCCTGCTCGCACAGGAGCTCGGGTGCATCGAGGGCCTCGGCCAGGATCTGGTGGCGATGTGCGTCAACGACCTCGCCTGTACCGGCGCCTCGCCGCTGGTCTTCCTCGACTACCTGGCGGTGGGGAGGCTCGACCCCGACGAGGGGTCGACGCTGGTCCGCTCGATCGCCGACGCGTGCGCGGCGGTCGGCTGCGCGCTGGCCGGCGGCGAGACGGCCGAGATGCCCGGCCTCTACGCCCCCGGCCACTTCGACCTGGCCGGCTTCGCCTGCGGAGTGGTGGAGCGTGACGACATGCTGGGCGGCCACAGGGTGCGCGCCGGCGACGCCATCGTGGGCATCCCGTCCTCGGGTATCCACTCCAACGGGTACTCGTTGGTACGCGCGCTTGTCGCCGAGGGAGCCCTCTCGGCCGATCCCGACCTGCTGCTCGCCCCCACCCGGCTCTACGTGCGGGAGATGGCACGCCTGGCCGAGGCCGGTGTGGCGGTGCGCTCGGCCGCCCACATCACCGGCGGCGGGATCCCGGAGAACCTCCCGCGTGCGCTTCCGGAGCACCTGCACGCGGTTCTCCGCCCGGGCTCTTGGGACCCCGGACCGGCCATCGCGGCCGTGCTGGCGACAGGGCGGGTGTCAGATGCGGACGCCTGGGACACCTTCAACATGGGCCTCGGCATGTGCGTGATCGTGGATGCCGCCGACGCGGACGCCGCGATCGCCGCGATCGGCGACGCACGCCCCGTGGGAGAGGTCGCGCCCGGTGCCGGTCCGGTGGTCCGTGCCTGAGCGCGCGGCGCCGATGCGGGTGGTGGTGCTCGTCTCGGGAAGCGGGTCGAACCTCCAGAGCCTGGTCGACACCGTCCACGACCCCGGCGGCGACATCGAGGTCGTGTTGGTGGTGAGCTCCCGCGAGGGGGCACCCGCGCTCGAGCGCGCCTCGCGGGCGGGCATCGCGACCGCGGTGGTCGGCATGAGCGGGCGCGAGCGCGACGAGCGCGACCGGGAGCTGGCCGACGTCGTGGAGGCCGCCTCCCCCGGCCTGGTGGTGCTGGCCGGCTGGATGAGCATCCTCTCGGGCACCTTCCTCAACCGCTTCCCCGATCGGGTCATCAACCTCCACCCGTCGATGCTCCCCGCCTTCCCCGGGCTCCACGCCATCGAGCAGGCCCTCTCCTGGGGGGTGCGCTGCACGGGCGTCACCGTGCACTTCGCCGAGGAGGTCGTGGACGGCGGTCCGCCCATCCTGCAGGAGCCGGTGGCCGTGATGTACGGTGACGATGCCGAGTCGCTGACGGCACGCATCCGTGAGGTGGAGCACCGTCTCGTGCCCGAGGCGGTTCGTCTCTTCGCCGCGGGCAGGGTGCGTCGCGATCCGGCGGATCGGCGCCAGGTCCAGATCATCTCGGGGGAGAGCCGGTGAAGGTATCGCGAGCGCTTGTCTCGGTCTCGGACAAGACCGGGCTCGAGGACTTCGCCCGCGGCCTCGCTTCGCGCGGGGTCACCATCGTCTCGACCGGGGGCACGGCCGAGTCGCTGCGCTCCTGGGGCATCGAGGTGGTGCCGGTCGATCAGGTCACCGGGCACCCCGAGATCCTCGGGGGGCGGGTCAAGACCCTGCACCCGCGGATCCACGGCGGGATCCTGGGCCGGGCCGGCCATGCCGGCGACGCCGAGCAGATGGCCGCCGCGGGCATCGAGGCGATCGACCTGGTGGTGGTCAACCTCTACCCCTTCGAGGAGTGGGTGCAGCGCCGGGGCGTCTCCGACGACGAGCTGATCGAGCAGATCGACATCGGCGGACCGGCGATGATCCGGGCCGCCGCCAAGAACCACGCCCGGGTGGGCGTGGTCACCTCGCCCGACCAGTACACCGAGGTGCTCGAGGAGCTCGCCGAGGGAGACGGCGAGCTCTCCCGCGCGCTGCGCCACCGCCTGGCGGGGGTCGCCTTCCAGCACACCGCCCGGTACGACGCGGCGATCGCGAACTGGTTCGCCGAGGAGGGCGACGAGTTCCCCGACACGATCCTGCTCGGCTTCGACAAGCACCTCGAGGTGAGCTACGGCGAGAACCCGCACCAGCGCGGGGCCTACTACACCGAGCGCGGGGCGCGCACCCACCTCCTGGGGCGCGTCGAGCAGCTCCACGGCAAGGCCCTCTCGTTCAACAACCTCTACGACCTGGACGCGGCCCGCGGGCTGCTCGCCGAGTTCGAGCTGCCCGCCTGCGTCATCGTGAAGCACAACAACCCCTGTGGTGTCGCTGTGGCGAGCGGCATCGGCCAGGCGTACGAGCGCGCCCGCGACTGCGATCCGGTGTCGGCCTACGGCGGGGTGATCGTGGTCAACCGGCCGGTCGACGCCGCGCTCGCCGAGCTCCTGGCGGCGACGTTCGTCGAGGTGCTCCTCGCCCCCGCCTACGACGGCCAGGCGCTCGCCGCCCTCACGCGCAAGCCCAACATCCGGATCATGTTGAACTCCGACCGGCGACGCACCAATCCGGGCGAGCGCGACATGCGACGGGTGGTCGGCGGGCTGCTGGTGCAGGACCGCGACGCCGAGAGCGAGGATCGCGACCTGATGAGCGTGGTCACCGAGCGGACGCCGAGCGAGTCGGAGTGGGGCGATCTGCTCTTCGCCTGGCGCGTGGCCAAGCACGTCAAGAGCAACGCGATCGTGCTCGCGCGCGACCTGGCGACGGTGGGCGTCGGCGCAGGGCAGATGAGCCGGGTCGATTCGGTGCGGCTCTCGCTGCAGAAGGCCCAGAGCCCGGCCGCGGGGGCCGTTCTCGCCAGCGACGCCTTCTTCCCGTTCGCCGACGGCCCCGAGGCGGCGGTGGAGGCCGGCGTGAAGGCCATCATCCAGCCGGGAGGCTCGATCCGGGACGACGAGGTCTTCGCCGCGTGCGACGCGGCCGGGGTCTCGATGGTCGTCACCGGCCGCCGCCACTTCCGCCACTGATGCCCGCCTGGGCGCTGACCATCGACGTTGAGGCCGGCCCGGACGAGGCCTGGGCCTTCATCGGCGACCCGACCACCGTTCCCCAGTGGTATCCGAAGTACGTGGAGTGCACGGTGGAGGGCGACTCGCGCACCCTCCGCAGCGCCGAGGGTGCCGTGCTGCACGAGCGGTTGCTCGAGCGCGACGACGCGCGGCGCTTCTACTCGTACAGCGTCGTCTCGGGCGCGCCGGTGCGCACCCACCTGGCAAGCTTCGAGGTGACACCCGAGGGCGCGGGCAGCCGGATCCGCTGGGCGACCCAGGCCGAGCCCATCGACCCGGCCGTCGACATGGAGGCCCGCCTGTCGGGCAGCCAGACCGACGCGCTCGCCCGCGTCAAGCGGATCCTGGAGGGCACCGAGGCCTGACCGAGGCACGGCGGCGCAGAGTGGGGAAGTCCTACTCTGGAGCGGTGAGACCACGCGCGCTGATCGCCCTCGTCCTGGTCGCCCTCCTGGCGGCCGCCCCGGCGGCGGCGGCACCGCCCGCGGACCTCTCCGACGACCCGCTCGACCGGGCGGTCCTGCTCGCGTTGCCGAGCATCTACCGGGTGGAGGTCACCATCCGGGTGGAGGCCCTGCGGCTGTCGGACGGCACCCGCCGCCCCGTCACGCCGCGTGCGCGGACCATCACCGAGTTCGGCACGGCCGTGGCGGTCGGCGACGGGGGGTGGCTGGTCACGGCCGCCCACGTCGCCGCGCCCGACCCCGCCACGATCGCGCGGCTGGCCTACCAGAACGATCTCGCCTTCCGCGGCGACGCCGCGCACACGGACGAGGCGGCGGCTTCCCAGTGGGTCGCCGACAACCGCGCCCGGGCGGTGGGGCCAGGCGTGGTCGATGTCGAGGTGACCCAGGCCGACCCAGGCACGTCAACGCCGCGACGGACCTTCGAGATGCTCACCGCGAGGCGGGCGGGCACCGCCGATCTGGCTCTGATCAGGATCGACGCCGCCACCGCGCCGGTGCTCGGTCTGGAGGAAGGGCGCAGCACCGGCACGCCGGTGGCGACGATCGGCTTCGGTACCGGGTCGGCCCTGGCCGGCGATGCGGAGGCCCGGCGTGGCGATCTGGAGCCGGCGCTCCGCCGGGGGCGGATCGTCCGCACCGGCGTGCTGGAGAACGAGGATCCACCGCGGGAGGCGCTCCTGGTCTCCGCACCCGTTGAACGGGGCGATTCGGGCGGGCCGGTCATCGACTCGGACGGGCGGGTGCGGGGCATCGTCACCCGTCGCCGGCCGGAGGGGGGCGTTGCGGAGATGGCCACCGAGGTGCGCCTGCTGCTCGCGAGCGCGGGTGCCGCGCCGGGCGAGAACGGCTCGGCGGAGAGCTTCCGCACGGCGATGCAGGCGTTCTGGAGGCTCGATTTCGCCGAGGCCGAGCGGGGTTTCGACGCCACCCTGCGGGACTTCTCCTCCCACACCCTGGCCGCCCACGAGAGCACGCGGGCGGAGGCCCTCGCCGCGGGGAGGTACCGGCTCGGCGGCGACCGGCGGCGGGATCTGCTCCTGGCCATCGGCTTCGTTGCCGCCGTCGTCGCCGCGGCCTGCGCGCTCGCGCTGGTCCGGCCCGCCCTTCCGGACAGGGGGGGCGGCGGAGGCGGGCGGTAGTCTCCGGTCCTCTACGAGTTGGGGGATGCATGCGGATCGGCGTTCCGGCCGAGGTCAAGACCGACGAGTACCGGGTTGCGCTCACGCCGGCGGGGGCGCTGGAGCTGACCCGACGGGGTCACGAGGTCTGGATCGAGCGCAGCGCGGGCGCGGGCTCGGGGCTGCCCGACGGAACGTTCGAGCAGGTCGGGGCGCGCATCGGGAGCGCCGAGGACGCCTGGGGCGCGGAGCTCGTTCTGAAGGTGAAGGAGCCCCAGGCCAACGAGTTCGGCTTCCTCCGCGACGACCAGATCCTGTTCACCTACCTGCACCTGGCGGCCAACCCGGGCGTCGCCGACGCTCTGAGGCGGGCGGGCACGACGGGCATCGCGTACGAGACGGTGGAGGACCGCGAGGGACGTCTTCCTCTGCTCGCCCCGATGAGCGAGATCGCCGGGCGGCTGGCCGTGCAGGCGGGGGCGCGCTACCTGGAGCGGCCCCTCGGGGGGCGGGGCGTGCTCCTCGGCGGAGTCGCCGGAGTCGCACCCGGGTCGGTGGTGGTGATCGGCGGCGGGATCGTGGGCACCAACGCCGCCGTCGTCGCGGCGGGGATGCAGGCCCACGTCGCGGTGCTCGACACCGATCTCGGCCGCCTCCGCGAGCTGGAGCTGCTCCTGGCAGGACGCGTGACCCTGCTCCACTCCACGCAGCTCGCCATCGAAGAGCTGCTGCCCACCGCCGATCTGGTGGTGGGCGCCGTGCTGCTCCCGGGCGCCCGGGCGCCGCGGCTGATCCGGCGCGAGGCCCTCGGGCTGATGCGGCGCGGATCGGTGATCGTGGACGTGGCGGTCGATCAGGGCGGGTGCATCGAGACGACGCGGCCCACCACCCACTCGGACCCGGTCTTCGAGGTCGATGGGGTGCTCCACTACTGCGTGGCCAACATGCCCGGTGCCGTTCCCGTCACCGCCACGCGGGCGCTGTGCAACGCCACCCTCCCGCACATCACGTGGATCGCCGACGAGGGGGTGGCGGGGGCGCTCCGCACCCACGCCGAGCTGCGGCCGGGGGTCAACGTGCGCGACGGCAAAGTGGTGAACGCGGCGGTGGCGGAGGCGCTCGCAAGCACCGCTTCCCCGTGACGCGGTGAGCAGGCGAACGGCAGGGGACCCGGTGACCTCCACGCTGGTGCTTCCCCCCTCCGAGGAGGGCCTCACCGGCGCGGAGGCCGCGCGGCGCCTCGTCGCGCGCGGCGAGATCGAGCCTCCGACGACCAGCCGCTCGTGGTCGAGCATTCTGCGCGCCAACCTGCTCACCGTCTTCAACGTGACGCTGCTCTTCTTCGGCGTCGTGACCCTGATCTTCGGCGACTGGCGGGATGCGGTCTTCCTCGGGATCCTCATCCTGAACGCCGGTATCGGGATCGTGCAGGAGGCGCGCGCGAAGGCCAGTCTCGACCGGTTGGCGGCGCTGGTGGCACCTCGTGCGACGGTGGTGCGGGACGGCCGCCCGATCGAGGTGGATATCGCCGAGGTTGTGAGCGGCGATCTGGTGCTCGTGGGCGCGGGCGACCAGGTGGTGGCCGACGGCCGGGTGGTGCGTGGTGACGCCCTCGGCGTGGACGAGTCGATCCTGACCGGCGAGTCGGAGCCGGTCGTACGGGCCGTGGGCGACCAGGTGAGGGCGGGATCCTTCGCCGTGGAGGGCTCGGGCGCATTCGTGGCCGAGGCGGTCGGCGCCGATACCTTCGCCGAGCGGTTGGTGGGCGAGGCCCGCGAGTTCCGTCACCCGCGCTCTCCCCTCGAGCACGCCATGGACCGCCTGATCCTGATCCTCGGCGTGGCGATGGTGCCGCTGGGCGTGCTCCTCGGGTGGTCGCTCATCGAGCAGCAGACGCCGGTGCGCGAGTCGGTGGCCACGGCGGTGGCCGGGGTCATCACGATCGTGCCCGAGGGCCTGGTGCTGCTGGTCGGGGTCACGTATGCGGTCGCCACGCTCCGCATGGCCCGTCGCGGCGCGCTCAGCCAGCAGCTGAACGCCATCGAGTCGCTCGCGTCGGTGGACGAGATCTGCCTCGACAAGACCGGGACGCTGACCGAGGAGACGCTGCGCGTGGTCGCGGTGGTGCCCGCCGACGGCGTCGAGGAGGGCGAGCTCTCCGTGCTCCTCGGCCGTTTCGCCGCCAGCTCGCCGAGCCACACTTCCACGCTCGATGCCGTGGCCGCGTTCGCGCCCGGCGACGCCGAGCCGATCGACGAGAACGTGCCCTTCGCATCGCGCCGGCGCTGGAGCGGCGTGCGCATGGCGGGCCGAACGTTCGCCTTCGGTGCGCCGGAGCACTTCACCCTCGGCAAGCGCCTCTCGCAGCGCGTCCGACATGAGTCGGAGGCGGGTCGGCGCGTGCTGGCGCTGGCGGCCGGCGACGTGCCCCTGTCGCTGCGCGCCCCCGACGACCCACCGCCCGCGGGCCTCTCGTGCCTCGGCATCGTGGTGCTGGCCGAGGAGCTGCGCCCTGACACCCGTGAGACGATCGCCTTCCTGCTCGCCGAGGGCATCGGGCTCCGCGTGATCTCGGGCGACGCCCCGGCGACCGTGGCGGCGATCGCCGAAGATGCCGGCATCCCCCGCCTCGGCGAGCCCCTCGACGGGCGCGATCTGCCCGCCGACGACGCGCAGCTGCGCGCCCTCGTGGGGACCACCAGCGTCGTGGGGCGCATCTCGCCCGAGGGCAAGAAGCGCTTCGTGGAAGCCCTCGCCGCCGATGGATCGCACGTGGCGATGGTCGGCGACGGCGTCAACGACGTGCCGGCCCTGAAGGCCTCGCAGCTCGGGATCGCCCAGGGGAGCGGGTCGCAGATGGCCCGCGGCATCGCCGATCTGATCCTCGTGAAGGGCGGCTTCGCGTCGATACCGCCGATGGTGCGCGAGGGGCGCAAGGTGCTTCGCAACCTCCAGCGCGTGGCGAAGCTGTTCGTGGTGAAGTCGGTGCTGGCCGCCTTCCTCATCCTCACGGTGGGCCTCTCGAGCGAGAGCTACCCGTTCCTGCCACGCCATCTCACCCTCGCCTCGGCGATCACGATCGGCATCCCGGCCTTCTTCCTCGCCCTCGCGCCGAGCGCCGGGGAGTGGCGGCCGACCCGCTTCCTGCGCGAGCTCGCGCGCTTCGCGATACCGGCGGGAACGGCGGTGGGCCTCGGCGTGGTGGCCGGATTCCTGCTCTCGATCAACCTGATCGACATGGATCCGGTGCGCGCCCGCACCGTGGCGACGACCGTGCTGGTGGCGGTGGGGCTCTACCTGATCGTGGTACTCGAATCGTCGAGCAGGGTGCGCGGCTACACGGTCGGGTTCCTCTGCCTGGCGCTGTTCGCCCTCTACCTGGCGGTGCTGTCCCTGCCGGGCTGGCGCGATTTCTTCGAGGTCGCCGCGCTGGATCCGGCGATCGTCATCTGCTCGCTGGCGGGATCGGCTCTGGCCGTTGGGGGTCTGGCGCTGACCGATCCCCGCTTCCTGCCTGACTGGCCCCGCCGAGAGCGCGCAGCACCGCCAGGATCAGCGCGAGGGTGATCAGCGTGGCGCTCGTCACGCACCAGGCGCAGATCGCTTCGATGATGAACAGCTCGACGAACGTCAGCCATGCCGAGAAGCCGAAGCTGACGAGAGCCGTGAACAAGCCGAGAGCGCGCCCCGCCGGCCCGGGGAGCAGCGCCGCCACGAGTAGCGCGGCGTACCCGATGAGGCCGAGCACCGCCACCGGGATGCCGGCGAGCTCCGCGTAGTCGCTCTCCTGCACCGTGCGGCAGCCGCCGCCCACCAGGCACCGTGGATCGTCTCCCTGGAAGCGCACGATGGTGAGATACCCGGCGACGGCGAGCCCGGCGAGTGCGACGACCGCCAGGCCCACCCGCAGCATCGCCTCGCTCGGGAGGCGCCTCACGTGGCGGGTCCGACCTCGGCGATCGCTTCCTCGAACCGGGAGGTGCCGACGGCCCCGTCGAGCACCTTCGTGCCGCGCGGACCGGTGATGACGAAGGTGGGCGTGCCCGTGCCACCAGCCGCCTTCCAGGCGGCGTCGGCCTCGAAGAACGCGCTGGCCACGGCCTCGCTGTCGTAGTCCTGCTGCCACTTCTCGACGTCGAGGTCGAGCTTCGTGGCGACCTCCGTCAGCACGTCGTCGGTGAGCCAGTCCTTGGCCTCGTCGCCCTGGTTGCGGTAGATGAGGTGGGAGAACGCGAAGCCGGCATCCTGCATCGCGGCCGCCTCGATGCCGAGCGCGCCGCGCTCCGAGCTCGGGCTGATGAACGCCACCGGCCGGAAGGTCATCGTCGCCTTGCCGGTGCGCACGAACTGGTCGATGACCTCGGGCACCGAGGTCTCGGCGGCGTCCCTGCAGACCGGGCAGGAGGTGTCGCCGTACTCGACGATCTCGACGGGCGCCCCGGCCTCGCCGATGGTGTTGCCCGACGGGGACAGGCCGGCGAACTCCGACTTCACGGCGCTGGCACCCGTGACGCCGCCCCCGGCGGACGTGGTGTCGTCGTCGCGGCCGGCCAGGCTGAGGCCCACCAGTACCCCCACCACGACGATGGCGGCGGCGATCGCGCCCAGGATGTATCGCTTGTTCACGTCTCCGGCCTTTCGTCCGCGGATGCAGCCTGTATCGACCGGCGCCGGGCCGGCCTGAGCGACGATAGCGTGCCGCGGAGCCTTCGGCGCGTCCGGGCGTCGCTCTACAGTCAGGTGGATGAGCAACCGGTTCTCCCACCCTTCGATCCACGTCTCCGATGCCTCCTACGGCCCCGGCGTGGACCCGGCCGAGACCGACGCCGCCCCGGTGGACACCGCGGTGGAGGGCGTGCCGTGGCGTCCGCTCACCCCGGTCGGGTCGACCGGCGAGCTGGCGTTCATCGACGGCGCCCAGCAGGTGGAGGCATGGCTCACGATCACGGTCGACGCAGATCCCGACCCGCTGCCGGGAGCGGCCTTCGCGGTCGCCGCGGGAGCCGTGATCGCCGGCACGGGCCGGCGGGCAGTGGTCGAGGGCCTGCGGGTGCGCCGGTCGATCCTCACGGTGGGCGAACGACTGGTGGAGCTGCCGCCGGTGGGTGGCTACTCCTGGGAACCGCGCACGGGTGCCGCCCGTGAGGCGACCGGCATCGCGCGCAGGGTGGGCCAATTCCGCCAGGAGCTCGAGCTGGCGCTCGCGGAGGAGCTGGCCCGCCCCGACCGTCTCGTGGTGCTCGACGGGCGCCTGTCGTTCCTGCGCGACGCCGCCGGCCCCGTGGTCGGGGCCATCAAGAGCCACCACCGCATGTACCTGCCCCCCGAGGAGGCGCGCACCGTCATCGCCCTCGCCGTGGGCCAGCGCACCCCCCTGTTCGCGATCGGCGAGGACCGCCTGAGCTGGTATCAGCGATTGCCCGGCGTGGGCTGCGCCGGATGGGCGGGCATCCTGCGCGGCGAGGTGGCGCGCTCGGTCGGGGCGGGGGAGGCGCAGCGGCTCGCCGACCGGGCCACCGCCGAGTTGCCGCGCTTCGCCGGGCGGCCGCACCGCGACCCGCGCGCCCCTCAGAACCTCTCGCCGATCGCCGGGCTCGAATCGCAGATGCGCCGGCGAATGGGCGACCGCCGTCTGGCGCTGCGCGCCGTGCGCCGCGCGGCCCTCGCCGCTCGCATCGACACGATCGCTCCGGCGCTGGTCGCGGTCTCGGAGGCCGACGCGGTGGCTGCATGACGCCGGGCGTCGGCGTGGTGCTCGGCCACCAGGCATCCAGCAGCCAGGTCTTCCAGGTCGGGTTGCGCGATGGCGAGTCCCTGGAGGTCGACGACCTGGTGGCGGTGACCACCCCCGATCCGGCGGTCGAGGTCACCACCTACGGCATCGTCACCGAGTCGTACGCGCTCCACGAGGGCGCCAGCATGCCCTCCGACTCGATGGTGATCGCAGCCGGGGAGATGCCCGGCGAGCTCGTGCGCACCGCGGAGGTCCAGGTGATGCGCGTCGATCCCGAGCGATGGGTCGCCCCGCATCCCGGCGCAACGGTGCGCCGGGCCTCCGGGCGCGAGCGCGAGCTGGCGCTCTACGAGGACACGATGGCCCGCACGCTCGCGATGGGCTTCGGGCGAGACGGGGAGCCGATCAACATCGATCTCGACTTCCTCGATGGCACCAAGGGCGGTCACGCGTCGATCTCGGGGATCAGCGGGGTCGCCACGAAGACCAGCACCGCGCTCGCGCTGATCCGCCTGGTGCTGGCCCATCCGGACATGCGCCGCCGCGTGCGCGTGCTGCTGTTCAACGTGAAGGGCGAGGATCTCCTGTTCCTCGACAAGCCCAACGCCACCTACGCGGCCAAGGCCGATCGCGCGGCCCTCGATGCGCGGTGGGCCCGCCTCGGGATCGCGGAGGCCGGCGGGTTCCCCGACGTTGCCTTCTGGGCGCCGCCACGCCGCGACAACCCCCGCATGCCGAGCTGCGAGTCGCGCCAGGAGGGCGTGCGGGTGTTCGGCTGGACGCCGCACGAGTTCGTGCTGCAGGGCCTGCTGCGCTTCTGCTTCTCGGATGCCTCGGACATGCGCAACCAGCTCAGCTTCGTGGAGGAGCGGGTGCGCGGCGAGCTGCTGCGGCGAGCGGTGCCCGTGATCGGCCGCCCCGGAGCTCTCGGGCTGATGGCGGGGCCGGTCGAGGGCGCCCCGGCGCGGCGCGGTGCGCGCGCGGCAGGCGACCTCCTGGCGGGCCCGTTCGACGACCTCGACGGGCTCGTGGAGTGGCTGGTGACCGAACTCGACGCCGAGGATGGCGGCGGGGGCGCGTGGACCGGGCGCGCGGCGTCCGGGACGATCGGCGCCTTCGTACGGCGGCTCGAAAGCGCCGCCGGGCGCCTGAGGGGGCTGATCCGCGCAGACGCGTCCCCCATCCCCCGGGGCGACGCCGCAGAGGACGAGCCGCCGGTCGCCGTCGTGCACCTGGCGCGTCTGCACGACTTCGCGCAGCGATTCGTGGTGGGCACCCTGCTCGCCCAGACCTTCAGCGCCAAGGAGGCCGGAACCCGTGATCCGATCGAGTTCGTCGTGCTGGACGAGCTCAACAAGTACGCCCCGCGCGAAGGCGACTCGCCGATCAAGGACACCCTGATCGACATCGCCCAGCGCGGCCGATCGCTCGGGGTCATCCTGATCGGCGCCCAGCAGCAGGCCTCGCTGGTCGCATCGGAGATCACCCAGAACGCCGCCATCCGCATCGCCGGCCGCCTCGATGCAGCCGAGGCCGAACGCAGCGAGTACGGGTGGCTCGGGCCGGCTGCCCGCGCGCGGGCACGCCTGCTGATGCAGGGGCGCGTGCTGCTCAGCCAGCCGAGCGTGCCGGCTCCGATCGCGGTGGAGGTGCCGTTCCCACCGTGGGCGACCACCTCGGGCGAGGTCTCGAGCTCCGCCGTTGCCGCCACGGCGATCGCGGAGTTCGGTTAGATCCCACGTAGGTGAAGCTCCTCCACACCGGCGACTGGCACCTCGGCAAGCGCCTCTTCGGAATCGAGCGCCTGGGCGAGGCCGAAGCGGCTCTCGCCGAGATCGCCGAGCTGGCGGTGCGCGAGCGCGTGGACGCCGTCGTCGTGGCGGGAGACCTGCTCGATCGTCGCGTCGTCGATCCGGCCGCCTTCGGCGCCTGCCTGCGGGCGATGGAGGCCCTCGCGCGCGTGGCGCCCGTGCTGGCGGTGGCCGGCAACCACGACGACCCCGAGCTGTGGATCCACCTGGCGCCCCACCTGAGCGCCTCGGGCATCCATGTGGCCGGGCGCGTGCGGGCGCCCGAGGAGGCCGTGCTCACCATCGCGACGCGGGCAGGGCCGCTGCACGCGGCGCTCCTGCCCTGGCCGGAACCGGGGCGGATGGCGCTCGAGGCCGGAGCCAGCGCCGAGGACGCGCGCATCCGCTACGCCGATCGGGTCTCCGCGGTCGTCCGCGACTACGGGCGAGAGGCCGTCGAGCGCCGCCGCCGCGAGGGCGGAGCCGCCATCCTGGTGGGCCACCTGATGGTCAACCGCGCGCGCGCCGGAGGGGGCGAGCGCGAGCTCACGATGGGCATCACCTACGCGGTGTCGTCGTCGGCGCTCCCCGCCGACCTCGACTACATCGCCCTCGGCCACGTCCACCGCCCGCAGTCGATCCCCGGCCTCGCGGCCCCCGGGCGCTATGCCGGGAGCCCGATGGCGCTCGATTTCAGCGACGAGGGGCTCGCGCCGAGCGCCTGCGTGGTGGAAATCGTCGGCGACCGGACGACCCACCGTGAGATCGCGCTGGCCGCCGCGCGCCCGCTGGCGCGCATCGGCGGGCCGATCGAGGCGCTGGCGACCCTCGCCGGCGAGCATCCTCGGGCGTGGTTCGCCTGCGATGTCGATCTCGACGCCCCGGTGATGGACCTGGTGCGGCGCGTGCGCGACGAGGTTCCCGACGCCCTGCGCGTCGAGCCCCGATACCCGACCGCGGACGAGGTCGAGACTCCCTCCCCCGGGGCCGACGGAGGTGATCGAACGAGCCTGAGCGATCTCTACGCCGACTGGTATCGCCGGGAGGGGCGCGGGCTCACGGATGCCCAGGCCGCGGCTTTCGCCCGGGCCCTCACGGACTCCGCGCCGCCGGACGAGATCACCTGATGCGGCCGCTCGAGCTGCGACTGACGGCGTTCCGCTCGTACGACGCGGCGACGATCGATCTGCGGCCGCACGAGCTGGTCGTGATCACCGGCGACACCGGCGCCGGCAAGACGTCGCTGCTCGATGCCATCTCCTTCGCGATCTTCGGCAGGACCCCGGAGCAGAGCACCCCGACAGACCTGCTCACGCTGGGGCGCGACAACGGCGAGGTGCAGCTGACGTTCGCCGCCCGGGGGCAGGTGTGGCGCATGACCCGCCGCTACGGAGCCCGGGCGCCCGACCCGAGGCAGATCCTCGAGCGCCTGGCCGACGACGGGGGGGACGCGCTCGAGACGGTCGCCGGGCAGGACGCGGTCGCCGCCCGCCTGTCGGCCGTGATCGGAATGGGCTTCAAGGCCTTCACGAGCGCAGTGCTGCTCGCGCAGGGGCGCTTCGCCGAGTTCCTCACCGCCGCCCCACGGAGCCGTGATGACATCCTCCGCGAGCTCTTCGGAGTGGAGTCGCTGGACGGCGCGCGCACGGCGGCCCAGGCCGGCGAGGCGGCGGCGCTGGCCGAGGCGGCGTTGCGCGAGGGCGACGGCGCACGACTCGCGGCGCACGATGCGAGCGCCCGCACCGCGGTGGCCCGCGCCGCCCGGGGCGCCGCCACCGAGCACGCTGAGCTGGTGCGCCTGCGCCCCCTCGCCGAGCGTGTTGCGATGTACCAGAGCGAGGCGGAGCGCCTGCGAAAGCGCGAAAACGCAGCGCGGGAGGCGGTGGCCGCCCTCCCGGACGCGGCGGCGGCGGCCGAGCTCGGGAGTGCGATCGTGGCGGCACGCCGGGCGATCGAGGACGCGGCTACCGAACGCTCGCGCCGATCCGAGGACCACGCGCAGGCGGTCGGCGCGCGGGACTCGGCACGAGCACGCCACGGCGGTGGCGCCTCCGATCTCGCCGTGATGCGCGAGCGCGCCGAGCGGGTCGCCCGGCTCGCCCGAGAGCTACCGCAACGCGAAAGCGATCTCACCGAGCGCGAGTCCCGTCTCACCAAGGGTGAGGCCGATCAGCGCGAGCGCACCGCCGCCGCGGCGGAGGCGAGCGCCCAGGACGAGCGGATGTCCGCCCGGGGCGCCCTGATCGAAGCCTGGCGCGCGCGCGGCGTCGAGCAGGCGGAGGCGGCGGCGACCCTCGGGGAGGCCCAGGAGGGATTGTCGGGCGCGCAGGCGCGCCTGCGGATCGCCGAGGCCGCCGTCGCAGAGGCCGAGGCCGCCCACGAGCGCGCGCGGCTGCACGACCTGGCGTCCACGATCCGCGCCGGGCTGCAGCCTGGCGACACGTGCCCGGTCTGCGGCAGCGCGGTGGCCGACCATGCCCCCGAGCCGGGCGACCTCGCGGCGGCCGAGCGCTCCTCGGCCGACGGGCGTCGCGCGCTGGTCGAGGAGACCGGCGCCCTCGCGACGGCCGTCGAGCGCGTCGGGGCCGCGCGCGCCGCCGCCGAGCGGGCCGCGGACGGCCGAGCCGCCGCCGGGGCGCTCCTGGCCGAAGCCGGTATCGCTGAGGCGGACGCGGAGGTCAACGATCCGCAGGAGACGGCAGACGCAGACCGGCGCCGCGCCGCGATCGAGGAGATGCGCGCCGAGCTCGGCCGGCAGGAGGCTGAGCTGGCGTCCGAGCGAGCGCGCATCGACGCCGAGCGCGAGCGCATCGCCAGGGATCGGACGGAGCACGACGACGCCCGCGCAGGTCTTGGCCTCTGGGCCGACCAGCGGGAGCCGGTCGGCGCCCTTACGCAGGCGATCGCCGAGCTGCACGCCGTCGAGGCCGCTGCCGACGCGGCCGCCGACGCGGCGACGGTGGCCGCCGACGCGGCGGCGGCCGCGGAGCGTGCCCTGGGCGATCTCGAACGCGGCCCGGTGGCCGCGCTCCGCGCCGCGGCTGCTCGCGCGGCGGCGCGGGGACGCCTCGAGCCGCCCGCCGACGACGCCACGCCCGAGCAGCTCATGGCGGCGGCAACCGAGCTGAGAGTGGTCGCGCTGGACGCCGCCCGTGAGCACGCCGCGCGCGCAGCAGACGCTGCCGAGCGGGCCATGGAGGCGCGGGGCGCGCTCGCGGCCGCCGGTGGAAGCCTCGTCGGGGACGAACCCGATCGACTCGAGCAGATCATCCGCCGCTCCAGGGAGGCGCGCGATGCCGCCCGGACGCGGTTCGCCGAGATCGAGAGCCTCGCCGGCGTCGCTCGGCGGCTGGCCGAGGAGGCGGCGGCCGCGCGAGCCCGCGCCCAACTCAGCCGCCAGGTGGCGCTCGACCTGAGAGCCAACGCCTTTCCGCGCTTCCTGCTGGAGCGCTACCGCGAGCGGCTCGCGCGAGGAGCGTCCACCCATCTCCAGGAGCTGAGCGGCGGGGCCTATCGCTTCTGCGGCGTCGAGCCCGACCCGATGGCCGTCGTGGACACTCGCCGAGGCGAGCGCCTGCGTCCCGCCGGAACCCTCTCCGGGGGCGAGCGCTTCCTCGCGAGCCTGGCTCTGGCGCTCGGACTCGGCGACGTCGCCGCCGAATCGAGCGGCCGACTCGACTGCCTCTTCCTGGACGAGGGCTTCTCGACCCTCGACAGCGAGTCGCTCGAGCAGGCGCTCGCCGGCGTGGAGCGGCTGGCGGGGGACGGGCGCCTGGTGGGCGTCATCACCCACCTGCCGGGCGTTGCCGAACGCCTCGGTGCGGCGATACACATCGCGAAGGACCCCGCGGGCGTGAGTAGTATCGGACTATGAGCCCTTCCTCGCAGCGCGCCCTCCGATCGGCCGTCCTCGGTCTCTCCACGCTCGTCATCCTGGGCATCTACGTCCAGGTCTACCTGATCGGCGTCTACATCTTCGGCGGGGACACCGACGCACTCGATGCCCACACGAGCCTTGGGAACGCGGTCTTCGGGTTGGAGGTGCTGCTCTTCCTCGCCGCCCTCGGCGCCTTCTGGAAGATGCGCCCGCAGATCATCCTCGCGGGGCTCCTCGTCGTGGTCGGAGCAGCCCAGCTCGGGCTGGTCCAGGGCGACAACGAATGGGTCCGGGGGCTCCACGCGGTCCTGGCGCTTGTGCTGCTGATCCTCGCCCACGCACTCGTGCAACGCGCGGTCCACGCCCTCGGCATGGGTCGCCACGGGGGAGCCTCCCCGCACTGAACCCCGGCGGGGGTCCGGGTTCGCCCGCGGCGGATGGGAGGCATTCCCCGATTCCCGGCAAGGCGCCGAGCGGGACGATCGGCGGGTGACGATCATCCGCAGAGCACTGGTCCTCGCGCTGTGGGCCGCGGCGCTGGCGCTCGCCGCGGGCACGGCGGCGGCGGCGGACGTCATCGCGACCGCCCTCGATCCGGACCCGGTGAGCTCCGGCATTGCGATGAACGCGCGAGGCGAGAACGTGGCGGCCTTCGAGGCGCCCGTCGGCGATGGGTTCGCCGTCTTCGTCCGCTCGCGATCACGGGCCGGCGGCCCGTGGGGCCCGCGCGCGCGGATCTCGAGGGTAACCGAGCGCCGCCCGGATCGACATCCTGGTCGCGGTGGACGAGCGCGGGCGGGCGATGGTGATCTGGCGCCGGCAGCTCGCGGCCTCGGGCGCCGACCTGCAGTCGGCGCTCCGAGCGACCGCCACGGGGGCCTGGCGGAAGGCCGGACAAGATCTCGTCTCAAACGGTATCCGGAGGAGCGTTCGCGTCGCCCGTGCTCGCCTTCGCCGGCGGGCGCGCGACCTTCGCCTGGGGCGAGGTCTCGTCCGCAGGCTGGCAGGTCCGCCGCGCCGTCTACGACCTCGACACGCCGACCGCGCGGTACTGGTCCTTCGAGGAGCCGCAGGTGCTCGGCGTCCAGCCGGCGCTGGCCGTGAACCCGCAGGGTGACGTCGTCGCCATCGGCCCGGCGGGCGAGCCGCGGTGACCGGGGCGACCGCGCCGGTGGTCGCGACGAGCCGGGCGGCCGGGCGCCGCGGGCTGGGAGGCGCCCGTGACGCTCGATCCGGCGGGCAGCGAGGCGACGATCGCGATCGCCGACGGCGGGCAGATCGTGGCGGCCTGGCGCCGGGGGGCGCCCGCGGCCGGGATCGCCGTCGCCACCCGGGCCGGCCTCGCCGGCGGCCTGGGCGGCCGCCCGAGACGCTCGCGGCGGCCGGTTTCCTGCCGGTCGCCGCCGTCGGGCCGACCGGCCAGGCGCTGGTCGCCTACGGGGTGAACCTCGACACGCTGGATCCGCCCGACCCGGACTACCCCCGGGTGGACCTGACCTATCCACTGGGCGACATCCTCCGCGCGCGCCGGCGCGCGCCCACCGGCGTGTGGAGCGCCGAGGAGACCGTCTTCGCCGTCCAGGACGGACGGAGGCCCACCTACCAGCGTGCGGAGGATCTCCAAGCGGTCGTCGACCCCCTGGGGACGACCCTGCTGGCGTGGCACAGCACGCTCAACGGCCTCCCCGCGCTCTGGGCGACCGCCGCGCCCGCCGCCGCGTCCTTCCCGCAGGCCCGCAACTACACCACCATCGCCACCGCAACCATGGAGCAGGTCGCGCTGGCGCCCTCGGGGCGCGGCGAGGCTGCGCTGATGTGGGTGAGCGAGGGGGGCGGGGAGTTCGGGTCGCTCAACCTGTGGTCGGATCGCGTCCCGGCCGCCTCCTGCGCCGCCCCGCCGCAGTCGCCGCCACCTGCCCCGGCCGACGCGATCACCCTCAGCCTGACCCAGCTGATCATCAACCAGCGCATCTACTCGGCGGCGCTCCGGCGGGCCGACGCCCTCGAGGGCTGGCTGCGAACGCGCATCGCCACCCGGGACCTCTGCGGCGGGGGCATCGGCGCCACGGCCCTGGGGGCGGGCGTCGAGGTCGTCCCGGCCCCCGGTCCGCGCACGGTGCCGGTGGCGACGCCGCGCTCGCTCACGATCCGCCCGGCAGCCGACAAGGACGGCGTCGTGTTCACGCTCAGCGTGCAGCAGCTCCAGATCAACCAGCGGATCGCCTCGGCCGCTCTGCGGCGGGCCAACGCGCTCCTCGCCCGTCTCGACGCCGGCCTCTCGGGCGGCGACATCCGCCTCGGCGCGGTGAGCGCCGACCGGATCGGCGCGACGATCGCCGCGATCCGCGCCGACGCGACGGCGCCGCCCGCCCCGACCCGGACCGTGATCGCACCGGCGACCGACAAGACCGGGGTCGTGTTCACGCTGAGCGCCGCTCAGCTGCAGATCAACCAGCGCATCGGCCAGGCGGCGATCCGGCGGCTGAACACCGTCCGGCACCGGCTGCTGGACGGGATCTCGGGCGACGAGATGCGCCGCGCCACGATCACCGGGGCGAACCTGGCCCCCTGATCGGCCGCCGTTCCCGCTCCACGAGGGGGCCGAGCACCCACCAGCCGATCAGCGGGCAGAGCGCCGCGAGCGCGAAGGCGGCCGGCCACGTCGTGAGCCCGGCGGCGGCGCCGAAGGCGGGCGGTGCAACGGCGACGGCCACGAAGAGAATCGTGTTCTGCAGGCCGAGGGCGGTTCCGACCCGCCCGGCGCCCGCCATCTCGGCGGCGGCGGCGAACGAGACGCCGTTGCCGGCCATCGTCAGGATCCCCGCCACGATAAGCGCCCCCGCGGCGGCGGCGTCGGGGGCACCGAGCAGCGCGGCGGCCAGCCCGAGCGTGACGCCACCCGAGAGCGCGAGCGTGCGCAGGGGCCGGATCCGGCTGCCGGCGCGGTCCGACCAGGCCCCCGCCGCGACCCGCGAGACGGCGCCCCCGATCTGCACCGCACCCAGCGCGAGCGCGGCGGCGCCGACCGACCATCCGCGCTCCTCGTGCAGGTAGAGCGCCAGAAAGCTCAGCACCGACAGCTGGGCCAGCACCACGCTGGCGGTGCCGAGCGAGAGACGCCAGATGGCGGGATCGCGCAATGGCCCGCCACCCGGTGGCGGATCGTCGATCTCCGCCGGGGCGGCGGCGGGCTCGGCTCGGCGCAGCCCGATCGCCCCCGCGAGCGCGCCCACCAGCAGCGCGCCCGCGAGGGCCAGCAGCGCATCCCCGACCCCTCCCCGGTCGGCGATGAACGGCAGGGAGACGGCGGCCAGGGCGCCCCCGAGGGGCGTCAACATGTGGCGCAGGCCGAGCGCCAGACCGCGTTGGGACACGTCGAACCAGGCCACCACCGCGCGTCCGCTGGCCGCGTTGGCGCTGGAGCCGAAGGCGCCCGCCGCCACCAGGCAGGCGCCGAGCGCCTGGGCGGAGCCCGCGCGCGAGCCGAGCGCCAGCGCAGCCGCGGCACCGGTGAGGCCGATGCCGATCACGGCCCGCTCGCCGATGCGGTCGGCGAGGGCGCCCCAGGCCAGGAGCGTGGCGATGATCCCCACGGTCGAGGCCGCCAGCAGGGCTCCGGTCGCCGCCAGCGACAGGGAGTACTCGTCGCGCAGCTGCGGCGCGACGGCGGGGAGCCCGAGCTGGAGGGCGGAGATGCTCGCTTGGGCCGTCATGCCGACGGCCAGCACCGCCCAGCGGTACCGCGGCGCCGCGCTCGCGGTCAGCCGGCGGTCCGTCCGCCGAGGTGCTTGGCGAAGAAGCGCTCGATGGCCGAATAGGCCTCCATTCGGTTCTCGGGCTTCACGAAGCCATGACCCTCGTCGTCCTTGACCAGGTACTCCACATCGACGCCCCGCGCCCGAAGGGCCGCGACGATCTGGTCGGACTCGGGCTTGGTGACGCGAGGGTCGTTGGCCCCCTGGATCACCAGCAGCGGCGCGGTGATGGCATCGACGCGGCTCAGCGGCGAGCGGGCCTCGAGGTCGGCGAGCTGCTCAGGGTCGTCCGGGTCGCCGACGTACCGGAACCAGGTGCTGGCCAGCAGCGGACGCCAGTAGGCCGGAAACGAGCGCACCAGGGTGACCAGGCTCGACGGCCCCACCATGCTCACCGCAGCGGCGAAGACATCCGGCGTGAAGCTCGCGCCCACCAGTGCGGCGTACCCGCCGTAGGATCCGCCGTAGATCCCGATGCGCGCGCGGTCGGCGATCCCCTGGCCGACCAGCCACTCCACCCCGTCGAGGAGATCGTCGTGCATCCTGCCGGCGAACTCCCGCTCGGCGGCGTGGGTGAAGGCCTTGCCGAAACCCGTCGAGCCGCGGTAGTTGACCTGCAGGACCGCGTAGCCGCGGTTGGCGAGCATCTGGGCCTGTGGGTCGTATCCCCACGCGTCGCGCGACCAGGGCCCCCCGTGCACCACCAGCACGGCGGGCAGATCGCGCGGCGGGACGTCGAGTGGGAGCGTCAGGTAGCTGTTGAGGGCCAGGCCGTCGCGCGAGGTGATGCGGACCGGCGTCATCGGTGCGAGCGTCGCCGGATCGAGCCACGGCCGCGAGCGGTAGAGCAGCTCCGCCTCGCCCGAATCCCTGTCGTAGAGGAAGGTCGCCCCCGGATCGCGGTCGTCGTCGAACGCCACGATCCACCGGCTCTCGGCGGCGTCCTGGCCGGTGATCCGCGGATCGCCGGGGTGCAGCGCCCGCACCGCCTCCCAGTCGCGGGCGAGACGCTCGTCGAATGCGTGCAGCACGACCCGGTCCCGCAGGTAGACCGCCCCGAGCAGCTTGCCGGTGACGTCGCTGATCATGGGACCCGCCAGATCGACCTCGTCGTCGCGGTCGATCTCGCGCTCGGTGCCGTCGGTGGGGTCGAGCTCGACGAGGCGCAGCAGGTCGCTGCCGCGCGCGCTCCCCACCCAGAGACCGGTGCCGTCGGGGGTGAAGGCGTAGGGCTGACCGCCGTCCTCGTTGGCGAACGCGGCCACGACCCGTAGCTCGTCGGCCTCGTCGTCGCGCACCAGCAGCTCGTAGTCGCCCGCGGGCGTCTGGGCGTAGGCGGCCCGCAGACGACCCTGCCGATCGGCCTGCCAGCCGAGGATGTTGCCGGGGTTGCGCCCGACCATCTCCAGGCGCCCCGTGGCCAGCGTGAGGCGGTATGCGTCGAAGAGGGAGCGCTCGCGCAGGTTCATCGAGATCAGGATGTGGCGTGGCGTGGCCCTCGGCGCGGCGATCAACCCGGCTCGCACACCGGCAAACGGCGTCAGGTCGCGCAGGCGGCCCTCGCCGGCCGCGTCCACCGAGAGCAGGTGGTGGTTCTCGTCGCCCCCCGCGTCCTGGCTGTAGAGGATCCGACTCGAGTCGCGTGACCACAGGTACGAGCGCACCCCCCGGTCGTGGTCGTCGGTCACGGGGGCGGCCTCACCGCCGCTCGCGTCCCGAACCCAGACGTTCAGGACCCCGTCCCGGGGGGCCAGCCAGGAGATGCGCGAGCCGTCCGGGGACAAACGCGCCAACGCCCGCTCGGGGTTGTCGAAGAAGTGTCCGAGCGGAATGAGCGGGGGCATCGCCACCATCGTGGCAGAAGGGGGAGGCTGGGGGCCACGATCCCGCTGGTAGGCTCGCGACCCGATGGATCATCTGATCGGGAGGGAGATCGAGGGGTACCGCATCGAGGCCGAGATCGGCCGCGGCGGGCAGGCGGTCGTCTATCGGGCGACCCAGATCTCCCTCCAGCGCACGGTCGCGTTGAAGGTGGTGTCGTCCCAGCTCTCCTCGGATGCCAGCTTCCGCGAGCGCTTCGCCCGCGAGGGGATCGCGGCGGCCAGCCTCGACCACCCCCATATCGTGCCCGTGTTCGAGGCCGGGGAGGCCGACGGGCTGGCCTTCCTCGCGATGAAGTTCGTCGACGGGCCCTCGCTCGACGCCGTGATCCACGCGCCGGAGGGTGCCGAGGTGCGGCGGGTGCTCGCCATCCTGCGCCAGGTCGCCGAGGCGCTCGACTATGTCAGCGAGCGCGGGATGGTCCACCGCGACGTCAAGCCGGCCAACGTGCTGCTCGGCCCTGGCGACCACGCCTATCTGACCGATTTCGGCCTCATCAAGGCGATGTCGGCGAGTCGCCTCACGAGCACGGGCATGTGGATGGGAACGCTCGAGTACGTGGCCCCGGAGCAGCTCCGCGGCGAGGTGGTGACCCCCGCCGCCGACCGCTACGCGCTGGGCGCCCTGGCGTTCGAGGCGCTCACGGGCGGGGCGGTCTTCCCCCGCGAGGACCGGGCGGCTGCGCTCTACGCCCACGTGAACAGCGACCCGCCCTCGGCATCCGAGCGCAACCCGGCGCTCGGCGCGCCGGTCGATGCCGTCCTCGCACGCAGCCTCGCGAAGGACCCGGACGCGCGGCATCCCTCGGCCCTGGCCTTCGTCGGCGAGCTCGAGAGCGCGGTCGCCGCCACCCCGGGGGCCGCCGCGGCACGCCCACCCCGGGCGGGCGCCGGCCCGGGCGGGGGCCCGCCGGTCGGCCCGACGATCGCGGGCGAGACCCCGCGCTCGTCGTCGCCCCCTCCTCCTCCCCCTCCTCCGCCTGCCGCGCCCGCTCCGCCGCCGGCGGTGATCGGTAGGGATGGCCCGGCCGGTGGCGAGCCGGCCCGCTGGAGGATCCCGGCGATCGTCGGAGGGGCGATCGCCGCTCTGGTCGTCGTGATCGCGGTCGTGATGCTCTCCTCGGGTGGCGGCGGTCAGCGGACCGTCACCACGCTGGTCCTCAACACGGGGGTCACGGCGGTGACGGCACCCGGGCTCGAGACCACCTTCCCGATCGGCGCGGTCCTCCCCGACACGGTGGAGGGCTGGCAGATCGCCCCGACCGATCCGGGAGTGGTCAACCTGGAGCTGGAGGATCAGGGCGCCGTGGAGTCGGCGCAGGCGACGCGCGGCGCGGACGTCGGCCTGCTGGTGGGCCTGCGGCCCAGCAACGAGGACGGCCGCATAGCCGTGGAGCGCCTGCGCGACGACCTCGGCGGGACGGCCGAGGGGCCGGTAGCGCTCGGGGGCGTCGCGGGCGAGGGCGAGGTGCAGCGCGACGGCGCCACCGTGGCGGTGAGCTTCGCCACCCCGGATCGCGCGATCCTCGCCGTCGCAAACGGCAGGGAGACCGCCGTGGCGCTCGCGATGGCGGCCAGCGAGGCGCTCGGCCCCTGAAGGGTCCTTCAGAGTGCCTTTCGCGGTGGCCAACTCGGCCGTCTGCACACGCACTCTCGGATGATCTCGCTTGAACGGGGGTGCCCCGGCGGCCTATCATGGCTCGTTCTCACGGGTGGCCCACCCGTGATGCCCCTGCCGCGCGAGGAGTCGGGATGAATACGGTCGCGTGTCCCCGCCGCACCGTGGAGTGCTCGCCCTGATCGCCCTCCTGTTCCCCGGACAGGGAGCGCAGGAGGTCGGCATGGGCAAGGCGCTCGCTGACGCCTTCCCCACAGCCCGCCGCACCTTCGAGGAGGCCAACGACCTCCTCGGGTACGACCTCGCGCGCATCTGCTTCGAGGGGCCTCACGACGACCTCATGTCGACCGTCCACTGCCAGCCTGCCGTTCTCACGAACTCCGTGGCGGCATGGCGCGTGGCGCGCGACCACGGCGTGGAGGGAAGCCTCACCATGGGCCACTCGCTGGGCGAGTACTCGGCCCTGGTGGCCTGCGGGAGCCTCTCCTTCGCCGAGGCCCTGCGCCTGGTGCAGGCGCGCGGGGCGGCCACCACGGACGTCGTCGCCACCCAACCCGGCTCGATGGCCGCGCTGCTCGGCGCGAGCGACGAGGACGTGGAGGCGCTGTGCATCGAGGCCGGCGAGGTGTGGCCGGCCAACTACAACTGCCCGGGACAGATCGTCGCTTCGGGGCTCTCGAAGGGCGTCGACCGGTTGCTCGACCTGGCGCGCGCCCGCGGCATCAAGGCGAAGCTCCTCGACGTCGATGGCGCGTTCCACTCGTCGGTCATGGCGCCGGCCGCCGACAAGCTGCGCGAGACGCTCTCGAGCGTGAAGCTGAGCACGCCCTCGCTCCCCTTCCTCTCGGCCACATCGGGCGCCTTCGAGCGCGGCGAGCGGCTTCGCTCGCTGCTCGCCCAGCAGCTCACCGCCCCGGTGCGGTTCACCCAGACCGTCAGGCTGGCGCTCGACTTCGGCGTCGACAGCTTCGTCGAGTTCGGCCACCGGCGTGTCCTGGTGGGCCTCGTGCGGCGCATCCGACCGGGAGTCCAGGCGGTGCATCTGGGCGATCCGTCCGACCTCCCGGCCCTTCTTGCGCTCGCCGGGCAGTCGCCCGGATAGTGCCGCCGATCGCGCTCGTCACGGGGGCGAGCAAGGGGATCGGCGCAGCATGTGCGCTGGCCCTCGCGCGCCAGGGCCACGACATCGGCCTGACCTACGCGGAGGACAGAGCAGGCGCCGAGGTGGTCGCCGCCGAGGTGGCGCGCGCCGGTCGCCGCGCGCACATCCGCCGCGCCGAGGCGCGCGACTGGGATGACGCCGCCGCGGTCATCGAGGAGGTCGAGGACGCGCTCGGGCCACTCGACGCCCTGGTGGCCAATGCGGGGATCACCCGCGACGGCCCGGCCGTTCGCATGGGCGGCGACGCGTGGCGGGCGCCGATCGACGTCAACCTGACCGGAACGATGGCCGTGGTGCGCGCTGCGCTGCGGGGGATGATGCGCCGGCGCTCCGGCAGCATCGTGACGATGTCGTCGGTCGTGGGCGTTCAGGGCAACGCCGGGCAGTCGAACTACGCCGCCTCGAAGGCCGGGATCATCGGCCTCACGCGTGCCCTGGCGAGAGAGGCCGGCCCACGCAATGTGCGCGTCAACGCGGTCGCGCCCGGCTACATCGCCACCCGCCTCACGGACGTGCTCGCCGACGAGCATCGCGCCCATCTGCTCGAGGCGACGGCGCTCGCGCGACTCGGATCGCCGGAGGACGTCGCCGGCCCGGTCGCCTTCCTCTGCTCGCCCGACTCGGCGTTCATCACGGGGACGGTGCTCGCGGTGGACGGAGGCCTGCGCATATGAGCAGCGGGCGGGTCGTCATCACGGGGCTCGGCATGGTGTCCCCCCTCGGCATCGGATGGCGAGCGGCCTGGGAGGCCGCGCTCGCCGGTCGCTCCACGGCGAGGCTCATCACCCGCTTCGACGCCTCCGCCCACGCCTGCCAGATCGCCTGCGAGGTGGAGGGCTTCGACCCGGCCGACTTCGAGCTGGACCGGCGCGCGGTGAGGCGCATGGATCGCGCGAGCCAGTTCGCGGTGGCGGCGGCGCGGCTCGCCGTGGAGGACGCCGGGCTCACCATCGAAGGCCACGGCGAGAGGACGGGCACCGTCATCTCGACCGGCAACGGCGCCAGCGAGACCTTCGAGGTGAACAACGTCGCGCTCGTCGAGCGGGGACCGGGTCGGGCCTCCCCGCTGATGGTGCCGATGACCATCGTGAACATGTCGGCCGGCCACGTCTCGATGCAGCTCGGACTGGGCGGGCCGAGCAGTTGCGTGGTCACGGCATGCGCCTCGGGCAACCACGGCATCGGCGAGGCCGCCGCGGTCATCCGGCGAGGGGCGGCGGACGTGATGGTGGCGGGCGGGACGGAGGCCGGAGTGACCCCGTTCTGCATGGCGGGCCTCGACGCCACGCGGGCGCTCTCGCGGCGCAACGACGCCCCCGAGCGCGCCAGCCGGCCCTTCGACACGACCCGCGACGGCTTCGTCGCGGCGGAGGGCGCGGGCGTGGTGGTGCTCGAGAGCCTCGAGCACGCCGAGGCACGCGGCGCCGAGATCGTCTGCGAGCTGCGCGGGTACGGCGCGAGCAGCGACGCCTACCATCTCACCGAGCCCGACCCGAGTGGACGCTGGCAGGTGGCGGCGATGCGCATGGCGCTCCAGCGCGGAGGGCTCGACCCCTCGCAGGTTGACTACGTCAACGCCCACGGCACCTCCACACCGGCCGGCGATCCGGTCGAGATCGGTGCCATCCGCCAGCTCGTGGGCGACCGTGCACCCGAGGTGATGGTCTCGTCCACCAAGTCGATGCACGGCCACGGGATGGGCGCTGCGGGCGGGTTCGAGGCCGTGCTCGCCGCGCTGGTGGTGCGCGAGGAACGCGTCCCTCCGACGATCAACGTCGATGAGCTCGACGAGGCCTGCGGCGGTGTCGACCACGTGCTCGGCGCGGGGCGGCAGACGCGCGTTGACGTCGTCCTCTCCAACTCGTTCGGCTTCGGCGGTCACAACGCCGTCCTCGCCTTCTCGAAGCCGGGGCACCCATGACGCCCGGGCGCACCCGCGTGGTGATGACCGGCATCGGCGTGGTCTGCCCACTGGGGATCGGCCGGGAGGAGATGTGGCGATCGGTGGTCGCCGGGCGCTCCGGGGCGGGCCTGATCACGCTCTTCGACACGACCGACTCGGAGGTGCGCATCGCCTGCGAGGCCCACGGCTTCGACCCCACCGACTTCATCGACCGCAAGGCGTCCCGCCGCATGGACCGCTACGCCCAGCTCGCCGTGGCAGCAGCCCGCCTCGCCGTGGAGGACGCCGCTTTCGTCATCGACGACGACGGGGCCGGCATCGGCGCGATCATCGGCAACGGCGGCTCGGGCACGATCTCGCGCGAGGAGCAGCACCGCGTCATGCTCGAGCGCGGACCGGAGCGTGTCTCCCCGTTCGCGATCCCCCTCAGCGTCGCCAACATGGGCGCCGGCCAGGTCTCCATCGAGCTCGGCCTGCGCGGTCCGGTGACCGCCGTGTGCACGGCCTGCGCGGCGGGCACGGACGCCATCGGCACGGCGGCCGACACGATCCGCCGGGGAGACGCGCGAGCGATGCTGGCCGGTGGTGGCGACACGCTCATCTCCCCCTACTTCGTGGCCGGTTTCGACGCGATGCGGGTGCTCTCGCACCGCAACGACGACCCGGCCGGTGCGGCGCGCCCGTTCGATCGCGACCGGGACGGGTTCCTCGTGGGCGAGGCCGGTGCCGTGGTGGTGTTGGAGCGGCTCGAGGACGCCGAGGCCCGGGGGGCCGACATCATCTGCGAGGTCGCCGGATACGGCGCGAGCTCGGACGGGTACCACATCACCGATCCCGATCCGAGCGGCGCGCCGCAGGCCCGGGCCGTGCGGGCCGCCCTCGACGACGCCGGGATCGCCCCCGCCGACGTTGACCACGTCAACGCCCACGGCGGGGCCAGCCAGCCGGGCGACCCAACGGAGGTGAGGATGCTCCAGATCGTGCTCGGTGAGGAGATCGCCGCGCGAGTGGCGGTGAGCGCCACCAAGTCGATGCACGGGCACTGCATGGGGGCGACCGGGGCGCTCGAGGCGGCGATCACCGGCCTCGCCCTGCGCGAGGGGACGCTGCCGCCCACGATCAACCTGCACGCGATCGACCCGGCCTGCTCGGGGGTGGACCATGTCGCGAACGCCTCCCGTCCCGCCGATATCCGGGTCGCCCTCTCGGCGTCCTACGGCCTCGGCGGCCACAACGCGGTGCTGGCGTTGACCCGCCACGAGGACCGGCGATCGTGATGGGCCGGCTGCGACGGCTCTCACCGCGGGCCGAGAAGTCCATCCGGCTGGTCGTCGCCTGCGTCATCGCAGCCCCGCTGGGGATGATCTCGGTGGCCAACGACGACGAGACGCTCGGCTTCATCGCCGTGGGGATCGTGCTCGCCGGAATCGTGGCCGGGCCGGTGGTCGCTCGCGTGCTCTTTCCCGGCGGGTCGGACAAGGGACGCTAACCTCCCCCGGATGAGCTCAGACACCCGGGACGCGCTGGACCGCCTGCTCGAGGAGAGGATCCTGATCCTCGACGGCGCCACCGGCACCATGATCCAGCGCCACCCCCTCGAGGAGACCGATTTCCGAGGAGAGCGGTTCGCGGAGCACCCGTCGCCGTTGAAGGGCAACAACGACATCCTCACCCTGACGCGACCCGACATCATCTCGAGCATCCACCACGCCTTCCTCGAGGCGGGCGCGGACATCGTGGAGACCAACACGTTCAGCGCCACCTCGGTGGCGCAGTCCGACTACGGCACCGAGGGCGCGGTGCACGACCTCAACGTCGAGGCCGCACGGCTGGCTCGCGCGGCCACCGACGAGTGGAGCGCGCGCACCCCCGACAAGCCCCGCTTCGTGGCCGGTGCGATCGGGCCGACCAACCGGATGCTCTCGCTCTCGCCCGACGTCGAGGACTCCTCGAAGCGCGCGATCACCTTCGAGGAGCTGCAGGCCGCGTACCTCGAGCAGGTGCGCGGCCTGGTCGAGGGCGGCTGTGATCTGATCCTGATCGAGACGATCATCGACGGCCTGAACGCGAAGGCCGCGATCTCGGCGGTCGAGGAGGTGGCCGAGGAGACCGGCGTGCGGCTGCCGCTGATGATCTCGGTCACGATCACGGACCGCAGCGGCCGCACACTGGCAGGGCAGACGATCGAGGCGTTCTGGATCACGATCGCCCACGCGCGGCCCTTCAGCGTCGGGGTCAACTGCGCCCTCGGCGCGGCGGAGATGCGCCCCTATCTGGCCGACCTGTCGCGCGTGGCGTCGTGCTGGACCAGCTGCTACCCCAACGCGGGCCTGCCGAACGCGTTCGGCGAGTACGACGAGGGCCCGGAGGAGACCGCCGCCGAGCTGCGCGAGTTCGCCTCCAGCGGGTACGTGAACATCCTCGGAGGCTGCTGCGGCACGACCCCCGACCACATCCGCGCCATCGCCGACGCCGCTGAGGGCGAATCACCCCGCCGCGTCCCGCACCAGGAGCCGATCACGCGCCTGGCCGGACTCGAGCCGATGATCCTGCGGCCCGACTCCAACTTCCTGATGGTGGGCGAGCGCACCAACGTGACCGGCTCGCGCCGCTTCGCCGAACTGATCCTGGCGGGCGACTTCTCGACCGCCCTCGAGGTCGCCGCCGAGCAGGTGAGCAACGGCGCCAACGTGATCGACGTGAACATGGACGAGGCCATGCTCGACTCCGAGGCCGCCATGACCACGTTCCTCAACATGGTCGCCACCGAGCCGGACATCGCCAAGGTGCCGATCATGGTCGACAGCTCGAAGTGGTCGGTGATCGAGGCGGGCCTGCGATGCGTTCAGGGCAAGCCGGTGGTGAACTCGATCAGCATGAAGGAGGGCGAGGAGGACTTCCTGGCAAAGGCCCGTCTTGCGCGCCGCTACGGGGCGGCGATGGTCGTGATGGCCTTCGACGAGGAGGGCCAGGCCGACACCGTCGAGCGCAAGGTGTCCATCTGCGAGCGGGCCTACCGACTGCTGGTGGAGCAGGCGGGGGTGCCGCCCGAGGACATCATCTTCGACCCCAACGTCTTCGCCGTGGCCACCGGCATCGAGGAGCACAACGGCTACGGGATGGCCTTCATCGAGGCGACGCGCGAGATCAAGGAGCGCTGCCCGGGGGCCAAGGTGAGCGGAGGGGTGAGTAACCTCTCGTTCTCGTTCCGCGGCAACGACGTCGTGCGCGAGGCGATGCACAGCGCCTTCCTGTTCCACGCCGTGCAGGCCGGAATGGACATGGGCATCGTCAACGCCGGCCAGCTCGCGGTCTACGAGCAGATAGACGAGGAACTGCTCGAGGCCGTCGAGGACGTGCTCTTCGACCGGCGCCCCGATGCCACCGAGCGCCTGGTGGAGCTGGCCGAGCGGGTCAAGGGCAGCGGCACCGCGCGCGTGGTGGACGAGGCCTGGCGCGAGGGAACGGTCGAGGAGCGGCTCAGCCACGCGCTCGTGAACGGCATCGTCGAGCACATCGACGCCGACACCGAGGAGGCGCGCCTGCAGTACGGCGCGCCGCTCCAGGTGATCGAGGGCCCACTGATGGCGGGTATGGGCGTCGTCGGCGATCTGTTCGGCGCCGGGAAGATGTTCCTTCCCCAGGTCGTCAAGAGCGCGCGCGTGATGAAGCGGGCCGTGGCCCACCTCGAGCCGTACATGGAGGAGGAGCGCCTCCGCGCGGAGGCGGCCGGAGAGGACGTGGAGGCCCAGGGCACGGTGGTGATGGCGACCGTCAAGGGCGACGTGCACGACATCGGCAAGAACATCGTCGGCGTCGTGCTGGGGTGCAACAACTACCGGGTCGTCGATCTCGGCGTGATGGTGCCGATGGCGAAGATCCTCGAGACCGCCGTCGATGAGAACGCCGACATGGTCGGCCTCTCGGGTCTCATCACGCCGTCGCTCGAGGAGATGGTGAACGTCGCGGCTGAGATGGAGCGGCGCGGCATGACCATCCCCCTGCTGATCGGCGGGGCGACCACCAGTCGCCAGCACACCGCCGTGAAGATCGCGCCGGCCTACTCGAACTCGGTGACCCACGTGCTCGACGCCTCCCGCGCGGTCGGGGTGGTGTCGCGGCTGCTCGATCCGGCCCAGCGAGAGATCCATGAGCGCGAGCTGGCGGCCGAGCAGGACCGGCTACGCGAACAGCACGCCACGCGGCGCGAGCGTGCGCTCCACTCCTACGCCGCCGCCACGAAGAGGCGCCCTGCCATCGAATGGCGCCCCGAGGACCTCCCGACCCCCGAGTTCACCGGGCGGCGGGTCCTCGAGGGCGTCCCCCTGGCCGAGATCGCCGAGTACATCGACTGGACCTTCTTCTTCCACGCCTGGGAGCTGAAGGGCAAGTTCCCCCAGGTGCTCGACCACCCGCAGTACGGCGAGGCCGCCCGCGAGCTCTACGCCAACGCGACGGCGATGCTCGACCGGCTGATCTCGGATCGGAGCCTGACGGCCAACGGCGTATACGGGTTCTGGCCGGCCAACTCCGAGGGTGAGGACATCGTCCTCTACGCGGACCGCGAGCGCTCGTCCGAGGCCGCCCGCTTCCCGATGCTGCGCCAGCAGCGGGTGAAGGCCGACGACAAGCCCCAGTACTCGCTCGCCGACTTCGTCGCTCCCCGCGAGTCGGGCCTGATCGACCACGTCGGCGCTTTCGCCGTCACGACCGGCATCGGCGCCGACGATCTCGCGGCGGCCTTCGAGGAGAAGCTCGACGACTACTCGGCGATCATGGTCAAGGCCATCGCCGACCGGCTCGCCGAGGCGTTCGCCGAGATGATGCACGCGCGCGTGCGCCACGAGTGGGGCTACGGCGCCGACGAGCAGCTCTCCAAGGAGGACCTCGTGGCCGAGAGCTACCGGGGCATCCGACCCGCCTTCGGCTACCCGGCCTGCCCCGACCACCTGCCCAAGCGCCGGCTCTTCGAGCTGCTCGGCGCGCCCGAGGTCGGAATCGCGCTCACCGAGAGCCTGGCGATGGTCCCGGCGGCGTCGGTGAGCGGCATCTACCTCCAGCATCCGCAGGCGCGCTACTTCGCGGTCGGCACGATCACCCGCGAGCAGGTGGAATCGTACGCCGGACGGATGGGCATGCCGCTCGACGAGATCGAGCGCTGGCTCGCGCCGAACCTCGCCTACGACCGCGGGGGCGGCGCGGCGGCCTGACGCCGCATGCCCCACTCCGGCGGGCCTCAGATGTCGAACTGCTCCTTGGCGAGGTAGAGCCGGGCCTGCCGAGCGCCCGTCACGAGGATCTCGAGCTTCTGCTCGGCGACGGCGGGCTCGAGGAGCTCCATGCCCGGGGGGACGGCCACCCACAGGGCCGAGGGGACGCCCTCGCGCGCGGCCCGGAGCACGTGGCGCGCGACGTCCATCACATCCTCCAACGGGGCGGCGGGGCGGACCGCGACCACCATCTCCTCCTCCGGCCCGAGGCGGTAGAGGCCGGATGGAACGTCGCCCGTGGTTTCCACGATCAGGCCGCGGCGGCCGTCGAGGGCGCCCGCGTCCGCCACGCGCGCCTTCAGCGCGAGGTGGGGTGCGGCCGCGGAGGCCAGCGAGAGCGTCTCGGGGGTGTCCTCGTCGGCACCGCTCGCGGTCACGTCGAGCCCGATGCGCGACAGGCGCGCCGACCAGTCGCCGCCCCCCGGCAGGGCACCGAGGACGATCGTGGGCAGCACCGGCAGCTGGACGCCCAGGGCGGCCAGCTCGTCCCTACGGATCGACCCGCCCCTCGAAGAGGGCGAAGAACGCGTACCAGGGGTCGCGCCCGACGAGGATGCGCCCGCCGGGGATCTCCATCGGGGGCGCCACGATCGCCCCGCCCATGTCCACGATCAGAGCGTCGGAGCCATCGATGTCCTCGCTGGTGAAGTAGACGAGCCAGTGGGGCGGAGCAGGGGGCTCCAGGGCCATCATGCCCCCGTTCAGCCGATCGCCGTTCATGATCCCCCAGTAGGGCGCGGGGTCCTCGGTCACCCGGTCGATCCCCCAACCGAAGAGCTCGGCGTAGAAGCGGGCCGCGGCCGAGGGGTCCGAGGTGTTGAGCTGGTTGAGGACCATCGTCCCCACCTGGTTGACGACCGCCGCGCCCGCGAAGCCGCCGGGCTGCCAAACCCCCACGACGGCACCCTGGGGGTCGGCCAGCACTCCCGAGCGCCCGCGGCCGCTCATATCTGCGGGCGGGCGCACGATGGCGGCGCCGAGCGCGCCGGCGCGCTCGAGGACGGCCGCGGCGTCGTCCACGGACACCCAGGACGTCCACGCGGGGAGCGTCGGCGCGCCCTCGGGCATCAGGCCGTGGATCCCGCAGACATCGGCGCCGGCGAGGCGCATCAGCGTGTACCCGTCCGATCCGCCGATCTCGTGGGGCTCCCAGCCGAAGAGACCCGAGTAGAAGCGGATCGCCGCCGCCGGATCGGCGGTGCCGAGGTCGGTCCAGCAGAAGGTTCCGGGCCGATAGGAGGAGCGCTCGCCCACGGCCCAACGATACCGTCGTCCCGGACCCGAGCGGACAACGGGAAGCCCGCGAGCGCGAGGTGGAGAACTACCTGACTATGCTGCCGGGACGGGGGTTCTGTCTGCGGAACCGCCCTCAACCTGGCAGGCTCTTTTCCTGGCGCTCCCCGCCGCCGAGCTGTCGCCGGCCGTGGCCGATGGGATGTCGGACGCGATGGGGAGCGAAAACTGGCAGAAGCGAAAGCAGGGGGCAGAAGTGGCGATCGATCAGAAGGCGGCACCGCGGGGTGGGACGGTCGGTCCCGACGCGCACGGGATATCCGCCGAGCGCACCGTGTGGTGGAACCTCCCCCCGGCCGCGCTGTACGAGCACGCGCTCGCCGCGGGTGACGGCGCCATTGCCGAAGGGGGCCCGCTCGTGGTGTCCACCGGCGCCCACACCGGTCGTTCGCCCAAGGACAAGTTCGTCGTGCGCGAGCCCGGCAGCGAAGACCGCATCTGGTGGGGTGCGATCAACCAGCCCATCGACCCCGCCAACCACGCCTCGCTCGGCGAGCGCCTGCGCGCCCATCTCGGCGCCAACGACATCTACGTGATCGATGCGTTCGCCGGTGCCGACCCGAAGGAGCAGCTCTCGGTGCGGCTCTACACCGAGAGCGCCTGGCACGCCCTCTTCGCCCAGACGCTGTTCATCGTCCCGAGCGACGAGCAGCTGATGGCGCACGACCCCCAGGCCCTCATCCTGCACGCGCCCAGCTTCACCGCCGATCCCGCCAGCGACGGCACGCGGGCGGGCAACTTCGTCAGCCTCCACCTCTCCGACCACGAGATCCTGATCGGCGGGACCTTCTACGCCGGAGAGATCAAGAAGTCGATCTTCACCCTGATGAACGACCGGCTGCCGGTGCGCGGGGTCATGCCGATGCATTGCTCCGCCAACGTCGGCCCCGATGGAAGCGTCGCCGTGTTCTTCGGCCTTTCCGGGACCGGCAAGACCACGCTCTCCACCGACTCGCAGCGCCCGCTGATCGGCGACGACGAGCACGGCTGGGGGGTGGACGGCGTGTTCAACATCGAGGGCGGCTGCTACGCCAAGGTGATCAACCTCTCGGAGACCGGCGAGCCCGAGATCTACGCCACCACGCGGACCTTCGGGACGGTGCTCGAGAACGTGGTCCTGGACCCGGTCACGCGCCGCCTCGACCTGGACGACTCCTCCAAGACCGAGAACACCCGCGCGGCGTACCCGCTCGAGTCGATCCCGAACACGGTGCCCGGGTCCCGCGCGGGCCACCCGACGAACATCGTGATGTTGACCGCCGACGCCTTCGGCGTGCTGCCTCCCATCGCCAAGCTCACGCCCGAGCAGGCCATGACGATGTTCCTCGCCGGCTACACCGCCAAGGTGGCGGGCACCGAGGTCGGCGTCGTCGAGCCGCAGGCCACCTTCAGCGCCTGTTTCGGCGCGGCGTTCCTGCCGCAGCCGCCGGCGGTCTACGCCGAGATGCTGCGCGCGCGTATCACCGAGCACGGCGTGTCCGCCTGGCTGGTCAACACCGGCTGGACCGGGGGCCCGTACGGCGTCGGCTCGCGCATGCCGATCGGGGCGACCCGCGCCATCGTGCGCGCCGCCCTCTCGGGTGAGCTCGATGCCGCCGAGACCCGCACCGACCCGATCTTCGGCTTCGAGGTCCCGGTGGCGATCGAGGGCGTCGACTCGGGGCTCCTCGACCCGCGCGGCACGTGGAGCGACGGCGACGCCTACGACGTGTCGGCGAAGGACCTCCAGGCCCGGATCCTGGAGCACGCGGAGCAGATGAAGGCCTGATCCGGGCCCTCCCCCCCGGCGATCCGCGGCCGGGGGGGAGGCGGCGCGGCAGATCCAACGAAATCCTTACCCGCGGGCGCCGGATCGCCTGCTGGGCCGGGGGTAGGGTGCGCAGCCATGCGACGTTCATGGCTCGGCGTCCGCGTCCTCCTCGCCCTGGCCGTTGCTCCGGCGACGCTCGTCGCGCCGTCGCTCGGCGCGCCGGCCGCGCCGAAGATCTCGGGCTCCAACGCCACGGTCTGGAACATCGCGGCCCCCACGCCCTCGTACACCGTCACGGGCAGCGCGCCCGGAGCGACGCTGACATGGACGCTGTCGGGGAGCGCTCGCAAGGGGTCGGGCGCATCACCTCTGCGCGTCCGGCTCGCGGGCCTGCCCACCGGCACCTACAACCTGGACGCGACGCAATCGCCCGGGGGGGCGAAGGCGCGCCGCAGGGTCCGCGTCGACATCACGCCGCCCACGATCGCGATCCGCCAGCCGGTGGACGGGGCGCTCTACCTGCCAGGCGAGGCCGTAGCGGCCGACTACTCGTGCGGAGGAGGGGCGATCACCTGCACGGGCACGCTTCCGAGGGGCGCGCCGCTACCCACCGCGGCCGCCGGCCCGGCGACGTTCCTCGTGGCGGCGACCGACGCAGCCGGGAACCCGGCCTCGCAGGCCGTCGCCTACCGCGTCGGCCCGGTCGCCCCCACCATCGTCGGCCGTCCACCCCAGCCGATGCGGGGAACGCGCGCGGTGTTCTCCTGGGCGGGCGGGGAGCCGGGGGCCCTGTTCACATGGCAGGTGCTCTCGGGGGGCGGCGTCGTGTCGCAGGGAGACACCTTCGACGCCACGGTATCCCTGGGGCCGCTCGCGCCGGGCGCCTACGCCTTCCAGGTGCGCCAGGCCGGGCCCGATGGCCGGGCAGGCCTCTTCAGCGTGGCCGACCCCTTCACGGTCACACAGGCGGTGGTCTCCCCACTGCGGACGACGCCGCGCGTGAGGACCCCGTTGCGGCTGCGCCCCGCGCCGGGGGCGACGCTCACCGGAGCCCGTCCGGTGCTGGCGTGGCGGCCCTCGCCCGGAGCAAGCGTCTACAACCTGCAGATCTTCCGGGTGCGCGGGGCGTCGCTGTCGAAGGTCTCCTCGACCTTCCCCCGCAGCACACGGGCCCGCGTCGCGGGGCTCCGCCCGGGGGCCCGCTACGCGTGGCGCGTCTGGCCCTACCGGCGATCCTCGGGCTACACGCCCGAGCCGCTCGGACTGAGCTACTTCGACCTGGTGCGCCGGAGGCGTCCCGACTCCATCCAGATGCTGGTCGCCCGACGCATCGCTCAGGCCGCGCTACGGCGCGTGAACGCCATCGAGGCATGGCTCAACTCAGGCATCAGGGCGGGCGACCTGCGCCATGCGGGCCTCGGGGTGGCGGTGTTCGACCCGGCCCTGAACGCGACGGGGGAGCCGGGTGCCACCGGCACAGCTGCCGCCGCCGTGCGCTCGATCGGCAGCGGCAGAGGGCCGCGGGCCCGGGGGCCCGTGCGCGCCAACGCGCGGGAGCTCCTCGTGACCCAGCGCATCGCCCAGTCGGCGGTGCGCCGGATCGACGGCATCGAGGCCCGGCTGAAGGCCGGGCTGACCGGAGGAGACGTGGTGGACGGGTCGATCGCGGCCGAGAAGCTGGCAGGCGGCGTGGCGGTCGGCGCCCCCGCGGCCGCGGTGACCGCCCTGCCACGCAGCGTCACCGTCGTTCCGGCGAGGCGGCCGAGCAAGGCACGGGTGCGGCTCACCTCGGGGCAGATGCTCATCTCCCAACGCATCTCACAGAGCGCAGTGCGGCGAGCGGAGGCGCTGCGGCAGCGACTGATGTTCGGGCTCTCGACAGCCGACTTCCAGGCGGGCTCGATCGGCAGCGCCGACCTGGCGCCCTCCCTGAGGGGCCGCTAGCCGGCCCGGGTGAAGGAGAGCGCCCGGATCAGCGGCGGGCGATGACGCCGCTCAGCGCCCGCCGAACTCCGGGGGGCGCTTGTCGCGGAAGGCCGCGAGACCCTCGCGGAAGTCGCCCGACGAGAAGGCCCGGGAGCGCGCCTGGGAGGCGGTCTCCTCGACCTCCTCCCAGGGCGCGCGCTCGGTGAGTGTCGCGATGATCGCCCGCGTGCCGGCCACGGCGAGGGGCGCGGCGGTTGCGACCTTCCCGGCCACGGCGGCGGCCGCGTCCCAGAGGTCGCCCGGCTCGACCACCTGGTCGACCAGCCCGAGCGCGTACGCCTCATCGGCGTCGACCGGAGTGCCGGTGAGGAAGAGGCGTCGGGTGCGCGCCGGGCCCATGGCCGCGACGAAGCGACGCAGGCCGTCGGCGGCGTAGACCACGCCGATCCTGGCGGCGGGCATCCCGAGCCGGGCCCCGCGGACGGCGATGCGCCAGTCGCAGGCGATCGCCAGCTCCAGCGCCCCGCCGAAGGCGGCTCCGTTGAGGACGCAGATCACCGGTGCCGGACAACCCGCGATCGCCCGCGCGGCCCGGCCGAGGCGCCGCTCGCCCTGCTGGAGATAGTCAACGAGTTCGTCGGCGTCGCGCTCGCCGAGGTCGAGTCCGGCCGAGAAGTGCCGGTCGCCCGCACCGGCCAGCAGCACGACGCGGGCGGCCGCCACCCGGGGGCCCTCCAGTAGGCTCACCAGGGCGTCGAGGATCGCCTCGTCGAGGGCGTTGGCGCGGCTTTCGTTGGCGATCCGCACGATCAGGGCGCGGCCGTGCTCCTCGACCTCGAGGCGGCCGCCGGACAGGGGGTTCTCAGCTGGCATCTGTGACCGTGATGGGGGCCGGGGCGGTCGGAACCTACTACGGGGCGCTCCTGGGCCGCGACGGCCACGAGGTATCGCTGGTCGCGCGAGGGGCTCACCTGGACGCCCTGCGCACGGCAGGCCGGGCGATCGTGCGCGAGGCCGACGGCTCGCAGTGGGACGCCCCGGTCCACGCATCGGCCCGGCCCGAAGCGCCACCGCCCGATCTCGTGCTGGTCACGACCAAGTCCCACCACACCCTCGCCGCGGCCGACGCTCTGCGACCGGTCGTCGGGCCCGCCACGACGGTCATGTCGCTCCAGAACGGGGTGGAGAACATGGCGCGGCTGGCCTCGGTGCTCGGCGCCGAGCGCGTGCTCGGGGCGATCGCCTTCGTCGGGCTGCGCGTGGAGGAGCCCGGCATCGTCGACCACCAGGCCGAAGGCTGGGTGCGGATCGGAGATCCGGCCGGAGCCACCGAGCGCGCGATGAGGACGTTCGCCATCGTCGAGCCCTCGTGGGACGTCGTGCTGTCGGAGCGGATCGTCCATGAACAGTGGCACAAGCTGTTGTGGAACGCCGGCTTCAACGCGATCTGCGCGGTGACCGGAGCGACCGCCGGCGAGGCGCTCGCCACCCCCGGCTCGGAGGCCCTCGTGCGCGACGCCATGTGGGAGGTGGTCGCCGTCGCCGCGCGCCACGGCGTCACGCTCGACCGGCGCGATGTGGACGAGATGGCCGCGCCGAACCCGGAGCTGCGCGACTACCACCCCTCCACGGCGCGCGACCTCCAGGCGGGCAAGCCGCTCGAGCGCGACGCGCTCTGCGGCTTCCTCGCCCGAGAGGGGGAGGCCCTCGGCGTGCCGACGCCGGTCAACCGAATCCTCGACGGCCTCCTCGCGCTACGGGAGGCGCGCGCCCGTGCGGGCGGAGGCTCCGCCCCGACGTAAGGGTCCCGTGAAGTCGCCCGTCCGGAGCTCCGGACGGGCCTAGCGTCCGCGGTTCGGATAATCCGACCTCGGAGGATGCATGACGACGCGCAAGTGGTGGATCGGCGTGACGGCGGGGCTCGCAGCCGGCCTGGGCGGGGTGATCGTGTCCGAACAGGGCACGACCGATGCCCGCGGCGCGGCCATCGCGGTGACGGCATCGCAGTTGAAGATCAACCAGAACATCTCCTCGGCGGCCGTCCGTCGCGGCAACGAGGCCCTTGCCCTCCTCGACCCCGTGCGCAAGTCCAACGCGGCGGACAACGCGCCCGGCTGGGGCACCTCGACGATCCGCAACGGCGCCGTCACCTCGGCCAAGCTCAGCGCGGCGCTGCGCGAGGGCCAGCCGCGCTGGGCCGTGGTGGAGGCCACGACGGGCACTCTGAAGCGCGCCAAGGGCGCGGTCACCTCGGCGAAGCTCGCCGGCGTGGGGCTCTACACGGTGACCTTCGACCGCAACGTCGGCGCCTGCTCGCTGCAGGCGACGATCGGCGACGACGGCACGACGCCACTCGCGGCGGGCGGCGAGATCGGCGTGTGGCGGAGCGCCACCGACCCGAAGACGGTGACGGTGCGCACCGCCGACTCGAGCGGGGCTCCGGACAACGCGCTGCCGTTCCACCTCTCGGTCCTCTGCTGAGTCCATCCGAGGGCAGATGCGTGCGGTTCTAAGACGAAGGTAAGAGTCCCATGAGCGCTACGCCGCGGGAAGATCCCGCGGCGTAGCGTCCCCAGCTCATCGTCAGTGCCCAAGAGACGAGGGGGAGGACATGAAGGATCGCTGGTGGATCGGGGTGGCCGCGGGCTTGGCCATCGGCCTCGGCGGCATCGTGGGCGTCGAGGCGGCAACGAGCGAGGCCTCGGCCCAGCGCTCATTCACGGTCTCGGCCGAGCAGTTGAAGACGAACCAGAAGATCTCTCAGACGGCCGTGAAGCGGGTCAACGAGGCCCGCAAGCGCCTGAACAAGATCGGGCTGCAGCTTCCGCTGTGGGCCGTGAGCACGGGCGCGGTGGGCGCCAACCTGGTGCGCGGCGACGGGGTCGTGTCCTCCCAGCGCCTCACCGACGGCAACTACCGGGTGAAGTTCGTCCGCGACGTGAGCCTTTGCACCTGGTCGGCCACACCGGCCACCGACGCCGGGACGCTTCCTGCCGGCTTCACGGCCCGGGTGGCACTGGACACGACCGACCTCACCAAGACGCAGCTGATCGTGCGCACGAACGACGCGGCCGGGGCGCCGCTGGACAGCCCCTTCCACGTGCAGGTGTTCTGCTGATCCAACCCTGAACCGGGCCTGAACCCGGCCTACGCTCCGAGGGCCGCCTCCGCGAGGATGCGCTCCACGACGTCGTCGAAGCCCAGACCCGCGGCTTCGGCGGCCTTCGGAAGCAGGCTGGTGTCGGTCATGCCAGGGATCGGGTTGATCTCGAGCACCCAGGGCCGGTCGTCGGCGTCGAGGATCATGTCGACCCGGCTGAGGCCCCGGCACCCGAGCGCCTCGAAGCAGGCGATGGCCACCCGGGCGACCTCCTGGGCGACACCGTCGTCCAGGTCGGCCGGCGCCACGAAATCGGTGAGGCCGGGCGTGTAGCGGGCCTCGAAGTCGTAGAAGTCGCGCCCGCGCGGGATCGCCTCGACCACCGGCAGGGCCCAGGGCTCGGCGGAGCCGAGGACCGAGACCGCCAGCTCGCGACCGGCGACGAAGCGCTCGAGCAGCACCCGGTCGTCGTAGGAGAGGGCGCTCATCAGGGCGCCGGGCACGTCGGTGCGGGCGTGGGCGACCGATATCCCGAGGGCGGAGCCCTGCTTGGCGGGTTTCACCACGAGGGGAAGGCCGAGGCGCTCGCAGATGTCGCCGATCGCCTCGCCGGCCCCGAGCTCACGGAACGCCTCCTGGCGGAAGGCGTACGCCAGCGGCGTGTCGATACCGGCGGCCGCGAAGTGGGCCTTGGCGACGACCTTGTCCATGGCACGCTCGCACGCCAGCGCACCGGGCCCGGTGTAGGGGATCTCGAGGATCTCGAGGAGCTCCTGCACCGTGCCGTCCTCGCCCCCCTTGCCGTGAAGGGCGATGAACGCGACCTCCGGGCGCTCGGCGCGAAGGGTGCGGACGAGATGCTGGTCGACGTCGATCTCCCGCACCTCGTGCCCGAGGCGGCGCAAGGCCGCCTCGGCGTTCGCACCCGAGCGCAGGCTGACCTCGCGCTCGAGCGAGCGGCCACCCTTGAGGACGGCCACCCTCACGAGAGATCCCCTCCGAGCGCGCGGTGCAGATCGGTCATCTCGGCGACCGCGACCCCGATGCGGCGGACGCCCTCGCTGATCATCGGTTCCGCGACGCCCGAGTAGTTGAGCCGCATCGAGTTGCCTCCGCGTCCGTCGAGGAAGGCGCCGCGCCCCGGGACGAAGGCCACCTCGTGCTTGTCGCTCGCCAGCGCGAGCAGGTCGGTCGTGTCGAGGTAGTCCGGCAGGGTGGCCCACACGAACAGGCCGCCGGAGGGGCGGCTCCAATGGGCCTCGGGGGGCAGTTCCTCCTCGAGCGCGCGCAGCATCGCATCGCGACGTGAGCGGTAGATGTCGTTGAGGCGCGCCACATAGTCGCGCCAGTCGTAGCGGCGCAGGTACTCGATGATCACCCGCTGGGAGATGGTCGAGGAGCAGAGGTCGGCGGCCTGCTTGCCGAGGTTCATCTTGCGGAGCACCGCCGCCGGCGCGGCCACCCAGCCCACCCGAACGCCCGGGGCGAGGATCTTGGAGAAGGTCGAGGCGTAGATGACCCATCCTGCGCCGTCGTCGAGCTCCCAGAGCGTCGGCAGGGGGTCGCCCTCGAAGCGGATCTGGCCGTAGGGATTGTCCTCCACGATCAGCAGCTCGCGCTCATGGGCGAGCTCGATGAGCCGCTCGCGCCTCTCCAGGGACATCGTCACGCCGCCGGGGTTGTGGAAGTTGGGAATGGTGTAGAGCAGCTTCGGCGAGCGCCCCTCGGCCGCCAGCCGCGTCAGGGCCTCCTCCACGAGATCGATCCGCAGACCGTCGTCGTCCATCGGGATCTGCTCCACCTGGGCCTCGTAGGTGGTGAAGACCGGCACGGCTCCCGGGTAGGTCGGTCCCTCGGCCAGGATCAGGTCTCCCGGGTTGACGAAGGTCCGGATCGAGAGGTCGATGGCCTGCTGGCCGCCGCTCGTGACCATGATGTCGTCGACCCCGGCGCGAGCCCCCTCGTGCCCCATCACGTCGACGATGCGCTCGCGCAGCTCCAGGAGGCCCTCGGTGGGGCCGTACTGGAGGCCCGAGGTCAGGTGATCGCGGGAGACCGCCCCGATCACCTCGTCGAAGACCTCGCGCTCGAACGACTCCGTGTTGGGGAAGCCGCCCGCGAGGGAGATGATGTCCGGCCGCTCGGAGAGCGACATCAGGTCGCGCATCACCGAGGAGACGATCCCGGCGGCGCGGGAGGCGAAGCGCTCGTCGTATCGGGAGGAGTCGCCCGGGGTCAGGGCGCTCTCGTGCGGCCGTGGCCGCGGCGGGGGGGTCCGCTGGTGCGTGGGGTCTCCCTCGGGGAGCTCGGTAGCGATGGAAGTCATCTTAGAGTGCGTTCTCAGAATCACGACCATGGGCGCGGCTCATGGCGGGAGGCACGACGGGGCCGGTCCGACGCCGGCCCCGGGCGGGGCTCTGGTATCGTCGCGGGCCGTGCCGACAAGGCCAGCCTCGCCCCCGGACGTGCCCGAGGCGCGCGTCCTGCGCGTGCCGAACATCCGGCGTGCCCGCAGAGCCGACTGGAACCAGCTCGTCCGCTTCTGCGTCGTGGGAGCATCGGGGTACGCGGTCAATCTGGCCGTCTTCAGCCTCCTCGTGCACGGACTGGGGGCGCACCACACGCTCGCGGCGCTCGGTGCGTTTGCCGTGGCCTGGACCAACAACTTCGTGCTCAACAAGTTCTGGACCTTCCAGCAACACGGGCTCTCGGCGGCACGCCAGGGCGCCCGCTACCTGGCGGTCAGCCTCGTCGCCCTCGGCGCCAACCTGCTGCTGCTCGAGGCGCTCGTGCGCACGGGAACCGCAGAGGTCCCTGCCCAGGCGATCGCCATCGCCGCGGTGATGCCGGTGAACTTCCTGCTCAACCGCCGCTGGTCCTTCCGGTGAGAACGCCTCCGGCATGAACGGACGTCGGGGTCTCGCCGCCGTACTGGCGACCGCGGCCCTCGCCCTGGCGCCCGCAGGTGCGAGCGCGGCGACCGACGCCACCCCGGCGCGGGCCGTGGACGAGCCGACTCCGGCCGAAGCGCAAGGCGCGGCCGCCGCGCTGGTGCGGGCCGTCGCCGAGAAGGCCGGGGAGATCGAGGAGGCCCTCGCCAAAGAGCCGCTCGTGCGCATGGCCTCGCTCACCGACGACGAGGTGACCGCCATCGCCGAATCCTCCGCCGAGCTGCGCGACTGGACGGACGGGCGCACCATCTCCCGCACCGCGGTCGAGTTCGACGGGAAGACCGGCATCCACACCTACTTCGCCGTCAGCACCGACGAGGCCGGCGAGGAGACCGTCGAGGCCCAGGTGCTGGTGGCCGACGACCGCGGCGAGATCACCGAGGTCCGCACCGGACCGCAGGTCTCCTGGATGATGGCCCGCGGCTACGACGGTGCCTTCGGCAGGGCCATCAACCGCCCCGTGGTCTGGCTGTGGCTCTGCGCGCTCTTCCTCATCCCTCTGCTGCCCCTGCTGCGCCCGCGCGAGCTGGTCTCCCTGCGGACGCTCGACTTGCTCGTTCTCCTCTCGTTCAGCATCTCGTTGATCTGGTTCAACCGGGGCGAGATCTTCACCTCCGTTCCGCTCCAGTACCCACCCATGATCTACCTCGGACTGCGCCTGGCGGGGATCGCGATCGCGCGCACCCGCGCGGCACGCGCCGCCGAAGGACCCGGCCCCGAGCCCTCCGGCCCGGTCCGCCGCCGGCCGACCTTCGGCGGCTCGGCGCCGACCTGGGTCATGGTCACGCTCCTCGTCGTCACGCTCGCGCTGCGCTTCGGGCTGAACGCCTTCGATGCCAACGTGATCGACGTGGGCTATGCCGGCGTGATCGGCGCCGACCGCATCGCCCACGGCGCGACCCCCTACGGCACGATGCCGAGCGACTGCGGCAGCTGCGACACCTACGGCCCCCTCAACTACATCGCCTACGTGCCGTTCGAGCTGGCCGAGCCCTGGACGGGCAAGTGGGACGCGCTACCGGCCGCGCACGGCGCGGCCACGATGTTCGACATCCTGTGCATGGCGGGATTGCTGATGCTTGGCTGGAAGCTGTCGGGGCTGCGCCTCGGCATCGGACTGGCGCTGGCCTGGGCGGCGTTCCCCTTCACCGGATATGCGCTCGAGACCAACTCCAACGACTCGCTGGTGGCGGCGACGCTCATCTGGGGCCTGGTGGCCGCCCGGCACCCGGTGGGGCGCGGCCTCATGCTCGGCCTCGCCCTCGGTACCAAGTTCGCTCCGGCGATCCTCCTGCCGCTCTGGAGCCGCCACCCCTTCCCGCGCGGACCCCGCGGGCGCAACCTGCTCCCGTTCGTCGCGGGCCTCGCCGGCGCTGCCGCCCTCACCGGATGGGTGCTGGTGCTGGATGGTGCCGACGGCCTCAGGGCCTTCTGGTCGCGCACCATCGGGTACCAGCTCGGCCGGGAGTCGCCGTTCTCCATCTGGGGGCAGTACCCCGGGCTGCGGCCCGTCCAGATCGGAATGATGGCGGTCGTGGCGGTCGCCGCACTCGTGGTGCTCCGCCGGCCGCGCCGGCTCGACATGCTGACGATGGTCGCCCTCTCCGGGGCGCTGCTGATCGGGATCGAACTCACCGTGACCCACTGGTTCTACCTCTACATCCCCTGGTTCCTGCCCTTCGCCCTGATCGCGATGGTGCCGGACTGGCCCGCGCCGACACGCCGCGTATCCCCGGCACCGCACGAGGAGGCCGGGCCGGCGGCGGCGGCGCGGGTGGCGGTGGCGACATGAGCTCGTCCCGCTCCCTGCCGGCGGTGGTTGTGGCCGTGGCGATCGCGGTCTGGGCGATCCCGCTCCAGGTCGGCGTGTACGCCGACTCGGTGATCACCGACATCCCCACCTACCAGCGCGTCTACGACCTGATCGCAAGCGGGCAGATCCCCTACGCCGACTTCAGCCTCGAGTACCCGCCCCTGGCCGCGGGGCTCTTCTGGCTGGCGGGCGCACTGCCGGGTCCGTACGGCGTGACGTTCTCGATCCTGATGCTCGTGGCCCTCTGCGCGACGGCGCTCGGGGTGGTGGCGCTCGCACGGGCCCTGGGGATGGACGAGCGCCGCCAGACCCTCGCCGGGCTGCTCGTGGCCGTGAGTCCACTGCTCATCGGCAACCTGGTGGAGACCCGCTTCGACCTCGCGCTGTCGGCGCTCGTGGTGTGGACCCTCTGGGCGGCGGCCACCGAGCGCTGGCGGCTCGCATGGGGCCTTCTCGCGTGCGCCACGCTGCTGAAGCTCGTGCCCCTGGCGCTGGTTCCGGTGCTGCTCATCTGGCAGCGCCATCGGGCCGGCACCCGCGCTGCCTGGACCGACCTCGGCGGCGGCCTCGCGATCGTGGCGGCGGGCCTCGCGCCCTTCATCATCCTGTCGCCCGCCGGGACCTGGGATCTCGCCCGCTACCACCTGGATCGTCCGCTGCAGCTCGAAGCCGTCGGATCGGCCTACCTGCTCGGCCTCCACGCACTGGCCGGCATCCCCGTGACGGTGGAGAGCTCCTTCGGCAGCCAGGGGCTCTCGGGCACCGGCCCGGCGATCATCGCCGGCATCTCGACCGCCGTTCTGATCGCCCTCCTGGCAGGCGTGGCGTGGACCCTGTGGCTGATGCTGCACCGCGCCCGCGCTCCGGGCGACGCGCGCCTCTTCGTGGCCGCCTCGGCGGCCACCGTGGTCGCCCTGCTCGTGGGGGGCAAGGTCCTCTCCCCGCAGTTCCTGGTGTGGCTGCTGCCGGCCTGCTTCCTCGTGGTGGGCCGCTACGGGCCGATCGCCGCCGCTCTCACGGCCTCCGCGATGGCGCTCACCTTCGCCTACTTCCCCCATCAGTACTGGGACCTGGTGGCACTCGACACCTGGCCCATCGTGCTCCTGGTGCTTCGCGACAGCGCGTTGATCGCCCTGCTCGCCGCAACCTGGCCCCGCCCGAGCATCGCCGGGCGCCCGCAGGGCCGGGTGCTCGGCAGGGGGGGAGCAGACCCGAGCCGCCGGGCGGAGAAGGCCGTCTCGGCCAGGTATCTCGCCGACTGACGCAAGCGCGCCGGGCCTCGTTCAGCGCCCATTCAGTGTGGATGCCTACCGTGGTCGTCGAGTCGGGCCCCAGCGCCCGGCAGGACGGCCCCTCCGGAAGGCGCGATGGACATGGCACCGGCCCGACGACACCTGGCTCTCACCACCGTCGTCGCCGCGCTCGGCGCAGCTCTCGCGCTGCACGGCTGCGGCGGTGGCTCCGCCAAGCAGGCTTCCGCGCAGGTCACCTCGGCACCGTTCGACCGTGCCCACTTCGGCGCCGCCGCGACCGGCACCAGCCCGTACCTGCCGCTCGTGCCGGGCGCTCAGTCGGTGCGCGAGGGCGCCACCGACGTCGGCAGCCGCCGCGTGCCGCACCAGGTCACGACCACCACCACGGACGTGTACCGCGAGATCCAGGGGGTCCGCACCGTGGTCCAGCTCGACTTCGAGGTCGACGGAGGCCAGGTCTCCCAGATCTCGCTGGACTACGTGGCCGAGGACGACGCGGGGAACGTCTGGCTGTTCGGCGGGTACACCGAGCAGTACGAGGGCGGCCGCTTCGTCTCGGCCATCGACCCCTGGCTGTCCGGCGTCAACGGCGCCAAGGCGGGGATCCTCGTCCAGGCCGAGCCACGCGCCGGCCTGCCCCCCTACACGGTGGCCCAGCCCGATGTGGAGGAGGAGAGCGTCGCCGAGGTGATCGAGGTCGGCATCCGCCATTGCGTGCCGTTCTCATGCTTCGACGACGTCCTCGTGGTTCGCGAGGGCAAGGCCTCCGCGCCGGACAACGAGTTCAAGTACTACGCCCGCGACGTCGGCCAGATCGACAACGTCCCACGCGGTGACAGCGTCCACCAGGACGTCGAACGGCTGGTCAACCTGACCACGCTGAGCCCCACCGCCCTCGCGGAGGTGAGCGCGGAGGCGCTGCGGCTCGATCGCCGGGCGCGCATCACCGCCCCCGGCATCTTCGGCAAGCGCCCGACGGCGGCGCGCGGCGCATGAGAGGCGCCCTGGTGGAGGTCGAGGGCCTCGCCAAGGCGTACCGCGAGGGGGGCGTGCGGACGCCGGTGCTCGAGGACGTCAGCTTCTCCCTCGCGCGCGGTGAGGCGTGCAGCATGGTGGGCAGCTCGGGCACGGGGAAGTCGACGCTCCTGGCCCTGCTGGCCGGCCTGATGCTCCCGGATCGCGGCGACGTGCGCTTCGACGGCACGCCGCTCGGCGGCCTGGACGAGACCGGCAGGGCCGGCCTGCGGGCCCGGCGCATCGGCGTCGTGCTCCAGAGCGACAACCTCATCCCATTCCTGACCGCGATCGAGAACGTGGAGCTCGCGGTGACCCTGGCCGGCGGCCCCCGAGGCCGCTCGCGGGCGCGGGACATCCTCGGCGAGTTCGGCCTCACCACCCGGGCGGACGACCTCCCCCGCCGGCTCTCGGGCGGCGAGACCCAGCGGGTCGCCGTGGCCGTGGCGCTGGTCAACGAACCCGAGCTGCTGCTGGCCGACGAGATCACGGCCGAGCTCGACGCGGCCACCGCGGGGCGGGTCGTCGAGATGGTGCTCGACGCGTCGCGCGAACGGGAGCTGGCGGTGCTGATGATCACCCACAGCCCCGAGCTGGCCTCACGCACCCCGCGCTGCCTGCGCATCGCCGGCGGACGGGTGGTGGAGGCATGACCGGAGGGGTGGCCGTCACGGTGGATGCGGTCTCCAAGCGCTTTCGCACGGACGCCGGCGACGTCGTCGCCCTCGACGGCATCAGCCTGGTGGCGGAGGCCGGCACGAGCACGGCCATCGTCGGACCGAGCGGCTGTGGGAAGTCCACGCTCCTGTCGCTCATCGGCGGCCTCGAGGTTCCCGACCAGGGCCGCGTCCTGCTGGGAGGGTCCGCCCTTTCCGACCTGCCCGAGAAGGGCCGCGCCCGACTGCGACGGGAGCGGATGGGCTTCGTCTTCCAGATGCACAACCTGCAGCCCTTCCTCACCGCGCTCGAGAACGTGACGTTGCAGCTCGCCCTCTCCGGGGCGCCCCAGCTCGACGGGCGCGCCGAATCGCTCCTGGCGCGTCTCGGGCTCGACGGGGCGGGATCCAGGTACCCCGACCAGCTCTCGGGCGGCGAGCGCCAGCGGGTGGCGGTGGCGCGTGCCCTCGTGCACCGGCCGAGCCTTGTGCTGGCCGACGAGCCGACGGGGGCGCTGGACCGCGGCAACGCCTTCGCGGTGATCGACCTCCTCTGCGAGGTCCAGCGCTCGGTCGGGGCGACCATGGTCGTGATCACCCACGACCCCGCGATCGCGGAGCGTCTCGACCGGACGGTCGCGCTCGGCGAGGGCAGGACGGCGGTCCCGTGCTGAGCTACGCCCGGCGCGATCTGCTGCGCAACCCGCGCCGCACGCTCGCGTCGCTCTTCGGGGTGATCCTCGGCGTGGGTCTCTTCTCGGGCGTGCTCTTCTTCATCGACGGCTCGGGAGCCTCGATGACCTCCCGCGCGATCGCGCCGGTGGCGCTCGATGTCCAGCGCGTGCTCACCGCGCCGCTCGGCGACGGCCTGCGGCTGGCGCAGTCCGCCTCTCCGGTCGCGGGCCCCGGCGGCCGCCGGCGGGCCCGCGTGACCCTGACCGTGCAGAACCGCGGGGCGACCCCCGCCAACGAGGTCGTGGTCAACGACCAGCTCCCCGGCAACCTGGCCTACGTCCCCCACAGCGCACGCCGCGGCGCCAGACCCATCCCGGACGTCGCGGGCCAGAGCCCCTTCGCGCACGGCCCCGGCCGGATCGGCCACAACCTCGGCTCGGTGGCCGCCGGCACCTCGGTGACGCTCACCTACCTCGTTCGCGACCGCGCGGGCACGAGACCGACGGCGTCGGGGTTGCACGGGATGGTGTCGAGTCGCGAGAGGATCGTCCCCGCCGCGGCGAATCCGCCCGAGCTGGTGAGCGCCGGCCGGCTGCGTGATCTGATCGCCGCGATCCCCGGAGTGGCCGGCGCCGACCAGCTCGGCTTCGCCGAGCTGGCGCCGGGCTCCCTCCACGCCGGCGGCGCGTCGGTGGATCGGCCCGTCAAGATCTTCGGGTTCGACGCCGCCTACGCCGCCCGCTACCGGGCGATCCGGCTCGCCGCTGGCCGGTTCGATCCCGCGGGGGCCCAGCTCAGCCCCGAGGCGGCGCGCGCGCTCGGGGCCAAGCCGGGCTCGCGGATCCGGCTCGACCTGCCAGGCGGGGCGCGGCCACTGGCGCTCCCGGTGAGCGGCATCGTCGACCTCTCGCGCTCCCGGCCCCTCTTCAACAGTCGCCAGGGCCTGAAGCTCGAGGACTTCCTCTACATCCCCGACGCGATCGTGGTGGACCCTCGGGTGTTCCGCGAGCGGGTGGTGCCGGCCTTCCGCTCCGCGAGCGCGGCCCGCGGAGCGGCGCTCGCGGTGAAGAGCCCGCCCACCCTCGAGGTGGACATCGCGCTGGAGCGGGGCCCTCTGAACTCCGATCCGGCGGTGGCGCTCGCGCAGACCACGCACATCGCCGCGCAGGTCCGCCGGATCGCTCCCGGTCAGGACTACCTGCTCGACAACATCTCCAACACGCTGGAGGTGGCCCGCGGCGACGCCGCCGTCGCCAAGCGGATGTTCCTGTTCCTCGGCCTGCCGGGGCTGCTCTTGGCGGGCTTCCTCGCGGCCTACGCCGGAAGCATCCTGGCCGCGTCCCAGCGCCGCGAGCAGGCCAACCTGCGCCTGCGGGGCGCACATCGCGGCCACCTGCTGCGCATCCTGGCCTACCGGACCGCCGCCCTCGCCGGCGTCGGTGCGCTGGCGGGGACGCTCCTCGGCTTCGTATCGGCGCTCGCCGTCCTGGGACGCCCGGCGCTGATGGAAGCGGCGACGGGGAAGCTCGTCCTCTCCGCCCTGGTCGCCACGACGGGCGGGATGCTCGCGACCGGGCTCGCGATGTACGTCCCGGGCCGCCGGGCCCTCGGCCGTCAGATCAGCGGCGAGCGGCGCGAGATGGCCCTGGCCGCCACCCCTCCGTGGCGGCGCCTTCGCCTCGATTACATCGCGGTGGCGCTCACCGGCATCGCCGCGGCCGTGGCGGTGCGGCGCGGCGCGTTCGAGACCCCGGCCGGGTCCGTCTCGGCGGGTCAGTCGATCTCGCTCCCGTCCCACCTGCTGCTGCTGCCGCTCGGCGCGTGGATCGCCGGGACGGTGCTGGCGGTGCGGGCGCCCGAGAGCGTCGCGCGGTGGCTGCCGGTGGCGCGCCCGCCGCGCTTCGGGGCGCTGGTCCCGGGGGTCCTCGGGCGGAGCCTGAAGCGCCGCACCGGCCCGCTCATCATCGGCGTCCTCGGTGTGGGGCTCGTGGCGGCCTTCGGCGTGGGTCTCGCGACCTTCGCGTCCACCTACGACGCGGCCAAGCAGGCCGACGCCGAGTTCACGGTCGGCGCCAACCTGCGACTGACCCCAAGCCCGATCGCGGGGCGCTCCGGACCGGCCATCCGGCCGAGAGACCTGGAGGTGGCCGGCGTGTCCCGTGCGACCCCGGTGGTGGCACGACTCGAGAACGCATTCATGCGGAGCCGCTTCAACAGCGACGTCCACGATCTGGCCGCCATCGATCCGGCGGGCTTCGGGGCCACGGCCGCCCTCTCGGATTCCTTCTTCCCCGGCGCGAGCGCAGCGGCGGCGATGGCCGCGCTCGCCGCCGACCCCGCGGCGATCCTCGTGCGGGCCGACGTCGCCGACGGATTGAAGCTCGAGGTGGGCGACACCGCCGAGGTGCTGCTGGCGCGCGGGAGCAGGAACCAACGCGAGCGGACCATGACCGTCGCCGGGCTCTTCGAGCGCTTCCCCGGCTTCCCGGACGGTCTCGACATCGTGGCCAACCTCGCCTACTACCGGGCCGAGACCGGCCTACGCGATCCCGACTTCTTCCTGGTGCGGACCCGCGAGCCGGGACGGGCCGGGCTCGCCGAAGCGATCGCCTCCCTGCGGGCGAGCCCTGCCGGGGCCGGCCGGATGAGCATCGATTCCACCGAGACGAGCTTCAACAGGGATCAATCGAGTCTCACCGCCCTGAACGTGCGCGGCCTGGTCAACCTCGACTCGTTCTTCACGCTCGCCATCAGCGCCGCCGTGATGGCGATCTTCGTTTTCGGCCTGATGCTCCAGCGCCGCCGCGAGTACATGACCCTGCGCGCCCAGGGCATGCCCGCCGGTCGGATGAAGGCGCTCGTGCTCGGAGAGGCGTCGTTCGTGGCGCTGGGCGGGCTCGTCGCGGGCGTCGCGGTGGGGTCTGCGGTAGGTCTCCTGCTGGTGGGGATCCTCACGCCGCTCTTCATCCTGCCCCCGGTGGTCACCGCGCCGGTCGGGCCGGTGCTGCTGATCTTCGGGCTCGTGCTCGGAGCGACGCTCGCCGCCGGATCGGCCGCGCTGCTCATCCTTCGGCGGCTCAGCCCGGCCGAGCTCCTGCGGGAGCAGTAGGCACCCTCTACCTACGGCCAGTGGACCGCGCCGGTGAGAGGTGGGTAGGGTCGGCGCCGTGAGGTTCCTCATGACCGCGCTCGCCGTGACGCTCGGCATCTGCAGCCCGGCGCTGGCGATGCCCGGCGACCCGCCGATCGTCCCTCTCAGCCCCGCGAACGGGGGCGTCGTGGGGGGCGATCCAGCCGGGGTCCCGGTGACCTTCGAGTGCCCGGCGTACGTGATCGCCGTCTTCTCCGGCGGCGGGGTGACCATCACGCAGAGGGGCGACTACGAGGACTACGACGTCCGGTTCTCGTACAGCCCCGCCCTCGGCGCGGACGGGCGCCTGGAAGCGGGCTTCGACGGGGAGAGCAGCGCGCGGCTCAATCCGGACGGCACCACCTGCACGTCGCTGCTCGACACGGACGACGGCGGCAACTCGCCCGAGATCGTGGGCGGCACGATCTACTGGCAGGTCTCGCGGTTCTGCAACGGCTGCGGTGGCAATCAGCAGGAGCTCGCCCCCGTGCAGTCGCTCGTCATCACGCCGGTCCGGGTGAAGGCGACCCTGAAGGCGCCCGCGCGTCCCTACTCCGGCTACCTCAGCCTCTTCACGCTCACCTCCAAGGCGACGCTGGGTGGTGCGAACGTGGCGCTGCAGCGCCGGGTGGGCAAGCGCTGGAAGACCCTCGACACCAAGGCCTTCAGCAGCTCGGGCACCGAGTTGCTCGCAAAGCTGCCGGCCGGCCGCCAGCGGCTGCGCGCGCAGATCGTGGCGGGGACCCGGACCTTCATCGCGGCCCAGCGCACGCTGACGGTCCGCCGAGGCGGACCACGTGCGACCTCGACCCGCGATGACGGCGCCTACCGGGTGCGCCGCGCCCAGAAGGGGCATCGGCTGAAGTTCAGGGTCGCCGGCCGGGGCACGAAGATCCTCGGGCTCAGTGTCTCGGTGACCATGTTCTGCTTCCCCTCCGCGAACGCGGCGGACAACCGCGTCCAGATCGGCTTCGGCGGCCTGCGCTCGGTGCGCGTCGCGCCCGACGGCACGGTGGTCGGGCTCTACGAAACCAAGGGCGCGAAGACGCGCTTCCTCCTCACCGGCAAGCTGCGCAACGGCCGCTTCCGCGGCAAGGCGGCGCTGTCCTTCTCGAAGGCCAGGTGCGCCGGCACCCGCACCCTGGATCTCGTCCGCCGTTAGCGACGGGTGCGGTGGCGGATGCGCGCGACGCCGAGCGCGCCGAGCACCAACAGCGGCGTGATCACGGCGACGGGCAGTGCGCCGCCCGCGTTCAGCGTCCGCGCATCCGCCACCGCCACGGCGGCGGATGCCCCCGTCGCCACCGTCTCGCCCCCCCGGCGCGACGATGATTCGGGAACCGCGACGACGTAGACCGTGAAGCGGCCCGGGGCGATCGGGACCAGATCCCACGAGACCCGCTGCTCGCTCCCCGCCTCCACCACCGGCACTGCGATGTTGAGGTCGCGCACCCAGTCCTCGGCGTCCACGCTGCCGGCCCGGGTCGGGTCGATGATCTCGAGGTGGACGGTGAGCGGGGGCGTGTTCACCGGGCCGCTGTTGGCGACGGTCGCCGAGAGGGTGAAGGCACTCCCCACCCGGGCGCTCTGATCGGTGCGGTCGAGGGTGACCGAGATGTCGCCCCCGGACCCCGCCGCCGACGACGTCGCGATGCCGAGGAGGGCCACGGCGAGGACCACCACCGTCCTGCGGAGCGACCGGCTCATCGCGTTGCCCCACGGTCGAGGATCATCAGCCGGCCGGCCAGCGCCCCGACCACGAGCAGGCCCGCCAGGGCGCAGGCGAGCGGCGAGATCAACCACGGGACCACTTCGGCGAAGGAGTTGCCGGTGACGACCAGCTCGGGAACTGCCCGCAGGGTCGCGCTCACCGGAATCGCGTGGAGGATGGCGTCGCCCACCGGACCGCGGGTGGCGACGCCGGGGACCTGGGCCGGCGCCGCGAGCACCAGCACGGTGAGGAGCGACGCCGCCAGGCTGATGCGGTTGGTGGCCGAGAGCCCGCTCACGACCAGCCCGAAGCACGCGAGAAGGATCGCGAGGAGCGTTCCGAACACGACCAGCGCGCCGAGCGCGGGACCGACGACGTTCGGGCCGGCCGCCACCACGACCACGTAGGGCACGCTCACCACGAGGACCGCGACCCAGAGGGAGAGGGCAGCGACGAGCTTCCCCGCGAGGATGTCGCGCCGGGCGACCGGGGCGAGGAGCAGGGGCTCGAGGGTGCGGCGCTCGCGCTCACCGCTCACGCTGTCGGCGGCCACGATCAGGGCGAGGACGCCGCCGAGGACGATCGCGACCTGCACGATCAGGCTGACCGCCTCCTTCGCGTCGAGCAGGTTCAGCTCCGCGTTGCTCGCGGCGAGGTAGGTGATGGCACTCAGGATCGTCGTGCCCACCAGGATCAGAATCAGCGCCCGGCCGCCGAGCCACAGGTCGGCGAGCTCCCGCCCGGCCACGACCCGCCAGGCCGAGCGGGGGCGCGCGAGAGGTGCTTGGGCGGCGGCGGTGCTCATCGTCCCTCCGCCGTCAGCGCGAGGAACGCGCTCTCGAGGCTTGGGGTCTCCACGCCGAAGGAGCGCACCACGACACGCGCGCGGAGCAGTGCTCCGAGGATCTCGGCCGATGCCCCGTCCATCTCCACGCCGGGGCGGATCGTCACGTCGAGGCCACCGCGCACCGCGCCATCGCGCTCGAGCCCGCCGACCGCGCGGTGGGCTGCGAGTACCCGCACGGCCGCCTCCGGATCGCCGGCCACCTCGAGGCGGACGCCCCGCGGCGATCCGCCGAGCGCCCGCAGCGCCTCGATCGTCCCCTGGGCGATCAATCGGCCGTGGTTCAGGATCACCGCCCGGTCGCAGGTCCGCTCGATCTCGTCGAGGAGGTGCGTGCTCACCACGACGCCGGCGTGTCGCCGCCGCGCGGCCACGGCGATCATCTCCAGCACCTGCGCCCTTCCGGCGGGGTCGAGCCCGAGCGTGGGCTCATCGAGGAACAACGCCGCCGGGTCGTTCACCAGCGCTCGGGCGAGGCCCAGCCGTTGACGCATTCCGCGGCTGTAGGTGCGCACCGGCGCGTCGGCGGCGTCGCCGAGGCCCACCTCCACGAGCAGCGCGCTCGCGCGCTCGCGCGCGGCCGGCCGCTCGTGGCCGTGGAGGCGCCCGTGGTACTCGAGCACCTCCCGCCCGCTCTGCACGTCGGGATAGCCGCTGTTCTCGGGGAAGACCCCGATGCGGCGGCGGATGTCGGTGCGGTCGGCACCCGGATGGCCGGCGATCGCGAACCGGCCGGCGGTGGGCGGGAGCATCGTCGTGAGGATCCTCATGGCCGTGGTCTTTCCGGCGCCGTTCGGCCCGAGCAGGCCGACCACCTCTCCGGGGTCGACCGACAGCGAGAGCCCGTTGAGGGCCTCGACCGCTCCGTAGCGGCGCGAGAGCCCCTCGCACCAGACGACCGCTCCGGCCGGTGGAGGGCCCGTGCCCGGCGAGGCGTCGGCGACGGGAGAGGTGAGGACCATGGCGCAGAGGCTAGGCGCGTCGCCTGAACGGGCGCTGAACCGGGCCCGGTGATCCGCGGTTCAGCGCCCGTTCAGCATCCGCCCCCGGCGCGGCCGCGGAGGCCTACCCTCTAGGAATGCCTCCCGGAATGGTGAGCGCGGCCGGCCCCGGCCCGCAGATCCTCCTCGTGGAAGACGAGCAGGGGCTCGCCGACGCCCTCGCGCGCGGTCTGCGCGGGGAGGGCTTCGGTGTGGACCACGTCTGCGACGGCAACGCCGCGCTGGAGATGGCCGCCCACGGCGGCTACCGGGTGATCGTGCTCGATCTGATGCTCCCGGGCATCGACGGCGCGACGGTCTGCCGCAGCCTGCGCGCCCGGGGAGACTGGACGCCGATCCTCGTCCTGACCGCCCGCAGCGGTCACCTCTCGGAGATGGGACTGCTGAGCGCCGGCGCCGACGACTACGTCACCAAGCCGTTCGCCTACCCGGTGCTCCTCGCCCGCCTGCGCTCGCTGCTCCGCCGCACGGATCAGCGCGAGGCCGGAGAGCGGCGGATCGGCGACCTGCGGATCGACCCCCTCGGCCGGCGCTGCCACCGGGGCGAGACCGAGATCGAGTTGACCGCCCGCGAGTTCGACCTCCTCGAGTTCCTGGCCCGCAGGCCCGGGCGGGTGCTCTCGAAGGCCCGGATCCTCGAGGAGGTGTGGGAGATGGGCTTCTCGGGCGACCCGAACATCGTCGAGGTCTACGTCCGCCGACTGCGCAACAAGATCGACCGGCCGTTCGGGCGCGGGTCGATCTCCACGGTGCGCGGCAGCGGTTACCGGATCTCGGCCGGTGACGGCGCGTGAGACCGCTCCATCGCCTGCGCCCCCGCACCATCCGAGGACGGGTGACCGGGGTCGCGGTGGCGATGCTGGCGCTGGCGCTCGTTCTGATCGGGGTCGCCGCGGTGGTGGTCCAGCAGCGGATCCTGCACGAGCGGATCGAGCGGAGCCTCCGGGCCGGGAGCGACGAGTTGGTCGCCCAGGTCGCTGCGGGCGCCGTTCCCGAGCGCCTCGTGGGGAGCGGCCGGAACCTGGCCATCGCCCAGATCGTGGGGGTGGACGGGACCGTCCTCGGCTCCACCGCGAACGTCGCCGGCCAACCGCCGATCAGTCGCCTGGTGCCGGCCGCCGGCGCGGAGGAGACGCGCGAGGTCGCGGGGCTCCCGGTCGACGACGACACCTTCCTCGTGCTCGCGCGGGGGGCCGAGGGCCCCGGCGGCAGGGCCACCGTGCTGGTGGCCGAGACACTCGAGCCGCTCGGCGACGCGCGTGAGGTGCTGACGGGCCTCCTCGCCGTTGCGCTGCCGGTCGTGCTGGCGCTGGCGGGGGTCGCCACCTACCTCGCGGTGCATCGCACGCTTGGCTCCGTCGAGCGCGCGCGTCGCGAGGTGGCCGCCATCGGCTCCGACGAGCTCGACCGCCGCCTGACGCCCTCGGGGACGGGCGACGAGATCGACCGCCTCTCGGAGACGATGAACGAGATGCTCGGACGGCTGGAGGCCGCCTACCGACGCGAGCGGCGCTTCGTGGGCGACGCGTCGCACGAGCTGCGCAGCCCCCTGGCGGCGATCCGCTCGCAGTTGGAGGTGGACCTGCGCCAACCTGACCGCGCGCGGCCGCAGGAGACCGAGCGCAGGGTGCTCGCCGAGATCAGCCGCCTGGAGAGCCTGGTGGAGGACCTCCTGGCCCTGGCGCGCGAGCGCGAGTCGAACCAGGAGACGACCCTGATCGATCTCGACGAGATCGTGCTGGAGGAGATCGCCCGCCACCGGGACGAGGCCGTCACGATCGACTCCTCGGCGGTCTCGGGCGGGCAGGTCCGCGGCAACCGGGGCGAGCTGGCGCGGGCGGTCGGGAATCTGCTCGGCAACGCCACCGCCCACGCGAGACGCGAGGTGGTCGTCACGCTGGCCGAGGGCGTCGACCGCGTCCGGCTCACGGTGGACGACGACGGCCCGGGCATCGCGGAGGAGGAACGGGATCGGATCTTCGAGCGCTTCGTGCGCCTCCAGCCCGATCGCGACCGGCGTACGGGAGGCGCCGGCCTCGGCCTGGCGATCACCCACGCCATCGTGGAGCGCCACGGCGGCTCGATCCGGGCGGAGGGCTGCGAGGGAGGGGGAGCGAGGATGATCGTCGAGCTCCCTCCGGCGGTTACCGGAGGCGGCGAACCGAAGACCCTCTAGTGTCCCGCGTCGTCCCGAGGCCTACGGCGAAGGACACTAGCCCTCGATGCTGAAGGCCTCGATCGCGGTGGCAGCGCCGGCGTCGTCGGCGTCGATGACGGCGCCCTGCACCAGCACGCCTCCCTCGGCCGGCTCGAAGCGCCCGGAGGCGTTGCTCAGGAACCGCCGCAGGACGATCTCGGTGCGCACGCCGATGACCGAATCGTGCGGCCCTGTCATGCCGAGGTCGCTGATGTAGGCCGTGGCGCCACCGAGCACCCGCGCATCGGCCGTCTGCACGTGGGTGTGGGTGCCCACCACTGCGGTGACACGGCCGGTGAGGTGATGGGCGAGGGCGATCTTCTCGCTCGTGGCCTCGGCGTGCATGTCGACCAGCACCACGGCGGCGGAGCGGCGCGCCCGCTCCACGAGGTCGTCGATCACCGCGAAGGGGCTCTGCGCGGCGGTCAGGAAGACCGACCCCATCACGTTGATGACGCTCACCGGGCCGGCCGCCGTCTCAACCGTGACCAAGCCTCGCCCGGGTGCGCGCACGGCGATGTTGGCCGGGCGCAGCATGCGCGGCTCCGCTTCGAGCATCGGGAGGATCTCCTGCTTGTGCAGGGTGTGGTTCCCACCGGTCAGCACATCCACCCCGGCATCGAGGAGCTCCTTCGCCTGGCGGGGCGAGGTGCCGACGCCCGCGGCCGCGTTCTCGCAGTTCACGACCACGACGTCAGGGCGGTGCGCCTCCCGAAGCTCCGGGAGCCGGTCGAGCAGGGCGCGCATGCCCACGCCCGCGAACACGTCCCCGATCATCATCGCCCGCATGGCGGCCAGCCTACCCGGCCCGCGGTGGACCGCTCAGAGGATGAGCGCCGCCTGGGCGCGGACCAGCGACAGCCCGACGTGATTGCCCGAATCGGACGTGAACCGGCTGAGCTCCTGCTCCAGGGTGTCGGAGAAGTCGTGGACCGTGCCGAGGGGAGTGACCCCGGCGCGGACCGGTGTGCCCACGCTCGGGCGCTCCCCCGCCGCCGGGTCGCCCAGGTGGGTGACCCGCAGGACCAGACCGCTGGCGGCGATCGCCGGGTTGATGGTGATCTCGTAGCCCTCGATGCGCCCCGAGACCATGTAGTCGCTGACGCTCGCGATGGTCCCGTCGACCGGCGCATAGACCGTTGTGCCGGCCGGCGCGCCGACATCGAGGCCGGCCGTGGTGGGACCGACCCGGCCGCGCGGGTCGGACTGGTGGATCGTCACCGTTCCGGAGGCGGCGAGAGCCACGCCGGAGGGTTCGTCGATCGGATGGAAGGCGATGGCCGTCACGCGCTCCGGATCGACCGGCAGGTGGATCTCGACGCCCTCGGCCCGCGCGATCACGAGCTCGGGCGGGCGGGCGCCGGAGCCCAGCTCGGGAGACGGGACCGGCGAGGCCAGTGGCCCGGCGTCGGAGGCCGCCCCGTTGCCCATCACACCGAGCACGATGGCGAGCACGGCCACCACCACCACGGGGATGGCGGCCGACACCAGCGCGCGCGGATCACGCCGCAGGGGACCGCGTCGCCGTCCCGCTCGGCGGGCGGCAAGCTGATCCCTTGTCAAGGGTGGCATAGGTTCCCACCCTAGCTCAGGCGCACCGGAAGTGGCCAGCGGAGAGCGCCCGGACATTCGGCCTGGATCCACCGATCCGGTATGGATGCGGGCTAAGATGCCGAGGATGAACGGGCGCAGCGCCCCCCAGCCCGCGTGGGCGAAGCTCGTGGCGGTCGCTGCCGTGCTGGCGATCCTGTGGATCCTCGGCCAGACGATCGGCCCCGTACTCTTCGTCTTTGCGGTGTCCACGATCGTCGCCCTGCTCCTGAACCCCGTGGTGCGATTCCTGCGCCGCCTGCACATTCCGCGCGGTCTGGCCGTTCTGGCGGTGTTCCTGGGCTTCATCGCCACCCTCGCCCTCGCCGTCTTCCTGGTCATCTCGCCAGTGCGAACGCAGGTCGAGGAGATCCAGGCGAACCTGCCGGTCTACACCGACCAGGCCCAGCGCCAGGCAGACGACCTGCAGCGCTTCTTCGACCGCCGCGGCATCGAGGTCAACGTGAAGGAGCGGGCCGACGCGTTCCTGGCCGGCCTCCAGGACCGCGCGAGCGAGGCCGTCGGCAACGTGGTCGACTACAGCCTGAACGTCCTCGGCGCGCTGATCACGATGATCCTGATCCTCGTGGCCTCGATCTACATGCTGCTCGACGCCCCGCGCATCCTGCGCTTCGCCCAGAGATTCGGCGGTCCCGAGACGGCGGTCTTCCTGCGGCGCACGGAGCGCACCCTGACCGAGTACGTCAAGGCGCAGCTGCTGGTGTCGTTGATCATCGGCACGAGTGCCGGCGTGGTGCTCTGGATCTACGGGGTCACCGGGCTCTTCCCGCTCGGTGCCACGTTCGCGGTGGCGTTCACGGCCTGGGTCTTCGCGATGGAGTTCATCCCCTACGTCGGGCCGATCCTCGGCGCCGTGCCCCCGGTCCTGCTGGCCCTTTTCACCTCGCCGATCGCCGCTCTCTGGGTGGTGGTGGCGTTCGTCGCGATCCACCAGCTCGAGGGGCACATCGTCGTGCCGAAGGTGATGGGGTCGGCGGTGGGAGTGCACCCTCTCGTGGTGATCTTCGGACTGCTCATCGGCGAGCAACTGGCGGGCATCGCGGGGGTGCTGATCTCCATCCCGCTCGTGGTGGTGGCGAAGGAGACGGTGATCTTCGCCTGGAAGCGCCTGGGCATGGAGGGCGCGAATGCGTTGGGGGATCCGGCGGAGCCCACGCCGACCGGTACACCCGCCACCGCGATCGAGCTCGGAGCGCCCGCGGCGCCCGGCCTGCGCACCGAGCGCTGACCGGTATGGCGCCGATGCTCGTCGCCCGGGATCTCGGGCGCCGCTACCGGGGCGTGGTGGCGCTCGACGGGGTGGACGTCCGCATCACCGAGGGGGAATCCGTGGCCCTGATCGGCCCCAACGGCGCCGGGAAGACCACTTTGCTCACGATCCTCGCCGGCGTCACCCGGGCCACGACCGGCGCGATCGAGTGGGCCGACGGCGTGGCCCCACGGGTCGGCTGGGTGCCCCAGCGGCCCGCCCTCTACCAGCGTCTCACGGCGCGCGAGAACCTGCGCCTCTTCGCCGGGCTGGAGGGAGCGCCCGACGCGGCGGCCAGCGGGGACGAGTTGGTGGATCGCGCCGATCTGGCCGCGGTCGCCGACCGTCCCGCCGCCACCCTCTCCAGCGGCACCATGCAGCGGCTCAATCTGGCGATCGCGCTGGCGGGCAGGCCGAGCATCCTCCTGCTGGACGAGCCCACCGCGACCCTGAGCCCCGATCAGCGCCACCGCCTCTGGGAGTGGCTCGACGCCCTCCGCTCCGACGGGATGGCCCTCCTGTTCGCCACCCAGTCGGTGGACGAGGCGATCCGGCGCGGCGACCGGGTGATGGTCCTCACCGACGGCCGACTGCTGTTCAGCGGGACCTCGGCCGAGCTGGTGAGCGCGCACGGGATCGGACCGGGCACCGATTCGGAGGCCGCCGAGCTGGCGTTCATGCGCCTCATCAGCCCCGATGGATCGCGGACACCGTGAGATCCGCGGCCCTCCTGCTGCGCAAGGACCTCCGGCTGCTGACGCGTACGCCGGCGCTCCTGGCGATCCTGGTTGCCTTCCCGCTGCTGGTGGCGTTGCTCGTGACCCTCGCGCTACAGGGCGACCAGCGGCGCCCGGATGTCGCGGTGGTCAACCTCGACACGTCGGGACGCACCGTGCTGGTGGACGAGCAGCGGCTTTCGATCGACGACTACATCGCGCGACTCGCCGAGGACATCGACGTGCGCAACCTCGGTCCCGCGGCGGCCGAAGCCGCGCTCGAGGCGGGCCGCGTGAGCGCGGTGCTCACGATTCCCGCCAACTTCATCTCCGACCTCCAATCGGGGGTGCGCCAGCCGGCCCTGCGCCTCGACGCCGGGCGGCGATCGCCCATCGAGGCCGATGCCATCGAGCGCAACCTCGAGGCCGCCGTGTACCGGCTCAACCAGCGACTTGCGGCGAGCTACGTCGATCAGGTGCTGAAGCTCGTCGATCTCGTGGTCGACGGTGGTGAGCTCGGGTTCTTCGGGCGCAGCGGCGACGCGCTCGGGCTGCGCCGCAGCCGCGTGCTCGTGACCGAGCTCCAGGACCGCCTGGTGGCCTCCGGCCAGGCCGGCACGGCCGGGCGGCTCGGGCCGCTGCTCAACTTCATCGACGAGACGCAGCGCAACCTCGACCTGGCGAAGCCCGCCGCCAACGCGATCCGAGCGCCCATACGGCTGGAGGTGAGCCCCGTGGCGCAGGGCCGTGAGCCTCTGTCGGCGTTCGGCTTCGCGGCGGCGCTCCTGGTGAGCCTCGGCCTCGCCGGGGTGCTGCTGGCGGCCGCCTCGGTCTCGGCCGAGCGCGAGGACCAGGTACTGCTGCGGCTCGGCCGCGGGCTGGTCTCGGCCCCCTCGCTCGTCGCCGAGAAGATGGTCTTCACGGCCCTCGCCTGCCTCGTGGTCGGCCTGACGCTGCTCATCGGCGTGGCGGCATCCACCTCGGTGGCCGTCGGCCGCTGGCCCCTGTGGATGGCCGCGCTGATACTGGCCGGACTGGCCTTCGGCGCCTTCGGCGTACTGGCGGGGGCGCTCGCCCGCGAGACGCGCACCGCCCTCCTGGCCGCGCTGATGCTCGCCCTGCCCCTCCTCGCTCTCGGCCTGTTGCCGGACGCCGCGGTTGCATCGGCCATCAGCCAGGTGGTCCCCTTCGGTCCGGCCTTCGAGGCCTTCCAGACGCTGCTGGTCGAGCCGACCGTCGCCGGCGGAGAGCTGGCCCTCATATTCGGGCACCTCGCCCTCCTGGCCGCCGCCTTCGGCGCGGCCGCCACGCTCGTCGTGCGCCGTCGCGCGGTGACCTGAGAGCTTGCCCCGCGCAGCGGGGGATCAGAGCGGGGCCGGGCGATCGCGCAGCGCGCGAGCGAGCCGTCGCCGGTACTCGGCGGGCGCGATGGCCTGCGCCCCGAAGCGCAGCGTGTGCTCGGAGGTCACCTGGATATCCCAGAGGCGGAAGCCCGCGAGCGCGAGCCGGCCGGCCGCCCCGACGAGCGCGGCGTTCCCCGCGTCGGGCGCGCGGTGGAACATGCTCTCCGAGCTGAACATCCCCCCGATCGCCACACCGAAAAGGCCGCCGCAGAGCCGTCCCTCGTGCCAGGCCTCGACGCTGTGGGCATGCCCGCCCCGGTGCAGCCCCACGTAGGCCCGCCCGAGGCGGGGCGTCAGCCACACTCCCTGCTCGCCGCGCTCGGCGCACAGCTCGACGACCTCTGCGAAGGCCGTGTCGATGCGGATCTCATAGCGTCGGGCACGGAGGGCGCGACGCACGGATCGGGGGATCCGGAAGCCATCGATCGGGATCACGCCCCGCGGGTCGGCCTCGAACATGCCGATCGGGCCGGCGGCCCCGCCCTCGTCCATCGGGAACCACCCGTGCAGGTACCCGGCCAGCAGTATCTCGGGCGCTAGAGACGGGTGGTCGGCGCGAGGTGGTTTCATCGTGCGGCAACCGTAACGGGGAGCCTGTCGATTTCCGCAGGCCCGTCCCGTCTACTTGGTGCGGGCGGCGAACGGCGTCGCCCTCGACGACGGAGGATCACCATGCGATACCTGCTCCTCATCTACGGCGGCGAGGCCGCGATGGCGAACGCCACGCCCGAGGAGATGCAGGCCATGATGGCCGAGTACGTGGCCTTCGGCGAGGCGGTCACGTCCGAGGGGATCATGCGCGGCGGCGAGGCGCTGCAGCCGATCGGAACGGCCACCACCGTGCGGGTGCGCGACGGGGAGACGCTCCTCAGCGACGGGCCCTTCGCCGAGACCCATGAGACCCTCGGCGGCTTCTACATGGTGGAGTGCGACTCGCTCGACGAGGCGATCGGCGCCGCGCGCCGCATCCCCGGAGCGCGCTACGGCTCGGTCGAGGTGCGCCCGATCATGGAGTGGGACTGAGCACCGGCCACACCGAGGCGGTCGCCCGCGTCTTCCGCGAGGAGTACGGGCGGGCCGTCGCGACCTTGGCGCGCATCCTCGGCGACATCGACCGGGCCGAGGATGCGATCCAGGACGCGTTCGCGACCGCCATCGCTCGCTGGCCGCGCGAGGGGGTCCCACGACGCCCGCTCGCCTGGATCATCACCACCGCACGCAACCGGGCGATCGACGCCATCCGGGCCGAGCGCACCCGCTCGGTATCGGAGGCGGCGCGCCTGCGCCTACTGGAGGGCACCTCGCCGGACGACCTCGACATCCTCGCGTACCGACACCCCGATCCCCGACGAGCGCCTCGGGCTGATCTTCGCGTGCTGCCACCCGTCGCTGGCGCTCGACGCCCGAGTGCCCTTGACGCTGCGGCTGGTGGCCGGCCTCACCGTCGCGGAGATCGGCCGCGGCCTGCTGCTGCCGGAGGCCACCGTGGCGCAGAGGCTGGTGCGCGCCAAGCGCAAGATCCGCGACGCCGCGATCCCGATCGGCGAGCCCCCGACCGACGAGCTGCCCGCGCGCATCGGCGGGGTACTCGCCGTGCTGTACCTGACCTACTCCGAGGGCTACGTCGCCACGGGCGAGGCCGGCCTGCGTCGCGACGCCCTCGCCGAGGAGGCGATCCGTCTCGCGAGCGTGCTGCACGACCTGATGCCCGACGAGGCGGAGCCGGCGGCGCTGCTCGCCCTGATGACCCTCCACCACGCCCGCCGGCGGGCCCGCACCGCCGCCGATGAAAGCCTGGTGCTGATGCGCGATCAGGACCGCGGCCTCTGGGACCGCGCCGCGATCGCCCGCGGGGTGGCGCTGGTGGAGAGGGCGCTGCGGATGCGGCGTCCCCCCGGGCCCTACGCGCTCCAGGCGGCAATCGCCGCCCTCCACGCGGAGGCGCCGTCGTCCGACGCGACCGATTGGCGCCAGATCCTCGCCCTCTACGACGCCTTGATGAGGTGCGCCCCGACGCCGGTGGTCGCGCTCAACCGGGCGGTCGCGGTGGCCGAGGTCGATGGGCCTGCCGAGGCGCTCACGCTGATCGACCGACTCGCCGGCGACGGCGCGCTCGACGGCTACGGGCCGCTGCACGCGGCGCGCGCCGACATGCTGCGGCGGCTGGGCCGGCGGGAGGAGGCGGCGGCGGAGTACCGGCGCGCGGCGGCCCTCAGCAGCAACGCCGCCGAGGGCCGGTTCCTGGCCGCCCGCTCCCGCTCGCTGCCCGCGTGAGCCCTCCGGCGCAGACGCGCGGCGAGGTCGACTACGCGGCGGCCGCTCCGAACTGCGGAGGACGGCGCCCACCCAGGTGCACCCGGCGAACCCACGGCGCTACGGAACCCAGGTGTCCCCTGCCGGGGTGATGACCAGCTCGTGGGTCCACGCGCGGGGGGTCTGCCCGGCGAGGTAGGCGACCGCCGCCGCCACATCCTCGCGCGTGAGCGAATCCTCGGGCGGGCGGGCCTCCATCGGGTTACGCTCGGTCTGGATGATGCCGTCGGCCACCAGCAGGGCGACGTGGACGCCCTTCGGCCGGAGCTCCGCCGCCAGCGCATGGGTCAACGCACGCGCCGCGAACTGGGCCGCCGCCCAGGGCCCGCGGCCCGGCATCGCGCGGCGCGCCGAGCCGCCCGAGATCTGGACCAGGGTGCCCGCTCCGCGCCGCTCGAGGGCGATCCCCCCACCGCGCAGCACCGCCCACGCAGCGGGGAGGAACCCGCCCATCCAGGAGGCAAGGCGGTCCACGGGGGCCTCCGTGATGGGCCCGCCGCCGAAGCTGTGGTCGCGCGGCACCGAGGTGGTGGCATTGACCACCAGATCGAGGCCGCCGAAGTCGCGCTCGGCCTTGGCGAGCGCCTCGGCGACCACGGTGTGGTCGCCGGCGTCGCCCCGCAGGGTCGCGACGCCCGGGTGCGCCGCGCGCAGGTCGTCGAGCGTATCGTCGGAGCGGGCCACGGCGAGGCCGCGCCATCCGGCGGCGAGGCGATCGGCCACCACGGCCCGGCCGACGTTGCGGGCACCGAACACGACGAGGACAGGTGGGTCGCTCATGAGGGGCAGTGTGGCAGGGGTCGTCGCCAGGGTCCGGAGAGTAGACTCCGGCCGGTGATCGAGGGCACGGAATCCGCGGTTGGAGCGCGCTTCCCCCAGGTGCGCATGCGTCGTCTGCGCGCCGGGGCGACCATGCGACGCATGGTGCGCGAGACCCGGCTCTCGCCCGACCAACTCATCCTGCCCCTCTTCGCCATCGCCGGGCGCGACGCCGCCGTTCCGATCCCGTCCCTCCCCGGGCACATGCGCCTGTCTCCCGACCTCGCCGCCACGACGGCCCGGCGCGCGTTCGATGCCGGGGTGCCGGCGGTGCTGCTGTTCGGGGTCACCGATCAGAAGGACGAAGCGGCGAGCGCGGCCTACGAGACCCGAGGGGTCGTGCAGTCGGCGGTGGCCGCCATCAAGGATGCGGTCCCCGAGATGGTCGTGATCACGGACGTGTGCCTCTGCGGCTACACCGACCATGGCCACTGCGGGGTGCTGGTGGACGGAGAGGTGTCAAACGACCTGAGCCTCGAGCTCCTGGCACGGACGGCGGTGAGCCACGCCGATGCGGGAGCCGACATCGTGGCTCCGAGCGACATGATGGACGGGCGCGTCGGAGCGATCCGGGCGGCGCTCGACGCTGAGGGGCACGAGACGACGGCGATCATGGCGTACTCGGCCAAGTACGCATCGGCCTTCTACGGGCCCTTCCGCGAGGCCGCCGGTTCGGCCCCCGGCTTCGGCGACCGGCGCGGCTACCAGATGGATCCCGCCAACGGTCACGAGGCGGTGCGCGAAGCGGTCCTCGACGTGGCCGAGGGGGCGGACATTGTCATGGTGAAGCCCGCGGCCGCCTATCTCGATGTCATCTCGGCCGTCCGCGCCGCAACCGATCTGCCGCTCGCCGCGTATCACGTGAGCGGGGAGTACTCGATGATCAAGGCGGCGGCCGAGCGTGGCTGGCTCGACGAGAGGCAGGCCGCCATGGAGGTCCTCACCGGCATCGCCCGCGCCGGGGCCGACCAGATCATCACCTACTACGCCGAGGAAGCCGTCCGCTGGATCGCCGAGGGAGAGGGTTCGTGACCACCGCCTCACGACCGCGCGTCCACCACAAGCCCGACGAGGCCGACCGCGAGCTGCTCAACCAGCTCCAGGCCGGGCTCGCCTTCGTCCGCTCGCCCTTCGCCGAGATCGGTTCGCGCATCGGGATGGACGAGGAGGAGGTGCTGCGCCGGCTCACCCGCCTGAAGGAGGCGGAGATCGTGCGCCAGCTCTCGGCGATCTTCGACACCCGTGCGCTCGGATACACCAGCACACTCGTGGCGGCGCGCTACCCCGAGGACCGGCTGTTCGAGGCCGCCGACATCGTCGGCGGCCACCCGGGGGTGAGCCACAACTACCGGCGCACCCACGCGTTCAACCTCTGGTACACGCTGGCCTGCGAGCCCGAGTCGCAGTTCGGGCTCGAGGAGTCGATGGACCGGCTGCACGAGGCATCGGGCGCCGAGTCGACCCGCATGCTGCCGACGCTGAAGCTCTACAAGATCAACGTGCAACTCGACATGACCGGCGAGCGCAAGATCGAGGCCAAGGAGACGGCGCCCAAGCCGCCGCCCACCCGCGGCGACGGCGTGCTGCCCACCGAGGAGGACAAGCGCCTGATCGTGGTGCTGCAACGCGACCTGCCCGTCGAGCCCCACCCGTTCGACACCTGGGCGGCCCAGGCGGGGCTGTCGCCGGACGAGCTGCTGGCGGCCTGCCAGACCTTCGTCGACCGCAACTACATGCGGCGCTTCGCGGCGGTGCTCAACCACCGCAAGGCCGGATTCGGCGCCAACGGCATGGCCGTCTGGAAGGTGCCCGAGGAGGACCTCGAGGAGATCGGCCCCAGGATGGCCGCCTTCCAGGCCGTCTCGCACTGCTACAAGCGGCCCGACGTACCCGGACTGGCCCTACAGCATCTTCACGATGGTCCACGCGCGCTCGAAGGAGGCGTGCGAGGAGGCCATCGAGGCGATCGCCGAGGACACCGGGCTCACCGACCCCTCGCGCCGCGCCATCCTCTACTCGACCTACGAGTTCAAGAAGATCCGGCTCATGTACTACACGCCGGACTACAAGGAGTGGGAGGCGCGGGCCCTCGCCGGAGAGCCGCTCCCGCGCTGGAAGCACTGAACGCGGCGCCAGAGGGCGCGCGCAGCGCGGAGCTGTTCGCGCGCGCCCGGAAGGTGCTCGTGGGGGGCGTCAACTCCCCCGTGCGCGCCATGCGCTCCATCGGACGCGACCCTCTGTTCATCGCGCGCGCCGAGGGGCCCCACGTCTGGGACGCCGACGGCAACCGCTACGTGGACTTCCTCTCCACGTGGGGCCCCGCCATCCTCGGCCACACCGCCGAGGCGGTGGTGCGGGCCGTCGGCCGAGCGCTGCCCCTCGGGACCTCCTACGGCGCCCCCACCGAACGCGAGGTGGTCTTCGCCGAGACGATCTGCGATGCCGTTCCCTCGGTTGAGCAGTTGAGGATGACCTCCTCCGGAAGCGAGGCGGTGATGGGCGCGCTGCGCCTGGCGCGCGCCGCCACCGGGCGCGAGACCATCGTGAAGGTGGCCGGCGGCTACCACGGCGCCATCGACGGGCTGCTGGCCGAGGCGGGGAGCGGGCTCACGACGCTCGGCGTACCGGCCAGCGCCGGCGTGACGGCGGCCGCGACGGCGGCGACCCACATCGTCCCGTTCAACGACGCGGCCGCGGCCGAGGCCGCGCTCGAGGGCGCCGCGGCGATCATCGTGGAGCCGGTCGCCGGGAACATGGGCGTCGTTCCGCCGGACGACGGCTACCTCGCCGCCCTGCGGGGCGCCTGCGACCGCACCGGAGCCCTCCTGATCCTCGATGAGGTCATCACCGGCTTCCGGGTGGCCCGCGGCGGTGCGCAGGAGCGCTACGGCGTGCGGGCGGACATCACCTGCTTCGGCAAGATCATCGGCGGAGGGCTGCCGGTCGGCGCCTTCGGCGGCCGCCGCGACGTGATGGGCCAGCTCGCGCCCGAGGGCCCCTGCTACCAAGGGCGGGACCCTGTCGGGGAATCCCCTCGCCACCGCGGCTGGCCTGGCGGTGATGGGCGAGCTTGCCCGCGAGGGAGTGTACGAGCGCCTCGAGGCGAGCGGGGACGCGCTCGAGGACGCCCTGCGCGCCAGCGGGGCGCCGGTCCACATCAACCGGGTGGGCTCGATGCTGACGCCGTTCTTCACCCACGGCCCGGTCCGCGACTACGGCGACGCCACGCGCAGCGACACCGAGGCCTACGGGCGCTTCGCCAGGGCGCTGCTGGCCGAGGGTGTCTACCCGCCCCCGTCCCAGTACGAGGCGTGGTTCACGGGCCTCGCGCACGGCGACGAAGAGCTGGCCGTCGCGCGCGCGGCGCTGGCGCGGGCGGCGGACGCGTGAGGGACATCCTCGCCGCCGAGCCCGCACTCGCAGCGGAGCTGAGGGAGCCTGCGGTGGCACCCCTGCTCTCGCCGCTCGTCTCGCCCCCCCTCAGCCCCTACGAGGCCGCCGGCCTCGACCTGATCCTCGAGGGCTTCCTCCTCCACCACGGACAACCGAGACACCTGACACCCTCCGCGCCCGGCCGGGAAGTGCTTGCGGGCGACTACTGCTACGCCCACGGACTGGTGCGGATCGCCGCGGCCGGGGATCTGTTCATCGTGGCGGCGCTGGCCGACCTGATCGCACTCGGCGCCGGCCTGGTGGCCGCCGAGACGCACGGGGCGCTGGTGCCCCTGTGGCGCGGCACGACCGCGGCGATCGCGGCGCGGCGCGGGCCGTGCGAGGCCGAGACCGGCGCGGCCTTCCTCGCGTCGCAGCGCGCCCTGCGCGTCCACGGCGACGCAGCCGGGCTCGCCGTGCTCGCCGACGGCCTTCCCCCGACGCCCGGACTGGAGGAGGCTCTGCTCCGATGAAGGATCTCCGGGATTGGGTCAAGGCCCTCGAGAAGGCCGGCGAGCTGCGGCGCGTCACCGCGCACGTCGATCCACACCTCGAGATCACGGAGATCGCGGACCGCGTCTCGAAGGCCGGCGGCCCCGCCCTCCTGTTCACCGACGTCGCCGGCAGCCGCCTGCCGGTGCTGATCAACCAGTTCGGTACGGATCGGCGGATGTGCATGGCCCTCGGCACCGAGAGCCTGGACGCGCTCGGCGAACGCATCGAGACCCTGATGGACCTCCAGCCGCCCCAGGGCGTCGTGGCCAAGATGAAGGCGCTCGGCAAGCTGCGCGAGCTGGCCTCCTTCTCGTCGAAGATGGTCAAGGACGCTCCATGCCAGGAGGTATGGCTGGACGAGCCCGATCTCGACCTGCTGCCGATCCTCACCTGCTGGCCCGACGACGGCGGCCCGTACGTCACGCTGCCGCTGGTGTTCAGCCGCGACCCGGTGACCGGCGCGCGCAACTGCGGCATGTACCGCATCCAGAAGGTCGACCGGCGCACGGCGATGATGCACTGGCAGATCCACAAGGACGGGGCGGCCCACCTGCGCGACTCGGAGGGCCGCGTGCCCGTGGCGGTCGTGATCGGCTCGCACCCGGCCACCACCTACTCGGCGACCGCGCCCCTGCCGCCCGGCATCGACGAGATGATCTTCGCCGGCTTCCTGCGCGGCAGGAGCGTCGAGATGGTGAAGTGCCGGACCGTCGATCTGGAGGTCCCGGCCGAGGCCGAGATCGTGCTCGAGGGCTACGTCGACGCCGACGACCTGCGGCCCGAGGGGCCCTTCGGCGACCACACCGGCTTCTACACGCCGGTCGACGACTACCCCACCTTCCACCTGACCGGCATGTCGATGCGCCGCGACGCGATCTACTCCACGACCATCGTCGGGCCGCCGCCGATGGAGGACTTCTACCTCGGAAAGGCCACCGAGCGCCTCTTCCTGCCGATCATCCGGATGACGCTGCCGGACCTCGTCGACATGAACCTCCCGCTGGAGGGCGTCTTCCACAACTGCGCGATCGTCTCGGTGAAGAAGCGCTACCCGGGGCACGCCAAGAAGCTGATGAGCGCCATCTGGGGCCTCGGACTGCTGTCGCTCAGCCGCTGCGTGGTCGTGGTGGACCACGACGTGGACGTGCAGGACCTCTCGGCGGTGGCCTTCCAGGCGTTCTCGAACGTCGATGCCGGGCGGGACATGCTGGTGGTGGAGGGCCCGGTCGACGCCCTCGATCACGCGGCCCCGTACTTCGCCTACGGCTCCAAGGTCGGATTCGACGCCACCCGCAAGTGGGACGGCGAGGGGCTGGTGCGGCCATGGCCCGACGGGATCGTGATGAGCGACGAGGTGCGCTCGCTGGTCGATCGGCGCTGGGACGAGTACGGAATCGCCTGACGCGGGCGTCCTCCTTCGAGGAGAAGGGACGTCCGGCCCCGTCGGCAGTCGTTGAATCTGCCCCTCCCGTCGGGTTGAATCCCCGGGGCGTGCCGGGGTCCGGCCGCAGGACGACATCGCAGGAGGTCGGGGTTGGCTGAGAGCCAGGGGGACGGGACCGCCGGAGGAACTCGCGGGGGTCAGTACAGCGGGCCGGCGGCGCACGTACCCGAGCCCGTCCACGATCACCACGACGACCCCGCATTCATCACGCGGACCAGGTTCCTGTCCGGCGTCGCCGTGGTGACCGGTGGCGTGATGACGGCGGCCATCCTCGTCCCGGTCGTGGGCTTCGCCGCCGCCGACGCCCTCAAGGAGGAGCCCTGGCGGTGGGTCGATGTCGGGCCTCTCTCCGACTTCCCCGACGGCCAGACCGCGTCGATCGCCGTCTCGGGCCCCGCGCCCGAGTCCGACCGGCGCGCGTTCCTGCGCAATCGCGACGGGGGCATCATCGCCATCTGGAACCGCTGCGCGCACCTCGGCTGCCCGGTGGCCTACTCGCCCGGCGGTGACGTCTACGCGTGTCCCTGCCACGGCGGCGCCTACGACTCGCTGGGCCTCGTCACCTCCGGTCCGCCGCCGAGGCCGTTGGATCGCTTCGACGTCAAGATCGTGACGCCCGCGGGCAAGGACGTGGCGGTGCAGACCGACGTCACCAAGGGTGTCCCCACCGCGGGGGCGAAGCCGGACGACCGCGTGCTGGTCGGCCGGCCGTTCTCGATCGACGCCGAGCAGAAGCCGTACGACCTGCACGGCGCGGGCGAGCCGGTGACCGGCGTCCTCTCCAACCTCTACCCCTTCTAGAGAGGCGTCCGTGGCGACCACAAACATCGGACCCAAGAACCCGGCCGTCAAGGCGGGAGAGGCGACCCTCGACTACGTCGATCACCGCACCGGCGTCACCACCGGCGCCAAGTGGTTCCTCTTCCGCAACATCCCGGCCGAGACGAGCTGGTTCCAGACCCTCGGTTTCACCGCCATGGCGCTCTTCGGAGTGCAGGCCATCACCGGGATCATCCTCGCGATGTACTACAAGCCCGACCCGAACAGCGCCTACCAGAGCATCGAGACCATCACCAACGAGGTGACCTGGGGCTGGCTGGTGCGCGGCATGCACAAGTGGGGCGCCAGCGCGATGATCGTGGTGGTCTTCCTCCATCTCGGGCGCGTCTTCTTCTTCGGGTCGTACAAGTACCCACGCGAGCTGACCTGGGTGACCGGTGCGATCCTGCTCATCATGACGATGTTCATGGGCCTCACCGGCTATCTGCTGGTGTGGGACCAGAAGGCCTACTGGGCGACCGTCGTGGCGGTGAACATCACCGCCAGCGCGCCGATCCTCGGCCCCTACGTCGCCGACATCCTCCGCGCCGGGCCCGAGTTCGGGCCGGAGACGCTCTCGCGCTTCTACTCGATCCATATGCTCGTGATACCCGGTGGCATGGCGACCTTCATCGGGTTGCACATGTACCTGGTGGCCAAGCTCGGCATCGCCGAGCCCCCGTACAGCAAGCGGCGGATGGCCGTGGAGCGATCCGAGGAGGAGGCGAGGCGCGCGGCCGAGAGCGAGCGCCTGCCCTATGGGCGGCGTGAGGTGCCCGCCGTGGCGCCCCCGGCATCCACACCCGAGCCCGTGAAGGCCGAGGGCCAGTCGTGAACCGCGCCCAGCAGGAGTACTACAAGCGCGACTACGCGCAGGCCAAGAAGGAGGGCAAGCCCTTCTTCCCCTACGCCATCTACAAGGACCTGCTCATCGCGACGCTGGCCATCGCGCTGGTGATCGCGATGGCCATCTGGCACCGGGTGGAGATCGGCGAGCCGGTCAACCCGGCGAGCACCGACTTCGTGCCGCGCCCGGAGTGGTACTTCTTCTTCCTCTTCGAGCTGCTGAAGATCTTCAAGGGCCAGAACGCGCTGATGCCGGTCATCATGGCGACCTTCATCGTGCCGAACATCCTGATGGTGCTGCTGATCGCCACCCCGTTCATCGACAGGGGGCCGGAGCGGCGGATCCAGAGGCGCCCCTTCGCGCTCGCGACCGGCATCGGGATGATCATCTTCCTCGCGTACATGACCCACCTCGGAGCAAGCTCCAACGAGGGCGTCGGCAGCGAGGGCCTTCCCCTGACCGGCCTCGATCGAGACGCGCGAAGGCCGGCGCGGCCCTGTTCCTGGCCAACGGCTGTACCGCCTGCCACAACGTGGCGGGGGTGGGGGCACCCGGCCCCGGGCCGAACCTCACGAACGTGGGCGCGAAGGGACAGCCGCCCGCAGTTCTACGAGGGACTTCCTCAAGAACCCCCCGGGCAACGTGATGCCGAGCTTCACCACGTTCACTCCGGAGCAGTACACGCAGCTCGGCACGTTCCTCAGCGGGCTCGGGACCAAGTACAAGTAGGGCGCCCGTGCACCCGACCGGGGGCGAGCGCCCCCGGTCGGGTCGATCCTCCGGGTGATGCCGCCCCGCTAGGATCGGTGGCGTGATGCGCGTATTCCTCGGGGTCACCGGTGCGAGCGGGGCCGCCTACGCCGGCCACGCCCTCCGCGCCCTCACCGACGCGGGATGCGACGTGGGCCTCTGCGTGAGCGGCGCGGGCGCGCACGTGATCAGCCACGAGATCCTCGAGGCGGGGCGGCGGCCGCCCGACGACCCGGCTCTGGTCGTCACCACGTTCGTGGAGCGCTACGCCACCGGCCCGGGATCGGTGACCGTGCTCGGCCTGAACGACCTGACGGCGCCGTTCGCCTCGGGGTCGTCCCTGGCGCCCGCCGCGCTGATCGCGCCGTGCTCGGGCTCGACGATGGCGGCCATCGCACACGGCACGGCGCGCAACCTGATCCACCGCTGCGCCGACGTGATGCTGAAGGAGCGCCGCCGCCTGGTGCTGATGCCGCGTGAGACCCCCCTCAGCCTGATCCACATCGAGAACATGGCCACGCTGACGCGCGCCGGGGCGATCGTCATGCCGGCGATGCCCGGCTTCTACAACCTCCCCCGCAGCGTCGATCAGATCGTCAACTTCATGGTGGCCAAGGCCCTCGACCACCTCGGGGTGCCCAACACCCTGATGGCCCGCTGGGGCGAGGACGCGGCGGCGATGGGGCCGCTGACGTGACCGGGCCGGCACCCGGCCGCCTCCCTGCCACGGAGGTGCGGGAGATGTTCGACCGCATCGCCCCGCGCTACGACCGCCTCAACCGGGCGATGACCGTCGGCCTGGACGGCCGGTGGCGCCGGGCCGCTGCAGCCGCCGCCGACCTCGCCGCCGGCGACTCGGCGCTCGACTGCTGCACCGGGACAGGAGATCTGGCCTTCGAGCTGGCCGACCGGGTCACGCCCGCGGGCCGGGTGGTCGGGGTCGACTTCGCCGAGGAGATGCTCGCGCGGGCCCGCCAGAAGGCCCGGGATCGCGGCGCACAGGTGCAGTTCCTCGCCGCCGACGCGCTCGCACTGCCCTTCCCGGACGACACCTTCGACGCCGCGACGGTGGCCTTCGGCATCCGCAACGTCAGCAACCTCGACGAGGGCATCGCCGAGATGGCGCGGGTGGTCCGGCCCGGCGGGCGCCTGGTGATCCTCGAGATCACCACCCCGGCCCGGCTGCGCCGCTTCTACGAGGTGTGGTTCGGCCGCATCGTGCCCCACCTGGGCAGGCTTCTCGGGCGAGATGGCGCCGCGTACTCGTACCTGCCGGCCTCGGTGCGCCGCTTCCCCGAGCCGCCCGCCCTGGCCGAGCGGATGGCGGCAGCCGGACTGGCCGACGTGCGCTGGCGGCGGCTCGCCGGGGGGATCATCGCCCTCCACCACGGCCGCGTCGCGTGACCTCGACCGTCCCGCTCCCCCCGCTGGTACGCCCCATGACCCCTCTCCTCGCCCTCTGCGAGCAGCGGCTGCGCGATGCGGTGGCCGGACACGCCGGACAGGTGGTGCAGCCGGCGGCCGACACCCTGGCCGCGGGGGGCAAGCGGGTGCGGCCGCTGCTGGTGTTCTGCGCGGCTCCGCGAGCGGCTCTGGCCGACGACGACCGGCGCGACGTCCTGCTCTCGGCCGGTGCGGCGGTGGAGCTGGTGCACATGGCCACTCTGGTGCACGACGACCTGCTCGACGGCGCCACGTTGCGACGGGGGCGGCCGACCGTCGCCAACGCCCTCGGTGCCGAGCGCGCCGTCAGCACGGGCGACTTCCTGTTCGCACGAGCGTTCGGCGAGCTGACCCGCACGGGCTCACCGCGCGCGGTCAGCTCCCTCGCCGTTGCTGCACTCGACCTCTCGCAGGGGGAGATGGACCAGCAGCGCGCGGCCTTCGACCTCGACCTCACCGAGGAGGCCTACCTGGCGCGTTGTCGCCGCAAGACCGCAGCGCTCTTCTCGGTCGCCTGCCGGCTCGGAGCGATGATCGGCGGCGCCGGGAGCGAGGCGGAGGAGCGGCTCGCCGCCTTCGGGGAGAACGTCGGGATGGCCTTCCAGATCTTCGACGACATCCTCGATCTGGCCGGGGCGCCGGCCGCCACCGGGAAGCGACGCGGCACGGACCTCTGCGACGGAACGGTCACCCTGCCGGTGATCCTGGCGCTCGGGGTGGAGCCCGGTCTGCGCCCCGAGGTGGCGGCTGCGTGCCAGGGTCCCGACCTCTACGCCCTGTGCGACCGGCTCGCCGCGCATGAGGGGCTGCGCATCGCGCGCGAGCGGGCCCTGGCGTTCGTGGCCGCGGCGCGACGGGCGATCGAGGACGGCCCGGCCGACGGCGCCGATGTCCCGGCCCTGCTCGAGATCGCCGACGGCGTGGTCGACCGCTACTCATGACCCCGGGGGGAACGGTGACGAGCGACCGCATCGAGGCGCTGTTGCGCGCCAACGACCCACTGGCCGCCGCACGGGCCGCCGGCCTCTCCACCGGGCGGCGGGTCGGGATGGCGGAGGAGAGGGCGGGCGACGGTCGCCTGAGAGACGCGGACACCGAGGGGACGCTCGAGCTCCACCGCGCGGCGCATGCCGCCGGGCGCCCGAGCGAGGCCGCGGTCGCCTACGGCGTGGGTCACGACCCGGCGCTGGTGGCCGAGCGCATCGCCGCCCTTGCCGCGCTCGCCCGGGAGACCGGGCTGCTGCGTGCCGTCTGCCCGGTGCCCGCCGAGGGCACCACGGAGCGACCGGGCTCGTGGGGGGTCGAGGACCTCACGATCATCGCCGCCTGCCGACTCGCACTGCCCGACGAGGTCGAGGTGCGCCCCCACTGGCAGCGCCTCGGGGCAGCCGCGTGTCAGATCGCGGTGGCCTTCGGAGCCTCGGAGTGGCTGATACCGGCCGGGGACGCGGGCGACGCGGATCGCCTGGCGGCCGGCGTCGGCGCGGTGCTGAAGCCGGCATGAGCCTCCTGCGGGTGGGCCGGATCGCGGCGCTCAACATGTATCCGATCTACCACGGGCTCGAGCGGGCCGCCGACCCGACGCTCGCTTTCACCGACGGCGTGCCCTCGGCGCTCAACCGCGCGCTGATCGAAGGGCGGCTCGATGTGTCGGCCATGTCGAGCATCGCCTACGCGCGCAATGCCGACCGCCTGCAGCTCGTGCCCGTGGCATCGATCACGGCGGACGGGGCGGTCGATTCGATCCAGCTCTTCTCGCGGGTCCCCTTCGACCAGGTGCGGACCGTTGCGGTCACGCCCGACAGCGAGACCTCGGTCGCCCTCCTGCGGATCCTGCTCGGCCCGGGCGCCGCGCCGTTCTCGATCCTCGCGGGTGCGCCGGCCGATGCGCTGGCCGATGTCGACGGGGTGCTGCTGATCGGAGACGAGGCGCTGGAGGGGCTGCGGGCGCCCATCGCCCCCCACCACGCCGACCTTGCCGCCCTCTGGCGCGAGCGAACCGGGCAACCGATGGTGTTCGCGGTGTGGGCGGCGGGTGCGGAGGTCGCGCGCGAGCGCGCCGAGGCCCTCGCCGAGTTCGCGAACCTGCTCGCCGCGGCGCGCTCGGCCTATCTCGCCGACCCCGAGGCGGTCGTGGCCGCCGCGGCCGCGCGTTTTCCGTTTCCCGCCGACTTCATCCGCCCCTACCTGCGGCGGCTCCGCTACGAGTTCGGCTCTGCCGAGCGGACCGGTCTGGAGACCTTCCTCACGCAGGCGCGCTCGTGCGGCGAACTCGATGCCGTGCCCGGGCTGGCAGCGTAAGATCACGGGGATGGCCACCCTCGCACCCACGCGCACCCGGGAGATCCTCGACGGAGTCGCCGCAGGCGCGCGCCTCGGCGACGATGACGCCCTGGCGCTGCTCGCCTCGCGCGATCTGGTTGCGGTCGGCGAGGCGGCGGGGCGGCGGCGCGATGAGGCGAGCGACCCCGACGTGGTGACGTTCGTGATCGACCGCAACGTCAACTACACCAACTTCTGCATCACCGACTGCGACTTCTGCGCCTTCTACCGCAAGCCGATGGACCCCGAGGGCTACGTGCTGCCGAAGTCGGTCATCTTCCGCAAGATCGAGGAGACCCTCGATCTCGGCGGCACCGCACTCCTGCTGCAGGGCGGCCACCACCCCGACCTGCGCATCGAGTGGTACGAGGACCTTTTCAGCGACATCAAGTCGCGCTACCCGATCCACCTCCACGCGCTCTCGCCCTCGGAGATCCTCCACATCAGCCACGTCTCGAAGCTCACGCTCGACGAGACGCTGACGCGGCTGCGCGCCGTGGGTCACGACTCGCTGCCGGGCGGCGGCGCGGAGATCCTGGTCGACCGCGTCCGCGAGGTGATCGCCCCGCGCAAGACCACCAGCGACGAGTGGCTCGACGTGATGCGAGCCGCACACCGTGCCGGCATGTCGACGACGGCGACGATGATGTACGGCACGGTCGATACGCCCGAGGACCGCGTCGAGCACCTGCGGCGGCTGCGCGAGCTGCAGGACGAGACCGGAGGCTTCCGGGCCTTCGTCTGCTGGAGCTATCAGGCGGGCGGCGGAAGCGCGCGCGGCGACGATCACGCCCACACCACCCCCGCCGACTACCTCATGATGCTCGCCGTCAGCCGGCTCTACCTCGACAACTTCCCCCACTTCCAGTCCTCGTGGGTCACCCAGGGGCTGCGCATCGGCCAGCTCGCGCTGGAGTTCGGGTGCGACGACATGGGCTCGATAATGATCGAGGAGAACGTGGTCCGGGCCGCGGGAACGGCATTCCGGCTCGACACCGATCGCATGGTCCGGGCAATCGAGGCCACCGGGCGCCGCGCCGTACAGCGCGACACGCTCTACCGGTCCGTGCGGACCTTCTAGAGCACTCGGTGCTGGAGTACTCCGTGTCAGAGGCCGAGCGCCTCTGGCGAGCGGGCGCGCTCGCGATCGTGGACGTGCGCGAGAGGAGCGAGTACGAGACGACGCACGTCGACGGCATGCCGCTGGTCCCGATGAGCGAGCTGCTCGCCCGCATCGACGAGATCCCGTCCGACCGTCCCCTCGCGATCTTCTGCCGCAGCGGCAATCGCAGCGGACAGGTCGCCGACTACCTCACCTCGGCCGGAGACCACGGCGACGTCGCCAACATCGAGGGCGGCATCCTCGCGTGGGCGCTCGAGGGCCTTCCCTATGTGGGCGAGCCACCGCGCTGATCGGCCCGCCGGGGTGAGGGCGTCCTCGGACACTGCGGTGTCCGCGACCCTCGACCTCAGCGTCGGGCGCTCTCCAGGCGGTCCGTCGGCTCCCGCCCGTCGCGCTTGATCGCGTAGAGGGCGGCGTCGGCCGCGACCATCAGCTGCTCGGGCGAGGACGCCGTGTCGGGGAGGGTGGCCGCACCCACGCTCACCGTCACCGCTTCGCCCATGCGGGAGGTGTGGGCGCGGACCTGCTCGCGGACGGCCGCGCCCATGGCGGCTGCGTCGCCCAAGGGGCACGCGGGCAGTAGCACGGCGAACTCGTCGCCGCCGACGCGGGCCACGAGGTCGCCCTCGCGGCCGGCGCGGCGAAGCGCCTCGGCGACGGCGGCGAGAACCTGGTCTCCTACGACGTGGCCGCGTGTGTCGTTGATCTCCTTGAACCGATCGACGTCGATCGCCAGCAGCGACAGCGGCTCACCCGAGCGCCCCGATATGGCGGCGAGGCGCGCGAGATTCTCATCGAACGCGCGGCGGTTGGGGAGGCCGGTGAGCGAGTCCTCACGAGCCTGTGCGCTGAGCACCTCCATCAGGCCATCGACGCGGTTGCGGAATCTCATCACGGCGATCGTGGCGATCGAGTAGGCGAGGAAGAGACCCAGCGTGTCCACGATCGCGAGGGTCGGTGGTTCCAGGGCGCCGAGGACGACGGCCTCGACCACGAGCACCTCGAGCAGGACGAAGATGTTGTGGCGCCGGTTGAGGAAGCTGGCGGTGTAGAGAACCGGCCAGAGGAGGAAGAGCTGGGAGCCCGTGCTGGAGTCGCGGGTCGCCAGGCAGAGCACCCCGATCGTGAGGATCGAGAGGGGCGCACCCATCGCGAGCACTCGCGAGGAGATGCAGGGGGCGCGCAGCCAGAGGTAGGCGCCGGCGGCCACGAACAGGGCGCCCAGCACCAGCGACGCGGCCAGGATCACCCCGTAGCCCCCGAAACCGGGCACGGTGAGGCTGGTCCCGAGCAGCCAGGCTCCGCCCACCCCGAAGAACAGCCCCAGCGAGCGTGCCGCGGCCACGTGGTCGCGAGGCGACACGGAGGGCGTTCGGTCGGATGGTGTCATCGGATCAACGGGAGGTCGCTCGGTCGCTCGGCCACCGATGCCCTAGAAGTCCATCGGCTCGATTCGATCGAGATGGATGGCGTCGATCAGGAGCTCGACGTCGGCCTCCATGTTGGCCCGCGCGAAGTTGCGGAGGTTGAGCAGGAGGTCCTCGGTGCCGTCGTTGAGGGCGTCATCGAAGAGCTCCACCTCGTCCTGGGTGAACTCGCCGACATGCCGCCACTCGCAGTTCGGGCAGCGCCGCTCGATGCGCCAGGAGTCGCCCTCGCGCTCCTCCCAGCTGACCGGGTAGACGAGATCGCTCTCGCACGACAGGCAGACGTGCATCTCCAGAGCGAAGTCGGCCGCGAAGACCTCTGTCGCACCGGTCTCGGCCACCGCGGCGTCCATCTCGGAAGCGGGTGAGGCGGCGTCGGCGCTCGGTTCGGAGAAGTAGACGATCTCGATGACCTTCCCCCCGGGGAGGGCGATCTTCTTGGTTCGGTAGCCCTTCATGGCTGTATCCGTCTCTCGCGGCGAAAGCGACCGCCATCCGTGGCAGTCGTCGCTGTTACCAGATGGCCCTGGTATCGGCGCCGGGTGGGTGAACTTGAGGTGCCCGCGACCTCCGCGCGACGTGCCGGTTCAGACGCGCGTGAGAGCGGCCTCGGCGACCCGATCCGCCTCGAAAGACGACCGCACCAGAGGGCCCGCCTCCACGTGCGCGAGACCCAGATCCCGCCCGAGTGCGGCGATCGCCGGGTACTCCGCGGGCGCGTAGAAGCGCGCCACCGGAAGATGGGCCGCGGACGGACGTAGGTACTGGCCCACGGTGACGGGTCCGCACCCGACCGAGGCGAGGTCGCCCAGGACCGACGCGATCTCGCCGAGGCCTTCCCCGAGGCCGACCATGATGCCGCTCTTGGTCGGCAGACCGGCCGCGGCGCTCCGGGAGAGCAGCTCGAGCGTGCGCTCATAGCGGGCCCCGGGACGAACCCGCGAGTACAGGCGCGGGACGGTCTCGGTGTTGTGGTTCAGCACGTCGGGAGCCGCCTCGACGATCGCGTCGAGCGCTTCCCACCGCCCCCGCAGGTCGGGGATGAGCACTTCCACACGGCACTCGGGCAGACGCGCGCGCACGGCGGCGATGCAGGCCGCGAAGTGGGCCGCCCCCCCGTCCGGCAGATCGTCGCGGGCGACGGCGGTGATCACGACGAAGCGGAGGCCCATGGCGGCCGCGGCCGCGGCGATGCGCGCCGGCTCGTGCGGATCGGGAGGCGCCGCGGGCCGGCCGGTGGCGACGTTGCAGAAGCGGCAGCCGCGGGTGCACGTCTCGCCCGCGATCATGAAGGTCGCCGTGCCGCGGGCCCAGCACTGGCCGATGTTGGGGCAGGCCGCCTCCTCGCACACGGTCACGAGCTCCGACGACCTCATGAGAGCCTTCGTGCTCACGAAGCCTCCCGAGAGGGGGTTCTTCGCGATCACCCACCGCGGCAGGCGCCGGCGGTCGCAGAGCTGCGCCAGTTCTCCAGGTGTCACGTTCGACGAGATCGAGGATCTCGGCCGGGCCGTCGCCGACGATCGATCGGCCGAGGAGCACATCCGGGACGAAACCCTCGGCGCGCGCAGCCGCGACCTCGTGGCGGGTGGGGCCACCTGGGATCTCCACCACCCGGAATCCGCGCTCGGCGACCATGCCGCCACGGTAGCGGACCGGTACGCTCTGCAGCGAATGGTCCTCTCCGATCGAACCATCCGCGAGGAGCTCGCGTCCGGCCGGCTCGTCATCGAGCCCTTCGACGAGTCGCTCCTGCAGCCGTCGTCGGTCGATCTGCGCGTGGCGAACGCCTTTCGCGTCTTCCACAACAACCGTCGTGCCTACATCGACGTGCGCGCCGCGAACGACGATCTCACCGAGATCGTGACCGTGGCCGAGGGCGAGGCCTTCATTCTGCACCCGGGCGAGTTCGTGCTCGGCTCCACGCTCGAGCGGGTTGCTCTACCCGACGACCTGGTGGCCCGCCTCGAGGGCAAGTCCAGCCTCGGGCGCCTGGGCCTCCTGATCCATTCGACGGCCGGCTACATCGACCCCGGCTTCGACGGAACGATCACGCTCGAGCTGTCCAACGTCGCCCGACTTCCGATCTCGATCTACCCGGGGATGGCGATCGGGCAGATCTCCTACCTCCAGATGACGACCCCGGTGGACAAGCCCTACCAGGGCAAGTACCAGCGCCAGAGGGGCCCCACGGCAAGCGCCTTCCACCGCGAGTTCGAGCGCTGATCAGTTCCGGCGGCGGCTCGCCGGACGTAGCCAGGAGTTGGCGACGAGCCCGCCGCCGAGGGCCAACAGGAAGGCCCACCCGAGCGCGTAGGTCCACTGGGCGCCCGAGCCGGCGATGAGCGCCGGTGCGTCGGGTCCGCCGGCAAGGTCGATCGCCGTGGCGAGGATCACGAAACAGGCGTGGATGAGGTAGCCGGCCACCCACGCCCCGATCGCGTGGGCCACCCGCCGGCCGGCGGCGCGGACCCCGGCGAGGAAACCGCCGATCCCGAACGAGAGGGCCGCGGCGGCGAGGCGCGCCGGCCACTCGCGGCCCGCGCCCGCCATCAGCCCGATCGATGCCGCCAGACCACCCCACACGACCGCGATCAGGTCGAGGCGGGCGGTGACACCCGCCGGGCGTGAGGTGAGGGCCGCCATCGTGCCATGCTACCCTCGACCTCGCACGTCGCCCCGCATCGAAACCCGAGAAGGAGGGCGCTGTGGACTTCTCGCCCATCCAGTTGATCATCGTTCTCCTGGTCGTCCTGGTCGTCTTCGGCGCGAAGCGCCTCCCCGAGCTGGGGCGCAACCTCGGAGCCGGTGCCCGCGAGTTCAAGGACGGCATCACCGGGCACCACGACGATGACGACAGCGAGGCCGTCACCGGCCCCGCCACGCGGGAGGACGAGAAGGTCGGCTGACCCGGCGCGCGGGCGCATCTGGCGCTCCGCCTGGATCCTGCCCGGCCTCGGCGCGCCGATCGTCGATGGCGCGCTGGCCGTCCGCGATGGCCTGATCGTGCAGATCGGGCCGGCCGGGCGGGTGCTCTGCGACCACCCCGACCTCCCGGTGGAAGACCGTGGCGAGGAGATCCTCGCGCCCGGGCTGGTCGACGCGCACTGCCACCTCGAGTGGAGCCTCCTGGACGGGCTCCTGCCCCCCGCCGGATTCGCGCAATGGCTCGGGCGGCTGCTGCCCCTGCGCGTGCGCATGGCGGCCGGCGACCACCAGACGGCCGCCCGCTTGGGTGCGCTCAGGGCGCTCGAGTCGGGCACGACGACGCTCGCCGACTCGGGCCCCACCGGGGCGGGCGCGGCCGCGCTCGCCGAGTCCGGTCTGCGCGGCCTGGTCCACCTGGAGGCCTTCGGCCGAGAGGAGGGCCAGGACGCCGTGGCCGCAGCCGACCGGGTGGCCCAGGGGATCTCGGCACTCGATGCGGTCGTGGGACCACGCGGCCGGGTCGGCGTGTCGCCACACGCGCCCTACACCGTCGGCCCCGACCTCTGGGCGGCGCTGCGATCCCACCCCGAGCTCAGGGAGCGCCCCTGGACGACCCATCTCGCCGAGTCGCCCGACGAGGGACGCGCCATCGCCGCCGGAGACGGCCCGCTCGGCGACCTCTTCGCTTCAGCCGGGCTGTCGCCCGGCCGCTGGGAGGGGCCGCCGGATGCCGGTCCGGTGGAGCGCGTGAGTCGAGCCGGCATGACGGCGCCCGGACTGGTTGCGGCGCATTGCGTGCAGCTCGGCGCGGAGGACCCCACGATCCTTGCGCGCGCGGGCGTCCGCGTCGCCCATTGCCCGCGCTCCAACGAGCACCTGCTGTGCGGGCGGGCGCCTCTCGAGTCGCTCCTGTCGGCGCGGGTGCCGGTGGGCCTCGGAACGGACAGCCCCGCGAGCGGGGGCGACTACGACCTGCGGGCGGAGGCGCGGGCGTGCCGGCGGATGCACGCCGGCGTGCTCGACATGGACGACGCCGCCGGACTGCGGCTGATCACGATCGACGGCGCCGTCGCGCTCGGGATGGAGCATCTGATCGGCAGCCTGGAGGTGGGCAAGCGAGCGGATCTGATCGCGCTGCGCCCTGCCGATGGTCGGCTCACACCGACGGCGGCCGCCCTGCACGAGCGGACCATCGTCCGCGCGGTGGTGGTGGACGGCGAGGTGCTCTTGCGCGACGGCGCCCCGGTACGCCTCGGCGGCGAGCGGGTGCGCGCCGATGCCGCAGAGGCGCGCGGGCGCCTCTGCTAACTTCCGGCGCAGTGCTCCTCGACCAGAAGCGCACCCGTCGCATGGTGCAGATCACGGCGATTCTCACCTCGATCGCATTCGCCGGGGTGATCTTCGTCGTTCTCGGGCTCATCCTCTTCGGAGGGGGGGGCACCACGGTCGCCGACGAGCAGCTCGGCACGGCGAAGGACCTGGTCGAGCAACAGCCCAAGAGCGCCGACGCATGGGAGCAGCTCGCCTCGGCCTACGCCGGCACGGAGGAGTACGACAAGGCGATCGACGCGGCGAAGAAGGCGGCCGAGCTCGACCCCAAGAGCTTCCGCCGCCTCCAGACCCTCGTCTCGCTCCAGGTTCGCCAGAACGACACGGAGGGGGCGATCGCCACGGTTCAGACCTACTCGGCCGCGAACCCCAAGAACGCCGAGGCGCTCCTGCAGCTGGGACAGCTTGCGACCGACTCCGACCGGACGGCCCTGGCGCGCCTCTCGTACCAGGCGTTCCTGCGCCTGATGCCCGACGACCCGAACGCCGATGCCATCCGGGAGCGCCTCAGGACCCTGAACGGCGCCGGGTAGCTGCAGGCCCACCCGCCGGCTGGACCCCTCAGGGCCCTTTGCTAGTCTCCTCGCGGGCCGTTAGCTTAGTTGGTAGAGCAGGGGACTCTTAATCCCAAGGTCGTAGGTTCGAATCCTACACGGCCCATTCTTGTCGAAGGCCCCGCCAAGGCGGGGCCTTCGCCGTCCGGGAACGAATCGGCTCCGTCCACAGCCGCTCTGCGGAGACGTCGATGCGAATACTCGTGATCCTGATGCTGGCGGGCAGCCTGATCGTCGCGGGGGGATGCGGCGAATCTGCGGTTGACGGCACCGCGACGACCGACGGACGCGGGCAGCGCTTTCCCGACGTTACCGTGGTGAAGGTGGCACGCGCCGGGGAGACGTACGACTTCGCGGTGACGATCAGCTCGCCGTATGACGCGCCCGAGCGGTATGCCGACGGGTGGCGCATCCTCGCTCCCGGCGGGGCGGTGCTCGCTGAGAAGACGCTCGGCCACGATCACGCCAACGAGCAGCCCTTCACGCGCACGCAGAGCGGCGTTGCGATTCCCGACGGTGTACTCGCGGTGACGGTCGAAGGGCGCGACACCGTCAACGGATACGGCGGCGCCACTCGGACCGTCACCCTCCCCTCACCCTGAGAACACGGCCCACGGGGCGCGCTCGTGGTCCCGGTCAGGCGATCGACACGTCGTCGGAAAGGTAGACATCCTGGATGGCCTGCAGAAGCGCGGCACCCTCGGCCATCGGCCGCTGGAAAGCCTTGCGTCCAGATATAAGTCCCGCGCCGCCGGCGCGCTTGTTGATGACCGCGGTACGCACGGCTTCGGCCAGGTCGCTCTCGCCCGATGACGCGCCGCCCGAGTTGATGAGTGGGATGCGTCCCATGTAACAGTTCGCGATCTGATACCTGGTCATGTCGATCGGGTTGTCGCTCATCAGGTCCGAGTACACCTTGGCGTGCGTCTTTCCGAAACCGAGGTTCGAGAACCCGGGCGCGGCGGTCTCGGGCAGCTTCTGCTTGATGATGTCGGCCTCGATCGTGACACCGAGGTGATTGGCCTGACTCGTGAGGTCGGCGGCGACGTGATAGTCCGGTCCGCCGTCGGTCGGGCTGAAGGCCGAGTTGCGCATGTAGCACCACAACACCGTGGCCATGCCCAGCTCGTGCGCCGCGGCGAATGCCTGTGAGACCTCGACGATCTGACGCTTCGACTCGGCGGAGCCGAAGTAGATGGTGGCTCCCACGGCCACGGCGCCGAGCTCGCGTGCCTGGCGAACAGAGGCGAACATGATCTGGTCGTACGCGTTGGGGTACGACAGGAACTCGTTGTGATTGACCTTCAGCAGGAACGGGATCCTGTGCGCGTACCGCCGCGATGCGAGACCGAGGGCGCCGAGGGTCGTGGCCACCGCGTTGCATCCCCCCTCGATGGCCAGCTCGATGATCTTGAGCGGGTCGAAGAAGTCCGGATTCGGGGCGAAGGAGGCACCGGCCGAATGCTCGATGCCCTGATCGACCGGGAGGATGGACACGTACCCGGTGCCGCCCAGCCGTCCGTGGTCGAAGATCGACTGCAGTGAGCGCAGCACCGGCGCAGGACGGTCCGACGACGCCATGACGTCGTTGACCCACGTCGGGCCGGGGAGGGTCAGGCGGTCGGCGGGGATCGTGGTGCAACGGTGGGTGAGGAGCCCCTGCGCCTCGTCTCCCAGCAGCTGCTCAAGGGACTTTCCTGCCTTCGCCACGGTGTCTCCTCGTCTCGTAGTGCGTCGTCTCTGCCGCCAAGACTATCCGTGTCGGGTGGCCGCATCCGGGCGGGCCGAGCTCCGTTGGAGGGTCTCCCGCAGGCGGATTCCGGCGAATCTGTTGCTTTTCGCCCATGGTGCCGCTTAGAATGCTCCGCCTTGCAGCTTTTCTGTATTTCGGCGAAAGCGAGTGCGTGCGGTGGACGTACTTCCAAGGACATGGCTCGGCCGATCGTCGCGCGCCCTCGGGTGGGGGACCGCGGTCGTCGCGCTGGCTCTGGCGGTCGCCGTCCCGGGCCGCGCACTTGCCCACTCCTCGCCGAAGGAGGCGGACCACCACTCGGGTGCGATCACCGTCGCCGAGGTGGCGGAGCAGCCCCCCGTCGGGACCTCGCCCAAGGCACCACCGCCCGAACCGGTCGCGGATGCGCCCGCGGAGGAGACGCACGCCGCGGAGGAGCCGGACGACGAGGCCGCTCTCGGTGAGGAAGCCGGCGCGGGCGAGCCCGTCGCCGCGCCGCCGGCCGTCGAGAAGCTGGTCGTCGAGGAGCCGGTCGTCGAGGAGTTGGTCGTCGAAGGGTCGAACGCTCCCCCGCCGCCTCCCGATGACGCGCACGTCGCCAAGGCGAAGCCGCGCGACAAGCACCCCGAGAAGGACTGCCCGGTCAAGAAGCCGCCGGTCAAGAAGCCGCCGGTCAAGCAGCCGCCGGTCAAGCAGCCGCCGGTCAAGCAGCCGCCGGTCAAGCAGCCGCCGGTCGCACCGGTGCCGGAGACCCCCGTCGTCGCGCCCCCGGTCGTCCCCGTGGTCGTCGTGCCGCCGCCCCCCGCGGAGGCACCCGTCGTCGTGACCGTCACGCCCGCCGTGACACCCGCCGTGAGCCCCGTGGCGAAGAAGCCCCGCGTGCGCGTGACCAAGCGCGGACCCGCGAAGCTGCGTACCGGCGGCACCGCGCGCTTCCGGATCCGGGTCGTCAACCTGGGAGAGGGGGACGCCTTCGGTATCCGCGTGACCGACGTCCTGCCACGCGGCTTCTCCCTCATGCGGGCAGGCAGCCCGAGGGTGCGCCTGGCGGCCGGCCGGCCGACGTGGAGGATGAGCCGCCTGCGCGCGGGCCACTCCCGGACGGTCTACCTGCAGGTCCGCGCCGACCGGAGCGTGCGCGGCGCACGATGCAACCGCGTCACGGTGCGCACACCCGGAGTGGGCGCGAGCCGCGCGCAGGCCTGCTTCCGCGTGAAAGTGCGCCCGGCCCGCAGGAGCACCCCTCCCGTCACCGGCTGACGGGTCGGTGACGGGAGGGGTGCCTGGCGGGTGACGGACGGCCGTCCTCGGACGGCTACGATCGTCCCATGCAGGACATCTCGGCCCTCAGCTATCCCGTGGCCTTCGCAGCGGGTTTCGTGTCCTTCGCCTCACCCTGCGTGCTCGCGCTCGTGCCGGGCTACCTCTCGTTCATCTCGGGCGTGTCGTTCGACGAACTGGGCACCCGCACGCGCGACGTGATGGCGCCGACGGCGGCTTTCGTCATGGGCTTCTCCCTCATGTTCACCGCCTACGGCGCCAGCGCCGGCCTGATCGGGTACTCGCTGACCAGCCACCAGGACGCCCTGAACCTGACCGCGGGCATCCTCCTGATCGCCATGGGCGTCGCGATGGTCGCCCTGCCGCAGCTGGGCCTGATGCAGACCGAGAGGCGCCTGTCGATGGCACGCCGGCCCACCACGCTCGCGGGCGCGGGATTCGTCGGAGCCGCGTTCGCCGTCGGCTGGACACCCTGCATCGGCCCGATCCTCGGCAGCATCCTCGGATACGCGGCACCGACCGGCTCGCCGGGCGTCGGCGCGAGCCTGCTCCTGACGTACTCGCTCGGCCTCGGGATACCGTTCCTCCTGGCCGGCCTGTTCATCACCCGCACGATGGCCGCCTTCCGCTGGATGCGCGACCGCTGGCGAGTCGTCAACGCGACGGCCGCCGCCGTGTTCATCATGATCGGAGTCCTGGTGGCGACCGGCCGGTTCGAGGTCATCACCCAACGACTCTCCGGAGTGGGGTTCGCGGGGATTTGAAGATCGTCTCGATCGTCGGGAACCGGCCGCAGTTCGTGAAGGCCGCCCCACTCAGCCGCGCGCTGCGCCGGCGGGTCTCCGAGGTGCTCGTACACAGCGGACAGCACTACGACCCCGAGTTGGCCGACCTCTTCTTCGACGAGCTCGGGGTGCCACAACCCGATCACGCTCTGGCGGTCGGATCCGGCAGCCCGGTGACCCAACTCGCGGTCATGCTCGAGCGACTCGAGCCGCTCCTGATCGCCGAGGCCCCCGAGATGGTGCTCGTGTACGGCGACACCACCACCACGCTCGCCGGTGCGCTCGCGGCCGCGAAGCTCGGCGTGCCGATCGGCCACGTCGAGGCCGGGCTGCGCTCATTCGACCGATCGATGCCCGAGGAGCAGAACCGGGTCGTCACCGACCACCTCTCGGCGCTCCTGCTGTGCCCCACCGACACGGCGGTGGCCAACCTCGGGCGCGAGGGGATCACCGCGGGGGTCCACCAGGTGGGTGACGTGATGCTCGACGCCAGCAGGATGTTCGCCCCCGCGGCGGCGGCTCGGCCCGGCCCTCGAGCGCTCGGGCTCGAGCCCGGCGGATACCTGCTGGTGACCGTGCATCGCGCAGCCGCCACCGACACGCCCGAAGCCCTCAGGAGACTCGTCGAGGTGCTCGGCGCGATCGAGGAGCCGGCGATCTTCCCGGTGCACCCGCGGACGCGGCATCGGCTCGAGTCGGCCGGGCTGTGGGCGGACCTCGAGAGCCACCCGTCGCTGCGGCTCTCGCCGCCGGTCGGCTATCTCGACTTCACGGCGCTGCTCATGGGAGCGCGGGCGGTCGTGACCGATTCCGGGGGGGTGCAGAAGGAGGCGTACTTCCACGGTGTCCCGTGCATCACCCTCCGCGACACCACCGAGTGGATCGAGACCGTGGAGGGAGGCTTCAACCACCTCGTGGGCATGGACGCCGATCGCGTGAGATCGGTTCTGCCCGATGTCTCGATGCCCGCGCGCAGGCCCGAGTACTATGGCGACGGCGCGGCATCGGACCGGATCGCGGACGCCGTGGCGGCCGCGCTCGCGTAGACCGGGCCGGTTGCGCAACCCATCCGTCCGAGGCGAATGCCTGGACCATCGGCCAGTCGTCCGGTCCCCGTCCGACGTGGTTAAGATCCTATGAGCCCTCCCACGATTCTGGCGGTCCTGAGCAGATGAAGCGTCGCGTGTCCTTCCCCCTTCGTCGCGCCGGCCTCGTGGCCATGATCGCTGCGGGTCTCGTCGCCGTCCCCAACGCCCTCGGCGCGACGCCACCGAGCAACCTCGCCTCGAACCCGTCGAGCCCCGGGGGAACCGGTCCGTGGACGTTCACCTGGGCCGCGGGCGCCCCCGAGGTCGCCGGACCGGTCACCTACGAGGGCGGCGTCGTGGCGAACATCGCCGACGATCCGGCGGCGCCCACCGCGATGAGCTCGGGCGTGGCCATCGACCCGCCGGAGGGCAGCGTCTACTTCAAGGTCCGGTCCGTGGAACCCGGCGCCATCGCGAGCGCGTATGCAACGCTCCCGATAGTGGTGGATGAGACGGGCCCCACCGCGACCCTGAACCTGAGCGGGCCCTCGGGCGGAGTCGGCGGCTGGTTCCGGGCGCCTCTCACCGTCGCGATCAGCGCGTGCGCGGACGCCGTCGCAGGCGTCTCCGGCGCCCAGTGCGCGGACCGCTCGTGGACCACCGAGGGCGACTTCGCCGCGGGCTCGGCGAGCATCCAGATCACCGACCTCGTCGGCAACGCGTCGATCATCGCCATTCCTCAGGCGTTCGGGTACGACAGCACGCGGCCGCTGACCTCGGTGGGCGGCGGCACCTCGCCGGTGACCCCGGGGGCGCTGGTGGCGAGCGAGCCGGCCTTCGAGTGGAGCCCGGGCGTGGATGTGCTGTCGGGCGTGGATCGCTACCAGCTGGTCTTCTCCACCGACGCCAACTTCGGCGACGAGTACAACCCGACCGGCGGCCAGGTCATCGCGAACCGCGACAGCGTCGGCGGCGTGGGCAACTACACCGCGGCCCGCGATCCCGGCCTGCGGCCGTTGCCCCTCCCGAACAACGTGGCGCTCAAGTGGTGGGTGCGCTCGATCGACAAGGCCGGCAACGTCCGGATCTCGAGCGCCTTCGACCTCAAGATCGACCCCACCGTCCCGCCCGCGCCCGCCATCACCGGCGGCCCCAGCGCGCCGACCCGCGACAACGCCCCGACCTTCACGTGGCAGGGCGCCCAGACCAACTTCCACTGGGAGGTCACCACGGCCGGCTCCCAGCAGCCCATCCGCCAGGGCGGCGGCTCGGCCACCCAGACCACCCTCTCCGCGCTGCCCGATGGCGACTACACCTTCAGGGTGACGCAGATCACCCAGGCCGGGCAGAGCAGCGCCGAGGCCTCGCGCTCGTTCAAGATCGACACGACCCCGCCGGTGGCACCGACCATCCTCGCGCGGCCGACGTACCCCGCGATCAGCGCCACTCCGGCCTTCACCTGGTTGACCGAGCCCGGTGCGTTCTCGCGCTGGATCCTGCGGACGGCCGCCGGAGCCGTGGTGGCGGGCCCGATCGACGCGCCGGTGGCTCGCGCCGACATGCCTCCCCTCAGCGAGGGCGTCTACTCCTTCCAGGTCGAGCAGATCGACGTCGCCGGCAACGTCTCCCCGCCCACCACCGAGTCGTTCACGGTGCTCGCACCGCTCGTGGCGGCCCCGTCCCCCACCCTCAGCCCGCGGACGGCGCTGCTCGCCGCACTGCCCAAGCAGAACGCGCTGCGCCTGACGCCGAAGGCGGGCAGGACGCTCCCGACCCTGCGGCCGACCCTGCGCTGGAAGAAGGGGCCACGCGGCACCAAGCTCTACAACCTGCAGATCTTCAAGGTGACCGCGAAGAAGAGCGGCGCCAGGCCGACGGTGAGGAAGGTCCTCTCCCGCTTCCCTCGCGGACGGGCCTTCCGGGCACCCAAGAAGGGCCTGAAGGCGGGCACCTGCTACGTCTGGCGCGTCTGGCCCTACACGGGCACGGCCTTCACGACCCGCCCGGTGGGCGTCAGCAACTTCTGCGTGGCGAGCAAGAGGACGCTGCGCGCGTGGGCCCTCCGGAAGAGGGCTGCCAAGCTCCGCGCTGCCAAGGTCCGCGCTGCCAAGGTCCGCGCTGCCAAGCTCCGCGCCGCCAGGCTCCGCGCGACCGATCGGCCCTGAGCGAGGCTCTCAGAGGATCCTTCCGCCCGGGCGCGGTCAGATACCGAGATCGAAGGGCCTCGGCTCGAAGCTGCGGTCGCTGTCCTGCCCGGGTCGCGGCAGCTCGTGCACCTCGGTGGCCCCGAGGCGCGGCGAGAGGGCGTCGGGACGGACGATGACGAAGATTCTGGACTCGCGCTCGCGCTCGGCGGCGTCCCACTGGCGCGCCTCGAACCAATCCACACCGCCGAGTGCGCCGAGAAGTCCGGCGATGAGGCCGGCCATCACGCCCCCGCCACCGGTGAAGCGATCGAAGAGCAGCAGCGCGACGATCCCCGTGAGCACGACGCCGCTGAGCCTGACGCGACGATCCCGCGACGCCGCCTGTGTCTCATGCAGGGTGGCGCGCGGCGGGGGCACGGCGTGCACGAGGCCCTCTCGGATACGGCGCTTGGTGGTGAGGGACGCGACGAGAAGCGTCGGGAGGGCCACGACCGCGGCAGCCAGACCGCTCGCACCCGGTCGCGCGGGTTGGTCGAGTAGCCAAGTCGTGACCCAGAAGACCACGACGACCGTGGCCGTGGCGATCGACGCTTGGCTGCGCCACCGGGTCTCGTCGGCCACACGCACGAGGCGCGGCAGACCGGCGAGGAGAGTCTCTGGCCTCAGGAGGCGTTCCTTCCGCTCGTGGATCCCTACACTAGATCGTCGTTGATGAGCTTGTCCCTCCTCGAGCCGGCGTTCCCGCCGCAGCCCCCCCGCTGACCACCAGCGCCCCACAGGTCGGCATCGTCGGGCTCGGCTACGTCGGCCTGCCCCTCGCGGTGACGTTCGCCGAGGCCGGCGTCTCCGTGCTGGGCCTCGACGCGATCCAGGCGAAGGTCGATCAGCTGAACGCGGGGTCCTCGTACATCGAGGACATACCGTCGTCGCGCCTCGGGCCGCTGGTCGAGTCCGGACTGGTCCGGGCGACGACCTCCTGGGACGAGATCCGCTCGGTCGATGCCGTCCTGATCTGCCTGCCGACGCCCCTCACCGAGCACCGAGAGCCCGACCTCTCCGCCGTTCTCGGCGCGGCCGAGAGCCTGGCACAGCGACTGCGGCCCGGGCAGCTCGTGGTGCTCGAGAGCACCACCTATCCGGGAACGACCCGAGAGGAGCTGGCGCCGGTGCTCGAGAGGTCGGGCCTGCGGGCCGGGCGCGACTTCCACATCGCCTTCTCACCCGAGCGCGTCGACCCGGGCCGGACCGACTGGACCACCGCGACCACTCCCAAGGTGGTCGGCGGCCTGACCCCCGAGTGCACCCGACGGGCGATGGAGCTGTACGGCATGGCCTGCGAGACGCTGGTCCCGGTGTCGAGCCCCGAGGTCGCCGAGCTCACCAAGCTCCTCGAGAACATCTTCCGCAGCGTGAACATCGCCCTCGTCAACGAGCTGGCGATGTTGTGCGACAGGATGGACATCGACGTGTGGGACGTCATCGACGCCGCCGCCAGCAAGCCTTTCGGCTTCATGCCGTTCCGCCCCGGTCCGGGCCTCGGCGGCCACTGCATCCCGATCGATCCGTTCTACCTCACCTGGAAGGCGCGCGAGTTCGACCTGCACACCGAGTTCATCGAACTCGCAGGCAAGGTCAACTCCCAGATGCCCCAGTTCTGCGTGGCGAAGGTGGCCCGGGCCCTCAACAGCCGGCGCAAGGCGCTGAACGGCAGCCGGGTGCTCGTGATGGGCATCTCCTACAAGGCCGACGTGAACGACACCCGCGAGAGCCCCTCCCTGCGGATCATCGAGCTGCTCCAGGCCGATGGGGCGAACGTCGAGTACCACGACCCCCACGTCCCGGAGCTGCCGAAGCTCGGGCTGTCCTCGGTCGCGCTCGAAGCCGATGCGCTGGGCCACTACGACGTCGCCGTGGTGGTCACCGCGCACTCGGGCGTCGACTGGGAGATGGTGGCCCGGGAGTCTCAGCTGGTGGTAGACCTCCGGAACGTCGTTCCGGACACGGACGGGAAGGTGTGGAAGCTCTGATGGCTGACGATCGCGGCGTCTCGATCGGCGTGGTGGGCATGAACTACTGGGGCCCGAACCTCGCCCGCAATTTCGATCGGCTCGAGGGGTGCCGGCTCGCGTGGATCTGCGATCGCGACGAGGACGTCCTCGCCCGGCATCGCGCCGCGTACCCGAGCGGCCGCTTCACCACGCGCTACGAGGATCTGCTCGAGGATCCGGATCTCGACGCCGTGGTCATCGCGACCCCGGTGCCGACCCATGCCGCGCTCACGCGCATGGCGCTCGGCGCGGGCAAGGATGCGTTCGTCGAGAAGCCGCTCGCGGTGACCGGACGCGAGGCCACCGAGCTCGCCGAGCTGGCTGACGCCCGCCAGCGCGTGCTGATGGTGGATCACCTGCTCGTGTACCACCCCGCCGTCCAGAAGCTGAAGGACCTGGTGGACGGGGGTGCGCTCGGCAAGGTCTTCTACCTCTACGGCAACCGGCAGAACCTCGGCATCGTGCGCGCCGACGAGAACGCGCTCTGGAGCCTCGGCCCACACGACATCTCGGTGATGCTCTGGCTCGTCGGCGAGCGTCCGGCCGAGGTGTCGGCGACCGGGGAGAGCTACCTGCAACCCGGCGTGGAGGACGTGGTCTTCGGACGGATCCGTTTCCCCTCGGGGATCATCGGGCACCTGCACCTGAGCTGGCTCGATCCACACAAGATGCGCAAGATGACTGTGATCGGGGCGGAGAAGATGGTGGTATTCGACGACATGGAGACCGAGCGCAAGGTGACCGTGTACGACAAGGGGCCGATTCCGCGCACCGAGACCTACGGGGAGTACATCCAGGTCCGCTCGGGAGATATCAACATCCCGAAGATCCCGGCCACCGAGCCGCTCCGGATCGTGTGCGAGCGCTTTGTCGCCGCCGTCGCCGACCGCGCGCCGACTCCGTCGGACGGCTGGGCCGGGGCCGTGGTCGTCGAGGTGCTCGAGGCGATGAGCGAATCGCTGGCATCGTCGGGCCGGCCGGTGACCCTGGCGTCGGAGGTGAGCGCGTGAGCCGCGAGAACCTGGTGCTCGGCGATGGAGTGGTGATCGGGGCGGACGTGGAGATCGGCGCCAACGTGGTGATCCACGACGGCACGCGTATCGGCGACCGCTGCGTGATCCAGGACAACGTGGTGCTCGGCAAGCAGCCCAAGCTGTCGTCGCGCTCGACCAGCAAGAAGCGCGATCCGCTCGCGCCGCTCGAGCTGGGACCGGGCTCGGCCGTGTGCAGCGGCGCGGTGGTGTACGCCGGCACGAGCCTCGGCCCCGATGTGATCGTGGGCGATCTCGCCTCGGTTCGCGAGCGCTGCGTCCTGGGTGAGGGCGTGGTGGTGGGGCGCGGCGTCTGCATCGAGAACGACGTGCCGATCGGTGCCTTCACGAAGATCCAGTCGAACTCCTACATCACCGCCTACTCCGAGCTCGAGGATCACGTCTTCATCGCGCCGTGCGTGACGACGACCAACGACAACTTCATGGGTCGCACCGAGGAGCGCCACTCCCAGATCAAGGGTGCGATCATCCGCCGCGGAGCACGGGTGGGAGGAGGCGTTGTGATCCTGCCGGGCATCGAGATCGGCGCCGAGGCCTTCGTCGCGGCGGGCGCGCTCGTGACCCGGGACGTGCCCCCGGGAAAGCTCGTGGCCGGACTACCCGCCCAGGTGTGGCGGGACGTCCCGGCCGAGGAGATGGTCGGCGACGAGACCGAGTAGCCGCCCGGACGTGGTTCCGCGTGACGCGGGACGCTGACCGCCGGCGCATCGCGCTGGAGGCTCCCGATGGCCGCGTGGTCGTCAGGGATCTCAGCCGGCCGGGCGCCCGGCTGCTCCGGCTCGATCTCCCCGATGGGGCGCAGGTGATGATCGCCGAGCACCTCTGCGGGTGGACTCAGGGAGCGGGGGACGGTGCGGGCGACACGCTCTGGCCGACCGTTGCCGACGCCGTGCGGGCCCTGACCGGCCGCACGCGCGACGGCGAGCCGTGGATCTCGGTGCTCGAGGAGTTCGCCACCGGACTCGCCGCAGAGCCCGGCGTCCCGCTGGTGTCCGACGACGACGCGCGGATGAGGGCGATCCGGCGGCGGGTGCCCTCGAGCTACTTCGACGGACCCCGCGCGCACCACTCCGGCGGCTGGTACATGTTCGTCGGAGGCCTTCCGGGTGGCACGTGGGTGATGGAGTTCGGAGACACCGCCGCCGAGGCGGCCGGCCGGACGCTCCTCCGCGCCGAGAGGCTGATCGAGAGCAGCGAGGGCGAGGGCGAAACGTAAGCCGCAGTTCAGATTACCCCGGGGGTGGCCCACTAGAATCCCGTCGGTGAGCACAGCCACCCCACCACCCGGCGCGACCGCGTCGGGTGACCTCCTGCCGGACGCTCGCCTGCTGGCACGGGGGTTGGCGGCGCTGCGGATCTTCTTTGGCGTGATCCTGTTCGCGAACGGAGTCGCGAAGCTCTTCTCGTTCACCGACATCTCCATCGGGCCCTACTCGGCCAACCTCATCGACCGCGGGCTCGCGCGGAGCATCCTCGAGAACGAGGCCGCGCGCACCGAGCTGCCGATCATCCCGTGGATCGCGAACGAGGTGATGCTCCCCAACTGGTCGCTCTTCCAGTGGCTGATCACCGCGATGGAGCTCGGCGTCGGGGCTCTGCTGATCGTGGGCCTCGCAAGCCGGGGGGCGGCGTTGCTCGGGCTCGGCCAGCAGCTCTTCCTGGCCGGCCTCTACTTCTCGAGCAACCGCTGGGCCTTCGAGCAACCTCACGAGTACGTCCCGCTGGTGATCCTGGCCCTCGTGCCCTCCGGTCGCGTGTGGGGACTGGACGCGCGCCTGCTGCGCATGCGGCCGGATCTGCGCCGATGGCGGGTTCTTTGAGCGCGCAAGCGCGTCTGCCGCTGGTCGATCGCGAGCAGGCCGGGATGTTGGTGCGCTCGCTCTATCCCTCCGACGGCGAGGCCTCCAACATCACCAAGGCGCTCGCGGGGTCGCCGGACACCCTGGCCGCCATGGCGCCCTTCCTCGCCCAGGTGATGAACGCGAGCACGATCGACCTCCCCACCAAGGAGGTCGTCGTCCTCAGGGTGTCGGCCGTGAACCGGTGCGCCTACTGCGTCCCCACCCACGAGGTCGTCGCGCGCGACGCCGGCCTGCCTGCCGGCGTCGTCGCGGCACTGGCCTCGACCGAGCCCCCGGACGATCGGATACCCACGCGCGAGCGTGTGCTCGCCGCCTTCTGCGACCAGATCGTGGCCGATGCCGCGGGCGTGGACGACGAGCTGCTCGGACGGATGCGCGAGCATTTCGAGGACCACGAGATCGTCGAGCTCACCGTGCTCGCGGGAGCGATCACGACGCTCAACTACGTGGCCTCCCTCGCCGGCCTACCCCTTGACTCCCGGACCCTCCGCGCGCGGTGAGCGAACTGGCGCGGCAGGTGGAGGATGCGATCGATGACGGCCGACTCGGGCCGCGACTCTGGCTGTACGCCAACTACCACTGCAACCTCACCTGCGCGTACTGCCTCACCGAATCGGGCCCGAGCGTCGCGCGGCGCGAGCTCGCGGCCGACACGATGCGCGACAGCGTGGCCGAGGCGGCCGATCTGGGCTTCCGCTCGGTGGGGATCACCGGAGGAGAGCCGTTCCTGCGGCCGGACATCCCCGCCCTCGCCGCCGAGCTCTCGCAGATCCTGCCGGTGCTCGTGCTCACCAACGCAACCCTCTTCGAGGGCGATCGCATGGACCGGCTCGATCCGCTGGGTGGACGTGATGTCACGCTCCAGATCTCGCTCGACGCCGCGACGCCGATCGCGAACGACCCGATGCGCGGACCGGGCAATTTCGAGCGCGTCGTGGGGGCGATACCGCGGCTGCTGGCGCGGGGCATCGGCGTGCGGGTGGCGACGACCCTTCATGGGCAGACCGAGGGGGAGCTGACCCAGGTCGAGGCGCTCGTCTCCGATCTCGGCATCGCCCCGGAGGATCACGTCGTCCGCCCCACCGCGGCCCGCGGCCGCGCCGCGGGGGCCGGCCTTGGTGAGACCGCCGGGATGGAGGAACTCCCGGCCGAGGCGACGGTGACCGTCGACGGGCTCTTCTGGAGCCCGTTCGCCCCCACGGTGCGCGGGGGCCGGCTGGACACCGACCTGCTCGTGTCGCGCCAGATCCGGCCCCTCGCGGCCGGCCTCGCGAGCTTTATGGGACTCATCGGGAACACCCCGGCGGCCGAGGCGACGCGCTTCAGGTGAGCGTGATCCCGGGGCGCGCCGGGGGCGCGCCGAGGACAGCGGGGCTGGTGGTGCTCGGAGCGGTGGCACTGGCCATCGAGTTCCTCCTGCGGGGGGAGCGAGATCCGACGACCCAGGTCGTGGGGCAGATGGCCGCGTTCGCGGTGTTCCTTCCCGCGCTGGCCCTCTGCTGGCGTGGCCTGGGCGCCGGCCGGCTCGGGGTGGCGATCGTCATCCTCGGAGCCGTGGCCCTCCGCGTTGTGGCCTTCGTGCCGGGCGATGCGACCCCTCCGCTCTCAGGGGACGTCCACCGCTACGCCTGGGACGGCGCGGTCCAGCAGGCGGGGATCAATCCCTACCGCTACGCCCCGACCGACCCCGCGCTCGCGGACCTACGCGACGACGCGGTCTGGCCGGGTATCAACCACCGCGACTGGACGACGGTCTATCCGCCCGGGGCGCAGGCCGCGTTCCTCGCGGCGCGAGCGGGCCTCGGCGACTCCGTGCGCGCCACGACCTGGCTCTTCCTTCTCGCCGAGGTCGGCGCGGTGGCCATGCTGGTCCTCGTGCTGCGGCGGATGCGCGCCCCACCCGAGCGGGTGGTGGCCTACGCGTGGCACCCGCTCGCCGTGAGCGAGATTGCGGGCAACGGACATGTGGACGCCCTGGCGATCCTCGCCATCGCCGGGCTGCTGGCCGCCTGGAGCCTCCGGCGGCGGGCTCTCGCCGGAGCGTGCGTGGCGATGGCCGCCATCGTGAAGCTCGGCCCACTGCTCTTGCTGCCCGTGCTCGCGCGTCGCGGCGGCCCCCGGTTCGTGGCCGGCGCCCTGGCGCTGATCGGCCTCGCCTACGTCCCGTACGCCGCCACCATCGGCACCGGGGTACTCGGCTCGCTACGGCGATTCGACGAGCAGGAGCGCTTCAACGGCAGCCTCGATCAGATCCTCTCCGCCGTCGTGGGCCAGGGCTCCTCGCAGATCCTCCTCGCGGCCGGGCTGGCGTTCGTCGTCGCGCTCGTGGCGATGCGCGACCACTCGACGCCCGAGCAGGTCGCCCGCTCGTCGCTGCTCGTCCTGGGGGGTCTTCTGGTGGCCGTGGACTACGTCCAGCCGTGGCACGCCCTGCTCCTCACGCCCCTGCTGGCCGTGACGTGGGCTCCGGGCTGGCTCTGGGTGTCGGGCGCACTCCCCCTCGCCTACATCGCCAAGACAACGGGGCCGTTGCCGCTCTGGGTGAGCCTCCTGATCTACGGCCCCCTCGCGCTCGCCACCGTCTGGCGCATCCACTCCGCACGCCGGATCCCGGCGCGCTCGTCCTCCGCACCCGCCACCCCTGCAGGGGTCGCCGCAGTGATCCCCGCCCTCGACGAGGAGGTGGCCCTGCGCGGACTGCTGACCGAGTGGCCCACAGGGGTGGTCGACGAGATCATCGTGGTCGACGGGGGTTCCTCCGACGGGACGGCCGAGGTGGCCGCGGCGGGTGGGGCGAGGGTCGTGATCGAACGGCGCCGCGGGTACGGGCGGGCCTGCGCCGCGGGCGCGGCGGCCACCGACGCGGAGGTGATCGTCTTCCTCGATGGCGATGGCAGCTGCGACCCTCGCGATCTGGCGCGGGTGCTGGCGCCGGTCGTCGAGGGACGGGCCGACCTCGCGCTGGGCGCCCGTACCCACCGCGAGGTCGGGGCCATGAACATCCACCAGCGGGTCGGGAACGCGATGGTCACGGGCGTGCTCCGGCTTGCGTACGGGCTCCGGGTGCGCGACGTGCCCTGCATGAGGGCCATCCGAGCCGATGCCCTCACGGCCCTCGACATGCACGAGAGCGGCTACGGATGGCCCACCGAGATGATCGTCCGGGCCCGTCGCCACGGACTGGAGATCGTGGAGGTCGAGGTGGCGTTCCGCAGGCGGCGCGGGGGGGAGTCGAAGGTGGCCGGCCGCCTGATCCCCTCCGCCCTGGCCGGGGCGAGGATGCTCTCGGTCGCCCTGCGGCACACGTGAGCGTCCGCCGCAGAGCCCTGGTGGTGGCGAAGGCGCCGCGGACGGGCCGATCCAAGACGCGATTGGTGCCGCCGCTGTCCGCCGAAGCCGCCGCCGACCTCGCCGAGGCGATGCTCCGCGACACGCTCGCGGCATGCGCGGCGGAGGTTGACGCGGTCGGGGTCCTGTGCCCGGATGCGCGCGAGGGTGCGGCGCTCACCGAGGTCCTCGGCCCGGGAGTCGCGGTGCAGATCCAGGAGGGGCGCGGCCTCGCGACAGCCCTCCGGGAGGAGATGCGGACGGGAACCGCCGAGAGCCCGCTGGCGATCGTCTCGTCGGACGTGCCCGGCCTTCCCCCGGGCGAGCTCGCGCGGGCCTTCACCCTGCTGGAGGAGGGGGCCGACGTGGTCTTCGGACCGGGTTTCGACGGGGGCTACTGGCTGATCGCCATGGCCCGGTTCGACCCCGCTCCGTTCGACGACATCCCGTGGTCCACACCCGCCTGCCTGGGGGTGACGCTCGAGCGCATCCGCGCCGCCGGCCTGAGCGCTGCACTGCTCGCACCCTGGATCGACATCGACACATCGGTCGATCTCTCGACCGTCGTCCACGCGCCTCCCGGCCGGTTGGGACCACGGACCGAGGCGGCCCTCGCCCTGATCTCCGCGGAGGTCGCGATACCGCCACCTCCGCCGGTGCGACTGGGCGGGAGCGAGCTGCTCCGGGCGAGCCGGTGGCGATCGGCGGTGCTCGATCGCCTGGAGACAGACGCAGGAGCGGAGCGCGACTACCTCTACCTGGCCACCCCTCGCGCCGTCTTCGTGGTCGCGGTGACGGTCGGAGGGGAGATCCTGCTCGTGCGCCAGTACCGCCACCCGGTGCGCGACTGGACCCTCGAGGTCCCCACCGGCTCGGTGGACGAGGGCGAGAGCCCCCGGGACGCCGCCGGACGCGAGCTGGCCGAGGAGACCGGGGCCCGAGGTGGCACGTGGATCCACCTGGGGACCTTCTTCTCCTCCAGCGCCCACCTCAGCCTGCGCTCGGACGCCTTCCTCGCGACCGGGGTGCACGAGGGCGGGTCGCATCCCGAACCCGACGAGGACGTGACCGTGGTCCGCCTCCCGGTATCCGAGGCTCTCGCGGTCGCGCGGCGCGGCGGGATGGTGGAGGGTCAGACGGCGCTCTGCCTGCTCCTGGCGGCGCCACACCTGGAGTAGGGGGCTGCCTCACAGACTCCACTGGGAGCCGCAGGGGGCACAGGGTGTCGGTGGGTCCTCGCTCTGGTGGCGCGTGCGGAACTCGCGCAGGGGAGCGCCGTTCCAGACCTCCGCCACCCCGTCGCGGATCACGTTGCCCAACACGAGCTGGGCGGTCTCGGTGGTCGCGAACGGGGAGATGCAGCAGGGCAGGACCGTCCCATGAGCGGTGACGTAGAGCACCCGCCACGGACGACGGCACGAGAGCCAGGCACCATCGGAGGCCTCCGCAGTGAGGGCCCCCTCGCCCTCGGTGCCCCCGCTGCCGGTGATCTCGACACCCGCGCTCGCCGCGACCGTGCGGCACTCGGCGAGGATCTCGTCCTGACGGGCCGAGAGATCGCGGTACACCGACTGCTCGGCCACGGCGAGCCCGATGCCGTTGAACACGAGCCTCTGGAGATTGACCTCGCGCGCTCCGATCTCGCCGGCCAGGCGCACGAGGTCGGGGAGCTCATGGAGGTTCTCGCGCACCACGGTGGCCCAGACCGACAGCGCCGGACGCCGCTCGCCGCGCGCGACGCGCCGCGACGTGAAGGCCTGGACGTTTCGGAGGATGCGGGGCAGCACATCGGCCCCGCGGATCCGCAGGTAGGTCTCGGGCGTCGCCGCGTCGAGCGACACGCGCAGCTCAGCGAGGCCGGCCGCCGTCACGGCGTCGCCGCGGCGGTCGTCCAGCAGCACGCCGTTGGTGTTGAAGATGACGTGGGCGCCCCGTTGCGCCCCGTAGGCGATCATCCTGGGGAGCTCGGGGTTCAGCAGCGGCTCCCCCACACCGTGCAGCACCAACCGCTCCAGCACGGGCAGCTGGTCGCCGATCTCGACCATCCGCTCGTAGGAGAGGTCGGCGGGGGGCTCCAGCTCGAAGTGGGTGCGCGGGCAGGTCTCGCACAGGAGGTTGCAGCGATTCGTGACCTCGAAGTAGGCCTCGCGGGGGATGGGCGCGGCCGGGGAGCGCTCACTCGGCATCTCGAGTCGCACGGCCATCAGGGCTCCCGGCGGAGAGTGATCCAGGTGAAGGGCTGATCGCGGCCCGACGGGGTGGTGTGGTGCTCGCGCCGCGACCCGACCAGCGCGAAACCCGGCCCGAGAGCCCACGCGAGGCCGTCGGCGTCGTAGCGCGCGACCGGCAACCCGGAGCACTGGCGGGGGCCGTCGAGGGCGAAGGTGCCGATGATCGCGTGGCCGCCCGGGCGGAGCGCGGCGTGAAGCGCCGCGACGTAGCGGCGGCGCTCGCCCTCGTCGACCAGGAAGTGGAAGACGGCGCGGTCGTGCCACACGGCGTAGCGCCGCCCGGCGGTCCAGCGCAGGAGATCGGCGTGGATGTGATGGATGGCGTCCCCGCCGGGGCCGAGGCGCCCCCGGCGCGCTTCGAGGGCTCGCGCCGACACATCGAGCGCCGTGAGGTCACTCATTCCGCGGGCCATCAGGCGCTCGAGAAGGCGTGCGGCCCCTGCGCCGACATCGATGACCGGATCGCCCGCAGAGGGAGCGATGGCATCGAGCAGCTCGAGCGAGACGACCGGCTCCTCCTGGTGCCACCCCACCCCGCTCACCCCGAGCCGGTCGTAGGCCTCATCCCAGCGCTCGGTCGCGGTCACGGTGGGAGTACCGGCAGGCCCGCGGCACGCCAGGCCCGGAAGCCGCCGATCATGTCGGTGGCGCGGCGCACCCCGATCTGCAGGAGAGTGGCGGCTGCCAGGCTCGACTGATAGCCCTCGTCGCACATCACGATCAGCGGGCCCGAGACGGCGGTCAGGACGGGATCGCAGTAGTCGCGCGACGGGTCGAAGCGCCACTCGAGGACGTTGCGCGGGACGAACCGCGCCCCGGGCACCCGCCCGTCGCGGGCGCGCTGGCGATCCGAGCGGATGTCAACGATCAACCCCTCGGCTCGCGCCGCCTCGCGGCACTCGGAGGGATCCAGCCGCACCAGGCGCTCGCGTGCCGCCTGCAGAAGATCCTCGATCGTGGCCTCCTGGAGCTCTGCGGCGTGCGTCACGGCTGGACTGTAACCGGCCGCCCGCCGGTAACCATGAACCCGCCATTAAACTGCGGCGGTGCTCACGCTCCAGCATGTGGCCGTCACGTTCCCCCCCGGAGGCGAGGCCACGGTCCGCGCCTTCTACGGCGAGGGGCTCGGCCTCACGGAGATGCGGGTGCCCGATGAGGTGGCCCACCTGGGCTGGGTGTGGTTCGCCACTGCGCACGAGGGTGTCGAGCTGCACTTCATCCCGCACCCGATCGCGCCCGACCCCGAGCGGATCCACCACTTCTGCCTCCAGGTCGACGACCTGGAGGCGCTGCGAGTGCGTCTCGAATCCATGGGCGCCGTCGTATCCGACGCCGGCAGTCGCATCCTCGGGCGCACGAGGGCCTTCGTGCGCGACGGCATCGGCAACCTGGTGGAGCTGGTCCAGCTCGAGAGCGCCGGAGGGGCGCAGGGAACCGCCTGACGTGTCGGCGCTCGGCGGCGCGCATCGACCGGCACACATGCGCGTCGACCGCGCCCCCGTGGTGCCGGAGCCGCTACCGATCTGAGCGGATCAGCGGAACCTCACCCGCGTCGCCGCACGCCCGCCGTAGATCACGTAGGGAACCCCCACGGTCACTCCGGCCCTGGGATCGTCGGCGTCGTCGTCCGGACCGAGAATGCGGACGGCGTCGTTGCGGTCGTCGGTCACCCGGCGCAGACCGGCGATCACGTTGGCCAAGCGGTTCGTGCCGGCAGCCCGGCGAGCCGCGCGCTCGACCGCCCCGACCGCCGCCGACCGGCGTCCGATGGGCGTGGACGCCCCGACGTCCTGGGCGAAGTCGGCGGGGAAGGGATCGAATCCACCCGACGACTTCGGGACCACCCTCAGCCGGGGCGACGACCGGTCGACCCCGGCGGGCAGGCGGATGGGGATGCGAAGGAGTCGGGACGAGGACCGGTAGGGCTGGACGCGCAACGCGAGCGTGGCGCGCCTCCCCGATCCACGCACGACGCGGACACCGGCTCCGACGATGCGGGCGGCGCGCACGCGGGCCTCGAGGCGCTCGGTGACGGTGACGGTGGCGATGGGAACCGGGCGCACGCCGTTCTGCATGAGGATCGACATCATCCGTGGGAGCTGGCCGCTGGAGAGCGAGATCACGTCTCCCGCCGCCGCGTAGACGTTGCGATACACCACCGGGCGGCGCAGGTCGGGGCTGGTGATCACGATCCGGAGCGTCAGTGTTCCGCCCGCGATCCCGTCGCGCACCCGCACCGCCGGCTCGATCTGGAGGATGTCGCCGACCACCGGGGCAGTCCGCTCGTCGGGAGCGATCGTGGCCCGGACCGTGGTCCGGGTGTCGCGTGCGACGTCGGTCGCCGTGGCGACGGCGGCGATGCCCTCAGCGGCCCCGATACGCCCGGTGATGCCGTCGGCACGATCACCGATCACCGTTCCCTGGATCGTCCCGGGCTCGGCGAACTTGTAGCTCGAGCCGGTGATGGGGGCGGCGATGGTCTGGTAGACGTAGGCGTCGCCCAGCAGGAAGCGAGAGCGGCCCGCGCTGAGGAAGGGGTGCCCGAAGCCGAGAACGGTCGCGCCGTCGACGTAGGTGACCGTGCCGACGGCCCCGACGACGAGGTCGCCGCCGGAGAGCAGCGCGGTCATCGACGCACCCGGCACGAGCGTCACACCGGGGCGCGGCGTTCGCGGACCGATCGAGCTGAGCCGGATACCCGAGCGCGCGAGACCGCTCGAGAGCGGTCCGACGAGGGCGCGCGAGACCCCGGCGACGGTCCAGCGCATGAGCGGGTAGACGCCGATCCGGTCGGGTCGGCGCGTCTCCAGGGCCCTTGCGGCGGCCCGTCCGCTCGACCCTCACGGCCCGCCGCGCGCCCGCCGGTGGCGAGGGCAGCGCGTTGGCCCGCTGACCGGAGTCGGAGTCGATCATCTGCTCGATCGGCGTGACCCCGATGATGACGTTCGCCTGGTCTCCCGTGCCGTAGGCGACCGCGCCCATCACGCGCTCCACGCCGTCGGCGCCGGTGACGTAGACCGGGCTGCCGCTCATGCCCTCGGCGACACCGCCGGTCTGCTCGATCAGCGGCCCCGCGGCCCGCGCCAGGATGAGCGCCCCTCCGGGCCCGTCGTTCGCCCGCTGGACGTCGATGACCGTGATCGGGAAGGTCACGATCTCGGTGCCGCGCACCACGGTTCGCGCCTGACCGACCATGCCCTCGCGGACGTCGGACAGCGGGAGGATCGGGTCGGCTGCGGCGGCGGGTCCGCCGCACAGCAGCCCGGCCGCCGCTGCGGTGAGGCAGGCGACGGCGATCCGGCGGCGCCTCACCGCGTGGCCGCCGCAACGGGGGCGTTCTTGCCCACCGAGAACCAGGTGTCGCGGAGGCCGAGCGCCGAGCGCAGCGTCGCGCCGCTGAGGAGTGTGCGGGCACCCGAACGCGTGGTGATCCGCGCCTCGAGGACGCGCGGAGAGACGCCCCGGCGCACCGTCGTCACGTCGGTCACCGGGCCATCGAGGCCGAGGAGCGTGCCGAGGCGCGTGCCGGTGAAGGTGGGCGAGTCGGGCCAGGTGTGGAGTGGCGAGATGCGATCGAACGGGTCCGGGACGCTCACGAGATAGGGCTGCGGAGGGCTGCCTCGGAAGACGTTCTGCACATCCTCGGTTCGCCCTCCGGATGTCGAGAAGAAGAATGCGGTGATGACCGCGCCATCGTACGTCAGCACCGTGCCGCGAGTGGCCCCCACCGCTCGCGTGGTGCGGGGATCCTCGGCGGACACGCCGCCGTAGACCTGGCTGCGCTGATCGTCGAACAGGTCGTAGCTCACGGTCGGCTTGAGCGTGGCGAGCGCATAGCTGCGGGCGGCCACCGCCTGGACGACGAGCGCCGCCGGGGCGTCGTCGCCCCAGGAGGCGGGCATCTCCCGGGGCACGACGCCCTTCAGGTAGTCCTCCAGGTTCACCACGTTCACCAGGTCGAACGCCCTTCCGGCGGGCACCGCGCGAAGACCGCCACGATAGCGCCGCCCGGCCTCCGGACTGCGCGCCCCCCAGGCGACCGATCCCTCGGCGCCCGTCGCCTGGAGGCGGACCGGACCGACGAAGACCGCCGCGCGGGATCGCCCGCGGTCGAGAGCCAGGCGCCCATCGCGAAGGACGCGCAGCACGTAGACCGTGCCCGCGCGCAGGCGGGTGACGCGCCGCCCGTTGGGACGCAGACCGACGGCGCGCCAGCGCGTGGCACTCGACACCTTCGCAGTGCGACGTCCGGAGGCGAGGAGCACGCGGACGTTCCTCTTCCTGACGACCGTGAGCCTGGTGCCCCGGTAGTAGTGGCGCAGGATCCGCGCGGCATCCCAGCCCGCGAGCGCCCGTCCGCGCGCGCCGTACTGGGAGAGCCCGACGCCGTGCCCCCACCCGCGGCCGGTGAAGGTGAACCTGTCCCCCGCCGCGGTCGCGGTCGCGGCCGAAGCCTCCTGCGCGCAGGCGGCGAGGGCGACCGCGGCGGCGGCGGCGAGGAGCGTGTGGCGGAGATGGCGTGGGGTCATGGCGTGGGGGCGTGCGCGGCTCGGGGCACGTTAGCGGCAGCGAGGCCGCTCGGCGACGGCTTCGGGTGGGCGACCCCGAGTCCGTCCGCTGACTACGCTTGCGCTGTGGCGCCCATCAGATACCCGGCCGCCAGCGCGATCCCTGCCGCGATGGCACCGCCGGTCGAACGCACCGAGGCGGCGCAGATCGGAGAGCGCCGCATCGCGGTCGCCCGTTCCGAGCAGCCGCTGCACCGGCTCGGGGGCCATCCCCTCGAGCGCGAGCTCGAGCAGGGTCGCCGAGAGGGTTCCGGTGCGCAGACGGAGGTCCGCCGGGCACAGCGCGCGCACCAGCCGCCCTGCCCGATCGGGAGGCAGGCCTGCGGCGGCCGCGAGTGCGCGCATGCCCACAGCGGCTCCCGCCAGGATGTCGTCCCCCTCGGGGGTCAACCCCGGTCCACGGCCCACGAGCCGCTCGGCCGCGACCTCGATCGCCAGATCGGGCACCGTCACGCGCGCCGAGAGCCACGCGGACAGAGCCGCCACGGCCGCACGGCCACCTGCGAGGGGAGGGACCACCGGATCCCATGCCGGCGGCGTCGCCGCACTCCAGGCGATCCGCGGCCGATCGCCGAGCGCTGCGACGGCCACGCCGTTGGCCATCCACGGAACCCCGGGGCCGGTCACGGTGACGACGAACCCGTCGAGATCGAGGTGGACCGCGCCCCTTCCCGCGCCCACGATTGCCAACGCGCGGGGCCTGTCGAGGCGCTGCAGAACAGCGGCGGAGACCGCGTGAGCCCCTACGAGGGGTGGTTGCGCCCCGACCCCGGCGCGCGCGTTCGCCAGATCGTCGTCCACGGGCCCTTCGTGGTTCAGCACCGCGAGGATCTGGGCCTCGGAGCGTGCCGGCTCACCCGCCACCGCACCGCCGCCGAGACCACCTTCGTGCTGCTGGGCTACTCCGAGCGCTCCGAGATCGGTCTTCCCTGTCATGTCGTACATCTTCGCGATGAGAGCGACGGTAGGGAATACGTGGTGGACACCGGGCTCGCCGGGCCGGGGCTTCCGCACGGCGCTTTCCTCGAGGAGCCGCCCGGCGACTGACCGGCGGCGCTCAGGCGGGCTCGAGGCCCTCGGATATCCACCCTGCGGCGGGAGCCGCGCGGGTCGCGGCGACGGCCCGGATCGTCTCGGCCTCGACGCAGGCGATGAGCACTTCGACCACGGTCGGGTCCAGCTGGGTCCCGGCCGAGGCCCGCAGCTCGTCCACGGCCTTCTCGGACGACATGGCGGCCCGGTAGGAGCGCGTCGTGGTCATGGCGCTGTAGGCGTCACAGCAGGCGACGATCCTCGCCTCGATCGGGATGTCCTCTCCGGACAGGCCGTCCGGGTAGCCGCCCCCGTCCCAGCGCTCGTGCGATGCGCGCACGACCAGGCCGACCGCCCTCATGATGCCGCCCACCTGGTCGAGCATCCGGTGGCCCTCGATGGTGTGGGTCCGGATCACCTCCCATTCGGCCTCGTCGAGCGGACCGGCCTTGTTGATGATCTCCTTGGGGATCGCGACCTTGCCGACGTCGTGGAGGAGGGCGCCGAACTCCACGTTGCGGCGCTGCTCGGGGGTGAGCCCCATGACATCGGCGACGGCGAGGGAGAGCTCGACGACGTCCTTGCAGTGCTCGCCCGTGTAGGTGTCGTCGGCCTCGACGACGTCGGCCAGCACCAGAGCGGTGCCGCGATAGGCCGCGCTGAGCTCGGAGATGCTGTCGAAGCGCTGGCGCCGCTCGGTCGCGAACAGGCGCAGCAGGCCGAGCAGGGGCAGCAGGAGCACGATGGCGTAGTGGGGATCCGGCGTGGTCAACGCCGCCAGGAGGCCGATCGGGGCGAGGGCGGCATCGACGGCGTACACCCAGACGACCTCGTCGACCTGCTCGCGCAGCGTTGCCCCCTGCACGATCCGCTCCCGCAGTGACGAGGCGCCGAGATCGGTGGCGAACTGGGCGCCGAGAGCGGCGACGAGGATCAGCGGGGGCGCCCCGACGGCGCTCGTCACACCGGCGAGCCCGAGAACCGCCACCGGCCCGATGCTGAACCACGAGTTGGCGGCCGCGAACAGCAGGCGCACGGGCGGCACGCGCCCGCGGAGCACGTCGGGCAGCGCTCCGAGCGCGAGACCGACGGCCGTGAGCGGAGCGACCAGCGGGAGGGGAACCACGAAGAGCATCGGCACGAACACGAGGACGACCGGCACGGTGAAGCCCTCGTGCACCGGGAAGCGGACGCGCGAGGCCACCGCCAGGCAGGCGACCGCGATCACCGCAGGGCCGATGTCGAGGTGTCGGTCCACCGAAAGCGTGAGCGCGATGACCAGACAGGCGATGAGGAAGCCACCCCCGACCACGGCCTCGGCGACTCGCCTCCCGGCGACTCAGCACGGGGAGCTTCGGAGTCTGATCATGGGAGCCACCCCGAGGGACGGCGTCGGCGCGCGTCGTGAAGGGCCACACCCAGGGTGAATCGTCCCGCGGGGGGGCCGCCTTGAATCGGGAGTCCGTAGAGATCCCTCTAGCGTCCATGGTCTTCGCCGGCGAACCGCCGATGCACCCGGTGTCGGACAATCACCGCACGCTGGAAAGGACTCCAATGTCGCTGAAGAACAGGATCATCGGGCTCGCCGCCGTGGGCGCCGCCGCCCTCGCCCTGGCCCCGGTGGCCGTCGCCAAGCAGCAGGCGTCGTCGTCGCTCACGAGCGGCCTCGCCACGCTGAGCGTCGGTGAGGGCTGCAATGCCCCGTCGTCCCAGGTGTTCGCCCCCTGGGGCGACAACGCCTTCTACTCGCTCGTGGAGCGCGGCAACTTCGAGTCCGGCGCGAAGGGCTGGAGCCTCGACCGGTGGCGCGAAGGTCGTGCGCGACAGTGACGACGGTATCGTCGCCGATGGGGTCAAGGACGCCTACGCCCTCGAGCTGGGCAACGGGGCCTCGGCCACCAGCCCCGCGATCTGCGTGGGCACCGACTCGGCCTTCTACCGCCTCTTCGCGAATGCCGTGAGCACGAAGAGCGCGTCGAACCTGAGGGTCGAGGTGCTGTTCTCCGGCACGGTCGTGAAGTCGAATGACCTCACGAGCCCCACCGGTCGCTCCGTCCCGACGGCGAAGCTCGCCTTCGTGCCCACCGCGCTCGACTCGCTGCTGGGCAAGCTGAACGTGACGAGCACGGTCAACATCCGCGTCAGCAGCCTGAACGGCGCCACGGTGCGCGTGGACGACGTCCACATGGACCCGCGCATGCACTAGGCCCGCCGGGGCCCGGCTAGAGACCCATCTAGAGAGTGGACTCCGAGCCGGGCCCCCAGCCGATACCTCACCTGTCGAGTCGTAATCGCAGTCTGGAAAGGATTCCAATGTCGCTGAAGAACCGGATCATCGGCCTCGCCGCCATCGGCGCCGCCGCCCTCGTCCTCGCGCCCGTGGCGCTCGCCAAGCCGGCGACCACGAACCCGAGGGCCCTCTCGGTCGGCGAGGTCGCCGCCACGGCGCAGGTCGCCGCCGCGCCGTCCTGCGCCACCCAGGAGTACTCGCAGGTGTTCCTGCCGTTCGGTGACCTGAACCTCTACACCCTGATCCCCCAGGGCTCCTTCGAGAGCGGCATCGGCGACTGGACGATCACCGGCTCGGGCAAGGTCGTGGCCGATGCGGGCTTCCCCGGCGGCCCTGTCGCCGACACCGCCTCGCTGGAGCTCTCCGCGGGATCGACGGCCACCAGCCCGCCCATCTGCGCCAACTGCAGACCCCGATCTTCCGGCTGTTCGCGAAGGCCCTCATAGACGAAGGCCAGCGTATACAGGGTCGATGTCACCTACGGCTCGGCGAAGGGCGAGGTCACCTTCACCGCTCGCTGGATGCTGTATCCCGGCACCGCCTGGGCGCTCGAGCCCGCAGATCTACCTCATGACCAACAAGATCGACGTGGATTCGAGCGACTGGGGCTACATCCGGATCTCCGTCACCGCCCCGTCCAACAGCGCCCTGCGGATCGACGACCTCTACCTCGACCCCCGCATGCACTAGCCGACAGGCGGCAGGGGATCACGGGTGGGGACCTCCGGGTCCCCACCCGTCGTGGTCGACGGGCTAGGGCTTCTTCCAGCCCTTCACGCCCGAGGTCATCGCGACCATCCGCTTCTTGACGCTCCAGGGGATCGCCGAGTAGACCGGCGCGAAGAGGCTCCGCCAGAACCACCCCGCGGCGGGGTGCGGTGCGGGAGCGCCGGTGACCGGCCCGAAGCTGCGCTGCGAGGCCTCCATCAGCGCCCTCTCCCCGCCGGATCGCATGATGCGCGGCAGCGCGGGCTTCGGCGGCAGCGCCGCCGGGTGGTCGCCCGGCCGCCGGCCCGGAGTGCCCACCTTGGCGAGCGCATCCGCCAGAGCCGTCTCCCCGGCCTTGCGAGCGGTCGAGCCCGGGGGCGCCGGCGGCGCCGCGGGCAGCCCGCCGCTCCCGTGCAGCGCGACCTTGTCGTGGCCGAAGTACTCGCTTCAGGTGCTCGGGGATCTCGGGGAGATTCGCCATCTCAGAGCTGCGCCATGCCGTTCTGGGCCGCGACCGAGAGCGGCTCGTAGAGGGCCCCGATCGGCGGCGAGTAGACGTTCTCCATCCAGGCGAGGTCCTCGAGGGTGGCGCCGCGCTTGAGCGCGAAGGCCAGGAAGTCGGCGCGCTCCTTGATGCCCTCGCCGCCGACGAACTGGCCGCCGATCAGCTTGCCGGTGCCGGGCTCGGCGAGCAGCTTCACCCGCACCTGCTGCACCCCGGGGAAGTAGCGCGCGCGGCTGATGCCGTTGGCGACGCCCACGCACGTACGGGATGCCGAGCGAGGTGGCGAGCGTCTCGCCGAAGCTCGCCCCGCCGATCTGGACCTGTCCGCCGACCATCCCCCACGGGATGTTGACCGGGTCGTAGACGCGCCGGCCGCCGCCCGGCGTTGGCGCCCGCGACGCGGCCCTGCTGCATCGCGTGCGAGCCGGTGAGCCCCTGCACGGCGACGCCCGTCAGGTTCTGCGGCACCTCGACGCAGTCGCCGGCGGCGAACACGTTCGTCCATTGAGGTCTGCATCCGCTCGTCCACCGACGAAGGCGCCGGTCGAGCCGACCTTCAGGCCCGATCGAGCGCCCGAGGGTCGTCTCGGGCTCCTTGTGGGTGGCGATGACGCAGATGTCCGCGTCGATGATCCCCTCGCTGGTCTCGACGCCGGTCAGCTTCCCGTTGCTGCCGACGAAGCTCTTCAGCGCGGTGCCGAAGTGCAGGTGGCAGCCGAGCTCCACGAGGCTCTCCTGCACCGGCTCGGCGATCTCCGGGTCGGCGACCTGCGCCAGCAGCCAGGCGTTCTCGTCGACCAGGTGGGTCTCGATGCCGCGGTGCGCGAGCGCGGTCAGCATCTCGACGCCGAGGGGCCCCGCCTCGAGCACGACCGCCTTCTTCACGTCGTTGAGCGTCTCGTTCAGCTCGATGCCGCGGCGGATGTTCTTGACGAAGGTCAGGCCCTCGAGGTCGTTGCCCGGCACGTCCGGCAGCAGGTAGTTCCAGCCCGAGCAGACGATCAGCGTGTCCCACGGCACGATCTGACCGTTGGCCGTCATCGTGCGATTGGCGGCGTCGATCTCGGTCACGACGGTCTCGCGCCGGAGGTCGATGCCGGCCTGCTCGTAGTTCTCCGGCCCCGCAAGGAAGAGGCGCTCGAAATCGGGGATCTCGCGGCCGAGCACGTAGGGGATGCCGCACGGGGAGTAGGCCACATCCTCGAACTCGGTGCAGACGACGACCGTCGCGTCCGGGTTCGTGCGCTTTGCCATCGAGGCCGCGCTGATTCCCGCGGCCCCTCCGCCGATCACGCAGATTCGCTGGGACACGGGCACCTCGTCCTTGGCTCGGGAGTCAGGTGGGGACGCTACCCGATCGGGTCGTCGAGGTGGTAGCGGATGTCGGGAGGGGTGACGAGCGTGTTGGAGACCCAGCAGTAGCGTTTGGCCAGCTCGACCGCCGGGGCCAGCTCGGCGGCCGGCGTGGACGAGCGCACCCACACGTCGTAGCTGCCGTGGCGCGGCTCGTCGCCCGCGCGGTGGGGGCGGACATCGACCTTCAGGTCGTCGAGCGGAATGCGGCGCTTGCCTGCCGCCCAGGCCACCGAGAGGCAGAAGCAGGATGCGAGGGCCGCCACGAGGAGCTCCGTCGGCATCGGGCCCGTGTCCCCGCCCCCGTACTGGGGCGGCTCGTTCGACGCGGAGGGAGTGGCCGCGCCCGCTGACATCGGTGGCGAGGCCCCCTCTCCACTCGGCCGTCCAGATCTCGTACTCGTGCTCGTCCCGGGGAGTGCTCATACGCCGCTCGCGATCCTCTCGTAGACCCGCTCGTGCGCCTCGGCCGCCCGCCCCCAGGTGAAGCGGTCCGCGGTGATCCGTCCGCCCTCCGCGAGACGCGCCCGCAGTGGCCCGTCGTCCATGACCTCCGCGAGGGCGGCCGCGAGGGCCGCGACGTTGCCGACCGGGACCATCCGGCAGTCGCGGCCGTCGGCGAGGAACTCGCGCAGCACCGGCAGATCGCTGACCACCGTGGGGAGTCCCGCCGCCTGGGCCTCCAGCACCACGAGGCCGAAACCCTCGCGCTCGGAGGGGAACGCCAGGAGGTCCGCTGCGCGGAAGAGCGCGGGCATCGTTTCGTCGGCGATCGGCCCGAGCACCGCGACGTCGGCCGCCGCGGGGGGGAGCGGCCCACGATGCACGCGCAGGCCGAGAGCGGCCGCATCCTCCTCCCACCCCGTCCGGTAATCGGCGTAGTCGAAGAGTGTCTCGCCACCGGCGATCGCGAGAAGCGCACGTCGGCCGAGGCGGTGGCGAGCCGAGGCGAACGCCGCGAGCAGGGTGCGGCTGCCCTTGCGCGGCTCGATGCCCCCGACCGCCAGCACGGCCGGACGATCACCCCAGCCGAGCCGCGCCCCCGCTGCCCGGCGGTCGAGCGGGCAGTCCGAGTAGCGCACGGCGTCGACGCCATTGGGGATCACGTCGGCCGCGACGCCGTGGTCGCGCGCGATCACGTCGGCCCAGTGCCGGCTGACGCAGATGCGGTGGTTGACGTCCTCGATCGAGGCCCGCTGGCAGTCGGCCAGCACCGGGCTGGCGAAGTCGTTGACGTGGTGGACCGTGCGGACGACGGCGGGCACCCGGCGCTCCGCGCGAAGCGCCAGCAGCGAGCGCGCCGACAGGCAGTCCTCGGAGTGGTGGATCTGCGCCGGTCCCGCGGTCCGCATGCCGTCGGAGAGGGTCGCCGCGTAGCGCAGGATCCGCGGCTCCACCTCCTCACCGGGTCGCCGGTCCACCGGCACCAGGCGCACCTGCGCCCGCGGCTCACGGAAGAACGCCGCACCATCTGCCGACAGCGCCCAGAGCTCGACGTCGTGCCCGCGGTCGGTGAGCGCCTCGGCGAGGCAGAGGGCGTGAACCACCCCTCCCCGCGGCTTGGTGGAGTAGGTCACCAGCCGGATGTTCATCCCACGAGGGCGGCGGCGAGCCTCGCGGCGGATGCGTTGGTGGGAGCCAGTCGGACGCCCGCATCGGCGAGCGCCGCCTCCTGTCGGCTGCGAACCTGCGGGTCGGCCTCGGTCCCCAGCACGTAGCCCACCACCGAGAGCTGGGGGCGAGCGGCGAGAGCCTCGCGCACGATCGGCACGAGCACGCCGGCCGGATCGGGGTGGCTGGCGTAGCCGAGGACGACATCGACGAGCAGCACCCCGACCGCGGGGTCGGCGGCCTCCTCGGCGAGGCGCTCGGCGCGAGCGGCCGGGTCGATCATCGGGTGCGGGCGCCCACGCGTGAACTCCTCCTCTCCGAGATCGAGGCAGGCGTGCCCGCTCGGCGCCCCCTCGAGGCGGCGGGCCGCCCCCGCCGGGGCGTTCGTGAACACGCTTCCCAGGCGCTCGGCGAGGATCGCGGCGGCCTCGCTGCAGAGGGTGCCCCCCGAGAAGAGCCCGCGCACGAAGCCGCTCGTGACCCAACCGGCCCGCGGCGGCGGCGGCGGCTCCACCGGGTGGCCGGCGAGGCGAGCGGCGGCGAACGCCGCCTCCTCGAGGGTGGCGGCCAGGTGGACCCCCTCCACAGGATCGACGCCGCCGCCCACCATGCATGCCACGGCGGGCGTGCCGCACTCGGCGAGCGCGCGCAGCACCCGCTCGGCCACCTGCGGGGAGGGCGGCTTGGATACGCAGAGGATGACGTCCGTGTCGTCGGCGGCGGCGAGACGCGCGATGGAGTCGAGAGCCGTGACCGCGCCGACGTCGTCCTTGAGGTCACGACCACCGGTGCCGTAGCAGCGGCTCGTGCCCGCGCCGGCGCGGTCGAGCAGAACGGTCACCTCCTGGGCGCCCGTGCCTGCGGCGGCCACGACCCCCACCGAGCCACGCGAGACCACGTTGGCGAAGCCGAGGGCCACGCCGTCGATGATCGCCGTCCCGGCGCCCGGGCCCATCACCAGGAGGCCGAGCTCGTGGGCGCGGTGCTTCATGGCCACCTCCTCGTCGACGGTCACCCCGTCGCTGAAGAGCAGGACGTCCATGCCTGCCCCGAGCGCCTTCTGGGCCTCGAGCGCGGCGTACTGGCCGGGAACGGAGATGACGGCCACATCGGCCTCGACCCGCGCCAGACTGCGCACGGCGCGGGTGGCGCCGCCGGTCGCGGGAGCTCCGGCCGGCACACGGTCGAGCACGTCCTCGGCAGCTGCCAGCCCGTCGTCGGGGCGATCGCCCTGGACCGCGATCACGAGGTCGTCCGGGCCGGCGGCGTCGATCGCCGGGTCGATGAGGCCGAGGCCTCCCGCCTCCTGCCGGTTGGCCGGGGTTCCCATGAAGCAGAAGGCCCGCTCGACCCCGTCCGCCGTCTCGGCGGCCCGCGCTGCCGCCATCATCTTGGCGCTGTCGGCCCAACGGCCGGCGCGCACTCTGACGCCGATCATGAGGCCGAGACCACGCGGCCCTCGGGGCCGGCCAGGAGCGGCTCGGCCTGGGCGCCGAGCGCCTCGTCGTCGGTCTCGCGAGCCCGCAGCAGGGCGGCGCGGCCGCCCTCCAGCAGCACCGCGGCCGGGCGCAGGTGGATGAAGGGCGAGGCCTGGGCCATGGCGTACGCGCCGGTCTGTCCGATCCACACCAGGTCGTCGGCCTTCAGCGGGGGCAGGAGCACCTCGCGCGCGACGGCGTCGTGCTGGAGGCAGAGGGGACCGTAGAGATCCGTCGGGCGCTCGGCCCCCTGCCGGGGCTCGGCGGGATGGACCGGCGACCGCTTCCACTGCACGCAGGGGACCTGGGTGATGCCGACGTCCACGACCACCCTGGACGCACCGCGGCGGGCAACGACGCGCGTCAACAACCAGCCGGCGTCGCGGATCAGTGCACGGCCCGGCTCCAGGATCAGCGGCGGGTGACCGGGTCCGAGCGCTGCCCGGGCCGCGTCGAGATGGCCGGCGAGCCCCGCCGCAGCGGGCCAGCCACCGCCCAGATCGAACCACTGGATGCCCCCGACGCGGTCGGCCACATCGCGCAGCAACGCGGCGGCGGCGGCGAAGCGTGCGACGGGGACCGGGTACTCGACCGTCACCCCGTGGATCGGCGGCCCGGTCGGCGGCAGGGGGCCGAGCTGATAGGCCCCGAGGTGGATGTGCAGCCCGGTGAGGGGCAGCCCGGCGCGGGCGAGCAGCGCAGCCGCTGCCGGCGCCAGGCGCGCGGGCACACCGAAGCGATCGCGCCCGGTGCGGTCGGGGGGAACGAGGCGCAGCCCCACGCGGGCGGCGGGAGAGGCATGGCGGGCGAGTCGCGCGATCTCGCGAACCTGCTCGACCCCGTCAGCGACGACGGTCGCGCCCTCGCCGAGCGCGCGCCGCAGCTCGTCGGGGGTCTTGAGGGGGCCGTTGAAGACGATCTGCGACCCCGGGACTCCCGCTCGCCGGGCGACCCGGTACTCGAACCCCGAGGCCACCTCGGCCCAGCACCCCGCCCGGTGCAGACGCGCCACGAGGCCCATCAGCGGATTCGACTTCACCGAGTAGGCGAGCGTGACATCCGGCCCCGCAGCGGCCTGGAAGGCGTGGGCCTCCGCCTCCATCCGCGAGCCGTCGAACACGTAGAGGGGCGTTCCGAAGCGCTCGGCGAGCTCCGAGGCCCGGCCCGGCGGGCGCGGGTCGAGTGAGCGGATCACGCCGCCGCCCGGGCGCGGAGAAGCGGCCAGACGCGGGTGGCCACGCGCTCGACCTCCTCGCGGTGGGGGTAGCCCGAGCCGATGACCAGGTCCACGCCGGCCGCGCCGTAGGCGGCGAGCCACTCCGCGACCTGCGAGTGCGATCCCACCAGCGCGGTTCCCGCGCCGCCGCGCACCCGGCGGATGCCGGCCCAGAGCCCCGGCGCCACCCATCCCTCGCCATCGGCCGCGATCGCGTTCATCCGCGCCTGGCCGACGCTGTCGAAGGCGGCGTACTCGATTGCGCGATCGCCGCAGACAGCCACCCGCGAGACCAGCTCCGCAGCCGCCGCGCGGGCCTCCTGCTCGGTGTCGCGGGCGATGACGTGGATGCGCAGGCCGAAGCGCATCGGGCGGTGCGTCCTCTCGCGCACCGCCGCGATCCGCGCTCCGACCTGATCCGGAGGCTCTCCCCACATGAGATAGGTGTCCGCGACCCGGGCCGCCAGCGCCACGGCCGCCTCGCTGGCACCGCCGAGGTAGAGCGGGCCGTCGAAGCGATCCCGGAGGGCGTCCGCCAGCCGGCCGAGCCGCGCGTAGCGACCCGCGTGGTCGAGTGGAGCGGAGCCGTAGCCGGTGTCAGGACCGCCCCCCGCGACGAGGTTGACGGCGATCCGCCCCGGGGCGATGCGCTCGAGGGTCGCGACCTGATGGGCGGCCAGCTCGGGGCGCAGCGCTGCCGGGTTGATCGCCACCAGCAGGCGGATGCGCCGGGTGGAGACCGCGAGGGCCGTGGCGGTGGTCCAGCTCTCCATGAACGGCGCGTCGGGCGCAAACGAGTCGTTGACCGTTCCCGTGGGAATGAGGATCTCGGTGGCCCCCGCGCGCTCGGCGGCCAGCGCCACCGAGACGAGGTAGTCGATGGAGGGCGGGCGCTCGGGGCTCCGGGTGCCGAGCCACCGTCCGTCGCCCTCCGAGGGGCAGTACCAACCGAGAGCGATCAAGGGGCCATGCTACCCGCCCGGCCCGCCGCGGTGCCGGAGGGAGCTGGGCCCCGGCTAGACTCGGAGACCGAGGTGAGGAGCGGACGTGGCGACGTGGATGGTCATCCTCGAGAGCAAGGACACGGAGACCGGCGAGCGCCACCGCGACGTCTTCGAGGTGACACCTCCCCCGGAACCCGGCCGGGAGCGCGCCGTGTTGGGCCAGTTGGTGCGCGGCATCCACGCGGGCGCCCTCGAGCGCTCCTACGACGGGGCCGTGGCGATGTTCGACGAGGGCCCGCTCGAGATCGCCGCCTCGTTCACCGTCGACGGTGAGACGGGGGAACCCGGACCGCGCATGCCCGGGGCGCAGGGCTCGCTCTTCGACCCCTGACCGCGGCAGTGGCTAGGCGACGCGCTCGAAGAGGTAGGCGAACGACGACCTGCTGTAGGCGACGCCACGCCCGGTCCCGTGGAGGAACTCGACCGTGATCTGCACGTCTCGCTTGGGCAGCAGGTACGTGTCGAGCTCCCCCGTCCGCACCGAGTAGCCCCCCGAGCGGGAGACGACCACACCCCGGAGGCGAAACCGAGAGTCGAGGGAGGCCATCGCGGCGTCCCCGTGACTTGGGTTGACCAGGAGGAACCCGCCGAGTCGGAGGTAACGAGTGCAGTGCTCGGAGACGAAGCCGGCGTAGAGCGAGACCAGCAGATCGAAGGAGCGGTCCGCCAGGTCGAGGTCGCCACTGTAGTCGGCGTGGACGAAGCGCACGGCGTGATGGTCGGGATCGACGCCGTGTTCGGCGAGCAGGTCGGCGATCCCGCCCTCGTCCTCGAAGAACCGCCCCGCCCGTCGGTCGACATCGACGTAGGTCACGCGAGGGCCAGATGAACGAGGGCGCGATGTTGACGTACGAGCCCGCGTACAGCACCGTGTTCACGTCCACCGCCCCCGCGACCGCAGCGAAGAGCCGGCGTCGATCGCCGACATGCCGATCCTGCTGCTCCCACAGTCGGCGGGTCCGCTCCAGCACGAGCCGACTATAGGGGCTCGGCGCCCGCCCACAGCCCGGGGTCGGCAGCGCATGTCAACCTGACGGTCCGCGACACCGCAGTCGCCCTCGACCGGCAACGCGCACACGCTCGGGCCGCCCGGTGTCCCCGCCCGGCGATCGCGCCCCGTTGCCTTGAGCCCTGGACGCCATCGGATGGACGGCCCGGCCCGGAACGCCGGCCGAGAACCCGCATCAGACGAGCTCGGCCAGCCTCCGGTGACGATCCGTGCCGTAGGAGAGGAAGAGGTCCCGGATGGCGTCGCGGTAGGTGCGCGTGGCCGCCTCCTCGATCGCTTCGGGCAGCGCCTCGGCGAAGCGTTCGTAGGCCGACGGGTCGGGGTCGCTGAGGTTGAGGCGGATCGTCGTCGTGGCCCCCACCTCGCCGAGCCCGTCGCCGGGGTAGACGGCGACCCGGCGCCTGCAGAGGGCGACGGTGAGCTCCTGTGCGCTGGCCCCGATATGGGAGACGTTGACGACGCACGAGAAGCCGTACGCGGGATCGACGACCGGGGTGGCCACGCGCCGCAGCGCCGCGAGGTTGCGGCGGATGACCTCCTCACCCCTGCGCAGCCAATCCACGTCGTGGAGCGCGGCCGCCGCGCCGACCTGGGCGAGGCGGTTCGTGTTGAGGCGCACCGCCGCGATCTTCACCTGGAGGCATACCCTCACCAGCGCCGGGTCGCCGCCGAGAGCGCCGATGCGCGCTCCCGCCATGCCGTAGCCGTGCGCCAGACCGCTCGAAACCAGGACCGTCGCGCCGGGGTGCTCGGCGGCGACCGCCGCGATCGGGTGGTACTCGGCGGCCGGATCGACGCGATGGGCGGAGTGGGTCGTGTCGGCCAGGATCACGACGCCGCGATCGGCCGACAGGCGGCAGAGCGCCTCCAGCTCCTCGCGGTCCTGGACGCTGCCGAAGGGGTTGATCGGGTCGCAGACCACGATCATCTTCGTGCGCGGCGTGAGAGCCGCCGCCACCTCGTCCGGGTCGAGCCGCCAGCCGTTGGCGGCGCCGAGGCGCACCCACACGGGTGTCCCACCGGCCAGGCGCAGGGCCGGCACGAAGTGGAAGTAGCCGGGATCCGTGACGATCACCTCGTCGCCGGGATCGAGACAGGCGAGGGCGGCGTAGCCCACTCCCGCCTGAGCGCCCTCGGTGCCGATGACGTCGAAGCCATCGTCGCGCGGGCGGCCGAGGAGCACCTGCGCCATCAGCTCACGCAGGGGTTCGTCGAGATCCGGCGAGTAGGGGCCGACGTGATCCTGGTCGACCGCCGCCGCGATTGCCTCGAGGGCCCGCGGCGAGGGGCCGATGTGGTTGGCCATCCAGCCCAGGTCGGCCCACTCCGAGCGGTCGAGGGCGATCGCCCCGTCCCGGTAGACGTCGGCCGGGTCCCATCCGAGGATCCGGTAGGCGTCGCGGTAGGTCATGTAGTTGCCGAAGCCCTGGGGATCCTCCAGCAGTGCGCGGGCCCTTTGCGAGGCCGCCGGCACCGCCGAGACCGGCGGCGGGCGCCAGGTGAGGACCGACCGCGGGCGCCTCACGCGACGATGCGGGTCCCGGCGCGCCCGGCGACGGCGTCGGCGATGCGATCGAGCGAGGTCACGATCGCCGTGCCCCCGGAGGCGTCCACGAACTGGACGGCCGCCTGGATCTTCGGGCCCATGCTGCCGGGCGGGAACTGACCGTCGTCGAGGTGCTCACGGGCCTCGGCCACGGTCATCCGCTCGACCGCGCGTTCGGCGGGGGTGCCGAAGTCGAGATGCACCTGCTCGACGCCGGTCACCAGCAGGAGCGAGGTGGCGCCCACGACCTGGCCGATCAGCGCGGCGGCGAAGTCCTTGTCGATGACGGCATCGACGCCGACCAGCTCGTCATCGACGCGCGCCACCGGAACCCCGCCGCCCCCGCACGCGACCACGACCTCGCCCGCGTCGAGCAACCGCTCGATCTCGGGGGCCTCCACCACCTCGATCGGCTCCGGTGAGGGAACCACCCGGCGCCAGCCGCGCCCCGAGTCCTCGGCCACATGCCAGCCGCGCGCGTCGGCGAGACGGCTGGCCCGGCCCTGGGAGAAGAACGGGCCGATCGGCTTGGTGGGCGACCCGAAGGCCGGATCGTCCCGGCTCACCACCACCTGGGTCATGACCGCAGCGACCGAACGGTGCCGGCCGGCCTTCGCCAGGGCGTCCCCGATCGCCTGCGCCAACAGGTAGCCGAGCTGGCCCTGCGTCATGGCCCCGAGAACGAACAACGGCTGGGGGGGCACCTCCCTGCTGACGGCCTCCTGGGCCATTGCCAGCGCACCCACCTGGGGGCCGTTGCCGTGCACCACCAGCAGCCGCTCGCCGGCCTCCACGATGGCGACGGCGGCCTGCGCGACACCCCGTGCGCGCTCCTCCTGGTCGGCGAAGTCGCCGAGCCCGGCCGGAGCGAGGGCGTTGCCGCCGATGGCCAGAACCACTGTCGTGTCCACGCCGGCCGCCTCCTCGTCCACAGTGTCGTTCCCGACGATTGGTCTGTTCGAGGTTGCGCCGAGGGCCCTCCAGAGACGAGGATCCTACCTTCCGAGAAACCCGGCGGTGTCCATGACGCAGTGTGGACCCGAGCTGGACGCCTCCGTGCCCATACGAAGGAGCGAGCGTGGCGAAGATCGACGGAATGAAGCCCGAGGCCGGACAGGAGCTCTACGACGTCGCGGAGAAGGTCTTCCCCGACATCAAGGCCGAGCCGGGCCAGGAGGCATGGATCTTCATGCACACCGTGCCCTACGAGGGCTCGGTCGGACTCGTCAACCTGCTCACGGCGACCCGCCTCGGTCGCAAGGGATTCAAGGTCAGCCTCGTGCTCTACGGACCCGGCGTGCTCATGGCATCGGGCACCCGCGGCTACCCGGCCGTCGGCCAGGAGGCCTTCCCGGGACACATGGCGATCAACAACCAGCTCAAGACGCTCCTCGACGAGGGCGCCACGATCTACGCATGCCGCTTCGCCATGGGCGCGCTCTACGGATTCCGCGAGGACGACCTGATCCCGGGCGTCACCGCGTTCAACCCGCTCGACGTGCTCGACTCGGCGCTGACCGCGTGGCAGAACAAGGCCTTCCAGCTGAACACCTGGACGGTCTAGGGACCGAGGTACCCGGCCGGTGAGCGAGCGCGACGACGTCCTACGGCGGTGGCGACTGGGAGAGGAGCGCCTCTACCCCGTCGCCACCGTACGCCCCGACCTCTACGAGGCCGTGGCGGTCGTCGTCCGCTCGCTCGCCGACCATCTGGGCTCGGTTCCCGACGTCGACGCGCTCGTCGTCACCTTCCGCACCGCGGATCGTGACGCTGAGCTCGCCGACGCCGGGGTGCCGCGCCATCAGATCTCCCCGGAGATCGACCTCGACCTGGTGCGCGAGGCCGCCTACCAGATGAGGGCGCGCGAGCTCACCATGCGCGCATCGATCGAGCGGACGGAGACGGCCATCCGTCGCGCCCGCGCGGCCGGAGACGGCACCGCCGTCATCTGGAGCGAGGGCGAGAGGGAGCTGTGGCCCCCGTACCGCCGCGTGGAGATGTCGCTCTCGAGCGGCCATGCGGTGGCGGTGTCGACCCTGCTGGACCCGGACACCATGATGCCGCGGTACGCCGTCGAGGGGATCGCCCTCGACCCGCAGACCGGCGAGGCCACCACGGATGAACCCCTGGCACCGCGGCAGGAGTTCACCGATCCGGATCGAGTGGCGGGCAGCCGCCACCTCGCTCCGCGAGAACCTTCTGACCAGCTGAACGACGGGAGCATCGTGTCCTTGCCAGATGGAATGAAGCGGAACGTGATCGACGGGCACAGCCACATCGGAGAGATCGAGGCGTGGCCGTTCTACGGCATCGACTACCCGGTGAAGCCGATCGTCTATGACTTCCCGCGGGTCGGGGACTTCCTCAAGCACATGGACAAGTACGGGGTCGAGCGCAGCCTGTGCATGTCGAACTACGGCATCCCCAAGCCCGAGCAGCCCTTCTCGCTCAACCCGATCGTGATGGAGGCCGCCACCTCGAGCGACCGCATCCGCGGACTGCTGTGGGTGTCGTTCCTGCCGCGCGACCGCGAGCACACGCTCGAGGCGCTCAAGCACTGCGGCGAGGCCGGGATCATCGGCCTGAAGACCACCTTCCTGCTGGGCGGCAACCCGAACCCCGAGGAGTGGGACGAGGAGACCAAGGAACTGGCCGACATGTGCTTCGACGCGTGCGAGAAGCACGACTACGTCTTCCACTTCCACACGTCGGCCGGCGGCAACAGCGACATCAACAACTTCATCCCGATGGTCGAGGCCTACGGGAAGCGCTGCAAGATCCACCTCGTCCACTTCGGCGGCGGCGTCAGCGGCCACATCAAGCTCGTGCCCAAGTTCATGCAGTGGGTGAAGGACGGCTACAAGGTCTACACCGACACCTCGTGGGCCATCGGCTTCGGCGCTCGCTGGCTCCTGGTCGAGATCGAGAAGCAGGGCATCGGTGGCGATCGCGTGATCTTCGGATCCGACGAGCCCTGGTCCGACTTCATGGGCGAGTACTGGAAGATCGAGGGCGCACCGGTCTCGGAGCAGCTCAAGCGGATGGTCTTCAAGGAGAACTTCGAGAAGCTCCACGAGAAGCACTGGTGAGCACCACCGACGCCGTCGCGGGCGGCTTCGACATCAAGACGCTCGCGGTCGAGCTGCAGACGATGGGCGTGCGCACCCGGACGGCCGTCGAGGGCCGCCAGGGTGGCGCAGGCCCGTCGGACGCGGGCTTCATCTGGGTCGATGGAGCGCCGCTCACCGTTCCGGTGAACGGCGACTACGTCGCGCGCTCGCCCTACGAGCTGGTGATGCACAGCTCCGGGCAGGCGGGGCGGCTGCTGCGCGACGGCGTCGAGATCGGTCCGGTGCACCTGCACCCGCGGCCGAAGATCTACGACCTCGAGACGGCCGACGGGGTGCCGTACTGGAAGATCGCCCTGATGCACCTCGACAGCATGGCCTCGACGGTGTTCCAGCGCTGCGTCTACTGGGGAACCGACGAGCAGTGCCACTTCTGCGCCATCGGCACGAGCCTCTCCCACGGGCGCACGATCCCGCTGAAGACGCCCGAGATGCTGGCCGAGGTGGCCGAGGCCGCGGCGCGACTAGACGGTGCCAAGGACGTGACCCTGACCACGGGAACCCCCAACCGCGACGACCGTGGCGCCTCGTACATGGCGCGCTGCGCCGCCGCGATCCGCGAGTCGAGTGGACTCCCGGTGCAGGTTCAGCTGGAGCCCCCGAACGACTTCTCGTGGTTCGGAGAGCTCAAGCGCAGCGGCGTCGAGTCGCTCGGCCTGCACCTCGAGGTCTGGGACCAGGACGTCCTGCGCCGGGTGGCGCCCGGCAAGCACGCCCAGGGGCGCGAGCTCTACCTGTCGGCCTGGGAGGCGGCGGTGGAGGTCTTCGGCCGCGGCCAGGTGTTCGACCTACTTCATCCTCGGCCTCGGCGAGTCGGCCGAGTCGGTGATGGAGGGCTGCCGGGCGGCGATCGAGCGCGGCGTCTACCCGTTCGTGGTTCCCCTGCGCCCCTCGCCGGGCAGCATCGTGGCCCACGAGGAGCCCCCCTCGGTGGAGTACATGCGCGAGGTGTACGAGCAGGTGGCACCGCTCCTCGCCGACGCTCAGATGCTGAGCCAGGACACCCGGGCCGGGTGCGTGCGCTGCCAGGCCTGCTCGGCGCTCAGCACGTTCGAGCGCGCTTTCGGGGGTGGCCGCGACGGCGAGCCCGCCGCGGTGAGCGCCTGATGGAGCTCTGCACCCGGACCCTCGTGGAGGTCCGGGTGGCGCGCAGCCCGGACGACGTCGCCGCGCACCATGCCGTGCGCGGCGAGGTGTTCGTGACCGAGCAGGGGATCTTCGAGGACGACGACCGCGACGCCTGGGACGAGGGCGCCGTGAAGGTGGTGGCCTCGATCGCCGGCCGGGTCGTCGGGGCGGTACGCCTCTACCCGCTCGACGAGGCGGGCCTGTGGAAGGGCGACCGGCTCGCGGTGCTGCCCGACGCGCGCACCGTCGGGGTGGGTGCGCCGCTGGTGCGCTTCGCCGTCGCCACCGCCGGCGAGGCCGGCGGAACCCGGATGATCGCCCTCATCCAGAAGCCGAACGTGGCCTTCTTCCGCCGGCTCGGCTGGAGCCGCCAGGGCGAGCCCGGAGAGTTCCGCGGGGCGACCCATCAGCCGATGGCGATCGCCCTCTCGGGGGCGCAACCCGGGTTCGCTCCCGACGGCTACGCCTGGGCGCTGGGGGCCGGGTAGTCCTCAGGTGAGGAGAGGTGGCCCGGTTCGCGGCCCGTGACCGCCGCGTCGCCGAGGTTCGCCCGGCTCCACTCCACGAGGGCGTCGGCCGAGATCGCTCGGCTGACGTGGAACCCCTGGGCGGCGTCGCACCCGAGCGCCTGGAGCGCATTCATGACGCGGAGGCTCTCCACCCCCTCTGCGACGGTCCGCAGGCCGAGGTTGCGGGCAAGGTCGATGGTCGACCGGACGATCATCGCGTCGTCGGGGCTCGTCTCCATGTTCATGACGAACGAGCGATCGATCTTCAGCACGCCGACCGGCAGCTTCTTGAGGTAGTTGAGCGAGGAGTAGCCGACACCGAAGTCGTCGATCGAGAGGGCGACCCCCATCTCGCTCAGCTGCTCCAGGATCGTGAGCGCGCGCGCCGGGTCGGCCATCAGGGCGCTCTCGGTGATCTCCAGCTCGAGGCGGCTCGGGTCGAGTCCGGTGGTCGCGAGGATCCGGGCCACATCGGCCGGGAGTCCCGGGTCCGCCAGGTGGTGGGCCGACAGGTTGACCGCGACCGAGACCGTGATTCCCTCGTCCTCCCAGCGGCGACAGTCGGTGAGGGCGCGCTCCAGCACGTAGAGGGTCAATGGCTTGATCAGCGCGGTGTGCTCGGCCATCGGGATGAACTCCCCTGGGCCGAGCAGCCCCCGCTCGGGGTGCTGCCAGCGGACGAGCGCCTCGACGCATCGCATCTCCCCGGTGCCCAACTCGACCTTGGGCTGGTAGTGGAGCACGAGCTCCCCCTGGTCGATCGCCCGCCGCAACTCGGCGACGAGGGACAACCGCTCGACATTGCCGTGGTCCTGATCGGCGGAGTAGACCACCTGGCCGTGGCGCGTGGCCTTGGCCACGTACATCGCGACGTCGGCGCGACGCAGGAGCTCCGGCGCCTCCGTGCCGTGCTCCGGGAAGAGGGCGATCCCGACGCTGGCCTCCACCTCGAGGGAGAGCTGCGCCTTGAGCGCCAACGGAGCGCCGATCGCCCGGCGGATCTTCTCTGCAACCTCCACCGAGGTGGCGGCGTCCGGCACCCGGGGGAGCAGAAGGGCGAACTCGTCGCCCCCGAGACGCGCAACGGTGTCGCTCTCGCGCAGGACGCGCCGCAGCCGCCTCGAGACCTCCTGCAGGAGGACATCCCCGAAGTGATGGCCGAGCGCGTCGTTCACCTCCTTGAACCGATCGAGATCGATCAGCATCACGGCGAGTGGCTGTCCCTCGCGACGGGCGGTCGCGAGGGCCTGAGCGATGCGGTCGTTGAAGAGGCGGCGGTTCGGCAGCCCTGTGAGGGGATCGGTCGTGGCCTCATCGCTGCGGCGCAGCCAGCGGTGCGCGATCCAGAGGCCGATCGCGACCAGGACGAAGAGCAGTGCGATCGCCGTCGGCTTCAGCAGCACCCCCAGCCCGGCCGTGGGCGGCGGGGGCGCGCTCGCCACCACGAACCAGTCGTTGGCGTTGCCCGTATCGACGGCCAGGCGACGGTAGACGGTGCGGCTCCCGGCCAGGTCGACCACCCCCGCAGCGTCTCCCTGACGCACGACCGACACGTACCGGCGATCCCCCGGGCGGCCGAGGCGCGTGCCGGGAACCTGCCGCTCCGCGGAGTCGAACAGGACCCGCCCGCTGCCGGCGTCCACCACTGCGACCTCGAAACCGCCGGCGAGCTCCGCAGAGGCCTGCCGAAAGCTCTCGATGGTGACCTCGAAGTGCACGATCGCCCGCGATCCTCCGGGAAGGCCGGCGATCTGGGTGGCGTTGGAGATCACCCACTCACGAGTATCCGGAGAGACGTAGGGCTCGGCCTGGCTGATCTGGCCTGGGCGCCGGCGGAACGCGGGGGCGAAGAACGGGGCGTCGGATTCGTCCGGCGACAGGTCGGCCACGGGGGCCCGCTCGCCCCGGACCACCCGAGCGAGCTCAGGCCCTCTGCTGTCGATGAAGCATGCCTCCCCGATGCTGTCCGGGTAGAGCTGCTCGAGGTAGGCCAGCGCGGCGTTCACCTCGCCGATCGTCTCTCCCGTGGCGGTGACGGCGGGCGTCCGCCCACCGGCGGAGCCGTAGAGAGAGCGGAAGGCGGGGTTGCGCGCCGAGACCAGGACGATCGCCCGGGCCCGGGCGAAGTAGGCCTCGAGGGCGCCGGCCTCGGCGTCGGCGACGTTCGTGAGGCTCGCGTCGAGGTGGATCAGCTCTGCGTCGCGCGACTGTCGCTCGACCAGGAAGCTGCCCACGGTGAGGGGTACGAGACCGAGGGCGACGACGAGGGCGACGATCCGGGCGCCCCGCAGCAGCCGTCCGCGGTCAACACGGGACGGAGCTGGCGGCCCCGGGGTCGGAGGTATCTCGAACGTATCCTGCGGGAGCATCCGTGTCCCTCGATCGGGTCCGTCCTGGCGACGGAGGGCTAGCTCCCTATCGGCACCCGGCAGCGCCGGCTGAGCCGGTGAACGGCACCGGGCCCGGCGCTACGCGTGGGGACGCAGGCCGGTGAGCGGCTCGGAGTCGAGGTCCCACACCATCTCCTCGCGACCGCCGAGGCGCAGCCGGACCGCACCGGAGGGGTCGAGCGTCCCGATCCGGACGCAGGCGATCCCGGCCGCGCCGAATCGCGCGACCAAGGCGACGGGATCGCCGGCGACCAGGAAGGCGAACGACGGGAAGCTGACCAACCAGTCCTCGAGCGCGAGGTTCGCCGGTATCGGGAGGGCCTCGAGATCGAGGGCGCAGCCGAGGCCCCCGGCGCTCTCGCAGAACTGAAGCAGGGACCCCACGACACCGGGCATCGACACATCGCGCGCGGCCCACGCCTCCCCGGCCTCCGCGGCTTCGGCGAGGAGAGCCAGGTCGGCGGCGGCCTGCTCGCGCCGCGGTCCGCGCAGATGACTGAAGAAGGCCCCCTCGGGGCCGCGGACCATCTCGCCCTCAAGGCATGCCGCGAGCACCACGGCGTCGCCGGGTCGCGCGTTGCGGGCCGACAGGGGAGAGAGCGCCCGTCCGAGCGCGAAGGTGGAGAGGGCAGGAGGGCCGTCGCCCTCGAGGGTCGCGTGCCCCCCGGCGACCGGCACCCCGTAGAGGTCGGCGCCGATGCGCAGCCCCGTGAGGATCTCGCGGGCGATCTCCGGCGTTCCCGCGACCAGGCAGTCGAGCAGGGCGATCGGGCGCGCCCCGGTCGCGGCCAGGTCGTTCAGGACCGTAACGATGCCGGCGACGCCCGCCGCGCGCGGCTGCGCCGCGACGAATGGGGGCCAGATGGCTTCTGCTGCCATGACCAGATGGCCGCACGCATCGGGGATCACCGCGGCGTCGTCCCCGTCGCCACCGATGATCGACGCCACGTCCCGCAGGCCCTCCTTTCCCCGCAGGCCGGGGTGGTCGCGCACGAGGGATGCGAGAGCAGATAGGTTCATCCGATGGACAGCCTACGGATCGCCACAGCGGGCCTGGACCTGATGGCCGACGCCCTCGCGACCCAGGACGCCGACGTGACGACCATTGACTGGCGCCCCCCGGCGTCGGGCGATCCCGAGGCCGTCGCGATGCTCACCGCGGCCTACGGCGACTCCCGCGTGGACGCCGCGAACGCGGTGGCCGTCGAACGTCTCCAGGAGGCGCGGCCCATGATCGTCGGGGCGGGGGCGGCCGGCGATCTGATCCCGGGGCTCGAGGGCCGGCTGATCCTGCACGCGGGACCTGCCGTCGAGTGGGAGGCGATGTGTGCGCCACAGCGCAACGCCGTCCTGGGCGCGTGCCTGCTCGAAGGATGGGCGAGCGCTGCCGAGGACGCCGCGGGGCTCCTCGCGCGCGGAGAGGTGCGGCTCGCGAGCGCGCACTCGCTGAACGCAGCGGGGGCGATGTGCGGGGTGATCTCCCCCTCCATGGCCTGCTGGGCGGCGCGCGACGAGGTCAACGGGGGGGTCGGCTACAGCCCCTTCAATGACGGTCCCGGCGAGGCCTTCTGGCTGGGCGTGGGCTCACCGGCCGCGATCGAGCGCCAGCGCGTGATGGCTGATGGCATCGCCCCCGGGTTCGCCGCGGCGCTCCGCGCTGACGGACCGATCGACGCCTTTGCGCTCTGCGCGCAGGGGATCGCCATGGGCGACGACTGCCACATGCGCCATCAGGCGACCACCATGCTCCTGCTGCGCCAGGTGCTGCCGTCGATGGCCGAGCACGCGCCGAACAGCGTGCTGCCGACGGCCCGGTTGCTCGCCGAGAACGGCCACTTCGCCCTCACCGTGAGCATCGCCTCGGCGCGGGCCGCGCTCGCCGGCATCCAGGGCACGCCCGACTCCAGCCTGGTGGTTTTCATCAGCCGCAACGGCGTCGATGCGGCGATCCAGATCGCCGGCCTGCCGGACCGCTGGTTCACGTTCCCGGCTCCCCTCGTGGCCGATCCGCTCTATCGTCCGGGCTTCTCCGATGCCGATGCCGCCCCCGACATCGGCGACTCCGCGCTGGTCGAGTGCTGCGGCCTCGGAGGCGCGGCCAGCGCGGCCAGCCCCAGCGTGGCGGCGTTTCTCGGCGGTGGCCTGGCCGAGGCGATCGAGCGCACCCGCTACATGGGCGACATGTGCCTCGCCCAGAGCGAGCGCCTGCGCATTCCGACCCTCGACGGCGAGGGCACCCCGCTCGGGGTCGACGCCCGTGCCTGCGTCGATCTCGGCATCACGCCGCTCATCAACACCGGCATCCTGCACCGGGTGGACGGGGGCCAGATCGGCGCCGGCATCGCCCGGACGCCGATAGAGCCGATCCGGGCCGCCCTCGACGCGCTCGTGAACCACCTGGACTCCTGATGGCCGGCGAGTGGGACGCGGCGACCTACCAGCGCGTCTCCGCCCCCCAGTTCGCCTGGGGGCAGCGCGTGGTGGAGCGCATCCCGCTCGATGGCGACGAGGACGCGCTCGACGCGGGGTGTGGAACCGGGCGCGTCACGCGCCTTCTCGCGGGGCGGCTGCCGCGGGGCACCGTGCTCGGTGTGGACGGCTCGCAGCGGATGGTCGACGAGGCGACGCGCCAGCTTGCCGACCTCGGCGACCGCGTCAGGTTCCACCGGGCCGACCTGAGAGAGCTCGAGCTGGAGGAATCGGTCGACCTGATCGTGTCCACCGCGACCCTCCACTGGATCCTCGACCACGACGGCCTCTTCGCCCGGCTGTTCGCCGCCCTTCGGCCGGGCGGCCGGCTGGTGGCCCAGTGCGGCGGCGAGGGCAACATCGCCGCCACCCTGGGGGCCGCCGAGGCCGTGTCGGCCGCCGGACCGTACGCGTCGCACCTCGCGGGGCGGCCCGAGAGCTGGCTGTTCGCCGGCGCCCGGGACACCGTGCGGCGCCTGGAGGGTGCCGGCTTCACGGACGCGGGGGCGTGGCTGGAGGAGGACCCGGCGGTCTTCGGGACCACCGATGAGGGCACCGTCTTCCTCGCGGCGGTCGTCCTGCGCCACCACCTGGAGCGCCTGCCGCACGACCTGAGGGCGCCGTTCGTGCGTGCGGTCGCCGAGCGGCGCACCCGGCCCGACGGCCGCGTGGAGATCGACTACGTGCGGCTCAACCTCGAGGCGCGGCGGCCGGCCTGAGCCGGCGGTCACCGGGCCCCGTACTGCTCCTCGTAGTACCGCCGGTACTCCCCGCTCTTGATCGGCTCCCACCAGTCGCGGCGGTCGCGGTACCACTCGACCGTGGCGGCGATCGCCTCGTCGAATGTGCGGCGCGGCTCCCAGCCGAGGCTGCGGAGCCGGGTCGTGTCGAGGGCGTAGCGGCGGTCGTGGCCGAGGCGGTCGGCGACGTGGCGGATCAGCGATTCGTCGCGGCCCGTGAGCTCCAGGATGCGGCGGGTGATCTCGAGGTTGGGCTCCTCGTGACCCCCGCCGACGTTGTAGACCTCGCCCGCCTCGCCGAGGGTGAGCGCGGTCCAGATGCCGTCGCAGTGGTCGTCCACGTAGATCCAGTCTCGGATCTGCATGCCGTCGCCGTAGACCGGCAACTGCAGGCCGTCGAGTGCGTTGGTGACGAAGAGCGGGATCAGCTTCTCCGGGTACTGGCGCGGGCCGAAGGTGTTGGAGCCGCGGGTGATGACGGCGTCGAGCCCGAAGGTGCGGTGCCAGGCCAGCACCTGCAGGTCGCCGCCGGCCTTGCTCGCCGAGTAGGGGCTGGAGGGGCTGATCGGATCGGTCTCGCGGAAGGCGCCGTGCGGGATGGATCCGTAGACCTCGTCGGTCGAGACCTGCACGAAGCGGCCCACCCCCGCGGTGCGGGCGGCCTCGAGGAGCACGGCGGTGCCCACCACGTCGGTGCTGATGAACTCGGTCGGATCGAGGATCGAGCGGTCCACGTGGCTCTCGGCCGCGAAGTTGACCATGGCGTCCACGCCCCGGACGGCCGCCGCGACCGCGTCGGCGTCGGCGATGTCCGCGTGCACGAAGCGGTAGCCCTCGTCGTCGGCGACGTCGGCGACATTGGCGGGGTTGCCCGCGTAGGTCAGCTTGTCGAGGTTCACCACCTGGGCGCCCCGCGAGAGGGCGAGACGCACGAACGCCGAGCCGATGAAACCGCAGCCGCCGGTCACGAGAAGCTTCACACCGTCTCCTTGAGGTAGTCGCGCAGCGCCTCGCGCCAGTGTCGCAGCCGCGGTGCCCCGGGCCGGGTGACGGCGAGGGGCGAGTGGGCCGGGCGCGGAGCGGGGCGAGCGAGCTCGGCCGTGGTGATGGGACGCACCCGGCAGTCGATGCCGGCCTCCTCGAAGATCGCCCGGGCGAAGCCCGCCCAGGTCACCGAGCCGCCGCCGGCTGTGTGGTAGGTGCCCGGCGGCTGGTCGAGCAGGGCTTCGAGCGCCGGCGCCAGGTCGCGCGTCCAGGTGGGGCAGCCCTCCTGGTCGTCGACCACCGCGACCTCGTCGCGCTCCTCGCCGAGTTGGCGCATGGTGTCCACGAAGTTCCTGCCGCCGGCGCCGTACAGCCATGCGGTACGGGCCACGCGGACACCGTCCCGGTGCGCGGCGTGCGCCGCGCGCTCTCCGGCCAGCTTCGTGCGGCCGTACGCGCCGAGCGGGCACGGTGCATCGTCCTCGACATAGGCGCGGCCCGCGGCGCCGTCGAAGACGTAGTCGGTCGAGGGCACGACGAGGGCGGCGCCGGCCTCCCGGGCGGCGACGGCCACGTTGCGGCTGCCCGTGGCGTTGGCGGCCTCGGCCGCCGGCTCGTCGTTCTCGGCGCCGTCGACGTCGGTCCAGGCCGCGAGGTGGAAGATCGCCTGCGGGCCGACCTCCCGTACGCAGTCCCCGACGGCCTGGGAATCGGTCACATCGACCTCCATGTCCACGCCCACCACGTCGTGTCGGGGATCGAGGTGGCGCACCAGATCGCGACCGAGCATCCCGGCGGCACCGGTCACGAGGATCCTCACCGAGACCTCAGACGAGGCCGATACTGGACGAGTCGCCGATCATGAAGCGATAGGCCCGCGGCTTCTCGGTCGTGCGGGCGATGGTCACGCCACGGCCGATCAGGCTGCTCTCGACGCGGGCGTCGAGGTCCTCCACCCGGCTGTCCTCCAGGAGGATGCTGTGCTCCACTTCGGCGCGCCGCACGACGACCCCCGGGGAGATGGAGGAGTACGGACCGATGTAGGAGTCCTCCACGACCGCTCCCGCGCCGATGATGGCCGGGCCGCGTATGGACGAGCGCACGATGCGTGCCCCCGCCTCGATGACGATGCGTCCCTCGAGACTGCTCTCCACGAGCTCGCCTTCGATGCGGGGCTCGAGCACGTCGAGGATGAGGCGGTTCGCCTCGAGCATGTCCTCGAGGCGCCCGGTGTCCTTCCACCAGCCGGTGACCTCGTGCGGGTCGACGCTGAGGCCCCGATCGATGAGATGCTGGATGGCATCGGTGATCTCCAGCTCTCCGCGGCCCGAGGGCCGGATCGCCTTGGCGGAGTCCATGATCGCGGGGCTGAACATGTAGACGCCCACCAGCGCCAGGTCGCTCTTGGGCACGGGGGGCTTCTCGACCAGCCGCACGACGGTGCCACCCTCGAGCTCGGCCACCCCGTAGGACTCGGGGTCCGGCACCCGCTGGAGCAGGATCATCGCATCGCTGCCGCCGGCCCGGAAGCGCGCGACGAGGTCCGTGATCCCGTCGCGCAGCAGGTTGTCTCCCAGGTACATCACGAACGGGGCGCCCGCGAGAAACGACTCCGCCGTGAGCACCGCGTGCGCCAGTCCGAGCGGGGCCTCCTGGCGGATGTAGGTGACGTCGATGCCGAGCGCCGACCCGTCGCCGACGGCGGCCTCGATCTCGGCGTGGGTGTCGCCGACGACGATGCCGACCTCGGTGACCCCGGCGGCGCGCAACGCCTCCAGGCCGTAGAAGAGCACCGGCTTGTTCGCCACCGGCACGAGCTGCTTCGCGCTCGTGTGGGTGATGGGCCGAAGCCGGGTGCCGGCACCGCCGGAGAGGACGAGACCCTTGAGAGCGGCTGACACGCGGGGAGGGTACCAGCCTCCGGGTGGCGGACTCACGCGGAGTATCCCCCGCTACGATCCGGCGTGTGGATCGTGATGAGTGGCTGGCGCGACGAACGTACCGGGGCGCGGATTTCGACCCCGAGCAGCTCGCCCACCAGGCGCGGCGCGATGGCCTCAGGATCTCGGTCTGCCTTCCCGCGCTGAACGTGGCGGAGACGGTCGGCTCCATCGTCGAGACGCTGCGCCTGCGCCTCATGGAGGAGGTGCCGCTCATCTCGGAGATCCTCGTCATGGACGGCTCGAGCACCGACGGCACCGGGAGGATCGCCGAAGAGGCGGGCGCCCGCGTCGTCCTGGACCATGAGGTCCTGCCCCGCCTCGCCCCGGGCCGCGGGAAGGGTGAGGCCATGTGGAAGAGCCTCGCGGTGCTCTCCGGTGAGCTCGTGGTGTGGCTCGACGCCGACGTCGTCGACTTCGACCCCGCGTTCGTCAGCGGCCTCGTGGGGCCGCTGCTGGCCGAGCCGGACGTCGGCTACGTCAAGGCCCTCTACCGGCGCAGCCTGGGGACCGATGACGAGGGCGGCGGTCGCGTCACCGAGATCTGCGCCCGTCCCCTCATCAACCTCTTCTACCCCGAGCTGGCCGGTTTCGCCCAGCCGCTCTCGGGCGAGGCGGCCGGACGCCGCGAGCTCCTCACGGCGGTGCCCTTCTTCAACGGGTACGCGGTGGAGATCGGCCTGCTCATCGACATCTGCCGCGTCGCCGGTCTGGGCGCCCTGGCTCAGGTCGATCTCGGCTCGCGCCGCCACACGAACCAGCCGACGGCAGCGCTCGGAGCGATGGCCTCGACCATCTCGCAGGCCGTGCTGAAGCGCGTCGCCCAGGAGGGCCGCGCGCCGGGCGCCCTCGCCGGGTCCGGCGCCTACGCGCGACCCGTGCCCGACGGGGGAAGCTACGTGCTCACCGAGCAGCAGACCCGGCCGGACGAGCGCCCCCCGATGGTCGATGTGCTCCAGGCGAGCATCGCCTGACCCGCGGGGTCGCGTACCTCGATCTGGACGACACCCTCCTCGGTCCCTCGGGGTCGATCCTGCGGGCGGCGGACGGCCGCTTCACCACGGCAGGGATCGGGGCCTTGGAGCTGCTGCACGACGCGGGCGTCCCCGTGGTCCTGGTCAGCGGGCGCAGCCGGCGACGCCTCGAGGCGGTCGCCCAGACGCTCGGCGCGGCGGGCGTGCTCCCGGAGCTCGGCGCGACCGATGCCGGATACCCCACGGAGCCCGGTGAGACGGTCCACCAGGCGATCGGCCGCACGGGGGTCCCGGACGCCCTGCTCTCCTCAGAACCCGGTCTCTCCCCCCACCCGCTCGCCGTCTGGGGGCGCGAGGGAAGCCACGTCTTCCTCGGCCGGGCCGGGGGCGGCGCCCAGGCCCTCGTCAACTCCCTGAGCGGTGGCATGCTGCGACTCGCCGACAACGGACACACCGGGCCCGGCGATGCGCACGTCTTCCACCTGCTCCCCGCCGCGGCGAGCAAGGCGCGTGCGGTGGAGCGCGACGTCGCGGCTCGGGGGGTGGCAGCCGAGGAGTGCCTCGCCGTCGGCGACAGCCGACAGGACCTCGACATGGCGCAGGTGCTCGGATCGGTCGCGATCGTCGCGAACGGGGCGGCGGCCGACCCCGAGATGGCGCGCGGCGCACCCTGGATCACATCGGCGTCCTACGGCGCCGGGGTCCTGGAGGCGGTGAAGGCCTGGCTCCGCGCGAATCCGTCGGCAGGGCGTGGAGGCGAGACCGGGAGGCGCGGCCTCAGGCGGAGACGATGACGATCGGCTGATCGACGGGGCGGGCGCAGACGCGGGACACCTCGGTCCACGAGCGCAGAGCCGCCCGCGCCCTCCGGGCGCGCGGGCGCGGGGCCGTCGTCCGCTTGGCCTGGATCAGGATGCGCTGGGCCGACGCAGCGGTCGGGCAGCGCCCCCACTTCGCGGCGAGCGCGTCGGCGCGAGCGATGGCCTTCGCGCCGGGGGCGCCTGGCGGAGCCGCCACGACGGGGGCGGCGGACAGCGAGATGGCGAGCAGAAGGGCGAGAGCGAGACGCAGAGCGGGATCCTCCCGAATGGACGGTCGTTCCGTGACTGCAGCAAGAGTCGCCCCCGGCGGCGCCCGGGCCACTGCCCATCGGGACGGTTCGCACCCCCGCGCCGGGCTAGTGTCGCGATTCAGAGGCTGCCGGCCGCCGACCTCCGTCTGCGGACGTCCATCGGTGATCAGCGCCTGCCGGCCGCCCAGACCGCGGCGACCGCGGCGCCGGCCGCGGCGAGATCGGCCTCGGTCGCTTCGAGGGCGTCCGGCAGAGGGCGCACTGCGCGGCCGATGCCGAAGGCCGAGGTGAACCCCATTCTGCGCACGGCGCCGGGGCCGAGCGCCACCTCTCCGCAGAGCGCCACGCACGGGATGCCCGCCGAAGCGCAGGCGGCGGCCACCGCCAGCGGTGCCTTGCCACCGCCGCTGGTCTCGTCCAGGCGCCCCTCGCCGGTGAGGCAGAGGTCGGCGCCCTCCAGTCGGGCGGGGAGGCCGAGCGCGTCCAGAACGAGCGGCGCACCCGGTGTGAGCTCTGCGCCGACGAGGGCCGCGAGGCCGCCCGCAGCGCCTCCCGCGGCGCCGGCCCCCGGGATCGCCTGGAGGTCGACTCCGGTCGTCGCGCGGACCACCGCGGCGAGGTTGGCGAGCCCGGCGTCGAGCCGGTTCACCGCGTCGGGTGCGGCCCCCTTCTGCGGCCCGAAGACATGTGCCGCCCCGCGGGGCCCGTGGAATGGGATATCGACGTCGCACGCAACCTGGATGGCGACGTCGTCGAGCCGCGGATCGCGGCCTGACAGGTCCAGGCGTGCGACGTGCGTCAGGTCCGATCCCCGCCCCTCCAGCACGGCGCCCTGGTCGTCGAGGGCGCGGATGCCCAGGGCCGCGGCCAGGCCGAGGCCGCCGTCGGTGGTGGCGCTCCCTCCGAGCCCCACGACGATGCGCCGAGCGCCGAGATCGAGCGCGGCCCGGATCAGCTCGCCCGTTCCACGCGTGGAGGTGGCCTCGGGATCGCGCTCGGCCTCGTCGAGGAGCTCGTAGCCCGACGCCTGTGCCATCTCGACCACGGCGACGCCGCCCCTCAGCTCCCCGAGGCCGGCCTCGACCGGCCTGCCCAGCGGATCGGCGACGGTCACACCACGGCGGCGCCCGCCGGTGGCGCCCACCAGGGCCTCGAGGGTGCCCTCGCCACCGTCGGCGACGGGCGCGGTGTCGGTCGTGGACCCCGGCAGCGCCAGACGCACCCCGGCGGCGATCGCACGGGCGGCTGCGGACGCCGACAGCGCCCCCTTGAAGGGCGCCGGGGCGACCACGACCAGGGTCATTGCGGGGGCACGGCCGCTCGCCGAGGCCAGTCGATCGAGAGGAAGCCCAGAAGCTGCTCCTGCCACGCCGCATCGTCGATCGTCGTCTCGCGGGCGCGGGCCAGCAGCTCAGCGTCCTCGCCGACCGGTATGCGAAACGGCCCGGCGGCGTTCTCCGCCGCGGCGAGGACGGGCAGGGCGACGGTCTGGGCGCTGGTGGGGTGGCGCTCGCGCCACTGCCCGAAGCCCGCACGCAGCCCCTCGAGCAACGGCAGATAGGGCCCCTCGCCTCTGCTGAGCGCGCCGGTCGGACGGGTCGCCTTCGGGAAATCGGTGTCGACCATGCCGGGCTCGATCGTGACGACGTGAATGCCGAACGGACGGCACTCCACGGCCAGGGCCTCCGCCATCGCCGAGAGCGCGTACTTGGATGCGTGGTACATGCCGAGCAGCGGATTGGAGACGCGCGCGCCGATCGATGAGACGAACACGACCGAACCCCGGCCCGTCTCCCGCATCGCGGGCAGAGCGGCTTGGACCACCGCGGCGGCACCGAAGAAGTTGGTCTCGAACATCGCCCGGACCACGTCGAGCTCGGCGTCCTCCACCGCGCCGAGCACCGCGTAGCCCGCGTTGCTGACCACGCAGGTCAGCGCTCCACCGGCATGACCCTCGGCGGCGGCGACCCCGCGGCGCACGGACTCCGGGTCGGTCACGTCGAGCTCGGTGACGAGGACACCCTCCCGAGGGGCGTACGCCTCCGTGGCCGCCGGCACGTCGCGCACCCCGGCGACGACGCGCCAGCCCGCGTCGTCGAAGAGCTCGACGACCGCCCGGCCGATGCCCCGGCCTGCCCCGGTGACCAGAACCGTCTGGAGAGCGCCCATGCCCGAAGGCTACCCGGCCGCCGTACCGGCCGGCCGGACGCCGGAGAGATCGGGGATCGGCGACTCCTCGGTCACCTGACCGGGAACCGAGAGCGGCAGGCGGACGGTGAAGGTGCTCCCGGCATCGAGCTGCGACCGGAGCGAGATCTCGCCCCCGTGCGCGGCGGCCAGGCCGCGGGCGATCGCGAGGCCAAGACCGGCGCTGCGACCCTCCCGAGAGGGATCCCCCCGGTAGAAGCGGTCGAACACGAACGGCTGGTCCTCCGGCGGGATCCCCTCCCCGGTGTCGCTCACCGTCAGGGTGGCATCCGGACCGTCGCGACCGATGGCGACCTCGACCCGGCCGCCGGGGGGCGTGTGGCGTTGGGCGTTGTCGAGCAGGATCAGGAGGACCTGCTCGATGCGGGCGGGATCGACCTCCACCATGACCGGGCCGTCGGCCGCCGGGCTCACCGAGAGGCTGATGCCGTCGCGCGACGCGAGGGGGGCGCGGGGAGCCACGATCACCTCGGCGAGATCGCCGAGGTCGATCTCCTCGCGATCGAGCGGCAGGGCGCCGGCGTCGAGGCGCGCCAGCTGGAGCTGCTCCTCCACCAGGCGCTCCAACCGCCCGGTCTCCTGAGTCATCGACGCGAGGAACTCGCGGCGGTGTCTCTCGTCCACCCCCTCACCCTCGAGCAACTCCAGGAAGCCCTTCAACGCGGCGATCGGAGTCTTCAGTTCGTGGGATACGTTGGCCACCAGGTCGCGGCGAGCCCGCTCCAGGCGCCGCTGCTCGGTGACATCGCGCAGCGTGACGACGGTGCCCGCAGTGTGGTCGTCGGCGAGGGGCGCGACGTGGAGCTCGAGCTCCGTGCCGTCGGGGAGGACCACCTGACGCCGGTCGACGAGGGGACCGCCCTCGCTGCGGACGGCGAGGACGGCCTCGAGGATCGGCGGCGGCAGGCCATCCAGACGCGCGGACTCGGCGTCCTCCGGCAACCCCAGCAGCCCGTTGGCGGCATCGTTCGCCACGGCGACGGTGCCGTCGGGGGCGACCGCGAGAACGCCTTCGGCCAGGGACCCGATCAGCGCCCGGTCGCGGTCGCGCTCGCTGGTGATCTCGGCCACCAGCGACTGGAGCCTGCCCGCCATCCCGTTCAGGCTCTCGCCGAGGGTGACGATCTCCTCCGGCGCCACCCGTCCGCGCGGATAGCGGGCCGAGAGATCGCCCGCCGCCAGGGTGGCGGCCGTCCCGGCAAGCCGCCGGATACGCCCGCCCAGCACGCGCGCAATGGCGATCCCTGCGAGCGCGGCGAGTCCGAGCACCGCGATCATCGCCAGGATGACACGATTGCGCACGATGGCGAGCTCGGGGGCGAGCCCTCTCACCTCGCGAGCGACGGTGACCTGCCCGACGGCATCACCGCCCAGCTGGCCGAGCGACGCGGCGGCCGCGACGGCGGCACCGTCGTCGATGATCGCGAAGCGACCCGAGCTCACGCGCCCGTCGACCTGCGACACCAGCACTGCGCCCTCGGGGGCGGTGACGATGACCGTCGGCTGGCCCAGACCTCGCCGCTGGAAGCGCACCCGCACCTCCGCCTGCGTCTGGTCGCGCACGCTCTGGGCGAAGGCGCGCAGATCGGCCTCCGGCGGAGCCAGGGAGGGGATGCCCGGGGTACGCGCGAGGATGGCCAGCTCGCGCACCAGATCCTCACCGTCGCGCTTGGCGCGGTCGCCGCGCACGCTCGACTCGAGCGTGGGCAGCACCACCAGGAGCACCGCCAGGCTCGCGGCCATGCCCACGGCGAGCAGGGCCCCCACGAGCCACCCCTGCAAGCCGAAGCCGCGGCGGCGGGTCACCCTCGCGCATCCTCCCCGCCGAACGCGTAGCCGACGCCGCGCACGGTGCGGATCAGGACGGGGGCGGAGTCGTCGACCTCGACCTTCTGGCGGAGGTGGCGCACGTGCACGTCAACGCTCCGCAGGTCTCCGTAGAAGGTCCCCTTCCACAGGTGGTTCATCAGCTCCTCCCGGGTGAAGACGCGACGGGGCGAGCTCGCGAGCTTGTTGAGGATCTCGAACTCGGAGTACGTCAACACGAGCTCTTCGCCGGCACGGGTGACCGTGCGCGACACGGGGTCGATCTCGAGGTCGCCGATCCGCAGGGCGGCCGAGCGGTCGGGTTCGAGGCGGGCGCGTCGCAGGTTGGCCTTGACCCGGGAGACGAGCTCTCGCGGCGAGAAGGGCTTGGTCACGTAGTCGTCCGCGCCCAACTCGAGCCCGAGCACCTTGTCGAGCTCCTCCCCGCGGGCGGAGAGCATGATGATCGGGAGGTTGCGATCGGCCCGGATGCGCTTGCAGACCTCCAGCCCGTCCAGGCCGGGAAGCATCACGTCGAGCACGACCAGATCGATCGGCTCACGCTCGATCACATCGAGCGCCTCGTCCCCTCGCCCGGCGCCGATCACCGAGAAGCCGGCGTCGCGCAGCGCGTACTCGACGATCGTTCTGATGGACTGCTCGTCCTCGACCACGAGGATGCGATCGGACATGGCTTCCCCTCCGGCGCGTCTCGTGATGGTAGCGGGGGCCCGATGGAAGCGACCGAGCCTTCCCGGAGCCTTAAAGAACGGGCGCTAGTGTGCTCTTCGTGCCGTCGTATGGACCAACCGGCGAGAACCCCTTCGCCCCGCCACCGCCGCCGCCATCTCCGCCCCCCGCGCGCCGGCGCCCGCCTCGATGGCTCGGCGGAGCCCTCGTCCCTGCGGTCGTCGGCGGATGCATCGCCCTCGGCGGCGCCGCGATCACCGGAAACCTGGGAGGCGACACGACGATCGTGGCGGGGGATCGCACCCCGCTGCCGGCCGGCGTCCCGGTCACCGCGAGCGCGTCGCCCACCGCGCCGAGCGACGGTGCCGCAACGGCGGCCCGGAGCGTGCAGGAGATCGTCGCCGAGAGCGCTCCGGCGGTGGTCAAGGTGACCGTCGGCAACGCGGCCTCGGGCGGCCGCTTCGGCTCGGGCTTCCTGGTCGACCGACGCGGACGCGTGCTCACCAACGCACACGTGGTCGACGGCTCCACGAGCGCCACGGTCACCTTCGACGACGGCACCGAGAGCAGGGCCTCGGTTCTCGGCACGGACGAGAGCACCGACCTGGCGGTGTTGCTCGTCGCCGACCCCCCCTCGGGCGTCACCCCGCTCCCGTTGGGTCGCAGCGCGGGGCTGGTGGTGGGCGACCCGGTCGTTGCGATCGGCAATCCCTTCGGGCTCGAGCGCACCGCGACGACCGGGATCGTCTCGGCGCTCAAGCGGATCATCACCGCGCCGAACGGCTTCGAGATCCAGAACGTCGTCCAGACCGATGCTGCGATCAACCAGGGCAACTCGGGTGGTCCGCTGCTCGACCGCCGGGGGCGCGTGCTGGGCATCAACTCCCAGATCGCGACCGAGAGCGGGGGCAGCAACGGCATCGGCTTCGCCGTGCCGATCGACACGATCCGACCGGTCGCCGATTCGATCATCGCCACCGGCCGGGCGACCCACGCGTGGCTCGGAGTGACCGGGCGCTCGGTGACCCCCGCGATCGCCGAGGGCCTGGGTATCGGCGACGTTCGTGGCGTGGCCGTCGTCGACGTTGACGACCGCGGCCCGGCGAAGAAGGCGGGGCTGCGCGCCGCCACCACGCCCGAGGGCGCCGACGTCCCCCGCGGAGGAGATCTGATCGTGGCCGTGGACGGGCGAACGGTGGAGGACATGGCGGACGTGAGCCGCGCGGTCTCGTCCCGGGCCGTGGGCGACGACCTGTCGCTCACCGTTCTGCGCGAGGGGCGGCGCGTCGTTCTCCGGGTGGAGCTCAAGGACCGGCCGGGCGATGTGGGAGTGACCCCCGCCTCGCCCTGACCCGGCGGTGCGCTACCTGATGCGGACCTTCAGAGCGCGCGAGGTGCGCGGACGAACCTGCGCGTTGCCGAGATACTTGGCCGTGACCTTCACGCGACGGGCCGAGCCGGTCCTCTTCGGCTTCAGGTTCACCGTGTAGCGGCATGCCTTCTTGCGCATCCGCAGCTTCCCCGCCTTGACCGCGACGGTCCGTCGTCCGATCTTCGCCCGCGCACGGACGCGCCCGGCGCAGCGCAGGGCAGGCGATCTCTTCGGCAGGTAGAGGATCCCGGCGACCTTCAGCCGCTTCACCTTGCCGCGCCGGGGGTAGCGCACGACCCTGACGCGCAGGCCGCGCGCGCGGACCCGCGTCTTGGCGCTCGTCGCCGGCGGGGCCGCGACGGCAGGGACGATCAGGGTGACGTCGGCGCGGTCGTCCTCCGGAACCCCGTTCCCGGGAGTGGAAGTCGGGTCGAGCACCGACGACGCGGCGACCTCGGCCGACACGACCTGCGTGCCGGGCGCGGCGGCCGTCGTGGGGAGGGTCAGCGTGAGCAACGCGCCGGGTGCGAGCGTGCCGATCGTCCAGACGCCCGAGCTCGGGCTGAAGCTCCCCTGCTGCGCAGCGCCCGGGCTGTAGCGCAACCCGGCGGGGGCGGGCAGGGACACGGCCACTCCGCCGGTCGCGTCGGGCCCGCTGTTGCCCACCGAGACGGAGAGGGTCGTGGCGGCGCCCACCGGGAGCTGGCCCGTGGCGGCGGAGATCGCGAGCCGGAGGTCGGCGACCGCCGGCGCGACGGTGCCGCCGAGCTGCAGCGATCCGGCGAGGAGGACGCTGCGCTCCGCGCTGTCGCCGACGCTCGTCTCGTTCCCGTAACCGAGCCGCCCGCTACCGCCGAATCCCCAGCACCGGACGGAGCCGTCGTCGAGGCCCGCGCAGCTGTGCGAGAAGCCGACGCTGAGCGCCCGGGCGGTGCGTTCGCCGAGATCGACCGGCGGCACGCTCGCGGGGGTCTCGCCGGGATCGTCGCCGATCGCGCTGGTGTTGCCCCCCCCGAGCCGCCCGTTGCCACCGAAGCCCCAGCAGCGCACCGCTCCGGTGTCCAGGATCGCGCACGTGTGGGCCTCGCCGGCCGCGATGGCGGCAGCCGTGCGGCCGGGCCCGAGGTTGACCGGTGGCGCGCTGACCGCCGCGGGGATGGTCCCGGTCCCCCCGTACCCGAGCCGTCCGTCGGCGCCGAAGCCCCAGCAGCGGACGCTGCGATCGTCGAGGATGACGCACGTGTGCCCCTTGCCGCCCGAGACGGCGCGCACCGTGCGACCGCCGAGGTTCACGGGCCCGGCGCTGCCGGGGGTCTCGTCGTCGCCGATGTCGGACGTGCCCCCGTACCCGAGCTGACCGGCGGAACCGAAGCCCCAGCACAGGATCTGGGCGTCGTCACGGACGACGCAGGTGTGGAAGTCCCCCGCCGAGATCGCGACGGCCGTGCGACCGGCGCCGATGTTGACGGGACCTGCGCTCGCGGGCGGCTCGTCGTCGCCGATCGACTGCTGATTGCCGTAGCCGAGACGCCCGGAGACACCGTTGCCCCAGCACCGCACGGTGCCGTCGTCGAGGATCGCGCACGTGTGCGATGCCCCGGCGGTGATGGCCGTGGCGGTCCGGCCGGGCCCGAGGTCCACCGCCGGTGCCTGCGCGGGCGAGAGGACGTTGGCCGAGCTCGCGTAGCCGAGGCGACCGTTGGCGCCGAAGCCCCAGCAGCGGACGCTGCCATCGTCGAGGATCGCGCACGTGTGGAAGTCGCCGGCGACGATCGCGCGAGCGCTGCGACCGGCTCCGACGTTCACCGGCCCGGAGGCTCCGGCCGTGAGCACGTTGCTCTCGTTCCCGTAGCCGAGGCGGCCGGCGAGGCCCTTTCCCCAGCAGCGCACGGAGCGGTCGGCGAGGATCGCGCAGGTGTGCTCGTCTCCGGCATCGATGTAGCCGGCCTGTGCGCGCCGGGTGTCCGACGACGCCTGCTCGGAGGTGGCCTTCGGCGCCGCGAGCAGCGAGAAGAGGGTGACAGCCGCGAGGGATGCCACGAGCCACGCCCAGTGGGCGGATTTTCTCGTCATTCCTATCCTGTTTCGTACCACAGCTCGGACCAGCTCGTCACTACACCCTAGGCCTTCTGGCGGAAGACTAGTGCCGCGTCGCCGAAACGTCGGATGCTTCTGGCTCGCTGCCGATGAGGGCGGCCGGAACGCGGCCAACGCCGGCGGGCACGGCACTAGAGTGGGCGACTGTGAACGCTCCGTTCGTCATCCGCCCCGCCGCGAGCAGTGACGCGCACGCGATCGGCGCAATCTACGACGAGGCGGCGTCCGGAGGCCTCGCCACCTTCGCCACCGGGCCGCACAGCGCCGACGAGCGACGGGCCTGGCTGGCGGCCCGCCCGCGGCGGGCGCCGGTCTGGTGCGGGACGATCGAGGACGACGTGGTGGCCTGGTCGGCGATCGCCCCCTTCTCCCACCGCTCCTGGTACGAGGGGGTCGGCGAGTACACGGTCTACGTCGCCGGGGTGTACCACGGGCGGGGATTCGGGCGGCTGATGCTCGCGGCGCTGACCGAGGCGGCCCCCTCGTACGGCTACTGGAAGCTCGTCGGGATGATCCTCCCGGAGAACGCCGCGGGGCTCGCCCTGGCGCTCGGCTCCGGCTTCCGCACGGTGGGGACGCATCGCGCCCACGGGCGACGGGAAGGGGCCTGGAGGGACGTGACCATCGTGGAGCGCCACCTCGAAGTGGACGCCGGATGAGGTCGCGACCGGCACTCCTCGTCCGCACCGCGACGATCGACTACCAGCGCGCGTGGGAGGTTCAGCGCGCCCTGGCGGCGGCGCGGGGGCGGGGCGACATCCCCGACGTGCTCTGGCTGCTCGAGCATCCGCCCACCTTCACCTCCGGGCGCCACGGCCGACGGGAGGATCTCTTCCTCGACGACCGGTCGCTGGCGGCCATGGGCGCGTCGTTCGTGGCGGTGGACCGGGGCGGGCAGATGACCTGGCACGGCCCCGGCCAGACGGTGGGCTACGCGATCGCCGACCTGAGGGCGGGAAGACGCGTCCGGGAGTTCGTGGAGGCGCTGGTCGGATCGATGGCCGACGCGGCCGGCATCGTGTCCGCAGCTCCGGGCTCCGACGCGATGGGCCTCTACGCCGGGGGTCGCAAACTCGGGAGTGTCGGCATCCGCGTCAGCGGCGGTGTCACGAGCCACGGCCTCTCCCTGAATCGCGACCCCGACCTGGAGTGGTTCCGGGCGATGACCGCGTGCGGGGCCCCCGACGTGGCGGCGACCTCGATCGCCGCCGAGGGCGGCGATCCCGACCGGGTCCGGGTCGAGGAGGCCCTTGCCGATGCCCTCGCGCGCCGGCTGGGCCTGGCGCCCGAGCCCGCGGCGCTCGAGGAGCTGCTCGCGCTCGACGCGGTTCAGCGGGAGTTCGGCTCACCACCCCCGGGTCGCTGATGCACAGCCGAGGGGGCGGAGGGCTACCCGTCGAGCACCCGCGACAGGAAGCGCTTGGTGCGCTCCTGCTGCGGGGCGCCGAGGACCTGGGCGGGGTCGCCCTGCTCCACGATGATGCCCTCGTCCATGAAGACCACCCGGTCGGCCACCTCGCGCGCGAAACCCATCTCGTGGGTGACGACCACCATGGTCATGCCGGCCTCGGCCAGCGAGCGCATCACCCCGAGCACGTCCTTCACCAGCTCGGGGTCGAGCGCGCTCGTCACCTCGTCGAAGAGCATCGCCGACGGCTCCATCGCAAGCGCCCGGGCGATCGCGACGCGCTGCTGCTGCCCGCCGGAGAGGCGCGCGGGATGCTCCGAGGCGCGGTCCTCCAGGCCCACGCGCGCGAGCAGCGTCCGCGCCCGGGCATGGGCGGTCTCCTTGTCCAGACCGAGGACGTTGATCGGCGCCAGGGCGATGTTGTCGAGCACGGTCCGGTGCGGGAAGAGGTTGAACGACTGGAAGACCATGCCGATGCGCCTGCGCAGGGCGTCCACCGGTGCGTCGGCGGCCGTGAGCTCCGCGTCTCCGAGGAAGATCCGCCCCTCGGTCGGGATCTCGAGCAGGTTGAGACAGCGCAGCAGAGTCGAACTTGCCCGACCCCGAGGGGCCGATGACGCAGACCACCTCGCCGTCGGCCACCTCGAGATCGACGCCCGCCAGAACCGTGTTCGCGCCGAAGCTCTTGACGAGGCCCGTGGCCCGGATCGTGGTCACGGCGAAACGATCGCGCCGCGGCTGAGGCGGCGCTTGTCGCGGGCGATGACGCGATCGAGGACCCAGATCAGGGGGAGCGTGAACGCGAGGTAGAAGACGGCCGCCACAACCAGGGTCGAGGAGTTGAAGGTCACCGACTGGGCGTCGCGGGCCACGGCGACGACGTCCTGCACCGCGAGGACGCTCACGAGCGCGACGTCCTTGGTGAGGGCGATGAAGTCGTTCATGAGCGGCGGCAGGACCCGGCGCACGGCCTGGGGGAGCACGATCAGCCGCATGGCCTTGCCACTGCCCATCCCGAGGCTGCGCGCCGCCTCGGTCTGCCCGCGATCGACCGACTCGATACCGGCGCGGTAGACCTCGGCGATGTAGGCGGCATAAGTGAGGCCCAGCGCGATGAAGGCGATCTGGAACGTCGTCAGGTCGCTGATCACCGGAATGGGCAGGAACGGGAAACTCCCGGCCATGAGCACCAGCACGAGGAGAGCCGGCACCGCGCGGAAGAAGTTGATGTAGACGACCGCCAGACCGCGCACGGCGGCGCCGGCGATCCGCCCCGGCGCACTCCGGGCTCCCCGCCCGGCCTGGCGCGCGACGGCCAGCACCATGCCGAGGGTGAGGCAGATGAGCTCGGCGAGCAGGGCGATCTGGATCGTGACCCAGAAACCGCGGGCCAGATCGGGCAGGTAGGGCCGCGCCGCGTCCCAGTCGAAGTACTGGCGGATGACCTCATCCACGGCGCGACCCCTCGCTGTCGATCGTCAGATACCTACGAGGGCGGCGCCTCGCCGAACCACTTCGCGTAGATCTCGTCGTAGGTGCCGTCGGCCTTGATCGCCGCGAGGCCCTGGTTGAAAGCGTCCTTCAGGGCGGTGCTCTCCTGCGGGAACATCAGCCCGAGCCCGAGGTTGCCCGGCACCTCGGCGGCAACCTTGAGGGTCGGCTTCTGGGCGGCGGCGTAGGCCACCACCGGGAAGTCGGTGATCGCAGCATCGACGCGCCCCTGGGCGAGGGCGTTGAAGGCGTCGTCGCCGCTCTCGTAGCGCAGCACCTTGGCGCCCGGCACCGTCGCTGCCAGATCGGCGCCGACGGTCGCCCGCTGGACGCCGATCTTCTTGCCCGTCAGATCGTCCAGCTTTGCGACATCCGAGTCCTTCCCCACGAGAATTGCCTGATTGGCGCTGAAGTAGACGTCGCCGAAGGCGACCTCCTTGGCGCGCTCGGGGGTGACCGTCCACGACGAGGCTGACATGTCGAAGCGGCCCTGCTTGATGCTCAGGATGATGCTGTCGAACGACTGGTCCACGAACTTCACGTCCGTGATGCCGAGCGTCTTGGCGATCGCCGTCACCATGTCGACGTCGAAGCCCACGGCCTGGGGCGAACCCGGCTCGGTGAACTCGAACGGCGCGTACGGGATGTCGCTCGCAACCGTCAGCTCGCCGGGCGTGATCAGCCCGAGATCGGCGGTCGTACCGGATGTCGCGGGCGTGCTCGCCCCCGCATCGCCACCATCGCTCCCGCACGCCGCGACGCCCAATGCCAGGGCGGCGATCGCCACCACCCAGAGAAGCCTTTTCATGCCACCCTCCCATCGGATTGCGGGTGACTGTAACCGCTACCGGTGCCGGGGGTCGACCATCCGCCGGGCCGGATGGCTTCAGTGGATGAGCGACTCCCAGGCCACGAGGGCGGCGGCCACCAGCGCATCGTCGGCCGGATCGGCGCCCGCGGCGGCCACCGAGTGCGCCAGCGCATCGGCGTCGACCTCGAACGGATCGGCGTCCGGCAGCGCCGTGCGCAGCGCGTGGGCCAGCGCCTCGGCGGCGGCGTTCGGGCTCAGCCCGGATCCGGTGCCAGATCGCGGATGCCGGGCGTGCGGGCGCCGCATCAGACGGGATCCGGGCTCAGAGAAGGTTCACGGCGGCGGCGGCGGCCAGGATCAGGATCATCCCGCCGTATCCGATGTAGCCGCTGATCAAGAGGAGAACGCCGAGGGCCACCAGCAGCAGGGCGAGGATGCCCCATGCGACCTTGGTGAGACCGCTCGCTCCGAGCTCCCACCCGGTCTCGGGCGGCCGGGCGGAGCGGCGTGGCTTCTCCGGGGTCTCCGACATTGGGCGGACGTTAGCGCCCGATGGCGGGCCCGTGCGCGCGACCCGTCACTAGGGTCGGCCTCGACGCCCACGAGCGAGGAGCCCGCGATGGCGGTCGAGGTCGGCCGAGAGGCCCCCGATTTCACCCTGAGCAACCCCGAGGGCGAGGGGGTGACGCTCTCGTCCTTCCGCGGTCTGCGCAACGTCGTCCTGGTGTTCTATCCGGCCGCGTTCAGCGACGTCTGCACGATCCAGCTCACCCAGATCGGCGCGAGTGCCGCGCGCTATGCCGAGGGGGGCGCTCAGGTGCTCGGGGTGTCGGTCAACTCCATCTACTCGCAGGGGCGCTTCGCGGAGGGTCTCGGGCTCACCGATGTGGTGCTGCTGGCCGACTTCGAGCCCAAGGGTGCCGTGAGCCGGGCGTACGGCGTCTACCTCGAGGCGTTCGGGGTGGCGGGGAGGGCGACCTTCGTGATCGACCGGTCCGGGATCGTGCGCGGGATGTCGCGAACCGACAACCCGGGGCAGCTGCCCGACGAGGAGGAGTACTTCGCGGCTCTCGCGGCCTGCACGGCGTGACCCGGCCGGAGCGGTCCGATCCGGGCTCAGCGGCTCCGGGCGAGCTGGCCGCACGCCGCGGCGACGTCCGCTCCGCGGGAGCGTCGCACCGACGCCTCGAGCCCCAGCTCGGAGAGCGCGCGCATGAACACCTCGCGGCGGCCATAGGAACTGCCGGTGTAGTCGCCCCCGGCGGCGTTGTACTCGATCAGGTTCACGTGGAAACGACCGTCGCGCAGCAGACGCGCCAGCCGCCGTGCGTCGGCGGGGGAGTCGTTGACGCCCTCGAGCAGCAGATACTCGATGAACACGCGGCGGCCGGTGGTGTCGCAGTAGCGCCGGCACGCCGCCAACAGGCTGGCGATCGGGTAGCGCGCGTTGATGGGCATCAGAGAGGTGCGGGTGGCGTCGTCCGCCGCGTGGAGCGAGATCGCGAGGCGAACCGGCAGGGGGTGCTCGGCGAGCGTCGCGATACCGGGGACCCAGCCGACCGTGGAGATGGCGATCCGCCGGGCGGAGATCCCGATGCCCTCGGGGTGGTTGATCGTGCCGCACGCCTCGAGCACGGCATCGAGATTCTGCATCGGCTCGCCCATGCCCATGAAGACGACGTTGGTGAGGCGCGCGCCCTGCGACTCGGACTCGCGCCCCGCCAGCACGACCTGATCGACGATCTCGGATGCCGTCATGTTGCGGCCGGGACCCATGGCGCCGGTGGCGCAGAACTTGCAGCCCAGCGCGCAGCCGACCTGGCTGGACACGCAGACCGTGCGACGGCCCTCGGCGTGGGCGATCAGGACGGCCTCGACCACCGCGCCGTCCACCGCGCGCAGCGCCCACTTCACGGTGCCGTCACGCGACTCCACCCTGTCGTCGGGCGCGAGGGCCCAGAAGGGGAGCGACTCCGCGAGGCGCTCGCGGAGGGTCAGCGGCAGGGTGCTCACATCGGACCACCCCTCGGCGCCCGATCGCTGGGCCTCGATCGCCTGGCGGGCACGGTAGGCGGGCTGGCCCCATTCGGCCAGCAGAGAGGAGAGGGCGGTGCGATCCATCCGGTGAGGGTAGCGGCTTCCCCACGGTGCGATATACTTGACTCCGCAATCAAGTGACCGGAGGGGCCGTGCGTCTCGAGGGGATCCATCACATCAGCGCGATCACGGGCGATGCCCCGGCGAACGTGGACTTCTACACGCGCGTGCTGGGCCTCCGGCTCGCGGCGAAGACCGTCAATCAGGACGATCCGGGCGTCTACCACCTCTTCTACGCCGACGAGCAGGGCTCCCCGGGCGCCGAGCTGACCTTCTTCGAGTACCCGGGGGCTCGCCGCGGGCGCCCGGGGCGGGGGATGGTCCACCGGATCGTGTGGCGGGTCGCGTCGCCCGACGCACTCGCCTTCTGGCGCGAGCGCCTCGCGGTGGAGGGAGTGGAGACCGGAGCAGGCGGCCGGGCGGTCCGCTTCGACGACCCGGAGGGGGTCGGCCACGAGCTCATCATCGACGCACGCGATGCGCCGCTGCGCGCGAACCACCCCGAGATCCCCGACGAGCACGCGATCGGCGGCTTCGTAGGGGTGCGGGCCTACGGCTCTCCCGGACGGAGCGGGCCGCTGCTCGAGCGGGTGCTCGGCGCGCAGGCGATCGACGAATCGACATGGGAGCTGCGCGGGGAGCGGCGCGGCGCGACGATCGCCTTCGACCCTCCCCCGCCCGAGCGCGGCCTGCAGGGCTCCGGCACCGTCCACCACGTGGCCTGGGGCACGACCGTCGCCGAGCATCCCCTCTGGGATGATCGGCTGAGGGAGGCCGGGGTCGGCGCCACCCCGGTCATCGACCGGTACTACTTCCACTCCATCTACTTCCGGGAGCCCAGCGGGGTGCTCTACGAGATCGCCGACGACGGCCCCGGGTTCACCCGCGACCTCTCCCTCGAGGAGCTCGGGACGAAGGTGATCCTGCCGAGCTGGCTCGAACCCCACCGCCGCGAGGTCGAGGCCCGCCTCACCCCGCTCCCCGATCCGCGGGCGGCCTGGGCGGTGCGTTCGTGACCAACCCTCACGAGGGGGCGACGATCCTCGGGAGATGGCGCCACGAGGTGGCTCCGGGCGACTCCGCGCTCCCGGTGCTGTTGATGCTGCACGGCACCGGGGGCGACGAGCGCGAGATGATGGCGCTCGGGCGATCGCTGGCACCGGGGGGTGCACTCGTTTCGCCGCGGGGACCGGTGCTCGAGCAGGGGATGGCCCGCTTCTTCAGCCGCTCGCCCGAGGACCCGTTCGCCTTCCCCGATCTGAACGAGCGCATCGATGAGCTCGCGGCTTTCGTCCGCGCCGCCCTGGTCGAGCACGGGCTCGGGGGCCGGCGGATCTACGCCGTCGGCTACTCGAACGGCGCCAACGCCGCCACGGCGCTGATGATCCGCCACCCCGGCCTGCTCGACGGCGCCGTGCTGCTTCGCGGGCTCCAGCCCTGTCCCATCCCGGACGACCTCCACATGGGAGAGGTGCGGGTGCTGGCCGCAGCGGGCATCGCCGACACCATGATCCCGGAACGGATGGTGAGGTGTCTCATCGCCACCCTGCGCGAACGCGGAGCCGATGTCACCGAGCACTGGTCGCAGCGCGGCCACGGTCTGGGGCAGGACGACCTCGACGCCGCTACGGCCTGGCTGGCCACGCCCGTCTGAGGTCGCGCGGCACCTCAGGCTCAGCCCAGGAGGGCGGCGGCGAGGCGACGGAGCTCCGAGGGGATGTCACCGCCCGGCTGGACGGCCAGCTCGGTGACCCCGTCGAGGGCGAGCTGCTCGGCTCGCGAGCGCAACTGCGACGCGCTGCCCGTGAAGGACATGCGCGCGATGGTCTGCGCGGTCACGACCGGTTCGTCCTCGGGCAGCACCAGCTCGGCCAGGTGCCCGCGGTGGAGGACCTGGTGGCGTCGGTCGGCCGGATAGGCGGCGGTCACGGCGGCGATGTAGTCGGCGGCCTGCGCCTGGAGCGCCTGGTCGAGCCCCTCCAGGCGCCAGGGTTGTTCGGCGAAAGCGTGGAAGGCGACGGCCACCACCGGTCCCACCGCGGCTCGCAACCGCGGGCTGTCGAGCGCCTCACCCTCGTCGGCCACCGATCCGACGGCGTGGACGACCAGCGGAATGTCCGCTCCGATCGCCTCTCGCAGGGAGGCGAGGCCGCCGGGATAGAGGATCCCGGTCATCGCCCCGTCCCCCCGCTCCCGGGCGAGGGCCTGTGCCTTCGGGCCCCTGCAGGAGACGTAGATCGGCACGGTGCCCGAGCCCTCCGCCCCGGGCACCGGCATGTCACGCACCGGCCGGCCGCCCTCGGAGTGAGCCCGCTCCTCGCCGGCGAGGAGGCCGCGGATGTCGTCGACCTCCCGTGCCAGCCGCGACAGCCTCACCGGGCCGAGGCCCAGCGTGAAGCGGCCGGTGAAGCCCGCCCCGGCGGCCAGAGTCACCCGGCCGGGTGCGAGCGAGGAGAGCGTCCGCACGGCGGCGACCGTGGCGACCGGCGCGCGCAGCCCCGGCACGACGACCCCCACGCCGAGGCCGATGCGGCTCGTGAGATCGGCGGCGCGAGCCAGGGTGGCGAATGGATCGTGGTAGAGCAGCGGCGAGTCGTAGCACCAGGCCGAGGCGAAACCGAGCTCCTCCGCGAGGGCGATGTGCCGGGGCGTGTCACGTACGGGCGCGAAGAACGCGCCGATGCGCAGCGTCATCGGACCGCCGGGGTGTCGATGCCGGCCAGCGGGCCCACCGGCGCAGGGGTCGGGTCCTGGGAGTCGAGGCGCGGCATCCCCGCCGCCGCCACAGCGGCGAGCAGGAGGAAGCCGGCGGCCACGACGACCGCCGAGCGGAAGCCCTCGGCCACCAGCTCGCGGCCGGAGGGCGAGAGCTGGCCGAGGGCGCGATCGAGGCCGGTCGTGAGGTGCGCGTGCAGGATCGCCCCGAGCACGGCGCCGCCGAGCGCCCCGCCGGTGTAGCGGCTGATGTTGGGAAGCGCGGAGGCCACACCGAGCCGAGAAGCCGGAACGTCGTGGATCGCCGTGAGCGTGATGGGCGAGGTCGAGATGGCCAGCCCGACCCCGAAGAGCAGGAGCCCGGGCACGAGGAGGGTGTAGTCCTGGTACGTCGACGTGACCGCCATCCACGCGGCCCCGGCGGCCGAGATCAGAAAGCCACCGGTGGCGAGACGGTCGGATCCGACGCGACCGATCGAGCGCCCGGCCAGCGGGGCCACGACCATGAACGAACCGGCGATCGGCGTGATCGCCAAGGCGAGGAGCACCGGACTGAAGCCGAGGACGGCCGTGAGGTAGAAGGGCAGGAGGATCAGGACGCCGAAGAGCGCCGCCGATGAGGCCATCGCCGCGAGGTTCGAGGTGGCCAGCGAGCGCCGGCGCAGGAGCTTCAGATCGAGCATCGGGCGGGCCGCCCGGGACTCGTGCAGCACGAACACCCCGAGCACGGCGGTCCCGAGGGCTGCGGAGCCGAGCGTGCGACCGGACACCCATCCCCAGGCCTCCCCGCGCGAGAGCGACAGCAGGAGGGCGAACATGCCGACCGCGGCGAGGCCCGCTCCCGGGAGGTCGAAGTCGCGGTCGGCGTCGGCCGGGCGCAGCTCCACGAGCACGAGGGCGGCGCCGGCGAGGACGACGACGCCGATGACCGGGCTGAACCAGAAGACGCTGCGCCACCCGAGAGACCCGACGAGGACACCCGCGATGTTGAGCGAGAGCACTGGGGCGAGGCCCAGCACGCCGCCCATCACGCCGAGCGCGACACCCCGCTCGCGCGGCCCGAACAGCTCGGCCGCGTAGGCGTAGGCGGTCGGCGCCATCGCGCACGCGCCCATCGCCTGGAGGATGCGGAAGCCGACGAGCGACGGGGCGTTCCACGCCAGGGCGCAGAGGATCGACCCCGTGCAGAGCACCACCACCCCGAGCACGAAGACTCGCCGGCGGCCGTAGAGGTCCCCGGCGCGCCCGGCCAGCGCGATGAGGGTGGCCTGGGTGACCAGGAACGCCGTCACGACCCACGAGATCGAGGGGACGTCCACGCCGAGATCGGCTGCCATCGTCGGCAGGGCGATGTTGACGATGCTGACGTTGACGACCGAGAGCATCATGCCGCTCGCCACCACCATCAGCGCCATCCAGCGCCAGCGGGGGTGCGCGAGCAGCCGGGCCCGGGTCGCGACGAAACGAGATTCGGCGCGGTGCTTCACCAGCCGAGCATAGCCCCGGGGTTGCAGTAGCCTGATCGGATGACGCAGACCGGCGAGAGGCTGTGGGGCTACGCGAGCCTCGCCCGGCTCTTCTCGTGGACCCTGATCGGCGTGGCCGGTCTGATGCTCCTTCTCTCGGTCGGGCTCCAGGCCGCCACCGACAAGGGGCTCGACAGCCGCTGGTATGCGGCCGCCCTCGGCATCACCGGGCTGACCGGGGTGATCAGCTACCCGCTCTTCCGGGTGTGGCTGCGCAAGACGGCCTTGCCCTCGGTGCGCCTGCCCCAGGCCGTGCGCGCGAGCGGGCCGCGGCGCCTGGAGGCCACCCCGCGCGACTGGCGCCGCTGGGCGGCGTTCTCGACGGTCGTCCTCACGGTGGGCGGGGCCGCAATGCTGACATTCCTGATCGGGGTGCTCGGCAGAGGCGGCACCGCCGAGGGCGTCGTGGTGGGCATGCTGGCGGCCTGGGGTGCCGCGACCCTCGAGGACGCGCGGCGCATCCGCGCCGTCGAGCGCACCGAGGGCCGGCGCTACTACGCGGCCTGTCGCCGCCCGACCGGCGTCGGCAACAAGCTCGTCTGGCTGCCGCGCCGCACCCCGACGGACATCGCCGGGTAGCGAGGCGTCAGCCCGGATCCCTCTCCCGATGGAGGTCCGAGAAGAGCCGCTCCGGCTTCTCCGCGAACAGCTCGGTGTACCCGCAGTCCACACAGGTCTCGGCGCGTATGGCGCTCACGCGGCCGGAGGCCATCGCGGACCGCCGGCGCTTGAGGGAGACGATGCCCGAGACGACCGTGGGCTCGAGGGGGCCTTCACACAAACGGCAGTGTTCTGACACGATGCTAGGATACCCCCATGGGTATGTGAGAGGTGGCGACGAGGAGGAGAGCGTGAAGGACATCCACGACATGGTCATCATCGGCGGAGGACCGGCGGGTTACACCGCCGCAATCTACGCCGCCCGAGCCAACCTGTCCCCCTTCGTGGCCGAGGGCTTCGGTGCGGGGGGGCAGCTGATGCTCACGACCGATGTGGAGAACTTCCCCGGGTTTCCGGAGGGCATCCAGGGACCCGAGCTGATGCAGCACATGCGCGCTCAGGCCGAGCGCTTCGGTGCGCTCCTCGAAGCCGCGGACGTCTCGCGGGTCGACCTCTCCACCCGGCCCTTCCGGGTCTGGGTGGACGACGAGGAGCACCTCGCCAACGCGATCGTCGTCTCCACAGGGGCCTCGGCACGATGGCTCGATCTCCCCAGCGAGACGCGCCTGCGCGGCTTCGGGGTCTCGACCTGCGCCACCTGCGACGGCTTCTTCTTCCGCGACCGGCCCATGGTCGTGGTGGGAGGGGGGGACTCGGCGATGGAGGAGGCCCTCTTCCTCGCGCGCATGGCCTCGTCGGTGACGATCGTGCACCGGCGAGAGGAGTTCCGGGCCTCCAGCATCATGGTGGGCCGGGTGCTCGAGAACGAGAAGATCCGCGTCCGGTGGAACGCCGTGGTGGAGGAGGTCGTCGGCGAGGAGAAGGTCGAGGCCGTCCGGGTGCGCGACACCGTCACGGGCGAGCTGGAGGACATCCCGGCCGCCGCGATGTTCGTCGCGATCGGACACGATCCCAACACGGCGCTCTTCGACGGGCAGATCGCCCTCGACGAGTCGGGCTACATCGAGACGACGGGCACGCGGACCAACGTCGAGGGCGTTTTCGCCTGCGGCGACGTGCAGGACACGATCTACAAGCAGGCGATCACCGCGGCGGCGAGCGGGTGCATGGCCGCCATGGATGCGGAGCGCTGGCTCGAGGCGAACATGTCCTCGGCCGGGACCATCGGCGCGGAGGCCGGCCAGGCCCTCGCACCATCAACGGAAGGGTAGGAAGATGGCAGACGAGAGCGTTCTCGAGATCACCGCGGACAACTTCCAGGGCACCGTCCTGGAGAACGAGAAGCCCGTGCTGGTCGATTTCTGGGCCGAATGGTGCGGACCGTGCCGGACGATCGGCCCGGTTGTCGAGCAGATCGCCAAGGAGCGCGCGGGCGCGCTCGTGGTGGGCAAGCTGGATGTGGACGCCCATGGCGCGATCGCCCAGCGCTACAACGTGCAGGGGATCCCCTTCATCGGGATCTTCGAGAACGGCCAGCTCTCACGCCACGCCGTCGGCGCCATGCCGAAGGCGCAGCTTGAGAAGGCCCTGGGTCTGGAGTAGCGGCATGCCGAGCTACGACCTTGCGTGCGTCGAGTGCGAGCACGGGTTCGAAGCGTTCCGCCAGGGCTTCCTCCGAGAGGAGGATCGGGTGTGCCCCAAGTGCGGGGCCGCCGATGCCCGGCAGCTCTTCACCGGCTTCGTGACCGCTCGTCCAGGAAAGGGCGACGGCGCTGCGCCGTCCGTCGTGGGATTCGGCGGGGGCGGGGGCTGCTGCGGCGGATCCTGCGGCTGCGGGTAGGCGGTCGATGGCGACCACCACACCCCGGCGGGAGGCGGATCAGCTGGTTCTGCGACTCCGCAGAGCGGAGGGCCAGCTACGCGGCGTGCAGCGGATGCTTGAGGAGGGGGCCGATTGCCAGAAGGTGCTCACCCAGCTCGCTGCCGTGAAAGCGGCGGTCGATCAGGTCGGGCTCCATCTGATCTCGGATCGCCTGCGGACCTGCACGGCCACCGGAGAGGGCGATTGCACGCGCGAGTTCGAGGACGCTCTCGCCACTTTCCTGCGATTCGCCACCCTGGCGAAGTAGAACCGCTCGGCGGCGAGCCCCCTCGGATCGGGACCGCTCCGACCGCCGTCATGTGGCACCGATCGCGAGCCGCGTGGTGTGTCCTCCCCGCGGGGGGGCGTGGTCGGTGCCACATGGGGTCCGGTCGCAGGCCGGGGGCATCGGCATCAGAGTGCCGCCACCCGTGCCGCGGAGCCGCGCGTGCGCGCCAGGGAGCTCTCGCGCAGGGCCTCGCACACGGTGAGGGCCACCTTGTAGCCGGCATCCGACTCGGCTCCGGTGAGCAGCATCGTGCCGCCGGGGCGCCCGGAGAGGGTGCGCACCAGCCGGCGCGGGCGCTCGGAGATGATCATCATCGGGCGCTCGTCGGCGTGGAGGGCCTCGGCCATCTCGCGCCAGTCCGACTCCTGCCCGCGAAGGTCGAGCATCACCACGTCGCCGCTGGCGGGCGGGGTGCGGTGCGGGCCCGCCTCTGCGGCCATGACCACGTAGCCCAGGCGGGTGAGGGTCTTCTCGAGGGCGCCGCGCGCGGCACCGTCGGGTCCAAGGACAAGGATCTGCATCGGCTGCATCTGTCGTTTCCCATCTCGCGAAAGGTTCTGCGCAGGCGGCCCATGGGGGCCGTGCGCGGGACGCGATATCCCCGGATCCGCCCCTCATGAGGGCGCACCACTCCAGGGAGCGGGTCGACTAGCCGGGTCGGCGTACCGCCAGGCGGTGGCCGCTGGATGCACCGAGCAGCCCGCTCGCCACGACCCGCTCCGAAAGACCGGGGCGCGGGGCGGCGGCGACCAGGAGGATCAGGCCGATCACGATGAACAGCACCAGCGTCGATGCCGGGGCCCCGGAGCCACCCGGAAGGGCGTAGCTGGCCAGCACCGCCAGCAGGCTCGACCCCGAGGGCGCCACGTTCAGAGAAGCGGCGCTGGTGGCCTCGATGAGGGAGACGGTGGGGGGCTCGACCGAGACGGCTGGGCCCGCGACGGTCTCGCTCGGCAGGCCGACGGGATCGATGGCGAGGGGGGAGACGTCGTTCGCCTTGGTGACCGCTGCGCCGCTCGCGAGAGCCGCATCACTCGCTTTTCCGACTCCCGCGAGGAGCGATCCGCGAGACGGTGCCTCGGGGGCACCGATCGACACCGGCGGCGGGGCGGGCTTGCCGAGCGACTGCGCGACCGTCCCGGGCACTCGAGCGGGGCTGGGAGCAGCCGGGGCGCCGAGGTCGGGCGCGGCAGGGGCGACGACCGGCGTGGCCGGCAGTCGGATCGGGGCCGCGGGCGGGGGCGACGGCGCCACGGCGCCCGGGCCACCCGGCACGAGCTCGGCGAGCTCAGGGGCGGCGGCCGGCCCGGGCGCCGGCGGAATGGCCGGAGTCGAGGCGGGCGGAGGGCTGGGGGGCTGGGTCGCGGTGTCGAGAGGGTCGGACGGGACCACTGGTGCGGCGGGCTCGGCCGGAGGGAGGGCGGTGGCGATGGGCTCGGGCGTGACCGCGGGAGGCGGGGTGGTCGTCGCCGTCGACTCGGCCATCGGGGCGGGTGCCTCGGTGGCGGTCACCTGGGTCCCCTCGGGTGGTGGCGCGTGCAGGGAGGCCTCGGAGGCGACGGTCGTTTGCCCGCCATCCTGGGCCATCGCCAGCGCCGGCAGCGCGAGGGCGAGCAGCGCGACGGCGAAGAGGGCCCGCAGCCACGCCGCGGTCCCGCTCACCACCCTCTGCCGTGCCGTTGTCATCGCGCGGTCACCATGTCTCGTGGACGTCTCCTGAGACGGACCCGAGGAACATACACCTCCGGGGTTGCGCAAGCATCAATTCCGCCGGGCGAGATTCGGCGCTGCTGCTACCGGTTGAGCCAACGGGGAAGCTCGGTGAGGCGTGCAAGGCGCGGGCAGGGAGCCTCGGAGAGGGCGCCCTCGCGGTCGATCAGCAGGCCGGCGACACCTGCCCGGTTGGCGCCGACGCAGTCGAGATCGGGGCGATCGCCGCAGTGGATGGCGGCCGAGGGCGCGACGCCCAGCAGTGCCAGCGCGTGGCGGAAGACCGCCGGGTCGGGCTTGCGTGCGCCCACCACAGCGCTGACCGAGACTGTGGCGAAGCGGTCGGCCACCCCGAGTTCGCGGAGGACGTCCCCGAGGGAGCAGTCCCAGTTGCTCACGACGGCGATCGCCACCCCGCAGGCCGCCAGGGCGTCGAGCGCGGGAAGCACGTCGGGGAAGAGCTCGAAGCGCAGGGCTTCGATGAGCAGGCCGGCGAGGCGGGGTGGCGGTGGCGCGTCGCCGGCGAGCTCCACGCAGAGCACCCGCGCGCACTCCTCCCGCAGGGCAGCGAGCGACGCGGCGTCGCGGCCTCGGTCGTGGTTCGCACGATAGAACGCGATCTCGGCGCGCAGTGCTGCGGAGACCCGCGCGGCGGGGTGCGCGTGGCCCGCGTCGGCGAGGAGGTCTCGGAGGCGGGGAACCGGATCGGGCATGGCGAGAAGGGTTCCGTAGGCATCGAGGAGAACAGCCTGGACGGGGACCCGGGGGGCGGCGGGGTTCTCCACAGGAGCGTCTATAATCACGCCCGCCGTGCGGCCAAGGGGGTACGCGACATGCGCGGATCTCGGGCGCGGCTCATTCTCGCCCCGGCCCTCGTCGTCGGTCTGTGGCTTCCGGCACTCGTTGCAGATCATTACGCGGATGGGCCCGGGGGGTCGGAGGTCGGTGTTGCGAGAGTCGATCGTGGATGGGAGTTCCTGTACCACGCCGCACGCCTCTCGCGCGGCGCGCGACTCGGCTCGTCTGAGCTCGCCCTCGATCGCGCCCGGGACGTCTGGGCGGGCAGCCCCCGGGCCGACACCGTCGAGCTGGTCTACCAGGACGGCTCCTTCGAGGTCCCGGTTCCCGAAGGCGGGACTCCGGCGGCGCCCGACGACCGGGCGGCGAAGCCGCTCTCGCGCCTCGGATGGGTCGTGCGCGGTCGCGTCCGGCAGGGTCCCGATCAGATGATCGGTCTCCTCGACTTCCACTCGGGTCGGGTCGCCTGGAACATCCGCCCCCTGCCGGCGGCGACCCCGTGAGCGAACTGCGACGGCGTCGGCGCGGGCGCGAGCGGCGCACCCAGCGTCGGCGGATGAATCTCTTCTTCATCCTCGGGGGCGTCGTCGCCGCGATGCTCGGCGGTGTCGTCCTGGTCTCGGCCTTCGCCGTCCACTCGGTGGGCGAGAGCCTGGGACCGGAGGGCCTCAAGGAGATCCGGCTCGGGCAGAACACGCGGATCTACGACAAGAACAAGAAGCTGCTCGGGATCATCGCCGGCGAGACCAACCGCACGGTGGTGCGGAGCAGCCGGATCCCGCAGGTGCTGAAGGACGCCACGGTCGCGATCGAGGACAAGCGCTTCTACGAGCACGACGGGGTCGACTACTACCGCTTGGTCGGCGCCGCCGTGAGGGACGTCCAGAGCCGATCGGCCAGTCAGGGCGGCAGCACGATCACCATGCAGCTGATCAAGAACCTCTACGACCCGGAGGCCGGGCGCACCCTCTCGAAGAAGGTCGAGGAGGCCTACCTCGCCTTCCAGTACGAGAAGAAGTACACGAAGGACGAGATCCTGACGAAGTACCTCAACGGGGTGTTCTACGGCCAGAACGCCATCGGCGTGCAGGCGGCGTCGCTGACGTACTTCGACAAGGACGTCTCGGAGATCAACCTTTCCCAGGCGGCTCTGCTCGCGGGGCTGCCCCAGGCCCCGAGCAGCTACAACCCCTTCGCGAACCCTGACGACGCGCGCGCCCGCCGGAACCTCGTCCTCGACCAGATGTCCGATCAGGGCTACATCTCCGACGAGCTCGCCCGACGGGCGAAGCTCTCGGGGATATCCCTGAAGCGGGGGACCGCCTACAAGCGCAAGCGCGAGGAGTACTTCTTCGAGTACGTGCGCCAGGTGCTCATCGACAAGTACGGCGAGAAGAGGGTTCAACAGGGGGGCTTCAAGGTCTACACCACGATCGACCCGGCTCTCCAGTCCGCCGCCCGCCGGTCGATCAAGGAGAACCTCTCCAACGACGACGATCCCGACGCCGCCGTGGTGATGATCGACTCCAAGAAGGGCTACATCCGGGCGATGGCCTCGAGCCAGCGCTTCAGCTCGGACAACCAGTTCAACCTGGCCACCCAGGCGCTGCGCCAGCCCGGCTCGACTTTCAAGACCTTCGCCCTGACCGAGGCGGTCCGCCAGGGCATCAACCCCTTCACCACGCTCTACGGAAGCAAGCGGCTGAAGTTCGTCGACGACAGCTACGGCCCGATCGACGTCTCCACCTACTCCAACTCGTACCGGGGCGCGATACCGGTCGCCTCGGCCCTGCTCAGCTCGGACAACTCCGTCTTCCAGCAGCTCACCCTGGACGTCGGCCCCGACAAGCTGATCAAGACCGCTTACGACATGGGGATCCCGAAGGAGCGTGAGCTCCCCGACGTCGCCTCGATCGGGCTCGGCTCGGGAGAGGTGACGCCACTCGACATGGCCACGGCCTACTCCCCGCTCTCCAACGGGGGCTTCCGCGTGGAGCCGCGCGCGATCTCCCGGGTGGTGAAGTCGAACGGCGACGTCAACGTCTTCGCCCCGGAGCGCACGCGGATCTTCGACGACGGCGTTTCGTACGAGGTGTCGCGCATCCTCCAGAACAACGTCACCGGCGGCACCGGTGTGGGAGCCCAGATCGGCGTTCCGGCCGCGGGGAAGACCGGGACGACCGAGGACTTCGTGGACGCCTGGTTCGTCGGCTACACGCCCGCGTACTCGACCGCCGTCTGGGTCGGCTACCCCAACTCCGACGGGGTCAAGCGCTCGATGTACAACGTGCATGGGATCGCCGTCGCGGGCGGGAGCTTCCCCGCGAGCATCTGGGGGGACTTCATGCGGGTGGTGGTGGAGCGCGACGGCGGCTCGGGATCCTTCCCCCTGCCGAACAACCCGGTCAGCTGGTCGTCGTTCAGCAGCAGCTTCACGCGCGCCGCAAGCGAGGCGAACTCCGAGAAGGCCACCTCCTCGTCCTCCACGACCGAGTCCACCAAGTCGGTGACCCGCCCCCGCACGACCGCCCCCCAGAAGCCGCCGCCGAGCACCGTTCAGCAGCCGGCGCCACCGCCCGTGGATCCGGTCCCCGTCCCGCCCGATCCCCCGCCCGGCACACCGCCCACCCCGCCTGCCCCCACTCCACCGACTCCCCCTGCGCCCACTCCACCCCCGCCCACGCCGCCCACCCCGCCGGCTCCGGCGCCTCCCGCGAGCCCGTAGCGGTCTCCCAGGTCCGAGGGTCCCGGGGGAGGCGCTAGAATCGGGCGTCGCGGACGGAGGGACCCCCGCAGATGATGAGGATCGACCGAAAGATCCTGAACGGCCGGATCCGGCGCGCGGCGCTCCGTGGGGCGACCCCCTTGGGCGCGGGGCTCGTGGCCGGCCTGGTCGCGGTGGCCGTCGCGCTCCTGGGCCCGCCCGGCGGCGATCAGGCCGCCCACCTCTACCTGACCCAGGCCTGGCGCGACCACGGCTGGCAGCTCTGGGACAACCTCTGGTACTCCGGGCGGTACGCGCAGGTGAACTACAGCCTGCTCTTCTACCCCCTCGCCGCGATCGCCCACCCCGTCACGGTCGTGGCGGCATCGTGCGCGGGATCCGCCGCCGGCTTCGCCGCCCTGGCCCGGCGCCGCTGGCCCTCCGTCGCGGCGGGGCCGGCGCTGGCGTTCGCCCTCCTCGTTCCGCTCGGGGTAGTGGCCGGGACCTATCCCTTCCTGCTCGGGCTCGCGATCGCCATGGGCTCCCTCGTGGCCCTCGGGGGCGGCCGCCGCGGCCTGACGTTCGCCGGCGTCCTCGCCACCGGCCTCGCCCACCCGCTGGCCCTGGCCTTCCTGCTGGTCGTCCTCGTCGCCGTCGCCGCCACCACCCCCGGATGGTGGCGCTCGCGGCGCGACCTGTCCCTCGCGGTCGGCGCCGCGGCTGTGGGCGGCGCGCAAGGGGTGCTGCTGCGCGGCTTCGCGACCGACGGGGCGACCTACCCCTTCGATCCCAAGGACGCGCTGGCCATCGCCGGCTTCTGCGTGGTGGGCCTGCTCCTGACGCGCGGGCTCGCCGACCAGCGGCCGCTGCAGGCCGTGTTCCTGGGCTACGCCATGCTGGGAGCGGTGGCCTTCGCCGTGTCGTCCCCGCTCGGGGGCAACGCGGTGCGCCTGATGCTCCTGATGGGGGTGCCGCTGCTCCTGCTGCCGCTCAGCGCGCGCGGCTTCCGCCCTCGCGGCGTGGCGGTTGCGCTGCTGCTCGGGGTGTTCATGTGGCAGGCACTGCCCGCGGTGGCCGGGTGGCGCACCGCCAACGAGTCGCGCGCCCAGAACGAGTCCTTCTGGTACCCGGTGATCGCGTTCCTCGGGGAGCACGCCGACGCGAACTACCGCGTCCAGGTGGTCGCCACCGCCGACAACTGGGAGGCCTACCATCTGGCCCGCCGCGGCGTGCCGCTCGCGCGCGGCTGGTTCCGGCAGGACGACTTCCCCGCGAATGCCGTCCTCTACGGCGAGCTGACCGCCCGAAGCTACGATCGCTGGCTCAGGCGCACAGGGGTCCGCTACGTGTTCCTGCCCGATGACCCCCTCGACTACAGCGCACGTAACGAGGCCGCCTTGCTGAGCTCTGGGGAGTCCGGGCTGACCGAGGTCGCGCGGGTCGGCGGATGGACCGTCTTCGAGCTGCCCCGGGCCACGCCGATCGCCACCCCGACCGACGGGATCTCGGTCATCTCGCTGACATCGAACGATGTGACGCTACGCGTGACCCGCGCCGACACCTACCGCCTCCGGCTGCGCTACACGCCCTACTGGCGCGTGGAGCTCGGGGCGGCGTGCGCCACCCCGCGCGAGCCCTGGGGCACAGACCTGCGCGTGACCTCGCCCGGCATCGTGCGCCTGTCGTTCGACGTCCGACTGGGGACGTTCGTCGGGGCCGTGCTCGGGAGCGACGGAGGCTGCGGCACGCCGGTCCTCGGGCCCCCCGCACCGGGAGCGGCGGGCCCGCCCTAGAGGTCGTTCGGAATGAGCCGCCCCGGCCGTGAGAGGAGTTCTCACGGCGGGCCCTGCCGCGGCGCCCACTGGGGGCCCCCGAGCGACCAATCGAGGGCGTTGTTGAAGTCGTTGATGAAGAGGGCCCAGACGTACCAACCGAGGATCGACGCGACGCCGAAGAAGGCGCTGGCGCGGTAGACCGTGAGCATCATCGCGTCGCTGGCCCGCGTGCGGAGCCACAGCCAGAAGCTGTCGCGCGGGACGATCTCGGTGTGGAAGTGGTGGGCGGTGAACATGCGCCAGTGGAAGGCCAGCCATCCCGCCCAGAGGAGGTCCCACACCCCCCCGAGCGAGGTGTAGTAGGCGATGGCGTCCTCTTTCCGGCCGGCCTGCCCGACGTACTCCCACACGTCGAAGTGCAGGTGCCAGTCGGTCAGGGGGAAGAACAGCATCACCCCGACCGAGTCGAGCGTGTCCGAGAAGATATGCGCCCAGGCGCCCAACAGGAATGACAGGGCCCACATCTTGTTCCTGCTCATCAGGAAGATGAGCCCGGCGAGCAGGAGCCCGAAGCTGAGGGAGTGAGTGAAGCCCACGCCCGGAAAGCCGCGGTGCAGCTGCACCGGATCGCTCACGAGCTTTGCGTTCCCCTGGAAATCGAGGCCGTAGACGGCCCACTTGCTGAAGATGTCGGGCGAGTAGGAGCCTGCGAGGCAGAGCGGCAGGCTGATGATGCCGCCGAGCTTGGCGCGGAAGAGGAACGGCTCGAGGTCGTGTGCGGCCCAGCTCACTCCGACGGGCTGGGGGGAAGTGGCGGCACGGGACGCGAGAAGAGGCGCCCGGCCAGCCAGGTCGCGACGAAGAGGAAGGGCAGCGACTCCCAGAATCCGAGCAGGAAGAAGGGCTGGAAGAACGACCCGAGGCCGGCGTACAGGGCGACGGCGGCGACCCAGTAGGCGACGGCCCAGCGCGGTCGTGCGACCGGCGGGCGGGGTTGCGTCTCGGGCACGCCGCGCAATCTCCACGCTTGCGATGCCCAGCACAAGGGGCGAACCTCCCGACGTGACGGATACCTCAATCCGCGTGATCACCTGGAACCTCTTCCACGGCCGCGACGGACTGCCGGGACTGTCGGCGACGTGGCGCTCCACCTGGGGAGGCCTCCCCGTCGACGACGGCGCCTATCTGCACCTCAACCGCAAGCTGACCGACCTGATGGCCCGGAGGCTGGCCGCGTGGGGGCCCGACCTCTGCGCGCTTCAAGAGGTTCCGACGGCCGCGATCGGGACCCTGGCGCGGACCACCGGGATGAGCGCGGTCTGGACGGTCACCGGGCCGTTGATCGGACCGGCGGGCGTGCGGGATGCGCTGGCCGAGAGGAACCCGGACCTCTGGCGCACGCACGAGGGCAACGCCAACGTGGTGCTGGTGGGGCCCCGTCTGACCATCGTGCCCGGCAGCCGGCGCTCAGTGCGACTGAACCCGCTGCGGACGATCCTGCGAGGAGCTCGGCGGCTCGGCCTGGAGGCCGGCGAGCTGTTGCGCTACCTGCCGGAGCCGCGCCGGCTCGTACTCGTCCGGGTGGTCGATCCCGGCGGGGTCCAGGCGACCGTGGGGTGCACCCACTGCCACAACGCCCGCCATCCGGAGGTGGTGGGCGGCGAGATCTCGCGGGCGGCGGGCGCGATGAGGGAGGCGGCCGATGGGGCTCCCGCCGTGCTGGCCGGGGACTTCAACGCACCGCCCTCCCATCCGGCGCTCGCCGCCCTCGCGGCGGAAGGGTGGACCGATGCCGACCCCGGTTCCCGCATGGGCATCGACCGCATCGTGCACCTCGGCATGGATGTCGTGGAGCCCGCCCGCCGGATGGACGCCCACGAGCGCGAGGTCGGGGTCACATGGCGCGGTCGGAGGCGGCTTGTGCGGCTCTCCGACCACGATCCGGTCGTGGTCACGCTCAGGGCTAGGGCGACCGGATCGTGAGCTGAGCGACCATCAGCAGCGTCAGGACGACGGCGACCGCGGCGACCCGGAACGGCCGGCGTCGATCCTCGGTGAGCCACGCGGAGAGGGGCCACACCAGAGGGAAGGCCATCAGGCCGAAGCGCGCCATGGACTGGGTGGTACCGCTCGAGAGCGGCACCACCAGCACCGCGAGCGAGTAGGCCACCCACGGCGAGCGGAGCCCCCCCTCCGAGCGCCACAGGCGCACGAGCAACCACAGGTACGCGACGAGGAAGCCGACGTCGCGCGCGGTGGCCGTCCACGCCGCCGTGAAATGGCCGCTCGAGACGAGGCTCCATCCGGCGGCGATCTCGCTCGGGGCGGCTGTGACAAGGCCCACGCCCAGTTGGCCCCGGTCCCATGCGCGCTGTGCGTCGAGGGGCAGGAAGGCGGAACCGCGGGCGAGGGCCATCCACGAGAGGAAGGCGGCGACGGCCACGACGCTCGGCAGCACGGCGAGGGCCGCACGCCGGAGACGCCCCGCCCCGGGCTGATGAAGGGCGAGGAGGCCGACCAGGAGCGCGACGAGGGCACCGGTGGGACGCGTGAGCGCAGCGGCGGCGGCGATCGACCCCGCCCACGCGTAGTGCCGGCGCACGGCGCAGAGTGCGGCCGCCACCGCACAGGCCAGGGCGACCCCCTCGGTGTAGGCCAGCGAGCAGTAGAGGGCCGGGGGCGCGAGGGCCAGGACCCAGGTGGCCCGCTCAGCGGCAGCGTCCCCCATCCGGGACGCGGTCAGGACGTGAAGCCCCGCCAGCGCGGCCAGGAACGCGAGGTTGGACAGCACGAGAGCGCCGATGAACGGATTGATCCCCACGGCGAAGAGGAGCGCCATCGCGCCTGGGAGCAGCGGAAAGAACGCGAGGTTGGTGAAGACGTCCCCCACCTGCCCGGTGTCGAACTCGTACCCGTTGCGCGCCACATCCAGGTACCAGGTGGTGTCCCACCCGCCCAGCTGCGCGAGGACGTGCGGCACCTCGGCATCGACCCCGCGCGTGGGCAGCCCGAACGCCATCTCGGCGGCCACGGCGGCCACCAACACCAGCAGGCGCGATGCCGCCCATGCGGCGAGGACGACCTGCCACGGCCGACGCGCACGCGGCCCGGCAGCCGGCACCGCGCTCACCGGCGCCGGCCCACCCGGCCGGCCACCAGACCGATGGCCGCGGCGGCGGCGGCGAGGATCGGAGTCGCGATGGCCGCCGGAGCACGGGTGACAGCAACGGGAACGCTCTCGGTGGCCCCATCGATGGTGACGCGCAGCGAGAGGTCGGGGTCGGCCGTGGCCCAGAGGGAGAAGGCGAGAGCCATCAGTCCCGCGACGAGGGCGAGGGGGCCGGTCCACCGCGCCACCGCGCTCTCGAGACCGGGACGGGCCGCGACCAGGCCGGCGCCGGAGAGCGCGATGGCCGCTCCGAGCAGGGGGAGGAGCCAGAGCACCCCGGATCCGGCGAAGCCGCTGGCGCCGGTCGGCGTCGCCGTGGGGGGCGCGGAGTACCACGTCAGAGCCGGCAGCACCGCCACGGCGGCACCGAGGACGAGCAGCGCCGCCCCGGCGACCCGCGCGATCACGTGCGCGACCCCGATGACACGCGGCGGAAGACCATCACGCCGTCCTCGTCGAACACGAGACGCATGTCGGGGCGGGCCCGCAGCGCAGTGACCCGGAACGCGTGGCCCCGTGGCGAGAGGCGGTCGGCCAGATATGGACGGCGGCGGTCGACGAGCACCCAGCGCGCGTCGCCGATGACCGGGAATGTGAGGATGCGGGTGCGCTCGGAGAGGTGCGAGCCGAGCAGATTGCCCGCCGAGACGGGTACGTCCGCGGGGATCATCGCCACCGCCCGCGCCATCGCCCGGGAGTGGTCGCTCACCCGGTACTGGTCCACGCGTGTGCTCGATCCCACCACCGGCACCGCGCTCCACCATGGCAGGGGTCCGAGGTAGATGCCCGAGAGCGCCACCGCGCCGACCCACGCGACGGCCACCCGGCGCGGGTCGGCGAGCACCTCGGCGATCGCCTGCGGAAGCCGTGCCCTGCGGAGACGTGCCAGACCGAGGATCGAGGCGGCGACCATGAACGGCACGATCACGGCGACGTACTGGAACTGGATCGAGTACTGCGGGAACCAGTCGGCCAGGATGTTGATCAGGATCTCGGGTGCCGCACCCGCGAGCAGGAGCGGCGCGGCGAGGGGCAGCAGCAGCAGGGGCAGGAGGAGCGCCGCGAGGTAGCTGAGGCGGTCGTAGGAGGCGGCGAGGGCCACCGCCTCCCACGGACGCGTGAGCAGGGTCGAGGCCACGCCTCCTCCGTCGGACCCGAGCGATTGGTAGCGACCGACGAACTGGGAGCCGCGGCCATCGTTGAAATGCGGGATGACCACGAGCACGGCGAAGGCGACCCATGCCGTTGACGCCACCGCGAGCAGGGCTCCGTAGAGGCGTCCCGCGCCGCGCACGACCATCCAGAGTCCGAGCATCGCCAGGGACAGGCCCACCTCCTCCTTGGTGAGAGCGGCGAGGGCCGCGACCACGCCGAGGGTGAGGTAGCGGCGCTCCTCGGCTGCCCAGATGCAGTACATGAGCAGGGGAGCGGCGAGGGTGACCGGGTGGAACTCGGTGACGGTCGCCCACTGGATAGGGGGGTACAGGAGGTAGACGGCGGCGGCCGCGACGGCCAGTCGATCGTCGCCGAGCCAGCGACGGCCGAGCCAGAAGGCGGGGAGGGCGCCGGCCGCCACGATCAGGGCCTGGGCCACCAGGAGCGCCTCGGGCAGCGCGCCCGTCCAGGCGAGGGGCGTGAACAGAACGAGGATCGGGTCGACGTGGGCCCCGAGGCGCACGAACTGGATGCCGTCGATGTCGGTGGTCTCGAGCGGCCGCCCCTGCGCGGTGCTCCAGACCGCCTGGACCATGTTCCCCACATCGAAGCGGCCGGTCCAGAAGGCACGGTGGCGGGCGACCGACAGCAGGGAGAAGACCAGGGCGTAGGCGGCCGCCATCGCCCACACCGCGACCTCGGGTCTCTCGTGCAGGCGGCGGCCCGGCGAATCGGCCGGCAGGGATCGGGGGACCGGCGGGCGCCGCCTCACCGGTCGCGCGCCGCGAGGAGGGCGATCGCGATGAACACCAGCTCGACCATGGTCAGCATCACGCGCACGCCGACCGACAGCGCGACCGCGACGCTCCCGGGCAGGTTCTGGGCGAGGGCCAGGGCGAAGGCGCCCTCGCGCACCCCGAGCCCGGAGGGGAAGATGAAGGCCAGGGTGGAGACGGCGAACGAGAGCAGGAAGGCGAGCCCGACGAAGGCCGGGCTCCCCGCCTCGGCGCCGGCGGCCGAGGCCACCAGCAGCCACACGCCGACCCCGAGGAGGCCTGCGGTGAGGGCGTACCAGGCCACGAGCCCCGCCAGCGGGGCGGTGCGGATGAGCCGGGAAAGGGGCTCGCGCCTGGCGGCGCGCAGGGCGGCGCTCGAGAGGGGCCCGAAGATGCGCGGGTGCAGGAGGACCAGCCCCAGAGGCACCAGCGCGACCAGCCATATGCGCCCCCCGTCGCCCCCGCCCCCGTACGCGGCCACGAAGACCACCGCGGCGGCGGCCGCGACGCCCAGCGCCAGCAGCTGCTCGTAGACGGTGGCCGCCAGGGTGGCGCGTCGGGGGATGCCCCGCTCGTGGCTCAGGACCACCCGCCCCAGGACCATCAGGACGTTGCCCGGCACGTAGCGGCCGAGCAGCGACCTGCCCCAGATCGAGAGGGTCACTCGAGTGGGAGGACCCGGATGGTGGAGGCGATCCACGATCGCCACGTAGCCGAGCCCGCTCGCGAGGTAGAACACCAGCAGGACCGAGCAGCCGAGGGCGAGCGTCCCGGGTTGCACATCCCAGTCGTAGCCTGCCACCGACGACCACCCGTTGACCAGCGCCCACGTCAGGAAACCGAGCACGAGCAGGCCCGCGACCAGGCCGCCCCGGCGGCGCCACGGGCTCGCCGGAGCGGGAGCCTCGAGCCCGCCGTCAGTCGGGTTCGTCACGCCGCCGCGCAACGGCCAGGAGGCCGTGGTAGCCGGGCCGCCGGCCGATGAAGGCCGAGTCGATCTCGAGCACCGCCCGCACGACACGCGCCACCAACCGGGGTGGGGCGCCACCGGCCGCCCGCCCCCTGCCCGCGGCGAGCCGCCGGCGCAGGGCGCGGCGGTAGACCTGCCGGTGATAGAGGCCGGTGAAGGGGAACCCCCAGCCCTGGACGACGACTTCGTCGAAACCGGCGCCCTCGATGCGCGAGCGAAGGGCGTCGGCCGTGTACCGCCGCCGATGGCCGGCCCACCGATCGGTCCAGTCGTATCGATACGGATTGGCCGGTACCGACACCACGAGCAGCCCGCCGGGCCGCAGCACCCTCGCAAGCTCGCCCAGCGCGGCGCCGTCGTCGTCGAGGTGCTCGAGCACCTCGGCACAGACGGCTCCGTCGAAGGAGGCGTCGGGGAGGTCGAGTTGCTGCGCGTCACCCACCAGCACCGGGTTGCCCTCCTCCGCCCCACGCCGGCGTAGCGCGCGACGCAACCACTCGCAGAGCTCCGGGCTGTAGTCGGTCGAGGTCACCCGGAGCCCCGCATCGACCATCTTGAGGGTGAGGCTTCCGGCGCCGGCGCCGGCGTTGATCACGTCGGGACCCGGCAGCCCCGGCAGCAGGCGTCGCAGCACGAGGGCCTCGCGGTAGTCGTGCCGAGGGCCGAACAGCTCGGGGGCGGCGCCCCAGTCGTGGGTATTCACCTCGGGTGCGCTCATTGCCCGGACACTAGTGCCACGAGACCATCGTGCAGCGCCGCGGCGGCGGAGGCCGGCGCACCGCGACGCAGATAGACGGCGCGCCCTGCCGAGCCGAGGCGGGCGCGCAGGCCGGCATCGGCTCCCAGGCGCGCGAGAGCTGCGGCGAGGGCGTCGGCGTCGCCGGGCGGCACGAGGAGCGCGCTCACCTCATGCTCGAGCACCTCGCGCACGCCGGGCGTGTCGGCGGTCACCACCGGACGCCCGGCCGCCATCGCCTGCCACACCTTGTTCGGGACCACCCGGGCCGCCTTCTCGCTCGTGCCGAAGATGCCGAGGCAGATGGCGGCGTCGGCCACCTCTCGGCCGAGGCTCTCGTAGGGGACCCACCGCTCCCAGGTCATGCCCTCGGGCCGCTCGCGCTCCAACTCGCCCCCGAGCCAGGTCGCCAGCTGGCCGTCGCCGATCAGGCGGAGCGGGGGCACGCCGGGGTGCCGCGCCGCCTCCAGCACGGTTGCGAGCCCGTGCAACGGGGCGAGCTTGCCGTAGAAGAGGGCCCGCGGCCGGCCGGACGGCTCGGGCAGAACCGGAAACCGATCGGGCTCGGCGCCCACCGGGACCACCGCGATGCGCTCGCGGGCCACGCCGAAGCGCCCGGACAACCAGTCGGCGCCGGCTGCGGTGTCGGCGAGCACGAGGTCGGCGAGGCGCAGGCTCGTCCGGTCGATTCCCGCGAGCACCGCCCCGGTCGTCCGGCCCGCCAGCGCCCTGTCGCCGGCGAGGGTGTCGGCGAGGGAGATCATCATGTCCACGACCAGGGGCACCCGCCGTGCGCGCGCCACGCACCAGGCGGGCACGACATCCGGCTGGGCCAGGTACCCGGCCACCACGGCGTCGACCGGCCGCTCGCGGAGCGCGGCCGAGGCGAGGCCGCCCCACGCACGGGCGAAGCGCAGGCCCGAGGCCGCAAGCGGAAGGGGGCCCAGGCCGCTGGTCTTGTCGCGCCGACCCTCCCACACCGGGCGGTGGTGCTCCACGACCTCGACCCCTCTCTCGCGCAGGCCGGCGATCAGCACCCGTGAGCGCGGGTACTCCCTCTCGTACGTGCCGAGCCACATCACGCGCATGCCCCCACCCCCCTCAGCGGACGACGCGCTCCACCCGCGAACGGGCCTCCTCGTCCTGCGGGCGCAGGTGATACCTCTGGATCATCTCGCTCACCAGGCCGATCGTGAACAGCTGGACGCCGACCACGATCAGCAGCACGCCGAGCAGCAGAAGAGGGCGCGCGCCGATGGCCTCGCCGGACAGTCGCAGCACCGTGAGGTAGCTCGAGATGAGCACGCCCACCACGATGAAGGCCATGCCGATGCCGCCGAAGAGGTGCATCGGGCGCTGCCGGAAGCGCCCGATGAAGAGGATCGTGAGCAGGTCGAGGAAGCCGCGCAGGTACCGCTCGAGCCCGTACTTGCTGCGGCCGAACCGGCGGGGGCGGTGGTTGACTGCGATCTCGCTCACCGTGAATCCCTCCGCAGACGCCAGCACCGGGATGTAGCGGTACTGGTCGCCTGTCAGCGCGAGCGAGCGGACGACCTCGGCGCGGTAGGCTTTGAAGCCGCAGTTGAGGTCGTGCAGGCGGAGGCCGGACATCCTCGCGGTGACGCCGTTGAAGACAGACGACGCGGCGCGGCGGCTCCAGGGGTCGCGGCGATCGCGCTTCCATCCGCTCACGAGATCGGCTCCGCCCTCGAGCTCGTCGAGTAGGCGCGGGATCTCGCTCGGGTCATCCTGGAGGTCGCCGTCGATCGTGACGATGGCATCGCCCCGGGCCTCCCGGAACCCCGCCATGAGTGCGGCCGCCTTGCCGAAGTTGCGGCGCAGGCGCACGACCGCGATCTCCGGTTCCTCCGCGGCGAGCTCGGCGAGGATCTCCGAGGTGCCGTCGGTGGACCCGTCGTCGACGAAGAGGATCTCGCTGGTGCGACCGAGACCGCGGAGCACCTGCAGGAGCTCCTCGGAGAGGGGCCTCACCGACTCGCACTCGTTGAAGACCGGTATGACGACCGAGACGAAGGCGAGGCGGGCGTTCACCGTGGTCGATGCTACCAGCGCCCTCCGTGGATCCTCCGTCATCGCGGGCGACGGGTGCGGGGCCGGCGAGCGCGCGACTCCGCCGCGGTTCCGATCACGCCGCCCGCCCGGGCCCGCTCGGCCGCCAACGCACCGATCGACCAGACGCACGCCGCGACGAGGAGGGCCAACAACGCCCCGAGGGCGCCCCGGGAGCCATTCGCCGTCGTGTCGATGAGGTACCACACCGTGAAGAGGGATCCGGCGTCCAGGATCTCCGAGGTCTGGAGCACGAGCGCGACCAGGGGCGCCAGCGCCAGCGCGGCGAGCGCGGGCACGTGCCAGGGCCGGCGCACGCCGGTGGCGAGGAGGGCGGCGTGGGCGACAGGGGCGGCGAGCGCGAGGGCGTACGGGCTGATCAGCCAGACGAGCACCAGCAAGACGGAGAGGAGCCCCAGGGCGGCGGTGCCCTCCGCATCGCGCGACGCGTCGATGCGGCGGGCGGGGCGGCGTGTCGCCCGCCGACCCAGGACGCCCGCTGCGATCGCCAGGAGGATGGTGAGCCCCGCCAGCAGGTCGAACCGGGCATCGACGGGGAGCGGGGGCTGACCTGCGGCCGGGCGGGGCAGCAGGCCGCCGAGCGAGAGCAGGTGCGCGGTGACGACGGCGACCAGGAGGGGCACCACCCGCAGACCCACCGCCCGCAGGCCGTCGCCGAGGGGGACCCGCGCGCGCCGTCGCCGCGCGACGATGTCCACGGTCAGCACCAGCACCGGGAGGATCAGCAGGAGCAGGGCGAGGCGTACGACGGTGGGTCGCAGGAAGTTGCCGGCGAAGCGCAGCGTGCCATCGGCGGCGGGGATGGTCGGCGCGATATCAAGCGTGTTCAGGAGATCTCCGGCGGCGTTCGCCACCAGTGCCAGGCGCTCGGCGGTGGGCTCCCCCCCCTCGCGCAGCGGAGACTCGGATCGCCCGGCGAGGGTCACGGCCGGAAGGCCGGCGGCGATGGCCGCCCCCTGGTCACCGAACGTCTGGGGTACGGCGAGGCGCAGGAGTTGCCCGGTCAGCGAGGGGGGGCCCTGGGGGCGCCCACCGACCCGCTCGATGGACTTCTCGGCGATCGCACCCAGCGCGAGGGCCTGGCGATCGGCGCGCCCCGCGGTCCACACGTGGATACGGTCGCCGTTGGTCTCACCCGGGGCGTCCAACACGATGACCGCGGCGATCGGAAAGGCGGAGAAGCGCTGCAGGAACCAGCGCAGCCCCGCGTTGCCGATGGTGCTGCCGTCGGTCGAGACGAACAGGTGCGGTCGCTGGTGGCGGGTGGTCCCCGAGGCCCCCGCAAGGCGCAGCATCACCGCGGTGGCGCTCGCACCTGCCGACACACCTGCCGGCGTGTCGCGGGGCGCCACGACCACTATCCCCCCCTGAACCCTCACGTTGGGCACCCCCGGCACCACCAGGTAGATGTTCTGCAGCGTCACCGGCTCACCGTCCCGGAGCGCCTGGAAGTCCTGTACCTGGACGCGGGAGGTCGGTCGGCCCGGCGCCGCGGCACCGGGAACCTGGGCGAGCTGCCCCCGCACGAAGCGAGCGGCGGCGATGTCCGGTCCCGATCCGGCCGTCCGCTCGGGGGCGATGGACGAGAACTGCCCCGCGAGCTGGAGGGTCTCCTCTCCGGTGAACGTCGAGGGCAGGGTCGGCTCGGGACCCGTGTTCGGGCTTTGCAGCGTGAGCAGCGCGACGACGAGGGCGACGCCGGCGACGAGCCACGCGGTGCGATAGAGGCGGACGTTGAGCACGGTCAGCGGCCGCCGTGGGCCCGGCGACGGGGGCGTAGAGTCTTGCACGCGCACATCCTGACCGACCGGAGCATGCCCGGTGAGCAGACGGCCGCCCCCCCTGATCCTTGTCTCCAATCGTGGACCGGTGACCTTCGGTCACGACGCCGACGGCGAGGTCGCGCAGACCCGCAGCGGCGGGGGCCTGGTGACCGCCCTGCTGGGACTGGTGGAGCACACGCCGGCGCTCTGGATCTCGGCGGCCGCCTCCAAGGGCGACGAGGCCGTGCATGCCGAGGCCGTAGGCGGCAGCTTCGCGCTGGATGGATTGGGGGTCGATACGCGCGGGCGGTTCGTGGCGATCGAACCCGACATCTACCACCAGTACTACAACGTGGTCGCCAACCCGATGCTCTGGTTCATCCAGCACTACCTCTGGGACCTGAGCAACGCGCCCAACGTCCGCCGGGAGGAGCTCGACGCCTGGGACCAGGGCTACCTCGCCGCCAACCACGCCTTCGCGGAGGCGGTCAACAGCGAGCTCGACGACGATCCCAACCGGATCGTGATGCTCCACGACTACCACCTCTACACCGCGCCCGAGGCGATCCGCGCGGCCCACCCCGAGGCCTTCCTCCACCACTTCGTCCACATCCCGTGGAGCCAGCCCGACTACTGGCGGATCCTCCCGCCCCACATCCGCGAGGGAATCCTGCGTGGCCTGCTGGCCAACGACGTGATCGCTTTCCACACCCGCAGCTACGCGCGCAACTTCCTGCTCTGCTGCGAGGACCTCCTCGACCTGCAGGTCGATTACGTGAAGCGCCAGGTGAGGTGGGAGGGGCGGGAGGTCTGGGTGCGCTCCTATCCGATCTCGGTCAACGCGCCCATGTTCGAGAGGCTCGCGCGCTCTCCGGCGGTCGCCGTCGAGGAGGGCGCGATCCTGCGCCGCCGGCGCCAGCACCTGATCGTGAGGGTCGACCGAACCGACCTCTCCAAGAACACCCTCCGAGGGTTCACGGCCTTCGACGTCTTCCTCGACCGCCACCCCGAGTTCCATGAGGACATCACGTTCTTTGCGCTCCTTCAGCCCACCCGGCAGGACGTCGACGAGTACGTGGAGTACCTCGCGAAGATCCGCGACGTGGTGAGCAACGTGAACCTGAAGCACGGCACCACCGACTGGATGCCGATCGACCTGCGGATCGAGAGCAACATCAGCCGCGCGGTGGCCGCCTACAAGCACTACGACGTGCTCCTGGTGAACCCGATCTTCGACGGTATGAACCTGATCGCGAAGGAGGCCCCCCTCGTCAACGAGCGCGACGGCGTGCTGATCCTCTCCGAGAACGCCGGCGCCCACGAGGAGCTCGGCTCCTTTGCGATCACGATCAACCCCTTCGACGTGGAGGCCCAGGCCGAGGCGCTCCACCAGGCGCTGACCATGCCTGCCGATGAGCGCGCCTTCCGCATTCAGGAGATCAAGCGGATCGTGCGCGAGAACGACGTCGGCAAGTGGCTCGACGCCCAGCAGGAGGACATCTCGCGCAAGCGCACCGCCGACCGGCGGCGCGTGAGGCGGGCCGGCTCGTGAGCGGCGAGCCCGGGCTCACCCATCTCGACGCCCGCGGCGAGGCGCGCATGGTAGGGGTGGGGCACAAGCCGCCGATCCTGCGCCGGGCGGTGGCCGAGGCGGTCGTGCACATGGCTCCCGTCAGCGCACGGGCGATGTCGGACGGCTCGCTGCCGAAGGGCGACGCGGCCGCCGTGGCGCGGGTCACCGGAATCATGGCCGCGAAGCGCACCTCCGAGCTGATCGCCCTCTGCCACCCGCTGCCGATCGACCGAGCCGGAGTGGAGGTGGAGATCGACGCCGCGGCCGGGCGGGTGGTGATCCGCGCCCAGGTCGAGACCACGGCGCGGACCGGCGTCGAGATGGAGGCGCTCACGGCGGTGTCGGTCGCCGCTCTGAACGTCTACGACCTGGTGAAGGGGATCGACAAGGGTGTCGTGATCGACGGCATCCGCCTTCTCGAGAAGACCAAGGGCTCCGCCCCCGCGCCCTCGTGACCGTGCGCGTCGCGGTGATCACGGTCTCGGACCGCTCGGCTCGCGGAGAGCGTCCGGACGCCTCGGGGCCCGCCCTCGCCGAAGCCGTCGAGGCGGGCGGCGCCGAGGTGGTGCGGCGCGAGCTGGTGCCCGACGACCCCGAGGGGCTCACGGTGCTCCTCACCGCCCTCTGCGCCGACCCCGGCGCGCCCGACCTGATCCTCACCACCGGAGGCACGGGCATCGGCCCGCGCGACCGGACGCCGGAGGCGACGAGCGCAGCCTGCGAGCGTCTTGTGCCGGGGATCGCCGAGGCGCTTCGCGCCCGGTCCCTGGCGAAGACGCCCCACGCGATGCTGTCGCGCGGCGTCGCGGGCGTCCGCGGGGCCACCCTGATCGTCAACCTGCCCGGCTCGCCCGGCGGCGCGCGCGACGGTTGGATGGTGATCGCCCCCATCGCCGCCCATGCCTCGTCGCAACTGCGCGGGGGCGATCACCCGCAGGACACCGCGGCCTGAGCGGCGCAGTCACCGATAGAGACGGGCGATAAGACGCGGGACCATCCCCCCGGACCGGAACTCGGCGCCTCTGCTGACCGCGTCTATATGTAAAGCGTGCTTGACATAGCGGGCCCGAGCGTGCAGGCTCCGATTATGTCAAGCACGCTTTACACAACAGGAGCGGCCTGAGCGGTGAGGAACGACGTGCGCGCCCTGCGTAGCGCCCGATCCCTCTCGCAGGCGCAGCTGGCCGAGGCGCTCGGCGTGTCGCGCCAGACCGTGAACTCGATAGAGACCGGGCGCTACACGCCGTCCCTGCCGCTGGCGATCGCTCTGGCGCGCCTGTTCCAGACCCCCGTGGAGGAGATGTTCCATGACGATGACCAAGCCCGTGCCGAGCCCACGGCGTAGGCGCCCGGTGGCGTTCTGGGCCACCCCGGCCACGAGCGTGGCGCTCGGGTTGGCGATGGGGGCGGCCTCCTGGGCGGGCGGCGATCGCGGCTTCGCGGTGTTCGCGGTCGCGCTCATGGCCGCCCTGGCGATCGTCCTCGTGGTCGCGGCGTCGCACAGCGAGACCGTGGAGCGCCTGCTCGACCGCCGCGACGAGCGCATCACCGGACTCGACCGGGACGCCACCCTCTTTGCCGGGGCGGTGCTGATCGTGGCCGTGCTCGGCGGATTCATCGGCGAACTCGCGGCGGGAGGCGACGGACAGCCCTACTCGTGGATGGGGGCGGCCGCCGGCGTGAGCTACGTGGCGGCGCTGATCACCCTCCGCCTGCGGCGCTGACCGGCTGCGCCCGCGCCCGGGCGCTCCACCCACGGGCGTCGACCCCCCTCGGCGCGCAGGGTAGGTTGGCCGCCATGTCGGAGCCCGCCCGTCTCGAGCTGTCGGCGATGGGTGCGGTGCGCCCGCCGGCGCAGGCGGCGCTCGCGGCGGCCCAGCGACGCGAGCAGCAGGGGTTCGACGCGATCTGGTGGGCCGACCACCTGCTGCACTGGTTCCCGCTCTCGATCTGGACGCCTGATCTCGTGCCCCAGGCAGCCGCCGGCCAGCGCAGCCCACACGTGTGGTTCGATCCGGTGCCCGTCGTCGCCGCAGCCGCCGGTGTGACCCGCAACATCCGGCTCGGCATCGGCGTCACCGACCTGGTGCGGCGCAACCCGGTCTCCCTCGCACAGACCGCCCTCACGCTCGACCACCTCACGGGCGGGCGATTCATCCTCGGAGTCGGCACCGGCGAGGCCCTCAACCTGACCCCCTTCGGCTTGACGAACAGGCGTCCGCTCGCTCGGCTCGACGAGGGCCTGGCCCTGATGCGCCTGCTGATGGCCGGACCCGACCCGATCGATTTCGACGGCGACCACTTCCAGGTGACGCAGGGGTGCCTCGGCCTCGGCCCGCTGGGGGAGGCACCACCCCCGATCTGGGTCGCCGCCCATCGGCCCAAGGGGCTCGCCCTCGCCGGGCGCCGGGCGGACGGCTGGCTGCCGCTGGCCACCGATCCGTCCGAGTACGCGACCATGCTCGCGGCGGTGCGTGCCGCCGGCGCCGCCGCCGGACGTGCGGACGCCGAGGTGACCCCCGGCCTCTACGCCCGCATCGTCGTGGCCGAGAGCCGGGAGGCGGCGGTCGCGGCCATCGACGGATCGCTCCTGATGCGCTTCATCGCGCTGACGCTCCCGGCCGAGGCCTTCGCCGCCCACGGTGCCGAGCACCCGCTCGGCGAGGGCGAGTTCGGCCTCACATCCTTCCTCCCGACCGGCTACGGCCGTGCCGAGGCCCTCCGGCTGGCCGAGGCGGTACCCGAGGCGGTCGTTCACGACACGGTCATCCACGGCACGCCCGACGACATCGCCGCCACGATCTCCCGCTTCGTCGCCGAGGGGGCGCGCCACGTGCAGCTCACCAACATGACACCGCTGGCGGACCCGGGGCTGGCGGCGGCGAGCGAGGCCCTGCTGGCCGACGCCGTCGTTGCGCTGCGGACCGGGAACCAGCGCCCGTCGTGAGGGGCCGCGCAATCGGGCGGGCGCTCGCCACCGCGGGCGCGGCGCTCCTTGTCGTGGGTGGGGCCGATGCACACGGAGCTTCCCGCACCGTGACGGTCGACGGGTGGAGTCCGCGCGTCCTGGCCTTCAGTGGTGACCGCCTGCTCTGGAGCGAGGCGGCGAAGGTGATCGTGGATCCGGCGCGGATCGGCGGATCGCCGCCCGGCGCCCAGCGCTTCGACTACTACCGCGCCGAGGTCTTTCGGGTCCCGCTCAACCGCGCGGCGACCCGTTTCACGGGAACGATCGACACGCCGGTCTCCGTGCGCACCAGCATCGCCGCGATGGGGCCGGGGGTGCTCTCGCCGACCGGGGACGGCGGCTTCGTAGTGGTGCCCGAATCGCGACGCTTCGCCCCCCGGTCATCGTATGCTGCACGTCCGAGGACACCGAGACCGTCATCGAGAGCGACGGGCGGGCGGGCGCCCCGAACACCATCGCCGCCGCCTGGGCGGGCGACTCGGTGCGCTTCCTCCAGATCACGGGTGGGGGGGCCCACCAACTCCGCATCGTCAACACGACCGGCGCGACCCCACCCGTCGCGCGAGAGGGCGACGGGGCGACGGCCCCGCGCCTCGCCGCCCTCTCGCCGACGGCGATCGGGTGGGTGGATCCCGCCACGCCGACGACCCTCGTGCTGCAGGGCGACGGAGGACCGGCGGTGAGCGTTGCGCTTCCCGGGAGGGCGCTGCGGGTGTGGGCCTCATCGCGACTGTTCGCGGTCGCCACCCGCGTCGGCAGGCGGGTGGTTCTCCTTCGCGTGGACGAGAGCGCGACACCGCGGGCGCGGCGGGTGTGGAGCGGGGCGCGGATGCCCCGCGTCGCGCTTGGAGGGGGGCAGATCGCGGTCGGCGAGCGACGGCGGGTGCTGGCATCGCGGCGCGGCGCTCTGCGGGTGGTGACCCGGACCCGGCGCGTGGTGGACGCCGTCGGCATCGACGGCCGGCGGCTCGCCTGGGTGGAGCGCGGCAAGCGAAGGGGCGCCCGCGTGGGCGTCGTGCGGCTCGCGAGGATCCGGTGAGGCACCTCCTCGCGACCCTGTGCATCTGGGCGCTCGCCACCGGGGCGGCGCTCGGGGGCCCTATCGTCTCCCTGCAGGACGACGATCTCGTCAACGTGCGCGGAGCGGCGCTCGAGGCGCGCCTGGACGCTCTCGCCGCCACCGGGGTGAAGGTCACCCGCGTCGACGTGCTGTGGCGCGAGGTGTCCCCCACGCGGCCGGCTGACCCCCGTGATCCCGCCGATCCGGCCTACGACTGGAGTCGCTACGACGAGATCGTGCGTGGCCTCAGGGTTCGTGGCATCTCGGCGATCATGGACTTCTACGTCACCCCGAAGTGGGCGTCCCGCAACGGCGAGCGCGCCTCGGCTCCGCGTGCCGCCGACGGGGCGCGATTCGCCGGGGCGATCGCGCGACGCTACTCGGGATCCTTCCCCGATCCCAACGGTGGACTGCTTCCGCAGGTACGCCGGATCGAGGTGTGGAACGAACCGAACCTGCCGGGGTTCTGGATGCCGCAGTGCCGCCAGAGGGCCGGGCGCGCCCTTCTGGTCTCTCCGCGCGCCTACGCTGCGCTGCTGAGCGCCTCCTACCGCGAGATCCGGGCCGCGAACCCCTCCGCCGAGGTGATCGGAGGGGTCACGGGCCCCGCTGGGCGCTCGCCGTCGCGGTGCCCGAAGGGCGGCCGTGCGGCCGTCGGCAGCCTCGACTTCACGCGACTGGTGGCGAACGAGAGGCCCCCGATCGACGCCTGGAGCCTTCACCTCTACCCTCTGGGAAGCCCTCTCCAAGCCTTCTTCGTGCCGTCCTGGAGCACCCTCCCGCGGGTGATCCGGCAGGTGGATAGGCTTGCCCCGGGAGCGCCGGTCCACGTCACGGAGACGGGGTACCACACGTCGTACAACCGTTTTCATCGCTACTTCGTGAGCGAGGACCAGCAGGCTGCGTGGGTGGACGAGACCGTCACCGCCGCACGCCGGTACCCTCGCGTGCAGGTCGTGACATGGTTCAACTTCCAGGACAACCCGTTCTGGACGGCGGGACTCCTGCGCGGAGACGGGTCCCGCAAACCCTCGTACGACCGCTTCGTGGCGCAGGCCGCCGCGAATCCACCGCCGCCAGGATGGGCACCATGAGCGATCAGAGCGAGAACGGCCGGCTTGACGAGGTGCAGGCGTACTACGACCGGCTGGCGCCCCGACTCGTCGAGGTCGAGGGCCGCAACTGGCACCTGCAGAGCCGCATGGCGCTCAACCTCGAGACCATCGACCGCTTCGCCGCTCCCCGTGGGCGGGTGCTGGACATCGGCTGCGGCACGGGCTTCCTGCTGGAGCGACTCGCCGAGCGAGGCTTCTCCGGAGTGGGCATCGATCTCTCGCCCGAGTCGGTCGAACACGCTCAGCGCAGGCTCACCGAGGTCGGTGCCGCCGGTCGTCTGAGCGCCCTGGTCGGCAGCGCATACGAGCCGCCACCGGGCCCCTTCGATCTGATCGCCCTCACGGATGTGCTCGAGCACCTCGAGGATCCCCGCGCCTGCGTCGCCGCGCTGCGCGCCGAGCTCGCGCCCGGCGGTCTGCTGGTCATCTCCACACCCAACCGCCGCAGCCTCCCCGGGGCGCGCCGCTGGCTGGCCGAGCACGGGGTGCCCGGTATCCGCCTCAACCTCGCGCCGGTAGACAACTGGCAGACCTGGACCGACCTCGAGGGCCACGCGGCTTCGGCCGGTCTCGTGCCCGTCTCACGACGGGGCATCTTCTTCCGTCCCGGCGGGCGCATCGGCTCGCAGCTCGGACGCCTCTACCGCTTCGGCGGGCCGCGGAGTGCCGAGCTCGCCGCCTCGCGCACACCACTCGGGCGGTTCGGCTTCTACATCTGCCTGGGGTTCCGGGCCCTCTGAGCCCGAGATGACGGATCCGCAGAGGCCCGGCCGCGGTCGCCGGGTGGGGGTGGCAGCCGCGATGCTTGCCCTCTTCGTTGTGGCGGTCGGCATCTTCCTGCTGCCGTTCGCCTTCCCGACCCCGCCACCGATCGTCACGCGCTTCCAGACCACCGGGCTCTTCAGCCCGAACGACGACTCACGTCGCGATATCGCCCGCGTGAACGTGCGATTGCACGATCCCAGCCGGTTGACCATCGAGATCCTGAAGGACGGGAAGCCGGTGGTGGCGCTGCTGGACGACATCGCCCGGGAGGAGGGCTTCTCCAGCACCGTCTGGGACGGCACCGACGCCCTCGGGCAGAGGGTGCCCGACGGGACCTACGCCATCAAGCTGCGCGCGCGCTCGGGCGAGAAGAGGTTCAACAAGACCCGCAAGATCGTCGTCAACACCTCGGCCCCGGAGCCCGCAGAGATGGAGGTCGTCTCGGCCACGCTCGCCGACCCCGGAGAGGGGGAGTGCCGGCTGACCTTCGAGTCCCGCGACCCGGCGTCGCTGGTGCTCGAGGCCCGACGCCCCAACGGCACCGAGCCCGTCCGGCGCCTCGGCGCGCGGCCCGCGCGGCCGGGCGAGCCGGTGCGCTGGAGCTGGAACGGCCGCGACGGCTCAGGCGAGCAGGTCGCGCCGGGCCTCTACGTCATCGGCGCGACCCTCACGGATGCCGCCCGCAACCGCACCACCCGGGAGCGGACATGCTGGGTCGGATACCTTGCCGGCACCCCCACGATCGCCCGCCCCTCGCCGCAGGACCACGTCGGCGTGAGGCTGCATCGAAGCGACGGCACCGCGCTCCCTGCCTCGACACCGGTGGCTCTCGTGCTGCGACGGCGCACCGGCATCCCCGGACGGACCTCCGGTGACCCACTCGGCGCCCAGATCGGGAGCCCGGCGCGCGGGCAGGCCGGTTCCGTGCGCATCACCCTTCCGCGGGGCGTGAACCCCCGATCCCTGTGGCTCGTGGCGAACACCCTCGATGGGCGCTCGAGCGCCCTGATCGACCTCGGCGGGCCGGGATGAACGAGGCGGCGCGCAACGTCGCCGCGATCGCCGCCGCCGCCGGCATCGCCGGCCTCCTCCTCCCGCTGCCGGTGCTGAGGTCGGAGGCCCAGCGGGCGGCGGCGCTGGCGGTGACGCTGGCGGCCTGGGGGATCCTGCTCGCCACGCTCGTCCCCGAGGGCGACGCGAAAGCGGGATGGGAGCGCCTCTCCGCGCCCGGGACGGCGGCGTTGGCGGCCGGAGGCGTGTTGGTCGTGGTGGGTCTGCTCGCCCTCGGGAAGCGCATCGTTCTGGCGCAACCGTGGATCTGGTTCGCCCTGCTGGGATCGACGGCGCCGATCCGCATCCCCGTATCGATCGGGAGCGAGGACGCGAACCTGCTCGTGCCGCTCTACGCGGTCATCGTGCTCGGCCTGGTGGCGTGGATCTGGGGGCGGGCACGCGGCCAGCTCGATACCCCGGCCCAGGAGGGCCCCGCCGCGCTCGCGTGGCCGCTCGCCGCCTTCACCGCGTTCCTGCTGGTGTCCACCCTGTGGAGCGCCGACCCCGCCGAGGCGGCGAAGAAGGCGTCCTTCTTCTACATCCCGTTCGCGATCCTGTACGTCCTGGTGGTGGCCTGGTGGCCGCGGGGCCGCGCCCTCGCGGTACTGGCGGTCACCACGATCGCGGGCGGCCTGCTCGCCGGGGCGGTGGCGCTCTACCAGTACGCGGTCCAGGACATCTGGTGGAACCAAACCCTCCAGCAGGCGAACGTCTACAGCCGCTTCTTCCGGGTGAACGGCGTCTTCTTCGACCCGAACATCCTCGGGCGCTATCTGGCGATGGGCATTCTGGTCTGCGTCGCGCTCGCCTGGGTGCGCACGCGGAGAGCGGAGCTGGCGGCTCTGGCGGTGGCCACGATCGTGATGACCGGGGCCCTCGCGGTGACGTTCTCGCGCTCGAGCGCGTTGATGCTGATGCTCGGGCTCGTGTTGCTGGGGACCCGCGCCGTGGGCATGCGCCGTGCGGCGCTCACGGGTCTCGCGGTGCTCGCCGTGGCCGGCGGCCTGGCCGCCGCCACGAGTAACAACGTGCGGCGGGTGCTCACCGACTCCCAGCGACTCGAACGCGTCAGCGAGGGACGCTTCGACCTGATGAGGGGCGGACTCACGATCTGGCGGGCGGAGCCCGTCGCGGGAGCGGGGCTCGGGGGCTTCGAGACGCGCTTCGAGGAGACGCTCACCCCGATGGAGCAGCGCAAGGTGAGGGTTGTGATCTCCCACAACAGCCCCATCACCGTCCTCAGCGAGGGCGGGGTGATCGGCTTCGGGCTGTTCCTCGCCCTGATCGCAGGGGCGGGGTGGGCGATCGCACGAGGGTCGCGCGACCAAGGCGGCATCGGATGGGCGCGCTGGAGCCTGGCCGCGATCGTCGCAGGCATCCTGCTGCACAGCCTGCTCTACGCGGCGCTCTTCGAGGACCCCTTCCTGTGGATCGCGGGCGGCGCAGCCGTGGCTCTGGCGCACCTGCACGCGCGGGGCGCAGCCCCCCGGACATGAGCAGCCGCACCGCCCGCCTGAGGGTGCTGTGCCTGAGCAACATGTGGCCGGGAGCCGACAACCCCGACTACGGCTCGTTCGTGGCCGACATGTGCGCGGCGCTCGAGCGGCGCGGGATGTCCGTGGAGCCCGTCGCGATCGATCACCGCCGCAGCGGCCCCGCCCAGACGACGATCAAGTACTCCTCCCTGGCGGGGCGGGCGGCGCGGCGCGCGCGCCGGGCCGACGTGATCTACGCCCACTATCTCTTCCCCACCGCCGCCGTCGCGGCGGCGGCGGGCCGGGTCGCGCGCATCCCCTACGTGGTGACCGCCCATGGCCAGGACGTGCGCAACCTCGAACGGCGCCCGATCCGCCGCGGTACTGCCGCGGCGCTGCGCGGTGCAAGCGCCCTGATCGCAGTGAGCGAGCACCTTGCCGAGGCGCTCGCGGGGTACGACCTCGCCCTCCCACCGGTCCACGTGGTGAACATGGGCGTCAACCTGCGGCGCTTCACGCCCGGCAACCGCGGTGCCGCCCGAGCGCGCCTCGGCCTCGCCGGCGACGGGCCGGTGATCCTCGCCGTGGGCGGGCTCACCGATCGCAAGAATCCACTGAGCCTGCTGCAGGCCTTCGCGCGCGTCCATGCCGCCCGCCCCGATGCGCGCCTCGCCCTTGTGGGCGATGGCCCTCTCGCGCCCGCCGTGGACGCCGGCGCCCGGCGCCTCGGCCTGGATGGGGTGGTGGTCCGCACGGGTGCCCTGCCCCACTCCCAGGTCGCCGACTGGGTGGCCGCGTGCGACATGCTGGCCCTCGTCAGCCGCGTCGAGCCACTCGGGATCGTGGCCCTCGAGGCGCTCGCGGGCGGGCGTCCGGTGATCGCGACGGAGGTGGGCGGCACCCGGGAGATCGTTCCTCAGCCGGCGGCCGGCCGCATCGTCGACCCGCGCGACCCGGACGCGATCGCCGGTGCCATCCTGGCCGTGCTCGCGGACCCTCCCTCGGAGGCGGCCTGCCGTGAGGCCGCCGAACCCCACGGCATCGATCACCAGGCGGCGCGCATCGCGGCCATCCTGGAGCGCGCGGCCGGCAGGGAATGACGACCCGCCCCGGCTGGGAGCCCGTCGAAGAGTGAACCGCGGCCGGGCTGCGCTACTCTCCGCCGCCGATGCCGACGCTCCCATCTGCGGCTCCACCACGGGTATCCCGGTCGGTCCCCCCGTCGCTCGTGGCGGCGATCCTGGTGGGCACCGTGCTCGCCGGGGCGCTTGCGGTGTGGGAGCCCCTCGTCGGTCTGGGGGTGGCCATCGTCGTGCTGGTCGCGACGCTGCTGCGGGATGTGCCCGTGCGGCGGCTCGCGCCGCTGCTCGTGGTGCTCACCGCCCTCGCGGCGATCGGCGGCCCCAACCTGGCCGCGCCGCCGGCGCCGGGGATCTTCGCGTTCCGCATTCTCGTCGTGCTGCTGGGGCTGGGACTGGTCGGCTACCTGTTGATGGACGGGCGTCTTGTGCTTCCCGCGGGTCTGCCGCGGCCCGCGGGAGTGCTGGGCGCGTGGTTCCTGTGGACCCTGCTGTCGATCGGCTGGTCCGAGGACCTCGTGGCCGCCGTGCGCTGGACCAGCTTCATGGCGATGATGGGCGGGCTGGCGATCGGCATCGCCCTCCTGTGCCGGAGCCCCCGAGGGGCCCGGATCCTGCTCTGGTCGCTCCTCGGCGCCTTCGCGGTGGCATGCCTCGTGGCCATGGGAGAGGTGGCGACCGGCCTCCACCTGCCCAGCTTCCGCAGGGGAACGGAGAACCAGGGGGGCCTTATCGGCGTCGGCTCGCTGTTCGGCAACCAGAACAACTTCGCGACCTTCCTCAGCCTCAGCCTGCCCTACTTCGCCGTGTTGCCGATCGTCTTCCGGGACGTGCGCCTGCGCGCGGTCGGCTTCGCCGGGGCCGCCACCGCGCTCATCTTCATCCTGCTGGCGGGCAGCAAATCGGGCCTGCTCTCGGCCGGCTTGGTGGTGATCGGCCTGCTGCTGCTGGTGGGCTCCGACCACCGCTTCCGCGGGCGGCTGCTGGTGGCGGGCGCGATCGCCGGGCTGGCCGCCGCGCTGGTCGTGCCGATCGTGCTCGGGGGCGGGCTCGTGAAGCTCGATGAGCGCACGATCACCAAGCTCGACTTCAACGTGCTCGTGACCCAGGTGCAGACCCAGCAGGGGTCGGGCGGAGTGCGCGGAGCGCTGCTCACGGACGGACTCGGGATGGTCAACGAGACCAACGGACTCGGGGTCGGCGCCGGCAACGCGGAGGCGCGGGTGCGGGCCCTCGCCGACTTCCCGGGGGTGGCCAACCTTCACAACTGGTGGCTGGAGGTGCTCGTGAACGGCGGTGTCGTGGGCCTTGCGATCTACCTGCTGTTCTACCTCACCCTCCTGCGCCGCCAGGCGCGGGCCTCGCGGACCACCCAGGATCCCCTGGTGCGCTACATGACCCTCGCGGGCGCTCTCGCATTGGTGGGCTGGATCGTCGGCAGCGTGGGGCCCTCGACGGCCATCCACTTCGCCCCGATGTGGATCGCGTTCGGTCTCGGCATGGGCGCCCTCGTACTCGATCGCACGACCCGGAACCGGGAGGAGTCCCCATCCGCGTCCTGATGCTGAGCCACATGTACCCGAGCGCCGTCAACTGGACCGCGGGCATCTTCGTCCACGAACAGGTGCGCGCCCTCGTCGCCCTGGGGCACGATGTGCGCGTTGTGTCGCCCAAGGGCTGGGCCCCGCCGCTACTCTCCCGCTGGAAGGCGTTCCACGACGTCCCCGGGGTGGACACCTTCGACGGCGTCCCGGTCCTCTATCCGCGCAAGCTGACCCTCCCCGGGGCGCGGCTCGGCCACCGCAACAGCGACGCGATGCTCTGGGCCATCGCCAGGCCCCTGCGGGCCATCCATCGCCGCTGGCCCTTCGACGTGATCCACGCCCACATGCTCGTGCCCGACGGCTGGGCCGCGGCGCAGGCGGGGGCGGAGCTGGGGGTCCCGGTGGTGGCGACCGCCCACCGCGCCGATGTCCTGGACGTGCCGGCCCGGGGGCCGCGCAGCCGCGACCGGGTCGCGGAGGCCGTGGAGCGCCTCGATCAGATCTGCGCCGTGAGCGCCTCGATCGGCGATGCCGCCGCATCCCTCGGTGCTCCCCGCCGGCCGGTCCAGGTCGTCGCCAACGGCGCCGACACCTCGGTGTTCCTGGCCCGATCGGCCTCCGAGGCCCGCGGGCGGCTCGGGCTGCCCGACGACGGGCCGATCGTGACGTTCGTGGGCAAGCTCGTGCCACGCAAGGGCGTCGACACGCTGATCGAGGCGATCGGGATCCTCGGCCGGCGGCCGGCGGGAGCACCACTGCTCGTCGCCGCCGGCATCGGGGAGATGCGCCCCCAGCTCGAGCGGCGGGCGGCCGAGCTCGGCGTGGGCGACCGGGTGCGGTTCGTCGGCAAGATCGCCCACGACGAGGTGGGGTGGTGGATGTCGGCGGGCGACGTCTTCGTGCTCCCCTCTTTGAGCGAAGGCCTGCCGACCGTGGTCTGCGAGGCCATGAACTGCGGCCGCCCGGTGGTCGCCACGGCGGTGGATGGGACCCCGGAGATCGTGCGCGACGGCGAGACCGGCATCCTGGTGCCCCCGAGTGACCCCGCCGCCCTGGCGGAGGCGCTCGCACGCATCCTCGACGACGGCGCCCTGGCGGAGGCGATGAGCCGGGCCGCCCTGCGCATCGGCCGGGACGAGTACACGTGGACGGCCAACGCGCGACGGATGACGGTGATCTACGAGGAGCTGCGCTCGTGAACGCTCTCCACGCCGCCGACCCGCCGGCGATCGTGCTGCAGGCATCGGGCCCGAACTCCCTCGGCATCATCCGGAGCCTGGCCCGGGCCGGCGTCCGCGTGATCGCCTGCGACCACGATCCGCGTGCCCTCGGCCTGCTCTCGCGCTACGCCGCCCCGGCGCTGGTGGCCGATCCGCTCTCGGAGCCGGAGCGCTTTCGCGCCGACCTCTCGGCGCTGGGGCGCGCCCACGGGGGACGGGGGGTGCTGTTTCCCACGCACGACGAGGCGATCGCGGCGATCGGGCCGCACGAGGAGGACTTCTCGGGCGTGGCCGTCCGGCCGTGGAGCACGTGGGGCACGATGAGCGCGATCATCGACAAGGGCCACCAGCACGAGGTGGCGCGCCGCATCGGTTTCCCCGTCCCCGCCACGGTCACCCCGGAGGACGAGTCCGACATCGCCGCCTACGCCGCGGACCTGCGGTTCCCGGTGATCTTGAAGCCCCGCTACTCGCCGGAGTTCCGGCGGCGCTTCCGGGCCCAGGTCCTCGAGGCGGGCGACGTCGAGGAGCTGCGGCGCCAGTGGGAGCGCGCCGCCGAGTACCGGCCACAGCTCTCGGAGGTCATTCCGGGGGATGATTCGCGGCTCTGGACGCTCGGGAGCTACCGCGACGCCGAGGGGCGCCCGCTCGCCTCCTTCACCGGCCGCAAGCTGCGGCAGTGGCCGCCGCGCTTCGGTACGGCGCGCTCGGCAGAGAGCCGCTGGGATGCGGGCTACGCCGCCCGCTGCCATGCGCTGCTGGACGCCCTCGGCTTCCACGGCATCTCCCAGGTGGAGACCAAGAGGGATTCGCGCGACGGTCGCGACTACCTGATCGAGGTCAATCCCCGCTCCTGGCTGTGGATCGGTCTCGCCACCGACTGCGGCGTCAACATCCCGTACGCGGCATGGCGCGACGCCACCGGCCGGCCCCAGGCCGTTCCCGCCGGGCATCGCAGCGGGCGGACCTGGATGCTCGCCACCAAGCACGTCGCCGGGAGCGTGCGCGAGATCCGGCGGGGGGAGTGGAGCATCGGCGCCTTCGCGGCGACGCTTCGTCCACCCGTGATGGACGGCGTCCTCGACCCGCGGGACCCCCGTCCCGGGCTCAGCCTCTACTCCCGCGCCCTCCGGAGCGCGCTTGCGGGGCGTGGTCGTGGCTGAGCTGCGCATCCGCCTCGAGGGCGCGCGAGCGCCCTTCGTCCCGCGCGCCCGCTGGGTGCTCGAGACCCTGGCCGAGTCGATGGGCGCCACGCCCCTCCACGTCGCGGGGGAGGCCGATCTCGTCTACTCGCCCGAGCGCCCATCGACCGGTGTCTGGATCCCCGCGGACCTCGCGGCACAGGCCTTCTTCGAGGGCATCGAGGCATTCCCCACCACGGCGGTCCACCGCTGCAAGGGTCTCACGCTGCTCTTCGCGCCGACCCACCCCGAGGAGGCCATCCCGGGCGACCTGGTTGCGGGCGCGTTCCACCTTCTGGCCCGCTGGGACGAGCTGCGCGTGCCCGACCGCGACCGGTTCGGCCGCCTGCCCCTCGCGGCCAGCGCATTCGGCAGGATCGCCGGCCTCGACCTGGAGGATCCCGTCGTGGAGGGCTACCTGGCCGCCCTGCGCCGGGCGCTGCGGCTGCCCGAGCCGACCGCCTGGAGCGTGGCGCTCACCCATGACATCGATCGGATCCGGCGCCGCACCCCCAAGGGCCTCGCGGGCATCGCGCGCCGGCGCGGCCCCCGGGGAGTGGTCACGACCCTCATCGGACGGGATCCGTGGGACAACATCCCCGACCTCCTCGAGACCGCGTGGCGCCGGGGAGCGCGGCCGACGGTCTTCCTGATCGGACGCAACGCCCACGCGCTGGACGGCACGCCGCGCCGGACGTATGAGCGAGAGCGCCCGGCGCTCGCCGCCGCCGTACGGGCGGGCGGAGCCGAGGTGGGCCTGCACGCGGCGTTCGCCTCGTCAGAGGACGGGGGCGCTCTCGCGGCGGAGCTGGCCGGCCTGCGCGCGGAGGTGGGGCCGATCGAGGGCGTCCGCTTCCACTACCTGCGCTTTCGCTACCACGAGACGGTGCGCTGGCTGGAGGCAGCCGGAGCCCGCTACGACTCGAGCCTCGCATTCAGCGAGGCACCGGGGTTCGCCACCGGCATCGCACGGCCATATCGCCCGTACCTCATCGGCGAGGAGCGCCCGGCCGACCTCACCCTTCTTCCCCTGGCGGTGATGGACACCACCCTCCACTCGCACCTGGGCCTCGACGCCGCAGAGGCCCGCGCGCGCGCGCTGTCCGTGCTCGGACGGGTCCGCGCGGTCGGCGGGCGCGTGGCGCTCCTCTGGCACAACACCTACCTCCACGACGACCGCGCGCCCGGATACGGCCCCCTCTGGGGAGATCTGCTCGACGAGCTGATCGGTATGGGCGCCCATCTCGGCCCCGCGGGGACACCACCGCCCTCGGCCACGGGGGGCCGCCTCGACGGCCGCACGGTGGTGCACATCACCACGGTGCACCGACCACGTGACGTGCGCATCTTCCACAAGGAGGCGCGGGCGGCGGCCGGTGCGGGCGCCGGGGCCTGGGTGGGTGCGCCGAGCGCCCCGATCCCTCGCGCCGCGCGCCTCCTCGCGGGCTGGCGGCTCGCCCGTGCGGCGCGCAGGCGCGGCGCCGACCTGTATCACGTGCACGACCCGGAGTTGCTCCCGGCAGCCCTCTGGCTGGCCCGCGCCAGCGGCAGCCCGGTGATCTACGACGTCCACGAGTACCTGGGCCAGACGACCCGCACCAAGCGCTGGCTGCCCGCACCGCTGCGGCGGCCGCTGGCCCTGACGGTGGAGCGCGCGGAGCGGTGGGCGGCGGTGCGGCTGGACGGCGTGGTGGCGGCCAACGAGGACCTCGCCGCCCGGTTCGCAGACGCCGGCGCACGCGCCGTGGCGGTGACCAACTCCCCGTGGTCGGACGCCTTCCCCGAGCCCGCGCCGCTCCCCGACGACCCGGTCGTGCTCTACGTGGGCGGTCTCGGCCCGATGCGGGGCATCGAGGTGATGCGCGCGGCCTTCGCACGAGTGGATGTGCCGGGTGCGCGCCTGGTGCTGGCCGGCCCCGGCGATCCCGGTGAGATGCCGGCCGGGGTGGAGTGCCTCGGGCTGGTCGATCACTCGGAGGTGCCCGCCCTCCTCGCCGCGTGCCGGGTCGCCTGGATCCCCCTGCAGCACCATGGCAACTACGATCGCGCGGTGCCGACCAAGTTGGTGGAGGCGATGGCAGCCGGGAGGCCGGTGGTGGCGAGCGATCTCGGGCGGATGGGGGCGATGGTGCGCGCAGCCGGGTGCGGCATTGTGGTGCCTGCCGCCGACGCGTCCGCCCATGCCGAGGCCCTCGGGCACCTGTTGCGGCACCCGGAGGAGGCCGCACGGATGGGCGCGGCCGGCCGGGCGGCTTTCCTCGACGGGCTCGGCTTCGAGACTCAGGCGCGGGCCCTGACATCCCTCTACGCGGGGGTTCTCGGCAGATGAGCCGCGTCACTTACGTTTCGCAGTACTTCGTGAGCGCCGACCAACCCGGCGGGGTGCGCCACTGGCAGCACACGCGGGCCCTCGCCCGCGCCGGCCACCGCGTGAGCGTGGTCACCTCGTACGTGCAGCACAAGGAGCGCACGATCCCCGAGCGCTACCGGCGACGGAAGATCGTGCGGGAGGAGGAAGGGGGCCTCGATGTCTGGCGGGTGTACTCGACACCCGGCTACGGTCGCGACCTCCGCTCGCGCGTGGCCAGCTACGGGACCTTCGCCTGGTGGGCGGCGCTCGCGATCGTGCGCGCGCCGCGCCCCGACGTCGTGGTGGCGTCCTCTCCCTCGCTGCCCTCCGCGGCCGCGGCGGCGGCGATCGCGCGCGCGCGCGACGCCCGGTTCGTGCTCGAAGTACGCGACCTGTGGCCCGATTCGGCGGTCGCGATGGGCCTGGTCAGGGATGCGCGCACGATCGCCCTGGCACGGAGACTCGAGGCCTACTGCTACCGGCGCGCCGACCGCATCATCGCCCTCACCGAGGGCATCCGGGACGGGATGATCGCCCAGGGGGTGAACCCCGCGAAGATCACCCTGATCACCAACGGCGTCGATCTCGAGATCGGCCCGGACGAGCTGCCCGCGATCGACCATCAGGTGCCCGAGGGGGCCTTCGTGGCGATGTACGTCGGCGCCCACGGCACCTATAGCTCTCTGGAGACCGTGCTCGACGCCGCCGACCGGTTGCGCGACCTGCCGGCCGCGCGTGTCGTGCTGGTGGGCGGCGGCGATCGGAAGGCGGCCCTCGTCGAGGAGGCGCGCAGCCGAGGCCTGGACAACGTCGTGTTCATCGACTCGGTGCCCAAGCGCGAGGTCCCCTCCTGGCTGGCGCGCGCGGACGTCTGTCTGCTGCCGTACCAGGACAACGCGCTCTTCGCCGGGGCCCTCCCCAACAAGGCCTTCGACTATCTGGGCGCCGCCCGGCCGATCATCGCCGCGGCGCCGGTCGGCGAGCTGACCCGCATGGTGGAAGCCGCGGGGTGCGGCCTGGCCGTGCCACCCGAGGACGGAGCGGCGCTCGCGGCGGCGATCCGGCGCCTGGCCACCGACCGGCAGGGCGCGCGGCGCATGGGGGAGAGCGGCCGCGCCTACGCCCTCGAGCACTACGATCGGGCCGTGTTGGCCGCCCGCTTCGTCTCGGTGGTCGAGTCGCTTGCCTAGCGGCGCGCCGGTCGGGGGGAGGGCCAAGCGCGCCCTCGATATCGCTGTGGGCCTGCCCCTGGCGATCGCCCTCACCCCTGCGATGGCGGTCATCGCGGTCCTGATCCGGCGCGACTCGCCGGGCCCGGCGCTCTTCCGCCAGGAGCGGATCGGCTACGCCGGCCGGCCGTTCACCCTGCTCAAGTTCCGCACGATGGTGGTGGGCGCCGAGGGCATGGGCGCCGGCCTGGCCGTGGCCGACGGCGACAGCCGGATCACGCGGCTCGGCGACACCCTGAGACGGCTGTCCCTGGATGAGCTCCCGCAGCTCTGGAACATCGTTCGCGGCGACATGAGCCTGGTCGGCCCCCGCCCGACGGTGGCCTTCCAGGTGGAGCGCTATGACGCGCGTCAGCGCGGCAGACTGCAGGCGCGGCCTGGTCTGACGGGGCTGGCACAGGTCACGGGTCGTGCCGCGATCCCGTGGTCCGAGCGCATCGAGATCGACCTGAGATACGTCGAGGGTTGGAGTATGCGGCGCGACCTGGCGATCCTCGCGCGCACGGCCCTCGTGGTGCTGCGGCGAGAGGGGACCTACAAGGGCTCGGGCGGCGGGTTCGACCTCCCTCCGGCAGGGGCCGGCGATGACTGATGCGGCGGCGCCGGCGCGGCGCGCGGACATCGTCTGCGAACCGACGGCTCTCGCCCAACGCGTCCCGGTCGTCTAGGGTCCGCCGTCGTGGAACGCGAGATCACCCTTCGGGACTACGGGCGGGTCGTCTGGAGTGGGCGTTGGCTGATCGTGATCGCCGCGGTCGCGGCCGCTCTGGTCGGGCTCCTGCTGAGCTTCGCGACCAGCACGACCTATCGGGCCACCGCCGAGCTCTTCGTCGGGCAGGCCACGAGCGTCTCGGGCACGCCGGTGTCGACGCCCGGCACCAACCCCGCCCTGGTGCCGATCGTGCTGAAGGGCGACAACCTCGTGGGGCGGGTCGCCAGGCAGGTCGGCGTGACGCCCGAGCGCATCCGTAGCGGCGTGGAGCTGACCGCACCGAAGGCCCCGGGCGGGTCGGTCGGCAACCTCCCGACCGTGATCACCGTGACTTTCACCGATACGAGCCGCAAAGTGGCCAAGGAGGCGGCAAACGCCTACGTGACGGCGATCGAGACCCAGGCCAAGGAGGACTTCGCCGGAATCCTCGACAGCTACACGTCGTCGATTGCGACGGCGCAGGCCAACGTCGAACGGCTCGAGAGCGAGATCGCCGGCTACAAGCGCCAACTCGGGTCGGCCACCGGCGATCGTGTTCTGGTGCTGACGGCGCTCCTCAACAGCTCCGGTCAGCAGCTCCAGACGGCCACCACCGAGCTCAGCTCCCAGCGCCTCAGCCTGGTGAAGGAGCAGCAGTTCCAGCCGGGGATCATCTCGCTCGCAAGCAGCCCGACCTCATCCGGAAGCGTGCCGAACCGCCTGCGATCGGTGATCCTCGCCGGAGTCATCGGCCTCCTCGTCGGCATCATCGTCACCTTCGTGTGGCGGGGAAGCCCGGCGGGACGTGCGGCGGGCGAGTAGCCGAGCCGCGCTCGCGATGACCCTCGGGCTGGCCGCCGGATGCGGGGGCGGGGGCGAGGGAGATGGCGAAGCGGTCACGCAGCCGCGTACGGGTCCCGAGAGGACGATCGCCATCCGTGTCGTAGACGGCGATCGCGACCGACCGGTGGTAGATGCGAGCGTGGTCGCCGTACGCCGTGGGCGCGCCCTGGCGCGGGTCACCACCGACTCGCGGGGACGTGCCGACGTGCCCGAGGCGACGCGCATCGTGAGCGTTAACGCCGAGGGGATGACCGGCGCGAGGGCGGCGGTGCGGTCCCGGCCCGCCGTGGTCGAGCTCTACGACCCGGACCTGCAGAGCCCCGAGTACGGAGGAGGGCCGGGGCGGCGCCGGACCGTCCCGGCCGTGAGCGTCCGGCCTCCCAAGGGGCCTCCCGCCTGGACGTTCGCATCGCGCACCCTGATCGAGTTCCCCCCTGCGGTGGACGGCGGCCTGGTGGTGGTCGGGGTCAACTCGGGTCGTGTCTACGCCCTCGATGCGGATTCCGGGCGGCTGCGCTGGGCGCGGCGCCAGAGGGGTCAGATCGCTTCCAGCCCGGCGATCTCGGACGATCGGGTGTTCATCTCCTCGATGGATGGCGCCCTCACCGCCTACACCCGTGCGCACGGCACGCCGATATGGAGCTTCACCACCGGAGGCAGCCCGATCGAGAGCTCTCCGCTGGTCGTGGACGGTCGCGTCTACGTGGGAGCATGGAACGGCGCGCTGTACGCCATCGACGCCCGCACAGGGGCGAAGGCATGGACATTCCGTGCCCCCGGAGAGATCAAGGGAAGCGCCGCATCGGTCGGGGATCTCGTGGTGGTGGGGGACTATGCCGGGAACGTCCACGCCCTCGATGCCGCGAGCGGCGCCGAGCGATGGACCTACCGCGGCGGGGATCGCTTCTACGGAGGCCCGGCCGCGAGCGCGGACACGCTCGTGATCGGCGATGTCGGCGGTTCGGTCATCGCCCTCGACCGCCGTACGGGAGCCGAGCGATGGCGGCGGGCCCTGGGTGGATACGTCTATGCGTCCGCCGCCATCGCCGGGGAGACGGTGTTCATCGGCTCCTACAGCGGTCGCTTCGAGGCGCTCGACCTGACGACGGGTGCCGTGCGCTGGTCCTTCGACGCGGGGGGCCGGATCTCCGGCTCGGCCACCGTGGTGGGCGGCGTCGTCTACACCGCGGTGCTCTCCCGCCCCGGCGAGGCCCGCCGCACCTACGGGCTCGACATCCGCACCGGAGCGGTGCGCTACCGCGGCGGTGACGGGCGCTACTCGCCCGCCGTGGGAGCCGGGAACACCCTCTACCTCGTGGGGACACGGCATCTCTACGCCCATCCGGCCCCGTAGGAGGCTCTGGCTCGCGGTGGGCCTCGTGGCGCTGGCGATCGTCGGCGTCGCGACGGTCCTCGGCGTGGGCCTCCTGCGGGGATGGTTCGACTCAACCAACGTGGAGGGAACCACGTCCGGCTTCGAGCCGCGGAAGGCTCCGCGGGGCGCTCCGAGTGGAGGGTCCTGGCCGGAGTACGGCTACGACCCCGCCCGCACCCGCGCCAACCCGGCCCTCGATCTGCGCCCGCCCTTTCGGCGCATCTGGTCCTACGACGCCGGTTCCCTCCTCGAGTTCCCGCCCGTGATCGCCGACGGGCGGGCGCTGGTCGGCACCAATGAGGGCCTCGCCCTCGCCATCGACCTCGCGACCGGCCGCGAGCAGTGGCGCCGCAAGCTCCAGGGACGGGTCGCCTCATCCCCCGCCCTCGGTGGCGGGCGCGCGGTGTTCACCACCACCCGGGGCGAGGTCGTCGCCCTCGCTCCCGCAACCGGGAGGCGCATCTGGCGGCGCAACGTCGGAGCGCCGGTCGAGTCGTCACCGCTCATCATCGGATCCTCGATCTTCATCGGCACGCTGTCGGGCCGTGTCATGCGCCTCGACCTGCGCACGGGCGGCGTGCGCTGGGCGGTACGCGGGAAGGGAGACGTCAAGGCGAGCCTCGCCCTCTCGGGGCGGAACGTCGTCGTGGGCGACTACGCCGGTCAGGTCACCGCCTTGCGCCGCTCCGATGGGCGCGTGGTGTGGCGACGCACCAGCCCCGGCGAGCGCCTCCGTGGAGCGGGCCGCTTCTACGGAGGGGCCGCCGTCGCCTACGGGCGGGTCTTCATCGGCAACATCAACGGGCGCGTGATCGCCCTCGACGAGGACACCGGCGAGGTCGCCTGGGTCCGCGTGCTCGGGGACTTCGTCTACGCGAGCCCGGCGATCGCCGACCGCACCGTCTACGTGGGAAGCTACGACAAGAAGCTCTACGCCCTCGATGCCGTGAGCGGCAAGGTCCGCTGGGTCTTCGACGCCGATGAGCGGATCTCGGGATCGGCCTCGGTGATCGGCGACGTCGTCTACGTCTCCACTCTTGCGCGCGAACCCTCCGAGGGGCGCACCTTCGGGCTCGACGCGCGCACGGGGGAGCGGTTGCTGACCTTCCCCGAGGGGCGCTACAGCCCCGCGGTCGGCGTCGCCGGGCTGCTCGTCATGACCGGCGTCCGCAGGCTGCACGGCCTCGTGCCGCGATGACGGTCGGCCGTCTGGCCCGGGCGGCCGCAGTGGTGGCGGTCTTCGGCCTCGTCTCGCGGCTCCTGGGCTTCGCGCGGGAGATCGTGCTCGCGGCCGCCTACGGCGCCTCGGGCGCGACCGACGCGTTCGTCAACTCCCTCCTGATCGTCAACTCCGTCGCCGCCGTCCTGCTCTACACCCTCGTGACGCTGATCATCCCGACGTTCCAGCGCGAGCGGGCCGACGCGGGTTCCGAGAGCGCGTGGCGCCTGGTCACCGCCCTCGCGATCTGGGTCGGAGCAGGGCTCGCCGCGATCGCCTCGATGGTGGCGATCTGGCCGGAGGCCCCCGCGGCGCTGTTCGGGCTCGATCCGGTGCGGGCCGCCGCCACCGCCGACCTGATCCGCATCATGGCGCCCGCGCTCGCCCTGCAGGGCTTCTCGGCCATCTTCACGGCGATGCTCCAGATCCACGGCCGGTTCGCCGGGCCGGCCGCGGTCGGCGTGGCCTTCAACCTCGGCGTGATCGTGGGCGTCCTCGTGGGTCAGGGGAGCATCGGAATCGAGGCCGCGGGCTGGGGCGTCGCCCTCGGTGCCACGCTCCAGGTGCTGCTGCAGCTACCCCAGTTCCTGCGCCTCCTGCGCGGCGCCCGGGCGCGGCCGGCCCTCTCCCACCCGCGCCTCGGGAGAGTGGGGCTGCTCGCGCTCCCGGTGCTGGGGGCGTCCGTGCTCCAGCAGATCAACAACTTCACCGACAAGCTCTTTGCCTCGACCCTGGAGGAGGGGCGCGTCGCCGCCCTCAGCTTCGCGAACGCCCTCGGCCAGGCCCCGCGGGTGGCCCTCCTGCTCCCCTTGCTCACGCCGCTCTTCCCGGTGATCGCCCGGCTGGTGTCGGAGCGCAGGGAGGACGAGGCCCTGGAGGCGTTCCGGCGTGTCGCCGGCCTGCTCGGGCTGCTCTCGATACCGATGATGGCCCTGCTGGCCGTCTATGCGGACGAGGTCGCCCAGTTGGCCTTCCAGCGCAAGAAGTGCGGAGAGGAGTGCGTCGCGCAGATCGGTCCGCCGCTGCAGTACTACGCCCTCGGCCTGTGGCCCGCGTTCGGGGCGATGCTCCTCAACCGCACCCTCTCGGCCGCCGGCCGTCAGCGCGACATCCTCGTCGCCACGGTTGTGGTGGTGGTGCTCACGATCGGCCTCGATCTGGCGCTTCTCGGTCCGATGGAGCAGGCCGGCCTGGCCCTGGCAGCCACACTCGGGGTCTATGCCAGCGCGGCGATCCTGCTCTGGCGCCTGCGCACGAGCTTCCCGGCGCTGTCGGTTCGTGGCCTGTTGGCGCGCCAGGCGCGCGTCCTCGTGGCGGCGGGTGCCGCGGCCGCCGTGGCTCTGCTCCTGAACGAGATCCTGCCGACGAGCGATCGCGGGTCGCTCGCCCTGATGGCGCCGCTCGCAGCGAAGGTCCTCGTGGCCGTCGGGGTCTTCGTGGCCGTGGCGCGGGTCCTCTCGAGGAGCGAGCTCGCCGAGGGGGTCCGCTCGGTGAGGGCGCTAGTGGCACGGGGCGGTGGACGCTAGCCTGCCGCGGATGATCCGCTCTCTCGTGACCGGCGGCGCCGGATTCCTGGGCTCGCACCTCTGCGACCACCTGCTCGCCGAAGGCCACGAGGTGATCTGCGTGGACAACCTCGACACCGGCACGCTCGAGAACATCGAGCACATCCGGCACGAGGCCTTCACCTTCATCCAGCACGACATGATCGAGCACCTCGAGATCCCCGAGCGCATCGACCACGTCTTCCACCTGGCCTCCCCGGCGAGCCCGATCGACTACCTGCGCCTGCCGCTGCACACGCTCAAGGTCGGCTCCTACGGCACCCACAACGCCCTGGGCCTGGCCAAGCGCCACCGGGCGCGCTTCCTTCTGGCCTCCACCTCGGAGGTCTATGGCGACCCCAAGGAGCACCCGCAGGCCGAGAGCTACTGGGGGCACGTCAACCCGATCGGCCCGCGGGGCGTCTACGACGAGGCCAAGCGCTACGCGGAGGCGCTCACGATGGCCTACCACCGACAGCAGGGCGTCGACACCCACATCGCGCGGATCTTCAACACCTACGGCCCGCGTATGCGCCCGCACGACGGCAGGGCGATCCCGACCTTCATCCGTCAGGCATTGGCCGACAAGCCTCTGACCGTCTTCGGCGAAGGAGAGCAGACGCGCTCGTTCTGCTATGTCTCGGATCTGGTCGAAGGCTTCACGCGCCTCATCGCGAGCGACCACCACGAGCCGGTCAACCTTGGGAACCCCGGGGAGTTCACGATCCTCGAACTCGCCGAGGTGATCCTGAAGGTCACCGGGAGCCGGTCCCGGATCGTCTATGAGGCACTGCCCCAGGACGACCCCGGCCAGCGGCGGCCCGACATCACCCTGGCGCGGGAGCTGATGGGGTGGGAGCCGACCGTCGAGCTGGAAGAGGGCCTGCGGAGAACCCTCGCCGCCGTGGCCGCACCCTGACCGGCCCGGCCCCCGCCGTGTCGGCGCGGGGCCTCACCAAGCGCTACGGCGACTTCGTCGCGGTGGACGGTATCGACCTGCGGGTCGAGCCCGGCGAGTGCTTCGGCTTCCTCGGCCCGAACGGCGCCGGCAAGACCACCACGATGCGGATGCTCTCGTGCCTGGCCCCCCGGGACGGCGGCGACCTCGCGGTGCTGGGCCTCGACCCTGCGATCGAGCCGCGCCGGCTGAAGCGCCAGCTCGGTGTGGTGGCGCAGGAGACGACGCTCGACCTGGAGCTCACCGTGCTCGAGAACCTGCTCGTGTACGCCCGTTACTTCGACATCGCGCGCGACGAGGCCCGGGGGCGCGCGACGGAGCTGCTCCACATGATGGCCCTGTCCGATCGCTCGGACGACCCGGTCGATCGCCTCTCGGGCGGGATGCGGCGGCGTCTGCAGATCGGCCGCGCCCTGATCAATCGCCCCCGCCTCGTGCTCCTGGACGAGCCGACCACCGGGCTCGACCCCCAGGCGCGCCACGCCGTGTGGGAGCGGCTGCGACTGCTGCGAAGCGGCGGCGCCACGCTCGTCCTGACGACCCACTACATGGACGAGGCCGCCCAGCTCTGCGATCGGCTGATCGTCATGGACCACGGACGGGTGGTGCGGACCGGGGCCCCCGCCCGGCTGGTCTCCGAGGAGGTCGGCCGCGAGGTGCTGGAGCTGCGTGTCGCCTCCGACGACATCCCCCGCCTGGTCGGGACTCTCGCGGGTCGCGTGCGAGGCCACGAGGTCGACGCAGACCTCGTGCTGCTCTTCGTCGACGATGCCGAGGCCACGCATGCCGCCGCACGTGACACCGGCATCGCGATGCGCCTCCAGGCGGCGCGGCCGGCCGGCCTGGAGGACGTCTTCCTGCGCCTCACCGGGCGCCACCTACGGGACGGGTGAGGACGCCTCGTCGTCGAGGTCATCGTCCCACGCGTTCCGGGCCCACAGGGGCGGGCCTCCGAAGCGGCGCGCGAGCAGGATTCCCAGGCCGTACAGGAAGATCTGGGGGAGCATCAGCAGGAGCATCGAGAACGGGTCACCCCCCGGCAGGATCGCCGCCAGAGCCGCGATCGCGACGATCGCGACGCGCCACTGACGCATGTAGAACTCCGCGCTGGTCACCCCGATGCGCGCCAGCGCGAGCATGGCCACGGGCACCTCGAACATCAGCCCACCCCCGAGCATGAGGGTGGTGACGAACCCGAAGTACTCGCCCGCCCGCACCTGGGTCTGGAAGCTGTCGCCGCCGAAGTCCAGGAGGAACCGTAGGGCCACCGGGAGGACCACGTAGAAGGCGAAGGCCACCCCCGCCACGAAGAGGCCGGACGCCCCTGCGACCACTGCGAGCATCCGGCGACGGGGCTGGTCCTGTACGGCGGGGATGACGAACGCGTAGACCTGGTAGAGCCAGATCGGCAGCGCGGCCAGGATCGCCGCCCAGAAGCAGACCTTCAGAACCGTGAAGAACGGCTCGGTGGGAGACAGGGTGATGAGGCCGCTGTCCCGGTAGCGCTGAGGCAGCGGCCGCTCGAGGAACGAGATCAGCTCCTCGTGGAACCCATAGGCCACCCCGAAGGCGACGAAGAGCGCCACTATCGAGATGATGATGCGGTTGCGGAGCTCGTCGAGGTGGTCGACGACGCTCAGATGCTCGTCGCGACCGACTCGCGTCAGTCGCCGGACCCCGAGGAATGCCACTACGGGCGGTGTCGCCTAGTGGGTCGCGCCGGGCCCTGCGGGAGGCGTCGGGGGAGCATCGCCGGACAGGACGATCCCATCGAGGACCTCTTCGTCATCCTCATCCCGGTGCTCGTCGGACGCTGTCGAGACAGGGGCAGCGACGGGGGATGCGGCCGGGGTCGTCTCGGGTGCGGATGGGCGGCTGGGCTCATCGTCCAGGATGGCGCCCTTGAACTCGCGAATCCCGCGGCCGATCGACTTCCCCATCTCAGGAAGCCGCTTGGGCCCGAAGATCAGGAGGGCGATCACCAGGACGATCAGGATCTGAACGGGCGAGATGTCGAACATGGGGCCTCTGCCGTCTCGGATATGCAGGCCGGGACAGGTTAGCCCAGCCACCGGTCCGGCGGCGAGACGCGCGGGTGGATTGCGCCGCTTGCTAGCCTGGCTCCAGATGGCCGACCCGAACGCCGACGCCGTGGTTCGCCAGATGCGGGACGCCATCATCGACACCGACCTGCGCCTCCTGCAGGCCATCAACAGCCGGCTCTCGATGGTGGCGAGGCTGCGCGCATACAAGGTGGCCCAGGGCATGGACTTCGTCAACCAGGCGCGCGAGGACTGGATGCACCGCTACCTCCAGGCCGCCAACAGCGGCCCGCTGTCCACAGAGGGCCTGCGGGAGATCTACGGGCATCTGCTGGACCTCACGAAGCGCGAGACGACCGAGAGCCCCCCCGCCTGAGCCCCGATCCACCGGCGGATCATGTGAGCGCGGAATGCACCGATTCCGCTTGAGAAGACCCTCGCGAATGGCCTTCTGAGCCGGCTACTCCCCGGCCAGGAAGTCCTCGGGGCTGACCTGGTCGAGGAACTCCTTGAACTTCTCGACGACCTCGTCGGTGTCCTCGACCTCGTGCTCGAACTCGATCCCGCTCTCCTCGATCACCTTGTCGGCGGCGAAGATCGGTGCGTTGCTGCGGACGGCCAGGGCCAGGGCGTCACTCGGTCGCGAGTCGATCTCGATCTCGGACGTGGAGGCGCGGAGGGTGATCAGCGCATGGAAGGTGTTCTCGCGCAGCTCGGTCACCGTGATCTTGGCGATCTCGGCGCTCAACTCGGCGACGACGTCGGTGAGCAGGTCGTGTGTCATCGGGCGAGGGGTCTCGGCGCCCTGGAGCTTCATCAGGATCGCCGCCGCCTCGGCGTGACCGATCCAGATCGGGAGGAACTTGTTCCCGTCGACCGTCTTCAGCAGCACGATCGGCTGCTTGCCGACCATGTCGAAGCTCACGCCGTAGATGACCATCTCGTGCATGGTCCCCCTGCCTTTCATCGAGCCCGTCGGCGGGCCGCGAACCCTCAGTATAGGACGCTGCCCCTCTCCGGCCCCCCACCCGGGAACCGCGTTCGCAGGCGCGTGGGGGAGGTCGTGGTCAATGCCCCGACGGGTTGATACCCTGCCGCGACCCGCACGGCCGGGGCGATTAGCTCAGGTGGTTAGAGCGCATCTCTGATAAGGATGAGGTCCCTGGTTCGAGTCCAGGATCGCCCACTACTCCGTGAGCCGGCCCGGGTTCACGGTTCGCGACCATCGGGAGTCTCGTGACCGCAGGGCTCTCCGCCCCAACCGCCGAGGAGACGCGAAGGATCAGCTGCCTCCTCACGGACGACCATGCGATCGTTCGTGAGGGCCTGCGGCGGGTGCTGTCGCCACTCGACGACATGATGGTCGTGGGGGAGGCGTCCTCGGGCGAGGCCGCCGTCGAGCTCGTCTCCCGGCGGCGACCCGAGGTGGTGTTGATGGACGCCCGGATGCCGGGGATCGGCGGGGTCGCCGCGGTGCAGAGGATCGCGGCGGACCACCCCGAGGTCCGCGTGGTGATGTTCACGGCACACGCCGAGCAGGACCTCCTCTGGGAGGCCCTCGACGCCGGAGCCCAGGGGTTCGTGCTGAAGGACTCCGAGAGCTCCGCCCTGATCGGGGCGATACGCCAGGTGGTGACCGGGGATCCCTACGTCGACCCCCGGCTCGCACCCGACTTCCTGCGCCAGCTTGCGCGGCCGCGCCCGGGAGGCATTCTGAGTGCGCGCGAGCGCGAGATCCTCCAGATGCTCGCCGACGGGCACTCCAACCGCGAGGTCTCCGAGCGCCTGGTCGTGAGCGTCGAGACGGTGAAGACCCACGTGAAGCACATCCTGGCCAAGCTGGAGGCCGAGCACCGCACCCAGGCGGTTGCGATCGGCATCCGCCAAGCGCTCATCCGCTGAATGCCCCGCGGGCCCGGGATGCTGCTCGGCGCGCTCGCGCTGACAGCCGAGGCACCCGCGGCAGCGGGGGCGCTCGAGTCCGTCCTCGATCTCCTGAATCAGGAGATCGGCTCATCCGGTGCGGCCTTCTACGTCGAGGATCCAGCCGAGGGGGGCCTCGTGGTGCGCTGTCGTCGCCCGGCCGCGGCCGGCGCCGGGGCGGACGAGGTGCTCATCCCCGCGACCATCGCCGGGAAGGCCGTCGGGGCCCTCGGGATCACCCTCTCTCACGGGGAGTTCGATGACGACGCCCGCGCCCTGGCCGAGGGTGTCGCGCGGGTGCTGGCGCTCACGGTACGCAACGACGATCTGATGCGGGGCCTCGGCGACCGCCTGAGAGAGCTCGATCGCCAGGCTCTGCAGCTCGATGCCCTGACCCGGGTGGCCCGTCGCATCTCCGAGACCCACGACGAGGACGACGCCCAGCGTGTCGTCGTCTCGGAGGCCCGTGCCCTACTGCATGCCGATTCGGCGCTCCTTCTCGTGCGGGGGCCGTCCGGTGAGATGCGGACGGCGGCCTTCGACGGGGTGCGCGGAATCGAGCCGGACGAGGACGATCTTCTCCGCGTGCTGGCCGACGACGGTTCCCTGCGACGCGGGCGCGACGCCCTGGTCGCCGTTCCCGCCGGTGACGGCTCGACGGCCTTCATCGTCGTCAGCCGCACGCAGGGCGCGCCGTTCACCGAGAGCGACATGGAGTTCCTCCGCAACCTGGCCGACCAAGCCGCGGTGGCGCTCGCCAACGGCCGCCTGCTCTCGGGCCTACAGCGAGAGCAGGCCCAGCGCCTGGCTCTGGGCGCGTCCATCGTCCTCGCCCAGGAGACCGAGCGCCGCCGGGTGGCCGAGGACATCCACGATGGTCCCGTTCAGGAGCTGGTGGGCGTCGGCCTGATGCTGGACGCGCTCTCCGCCGACCTGAGGGACGGCCCGGCCGAGGTGGTGGCCGACGTCAACCGTGCCGCAGCCGCCGCGCGCGAGGCGGTCCGCGCTCTGCGCCGCGCGATCTCCGACCTGCACCCCATGGCCCTCGAGGAGCTCGGGTTCACGGCTGCCGTGCGCACGCTCGTCGAGAGGATCGCGTGGCGGGGCGCTCGGGTGGATCTCGACCTGTCGGCAGCCGACCAGCTCTCCGACACCAACCGGACGCTCGCCTTCCGGATCGTCCAGGAGGCCGTCGCCAACATCGTCCGGCACGCGGAACCCCAGGTGGTGAGCATCGCCGCCGCCACCGCGGATGGCGCTGTCGTGCTCACGATCCGCGATGATGGTGTGGGTTTCGACCCCGACGACGCACGGCCCGGGGTCGCGGAGGGCCACCTCGGCCTGGCGGCCGCCCAGGAACGCGCCGCTCTGGCGGGGGGGCGGCTCTCCATCGAGTCCTCGCGCGAGGGTGGCACCACGCTGACGCTCACCCTCCCGGCGCGGGACGAGGAGGGTGGTCAGGAGTCGGCAGGCCCTTCCGAGAGTCGCTCCAGCGCCGCGGCGAGGGCTGCCGAGTCGGCGAAGCGGAGCTCGACCACCATCTGATCTCCTGCTCCGGCGCGCACTCGCACCGGGGTGTCGAAGGCTGCGCCGAAGGCCTCGAGGGCGGCATCGCTGAGCGGCGAAGGCTCCCGCCCGGCGCGCCGGCGCGATCCGGGGAGGGCGGCCTCGCGACGGGCCAACTCTTCGGTCGCTCTTACGGAAAGTCCCTGCTCATAAGCCACTTCTGCCACACGGGTGCGCCGTGCCGGACCATCCGCCATCAGGATCGCCCGCCCATGACCCTCGGTCAGCGCCCCCGCTGAGACCATCTCCTGCACGGACTCGGGCAGCTCGAGCAGGCGGACGAGGTTGGAGATGGCGGGCCTACTGCGTCCGAGCCGGCCGGCGAGCGCCCCGTGGCTCTGGCCGAAGTCCTCGATGAGGCACGCGCACGCCTGTGCCACGTCGATCGGGTTGAGATCCTCCCGGACGATGTTCTCGACGAGCGCGAGCTCGAGGCGCTCGCGCGCGTCGACGGCGCGGACCACGGCGGGGACGCTCTCCAGACCGGCCAGGCGGGCCGCCCGCCACCTGCGCTCTCCCGCGATGAGCTGGTGGCGGCCGTGCGGGTCGGCCGGCGCCACGACCACGGGCTGCAGGATCCCGCTCGCGCGGATCGATGCTGCGAGGGCATCGAGGGCCTCCGGCTCGATGACGGCGCGCGGCTGGTCCGGGTTCGGCTCGATGGCATCGAGGGGGATCTGGGCGAGGGCGGCCAGATCCGCCCCGCCGGGCAGGTCGGCGTCGCCCAGGAGGGCTGCGAGACCCCGGCCGAGACCACGGCGGTCGCGTGGAGTGGCCTCAGCCACGGGCGGCGACCTCCTTCGCGGCCTCGAAGTAGGCATCCGCGCCGGCGCAATGGGGGTCGTAGCGGATGACCGGCTCGCCGTAGGAAGGGGCCTCCGAGAGACGGACGTTCCGGGGGACGACGGTCCGGAAGGCGAGCTCGGGGAAGTGGCGTCGGACCTCCCCGATGACGTCGCCGCTGACGCGAGTCCTCGCGTCGTGCATGGTCATCAGCATGCCGGTGACCCGCAGCCCCGGGTTGAGGCGCGTCTGGACCGCCGAGACGGTCTCCATCAGCCGTGAGAGGCCCTCGAGCGCGTAGTACTCGCACTGCACCGGGACGATCAGGCGGTCGGCGGCGGCCAGGGCGTTGATCGTGAGCAGGTCGAGGGATGGCGGACAGTCCATGAAGATGTACGGGTAGTCCCCGCGGGCTGCGTCGAGGGCCCGTTTCAGAATTGTCTCCCGGTCGGCGCGGCCGGGTAGCTCGACGGCCGCGCCGGCGAGATCGGAGGACGAGGGCAGGAGGTCGAGGTTCGGCACGCTGGTCGGCACCAGCGCGTCCTTGAGCGGGACGCCGTCCAGAAGGACATCGGCGATCGTGAGCCTGTCCCGTCCCGAGACCCCGAGGCCGCCGGATGCGTTGGCCTGGGGATCGACGTCCACCAGCAGGACACGCGATCCGGCCTCGGCGAGGCACGCCGCCAGGTTGACGGCGGTGGTGGTCTTGCCGACGCCGCCCTTCTGGTTCGCCACCGCGTAGATCACGTGCGATCGCCTCCAAGCGGCCTCTTGGCGGCGCGGCCGGGACGGCGGGGGAATCGGGAGGGAGTGGGCGCGACCTTGCGGAAGGCCTGGAGCCGCCTCCGCGCCCCGGGAAAGGCGCGCGAGGGCACCGGTGCGCGAGGTTCGAGACCGAGCTCGAGAGCAGCGCGGACCCCTGCCGCCTCGTTGGCGGCGTCGGCGTCGTCGCCGCGCCAGGCGACCACCGAACCACCTATCGCGACGAGGGGGGCAGCCAGCTCCAGGGCGACGGGCAGAGGCCCGAGCGCCCGCATCGTGACGAGGGGGAAGGCCTCCCGCTCGGCCGCCGCGAGGTGTTCTGAGCGATCGGGCACGACCCGCACATTAGGGATGCCCGCGGACGCTCTGCGGAGCCAATCCGCCTTGCGACGCTCGCTCTCGACGAGCGTGACCTCCAACTGAGGGCGCGCGATCGCGAGGGCCAGGCCCGGGAACCCCGCCCCGCTGCCGATGTCGACCAACGCGGGCGCGGATGACACCTCCTCGAGGATCAGGCCGCACAGGCTGTCGGCGAGGTGGCGGTCGATCCCCTCGTCCATGCCCTCGATCGTGGTGAGGTTCTGGGGCTCCAGAGCAATCCCGTCGAGCAACGCGATCAGCGCCGCCGCGGCGGCGGGAGACAGGAGGATCCCCATGTCCGCGGCCCGCTCGAGCAGCCGGGCGACGGGGCCCGGTGTTTCACGTGAAACCGGCGGGATCCTACTCGGCGGGCTCGACGATGATCCGGCGGCGCGGCTCTTCACCCTCGCTCCGGGTGACCACCTCGGCCCGGTCCTTCAGGGCCATGTGCACGATCCGACGGTCGTGGGGGGTCATCGCATCGAGCTCGATCTCCTCGCCATGCTCCACCGCCTCCCTGGCCGCCTGGAGGGCGAGGTCCTCGAGTGCGGCCGCCCGGCGCGCGCGATAGCCGTCCGCATCGAGGTTCACACGCCGCCGGGATCCCCCCTCGGCGCGGCTCGCGATCTGCCCGAGCAGGTACTGCAGTGCGTCGATCGTCTCTCCGCCACGACCGATCAGGGCAGACGTCCCATCGCCGTCCACGGTCGCCTCGATGTCGCTCTCATCCGGCCCGGGACCGACCACGACACGGGCGCTCAGGCCCATGCCCTCGACGACCGCTTCGAGTGTCCGGCCCACGGCGGCGGCTCCCGGTCCCTCGGCTGTCACCTCGCTCGCTCCCATCACCTCACCTCCGCCTCAGCGCTTCTTCTTTGAGCGGGAACCCGCTGCGGGCCGCGAGCCCTTCGCGACGCCCTTCTTGGGCCGCGGCTGCCGGCGCGCGCCGTTCGTGGAGCCGTTGCCCTTGCCGCTCTTCGCCGGTGCGGGGGCAGCAGCCGGCTCCGGGGCGGTCGCGGCGTCCGGCTCCGGGGCGGTCGTGGCGTCCGGAGCCTCGGTCGCGTCGTCCGCCGTGGAGGCCTCGGCCGCCCGGTCCTGATCGCCCGACGAGCCGCGGCCCCGGCGTCGGGGGCGCGCCCCCGACGGGGCGTCGCCCTCTGCGGTGGCCGCAGCCGCGACCGCCAAGGCCTCCGACTTCGAGGGCGTGCGCGAGCCCTTCTTCGCCGAGAGGTTGGTGGCCTTCTCGACCTCGGCGGGGTCGGCGAGGTGCAGCCCGATCCGGTGGCGCATGACGAGTTGCTGGCCGCAGGTCCAGAGGTTCGTGGTCATCCAGTAGAGCACCAGCCCGGCCGGCACCACGAACTGGAAGACGAAGATCACCACGACGAACGGGATGAAGCGCATCATGCGGCGCTGCGACTCGGGCATGTTCGGCGTGGCCGACAGCTCGGTGGAAAGCAGTTGGGAGAGGCCGTAGATGGCCACCATGACGGCGGCGCTCGCGCTGAACCGGAAGTCGGCGGCGACGTTCGGGATGAGCCACATGAACGACAGGTCGCTGCCGGTGGCGTCCTTGGCGAAAGCCTTCAGGACGTAGTAGAGCGCGATGAAGATCGGGATCTGCGCCACGAGCGGCAGGCACGAGGCGAAGGGGTTGATCTGGTTCTCTTTGTAGAACCCCATCAGCTCCTCGTTGAGCTTCTGGCGGTTCCCCTTGTACTTGGCCTGGAGCTCCTTCAGCTGCGGCGCCACCATCTGCATGCTGCGCATCGACGAGTACTGCTTGATCACCAGCGGCAGCAGCGCCGAGCGGACGATCAGCGTGAGGACGACGATCGACCACCCGTAGGTCAGCCCGGCATGGTCGTGGAGGAAGTCGAGCAGCCCGCGAAGCGGATCCTCGAGGAGCTTCAGCGGGTTCACGAGCGGAACACCCTCTGGTCGTGCGCGTAGTCGACTCCGCCGTGGCTCCAGGGATTGCAGCGCGCCAGGCGCCATCCGGCCAGGACGACGCCGCGCAGGGGCCCGAACTCGCGGATCGCGTCGACCGCGTACGCCGAGCACGTCGGGTGGTACTTGCAGCGCCGGGGGATCAGCGGCGAGACGACGGTTTGGTAGGCGCGGATCGGAGCGATCAGCAGGCCCCTCATGGCGCGGCCGCCGCGTGGGGCCGGGTGGCGCGCTCGGCGAGCTCGCCGAGGCGCGCGCCGATCGCCGCCGAGCCCTTCTGGGCGACGTACTCGGCGCAGCCCGGCCGCGCGATCACCACGACGTCGATTCCGGTGGGCAGCGACGGCGCTATCTCGGCGAACCGCTCGCGCAGCACGCGCTTCACGCGGTTGCGCTCCACGGAGTCCCCGACCTTCTTCGAGACGGAGAGGCCGAGTCGGGGCGGCGACGCGGGCGGGCGGTCGTCCCGTGCGAAGGCATAGACCACGAGATGCCGGTTGGCCGCGGAGCGCCCACGGCGATAGACCGCGTCGAAGTCGCCCGACCGCGTTATCCGGGCACGGCGCCGCGGTGCGGTGCCCGCGTCGCTCATGGGCTACGCGGACAGGCGTGCACGGCCCTTGCCGCGGCGGCGCTTGAGCACCGCCCGGCCGGCACGGGTGCTCATACGCACCCGGAAGCCGTGGGTCTTCTTACGCTTGCGCTTGTTGGGCTGATAGGTCCGCTTCACGCGCCCGGCACTCCTCGTCCGCGTCGATGCACAGTGCATCCGGAATCCGGGCGGGGGCCCGCCGCGGGGTTGTCGAGCATAGCAAACGGCTCATGGGCCGCCGCCCCCGCGAGGGGCCTCCGGAGCCGTCGCGACGCGGCTCCTCCGGCGCGGCATTCGGGCCCGCGCGCCCTTTCCACAGATGTGGACATCACTGTGGAAAGATGCTCGGATCCTCCATGTTCACTGGGGTTCCACGAGCGGTACGAATGCCGTCCGACCGGCCTGTCATACGATTTCGCCGCTCAGTCGTGGGTTTGTTCTCCACAGGGGGAGAAGGCCCCTTTCGTCGCGCGGGGTCGCCGGGTTAGAGTGCCCGCCCCCCGACCCCGAAACGATGCCCCCGACCCTCTCCCTCACAACGCCGATCGCCGCCGTCCGCACGGGTCGTCCCGACCCCCTGCGCGCCCGGTTGGCCGTCTACGGGGGTCCGGGAGAGCCGCCCGTGGTCGATGAGCTGACCGACCACGATGCGCTCGGGCTGGTCGAGGTGCTCTGCGACGAGGTCGGCACCCGTTCCCCACTCCCGCTCCCCGCCGTGCGCGAGATCGTGGAGAACCTCGTCCACGCCGGCTTCCAGGACGCCGTGGTGAGCCTCTTCGACGACGGGCACACCCTGAGGGTCAGCGATCACGGTCCCGGCATCGCCGACCTCGACCGCGCCCTCCTGCCAGGCTTCACGACCGCCGGCCCGGAGGCCCTCGCGGTCGTCCGCGGCGTGGGAGGCGGCCTGCCGCTCGCCGAGCAGATGATGCTCTCGGTGGGGGGGCGACTCGATCTCGACGACAACCTCGGCGGCGGCGCGGTGGTGACGCTCACGCTCCCCTCCCCCGAGGCACGGGCCGCCGAGCCCGTCTGTTCCGGGACGGCCCGCGAGATCCTGGCCCTGCTCCTGGAGATCGCCGAGGCCACGCCTGCACGACTGGCCGCGGAACTGCGGCATTCACGCTCCGCATGCGGGAGGGAGCTGACCCTCCTCGAGCACCGAGGCCTCGTCACCCGCGAGAGCGGCGGTGGCCGGCGCCTCACCGAGGCCGGCGTCGCCCTCGTCACCACCCTCTTCTGAACGACCCCCCGACCACCCCCACGAGCCGCTGAACGCGCACGACCCGCACCGCACTCGACTCCTCATCCCCTTGCCCACGGTTGGAGTATCGGTAATGCCCCCCACCATCGCCCCCGCACACGAGCGCGACGCCGTCTGGTCGGAGGTCCGTGAGCGCCTCCGCGCGACCCTGAACGGCCAGACGTTCAAGTTCGCGTTCTCGGGTGCCCACCCCGTGACCCTCGACGACGACCGCATCGTGCTCGCGGTAGACACCGAGCTACTGCGCCAGTGGATCCGCCAGCGCTACCTGCCCCTGCTGCGCGATGCCCTCTTCGAGATCCGGGGGTCGGACCTCGAGGTGGAGATCGTCGTCGAGCCCCGGGTCGATTCCGAACCCGCTCCGGAGGCGGCCGAAGCCGAGACGCCCGAGACGCCCACCGACAGCCTGACCCTGCTCCAGCCCCGCCGGGCCAGCGGGCTGCAGCCCCGGTTCACCTTCGAGGCCTTCGTCACAGGCCCCTCCAACCGCTTCGCCCAGGCGGCCGCCCTCGCCGTCGCCGAGGCGCCCGCGAAGGCCTACAACCCCTTCTTCATCTATGGGGGCGTCGGTTTGGGCAAGACCCATCTCCTCCACGCCATCGGCCACTTCGTCGAGGCGAACCACCCCGAGCTGTCCCTCACCTACGTGTCGGTCGAAACCTTCACGAACGAGTTCATCAACGCGCTCCGCGACGGAGGCATCCGCTCCTTCAAGGACCGGTACCGCAACACGGACATCCTCCTCATCGACGACATCCAGTCGCTCCAGGGGCGCGAGCAGACCCAGGAGGAGTTCTTCCACACCTTCAACGCGCTCCACGACAGCGGCAAGCAGATCGTCATCTCGTCCGACCGCCCACCGAAGGCGATCGCGACCCTGGAGGACCGTCTGCGCAGTCGCTTCGAGATGGGCCTGATCACCGACGTCCAGCCGCCCGACATCGAGACCCGCATCGCGATCCTCCGCAAGCGCGTGCGGGCCGATCGCTACGAGATCCACGACCCGGAGGTCCTGACCTTCATCGCGGGCCGCGTCTCCACGAATGTGCGGGCGCTCGAGGGTGCCCTGACCCGCGTCGTGGCCCACGGGTCGATCTCGGGTCGCCGGATCACGGTCGAACTGGCGAACGAGGTGCTGGAGGATCTCTTCCCCGCAGGCGAGGGCGTGCTCAGCATCTCCGTGATCCAGAGCGAGGTCTGTCGCTACTACGGGGTGACCCTCGAGGAGCTGAACGGCGACAAGCGGACGCGTCGCATCGTTCGCCCCCGCCAGGTGGCCATGTACCTCACGCGCGAGCTCACCGACGCGTCGTTACCGGCGATCGGCCGCGCCTACGGTGGCCGTGACCACACCACGGTGATGTACGCGGTCCAGAAGGTCGCCGCTCAGATGGGCGGCGAGGGCGAGGTGCTGACCGCCGTGCAGGCGCTCACCGGCCGTCTCACCGGGCGCAGCAACCGCCGATGACGGTGGACACACCTCGGGAGACGGCGTCCCTGCACTCCCCATGCTCCACCGCCCGCTCCCGCGCCCCGCTCCGGTCTGGGGACGAGTGGGGACCGAACGTCCGGCGTGGGCCCTCCCGTCCACTCCTCGCCCCACACCCCGAAGCAGTTCGCCTGCAGGCATTTCACCACCACTCCACCATCTCCACAGGACCTACTGCTGTTACGGGTTCAAACCCTCTCTTTCTCTTTACGTATCAATGGGGGATCGCCCCCCGGTGGAGAGCGCCTGCGGACGCTCCGGGCAACCGGTAAGGTCGCGCCGTGCGCTTCGAATCACCCAAGGACGAGCTTGCCGCCAAGCTCGCCATCGCCGGCCGTGCGGCGTCGGCGAAGAGCACGATCCAGATCCTCTCGCACGTCCTACTGAGGGCGGAGGAGGACCGGTGCGAGCTCGCCGCGACGGACATGGAGATCTCCCTCCGGGTTCCCCTCCAGATGAGCGTCGAGGCCACCGGCTCCGTCGTGCTGCCCCGCCTCGCCGCCGACATCGTCCGTTCGATGGCCGACGGGCCGATCACGGTCGAGCATCGGGCCAACGAGGGCGTCGTGAGCCTCTCGGGTGGGGGCTCGTCCTTCTCGCTGAATTGCCTGCAGGCGCACGATTTCCCGGAGCTCCCTGCGGACGAGGGCAGCGGCCTCTCGATCCCCGCCGCCCCGCTGGTCGAGGCCATCGACCGTGTGGCACGGGCCGCCTCCCGCGACGAGACCCGCCCGGTGCTCACCGGCGTGCTGGTGAGGATCGGCCCCGAAGGGCTCACGATGGTCGCGACCGACTCATACCGGCTCGCGGTGCGGCAGACGCCGTTGGACGCGCCGCCGAGCGAGGTGAGCGAGGCGATCGTCCCCGCCCGGGCGCTCAGCGAGGTCTCGCGCCTGGTCGGCGTGCTGAAGCCGGATGCGGTCGAGGTGGTTCTCAGCGAGACGCAGGCCCTCTTTCGGATCGACGACCTCCGGCTCACCAGCAGGTTGATCGAGGGCCAGTTCCCCGATCACCGTCAGCTCGTGCCCGAGACCTTCGAGCACGACGTCGCCTTCGAGCGGTCCGAACTGCTCGGGGTGTTGAGTCGCATCGGGGTGCTCGCCCAGCGCAACACCCCGGTCAGGCTCGCTTTCGAACCGGGATCGGTCACCATCTCGGCCATCAGCGACCAGATCGGAGAGGGGCACGAGTCGATTCCCGTCGCCTTCACCGGCGAGGGGATCGAGATGGGGTTCAACGTCGAGTTCCTCCGGGCGGGGGTCGAGAGCATCGATGGCGATGAGGTCCGCCTGGGGCTCATCAGCCCCCTCCGGCCCGGTTTGCTGCGCGGAGCCAACGATGACTACCGTTACCTCCTCATGCCCATCAGGCTCAACGCCTAGTTCGGAAGCGCCTGCGCCCGACTGGGTGGCGCGGCGCCTCGAGCTCTCCGGGGTCCGCTGCTGGGAGCGGGTCGCCCTCGACCTCCCCGGCGGCCTCGTGCTCCTGGTCGGCCCGAACGGTGCCGGCAAGACCTCACTGGTGGAGGCGCTGGTACTGGGATGCCTGGGCGTCTCGCCGCGCACGGCCCGCGAGGCCGAAGTGGTACGCCGCGGAGCCGATGCGCTTCACGTGACCCTCGATCTGGACGGCCCGCCCGGTCTCCATCGGCGGGAGATCGGCTTCGCTGCGGGCCGCGGCCGCCGCCTGCGCCTCGACGGCGAACCCGTCAGGACGCTCGCACAGTGGCGGGCGCGGGCGGTCCTCGTCTTCCTCCCCGACGAGCTGCGGGCCGTGAAAGGCCCTCCGGCCGCGCGCCGGCGAGCCCTGGACCGCGTGCTGGAGGCCGGCGAGCCGGGCTTCGCGGAGGATCTCACGGGCTACCAGCACGCCCTCGCGCAGCGCAACGCCCTGCTGCGGCGTGTCAGGGCGGGGACGGCCTCGATGGACAGCCTGCCGGTTTGGGAGGCTCAAATGGCCGAGCTCGGGGCCCGGGTCGCGCGCACGAGGCGCGCGGGCCTGGCCGCCCTGTCGCAGCCCTTCACGGCCTGGCTGCAGGCTCTCGGGGGCGGGGTGGGTGGTTCACTGAGACTCGAGACGTCGCCGGCGACCCTGGCCGAGGTCGATGACGCGACCCTCGACGAGGCCCTCGCGCGGACCTTCGAGGAGCGGCGGCCGCGCGAGATCCAGGCGGCCCAGACCCTCGCCGGCCCGCACCGGGACGACATCTGGATCGGCGTGGGCGCCGCAGACCTGCGCAAGGAGGGGAGCCAGGGGGAGCAACGCACCGCCGCCCTCGCGCTGCTGCTGGCGGCGCGCGATCACCTCAGCGACCGCGCAGCCCGCCCGATACTCCTCCTCGACGACGTCCTCAGCGAGCTCGATCCCGTCCGCCGCCGCCTTCTCCTGGAGGCCGTGCAGGACGGGGGCCAGACCCTCGTGACGAGTGCCGACCCCACGGCGGCGGACGCCCTTGGCGCCCCCCCCGACGCTCTCATCCGGGTGGAGGAGGGCCGGTTGGATGCCTGACCACCCTCGTCGCCACCGCCACCGCAAGGATCCGATGGCCGCCGCCGACGCCCTCAAGCGGTTTCGCCGCCGCACCGGCGGCCCCTCAGCCACCGGTGCGGCCGCCGCCGCCGCGAGTGTCTGGGCCGAGGTGGTGGGGCCGGCCGGAGCCGCCCACAGCGTCCCGATCCGCTGCACCCGCGCAGGTGTGCTGACCGTGGCCTGCTCCGACGGCGCCTGGGCCCACGAGCTCTCGGCCCGATGCGAGGGGCTCACCTCCCGTCTCGCCGCAGTATGTCCGGACGCGGGCATCGTCGGCCTGCGATTCGCGGTCGCCGATCACGCGCTGCCGGTGGCTCCCCCCCCACCGGCCCCACCCGTCCGGCCGGCGCCCCCGACCCCCGAGCAGCGCGCCGAGGCGGCGGCCAGCGCGGCGGGTGTGTCCGACCCGGCGCTGCGAGAGCTGATCGAGCGGGCCGTCGCGGCCTCCGCGGCGCGGCAGACACGCCCCCGTGACAGGTGAAATACCTGCAAATAGGGCACAAACTGAGCGATTCACGGGGATGGGAGTGCTAGACTCCCGGGACCGTCTCAGGAGGAATCAGATCCAGCCCACGCCCGACGTACCGTCGGTAACCACGAACTACGACGCCGAGGACATCACGGTCCTCGAAGGCCTTGAAGCGGTCCGTCGGCGGCCCGGCATGTACATCGGATCGACGGGCCCGCGCGGACTGCACCATCTCGTCTACGAGGTGGTCGACAACAGCGTCGACGAGGCGCTCGCCGGCCACTGCGACCGGGTCGAGATCACGCTCAACCCGGACGGATCGTGCACCGTGGCCGACAACGGCCGCGGCATCCCGGTCTCGGCGATGGCCGACCAGGGGGGCAAGAGCGCCCTCGAGGTCGTGATGACCGTGCTGCACGCCGGTGGCAAGTTCGGCGGCGACGGCTACAAGGTCTCCGGCGGCCTCCACGGCGTCGGTAGCAGCGTGGTCAACGCGCTCTCGGAGTCGCTCACCGTCGAGGTGCGCCGCGACGGGGGCCTCTTCCGCCAGAGCTACGAGATCGGCGCCCCGCTGGGCCCCATCGAGCGTGTGGGCGACGCGAAGGACACCGGCACCACGGTCTCGTTCCTGCCCGACCCGACGATCTTCGAGGAGCCCGACTTCGATTTCGAGACGCTCTCGCAGCGCCTGCGCGAGACGGCCTTCCTCACCCGCGGGCTGCTGGTCCGCCTGGTCGACCGGCGCGGCGAGGGCCGGGAGGTCGAGTACCACTACGAGGGCGGCGTCCAGGATTTCGTGCGCCACCTCAACGAGTCGCGCGACCCGGTCCACCGCGATGTCGTCTACCTCGAGTCCGAGGGGCCCGAGGCCACCCTCGAGGTCGCCCTCCAATGGACCGCGGCCTACAGCGAGTCGGTCTACACCTTCGCGAACAACATCAACACCCACGAGGGCGGCAGCCATCTCACCGGCTTCCGCACGGCCCTCACGCGCACGCTCAACGACTACGCACGGGCGAAGGCGCTCCTGAAGGAGAAGGACGATAACCTCGAGGGGCCCGACACCCGCGAGGGGCTCACCGCGATCATCTCGGTCAAGCTGCGGGAGCCGCAGTTCGAGGGGCAGACCAAGACCAAGCTGGGCAACTCCGAGATCACCGGCTTCGTCAACCAGGCCCTGACCCAGCGCCTCGCCGAGTACCTGGAGGAGCACCCGACCGAAGCGCGGGCGATCTGTGGCAAGGCGATCAACGCCTCCCAGGCCCGCCTTGCGGCCCGCAAGGCCCGCGACCTGGCCCGGCGCAAGGGCGCGATGGACTCCACGAGCCTGCCCGGGAAGCTGCACGACTGCTCGGATCGCGATCCCGCGAACACCGAGATCTTCGTCGTGGAGGGCGATTCCGCCGGGGGCTCCGCGGTCATGGCGCGCCAATCCAGCTTCCAGGCGATCCTGCCCCTGCGCGGCAAGATCATCAACGTGGAGAAGGCCCGGATCGACAAGGTGCTCTCGAACACCGAGATCCAGGCCATGATCACGGCGATGGGCACGGGCATCGACGAGGACTTCGACGTCGCGAAGGCCCGGTATCACAAGCTGATCATCATGACCGACGCCGACGTCGACGGCGCCCACATCCGCACCCTGATTCTGACGTTCCTCTTCCGTCACATGCGGCCGCTCATCGAGGAGGGCTTCGTCTACATCGCGTGCCCGCCGCTCTACAAGGTCAAGCAGGGCAACCAGGAGCAGTACATCGAGAAGGAGAGCGAGCTCGAGGACTGGCTGCTCGAACGAAATCTCGGCGACCTCGCGCTCGAGGACGCCGAGGGCCGCTCCAACGGCCTGACCAAAGCGCGCTACCAGCGCTTCCAGCGCGTTCTCAAGGAGCACGAGGCCTGGGCGGGGAACCTTCGCGGCACCTTCGGCTCCGAGACCATGGACTTCCTCCAGGTGCATGGTCTGGTCGAGGCCGAGCCTGCCGATCTCGACGAGTTGGCGGCCTTGGTCGCCACCGCCTCCGATGCGAGGGCGACCCTTTCGTTGGAGGGCACCGATACCGAGGGGCAGCAGATCCGCGCCCGGTCGGTGCAGAGCAGCACCGGGGAGGCCCGCACCGTCACGATCCCGCTCGAGATCTTCCGCACGCGCGAGCTCGCCGGGCTCCGCGGGGCCCGGCTCAAGCTGCGTGAGCAGGTGGGCACCGCGCCCTTCCGGATCTCTCGCGGCGCCCGGTCCCGGACCGCCACGACCTACGAGGCGTTGCGCTCGTCGGTGCTCGAGCTCTGCCGCGAGGGCGTCCAGCTCAGCCGCTTCAAGGGTCTGGGTGAGATGAACGCCGAGCAACTCTGGGAGACCACGATGGACACCGAGCGCCGTCTCCTCCAGCGGGTGATGATGGAGGACGAGGCCGCGGTGGGTGAGCTGTTCGCGAAGCTGATGGGCGACAAGGTGGAGCCGCGACGCGCCTTCATCGAAGACAACGCCCGCAGCGTTCGCTTCCTCGATGTCTAAGCAAAGGTAGAGGGTGGCAATCGACCGTCACGGCCGTATCGAGCCCCGCGAGCTCGATCGGGAGATGAGCTCGTCGTACCTCGACTACGCGATGAGCGTCATCGTGGGCCGCGCCCTGCCCGATGTGCGCGACGGGCTGAAGCCGGTGCACCGGCGCGTGCTGTTCGCGATGCACGACATGGGGCTGCAGCCTGAACGCGCGTACGTGAAGAGCGCGAACATCGTCGGGCGCGTGATGGGGGAGTTCCACCCGCACGGCGACCAGTCGATCTACGACACCCTGGTGCGCCTCGCCCAGGACTTCGCCAGTCGCTATCCGCTGGTGGACGGGCAGGGCAACTTCGGCTCGAGCGAGTTCGCGGCTGCGGCGATGCGCTACACCGAGGCCAAGCTCTCGCGCCTCGCCACCGAGATGCTGCGCGATATCGATGAGGACACGGTCGACGACGCGCCGACCTACGACGATCGCCGCAGCGAACCCCTGGTGCTCCCCTCGCGCGTCCCCAACCTCCTGATCAACGGGTCCTCGGGCATCGCCGTGGGAATGGCGACCAACATCCCGCCGCACAACCTCGGTGAGGTCATCGACGCCGTGGTCGCGACCATCGACGACCCCGACATCGAGGTCGAGGGCCTCATGCGTCACATCAAGGCCCCCGATTTCCCGACCGGCGGGATCATCGTGGGCCGCGTCGGGGTCGTGGACGCCTACCGCACCGGCCGCGGCCGCGTCGTGGTCCGCGGCCGGGCGCACAACGAGCCCCTCAAGCACGGCCGCAACGCCATCGTTTTCACGGAGCTGCCCTACCAGGTGAACAAGGCCGAGCTCATCCGCAAGATGGCCGACCTCGCGAACACCAAGGTGATCCCCGAGATCGCGGACCTGCGCGATGAGAGCGGACGCGACGGCGTGCGCGTGGTCGTGGAGCTGCGCCGCGACGCGGTTCCCATGGTCGTCCTGAACAAGCTCTACAAGCACACCGCCGCTCAGACGACCTTCGGTGTCAACGCCATCGCCCTGGTGGACGGCGTGCCGCGCACGCTCGGCCTCAAGGACATGATCCGCCACTACGTCGCGCACCAGAAGGAGGTGGTGACCCGCAGGTCACGCTTCCGTCTGGCCCGCGCCGAGGCCCGCGCCCACATCCTCGAGGGCCTGTTGAAGGCCCTCGCCCACCTCGATGAGGTCATCGCGCTCATCCGGGCCGCGCCCGACCCTGAGACGGCCCGAGCCGGCCTCATGACGCGCTTCGAGCTCACCGAGATCCAGGCCCGCGCGATCCTCGACCTTCGCCTTCAGCGGCTCACGCAGCTCGAGGCCGGCAAGATCCAGGCGGAGTACGACGAGCTGCAGGCACGCATCACCGAGCTCCGCGCGATCCTCGGCGACGAGCGCCGCGTCTATGCCCTCATCCGCGAGGAGCTCCTCGAGATCCGCGGCCGGTACGCCGACGAGCGCCGCACCGAGATCGTCCCCGGAGAGGGCGACATCGATCTGGAGGATCTGATCGCCGAGGAGGAGATGGTCATCTCCATCTCCAACGGCGGCTACGTCAAGCGCCTGCCGGTCACGACGTACCGCGCCCAGGGTCGCGGCGGCAAGGGCCTGCGGGGGGTGCGCCTGAAGGACGAGGACTACATCCAGCACCTGTTCATCGCCTCGACCCATCACTACCTCCTCTTCTTCACGAACTTCGGCAAGGTCTACCGTCAGAAGGTGCACGAGCTCCCCCAGGGCTCCCGCGATTCGCGCGGGCGGCACATCGCCAACGTCCTCGCCCTCCGCGAGGGCGAGGAGGTCCGCGCGGTCTTCGCGACCCGGGACTACAGCGAGGGGAAGTACCTCGCCCTCGCGACCCGCGACGGCATGGTGAAGAAGACCGAGATGCGCGCCTACGACACGGTCTTGCGCGAGCTCGGCCTGATCGCGATCCAGCTCAACGAGGGGGACGAGCTGGTGGGCGTACAGCTCACCGACGGCGACGAGGATCTGCTCTTCGTCTCCGCCCGCGGCCAGGCGGCCCGTTTCCACGAGCGTGCCGCGCGGCCGATGGGTCGCGACACGCGCGGGGTCCGGGCGATGAACCTCGATCCCGGCGACCGCGTGCTCGCGATGTGCGTCGCCCGCGACGACGAGGATCTCCTGGTGGTCACCGGAAACGGCTACGGCAAGCGCACGCCGATGGGTGACTATCCCACCAAGGGGCGGCCGACCAAGGGCGTGCGCACGATCAAGGTCACGGACCGCAAGGGGGAGCTCGTCACCGCCCGCCCGGTGCGCGAGGACGACGAGCTGCTGCTCATCTCGCTCGCGGGCCAGGTGATCCGCGTCAAGGCCGATTCGGTACGCCGGACCGGCCGCTCGACCGAGGGCGTCCGCATCATGAACATGGCCGAGGACGACCTCGTCTGTGGCGTGGCCTCGGTGGTGGAGGCCGGCGAGGATGACGGCGAGGGGGTCATCGTCGCCGAGGGCGACGGGGAGATCGCGTCCGAGGGTGGCACGCTCGACGACTAGGGGTGGGCGGCTCGCTCATCCGGCCAGCCGGATGAGCGACTGCACCTCCTCGACCTCCCCGCTGTCGGGATCCCGGACGGCGTGCAGGCTGTGGCTGACCGCGACCGCGGAACCCGACCGATCCCGCGCGCGGTGGCTCAGCGAGACGATGTCCCGCGACTCGAGCGCGTGTAGCCAGGCGGCCTCGACGACGGGGCGGTCGGCGGGTTCGACGGTCGATTCCCAGTGGCGCCCTGACATGGCGTCGGGGGCCACTCCGAGCGTCTCGGTCACCGAGGCCGAGACCGAGATGATCGTGCCGTCGGGCCGGCAGCGCTGCAGAAAGCCTCCCGCGATCTGCTCGACCAGCGACACCGCCGCCTCTGCTCCCCGAGCGCGCGCCTCGACCCGGCGGGTCTCGCCGACGTTGACGAAGGTCGCCACAACGCCGTAGGGGGGTCCGTCGGCCGCCTCGATGGGCTCCGCGTTGATCGCGATCCACACCGTGTGGCCATGTGGGTGCGACACACCGAGGATCTGGCCCCTGGAGCGGTGCCCGGTTGACTGGGCCGCCACGATCGGCGTCCGAGATGCGGGGAGCGGGTCGCCGTCGAGCCGCCGCGGACGCCACCTCGGGTCGAATGCCGATCGCCCGATCAGCCTGCCGACTGGGATACCGAGGATCCTCTCGGCGGCTCCGTTGACGGCGGCGATCGTGCCGCTGGGCTTGGTGACCATCACACCGGCCTGGCATGCGTCGAGCAGGGCCGCATGGCGGGCCTCCAGCTCCGAAAGCGACTGCTCGGCCGCCCTCCCGAGATCGTGATCCTCGAAACTCATCAGGATCCGGTCGCCGAAGGCGGCCCGCCGCACCCGCAGCTCCCGGGTACGGGCCTCCGTCTCGAAATGGCGCTGCTCGCCAGCCTCGCCGCGGGTCTCGATCAGCTCGATCCAGCGTGCATAGGTCCCGTCGGAAGGCGCGTTCGGAAAGGCCTCACGAACCGACCTGCCGGTGAGCTCCTCCGGCGCGAAGCCGAGGGTCCTCGAGGCCGCGGGGTTCACGTACTCGAATGCGAAGTCGACCACCGGGCCCCCGCGGTCGCGCTCGGCTCGGAGCACGGCAACGCCGCAGTGAGCCACTCCGAGCAGGGCCTCGACCAACTCGGGCGAGAACGTCGTCGCGCCCCGCGCCGGCGCGAGGCCGAGCTGGCGCACGAAGCGCTGGGTGCTCGCGATGCTGGAATGGCCGAGCTCGGCTCTCAGTTCCTCGGCCGACACCCCCGCCGACATCCGGGCGGCCGCGTAGCTCTCACGCAGCGCGCGCGCGTTGACCACCCGGTCGATGCCCGCCTCCCGTCCGAGTCGCGCGATCAGGCGCCGCACGTACGACGCCTCGAGCGGGAGGCCGTCCTTCGTGCAGAAGAGGGGGGCTCCGGCTTCGAGCCTCAGAGCGCCGCGCTCCGCGACCCACGCCATCAGGGATTCCATGACCTGGGCGTCCACCGCGACCGTCCGCCGCCGTGATCCGCCGACCCGCACCCGCCCCTCAGCCTCCTGGAGATCGGTCTCCATGACGGCCAGCGCTTCGGTGACCCCCAACCCGGCTCCCGCGAAGATGGCCACCAGGGCCCGGTTCCGGCTGCCCGTATGGCCTCTCCCGGAGGAGCCGCGGATCAGTCGCTGAACCTCGTCGGGGGCGAGAGCGGGCATGGCGGTTCCTTCGACACCGCCTCCGATCCCCCTTTTGTCCCGCTCGGTGGCGTTTTCGCACAAGAGGGTCCGGGCGGCGACTCATCCCGGCCCCACGGCTCAAGTGTGCGAAGGGGGGGCCCGAGTGGCCCAATAGCGGGAGGATTTCCCGCTTCAAGACCAATGCTCGATCGGCGGCGGCACGGATGCTCGTGAGACCCGCCGACAAAACCTCATGGAGGAGGATTGACGTGATCACACGATGGACGCGCCGCGCAGGCGCGGTGGGGGTGGCCGGAGTGCTCGCCCTCGGCGCCTACGCCTACACCGCAGCGAACACCGTCCCCGCAACGAATGCGGGTTCCGGTGTTGGAGCCATCACGGGCTACACCGTTTCGAGTGTTCAGTACACGACCAACGCCACGACACCGACCAACCTCGACGCGGTGACCTTCACGATCGCCCCCACCGCCGCGAGGATCGTCCGGGCGCAGCTCGCTCCGAGCGGCACCTGGTACGCGTGTGTCAACTCGACCGGGTCGGTGAGCTGTGACACGACGGTCGGGACGCAGGCCACTGTAGCGGCCGCGACTCAGTTGACCGTAGTGGCGACGGACTGACATGGGCCGAACACGAGCACGGATCATCCTCGGGTGCCTGGCGCTCGTGTTCGGCGCCGTGGCGTGGACGGGCATCGCGCCCGCCGCGCTCGGCGGTGGTGTCACCTACGCGACGATCACCGGCAACAGCATGGAGCCGATGCTCCACGAGGGAGACCTCGTGGCGTTGCGCGCGGCGCCGCCCTACCGGGTCGGCGATGTCGTGGGCTACCGCGACGGGCGGCTCGGCCGTCTTGTTCTGCACCGGATCGTCGCGCGCGACGAGGCCGGATTCACCACGAAGGGCGACAACAACCACTTCCTCGACCCCACCCGCCCCACGGCGGGCGACGTCGAGGGCCGGCTTGCGGTCCGCGTTCCGGGGGCGGGAGCGGTCGTCGGCCGCTTCCGCGCGCCGGGTTCGGCCGCAGTACTCGTCGGCGCCCTCGCCCTCTTGCCGGTCGGTCCCCGTCGCAGGCGAAAGCGAAGCGACGATCAGGATGATCCCGCCGGAGCGACACCGAGCGCCGGCGCGACAATGGACGCACGGCGGAGCACCGTCGCCGCCCTGACCGTACTCGCCGTCGCCCTCGCCGCCCTCGCCGGCTACTCTTACAGCCGGCCCACCAGCGAGACCGTGGTCGTCAACGACGCGTACGAGCAGGCCGGCACCTTCAGCTACCGCGCCCCGGCGCGAGCGGGCGCGGCCTATCCGGACGGTGTGGTCCGCACCGGAGAGGCCGTCTTCCCGCGGCTCTCGAAGAGGGTCGCCATCAGCTTCGACTACCGCTTCTCATCGCACGAGGCCAGCGACATCACGGGCAGCGGTGCTCTCGAGGCCATCATCTCGGACGGCCTCGGCTGGAGCCGCGCGATCAAGCTCGGCCCCCCCACCGCCTTCCGGGGCCGTGAGGCGAACCTCACCGGCACCCTGCGCCTCGACCAGCTCCGCGGCATCACCCGGGCCTTCGAGCGCGAGACCGGCACCAAGGAAGGCGACTACTCGGTGACCTTCCGGCCGCGCATGAGCGTCGCCGGGCGGGTCGGCGGATCGGACCTGAGCGCGAGCTTCGGCCCATCCCTGCCGATGCGATTCGACTACTCACGTCTGACCGTCGCCTCGTCCCCCACGGGCGAGCCCCCCGCGCTCGAGTCGCGCGAGAGCGGCACCGTCGTGGCCGACCGCCACGCGTCGCTGGCGTTCGGCGGCCTCTCACTGCCCGTCTACCAGGCGCGCGCCGTGGGGCTGCTCGGCTTCGAGATCGCCTTCGGCGCGGCTCTTCTGCTGGCTCTGCCGCTCCTGATGCAGGCGCGCCGCTCGGAGGCGGGATCGATCCGTGTGCGTATGGGCGGCCGGCTGGTGGACGTCGCCGAGCTGCCGTGGTCGGCCCCGGGCGGCTGCGTGGACCTCGAGCGGATGTCCGACCTGGCCCGCGTGGCGGGTACGGCCGACCTACCGATCATGGTCGTCGAGAAGGAGGGCCGTGCGCGCTACGGGGTCATCCGCGGTGACGTGCTCTACCGCTATGCCACCCGCGCGCCCACCAGGAAGATGCACCATCCCGCCGGCACGCCCATGATGGCCTGATGGGCGGGTCGTCGGGGGCGTGGGCGGGCCTCGGTGTCCGCGCGGCGCGCGGGCTCCTGGCGGTGGCGGCCATCGTCGGCCTCGGCGCGATCCTGACCGCCGCGAACTCGGTTCCGAACACGGCCATCGGCCAGAGCGGCGCCGCGGTGACCGCGGATGCCCTGAAACCCGCCGCCTGCGCGGGCATCTCCCTCGGGTCGATCGTGACCGGGGCGGGGACGTTCTCGGGTTCCGGCGCCTCGGATCTGGTCGCCGCCAGCGCCGGGGCGGACACCATCACGGCACTCGGAGGCAACGACTGCGTGCAGGGTGGGGGCTCCGACGACGACATAGACGGGGGGCCCGGGACCGATGTCTGCATCGGCGGCCCCGGCACGGACACCTTCACCGACTGCGAGACCACGATCCAGTAGCGGTCGCGCTCAGGAGGCCTTGCGCTCGGACTCGGCCGGCCCCAGCTCACCGCCCTCATCGGTGTCGGAGGCCGCGGCGAGACTCGCCTTCAAGGCGGCCATCAGGTCGATCACGGGCGCCGGCTCGGCGGTCTCCTGCGGTGCGGCGATCTCCTGGCCGGCGGCCTTGGCCTCGAGGAACTCGATGAGGGATCTGCGCGTCTCGTTCGGGTAGGCCTCGGGCGCGAACGGCTTGGCCAGCCCGGCCACGAGCTGGCGCGCCATCTCGAGCTCGGCGTCGGAGACCTCGACGCCCTCGAGCCGGGCGATGATGTCGCCCTTGTCACGGGCGCGGATATCCTCGGGGTAGTAGAGGGTCTCGAGCGCCAGCATCCCCTCGGAAGGCCGCAGGAGCACGAGGTGCTCCTTGGTGGACAGCACGAACCTCCCCAGGGCGGCCCGACCCTCCTGCTCCATCACGCGGGCGAGGAGGCTGTAGGGGCGCTCGGCCCGCTCCTGAGGCTCAAGCCAGTAGGCGCGCTCGAAGTAGACGGGGTCGACCTCAGCGAGATCGACGAACTGCAGGATCTGGATCGTCTTCTCCTGCCGGGCGGCGAACCGCTCGAGCTCCGCCTCCTCCACCGGCAGGTAGCGCCCCTTGGAGACCTCCCACCCCTTGACAGTGTCGTCAGGCCCGACCTCGACATCGCGGGCCGGATCCCAGCGCTTCTGCTTCACGGGCTGCAGGTTGGCCCGCGAGAGGGTGCGGAAGCTCACGTCACTGCGCTGCTGTGCGAGCCCCACCGAGACCGGGATCGTGACCAGCCCGAAGCTGATGAAGCCGTTCCAGATCGCGCGCATGGAGGCTATCCCACCGTGGGCCCGCCGCCGTTGCCGGCGCCGGGGAGCGTGTCGGCCAGGCCGCTCAGTGCCTGCAGCAACTCGACCGGGAACGGCAGCACGAGTGTCGTGGTTCGCTCGCTGGTGCCGATCTCGTTCATGGTCTGCAGGTAGCGCAGCTGGAGGGCGCCCGGGGCGGCGCTGATGACGGCGGCCGCCTGACCGAGCTTCTCGGAGGCCTGGTACTCACCGTCTGCCGCGATGACCTTGGCGCGCCGCTCCCGCTCGGCCTCTGCCTGGCGGGCGATGGCCCGCTGCATCGACTGGGGCAGCTCGACGTCCTTGACCTCGACCACCGAGACCTTCACGCCCCACGGGTGGGTCTGCTCGTCGATGATCGCCTGCAGGCGCTCGTTGATCTGATCGCGCTCGGATAGCAGCTGGTCGAGGTCGACCTGCCCGAGCACGCTGCGCAGGGTCGTCTGGGAGATCTGCGAGGTCGCGACGAGGTAGTTCTCGACCTGGACGATCGCCTTGGAGGGATCGACCACGCGGAAGTAGGCGACGGCGTTCACCTTCACGGTGACGTTGTCCTTGGTGATCACCTCCTGCGGCGGCACGTTGAGGGTGATCGTGCGCAGATCGACCTTCACCGCCTTGTCGATGAAGGGGATCAGGATGAAGAGCCCCGGGCCCTTGATGCCGATCAACCGTCCGAGCCGGAACACCACGCCCCGTTCGTACTCCCGTGCCACCTTGACGGCCGAGAACAGGAACATCAGAACGATGATGAGTACAACGATTACCGCGTAGGCAGCGGCCATGGCGGCGTCACCCCTCTCTGGGTTCGACGAGCAGTGTCAGGTCGTCCGCGTCAACTCTAACGACCCTCACCGGTGCCCCGGCCGGCACGGCGACCCCGCCGGTCGTCCGGGCGCTCCAGATCTCGCCGTTGACCATCACTTTGCCACCGGAGGACCCCAGCCCGCCCCGGGTCGTCCCGATCTCGCCCAGGAGCTCCGCCCCACCGGTCGTGACCGGCCGCCGGCTGGCTCTCAGCACGAGACGTGCGGCGGCGACGAATGCGGCCGCGGCGACCACGGCGACCGCGACGGCCAGCCAGGGCGAGGTGGTCAGGCCGGGGTCGCCCGAGTCGAAGAGGAACACGCCGCCCAGCGCCAGCGACACGACGCCGCCCACCGTCAGCACGCCGAGCCCACCAACCTGGGTCTCGCCCACGAAGAGCCCCACGCCCAAGAGGATGAGGGCCAGGCCGATCCAGGTGAAGGGCAGTGCCGAGAGGCCGGCGAGGGCCAGCAACAGGCTGATCGCGCCGACCACCCCCGGGAAGATCGCGCCGGGGTGGAACAGCTCGAACGCGAGCCCCGCCAACCCCAGCAGCAGGAGGAGGAACACGAGGTTCGGATCGATCACCACCTGGAGCACGCGCAGGTACCAGGGCAGGCTCTCGATCTCGATCGGCGACCCCGCCGTCCGGATGGAGAGGCCGTCACCGGCGTCGCGCCCGTCCAGCCACGCGACGAACTCCACGAGGGTCGGTTGCACCGTGTCGGTCGCCCCTCGGGCGAGAGCCTCGTTGGCCGTCAGGTTGAGGGCCTCGGTCACCATCTTCCGGTACACGTCGGGGTCACGCCCGTGCTCTTCCGCCAGGGCGGCCATCGACGCGGCGAAGTCGTTGCGGATCTTGGCCGTGAGATCCGCTCCTCCGCTTCCGATCGGCGTCGCCGAGCCGATGTTCGTGCCCGGCGCCATTCCGAGGGCGTCGGCCGCCGCGCTGATGTAGGCCCCCGCCGACCCCGCCCGCGCCCCAGAGGGCCCCACCCAGACCGCCACGGGCACGGATGAGCGCTCCATGGTGCCGACGATCTCGCGAGCGGACGACACCAGGCCTCCCGGGGTGTCCACCCGGATCACGATCACGGCCGCCCGCGCCTCCACGGCCGAATCGATCCGGGACTCGATGAAGCGGGCCGAGACCGGATCGACCGCGGCGTCGAGCTCGATGACCCTGACGGGTGCGACCCCCGCACCTTGCGACCCGGCTGGGGACGCCGCCAGGAGCACCAGCATCAACGCGACCAGCATGGTTCGGAGTGGGCGCATGGCGTCCCGATCGACGATACCAGCGGTTCTGCCGTCCGCCCGGGGCGGGGGATCGGTTACGATCCATCTGGACGTGCCCGAACGCCCTCCCCGCCTGCCGGCCCCGACCGACCTCCTTCCGCACCGCGCACCGTTCCTCTTCGTCGACGAGATCCTCGAACTCGTCCCCGGAGAGAGGGCTCGGGCGCGGTGGCTGGTCGATCCCGATGCCGCCTTCTTCGCGGGCCACTTCCCCGGCAACCCGATCCTTCCGGGCGTCATCATCATCGAGGCCCTGGCCCAGACCGGGGCTCTCGCGGCGCTCGCCGAGCCAGATTCCGGAGGCAAGCTCGCCCTCTTCGCCGGCATCGGCAGCGCTCGCTTCCGCCGCGTGGTCCGCCCGGGAGAGGTCCTCGAGCTGGAGACGGTCCTCACCCGGCGGCGCGGCCCCCTGGGTGGCGGCGAGGGCACGGCGCGGGTCGGGGACGTGGTGGCCTGCCAGACCGAGTTGAAGTTCGCTCTCGTCGGCGCCGCCGAGGCCACATGATCGCGGTGCGCAACGGCGCGCCCGGTCGCGCCCGCCTCGCCGCCCTCGGCGCGTACGCACCCGAGCGGGTCGTGACCAACGCGGAGATCGAGACCCGCGTCGACACGAGCGACGAATGGATCGTCGCGCGCACCGGGATCCGCGAGCGTCGGTTCGCGGCGTCCGACCAGGCCGCCAGCGACCTCGCGGTGCTCGCCGCCGAGCGCGTGCTGGAGGACGCGAGCGTCGGTGCGGAGGCGCTCGACATGATCATCGTCGCTACGGCCACGCCCGATCACCTCTTCCCATCCACGGCGGCGCTCGTCGCCGAACGGATCGGCGCCGGCAACGCGGCCGCCTACGACCTGTCTGCGGCCTGTTCGGGTTTCGTCTACGGACTGGCACAGGCGGCTGCTCTGATCGAGTCCGGTCTCGCGCAGACGGTCCTGGTCGTGGGATCGGAGGTCCTCTCGCGACTCACCGACCAGACCGATCGCGCGACGTGCATCATCTTCGCCGACGGTGCCGGGGCGGCGCTGGTCACGGCCGCCGACCCCGGCAGCACGACGGGCTTCCTGGGCTTCGAGCTGGGTGCCGACGGGTCGGGTGCCGACCAACTCGGCATCGCCGCCGGTGGCAGCCGCCAGCCACTGTCGAGCGCGCCTGCGCGCTCGGACGGGTTCATCCACATGAACGGACCCGAGGTCTTCCGCTTCGCCACCCGCGTGATGGTCGAATCGACCGAGCGGCTGCTGGCGGCGGTCGGCATGGGCATCGACGAGATCGATCTGGTGGTCGCCCATCAGGCCAACAGCCGCATTCTCGACCACGCGGCGGAGCGCCTCGGCATCGACGCGAGCCGCATCTACAGCAACATCGAGCGCTACGGCAACACCTCCTCGGCGTCGATCCCCCTCGCCCTCACCGAGGCGCGCGACGCCGGCCGGCTGCGTGCGGGCGACATGCTCCTGCTGGTCGGCTTCGGGGGCGGACTCACCTGGGGGTCGACGGTCGTCCGATACGAACCCGCGATGTGGGGGCCGAACCAATGATCGTGGCCATGTTCCCGGGGCAGGGTGCCCAGGTGGTCGGGATGGGACAGGCGCTCGCCTCCTCCCACGAGGTGGCGCGGCGCGCCTTCGAGGAGGCCGACGAGGTCCTCGGCTATCCGCTCTCGGAGATCTGCTTCACCGGACCGGTCGAGCGCCTCACGGCCACCGATGTCTGCCAGCCGGCGCTGGTCGCCGTCTCGGTGGCGGCTTTCCGCGTCGCCCGCGAGGCCGGGTTCGAGCCCGGGCTGGTCCTCGGGCACTCGCTCGGCGAGTACTCTGCCCTGGTGGCCGGCGGAGCGCTGGGATACGCGGACGCCCTGCGGCTGGTCGCCGAACGTGGGGCGGCGATGCGCGAGGCCGCGGCCGGGGCGCCGGGGGGCATGGCGGCCCTTCTCGGCCCCACCGACGATGAGGCGCGCGCGCTCGCCACCGAGGCCGGGGAGGTGTGGCCGGCCAACTACAACTGCCCGGGCCAGGTGGTGCTATCGGGCTCTCTCGCGGGCATCGATCGTCTCGTGGGCCTCGCCGCGGTCCGCGGGGTGCGGGTCGCCCGCCTTGCGGTGGACGGTCCCTTCCACTCGCCATTGATCGCCTCCGCCGCCGAGCGTCTTCGCCCAGCCCTGGAGGCCTGGGAGCCGCAGCCCTCCGACCCACCGTTCCTTTCGACGACGACGTGCGCTCTGGAGCCGCCGGAGCGTCTGCGCGAGGTGCTCCTCGACCAGCTCACCTCGCCGGTCCGCTTCGGAGCCGGCGTCGAGGCCGCAGTGGCCGAGGGCGCCGACCGCTTCGTGGAGTTCGGTCCGGGCCGCGTGCTGTCCGGCCTCGTGCGCCGCGTGCGGCGCGATCTGGCCGTATCCCAGCTCGGTGAGCCGGAGGATCTCGTGGGTCTCGACGAGATCCTGAGCGTCCGGCGGGGGGCCGACTGATGCCCGTGGCGCTGGTCACGGGTGCCAGCAAGGGCATCGGCGCCGCGTGCGCGCGCGCTCTGGCGGCCGACGGGTTCGACGTGGCGATCGGCTACGCCTCGGATGCCACCGGAGCCGCCTCGACGGCCGCGGCCGTCGAGGGACTGGGGCGGCGGGCATCCACGCATGCGGCCGATGTCGCGGACGAGGAGCAGGCCGGGGCCATGGTCGCCGCCGCCGAGGAGGCGCTCGGCCCTCTGGACGCCGTGGTGCTGAACGCGGGGATCACGCGCGACGGCCTCGCGGTGAGGATGAGCGCCGAGGACTGGTCGGCGGTCATCGACACCAACCTCTCCGGGGCCTTCTACACCGCACGACCGGCCCTGCGCGGGATGCTGCGCCGGCGCTCCGGCACCATCGTCGCCGTGTCCTCGGTGGTGGGCATCACGGGCAACGCCGGGCAGGCCAACTACGCCGCCGCGAAGGCCGGCATGATCGGCCTCGTGCGTGCCCTGGCGCGCGAATCGGGACCACGCGGCGTGCGGGTCAACGCCGTGGCGCCGGGCTACATCACCACCGACATGACCGCCGGGCTCACCGACGAGCAGCGGACCGGGCTCCTGGCACAGACGCCGCTCGGGCGACTGGGCGAGCCCGATGACGTCGCGGGTGCGGTGGCCTTCCTCTGCTCCGATGCGGCCGCGTTCGTCACCGGTTCCGTCCTCTGCGTCGACGGCGGACTGGCGATGTCATGAGCGCGGCCGGAGCGCATGGCGGGCGCCGGCGCGTCGTGGTGACGGGCATCGGGCTCGTCACGTCCCTCGGCATCGGCCGAGCGGAGAACTGGGCCGCGGCGGTCGCCGGCCGCAGCGGGGCGGCCACGATCACCGGCTTCGACCCTCTCGACACGGCGAGCACCATCGCCTGTCAGGTGAGAGGATTCGACCCGACCGACTTCATGGAGCACCGCACCGCCCGCCGGATGGACCGCTTCGCGCAGCTCGCCGTGGCGGCCGGCCGCCTGGCCCTCGACGACGCGGCCCTGACGGTGGCCGACGCCTTGCGTCCCCGCATCGGCGCGATGGTCGGCAGCGGCATCGGGGGCCTCGCGACCTTCGTCGATCAGACCCTGCTCATCGACTCGCGCGGCCCCGACCGTGCCTCGCCCCTCTTCATACCGATGGTCATCGCCAACATGGCGGCGGCCCAGGTGTCGATGGAGCTGGGGCTGAAGGGACCGCTCTCCTGCATCTCGACCGCCTGCGCTTCCGGGAACCACGCGCTCGGGGACGCGACCGACGTCATCCGGCGGGGTCAGGCCGACGTGATGCTGGCCGGCGGCACCGAGGCGACGATCACCCGCACCGGCATCGCGGCTTTCAACTCCATGAGGGCCCTCTCGACGCGCAACGACGACCCGGTCGCCGCCAGCCGGCCCTTCGACGCCGGCCGCGACGGGTTCGTGATGGGTGAGGCCGGGGCGATCCTCGTGCTGGAGGACCTCGAGCACGCCATCGACCGCGGCGCCGAGCCGATCTGCGAGGTCCTCGGATACGGGCTCTCGGGCGACGCCCACCACCTCACCGAACCGGATCCGACCGGGGAGGCACCCGCCGCCGCCGTCGAGATGGCGTTGGCCGACGCCGGTGTCGCCCCGGAGGAGGTCGACTACGTCAACGCGCATGCCACCTCGACACCGGTCGGCGACAAGAGCGAGATCCGGACCCTGCGGCGTGCTCTGGGCGACGGGGTCGCGGCGCGCACGATGGTGTCCTCGACCAAGTCGATGCACGGTCACTGCCTGGGTGCCGCAGGCGGAGTGGAGGGCGCCCTGACCGCGCTGGCGATCCGGGAGGGGGTCGTCCCCCCGACGATCAACCTCGACGTTGTCGATCCCGACTGCGCCGGGGTCGACCACGTCGCCAACACCGCCCGCACGGCGGACGTGCGGGTTGCGGTCTCGAGTGCCTTCGGCTTCGGCGGACACAACGCGATCCTCGTCCTCGGCCGATCGGAGGAGCGATAGCCGGCCCGGTCGCGGGCGCCCTCAGCGGATGGCGCGCCCGCGCCCACCGGGGGAGCACCCGCGTGTACGGGCCGCGCAGGGGCCTCGAGGGCTTCTCGTGGGTCGAGGGCGAGCGGCTGGCCATCGGCTCCCTGCCGGTCGGCGACGAGGTGGCCCGCCTGCCCTCCCTGGGCATCACCCATGTCGTCAACTGCCGGGCCCAGCTCCAGACCCGCATCTCCCACGATCTCTGGGCCGAGCGAAGGGTGTTCGGTGCGGACCACGTGGCCCACGCTCCGATGTGGGACCGGGGCCGGCCCCAGCCCGCTCGTCTGTGGGCCCCGGCGGCGCGCTTCGCCGCGAGCGCGCTCGAGGACGATCCCGAGGCCGCGGTGCTCGTGCACTGCCAGCAGGGGCGCAGGCGCTCCGCCATGGTCGTCTACGCGATCCTGCGCCTGCGCGGGCACGACCCCGCAGACGCGGCCAGGTTGGTGCTCGACAGCCGGGCCCCGGCGTCGCTCGTGCCCGCATATCGGGCGAGCGTCGAAGATTGGTTGCGCCACATCGATGACCCCCTGACATAATCGCCGACCAGATGTCCAAGCGAACAATCACCGTCTCGGTCGATCGCCTGCTCCACAAGCGACGCGATGAGCCCGCGCGCCGCAAGAAGCTGCCGGCCGACGAGCGCTCGTGTCCCGGCTGTCAGACGCATTGGACCGCCGACGAGATGCGCCGGAACGCGCGCGTCTGCGCGACGTGCGGTCACCACTTCCCGATCACCGCGCACGAGCGCATGGATCAGCTGGCCGGGGGAGCTCCCTGGCGCGAGCTCTGGCCTGAGCTGCGCGCGAGCGACCCGCTTCAGTTCGTCGACCTCGAGCCCTATCCGGATCGGGTGGAGAAGGCGGAGGCGAGCGGCAGGAACGAGGCGCTCGTGACCGCCGAGATCGCGATCGAGGAGCACCGCTGCATCGCGGCGATCATGGACTTCGCCTTCCTCGGGGGCAGCATGGGGTCGGTGGTGGGCGAGAAGCTCGCACGGGCCTGCGAGCGGTGCGTCGAGCAGGGCCTGCCGCTCGTCGTCATCACCGCGTCGGGTGGCGCGCGGATGCAGGAGGGCGTCATCGCCCTGATGCAGATGGCCAAGACCGTGGTCGCCTTCGACCTGATGCACGACGCCGAGCTTCCGGTGATCGTCGTGCTGGTCCACCCGACGACGGGTGGCGTGTGGGCCTCCTTCGCCTCGCTCGGCGACGTGACCTACGCAGAGCCCGGAGCCCTGATCGCCTTCTCGGGCCCGCGCGTCATCGAGCAGACGACGCGCGAGAAGCTCCCGCCCGAGTTCGGTCGTGCCGAGACCCAGCTCGCCAACGGCCAGGTGGACGACGTGGTCGACCGTCGCGAGTTGCCGGGGCGGATCGCGAAGGTGCTCTCGATCCTGCAGCGCCCCGCCGAGCCGGCCGTGGCCCCGGCGGTCACCTGGGCGCAAGCCGGCGCCGAGCGCGCGGCTTCCGCTGCGCGCAATCTGCCCCAGCTCTCGCGCCGCATCGCCCAGAGGGTGCTCCGGCCCGACCCTGAGAAGGAGCCCCGATGAGCGTCGCCGCCCGCCGGGGCGGTCGCTTCGTGCGGCGCCTCGCCCACCGCCTCGGCGGCAGTCCCGAGACCAGCTCGGCGATCTGGGAGACGATCCAGCTCGCACGCCACCAGGACCGCCCCTACCCTCTCGACTACATCACCCGCCTCTTCCCCGACTTCGAAGAGCTTCGCGGAGACCGGCTCTATGGTGACGACCCGGCGATCGTCGCCGGCATCGGCCGCGGCGAGGATGGGCCGATGGTGGTCATCGGACACCAGAAGGGTCGCGACACCGCCGAGCGCACCTACCGCAACTTCGGCATGCCCGGCCCCGAGGGCTACCGCAAGGGCATGCGCGTGATGGCCCTCGCGGAGAAGCTCGACCTGCCCGTCGTCACGCTCATCGACACCCCCGGCGCGTTCCCCGGGTCGGGTGCCGAGGAGCGCGGGCAGGGGGGTGCGATCGCCCGCAGCATGCAGACGATGCTGAGACTCAGGGTTCCGTCGGTTGCCGTCGTGATCGGTGAGGGTTCGTCCGGAGGAGCGCTCGCGCTCGGCGTGACCGATCGCGTGATGATGCTGGAGAACTCGACCTACTCGGTCATCTCGCCCGAGGGGGGCGCGGCGATCCTCTGGCGCGACGCGGCCCGGGCGCGGGACGCGGCCACGGCCTTTCAGCCGACCGCCGAGAACTGCTACCGGTGGGGCATCGCCGATGTCGTCGTGCCCGAGCCGGACGGCGGTGCCCACCGCGATCATGACGAGGCCGCCCGCCTGCTCGGCGGATACATCTCGCGGGCGATGCGCGAGTTGCAGGCCCTCTCGCCGGCCGATCGCCGGCGCCTCCGGCGCGATCGCTACCGGCGCATCGGCTCCTACCGCGAGGTCGCCGCGGGGGATCCGGCGGCGATGGCGTCGGGCCGGGAGGCCCCCGCGACCAACGGCCCCCGGCCCGCCGGGTAGATCAGGGGCGCTCGCCCTCCTCGCAGAGCGCGGTGACCAGCTCGCGGGTGAAGTGGGGGATGTCGGCGACGACCCTTCCCCACACGAGGTTGCCGTCGCGGAACGCGGGCTCATCCACCCACTCGGCGCCCGCGTTCACGAGATCGTCCTTGATGCCGAGCGATCCGGTCGCGCGCGCGCCGACGATCCCGGCCGAGATGGCCACGCTGCCCCCATGGCAGATGATCCCGATCGGCCGCCCCCGCTCGTGTACCGCGCGCACCAACGCGAGTATCGCCCGGTCGCGGCGCATCTTGTCGGGCGCCCAGCCGCCGGGTATCACGAGGCCGTCGAGCGCGGTGGCATCGACCGCGTCCGCGGTGGTGTCGGCCCTCACGCCGAGACCGCCCTTGCCGTGGTGGAGATCGGTGTCCGAGCCCACGCTGATCACCGTGGCACCCTCCTCCTGGAGGCGCATCACGGGTACCCAGTACTCCAGGTCCTCGACGCCTTCGGCGACGAGGACCGCGTAGGTTCGACCGGAGAGCCGCACGGGCCCGATTCTAGACCCGTGCGGCTCCCGAGGCCTCGGAGACCCACCTCAGCCGCTCAGGCGGAGGCCTCCGCGCGCGCGCGGGCGTCGCTGGGCGCGCCGTCGGGTCCGTTGAGGACCTCCGACAGGCGCAGGGCCGCATCGAGCAGTCCGCGGTTGGTGCTCGGGCTCTCTGGTGAGACGCCGATCGTCGTCGCCAGATCCGTGTGCCAGCGCAGCATCTCGGCGCTGGGGCGACGGTCGGGGTCGACTCTCACCATGTCGAGCACCAGAGCCATGAAACCCCGGATCTGCGCCCGGGGGTCGGGTCCCTGTGTCATACGCGAGCCTCCTTGCTCGGCGAACTTCGTTCCGGGACGATCCTGTCCCATACGGATTCACTTCGGCCCCGACGCCTCCGACTTGAGCCCGGCGGCCTGGCGCGGATCGAGAATGCGCAGCGCCGGCCCCGGCTGGATCCGCACATGACGATGCCGCCCGAGAGGCTCCCCGTCGGCCTGGACGGCCGCCGGCTCGGCGCTGCTGACGACGAGTTCCCTCGTCACGGTCCCGCCCGCCAACGCAGGCCCGCCCATCGGCAGATCCCGCCCCCGGGCGGCCCGCAGCAGTATCCCGGCCAACTCCCCCGGATGCACACGGGAGAGCGCGACCCAGGCGAGGCGCCCCTCGAAAGCCGCGCCCGGGGCCAGGTCGAGCGGTCGCCCCCCGAGGTAGGTGTAGGGGCTCCCGCAGGCGACGAGCACGGCGACCGCCTCCACTGCCCCGGCGCCGTCGGCGCCAACCCACAAGCGCGGCTCCCGACCGGCCCTGAGCGTTGCGGCCGCGGCACCAAGAGCGAAGCCCGCATGCCGCAGTCGCCGTTTGGTCTTCGGCCTCGCCTCGATCCATTCGACCGTGGCCGCATCGATCCCCACGCCCGCGTTGACCGCGAACACGTGCTCCCGGTCGCCCGCGTGGAGTCGTCCGAGCGTGGCCTCCCGCACCCGCGCCCGCACCAGTGCAGCCTCGAGCACGGGCAGGGCGCGAGCGGTGCTGGCCGGCCAACCGAGCGCCCGCGAGAAGACGTTGGCGTTCCCCCCTGGCATGGGCACCATGACCACCGGTCCGTCGGCGAGCGCTCCGGCCGCCTCGGCCGCCGTGCCGTCTCCCCCGAGCGTCACAACGAGTGCGGCGCCCTCAGCGGCGGCCTGGCGTGCGAGGCGCTCCGCATCACCCGGCCCGCTCGTCGTGAGCGCCCACTCGAGTCCCCGTGCGGACAGCACCCGCGTGATCTGCGCGCGCTGGTCGCGTCCGGCCCGCGTCGCCGCGGGGTTGATGACGAGCGCAATCGGGCCGAGAGGGGCGCTCACGCGCCCTGCAAGGTGAGCGCGAGGCGCGCGAGATAGGCCGCGATCAGCTGGGTGACCGTCATGTCGAACTCGGCCATCGGCATGTGGCGGGCGCCGGGGATCACCACCATCTGGCCCATCGGAAGCTCCCCGCAGAGCTCCTGCGCCATCCAGGGCGGCGTGAACGGATCGTCCGTGCCGACCACGACGAGCACCGGGACCCTCAGATCGCCGAGTCGTCCGCGCAGCTCGACGCTGCGACATGCCTGGTAGTCGGCCGCGAGGACGGCAGGGCCGCACGAGTCGAGCGCGGCCGCGACCCGACGCGCCATGGGTGCGGAGGCGTCGGCGAAGAAGCCCTCGATCAGCCGCTCGCGCTCACCGGCGAAGTCCCGGCGCACCCGCTCCAGAGCCGCGTCGGGCACGGCCAGGCGGGTGCCGCTCGCCACGATCACCAGGCCATCCACGAGATCCGCGCGCCGGCGGGCGATCTCGAGCGCGACGGCGCCCCCCAGGGAGTGGCCCACGAGCACCCGCGGACCGGGAACTGCGGCGACGGCGTCCGCACAGGGTCCGGCCAGCGAATCGAGATCGGTTGCGAGCTCTCCATCGCGGCGACCGGGCAGATCGATGGCCACGACGCCCTCGAGCCGGGCGCTCTGGAGCGTCCACACCCGGTGATCGCCGCCGGAGCCATGGATGAGGATGGGGCGCGGGACGTTCACGGAGTCGATGGTAGGGACCCCGGTGGGACGGGGTGTCTCTGGTAGCCTCGAAGCGGTGGAGACCCTGCTCATCGCCTGCGATTTCGACGGCACGATCACTCAGCGCGACACCCTCCACCTCATCGTCGAGGCCTTTGGCACGCGCGGCCTCTGGGACAGCATCGAACCGCGCCTGCGCGCCGGTGAGGTGACCCTCGAGCAGGCGATGCAGGAGGAGTTCGCGACGGTGCGGGCAACGCCCGAGCAGGTGATCGAGCTCGTCCTGCGCGACGCCGGCCTGCGCCCCGGCCTGCCGGACCTGGTCGCCTGGACACGCGACAACGGCCACCGGTTCATCGTCTTCTCGTCGGGTTTCCGGACGGTCATCGAGACCGCCCTCGCGCATTGGGGCCTCGGCGAGCTGGAGGTGGTGAGCCACGAGGCCCTCTTCACCCGCGAGGGGTGCCGGCTCGTGTGGTCGGACCGCGGGGATGCCTGCGTGGAGTGCGGGCGCCGGTGCAAAAGGTACGACCTGCGCGGTCGGCTGCGCGGGGAGCGCCTGGTCTACATCGGTGACGGGATCTCCGACCGCTGCGGCGCCCGCATGGCCGATGTCGTCTTCGCCCGCGAGGATCTCGCGCGCGATCTCGCGGCCGAAGGCCTCGATTTCATGCCGTTCGACGACTTCGTCACGGTGCGGGAGTGGCTCCAGGCCACCGCGTCGCTGGCCGCATGAGCGGTTCCTGGCGCCCCGTCACGGCCCCCTCCGCGTGGGGTGAGATGGAGGAGCGCGTGCTGGCGTTCTGGCGCGAGCGCGACATCTTCGCCCGCAGTCTCTCCGAGCGGGCGGGGCGTGAGCCGTTCGTCTTCTTCGAGGGTCCCCCGACCGCCAACGGCCGGCCCGGCTCGCACCACGTGCTCTCGCGCGTCTTCAAGGACATCTTCCCGCGCTTCCAGACGATGCGTGGGCGGTTCGTCAACCGGCGTGGCGGGTGGGACTGTCATGGCCTGCCGGTGGAGATCGAGGTGGAGAAGCGTCTCGGCATCTCCGGCAAGCCGCAGATCGAGGCCTACGGGATCGCCGAGTTCAACGCGCTCTGCCGTGAATCGGTGGTCGCCTATCTCGACGAGTGGGAGCGTCTCACCGACCGGATCGGCTTCTGGATCGATACCGACCGCGCTTACCGCACGATGGACACCGACTACATCGAGAGCGTCTGGTGGAGCCTCGCGGAGCTGTACCGCCGGGGCCTCCTCTATCGGAGCGGCAAGGTGGTGCCCTACTGCCCGCGCTGCGGCACTGCGCTCTCCAGTCACGAGGTCGCCCAGGGCTATCAGGACGTGGACGACCCCTCGGTCTACGTCCGCTTCCCCCTGAAGGACGCCGACGAGTCGCTCCTCGTCTGGACCACCACGCCCTGGACGCTCCCCGCCAACCAGGCCGCCGCCGTGCACCCGGATGTCACCTACGCCGCCGTGGAGCACGGTGACGAGACGCTGATCCTGGCGGAGCCCCTGGTGGCCGCGGTGCTCGGCGAAGGTGCCCGCCCGGCCCGCCTGATCCCGGGATCGGAGCTGGTGGGACGCGAGTACCACCCGCCCTTCGGCTACGTGGCGGGCGCACATCGGGTGGTCAACGCCGACTTCGTCACGACGCGCGACGGCACCGGCATCGTCCACATCGCCCCGGCCTTCGGAGAGGACGACATGGCCACGGCGCGCCGCCACGGCCTCGAGGCGCCGAACCCGGTGGGCCCCGACGGGCGCTTCACCGACGCCGTCGGCCCGTGGGAGGGGCGGTGGGTCAAGGAGGCCGACCACGATCTGATCGACGACCTCGCGCACCGCGGCCTGTTGCTGCGTTCCGAGATCCACCACCACTCCTACCCCCACTGCTGGCGCTGCGGTACCCCCTTGCTCTACTACGCCAAGCCCTCCTGGTACATCCGCACGACCGATGTGCGCGACCGGATGCTCGAGCTGAACGCCTCGATCGGCTGGCACCCCGAGCGGGTGCGCGACGGGCGCTTCGGGAAGTGGCTCGAGGGGAACGTCAACTGGGCCATCTCGCGCGATCGCTACTGGGGCACGCCACTGCCGTTGTGGCGCTGCGATCGATGCGACGAGATCGAGGCTGTCGGGTCGTACGCCGAGCTGCGTGAGCGCGCGCGCGAACCCCTCGCGGAGGACTTCGACCCTCACCGGCCATTCGTCGACGAGGTCACCTTCGCGTGCCGCGCCTGCAAGGGCACGATGCACCGCGAGCCGGAGGTCATCGACGTCTGGTTCGACAGCGGCGCCATGCCCTTCGCCCAGGAGCACCACCCGTTCGCCACCGCCGGCGACCTCGGCGGCCGCGTGCCGGCCGATTTCATCTGCGAGGCCCTCGACCAGACCCGCGGCTGGTTCTATTCGCTCCTCGCCGAGAGCGCGCTCCTCTTCGACGAGACGGCCTATCGCAACGTCGTCTGCCTCGGCCTCATACTGGACGGCGAGGGCCAGAAGATGAGCAAGACCAAGGGCAACGTGATCGAGCCCTGGACCGTGCTCGAGCGCCAGGGCGCGGACGCCTTCCGCTGGTACCTGCTCACCGCGCAGAGCCCGTGGGAGTCGTTCCGGTTCAGCCTCGAGGCCGTCGACGACGCGATGCGGCGCTTCCTGCTCACCCTGTGGAACACCTACTCCTTCCTCGTCACATACGCATCGCTCCCCGACGGTTGGTCGCCCGGCGCCGCCGGGATCCCACCGGAGGCCCTGCGCCCGGTGGACCGGTGGATCCTGTCGCGGCTCGACGGAACGACGGCCGATGTGACCGAACGCCTCGACGCCTACGATGCGACCGGTGCAGGCCGCGCGATCGAGGCCTTCGTGGACGACCTCAGCAATTGGTACCTGCGCACCTCGCGGCGCCGGTTCTGGGGTGGCCGCGCGGGTTCCGACGGCGACGGCGACGCATCCCGCGCCGACGCCCTCGCGGCTTTCGCCACCCTCCACGAGTGCCTCAGCACGGTGGCGCTGCTCGTGGCGCCCTTCTGCCCCTTCGTGGCCGAGGAGATCCACGGCAACCTCGTGGCGGCGCACGATCCCGGCGCCCCCGAGAGCGTCCATCTGGCCGACTGGCCTCGGGCCGGCGACCGCCACGATCAGGCTCTCGAGGCCGCGATGTCATCGGCGCGCGAGGCGGTGGCCGTGGGTCGAGGAGCGCGCGCCGAGGCGAAGCTGAAGGTGCGCCAGCCCCTGGCGGAGGCCGTCGTCGCCTGTCCGCCGGCCGTCGCGGCGCGGATCGGGAGCCTCACCGACCTTGTCGCCGAGGAGCTCAACGTGCGCGCGGTGCGCTTCGTCACCGATCCGGGCGAACTGGTCGAGGTGACGCTGAAGCCGAACTACCGCAGCCTCGGCCCGCGGTTCGGCCCGGCCATGCCCGCAGTGGCAGCCGCGGTGGCGGCGCTCCCACCGGCCGAGACCGCCCGGGCACTGGACGGGGGGGAGTCGATAGAGATCCCGATCGATGGCGTGGCCGCGACCCTCCACTCCGACGATCTGCTGAGGGAGGCACGGGCCACGGAGGGATACGCCGTCGGCCAGGATGCCGCCCTCGCGGTGGGCCTGGCCACCCAGATCACCCCGGAGCTGCGCCTCGAGGCGCTCGCCAGAGAGATCGTGCACGCGGTCCAGGGCGCGCGCCGGACCGGGGAGCTGCGCGTGGAGGAGCGCATCGCGCTGCACCTCGACGGGTCGGGCCTGATTCGAGAGGCGATCGACGCCCACCGCGGGGCGATCGCCTCCGAGACCCTGGCGGTGAGCCTCTCGGTCGGGCACGGCGCCCCGTTCGCCGGCCTCCTGCACGAGGAGCACGTGCTCGACGGCGAGCCCTTCGCCCTACGTCTGGATCGCGCGGACCCCCAGGATTGACGCCGGCGGATCTGCCGCCTCCGGCCGTTCGCGTGACGGGGTGGTCTGCGGCCCGGGCCGTCAGCCCCCGTAGCCGCCCCAGGTCGCCGCCCGTCCCCCGAGCATCACGTCGTCGTCGGCGCGCAGACGCGACCACACGCTCTCCGGGTCGATCTCGAGCCGCTCCAGGATCTCCGGGAGCCGGATCACCATCTGGGGCGTGTCGATGCGCAGACCCACGATCTTCCCGTCGCCCCGGACGATGGTGACGCCCTCCTCGACCCGGTCGGCGGTCATGTCGGCGAAGGGCTGGACGTTGCCGAGGCGGAAGTAGATCGCGGGCATGGGGCTATTCCTCTGGACGGATGTCGGTCAGGTGGGCGGCGATGGCCGCCTCGAGGCGCTTGGGCTTGACGGCGCCGGCGATGCGCTCCAGCGGCTCGCCGCCTCTGAAGAGGATCACGGTGGGGAGGGAGAGGATGTCGTACCGCCCCGCGGTGCCGGGCTCGGCCTCCACATCGAGACGCGCCACCACCATCCGCCCCGCGTACCGAGCGGCGAGGTCTTGGATGGCGGGCTCCATCTTCTTGCACGGAGCGCACCAGGGGGCCCAGAAGTCGACCAGAACGGGCAGATCGCCGCCGAGAACCCGCGCGTCCCAATCGGAGTCGCCGACGTCGATCGGCACACCCGCATCGGCGCTCATGCGCGGATGGACACCTTCATGCCGACCGCGACCTGCTCGAAGAGCTCCTCGACCTCCGGGATGTGCATCCGCATGCACCCATGGCTCGCGGCCGTGCCGATCGACGAGTCTGCGTACGTGCCGTGGATGCCGATCGCAGGAGCCGTCGTGCCGATCCAGCGCGTTCCGAGGGGGTTGCCGGGCCCCGGCGGGATGCTGTCGAGCTCGGCCGCCCAGGGCGAATCCGGTGGGTACCAGGCGGGGTCGACCTGCTTGTCGTTGATCACGTAGTCGCCGATCGGAGTGGGGTAGGCGGCCTGGCCGACGGCGATGCTGTAGGTCTTCCAGACCCTACCGTTGCGCACCAACCGCAGCTTGCGCTGGCCGATGTTGACGACGATCCGGCCGATCATCGCGCTGCGGGTGCGCGCGTTGACCACTCCGCTCTTCGGCAGCTCGTAGCGCTTCTGGTAGCGGGTGACGGACTTCGCGGTCGTGGCGTCGAGAACGCCGCTCAACTTCGCCTTCTTGGGATACACCTTCGCCTCGCGCAGCCGCTGCTGCAGCGAGACCACGTCCGCGCCCCTGGCCCCGATTCCGAGATCGGCCGCTCCGAACTCCTCGCTGCTGTTGACGTTCACGACGGTGCTCTTGCGCGCCAGGTTCCCGGCGCGATCCCGCACGGAGACGGTGATGCGATTGCGCCCCTGGGCGAGCGTGCCCACCGAGAGCGCAAAGCGCCGTCCGTCGATCTCGAGAGGGCTGGCGGCGCCCGCGGCGGCCTCCCCGAAGCTCGTCTCGTACTCCGCGGGCGAGGTCGCATCGCGGCCCTTCGCCCTGGTGATGGTCTTCCCGTTGACCGCCGCCGAGAAGGTCAGGTTGCGGGCGTCGTCGGACGCGACGGCGCCGTACACGAGAGGCTGGTCGGTGTCCGTGAGCTGCTCGCCCGCCGCGGGTGCGCTCAAGGCGATGTCGGGCGCGGTGGTGTCGACCGTCACGCTGTGCCGGCGCTCGGTGATGTTGCCCGCCGCGTCGGTACTGCGGATCGTGGTCGCGACGCGCCCCTCCGGGAGCCGCGCGACGGCCTGCCAGCTGCCGTCGGAGTTCGCGATGGCATCGGCCGAGCCGCCCTCGTAGGCGATCGAGATCTGCGCCCCGGCCTCGGCGGTCCCGGTGAACTTCACTGCGCGCCTGGCGATCACCCCCGCCCTCTCCGGTCCGGTCACCGCCAGCTTCGGCGCCGAGGTGTCGACCTGGAAGTCCCAGCTCTGTGAGACCGTCCGCGCAAAGACGTTGCTGCTGCGGAAGCGGACGTCCACCGAGTGAGCGCCGTCCGCCAGTGGCTCGGGAGCCTCCAGCGTCAGCCTCCCCCCGGCACCCTTCACGCTCGCGGTGGCGTCCTGGCCGTCGACGAGCACCTTGAGGTCGCCGAGGCGGGCGTCGTCGGGGACGCCGAACGCGATCGTCGGCCGTGGGCTTGAGACCGAGCTCCCGGGCTGGGGCACGGTCGCCGTCACCGAGGGTCGCTCGGTGACCTGCCAAACGGCGAACGCCGCGGCCACGAGGAGCGCCACGGCGGCCACTGCGAGGGTGATGATGCCCCCGCGACGCGAGCCCAGCACCTGCACTGCCCAACCTCCCGACGGACCCCGAAGACCCTAGCAGCGGGTGCGGCCAGGACGGGGGTGGGGTCATCTGCAACTTGGAGCAAGATTCACCACCACCACCGGGTTTCCCTTTACGGATCGTTCATCCAATCGAAGCCCTTCGTTCACCCCGATCGCCGAGATTGCGCGACATGACCGGTGACGAGCGCAACGCACTCCTCCTCGCGGCCCGCCTGCTGGAGAGCGGGGCGGTGTGGGAGGACCCTCAGCTGGGCGAGGACGGCGGCCATGTGAACGTCGCCTTCGCCCTCACCGATCGCCTGCGCCGGGTCGCCCATGGACCCGAGGAGGCCCAGGAGATCATCGCCTCGCTTCGCGCGGCGGCCCAGGAACCCACCGAGGGCTAGTGCGCTGCGCCAGAGATCTCGGGAACTGCATACGAACCCCTGACGCAGGACGCTAGCGAGCTAGCATCAGCGGGGTGATCCCCCAGCGCAGCCTCGGATCGCGCGGGCCTCTGGTCTCGGCGGTCGGTCTCGGCACGATGGGCATGTCCGAGGGCCACTACGGACCGAGTGACGACGCCTCCAACGAGGCGACCATCCGGCATGCCATCGAGCTCGGCGTGAGCCTGATCGATACGGCCGACGTCTACGGGGCGGGTCACAACGAGCTCCTCGTCGGTCGCGCGCTGGCCGGTCGGCGCGACCGTGTGACCCTGGCCACCAAGACCGGGCTCGTGCGGTTCTCGGCGGGACTCGGCGTGGACGCCCGCCCGCAGCGGATCCGCCGCGCGCTCGAAGAGTCGCTGCGGCGCCTGGCCGTGGATCGCGTGGACCTCTACTACCTCCACCGGATCGACCCGCGGATCCCGGTCGAGGAGACCGTCGGCGCGATGTCCGACCTCGTGGCGGAGGGGCTCGTGGGACATCTCGGCCTCTCGGAGGTGGGTCCTGCAACCCTGCGACGGGCGAACCGCATCCACCCGATCGCCGCCGTGCAGTCGGAGTACTCGCTGTGGACGCGAGACGTGGAGGAGTCGATGCTCCCGGCGATGAGGGAACTCGACGTCGCCCTCGTGGCCTTCAGTCCGCTCGGCCGGGGCTTCCTCACCGGTGCGCTCGATGCCGTCGGGTCATTTGCCGACGACGACATCCGCAGCCTCCTTCCTCGTTTCCAGGGGGCCAACCTCGAGAGGAACCGTCCGATCGCCGAGCGGGTGGCCGAGGTCGCCGGGCGGCGGGGGGTCACCCCCGCCCAGGTCGCCCTGGCGTGGTTGCTCGACCGTGGTCCCGACGTCATACCGATCCCCGGAACCCGCCGCCGGGAGAACGTCGAGATCAACGTCGCCGCTGCGGTCCTGGCCCTCGACGACGACGACCGGGCGCTTCTCGACGACCCGACCCTCGCTCCCGTGGGCGAGCGCTATCCGCCCGACCTGATGGATCTCCTGGATCCCGAGGTGCGGCCCCGGCGCCACCCGTAGCCGGTGCCCGATCAGCCCACCAACGCGGAGATCGCCGACCACTTCCGACTGCTGGGAGATCTCCTGGAGATCGAGGGAGCGGTGCGCCACCGCGTGCTGGCCTATCGCCGCGCCGCGACGCGGATACGGTCCACCCCCGCATCCGTCGCCGCGATGGCGCTCGCCGGCCGCGCCATCGATCTGCCCGACATCGGTGCCACGCTCCAGGCGAAGGTCGTGGAGCTCACCGAGACGGGGCGGATCGCCGCCCTCGACGCGATCCGGGGACGGGTGCCGGAGGGCCTCGCGGCCATCGCAGGTCTCGAGGGCATCGGGCCCAAGCGCGCGGCGGCGTTGTGGAGCGACCTCGGGGTGGAGGATCTCGGCCAGTTGGAGACCGCGCTCGCCGACGGCAGACTGGCGACGGTCGCGGGTATCGGCCCGGCCACCGTGGCGAGCATCGCCGAGCAGCTCGCGGAGCGGACCGAGCGCGGGGGCGATGGGGCGGAGCGCGTGCCACTCGGGCGCGCGCTGCCTCTGGCCGAGCAGCTCGCTGCCGAACTGAGGGCGGCCGTGCCCGGCGCCAGCATCGAGGTGGCGGGCAGCCTGCGGCGCGGTCGCGAATCGGTCCACGACATCGACCTCGTGGCCGGCTGGGATCGACCGGGCGAGCTCCAGGACGCCCTGGCGGGGAATCCGGCGGTGGAGCGCGTGCTTGCGCGGGGGCAGACGCGGATCGCGGTGGCGACTCATGTGGGCGTGCGGGTGGAGCTGGCGGTCGGTCCGCCCGAGGCCTTCGGGAACCTCCTCCAGCACGCCACGGGTTCGGCGGCTCACAACGTCCGCCTGCGGGAGATGGCGACACGTCGCGGTCTCTCGGTCTCCGAGCATGGAATCACCGGCCCCGAGGGGACCGAGACCACCGCCGAGGAGGACGCGGTCTACGCGGCGCTCGGCCTGGCGCCGATCCCGCCCGAGCTACGCGAGGACATCGGTGAGATCGAGGCGGCTGCCATGGGCCCTCTACCCCGGCTGGTCGGTCTCTCGGACATCCGGGGCGAGCTGCACTCGCACACGACCTGGAGCGACGGGACCCTGGGCGTGGCCGAGATGGTGGAGGCCGCGCGCGCCCGCGGGTATGCCTACCTCGCGATCAGCGACCACTCCCGGAGCCTGGCGATGGCCGGCGGCCTCGATCGTGAGCGGGTGCTGCGCCAGTGGGAGGAGATCACCGAAGAGAACGCGCGGCGCACCGACATCACCGTTCTCCGCGCGACCGAGGTGGACATCCTCGCCGACGGAGCGATCGACTACGACGACGAGCTGCTCGCCGGCTTCGACTGGGTCACGGCAAGCATCCACTCGGCGCTCACCCAGGATGCCGAGCGCGTCACGGCCCGCATGCTCGCCGCGGTCGAGAACCCCTTCGTCGATGCCATCGGCCATCCCACGGGGCGGATGCTCGATCGCCGGGGTCCCGCAGCCATCGACCTCGACCGCCTCGTCGCAGCCGCCGCCCGCACCGGGACCTTCCTCGAGGTCAACGGCCAGCCGCGGCGCCTCGACCTCGATTCGGCGACGGCCCGGCGGGCGCTTGCCGCGGGCGCGCGCCTGGTAATCGGCTCGGACGCGCACTCGGCTGAGGCTCTCGGGTACGTGCGTTTCGGCGTGCTCCTGGCGCGCCGCGCCGGCGCTCGTCCCGAGGACGTCGGCAACGCGTGGGAGTGGCCTGCCCTCGCCGCTCACCGCGCCGAGCGCGTGAGGGAGCCCAACTAGTGAGCCAGGAAGCGGAGAACCCGCAGAGCCCCCGGCGGGCCGGCCACCTCGACGTCGGCCTCCTCGCGCACCGCCGCCGGCACCTCCCCAGCCGTCACCGCCACGCCCACCGCGACGTCCAACGCGCCCTCGGAGCGCATCGTCCGCAGGGTGCGCCACGCGTCGGCGTCGGTCCGGTCGTCTCCGATGTAGAGCGCGACGCGGGCCCCGCTCTCGGCGAGGAGCGCCCTCACCGCCGTCCCCTTGTCGACCGCTACCGGCGGGCGCACCTCGAGCACCTCGCGGCCCGTCGTCGGGACCAGGCCCAGGTCGAGGGCCTCCGAGGCGATCTGGGCCAGCAGGAGCCGGGCCTTGTCCGGGTCGCGGGCGCCACGGGCGTGGACGCTCAGTGTGGCGCCCTTCGCTTCCATCCGCAGGTCGCCCGGCGCGAGCCGCTCGGGGGGCCAGCCGGCGACGAAGTCGGCCACCGAGGCGAGGTGCTCCTCCACCCCCGCCGCGAGGCCCGGCTCCTGTCCGGCCCGCTGGATCTCCATCCCGTGGTTGCCGGCGTAGGCGCATCCGTCGAGCCCGACGATACGCCGGGCGTCCGAGAGGCCTCGGCCGCTGACGAAGCCCAGCAGCCGGACCCGGCCACGCAGCTCCACCAGGATCTCCCGCACGCCCTCCAGCAGGCGCGCGTCCTCGGGGCGCGCGACGATCGGCGCCAGTGTGCCGTCGACGTCGCAGAAGACAGCGGCCTCGCCGATGCGCTCGCGCAGTGGCTCGAGGACATCCTCGATGCGCCGGTCGGGGACGGTCACGGCGATCGACCCTAGCACCGCACCCGCCGCCTCCGACAGGGGGGGTCGCGTTCCGGCCCTCCTCGCGATCGGGCTCGCGTCGGGGCTTCTGGCGGCGCTCTTCGGCGTCGGTGGCGGCATCGTCATCGTGCCGCTCCTGATCGGCCTGCTCGCCTACGATCCCCGCGCCGCGATGGGGACCTCCCTGGCGGCGATGATCTTCACGGCCACGGTCGGCGCGGGCGCCCACGGCGCACTCGGCAACATCCATTGGGGCACCGCCGCGCTGATCGGCCTGCCGGCGATGGCAGGCGTGGCCCTGGGGGTCGCCGTCAGGAGGCGCATCTCCACCCGGGCCCTCACCTACGGCTTCGCCGCGCTGCTGCTGGCGGTCGCCGTCCGGATGCTGCTTCCGTGATCGTCGAGATCGCCCTGGTCACGCTCCTCGGGGTGGTCGCGGGAATGACCGCGGGCCTCTTCGGCGTGGGCGGGGGGATCATCTACGTCCCCACCCTCACCCTCGTGCTCGGCCTCGGACAGATCGATGCGGAGGCCACCTCCCTGCTCGCGATCATTCCGGTCGCGGTCCTGGGCTCGTGGCGTCAGCGCAACGAGGGCACCGTCCGCTGGCGCGACGCCACCATCATGGGCTCCGTATCGTCGATCACGGCGGTGGCCGGCGCCCTGATCGCGGACGTCGCGCCCGAGAGGATCATCCGCACCGGCTTCGCGGTGCTGCTCATGGTCACCGCGGTTCAGTTGTTCCGCACGGCCCGGCGCGCCGGGACGCCCGCCGGCTAGGGCGCCAGCAGCGCCTCGGCCGCTCCGCGGCAGGCGTCGAGCACCGGTGAGGCCATCAGCGACAGCACGACGACGGCGAGAGCCGAGCCGACCGCCGCGATTCCGACCGGGCCGGGGATGCCCAGGGTCTTGCGCGGCCCGCCCTCGGGGCCGGGCGACCACATCACCGTCACCACCCGGAGGTAGTAGCCGAGGCTGATCATGCTCCCCACCGCGCCGACCACGGCGAGCCAGGTCATGCCGTCCTCGATCGCCGATCCGAAGAGGAGGAACTTGCCCACGAATCCGGCCAGCGGAGGGAATCCTGCCAGTGAGAGCATCGCGACGGTCATGACCACGCCGAGGGCCGGCCGGGCCCTCCCGTAGCCATCGAGCGCCTCGATCGTGTCGCCGTCCTCCACCTCGCGCTCGCGGACGATGACCACGGCGAAGGCCGCCATCGTCATGGCTCCGTAGGCGAGGAGGTAGTACAGCGTGGCCTCGGCGCCCTGGATGCTGCCGACGGCGACTCCGATCAGCAGGTAGCCGGCCTGGGCGATGCTCGAGTAGGCCAGCATCCGCTTCATGTTGTTCTGCACGAGCGCGGCGACGTTGCCGATCAAGATGCTCGCCACGGCGATCGCCGCGATCGCAGCCGTCCAGTCGTCCTGCAGGTCGGGCAGGACGCCGGAGAAGAGCCTCAGGAAGGCGGCGAAGGCCGCTGCCTTGGTGGCCGTGGACATGAACGCCGTGACCGTCGTCGGTGCGCCCTCGTAGACATCGGGCGTCCACATGTGGAAGGGCGCGGCCGAGGCCTTGAACGCGAGGCCCGCGGCGATCAGCGCCATCGCGGCCACCACCAGGGGCTCGCCGGTGAAGGACGACCCCGCGAGCGCATCGCCGATGACCGAGAGCTTGGTCGATCCGGTGGCACCGAACAGCAGCGTGAGGCCGTAGAGCAGGATCGAGGCGCCCACAGCGCCCGTGATGAGGTACTTGAGGCCGCTCTCGAGCGACTTCTCGCGCCACACCTCAAGCGCACAGAGAACGTAGAGGCTCACCGAGAGGATCTCGATCCCCAGGAAGATCGTGATCAGATCTCCTGCCCCGGCCACCAGCATCATCCCCGCGACCGAGATGAGGACCAGGGCGACGTACTCCCCGCGTCGATCGACCGCGGCGGGCTCACGCCACGCGAGCAGGATCGTCAGGAGGGCGGCCGAGAGGAAGATCAGGTTCATGAGCGCGCTGAAGCGGTCGGCGCGCAGTCCTCCGCCGAAGGCCTCGACGCGGTCGCCCCACAGGAGCACCGACATCACCATCGCCGCGACGATGCCGGCCATGCCGAGGAGCGCGGGACCGTGGCGGCGGGCGAACCGCCCCGGCAGCAGGCCGACGGCGAGGGCCGCGGTCGCGGTCCCGGCCGTGATCAGGAGGGGCGTCGAGGCGGCGACGTTGAGGGTGCTCATGGGGTCGCCTCGGCCGGCGTGGGGGGCACGGGGGCCGAATCACCCGGCAGCGGCAGCGCGTACGGGGGCGGGTTCACCGCGACGCGACCACGGATCTGATCGGCGGGCCGGCCGGCGGCCGACTGGGCCGGCGCGAGGGCACGCTCGATGCTCGCGGTGGTGGCCCCGACGATCGACCTCGGCCAGAGGGCGATGAAGAGCATCGCCACGATCAGCGGTGCGAGGAAGACCAGATCGCGCACCCGCAGCTCGGCCTTGGAGGGGAGTCCACCCCGCCGCGGTCCGTTCATCGCCGTCTGGTAGAGGCGGAGCATGTAGACCGCGGCGTAGACGATGCCGAGGCAGGCGAGGACCGCGAGCCAGACGTGCTGGCGGAACACGCCGGTGAGGATGAGGAACTCGCCGGCGAACGAGTTGGACCCCGGGATGGCGAGCGAGGCCATCGCCACGATCAGGAACGCCCCGGCCAGGCGGGGAGCGCCTCCGGCCAGGCCCCCGATGTCGTCGATGGCGTCATCCGGGGCGGTGCGGTTGATGATCCCGACGATGGCGAAGGCGGCGGCGACGACGACGCCGTGGTTGACCATCTGGAGAACGGCGCCCTGGGACGCCTGCACGTCGATGGCCACCAGGCCGAGCACGATGAAGCCCAGGTGGGCGAGGCTCGAGTACGCCACCAGGAGGCGCATGGTGGGGGCGCGCCAGGCCAGCAGCGACCCGTACGCGATTCCCGCCACCGCCAGAGCCCCGATCGGGATTGCGAAGCGGTCGGCTCCCTCGGGGAACACCGGCAGGCCGATGCGCAGGAAGCCGTACACGCCTGCCTTGCTCATGACCGCGGCCAGCAGCCCGGTGACCAGGATCGGCGCGGCGCGGTAGGCCATGGGCAGCCAGGCGTGGAAGGGCCAGAGCGGCAGCTTGATCGCGAACGCGAGGGCGAAGCCGGCGAAGAGCCATGTGCTCTGGGTGTCGGTGAAGGCCACACCGGCCAGGTCGCGGATCGCGAACGTGAACTGCCCGGTGATGTCCCTCGCCACGAAGGCCGTTGCCAGGATCGAGACGAGCATCAGCAGGCTGCCGATCATCGTGTAGATGACGAACGTGGTGGTGGCGCGGGCGCGCCCCTGCCCGCCCCACATGCCGATGAGGAAGTAGAACGGGACGAGCATCGCCTCCCAGAACACGTAGAAGAGCACCAGGTCGCCCGCGGCGAAGAGCCCCAGCAGACCGGTCTCGGCGAGCAGCAGCAGGGCGAGGAAGCCGCGGGGCCGCTCGGGCAACCTCCAGCAGGCCGCGACGATCGCGAGAAGGAAGATGCCGGCGGTGAGGGCGATGAGCCAGAGGGAGATCCCGTCCACGCCCACGTCCCACGAGAGCCCGAGCCGCTCGGCCCAGCCAACGTGATCGACATACTGCAGCTCGGCCGAACCGCGGTCGAACAGGCCGATCAGGATCGCCACCAGGACCGCCGTCCCGGCGGCGGTGGCGATGGCGTGGATACGCGCCTGCACCGCGCCCGCGGCGCCCGGGGGCACGGCGAACATCGAGAGCGCCCCCAGCAGGGGTAGCAGGACGATCGCCGAGAGCCACGGCATCAGCGCATCGCCAGCGAGAAGATGACCCCGACGGCCACGAGGCCGGCGATCATGGCCAAGACGTACGAGCGGACCAGCCCGGTCTGGACGGCCCGCAGGCCACGCCCGGTGTCGAGCACCCCTCTCACGACGCCCTCGAGGGTCCCCTGCACGCCGTAGCGCTCCACACCGCCGCTCAGCACGTCACCGAGGTCGCGGCCGGGCTGCACGACCGCCTCCTCGTAGGCTTCGTCGAACCGGTACTGATCGGCCAGGAGCGCGCGAACGCCCGGGGCGGAGCCGGCGAGGCGCAGACGGCGCTCGGGGTCGGCCACGAAGATCCAGTAGGCGAGCGCGATCGCCGCGATCGCGAGCGCCTCGCTCGCCACGATGACGATGATCTCCGCGCCGGTGGTGGCCTCGAGCCCGGGATCGGCCAGCAGCGCCGGCTCCAGCCAGTCCCGCAGGAGGTGCCAGACCCCGGGGATCTGGATGAGGCCGCCGACGGTGGCGAGCACGGCGAGGACGGTGACCGGCGCCGACATGGTCCACCGCGGGTTGTGCGGCGCGTGCGCGTAGCCGCCATCGGGCTCGGGCCCCCAGAAGGCCCTGAAGAAGAGCCGGAACATGTAGAAGGCGGTGATCCCGGCACCGACGATGCCGACGATGGCGAGCACCACCCCGAGAGTCCCGGCGTCGATGGCCGTCGCGAGGATCTCGTCCTTGCTGAAGAAGCCCGAGAAGGGTGGGATGCCGGCGATCGCCAGGCAGCCGACGAGCACCGCGACGTGGGTCAGCCGAAGGTGGTGGCGCAGCCCGCCCATCCGGTCGAGGCTCTGCTCGCCCGCCAGGGCGTGGATCGCGATGCCCACGGCGAGGAACAGCAGCGCCTTGAAGAAGGCGTGCGTCAGGAAGTGGAACATGGAGCTGTCGTACGCGCCGAGCCCCGCACCCATGATCATGTAGCCGATCTGGCTGACGGTGCTCCAGGCGAGCACCCTCTTGATGTCCTCCTGCACCAGGGCGATCGTCGCGGCCATCAGGAGGGTCGCCGCGCCGGTCACGGCCACGATGTCACCGGCGATCGGCGCCAGCTCGTAGAGCACGTTGCAGCGCACGATCATGTAGACGCCGGCCGTGACCATGGTGGCCGCGTGGATGAGCGCGCTGACCGGGGTCGGGCCCTCCATCGCGTCGGGGAGCCATGTGTGGAGGGGGATCTGCGCGCTCTTGGCGGCGGCGCCGACGAACAGGAGCAGCGCGATCGCGGTGGCCACGCCGGTGTCCATCCCGATCTCGCCGGGTGCGGCCGCGAAGACCTCGCCGTAGTCGAGCGTGCCGAGCTCGCGCACCAGCAGAAAGGCCGCGAGCACCATGCCGATGTCGCCGATCACGTTCACCACGAAGGCCTTCTTCGCGGCGGCCACGGCCGAAGGGCGGTCGTAGTAGAAGCCGATCAGCAGGTACGAGGCCAGGCCGACGAGCCCCCAGCCGACGATCAGGAAGAAGAAGTTCGCCGCCTCGACCAGGAGCAGCATCGCGAACAGGAAGAAGCTCATCTCGGCGAAGAAGCGCCGGTAGTCGCGGTCGTGCTCCATGTACTCGGTCGAGTAGAGGACGATCAGCGAGCCGACCCCGGTGATGACCAGCATCATCAGCACGGAGAGCGTGTCGATCTGGAGCGCCAGGTCGATCGAGAGGCCGCTGCTCTCGACCCAGTTCCAGAGGGTCGCGATCTCGCGGCGGTCGTCGGCCTCGCGGCCGAGGAGGGTGGCGAAGATGATCACCGTGAGCAGGAACGAGGTGGCGGGCAGCCCCACGCCGATCGCGCGCGTGATGCGCCGCTCGGGCTCGCCCGGCCACAGCGCGAGCACCACGCAACCGAGCAGGGGGAGGGCGAGGACCAGCCAGGCGAGGACGGAGATCAAGGTGGGGTCTTCCTAGCCCTTCATCGAGGACATCTGATCGACGTCCAGCGCGAGGCGCTGGCGGAAGACGGCGACCACGAGACCGAGGCCGATGACGACCTCCGCGGCGGCGACGACCATCACCACGAGGGCGAACACGTGGCCGTCGGTGACGTTCCAGTAGCGGCTGAAGCCCACCAGGGCCAGGTTCGCCGAGTTCAGCAGGAGCTCAACCGCCAAGAAGAGCAGGAGTGGGTTGCGCCGGGTGAGGACGCCCAGCAGGCCGAGGAGGAAGAGGCCACCGGAGACCGCGAGGTAGAGCGCGAGGGGCACGCCTTCGTGGGTCATCGCCCGCCCTCCGACTTGACGGCGCGCTTCGCGAGCATCACGGCGCCGACCGCGGCCACGAGCAGGGCGAGCGAGGTCGCCTCGAACGGCACGATGTAGGAGTCGATGAAGGAGCGGCCGATCGCCTCCGGGCTGCCGATGTCATCGACGGATCTCGGATCGTCGCGCAGGCCCGGCAACCGGCTGTTGGTGAGCACGATCACGCCCTGGATCCCGACCCCGATCACCGCGAGCCAGGCGAAGGCCTGGAACCGGGAGAGCCGATCGCCGATCTCCGCTATGGGTCGCTCGCCCAGGTACGCGATCACGAAGAGGAAGAGCACCACGATGGCGCCGGCGTAGACGATCACCTGGATCGCGGCCACGAAAGGGGCCGCGAGCAGAAGGAAGAGCACCGCCACCGACAGGAGCGTGCCGATGAGGGCGACCGTGGCCCGGAAGGGGCCCTTCAGCGTCACGACCATCGTCCCCGACGCGAGCGCGGAGGCGGCGGCGATCGTGAACACGATTCTCTCACCCACGGCTCGGCACCCTACGGAACCTCGACGCGGACGGGGACGGGCTTCGGGTGCGGGCGCGAGGAGCATCTCCTTGTCGTAGAGCAGGTCGCCGCGGGTGCGCTCGGACATCTCGTACTCGTTCTCGAGCGTGATCGCGTCGAACGGGCAGGCGACCTCGCAGTAGCCGCAGAAGATGCAGCGGGCCATGTTGATCTCGTAGATGCGCGCGTAGCGCTCACCCGAGCGAGACCCGGTTCTCGGGCGTGTTCTCCTCGGCGACGACCCGGATGCAGTCGGCCGGGCAGGCCGCCACGCACAGCGAGCAGCCGACGCACTTCTCGAGGCCGTTCTCGTGAGTCCACAGCCGGTGGCGTCCGCGGAAGCGCGGGAACACCGGGCGTCTTGTTCTCGGGGTAGCCGATCGTCTCCGGCTTGCGGAGCATCTGGCGGAACGTGACCGCGAAGCCCTTGAGTGAGTCGTCGATTCCCATGCGGCGTCCTAGTTCGCGAATCCGAGCGCGACGACGATGGCCGTCACCACGAGGTTGAGCGTGGCCAGGGGCAGGAGCACCTTCCAGCCGAGCTTCATCAGGCGGTCGTAGCGCAGCCGCGGCAACGTGGCGCGCAGCCAGATGAACAGGAACAGGAGCACGACGACCTTGATGGCGAGCCACACGACCCCGGGCAGGAACGGGCCGGCGAAGCCGCCCAGGAACAGGGTCGCGCCGAGCGCCGAGATGATGATCATGTTGATGTACTCGGCCAGGAAGAACATGGCGAACTTCAGGCCGCCGTACTCGGTGTGGTACCCGGCCACCAGCTCCGACTCGGCCTCGGGCATGTCGAACGGCGCGCGGTTGGTCTCGGCCACCGCCGCCACGAGGAAGATCAGGAAGCCGAGCGGCTGGAAGAGGATGTACCAGGCCGTGTCGCGCTGGGCGTTGACGATGTCGACCAGCGAGAGGCTCTGCGCCATCATCACGACGCCGATGATCGACAGGCCCATCGCCACCTCGTAGGAGACGAGCTGGGCGGCGGTGCGCGCGGCGCCGAGCAGGCTGTACTTGTTGCCGCTGGCCCACCCACCGAGGATCAGGCCGTAGAAGCCGAGTCCGCTCAGGGCGAAGAGGAAGAGGACGCCGATGTTCAGATCGGCGCCCACCAGGTTCACGTTGTGGCCGAAGACCTCGATCGGGTCTCCGAAGGGGATCACGGCGACGGCCGCGACGGCGGCGAAGACCGAGATCATCGGCGCGATCTGGAACAGGAAACGGTTGGCGCCCCGCGGGACGAAGTCCTCCTTGAAGATCAGCTTCACAACGTCGGCGAGCGGCTGCAGATAGCCGATCGGCCCGGCGCGGTTGGGGCCGTAGCGCGCCTGGAAGCGGCCGATCAGCTTGCGCTCCCACAGCAGCGTGTAGGCGAAGGCGGTGATCAGGACGAAGACGACCACGGCCGCCTTGATCAGGATGACGAGGAAGCTCTCGTCCACTACGCGGAGCCGATCTCGACGCGCACCGGCCCGCGGTCGGGCGGCATCAGGCGCTCCACGCCGGCCCCGGGGACCCCCGCGGCGACGAATGCGGCGCCCTCTGGATGATCATCGGCCAAGCGCACGGGAAGGGTGCACTCGCCGTGGGGCGAGCGCAGGCGCGCCCGGCCGCCATCGGCCACGCCGAGGCGCTCGCCCTCTCGCGGGTTCAACACCAGTTCGGCTCCGGTGCGCACGCTCGCCAGCGCTTCGGCCCGGTGGGCGGCCACGTTGCCGAAGATGCGCACCGTGCTCACCAGGGGGAGCCCGTCGCCCTCGGCCGCGCGGGGCCCGTTGGCGCCGTTGGGCGAAACCGGTGCGACAGCCGCGATCGGGGCTCCGAGAAGCCCGATGCCGTCGTAGTCGAGCCCTGCGAGCGCGGGGCGCGATCCTGCCGCCGCAGCGAAGGCCCGGGCCGCGCTGCGGTAGGGCGGTGGTGCGCCGAGGCGGTGGGCGAGGGCGATCAGCAGCTCCCAGCCGGGGGCGGCGCCGTCGGGGGTCGCGGCGCCGGGGCGCAGGCGCTGGGCACGGCCGGTCATGGCCACGTAGACGCCGTCGGTCTCGTAGTGGGTCGCGGCTGGGAGCACGACCGTGGAGGCGTCGGTGATCGCCGACGAGAAGGCGGCGATCGCGACCCGGGCGGGCACCCGCCCGAGGGCCCACCCCCAAGCGGCGCCCCCGGGGCCGTCGAGGGGGTCGGCGTGGATCGTCAGCAGGCAGTCGATCTCGCCGGCGGAGGCGGCGTCGAGCACCTCGTGCGCGCCGAGGCCGAGGGCGCGCAGGCCGGCGCCGTTGACGTCGGCACCCAGCTCGATCTGAGCGGCGTCGCGCCCCCCGACGAGGCGAGCCAGCACGGCGGCAGCGTCGGGCTCCGCGGCCAGGTCGACCTCGTCCCAGAGCACGATCGTCCGGTCGGCCTCGGGCAGCTCCAACGCCTCGAGCGCAGCCGCCAGGCGGCCCGGCTCGGAGCGGACAGCCGTGTCCAGGGTCTCCAGGGCGTGCGGTCGCGGGCCGACCGTCACGATGCGCGCTCCGCGGCGGCGCGCCTTGCGCGCCCTCAGCTCCACGATCGACTGCTGGTTGGCGGGATCGCCGCCCACGATGACGATCAGATCGGCGTCGTCGAGGTCGCCGAGCTGCGCCGGGGGCTGGGAGCGGATCGCCTCGAGGCCCGCGCCGGGGACGCCGAGACGCTGGATCTTCGCGCCGCCGAGGGCGGTGCGGGCGAGCTCCTGGGCGATGAAGCCCTCCTCCACGGTGGCCGTGGGGCCTACGAGGATCCCGATCCGACCGCCGCGGCCGAGCACCAGGGCGGCGGCGTCGACCGCCTCGTCGAGGCTGGTCTCCTTGACCCGCCCCTCGTCCCGGATGAGCGGGGAGCCCAGGCGGCCGGCGGTGCGGTTGCCGGTGTAGGCGAAGCGGCTGAGATCCGACAGCCAGCCCTCCTCGACCGCGTAGTTGGGGTCGGGGCGCGCCGTGACGCGGGCCACGTTCCCCTCGCGGAGGGTCAGCTCCACGTTGGTCCCGGTGGCGTCGTGACCGCAGACCGACGGCGTGTTGGAGACATCCCAGGGCCGGGCCGTGAAGCGGTAGGGAATGCTCGTGAGGGCGCCCACCGGGCAGATGTCGATCACGTTGCCGGTGAAGCGGCCCTGGTACTGATCTCCGGTGAGCGTTGCGATCTCCGCCGCGGCGCCGCGCTGCTCCATGACGAGCGCCCCGTCCTCGGCCACATCCTGGCTGAAGCGCACGCAGCGGTAGCAGGAGATGCAGCGCTCGCGGTCGAGGGCGATCACCGACGAGAGGTCCAGCGGCTTGGGGAAGTGGCGCTTGGCCTCGACGAAGCGGGTGCGGCCCGGCCCGAAGCGGAAGGTGCGGTCCTGCAGCGGGCACTCGCCGCCCTTGTCGCACACCGGGCAGTCGAGGGGGTGGTTCTCGAGCAGGAACTCGAGCACGCCGTCCTGTCCGTCCTTGGCGATTTCCGAGTTGGTGCGCACCACCATGTCGGGCTGGACCGGAGTGCTGCAGGCGGTCTGCAGCCCGCGCATGCCCTCGATCTCCACCAGGCACATGCGGCATGCCCCGATGGCCGCTCCGAGCCGCGGTTCGTAACAGAAGATCGGCACCTCCACGCGATGCGCGTAGGCGGCATCAACCAGCATCGTCCCGGCGGGGGCGGTCACGCGGACGCCGTTCAGCTCGAACTCCACCTGATCCTCGGCGGTCAGGTCCACGGGCGCATAATCAGCCACCGACCGCCACCTCCATCATGGGCTCGGGCCTCGGGTCGCCGCCGTTCTCGATGGCGCGTACGAAGTCGTCGCGGAAGCGCCGCACGGCGCTGGTCACCGGAAGCACCCCGGTGTCGGCGAGGGCGCAGAGCACCCGTCCGACCATGCGCTCCGCGAGAGACTCGATCAGCTCGAGATCCTCCATGCGCCCCTCGCCGTCCACGATGCGCTGGAGGATCCGCTCCAGCCAGAGGGTGCCCTCACGGCAGGGCGTGCACTTGCCACAGGACTCATGCCGGTAGAACTGGGCGAGGCGCAGCGTGGCGCGCACGATCGAGCCCGAGTCGTCCATCACGATGCAACCGGCCGAGCCGAGCGAGCTCCCCGCCTCGGCCATCGACTCGTAGTCGAGCGGGGTGTCGAGGGCCTCGGGCCCGAGGACGTTGACGCTCGATCCCCCCACCCAGGCGGCGGCGAAGTCGCGTCCCGGCCGGAAACCGCCCGCGATGTCGTAGACCAGTTCGCGGAGCGTGGTGTCGTGGAGCACGATCTCGTAGTTTCCGGGGCGCATCACGTGGCCGGAGATGGAGAAGAGCTTGGTCCCCGTGCTCTTCTCGGTGCCCATCGCCGCATACCAGTCGGGCCCATGCTCGACGATGGCCGGCAGCGCGGCCAGCGTCTCCACGTTGTTGATCAGGGTGGGCGACGCGTAGAGACCGGCGACGGCTGGGAACGGAGGCTTCAGCCGCGGCTGGCCCCGCTTTCCCTCGAGGCTCTCGAGCAGGGCCGTCTCCTCGCCGCAGATGTACGCGCCGGCGCCCCGGTAGAGAGTGATGTCGAAGTCGAAAGTCGATCCCCCGACCCCGGTGCCGAGGAAGCCGGCCGCGCGGGCCTGGCCGATGGCCGAATCGAGGATGCGCGCCTGGTGCTCGTACTCCCCGCGGATGTAGATGTATCCGCGCACCGCGCCGATGGCGTAGCCGGCGAGTGTGATCCCCTCCAGGAGCTGGAAGGGGTTGGTCTCCATCAGCTCGCGATCCTTGAAGGTGCCGGGCTCGCTCTCGTCGGCGTTGCACACGACGTACGCGGGCAGGACGGAGTCCTTCGGGATGAAGCTGGCCTTGCGGCCCATGGGGAAGCCGGCCCCGCCTCGCCCGCGCAGGCCCGAGCGCACGAAGGCGTACACGGCCTCGTCGCGGTCCATCTCGGAGAGGGCCTTGCGGAGAGCCTCGTAGCCGCCCGCGCGACGGTAGTCGGAGAGATCGGTGAGGATCTGGCCGGCCTCGCGCTGGCGGTAGACGACGTTGCGGATGGGGATGCCGCTACCTCCAGAGCTTGTCGGGGCGAGGGCTGGTGCGGAGCTCATCCACGAGCGGGTCGGCGTCGTCGAGGCTCATCGGCCCGCGGGTCTCCTCCGCGTCCACCTGGACGCAGGGTGCCTTGTCGCAGTAGCCCAGGCACTGGGCCTCCTGGACGGTGATCATCCCGTCCGCGCTGGTGCCGCCATGGTGGGAGACGCCTGCTTCATCGCAGATGCGCTCCATCAGCTCGTCGGATCCGCGCAGCATGCACGAGAGGGTCACGCACACCGACACGACACGCTGCCCGGTGGGTTCAAGGTAGATCCGGTCGTAGAACGAGGCGACGCTCTCCACGTAGGCCGCCGTGAAGCCGGTGGCCTCGGCCACGGCCTCGAGATCCTCCCGGGTGACATGGCCCTTCTCGGTCTGCGCGTACTTCAGGGCGGGCAGGATGAGCGAGCGCCCCTCGGCGTACTCGTGGCGGATCGGCTCGATGTGCTCGGAGATCTCGGAAGCATTCATCGGTCAACGCCCCCCATCACGTTGTCGAGCGATCCGATCATCGTGATCAGGTCGGCCAGATAGGCGCCCTTGGCCATCGGCCGCAGCGCCTGCAGGTTCACGAAGCTGGGGTCGCGCATGTGCACCCGGCGCGGCTTGGGCGAGCCGTCGGCGACCACGTAGCAGCCGAGCTCGCCGCGAGGGCTCTCGACGGCCGAGTAGGCCTCGCCCGCGGGAACGGGAAAGCCCTCGGTCACCAGCTTGAAGTGGTGGATCAGGGCCTCCATCGAGGTCGAGAGCTCGCCGCGCGGGGGCAGCACGACCTTTCGGTCGTCGGCGATGTGGCTCCCCTCGGGCATGCCGTCGAGCGCCTGGCCGATGATCCTCACCGACTCGCGCATCTCCCGCAGGCGCACGGTGTAGCGGTCGTACGAGTCGCCGTTCACGCCGAGCGGCACCTGGAAGTCGAAGTGCTCGTAGCCCGAGTAGGGGTTGGTCTTGCGCAGGTCGAGGTCCACCCCGGCGGCACGGAGGGCGGGGCCGGTGACGCCGAGATCGATCAGCTGGTCGGCCGGGAGGGTTCCGACGCCGCGGGTGCGGTCGACCCAGATCGGGTTGGCCGAGAGCAGGTCCTCGTACTCGTCGATACGTGCGGGCATCTCGTCCACGAACGTGCGCAGGCGGGCCTCGAAGCCCGCGGGCATGTCGTCGGCGCAGCCGCCCACCTGGAAGAAGCGGGTGTTCATCCGCTCGCCGGCGATCATCTCGCCGAGGTCGAGGGCTTTCTCGCGTTCGCGGTACGAGTAGAAGAAGACGGTGATCGCACCGAGCTCGAGCCCGCTCGTGCCGAGCCACACCAGGTGGCTGGTGATGCGGTTGAGCTCGCACATGATCACGCGCAGGTACTGGGCGCGGTCGGGCACCTCGAGGCCGAGGAGCTTCTCCACCGCCATCGTGTAGGCGTGGATGTTGAAGTACGAGGCGAGGTAGTCCATCCGCGTGACGAGCGTGATCGCCTGCCAGTAGGTCTTGTTCTCGCACTGCTTCTCGATGCCGGTGTGCAGGTACCCGATCACCGGGTGCAGGTCGCGGATGACCTCGCCGTCGAGCTCGGTCACCAGGCGCAGCACGCCGTGGGTGGAGGGGTGCTGCGGCCCGAGGTTGATGATCATCGGCTGGCGCGATCCGGGCGTCTGCTCGGTGGCCGCCTCGATGCTCGCAAGGGCCTCCTGCGGCGTCACGGCCTCGGCTCCGGCGATCGCACGCTCGGTCTCGGTGAGCTCGCGGCCCTCGCGACGCGCCGCCTCGAGGGCCTCGCGAGCCTCCTCGGCCGCCGGGATGCCGTCTCCGATGTCGGTGCTCACGCCCTCACCTCAGACCGCATCGGTGAACTGGACCTCTTCGCCGCCGAGCGGGTAGTCGCGTCGCAGCGGGTGGCCCTCCCAGTCGAGCGGCATCAGGATGCGCGCAAGGTCGGGGTGGTTGCGGAAGCGCACGCCGAACATGTCGTAGACCTCGCGCTCGTGCCAGTTGGCGGTGGCCCAGACGCCGGTCACCGACTCGACCTCGGGCTCCTCGCCCGCCCAGACCCGCAGCCGCAGCCGCGACCCGGTTTCCAGCGAGAAGAGGTGGTACGCCACCCGGAACCGCCCGGGGTGCTCGGGGATGTCGGCGCAGCTCACGTCCGAGAGGAGCACGTAGGCCAGGGGCGCGCCCTTCACGAAGCGGGCCACCTCGAGGATGCGCTCGCGCGCGATCTCGACGGTGAGCTCACCGGCGTGGGAGATCTCCTCGACGACCGACCCGGCGACCGCCGCCTCGATGGTGGCCCCTACCTCGCTCATCCAGCGCTCACCGGGGCGATCTCGCGGCGCAGGTCGGACGAGCTCGGCAGGCCGTTCGCACCGATCAGGCGCTGCAGGACCAGAATGCCCTCGATCAGGCCCTCCGGGCGCGGGGGGCAGCCGGGTACGTAGACGTCGACCGGCACGACCTTGTCGACGCCCTGCACGAGGGCGTAGTTGTTGAAGACCCCGCCGGTCGAGGCGCAGGCGCCCATCGAGATGACCCACTTCGGCTCGAGCATCTGGTCGTAGATGCGCCGCAGCACGGGGGCCATCTTCTGGGCGACCCGCCCCGAGACGATCAGCAGGTCGGCCTGGCGCGGGGAGGCGCGGAACACCTCGGCGCCGAAGCGGGCGATGTCATAGCGCGGGGTGGCCGTGTGCATCATCTCGATCGCGCAGCAGGCCAGGCCGAAGGTGGCCGGCCACACCGAGCTCGCCTGGGCCCAGTGAAGGGCCTTCTCGAAGGTGGTGGTGAGGAGGCTCTTCTCGAACTCGGCCTCCTGCACCTCCCGCAGGTCGCGGTCGATCTCCGGGTTCGTGCGCGGCGCGCGTTCGACCGGGCTCCCGGGCGGCGGGATCAGCGCCATTCGAGCGCCCCCTTCTTCCAGATGTAGGCCAGGGCCTCCACCACCGTGAACACGAAGACGAGCAGGACCACCAGCCCGACCAGGCCGTCGTCGCGCAGCGTCACGGCCACCGGGTAGAGAAAGGCGAGCTCGATGTCGAAGATGATGAAGAGCATCGCGGTGAGGTAGAAGTCGATCGAGAACCGCTGCCGCACCGGGGTGGATGGCAGGATCCCACTCTCATACGGGAGGATCTTGGCCGGGTTCGGCTTGCTCGGAACGAGCTTGCTCAACGAGAAGATCGCTCCGGCAACGGCCAAGCCGCCGGCGAAGTAGATCAGGATCGGCAGATAGTCGGAGAGCTGCACTCGGCCTCTCGGAGGCGTATTTCGCGATGCGAGGCGGACGCTTCGGGCTGCACGCTAGCAACGGCCCCGCAGACCCGCATCAATGTGACGATCGGTGCGATCCGGATCAAGGAGGTCCGCCCATGATCGCCGGGCGGGGTCGGTGTACCTTTCGGCTCGTGCAGGACCGACTTGACTACTTCGCCAAGCTCGTGGCCGAGGAGCCGACGGTCGCGCGGGCGCGCTTCGCGTACGCGAACGAGCTACTGCGCGCCGAGCGCTGGGACGATGCGGTCGGAGAGCTGCGCGCCTACCTCGATCTGGCCGAGGACGAGGGCAACGCATGGGGGCGCCTCGGCGAGGCGCTGACCGCCCTCGGCCGGACCGACGAGGCCGCAGACGCCTATCTGACCGGCATCGACCAGAGCATCAAGTTCGGCCACACCGGGATGGCCGCCGACTTCGAGGCCGCCATCGAGCGGCTGTGAGCGGATGACCCGCACGGCGGTGCGGTGAGCCCGGCCTCCTTCGCCTTCTCGCCGAAGGGGGCGCTGCGGATGTGGCAGCGCAACGCCACCGTCGGCCGGAAGACCCTGCTCACGACGCTCGCCCCGCGCTTCCTCGAGGCCATCGCCTACCTGGCGATCATGGGCCTCGGCCTCGGTACCTACCTCACCACGGTGGAGGGGGTCGACTACATCGACTTCATCGCCCCCGGCGTCGCGGCGTCGACCGTCATGTTCGGGGCGATCATCGAGACCACCTACAACTCCTTCGTGCGCATCCACGTGCGTCGGGTCGTGGAGGCGGTGGTCACCACGCCGCTCTCGCTTGCCGACGTCGTGGTGGGCGAGTACCTCTGGGCGGCGACCCGCGCGGTGATCTACGGCCTGGTGTTCCTCCTCGTGATGGTCGCTTTCGGGCTGGTGCACACGCCGATGGCCCTGCTCCTGCCCCCGGTCTTCGCGATCGGCGCGCTCGCCTTCGCGGTCCTTGGAATGGCCTACACCAGCCTCGTGACGAGCATCGAGCACTACAACATCCTCTTCACCGGCCTGCTCACCCCGATGTTCCTGTTCGGGGGCGTCTTCTTCCCCTTCTCGGGGCTACCCGATTGGGCCCAGGTCGTCGGCTGGTGCCTTCCGCTGTCCCACCTCGTGGCCGCGACCCGGGACCTGACCCTCGGGGGCGCCGGCCTCTCCACGCTCGTGCACGTGGGGGCCCTGCTCCTGCTCCTCGTGGCCCTGTTCCCCTTCCCCGCCAGTCGGCTGCGAAAGACCCTGTTGCGGTAGCCGAGGCGTCGGCGGCGACCCCAACGACGACCCGCTGCCGAGCCTGCCCGCCCGGCTCACCGCGACCGCGTGAGGACTATGAGGGGGGCGCTCCGGCGGTGATCCGGGCGACGCCGGTGGCCTCTGCGGCGGCGCGGACGGCCTCGGCCACGTTCGGCACCAGGCGCGCGTTGAAGATCGAGGGTACGACGTTGGTCGCCGAGAGCCCACCCTCCTCGGCCGCCGTCGCCGCGATCGCCCCGGCCGCCGCAAGGGTCATCGCCTGGTTGATCTCTGTGGCCCGGCAGTCGAGCGCACCGCGCCAGATGCCGGGGCTCGCGAGGCCGGAGTTGATCTGGTTCGGCACCTCGGGGCGACCGGTGGCGTAGACGGCGACGACCCCCTCCGCGGCGTCGGGCCCGATCTCCGGTTGGGGCATCGCGAGGGCGAGCACCACCGGATCGGAGGCCATCTTCGCGACGTCGGAGGCGGTGAGGAGCGCCGGGGCCGAGAGGCCCACGAAGGCGTCGGCGCCCGCGAGGACCTCCGACGCCGATCCGGTGAGCCCTGCGGCGTTGGTGTGCTCGGCGATCCAGACGTGGCCCTCGTCGTCGAGGTCGGTGCGGTCGGAGTGGATCGCCCCCTGGGTGTCCACCGAGATGACGTTGCCGGCACCGGCCGCGACGAGCAGCCGCACGACCGCCTGGCCGCCCGGGCCCATGCCCGCCACGACGATCGTGGCGCTTGCGAGCTCCTTGCCCACCACCGCGAGGCCGTTCGTGATGGCGGCGAGCACCACCGCCGCCGTGCCCTGCTGGTCCTCGTGGAAGACGGGGATGTCGAGGCGCTCGGCGATCAGGCGCTGGAGCTCGAAGCAGCGCGGCGCCGAGATGTCGGCCAGGTGGATGCCGGCGAAGACCGACGAGGTGAGCACCACGACCTCGGCGATCTCCGCCGCGTCGCGCAGGTCGATCGGGAGCGGGAAGGCGTCGATCTCGGCGAGCGTGTTCAGGTAGGCGCACTTGGCCTCCAGCGCCGGCAGCGACGCCTCCGGGCCGAGGTCGCCCTGGCCGACCACGCTCGAGCCGTCGCTCACGACCATGACGCTGTTGCCCTTGATCGTGTAGTCCCAGGCCTGCTCGAAGTCGTGGTGGATGGCCATGCAGACCCGCGCCACGCCCGGCGTGTAGGCCATCGAGAGGTCGTCGCGGGTGGCGACCGGCACGCGGTTCTCCATCCCGATCTTCCCGCCCGTGTGCGCGAGGAAGACCCGGTCGGTGAGCGAGTCGACCCTCACGCCGGGAACCGCGCCCAGGGCCGCGCCGATGGCTTCGGCATGAGCATCGTCGCGCGCATAGACGGTGATGTCGCGCGTGATCGCGTCCTTGCTCGAGCGCACGATGTCCACCCCGCCCACCTGGCCGCCGGCGTCGCCGATGGCCGCCATCGCCTTGCCGAGCATCCCGACCTCGGCAGGAATGTCGGCGCGGATCGTCAGGCTGTAGTTGGACTGGGACATGGGCGCAAGACCTCACTCCGGGAACGCGGGCCGGGGAATCCTACCCCCTACCGCACCCACCGGCGTGCCGGCGTCACGCCGCCTGCATCAGGCCCTCCACGGCCCCCGTCAGACCGTCGAGCGACAGCTCGTGCATCGGGAAGAGCGTCCGCACCGCTCCCAGCGTGCGGGCGCCGTGGACCCGCCCCCACATGGCCTCGGGCACCGGGTTGAGCCAGGCGCGTGAGCCGAAGCGCATCGCCAGCCGCTCCAGCCACACCCACCCGGGCTCGTCGTTGTGCTGGTGGTAATCGATCGCCCCGCCGACCATGGCGAGCTCGCTCGGCGCCATGCAGGCGTCTCCCACCACCACCAGCTTGTGGTCGGGCGACATCCGGGCCAGCAGGTCGAGCGTCGCCTCCGAGCGCGAGGGCAGCAGCTCGGCCGACTCGTAGATCCGGTCGTAGACGCAGTTGTGGAAGTGGCGCACCGTGAGGTCGCGGAAGCGCCCACCCTGGTGCACCGCCGAGAAGAGCCGGTCGACGAGCGCGGCGTGCTCGTCCATCGAGCCGCCCACGTCGAGGAGCAGCAGCACGCGCACAGCGTTCCGGCGCGGGCGGCGGAACTCGAGACGCAGGCCCCCGCCCCCATCGGCGGTGGCGGCGATCGTGGCGTCGAGGTCGAGCTCGGTGGCGGGGCCTTCGAGTCGGGTGGTCAGGCGCCGCAGTCGCCGCAGCGCCACGCCCATCTCGCGCACTCCGAGGGTCTGGTCGGAGCGGTGTTCGCGGAAGCGGCGCTCACCGGCGATCTGGGCGGCGGTGCGGTTGCGCCCCTCGCCCCCGATCCGGATACCACCCGGATGCCATCCCGAGTGGCCGAAGGGCGACGTGCCGCCGGTGCCGATGTGCCGCGAGCCCCCCCGGTGGGCCTCGGTCTGGTTGGCGAGGCGCTCCGCCAGGCGCTCGCGCAGCGCGTCGAGGTCGACCCTGCTCATGGCCTCCCCGAGCGCACGGAGGTCCCGCGAAGGCAACCTCAGAACGTCGGGGTTCTCGGCGAGCCACTCCCAGACGCGGTCGGCGATCGCATCGTCGGCCTGCTCCAACCCGGAGAGGTACTCCGCGAAGGCCAGGTCGTAGTCGTCGTAGTGGCTCTCCGACTTAACCAGCAGCGCCCGTGCCAGGAGGTAGAAGCGCGAGAGGCTGGAGTCGGCGAGCCCGCGGGAGAGCGCCTCCTGCAAGGCGAGCCACTCGTCCATCGCCACCGGCACGCCGCGAGCCCGCAGGCCGTAGAAGAGCCCCTCGAACACCCGCCGCCCCTCAGGCGTTCAGATCGCGTCGCCGGAGCAGGGCCGCGCCTGCGGCCGCCAGCGCTCCGATCCAGACCAGCATCAGCGCGATCGAGGGCAGCGGGGAGAAGAACTCGGTGTCGCCGCCGGTGTCCTCGGCGATGCCGCTCGGGAGGGCGATGATCGGGCCGAAGCGCCCGACCGACGGCACGAGCCCGAGCAGCAGCGGCTCCACGATCAGCGCCACCACGAAGACGCCGACGATCGCCACCGGCTGGTTGCGCACGAGCGCGCCGACGCCCACCCCGAACGCGCCGAGCAGGGCCGCAATGCCCGCGTTGCGCCCCACCAGCGAGAGCAGGTCGCCGATGGCGGGCGTCGGGAGACCGCGCGCCGAGAGGATCGCCAGGCCGGCGATGGCGATGCCGATCGCGATCGCGATCGAGAGAACGGCGCCGGCGAGCGCGAAGGCCACGGTCTTGGCGGCCAGGAAGCGGATGCGGTCGGGCGCGGCCAGCAACGAGCTGGTGATGGTGCGGTGACGCCACTCGCCGGTGATGCCCACGATCGCGAGGATCAGGATGAAGATGCCGCTCGTGTCCGAGGCGAAGACGTCGTTGAGCACGGAGTCCGCGGTCGGCTCGCTCAGCGACGCCACCAGGATGGCGATCAGCAGGGAGGTGGCGATCGCCGCACCGGCGAGCGCGAGGAAGGTGCGCGTGGTGCGCAGCTTGATGAGCTCCGCCCTGAGGAGGGTCGTCACTCGTCGGACCCGGTCAGATCGAGGAACGCCTCCTCCAGGGAGCGCGACACCGCGACCAGCTCGGTGAGGGCGACGCCCCCAGCGAGAGCCGCCGCGCCGACCTCGGCCGGGCTGGCGCCGCGGGCCACGAGGCCGCCCCCGGGCTCCGGCGCGGCGGCGATGCCGGCCGCGCGAAGGGCGCCCGAGAGCGCCCCCTCGTCGGCCGCGCGCACCCGCGTGGCCGGGCCGTCCTGCGACGACCCGAGCACGTCCGACAGGGGGCCCTTGGCGCGCAGCACGCCACGCGACATCACCACCAAGTCGTTGACGCTCTGCGAGACCTCTGAGAGGAGGTGGCTGGAGACCAGAACGGCGCGTCCCCGTGCGGCCTGGGCGCGCAGCAGGTCGCGCATCCAGCGGATACCGGGAGGGTCGAGCCCGTTAGCCGGCTCGTCCAGGATGAGCACATCGGGGTCGCCGAGCAGCGCGGCGGCGATGGCGAGGCGCTGGCGCATCCCCATCGAGTAACCCTTCACCCGCCGCCCGGCGGCGGGAGTGAGGTCCACCTGCGCCAGCACCTCGTCCACGCGCGTCGCCGGATGGCGGCCGGCGGCCGCGAGCACACGCAGGTGGTCGCGACCCGAGCGGCCGGGGTGGAAACTCGCCTCCTCCAGCACTGCGCCCACGTGGGCGCTCGGATGCGGTAGGTCCTCGTAGCGACGCCCATCGAAGGTCGCCTCGCCGGAGCCCGGCCGCACCAGGCCGAGGAGCATCCGGAGGGTGGTGCTCTTACCGGCTCCGTTGGGGCCGAGGAAGCCGGTCACACGCCCCGCGTCGACCGTGAACGAGAGGTCGCTCACCGCACGCACCGTGCCGAAGGCCTTCGTGAGGCCGCTGATCTCGATCGCCGCCATGCGTCAGATCCGGCGCCGCCGGGCGAGGTCGGCGCCGCGCACCGCCAGGTGCCGCCGCGCCATCTCCACGTCGAGGGGCGTCTTCAGCACCACGCCGAGGAACGGCATCTCGGTGAGCACCCGCTCGGCTGGGACCCCCGAGATCACGAGCGCCTGAACCCAATCGATCAGCTCGCTTGTGGTGGGGCGCTTCTGCAGGCCATCGAACGACCTCAACACGTAGAAGGCCTCCATCGCGGCGGCGATCAACGCCCCGTCGAGGTCGGGGTGGTGCACCCGCACGATCTCGGCCATCTGCTCGGGGTCCGGAAACGCGATGTAGTGGAAGACGCACCGGCGCAGGAAGGCGTCCGGCAGCTCCTTCTCGGCGTTGGAGGTGATGATCACCACAGGGCGGTGCGCCGCCGCCACTGTGCGGCCGGTCTCCGGGATGTGGAAGCTCATGCGATCGAGCTCCCACAGCAGGTCGTTGGGGAACTCGAGGTCGGCCTTGTCGACCTCGTCGATCAGCAGCACAATCCGCTCGGAGGCGGCGAAGGCCTCGCCGAGGCGGCCGAGCCGGATGTAGCGGGCGATCTCCGCCGGGTCACCGTCGCCGAACTGGCTGTCGTAGAGGCGCTGGACCGTGTCGTAGACGTAGAGACCGTCCTGGGCCCGGGTGGTCGATTTCACCCCCCACACCAGCAGGGGCATGCCGAGCGCCTCGGCCACGGCCTCTGCGAGCAGCGTCTTGCCGGTGCCCGGCTCGCCGCGGATGAGCAGCGGGCGCTCGAGTGCGACGGCCACGTTGACCGCCGCCGCCAGTTCATCGCCCGCGATGTATCCGGAGGTGCCCTCGAACCTCACCGGTGGACGCGCCGGTAGATCGAGCTGCCCGCGCCGGCCAGGGCGAGCATCGCTCCGAGCACCGCCATGGCGAGGAAGGGCCACGGGGGCTGAGTGCGCTCGCTCGGCCCGCGCGGCTCGGGGAGCAGGCCCGAGCCCTCGGCCTCGTCCCGGGCCTGGGCGGTCTGGCCGTTCCCCTCCCCGGTCGCGATGCCGAGGAAGTCGCGGTCGTAGACGTCCTGCACGGCCGACTCGAACTCCTTGAAGGGTGCGCCCTGGTCCTGCGCCTCCTCGAGCGCGGCCTGCAGCTCGGTCGCGCTGTAGCTCCCGTTGATCACCCGGTCGAAGGTGTAGTCGAGGAAGATCCTCTCGGTGACCGTGGGCGTCGTGGCGGCGAGCGCCGCGCCGCTCCCGAGCGCGAGCACCAGGGCGAGCAGGAGCGCCGCAGCCGTTGTGCGGGCAAAGGACACGTGCGGACAGTAATCGCCCATCGGGCGCAACGGCAAGCGCCCGGGCCCCACCGGGGGCCCTTGGTAGCCTCAACGGCCGTGCGAGTGCTCATCACCGGGGCCACCGGATTCGCGGGGCATCACCTGTGCGCCTACTGCACCGCCCTGGGCCACGAGGTGCACGGTCTGGTCCGCGCCGGCCGCGAGGGGGCGCTGCCCGGCGGCGTCATCGCGCAGCCGGGCGATGTGGGCGACCCGCGCGCCGTCGCCGAGGCGCTGGAGCGCGTGGCGCCCGATCGGGTCGTTCACCTGGCGGGCGCCTCGTCGGTGGGGCGCTCCTTCTCCGAACCGCTCGCCACCTGGGAGATCAACCTCGGCGGCACGATCGCCCTGCTCGAGGCGCTGCGCACCGGCGCACCCTCGACGCCGGCCCTCATCGTGACCAGCGGGGAGATCCACGGACGGGTGCCGTTGGGGGACCTCCCGGTCACGGCCGAGACCCCGCTCAACCCCGTCTCGCCCTACGGTGCGTCGAAGGCGGCGGCCGACCTCGCCGCGGGCCAGTACCGCGCCGCCTACGGGGTGCATGCCATCCGGGTACGCGCCTTCAACCACGTCGGCCCCGGCCAGGATCCCCGCTTCGTGCTGCCGAACGTGGCCCGCCAGATCGCCCGGGCCGAGCGCGACGGGCGCGACGGAGTGGATGTGCGCGTCGGCAACATCGACACGCGGCGCGACTTCATCGACGTGCGCGACATGGTGCGCGCCTACTGGCTGCTGCTCGAGAGGGGCGACCCCGACGTCGTCTACCTGGCATGCGGCGGCCGCTCGCTGCCGGTGCGCCGGCTCATCGAGGGGCTCGCGCCCCTGGCCCGCATACCGGTCACCTTCACCTCCGACCCCGGCCTGCGGCGGGACGGCGAGCAACCCGATCTCTATGGTTCGCCCGCGCGCCTTGGCGCTGATACCGGGTGGAGCCCGGAGATCCCGATCGACACGACTCTGGCCGACACGCTCGACTGGTGGAGGGCGCGGGTGGCCTGCGAGAACGAGAACGAGGAGTAGAACGTGCCGCGCGCTCTCATCACCGGCATCACCGGACAGGACGGCTCGTACCTTGCGGAGCTCCTCCTGGGCAAGGGATACGAGGTCTGCGGCGTCGTGCGCCGCTCGTCGACCGAGTCGTACGAACGGATCGAGCACCTGCGCGACCGGCTCACCTTCGCGCAGGCCGACCTCCTCGACCAGCCCTCGCTCACGGCGGCCCTCCGGCAGGCCGAACCGGACGAGGTCTACAACCTCGCCGCCCAGTCGTTCGTGCCCACGTCGTGGACGCAGCCGGTGCTCACGGCCGAGTTCACCGCGGTCGGCGTGACGCGCCTGCTCGAGGCGATCCGCCAGGTCAACCCCGAGATCCGCTTCTACCAGGCCTCATCGAGCGAGATGTACGGCCGGGTGCTCGAGACGCCCCAGAGCGAGACGACGCCCTTCTACCCGCGAAGCCCCTACGGGGTGGCCAAGGTCTACGGGCACTACATCACGGTCAACTACCGCGAGTCGTACGGGATGTTCGCCTGCTCGGGCATCCTCTTCAATCACGAGTCGCCGCGTCGCGGGCTCGAGTTCGTGACGCGCAAGGTCACCGACGGCGTGGCGCGCATCAAGCTCGGCCTGGCCGACCATCTCACCCTCGGCAACCTCGACGCCCGCCGCGACTGGGGCTTCGCGGGCGACTACGTGGACGCCATGTGGCGGATGCTCCAGCAGGACGAGGCCGAGGACTACGTCGTGGCGACCGGCGAGACCAACACCGTGGGTCGCCTCGTCGAGTTGGCCTTCGCCCACGCCGGGCTCGACTCCGCCGACCACGTGCGCACCGACCCGGCGCTGATCCGCCCGGCCGAGGTCGACCTGCTGGTGGGCGACCCGGCCAAGGCGCGCGAGAAGCTCGATTGGGAGCCCGCGGTCGACTTCGAGGGCCTCGTCAGGATGATGGTCGACGCCGACCTGGAGCGTCTCAGGCCCTCGGCGTAGTCTCCACCCCTACCGGGGCCTGAGGAGGGTCAGGACGTCGGTGGAGGCGCGCGGGAAGATGGCGCCCACCGAGACGGCGACCGTTCCGTTCCTCAGCTCGCGGGCGCCGGCCACCGGCCGGCGTGTGCGCCGCTGCCACACGGTCTTCCCGTTGGTGAAGCGCACCGCCCGCACGGCGCGACGCCCGGGGGCGTCGATCGCCAGGTACACCCGGCCCGAGCGCCCCACCGAGAGCAGACGGGCCGGCTCGCCCGGGCGGGTGCTCCAGACCGGCGCTCCGGTTGCGGCCCGGTACGCCGTCACTCCCGACGTGCCCCCGATGCGACCGACGTACACCCGCTTGCGGGGTCCGTCATAGATGGTGGTGGCCGGGGTGGCCTGCTGCCCCGCAGGCAGCGGGCGCGACCAGCGGTCCACTCCGTCGCGCCGGAACGCGACGATGCTCCTGTCGCGGACGGCCAGGACGCCACTGCCGAGGGCCGTCAGGACCTCGTCCGGGCCGGGGCGCCCCCAGAGGATGCTCCGGGTGGCCGGGTCGACGGCGATCAGCCGGCCGTCCTGCGCAGCGGAGGTCCTCGCATCGGTACCGAAGCCGAAGGCCGTGTAGATCAAGCCCGCACCGTCCCGGACGACGATCGGTGGCACCTCGAACTCGGGCACCCAGCGGTAGGCGTCGTCGTCCACCTTCCAGGCCACGTCGCCGGCCGCGGTCCGGGCCACGACGGAGGGGATCTCCGTCGTGAAGTCGGAGCTCGCGAAGTAGCAGGTGCCGTCCGCCGCCACGGCTCCCGAGCACCCGGCGACCCGCCGGCCGCGGCGGTCGACCGCCCAGAAGTCGTCGCCCTCGACGCCGATCGGGCCGTAGGTGCCGTCCGCCTGCAGCGCCTCGGGCTGCGGCCCGTCGTCGCAGTTGCCGCATCCGGGCACGCGGCGGTTGGTCCAGAGGCGACGCCCGTCGCGACGGAACGCCGAGACGACGTAGGGGAAGCCGTCCGCCGTGGAGTCGCCGATCGACACGACCACGACCCCCCCGCCCGGCCCCTGGTGAACGCTTCCCGCCGCGACTCGCTTGGGCCAGCCCGGGAGTACGCGGGTCGCCGTTGCCGCTCCCGCGGTCTGGGCCACGACGAGAAAGGAGCTGAGCACGGCGATGACCACGCCGATGCCGATTCGTCTCATCACGGCGATCATCGGCGTCGCCCCCGGCTGGCGTCAAGACGAGAGCTCGCTCAGATCCGGATCACCCGCCCCTCAGCCGGCGCCCGGCTCCCGGTCGAGGACGGCGCCGAGTGTCGTCCGCAGGCGGGCCTCGACGACGTCCGGTGCCACCCGCGCGAGGGCCCGCGCCGCCCCGGCCCTCAGGCGTTCGCGCAACACCTCGTCGCTCAGGACTTCCTCGAGTGCCTCGGCGGCCAGGCGCGGATCGCCGTCGGGCAGGAGCACGCCCCCGTCGCCCATGGTCTCGGCCACTGCACCCGCGTCGCGGGCGACGATCGGCGCTCCCGCGCGCATCGCCTCCACCACCGGGGCGCAGAAGCCCTCGTGCCGGGAGAGCAGGCACACGACGCCGGCCCGGGCATAGAGCTGATCCCGCTCGGCGTCGGAGACCGGTCCGCGGAAGGCGACCCCGCCCCCCCCGATGCGCGCGGCCAGCTGCTCGAGGCCGGCCGCATAGCCCTCCCACCCCTCACGCGAGCCCACGACGTCGAGGGTCGCCCCCGGCCGGTGCCGCAGGCGCAGCAGGGCGACCGCCTTGATCAGGTCGTCGAGACCCTTGGAGGGTGAGAGGCGGCCCACGAAGAGCACGTTCTGCCCCCGCGCGGCCTCCGGTGGGGGTCGTCCGGCCGGCATCAGCAACGGGACCACCTCCACGGAGTCGAACCCGACCTCTCGCAGCTCGTCCGCGTTGTAGGAGGAGTCGGCGGTCACGAGGTCCCAGTCACCCGCCAGGCGGGGCAACTCCTCCCGCGCGCGACGGCAGAGGTCGGCGACCGGGCCCGGGGGGAGCAGATGGTGTGGCGTGATGTTGTGGTAGGTCAGCACACGTGGCCGCCCCGTCGTGCGCAGGACCTCGGCCAGCCCATCGGTCCAGATGCTGTAGTGGACGATCCATGCCGCGCCGGGGCGCTCCACCATCGCCCGCATGAGCGGCAGCGCCTCGGCCGCGCAGGACGGATGCCAGCGCTCGGCGACCAGACGCGCGTCGTACCCCCACTCCCGAAGCACGCGGATGCGGTGGCGGGCCTGGTCCGACACCGCATCCGAAGGGGCCAGCGTCGCCACGAAGACGTTCACCCGCAGCGTCCTGGCCTCCGGCGGCGTCACGGCACCTCGTCGAGGGGCAGTGCCGAGATCAGGGCGAACTGCTCCTCCGGGCTCGCCGGGCCGCGCTCGCGGACCGGCCTCCAGGCACGGGCGGGCTCGACGGCCGCGATCCGGCCCTCGGCGCAGTCCTCTCGAACGAAGAAGGCATTGACCCCGTTGCTGTCGCAACCGGCGAGCACGTACCCCTTGCGAGCCCCGATCCGGGCGAGCGCCGTCACCGAGGCCCCGTGGTACCAGCCGCTCGGGTGTCGCTCCATGCGGTCGAAGCCGGGGTCGTAGGGCACGCTCACGCTGCGGCCGGGCCCGAAGCTCCCGTTGTACTCCACCACCACGACGCGTGGAGCGACGACCGAGACGCCCTCCCACACCCAGAGGTCGTTGCCGTCGATGTCGATCGAGAGCAGGTCGAGCTCGCCCTCGAAGCCGTTGCCGGCCAGGAGCTCGTCGATGTTCTCCCGGGTGACGTGGGCCTTCTCCACACGGACGGTGGACGCGGTCTGCGGACGCCGGGCGAAGCGCCGCCGTGCGCCCTCCACCCCGGCCTCGTCGCGGTCGATCATCACGCCGCTCCAGCCGAAGTTGACCGCGAGGTTCGCCGTGTTGCACTCCGAGCCGTCCTCGACGCCCACCTCCACGAACCGCCGATCGGTCACGCCGATTCGCGAGAACAGATGCAGGAGGATGCCGTCCTCCCCGTTCTGGGAGAACACGCGCGCCTCGGCGCCCTCGAGATCGATGCGGCCCTCGCTCTCGGGCGCGGCGATCTCGGCGTAGCGCTCGCGCGTCAGAAGGGAGGCGAGCCAGCGCCGGTCGTCTTCGAGGCGGTGAACCCGCTCGCCGAGCGCGTCGCCGAGAGCGCGGAGCGAGGTCTCGACGCTGGCGAGGCGTCGCTCGGTGTCGGCGGCGAAGGCGCCCAGCTCGGCACCGAACTGGGCGACGCTCGCACCGAGGTCCTCCCGCGTCTCGCGCTCCGCGTCGAGCCTGAGTTTCAGCCAGGTGATCGCCTCGCGCAGGCGCGCGTCCGCATCGCCGGGCTCGTATCGCGGGATCGGCCGGCGGCGGGCCGCCGCGGCGGCCCGCCGCGCGATCGACGGCTCCGGGGGTGTTTGCAGGAACCGGTCGACCGGCCCGATCTCCTGCGTCGTCACGATCTCCACCTGGTCGTCGAGCCAACCGGGGTCGGTCTCGCCACCTGCCGCACGCGCCGCCAGGCGCGCCCGTAGATCCTCGATCAACCGCCGGTTGGCATCGTCGCTCACGCGACGGCCGCCCGTCGCGGGGCGGCCACCTCGCACACCAGCTCCTCGAGGCGCCGCCCGACGGCCTCGGGCCGGAAGCGTCCACGGGCATAGCGGCGCCCCTGCGCCCCCAGCCGGCGCGCGTCGTCGGAGTCGCCCGCGAGGCGGGCGGCGCACTCGGCGTACTCGGCCCAGTCGGAGTACCAGAGCCCTCCCGAGGCGCGCCGGACCTGCCCGACCAGCACGGGCGAGGCGCCGTTGACGATCACCGGCGTGCCGTGGCTCCACGCCTCGAGAACGGCGACCGACAGGCTCTCGTAGGGAGACGGCAGCACGAGCGCGGCGGCGCCGGCCAGCAGCGCGTGCTTCTCGTCCTCCTCGACGAAGCCCCTCACATCGAGCCAGGGCTCGCGCGGGAGGTCCATCGCCGGCCGGCCCGCCATCACCAGGCGCGGCACACCCTGCGAACGGACGGCGGCGCGGTGCATGCGGATCAGATCGGCGCAGCCCTTCGACGGGTCGATGCGACCCAGGTAGAGAAGGTAGGCGTCGCCTGTGGGCTGGGCGAGTCCCGCCGGGGCCGGGTTCACACCGGCACCCACCAGTCTCGTGCGCGCGCTCAGGGCGCCGAAGCGGTCGCGGCAGAAGTCGCGCTCCTCAGGAGTGCTGAAAGCGAGGCCCCGTGCCAGCCGGAATGTCCGGTCCATTATCGGAAAGGCGGCGGGTGGCTCGTCGTGCAGCGCGGGGATCAGCAGGGAGCGGTCGGCGACCAACGGGAGCCCCTCCCAGGTCGTTGCGTAGAGGTACGGGACGAACAGGACGGCATCGTAGCCGGAGCCCTCGCGATCGAGGTGGTCGAGCAGCGCCGGCGAGTGGGGTCCCTGCTCACGCATCCAGCGCTCCAGACCGGCCACCCCGAGCTCCCCCCGGCGCGCGGCCTCGTACCATCGGTCAAAGCGTGCGGGAAGGCGCGGGGCGGCGACGGGGAACCGGAGCACCGAGACGTCACCGTCGGCCGACGTGCCGGCCGGGTAGTGGTCGGCCCAGGTCCTGTAGTCGTGCGCGCACGTCGTGACGACGGTCACGTCGTGGTGGTGGGCGAGCCACCACGCCGCCCACCGCGCGAGCCCCTCCGCGCCCCCGCCGAGGTCGGGCCCGTAGCGCGGTACCACCACGGCGAGCCGGAGACGGCCGCTCATCTCGCCTCCCCGACGCTCTGGCGGCCGAGCTCCAGGGCCTCGAGCATGGCGACGGCCACCTGACGGTGTGACGGCTGGGATGCGGCCACCTCGCGTCCTCGGGCACCGAGCGCGGCGGCCAGGGCGGGGGCGCCGAGCAGGAAGCGCGTCGCCTCCACCGCCTCCAGGGGAGAGGAGGCGTGGAGCACCCGCCCCGCGCGCAGCAGGTCGTGGCGCGGAACGCCGGGGAGGGCCACGACCGCGCGTCCCGCGGCCCAGGCCTCGAGGGCCTCGACGAGCGGAGCGAGGCCGCGACCACCGACCCAGGCGACCCCGACCTCCGCGGAGCCACCCCCCTCATGGCGATACCAGGCCTCCCGTAGGTCCTCCGCCGCACTGCCGTGATCCACGCCTGCCCCGGCATCCCGCGGTGCGGGGGCGGGCAGGCCCACGACGACCACCGGCCGGTCGGCGAGTGCCGACCGGAGGTCGCGCACCTCGAGGCGATCGAACAGCACGATCGCGTCAGCGGCGCGCACGAGGGCCTCACCCCAGGGCGTCGGCGCCCCCGGGCCACAGGCGGGTGCCACCACCAGCGGGCGGCAGGCGTCGGGCCCGGGCAGGAACGAATCGTCGGCACCGATGGCGATCGTGCCGAGGCCGCCGCCCATTGCCTCGACCTCGCCGCCGACCCGCTCGGCCATGCGCTGCAGCGCCGGAGGCAGCCCGCGCCCCACACACACCCTCATGCCAGCGACCCAACGAAGGACCGCACCCGCTCGGCCACGGCCTCCGCGCCGAGGCTGGACAGGCGCTCCGCTCGTCCGGCGGCCATCCGCGCCGCCAGGCGCGGGTCGGATGCGGCTGCGACCACCGCCTCGGCCACGAGCGAGGACGGCTTCTCGTCGAGCACGAGCCCAGCGCGCCCGACCGTCTCTGTGACGGCGCTCGACGCGAACGCGACGATCGGCAGCGAGGCCGCCATCGCCTCGACGATGGGGACGCAGTAGCCCTCGTGGTCGGACAGGCACACGAAGACGTCGGCCTCGGCGTAGGCCCGCGCCAGACGCGCGTCGTTGACGGAGCCCTCGAAGACCACCTCGCCGGCGACGCGCAGATCGCGGGCGAGGCCCTGGCAGCGCCGGGCGTACGAATCCATGCCCACCCACGAGCCGATCAGGTTCAGCCGTGCGTCCGAGCCGCTCTGGCGCAGGGCGGCGAGCGATGCGATCAGGTGGTGCTGCGCCTTGTTCGGGACGCCCCGGCCGACGAACAGCAGCCGAAGGGGCCCCCCGGGCCGGTGCGCCACCGCCGCCGTGACGGGCAGCTCCCTGCGCATGACGCCGACCACCGTCGCCTCGGGGAAGCCCAGCGCTGCCAGCTCGCCGGCGTTGAAGCGAGAGTCCGCCGCCGCGGCCACGACCCGGCCGCTGAGCGCGGCGAGCTCGGCGCGTCCGCGCTGGCACGCCATCGCCACTGCAGGGGCGTCTTCCCAAAGGAGCTCCGCCGGGGTGATGTTGTGGTAGTGGATCGCAACCCGCATGCAGCGCTCGAGCACGTGGCCGAAGGCGGGGCTGCCGATGGAGCAGTGGAGGATGGCGGCGTCGTCCGGTCGGGTGAGTGCGTCCCAGCGGGATGCCCCGTGGACCTCTCCCGTGAGCTCGGGGGCCACGTGTCCGTCCTCGCAGAAGATCTCCGAGCGCAGGCCCATGGCGCGGATGACGCGGCGTGATTCGATCAGGTGATGCGTGATGGCATCGCGCGGAACGGCCCCGGCGCAGACCTGGTGGACGCCTCCAGTCACGACCAGGCCGCGAGGGCGTCGGTGAATCGCCGGCGCACCTCCCCCCAGGAGTACTCGCCAAGGGCGTAGGCCGAGCCGGCCCGGGCCATCCTCTCCCGCAAGCCGGGGTCGGCCAGCAGCAGGTCGAGCGCGGCGTCGAACCCGTCGGCGTCGTCGAACCAGAGTCCACCGCCGCTCTCGCGGCAGTGGCTCACGAGCACCGGCGAGCCACCGTTCACCAGTGCCGGGGTCCCGGCGATCCACGCCTCCAGCAACACCATGCCGAAGCTCTCCAGCCTGGATGGGTGCATCAACACCGACGCTCCCGCGTAGGCCGCGGCTCGCTCCTCGCCGGGCACGAAGCCGAGGTCGACGACGTGTGAGGCGATCTCACGGGGCACCGGCAGATCGCCCGAGCCCATCAGCGCCAGAGGGGGCGAGCCCGGGCGGCTCTCGCGATAGCGCGCGTAGCGCTCGAACAGCAGGGGGACCCCCTTGCCCTCCTCTCGTCTGCCCGCGTAGAGGAGGTATCCCGGTTCGGCACCATGGCGGCGGCAGAACGCGGCGACCTGCTCGGCGGTGGGCACCGGTTCGGGCTCGTAGCCCACGCCGACGACCCGCACGGCGGCCGCGGGGGCGATCGCCGACAGCAGCTCGCGCTCGCCCCCGGAGTTCGCCATGCAGCCCGCGACGCCGGTCAGCGCATCGCGCACGATCCCCAGGTGAGCGTGCGGCTCGTCGTGGACACAGGGAATCAGTGCGGTGCGCGACGGGTGCGCGGCGGCGGTCCAGAAAGCGGTGCCGAAGAGGTAGGGGATTGCCACCAGCCATCGGTCCCGTCGTTCGGCGAGCGCGCGCTGGAGGCCTTCGGACCAGACCGACTGCGCCATCCACTCGAGCTGATCCGCGTAGGAGACGCGCCCTCCGAGCGCGATCGCCGTGTGATGGTGCCAGAAGAGCTCCGCGTCGCGCGCCGGGTTGGTGCGGAACCGGTGCACCGGCACGCCTCCCTCCCGCCGCGCGCCCTCCGGGTGGTGGTCGGCCCAGGTGAAGTGATCGATCGCGCAGGTCGTGAGCACCTCGACGTCGGCCCCCTCGGCCGCCAGGTTCTCGGCCAGGAGCCGGCAGAGGGTCTCGGCACCGCCGACGACCTCGCGCCCGTACCGCGGCACGACGAACGAGACCCGCGCGTCAGGCCGGGGCGTCGCCGCCCGCCTCGAGCCGGGAGATCCGCTCCTCCGCGGTGGCCAGCAGAGCGGCCAGCTCCTCGACGCGCCCCTCGAGCTGCCCCACGTCGCGCTGCCGCTCGATCTCGGCCTCGCGTACCGCGTCGGCGGTCCGCGCGGCCGCCGACGCCGCCTCGTCCACGCGCGTGCCGAGCGCGGTGATCTCGCGTGCAAGCCGGGTGAGGTACGCGAGCAGAGCTCCGTGGTACGCGTTTATCTGCGCCGCGAGGCTGTAGCCGGGTTGGCTCACTCCCCGCACGAGTTGCCGCTTGGCCTGGGTGACGAGGCCGCCCAGCACCGGGACCGACTTGGACGAGGGTCCCACCTCGACGTCGTACTCCAGCACGCTGAGCGCGCGCAGGCGCTCCAGGTCCTCGAGGCTGAACGGCTCGGTGCCCGAGCCGCCCTCGTCGAGCAGGGCGTTGACGCCGTAGAGGCCGCGGGCCTTCTTCTCGGCCACCCGGCCGCGCAGGTCACTCATCAGGGCGTCCACGTCCAGTACGTCCTGCGGCTCGCGAGGCTCGCCCGGGGAGGGCGGATCCGCGGCCGAACCGTGCGATTCCGGGGTCGTCATCGCCCGCAGCCTACAGCTCGTCCTCGTGCAATCCGGCGGGGAGCGCACCGCTCGCCGAGGTGCTCGGGCCGGCCGCGCTGATGTCCCAGGCTCCGCTCATGTCCACCGGGCCGATGCCCGTGCCGCGGGCGAAGACGCTGAACTCCAACCAGCGGTCGAGCCAGTGGTAGACGGTGCTCTCGTCGTGCGAGACCACGGCCATCTGCACGGTGAAGCGGCCGTCGTGGAGCGGGAGGGCGGGGATCGTGAAGCGCACGGTCGCCGTGCCGTCGAGGCCGCGGATGTCGAGCTGGTCGAGTCGCGTGTTGGTGCCGTAGAAGAGCACTCCGTCCACCGAGTGGATGCCGATCCCGAAGATGGGCGTCTCCACGGGACGACGCGACGAGACCTCCATCTCGATCGTGAGGGGATCCCCGCACACGAAGCGGTCGCTCGGGCCGTCGACGCCGATCAGCCGGCTGGAGGTGATCACGACCTCGCGGTTGCCCCACTGGCGATCGTCCTCGTCGCCGGGCTCGGCGTCATCCGGTACCTCAGCTTCCACCGCGGTGCCCGAGCCCGCAAGGCGGCGGTGGTAGAGGGCGAGGGCGGCCTGAGTGGGAGCGTCGGTCAGCACCACGCCGCCGGCGAGCAGGAGCGCACGGTCGCAGACTCGCTCGACGGCGCCCGGGTCGTGCGAGACGAAGACGAGCGTCCCGCCCCGGCGGCGGAACTCGAAGATGCGCCCGAAGCACTTGCGCTGGAAGGCTTCGTCGCCGACCGCCAGCACCTCGTCGAGCAGCAGCACGTCCGGCTCGACGTGCGAGGCGATCGAGAAGGCGAGCCGCATCGACATGCCGCTCGAATAGGTGCGCACCGGCATGTCGATGAAGTCCTCGATCTCGGAGAACGCAACGATCTGGTCGAGGCGCTCGTTGACATCGCCCTCGGACAGCCCGTGGATGGAGGCGTTCATGTAGACGTTCTCACGGCCGGTGAAGTCGGGGTGGAAGCCCGACCCCAGCTCGAGCATCGACGCCACGGTGCCGCCGATCTCGACCGTACCCTCGTGCGGGGGGATGATCCCGGCGAGCATCTTCAGCAGGGTGCTCTTGCCGGAGCCGTTCTGGCCGATCAGCCCGACCGACTCGCCCGGCCGCACGTCCATGTCGACGTCCCGCACGGCCCAGAGCTCCGTGGAGTGCGTCCGCCGCCGCCGCAGGACCGTCTCCTTCAGCGTCAGGTTGCGGTCGTGGAGGATCCGGAAGCTGCGGGACACCCCGCGCAACCGGATCTGCCCGGGCGCCACCCCGTCCATCAGAGCTCCACCGCCATCTCCCGCTCCAGGCGCCGGAACACCGTCCAGCCGATCGCGAGGATCGCCGCCGCCGCGCCCACGCTGTACAGGACGTCGACCAACGCCGGCCAGCGGCCCCAGAACAGCGCGTCCTGGATCGCGATGATGAAGGGGGCGATCGGGTTGCCGTAGTGCAGAAGATTCTCCGCCCACGGGTGATCGCGCAGCGGCGGGACGCGGTCGAAGCTGTAGAAGACCGGGCTGAGGAAGATCCAGGGGAGTGAGATCGCGGCGAGGATGTGCTCGACGTCGCGGAAGTAGACGTTGAGCGACGAGAGCAGCAGGCCGAAGCCCACCGTCGCGGCGGCGAGCAGCAACACCAGCCCTGGCAGCGCGAGCAGCGGCCAGCGGCCGCCCTCGGTGAAGATCATGCAGAGGGGCAGGGCGATGGCGAGCATCGCGCCGGCGGTGAACGCGTTGGCGGTCATCGAGGCGAGCGGGACGATCTGCCGCGGGAAGCGGACCTTGGTGACGAGGCCGGCGTTGGCCACCAGGCTGCCGGAGGCCAGCTGCGCGCCCCCGAGGAAGAACGTCCAGACCGTCAGCCCGACGAACAGGAAGAGCGCGTAGTAGGGGATGTCGATCCGCAGCAGGAACTTGAAGACGACCGAGTAGGCCCCGACCATCACCGCGGGCGTGATCAGGGTCCAGGCGAGGCCCAGCGCGGAGCCCTTGTAGCGCTGGCGGACCTCCCGCCGCACGAGGTTGCGGAAGAGCGGCGCGTACCGGGAGGCGGCGAGGATCATCTGCGAGAGTCTAGGCCGGTCGCCGCGCCGATCGCGAGGCGCCGAGCCGGGTCGATCTCATCGCCCAAGGGCGGAGATCTCCTGCAGTCGCAGCGACAGCTGGCGCGCGTCCGGAGCCGGGGCCGGGGCCTGGCCCGGATCGGACGTGAGTGTGACGAAGGCCGTCGCATCGGCGGCCACCGTCACCGGGAGGGCGACCCGCGTGCGGGTGCTGCCCGGCAGCCTGATCGTGCGCCCGGGATCGCCGTCCTCGGCCACCGTCAGCGACCGCGCCTGGGCGTAGCTCGTCGCCGTGAACCGCAGCACGACCCGTCGGGGCTTGGCCGAAGGGTTGGAGAGCACCATCTGGACGTTGCCGGCGGTCCATTGGAAGGTCCCCTCCGGGTCGGTCTCCTGGCCGTACCAGGTCGGGCTGAAGGGGGTCACCTCCACCCCCGCAGCCGCCTTCCAGATCCAGTAGGTGCCGTTCGACCAGACCAGGCGTCGGGCGTTGCGGAACGGCAGCGAGGTGTCGCGGATCGTGACCACGTAGTCCCATGCCCGGTCGGGCCGCCATTGAGGGGGCCCGCCTGGAGTGATGTACGAGGCGGTGGAGCCGAGCCCCTCCAGCCGCAGGCCCGCGAAGTCGGCGCCGAAGTAGGAGGCCATCATCCGCACCTGGAACGAGCCCGGCTCCTCGGCCGCGCCCTCCACGAGGACGATCGCGTCGTCCGGGAGGTCGGCGAGGGCGCGGCCGAGCTCGACGTCGGCCGCGCGGAAACCCGTGGTCGTTGTCTCCATCTGCTGCACGAGCTGCGCCGAGACCGGGAGCCAGGCGGCGACGAGGACGCCCACCGCCATCAGCCGGGGGGGCGCGAGGCGCGCGCCGTCACGGGGAAGCAGCCCGAGGATGGCCAGCCCCGCACCCAGGGAGCATCCGGTGATGAGCGACTTGTAGAGGCCGTATCCCAACGGATCGCTGAGGCGGAAGGCGACGAACCCGGCGACGGTTGCGACCGTGATTCCCGCCGTGACCGGCAAGAGCGCCCGCATGCCCCGTTCCGGGCGCACCAGCGGCAGCAGCAGCCCGGCGAAGAGGATCGGCACCACGACCAGCGCCAGCGCGATCACCGACCACGACAGAGACGCCCCGGTGATGTACCCGAAGGGGGTGTTCAGGCCGGAGCCGAAGATCACGTACGCGCGGTCTGCGAAGCGCGGGAAGGGCACGCCGGCCGAAGCGGAATGGGCGGTGAACCACCGCAGGGTGTGCCGCAGGGGGATCGGTGCGACCACTAGGAGCGTCAGCCCGAAGCCGGCCAGCACGAGCGCCGCCCGGCGCAGGCGCGGCACGTACGCCCGGAGGTCGCTCCAACCCGCCCGGGTGGACGGCCATCCGGCGCCGATGAACGCCCCGAGGATCAGCGGCGGGGCGAGCCACGGCGCCAGCGGCGGATAGGTGCCGAGGACGGCGGCCGAGCCCAGGGCGGCGGGGATCGCTCGCACCACCGACGGCCGCCGGGCGTAGTGGACGAACGCGGCCATCGCGAACGGCATGAAGCTCAGGGAGACGAACTGCGGAGTGTAGTTCTCGGTGTACGGCAGGATGAAGACCGGGCTGAGCGCCCCGAGGCCGACGACGAGCGCATGCGGCGCCTCCAGGCGGCCCGTGGCCGAGCGCCAGAGGCTCGCCCATCCGGCGACCGCGATCGGAACCCCGACGGCCGAGACCGCGTTGACCATCTCGAACGGGCTGCGGCGCAGCAGGACCATTGTGGTCGAGGCCAGAAGCTCGAACCCCACGCCGAAGCCGTCGCGCAGCTGGGAGAAGGGCGAGAAGCTCGTCGGCTCCTCCATGTCGGGGACGACGCGCGGCCCGTAGGCGTTCTGGTGGAGCCAGTCGATGTTTCCGACGTACGCCCACCCGTCGTTGTTGGAGTAGGCGATGGTCGTGGGGAAGCCGAGGCGCAGGAGCGGCAGCAGCACGACCAGGCCGCCGAGGATCCCGATGACCGCGACGATCATGTCGGGGATGCCGGGGGTCAGGGCCTGGCGCAACGATGCAGGCGCCTCGGTGCCGGCCCGAAGCGCCGCGCGGACGCGTAGAGCGGTCACAGCCACCAGGCCGGCCAGCACGAGCGCCGTGAAGACCGGCACGGCGACGGCGGTCGACATGAAGAAGGCCAGGAAGTAGAGGACGGCGATGCTTCCCGCCGCTCCGAGCGGCAGGGCGCGCAGGGTCAGCCAGCGGCCGCCGGGGTCGAGGGCCGCGTTCGCCACGACGCCGACGATGAGGCAGATCAAGACCGTGCACCCGTAGATCCCCGCCACCGCGATCAAGGGCGCGGCTCTTCCACGAGGAGGCCGATCACGCCGGGAGGGTACACATATCGCGCGCGCGCGCCTCTATCTCCCGGTCCCCCCGCCCGCGTCGGTCGGGGCCAGGCGCGTCAGGTCCCACATCGACATCTGGAGCGAGACGATCCGGGGGTCGCCGGGGCGCAGTGGCGCCGCCGGGACGCCCCTGTTGGCGAGGGCGAAGTCGTTGCGGCCTGCGCGCAGGGGCACCTCGGTCGTCACCGTCCTCTCGTGGCCGGCCTCGACGGTGCGACGCCAGCCGCCGGGGCCCGACAGCTCGAGCGTCCGGGCGTCCGACACCGGGACCGAGCGCAGGGCGAACGACAGGCGGTACCTCCCCGCCCGGGGCGCGTAGACCCACATCCTGCCCTCGTCGCGGAGGAAGCGGAACTCCCGACCGCGGCGCAGCTGCGGCGGCCACCAGCTCGAGCGCTGGAAGATGGCCACCGCGTCCAGCGGCCGAGCCGTGATCGTCCAGAGTGCGCTGGCGTCGGGGAAGATGCGGCTCAGGCGAAAGCCCTCCGGCGGCGTGTAGGGGTCGGGCGATTCCGCCCCGCCCGCCGCATAGATGGCCGGGCTGATCAGCACGAGATCGACGCCGAGGGTGCGCATGCGCGAGGCGGCGCCCGGGGAGGTCGGCGTGGAGATCCCGGTGGTGATGTCCGAGCCGATGCTGCGCCCCACCGGGTCGCCGTTGACGATGCTCAGGCCGTGGACCACCTGGCCGTACATGTGGTACCGCTCGAGCGATTCGTCCGCACCGGCCGGGAAGTTGAAGACGAGCGTGTCGCGGGGCGCCTCGTCGCGGAGCCAGGACCACGCTGGGACATCGTCGGGAGCCAGCCCCGCGAGGGTGAGCGGCGGGTCGCTGGGCAGGGGCACGCCGGCGCCCGGCGGGAGCTCCAACACCGAAACCGTCATGGCCGTGGCCAGCAGGGCGAGCGCGGGTACGGGACGCAGCCGGCGTGCGAGCGCCGACAACGCGATCGCCGCCACCACCAGGAGCACCGCGGTCACGGCGACCGCGAAGCGTGCATAGACACGCAAGAAGGGGGCGAGGTCGAAGATCACCCCCGACGGGGTCGGGATGCGGATGCCCCACCAGCGTGTCGGCGTCGCGAGGCTGAACCAGGCGAGCACCGCCACCAGCGGCCCGGCCGTCGCGAGGGCGAGCCGTACCCGCCGACCGAGGCCGGTCCATCCCCGCACGCCGACGACCGCGGCGACCACGACCAGCGCCAGGGTCAGATAGCCGACGAAGGCCGCGCGCTCGCCCCCCGGCGCCCCCATGCCCGCCCATCGCGCATCGCCGAAGACCGCTCGGAAGACCTCGTTGGTGCTGTCGGGGACGAGGTAGTCGCCCACTCGGGCGCCGTAGATCTCGAGCTCGATCCGCGAGCGTCCGAAGGTGTCGGCGACCGCCCCGCGTGCCGAGAGGAAGAGGGCCGCCAGCGGCAGCATCACCGCGACGCCCGCCGGCAGGGCCACCTGCGCGCCGCGGCGGAGCCCCTCGCGCGCGCCGCCACCCCGGACCCCCTCGGCGGCCGAGGCCAGCGCACCTGTCGCCACGATCAGGAGCGCCATCGTCCCGTAGTAGGGATTGGTCATCCAGCAGAGCGCGGTGGCCCCCGCCAGCCACCATCCCCGCCGCATGCAGGGCCCCTCCATCCAGCGCCACAGCGCGAGCAGGAGCAGCGGGAAGCACGCGAGCAGCGCGAGCGGATAGTGGGTGCTCGCGCGGATCAGCGCGTTCGGGAAGACCGCGAAGGCAACCGCGGCCCAGGTCGCCGCCACCAGGCCCAGTCCGAGCCATCGGATCAGCAACCACATGGCCGCCGGGGAGAGCGTCAGGCCCAGTAGCAGCGACAGGTTCAGCGCGGCGACCGGGCCCGTGAACTGCCCGATCACCCAGGCCGGGCCGAGGAAGACGATCTGCAGGACGTTCGCCGACGCCGGCATCGGGCGCCCGAAGGGTGCCCCGACGACCTCCTGCGTGGTCACGCCCCACAGCCGCAGCCCGTGCTCGGCGTTGAACCAGAGGTCCCAGGCGTAACCGCTCCGATCCCCGCCGCTGCCGGCGCCCGGCAGTTCCGTGCCGAGATGCCGCGCGAGCGGCCAGGTCAGCAGCAGCACCAGCACGAGCGACCCGGCCAGGACCAGGACCCCCTCGGCGGCCAGGCGGGCCCGGGGACTCATCCCGGCGACCGTCCGGCGCACTCGTCGCGGCTCGGCTCCGGCCTGCGACGCGCTCACATTCACGGGGGCGGGGTCGTCTGCCGAGCCGGGTCCCGTCACGACGGCGACACTACCGCTCAGAGCGAGGTGTCATCCCGGCGGCGGGATATCGTACAGCGCGTAGGTCAGCGGTCCGGGCAGCCCGATTTCCTGCGGGTCGCGCAACGGAATCCGCGCGTAGGGCTCGCCCAGCCGGGCAGCGATCTCTCCGGGCGGGACGCCGTCGCAGAGGTTGTTGGTCAGGAATCCGGTCGCCCCGGCGCGCCGCAGAAGCACGGGGTCGGGCAGGCGGCTCTTCAGGATCGTCGCGAGCGCGGCGTCGGTCCCTTCCCTGTCCGCTGGCAAGGCGATCCCGGCGTTGAAGTGGACGATCCGGGCGCCGGAGAGCACGCGGATCGGCCCGGGCGAAAAGCAGCGGTCGAGGAGCAGCACGCGATCACCGGCCGCCCGGCCGATGCGGGCGAATGCCTCGGCCTCCTGCGCCGGCGTGCACGCCACCGCGCCGCGCTGGTCGCGGGCGAAGGCGATGGTGGTCGGCAGCGTCGCCACCAGCAGCGCCGCGACGGCGATCCCGAGGAAGCGGTCCGCGAGTCCGCCGCCTTCGCTCAGCATGAGCCACAGCGCTGGGGCGGCCGCCATGGTCGTGAGCAGGCCGCCGTAGACCAGGAAACGGTGCCACTCCAGCCCCTCGGCGCCCAGGTGGCCCGCCAGCGTCAGGGTCATGGTCGTGGAGGCGAGTCCGGCGATCAGAGCGGCCCAGCCCGGCCCGGCGCGGCTCCCACGGCGGGCCACGTGCGCGGCCGCCACGACCGCCAGCGCCCAGAGCGGAAGCATCAGGCCCAGCACCGCCACCACGGGCAGATCGAGGGCCGCCGCCGCCACCGACTCCTGGCGCTCGTAGAAGTAGCCCTCTCCGCCCAGGGTCTGGGCGGCCAGCCGCGCAGACAGCGGCAGGCTGGCGACCACAGCCGCGCCGACCCACACGACGACGATCCGGCCCCACTCCCGGCGCCAGCGCGGGTGGGTCAGCGCCGCCGCCGCGACACCCAGTAGGAGGATCGCGCTCCGCGCCGCCACCCCACCCGCGGGTGCGAGCGCTGCGGCGCCCAGCAGAACGGCCCCGCCGCCACCGATCCACGCGCGCCGCCGTGAGGTTGCCGCGATGACCACATCCCACAGGACCATCAGCGCCACGGCGATCACGCAGAAGACGGCGACGTTGGCGTGCAGGTGGAGGGTGATCCCCGCCGCGACCCCGCCGCCCGCGGCGAGCGCCAGACTGCGCCGTCCTCGTGCGCCGATCGCCATCACCAGCAGGAGCAGCGCGATCCCCGCCGCGAGGACTGCCGGTCCCTCGGCCCCGGGGCTGTACAGGCTTGCGGCCGGCGGCCAGATGATCCCCCGGTTCCATTGGTAGAGCCAGCCGCCGCCGCCCCACCAGTAGAGGCTTCCCATCAGGAAGGGGGCCGGGGCGAGCACCCAGGCGCGGGTCCCTGGTGCGAGTCGGAGGGCGAAGCTCACGGCGAGTGCGATCAGCGCCAGCGACACCGCCAGCCCGACAACGTTCCAGGCCCAGATCACCGATGTGTCGGTCGCCCGCGCCGTCAGGCCGAGCAGGCGGTAGTACTCGCTCGGGTACACCGAGGTACCGGTCACGGTGTAGGGCTCCTGATAGACGGACGTTCCGTCCTGGGCCAGGCGCGCGATCCCGAGGACCGCGTACTGATCCGGTGCGTAGAAGTTCTTCAGGCAGAGCCGCACCGAGCCGCCCCGGCCCGCGTGGGAGAGCATCGGGCCCCAGAGAACCCAGATCGAGGCGGCCGCGCCGGCGACGAAGGTCGCGAGGGCGGCGATTCGGGCGTTCCGTGCCGGCACGGGGGTGAAACTAGTTGAACAAGACGGATGCGGCCGCCCGCAGCCGGTCGGCGACGACCCGGGGGTAGCATGACGGCCGTGCCAGGTCCCTCGACAACCGCCGGCGAGCACACCATTGCCGTCGTCGTGCCGGTCTACCGGGGCGAGGGCACGCTGCCGGAGCTGCTCGAGGAGCTCGACGCGTACGTCGCAGGTGGCCGCACGCCTGCCGGGGTGCCCTACCGGGTCACCGAGGTCGTGCTGGTGCACGACGCCGGCCCCGACCGATCCGACCTCACGATCCGGGCGCTCGCCGAGCGGTTCCCCTACGTGCGTCCGGTCTGGCTCGCCCGGAACTTCGGTCAGCATGCTGCCACTCTCGCGGGCATGTCGAGCACCAGCGCCGAGTGGATAGTCACGATGGACGAGGACGGCCAGCACGACCCGGCCGCCGTGGCGCGCATGCTCGACACGGCCCTCGCCGACCGCGCGCCGCTCGTCTACGCCGATCCCACCAACCCACCCCCGCACAGCTTCTTCCGCAACGTAACCAGCCGGCTCGCCCACTGGGTGGCGAGCGTGATGGGCGCGGGCGAGCTGCGCGACTTCCACTCCTTCCGCCTGGTCGAGGGGGAAGTCGGTCGCGGCCTGGCCGCCTACTGCGGGGAGAGCGTCTTCCTCGATGTCGCCCTCACCTGGGTCGTCAACCGTACGGCCACCTGTCCGGTCGAGATGCGCGAGGAGCGCGGCCGGCCGTCCGGGTACTCGACACGTCGGCTCGCCTCGCACTTCTGGCGGTTGGTGCTCACCTCGGGCACCCGCCCGCTGCGCCTGGTGGCCGTCTTCGGAGCCTTCCTCGGGCTCCTCGCCGTCGTCCTGCTCGGCTGGGTGCTCTGGGCGCGGCTGACCGACGAGGTCTCGGTGCAGGGATGGGCCTCCACCACCGTGATCCTGCTGGTCACCTCGGGGGGCATCCTCTTCTCGCTCGGCATCATGGCGGAGTACCTCGGCATCGCCGCCAAGAGCGCCATGGGCAAGCCGCTCTATCTCGTGGTAAGCGATCCGGCCGCCGGTCCGCTCGGCCGCGTCGCCGCGCCGGCCGATCCGGTCGCGCAGGAGTAGGACGCCGGCCTGACCCATGATCCGCCCCTCACCTGGGTCGTCGGGCGGGGCGGCCTGCTCGGCCACCAGGTGGAGGCCTCGCTGGCGGACGCCTCGCTCTGGTGCCCCGGCGCCCGGGTGCCGTGGGGCGATGTGGATGCCGCCGCCGCGATGCTCGCCGTCGAGACGGAGCGCTTCCTGGCCGCCTGCGCAGCCAGTCCCGCACCGTGGCGGATGCTCTGGTGCGCCGGCGCGGGTGTGGTGGCGACGGCGCCCGAGGCGCTCGCGCAGGAGACGTGCCTGGTGGAACGCGTCCTCGACGACCTCACGGCGCGGCTGGCGGCGGCGCCCGGAGTGGCGAGCCGAGGCCTCCTCCTCCTGTCCTCCTCCGCCGGTGGCGTCTACTCGGCGAGTCTCGGGCACCCGCCCTTCGACGAGGACTCCCCCCCGCGCGCCCTGGCCCCCTACGGCCGCGAGAAGCTCGCCCAGGAGGACCTGTTCCGCACCGTGGGCGGGCGAGCCGGAGTCAACGTTCTGATCGGCCGGTTCTCAAACCTGTACGGCCCCGGTCAGAGCCTCGCGAAGCCTCAGGGCCTGATCTCGCACATCGGCCGCGCGGCGCTGCGACGGGAGCCGGTCTCCATCTACGTCTCTCTGGACACCATCCGCGACTACCTGTTCGCCCCCGACGCGGGCCGGATGGTGGCCGCGTCGATCGCACGGATGGAGGGGGAGCGCCCCGCCCGCGGCACCGCCGCGGTCATGGTCAAGGTGTTCGCCTCCGAGGTGGAGACCACGATCGCGTCGGTGCTCGGCGCATGGCGGCGGGCGCTCGGGCGCCCCCCGTTGGTTGCTCTGGCGACCCGCCCCGCCACCGGGCTGCAACCGCGGCTGCTCTCCTTCCGATCGCGGGTGTGGCCGGAGGTGCTCGGCCGGCCAACCCTGCTGTCGCTCGGAGTCGAGGCGGTGCGGCGTGACCAGCTCGCGCGACTGCTGGCGGGCGAGCTGCGCTGATCCGCCCCGGCTGTGCCCGGGGGCTGCGCGAGGGCATGTCTAGACTGTCGCCCCGATGAACCGGATCACCCCTTCGCGCTTCGCGCGCGGCCGCCGATGACGCCCGGACATGGACCCTCGGGCGCCGCCGACCTCTCGAGCAGGGTCGATGGGGCCTTCTGGCGCGGGCGCCGCGTGCTCGTCACCGGCCACACCGGATTCAAGGGCAGCTGGCTGGCCGCCTGGCTGCGGCGTCTCGGCGCCGAGGTGATGGGCTACGCGCTGCCCCCCGCCACCACGCCCAGCCTGTTCGAGGCGGCAGCAGTCGCCAATGGCATCGCGCACGTCGAAGGCGACGTCCGGGATCTTCCGGCCCTCACCGCGGAGCTCACCCGTTTCGGCCCCGAGGTGGTGCTCCACCTTGCGGCGCAGTCGCTGGTGCGCCCCTCCTACGATGATCCGGCCGCCACCTACGCGGTCAACGTGATGGGCACGGTCAACCTGCTCGAAGCGGCGCGGGCGTGCCCCGACGTGCGCGTGGTCGTCGTGGTCACCAGCGACAAGTGCTTCGAGAACCGGGAGTGGCTCTGGCCCTATCGCGAGGGCGAGGCCCTCGGCGGTCGCGACCCCTATTCCAGCAGCAAAGCCTGTGCCGAGCTCGTCACATCCGCCTACCGCGACTCGTTCCTCGCCGAGGCGGGCATCGCCGTCGCCACAGCCCGGGCGGGCAATGTGCTGGGCGGCGGGGACTGGGCGCAGGACCGGCTGGTGCCGGACATCGTCCGCTCGATCATCGCCGAGGCGCCGCTCGTGCTGCGCTATCCGGACGCGATCCGCCCGTGGCAGCACGTGCTCGATCCGCTCGGCGGCTACATGGTCCTCGCGCAGCACCTGTGGCAGAGGCCGGACATCGCGGGTGCGTGGAACTTCGCGCCCGGAAACGAGGAGGGGTGGCCCGTGCGCAGGATCGTCCGGAGGCTCGCGGAGCTACTCGACCGGCCCGGGGAGTGGAGCCGGCAGGAAGGCCCGATACCGCACGAGGCCGGTTATCTTCGGCTCGACGCCTCGAAGGCGCGCGCCCTGCTCGGGTGGCGCCCCCGCTTCGATATCGACGAGACCCTCGGCCTGATCGCCGAGTGGTACGGCGGGTTTGCCACGGGTCGCCCAGCCGCCGAGCTGGTCGATGCCGAGATCGCGCGCTACGAGGGCATGGGGGCGCGATGAGCACCTTCACCTGCCGCGGCTGCAGCACGGGCCTGCACCGGACCTTCGTCAACCTCGGCGCGCAGCCGCTCGCCAACTCCTACCTCGAGCCCGAGGGCCTCAACCGGATGGAGCCCTTCTATCCACTGCACGTGCGCGTGTGTGAGGAGTGCTTCCTGGTGCAGTTGCCCGAGGTGGAGTCGCCCGAGAGCATCTTCGGCGACTACGCCTACTTCTCGTCGTTCTCCGATGGGTGGCTGCGTCACGCCGAGGCGTACGTCGGCACGATGGTCGAGCGCCTGGGGCTCGGCGCTTCCAGCCACGTGATGGAGATCGCGAGCAACGACGGCTACCTGCTCCAGTACATGGTGGCGCGCGGAATCCCGGTGCTCGGCGTGGAGCCCGCCGCAAACGTCGCCGAGGCGGCCGAGGCGCGCGGCGTGCCGACCCTCGTCGCCTTCTTCGGCGTCGAGACGGCACGCCGGCTGGTGGCCGAGGGCCGTGGCGCCGACCTGATCGCCGGCAACAACGTGCTCGCGCACGTGCCCGACCTGCACGACTTCGTGGGCGGCCTCGCGATCGCGCTGAAACCGGGCGGCACGATCACCCTCGAGTTCCCTCACCTCCTGCGGCTGATCGCGGAGCGTCAGTTCGACACCATCTACCACGAGCACTTCTCGTACCTGTCGCTGCTCGCCCTCGAGCCCGTCCTGACGGCCAGCGGGCTCGCCGTGACCGACGTCAACCGGCTGAGCACGCATGGCGGGTCGCTGCGACTGCACCTGCGCCACGCGGGGGAGGGGGTCGCCCCCTCGGACGCCGTGACCGCCCTGCGCCACGACGAGTCGGCCGCCGGGCTCGACCGCCTGGAGACCTACACCGGTTTCGCCGAGGAGGTGGCCGAGGTGAAGCGCGACCTTCTCGACTTCCTCATCACGGCCCGCCGTGAGGGACGCCGTGTGGTGGCCTACGGGGCTCCGGCCAAGGGCAACACCCTGCTCAACTACTGCGGCATCCGCGGCGATCTGCTCGACTACACGGTGGATCGCAGCCCTCACAAGCAGGGGCGCTACCTGCCGGGTGTCCACCTGCCCATCCTCGCGCCAGAGCAGATCCTCGAGGACCGGCCCGACTATGTGCTGATCCTGCCCTGGAACCTCCAGGATGAGATCGTCGAGCAGCTCTCCGCGGTGCGCGAGTGGGGCGGCCGCTTCGCCGTGCCGGTCCCGCGCGTCGCGGTGGTCGGGTGACGCCGACCCCCGCAAGCGACGACGCCGGGCGGGTTCTGGTCACCGGCGCCGGCGGCTTTCTCGGAGCCCACTGCCTACCCGACCTCGCCGCCCGCGGTTTCGAGGTGCACGCCGTCTCGCGCGCGTCCCGCGGGGGTGGCAAGGTCAACTGGCACCGCGCTGACCTGCTGGATGCCTCCGCGGCGCGTGCGCTGGTGGGCGAGGTGCAGCCCACCCACCTGCTGCACCTGGCCTGGGAGACCACCCACGGTGCCTTCTGGTCGTCGCCGGCCAACCTCGACTGGCTCGCGGCATCGGTGCACCTGGTCCGTGCCTTCGCCGAGTCCGGCGGGCGCCGCGCGGTGGTGGCCGGCACCTGCGCCGAGTACCTCTGGGATGACCGTGTCTGCGACGAGTCAACGACTCCCCTCGTGCCGGCGACCCTCTACGGGGCGAGCAAGCACGCCCTCCACGTCGCCCTGGCCGGGTACGCCGCCGCCGCCGGATTCGATCTGGCCTGGGGGCGGGTCTTCCTGCTCCACGGCCCCGGCGAGCCCCCTGGACGCCTGGTCCCCTCGGTGGCAACCGCGATGCTCGAGGGGCGACCTGCCGCCTGCTCGCACGGACGCCAGGTGCGCGACCTGCTTCACGTCGAGGACGTCGCCGGCGGTTTCGGGGCGCTGCTGGCGAGCGACGTCACCGGTGCGGTGAACGTCGCCTCCGGTGAGCCGGTGACCCTCGCCGAGATCGTCGGCACGATCGGCGAGATCACCGGCCGGTCCGAGATGCTGCGGCTCGGGGCGATCCCGGCCCCGCCCGGTGAGCCGGCATTCCTGGTCGCCGACGCGCACCGTCTGCGCGAGGAGATCGGCTGGGCGCCCCGCCACGATCTGCGCGAGGGGCTCGAGCGCACCGTCGGCGCGCTCCGCGAGCCGGTGGCCCGGTGAGCGGGCTCCTCGACGCGGCCAAGGCGCGTCTCGGGCGGCCGATCCTTCTGACGTTGCGCCCCCGCGCCGATCGCCGCCGCGACGAGCCCGGGCGGTGCAGCGCGTGCGGCCACGCCACCACCTTCGCCTTCAACTCCTGGGTGATTCCCGACGACCTTCGCCGCGCCTGGGGCGAGCCTGCCGTGGGCGAGGCCTACACGCGCCGCGAGAGCATGTTCTGCCGCCGGTGCTGCGCGAGCCTGAGGGTGCGACGCTTCTCCGACGTGCTGCTGTCGCTTTACGGCCCCGGCCTGCACTCGGTCGCCGCGCTGGTGCACGACCCGGCCTTCCGCGCACTCGACATCGCCGAGATCAACACGATCGGATCGATGGGCTCCCTGCATGCGCAGCTCACCCGTCTGCCCGGGTTGGCCTTTTCGGAGTACCACGGTCCCGAGCGGCTGGGCGAGGTCATCGACGGGGCCCGCAACGAGGATGTCAGCCGTCTCACCTACCCCGACGCCTCGTTCGACCTGATGCTCTCGTCCGACACCCTGGAGCACGTCCCCGACTTCCGCGCCGCCCTGCGCGAGTCGCGGCGCGTGCTGAAGCCCGGCGGGCGCCATCTGTTCACCGTCCCGATCGTCGCCAGCCGGCCCACCACTGAGGAGCGTGCCGCTCTCGGCCCCGACGGCGCGCCGGTGCACCGCCTGCCCCCGCTCTACCACGGCCGCGGCGCGGGCATCTACCGCTACATCCCGGTCGGCGCCGACATGCTCACCTTCACCGAGTTCGGCCGCGACCTCGCCGACCACATCCGGGAAGCCGGTCTCGAGCCGGAGGTCTTCGAGAGCGAGGCCGACCCGGTGGGCAGCGAGATGGTCTTCAGCGGACGAGCTCCGGGGTGAGCGCCGACGGGCCGGCGGCCGGCGGCCGTCCGTCCCGCCGTCCGGCCGCACTGCGGGGCGGCGGGCTCGTGCTCGGCGCCCTGATCGTCTGGAACGCCGGCAACTACGCCTTCTTCCTCATCGCCGGCCGGATCCTGGGTCCGAGCGACTACGGACTGGTCGCGGCACTGCTCGCGGCGACGCTGGTGATCGCGGTTCCGGCACAGTCGCTTCAGTTCGCCACCGCCCGCCTGGTGGCCGCTCCGCCGGGCGGCGACGTTACGCTCTCCGAGGGCATCTACGACCGGGCGTGGCGCACCTGCGCCCGAGTGACGCCGGTGCTCGCGGCGGTGGCCTGCGGGGCGATCGGCGTCGCCAGGATCGTTGAGCCCGACGTACCGGTCGGCCCGCTCCTGTTCACGGTCGCTCTGGTGGTGCCGCTCGGATTCTTCTTCCTGGTGCTCGGCCGGCTGCAGGGGCAGGAGCGATTCGGCGGCTTCGCGCTCGGCTTCGCGCTCTGGGGCGCGCCCCGGCCGGTGGCGCTGCTGATCCTGGCGGTGCTCGGCCTCGGGATCTACGCCGCCCTCGGCGCGACCGGCGTCGCGCTGCTGTCCGCACTCGGCGCGGGCTGGTTGCTCACCCGCTCTCGGGGTCCGGCGCGCCCTCCGGACGGGGGGCAGTGGCGCGCGTACGCGCGGCCCCTGATGCCGGTCGCCGTGGGACTCACCGGCCTCGGTGTGCTGACCAATCTCGACGTGATCGTCGCCAAGATCGCGCTCGGGGCAGACGAGGCGGGCCGCTTCGCCGCCGCGGCGACCCTTGCCAAGGCGGTCTTCCTGGTGCCGCAGGCCGTGTCGTTCGTGCTGCTGCCGCGGGTCGCGGCGCGCTCGGCGGCCGATCGGGACACCGGCATGATCCTCGGCCTCGCCGTCGGGCTCTCGCTCGCGGCGGGCGGCGTCGCCAGTCTGCTCATCTGGGCGATCGCCGATCCGCTTCTGAGCATCACCTACGGGAGCGAGTTCGCCGGCTCGGCGGGCATCCTCGGCGCCTTTGCTGCCGCGTCCACTCTGCTCGGGGCCCTGATCGTGATCATCAACCACCACGTCGGTCGCGGCGCCGACCGCTTCGTCTGGGCGACCGCCGCCGTGGCCGTCCTCCAGGCGCTGCTACTGACCGTCTTCCACGGCAGCCCCGAGGCGATCATCGCGGTCGATGCCACAGTCGGGGTGGTCGGGGTGCTTGTCCACGAGGTGATCTACCGCGGCACGGCCGAGGCGATCGGGCCGGGCCTGGTGCGTGCCCTGCGCCGCGGCCGCGCGGTGCTCCGCCCGCGATGAGGGGGCGCGGGGACGCCCTGATAGCGTGGCGCCGCTCGAGTCGATCCACCGCCCCGGAGGTACCGGAACATGCTCGTAGGGATCCTGGCCGGAGGTCTCGGGACGCGCCTTTCTGAGCACACCGACGTGCGTCCCAAGCCGATGGTCGAGATCGGGGGGCGGCCCATGCTCTGGCACCTCATGAAGACCTACGCCACCGCGGGCTTCGACGAGTTCGCGATCGCTCTCGGCTACCGAGGTGAGGTGATCAAGGACTTCTTCCTTCACTACCGGCACCGCACCAGCGACCTCACGATCCGGCTCGACACGGGCGAGGTCAACGTCGGCCCGGGCTCGGGCGACCACTGGGAGGTGCATCTCCTCGATACCGGGCTCGAGGCCCAGACAGGCGACAGGGTGGCGAGGTTGCTCGAGTTGAACCGCGGGCAGACCATGATGCTCACCTATGGCGACGCCGTCTCGACGGTCGATCTGACTGCGCTACTGGCCTTCCACCGCTCACACGGCAAGCTGGCCACGGTCACCGCCGTGCGCCCGCCGGCCCGTTTCGGTGAGCTGCGCTTCGACGGCAATCGGGTCGACGAGTTCGCCGAGAAGCCCCAGACCACCACCGGGTGGATCAACGGCGGCTTCTTCGTCCTCGAGCCCGGGGCCGCCGACTACATCGATCGCGACAGCGTCGTCGTCTGGGAGCGCGAGCCGATGGAGGGCCTCGCGCGCGATGGTGAGCTGATGGCGTTTCGCCACGACGGCTTCTGGCACCCGATGGACACGCTGCGCGACGTGCGGATGCTCGAGGAGATGTGGAGTTCGGGATCGGCCCCGTGGAAGTGCTGGGACTGAGTCTGAGCCCGTCGATCTCGAGGCGCTCTCGCCCCTCTCATCCGCGATCCACGACGGATTCGGGCTGAGGTGCGCTTCACTCCAACGCCACTCGAGGGCGCTTGGCTCATCGACCTCGACCCGATCGAGGACGAGCGCGGTTTCTTCGCTCGTTCGTGGAGCCCGGAGGAGTTCGCGACGCACGGGCTCGCAACCGCGCTCGCGGCCTGCAACGTCTCCTTCAACGCGGCGGCCGGCACTCTGCGCGGCATGCACTACCAGGCTGATCCGTACGGCGAGATCAAGCTGGTGCGCTGTACTGCCGGGGAGATCTTCGACGTCGTGGTCGATCTGCGCGCGGGCTCGCCGACGCACCGTCGCTGGTTCGGTGCCACGCTGAGCGCGGCCAACCGCACCGCCCTCTACATCCCCGAGGGCTTCGCCCACGGCTTCCAGACGCTCGCGCCGAACGCGGAGGTTCTGTACCAGATGGGCTCCCCGTATGTGGCCGAGGCCGGGCGCGGGGTGCGCTGGGACGACCCCGCCTTCGGCATCGACTGGCCACCCGCCGCGCACCGCGTGATGAGCGAGCGCGACCGCACCTACTCCGACTACGCACCCGAGGCGAACCGATGAGCGACGCAACCGGCCCCCCACGCATCACAGTCATCTTCCCCGTGTATCGCGCCGCCGATGCGGTGGCCGGCCTGGTGGAGGGGATCGGGCGCCAGGTACCGCCGCCGGGAGCCGACCCGGCCACGTGGCTCGAGGTGATCTTCATCGACAACGCCTCGCCCGACGACACGCTCGCGCGCCTCGAGACCGAACTGGCCGCCGCCGCCCTGCCCTTTCCGGTGCGCGTGGTGCGCAACGACGAGAATGTCGGCCTGGCGCGCTCGTTCAACCGAGCGCTCGGAATGGTCACCACCGAGTACGTGCTCACCTGCCACGCCGACTGCCGCTTCGGCATCGGCGACTACGTGGCTCGGGTCATCGATCTGCTCGACCGCCACCCCGACGTCGCGGTGGTCTCGGGCCAGTCGATCGCCGACGTCGACGCGGGCCTCTCGCAGGTCGAAAAGGTCTACCTCGCTGCGAACCTGATGGACATCTTCCCCGATGGCGACGACGAGCTGGAGCCCGTCGGGTTCGCCGAGGGTCGTTGCGACGGCTTCCGGATGGAGGCCCTACGCCGCGCCGGCTTCTACGACACCACGCTGAGGCGTGCCGGCGAGGACCAGGTGCTCTCGGCCACGCTCCGCGCCAGCGGGTACCGCGTCTGCCGCGCGCCCTCCCTGCGGTACTACCTGTCGGTCTCCTCCGACCAGGACTCCCTGCTGAAGCTGGTGCGCCACGCCCAGCTGTTCGGGCGCGTAACGCCCTACCTGATGCTGGCCAACCGGGGCACCACCGCAGGTGTGATCGGCCCGGAGGCCGGGCGAAACCGGTCGGAGCGCACCACGCTCCGCGCCCTGCAGCTGGCGGGCACCGGTGCGATGGTGGCGATCGGGGCGGCGGCCGTGACCAGGCGCTCGCCCGTGCCCGCGGCCTTGGTGTTACTGGGCACCACCGCGCTCAAGTCATCGCTCTTTCGCCGCTACGTGCAGCACCTCCGCTTCAGGCCCGGCGACGTCGCCGCGCTGGCCGCCCTGCAGCCCGCCCTCGACGTCGCGTACTCGATGGGCATCGCCAAGGGCCTGCTGCAGCTCGCCAAGCCCGGCGAACGCGCGATCTCCTAGTCTGCGCCGATGCGTGCGCGGCACACCCCTCTGGCCGGGATGCTCGTCCTCGAGCCGGTCGCTCATGGAGACGACCGCGGCTTCTTCCAGGAGACCTTCCGCGCCGACATCATGGAGAGCCTCGGCGTCCGCGAGGCCTGGGTGCAGGACAACCACTCCCGCTCGGGACGAGGCGTGCTTCGGGGCATGCACTTCTCGGTCGGTGCGGGTCAGGCCAAGCTCGTGCGCTGCGCCCGGGGGGCCATACGGGACGTGGCGGTGGACATCCGTCGCGGGTCTCCGACGTTCGGGCGGTGGACCGCCGTCATCCTCGACGACGTCGATCATCGTCAGATCTACCTGCCCGTCGGCTTCGCCCACGGCTTCGTGGTGCTGAGCGAGGTGGCGGACGTCGTCTACCGGTGCTCGGCCTACTACGACCCCGCGCTCGAACGCGGCTTCGCCTGGGACGACCCCGACGTCGCGATCGACTGGACTGTCGCTGAGCCGTCGCTCTCGGCGCGCGACACCGACGCCCCGCGGTTGGCCGAGATCGCCGCCGACCTGCCCTTCATCTACCCCGGCTGAGGCTCCGCGACCCCGGCCGCGATGGCGCACAGCCGCAGGTAGGAGTCGGCGCAGGCGTCCCACGAGTAGCGCTCGGATGCGCGCTCAGAGGCGGCGGCGCCCAGCTCCCGCCGCCGGTGCTCGTCGACGATCAGAAGGGCGAGCGCCTCAGCCAGTGCGGGCGCGCCGCCCGACAGCGGGAAGGCGGCCGCGGTCTCGCCCACCACCTCGAGGTTGGGCTCGTGGTCGCTCACCAACAGCGGGGCCCCGGCCGCCATGCCCTCCACGATCACCGGGTGCGTCCCTCCGACCTCGGTCGGCACGCACATCACCCCGCAGTTGCGCACCAGCTCGGCGTAGCCGTCGCCGAACACGTATCCCGGAAAGAGAACGTCCGGGCCGGCCCCGGCCTTCAGGCGAGCGATGTAGTCCTCCGCATAGGGCGCGTCGCCCACCACGACCAGGGGCCAGTCGGTGGCGAGGGCCCGGTGGGCCTCCACCAGCAGGTGGGCGTTGTTCTCGGGCACGAGACGTCCCACGAAGAGCACGAAGCGCCCCGGCTCCACGCCGAGGCGGCGGCACCAGCCGGCGTCGCCCGGGTCGGCCAACTCCGCGCCGTACGGAATCCAGGGGATGCGCCGGCCGTAGCGGCGCTCGTAGGAGTCGGCGACGGCGGCCGAATCGGTCACGGCGATCGTCGCCGCCGCCGGTGCGAGGCGCTCGGCCATGCGCAGGTACGCCCTGGCGGCACCCGACCACTTGGCACGCTCTGAATCCAGACCGTCGATCTGGATCACTGCCGGGATGCCCGCCAGTCGCGCCAGCGGAGCGGCCGGCGCGTTGCCGGCGATGAAGTAGAGGGCCACGTCGGGACGTTCGCGGGCGGCCATGTGGGCTGTGCTCAGAAGGGTGTGGGCAAGCGTGTCGAGATGTTTGCTGCGGATCGTCGGCAGATGCACGAGGCGCGCCCCGGCGTGCGTCTCGCGACGCTCGGTCATGTGCGGCCGGCAGTAGACCGTCACTTCGTGGCCGCGAGCGGTGAAGCGCTCGGCGAGATGCTCCACTGCGGTCTCGAAGCCGCTGTAGGCGGCCGGGATGCCCCGGGTGCCCAGCATGGCGATCCTCACGACCCGACCACCTCCCTGACAGCGGCCCACGCCGCGGTGCCCATCTCCCGGGCAGAGTAGTGGGCCGCGCGCACCGGGCCGGCAGCGCGCAGTCGCGCCGCGACCTCGGGCTCGAGCGCCCGGCGAAGGCCGTCGGCGATGCCGTGGGCGCTCGGCTCCACCAGGATCGCCGCGTCGCCGGCCACTTCGGGCAGGGCGCCCCGGTCGCTGGCCACCACCGGGCATCCGCAGGCCATCGCCTCCACCACCGGCAGCCCGAAGCCCTCGTAGAGCGATGGATAGGCCGTCACCGCCGCCGCCCGGTAGAGGTCGGCGAGGGTCGCATCGTCCACGTGGCCCAACCAGCGGCCGCCGGTCTCGCGGGCGATGCCCTCGCCGCGCGGCCCGGGCTTGCCCACGAGCGCCAACTCCAGCTCTCGATCGGCCAGGCCGCGCACCGCCGCGCCCAGGGCACCCAGGTTCTTGCGGGGCCCGAGGTCGCCGACGGCGAGGCAGTAGCGGCCCAGCCCGAAGCGCTCGCGCACCCGTTCCGCGGCACCCTCACCGGGCGTGAAGAGCGCGTCGGGATAGGGGCTCACCACGCGTACCTTCTCCGGTGCGATACGCAGCGCCTGCGACACATCGGCTGCGGCGGTGCGCGAGAGAGCCAGCACCAGCCGGGCGCGGCGCGCCGACCGGGGCACCAACCCCCGCAGCACCATTCGCGCGCGGGTGCCGAGCCACTCGGGGTTGGTCATGAAGGTGGCGTCGTGCACGGCCAGCAGCACCGGGCAGGGGTTCCAGCCCGGCGAGACGTAGGTGAACACGGCCGCGTCGGCCCGCGATGTCGGCCAGCGCCCGAGGGGCCGCCCGGGCCAGGCGCGGCACGTCGGCGGCGGGCACGCCGATCGGTGCGCCCGAACGCCGAGAGCAGCCGGGCTCCCTCCGGGGTGGCCACCAGGGAGGCCACGGCGTCGCCCTCGAGGGCCGTTGCGGCCATGGCCGCCAACAGGGAAGCGGCGTACCGTCCGTTCCCGGCGTCGCCGGCGGCGGCCTGGCCGACCATGTGGCAGTCGATCGCCGCCAGGGTCATCCGGCCGCCTCCTGGTAGGCCTCGGCGAGGGCTCGTGCGGTTCGCTCCCACGAGAACTCCGCCGCGCGTAGGCGACCCGCCTCGGCCCTCACCGCGCGCGTCGCCTCGTCCTCGGTCGCAAGTCCGGAGATCGCGCGCCCCCAGGCATCCGGGTCGCCGAGCGGCAGGTAGGTCGCCGCCCCGCCACCCACCTCTCGCAGGGCGGGCGTGTCCGACGCGAGCACGGCCACACCCGCCGCCATGGCCTCCAGCACGGGAAGGCCGAAGCCCTCCTTTCGCGAGGGCACCAGCACCGCCCGCGCATTCGCGCGGAGCGCCGCGAGGCGTCTGGTGTCCACCAGTCCGAGCCAGTCGATCCGGTTGGCGGCTCCCACCACCTCGGCGTGGCGGCGCAGGCGCTCGATCCGCCGCGCCGACCACGGCCCGGCCATCACCAGACGGATTCCGGGCGCGGCCCGGGCGATCGCCTCCACCGCGAGAGGGGCGTTCTTGTGGGGTTCGATGGCCCCGGCGAAGAGCACGTAGGCGGCGGCCGGCGCCGATCCGTCGCCGGCCGGTGCGCTCGGCGTGGCCAGGGGGACGATCCGGATTCGCTCGGCGGCGACGCGCGCGATCCGCTCCACGTCGCCGGCGGTCTCGGCCGAGGGCACCACCACCAGCCGCGCCTCCGTCAGCCTGCGCAGGAAGTGGCGGTAGGCGAGAGCCTCTGGGCTCCGCCCGGGGCCGGAAAGGTACTCCTTCCGGAACACGAAGGGGATCAGGTCGAAGCAGGTCACCACTGTCCGGCCGCGGGGTATAAGCGCGGGTTGCACTGCATGGAAGATCCGCCCGCCCGCCAGTCGTCGCGCCGTCCGCTCGCCGATCGCAAGCGGCCAGGGGTCGGGAATCCGGTGCAGCGGCCAGCGCGGCCAGGCGACCTCATGCCCCTCGAAGCCCACCGGCACGGTCTGGCCGCGCCGAAGAAGGAGGGTGGGCCGTTCCCCTTCCGGCATGGCCGCGAACCCTTGGAGCATGCCCAGAACCGCCGCACCGATGCCGCGTGTGGCGTGGGCGCTCACGAGCGGCGTGGCGTCGAGCAGGGCCGGGGCGGGCATCGGGCGCGAAAGCCTACTCCGTGTGAGGACCCCGCAGCGACGCAGGGACCGGGGCCCCGCGCTATCTCACCCGGACACGGATCACTCGCGAGCGGACCGGGAGCAGAGGCCACCCCACCTCCGTCGGAACCACCACGCGCGTGGGAATGGTCAGGCCGCCCAGGCTGAAGGTCCATGGAATGGCGAACGTCCCATTGCGGCGGATCCGGGCGTTCACGACCGGCCGCCAGATCCGACGCGCCGGATCGAGCCACTGCAGCACGATCCCCTTGCGCGATCCGAGTCTGAGGTCTGCGGGGGACGGGCGCAGTCGCCCGGTGAAGAGCACCTCGCGCCCTGGGGTGACCGATCTACTCGATGCGCTGAAGCCGATGGTCGGGCGTACCTCGATGCGGAGGTCCACGGCCGGCCGTCGGGGGAGCAGCCGCCCACCCACCGCAACCCCGATGCGCACGACACCCCCTGCGATCGGTCGCGCGCCGATGACGAACCGGCCGTCGCGCCGCGTGAGACCGCGGCCGATCAGCCGGCCTCGCCGCTCGCGTACTTGGACCTCGACGCCCGCGATCGCACGGCCCCCGCGGTCCAGCAGGCGCCCGGCGATGCGCACCCGCGCTCCCGTCGGGACCCGGCGGACGAGCATCGTGCGCGGACCGCGTCGGACTGCGCGCGTGTGGCCGATCGTCACGGAGAGGCGGGATGCCCGAAGGCGATTCCCAGTGCCCCTCGATGCGCCCGAGATCGTGGCGGTGCCGGCGCGCAGGGCGGTGTTGCCCGCTCCGTCGGCGATCACGAGTCGCATCGAGCGCTCTCCGGCGGGCAGAGCCGACACGTCGAGCGCCATGCTGCCGTCGCCGTTGCGCGCGCTGTCGCTCGCCAGGGTCCGCCAGGCTCCCCCGTCCCTCCACTGGAGGGTCGCCGTCGCCACGCCGGAGTGGGCATCGTCGGCGACCCAGGCGACCGTCACGGTCCTGGTGCCGCCGGTCGCGAAGGTCGCCCGCGCGATGGCCGGATCGAGCAGATCGACCCTCACGGTCGCCCGCTTCTCCGTCACCAGCGCCGATGCGAAGGGCCCCCCGTTGCGGACCCTGACCCTCAGCGCGTGACGGCCGCTCACCAGGCCGCTCAGATCCACGGGCACGACCCGGCGTCCCGGAGGGGCGGCTGTCGTGTTGCGGCTGAGCCACTCTCCTGAATCGCTTCCGTCCGGCGCGGCGTTCACCTCGATCTCGGTCGGGCCGATCCCGAGAGTGGACTGGAGGTTGTCGGTGGCCGTCAGGTCGATGTCGGCGCGGTTGACCCAACCCGCGGGGATCGCGTGGACGTCCAGCCGCGGTGGCTCGGTGTTGACCACGATCCGGCCCGCCGCCGGGCTCAGCGCGCTGTTGCCGGCGACATCCGTCGTCCGCACGCGCCAGGCGTGGACGCCGTCGTCCACCGGGAGCCCCCGCACGGTCATCGCCTTCGAACCGACGCCCACGGTCGGGGGGAGGGGCTCCCACGCGCCGGACGACGACCCGTCGGTGGCACCGTTGATCTCGGCCGCGCTCCTCGCCACCCCGCTGAGGTTGTCGGAAGCCGTCCACGCCACGACCGCCGACCCCGGATCCCCCGGGAGGGACGCGGTGAGGTTGGAGGCCGTCGGAGGGGTGCTGTCGAGGGCGATCGTGCCGCCGTCTGCCGCTCCGGCGGTTCCGTCGCCGTCGACCTGAACCTCCACCTCGCGAACGCCGTCTCCGATCCCGGCGAGGCTGAGGTTGACCCCATGGTTGCCCACACCCGGCACGCCGGTCCATCGCTGCTGCCCCGCGATGATCACGCGCTGCGATCCCACTCCGTCGCTTCCGAAGTTGTCACCCACCGCCCACTCCACGCGCACGCTCGAGGCAGCCGTGAACCACCCCGAGGGGAGCGCGCGCAGCGCCACCGCGGGGGCGGCGATATCGCGCACGAGGATCCTCGGGCTGTCGATGAAGTAGCCGCGGGCGTGCTGGGCGCGGCCCTCCGCCTGGTTCAGCGCGAGGTGGACGTTGCAGTTGCCCCCCGGCAGTCGGATGTCATAGGGGCGCCCCCCCTGCGGGGACTGCGGCGCGGCCCCATCACCCTCCGACCAGATGACGCGCCGGTCGCCGGTCACCTGGAAGGCCAGCGAACTCGCGGCCTGGGTGCGGAGCGCGCTCCACTGCACCGCGGCGATCTCGCTCCCGCCGACCGGGCACCCCCAGTTCATCTCGAAGTGATTCCCGACCGGAGCGGGCGTGAGGGCCGGCGACTGGATCTGCCAGACCGGCCCGCTGAGGACGGTCGCGGTGAACTGGGGGCTCACCGCCCAGATCGAGGCCCCGTGGGGGTACAAGTTGCCATCGGTGGCCCCGGCGTGGGCGGGGAGCAGCGCTGCGCTTGCGAGCGTTGCCAAGCCGACGATCCTGGTGCGTCTCATGGCCCGAACTCCAGAGCGACGGCGGCCGCTGACGGGGTCGCGCTTCTCGTGGGCGGTGGCGATGCCGTCGCAGGCCGCGGCGCTCGCATGACGACTCGGGGCGGAGCGCTCGGAGCGGCGACCCGGCGCACGACGGTGACGGTTCGTGGGCGCCCGGTTCGCCGAGGCGCCTGTGTCACGGACCTGGGTGCACCTGACTTGACCCGAGGCGTCTCTCGCCGGGCCCGCGCGAGCGCGGCCGCCCGCCGTTCGCGGGCGAAGGACGCGGCCGCGCGCCCAGCGCCGCCCGCGCCCGATGCGAGGGCGGGAACCCCGGCCTCGTCGGCTCGCACGGCGGCGACCGCCCCTCGGTCCACCACCGCCGGCCGGACCGCGTCGACGACGACGGGGGCTCCCGCGGCCCCCGCCACCGCGATCGCCGCCGTTCCGGCACCGACCTTCGCGAGGGCCGAGGACGGCAGGTCCATCGCAACCTGGACGATCGAGCCCATGCGAACCGTCGCACCCCCGCTGAGCCGCTCCCACCAGGCGATGGCCGGTGAGGGATCGGGCGCACCGGCGAACACCTGGCCGGCGAGGAGCGAGGCCGGGACCAGACCGGCGAGCCACTCGTTCGATTCGCGCCGGTCCCGAAGCAGCGCTCGGCAGTGGCCGCAGTGGCGCACGTGGCGGGAGACGGCCCGGGCGTCCTTGGAGCTCGCCCGGCCACCCGCGACGCGCTCGATCAGGGGATCGAGCCCCTCGCAGGCCTCACCGGACGCGAGACGGATCTCCCACGCCGCCAGGCGCGACCGGCCCTCCAGGACCGAGCGCTCCACCTTGCGCAGCGAGAACCCCGTGATCTCGCGGATCCGCTCGTAGCTCGCACCAGCTGTCTGGAGCATCAAGCAGACCCTCTGGGCGTCCGTGAGGCCGGCCAGCCCGTCCTGGATCGTGCGATAGCGCTCCCTCCACTCCGCGAGGGCATCGATGCTGATGGCCTCCTCGAGCGCGTTCTCGTACGCCTCGGGAACGTCGGCGGCGACTCCCGGACCCTCACGGCGCCGCGTGCGGGTGACGGCGAGCGCCTCGTTTCGCAGCACCGTGTGGAGCCAGGCCATGAACCTGCGCGGGTCGGTGACGGGAGCTCGCGTGAGCGCGATCTCCATCGCCCTCTGGTACGCGTCCTCCGCGTCGTGGAGCGAGCGGGTGTACCTGGCCGCGAACCGGATCAGCCCCGGCGCTGAGCCCATCGCCCGGCACGCCGCCTGGCGTCGGTCATCGTCGGTCGGGAGTGGGGAGGCCGGATCATTCATGGGGAAGTGAGAGGATTCTGCACGAAAATCTCCCAAAATCTCCTAATCGAAGGTCGAGGACGCAACTTCGAGGCACGAGCGTTCGAGGCGTCTCCCGCTCGCTTTTCACCCCCCCCAGAGGTTTCGAACGGGTGCACAAGGCCGCTATTTGCGCGAAACGCTTGGCCGTCGCCCCGCTGGATAGGCTCACCCGGATGGGAGCCCACACCCACACCGCCCGCTTCCTGGTCGCCATGTCCGAGGTGGACGTGGCCCAGATCCACTTCACGGCGGTCCACCGGTGGATGGACCGGGGCTTGTCGGAGTGGCTCTCCGAGGTGGGACACCCGTTCACCGCGCTCCTGCGCACCGGTCCGGGCATACCCATCGTCGAGACGCGCTGCTCGTTTCTCGGGCGGATCATGCTCGACGATGTGATCGATCAAACGACCACGATCGGTGGGATCGGCCGCACCTCGTTCCGCAGCCGCCATACGTTCTCGAGGGAGGGAGAGCTCGTGGCACGCGGCGAGCTGGTGCATGTCTGCGTTGACCGTGTGACCCGCGCCACGGTTCCGGTTCCGGCATGGCTCAGCGAGCTCGCAACACACGAGACGGATGATGTGACGGAGGGCGGCTGGGAGTAGCGACGCTTCTTCGACGCATTCGCGTAGATCCGCGGGACCTCCCTGGAGGAGCGTTGCCGGGTACCCGATGCGAGGAGGCGGTGTGGAACCGGTCAGATACACGTGGGTCGTGCCGGCGAGGCTCGCGGTCGCCGAGCGGCCCGGCGGGGCAGGCCGCAGCCACCGGCGCCCTGCGCCGGGCCTCGGAGCTGGAGTGGTGGCGAGAGCAGGGAGTCTTCGCGATCGTGTCGGGTCTGCCGACCCGCCACTGCCTCGGCGACTATGTGGACCGCGGCTTCGCGGTCCGGTGGCATCCGCTGCGCGATCCGGAGCAGGCGAGGCAGGTGTTGCCGGAGCTCGTCCGGTCGGTGCAGGATCTGCTCGACGGGCGCCCAAGGGGGGCAGTCCTCGTGCACTGCGATCGGGCCAACGAGTGGCTGGCGGGAATCGACGCTGCACTGCGGTTGGCTCTCGGCATCGCTCGCACGAGGCGCTCCGCTCTGCGAGCGGCTGCTACGGATGGCCTGCCTGTAGGGTCCATCGCGACGTCGATCGTGGGATGCGCGATGTCGGCGGCGGCGTGACCGGGATGAACGGCGTCGCGTGGTCTTCACGGAGCACGGGCGCCCGCGATCTCCGGTCGGGCGGCTCCGGCTCGTTGACCGATGGTCGCGGTGAACGCAATCGAGCCATCCGAGGTGGTCGCCCGTATGACCTCACGCCCCCCGCGGTCCAGGCGCCGAGGGAAGGTCACAACCCCGTTTCCGGTGGGCATCCCAGGAGGGGCGGAGGACTCCGCCGGCGATCGACGCCGGCCGCTCGTGCTCGTGGACGGACGGATGGCGAAGCGCCGCCAGACCGGCATCGGGACCTACATCCAGGAGCTCCGTCACGTGATGGAGACGAAGCCGGCCTCGGATCTGCGCATCGAGTGGGTCTTCGGCCCGCCGGGGCTCCCTCGGCTGGGGCGGATCACCTCGTGGATGAATCTGCTCATCGATATGGCATGGCTGCACGTCATGCTTCCGCTCGCAGCGTGGAGGCGACGCGCCGCCCTGCTCCATGCGCCGGTCAACTGGGCGCCGTGGTGGAGCCCGTGTCCCACGGTCGTCACGATCCACGATCTGTCGTGGGAGCGCGTCCCGGAGGCGTTTCCCGACGACTTCCGTCGCTACGCGCGCACCTTCGCGCGCCGCTCTGTGAAGCGCGCCGCGCGCGTGATCGCGGTCTCGGAGTTGACCTCGCGGGACCTTCAGGAGCTGTATGGGGTGCCACCCGAGCGCATCCGGGTGGTCCCCAACGGCGTCCACCCGGACTCCCGACCTCCGGGCCCGCGGGAGCCGATCATCCTGAGCGTGGGCATCCGAGAGCCGCGCAAGCGGATCGGCATGCTCGTCGAGGGCCACGCTCTCTACATGGATGCCGCCCCGGCTGATCCTGTTCCGTGTCGCCTGGTGGTGGTCGGAGGTCCGGGCGGCGACGAGGAACGTGTGCGGGCGGCGGCGGGATCCGGCTGCGAGATCCGCGGGTTCGTCCGCCGCGAGGAGCTGCTCGACCTCTACCGACGGGCGACCCTCCTCGCCTACCCCTCCTCGTACGAGGGCTTCGGGCTGCCGGTCGTGGAGGCCATGGCCCATGGCTGCCCCGTTCTCTGCGCCCGGAACTCATCTCTCATCGAGATCGGAGGGCGCTCGGCGATCTTTCTCGACGACGTGAGCCCCGAGTCCATCGCGGCGGCGCTGACCGCGGCGCTTGCCGATCGGAGGGCCCTCGCCGAGCGAGGGGAAGCGGGGCGCGAGGAGGCGGCGCGCTACTCGTGGCCGGCCTCGGCCACGGCGACGCGCGACGTCTACCGGCAGGCCATGAGGCGATGAGGTCCGGCCGGCGACGACCGGCCTGGGTCCGCCTCGTCGCACACAGTTACCGGCTCGGGGCGAGATGGGCCGCAACCGGCCTGCGCGGCCGCGGTTGGGACCATCCACGCGCGGGCCTCTATCGCCTGCTGGTGCCCGTCGAGCCATGGCGGTTCTTCGAGCTCGCCCGCGTCGCGCGCGAGGCGTTCTCCGGCGACTGCCTCGATGTGTCGAGCCCGAAGTTGCTGCCGAGCTTGCTTCAGCACGAGGGTCAGGGCCGCTGGACGGCCATCGATCTGCTCCGCGAGGAGATCGATCGATGGCGGACGATCGACCCCGACCTCGATCTGCGCGTCGAGGACGCCCGGAGCCTCGCGGTACCGGACCAGAGCTTCGACGCGGTGGCGTGTGTCTCGGTGATCGAGCACATCCCGGCCGATGGCGATGCCACGGCGATGGCCGAGATCTGGCGGGTTCTGCGCCCTGGCGGTGTGCTCCACCTCACGACCAACATCGCCTGCCGGCCGGGCGAGGTCCACACACGGCGCCCCGTCTACGACACGGAGCGCCCCCAGGGGCCCGCCGAGGATTCCGGCGGGGCGTTCTTCGAGCGCCGGTACACGGCCCAGACGATCGATGAGCGGCTGCTCCGCCTCGGATGGCAGGAGGAGGCGCGAGAGTACGTGCGCGAGCGCCTGCCGGTGCACGACCGCTTCTTCCGAGCGCGGCCGCTGTCGTTCCTCGCCGGTGGCCTGCTGCCGCTCGTCTGCGCCGGGAACTTCCGTCCCGTGGCCGATCCGTCCGTGTTGAGGCCGGGTGAGCACGGCGTCGTATACCTGCGACTTCGGCGCCCGGAGTGAGGCGCGGCAGCCTCGCGATGGCGCACGAGCAGGGGATCGGCAGTACGATCGACCCGTGCCGCAGGAATTGACAGTTCGCACGATCGAGGCGGGGCGCCACGGTCGCCGCAACGGATCCCCGGGCGAGGGCCTGAGGTGACCACCCGCTCGCCTGGCGGCGACGCGGGATCCACGCCGCGCAGCGACGAGCGCCCGGTTCGCCGCGATGCCCGGTTCCTCCCCCTTCTCGCCGGCCCGGCGGGCACCGACGCGATCCGGCGGATCATCTCGGTGGCGGTGCTGGTCGCGATCGACGTGACCGCATGCTTCGGCGGCATCTACGCGGCCCTCGCGATCAAGCTCGCCCTGCAGGGCCAGCCGATCGACTCGGGTGCGATCTGGGCGGTCGAGCAGAAGGCGCTCCCCTTCGCTGCGACCACGATGGTCCTGATCTTCGCGAAGAACCGCCTCTACGGTCCGCGCGAGCAACGCGGCGGTGGAGCGCGCATCCTCTCGTCGGCCACCCTGACGACGGTGATCGTCCTGGTGGTTCTGCTGGTGACCGGCCTGCGGTTCAACTCCTACTACATCTTCTACTCGTCCTGGATCCTCGTCGGGGGCCTGGATGTGGCGCTGCGGACGAGCTACGACAGCATCACCGCCCTCGTACTCGACGCGCTCAAGTTCGAGCGTCGGGCGCTGCTCGTGGGCACGCCGACGTTGGTGGCATCGATCTCCGAGAGCCTCGAGCGCGCCGAGAGCCGTCACGGGGTGCCCTATCGGGTGGTCGGGCACCACCGCCTGAGTCCCGGTCTCGGGAGCGAGTCCGGGAACGGGGAGGGGGAGGACCTACGCCGCGCCCTCGATCCGGACGCGGTCGACGAGGTGATCCTCGCCGGGTGGGCCGGAGACGACGCGCCGGTGTTGGAGTTGCTCGACATCTGCCGTCGCCGCGGCATTCCGGTGCGCCTGGCGCCGACCACGGCCGAGCTGCTGACCCACTCGGTTCAGGCCGTCCCGGCCCCCGGCCTGCCGCTCTTCGAGCTGCGCCCACCGGTCCTCGGCGGGGCGGCGTTCCTCACCAAGCGGGCCTTCGACCTCGTCGTCGGCGGACTGATCGGGATCGTCGTCGCGCCGATCCTCGCGCTCGCAGCCCTCGCGATCCGGCTCGAGGACGGTGGCCCGGTGATCTACCGCAACGCGCGCGTGGGGGTGGAGGAGGAGGAGTTCACCTGTCTCAAGCTCCGCACGATGCGCACGGGTGCGGAGGGGGAGCAGGCGGGACTCGAGAACGTCAACGAGGCCGACGGGCCGCTGTTCAAGATCCGCGAGGATCCGCGCGTGACGCGCGTCGGTCGCGTGCTGCGCCGCTTGTCCATCGACGAGCTGCCCCAGCTGTGGAACGTGATGCGCGGCGAGATGTCGCTCGTGGGGCCGCGTCCGCTCCCCCGCCGTGACTACGAACGCCTCGACGGGCTCCACAAGAAGCGTTACCTGGTTCTTCCCGGGCTCACCGGCCTGTGGCAGGTCAGTGGCCGAAGCGAGCTGTCGTTCGACGAGCTGGTGCGTCTCGACTTCTACTACATCGAGACCTGGTCGATCTGGCTGGATCTGACGATCATGGCCCGGACGATCCCGGTCGTGCTCGGCCGGCGAGGAGCGTACTGAGCCCGCTGCACCAGGGCGCCGGGGCGGGCGGTCCGGACCCGGACCGGCTGCTGTCGGAGCTGCGTTCGGCGGCCGGGGAGCCGCCGCTGACGCCGCTTCATCTGACCGATCCCGCACCCTCCGCACGGTCTGGTCCGGCGGGGCGGCTGGTCTCCGGGGCGCGCCGTACGGTGATCCGGCTGATCGCCCCCGCCCTCGCCGACCTGATCGGACAGCTCGAGCGCGACCGCCATCGACGGCGTGCCGAGATCGCGCGCCTCGAGCACCGGGTGGCCGAGCTGGAGCGCGAGCGGGAGGACTGAGCGTGCGCATCGCGTTCGTGGTGCAGCGCTACGGCAAGGAGGTCGCAGGAGGCGCTGAGGCCCTGTGCCGATCGACGGCCCACGCGCTGGCCGTGCGCGGTGACGAGGTGGAGGTCTACACGACGACCGCCCGCGACTACCTGACCTGGCAGCCCCATTACCCGTCGGGCAGCGAGGCGGACGGGCCGGTGACGGTGCACCGCTTCGCTGCAGACCGGCCCGACCCCGCGCTCTCGGGCGACCTCGCCCGTCTGCTCTCCCTGGGCGGCGGCGATGGGGTCACCGAGGATGCCTGGGCGCGTGCGCAGGGCCCCGTGGCCCCCGGCATGCTTCGGGCGCTGGCCACGGCGAGATCCCGGCACGAGGTGATCGCGCTCTGGACCTACCTCTACGCCACGACGCAGCTCGCCATGCCGCTCGCGCCGGAGCGCACGGTGCTGGTGCCGCTCGCACACGACGAGCCGATGCTGCGCTTCGGGCTCACGCGCGGGCTCGCCAACCTCGCCGCCGGATTCGCATTCATGACCCCGGAGGAGCGGCGCCTGGTCGACGACGTCCATGGCGTGAGAGGCCGCCCCGAGGAGATCGTGGGCGCGGGGCTCTCCTCTTCGATCCCGGGGGATGCCATGCGCGTTCGCGTCGCCATGGCGCTGCCCGACCGGTTTGCGCTCTACCTCGGCCGGGTCGATCCGGCGAAGGGACTCGACGCCCTGGTTCGCGCCCACGGCGACTACCGGGCGGCGGGAGGGGAGCTCGGGCTGGTGCTCGCAGGCCGGCCGACGGTGGCGATGCGCCTTCCGGAATGGGTGCACACGACCGGGTGGGTGGACCCCGTGACCCACGCCGACCTACTGGACGCCTGTGAGGTGGTGGTGCTGCCCTCGCCCCACGAGAGCCTTTCGCTCGCCGCCCTCGAGGCCTGGCGCGCGCGCCGCCCCACCCTCGCCACCGGCCACTCCGACGTTCTTGCCGGCCAGAGTGCGCGTTCGGGGGGAGGGCTGCTCTACCTCGATGCGCCGACCTACGCCCGCCAGTTGGGGCGCCTCGCTGCCGAGCCGGAGCTGCGCGCGCGCCTCGCCGCGGATGGGGCCCGCTGGGCCGCCCAGCACACCTGGGACTCCTGCGCGCGCCGATGGCGATCCCTGCTGGCACGCGTGCGCCGACCCATCATCTCCCTGTGAGCGGATCCTCCTCGAGCAGCCGGAAGCGGTAGGCGCAGCGCTGGTCTCCGTCGGGGCGGCCGAGGACGCGGGTCCACTCGACGCGGGCGGCCGGGAAGAACACCGTCGCCCACCCGAGCCTGCGCCGCAGCGAGCCCCTGCATCCCGGGGCCGAACCCTCCAGACCGGCGGCGAGGGTCATCTCCCACACCCGGCACTGCTCCACGTGCACCAGGAAGGCATCGGGCCCGTCCATCCGCCCCTCGGCGGGGATGCCCACCAGGTCATGCGCCTCGACGACCAGGGGCATGAGATCCGCGGCGCTCTCAACGGTCGGCGAGCCGAGGGCGGAGTGCAGGCTGCGCATCTCGATCCGACCGATGCTCTCGATCGACGACTCGTTGAGCTCCATCGCCGCCTCGAGACCGAGCGAGGCCCGGACCTTCAGGAACCACTGTCCGTCGTGCGACCACCACGAGTCGAGAAGAAGGCGGGCCCGCTCGGCATCCGAGAGCGGCATCAGGCATCCACCAGCCCGGTGGTGCGCTGCCACGAGCGCAGGGTGGCCCAGGCGACCACCAGCCCCGCGAACGCACCCGCCGGCTCGATCCTGCGGGCCACCTCGCGAGGCGTGGGCCGCCGGCCGTCGAACCAGGCATCGGTGGCGACCCGGATCGTGGCCGAGTCGATCGAGGGTCGCGCGAAGTGCCCCAGCAGCAGGAGGATGAAACCGGCCGTGGCGGGGCCGATGCCGGTCAGGGTCAGCAGGGAGGCGTAGACCCGTTCGTCGTCTCCCGCGGCCGAATCGGCCTCGATGTCGGCGAGCGTGCCGTCGATGGCCGCGCGAGCGGCGGCCAGGATGGCGGGCGCCCGGTATCCGACGCGGGCAACCGCCCGCAGGTGCTCCTCACCTCCGCGCAGCAGGTCCGCCGGATCGGGAAAGGCGTCGCCTGAGCCGAGCCCGGCGATGTGGTTGATCGAGCTCACGGCCTGGCGCCAGGTCGTGTTGGTGCCGCAGAGGCCCTTCACGACGTCCTCGAACAGCGAGGAGCCCGCCAGCATCCGCCCGCCTCCGTAGGCCGCCAGATCGTCGGCGAGGCCGGGGTCGACCGCCTCGACCGCCTCGGCGAAGCCCTCCAGATCGACCTCGAGTTGCAGCATGCGCCGCACCCGCGAGCGGGCCAGAGCGCGTTCGGCGGGTGTGAGGGCGCGCGATGCGCGCACCTGGACCCCGCCGGCCCTCGCACCGATGACGAGATCCACGGCTCCCCCACCGAGGTCCTCGGTGCGGTGGAGCAGCTCCCGCGCGCGGTCCCAGGCGAAGGGTGCGGTTTGGAACCAGCCGTGGCTGACCGCCACCGCGGAAAGCCGGAAGGGACCGCGTGCGGCGACGGAGATCTGAGTTTCGCGGCTCATCGCGAGAGGTTCCCAGAACGCGGGCGACCCCGTCCACCGATCGGTGGACGGGGTCGCCGGAGGGCCCTCGTCTCGCTGCTACTTGATGAAGAGCATCTCCGAGTAGCGCGGGAGCGGCCACAGGTCGTCGGCCACCGTGCGCTCCAGCGTGTCGGCCACCGACCGCACCGCGGCCATCGCCGACATCACGTCGTCGCGCATGTAGACGGCCTCCGCCATGAGGTCGGCCGGGTGGTTCTCGTGGAGGTTGGCGGTCTGGAGGCCCTTGATGGCCTTCGTGAAGGCGTCGACCAGGGACGTCGTCTCCTTGGCGAGGGCGGTGAGGCCGGCCGCCTTCAGGATCCCCAGGTGCCGCGCGGCCGCCGGCAGCAGCATCGTCGCAGCGATGTCCGCAGCCGTCTCGGCTTCGATGTTCAGGGTGATGACGTAGTGCTCGAGCGCCACCTCGTAGCGGGACTGGAGCTCCCGCTCGCTGAGCACCCCGTAGTTGCCGAACACCGCGACGGTCTGGTCCGAGATGAACTCGGGAAGCGCGTCCGGCGTCGATCGCAGGTTGAGTAGGCCCCGCTTGGCGGCCTCGGCGTGCCACTCCTCCGAGTAGCCGTCGCCGTCGAAGACCACCTTGCCGGCGCTCTTGTATGTGCTCGCGATCACCTCCGAGAGCGCATCCTCGAGCGACGTGCCCGGCTTCTTCTTGGTGCCGGCCATCTTCGCCTCGAGGTCCTCGCAGAGCGAATCGATCGCCTCGGCCACGATCGTGTTGAGGACCGTGTTGGGAAAGCTCGGCGACTGGCTGGAGCCCAGCGCGCGGAACTCGAACCGGTTGCCGGTGAACGCGAACGGGCTGGTGCGGTTGCGGTCGCCTGTGTCCTTGGGCAGATCGGGCAGCACGCCCGCCACGAGGTTCATCACCTCGCGGGCCGCGCTCACGGCCGGCTCGCCCGCGGCGATCGAGGTGAAGACGCTCTCGAGCTCCTTGCCGAGGAAGACCGAGAGGATCGCCGGCGGCGCCTCGTTGGCACCGAGCCGGTGGTCCTGACCTGCTCCGGCGATCGACGCCCGCAGCAGCCCCTGGTGCTTGTAGACGGCCGCGATCACGGCCGTGGCGAAGAAGAGGAACTGCAGGTTGTCGTGGGGCGAGTCGCCCGGGTCGAGCAGGTTCGCGTCGTCCGTGCTCATCGACCAGTTGTTGTGCTTGCCCGAGCCGTTGACGCCCGCGAAGGGCTTCTCGTGGAGGAGGCACACCATCCCGTAGCTGCGGGCCACGTTCTGCATCACCTGCATGCACAGCTGCTGGTGGTCCGTGCCGACGTTCGAGTCCTCGAAGACCGGAGCGACCTCGTACTGGCCGGGCGCGACCTCGTTGTGGCGGGTCTTGATCGGCACGCCGAGCTTCGCGAGCTCGCGCTCGATCTCCAGCATGTAGGCGAGGACGCGCTCGGGGATCGAACCGAAGTAGTGGTCGTCGAGTTGCTGACCCTTGGCGGGCTTGGCGCCGAAGAGGGTGCGGCCGGTCGCGACGAGATCGGGCCGCTGGTAGAAGAACTGCTCGTCGATCAGGAAGTACTCCTGCTCCGGACCGATGGTCGTGTAGACGCGCTCCGCCGACTCGCCGAAGAGCGCCAGCGCCCGCTGCGCCGACTTGTTCAGGGCGGCCATCGAGCGCAGCAGCGGGATCTTGGTGTCGAGCGCCTCGCCGGTCCACGATGCGAAGGCCGTCGGGATGCACAGATACGCCCCGTTCGGGTTCTCCATGATGAACGCGGGGCTCGTCGGGTCCCATGCGGTGTAGCCGCGGGCCTCGAAGGTGGCTGCGAATGCCGCCACTCGGGAAGCTGGAGGCGTCGGGCTCGCCGCGGATCAGTTCCTTGCCGCTGAACTGCGCGATGGAGGTGCCGTCGCCGGCGGGGCCGTAGAACGAGTCGTGCTTCTCGGCGGTCGAGCCGGTGAGGGGCTGGAACCAGTGGGTGTAGTGGGTGGCGCCGCGCTCGAGCGCCCAGTCCTTCATGGCCAGGGCCACCGCGTCGGCGAGTCCGGCATCGAGCGGCTCACCGCGATCGATCGTCGCCTGGAGCTGGCGGAAGGAGGCCTTCGGCAGGCGCTGGCGCTGCTCGTCGGGACCGAAGACGTTCGATCCGTAGAAGGATGCGCCCGGGACGGTCAGATCCCCGGTCGTGATGGATCCGTTCGACGTCCACTGGGCGGCGCGGAAATTGCTCTCTCGGACTCTCGGCATGGCGCGGTGGGCCCTCCTTTTCTGGGCTAGGGCAGCGCCGGATGATACGACGCGAAGGGCTCCCGGCGCTTTGTGACCAAGGGCCAAAGGCCGCCCGCGATCTTTCGCCCGAGGGACAAACACCTCACCGCCGGGGCGCGTCGGCTTGAATCCGAGCGGCCCCGGCCCCATTGTCCCCAGGATGCCGACCGACATCCGCTCAGCCGGCCCACCCGACGATCGAGCGACCCTGGCCGACCTCCTGCGCCTTCCCGCCCTCGAGGGCGCCCGGGTCGCGCCCGCCGACGCGCAACTCGATCGCCCGGTCTCGGCCCTGGCGATCGCCGATTGCGAGGCGCCCGAGGAGATGGACGTGATCGTGGCATGCTCGGGCCCGCCTCCTGCGACGCTTCCGCCCGGGTGCGTCGGGGTGATCTGTCGCTCGCTTCCCGCAGCCGACATCGGGGTCCCGGTCGTTGCGCTCCCGGGCCGCGCGCCGTGGGGGGGCGTCATCGCCGCGCTCGCCGAGGCGATCGCGGGCGGCACGGGGCGGGCCGCCGCGGTCGGCGCCCGTCGGGCGCTGCGCGCCCCGCTCATGGAGGGCCGCGGCTATCCGGGCCTCGCCGCGGCTGCGAGCGAGCTTCTCGATGCACCGGTGGCCATCCTCGACGAGTACCTCGATCTGAGGGGCTCCGCCGGGCTCTCCGAGGAGCCGCAGGCGTTCCTCGAGGCGGCCGTACTGCGCGCGCGCGGCCACGGGCCGGCGTCGATCACGGGGCCGTTCGTCGAGGAGGCCATGCCGGGCATCACCCGCGCCTTGGTGCACGACGCCTCCGGGGTCATCGGCGTGCTCGTTGTGTGGGTGCCATCACCCCTGTCGGCCGCGCGCCAGGGGGTGATGGCGGAGCTCGCCGATGCCTCCGCGCTCGAGCGCGCCCGGGAGGAGGTGCGCACCGAGACCGAGTCACGACTGCGCGGCGACCTCATAGAGGAGCTGATGGCCGGAGAGGTCGTCAGCCGGGAGTCCCTCGTGCGGCGCGCGCGCCACCTCGGCGCGGATCTCTCCGAGGGCGCCGTCGCGCTCATCGGCAAGCTGCAGGACCCGCACACCGAGGGGCGCGTCATCACCGATCCCCGGCTGGTGCGCCGGTTCCTGCAGCAGGCGCGCGCTGCAATGGACATCCACTGGCCGGGCGCGCTGGTCGACTGGAACGAGGGCCGGCTGTTCGCGCTCCTGCCGCCGCCTGCGCCGGCGTCCGACCAGCGCTCGCCCGAGGAGGTCGCCGAGCAGGCCTTCACGCTCGGCAAGCGGCTGCTCGGCGCCACTCGCGAGACCGTCCCGGGGCTGGCGCTGACGATCGCCCTGTCTCGCTTCACTCCCGAGCCCGAGCGGCTCGGCGCGGCACTCTACGAGGCGCGCCTCGCCCTCTCGATCGGCGATCGCCTGGGCAGGGTGGGCGAGGTGGTGACCTTCGAGGAGACCGGGACCTACAAGCTGCTCTTCCAGATCTTCGCCGACCGGCCGCAGGAGCTCGTCGCCTTCTACGAGCAGACGCTCGCCCCGCTGGTGAGATACGACGCGCAGTACCAGACCGAGCTGGTCGGAACGCTCTCCACCTACCTCGGACACGACTGCAATCTGGCGGCCACCGCGAGCACCCTCTTCACCCACCGCCACACCGTGCGCTACCGCCTCGACCGCATCGCCGAGCTCTCGGGCCTCGACATCGCCAAGACCGACGACCGCGAGAAGCTCTCACTGGGACTGAAGGCGATGCGCCTCCTCGGCCGCCGGGTGTCCACACCGGCAGAGAAGACCACCCGCCGCCGGGCCGCCTCCTAGTGTCCCGCGCCGGAAGTCTCATGACACTTCCCGGCTGCATCCCGTCGCGAGGCGGCGTCCTCGGCAGCCCCAATACTTCCGATATTGGGGCTGATCTGCGTCCTTGCCTCGCGGGGGATTCGCGCGGGAAGTGCGAACGGACCTCCGGCGCGCGACACTAGCTCAGGCGCGCAGGGCGGTCCGAAGCAGATCTCCGATGCTGCGGGCCACCGGGCCGACCCCCCCATCGCCGACCCTCGTGCCGTCCACCGAGACCACGGCCACCGCGCCTGCGACCGCATTCGTCAGGACGATCTCGTCGGCCGACCACCAGACGGCCTCCTCGAGCGCCTCCTCACGGACCGCCATATTCTCGACCACGAGCTCGCGCGCGACGCCCGGCAGCAGCCCTCTCACCGGGGCGGTGACCACCGTCGCACCGATGGCGCAGAAGACGCTGGCCAGCGCGGCCTCGCCGAGGCGCCCTCCGGCGTCCAGCAACAAGGCGTGGTCGGCGCCTGCCTGGGCGGCGGTGCGCTGAGACCAGCGGTGGGCGGCGTAGGAGAGGCACTTGTGCTCCCCGATCCGGGCCCCGGGGCTCCATGCGCCGCGGATCGTCGCCGCCGACACGGCCACGACCTCGCCCGCCAGATCCGCCTCGGGCGCGAGGTCGATGAGGAGCGTCGGACCGGGCGTCGCGGTCAGGCGCAGCCGGTGGGGCCCCGCCGCCGCCGCCTCGAGGGTGGCCGCGATGGCGGCGTTCATCGCCGGGCGGTCGGGCATCGGGGCCAGGTCGAGCTCGGCGGCCGACCGGCAGAGGCGGTCGAGATGGCGCTCGAGCAGCGCGACACGGCCATCCTCGGCGCGCATCGTCTCGAACAGGCCCTCGCCCCAGCGCACGCCGGGGTCGTCGATGGACAGCGACGCCCGGCGGGGCTCGACGAACTCGCCGTCCAGCCAGACGACCCTCATCGGCCCTCCGTCGGCCGATCGCGGCGGGGGTGTGTGAGAATGGCGCCCGCCCGCCAAACGGTCCAAGGAGTCGTTCCGTGTCGCACCCGGCTGACGCTAGCAAGGCCCCGAGGGCCGCAGCATGAGGCAGACGATCGCCTTCCAGGCCACCGGCTTCGACTGCTCCCCGGTGGATGTCGAGTTCGAGGAGAACGGCGAGGTGCCCGACGAGGACGCCCTTCCGGTGGCTCTCCTCGCCTTCGAGAGCGGCAACAACGTCGTCCTCACCCTGCCGCTCGCCACGAGCGACGCCGAGAACATGATGAGCGCCTTCACCCAGGCAGAGCCCTTCCGGCACGACGTGCCGGACGCCGGCAACTGGGAGCCCCAGCCCTCCGGTCTGCCCGAGGGCCTGTTCTGGGCCCTTCAGCCCAGCGTGGTGGGCGTGTCCGTGACTCCGCCGCAGTCAGACCTCGGACGGAGTCGTTCCGCACTGGACACTCGCCTTCGACGACGAGGACGGTAGCCAGGTCCAGATCGCCGTCAGCGACCCGATGTGCGTGCAGATCGTCCGAGCCCTGGCGGGTGTCTCAAAGGGCGAGTTCGAGGGCTCCGGGCAAAACTAGGGATTCTCTGCGGATATCTGGTATTTTCCCCGCTCTTCGGGCGAACATGCGAGGGCGGTGGGATGAGCACGACCGAGTGGAGGGACCGGCTGGCGGCCGACATGCCGCCTGACCTGGCCGAGGAGATCGACATCTTCGAGGGCCAGATGGAGCTGCGGCGACAGGGCAAGATCGAGGACCGGGTCTTCGCCGAGACCCGTCTGCGGCGCGGGGTCTACGGACAGCGCTACGACAACGGCCACCGCCACGACGGCGTCGCGTCGCAGACGCTGGAGTTCCCCGCGGGAGACCTTACAAAGGGGCCCGAGACGCTCTGGGACGCGCCCGGGATGGTGCGCATCAAGCTCCCCTACGGCGGCACGACGCCCGAGCAGCTCGAGGTGATGGCCGAGCTGGCCGAGGAGTACTCGGACGCGATCCTCCACATCACCACCCGCCAGGACGTCCAGCTCCACTACGTCCACATCGACGACACCCCCGACCTGATGCGGCGTCTGGCGTCGGTCGGCATCACCACCCGCGAGGCGTGCGGCAACGGGGTGCGCAACCTCACGGCCTGCCCGCTCGCGGGCGTGTGCCACACCGAGGCCTTCGACACCACCGCCTATGCCGCGGCCCTCTTCCGCTTCCTGCTCGGCCACCCCGACTGCCAGGACTTCGGGCGCAAGTTCAAGCCCGCCTTCTCGGGCTGCGCCGGCGAGGCCTGCGGCCTGGTGATGATGCACGACTTCGGCGCCATCGCCCGCACCACCACGGTCGACGGGGTCGAGAAGCGCGCCTTCGATCTCTACGTCGGCGGCGGGCTGGGCACCACGCCGCACCAGGCGAAGCTGCTCTACGAGAACCACCCGGTCGAAGAGCTCCTGCCCGCCGTCCAGGCGATCGCCCGGGTCTTCGGGCGCCTGGGAGAGAAGGCGAACCGCAATCGCGCCCGCATCAAGTTCCTCGTCGCCAAGCTCGGCATCGACGAGTTCCGCCGGCTCGTCGACGAGGAGCGCGCGATCCTGCCCCACGACGAGCGCTGGACCTCCTTCCTACCGTCGGTCGAGGACTTCACCGAGTCACCGGTCCGCGAGGCCGTCCCCGCCCCACCGCCGGGCGCGCCGCAGGCCGAGGGCTACCGCGAGTGGCTGCGGACCAACGTCTACCGGCAGCGCCAGCCGGGGTACGCCGTAGCGACGGTGGCGCTGCCGCTCGGCGACCTCAGCTCGGTGCAGACGCGCAGGCTGGCCGAGGTCGCCCGTCAGTTCGTCGGCGACGCAGTGCGCACCACGGTCGAGCAGAACATCGTGCTGCGCTGGGTGGCCGAGGGCGACCTGCCGGCGCTCTATGGGGCGCTCGTGGAGATCGACCTCGCCGCGCCCGGGGCCGGCACCATCGTCGACGTCACCTCGTGCCCCGGCACCGACACCTGCAAGCTCGGAATCGCCTCATCGCGCGGACTCGCCGGCGAGCTGCGCACCCGCCTGGCGGCGAGGCAGTTCGAGCTCGACGAGGCCGTCCGCGGATCTGCGGATCAAGGTGAGCGGCTGCTTCAACTCCTGCGGCCAGCACCACGTGGCCGACATCGGTTTCTTCGGCAACAGCCGCAAGATCAACGGCGTCACCGTGCCGCACTTCCAGGTGGTGCTCGGCGGCCGCTGGCGCGAGAACGCCGGCTCCTACGGCCTGGCCATCGGCTCGGTGCCGTCCAAGCGCATCCCCGAGGTGGTGGACGCCATCACCGCCAAGTTCGTGAACGAACGCGATGCCGAGGAGAACTTCCAGGACTGGATCGCCCGGCTCGGCAAGAAGGAGCTCGGGGTCCTGATCGGCGATCTCAAGAGCGTGCCGGCCTTCGAGGAGGATCCGACGTTCTACACCGACTGGGGCGACGCGCGCGTCTTCACGATGGGCGACATGGGCATCGGCGAGTGCGCCGGCGAGGTGATCTCGAGCACCGATCTCGAGCTCACGATGGCCGAGAGCATCGCCTTCGACGCCCAGGTGGCGCTCGAGGAGGGCGACCTCGTCCGCGCCGACGAGCGCGCCTACGCAGCGATGGTCGCGGGGGCCCGGGCGCTGGTGCGCACCGAGAACCCGAACGTCGCCGACGACGCCGACGTGATCGTGAGCGAGTTCAGGGAGCGCTTCTACGACACCGAGCGCTTCTTCGACCGGTTCGCCAAGGGCCGCTTCGCCCGTCCGCTCTTCGATCGGCACCTTGCGCCACCGACGACCCACGAGGCAGAGGCGACGCGGACGCTGGTCGAGGAGTCGCAGCTCTTCATCGACGCGGTACACGCCATGGAGATCCGCGAGGCCGGCGCGCAGTCGGCCCTCGTCTAGCGTCCCGATTGGGACGTTCAGCCGGGAACCGCTCGCCGACTTCTGAATCAGGACACCTGGGGGCGCAGTGACCACGACCACCACATCGGACCTCGACCGGATCGGCGCCAAGCTCTACGCCGACAACCCCGAGGTCATCGACCTACCGGCCTTCGTGCCGATCTTCCACGGTTGGATCCAGCGCCGCATCCTCGACGGAACGCCGATCGACGTGGCCGACTACGCTCACGTCCCCGATGGGCCGGGGGTGATGCTGATCGGTCACGAGGCGGACCGGTCGCTCGACCTCGGGGAGGGCCGGCCCGGCGTGCTCTATCAGCGAAAGAGGGACGCCGCGGGCAGCCTCGAGCAGCGCTTCGCCGCGTCGATCTCCGCGGCCGACGGAATCGCGGACGAGCTCGAGGCCGAGGCCGCCGCTGCCGGCGTGAGCTTCGGGCGCGACGAGATCCTGCTGCGTGTCACCGATCGTCGCCGGGCGCCCAACGACGACACGACGCTGGATGCGTTGAGGCCGGCGATCGAGGCCGCCCTCGCGGTTGTCCGCCCCGGCCGGGTCGCCGGCGTTGAACGCGTCCGGGAGGATCCGGGCGGTCCTTTCAGCGTGCGGGTGCTCCTGACCTAGTGGAGCGCCAGGCTGCCGCGTCCGGTGGCATCGGCGTCCAAGGTCGCCGGACACGGCGCCACGCCCCGGCTCACTCCGTGAGCCACCTGCGTTTCGCGCGCCCGTCCGGGAATGCGGTCGTCCGCATCTGCCAGGCGGCCTCGAGCCTGCTGAGCTCCGAGTCCCTCCGGAGCCGCTCGAAGTAGCGCTCGCGCGCGGCCAGGTACTCGCCGAAGCCGCCCGGGCGCGTCAGCGAGCCTCGATTCCCGACCCCGGGGGGTCGTCGGTCGCGTGGCTCGGACATGTCGCACCTCCGGCGCTCGCCTTCATGGAGTGGCGAATATCCATCCAGACGCCGCACGGCGCAACCCCCGCTCAGCCCGTCACGGGCGGAGCGGGGGGCCAGGCGCGATCAGGCGGCGACCGGCTGGTTGCGCATCGCCAGGCTCCTGACGGCGCGGATCAACTCGTTGGGACGCTCGACGACGACATTGTGACCGGCCTCGGAGACGACCTTGAAGCGTGCGTTCTGGATCCATACCGACAGCTCGCGCTGAATCTCGGCCGGTACCGCGCGGTCGGCGCTGCCGGCCAGTACGACCACCGGCGCATCGACCTGGGCCAGGGCTCCCCGCCAGTCGGGACGGATCCCCATCGCCTCGGCGGCGAGGGCGACGCCCTCGGCTCCGCGCCGCTCGCGCAGGGCGCGCGCCGCCCGGGTCCAGCGGTCCTGCCCCTCGGTGTCCTCGCCGCGCGGGCCGACGCCCGACACCACGAGGCCGTCCACCAGGCCGGGGTGTCCCAGCGCGAGCGCGAGCGCCGTGGCCGCCCCGAGGCCGACTCCCACGAGGATCGCGCCGCCGCCCTCGGCGCTCACCAGCCGCGCGACGTCGGACGCGAAGTCGTCGATGCTCCACGGCCCGCCCGGCGTCGGCGATCCGCCGTGTCCGCGAAGGTCGGGTGCGACGATGCGGAACTCGCCCGAGAGGGCCCCGAGGGCGTCGATCATGCCCTCTCCGGTCTGGCCCAGATCGTGGAGGGCGACCAGGGGAGGGCCATCGCCACTGCGGTGGACGGCCAGATCGATTGCGGGGGGGAGTGAGGGCATTCCGCGGCGCTCCTGTCAACCACTGTGATATTGCTTTGGTGGTGAGAGTACGCCGGTCCCCGCATCCCGTCAATCCATGACGGCCTCCTCCGACTTCGTGTTGCTTGCGGGCCGTCCGGCGCTCGATCTCTGCAATACCCATCTCTGCGGATTCGAACGCCTCGTGACCGTGGACGACCTCGCGCGGTGGTTCGTGGATGCCGGCCTGGCCGATGATCCGCCCCCGATCACCCCGCGCGAGCTGCTCGCCGCGCGCGGCCTGCGCGAGAGCCTGAGGCCGGCCCTGCTCGCCTCCGACGGCCCGCGCATCGCGGAGATCGCCGAAGGGTGGCTGGAGGACGCCCCCGGCTACCTCTGCGTCGAGCCGGACACGCTGCAGCCGCGGTTCGCGCCGGGGGCGCAGACGTCGTGCTGCCTGCTCGTGGCGGCGGTCCTGGACGCCCTCGACCTGGTGCGCGAGTCGCCCGGGCGGGTGCGCGAGTGCGCGGACATCGAGTGCCCCGTCCTCTTCCTGGACACCAGCCGCAACGGCAGCCGCCGCTGGTGCTCCATGGAGACCTGCGGCGCGCGCGCGAAAGCCTCCACCTACTACCGTCGGCACCGGTGCTCGAGCGAGCTCAGCCCTCCGGCAGGCGGCGGGCCAGGAACTCCCGAACCGCGTCGCTGAACGCCTCGGGCCGCTCGAGCGCGGTGAGGTGGCCGGCTCCGCGGATGACCGCGAGCTCCGCGTCCGGCAGGCCGGCGACCATCGTCTCCGAGCAGGAGACGGGCGTCAGTACGTCCTCCGAACCGGCGATGACGAGCGCCGGCATCGTCATGGCGGGGAGGTATGGGCGGCGGTCGGTTCGCCCGCCGAGCGCTTCGAGTGCCCGCGCGATCGCCTCGTGCTGCTGGGCGTCGGCGATCGCGCGGGCGGCGCCCAGGCTTGCGAGATCGCCGGGCGCCACGAGGCGGGGCACGAACTCGTCGAGGAATCCGGCCGCGCCCTCGGCGCGTACCCGGGCGGCGGCGGCGCGCCGCCCGGCGCGGGCCTCGGGCGTGTCGTCCTCGGCACGGGTGTCGGCCAGCACGAGCGCCGCGACGCGCTCGGGGTGCCGCGCCGCGAGGGCGAGGGCGGCGTAGCCGCCGAGGGAGAGCCCGCAGACGGCCGCCCTGCCCCGTGGGGCCTCGGTGGCGATCACCTCGGCCACGGAGTCGGCGAAGGCGTCCACGCTCGGCTCCTCCACCAGCTGAGCGGCTCCGAGCCCTGGGAACTCGCAGGCGATCACGGCCCGGTCGGCGGCGAGCGCGGGACGGACGGCACTCCAGAAGCCGGCGTCGAGGGGGAAGGGGTGCAGGAGGATCAGGGCCGTCGGCTCGCTCACGCTCCCACGGTACCCCGCGGGCCCCGCCGGTGCGACGCCATCGCGACCGGGGCGCTACCGTGGACGGGGTGAGCGGCACGACCCCCGTCGTCACCATCGGTCCCGAGCGGCGTCAGGGCACTCTTGGTGGCCTACTCCCCACCTCGGCGGTGGCGCGCGCCGGAGACACGACGATCATGGCGCTCTGCGTGGAGGTGCACTCCGAGGGTGCCGTCCTCCCGATCCTGGTGCTCTCCGACGCGCCTGGGCTCCTCGGCTGGGATCCGGTGAAGGGTCTCACCGTGAGCGACGACACCGGCCGTGTCTATGAGGTGCGCAGCCTGGCGCAGCAGGCCGGGCTCGGCGCCCTCCAGACCGCGGTCTGGATCGCGCCCGCTCCTCCACCGGGGGCACGGCGCCTCCTGCTCGAGGTGACGGGTCTGGTGCGCACCGCCGTCGCCCGGGGGACCGGTGTCCAGCGCCCGCTCTCGGGCGCGACCTGGTCGCTCGATATCGATCTCCTTCCTGAGCGCACCGGCGCACCCATCCCCGGCGAGCCGTTCGACCGGGGCGCCCCCCGAGGAGCCTGCGCGGGTGCCGGCCCGCACCTTCTCCGGATTCCAGGACATCGTTCCCGTCGGTCAGGCTCGCGTCGTGGACGGGCTTGCGATATGCGTCTGGTCGCTCGAGCGCTACGCGGACCGGGCCGTCCTCAGCGTCGGAGCCCTTGTGGAGGATCCGCTGCGCGTCGCCCCGCTCACCCCGGGGGTCGGACGGGTGGAGGTCTGGGATGACGTGGGCGGGAGATACCGGGTCACGCCGATCCACGGTGCGGCCCGACCCGGTTGGAGCGAGACCAGCCTCGAGGTGTCGCCCTCCATCGGGCCCGCCGTCCGCGCCCTCGGTCTGCGGCTCGCCGATCTCCCCGGCTACGGCCCGACCCCCGCCGCCCGACTCCCCCTTGCTGGTCCCTTCACGTTCGGAGTGGCCGTTCCCGGGCAGAAGGCCTAGCCGGCACGTAGCGCGGCTTCGGGATCCTGCGGGTCGAGCCGCCGCACGTGTCGCCATGCATCCACGGCACTCGGGTCCTGGCCGAGGAAGATGGCCAGTGCGCGCCAACTGGTGGGGTTCTCGGGCTGAACCCGCGTGGCCTCCTGGTAGGCGCCGAGCGCCCGCGCCGGTTCGTTGAGGTCGTTGTGGGCACGGGCGAGCAGCAGGAGCGGCGCGATGGAGACCGGGTTGGCCGCGCGCGCGTCGTTCGCCCGGTCCCGCGCCACGGCGGGCCGGTTCTCGGCGAGCGCATCCTCGCCCTCGGCCACGAGGTGTCCCGACCACCACGGAAGGGCGGCGCTCACCACCGCGAGCAGGCAGGCCCCCGCGAGCACGCCCGCCATCGTCCCGCGCGGCCGCGTACGGCCATCGCTCGCCCCCGGCGCTCCCGCCGCGAGCACGATGCCCGCGGCGAGGAACGCGGGCACGGCCAGGGCGGGGATCTCCCAGGACCAGTCCACCGCGGCCTGCAGGATGAATGCGGCGAGGATCGCCAGGGGCATCCCGATGTCCGGGTCCGGGTGACGGACTCCGGCCCTCAGGACGCCCCAGACGACGCCGGCGACGAGCGTCAGCAGCAGGACCCCCCCGACGATGCCGGTACCCGACACCACCGATGGCAGAACTCCATGGGCCTCGCGGGTGTTGAGGCTGTCGTCCCCGCTACGGCGCTCGCGGAGGTGGAGGAGGGCGAAACCGCCGGCGCCCTGACCGAGCACCGGCGCGTCGCGGAAGCCGCGCCACGCCTCGGCCCACCAGCCCTTACGCTGGTTGCCCGCGGCGTTGACGAGCCTTCCGGGATCGTTGGCGACGGCATCGCCGCCCTCGCCGCGGAACTCGGCGAGGCGGTCCCCCACCCAGTCGCGCGACGTCGAGCTGGTTCCCGCGCCCACGGCCACGATGACCACCAGGGCGAGAGCGCCGATCGCGACGACCCGCCGGGCGCGTCGCCGGTCCACTCCGAGCCGCCGCGCGGCCCAGTGGATTCCGGGTGCGAGGACGGCGGCCAGGGCGAGGCTCACCGCGAGGCGCCAGCCGAGGCCGGCGCCGGCGTCCTCGCGGAGGGCGGTCGGTATCTGATCGGTGCTGAGCTGGGTGTCGGTGAGTGCGAAGGTCGCCGGCAGCGCGGCGGCCAGCGCCGCGGCGGCCAGCGCCGAGAGGGCCGCGGTCCGGCGTGGCAGGAACGCCGCCGTCACGACGACCGCCATCGCGAAGGCGAGGATGCCGCCCCGCGAGTAGGTCAAGAGGATCGTGACCATCACGACCGTCAGCCCGGCCGCCGCCAGGGTCGTGCCCCCGCGCATCCGGCGCGTGCCGCCGGCGAGCCACAGCAGACCCGGCGCGGCCATGACGGCCACCAGCGCCAGCCCGTTCCAGTACCCGACCGGGGCGCTCAGACGGGCCAGGTCACCGTCGGCACCGAGCGTCGCCGGGAACACCTTGGAACCCAGCGCGAGCGCGAGCGCAGGCATCGCCGCGGCGCTCAGGCCGAGGCCCAGCAGGCGCGGCGATGCCGAGACCAGCGCGCCGACGGCGAGGCCCACCGCGAGGGCGCAGAGGGCGATCGCCTGGCGATTGGCCGCGATCCACGCCAGATCCGGGGCCGCCGCCCAGAGCATGGAGAGCGCGCTCCAGGCGGTGAGGCCGATCGCGCCCGAGAGCGCAAGGCGGCTCGGCCCGCTGCGCAGTGCCGAGCGGCTCCAGGCGGCGAGGAGCGCCGCCATGGCGAGCGGCGCCCCGATCGCGAGCGCTACGAAAGCGGCGCGCGGCCCGTCTCCACCGAGGCCGTCTCCGGGGTCGATGCCCCCGCCGCCTATCGCGAGCAGCGACCACCCGGCCAGGGTGAGGACGCCGATCCCCCACACGACCCCGACGGCCGTGGACGAGGCGGCCGGGCGCGCTTGTCCGTCCTCCGGAGCGTCGCTACGATCCGCGACGCCCAGGGGGCCTTCGCCCCCCGACTCCCTCACCGGGTGGCTGCCCTGCTCCGACGCCCCGCCTGGGTGCTCCTCATCGCTGCGCTGGTGCTCCTTGGCCTGGCGGGCTCCGCCCTCGCCGACGGACGGGACGTCGTGTTCGACGCACAACAGGACGGCAAGATCGACGCATGCTACTCACGGGCCGAGTTCCGAGACGCGCTGGCCCTGGCGCGAGATGATCAGCGCCTCTACGCCGACGCGATCGGCACCATCAAAGAGGGCATGATCTCGAATGTCACGGTTCCCGGTCAGCCCTGCGGCAGCGGGCGGGCGGTGCCGCAGGCCGCGATCCCGGTGTCGTCGAGCGGCGCGACGACGCTCTGGGGCGGAGCGGCCCTCCTGGTGGCTGCGGGCGCGCTCGGCGCCGGAGCGCTCGCGCGGCGCGGGCGCGCATGAGGCGTTTCGTCAAGGACTTCCTGCTGCCCATGGCCGTCGCGGTGGCGCTGGCGTTCGTGATCCAGGCGGCGATCGCCAAGCCCTACGAGATCCCCACCGAGTCGATGGTGCCGACGATCAAGGCCAACGACCGGATCATCGCCAACCGCCTCATCTACCGGCTTCGGGACATCGAGCGCCGGGACATCATCGTCTTCGACCCGCCGATCTCGGCGACCCGGACCTGCGGCGACGCGGGTGGGGGCAACATCCCGTTCGTGAAACGCGTCATCGGACTGCCGGGCGACGAGGTGGAGGTGCGGCGCGAGGTCGTCACGGCCGCCGACGACCCGGTCTTCGCGAACGTGCGGGTGGGCAACGCCGCCAGCGCCAACGGCGAGGGGCGCGGAGCGGAGAGGATCCGTCTGCTCCCGGGCGATGCGCGGTCGGTCACCTACATCAACGGCGCGCCGTTCCCCGTGACCCAGGCGATCACGCCGGTGGAGCTGAAGGGCACGGCCGCCGACTACGACACCGCCGGGCCGATCACCGACGAGCTCACCTACGAGCTCGGTCCGCTCACCGTGCCGCCGGATCGCCTGCTCGTGCTGGGCGACAACCGGCCCGGCTCCTGCGACTCGCACCAGTGGCAGGGCGGTGCGCTCGCCAAGTTCGTCCCCATGGAGAACGTGATCGGCCAGGCAGAGGTCATCTACTGGCCGCTGTCGCACCTCACCTTCCTGGACTGATCGCGCCGCGACGCGCCCGCGGCGCGTCGGAGGAGGGTGTCCCGGTATGCGCGGCAATCGGTGTCGGATCGGGGGTTTGCATCTCGTGGAACGTGTGGAAGGATGCCCCTCCCCGACACTGAATATGGTGTGGGGACAGGCAACGACACACCAGGGATAGCGCATCCGCATGATCTGCCCGTTTTGCGAGCACCCCGAGCACCGCGTGGTGGAATCGCGCGTCGCCGACACGAAGGACGCCATCCGGCGTCGGCGCGAGTGCCAGTCCTGTGGGCGCCGCTTCACGACCTACGAGCGGTGCGAGGAGATGCCGCTGGTGGTGGTGAAGTCCTCGGGCGAGCGGCAGTCGTTCGATCGCTCAAAGCTCCTCGGGGGGCTCCAGCGCGCCTGCCACAAGCGGCAGGTGACCACGGCCTCGCTCGACCTGGCGGTGCGCGACATCGAGGCGGAGCTGCGCAACCGCCTGCGCCAGGAGGTGAGCAGCCCCCAGATCGGGGAGCTGGCGCTGCGCCGCCTCAAGGAGATCGATCCGGTGGCATACGTGCGCTTCGCGTCGGTCTACCGGAAGTTCGCGGACGTGGACGAGTTCGAGGACGAGCTCGCCCGGCTCGAGCGCGAGCCGCCGCTGCCCCGTGGACAGTTCCCGCTCGACGACCAGCTCTTCCAGACATTCGACGCGGAGGGCCCCGCGCCCGCGCGCGCCACGCTCCGGGCGCTGCCCGGTGGGCGCGACGATGACTCTCCGCGCACGACCGCCCAGGAGGCAACCGATGGCGACTGACGCGCCCCCCACGATGACCGATCGGGCGTTGGGGATCACCCGCCGCTTCACGCGGCCCGGTACGCATCCCTACGACGAGGTCGCCTGGGGCCCGCGCGACGCGCGCATCGTGGAGCCCGCCCGGGACGGAAAGCCCGAGCGCGTCGTCTTCGAGCAGACGGCCTGCGAGTTCCCGCTCGACTGGTCGGACACGGCGGTGCGGATCGTCGCCTCGAAGTACTTCCGCTACGGCATGGACGATCCCCGCCGGGAGGGGAGCCTCCGCCAGGTCATCGACCGCGTCGTCGACACCATCCGCCACCACGGCGTGAAGGGCGGCTACTTCGTCGACGACGACGAGGCCGAGACCTTCGCCCAGGAGCTGCGCCACATCCTCGTGACGCAGAAGGCCGCCTTCAACTCACCGGTCTGGTTCAACTGCGGGGTGGACGCGGCACGCCGCGAGTTCGACGACGACCGCATCCTCGACGTCGACGAGCCCCCCGTCGAGGCGCATGAGCCGCAGGTCAACCAGGCCTCGGCGTGCTTCATCCTCTCGGTCAACGACACCATGCCCTCCATCCAGCGCTGGATCGCCTCCGAGTCGGAGATCTTCCGGGGCGGGTCCGGCGCCGGGGTCAACCTCTCGCGCCTGCGCAGCGACGGCGAGGGCCTCTCCAATGGCGGCCAGGCATCGGGTCCGGTCAGCTTCATGCGGTGGGCCGACTCGGGCGCCGGCTCGATCAAGTCCGGCGGTGGGACGCGGCGTGCGGCCAAGATGGTCATCCTCGACGGAGACCACCCCGACATCCTCGAGTTCGTGCGCTGCAAGGCGCACGAGGAGGCGAAGGCCTACGCGCTCGGCGACATGGGCTACGACCTCGGCCTGAACGGCGACGCCTGGCGCTCGATCCAGTTCCAGAACGCCAACAACTCCGTCCGGCTCACCGACGAGTTCTTCCGTCGCGTCGACTCCGACGAGCCGTGGGAGACCCGCGCCGTGGCCTCGGGAGAGGTCCGCGACACGGTTCCGGCGCGCCAGCTGATGCGCGAGATCGCCGAAGCCGCGTGGGCCTGCGGCGACCCGGGCGTCCAGTACGAGGACGCCATCCAGCGCTGGCACACCAGCCCCAACGCCGGCCGCATCTCGGGCTCGAACCCGTGCCTGCTCCGAGTACATGCACATCGACGACTCGGCCTGCAATCTGGCCTCCATCAACCTGATGGAGTTCCTCGACGAGGACGGCACCTTCCGCGTCGACGACTACCGCCACACCGTGCGCGTGATCCTCACCGCCCAGGAGATCGTCGTCACGCCGGCGAGCTACCCGACCAAGCGGATCGGCGACAACGCACGCGCCTTCCGTCAGCTCGGCCAGGGCTACACCAACCTCGGCTCGCTTCTGATGTGCCAGGGCCTCGCGTACGACTCGGACGAGGGTCGCGCGTGGGCCGGAGCCCTCACCGCGCTGATGCAGGGCGAGGCCTACGCGCAGTCCGCGCGCCTTGCCGCGCGCGTGGGCGCGTACGACGGCTACGAGGCCGACAAGGAGGCCCAGGACCGCGTCGTGAGGATGCACCGCGAGGCGGCTCTCGAGCTGCCCGCCCGCGCCGCACGCCCGAGCTACGCCGACGTCCGCTCGGCCGCGGCCGCCGCCCTGGACGACGCCGTCGCGCTCGGCCAGTCCGAGGGCCGTCTCGGGGCACCCGGATACCGGAACGCGCAGGTGAGCGTCATCGCCCCGACCGGCACCATCAGCTTCATGATGGACGCCCAGACCACGGGCATCGAGCCGGCGATCGGCCTCATCAGCTACAAGACCCTGGTCGGCGGCGGCTACATGAAGCTCGTCAACACCGACGTCGAGCGCGCACTGCGCGCGCTCGGCTACGACCAGGGCGAGCGCGCCGCGATCCTCGCCCACGTGGACGCGACCGGATCGATCGAGGATGCCCCCGGCCTGCACGAGGATCACCTGCCGGTGTTCGACTGCGCGTTCGGCGTCCCGGGTGGCCGGACGATCGGCCCCGAGGGCCACGTCAGGATGATGGCTGCGGTCCAGCCCTTCGTCTCGGGGGCCATCAGCAAGACGGTCAACCTCCCCAACTCGGCGACCGTCGAGGACGTGAGCGACGTCTACCGGCTCGGCTGGTCGCTTGGCCTGAAGGCCATCGCCATCTACCGCGACGGCTCCAAGCGCACCCAGCCGCTCTCCACGACCGACGCCTCGAAGGCCGGCACCGCGACGGCCTCCGCATCGGAGCCGGCCACCCCCGTTCGTCGGCGGCTGCCCGACGATCGCTCCGCCCTCACCCACAAGTTCAGCGTGGGCGGTCAGGAGGGCTACATCACCATCGGCCTCTACGACGACGGTGAGCCGGGCGAGGTCTTCGTCAAGATGAGCAAGCAGGGATCGACCGTCTCCGGCCTGATGGACTCCGTGGCGATCGCGTGGTCGATGGCGCTCCAGCACGGGGTGCCGGTCGAGAGCCTGATCTCGAAGTACATCGACCACCGCTTCGAGCCCTCCGGATTCACGGGCAACCCGCGCATCCCGATCGCGCGCTCGGTGGTCGACTACCTGGCGCGCTGGATGGCCTCGAAGTTCCTGTCCGAGGAGGATCAGCGCACCGCCGGGGTGCTGCCCGACGCCGACGCCCCTGTCGCCGCGCCTCCCGCCGAGGTGGATGCCGACGGCGAGGCGCCCGACGATCAGCTCTCGTTCGGCACCGTCGCGGAGGCGAACGGCACCGGGCACGCCAACGGCCACGCTGCCGACGGCGGGGCCCCGGCGAAGCCGCGCCTCCTGCTCGACTCGACCGGGCAGATCTGCTCGTCGTGCGGCAGCTCGGACATGGTCCGCGCGGGAACCTGCCTCACCTGCCGCACCTGCGGCGCCACCTCGGGCTGCGGCTGATCTGACCCGCCGGGAGGGCGCGCAGTGCGCGTGATCGTGGTCGGCGCGGGGGCGGCGGGTCTCGCCCTCGCGCGGAGTCTCCGCCGGCGTGGCCTGGACGCCGCCGTGCTGGATCGCGGAGCCCGGGCCGCGTGGGTGCCCCGCCCCTTCATGCCGCCCTACCAGGGCTTCGACGCTCTGGCGGACGCCGGGGTGTTGGACGCGATCCGGGCCGAGTCGTGGGAGATCGCGCCCCGCGACGACGGCGTGCCCGTCGCGCTGGCGGCCCCCTTCGTCCGGGTGATGGAGATCCTCGCCGAGGGCGTCCCCGTGCGGCACGGCACCGAGGTCACCGACCTGCTGCGCGACGGCGGCCGTGTCACCGGCGTCCGCGTCCGCGGGCCGGATGGGGAGGAGGACCTGCCCGCCGACCTCGTCGTGGCCTGCGACGGCGTCCACTCGACGCTGCGCGCGATGGCGGGCATCGAGGCGCGGCTCGACCACCTCGACGGTGCTCACCTCTCGTTCATCACCGACGCCGTGATCGACCGGAGCTTCGCCCTGCACTATCAGGCCGACGGGCGCCAGGTGGGGCTGCTCGGATGGCCGACGGGGTCGGCGGGGTGGTGGGACATCGACCGCTCCTCCCCCGAGGCCGTACGGGCGCCGGGTCTCGAAGCATTCCGGCGCGGCCTTTGCCCGGCTGCTGCCACCGGCCGCGCCGGCGCTCGAGGCACTGACGTCGGTGGACCAGCTGGTCTATCGCGAGATCACCGAGGTCCGCGCCGACCGGTGGTGGGTGCCGGGCCTCGTGGTGATCGGAGACGCCGCGCACGCCGTGGGCCCTGAGGCCGGGCTCGGCGCGGGTCTCGGCCTCGGCGATGCCCATGCGCTGGCGATCGCCGTCGCGGGCTGCGGCGGCGATCCCGATCGCGCCTGCGCCGACTATGAGACCTGGCGCCGCCCGGCGGTCGATCCCTACCTGGCGATCGGCGCCGCCGGCTCACGGATCGTGCGCGGCGGCCCGCGACCGCCGGAGGAGGCCTGGCCGCCCCCGCCTTGACGTGTGACTAAATGGTCACATATTGTCGTAGCATGGACGCGGTGTTCAAGGCCCTCGCCGACCCGACCCGCCGGGCTCTGCTCGACGCGCTCTTCGCGGAGGACGGCCAGAGCCTGAGCGCCCTCGAGGAGCGCTTCGACATCACCCGCTTCGGCGTGATGAAGCACCTCAGGCTGCTCGAGGAGGCCGGGCTCGTCGTCACCCGCCGCCGCGGGCGCGAGAAGCTCCACTTCCTGAACCCGGTCCCCATCCGGCTCGTCCACGACCGCTGGGTGAGCAAGTACGCCGAGCCCTGGGTCGCCGGGCTCAGCGACCTCAAGAGCAGACTGGAGAGTTCGATGGAGAAGGTCTTCGAGATCTACATCCGCACGACGCCCGAGCGTCTCTGGGAGGCGATCACCGACCCCGAGATCCGCGCCAAGTACAACTTCGGCGTGCGTCCGCGCACCGACTGGACCCCCGGCTCGCGCTTCGAGATGTGGGCGCCGGCCGCGAACCTCCTGCTCGGCGAGGGCGAGAACCTCGAGGTCGATCCGCCGCGCCGCCTGGTCCAGACGATGGTGGCGCTCTGGAGCGACGAGGTCCGTGGGGAGGGCACCTCGCGGATCACCTGGGAGATCGAGCAGGTCGCCGACTCGTGCCGCCTCACGGTCACCCACGACCAGCTGCGCGAGGGCGCGAACGACGAGCTCTACGGCGGCTGGCCGATGATCCTGTCGGGCCTGAAGACCTGGCTCGAGACCGGCGAGCTGCTCACCACCCCGGGGTCGCTGATGTACACCTGAGAACGACGGGTCCGGGAGCTCACCGCGGTTCGCCCGCCGGTGTGCGCCTCGGCCGCCGCCCGAGCAGGTCGATCACGAAGACGAGCGTCTCGCCCGCGCCGATGCCCGATCCGGGCGGCGGCCGGTTGCCGTAGGCGAGCGGGGCCGGGATCACCAGCAGCCGCCGCCCGCCGACCTTCATCCCCGGGATGCCCTGCTGCCAGCCGGCGATGACTCCGCTCAGCGGGAACTGCAGCGGCTGGCCGCGGTCCCAGGAGGAGTCGAACTGGCGCTTGGTGTCCCAGCCGATGCCGACGTAATGCGTGTTGACCGTCGCGCCGGGCTCGGCGACGGCGCCATCACCCTCGACCACGTCGTGGATCAGCAGCTCCGCCGGCGGATCGCCCGCCGGGAGCAGGACCTCCGGCTTGGCGCCGAGCTCGCCCTCGACGGTCACCTTCGCCGTGTCGCTCATGCCCCGCCCTTTCGTCGATCGGTCGCTCCATCGCCCACCGTACGGGTCAGAGCTTCACGAGGTCCCTTCTCGGGCACGATGCTCCAGCGCTCGGCCACGGTGCGCAGGTCGTCGGTCAGCGGCCAGGAGTCGGCCGCTCGTCGCCCTCGTGCGCCGGCGTGCCGCCCTTCAGCGCCATGCAGCCGGCGTTCTCGCCGATCTCCTCGATCGCCGCGATCTCGTCCATCGTCAGGAGGATCTCGGCCGGCACGGCGGCCAGGTCGGCCCGCTTGTCCTCCACCGGGCGCGCGCGTGGGCCTGGGCTCCTGGACGAGCGTGGGCACCACGCACTCCACCGAGGGGTGGGCGAGCGTCCACTGGCAGGCGAGCTGGAGCGAGCTGAGGCCGTGGGCCTCGGCGATCGGGCGCAGCTTCTCGAGGCGGTCGCGTCCGTGCCTGCACCCAGCCCGTCGGGGCGGAAGGAGCGGTGGTCGTGGGCGCGCGAGCCGGCCCTCGTCGGGCACGTCGCCGTGGAAGACGCCGCCGTAGTCGACGACCCGCGCGATGGTGCGCACCTTGCTGCGCGTCGAGAGCGGGCAAGCACCAGACGGGCGGGCCAGGGCTCGAAGGGGCTGAGGATGATCATCGCCCAGTCGATCAGGTCGCCGTAGCGCTCGAGGCAGCCGATCAGGTCGAGCGTGAAGCCGTTCGCCGGTCCGGGGGCCACGCCGATCGCTGCCGGCGAGGCCCTCGCTCGCGCAGGCCGGCCATGGCCTCCCAGACGACCTCGCGACGAGTAGCCGATGCGATCCGGGTTGTGCAGCATCAGCAGGTCGAAGTGGTCGGTGCCGCACCGCTCGAGGCTGCGCTCGGTGGCGCGCGCAGGTAGTCGGCGTAGCCGTCGGGGCCGCGCAGGGCCGGGTTCGCTGAAGCGCGGGAAGCCCTTGGAGCCCTGGCGCTCGCCCGTCGTAGAAGTCGTGCCCGACCGCGCCGATCAGCGCGTACGTGTCGCGCGCCAGGCCCTCGAGCGCGCGCCCCACGAGCGTGTCGCACGCGCCGGAGCCGTAGACGTCGGCGGTGATCAGGGTGTCGATGTCGTCACCGGGCCGGATGAGCGCGACGAAGCGATCCTCGTCGATCTCCTCGCCGAAGTGCATGAACCGCCCGCCGCTCCAGGCGCCGAGCGCCACGTGTCCGATGTCGGTCATGCGCGCCAGTCTGCCATCCCGGCGCCCGGCGCGTGCGCCCGGGACGGGGCCGAGTGTCAGGTGTGGTCGAGCTCCTCGCGCCTCCAGAGGGGCGGCTGGCCGAACCTCGCCGAGAGGGCGATGCCGACGCCGTAGAGCACGAACTGCGGGAGCATCAGCAGGAGCATGCTGATCGGGTCGCCGCCCGGGCAGGATGGCGGCGATGGCGGCGATGCCGACGAGCGCGACCCTCCACTGCTGTGCGATAGAGCTCCGCGCTCGCGACGCCCGATGCGGGCGAGGGCGGTCATCGCGACCGGCACCTCGAAGAGCAGCCCCGAGGCCAGCAGCATGCTCGTCGCGAAGCCGAAGTACTCGCCTGCCCGCAGCTGGGCGTTGAAGGTGTCGCCGCCGAATCCGGTGAGGAAGTCGAGGGCGACCGGCAGGACGACGGCGTAGCCGAAGGCCACACCCGCCAGGAAGAGCCCGGCGACGCCGGAGACGATCGCCAGCATCACCCGCCGCGACTGGTCGGCGACCGCGGGGATGATGAAGGCGTACGCCTGATAGAGCCAGACGGGCAGCGCCACGATGATCGCGGCCCAGAACGAGACCTTCAGGGTGGTGAAGAAGGGCTCGGTCGGCGACAGCGTGATCAGCTGGCCGTGGTCGCTGGGCAGCGGCCACGTGAGGAACGCGATCAGCGACTCGTGCATCGCGTACATGCCCGCGAAAGCGACCACCAGCGCGAGCGCGCTGACGATGAGGCGCCTGCGCAGCTCGTCGAGGTGCTCGGTGAGGTGGAGGCGGTCGTCGGACCGCGCACGGCGCGGCCCGACGCCGAGGGTCACTGCCATGTCGGGCTCCCGTCTGCGGGCACTAGGCCGCGGCCGAGGTCCGCGGCGACTCCGCATCCACCGGGGCGGGCGCGGGGGCGTCCACGACGGGACGCGCGGCACCGGGCATCGGCTCGGGGGCCACGCTGTGGCTCACGGGAGTCGCGACCGGCTCGCCGGTGATGCCGCCCTTGAAGTCGCGGATACCGGCGCCGAGATTGCGGCCGAGCTCGGGAAGGCGCTTGGGGCCGAAGATGAGCAGCGCGATCGCGAGCACGATCATGATCTGGACGGGCGAGATGTCGAACATCGGGTGATCCTCCTGTCGGTGGGTCTGGGTGCATGGGCACCCCGGGGACTGCTGGGCCACTCTCCGATACGCCTGCGACCCCGGACCGGATCACTCGTACCGTCGCGGACCTCCGGCGCGGGACCCTGACGATCCGGGCGTGTGATCCATGCCCGATCGGCGCCCGTAAGGAACGCGAAACCCGATCTCAGCATGGAGGTGCACGGCATGACGATGGAAACCAGCCGCGGGGAGTTCCTCTCCCTCGGCATGAAGGGCGGGCTCGCGCTCGTCGCCGGGGGGAGTCTGATCGGCGTCGCCGCCGGACCCGCCCTCGGCCAGGCGAGCGGTGACGTCGCCATCGCCAAGCTGGCGGCGACCGCCGAGCTGCTCGCCATCGACGTCTACGGGCGCGCGATCAAGACCGGCTTCTTCGAGGCGGACGTGCTCGCCTACATGGAGGCGGCACGACAGAACGAGCGGGACCACTACGACGCGCTCGCCGACGTTCTCGGCCCCGCCGCGCCGAAGGGCGTGAAGTTCACGTATCCGGCGGGCACCTTCGCGCTCGCGAAGAGCATCGCCGCGACCGGCGTGGCCCTCGAGACCGCCTTCGTCGGCGCCTACCTCGGTGCCGTCGAGGCCCTCAAGAGCAACGACCTCAAGGCCGTCGCCGGCCAGGTCGGCGCCAACGAGGCCCAGCACCTCACCACGTTCAAGCGGCTCGACGCCGGCGGCAAGCTGGTGCCGAACCCGTCCTTCCCGGACAGCCTCACCGCCAAGCAGGCGACGGCCGCCGTGACCCCGTTCCTCGCATGAGCGAGAACACGAACATCAACCTCGAGGAGGATCGCCCGGTGCCGACCAACCGCGCCCAGTTCCTCAGCCGCGGAGCCAAGGGCGGCCTCGTGCTGGCCGTCGGTGGCGTTGCCATCGCCGCCGCGGCCTGTGGAAGCGACACGAACACCGCCGCGACCACCGCGGCCGCCACGACGCCCACGGCAGAGCCGATCGACGACGTCGCCATCGCCAAGCTGGCGGCGACCGCCGAGCTGCTGGCGATCGACTTCTACGGCCAGGGGATCGACAGCGGCTTCTTCAAGGCCGATGTCCTCGCCTACATGGTCGCGGCGAAGCAGAACGAGCAGGACCACTACGACGCCCTGGCCAAGGTCCTCGGTTCCGAGGCGCCGAGGGATCTCACGTTCACCTATCCCGATGGCACCTTCGGTTCGGCCATGAGCATCGCCACCACCGGCACCGCGCTGGAGACGGCGTTCGTCGGGGCGTACATGGGCGCGATCCCGGCTCTCAAGGACAACGGCCTGAAGAAGGTCGCGGCCCAGATCGGCGCGAACGAGGCCCAGCACCTCACCACCCTGAAGTCGCTGGGAGCCGACGGCACCCTGGTGCCGAACCCCTCGCTTCCCGACGTGCTGACCGCGGCGGAGGCGACCGCGGCGGTCACCCCCTTCCTGGCGTAGAACCTCGTGCACCCCTGCGTGCGGGGATCGGCTGGTTCAGTCGATCCCCGCACGGGTGCGGGGCGACACGCCGTGCAGGCGGGCCAGCGCCTGACCGGTGCCGGCCCGAGTGGCCTCGGCGACGCTCGCCGGGTCGATTCCCGCCTCGAGCATCCGCTGGCGCAGCTCGCCCTCGCGGGCCTGGCGGAAGAAGAGGATCGTGATGGCGCCGAAGGCGAGCAGGCAGTGCAGGACCATCATCACCGTTCCCGAGTTGGCCTGGTCCTCGAGGGGCTCGAGCCCCCACGCCACGGCCGCCTGCGCGTGCGACGAGTAGAAGGCGGTGCCCGAGAACCAGTAGACGTTGGCGATCGAGAGCCCCACGAACCACACGCCCACCATGTACCCGCTCTTCAGGCCGGTGTTGAACCAGGCCGGAGCCGGAAGCGACTCCACGATCGGCCCCCACAGCAGGAGCCCGACGAGGAGGAACGAGGTCTGCTGGATGATCCAGAGAGCCCCGTTCTCGAGGACGGCGTGATGGATGTCGGGCAGCAGCCAGACCACCGTGCTGAGCGTCCATACCGGGAAGGCGACGACCGGGTGCTGGATCCGTGCGAGCACATTTCGCGTGCGCGATGCGAGCACCTGGGTGAGAAAGGAGCGTGGGGCGCCGAGCAGCATCAGAAGGGGCGCGACCGCTCCGATCATGGTGTGCTGCAGCATGTGGGCGGTCAGCAGGCCCTGCTGGGCGACGCCGCCCAGAGGCGAGCACACAGCGATCAGGATCACCGCCACGCCGCTGTGGAAGCTGAGCTGCCGAAGCCCTGAGACCCCCCCGACGGCCCGGACCCGGACGGCGTAGAGCGCGGCCAGCACCAGGAGCGCCGAGACCTCCACCGGCGGGATCGCCCAGAGCGATCCGAGGTCGGTGGAGGCGGTGGCCGAGGGCCCGTGGTGGCCGGTGCGGAAGGCGCCACCGCCACCGAGGGCGCTCAGCGCGATCGCGAGGGCGATGAAGGCGGCCACCGCCATGAGGTTGAGTGGGCGTCGCACGCCCCCGATGCTGCCACACTCAGGCTCGCGCGAGAGGTCGTTCGTCATGCCGCCCGGCAGTCCGGGCATCGGCCCCGCAGGACCACATCGTGGCCCTCCACGGTGAAATCCGACGCCGCCGCGGTCTGGTCGAGCGCGTGCTCCAGGCGTGGGTCCGCGAATGGGTGGACCTCGCCGCAGTCGACGCAGACCAGGTGGTGGTGGTGCTCGCCTCCCGGAAGGGCGGGTTCGTAGCGGGAGATCCCCCCGCCCAGATCGAGCCGCTGCACCAGCCCCAGGCTGACGAGCAGATCGAGAACCCGGTAGACGCTGGCGATTCCCACCCGCCGTCCGTCGCTGCGCAGCTGGTCGAAGATCTCCTGAGCCGAGCGGCAGCAGCCCTGGCCGGCGAGGGACTCGATGACCGCCGTCCGGGCGCCCCCGGCGCGGTGGCCCGCCTGGGCGACCCGGCCGGCGGCGTGGGTCGCCCAGGCGGCGGTCGCCTCGCGCTGGTCGTCGCCGTGGTGGCTGTGAGCGCGCGTCACAGCCACGGCCGGCCGCGGTTCATCCTGGAACAGGCTCTCTGAGACCGGCGTATCATTCGGCCGCGATGGGAGCATCGATGACCGAGGTCGTCTGGCGCCGCCTGAGCGCCGGCGGGCTGCGGCGAACCCCGCAGCGCGAGGCGATACTGGATGCGCTCGGCGATGCCGGGGACGGTCTGCCCCTCGCGGTGCTCCTGGCACGCGGCCGTCGCCGCCTTCCCGGCCTCGGCGAGCGCACCGCCGAGCGAACCGTGGCCCTTCTGGTCGACAGCGGAGCGGTCGACGCGATCGCGCGCCCGGGGGGCGAGGTGGTCTACCGCCTCTGTGGCAACGGCCATCACCATCATCTGGTGTGCACGTCGTGCGGTGCGGTGGCCGAGGTCTCCGAGTGCGACGTCGCCGGATGGGCCGCCGATCAAGCAGCTCGCAGGGGCTTCCTGGTGCTGGGGCACGACGTCACCGTGCACGGGATCTGCGCCAGCTGCCGCGCGTGATCCCGACGAGATCCTCGTGGCGATCGCAGTGGGAGCCATCACCTCCACTGTACGCCGCCGCCGCGGCAGGGACTCGTCCGAGCCCCTGAAGCTCAGTGGGGCCTGCGGCCTCCACCACGACCCGCGAGGAGGGGAGCGAGGGCTGCGGTCACGACGAGGGTGACCAGCGGGACCCGCACCGCCCACGCGAGGGTCTCGGTGCCGCCGAGCCGGCGGAGCCGCCGCCGGGCAGCACGGCCGGCCAGCGCGAGGATGATCGGTGATCTCAGCATCCCCCCATCATGACGGCGGCCTCGGACCTCACCGCCGATCAGCCGTGGTCGTGGTCGTGGCGGTGCACCGGGTCCATCACCAGCTCGCCTCCCCCCGGAAGCTCGCCGAGCACGAGGCCGAAGGTCTCCATCAACGCCTCCCGGGTCAGCGTCTGCGCCGGCGTGCCCGCGGCCACGACGCGACCCGCGAGCAGAAGGGCCCGGTCGGCCGCCGCGGCATCGCGGATGTCGTGCGTGCACATGATCACCGCCACGCCACGCGCACGCTCCTCGGCGAGCGCTTCGAGCAGCAGGCCGCGCCCGGCCACGTCCAGCCCCGAGGTCGGCTCGTCGAGCACGAGCAGGTCGGCCCGCCATGCGAGGGCCTGGGCGATGTGGATCCTCTGGCGTTGCCCCCCCGACAACTCGGCGAGCGGCTCATCGGCCAGCGAGGCGGTGCCCATCCGATCCATGCTCTCGTCCACGAGCACCCGATCGGCGCGGGTGATGCGGCCGAGCAGGCGGCGTTCGGCGAAGCGGCCCATCGCCACCACGTCGCGCGCGCGGATGGGCAGCGCGAAACCGGAGGCCCGGACCTGGCCGAGGTAGGCCACTCTGCGCGGATGGGCGCCGGGGCGGTCGCCGAGGACGCGGACCGACCCTCGCACCGGGTCGATCAGCCCGACGAGCGTCTTGACCAGGGTCGACTTACCCGAGCCGTTGGTGCCCAGCACGACGAGCGTTCCGCCGGCCTCCAGTTCGAGGTCGATCCCCGCCACCACGGGCCGTCCGTCGTAGCCCACCGCGAGGTCATCGGCCGCGACCGCGGGCGCGGTGCTCACGCCGCCGCCGGGTGCGCGGCGGGGTGGGCGATGGTGCGGATCGTCAGCGCGACGAAGAAGGCGACGACCTCCACCAGCACGATCGACGCGCCCGCGGCCAGGTCGTAGTGGAAGGAGATCAGCAGACCGAGGGCCACGCTGAGGACGCCGATAACGGCGGCCCCGGCCATCATCGCGCCGATGCGACGGGCCACGAGCGCTGCGGTCGCCGGCGGAGCCACCAGCATCCCGAACACGAGCAGCGTCCCGACGGTCTGGAACGAGACCACCACCGTCAGGGCGACGGTCCCGAGCATCAGCCACTCGTAGAGGCCCACGCGAAAACCGGCCACCCGGGTCTGGCCGGGATCGAACGAGAGCATCAGGAAGGGCCGGGAGCAGAGCGCGGCGACAAGGCCCACCAGCGCGGTGGCGACGGCCTGGATGCCGATGTCGCTCCAGGAGATGCCGAGCACCTCGCCGAAGAGGATCCGCGTCAGGTCGCCCGTGAAGGAATCCGAGCGCGAGACGATCACGACACCGAGGGCGAGCATGCCGACGAAGAGCAGGCCGATTGCCGTGTCTCCGGACAGCCGCGATCGCCGCCTCACCAGGTCCACCCCGCCGATCATCACCGCGGCGCCGACGAGCGCGCCGAGGATCCCCGGCAGGCCCAGGATGACCGCGCCGGCGATGCCCGGCAGCACTCCGTGGGCGAGGGCGTCTCCGATGAACGCCAGCCCCCGCAGAACGACGAAGGTCCCGACGATCGCCGACGTCAGGGCGACGAGGCACCCCGCCACCAGGGCCCGCATCATGAACTCGTTGTCGAGGAACGGATCGAGGAGCGGGCCCATGTGCCGTCTCAGCTCCGCGCCGCGAGACCGTCACGCACCGCCGCGGCCACATCGCGCATGAAGGTGAGGTAGGAGCCGTCGCCGGGAAGCCTGTGCGACGCGATCTCCACGACCTCGGCGCCGGTCTGATCGCCGATCGCGTCGGCCACGCCCGCCGGGGTGCCGGCCTCGTCGAAGATGGCGGGCACGCCCTCGCGCTCGACCAGGGCGCGCACGTCGGCGAGGTTCGCGGCCGACACCTGTGCCTGCGAGCTCGACGACGGGATCAGCGCGCCGACCAGGGTGAAGCGATAGCGATCGGCGAAGTAGCCCATCGACTCGTGGCCCGTGACCAGTCGGCGACGGTCTGAGGGGATCGCCGACAGGGTCTGGCGGATCTCGGCGTCGAGCGCCTCGAGCCGTCGGGTGAGCCCGGAGGCGCGCTTGGTCAGATCGAGGCCGAGGTCGCGTCGGAGGATCACCGCGAGCGCCTCGACGACGTCGCGCATCGCGATCGGATCCATCCAGATGTGCGGGTCCTCGGAGCCGTGCTCGTCCGCTTTCCCGAGTTTGCGCAACCTGACGTGGTCGGTCGCCGAGAAGACCCTCACGCCACCGTCGCGGGCAGCGGAGATCGCGTCCCGGAGGCCCTCCTCGAGCCCCAGGCCGTTCTCCACCACGAGATCGGCATCGCCCAGCGTGGCCGCATCGCGGGCCGAGGGCTGGAAGTCGTGTGGATCGGCGCCGTTGGGCATCAGCACGACGACCTCTGCGGCGTCGCCCACCAGACCCTCGACCACCGAGCCGAGGACCGTCGTCGTGACGACGATCCTCGGCCGCCCGGCATCCCCCTCTGCGCCCGACCCGCACCCGCCCGCGGCCACGACAGCGGCGAGGAACAGGGCCGCCAGGAGGGCGACGACCGGGTGCGCGGCGTGGCACAGACGACGGGTGGGGTCGTGCATCCGACTCCTCCAGGAGGCGATGCGGAGAGGGGTTCCGACCCGCTCCAGTGAGCGAGAACTATTATCAGATAGGGCCCTCGGATCGTCGATCATCTCGACGGGGTCAACTACACTCGCCCGGTGCACGGGGTCGCCACCGCCATCGCGAGCATCCCGGCTCCGGACTTCCGGCAGATCAACCTCGGGCCGCTCGACATCCGGCTGTATGCCCTGTGCCTGCTCGCGGGCGTTGCCGTGGCCACCTGGCTCACCATGCGCCGCTGGTCCGCCCGCGGCGGCGATACCGACCTGGTGCTAGAGATCGCCCTCTGGTCGGTGCTCGCCGGCATCGTGGGCGCCCGGATCTATCACGACATCACCAGCTGGGATCAACTCAGCGACGAGTGGTACGCCCCGTTCGCCATCTGGGAGGGCGGGCTTGGCATCTGGGGCGGCGTGCTCGCGGGGGTGCTCACCGGGGCCTACATCACCCACCGGCGTGGCGCGAGCGTGTTCGCGATGATGGACGCGGCTGCCCCGGGCATCCTCATCGCCCAGGGCATAGGGCGGCTCGGCAACTACTTCAACCAGGAGCTCTACGGAGGCCCGACGGACCTACCGTGGGCCCTCGAGGTGGACCTCGGATTCCGCCCGGACGGAAGCGAGCTCGTCTCCTCGTACCACCCGACCTTCCTCTACGAGATGCTTTGGAACTTCGCGGGGGCGGCGATCCTGATCTGGCTCGGCCGGCGCATGCGGATCCGCCCCCCCGGGATCTTCTGCCTCTACGTCGCGGTCTACTCGCTCGGCCGGATCTTCTGGGAGCAGCTGCGGGTCGATCCCTCGCGGATGTTCCTCGGGCAGCGACTGAACTTCTACGTGGCCCTGACCCTCTTCGTCGCTGCGATCGCCGCCTTCGTCTGGAGCCAGCGGCGGGCGGGGGGGATCCGGCGGAACCCGGGATACCGCGGAGGTCCGGCGGTGCGCGGGCGCGGCCCGTCAGGCGCCGCGGCTAGCGCCGCAGCAGCAGGATCCTCGCGGCCGGGGCGGGCCGGCGTCGCCGGTCGCCGCGAGCGGCCTCAGACCGGTCGGGTGACCGCTCCCTCGGATGCCGAGGAGACCAGGGAGGCGTACTTGGCGAGCACCCCGCGCGTGTAGCGGGGGCTGGGCGGCGACCAACCCGCGAGCCGCTCGGCGATCTCTTCGTCGGTGAGCTCCACGCGCAACTCGCGCGCATCCACGTCGAGCACCACCGTGTCGCCCTCCTGGAGGGCCGCGATCGGCCCGCCGCGGAACGCCTCCGGGGAGACGTGACCCACCATCAGGCCGTGGGTCGCGCCCGAGAAGCGCCCGTCGGTGACGAGGGCGACCTCGTCACCGATCCCTGCGCCGACGATGGCGGCCGTGACGTGCAGCATCTCGCGCATCCCCGGGCCGCCGGCGGGCCCCTCGTAGCGGATCACGACCACGTCCCCCGGCTCGATCAGGTTCTGCTTCACGGCGGCGAACGCCTGCTCCTCCGATTCGAAGACCCGCGCCGGCCCGACGTGCAGGCGTCGCTCGTGGCCGGCGAGCTTCACCACGCAGCCCTCGGGTGAGAGGTTGCCGCGAAGGATGGCGAGTCCGCCGGTCGGCGACAGCGCGTCCTCGATCGGCACGATCACCTTCTGGCCGGGGGTCTCGCGGGCGTCCGCCGCGATCTGGCCCAGCGTGCGTCCGTCCACGTTGCGCGGGCCGGGATCGAGCAGGCCCGCGTTGACCAGCTCTCGCGTCATCACGGCCACGCCTCCGGCCGCGTGCAGGTCCGTCGCGATGTACTTGCCGCCCGGCGTCAGGCTCGCGACGATCGGCGTGCGTGCGGCGATGGTGTCGAAGTCGTCGATCGAGAGGGGGATGCCCAGCTCCCAGGCGATGGCGAGCAGGTGCAGCACTCCGTTGGTGGAGCCGCCCGCTCGCCGCGACCCCGGCGATGGCGTTGTCGATCGCCGCGCGCGTGATGATCTGGGAGGGGCGGATGTCCTCGCGCACGAGGTGCATCGCCAGCTCGCCGGCTGCGACGCACGCGGCCTCCTTGTCGGGGTGGACGGCGGGGACGCCGTTCAGACCGGCGGGGCTGATGCCCAGGATGTCGAGCGCCATCGACATCGTGTTGGCGGTGAACTGGCCGCCGCAGGCACCCGCTCCGGGGCAGGCGACGCTCTCGAGGGCGTGGACCTCTTCGGCGCTCGCCCGGCCCGCCGCGTGGGCGCCGACCACCTCGAACACGTCCTGGATCGTGACGTCGCGGCCGCGGTAGCGGCCGGGCTGGATCGAGCCGTTGTAGAGGACGAGCCCCGGGATGTCGAGACGCGCCAGCGCCATCACCGCCGCGGGGATCGTCTTGTCGCAGCCCACCAGGCAGACCAGACCGTCGAAGGAGTGACCGCGCGATGCCAGCTCGATCGAGTCGGCGATGACCTCGCGCGAGATCAGGGAGGCACGCATGCCCTCGGTTCCCATCGACACGCCGTCCGAGACGGAGATCGTGTTGAGCTCCATCGGGGTGCCGCCGGCCGCGCGGACTCCGCGCTTCACGTGCACCGCCAGCTCGCGCTGGTTGAGGTTGCACGGCATCGTCTCGATCCAGGTGGTCGCGACGCCGATGATCGGCTTGGCGAGATCCTCGTCGCTGAAGCCGGTCCCCTTCAGCATCGCCCGGGCGGGCGCGCGGTCGGGGCCGTCGGTCATGGCCGCGCTCCTGCGCTTGGCCGGATCGCTGGGCCCGTACGGATGCGTGGGCATGCTCACTACTGCTCGTCTTCTCCGCGTATGCGGCCGCCGATGGCGGCCAGGGCGAAGAGGGCGAAGAGGATGCCCATGATGAACGGCAGGTACCCGGCCTCGTGGCGGTCGTGCCACCCGACCACCAGCAGCAGCACCGTGAGGGCCACCAGCAACGTGAGCATCCAGGATGGGAGACCCTTCATCGCGCGCTCCTCGCGTCGGTCGGAAATCGCCGGGAAGACTAGCGCGCCGGGCGGACCGGGAAGGGCCCCCGGCCCTGCTAGTGTCCCGCGCCATGGCCGCGGAGCACGTCGATGTGCGCAGTGAGGCGCGAGGCGAGACGACTGTCGTGCGCGTCGTCGGAGTGCTGGACGCCCTGGCGCTCGAGGACGTGTCGCGCACGCTGACCGATGCCCAGCGCGGCCAGGGCCCCGTCTTCATCGATCTCGAGGGCGTCACCTTCATGGACAGCCGTGGTCTCGGGTCTCTGCTCGCGGCAAACGAGCGCAGTCGCGAGGGCGCACCGCCGGTGAGCATCTATCGGCCCTCCGACGCGGTCGTGCGCCTGCTCGATGTCTCGGGCGTGCGGGGAGTGCTGCCCGAGGTGGAGGAGCTCCCCCCGCCTGAGGGTCCTCCTTCGGGAGGCCGACCAGGGGTTGATCCTGAAACAGGCTCTCACCCCCGCGCAGCCGTAGGATCACCCCTGTGAGCTCCGATTACCTTGGCGCGGGCGGGCGATTGACCGGTGGGCCGGCCCCCGAGCTGGTGCGCGCCGGCTACGCGCACGAGATCTCGCACGGCCCCCGGCTGGCCCGGGGCCTGTCGCTCGCCGACCTCGCCCACGCCGTCGCCCTGATCGAGGGTGGGGCCATCGGCGGCGACGAGGCCAGGGGCCTGCTCGGGGGCCTCCTCGCGCTCGACGCGATCGCCCCCGAGGACTTCCCGTGGAGGGCCGAGCTCGGCGACGCCTTCAACTCGCGCGAGCGCGAGTTGAAGGCCCGCGTCGGCGCGGCTGCGGCGGGATGGCTGAGCGCCGGGCGCCCGCGCCGGGAGGCCTTCCGCGTGGCCCTGCGCCTGGTGGCGCGCGCCGGGGTGGTGCAGCTGCACGACGCCACCCTCGACGTGGCCGAGGCCCTGGTGGATCTCGCGGCGCGCCACCCCGACGACCTCGCAGCCGACTACACCTACCTCCAGCCGGCCCAGCCCAGCTCGATCGGGCATCTGCTGCTGACGTACGCCTATCCGGCGATACGCGACGCGGAGCGCCTGAGGGGGGTCCACGGATGGCTCGACCTGAGCGTGGCCGGCGTCGGCGGGAGCGCGGGCTCGCGCTGGCCGCTCGATCGTGCGCGCCTGGCCGACCTGCTCGGGTGCGCGGGCGTGATGACCCATGCCAAGGATGCGATGTGGCAGGCCGACGGATACATCGCGCTCGCCGCCGCGGTGGCGACGGCGGCCACGCATGGCTCCCAACTCGGTCAGGATCTCGAGATCCTCGCAAGTCAGGAGTTCGGCGCGGTGCGGTTGGCCGATCGGCACAGCCGCGCCAGCGCGCTGATGCCGCAGAAGCGCAATCCCTACGCGCTTGCGGTCATCCGGACCCAGGCCGGCATCGCGGCCGGTGATCTCGCGGCGATGCTCGTGGCGCTCCACACCGGCTCCGCGCGCACCGACCACTTCCACCTGCTCAACGGCAGCGTTCCCCGGCTGCTCGAGGAGGCGCTGACCGTGACCGCGCTCGCCGCCGAGGTCGTCGCCGGACTGGAGATCGACGCCGCGCGCTGGGAGCGGGCGGCCCGCGAGGGGTTCACGGCCGCCGCGGACGTGGCCGACGTCCTCGCCGTCGAGGCCGGACTCGACTACCGCACCGCCCACCACATCGTGGGCCGCGCGGTGCGGGACCTGATCGAGGAGGGGCTGACCCCGGAGGCCCTCACCCCCGAGCGGCTCTCGGCTGCCGCCGAGGCCTCGGCGGGGCGATCGGTGGCGATCTCCGCCGCCGCCCTCGAGAGCGCGCTCGATCCCGCCGCCTGCGTGGCGGCACGCCTTCAGACCGGCTCCGCCGCGCCCGCGGAGGTGGCCTCGATGATCGGCGACTGCCGCGCGAGGATCGCCGAGGCGCGCTCCCTCAGCGCGGCGGCGCGGGAGCGGGCGACAGCGGCGGAGGACGCCCTCCGGAGCCGTGCTCGGGACCTGTCTCGAGCATGATCTGCGTGCGTATCCGCAGGGCGTAGCGACCGAGCAGCCGCAGGAGCGCCGGCCCGGCGACGAGCGCCAGCGCGGCGCTGCCGATGGCGTGCGCGAGGTCGAACGGCAGGCTGCGGCCGCTTGCCAGCACCATGCTCGCCCGGCTCACCTCGGGACCGAAGGCGGCGAGGAACCAGAGGTTCATCCCCCATCCGAAGAGCATGCCCCAGGCGAAGGCGACCGCCGCCAGCCCGGCCGCGCGGCGGCATACGACGCGCAAGAGGGCCCCGGTCAGGCCGGCGCCGCTCCAGAGCGCCATCTGGGCGGGAGTCCACGGACCCTGGCCGAGGAAGCTGTTGGAGAGGAGTCCGGCGATCGGTCCCACGGCGAGGCCCGCCCGCGGCCCGAGTGACGCGCCGGTGACGATGCAGATGGTCGTGACCGGCTGCACACCCGGGATCGGCGAGAAGAGGACGCGTCCGGCGGCGGCGACCGCGCCGAGGGTCGCGACCAGCGCCAGCTCCTTGGCTCCTCCCCCGCCGCGCTCGAGCGCCACCAGCCCGAGGCCGAGCACCACCGCGAGGAGCAGTGCCGCCGTGAGGGCGGCGCTCACTTCACGCCCACGGCATCGACGTGCGCGGCGCACAGGGCCCCGTCGCGCATGATGAGCGACCGGTCGCCGACCTCACGGGCGAAAGCGGCGTCGTGGGTCGCCACCACGACCGCCGCCCCCTCCCGGGCGCGCGCTCGGACGATGGCGGCGAGAGCCGACCTGCGCGCGGGATCCATCCCGCGCGTGGGCTCGTCGAGCGCGATCACGCCGGGTCGGGCGGCGAGGATCGCCGCCAGGGCCACGCGCTCGCGTTGGCCGACGGACAGGTCGAGGGGGTGGCGGCCGGCGAGGGCTCCGAGCTCCAGGTCCCGGAGGATGCCGGCCACCCGAGTGCGGCGCTCGACATCCGTCATGGGCAGCCGCGCCAGCGCGAACGCCACCTCGGCGTCGACCCGCTCGCACAGGAGATGCCGGCCCGGGTCCTGGCCCACGAAGCCGAGCGCCGGGAAGCGGCGCTCGGCCGGTCTCTCGGTCACATCTGCGCCGGCCAGGACGACGCGGCCGCGTTCGGGCCGGTGCAGGCCGGCGAGCACCCGCAGCAGGGTGCTCTTGCCGCACCCGTTCGGTCCCTGGATCGTGGCGACCTCACCCTCCCGGAGCTCCATACACGCATCGCGCAGCACCGGGCGGCCGGGGTGGCCCGCGTCGATCCCGTCGAGGAGGGCGCGCACGCCGCCCGGGCTCGCCCGGATCGGCGCGTCGCCTGGCGCAGGCGCGGGGTCGACGTCGGCGCGACGCCCGTCGCGGATCGTCACGAGCGCATCGGCCACCGCGCGCGCACGGTCGGCGTGGTGCTCGCTCATCACGATCGCCGCTCCGGCGTCGCGTGCCAGCGCCCGCAGCGTGACCATCAATGCCGCAGAGCCCTCGCGATCGAGCTGGGAGGTGGGCTCGTCGAGCAGCAGTAGGCGAGGCCCCGGAGCCAGCACTGCGGCGAGGGCGACCCGCTGACGCTCTCCGCCGGAGAGGGTCGCGATGGCGCGTCCGCGCAGGTGCAGCGCGCCCGCCATCTCCAGGGCCACCTGAACCCGTGCGGGGATCGCCGCCGGCGCGAGGCCGGCGCTCTCCAGTCCGAACGCGACGTCTCGCTCGACCGATCCGAGCACCGCCTGACCCTCCGGATCCTGGAAGACCATGCCCGCCAGGCGGCAGATGCGAGCCGGATCGGTGCTGACGGTGTCGTGACCGGCGACGGTCACCGAGCCCGAGAAGCGCCCGCCGTGGAAGTGCGGCACGAGGCCGCAGAGGGCCCGCAGCAGAGTGGACTTGCCCCCGCCCGAGGGCCCCTCGAGCAGCGTGATCTCGCCCGCGGCGACATCCAGGTCGATGCCGTCGAGGGCCGCCTCCGGCGCTCCGCCGTAGGTGAAGCCGAGGGCGCGGGTCGCGGCGATGATCACCGTCGCAGCACCAGGCATGCGGAGCCGAGCGCGGCGAGGGTGAGGGACGCGACGGCCGCCGCCCCTGGGCCGAAGAGCGGGTCGAGGCTCGGGTAGTACGAGTAGCGCGCCAGACCGAGGACGATCGCGAGGCCGGCCAGGGCGGCGAGGGCCGCTCCGATGGTGAGGATGGCTCGCTCGACCCGGTCGTACCGGGCCTCCGCCAGTCGGGTGCGCCGCCCCGAGCCGTATCCGCGGGCGGTCATCGCCTCGGCCACGTCGAGGCCGCGCTCGAGGCCCGATCCGAGCAGCGGCAGCGCGAGCGGCGCGGCCCGGCGCAGGCGCCCCGGCCAGTGTCCGTCGCTCAGCGCCACGCCGCGCAGGCGGGCGGTCTCGGCGATGGCGTGGGCGTCGCGCTCCAGGGTGGGCATGAGCCGGGCCGCGAGGGCGCACGTCAACGCCGAGCGCGGAGCGATCCGTGCCACCTGGGCCTGCAGGCGGTCGGCGTCGATGTGCGCGAGGACCGCCCCGACGAGGACGGCGACCGCGAAGAGCCTGACGCCGATCGCCAGCCCGGCCGCCACCTCTTCCACGGTCACCTCGAGGTCGATGACGGCCAGCTCGGGTCCGCGCCAGATGATCAGGTCGCCCTGCGCCGAAACGAAGGGGTTGAGGAGCGCCAGGCTGAAACCGCTGAGGGCTCCGCCCACCAGGAAGAGCCGGCTCGGCCTCCCGGGCGCCGTAACGAAGAGCGACACCGCGCCGACGGCGACCGCACCGAGCACCAGCGGGTGATCGGTGCTGAAGGCGATGACCATCGCGGCGAATCCGAGCGTTGCGAGCGGCCCGGGGGCGCGTCTCACGGCGCCACCCGCCCGCCGGCGACCAGCGGCCGCCCGGCGCCGTCGAACGCGACCGCGTAGCGCAGGCGCAGGATCCGCGGGTCGGTCGCCACGGCGCGCGCCGCCGCTCGGGCCGAGCCCTCGTCGAGCCCGACCACGGCGACCAGCACCCCGTTCTCGGGCGCACCGGCGCTCGGCAGGGCCGCCACCAGCGCGCGCGCCCCGGGCACCGGCGCGCGGCGCGCGCCGTCGGGTCCGAGCGAGGTCACCACGCCGCGCTCGATGGCCACGGTGAGCCCGGCCGCGTCGGGGTCGGCCAGCGCGCGGCGCCAGGCGGGATCGCGCCGCGCGAGCGCCTCGCTCGACCCCACGCGCGCCCTCCAGGCCGAATCATCGGCCGTGATTCGCGCGCCTGAGGCGGCGAGGGCGGCGCGCAGTGGGGGGTCGGCCGAAACCGGTGGTCCGCCGCCGGGCCGGACGAGCGGAGCCGGCCACTGCCCGACGACGACCGGCGCATCCGAGAGCCTCTTCCAGTTGCGATGGTCCCACCAGATCGTGTCGCCGTCCTCCACCGTCACCTCCTTCGCGCCCACCGGAGATGCGATCCCGTTGACGAAGAAGAACCAGTCGCTCGGCCCCGAGGGATCGCTCGAGAGGCCGAGCATCTCGGCCACGAAGCCGCCGGAGTAGGCGGTTCGCACAGGCGTGACCCCGCGAAGGGCCCGCATGGCCGACTGCCCCGGCCGGACCCGGATCGAGAGCAGGTCGCGACTGCCGTAGTCGGCGGTCGCGACGAGGGTGGCGGCCGGGGCCGCGGCGGCGGGGGCGTCCTCGGCGCGTCGCTCGCATGCCGATCCGAGTGCGACCAGGATCGCGGCGGCGAGGACCGCGAGCAGGGGCACGGGTGCCCGGGGACGTCCTCGCACCAACTGCTCCATTCCTCGAAAGCGGTGTCGGTGCTCGGGCGGAGGCAGGTTTCCTGGCTTCCGATCGCAGCGGCGCCGCGCCTTCCCAGGGTCTCCCCCAGTGGCTGGCTTCCCGCCCAGCCGCGCCGCTCACGGTGACAGTGGCGGGACCGCGCCGGACTCGCACCGGCTTCCCTCGCGCGCCCTTGCGGACGACCACCCACCCGAGACCCCCGCAGGCTATCCCTCCGCCCGCCCTCCGTTGACTGCCAAGGAAAAATGCGAAAACCAGCGGTTGACAGACAAGGCGTCACTCGGCTACAACATTGAATCTACAAAAAGTTACACAAAAGGCGATATCGCCTACCCCGACGGAGGGGGCGCATGACAGTCCAGGACAATGAGAAGCGCTCACTTCCCTCGCCACTCTCGGAGGGCGACGAGCAGCCGGTGAGCAATGAGCTCCTGACGCCCGATGAGGCGGTCGCGCTCCTGCAGGCGTCCTCCGGACGGGCGCCGACCGGCGTGCGCAACCGCGCCCTCGTGGCGGTCATGTACCGCTCGGGCCTTCGTCCGGGCGAGGCGTTGGCCCTCCAGCCCGGGGACATCGACCTCGCGGCCGGCACCGTCGTGGTCCCCCCGCGCAAGGGCGGCCGCCCTCGCCTTGCCGGCGTGGACCTGGCCACCCGTGCGTTGGTGGAGGCGTGGCTCGTGCGCCGCACCGAGCGCGGCATCGGCTCCGACCGCCCCCTGTTCTGCACCCTCGCCGGCGAACACCTCAAGGCGGCCTACGTGCGGGAGCTCCTTCCCCGCCTCGCCCGGCGGGCCGACATCCACAAGCGGGTCCACCCCCTGGCGCTTCGCTACGCCAACGCCGCCGAACTGGCGGAGGAGGGCATGCCCGCCTCGATGATCGACCTCCACCTCGGGGTCGCGCCCGCCGGGGGAGGGCGGCGCTACCGGCGCTCGGTGAGCGAGGCCGATGTCGCCGCCGCCGTCGCCGCCCGGGTCTGGCGCCTCTAGCGTCCCGCGCCGAGGGTCCGGCGACACCTCCCGGGCGCATCCCATCGCCAGGCGGCGTCCCCGGCGGGTGCCCGCGCCAGATCGACCGCTGGTGATCCGGCACGGCGCCTCCTGAGTCCGGGTCGGCGGTGATCCGGGTGATCGCCTCGCTCGTAGAGTGGGGGTGATGGGCGCCGACACATCTCCACACGAGCTCACCCGGCTCGCCGACGAGGACCTCCTCACGCTCGTGGAGCGCGGTGATGCCGACGCTTTCGAGGTCGTCTACGACCGCCACTCGCGCGTCGCCTTCTCGCTGGCGTTCCGGCTGCTCGGAGACCGCCAGGCGGCGGAGGACCTCGTGCAGGACTCCTTCCTCGCCGTGTGGCGCGGGGCGGGCAGCTTCGCACCCTCGCGCGGGAGCGTCCGCACCTGGTTGCTCTCGATCCTCCACAACCGCGGCGTGGACCGGCTGCGGACCCTCGGCGCGGTGGCACGGCGTCAGGATGCCCTCGAACAGGTTGAGCTGCGCCGGCCCGACGAACCCGACGCCGCCGCTCTGGGCATCGGACGCGCCCTCGCCGGGACGGTCCGCGAGGAGCTCGGCAGCCTTCCCACCGAGCAGCACGAGGTGCTGAGGCTCGCCTACTATGGCGGCTTCACGCACCATGAGATCGCGGAGATGCTGAGTGTGCCCCTGGGCACCGTGAAGAGCCGGATGCGCCTCGGCCTGGAGCGACTGCGCCGAGGGCTGGGCGCGGAGTTCGCGACGTGACCGCCGAGCACGAGGCGCTGCGCGACCTTCTCGCACCCGTCGCCCTCGGTGCGGCCGACCCGCGCGAGACGGCGCGCGTCGAGGCTCACGCGGCCGAGTGCGCCGTGTGCCGCGAGGAGATCGCATCCCTGCGAGCGGGCGCCGACGTGCTCGCCCTCGCCGTCGATCCCCACGAGCCCTCTCCTGATCTGAAGGCCTCCCTGATGGAGACCATCCGGGCCGAGGCGGCCGACCGGGCCGCCGCCGAGGGCGCCGACCCGACCCCGGCCCGACGCTCGGCTCCCGCCCGCATCCGGCTTCGCGATCGGCTGCTGCGCCCATGGCCGGCCGCGGTCGCGGTTGCGAGTGTCGTCGCGCTCCTCCTCGTGGGGACCATCGCCCTCCAGGCCGGATCCGACGAGCCCGCGCGGCCGGAGGTCACCACCCTCGCCGTCACGGGCACGGTCGATGCCCCCGGCGTGACCGGGCGCATCCTCTACGTCCCGGGCGAGGACACCGCGGTGGTGCGCCTCAGCCGGTTGCCGGTGCTCGCGGAGGGCGACGCCTACCAGCTGTGGGTGATCCGCGGTGGCGAGGCCCGCTCGGCCGGGCTCCTCCAGCAGACCGGGCCGTCCGAGGCCCGGACCGTGGCGACCGGCCTCGCCGACGCCGACGCGCTCGCGGTGACCGCACAGCCCCGTACGGAGCGCACCACACCCGAGGGCCCGATCCTCGTGGAGGCTCCGCTGCCCACCGCGTGACCCGATCAGCCCTCCGTGCGGGGCCCATCGCGGCGCGCGTCCGGCGGTCTCCCGGGCCGATCGGCCCCCACCGCGGCTTCGATGCGTGCGAGGCGCTCGCCGAATTCGTCGATCCGCCTGCGGAGATACTCGCGGTCGTCGTCGTCCTCGTCGCTCGTGGCGAGGCCCGTGCGCACGAAGAACTCCGCGGCCGCCGCGGTCAGCATGGCGACGAAACCGATCCCGAGGACCATCACGGAGATCGCGAGCACCTGGCCGCTCCCCGACTGGGGGGAGAGATCTCCGTAGCCGACGGTCGTGACCGTCGTGACGGCCCACCACACCCCGTTCCAGGCGGTCAGCTCCTCCCCGCCAGGACCGGTCTCGAGGCGCGAGAAGGCGAAGCCGGCGACCATGATCAGGGAGAGGGTGATCAGGCCCACCAGCCGGATCCCCTCCAGAGACAGGAGCCTCCGGGCCGAAAGGGCCACGCGGACCAGCGGCAGGAGCCGGAGCGTTCGCAGCACGCCGAAGACGGATGGAAGGAACGGCCCGGTGAGGAGGACGATCGCGACCTCCAGAGGGTGGGTGCGGAGCCAGCGTGCGCGGTCCTCCACGATCACGAGCATCGTGACGAGCTCGGCCGCGAAGGCCAGCCAGATGGTCCAGTTGAGGCCGAGCGCCACCGCGCGGCCCACATCGGGGAGAGCGAGTTCCTCGAGGACGATCGCCGGGATCGTCAGGAGGGCGGCCACGAGCATCCACGGCTCCAACCGGGCAGCGACGGCGTAGGCGCGTGAACCCCATCCAGGCGGTGTCGGCGGGCGCCGGCATGGGGATTCCCTTCGGGCCGGCGCCCGCCACACCTCTGCGTCGGCCGTCCTTCGGACCCCCGACGCGACCGCGGAAGTCAAGGAGAGTGGCTCGGCGACCGACGAAGGGGGTGGACCTCAGTACCCGACGGCAAGGAGGTGGTCGTGGCAGACGACCCCACGGTGTCGGAGTCGACATACACGCTCAATCAGGCGGGCCGGCTCGTCGGGGTCCTCGAGCGCTGCATGGAGGACCGGATCCGCCCGGACCGGTCGGGCTGGTCGGCCGCGATGCATCTCGGGTGGGACCTCGAGCGCCACTTCGGCGTCAAGGCCCCGCTGCCCGCCATCGAACGCGCCCTGCGCATCCTCGGCAGGCGCAAGCGCGTCCAACTGAAGGTCGATGAGGAGAACACCCTCTGGTATCGCCTTCTGGAGGGCTGAAGAGCCCCCTGGACGGTCCGAAGAGGTAGCGGAGGAGGGACTCGAACCCCCGACACGCGGATTATGATTCCGCTGCTCTAACCAGCTGAGCTACTCCGCCGCGAGGCGATCCGGGGAGATCGCCCGAGAGCCCAGTAGCGGATTCGAACCGCTGACCCCTTCCTTACCATGGAAGTGCTCTACCGGCTGAGCTAACTGGGCGTGGTGCTGATTCCGGTATCGACCGACTGGGCACTCTAGCGAAGTCCCGCGGCATTCCGCATGCGAGACCGACGCCCGGGGCCCGGGCAGGATTCGCCCGGTCCCGCAGGAGTCGTCGGATGGGGGGAGGAGGGTTCGAACCTCCGTAGGCGTAGCCGGCGGTTTTACAGACCGCTCCCTTTGACCGCTCGGGCATCCCCCCGGGGTCGCGAGCCTGGGAAGGGTAACCGCGCCCGCCACCCCGTTCAAGCCGTCGGAGACCCCGGTTAGGCTCCCGCCGCGCCGCCGCCGGCGGCACCCATCCGACCCGGAGGTCGTCCCGTGGCAGTACCGCCCCTTCCCACCCGCCTGCTCGCCGAGCTGATCGGGACGTTCGGCTTCTTCTTCATCGGGTTCTCGGGGATCGCGGCAGCGGTCGACCAGCCCGCCGCGATCGGAGTCGGCAGCGTCGCCGCCGGGTTCGGTCTCGGGCTGGCCCTGATGATCTTCGCCTTCGGTCATATCTCGGGGGGCCACTTCAACCCGGCGGTCACGCTCGGTCTCACCGCCGGGCGGCAGTTCCCGGTCTCCGAGGTGCTCGCCTACTGGCTCGCCCAGGCGATCGGTGGGCTCAGCGCTGCCGCGGTCGCGGCGACGGTGTACTCAGGGGCCGTCCAGGACGCGCTCGTGAACCACCCCGCGGGCGGCGACGGCCAGACCTTCACGCTCGAGCTGATCGCGACCGCCCTCTTCGTGATCGTCATCAGCGCCGTCGCCACCGACGCGCGCGCCCCTTGGAACGGCGTCCTCGCGCCGCTCGCCATCGGTGGTTTCATCTTCACCGCGGCGACTGTGATCGGGCCGTTCACCGGCGGTTCGTTCAACCCGGCGCGCTCCCTGGCGCCCGCGATCATGGCGGGCGACGGCAGCGACCTCTGGCTCTATCTCGTGGCCCCGGCCCTCGGAGGCCTGATCGGTGGCCTCGTGTTCTGGTTCATCCGCCAGAACCCGGGCGACACCGACGAGGGCAAGGAGATCGTCACCTAGGCATCCGCCGCAGTCTCGGCATCGGCCGCGTTCGAGCCCGCTTCGGCGGGCTCGAACCGGTAGCCGACGCCGTAGTGGGTCTGCACGTAGCTCCGCTCGGGGCGGGCGCCCGCCAGCTTCTGGCGCACCTTGCGGACGAAGACATCGACCGAGCGGTCTCCGCGCATCATCTCGTAGCCCCACACCTCGCGGTAGACCCGCTCGCGGGCGACCGGCTTGCCCTCCGCTCGCGCCAGCGCGTAGAGGACCTCGAACTCGCGCGGGGTGAAGCCCACCGGGCGCCCATCGACGAAGGCCTGCACCTGGTCGGGGTCGATCAGGAGCCCCTCGACCTCGATCGCCGCCGAGCCGCCGGGCTGACGGTGCGACTCGACCCGTCGCAGGTGGGCGTTCACGCGAGCGAGAAGCTCCTTCATCGAGAAGGGCTTGGTCACGTAGTCGTCGGCGCCCATCTCGAGGCCGTGCACGCGGTCGAACTCGCTCGTGCGCGCGCTGCACACGATGACCGGGACGCGCGCGTCCTCGCGCCGCAGCTCCTCGGTGACCCGCCAGCCGTCCATCTGGGGCAGCATGAGGTCGAGGATCACGAGATCCGGGCGCTGCTGGCGGAAGAGCCGCAAGCCCTGCGCGCCGTCCCCCGCGCGCAGCGTGCGGAAGCCGGCGCGGTCGAGGGCGTAGGCGATCGAATCCGAGATGGCCTCATCGTCCTCGACGATCAGAACGGTCTGTGGCGCCGGCACCCGGCCAGTCTATCGCCGCGCCCACGCCATCAGTCGGTGCCTCGCCTCGGGCGGAGTATCCTCCGTGGGTGATGCCGGCCGCGAGTCCAGGGTCGTGACGGGAGAGCTCCTCGGGGAGCGGTACCGGCTCGATCAGTTGATCGGCCGCGGAGGCATGGCCGCGGTGTGGAGCGCCACCGACACGGTGCTGGGCCGCCCCGTGGCCGTCAAGCGGCTCCATGCGGGCCTCCTCGCCGACGCCGAGCACGCCGAGCGCTTCCGTCGCGAGGCCATGCTGGTCGCGCGGCTCTCCCACCCCAACCTCGTCCACCTGCTCGACCGCGGCGAGGACCCGGACGGTCCCTACCTGGTGATGGAGCTCGTCGAGGGCGAGAACCTCAAGGCCCGAGTCCGCCGCCTCGGATCCCTCGACCCCGAGGAGGCGGCGCGCGTCTGCGCCCAGGTGGGCCGGGCGCTGGCCTACGCCCACGCCCAGGGCGTCGTGCACCGCGACATCAAGGGCCAGAACGTCCTCATCGCGCCGGATGGCCGCGTGAAGCTCGCCGATTTCGGCATCGCGCGTCTGATGGAGCCCGACGGCCAGCAGGCTCTCACGCGCACGGACATGCTGATGGGGAGCGCCGACTACCTCTCGCCCGAGCAGGCGGACGGGCGTCCCGTGGACGCCCGCACCGATGTCTACTCGCTCGGCATCGTCCTCTACGAGTGCCTGACAGGTGACCTTCCGTTCCGTGGCGACGGCTTCGTGGCCGTCGCGATGAAGCAGTGCTCCGAGCCTCTGCCCGATCCGCGGATCGCCGCTCCGGAGGTGCCCGACTGGCTGGCCTCCTGCGCGCTGCGGGCTGCGGCCAAGGACCCGCAGGAGCGCTTCCCGAGCGCCGAGGCGATGGTCGACGCGCTCGAGGAGCATCGGATGAGCACCGCGCTGATACCGGCTGTCGCATCCCCGGAGGTGCCCGATGGAGACACCGAGCGCCACCGCCGCCCCCGGCGCCGCCGGGCGCTCGCGGTCGGAGCCGCCGTCGCGGTGCTCGGCGCGGTCGTGTCGGGCGGGGTGATCCTCAGCGATCTCGGTTCTGATGGCTCCTCCACGGTGACGGCCGCCAACGCCGCTCCGCTCACGCTCTCGGCGGTGCGCGACTACGACCCCCAGGGCGACGGCGGCGCCGAGAGCCCCGAGAACCCCGATCAGCGGGCCCTCGCCGTCGACTCCGACCCGGCCACCGCCTGGTACACCGAGCGGTATCGCGTCTCGCCCGACTTCGGCGGGCTGAAGAGCGGCGTCGGTCTGATCCTGCGCCTGACGAGTCCGGCGATGGCCACCGAGATGGTGGTGACCTCGCCAACCCCCGGCGCCTCGTTCCAGGTCCTCGGCCCGCTCGTCCAAGGACGGCGCGAGGTGCTCGCCGAAGGCGTCTTCACCGGCGAGGCGCAGGTCGTGCCGATCGCGTCCGCGGAGCCCGCGCAGTCCTACGTCCTGTGGATCACCTCGCTCGTGGATGACGGATCCGGGGGCTTCCAGGCCGGGGTGGGGCAGGTGGAGCTGCGGGGAGTGCCGAACTCGACATGATGTGAGCACCTCCTGGGATGAGAGCCTCGACGACCTGCAGCGGCGGCTGGCCGAGCAGGGGGGGCGAGGCCGGCGACTGGCCCCGCGCACCCGGGCCGCGTACCTGAAGGACGCCCGCCGCGTCGCGAGCTGGCTCTCGGCGCGCGGTCTCGGCGGGCCCGGCGAGGTGACGCCCTCCGCACTCGAGGCGGCCTTCCGCGGGCTCGCATGGTCTCCCGCGACCCGGGCGCGCGCCGTCACGGCCCTGCGGGAGTGGCTCGCCCCGCACCATCCCCCGGGGCGTTCCCCCGCCGAGCTGGTCGATCGGCCGCGCCCGCTGCCGCCGCCGGTGCCGCGGCTCTCGCAAGCCGACGCCGCCGCCCTGGTGGACGGGACCGGCGCCGGGGCGGCGTCGCTCGGGCCGACGGCACGTGCGCTCGCCCTCCGCGACCGCGCCCTGATGGAGGTGCTCTACGGCAGCGGTCTCCGGCGCCAGGAGGCCTGCGACCTCGTGCTCGCGGGGCTCGACTTCGAGCACGATTCCCTGCGGGTGGTCGGCAAGGGGGGCTCCGCCCGCACGGTGCCGATCACCGAGAACGCGGTTGACGCGCTGCGGGCGTGGCTCAGTGAGGGGCGCCCGCGCCTGGTATCGGGGCGCGCCCCCCAGGCGGCAGCGCGGGCACCGGTGTTCGTGTCGCGCTCGGGCCGGCGCCTGGACGGATCGAGCCTGTACCGGGTCGTCGCCCGGGAACTGCGGGCGGCCGGCCGGGCGGGCGGTCCGCACCTGCTGCGCCACGCCGCCGGCACCCACCTGCTCGAGGGGCCCGGCGGCGTCGGAGGGGCCCACCTGCGCGTGGTCCAGGAGGTGCTCGGCCACGCCAGTCTCGCGACCACCCAGCGCTACACCGGGGTCACCACGAAGGCGATGCAGGCGGCGCTGCGCCGCGGGCACCCGCGCGGATGAGCGTCGTCGACCCCGACGGGTTCGGCCGCCTCGCGGGGGCCTTCCTGGCGTCCCGCGAGAACCCCAACACCCGTGCCGCCTACGGGCGCGATCTCCAGGCCCTCGCCGTGGCCCTGGGGGTACCGGCCCCTCCCGCCGATGCGCCGGCCTTCGGCGTGGAGGACGACACCGCCGCCCGCGCCGCCGCAGTGCAGCTCGGCGCCCTTCCGCTCGTGTGGTGGCAGCGGTGGCGCGACGGGCTGGCGGGGAGGGTGTTGACCCGTCGCCGCAGGGTGGCCGCTACCCGGGCGTTCTGCCGCTGGTGGTCGCGGTCGCTCGCCCTGGAGAACCCGGTTCGCGACCTGCGGCCCCCCGCGGCCGCCACCGAGGGCGGACAGGAGGCGATCGGCCGGGAGATCGTTGCCCTCTCGCCCTCGGCGGTGCGGAGGATGTGCGAGGTCGCCGCCCGTCCCGGGCCGCTCGGAGCGCGCACCTGCGCGCTGGTGGAGGTGCTCTACGGATGCGGCCTGCGCGCCAGCGAGGCGGCCGGGCTCGACCTGTCGGCGTGCCACCTCGACGATGCGTCCGACCCGTTCCTGCTGGTTCTGGGGAAGGGCGGCAAGCGGCGCGCCGTGGCGGTGCCGCGCGAGGCGCTGGCCGCCCTCACCGCCTACCTGCGCGTCGGCCGCCCGGAGCTGCGCGCCCGCGATCGGCGTCCCCGGCCCGATCAGGCACGCCACCGCGATGCCGACGCGGTCTTCCTCAGCTCGCGCGGGCGACGCCTCGGGCGCGCCGCGGTGTGGCGCATCGTGACCGACGTCGCCGACCTCGCGGGCCTCCGGGCCGACGGAGCGCGCGTCTTCCCGCACGCCCTGCGCCACTCCTGCGGCACGCACCTGATCCAGTCCGGGGTGGACATCCGCTACGTCCAGGCCCACCTCGGCCACTCCTCGCCGGTCACGACCGAGGTCTACACCCACGTCACCGGGGCGCACCTGCGCGAGGATTTCGATCGTGCCCACCCCCGCTCGCGAAGGTAGCCGTCCCCGCTTCGCACGCTCATCTCCGGCCCCTCGGCGGCCGATGGTCGGGGATGCGAATAATCGCCGACGGGCTCAGCCGCCGGAATCGGATCCTCGCGTACCTCTGGTGGGGGGTCGTCGGAGCGGGGCTGGCCGCCTTCACTGCCCATGCGCTCCTCGGCGTCGGTGACACGCCGGGTGGCACCGAGCTCTTCGACGGCTGGATCTACACGGCGCTGGTGCTTGCCGCGTCGCTCGGGATCCTCGGCAGGGCCGCCGCTGTCCGCGAGGAGCGCGCCGCCTGGGCCCTGATCGGACTCGGAGGACTGATCTGGGGCGGCGGCGAGCTCTACTGGTGGCGGGCACTCCAGGATCTGGAGGAAGCGCCCTTCCCGTCGGCCGCCGACGCCCTCTACTTGTCGTTCTACCCGCTCGTGTACGCCGGACTGCTGCTCCTGCTGCGCGCCCGCGTACGGCACTTCCACGCCAGCCAGTGGCTCGACGTGGTCGCGGCGTGCCTGATCATCGCGGCCGTGGGGGTCGGCGTCGTCCTGCCCCCGATCGTCGCCGACGGGGAGGGGAGCGTTGCGGCCGTTGCGACCAACCTCGCGTATCCCCTCGGCGACCTCGTCGTGCTGGCCCTCCTCGCCGCCCTGGTGGCCCTGACCGGCTGGCGTCCCGGGCGCGCGGTCGGCCTGCTGGCGCTCGGGTGCGCGATCTTCGCCGCCGCCGACGTCGCCTTCCTGTTCCTGGTCGCCACCGGTGCCGAGGTCACGCCGGGCGTCGCGGAGCTCCTCTGGTCGCTTGCCCTGGTCGTGATGGGGATCGCGGCGTGGCAGCCGGCCGGTCGTTCGAGCTCCGCCCAGCTCGAGGGGTGGCGGATCATGATCCTTCCGGCATCGGTCGCCTCCGCCTCTCTCGCGCTGCTCGTGTACATCCAGTACGACGACTCCAGCCCGGCGGTGGCATGGCTGGCCGCCGCCGCCATGGTGGTGTGCATGGTCCGGGCGAGCCTGACCTTCCGCGAGAACATCGCTCTCGCCGACAGCCACCGCCAGGCGGTCACCGACTCCCTGACCGGGCTGCCCAACCGGCGCCTGTTCAACGATCGGGCCGAGCAGGCCGTCGCCCGTGCGCGGCGCGTGGGCGAGCGCGTCGCGGTCATGATCATCGACCTCGATCGCTTCAAGGAGGTCAACGACACCCTCGGCCACCACTCCGGCGACGTGCTCCTGCAGGAGGTCGCGCAGCGGCTCACCCGGGCGGTGCGCGACAGCGACACCATCGCCCGCCTGGGCGGTGACGAGTTCGCCGTCCTGCTGCCCGACGTGCGCGATCAGGAGGCGGCTGCATCGGTGGCGGCGGTGCTGGGAGCGGCCATCGCCGATCCGATCATGCTGGAGGGGCTCTCGCTCGACACCGAGGCGAGCATCGGCATCGCCCTCTACCCCGACGACGGCGACGACGTCAGCCATCTCCTGCAGCGGGCCGACGTGGCCATGTACACCGCCAAGTCCGATCACCTCGGCCACGCCTTCTACGGCCCCGAGAACGACCACTACAGCCCCGAGCGGCTCGTCCTGGTCGGCGAGCTGCGGCGCGCGATCGAGCAGGACGAGCTGGTGCTGCACTACCAGCCGAAGGTCGATCTCGAATCGGGCGGCCTGATCGGCGTGGAGGTGCTGGTGCGCTGGCAGCATCCCTCGCGGGGCCTGCTGCCCCCGGGCGACTTCATCCCGCTGGCCGAGCACACGACCCTCATCAAGCCGCTGACGCTGCACGTGCTCAACCGCGCGCTCAAGCAGTGCAAGGAGTGGGAGCGCCAGGGGCGCGAGCTGAACGTCGCGGTGAACGTCTCGGCCCGCAACCTGCTGGACCCGGACTTCGGCGATGCGGTGGAGGCCTGCCTGGAGCTCTGGCAGGTCCCGTCCAGCCGGCTGGAGCTGGAGATCACCGAGTCGGTCCTGATGACGAACCCCGCCCGGGCTCTCGAGGTGCTGCGCCGTTTCAGCGACATGGGGGTCACCCTGTCGATCGACGATTTCGGCACCGGCTACTCCTCGCTGGAGTACCTCAAGCAGCTCCCGGTGAACGTGCTGAAGATCGATCGCTCCTTCGTGATGAACATGGCCGACCAGCCCGCCGACGCCATGATCGTCCGCTCGACCATCGACCTCGCGCGCAACCTCGGCCTGCGCGTGGTCGCCGAGGGCATCGAGGACCAGTTCTCGTACGACCTGCTGCGCCAGCTCGGCTGCTCGACCGGCCAGGGCTTTCTCATGAGCAGGCCCGTGCCCTCGGCCGAGATCGAGCGGATGCTCGATTCACCCGCGGGCTTCGGTTCCGGCTCGGGAGCGGCTACCTCCGCCTGACGCGCATCGTGATGGCGGCATCGTCGCGCAGGCCGTTGCCGATCAGGATCGCCCGGATCCGGTAGAGCCCGGGGCGGCTGTCCCGGGGAAGCCGGATGACGGCCGCAGCGGGGCCGACGAGCTTGCGGATGGCGCGTCTCTTGCCGCCGCGAATGGGGGTCATCGTCACGGCGGCGTTGCCGGCGCGTCCCAGCACCACCCGCACGCGCCCGGCACCGGCGGCGGTGAGGGTCAGGCCTCCCGGCGCGGGGACCGGGTAGTCGCGGCCGGTCGTCGAGACGGCAGGCGCCGCGCGGAACGCCCGGTATTCGGCGAGCCACGAGCGCGCGGCGGAGGCATCCCGCAGGCCGTAGGCGGCGGGTCCCCGAGCGAGCAGGTCGCGTCCTGCGGCCGTGGCGCGCAGGCGCGCCCAGAGCTCGGCCTGGCCCAACCCCCCGTCGGGCCCGAGCATCACCCGCAACTCGCCGCGCCCGGCGGGCCAGCGCGCCGACCAGCGTGTCGGGTGGGTGGCCATCTCGCGCGCCGGGAAGGGCGAGAGGTCCCCCCGGTAGGTCAGAAGGTAGGTGGCCCGGCCGCGACTCACCGCGTCCACGAGGATCGCGAGCCGCGGAGGAAGGCGCCGCCGCGGATCGGCGCGCCCCACCTGCTCCACGAAGGAGGGGGAGGCGTAGAAGATCACCCGACGCGAATCACCGCCGAGCCGCACGAGCGCCGATCGGAGTTGGGCCGCCGAGCGCCGCGTCCACTGCTTCGGGGTGATCTCGTCCACCGAAACCAGGCCACCGGCGCCATCCTGCCGTGCATGCGCGCGTAGGAGCGCGGCGATACGGCGTGCGCCCTTCCCGGCGATCTCGCGCCCGGACACCTTGCCGACCGTGCTCGACGCCGGCCAGCGCGGATGGGGCGCGGCCGGCGCCTGGCGCATGGTCGCGCCCCCGAGGGCCTGGTCGATCTCCACGGCGGCCCCCTCGCGAAGGTAGAGGAGCGATCCGTCGGAGGCCGCGGTGGCGGCGCCGGCGGCGGGGGCGCCGAGCGCCAGCGTGGCGACGGCGAGCGTGAGGGCTCGGCGCCGGGTCGGGGACCAGATGAGAGCGGGCACCGCAGGATGGTTCCAGGTTCTCGGCCATCGCCGCCCACCACCAACGGAACCCTTACATCCGACCGACCAGGCCGCGGTTCACTCAGAAACGGGCTCTCAGCCGGGAGATGCCACCCACGCTCCGACGCCGCCGACCGCCGCGAGCAGCGAGAGCACCAGGATCCCCAGCGCCAGGCCTGTCACGGCCATGCCGCGACCGGCGAGCCGGCCGCCCGACGAGCGGATGTCGCCGAGCGCGAGCACGCCATAGGCGACCGCGATCGAGGACGTGACCACGATGACCACGCCGACTGCGCCGAGCATCGCCGCGAGGCCGGCGGTGCGCGCGCGCTGCTCGGGGCCGGTCCGCGACACGCCGGCCGCCGGGGCGGCCGCGATGGCCACCATCCGGACACCAACGAGGGCGATCACCACTCCGGCCATCGCCAGCCAGAAGGCGGCGATCAGAAGGAGGCCGCCCCCGCGCAGGGCCACGTCGGCGTCGGCGGCGAAGTTGTCGGACGTGCGGGCCACGATCACCAGCAGCCCGGCCATGAGGGCGACACCGGTGGCCAACACGAGCCCGAGGAGGTGGACCCAGAGGATCTCGCGCACAACCCCGACCAGAATCGCCAGGCACGCCGTGATCGCGATCGCCGACACCGACACACCGACCCCGGCGACGTAGGTGCCCCCACGGGGCTCGGCGGCCGCCCCGTCCACGAGCTCGAAGAGCGGGGTCAGGGCCATCAGCGCGGCCGCAAGGGCGCCGAGCGCGAGGCCGCCGCGGATCGTGCCGATCGCGCGGGAGAGGGGGGCGGCGGGCATCCGCTGCGAGCCTACCCGCCGTCCAGCGGGATCGTCTGTGGACGAATGTCGCCCGATCCGACCTCGAGGATGCCGACGCTCGGCCGCATCGCCTCAGGCCCGAGTTGGCGCCGGAACCGTCGCACCGCCCGGTCGTCGATCCCGGTCAGCCCGGTCCCCGGCCCGCGACCCCCGGAGAGGCTCCCCCAGGGGCAGACCGCACCGGGGGAGTAGACGAGCGTCCCACCGATCCAGCGTGCGACGGGCTCGTGCCAGTGCCCGAACACGATCGCGTCCACCGGTCCCATGCGCTTCCGGAGGGATCGCATCAGCCCCGCCCGGTAGGGCAGCGCGCGCCCCGCCACGACCGATGCCACCACGACCGAGGCATCGATCAGGCGACCCCGGTCCCCGTGCACGACGCCGATGCGGCAGCCCCCGGCCACGACGACGACGGTCTCGGGCAGGGCGAGGCCGCCGAGTCGGTCGTGGTCGCCGCGCACCGCCACGACCGGGGCGACCCGCTCCAGGTCGTGCAGCACCGAGGGCACGCTGAGATCGCCCGCGTGAACGATGAGATCGCAGCCGTCGAGGGCTGCGAGAACGGAGTCCGGGAGGGCGTCGAGGTACTCGCCGACGTGGGTGTCGGAGACGACCCCGATGCGCGTCAGCTGCGGAACCGCCGTGCCTGGGCCGCGCGGGCGATGCCCAGGTCGATCAGCCGGGAGACCAGATCCGGATACGCGATGCCGGCGGCCTCCATCAAGCGCGCGTAGACGCTCGTGGGGGTGAACCCGGGCATCGTGTTCAGCTCCGAGAGCAGCACCTCTCCGTCGTCGCGTAGGAAGAAGTCGACCCGCGCGAGTCCGGCGCAGTCGACGGCTGCGAACGCGCGCAGGGCCAGATCCCGGGCCCGGGAAGCGGCAGCGGCGGGGATGCCGGCCGGCACCTGGAGGCGAGAGCGCCCCGGCAGGTACTTGCTGTCGTAGTCGTACCAGTCGCCCTCGAAGGCGATCTCGCCGACGGGCGAGGCGATCGGCTGGGCCGCCTCGAGGATCCCGACCTCCACCTCGCGGCCGGTGATGGCGCGCTCGAGGAGGGCCTTCGGGTCGTGGCGGAAGGCCAGGGCGAGCGCGTCGTCGAGCGCCGACGGGTCGGAAACCGGGCTGATGCCCACGCTCGATCCGAGGCGCGCGGGCTTGCAGAACGCCGGGTAGCCCACGACGTCGGCCACATGGGCGCGGACGCCATCCGGGTCGCTCGCCCACCGATCAACGCTCACCACGCAATGCTCGGGCGTCGGGATGCCGGCGTCGCGCAGGAATGCCTTGAAGAGGGCCTTGTCCATCGCGAGGGCCGAGGCCGCCACCCCCGCGCCCACGTACGCAACGCCCGCCGTCTCGAGCGCCCCCTGCACCGTGCCGTCCTCGCCGTGAGGGCCGTGGAGGACGGGGAAGACGACGTCCACCGCGCGGTACGGCCCTCCCGCGAGGGAGGCGAGGCGGGCGGTCCCATCGACGCCCGGAACGATCGCCACCGGCTCGCCGTCGGCGCTCCAGCCACCCTCGCTCGAGATGAGAATCGGCATCACCTCGTACCGCGAGGTGTCGAGCGCCGCGATCACCGCCGCGGCCGAGGCGAGCGAGACCTCGTGCTCGCTGCTGCGTCCGCCCATCAGGACCGCCACCCGGGTCCTCATGGGGTGGGTTCGCCGGGAGGCGGCGGCTGCACGGACGGTTCGCTCGTGCCGGGTCCGTCGCTCACGGTGATCACGACCCGCGAGTTGGGCGCCACTCCGGTGCCCTCACCGGGCTCCTGGTCGATCACGGTGCCGACGGGCTCGTCCGACTCGGCGGTGTCGCTCGTCACCCGCAGGCCCAGGTCCTCGAGCGTGGTCCTGGCCTCGTCCGCGCCGAGGCCGATGACGCCGGGCACGGTGACGTTGCTGGGAGCGACCGCCACGGTGATCGTGACCGCGCTGCCCTTGGGTGCCCGCGTGCCCCCGCCCGGGTCCTGCTCGATCACGATCCCCGGAGCGAAGTCGGTGGTCGGCCGCCTGGCGACCTTCACCTTGAAGCCCTGCCCGCGCAGGGTCTGCTCGGCCTCGGCCTGGCCGATGCCCGTCACGTTGCGCACGGTCACCGCCTCGGGTCCGGAGGAGAGGATCAGGGTCACGGTGCTGCCGCGCTCCACCCGGGTCTGCGCCGCGGGCTCGGTGCGGATGACGAAGCCCTTCTCGATGGTCTCGCTGGCCTCGTCGCGGGTCTCGACCACGAAGTCCTCGCGTTTCAGCGCGCTCGTGGCCGCCGCCTCGTCCTGTTCGGCGACGTCGGGAACGGTGGTGTCGCCTGGGCCCCCGCTCACCCGCAGGATGACGGTGTCGCCCTCCTTCGCCGACTCGCCTTCGGCGGGAACGGTCTCGATGGCCGTTCCGGCCTCCGCCGTCTGGTCGGTCACGGTGCGCACGTCGGCCTTCAGGCCGACGTCCTCGAGCGCCGCCACCGCGGCCGCTTCGGTCAGTCCCTCGACGCGCGGTACCGCCACGGTCTTCGCACCGCCGCCGCCCGACAGCAGGGCGAAGGCGCCCACCGCGATGGCGACCAGCAGAACGAGCGCGCCGACGACCAGCGGCCAACGCCGTCGCGGAGCGGGGGGCGCCGACGGCGGGGGAGGCGCGACCCGGGTCGCTCCTGCCGTCGGCCCGATCACACGGGTGCGCCCCGTGTCCTCGGCGGCTGGGATCACCCGGGTGGTGCCGCCCGATCCGTCGATGGCCGAGCGCGCCTCGGTCAGCGCACGGCTCATCTCCTCGGCCGTGCGGTAGCGCTCGGACGGTCGCTTGGCCAGGGCGCGGAGCACCACCACCTCCAACTCGCGCGGCACGCTCGGCTCGACGATGCGGGGCGACACCGGCTCGTCGGTGATCTGCTTCATCGCGACCGCCACGGGCGGGCCACCGTCGAAGGGCACCCGACCGGTGAGCATCTCGTACAGCACGATCCCGACCGAGTAGCAGTCGCTGGCCGAGGTGACGTCGTTGCCGCGAGCCTGCTCGGGCGAGAGGTACTGGGCCGTTCCGATCACCGAACCGGCCTCGGTCATATCGCTCTCGGCGCCCGCGCGGGCGATGCCGAAATCGGTCACCTTGAGATGGCCGTCCTCGGCCACCATCACGTTCTGCGGCTTCACGTCGCGGTGCACCAGGTCGCTGCGGTGGGCGGCGCCGAGGGCGGCCAGGATCTGCTGTGCGTTGTCGATCGCCTCGGTGGCGGGCAGCGGCGCACGGCTGCGGATCACCTGCTTGAGGTCGGGCCCCCGGAGATACTCCATGACGATGTAGTAGCTGCCGTCGGCCTCGCCGCGGTCGTAGACCGCCACGATATTGGGGTGGCTGAGGCCCGCGGCAGCCGATGCCTCGCGCCGGAAGCGCTCCACGAACTGCGGGTCGGACGCATAGGGCTCCGAGAGCACCTTGACCGCCACCTGACGATCGAGGATCCGGTCGTGGCCCAGGTAGACCCGGGCCATGCCTCCGGCCCCGAGCTGGCGCCCCAGCTCGTAGCGGCCCCCGACCAGCTCCCCGGGCTCGAAGCTCATCGCGCCTCGATCGCCGCGCGCATGACCTGGGCGGCCACCGGCGCCGCCGCGGCGCCTCCGGTCAGGCTCGTGTCCTCGATGACCACGGCGACCGCCACCACGGGATCCTCGGCCGGGGCGAAGCCGATGAACCAGGCCTGGTTCTTCGTCGGGTCGGCCGACTCGGCGGTGCCCGTCTTGCCCGCGACGGTGACGCCGGCGCTCGAGAGAGCGGCGCCGGTGCCCGTGCCATCGCGCACCACGTTCTCCATCATCGCCGTGAGCGCGGCGGCGTCGGCCGCACTCATCACACGCTCCAGCTCCTGCGGATCCGCGCGCTGGACGACCGACCCGCCGCGGTCGACGATCCGCTCCATCAGGCGCGGTGCCATGACCACCCCGCCGTTGGCCACGGCCCCGGCCACCATCATCATCTGCAGCGGCGTCACGGCCAGCTGCTCCTGGCCGATGGCGATGCGTGCCGTGTCCTCACCGTCCTGATCGTTGGGGAGGACCGTGCTCCCGTCGTAGCGCCCCGAGACCACCACCGAGTCGTCCGGCAGATCGATCGGCGGGCGCTTGCCGAACCCGAAGGCGCTCATCGTCGCGCCCAGGGCCTCCGGCCCGAGCGAATCGCCGAGTGACGCGAAGGTGGTGTTGATGGAGTTGGTCAGGGCCGTCGTGAGCGTGTGGTCACCGAATCTCTTGCCGCCGAAGTTGCGGATGGGCCCACCGGGCGTGGAGAACGAACCGGTGTCGTCGAAGCGGCTCTCGGGGGTGAAGTCCCCGCTCTCGAGCGCCGCCGTGGCCGTGACCACCTTAAAGGTCGAGCCGGGTGGGTACAGGCCCTGGGTCGTGCGGTTCACGAACGGCGCGCCCTCGGTGGGTATCGCGCCGAAGTCGGTGACGGCCGTCTGCAGGTCGAAGGTGGGCGCGGACGCCATCGCCAGAATCTGACCGGTGGATGGATCGAACGCCACGGCGGCGCCGGTCTGTCCGGAGAGCGCCTGCTCGGCCGCCGCCTGCACGCGGCTGTCGAGGCTGAGACGCACGTCGGCGCCGCGCTTCTCCTTCAGGTTCAGCCGCTGCAGGAGTGGCTCGGTGCCGAAGCTGCCCGACAGATAGCGGTTGTAGGTGCTCTCGATGCCGGTCTTTCCCCGGCTGTCGGAGGTGTAGCCGACGGCGTTCGCGGCCAGGGTGCCCTGCGGATAGAGGCGCTCGAACACCCGCTGACCCTTGATGCGCCGCGCCCGGCTCGCCGCCAGCACCACGCCGTCGGCCGAAAGGATCCGCCCACGGTCGATCAACCGTTCGGCCTGGGTGCTCTGGAGGTTTCCGGGCCGGTCCTTCAGGCCGCCGGCGGCCACCACCTGCCACCAGCCGAGCATCAGCATCAGCAGGCCGAGGCCGCTGGCCAGGGTCAGGTAGAGGCGGCGGATCGAGCGGTTCACGGCGCGCCCTCGAGCTCCGCGGCGGCGGCGGCCTCGGCCTGACGGCGCAGGCGGGCCGGTGGCGCGTTGCGGGCCGTGGAGCGATGGCTGATGATCAGCAGGAGCGCGACCAGCACGAAGTTGGTCACCACGCTCGATCCGCCGTAGCTCATGAACGGAAGGGTGACGCCGGTAAGGGGGATGAGGCGGGTGACGCCCCCGATGATCAGGATCGCCTGAAGGCCGATCGCTGCGGTGAGGCCCGCGGCGAGCAGCTTGGAGAACCCGTCGTTCGCCGTGGCGGCGATGACGAAGCCGCGCTGGATGAGCACGAGGAACCCGAGCAGGACGCCGACTCCGCCGACGTAGCCGAGCTCGCTCGCCACGGCCGAGAACATGAAGTCGGTCTCCAGCACGGGGATCACCGTGCCCCCGTCAGGGGTCACCAGGAAAGCCCGGCCGAGGCCCGGCCCGACCAGCCCGCCCTCGGCGAGCGAGTAGAGCGACTGGACCAGCTGGTAGCCCTGTCCCTGGTCGTCGGCGAAGGGGTCGAGCCAGTTCTGCACGCGGTCCTGGATGCGCGGCACGACGGTGTAGACCAATGCCGAGCCGGCCACGAAGAGCCCCAGCCCGAAGCCGGTGTAGGCCACCCGCCCGGTGGCCAGGTAGATCATCGCCAGGAAGATCCCGAGGAACAGCAACGCGGTGCCGAAGTCGTTGAGGATCACTACCAGCGACAGACAGGCTCCGAGGAACAGCAGCACGGGCGCGAGGGCGGCTCCCGGCGGCACGGGCATGCCCATCACGCGCCGGGTGGGGATGGCCAGCAGCTCCCGCTTGTCGCGCAGATAGGCCGCCAGGAAGATCACCACGAGGACCTTCGCCACCTCGCCGAGCTGGACGGTCTGCCCCCCGCCGATCGAGATCCAGAGCTTCGCGCCGTTGATGCGCGTGCCCACCAGCATGGTGATCACCAGCAGGCCGACCCCGGCGAGGCCGATCAGATAGGTGTAGCGCTCCAGCACGCGATGGTCGGGAAGCAGGAGCAGCGTCGCGACGAACGCGGTGCCGCCGACGGCCATCCAGAGGGCCTGATCGGCGGCGAGAGCGGGATTGATGCGGTCCAGCTCCACCAGTCCGATCGCCGACAGCACGCCCACCGTTGGCAGCAGATACGGATCGGCGTGAGGGGCGCGCAGCCGCAGTGTGACGTGCATGGCGACGAACACCGCCATCACGCCGACCGCCCCCGCGACGGGACCCGGCGCGAGCGAATCGGTGCGCGCGCTCGCCACCGAGGCGATGCCGATGAAGCCCAGTAGGGCGGCCGGGACCATGAATCCCAGCTCGCGGGTGCGAGCCGTCACGGAGCGGTGGTGGTTCCCGGCGTCGTCTCGGCCGTCGCAGGCGCGGGTGCGGGGGTCTCCTCGGCCTGGATGAGGGGGGGCTGACTGAGTCCGTAGCGCCACACCAGCCCCGCGGCCAGCTCCACCGCCTCCCCCTGACCGCGAGCCGACGACGAGAGGGCGCCCGGCTGGCCGGCGCGGACCGCCGCCGCCGGCACCTCGGTGTCCTGCCAGGCCACCGAGAGGTCCTGACCCAACACGGAGATCGGCAGCCCGTGCTCCACCCGCACCGTTCCGTCGGGGGCCGCCTGGACCGTGTAGGTGCGGCTGGCGACCCATGCGACGACGCCGACGATGGCCGACAGGAGCACCAGGACCCCCACGAGCACCGGGACGGCCCGCGACCGGCGCCGCCCTGCACGCTCGATCACGGCCGGAGTGCGCGCGGAGCCCCCGGCCGGCTCGGTGGTGGCCTTGCCATGGAGCCCGCCGATCACCCGCCTCCCGGGCGACGCCGGCAGCGGGGCCTCCACGGTGTCACCGGCCGAGGGTGCAGCGGGGACACCCACGCGCGCCAGCACCACGGTGACGTTGTCGGCACCTCCGGCGCCGTTGGCACGGGCCACGAGGCCCTTGGCGGCTTCGGCCAGGGTGTCGTTGCCGGCCAGCACCTCGGCGATGGCGGCCTGCGACACGTAGGACGACAGTCCGTCGCTGCACACCAGCACCACATCGCCGTCGGAGAGGTCGGCGGACATCACGTCGGCCGTCACCTCGTCCTCCGCGCCGAGTGCCCGGGTGATGACGTTGCGATGCGGATGGTGCTCGGCCTCCTCCTCCGTGATGCTCCCCCGCCGCACCAGCTCGCCCACCACCGAGTGGTCCTCGGTCACCTGGGCCAGCACGCCGTCGCGCCAGAGGTAGGCCCGCGAGTCGCCTACGTGGACCACCTCCAAGTGCCCGTCGTCGAGCAGCGCCACCGTCATCGTGGTGCCCATCCCGCCCTTGTCGGGATCGTCGACCGCCATCCGGCGGATCGTGCGGTTCGCCTGCTCGAGCGCCGCGCGGACCTCGGCCGCGCCCGCACCACCCTCGAGCTGCGAGACCGAGTCGACCGCCACCTGGGCGGCGACCTCGCCGGCCTTGGCTCCTCCCATCCCATCCGCCACGGCCAGCAGCCGTCCGGTCGCGAGGGAGCGATCCTCATTGTGGTGGCGGACCCTCCCGGTGTCGGAGAGGTGGGCCACCTCGACCAGGGTGAGGGGGCCCTCCGCGGTGCCCTCGCTGCTCATTCCTCGTAGCGGAGCGTGGTCTGGCCGATTCGCAGGGCGTCGTGCACCTTGAGCTGGGCGTCGTCGTCGACACGGCGATCGTTCAGGAACGTCCCGTTGGTCGAGCCGAGATCCTCCACGTAGTGGTACGCGCCGCGGCGCAGGATGCGGGCGTGCATGTGCGAGACGAACTGGTCGTCGATCGGGAGGGTCGCGCCCTCCGACCGTCCGATGGTGATGCCACCCTCGAGCGGGATGGTGTGGCCCACCTGGAGCGTGTCCGAGCTGTCCACGATCAGCCGCGGATCGAGGTTGGACGCCAGATCGAGGTCCTGCTCCTCGGGCCCGGCGCCCTGGGTGCGCGCCTCGGCGTGGACGTGCTCCTCGTCGTCGGCGGCGAGTGGCTCCGGTGAGGACGGCGTCGTGTTGACGACCGGCGTCGCCACCACCGGCGCGGGTGCCGGAGCCACCACCGGCGCCGAGGGGGCGGGTGCGGGGGGGTCGGGCGACTCCCGGGGCGGGCCGGGCGCGACCGGAGGCTGCGGCTGCGCCGCCCGGAGCTGACGGCTCGAGCTGCGCACCACCGTCCACACGAACGCGTAGAGCAGGACGAGGAAGACCACCTCGGCGACGATCAGGCCGGTTTCGTTCATCCGCTCATCCCAGCTCGACCCTGATCTCGGTCGTGCCGACCGCGATCGTGTCGCCGTCGGCGAGCGCGTGACGCTTGACGAGCTGACCGTTCACCTCGGTGCCGTTGGTGCTGCCCATGTCCACCAGGAAGTAGTCGAGCCCGATGTGGCGAACCTCGGCGTGGACCCTGCTGGCGTTGGGGTCGGGGACGACCACGTCGCAATCGCGGCTGCGGCCGAGGGTGGAAACGCGTTTGGAGAGGCGGAACCGGGTCGTGCCGACGATCAGTGTCATGACCTCCTGGGTGAGGCCCGCCTCGCGGGCGTCGGCGGCGGAGAAGACCTGGGTCCCGCTCACGCCCTCGAGCGCCTGGTACGGCCTCGCCGGCGGCAGCGGGGCTGCGACCGGAGGGGGCTCCGGGACCGGGACGGGAAGCTCGGCCTCGGGCGCTTCGGCACCCGGAGACCTGTCCTCGGGCGCCTCGGCCTCAGGCGCCTCGACCGGGGCGGCGGGCCCTGCGGCGGGGGGAGGTGCGTCGGCCATCCGGCAGGCGATGCCGAACTCGCCCGCGCGCAGGTCGGAGTCGGTCGAGAGCTTGACGGTGGCGGGCGCGACGAGCGACAGCCCGGCACCGCGCGCGTGGGCGTCGAGATAGGCCCCGAGCTCCGTGACCAGCGAGCGCTCGTACGACGCGAAACCATCCCGGTCCTGTGGGGCGAGGTAGACGGTGTAGTCGTTCGGGACGTACACGCGCGACACCGAGATGGTCTTGTGGTCCTCCATCTCACGGGCCAGCTTGCGCGCGAGCTCGACGGGCTGAAGGCTGCTACGGAACGCCTTTCGGAAGCCACGGTCGAAGAGGCCCTCGATCTTCTGCTCGATGTCGCGCAGTAGGCTCATACGATCCGACCCCGCAGCGTAGCGGACGTCCCGCGGCGGCTGCGGCGCCCCAGGGTCTTCCAGGGGCGGACCGCCCACCCGATCACCACCATGCCGGCCGGGATCACCGCGCCCAGCGCCGTTGCCGTGTCAGCGGCCGTCGCGACCATCGCCGCTCCGAGAAAGCCCACCCAGAGCGTCGCCACGATCACCCGGGGGCCTCCCGCCCGGGCGCGCAGGATCAGCGGGACGCACATCGCCGCGATGACCAGCGCCAGCGCCTGCAGTCCGGCCTGGGGACGGTCGGCGAGGGGCTGCCAGATCCGCTCCGCGACGAGCGTCGGAGTGCGCACGCCCTCGAGCTCGCTCACGGCCGACCCGGTGAAACCGCCACCCGCCAGCAGAGAGTCGGTTCCCGCGCCGATCTGCCATGCGACGGTGGCCGCCACCGACGCGACGGCGGCCCACAGCCGCGCCCCCCAGCGCGGCACGAGCCCGGCGAGCGCCGGCACCAGCGCCCCCAACCCCGCGGCGAACAGCATCGGCCCCGTGGCGGCGAGCAGGGTCAGGCGACCGAGGCGCCATCCGCTCAGCAGGATCAGGAGGGCGATGGCGCCGAGAAGGATCGCAGCCCCCTGGGCGCCCGTGCCGACCAGTACCCCCCCGGCGATCACCGAGACCAACGCCGCCGCCCGTGGGCGCCAGGCGAAGGCGCCTGCCGAGATGGCGATGGCTCCGCCGGCGACGATCGGCGACTGCCAATTGACGCTCTCGAAGTTGGCCAATTGGCCCGAGCCTTCGGAGAGGGCGACCGCCGCCAGGGTGGCCCCTCCCGCCGCGCTGGCGAGGGCCGGAAGCGCCCTCACACCCCGCCGCCGCGCCGCCCTCGCCCCGCCGCGGACCGCGCTCAGGTCGTCGGCGAGATCGGCCGCCGTCGGTCGCCGGAGTGGATCCCGGCGCAGGCCGGAGTCGATCAGCTCGCAGAGCGCGCGGGGCAGATCCGGACGCGCATCGCCGAGTGGCCCGATGGCCCCCATGGCGGCGCGCCGGGCCGTCTCGGCGGGGTTGGGGCCCGCGTTGGGGTTCGCGCCCGTGAGCCCCTCGTAGAGCACCAGGCAGGCCGAGTAGACGTCGGCCTCGGTCCCGGCGACGTCGCCGCGCGCCTGTTCGGGGGCCATGTAGGCCACCGTCCCGACCACGCTGCCGGTCATGGTGAGCCCGCTCTCGCCCGACAGCCGGGCGACGCCGAAGTCCGACAGCGCCGCACGCCCGTCGGGGCCGATCAGGATGTTCGCCGGCTTCACATCCCGGTGAACCACACCGCGCGCGTGAGCGTGGGCCAGCGCCGAGAGGACATCCTCCCCGATGCGCACCACGTCGTCGTCGAGCGGCCGGCGCGACTCGCGCAGGAGCTCGGAGAACGACGGACCCTCGACCAGCTCCCACACCAGGTAGAGACACTCCCTGTCCTCGCCCCAATCGCGCAGCGCGACGATCCGGGGGTGGTCGAGCCTCCCGGCGGCGCGCACCTCCGCCTGCACGCGCGGAGCCAGGTCCAGCTCGACCGGAATCACCTTCACCGCCACGGTGTCTGCGCTCACCACATCGTGCGCGTGGTGGACGACCGAGGTCGCCCCGCGGCCGATCGCCGGGCCGAGGATGTAGCGGCCGAGGACCCGCCGTTCGGCTGTGGCGCGCGAGGTCATGACCGGACATCTTCCACGACTGTGGGTCCCATCCTTGCGCGATCCGGTTGACCGAATCGTCGTGGTACCATCGCGCACCCTGGCGGGGAAGGAAACCGTGGGCGAGTGGTGGAATTGGTAGACACGCTAGGTTCAGGACCTAGTGCTCGTAAGGGCTTGGGGGTTCGAGTCCCCCCTCGCCCACTTCCCTCCCGCCTCCTCCAGACGGTGCGGACCACGATCATCCGAACCTCCCCCCCGAGCTAGTCATGGCCGAGTTCGACGACGACCGCCCCGACTTCGATGCGGTCTTCCGCGATCTCTCCGACGACGACGATCCGCGCGCCGCGCGCCGTCGTGCGTCCCGAGGCGGCGACGCCGACGTCAACGACGCTGAGGGCACCGGAGAGGTCCCGCGCCCCCGTCTCTCCGGGGGAGATCCGCCATCGCGCGACGACCCCCCCGGATTCACCGACTTCGACGACGAGCCCTATCCCGAGGAGCCGGCGCCACGCCGCCCCGGCCGCAGCGGCCCCTCGGCACGGTCGAGGCGCCAGCGTGCGGGGGCCCGGCCGCGGTCGGGTGGGCCGCGCCCCGGCCGCTCGGGTGGTGGCGGGGGCGGCTCGGGCGTCTCGGGCGGTGTCGCGGCGCTCCAGGGCCCGCGCGGGCGGCTGCTTCTCACGATCGCGTTCGCCGCCGTCCTGATCCTGGTCGTCCTGTTCGTGGTGAAGGACTGCCGGCGCAACCAGCTGGAGGACTCCTACACCCAGTACATCAACGGGGTGGCCCAGATCGCGACCAACTCGGCCACCCAGGGCGCCGACCTGCGAAAGGTCCTGGCCAACCCGCGCGGCGACAAGCCCCCGCAACTGAAGGCCAAGATCGCCGCCATCGCCAAGGAGGCGCAGGCGCTGGCCGATCAGGCCGACGCCCTCGATCCGCCGGGATCGCTCTCCAGCGCCCAACGCAGCCTCGTGGCGGGCGTCCTGGAATACCGGGTGAGCGGCCTCTCCTCGCTGGCCAACGACCTGCCGACCCTGCTCCAGAGCAAGGACCAGCAGACCAAGGCGTCGGGCCTCGCCGACAAGATGAAGCGATTCCTCGCGAGCGACGTCATCTACCAGGACTCGTTCGTCGGGCCGGCGACCGAAGCCCTGAAGAAAGACGACATCACCGGTATCAAGGTTCCTCCGCTGCAGGCGTTCCTGCCCAATGCCGCCCTCGCCTCGCCCGACGGCGCGAAGACGCTCATCTCCGACCTCGAGCGCCGCACCGCCCAGTCGGGCGGATCCGGGTCGACTCCGAGCGGCAGCCTCCGCGGCACGTCCCTCGAATCGACGGTGGCCGTGCCCTCGGAGACCAGGCTCCGGCCCGGACAGACGGCCAGCGTCCAGTTGACCGAGCTCCTCAAGTGGCAGGTGACGGTCAAGAACGGCGGCGACTTCGATGAGACCAACGTGCTCGTGAGGGCTTCCTTCTTCTATCCGTCCTCGCCCAACGACCCCGAGACGAGGGAGGTGGCGATTCCCGCGATCGCCTCGGGCGAGAGCACCACCGTCGAGCTGGCCGGCCCCTCCTCGGAGAAGATCGTCTTCGGTGACCAGGGGACGCTCAAGATCGAGGTCGTGCCGGTGACCGGCGAGACCAAGACCGACAACAACTCGGCCGAGTACCCGGTCAAGATCACGATCTGATGTCGAACGAGGTCTGGGTGGCCGTGGCCGTCGGTGCTCCCGGGCTGGTCGCTCTCGGTGTGTGCGTCGCGCTCTGGCTCATGGTGAGGAGGCTGCGCGGCGTGCAGCGGGTGCTCCTGCCCGATGGCACCACGGCCGGTCTCATCGATCGCCAGGCGGCCCTCCAGAGGGCGATGACCCGCCTCGAGGAGGGCCTCGGCGACCTGCAGAGCCTCGTCGAGCGCCAGGCCGAGGTCACCGAGGGCGGCCTGCGGACCTCCCTGCGCTTCCAGGGCATGGTGCGCTACGACGCCTACCGGGACATGGGCGGCAGTCAGTCCTGGTCGATCGCTCTGCTCGACGGGAACGGAACCGGCGCGGTCGTGACCTCGCTCCACGCGCGCGACCACGCGCGCGTCTATCTGAAGGAACTGCTCGAGGGCGCGCCCTCGCAGCGCCTCTCGCCCGAGGAGGAGCGCGCCGTGGCGCTCGCCCTGGGCGGGCCGCCGCGGGCGCCCCGCCTCCCGACCCCGACCCGCTCAGGAGCCCGCACCGCCGCCGGCCGATCATCCGACCGGGGAGATCCCGGCCGAGCCGCCGGCCCCCGGCCCGGCTCCTTGAGGGTCGGCTACCTCGGGCCGCCGGGGACCTTCTGCGAGGAGGCGCTCCTCGCGTTGATGGGCCGCGCAGCCGACCTCGACGAGGTGCCCTACCCGACGGTGGTCGATTGCTTCCGGGCGGTGCGCGCGGGCGAGGTCCCTGCGGCTCTCGTGCCGATCGAGAACACCATCGAGGGATCGGTCAATCAGACCCTCGACCAGTTCGCGCTCGGCGGCGTGCAGGTGCGCGCCGAGGTGATCCTGCCGATCCGCCACCACCTCATCGCGGGTGCCGCCGCCCCTCTCGCCGACGTCCGCCGGGTCCTCTCGCATCCGCACGCCACCGCCCAGTGCCAGGCCTTCCTGCGCGCCAACGCCCCCGGTGCGGAGATCGTGGCGACCAACTCGACCGCCGACGCGGTGCGGCTCGTGGGTGCCGACGCGGATCCGGGCTCGGCCGCCATCGGGACGCTGCGGGCCGCCGAGCTCTACGGTTGCGTCGTGCTCGCCCGCGACATCGGCGACGACACCCAGGACAACTCGACCCGCTTCGTCCTGGTGGGTACCGCACCGGTGGAGGCCGTCGGCCCCGGCGCGTTCCGAACCTCGATCATCTGCGGCCTCCCGCGCAACCGGCCGGGGGCGCTGCTCGCCATCCTCCAGGAGTTCGCGATGCGGGCGGTCAACCTGAGCAAGCTCGAGAGCCGCCCCACGAAGACCGGCCTCGGGGAGTACATGTTCTTCATCGACATCGAGGGCAGCCGCGACCGCGATCTGCCGGTCGCATCGGCGATCACCGCGCTCGAGGAGCAGGGCGTCGCGCATGTCACATTCCTCGGGTCCTATCCCGCAGCGGGCGGTCCGGGCTAGACTTCCCACGGGCTCTGGGTGAGAGACGGCAGCCCGGTGAACAGCCGGTCCCTCTCGCCCCTGCGGAATCCCGAGGAGCCATGGCGCAGCAGGTCCTCGTCCTCAACGCCACCTACGAGCCCATCAACGTGTGCTCGCTTCAGCGCGCGGTGGTGCTGGTGTTGAAGGAGAAGGCCGAGGTGCTCGAGCGGGCCGCGCGGCAGCTGCGGAGCGCCACCGCCACGTACGCCACGCCCCTGGTGATCCGGCTGCGCTACTTCGTGCGCGTGCCGCGACACGAGTCGCGCAAGATCTCGCGCCGCGCGGTGTTCGCCCGCGACGGCTACGCGTGTCAGTACTGCGGCGCCGGATCGCACCTCACGATGGACCACGTCATCCCGCGTTCACGCGGCGGCCGGTCGTCGTGGGAGAACGTCGTCACCTCGTGCGCCCCGTGCAACCTGCGCAAGGGCAACCGGCTGCCCACCGAGATCGACATGCACCCGAGGAGCGTGCCGCGGCCGCCGCGGCCGGATGTCTTCATATCGGTCGCCGCGCCGCGCCAGCCGAACGCGTGGCTGCCGTATCTCGCCCCCGCCTGAGCGGGCTGGCCCTGTCCTCGTCGACCCCGTAGCCCAATGGACGGGCGCCGGGTCTCCGGCGTCCGTGATTCCCCGGTTGTCACGCGCCCGATGCACACGCGATGCTCGGGTCATGTCCGCAGCGCGACCGTCCCCGAGGCTCCCTCCGCGCTGGTTCATCCGCTCGTTCTGGGTCGGTCACCGGGCGCTCTACTCGCTCACCCGCGGCCGCGTCGGACTGCGGCGTGCGAGAGCCGGGCGCTGGGGGATGCTCCGGCTCCATACGACCGGGCGCCGCTCAGGGGCCGAGCGAGTGGCGATCGTCGCCTACCTGGAGGACGGCCCGGACCTGCTCCTCATGGCGATGAACGGCTGGTCGGAGCCGGCGCCCGCATGGTGGCTCAACCTGCGGGCGCACCCGGACGCCGTCGTGGATCTGCCCGGCGGATCCGTCCGGGAGGTCACCGCCCGTGAGGCGACGGGGGACGAGCGGTCGCGCCTCTGGGAGAGGTGGAGGGCCGTCGAGAAGGGGGACCTCGACGCCTACGCCACCCGGAGGACCAGCACCCCGCTCATCGTCCTTGAGCCCCGGCCGGGCCAGGGAGGGTGAGGCGGCGTCCTCCGGCCCCGGAGGGATCGCCCCGGCGACCGCCTTCTCGGGCGAAACGCCCCCAGTGACGGGCTATCCTCCCGCCAGGCCCTCGTAGCTCAGTGGATAGAGCACAGGTTTCCTAAACCTGGTGTCGCAAGTTCGATTCTTGCCGGGGGCATCCGCATCGCGTGGCACCCTGCGCCGTTCGGCCCTCGCGACGCACGGCCGGCCGTGATCGGCAACCCCCCCGGTGGTCCAGGACCGGGGACCGTCTCTTCCTTCCGGGGCGTGTCGCGTAACTAGACGTTCGGCGGAAGCCCGCGCGGTGTGCACTCGCTTACGGTTATCCCGCGGACCGAAATCGGACCACGGGACGGGGAGAGAACATGCCGCTGAGCACCAGGATCGTCGGCTTCGACGACCTAACCGCCCACGACATCGCGGCGTGGCGGGATCTCGTGGGCAGGTCGGCCGAACCGAACATGTTCTTCGAACCCGAGGTGCTGCGGTCCGCGGTGCGCCACCTGGCCCGTCCCGGATCGGTCCGACTGGCCGTCGTCGAGGATGCCGCCGGCCGGTGGCTGGCGTGCGCCCCGGTGACGCGCGTCGCCCGGTGGGGGCGCGTGCCGCTGCCGTGCCTCGCGGTCTGGGGCCACGACTTCTGCGGGCTGGAGGTGCCGCTCGTGGACCGCGAGCACCTCAGGGCGGCGGTGGCCGAGCTCCTGCGGGCCATGCGATCCCCCTGGAGGGGCGTCTTCGCGGCCTTCACGCAGGTCCCCGCCGATGGCCCGTTCCGGGCGGCCGTCACGGAGGTGCTCGGCGGCCCTGAGGTCGAGGTCGCCCGCTACGAGCGGGCCGCTCTCCGGCGCCGGCCGTCGTTCACGTATCTCGACGGCATGGGGAGCAAGCGCCGCGGGGAGCTGGCGCGCAAGCGTCGTCGCCTGGAGGAGCGGCACACCGGGGTGGCGGTCGAGGACATGAGCGACGATCCTGAGGGCCTCGCCACGTTCCTCGCCCTCGAGGCGAGTGGCTGGAAGGGACGCGAGGGCACCGCCCTGGCCAGCGAACCGGGGCATGCCGCCTTCTTCCGCGAGACTTGCGAGGGTCTGCAGGAGGCCGGGCGACTGGAGATCATCGCCCTGGTGGCCGACGGCCGGCCCATCGCGATGAAGTGCAACGGCCTCGCGGGGGACCGGGTCTACGGCCTCAAGCAGGCCTACGACGAGTCGATGGCCGCCTACTCGCCGGGTCGGCTGCTCGACGTTGACACCATGCGCAGCTTCCACGCGCGCGAGGGGGCGGCGGTGTTCGACACCATCGGATCGGCCACCAGCGCGTCCCTCAACAGCACGTGGCCCGACCGGCTGGTCATCTCGACGCTGCTGGTGCCCGCGCGCGGCCCCCTGGGAAGCCTGGCCGCCCGCCTTCTGCGCGGGCTGCTCGGCCGCCGCCCGGGCTCCTCCCATCCGCACGCGGCTCGTCGATCGACCGCTCCCCTCGCGCCCGGGGCCTCTTCCGGGCGCTGACCGGTCGGTGTAGCCGCGCCTCCTGCCACGCCGATCGAGCTCCATGAGGATCCTCGGGGCGCACGGGTGACCTGAGACCGGGGTTCACCGGGGAGAGCGCCGTGCCCCCGCGAAGGATCGAGAGGGCATCTGGTCAGAAGCCCTACGCACTCCACGCCAATGCCAGCCGGACGGCCGCCGTCACGTCCTCCGGCTGTGGGATGGCGGCGCGCTCGAGGTGGGCGGCGTAGGGCATGGGTACCTCCGCCCCGCACACGCGGGCAACCGGCGCCAGGAGCCGGCCGAAGGTGGCTTCAGCGATGGTTGCAGCGACTTCGGCCGACAGCCCCACGCTTCGCCAGCCCTCGTCGATGACCACGACCCGCCGCGTGCGCATCGCCGAGCCTACGATCGTCGAGCCGTCCAGAGGGCGCAGCACGCGCAGGTCGATCACCTCGCATTCGACCCCTTCACCGGCCAGCTCATCGGCTGCTCGGATCGCCGTCCAGAGAGCGGCGCCATGGGCTACGAGGGTGACGTCGGCACCCTCGCGCCGCACCGCTGCGTGCGCGATGTCCACCTCGAGCGGGCCCTCGGGGAGGTCTGCGTGCATCGGATACAGCAGGGTGTGCTCGACGATGACCACGGGATCGGGATCGAGAACCGCCTGCCAGAGCATCCCGCGCGCGTCCGCGACGGTGGCGGGCGCGAGCACCCGCAGTCCGGGAACGTGCGCGTACCAGCCCTCCAGCGAGTGAGAGTGCTGAGCGGCGACCTGGCGTCCGCCGCCGGTCGTGGTGCGCAGGACCAGCGGGACGCCGAACTGGTTGCCGGACATGTGCCGCATCGCCGCCGCCGTGTTGACGATCTGGTCGAGGGCGAGGAGGCTGAAGTTGATCGTCATCACCTCCACGATCGGCCGCATTCCGGCCATCGCGGCCCCCACGGCCGCACCGACGACGCTGAGCTCGGACAGGGGCGCATCACGCACCCGGGTCTCGCCGAACTCCTGCAGCAGTCCGGCGCTGACGGCGTAGGCGCCGCCGTAGCGGCCGACGTCCTGGCCCATCAGGAAGACCGAGTCATCGCGCTGCAGCGCCTCGCGCAGTGCGGCGCGCACGGCCTCCCGGTAGGAGGTCTGGGGGCGTGGTTCGCTCAGCGGGGCGGGTCTTCCGCGCAGACGAAGCGCAGCAGGTCGCCGACCGGCTCGAGCGTTCCGCGCCCGGCGGCCTCGATGGCACCGGCGACCTCCTCGGATGCCTCGCGCTCGATCCGGGCCACTGCCGCGTGGTCGACCAGCCCCGCCTCGGTCAGCCGCGCCGCCTGCAGCGCGAGTGGATCGCGGCTCCGGTGGGCGTCGACCTCTTCCTGGGTGCGGTACCGCTGGGGGTCGTACATCGAGTGGGCCCGAAACCGGTAGGTCAGCAGCTCCAGCAGGACCGGATCCCCCCTCGAGCGGACCTGGGCGACGGCCTGCTCGGTGGCCGCTCCCACGATCTCGACGTCCATGCCGTCGAGAGCCATGGTGGTGATGCCGTACCGCTCCGCCAACCGGGCGATCCCGGTCTCCGCGAGCGCACGCTCGACCGCGGTGCCCATCGCGTAGCCGTTGTTCTCGCAGATGAACAGCACGGGCAGGTGCCAGAGGGCCGCGAGGTTGAGCGACTCGTGGAACGCACCCTCGGCGGCGGCCCCGTCGCCGAAGAAGCACGCGGTCACGTTGCGGTCGCCGCGCAGGACATCGGCGAGGGCGACGCCGACGGCGGTCGGCATGCCCCCGGCCACGATCGCGTTGCCCCCGAAGAGCCGCAGGTCGCGATCGAACAGGTGCATCGACCCCCCGCGGCCCATCGAGCAGCCCTCGCTGAACCCGAACATCTCCGCGAGGGCGGTCCGCATCGGCATCCCCCGCAGCAGCGCGTGGGCATGCTCCCGGTAGTGGGCCACGATCGCGTCGTGCGGGCCGAGGGCACGCAGCGTCCCGACGGCGCACGCCTCCTGGCCGACGCCGAGGTGCAGGAATCCGCGGATGCGCCCCTTGGCGTACATCTCGGCGCACGCCTCCTCGAACCGGCGCACGCGGATCATGTCTCGCAGCAGTCCGATGCGCTCGCCTGCGGGCAGCACCGGCGCGGTGGGCTCCTTCTCGGGCCGGGGGGCGTAGGGTCTGCTCATGCGAAACGCCGCCTCTGCGCTACTCGACGACGCGCCAGGCGCGCGCCTGGAAGGGCTCCGGGTCGCGGACCGGCAACTCGTGGTCGAAGGCGACGCGGGCGTGCCCCAGCTCGGCCAGGCGCTCGAGCGCCGCCAGGAACAGCTCCGGTGTCGCGGTCGCGCCACGGGCGCGCACCCGCTCCCAGAGCACCGCCTCCCTGACCGGCTGGCCCGCGTCGCGCAGCGCGCTCAGCGCAATCGCGTCGAGAGCGGTGATCGGCTCGTCCATCCGTACCCCCTTGTCACGCCGGGTGGCGGGCATGGGTGACGTTCTCATGCCCGCGATCGGCGACATGAAGACCATCGTCCTCGTTCAGTGGACGGTGGCCCCAGGCGACACGGTACACCGCACCCAGGGCCTCGCGTACGTGGAGACCGACAAGGGGGCCATCCAGGTGGAGGCGTTCGAGGCCGGTGTAATCCGCGAGTTGCTCGTCGCGCCCGGCGACAGGGTCGCGGTCGGCGCCCCGATCGCACGAATCGACGCCTCGACCGACGAGCCCTGATCCCGCCCGCGGACGGCACGCCGCGGGGCACGGAAGGCACGCGTCGTGGGGATCCGGAGGTCCGTGAGGTTCTGCAGGAGGCTGGGCGCCTCGAGATGATCACCCTGATGGCCGACCTCGGCCGATCGCAGTGACGCGCGGGCTGGCCATCCGCGGTTAGACCCCCTCCCCGCGGGGCACTCACCACACCGGACCACCTGGCCGGACCCCCGCCTACAGTGGAGGGGCGTGCGGCCGATGGACATCCATCGGTGAGTGGCGGAGCACTCGAGGGAGTGCGGGAGAGGGCTGTGAGCGCAGAGCAGACGCATAGGGTCGTGATCGTCGGGGGCGGCTTCGGCGGCCTGCAGGTCGCTCAGAAGCTGAAGCGGGCGCCGGTCGCCCTGACGCTGGTCGACCGGCGCAACTTCCATCTCTTCCAGCCGCTTCTCTACCAGGTGGCGACCGGGGCGCTCTCGCCCGGGGAGATCGCCTCTCCTCTGCGCGGCGTGCTCACCCGCCACCGAAACACCACCGTCGTGATGGGCGAGGTCACCGGTATCGACCTTCCGGCACGGCGGGTGATGATCGACCAGGGCGACGACCGGCATGCGGACCTCGACTACGACACGCTGATCGTCGCCGCGGGGGCCCGTCACTCCTACTTCGGCAACGACGAATGGGCGGCGTTCGCGCCGGGGCTCAAGTCGCTCGAGGACGCGCTTGAACTGCGCAGGCGCATCCTCACCGCGTTCGAGTCGGCGGAGATCGAGACCGACCAGGAGGCGCAGCGCGCGCTGCTGACCTTCATCGTGGTCGGCGCAGGACCCACGGGCGTCGAGCTGGCCGGCCAGATCGCCGAGATCGCCCGCGACACCGTCCGGCACGATTTCCGCCAGATCGATCCGACGACCGCGTCGGTCATCCTGGTCGAGGCGGCCGACCGGGTGCTCACGGCCTTTCCGCCGGCCCTTTCGGCAAAGGCGGAGCGTCAGCTCGGCAAGCTGGGCGTGAGCGTACGCACCGGACGCACCGTGGTGGGAGTCGACGCCGACGGAGTGACCCTGAAGACAGCCGACGGCGAGGAGCGCCTCGCGTCGCGGACCATCGTGTGGGCCGCCGGCGTCGCCGCTTCCCCACTGGCGGCGACCCTCGCGGACGCGAGTGGCGCGCCGCTCGACCGTGCCGGGCGGATCACGGTCGAGCCCGACCTCACCCTGCCCGGACACCCGGAGGTGTTCGCCCTCGGCGACATGGTCCGCGTCTCGGATGGAGATGGCGGGCAGATCCCTCTGCCGGGCGTCGCGCCCGCCGCGATGCAGCAGGGGCGCTACGCCGCGAAGGTGCTGCAGGCCCGTCTCGAGGGAAGCGCGCCCCCGCCGCCCTTCCGCTACGTCGACAAGGGCAACCTCGCGACAATCGGCCGGATGAAGGCCGTGGGCGAGATCAAGAACCTGCACCTCACGGGCACCGTCGCCTGGCTCGGATGGCTCTTCATCCACCTCCTCTATCTCACCGGGCTCCAGAACCGGATCCTGGTCTTCGTGCGCTGGACCGCCAGCTTCCTCACCCGCGGACGCGGCGCCCGGCTGATCACCGGGGGGGCCGAGGAGCCCGAGCGGGTCAGCGCGCAGGCACGCCTGAGAGGATGATCTCGGCCATGCGTCGCGGCGTCTCGGCGAGGACCGCGAAAGCCCGCGCCCTGCGCGGGTATCGCACATGCCGGCGACCCGAGGCGACCGCCGCCACCGACGAGCGGCAGACGCGCTCGAGCGAGGTGTCGGCGAGCAGGCCGAGCCGGTAGAAGCGTCGGAAGGCCGCCGCGGTCGGGGGGTGATCGGTGACGGAGTCCTTCATGTCGGTCGGTATCAGGCCCACCTCGACCACCGTGGTGCCGATCGGCAGGCCACGCAGCTCGGCGCGCAGGCCGGCGGTGAACTGGGTGAGGGCGGCCTTGGTCGCCGAATAGGGGACCATCCCCGGCAGCACCGCCGTCCCCGCAAGCGAGGAGATGTTGAGGATGTGGCCGCGGCGGCGCTCGATCATGCCGGGGAGCACCTGGCGTGTGAGCTCCATCGGGACGCTGAGATTCAGGGTCACGAGCCGGGAGAGCGCCTCTGACGAGAGGGACGTGAAGGTCTCGGTGAGGTCGATACCCGCGTTGTTCACGAGCACGTCCACCGGTCCGCCCTGTGCCTCGACCCGCTCGATGAGGCCCTCGAGCACGGTGGGGTCGGTGAGATCGCCGGCGACCGCCAGCCCCCCGAGCTCGTCGGCCAGCTTCTCGAGGGGACCCGCGGATCTGGCGACCACGGTCACCTGGGCACCCTGCTCGTGGAACTCGCGGGCCAGACCTGCGCCGATGCCGCGCGAGGCGCCGGTCACCAGCACGTGCGCTCCGTTCAGGTCCATCAGCGCACCGGGCGCAGACGGCGCGGATCGAAGGGCTGGGGGCCGGGGAAGCTCATCTCATCCCGAAGCCTACCGCGCGCCGCCGCCGCCGCGAGCCTCTAGAGTCGTCCCGGTGAGCACGCGCCGCATCGACGTGGGCGAGGTCCGACTCGCGATAACCGAGGCCGGCGACACCTCGGGCGCGCCCGTGATCCTGCTCCACGGCTTCCCCGAGATCGCCTACTCCTGGCGACGACAGCTTCCGGCGCTCGCGGAGGCCGGATATCACGCGGTCGCTCCCGACCTGCGCGGATACGGCGGCTCCGATCGCCCCGGCCCTGTGGATGCCTACGCCGCTCCCAAGCTCGTCGGCGACATCGCCGGCCTCATCAGGGCCCTGGGACACGAGCGCGCGCACCTGGTGGGCCACGACTGGGGCGGGGGGCTCGCGTGGGGCCTCGCGGGCAACGCCCCCGAGATGGTGCGCTCGCTCACGATCCTGAACGCACCCGTCGGTGCGGTCTCCGCGCGGCTGCGCCGTGAGGACCCGGACCAGCGCGCGAAGAGCTGGTACATGCTGCTCTTCCAGTTCCCCGGGGTCGCCGAGGCCTGGCTGTCTGCCGACGACTTCGCCAACCTGCGCACTTTCGTGTTCGACACGGCCGCCCCGGGCGCGTTCTCGGACGAGGATCGTGCGGCCTACGTAGATGCTCTGCGTCGCGACGGGGCCCTCACCGCGGCGCTCAACTACTACCGCGCCAACATGCCCCCCGCCTCCTGGCTGCGCGATCCGCCCGATCCGCCGTCCGTCACGGTGCCGACCATGATCATCTGGGGCGAGGCCGACGCCTACATGGACCCGGTCCTGCTCGAGCGCTCGGCCGCCACGGTGACCGGCCCCCTGCGCGTCGAGCGCCTCCCCGGGGTGAGCCACTGGGTGCAGCAGGAGGTGCCGGAGCGGGTCAACGGGCTGCTGTTGGACTTCCTCTCCGCGCTCTGAGAGCCGGGCTCTAACAATTCTCAAACAATTCGGGCGTAACGCCGTGCTCACGTCCCCGTTGGGAAGGGTGAAGACCACCACGACCCAACGGGGAGCACGACCATGCCGGACCATTCGGAGCGCGGGTGGAGCGACGCGCGCGGCGCCCTCCAGGCGCGACGCAAGCTGACCCACCTACTGGCCGGCGATTTCCTCCTCTACGAGGTGACCGCCGATCGCGAGATGAGGGTCCTGCGGCTCCCCACCCGCCTCAATCACCCCGCAGGCTGCGGCGATCGAGCTTTCCCGACGGCAAACGGGGGAGCTCCGCCACCACGGTGACCCCCTGGGGTGCCGCGTGGCGGCCGATGGCGCGCGCCACATGGCGGCGCAGTCCGGCAGCGAGCCCCTCGACCGGGGTGTCGGGGCGGAGCACCACGAAGGCCGCCGCCCGCACCAGGCCGTCGGCATCGGGCAGTCCGACGACGGCCGCCTCCGCCACCGCGGGGTGTTCGGTCAGGGAATCCTCGACCGCCGTGGGACTGACCCAGCGGGCGTCCACCTTGAAGAGATCGTCCGAGCGTCCGAGGTGCCGATAGACGCCGCCCTCCTGGGCCAGGATGTCCCCCATGCGCAACCAGGACCCCATCACCAGCTCGCGGGTCTCCTCGATGCGCCGCCAGTAGCCGGTCGTGTTCGAGGCGCTGCGGATCCACAACCGCCCCGGCTCGCCCTCGGCCACCTCGCGCCCCTCCTCGTCGGCCAGGCGTATCTCCACGCCCTCGACCACGCGCCCGAGCGACCCGGCCGACCCCTCCTCCCCCGCTCTCGTCGAGATCACGATGTTCGAGCACTCGGAACACCCGAGGCCCTCGATCAGGTCGAGACCGGTCGCGGCGCGCAGGCGCGCGGCCACCGCTGCGGGAAGGCTGTCGCCAGACGACACCGCCAGTCGCACCCCGGCAAGCGCCCCCGGATCGGGGTGGCGCTCCAGGAACCGCGCGAGCTGAGACCAGAACGTGGGGACCGCGGTCAGCACGTCGACCTCGTGGCGGGCCACCGTGGCGAGCACGCTTCGCGGTGTGGGCAGCGCCCCCGAGAGCACGGCGGTCGCTCCGCGACCGAGCACCCGGAAGAAGCCGTTGCCGAAGCCCAGCGATGTGAACAGCCGCGCCATCGAGTGGCAGCGATCGCCGGGAGCGAGGGCGAGCACCTCGCGCGCGTAGGTGTCGATGCCGGCACTCATGTCCTGGTGGGCGTGCATCGCGCCCTTTGGGCGACCGGTCGAGCCGGAGGAATAGATCAGGTATGCCAGGTCCTGAGGGTGGACGCGGGCGACCGGGGTGGGTGACCCGGCATCGAGCGTGCCCGAGGAGACGGCCGCGGCCGGTCCGAGATGGGCCGACGGCGGATCGTCGGTGACCAGCACCGCGGGCTCGCAGTCGTCGATCACCTGGGCGAGGCGCGTCGCATCGGATGCCGGATCGACCGGAACGGCCACCGCCCCGACACGGGCCGCACCGAGGAAGGCCTGGAGCCAGGCGCGCCCGTCGCGCAGCGCGATCACGACCCTGTCTCCCCGCCTCACCCCTGCGGCGCGCAAGCCGCCCGCCGCCCGCGCCGCCGCGTGCGAGAGCTCGTCGTAGGTCCACGCCCCGCTGTCGTCGATCGCGGCGACGTCGTCACCCCGCCCGGCAGCGACGTGTCGCTCCACCAGCAGCTCAACCAGGTTGTGCGAAGGACCCGTGGCGGCGGGCACGCTCCCGCGCTCCGGCCGGGCCTCCGCCACCGATCGTGACGGCAGCAACGCCTCGGCCAGCGCCTCGAGCGCATCGGGCGGCACGCGTGGGGGCAGCACCATGACGGCGTCGGTCACACCCGCCCTCCCGTGGTCTCGGATCGCCTCGCGAAGGGCGTCCGGGTCACCGACCAGCCCGGTGGTGCGTATCCAGCGGATGTAGCGCGCCGGCGTGGTGCCGAGCACGCGGGCCTCGTCGGTGACCCATGCCTCTGCCTCTCGACGAGAGGTGACCGGCAACACGAACGTGTAGAGGGCGCACGCCAGCGGCGGACGCCCCGCTGCCCGGCGCGCCTCGTCGGCCACCGCCAGCCGCCCGGCCACCACCTCCGGGCCGTTGAACGCCGCCACGATGCCGTCGGCCCGCTCCCCGGCCAGGCGCAGAAGCCGCGGACGGTGGGCGGCGATCCAGATCGGCGGCCCGCCCCGTTGCACCGGAGGCGGGTTGTTGGGTGGGACCTCGCCGACGCCGGTGAACATCGCCCGGAGGGTCTCGAGGGTGACGCGCAACCGCTCGGTGCGTTCGGCCCGCGGCGGGAACGGCACCGAGAAGGCACGGTGCTCGGCGACGTCGGAGCCCGCTCCCACCCCCAGCACGACCCGCCCGTGGGAGATGACGTCGAGGAGCGTCGCCATCTTGGCGGCGAGCAGGGGCGCCCGGTAGCTGGCCGAGAGCACCATCGTGCCCAGGCGCACCCGCTGCGTCACGGCGGCGATCGCCGAGAGCGTCACGAAGGCATCGAAGGCCGGGTCGCCCTTGACGCGCCCGGGCGACTGGAGATGGTCGTTGGCCCACACGCCGTCGAAGCCCAGCTCCTCCGCGCGGATGGCCGCCGCCCGGATCTCGTCCCAGCTCGAGCCGTACTGGGGGATCCGGACCCCTATCGAGGGCCCGACATCGCCCATCGGGTGGCTATCCTGGCCCGAGCACGACGGCAACCTCGATGCCGGCGGGCGCGGCGTCGGCCAGCGGGCCGGAGGCGGGCAGCGCCTGGACGAGGTCGATCTGCAGGTCCTTGGCCACGCGCTGGGCCGCGGGCCGCTGCTTGGGGGCGAAGTAGGCGATCGACGGGCGGGTGGAGGTGGGGGCGTTCCCCGAGGTCACCCCGGGGTAGCCGAGGCTCTCCGCCTGTGCGGCGACCCGGCCGGCGAGGCCGTTCTCCGTGGTCCCGTTGAGCACCACCAGTGAGATATCGGCACGATCGGGCGGCGGGGTGGGGGCGGCGGGGGTCGTTCCGGACCCGGGTGACGGGGCGGTGGTGGAGCCTCCGGTGGTCACCGATCCGGTGGCCCCGGAATCGACCGGCGCCGCGGGTGCGAGCACGGTGACCGGGCCCTCATCGCCGCGGAGGATCCAGCCCCCGACGAAGCCGATGATGAGGCAGGACGCCACCAGCGCGATCGGCCGCACCCACGCTCCGCCACCGTCGCGTGGGGGTTCGGGGGAGGCGGTCTTGGAGTCGGTGGTCATGTGCGAGGAATCACCCTCGGCGATGCTATCGCCCGCCCCGGCCGTCACAGGTGGCGAAGAAGGCCGAGCCCGGTGATAGGGTCCCAGGCGGTCGCAGTTCACCGTGCTGCCGGGGAACGGAGTAATGCGCTCCCTCGCCGGCGCCCTCACCATCTGCGCGGCCCGCGACCATCGACGCGCCGGGGATCGGACCCGGTTCGCGCCCGTGCCCCGGAGGTTGGCACGCGATGCCCGAAGGATCGCATCCCACGACCGAATCCCCCCCGACCGCGTCGCCCGGCGAGGATCTCGCCCGTGCCCTGGCCGATCCCTCGGCCGCCTGGCCCGACGTGGTCTTGCGCGAGCACCAGGTCGAAGCGCTCGACGAGCTCGCGGGGCGTCTCAGCCACGGCACCACGAGGACCTGGGTTGACGCCCCGACCGGTTCGGGAAAGACGATCATGTTCCTCGCCCTTGCCCAGGCGCTCGGCGGGAGCACCCTCGTCCTGGTGCCGCGGCGCAACCTCGCCGAGCAGACCAGCGCCGGCCTCGCACGCCACTTCACGGCGGTGCCGTCCAATCCGGAGGGCCCCGAGAGCGCGGGAAAGCCGGGGGTCACGGTCTGCACCTACCAGGCCGCGCTGCGCCACCAGGGCAACATGGACTGGGAGTCGGTGACGCTCCTCATCTGCGACGAGGCCCATGCGACCCTCGGCGCGCAGACCCGCAAGCTTCTCGACCGCGCCACGAACGCCGTGGTGGTGGGTTTCACGGCGACGGGTGCCACCACCACCGGCCATGTCGAGCAGGTCTTCGGGCCGGTGGCCACCACGCTCGACCGGGCGTCGGCCATCGAGCGCGGCATCCTCTGTCCGCTGCGCTCCCTGAGGGTCGAGCGGGCGGTCGACCTCTCGGACGTGGCCCGTGTGCGCGGCGACTTCGACCAGGCGAGCCTCGGCCGGGCGCTCGACCGCGCCCGCTGGCACCGCGCCTGCGCCGAGGTCTGGGCGGAGCACTTCCAGCCGTTGAAGCTCGCGGGGGTCGCCTACACGGCGACGGTGGCCCAGGCGCACGCGCTCGCCGAGGAGCTCACCGAGCGCGGAGTGCGGGCGGCGGCGGTCTCGGGGCAGACGCCTCCCCGAGAGCTGCAGCGCGTGCTCTTCGACTTCGCCTCGGATCGCATCGACGTGCTCTGCAACGCCGACCTGCTGACCGAGGGGTGGGACGAGACCCGCGCGGCGGTGGTGATGCACCTCGCGCCGACCACCTCCGAGCGGGTCTTCGTCCAGAGGCTCGGCCGCGTGATGCGGCCCGCCCCCGACAAGGAGGCGGTCTCGGTCGAGTTCCTCCCCGCGGGCGACCCGATGGGGGTGCAGACCAGCCACGACGTCTTCGGGCTCGGGTGGTACAAGCCGCTCGGTCGCGTGGCGGGGCCGCCCGAGGGCGGTGAGCGCGGCAAGCTCGCCCGGGCGGCGGCGATCCTCTCCGATCGTGAAGGCGACGCGGCCAAGCTCGTGAACCCCGCGGCCGCGCCGGGGCTGATCGCCGCCGGTCTGGCCGATGGTGGATGGCGGGAGGCCGATCCGGGCCTGCTGCCTGTGAACCTGATGGAGGAGTGGGTCCAGGCCGCGAGCTTCGACGTCACGGTCGACGAGTTGATCGACCGGGTGACGACGGGGGTGGACCCGCTGGCCGCGGTCCCGTGGTGGGCGTTGAGCGGCCTGGTGGCCCGGCGGCTCCACGACGGCGTGGACCAGCCCCTCTGGCGCGCCTGGGCGACCGCGCTCCTCGTTCAACCGGACCTGAGGCGCGCGCTGGCCGACGACGTCCCGCGGCGCGTGCTCGACCGGCTGCGGATGACCTCCCGCGAGCGCCTGCGCGCCCTCTGGTGGCACGCCGACCAGACCGATCGCTGGGAGCGCCTGGCCACCCTCGAGCAGCTCGGTCGCTCCAGCGACCGGCGCCGGCGCTGGTCGGCCCTCGACGAGGCATCGGTGTGGGCGCCGAGCTGGGCGTGGGACGTGTCGCGCGTGCTCGCCGACGGCACGCGCCCCGGGCGCAATCAGGAGATCGCGCGCATTGCGGCCTGGGAGGCGCACCACCTCATCTCGAACGGGGGCGAGCTGGCGCTCATCGCGCTCTGGTTGCGGGCCGCGGGAGAGCCGCCCCCCGATCCGATCCCCCCGGAGGACCCCTCGGCGTTGCGTATCGGCCAGGCCGCGCGCCTCCTGGTGGTGCTCGGCCCCGGCGATGTCCCCGCTCGCAGCGAGCACCTGCGTCTCGCCGGTCGCGCGGCCGGAGCCGTGGGGGGCTGGGCGGCGCTGCGCGGCCATCTCGATGCGCTCGACCTCTCGACCCCCGACGCGCGCCGTGCGCTGCGGGCGGCCGTCGGGGCGGTACAGCCGAAGGCGCTCCTGTCGCGGCGCGCATGGAACGCCCTGCGCTCGCGCCTTCCCCGCCTGCCCGAGGCCGACGCCGTGGGCGTCGGTGGCGAGCCCCGCCGCAAGGGAGCGCCGGACGACCCGACGGCCGCGCCCTCACCGGGACGCCCCCGCCGTCGCCGGCGACGGCGGCTGAGGACCGACACGGGGCCCGAGGGGGCTCCGGCGGCGAGCGCCGATTCCTCCTCCCGCCGCGAGCCGCCCTCCGCTCCGACCGGCCACGGCCCCGCCGAGGGCGCCCCTCCTCGCAAGCGCCGCCGCCGTCGTCGCCGGCCGCGCGCGGCCGGCTCCGAGGGCTCGTCTCCGCCCGCCCCACCGGCCGCGTGAAAGACGGCGATCGCTCCGAGGACGTCGCGGACGCCCTCTGGCAGCGGGTGCGGACCCTGGCTTCGCGGGTGGCCGAACTCGAGCGGATCGACGCCCTCGGCGAGCTCGACGAGGAGGGGCGTTGGCGACTCGCCTCTCTCCGCATGCGTTGTGCCCGCGCCGCCGGACGCGCGCGCATGGCCGACGACCTCGCCGATCAGATGGCCGACGTCCAGAAGGCGAGGAAGGCCTCCGCCACGACGCCCTGAGGCCGGATCGCCGCCCGCTTCGGGAGTGGCCGGCCCTCGGTCGCCGCGCGCGATCCGGGCATCGCGACGCCGCTGGATGCCGTCAGGGGCGCACGAAGTCGATCGAGTCGTTGAGCAGCTTCACCCAGAGGGGTCCGTCGAGCGAGCGGATCTCCACCCACTCGCGGAACGGTCGGCCGCCGGGAGCACAGATCTCGCCGACGCCGCTCTCGATGAGGTGATTCACCTGGTCGGCGGGGAGCTTGACCCAGAGCGAGTCGCGCGCCGGCATGGCGACGAACTGATCGTCGACCCTGATGCACGGAAAGCCGAACATCGTCGATGGTGCGACGCCAGGCTGCTCGTAGAGCCGCTCTGCGCAGGCCCAGAACAGATCCTCGGCTTCGCCCGCCCGATCCGGCATGCGGCCATCCTGAGTTCTCGTCGCCCTTCACGCAACCGTCCGCCGCAGGACGAACTCCCGGCGCCGGCTCCGGGACCCGCCTCTCACGGGGCGCCCCGCCGTCCTCCCCGAGCCCCGGGGACTTCGTCCACTCTGGTCGTTCTCTAACGCGTCCTTCACTTTCGCCCGATACAAAGAGACCCGTGAGTTCCGAACTGCCACCCCTCGAGCCGCGCGCGCGCTCCGAGGAGCTCCCTCCGATCCCCCCCCGCTCCGACCGGAATGCCGGCCTTCCGCCGATCGAGCAGGCGCCGCCACGTAAGGAGCGGCTGCGCCCGCTGGGCGGGCCGGCATCGCGGCCGCCGGCGCCGCCCCCTGCGCCCGCCCGCCCGGTGCGCAGGGGACCACGAGGTCTGCGCACCGCGGCCGTCGTGACGCTCGCGGTGGTCGCGGCGGGGGCGGCGGGAGGAGCCTCCGCGCTGTTCCTCCACGACGATCCGGCCCCTGCTCCAGTGGTGGAGACGCCCGTCGCCACGACCACTCCCACCGACGTGCCGGGGCCGACCCTGACCGATGCGGTCGCGCGCGTCTCGCCGACGGTCGTCGAGGTGCAGACCGACGCGGGCAGCCAGGGGAGCGGCGTCATCCTCAGCCCGTCCGGCCGGGTGGTGACCAACCACCACGTCATCGCGGGTGCGCGCTCGGTGACCCTCGTCACCGCGGGCGGTCTGCGGGTTCCCGCGACGATCGTCAGCGACGACGCCCGCCAGGATCTGGCCATCCTCGAGCCGCAGGGGGAGGTCGGCCGCGGCGCCGAACTGGCCGACGAGCCCGATTCCGGCCTTCGCCAGGGCGATCAGGTCTTCGCCGTCGGGAGCCCCTTCGGCCTGCAGAACACCGTGACGGCCGGCATCGTCAGTGCGGTCGGGCGGACCAATCCGGAAGGGGTGCCGATGATCCAGATCGATGCCCCGATCAACCCCGGCAACTCGGGCGGCGGCCTGTTCGACCTCCGCGGCCGCCTGGTCGGGATCCCCACCTCGATCTTCGGACCGATCTCCGGCAACGTCGGCATCGGCTTCGCCGTGCCCGCGTCGCGGGTTCGGTCGTTGGTCGATGGCGCCCCCTGATCGACTCAGAGCAAGAAAGGGACATCACGCCGATGCACCGCGACCAGGATCACCACGACCACGAGCCCGCCCTCGTCCCCTCGCCCAGCGCCTCGCCCCGCGAGCGGATGGAGGCCGTGCTCTACGAGATGCGCCGCGTGGTCGTGGGGCAGGACCGGCTGCTCGACCGGGTGCTGGTGGCCCTGCTCTCCCGCGGCCATGTCCTGCTCGAGGGGGTACCGGGGCTCGCCAAGACCCTCACGCTCGAAACGGCGGCTCGGGTATGCGGAGGCCACTTCAGCCGTATCCAGTTCACCCCCGATCTCGTGCCGTCCGACGTCGTCGGAGGCCAGGTCCTCGACCGCGACGGCAGGTTCAGCACCCGCCTGGGTCCGGTGTTCGCCAACTTCGTGCTCGCCGACGAGATCAACCGTGCACCCGCCAAGGTGCAGTCGGCGCTGCTCGAGGTGATGGCCGAGGGGCACGCGACGATCGCCGGTGAGAGCCACCCTGTGCCGCGCCCCTTCTTCGTGCTGGCCACTCAGAACCCGATCGAGAGCGAGGGCGTCTATCCCTTGCCCGAGGCCCAGGTCGACCGCTTCGCGATGAAGCTGGTGGTGGGTTACCCGTCCATCTCGGACGAGGAGGAGATCGTGCGCCGCATGGCCTCCGACCCACCCGAGCCACGCCAGCTCCTCGACCCGGATCAGATCCGCGAGCTGCAGGAGTCGGCCGACACCGTCTTCGTCGACCATCGGGTGCGCGGATACGCGGTGCGGCTGGTGAACGCCACCCGCGATCCGGCCTCCGAGGGGCTCCAGAACCTCGAGCCCTACCTCGACATGGGCGGCTCGCCGCGCGCTTCGCTCGCGCTCATCCGCGGCGGCCGGGCACTTGCCGTGATGCGTGGTCGCACCTACGTCATGCCCGAGGACGTCCACAGCCTCTTCCACGACGTGCTCCGCCACCGGATCGTGCTCTCCTACGAGGCCCTCGCCGCCGACGTCCGCCCGGACCAGGTCCTCGACGCGATCGTCGATGCGATTCCGCAGCCTGAGGTGGAACTGGGCAGTGGCCGCTCCTTCGGCTAGCCCGGCCTCCGTCCCCGCGCCGCGGGCGCGCTCCTCCAGCCCCGAGGCCCTGCTGCGCCGCGTCGAGTTGCGCGTGGGGCGCCGGCTGGACGGCCTGCTGCAGGGCGAGCGCCGCGGACGGCGGCCCGGCCCCGGGGGCGAGCCGTCGCTGACCCGCGTCCTACGAGGACGGCGACGACGTTCGCTGGGTCGATTGGCCCCTCAGCGCCCGCACCGGCGAGGCGATGGTGCGCGTGCCCGAGATCGAGCCGGTCCTCACGGCCTGGGCGCTACTCGACTGCTCGCCCTCGATGCGACTTCGGGACGCATGTGCAGACCAAGATCGACCTCGCACGCGAAGTGCTGGCCGGTCTCGGCGTGGTGATGCGCCGCCGTGGCGATCGCCTCGGTCTGCTGGCGACCCGGGCGGGAGACATCGACCTGATGCGCCCGCCCGCGGCGGATCGCCGCGGACTGATCGCGGCCCTGGCCGCGATGGACAGGGTGAGCTCCGCCGATGCGGACGACGCGCACGGGCGGACCGATCTCGCCCGCGCGGTCACCGCGGCCGGGCGGATCGCCCGCCACCGGGGGGCGATCGTCCTCATCTCCGACCTCCCGATGCAGCCGGGCCTGGAGCATGCCATCGGAGCGCTGGGCCGCCGCCACGAGATCATCGCGGTCGAGGTGCGTGACCGGCGCGAGCGCGAGCTGCCGAACGTCGGTCCGGTGCATCTTCGCGACCTCGAGACCGGCCGCCGCCGGCTGGTGGACACCGCCGACCCGCGCTTCCAGGACCGGTTCGCAGCAGCCGTCGAGGCCACCGACCGGGCGCGCGACGCCATGCTCGCGCGCGCCGGGGCGCGCCACGTGATCGTCGAGACCGGGCGCGACTGGGTGCTTCCGCTGGCCCGTTCGCTCGGCCAGCCGGTGTCGCGCCGGCGGGGGCTGCCGGCGTGACCTTCCAGCAGCCGTTGGCCCTGCTGGCCCTGCTGGCGGTGCCGCTCGTCGGGGTGGGGATCGTCTGGTGGCGGCGGAGCCGCCCGGTCGAGGGGGTGCCGTTCCCGGATCTGGACCTGATCGACGGGGCTGATCCCGGGCAGCGGCTGCGCCGCCACCTCCCGCTCGGCCTCGCGCTGCTCGCCCTGGCCCTCTTCACCCTCGCGCTCGCCCGCCCCGAGATCTACCGCGACGAGCCACGCGAGCGCGCCACGATCATGCTGGCGGTGGACGTGTCGGGGTCGATGTCGGCGACCGACGTCGACCCCTATCGCCTGAGGGCGGCCCAGGATGCGGCGGTGACCTTCGCCGAGGAGGTGCCCCGCCGCTACCAGGTTGGTCTCGTCAGCTTCTCGGGACAGGCCAATCTGCTGGTGGCCCCGACCACAGATCGCACCGTGCTCAAGAGGGCCATCCAGAGCCTGCGGCCCGAGGGCGCCACGGCCGTGGGCGAGGCGATCGAGACCTCGTTGTCGGCGATCCGCGCCACCCAGCCCGGCAGCACAGGCGACGGGGGCACCCTCGAGGCGGCTCGCATCGTGGTGCTCTCGGACGGCGCGACGACGGTGGGCATCCCGCCCTCGCTGGCGGCCGACGATGCCAAGAGCGCGGGCGTGGAGGTGTACACCGTGGCTCTCGGCACCGCCGACGGGACACTGACCGACGGGACCCCGGTGCCGCCCGACGTAGACGGGCTGAAGCAGATCGCGCAGATCACCGGCGGCGACGCCTACGAGAGCACGGACGCCGAGTCGGTGAGCGCGGTCTACGAGCGCCTGGGATCGTTCATCGGCACCGAGCGGGTGCGGGCGGAGGTGACGGCGTGGCCGGCGGGGCTCGCCGCTCTGCTGCTGGTGATGGCCGGTGCGGCCGCGTGGCGCTTCGGGGCGCGCCTGTCGTGAGCTTCCAGTCGCCGGCATGGCTTTGGGCGCTCGTGATCCTGGTGCCCCTGACTCTCGGCCTCGCTGCCTGGCTGCGCGCCGGCATCCGGGCCGGCCGGATCTGGTCGGACCCGGCGGTGATGGCCGTCGGGCCGAGCGCCCGTGCACGCAGGTGGCGGGCCGCCGCGGCCGCGGCGACGCTCCTGGCGGTGGCCTGCGGGGTGGTGGCGATGGCGCGCCCGTCGATGGACGCCACGTCCGACGAGCGCCGCAGCACCGTGATGATCGCCCTGGACGTCTCCGACTCCATGAAGAAGGTCGATCTCGAGCCCAGTCGCCTGGCCGCCGCGGTCGACGCGGCCGGGCGCTTCGCCGCGGCGGCGCCGGAGCAGACCGCCATCGGCGTGACGACCTTTGCCGACAACGCCGTCGTGCGAGTGGCACCCACCACCGACCGCGACCGGGTGCGCCAGGCGCTCCAGGGGGTAGGAGAGACGCGCGTCGGCACGGCCCTCGGGGTGGCCATCACGACGTCCCTCTCCGCCCTCGACGCGGCCGGGGCGGTCGCCGAGACGCCCCCGGCCGACCCGTCCGACTCGCCCGCCCGCATCCTTCTGCTGACCGACGGAGCGAACTCCATCCGCCGGGCCACCAGCCCCGAGGCTGCGGCCGAGCGCGCCGCGCAGGCCGGCGTGCCGATCTACACGGTCCTGCTCGGCGACGACAAGGGCCGTCCCGATCAGCCGCTGCCCGCCGAGACCCTGTCCGCCATGTCCACGCGCACGCGGCGGGGTCTTCGCGCAGAGCACGACGTCGGCCGACCTGCGCGCCGTCTTCACCGACATCGGGTCGATCGTCGCGCCGGTGCCGACGGTGCGCGAGCTCACCGTGTGGGTGGCCGCCGCCGCCATCGCCCTCCTCGCCCTGGCGGCGCTGCTCGCCGCCCTCGCCCGTCCGAGCGGGCTCCGCCTGACGGGCGCGCCGAGTGCCTGATCCGGGTTGACTTGGAGCTGAAACCCCGCCTGCAACGTTGCAGGCGCAGGTTGTCGTAAGTTCGATGACCCTTCCCACCCTTCCCGCAGGTGCACTTTGCAGGGAAAGCTGCGCAGGTACGGAAAGCTGACGTCCGATGGATCGCAATTCGGCGATCCGTGGTGGAGTCGAGGGAAGGCATGGAGATGAGACGAGGACCTCTGGGCGGGTGGGGCCGCATGATGCTCGTGGCGATCGCGGTGGCCCTCGCCGTGCCGGCGCTCGCGTCGGCGATCGGCATCTCGCTCGACCGCTCTCCGGCGCCGCCCTCCGCGGTTCAGCGCGGCGCGGGCACCGAGACGGTCAACTTCTCGATCACCTACCAGACGGTCGCCGAGAACTGGGCGCTTCGCTTCAGCGATCCCTCCCTCAACACCGTCCAGCAGGAGAGCGTCTCGGTCGCGGGCCTCCCGAGCCCGATCAACGCGACCCGCACCTTCAGCCCCTCCGCCAACGCTCCCCTCGGCCGCTACCGCGCGACCGTCAACTTCTTCTCGACCGGGAGCAATCTCGAGAGCTCCGCCCTCGTCGTGTTCGACGTCGCCGACCAGCTCGGCTCGCTGCGGCTCGTGAAGTTCGAGGACATCAACGGCAACGGCGTCCGCGAGGCCGGCGAGCCGGGGGTGCCGGGCTGGTCGTTCCGCCTCACCAACCCCCAGGGCAACGACAGCGTCGTCGCCACCGGGGCCGACGGCACCGTCACCGTCGGCAGCGTGCCGGCCGGGGTCTGGACCGTCACCGAGATCGTCGATCCGATGTGGGCGGCGATCACGCCCGTCTCGGGCCAGGTGACCGTCCCCGCCGGCGGCACCGGGACCTTCACCGCCGGCAACGTGCGGCCCGCGCCGATCAGTGGCGTGGTGTTCATCGACACCAGATCGCGACGGCATCCTCGACGCCGGCGAGATCGGCCGCCCCGGCGTTCGCGTGAACCTCACGGGCACCCGGCCGGGTGGCATCACGGTCTCGGCGCGCAGCGTGCTCTCGGGCGCCGACGGCGCCTACGAGTTCCCCGGCCTCCTTCCCGGCACCTACGCCGTCTCGGTGGCCGTGCCCGGCGGCCTCACGATCACCACGCCGCGGATCATCCCCGGCATCGGGATCACGTCGGGCGTCGGTAGCCCGAACAACAACTTCGGCCTGGCGAGCGGCAGCGCCGCGGTCGCCGGAGGGCCGAGCCCGAACGTGACGATCGCAAAGCGCGGTCCGGCCACGGCCAGGGCGGGATCGACCTTCCGCTACTCCATCACCGTGCGCAACCGCAGCAACTTCACCGCCAGGAACGTCGAGGTGACCGACCTCGTCCCGGTGCAGCTGACCCTGGTCGCGATCCCGACCGGAGCAACCATCCGCAACGGCGTCGTGACCTGGCCGATCGGCGACCTGGCGGCCGGCGCCTCGCGCAGGCTCACGATGCGGGTGAGGGTCAACCCGAACGTGACCGGCACGATCCGGAACACCGCGACGGTCACGGCCGACGGCCTGCCGCCGCGTCGGGCGACCGCGAGGACCCGGGTCACCGGTCCGGTCCGGGCCGCGCGTGCCGGCGGGGTGACCGGTTGATGGGCACCGCGCCGCGCAGGCGTCCGCTGATCCTCGCGCTGGCGGCCGGGACGGCCGCCAGCGCGCTCGCGCTGGGCGGAGCGCTGGCGGGAGCGGCCGCCCCTGGTGGCGCCTCCCAGACGGCGACCGCTCCCGATGCCTCACCCCGCGCGATCGCGAGTCGGCCGACCACCAGGGAGGCGTGGACCGCCCGCGTGGTCGTTCCCGTGCACACGCGTTCGGCTCCTCGTGCCGGCGCGCGCAGAACCTCCAAGCTCGGAGCGGTGGCGCCGTACAACCGCGGGCCGAACGTGCTCCTGGTGCTGGGCGCCCGAGCCACTCAGAAGGAGGGTGTCTGGTACAAGGTGCGGCTGAACAGCCGCCCCAACTCGGCCACCGGGTGGGTTCCCGCCGAGGCCGTGAGGGTGACTCGCACGCGCTGGCGCGTGACCGTCCGTCTCGGGGCGCGGAAGCTCCAGCTGCGCAAGGCGGGCAAGGTCGTCGGATCGTGGAAGGTCGCGGTCGGGACCCGGGCGAACCCCACGCCGACCGGCAGGTTCGCGCTCAGCGAGATCGTGAAGCAGCGCAACCCCCGGGGCTTCTTCGGCACCTACATCCTCACGCTCACCGCCCACTCGCTGAGCCTGTCGGACTTCGATGGCGGCGACGGGCGGGTGGCCCTGCACGGGACGAATCAGCCGCGGTACCTCGGCCAGGCCGCGAGCCACGGCTGCGTGCGCCTGCCGAACTCCGTCGCGACCCGCATCGGTCGCACGGTGCCGGCCGGATCGCCCGTGGACATCCTCCGGTAGAGAGCAGCCCGGCGGCGCGAGGCGCCGCCGGGGCCGGCGGTCACACGAGGCGCGCGAAGGGGACGGCGAGCGCGGCGCGGCGAGCTGAGGCGCCCGCCCCTACCGGGGGGAGATGAGCTCAGCGGGATGGGCGACGCGCACCGTGGAGCCGAGCTCGGCCAGGCCCGCGGCGATCTGGATGGCGCAGCCGGGGTTCGCGACCGCGACCACCGGGGCGCCTGTGGCGGCCACGGCCTCGGCCTTCTGGCGCCGCAGCTGCGCGGCCATCTCGGGCTGCAGCACGCTGTAGAGGCCGGCCGCCCCGCAGCACCGGCCGCCGTCGCCGAGATCGACGCAGTGCGCGCCGGCTCCGGCCAGCAGGCTGCGGGGGCCGATGCCCTGGGCGTGGAGGTGGTGGCAGGCGTCGTGGACCGCCACGTCCCCGAGGCCTGCGTCCGTCGGCGGCGGGGTCATCTCGATGAGGTCGCGGGTGCGCGCGGCGACCCGCTCGGCGCGCTCGGCCCAGGCAGGGTCGTCGGCCAGCAGCTCGCCGTAGGTCTTGACGTGCGCACTGCAGCCGGAGGCGTTGACCACCACCACCTCGGCGTCCTCCATCTCGGCGATCCGCGCGCGCGCCATCGCGCGGGCGGCCTCGGGGTGGCCGTAGTGCATGGCGAGGGCGCCGCAGCACCCGGCGGGCCGGGTGCGCATCGCCCGGTAGCCGCTGTCGGCCACCACCCGCATGGTGGCGCGCTGGGTCGGCCGGAAGGCGATATCCATGACGCACCCGGCCAGCACCCGGGCGATCGGCCCCGCGCCGAGGGTGGCGGGGATCGGCCGGCGCAGCTCGCCCAGGCTCACCGGCGGCGCCGAGGCCCGCTGGGCGGCCGGCGCCAGCCGATCGAGGCCGAGGGCGCGCGCGGTGCCCAGAAGCCACCCCGCGGCCCTCACCAGCCGCGGACGGGGAAGAAGGCCGGTCAGCCCTGCCCGGCGGATCCCGCGCGCGACAGGCGGGCGGGTGGGCTCGGCCTGGGTGCGGGCGGCCTCGATCATCCGCCCGAAGGGCACGCCGCTCGGGCAGGCCGCTTCGCAGGCCCGGCAGGCGAGGCATTCGTCCATCATCGTGGTGAACGACGCGTCCACCGCCGCGTGGCCTTCCTCCACAGCGCGCATCGCGGCGATCCTGCCCCGAGGCGAGGCGGTCTCGCGGCCCGTCAGGCGGAAGGTCGGGCAGTGCGGGAGGCAGAGTCCACACGAGACGCAGCTGACCACGTCCTCCTCGAGCGGTGCGGGGCGGCGGGGATCCCAGTTGGATGGACTCATGCCCACACCAGCATCTGCGCGTTGAGGACTCCGGCCGGGTCGAAGGAGTCCCGCAGGCGCTTCATCACCTCGATGCCGGGCGGAGCCGGGCCCCACGGGTCCGCGCGCAGCGCGTCGGGACCGTCGACCACGACCGCGTGACCTCCGAGCGTGCGGGCCCAGCCGCGCACCTGGTCGATGTGGGAGCTCGCTTCGACCGCGACCCGGCACGTCCCGACACCCATCTGCGCCTCGTAGGGCATGCCGGCCCCCTCCAGGTGCGCGGCGAGCGCGCCGAGGCGGGCCGGGGAGACGCCGGCCTCCACCAGTCCGGTTCCCTGCGGCTCGGCCGGCGCGTCGTCGAGGGGGGCGAAGCCCTCGGGCGCGCGCACGTCCTCGGCCGGCCCCGCGAGCTCGACGGCGATGAGGCCGGGGGAGAGCAGCACCGCGCTCGGTCGTGCCTCGGAGGCCAGCGCGCGCTCGGCCGCTGCGAGCCGGTCGTCCAGGGTTCCCCCGGCCGCGAACCAGCCGCGCGCCGCGGGCAGCGGCCAGAGCTTGAGGGTGGCCTGCACGATGACGCCCAGGGTGCCGAGGGCCCCCACGGCGAGGCGCGGGATGTCGTAGCCCGAGACCCCCTTGACGGTGCGCCCGCCTGCCGTGACGAGGCGGCCGTCTCCCGTGGCGAGCACGACCTCCAGCAGGGAGTCGCGTACCGCACCTGCACGCAGCCGCCCGCGGCCGCTGGCGGCTGCGGCGAGCACGCCGCCCACGGTCGAGTCGGGGCGGATGTCGGCCTGCGGCCAGCTCTGCCCGGCGCTCGCGGCGATCCGGGCGACCTCGGTCGCGGCCATGCCGGCCTCGACGGTGAGGGTGAGGTCCGCCGGCTCGTGGGCCACCAGGCGGCTCATGCCGGTCGTGCGCAGCTCGCAGCCGGCGGGCGCCGCCGGTCGGCCACGGCGCGAGCGGGTGCCTCCGCCCACCACCCGTACCCGCACCCGCTCGGCGGTGGCGGCGGCCAGGGCCTGCGCCGCCTCGGCGGGGGTCGCCGGGCTGAGACGATCCTTCACGATGGCGATCGCGGCCCGCGGCTCGACCCCAGACACCCTTCGGTGGTCGCGGTCACAGCCAGGTCCCCGGCGGCAGGGAGCCCGCGTCGAGGACGATCTCCCCGCAGCGGCTGCCGAGGGGGAGCACCTTGGCGGGGTTCATCCGTCCCTCAGGGTCGAACGCCTCGCGCGCGCAGGCCTGGGCCTCCAGGTCGACGGCCGTGAAGGTCAGCGGCATGAAGTCACGCTTCTCGAGTCCGATCCCGTGCTCGCCCGACAGAACGCCACCCACCGCCACGCACGCCTCGATGATCCGCTTGCCGGCGGCGTGGACCCGCTCCACCTGGGCCGCATCGCGGCGGTCGAACGCGATCAGGGGGTGCAGATTGCCGTCGCCCGCGTGGAAGACGTTCATGATCACGAGATCGAGGTCGGCTCCGATCTCGTAGATGCGATCGAGTATCTCCACGAGGCGGGTACGCGGCACCACGCAGTCGTGCAGGTAGTAGTTGGGCGCGATGCGAGCCACCGCCCCGAACGCGCTCTTGCGCGCCTTCCAGAACAGCGCGCGCTCCGAGGCGTCGCGCGCCACGCGCACCCGCCCCGCCCCGGTCTCCCTCCCGACGCGCTCGACCACCGCCGTGTGGGAGGCGACCTCCGCGGGGCTCCCGTCCACCTCGACCAGGAGGATCGCCGCGGCATCGACCGGCAGGTCGGCCCGCACGAACTCCTCCACGGCGATCACCATCCGCTGATCCATCATCTCCATGGCGGCAGGGATCACCCCGGCCCCGATGATCCCGCCCACCGCCTCCCCGGCGGCGCGCACGGTGGGGAAGTCGAGGAGCATCGTCCGCACCTCGGGCGGGTTCCGCATCAGCCGGACGGTCACCTCCGTGACGACTCCGAGCGTGCCTTCGCCGCCCACGACGAAGCCGCGCAGGTCGTAGCCGGGCGGGTCGGGGGCGGTCCCGCCGAGCCGGAGCACCTCGCCATCGGGCAGCACCATCTCCATGCCGAGCACGTGTTGGGCGGTCACTCCGGAGGCGAGGCAGTGGGGCCCGCCCGCGTTCGTCGCGACGTTGCCACCGATGGAGCAGGCCTGCTGGCTGGAGGGATCGGGCGCGTAGTGAAGGCCCAGGTGCGCCACCTCGGTGGAGAGGTCGAGGTTGAGCACCCCGGGCTCAACGCGAGCGCACGGTACGGCGGGATCGACCTCGAGCACGCGGCTCATCCGTGCCACCGACAGCACCACGGCGCCCTCGAGGGGCACGGCGCCACCGCAGAGCCCGGTGCCCGACCCCCGTGGCACCACGGGCAGGCCGAGCTCGCGCGCCAGGCGCATGCAGGCGACAACCTCGGCGGTCGTCTCGGGAAGGACCACCAGGCCGCAGTCGCCCTCGGCGATCGATCCGTCCCGCGAGTAGAGGCGCCGCTCCAGCGGGTGGTCGATGACCCGTCCCGGATCGAGCAGGGCCTCGAAGCGCTCGCGGAGGGCCGCTACCTGGGTGGTCGCCACCCTCGCGAGGCTATCCCACCGGGCCCGGTCGGCGCACCGAGGCCGTCAGGACCGAATCCGCGGCGCGCTCGCCGGCCTCGATGGCCTCGATCACCGCGGCTCCCGGGGCGAGGTGGATTCCCTCCAGCGAGTCGAGCAGGAGCGCCGGCGCCCGGACCTGCGGCAGCTGCGCAAGATCCGCGACCGGGTAGGCGCGAGGGATACGCAGCACCTCCAGCAGGGTCGCATCCGCCGGTCTCTCGAGCAGGGCGAGGGGCTCGCGCAGGGCCGCGGCGCATGCGGCGGCGAGCGCGGAGTCGTCGAGGCTCCAGACGGGATCGTCGGGCTCGGCGCGGCAGTAGCACTCGAGCCCGACCACGGTGCGGCCCCGGGGAGCGAGCCGCGGGCTCCAGTTGCGCGGCTCGAAGGCGCGCGAGAACGGCACGCGGGGATCGTCGACCTGGATCCAGGCCTCCTCGGTGAGGCGCTCGCGATCGATGGCCAGGTACACGATGCAGACCGCCCTCATCCGCACGGGGCGCGTCGCAGAGTCCGGCGGGGCGGGCTCGAGCAGGCGGGCGGCCGCGGCGGCGGGCATCGCGACAATCGCGGCCGGTGCGTCGACCACCGCGCCGTCGTCGAGCCGCACACGGCGGAAGCGTCCGCCGGCCACGTCGATCGCCCGCGCCGCGGTGCCGAGGCGGACGTCCGCCCCCGCCAGGCGGGCCGCGTCGGCCATCGCATCCATCAGCTGCCCGATCCCCTCGGCGGGGAAGTGGAACCCCTCCGGGGCGGCCTGCCCCTCGAGCAACCGGACCGCGCGATCGCCGGGGATGCTCTCCAGGGGAACGCCGTCGATCTTCTCGAGGTACCGCCGCATGGTGGCGTCGACGAAGGTGTCGCCGAACCGCGAGGCGAGCTCGCCCCAGGCCGTCCCGTCACGCTCCACCGCGGCCGTCGGCGACGTGGGCCGCTGGTCGAGGTAGCGCCCGCGCGTCACCTCTCCGGCGCGGACGCAGGCGACCGGCCGGTCGACCCACCCCAGGTCGGTCCCGAGCAGAGCCTCCAGCCAGGCGCGGCGCGGTTCGTCTCGGACGAACGGGATGTGCCCTCCGATGTCGTACGCGAACCCGGAGCGCCGCCGGGTCACGCACAGGCCGCCCGGGGCGGGCGCTCCGTCGGCCACCAGCACCCTCGCCCCGGCGCGGGCCAGGGCGAGGGTCGCTCCCAGCCCGGCCGGGCCGGCTCCCAGCACCACGGCATCGACGCCGCTGTCGTTTCGAGAGATCTTCCAACCTCCGCCATATCGGGCGACGCATCGGATCGCCGCGGGGACGTCCGTCATCATGGGGCGCGCGGTCCCTGGGCTATGCTCGCGCGCGTCGATGGAACCCGCAATATGACCCTCAGGACACTCGCCCTCGTGCTCGCCGCGCTGCTCTCGGTGCCCGCGGCTCTGGTTCTCCTGCGCCCGGGTCGCCCCGGCGACGACGACGGCGAGATGACGGCCGATCGTCGCCTGGACGCCTTCTGGAACATCGTCCCGCTCGCCCTGATCCTCGCGCTGATCGTCCTGGCGGCGGCGGCATGACCACCCGCGCCCTCAGTACCGGCCTCGGAGCCGGCCCGCTGGGGATCGTGGCCGACTACGTGCGGCTCACCAAGCCGCGCGTCATCTCGCTGCTGCTCTTCACCACCGGCGCCGCCATGTTCGTGGCCGCTCGCGGGGCCCCGGGCGGGTGGCTCTTCCTGTGGACCATGGTCGGCGGGTACCTGGCCGCTGGGGGGTCGAACGCGATCAACCAGTTCGTCGACCGCGACATCGACGAGCGGATGCACCGCACCACCGCGCGCCCGATCGTGTCCGGCCGGGTCACTCCGGTCCGGGCGCTGGTCTTCGGGATCGCCCTCGGCGCCGCGAGCGCCCTGGTCATCGGTCTCTCGTCCAACTGGCTCGCGGCGGCGCTCGCGCTGCTCGGCCTCGGGCTCTACGTGGGCGTCTACACGCTGTGGCTCAAGCGGACCTCCATCCACAACATCGTCATCGGCGGCTCGGCCGGTGCGGTGCCTCCCCTCGTGGGATGGGCTGCGGTCACCGGAGAGCTCTCCCTGTCGGCCTGGCTGCTCTTCTCCATCGTCTTCTACTGGACGCCGCCCCACTTCTACGCCCTCGCCCTGATGCTCAAGCGCGACTACGCGGCGGCCGGCGTTCCGATGCTCCCGGTCGTGCGCGGCGTGGCCGAGACCAAGCGGCAGATCCTTCTCTGGACCCTGGTGATGATCGCCGTCACCCTGCTGCCGGTGGCCTCGGGCGCCGCGGGGGCGCTCTACTTCGCGGGCGCCCTGGTGCTGGGCGCGGTGTTCCTCTACCTGGCCTGGCGGCTCTTCCGCGACCCCGGCATCGTCTGGGCCCGCGCGACGTTCCACTACTCGCTGCTGTACCTCGCCCTCGTCTTCGTGGCCTTCGCGGTCGACTCGGCCTGGTGACGGGCGGGGAGAAGGGCCCGCGCGCTCGAGGCGGTGCGTCGTTCCTCCTGTCGCCGCTCGGGATCGTCTTCACGACGGTCGTGATCGACCTGATCGGCTTCGGCCTGGTGCTGCCCATCCTGCCGCTCTGGGCGGATCAGATCGGCGCGTCGCCGGTCCAGATCGGAATCATCACGGCCTCGTACGCGGTGGCACAGCTCGTGTTCGCCCCCGTCTGGGGACGTCTGTCCGATCGCCACGGCCGCAGGCCGGTGATCCTCGTCTCGCTTGCGGGAAGCGCGATCGCCGCGCTCATCATCGGCTTCGCGGGAACGGTGCTGGTGCTCCTGATCGCCCGGGTGCTGCAGGGAATCGCGGGAGCCTCCTACGCGGCGGCGCAGGCCTACGTGGCCGATATCACCGCGCCCGAGGACCGCGCCCGCAGCATGGGCCTGATCGGCGCCGCCTTCGGCCTGGGCTTCGTGCTGGGTCCGGCGATCGGGGCCGTCTTCTCCTCGATCGACCACCGGCTGCCCTTCTTCGTGGCATCCGGTCTGGCGGCGATCAATCTGGTGATCGCCTACCGACGGCTCCCCGAGTCGCTCCGACCCGACCACGCGGCCTCGGCGCCGGTCCCCCGCCTCACCCTCATCCGCCGTGCGCTGGCGAGCCGCGAGCTCGCCCCGCTCGTGTGGCTGTCGTTCGTCGCGACCTTCGCCTTCGTGGGGATGGAGACCACCTTCGCGCTCTTCGGGGAGCGCCGCTTCTCCTACGACCCCGTGCAGGTGGGCCTGTTGTTCACCTTCATCGGCGTCATGGCGGTGTTCTCCCAGGGGTATCTGGTGGGCCGCGTCGTGGAGCGCTGGGGGGAGACCCGGGTCCTGATCTGGGGTCTGGCGGGCACCGGCGGCGGCTTACTGCTGGTTGCGGCCTCGTACGACCTGTGGGTGCTCCTCATCGGGCTGGCGCTGCTGTCGATCGCCTCGGGTCTCGTCTTCTCGACCACCACCGCGCTGATCTCCCTCGCCGCGGGCGAGCGCGAGCAGGGGATGGTGCTCGGCCTGAGCGCGTCCGTCGGCGGCGCGGCCCGCATCGGTGGGCCGCTCCTCGCCACGGTGCTCTTCCAGCATGCGGGGATCGCCGTTCCGCTGGTCGTGGGCGCCGCGCTCTTCGCCATCTGCGCCCTGGCCGCCCTCCGCGTGGTGGGCCGTCCGGCCCTCGCCTCGTGATTTCGGTCGGGCGAGAACCGAACGCCTCGTTCCTAGGGACGTCTGACCCGCTCGGAAGCCCCTTTCGCGGCGGGAAACGCGTGATAGGTTCCCGGCCGTGCTGAGGAGCCGCCACACGGTCCCGCTCATCATCCTCACGGTGATCATCGGAGGACTGACGGCGGCGACCGCCCTGTTCATCGACTGGATCCCGATACAGGCCGCGGAGCAGGCCGAGCGGGTCGACACCCTGATGTGGTTCGTCGTCTGGGCGTCGGTCGCCATCTTCACCCTCGTCGCCGTCGTCCTCGTCTACAGCGCGTGGCGCTTTCGCGCTGCTCCCGGCGACGAGAGCGACGGCCCGCCGGTCCACGGCAACACCAAGCTCGAGATCGTCTGGACGCTGGTGCCGACGCTCCTCCTCGTCGTGATGGCCGTCTGGGCGTATCTGGTCCTCGCCGACAACGAGGCGCGCGCGAGTGATCGCCTGGTCGTGGACGTCACCGCCCAGCAGTTCGCGTGGGACTTCACGTATCCGGGCGGGCAGGTCGGGAGCGGAGACCTCCGTGTGCCGGTCGGGCGGCAGGTCGAGCTGCGCATGCGCTCGAAGGATGTCATCCACGATTTCTACGTCGTGGAGTTCCGCGTCAAGCAGGACGTCGTCCCCGGAATCACTACATATGTCAACTTCGATCCGAACCGGGTCGGTACGTATCAGGTCATCTGCGCCGAGCTCTGCGGCGTCGGGCACGCGATCATGCGCACCCGCGTCATCGTGATGGAGCCGGCCGACTACGAGGCGTGGCTGGCGAAGGCCGAGACCGAGGTGGCCGCCGCCGCCGCTCCCCCGCCGGCGACCCCCGCCCCCGCCCAGCCGTGACCAGGTAACAGAGGACCCTCATGGCCACCCACGCCCCCACGCACTCGGACCCCTCCGGTCACGCGCACCACGTCGATCCGCGCCCGCTCTCGTACTGGTGGAAGCGCGCCGTGCTCTGGGCGGGCGGCGCGTTCCTGTTCGCCTTCGGGCTCGTGTGGCTCATGCGCACCATCTTCGGCAACGAGCCCATCTGGGAGCCACAGGTCTACATCACGGCGGCCGCCGGTCTCACGACCATCGGCTTCCTGATCGGCATCGGCTGCTTCGACTACTGGTGGGGATGGATGGCCGGCCGCCGGGTGGACTACGAGGACCACTCGATGCACGGCGCCCACGGCTGGCGCGACTACTTCAAGGTCAACACCGACCACAAGGTCATCGGTGTCCAGTACCTGGTCATCGTGTTCTCCTTCTTCGTGCTGGCCGGCATCTTCGCCGAGCTCGTGCGCGCGGAGCTCTTCTCCGCGGGTCAGACCATCGGCGACGGCGAGACCTACAACGGGCTCTTCAGCGTCCACGCCACGGTGATGATCTTCCTGTTCGTCATCCCCGCCTTCGCGGGGCTGGCGAACTACGTGCTGCCGATCATGATCGGCGCCAAGGACATGGCGTTCCCGCGCCTCAACGCGCTGTCGGTGTGGATGCTCGTCCCCGGCGGCCTGATGATGATCATCAGCCCGGCCTTCGGCGCCTTCGCGTCGGGCTGGACCGCCTACACGCCGCTCGCAACACAGGGGGGCACCGGGACCACCCTCTTCGAGGTCGGCGTCCAGGTGGTCGGGGCAAGCTCGATCGCCACCGCCATCAACTTCCTGGTCACGATCTTCACCATGCGCGCCCCCGGCATGACCGTGTGGCGCATGCCGCTCCTCGTGTGGGCCAACGCCACCACCTCGGCGCTGGTGGTGTTCGGAACGCCCTTCATCGCCGGCTCCCAGTTCCTCACGCTCTTCGACCGCGTGATGGGGACGCACTTCTTCAACCCCGCCCAGGGCGGGGACGTCGTCTCGTATCAGCACATCTTCTGGTTCTACTCGCACCCGGCCGTGTACATCATGATGCTGCCCGGTTTCGGGATCATCAGCGAGATCATCGCGACCTTCTCGCGCAAGCCGATCTTCGGCTACCGGGCGCTCGCCTTCTCGACCGTCGCGATCGCCGTGCTCGGCTTCGGAGTCTGGGCTCACCACATGTTCGTCAGCGGCATGGCGGCCTGGCTGCGTGTCCCCATGATGATCACGACGATCATCATCGCCATCCCCACCGGCGTGAAGATCTTCTCGTGGCTCGGCACCATGTGGGGCGGCAAGCTGCACCTGAAGACACCGATGCTCTACGCGATGGGCTTCATCTCGGTGTTCGTGATCGGCGGGCTCTCCGGCGTGATGCTCGCCGTCATCCCGGTCGACATCCAGGTGACCGACACCTACTTCGTGGTCGCCCACATCCATTACGTCTTCGTCGGCGGCAGCGTCTTCACGATCTTCGCCGGGGTCCACTACTGGTTCCCCAAGATGACCGGCAAGATGTACAACGAGATGCTCGGGGTCGTGAGCTTCTGGGTGATCTTCATCGGCTTCAACGCGACCTTCATGCCGATGCACTGGCTGGGCCTGCAGGGCATGCCGCGCCGCGTCTCGGCCTATGACGCGCGATTCGAGACGCTCAATCAGGTGATCGGCGTGGCGTCCATCGTGATGACCATCGGCTTCCTGATCTTCTTCTACAACATGATCACCTCGTGGCGGAGCGGGCCGAAGGCGCCCTGGAACCCCTGGCGCGGCCGCACCCTCGAGTGGCTGGTCTCCTCGCCGCCGTCGCTCTTCAACTTCGAGGCCACGCCTCAGGTGGTGGGAGGCCCCTACCAGTACGGCATCCCCGGTGCCCGTCACGCCGTCGTCTTCGCACCCGAGGAGGTCGGGGGCGAGCTCACCGAGACCGAGAAGCGCACCATCGTCGTGATCGCCAACCAGACGGTAGCGTCGGGCGCTCTCATCGATGAGGTCCGCCACCGTGCCCACGAAGGCCTCTGGCGCTTCACCTTCGCGGTGGCCAACGAAGCCGGCGATCCCCGTGCCGCCGAGCGCCGGCTCCAGGTGGCGCTCTCGGTGCTCGCAGAGGGGGGCATCGACGCGAGCGGAACCGTCGTCGAGGGCGACCCCTTCGCCGCCGCCAAGGCCGTCATGGCCGACGAAGACGTCCACGAGATCATCCTCGCGACCTATCCGACCGACACCTCGGGCTGGATGGCCGACGACATGGTCGACCGTCTGCGCAAGGCCACCGGGATGGGCATCACCCGCGTGGTGGTGCGACCGGAGGACGCGCGCCAGCCGCTCGCCCTGCCGGGCGTGACCCAGGTGGCGGTGGTCGCGGACGAGGGCCTGGGAAGCGACGAGTTGGTCGCCGCCCTGCGGGAGCGCGCCGATCGCCACCCGATCGGCGTCATCGTGCTCCTGCCGCTCCACCTCGAGGGCCCCGGCTGGACCGACGAGGCCGAAGATCTGCGCACCAGGGCGTTCGACCGGGTCCGCGCGACCATCGACGGACTCCAGGCGGTCGGCGTCCAGGCTCGCGGAGAGGTGCTCGACGGCGACGCCGCTTCGGCGACGCGCGTAGCGATCTCCGACCACCACGCGGACGAGGTGCTGGTGGTGGCGGCCCGCGGGGGACGTCTCCAGTCCGAAGAGACCCTCCAGGCGGTACGGGCCGCGGCGGGATCCACTCCTGTCGAGCAGGTCGTCTCCGACACGGAGGCCCCTGCCTCCCCGTCCGGGAGCTAGCCGATGGCCACGGTCGACCCCACACTGAGCCCGTCCGGCCAGGCGGGCCCCCCGCCCCAGCGGACGAACCAGATCAGCATGGGGATGCTGTCGATGATGTTCTTCATCGGCTCCGAGGTGATGCTGTTCGGCTCGCTCTTCGCCGCCTACTTCTTCGTCCGTTTCAACGTGGCCGACCAGTGGCCGCCGCTGAACGACGCCGGGCGAGCCCTTCGAGCTTCCGAAGATCATCACCGGCGTCAACACCGCGATCCTCGTGGCGTCGAGCTTCACCCTGCATTGGGCCGAGGTGAGGCTCAAGCACCACAAGGACCGCAGGGGCCTCGAGCGGGGTCTGCTGGTGACGATGCTGCTCGGCCTCACCTTCCTGATAATCCAGATCAACGAGTACATCCACCTCGGCTTCACGCCGCAGAGCCAGGCCTTCGGGTCGGCCTTCTACACCCTGACCGGGTTCCACGGCCTGCACGTCTTCGTGGGCCTCACGATCCTGACCCTCTGCTACATCCGGGTGAGGAGGGCGCGGGACTTCACCCCTGAGTGGTCCACGCCGCTCCAGGCCGGCAGCCTCTACTGGCACTTCGTCGATGTGGTCTGGATCCTCCTCTACGTCCTGGTGTATCTCGTATGAGCCATTTCCTCCGTCGCCGGGCCGCGCGCGTGGCCGCACTCGTCGTGGCCGGGGCCTCGATCGCCGGGCTCACGGCCTGCGGGGGCAGCGAGGAGCCGGTCGATCTCGCCGCCGGCAAGACGACCTTCACCAACCTCTGCGCGAGCTGTCACGTGCTCGACGACGCCGGCAGCAAGGGCCTGATCGGCCCGAACCTCGACGATTCGTGGCGGGCGTCGCGGCAGGCAGGATTCGAGGACTCCCAGTTCGCGGGCACGATCGAGCGTTGGATCAAGGAGGCCCAGCTTCCGATGCCGCGCGACCTCGCCACCGGGCAGGATGCGAGGAACGTCGCGGCCTACGTGGCCGCGGTGGCGGGGCTCTCGGCCGAGAGCGACGTCTTCCCGGCATCTCCCACGCCCGAGGTTCCGGACCCGCCGCGGCAGCAGATCAAGTAGCAGCCCGCGCGGAGGGCGTACGGTTGAGGGGGTCGGTGCGAGATGGGTGAGCGGCTCTCGGGCGCGCGCGCAGTCGTGACCGGGGCATCACGAGGCCTCGGCCGCGCCATCGCCGAGGGATTCGCCGCGGAGGGTGCGCGTATCGTGGCCACGGCGACGAGCGCCCGGCATCTGGAGGGGACTCTGGAGCGGATCCGGGCCGGGGGCGGCGAGGCGCACGGCGTCGCCCTGGATCTCGGCGATCCCGCGGCCGTGGCCGCCGCCGCATCGCAGGCGATCGCCCTGCTGGGCCGCGTCGATGTGGTCGTCAACAACGCGGGGCTCCTCGGGGAACGGCGTCCGATCGCAGAGTATCCCGACGACCTCTGGGAGGCCGTGACGGCGGTCAACCTCACGGGCACGGTGGCCATGACCCGGGCGTTGATCCCGGCTCTGTCCCAGGGGGCAGCAATCATCACCGTGACCTCCGGGGCCGCCGGACGCGCGGGGTGGGGTGCCTACGCCGTCTCCAAGCTGGCGATCGAGGGCGTGTCGTCGATGCTCCGCGAGGAGCTTCGCGACGCCGGGATCCGTTGCGTGGCGGTGAACCCCGGGCCCCTCCGGACCGAAATGAGGGCCTCGGCCTATCCGGGTGAGGATCCCGCGACGGTCCCTCACCCCTCGAGCGTGCTCGAGCCCTTCATCGCGATCGCCGCCGGCGAGGACCCGGGGCCGCGGATCGATGCCGCCGAGTGGGCCGGGCGATGACCGCGATCCCCCAGCTCATCTCGACCTACGGCTGGCAGGAGGTCGCCATCGAGGCGGTCGATGAGCCGCTGGTGCGGGTCGCGGAGATCGGGCCGCGCGTGCACGATGCGCCGCGGTACCACGCCCTGGGGCTGCCCGGCGCGCTCTCGGAGGGATGGATCCGAGAGGGGGTCGCCGCCCGCCTCGGCGCGGTTGCCGAGGGACTCCCCGGCGGGCGCAGCCTGGTGGTGTGGGATGCCTATCGGCCGATCGCCACCCAGGCCGCCCTGTACGGCGCCTACCTCGACGAGCTGACCATGGTCCATCACGATTGGCCCGCCGCGGCGCTCGAGGAGGCGGCCGCCCGCTACGTCACGCCGCCGTCCCGCTCCTTCCACGCGCCGCCGCCCCATCTCACCGGTGGCGCCGTCGACCTGACTGTCGGCGACGAGGACGGGCGGCCGCTGGATCTGGGCACCGACTTCGACGCGTTCGTCGAGGAAGCGGCGGCGCGTGGTCTGGAAGACGTCCCCGGCGAGGCGCGCGATCTGCGGCGGATGCTCTTCTGGGGCATGCACGACCAGGGCTTCACCGCGTACCACGAGGAGTGGTGGCACTTCGACTACGGAGACCAGTTCTGGGGCCTGGTGGCGGGCCGGCCCGCCATCTACGGCGCCGCAGCACCGCCGCCGGGGTAGTCGCCACCGATCCCTGGAGGGCCCTCCCCACCACCATGGTCTACGCGGACGTTCTCCGCGGACCGGGCTGGAGCGTCGAGCGCCTCCTCTGCGTCGCGGACGCGACGGCCCACGCCTCATCGAGGTGATGCGTGGTTCGGGCTGCGGGACACTACTGCTCCGGGTAGGGCCGTGACGTCCGGGTCATGCGCCCGCCCGCGCCTTTCCTGTGGCTCGGACGCCCGTGCTGGTCTACCGTGACCCGATGGCCGTGGAGCATCTGACCGGCACGCCGGGGCTCGGGCTGTCGGGCATCGTGATCGGCTACGCCGGGTTCTCCCAACGCGAACGCGCCCCGGTGCGGTTTCGCGAGCTACCGGTCGCCCACGTCCCCGTGATCCTCGACCTCGGAGAGGGCTGGAGCATCGCCGACCCGCGGCGACCCGGGCACACGCCGGAGCGGTTCGGGTCCTTCGCCTCGGGTCTGACCGAGGGGCCCGTGATCGTCGGGCACGAGGGTTCGGCGCGATGCCTTCAGGTGGACCTGACCCCGCTCGGCGCCCGGCGCCTGCTCGGCGTGCCGATGGGCGAGCTGGCCAATCGCTGCGTCGCTCTCGGGGATCTGCTCGGGTCCGATGGAGATCGGCTGGTCGAGCGTCTCGCGGACGCGCCCGACTGGCAGGCGCGCTTCGGCCTGATCGACCGGGCGATCACCGCCCGCCTGGCCGCGTCCGTGCCGGTCGGCCCGGAGATCTCCTGGGCGCTCGGGCGCGTTTCCGCATCGGGTGGGCGGCTGGCCATCGGCGAGCTGGCCCGCGATCTGGGCTGGAGCCACCGCCGGCTCATCGCCTGCTTCCGCGAGAACGTGGGGCTGGCTCCCAAGGCCTTCGCCCGCGTCGTGCGCTTCGAGCGGCTCACGGCGCTTCTGAGCGAGGATCCGGGCCTCGGGCTTGCGCGCGTCGCCGCCTCGTGCGGATTCTCCGATCAGGCCCACCTTGCCCGCGAGGTCCGCGACCTGGCGGGCCTCACCCCGACCGCACTGCTTGCCGAGGGCGTCAATTCCATCCAAGAACGCTCGCCGACGGCCTCATAACCTCCCATGAGTCGTCGAGCAACACGAGGAGGCCCGCTATGCCCGACACGTACGAGGGCGCGTTCCCGATCGTCCCCTATCGCGATCCGCGCGCCGCGATCGCATGGCTCGAGCGCGCGTTCGCGGCACGCCCCCTGATGGTGTATCCGCCCGAGACCGATCAGCCGCTCGAGCACGCCGAGATCCTCATCGGGACGGGTGTCGTCATGGTCAGCGACACCTCGCGTGCGGGCGAGAACCCGTTCTGCCTGCCCGGTCCGCTGGCCCTCTACGTGGTCGTGGAGGACCCCGACGCGCTCCACGCGACCGCCATCGAGGCGGGGGCCGAGATCGTGAGCGACCTGACCGACCAGGACTACGGATCGCGCGAGTTCTCGGCCCGCGACTGCGACGGCAACGTGTGGAGTTTCGGCACCTACCGGCCGCAGGCTCCGGGGGGGTGAGGCGTCAGGCGGGGAAATCCCACCCGAAGTAGACCTCTCGGCGCGACGGTAACATCGGTGCCGTGACCACCTCCTCGGGGGCCGCGCCACAGGCCGCGGGGCTCGGGCTCGTGCCCGCCCTGCTCGGCCTCGTGCGCTTCTCGCACACGATCTTCGCCCTTCCGTTCGCCCTGGCCGCAGCGTTGCTCGCGGCCATGGAGATCCCGCGCGCGGCGACGCTCGGGTGGATCCTCCTCGCGATGGTGGGAGCCCGCAGTCTGGCGATGGCGCTCAACCGCATGATCGATGCCGACATCGACGCGGCCAATCCGCGCACGGCCTCGCGCGAGCTCCCCTCGGGGCGCCTGCGGGTGGGACAGGTGGTGTCGTTCTGCGCCCTGAGCCTGGCCCTGCTGCTGGTCGCGGTCTCGCAGCTGCCGGAGGAGACGTGGGTGCTCTGGCCGGTGCCGGTGGTCGCGTTCGTCCTCTACCCCCTCGCCAAGCGCGTCACGTGGGCCTGTCATCTCGCGCTCGGGCTGACCATCGGCATCGCGCCGATGGGGGCGTGGCTCGCCGTGACCGGCGAACTCGGGCCGGCTCCGATCATGCTCGGCCTCGGCGTCGCCGCGTGGATCGCCGGCTTCGATGTCATCTATGCCCTGCTCGACGTTCGACTTCGATCGGGCCCACGGGGTCCACTCGATCCCCGCCCGCTTCGGCGAGTCGCGCGCGCTGTGGTTCACGCGCGGCCTCCACGTGACCGCGATCGCGCTCCTGGCCGGCGCCGGCGCAGCGGCCGGCGCCGGCGGGGTCTACTTCGCGGGTGTCGTGGTCTGTGCTGCCGTGCTGCTCTACGAGAACGCGATCGTCCGGCCGGACGACACGAGCCGCATCCAGGCGGCTTTCGCGCAGTCCAACGGCCTACTCGCCATGCTCTTTCTCGCCTTCACCCTCGCCGAGGTGACGCTATAGAGGGCCCCGCGCTGGTCGAAGGAGCCGGGCTCGTGAAGCGTTTCGGCGATCGACGGGCCGTCGATCGCGTCGATCTCAGACTGGCGGCGGGCGAATGCCTGGCGGTGCTCGGGCCGAACGGCGCCGGCAAGAGCACCCTCCTGAGGATGGTCGCCACCCTCCTACGGCCGGAGCAGGGTGTCCTCTCGGTGTGCGGTCGGTCCCTGCCGGACGGCGCCCGGCAGGCCCGCGCCGAGATCGGCTATCTGGGCCACGACCCACTCGTCTACCTCGATCTCACCGCGCGGCAGAACCTCGAGTTCTACGCCGACCTCCACGGCCTGGCGGACGTGCGCGAGCGGGTCGACGCGGGTCTGGACCAGGTGGGGTTGCTGGCGCGCTCGTTCGATCCGGTGCGAACGTTCAGCAGGGGGATGGCGCAGCGGCTCGGCCTCGCCCGGGCGCTGCTGCACGAGCCGCAGCTGCTGTTGCTCGACGAGCCGTACTCGGGCCTCGATGCGGCCGGGGCGCGGCTGCTCGACCGGGTTCTCGAGGATCTCGGGAGCTCGCGCGGCGCCGTCATCGTGACCCACGAGGTCGAGAGGGGCGTGGCCCTCGCGGGCCGGGTCGTCGTGCTGCGCGCCGGGCGCGTGGTGCTCGAGGAGGCGACCGCCGGGTCCGGCGGGCGGGCCTTCCGCACTCGATACGAGGAGCTGGTGTCGTGAGCCGGGGCCGACCCTCAGCGACCCGTCAGCTGCGTGCGCTGCTGCTGAAGGACCTACGCCTGGAGCTGCGCACGCGCGACACGCTGGCGGCGATGCTCCTCTTCGCCGTCGTCGCGATGACGATCTTCCAGTTCGCCTTCGGAGGCCGCGGCCAGAACCTCTCGGCGGTCTCCGGGGGGATCCTCTGGGCCACGCTGGCCCTCACCGCAGTGCTGGGGGTCGGTCGCTCGTGGGTACCCGAGCGCGAGCAGCGGGTCCTCGACGGGATCCTCGCCACTCCGGTGCCGCGCGACCTGCTCCTGGTGGCGAAAGCCGGCGCGATCTACCTCTACCTCGTCGCGGTCGAGATCGTGGCGGTGCCTTTGGTGACGCTGTTCTTCGTGCGCGGCGCCGAGCCCGGCGACCTGGCGTTGATCGGGGTCGTGTGCCTCCTTGCGAATCTCGGGATCGCGATCCTGGGCTCCCTCCTCGCCTGTCTGGCGCTCTTCGCCCGCGCCCGCGAGCTGCTGCTCCCCGTGTTGTTCCTGCCCTCTCTGCTGCCGGTGGTGATCGCGGCGTCCGGCGCCACCCAGGCGGTCACAGGGGGGACGAACGACCTGGCCGAATACCGGGGCTACTGCCTGTTTTTGGGGGTCTATGCGGTAATCTTCGGGCTTGTGGCCTACGCGACGTACGAGCATGTCTTCGATGACTGACACGCGTTCGGCCCGGCGTCTGACTCTCACCGGGACGCTCACCGCCGCCCTCACCGCACTGGCCGCGTTCGGCGTCTTCTTCGTGGCGCCCGAGGACGCCGATCAGGGGATCATCCAGAAGATCTTCTACTTCCATGTGGCGATCGCCCTCGTCTGCCTGCTCGCGTTCACGGTCGGGTGCATCGCGGGGATCCGCTACCTCCGCACGCGCGACTCCCGCCACGACGACGTCTCGAGCATCGCGATCGGCATCGGCCTCGCGTTCTCGGTGCTGGTGGTGATCACCGGCTCGATCTGGGCGAAGGCCTCGTGGGGAACCTGGTGGGTCTGGACCGATCCCCGCCTCGTCACCTTCATGATCGTGCTGCTCCTGTACTCGGCCTACTTCGTGCTGCGGTCCTCGGTGGAGGGGGAGCTGCGCCTGCGGTACTCGGCGATCTACTCCATCGCGGCATTCGCGTCGGTCCCGCTCTCGTTCTACTCGGTCAGGGTCGCCCGCTCGTTCGTGCACCCGGTCGTGTTCACGACGAGCGGAGCCAACATGTCGAGCAGCATGCTGGTGTGGTTCCTGGTGAGCCTCGCCGCCGCGATCGGGGCGTTCCTCACCATTCTCCAGCTCGAGCTGGTGCAGCGCCGCGCCGAACGTGCGATGCGACGCATCAAGCTGCGCCTCGAGGCGGCGACATGAGCACCGGCGCCCAGTACGTGGTCGCCGCCTACGGCGTCGTCCTCTTCGCGCTTCTGATGTACGTGGTCGTGATCGGGCTCAAGTCGGCCCGCATGGCCCGCGAGGCCGAGTTGCTCGCGCTGTTGGTCGAGCGCGGCGCCGGCGACGAGGTCTCCGCCCCGCCATCGGGCCTCGAGGCGGAGAAGCCCGACCCCGCCACCCGCGCGTGAGCGGCAACCGCGTCGGCCCCAGCCGGCCCGCCGGGCCGGGCAAGGTCTTCTACCCGATGTTCGTCGACCTCGAGGGGCGGCGATGCGTGGTCGTGGGGGGTGGTCCGATCGCCACCGAGAAGGTGGAGAAGCTGCTCCTGCACGGTGCCGCCGTACGCCTGGTAAGTCCGCAGGTCACATCCGAGTTGGCCCGGATGATCGATGCGGGGGAGATCGCCGAGTATCGCGAGCGCACCTACCGTCCAGAGGATCTGGAGGGGTGCTTCCTGGTCATCGCCGCGACCAACCTCGATCCGATCAACCGGATGGTCTGGCAGGACGCCGAGGCGCGAAACATGGTCTGCAACGTCGTCGACGTCCCCCCGCTCTGCAACTTCATCGTCCCGTCGATCGTGCGGCGCGGCGAGCTGGCGCTCGCCATCTCCACCGGCGGCGCGAGCCCGGTGGTGGCCAAGCACATCCGCCGCCAGCTCGACGAGGCGTACGGTCCCGAATGGGAGGCACTCGTCGATCTGCTGCGCAACGTGCGCGACGAGCTGAAGGAGCGCTACCTCGACATGCCGAGCCGTCGCGACGCGGTGGAGCAGCTGATGGAGACCGACATCGTCCGCAGGCTCGCCGACGGAGACGAGGCCGGCGCTCGGGAGCTCGCCCGGCGGGTGCTGGACATCGGGGTCACCGCATGAAGCTCCTCGTGCTCGGCCTCTCCCACAAGACCGCGCCCGTCGAGCAGCGCGAGAAGGCGTCCCTCTCGGAGAAGGAGGCCCGGGCGCTGCTGCGCGAGCTGCTGGCCGGGGGGACGGTGTCGGAGGCCGTCGCCCTCTTCACCTGCAACCGCACCGAGATCTACGTCGCCGCCCCCGATCCCGCGACGGCCGAGGATGCCGTTGCCTCGGCCATCGTCTCGCACACGAGGATCTCGGCCGACGAGCTCGCCTGCGCCCGCTATGTGCTGCGCGACGAGCGCGCAGTGGCCCAGCTCTTCCGGGTCACGTCGAGCCTCGACTCGATGGTCGTGGGCGAGAGCGAGATCCAGGGCCAGGTGCGTGCGGCATGGGAGCTCGGCGCGCAGGAGACGGCGACCGGCCCGATCCTCAACCAGCTCTTCCGGCAGGCTCTGGAGGTGGGCAAGAGCATCCGCACCCGCACCAGGATCGGCACCGGGTCGTCGTCGGTTCCCGCCGTGGCGCTCGACCTGGCAGAGGACGTCCTCGCGGATCTGCCGGGGCGCCGGGTGCTGGTCATCGGTGCCGGGAAGATGGCCGAGGCGACCGCTCATTCCCTGGTTCAGCACGGCGTCAGCGAGGTCGTCGTGGCCAATCGTACGGTGAGCACCGCCCGCGAGCTGGCCGGGCGCTTCGGCGGGCGCGGCGTCGGTTTCGACGCCATGGCCGGGGAGCTGCTCGCAGCCGACATCGTCATCTCGTCCACCGACGCCCCGCATCCGATCCTCGGCAGGGGCGAGGTCGAGCGCGCCATGGCCGAGAGGGCGGATCGCCCGATGGTGATCGTCGACATCTCGGTTCCCCGAGACGTGGACGCGTCCGTCGCCGACCTGCCCGGCGTGGCTCTCTTCGACATCGATGACCTGGAGCGGGTCGTCGAGACCAACCTCAACGGCAGGCGGCTCGAGGCCGAGCGCGGCGAGGGCTTCGTGGTCGGTGCCGTCCAGGGCTTCTCGGCCTGGCGCCGCGGTCTCACGGCCACGCCGGCCATCACCTCGCTGCGCGAGCGGGCCGAGAGCATCCGCCAGGGCGAGCTCGCCCGCCTCGACGGCCAGTGGGAGGGCCTCTCGGGCGCCGACCGGGAGCGCATCGAAGCCCTCACGAAGGGCATCGTCAACAAGCTGCTCCACGAGCCGACGGTCCGGGTGCGCGCGGCGGCCGAGGATGGTGACGGCGACGCGCTCCGCCACCTCGAGAGCCTTCGCCACCTCTTCGGCCTCGAGGCTCCCGCGAACTGACCTGACCGCCGTCCGCATCGTCCTCGCAACCCGGCGCTCACCGCTCGCGCTGGCACAGACCGAGCTGGTCGCCGCCGAGCTGGTCGCCGCCGGCCACCAGACCGAGCTCCTGCCCCTGACCACTTCGGGCGATCGCTGGAGCGCCGCGGGCACGGGCGCGGCTCCGGACAAGGGCCTGTTCGTGAAGGAGCTCGAGGATGCGCTGCTCGACGGGCGCGCCGACATCGCGGTCCACTCATCGAAGGATCTTCCGGGAGAGATGCCGACCGGGCTCGTGATCCTCGCCGTGCCCGCGCGCGAGGACCCGCGCGACGTCCTCGTGGGGCCGGCCGGCGGGCTCGATGGCCTGGCGCCCGGCGCGGCCGTGGCCACCGGCAGCCCGCGCCGCGCCGCTCAGATCCTGTCCGCCCGCCCCGATCTGCGGATCGTGCCGATCCGCGGCAACGTGGGCACGCGCCTCGACAAGCTCGCCCGCGGAGACGCCGACGCCCTGGTCATCGCCGCCGCAGGTCTGAGCCGCCTGGGGCTACGGCCCCCCGGCATGACCGCGCTCGCGGTGGAGATCTCGACACCGGCTCCCGGGCAGGGCCTGCTCGCACTCCAGGGCCGCGCGGACGACGCAGCGGTCGCCTCTGCGGCGGGCGCGCTCGACGATCCCGTGGCCCACGCATGCCTGCGGGCCGAGCGCTCCCTGCTCGCGGCGCTCGGCGGCGGTTGCCTGCAGCCGGTCGGGGCCCTCTGCGAGCCGGCCGGGGAGGGCCTGAGGATCGTCGCGTTCGCGGGCTCCGACGACGGCTCCCGCGCCGAGCGAGTCGTGCGCGAGGGGTCTCTGGATGACCCGGAGGGCCTCGGGCGCGATGCTGCCGCTGCCCTCGCTACGGTGCGCGCGTGAGCGGCATCGTCCACCTGGTCGGAGCGGGACCGGGGGATCCGGGGCTGCTCACCGTTGCCGGGCTGCGGGCGTTGGAGCGCGCCGACGTCGTGGTCCACGACCGGCTCGGCACCGAGCAGCTCCTTCCCCTGTGCCGCGCGGGCGCGGAGCTCGTGAACGCCGGCAAATCCCCGGGTCGCCAGGCGATGACGCAGGACCAGATCAACGCCGCGCTGGTGGAGAACGGCCTGCGCGGCCGGCGCGTCGTCCGGCTGAAGGGCGGCGATCCGTTCGTCTTCGGACGCGGCGGCGAGGAGGCCGAGGCGCTCGCAGCGGCGGGGGTCGCCTACGAGGTGGTGCCGGGTATCACCAGCGCGATCGCCGCCCCTGCGTACGCCGGGATCCCGGTCACCCATCGCGGTCTCGCCACCTCGTTCACGGTCGTCACCGGTCACGAGGATCCCACCAAGCCCTCGGAGCAGACCGACTGGGGTGTCCTCGCGCGCATCCCGGGGACGCTCGTGGTGCTGATGGGGATGGGGCGCCTCGGCGGTATCGCCGAGGCGCTGATCGCGGGGGACGCCCTCCCGACGAGCCGGTCGGAGTCGTGCAGTGGGGCACCACTCCGCGTCAGCGGCGGCTTGTCGCCACCCTGGCGACCGTCGCCGAGCGGGTCGCCGCCGAGGGCCTCGGATCGCCGGCGGTGGTCGTGGTGGGGCCGGTCGCGGGGCTCGCGCCCACCATCGGGTGGCTGGAGCGCCGGCCCTTGACCGGTCGCAGCGTCGTCGTCACCCGGGCCCGGGCGCAGGCGAGCGGGCTGTCCGAGCGCCTGCGCGAGCTGGGCGCATCCGTGCTGGAGCTACCGGTCATCCGCATCGAGCCGATCCCCGCGTCGGCCGAGACTCGCGGTGCGCTGAGCGCGATCGGCCGGTACGGCCTGGTGGTGCTCACCAGCGTCAACGGCGTGGACGCCTTGTTCGATGCGCTGGCGGAACTGGGCCTCGACGCCCGCGCGCTGTCGTCCGAGGCGACGGTCGTCGCCATCGGCCCGGCAACGGCCGAGCGTCTCGCCGCGCACGGCATCCGCGCCGACGTGGTCCCCGAGGAGTTCGTCGCCGAGGGGATCCTCGCCGCCCTTTCCGAGCGCCCCCTGGAGGGCGTGCGGACCCTGGTCGCCCGCGCCCGCGGCTCGCGCCCGGATCTCGTCGAGGGCCTGCGCGCCCGCGGAGCCGAGGTGGACGAGGTCGAGCTCTACGACTCGGTCGCGCAGGAGGCCGACCCGGCCGCACTCGCGGCCGCGATCGCCTCCGACCACCTGACGTTCACCGCCTCGTCCACGGTGCGCAGCTTCATGGCGCTCCTCGGTCCGGACCGGCGCGAGGCCCTGATCGCCGGGCCGCGAGTGGTCTCCATCGGGCCGATCACGAGCGCCACCGCACGCGCGGAGGGGCTCGAGGTGCACGCCGAGGCCACCGAGTTCACGATCCCCGGCCTGGTCGCGGCGCTGCTCACCGACGTGGGCGCCTCCGTCCGCGGGTGATCACCCTCCTCACCGACTTCGGTGCGGGAAGCGAGTACGTCGGTGCGCTGCACGCCCTGCTCGCCGTCTCGTCCCCCGGCACCCGGCGCATCGATCTCGCCCACGACATCCCGCCGGGGGATATCCGCCTGGGCGCTCTCACCCTCGCGCGGCTCGCGCCCCTGGCCCCCACGGCGATCCACCTGGCGGTCGTCGACCCCGGTGTCGGCGGCCCTCGTAGGGCGGCGATCGTCGCGCTCGCGGACGGGGGAGCGCTCGTGGGGCCCGACAACGGCCTGCTGTCTCCCGCCGCCGCCGCTCTGGGCGGTGTCCAGGGAGTCGCGCTGCCGCCGCTCCCGGAGGAGGCTCCGGCCACCTTTCACGGACGCGACGTCTTCGCGCCCGCCGCCGCCCGCCTCGCCGCCGGAGCGCGCCCCTCCGATCTGGGCACGCCGTTCGACGTCTCCGAGCTGATGGCTCCCGACCTTCCCGCGCCCCGGGTGGCCCCGGGGGAGCTCGTGGCTCCGGTCGTCGCGATCGATCGCTTCGGGAATCTCCAGCTGCTCGCCCGGGGCACTGACCTGGAGGCGGCCGGTTTCTCCCTCGGTGAGCGCATCTTCGCCGCCGTGACGGACCGCCGCCACCCGGCGACGGTATGCCGCACGTTCGGTGACGCCGCCGAGCGCGGGATGCTGGTGCATATCGACAGCCACGGGATGGTCGCCCTCGCGGTCAACGGCGGCAGCGCTGCCCAGCGGGTCGGCGCCACCTCGGGCGATGCGCTCACCCTGGGGCGGTGGACCTCGTGAGGCGCGACGCGATGGCGTCGGCCATGCGGTCGGCCGCGTCTGCGGCGTGGGTCAGGAACAACGAGGGCTCGACCAGCTCCAGCTCCAGCACCACCGGCGATCCGGAGTCGTCGGGGACGAGGTCGACCCGGGCGTAGAGCGGGGGGCGCTCGCTCGGGATCGCCGCCAGGGCCCTCGCCGCCACCGAGCGCTCCGCGGCGGTCGGCTCCGCCGGGCGGATGTCCTCCTCCACGTAGAGGCCGCCGACCAGCGCGAGGCCCGGCACCAGCATCGGCCCCTTGCGCAGAGCGTGGCTGAACTCTCCGTCGATGAAGACCAGCGCGGTCTCGCCCCGCTCGCCCTCGACCGCCGACAGGTACGGCTGGACCATCGCCGCACGGCCCTCGGCATGCAGGCGCGCCACGTGCGCGCCGGCCTCCGCGCGCGCGCCGCTCGGGTAGCGGGCCGTGTCGATCGACCCCGCCGAGACGGTCGGCTTCACCACGACCTCTCCGGCGGAGGGCCACTCGATCGAGTCTCCCGGCGTTGCGAAGGAGGTGGCGATCACCGGCACCCCGGCCGCCCGGAGATCGCGGAGGTAGTGCTTGTCGGCGCTCCAGCGAAGGACGGACGGCGGGTTCTCGAGGTTCGTCGCGGCACCCGCGCTCTCGGCCCACGCCAGGAACTCGCCGTGGCGGCGAGTGTAGTCCCACGGGGAACGCACGACCGCCAGGTCGAAGTCCGCCCAGTCGACGGCGGCGTCGTGCCAGTCCACGACGCGATGGACGATCGTCCGCGCCGAGAGGGCGGTGGTGAGCGGAGCGAGGTCCTCATCGAGCGCGCGCGCGACCGAGGCCGTCACGATGGCGACGCTCAGCTCTCCTCCAGGATCCGTTCGCTCACCTCCCCAGTCTGCGTATCGACGGGAGGGTCGGCAACCCCGGCGGCGGGCGGGCCGTGTGTCGGGACGGCGGCTTGTTGGTACACGGTGGGGCCCTCGTCGGGACCGACGATCGTGAACTCGCGGTGGGGGTCCTTGCGGGCGCGCAGGCCGATGCCGGCTGCGACCAGCGTCGCCACGGCGACCGTCGTTGCGATCTGCGGCGCCGACGGTCGCCACCCCCGATCCGTCTCCGTGGCCACCGGCGCCGGAGGGCTCGCCGGGGCCGGGGCCGCTGCCCGGGCCGGCGGGCGGCGCGAGGGCGAGCGAGCCGGCGGGCCCGTCCCACGCCCCTTGCCGGGGTCGGTCCAGGGATCCCCGGGCGCCGCGCCGCGCCGCGGTCGCACGAGGCCGCTCTCCAGGAGCAGACGCGTTCCCTCCGCCTGGGAGATCGGATCGTCCAGGGCGTCGATCACCGGCGGGACGCCGAGCAGCGCGCGGATCCACGAGGCGTGCCCTGCGTCGACCGTGTGGATCGACGCGAGCAGGGCGCGACCCTCCGCGGAGGCGATCCGCGGCAGCTGGTGCAGGTAGGTCGCGGCAGCGAGATCCTCGACCGCCACGGCCACCCGGATGAAGGCCGTCCCGTCGCCCGTGGCGTCTCCGAGGTCGAACACGGGCGGTCTCGCCGCGCGCGCTCCGAGCGCGTCCGTGAGCGCCGCCACGTGTGCACGCTCCACCCCGCCGAGGGCGTCCGCCATGCCGGCTGTGAGAGGGCCGAGGGCCCCCCGACGCCCCGCCCGTGTGTAGAGCGCCGCCTGCAGGTGCTCCAGGGCCAGGGCGTGGTTGAGGACGGCCACGTCGCCCCCGGCCGCAGGGCCCGCGCGGGCGCTCGCGGGCACCGGTCCCGCGAGCGCGAACACCGCAAGGCCCAGGCCGGCGATGAAGGACCGGCGATCGGATCGCCCGGACGGAGGAGGGCCGTTCACAGCGGTGGTGCGGGCGCGAACCCGTTCCGGGCCAACGCGGCCGACACCTGCTCGGCCGACCAGCCGGTGTCGCGCACGTGGTGCGAGGGGGTGATGCCGCGAAGCCCGCGCAGCCACGCCGCATGGCGGGCGTCCACCGAGGCGACCCGCGCCGTCACCGCCAGGGCGCTCGGGCCGAGACGCGCGGCCTGGCCGTTGAGCGCGAGGACGCTGAGATCCTCCAGCCGGAGGGCGGCGGTCGCAAAGGCCTCGTCGTCGGAAGCCTGCGCCCAGGGAGCGAACCGAGGCGGATCGCCCGCCGCGGGACCGAGCAGCGCCCGTAGGGCCGTGATGTGCTCCTGCTCATGCTCCGCCGCGACCTGCGCGAATCGCAGTAGGTCGGGTCCGATCGACTCGGCCCGGGCCGCCTGTGCGTAGAGGTCCGCCTGGAGGTACTCCACCGACAGGGCCACGGCGAGGATCCGTCCCGCCTGTTCCCGAGACGAGGCTGCGAAGGCTCCGACGGGCGCCAGCGCACCCGCGGCCGCGATTGCCATGCCCTGACGGAGCAGTGCCCCGCGTGAAGTCGTTGACCCCATCCCCTCTCCCGCCTCCGACGAGACCACTCCCCATGACATCGGCCTGGGCGACGCCGGCTGGAATCCCGCGCCGGGCCTCGCCGCGGCACCGCTGATAGCGTCCGGCGCCTGGCCCTCGTCCGAATCATCGACTTCACCGATCCGGGTTGCCCCTGGGCCTTCAGCGCGGAGCCCTTCCGCCTGCGCCTCGATTGGCTCTACGGCGACGCCCTGGAGTGGGACGTGCGCATGGTGGGGCTCAGCGAGACCCCCGAGGACTATCTCGCTCGCGGCTTCACGCCCGAGGTGCAGTCGGCGGCGTTCCGCCGGATCGCCCGCGATCACGGCATGCCCATCGACGGGCGCGTGCGCACCCGGATGGCCGCCACCGTCCCCGCCTGCCGGGCGATCGTGGCGGCCCGGCTCAATGCCCCGGAGCGGGCACGGGCGCTTGTGAGGAGCCTGCGGGTGCGGCACTTCCGGGGCGAGCTCCTCGACCTGCCCGAGACGATCGATGGCGCGGCGACCGACGCCGGGCTCGACCCACGGGGCCTCGCGCGCTGGGCGAGCGAGGAGGCGACCGCCGCCGCGCTCGCCGCCGACATGGCGGCCGCGCGAGCCCCGACGCCGGAGGCCCTTGTTCTCGACGCCCGCCTCGCCGACTGGCCGGGCGGCCGGCGCTACACCTGTCCGTCGTACGAGATCGAGCGCCTCGAGGACGGGACCAGGATCGCCGCACCCGGCTTCCAGCCCTTCGCGGTCTACGAGGTGATCATGGCCAACCTCCTGCCCGGCGTCGCCCGGGCGGATCCGCCGGCCGGCGCCGCCGAGGTTCTGCGCTGGGCCGGCATGCCGCTGGCCTCGCAGGAGGTCGCCGTCCTGCTCGACATCTCGCGGGACGCCGCGCGGGAGGAACTCGGGCGCGTCGCGTGCGAGGACCACATCGGCTCCGACGGCCTCTGGAGCCTTCCGGGGTGATCGACCTGGACGCCGACGACCTCCGTGGCGCCTTCGGCCTCGGGGTCGCGGGGAACTTCGCCGGACATCTGGAGCAGGCCGGCGAGGCGGCCGATTTCTCCGGCATCGAGGCACTCTCCCACGAGGCGCCCAAGGGGGTCTTTCCCTGGTACGCCCCGGGCGATCCGGGGTTCCTCGGCGTGTTCCCCCTCTCGGGCGACCGCCTCGCACGGCCCGCGGGCAGCAGCCCGGCCAACCTCCAGATCGAACCCGAGGTCGGCCTCGTGTGCACCGCCGGCTACGGCCGCGACAGGCGCGTCCAGACGCTCGTCCCGTCGGCCCTCGGCGCGTTCAACGACTGCTCCATCCGACGCCCCGGGGCCCCCAAGATCAGCCATAAGAAGAACTGGGGCCCCGACTCGAAGGGCCTGGCGAGGAGGCTCTTCCCGATCTCCGACCTGGGCGCCGACGGCTCCACGGCAACCCTCCGGCTCGCGAGCTTTCTCTGTCGCACCGGGGAGACTCACGACTACGGCGTGGACAGCCCGCTGATCGGCTACACGTACTACGGCGATCGCCTCCTGGCCTGGATCGTCGATCGGCTGGTCAATCAGTCGGGTGCGCCCGGCTCGCCTCTGGAGTCGGTCGGGGCCCAGCTCGCGGCCGCCGGCTGCCCTGCGACCCTGGTCATCGGGATCGGTGCGACGCGGTACACGCCCTTCGGCCAGAGCGCCTTCCTGGAGCCCGACGACGAGGCGGTCGTGGTGGTCTACGACGCGACGCTCAGCACCTCGGGCGACGTGCGCGACGCGGTGGGCCGCCGCGCGGAGGAGGACCTTCCGGCGGCATCGGTGCTACGCCAGAGGGTCTACGAGCCGGAGTAGCGATCCGTCGATGGCGGGACCCAGATTCGAACTGGGGACACCACGATTTTCAGTCGTGTGCTCTACCAACTGAGCTATCCCGCCGCGACCTCCGCGACGCGGAGGGTCCGTGAACGCTAGGGCCCCCCACAGGCCGATTCAAGCCTCGACGCCCGGGCGACTATCATCAAGGCGATGCGCCGCTCGGTGATCACCGTCGCAACCATCGTGCTCGCGAGCTGCCTCGCTGGGCCCGCCGCCGCCGCTCTTTCGGTGAAGCCGAGCGCCGTGCGCATGCTCGTCCCGGAGGCCTCGAGCGGAGGCGAGCGCGCCCCGGCCTTCGCGGCCCGGGTGGGGAGGGAGTACCGCTTCGAGGTCGCATACCGGGTGGCCGGTGCCAAGAGGATCGGGACCGGCCATCTCTTCGCCTTCGAGAACGCCATCACCGGGAAGCGCCTCGAGGTGCAGTCCAAGAGCTTCGCGCCCGAGCCTCCCGGGTCCTACCGGGAGTCGGGCAACCTCACGATCCCAGCGAGCTGGGCTCCGGGGGTCTACCGCCTGCGCTGGACGGTCAACGCGCGCAATCCGCGGCTGAAGTCGGCGAGTGCCACGGGTACCCGGGTCTTCCTCGTGCTCGGGTAGCTCCATGGCGAGCCGCGGTCACGTCCTGGTGGTGGACGACGAGCGAGCGATCCGCCGCCTCCTTCGGATGTATCTGAGCGATGCCGGCTTCACCGTGGCCGAGGCCCCCGACGGCGAGCAGGCGCTCGAGCAGGTCCGCCGCGGGGGCATCGACCTGGTGCTGCTCGATCTGATGCTGCCGGAGATGGACGGCTACGAGGTGTGTCGGCGCCTCCGCGAGACGGGATCGGTGCCGGTGATCATGATCACCGCCCGTAGCGACGAGGCCAATCGCATCACCGGCCTGGAGCTCGGGGCCGACGACTACGTGGTCAAGCCCTTCTCTCCGATCGAGGTCGTCGCCCGCGTGAAGGCGGTCCTGCGCCGCGTGAGCGCGCCGCCCGATCCCCACCGCGTGCTCATGGCGGGGCCCGCGCAGCTCGAGCCGAGCAGTCGCCGGGTCACCGTCAACGGCCGCGAGGTCGAGCTCACCCGGCTCGAGTTCGACCTGCTCGCCGAGCTCGCGTCCCATCCGCGCGTGGTCTACACGCGCGACCGTCTGCTCGAGAAGGTCTGGGGCTACCAGTCGGCGGTCGGCGGCAAGACGGTCGACGTTCACGTCGCCAACCTGCGCCGCAAGCTGGGCGAGGACATCGGCATCGTCGCGGTGAGGGGCGTCGGATACCGACTCGAGCCCGCCCCGGCGTGAGCGGCGCCCTCCAGCGCCTGGGCCCGCGCAGCATCCAGGCGCGCGTCGCGCTGGCGATCGCAGTGGCGCTCGTAGTGGTGTTCGTGGCGATACAGGTGGTGTTCGCCTCCTTCGTCCAGATGCGCACGCGAGCCGAGATCGAGGGGAACCTCCACCAGCAGGCGGACGCCATCGCCCGTGCGGTGGAGCGCGGTGGCCTGGAGGACGCGGCGGCCACCGCGCGCTCGGCGGAGCGCTTCATCGGCGATGCCCGTCTGGTCGTCCTGGTGGACGGCGAGGTCGTCCACTGGAACCTGCCGGTCTCGAACCTGGAGGCCTCGGCCACCGCACGCCGTGGGTCGGTGGAGGTCCTGATGGAGCGCCCCGATCCCGCCGCAGGCCTCTTCTCGGACTGGGTCTTCGTGTCGCTGGTCGCCGCGGGCCTCGTGGGGACCGGCGCCCTGATCTGGATGCTGGCCGGCGGGGTCGCCGCGCGGCTGCGCCGGTCGGTCAGCGCCTTGGCCGACGGCGCCGAGGCGGTCGCACAAGGCCGCTTCGACGTCCGAGCGCCGCAGAGCGACGACGAGCTGGGTCGTCTGGCCCTGGCGTTCAACCGGATGACCGCGCGCCTCGAGTCAGCGGACGCGCGCCAGCGCGAGTTCCTCGCCGACGTCGCTCACGAGCTGCGCACCCCGGTGACGGCGATCGAGGGCTTTGCGTCGGCGCTCCAGGACGGGACCGCGCGCTCGCCCGAGGACCGCGCCGAGTCAGCCGAGTTCATCCGGGCCGAGGCGGAACGGATGCGCGAGCTGGTGCGCGATCTGCAGCAGCTGACCTGGCTCGATCTCTCCCCCCCGGTCCGGGCGGAGCGGATCGACCTGGCGGCGGCCGGCCGAGAGGCGGTGGCGCGGCTCGCGAGCGATGCGCAGGCGAAGGGCATCACGCTGGAGGGGCCCGGCGATGCACTCGAAGCCACCGGCGATCCGACGCACGTCGAGACGATCCTGACCAACCTGATATCCAACGCGATCGCGGCCACCGGGCGAGGGGGGACGGTCCGGGTGGAGACAGCGCGGGGCCCCGGCGAGGCCGGTCTGCGCGTGAGCGACACGGGACGCGGCATCCCCGCCGAGCACCTCCCCTTCATCTTCGACCGGCTCTACCGCGTTCAGCCGGCACGCGAGCGCGGGGGCGGCGGATCGGGTCTCGGCCTTTCGATCGTCCGTCGCCTCTCGGCCCTTCTCGGCGGACGTGTGAGCGTGGAGAGCCGGGTCGGGGAGGGTTCCACCTTCACCCTCTGGCTGCCCGAGCCCGCGGTCGAGCCATCGCGCCAACCCGCCCTGCAGAGGTAGGCTCCGGGTCGGTTCAGACGCCCGCGAGAAGAGGTGCTCCGATGGCTCAGCGACGGTATCTCCTGCCCGAGAGCTCGATGCCACGCAGTTGGTACAACGTGGCCGCCGACCTCCCCACTCAGCCGCCCCCAGCCCTGAACCCGGGCACCGGGCAGCCGATCGGACCCGACGACCTCTCGCCGATCTTTCCGATGGGGCTGATCCTGCAGGAGGTCAGCGCGGAGCGCTGGATCCCGATCCCCGATCCGGTGCAGGCGATCTACTCGATGTGGCGTCCGACGCCCCTCTACCGTGCGCTCGGCCTCGAGGCCGCACTCGGGACGACCTGCAGGATCTTCTACAAGTACGAAGGCGTCAGCCCCTCGGGCAGTCACAAGACGAACACCTCGGTGCCGCAGGCCTACTACAACCGTGAGGAGGGGGTCACCCGGCTCTCCACCGAGACCGGTGCAGGGCAATGGGGATCGGCGCTCTCCTTCGCGTGCAAGCTCTTCGAGATGGAGTGCAAGGTCTACATGGTGCGGGCCTCATACGACCAGAAGCCCTACCGGCGCTCGATGATCCGCACCTGGGGGGCCGAGGTGGTGGCCAGCCCGTCACCGGACACCAACGCTGGCCGCGCGATCCTCGCCGCGACGCCCGACAGCACCGGCAGCCTCGGCATGGCCATCAGCGAGGCCGTCGAGGACGCCGCCACGCGCGAGGACACCAAGTACGCGCTCGGCAGCGTGCTGAACCATGTCCTCCTGCACCAGACGGTCGTCGGGCAGGAGGCGCGCGAGCAACTCGCGCTGGCGGGGGCCGAGCCCGACGTCATCGTGGGCTGCGTCGGCGGCGGCTCCAACTTCGCCGGGCTCGCCTTCCCCTTCCTGGCCGACAAGGCGGCCGGCAAGGACATCCGGATCGTCGCCGCCGAGCCGGCCGCCTGCCCCACGCTCACGCGGGGCCACTACGGCTACGACTTCGGCGACACGGCCAAGATGGCCCCTCTCCTCGCAATGCACACCCTCGGTCACGGCTTCGTGCCGCCGGCGATCCACTCCGGGGGCCTTCGGTATCACGGCATGGCGCCGCTGGTGTCCCATCTGGTGCACACCGGCCTGGTCGAGCCCCGCGCCTACCGTCAGAACGAGTGCTTCGCCGAGGCTGTGCGCTTCGCGCAGTGCGAGGGCATCATCCCGGCGCCCGAGCCCTCGCACGCAATCCGGGCCGTGGTGGAGGAGGTCGAGCGCGCCCGCGAGGAGGGAGTGGAGCGGACGATCCTCTTCAACCTGTGCGGCCACGGGAACTTCGACATGGGCGCCTACGACGCGTACCTGTCGGGCGAGATGGTCGACACCGAACTCGCCCAGTCGGAGCTCGACGTCGCCGCCGCCGAACTCGAGGGCCTGCCCGCGCTCCCCTAGCACCCGCTCGGTGCCCTCCTCCGCCCACGATCGCTCAGAAGGCGACGAGGAGGGCACCGTCGACGGCACAGGGCACGCCGACCTCCGCCGCGGCGGCGGCGGGGTGGCGCGTCAGTAGGGGCTCTTGGGCCCGCGCCCGGAGGCGCCCTCGTCGTCGCCCTCGAGCGCCTTGCGCTTCATGCGGCGCTGGCTACTCGCCACCCCGCCGATGATGACGAGGCCGATCAGCAGGTAGGGGATGCCGTAGAGGAAGCGGTTGTCCTCCAGACCCACCAGGAAGAGGATCCCGCCGACGGCGAAGATCAGGCCGATCAGGTAGGAGAAGATGACGCCGGTAGGACTCATCCGGCCCCCCCGAAGTGGTCCTCGAGCTCGGCGACCACGAGCGGCGCCAGCTCGTCCCAGGCGACCCCGTCCTCCTTGGTCACGCTCACGAAGTTGGCCGTCATGAAGACGTTCGTCACCCCGTCGAGAGCGAAGATGCGCGCGCCGAGGGGCGAATCGGCCGGGTCGCTGCCCTCGCGGAAGGTCTGCGCCCTGCCCGCCGTCGACGGTCGATCGAGCGTGAACTTGACCGCATTCGGATTCGGGGTCGATTCCGGCCGCACTTCGATCATCCGCAACCTCTCGTTCTGATCGGATCCGACGGGGGCTCTGCCCGGTCGCTCAGGGTTTGGTTTCCCGTGCCGATGGGAACCCATAGGGCCTTCGTACGGGCCCCTCAGTGAAAGGTAGCGGCATGGCCGGGTCCATCGACCCCACGCTCCGCTCGGCAGGCGCCACGAGGGTCGCCGCCACGACGAACGTCACGGCCCCGGTGGCCGATCCCTGCGGCTGGTGTTTGGGAGCGGGCAAGTACCTCGAGGCTCTCGACTGCGGTGTCGAGCACGTCTATCTGCCTGTCGTCTGCTCGGGGTGCGCCGGCACGGGCCGGAGAAGCAGCCCGCGCTGAATCCGCGGGCGCGGTGGCCGGGTAGAGTGCCGCGATGACTTCCGCGAGCTCCGATCTCCGGGCGCGCTTCGCCACCATGTTGAGCGAACGGGCCCTCGTGCGCGAATCGGTGGTGCTCTCGTCCGGGCGACGATCCTCCTACTACTTCGATGCGCGCCAGGTCCTTCTCGACCCCGAGGGCGCGGCCCTCGCCGGTGCGTTGATGTGGGGGCACCTCGCGCCCTCCGCGCCGCGCGCCGTCGGGGGACTGACGCTCGGTGCAGATCCTCTCGTGTGCGCCGTGAGCGCCACCGCATGGGCGGCGGGAGAGCGGGTGACCGGCTTCTTCGTGCGCAAGGACGCCAAGAAGCACGGCCTGCAGCAGTGGATCGAGGGCCCCTTCATCGAGGAGGGAACCCCGGTGGCGGTGGTCGACGACGTGCTCACCAGTGGAGGCTCGCTGGTCGCGGCCATCGAGAAGGCTCGCCAGGCCGGCGGGCTCGTGGTGTCGGCGGCGGTGGTGATCGACCGTGGCGAGGGAGGCCGGGAGGTGACCGAGGCCGCGCTCGGCGGCGCTCCCCTTCACTCCCTCTTCACGGCCGACGAGCTGCTCGAGGCGCGGTCACCCAGGGCGTGACGGACTCCTCCACGACGGCGCCCGAGCAGGAGGCCGTCGTGGTACGGGTGTCGGGGCCGACCGTGCTGGTGCTGCAGGACGGGCGCGAGCGAGAGGTGCGGCTGATGCCACGGGTGCCCGGCGGTCCTGCCGTCGCCGGCGACCGCGTGCGCGTGCGCCACGTGGGCGACGAGTCGATCGTGGTCTCGGTCGAGCCGCGGGCGACCGTGCTCGAACGCGGAGACGGCGGATCGGGACGTGCCCGCCCGATCGTCGCCAATGCCGACCTGGTCGTGATCGTGGCCGCGGTCGTTGACCCTCCACTGCATCCGCGCCTCATCGATCGCTATCTGGTCGCGGCCGAGATCGGCGGGCTGGAGGCGGCGATCGCCATCACCAAGACCGACCTGCCGCACGACCCGGATCAGCTCGACGAGATGCTCGGGCAATATCTCGCGCTCGGCCACGTCGTGCTGGTGGGCACCGCCACGGATCCGGCCTTCATCGAGGCGATCCGTGACCTGATCGCGGGGAGGGTGGCGATCCTCGCCGGGCATTCAGGGGTCGGGAAGTCGACCATCACGGCGGCGCTGACCGGTGTGGAGCGCGCGGTCGGGGCCGTGAGCGCGAAGGTGCGCACCGGCAGGCACACGACGAGCGATCCACGCGTCATCCCGCTGCCAGCCGGTGGGGCGGTGGTTGACACCGCCGGTGTGCGCACCTTTCATCTGCCCAGGATGGACCGGGCGACGCTCGAATCGGGCTTTCCCGATATCGCGCGTGCAGCCGAGGAGTGTCGCTTCCGTGGGTGCGCACACACCGGGGATGCCGGTTGCGCGGTGGTCGGAGCGGTGCCCGGGGAGCGGCTCGAGAGCTATCGGCGGATGCTGGCCGAGATGCAGTGAAGGCGATCGGCGCCGAAGCTTCCGTGCCTTGACCCGACATCCACCGACGCCGTAAGTTTGTGCGGCACGGCACGATCCCGTCCGTGCGCCCCCGTGACCGAGACTCCGCTGGAGGATTCATGACCCGTCCTCGTCGTTTCCTGCCCCCGATCACCGGAGGCGCTCAGACGACCGGCTGGGAAGCGCTCGATAAGTGGGTCGGCGGATCCGGCTCGGCCGCTGGAGCGGCACCCGCTGCCGCCTCGGCGGGCGGCAAGACCGGCTGGGAAGCGCTCGATAAGTGGGTCGGCGGATCCGGCTCGGCCGCTGGAGCGGCACCCGCCGCCGCCTCGGCGGGCGGCAAGACCGGCTGGGAAGCGCTCGATAAGTGGGTCGGCGGATCCGGCTCGGCCGCTGGAGCGGCACCCGCTGCCGCCTCGGCGGGCGGCAAGACCGGCTGGGAAGCGCTCGATAAGTGGGTCGGCGGATCCGGCTCGGCCGCTGGAGCGGCACCCGCTGCCGCCTCGGCGGGCGGCAAGACCGGCTGGGAAGCGCTCGATAAGTGGGTCGGCGGATCCGGCTCGGCCGCTGGAGCGGCACCCGCCGCCGCCTCGGCGGGCGGCAAGACCGGCTGGGAAGCGCTCGATAAGTGGGTCGGCGGATCCGGCTCGGCCGCTGGAGCGGCACCCGCTGCCGCCTCGGCGGGCGGCAAGACCGGCTGGGAAGCGCTCGATAAGTGGGTCGGGGATGGCGGCGGCTCGGGTGCGACCAACGGCTCCGCCACGGCCGAGCCGACGGCCGTGTCGGCTGGGGGCACGAGCAGCACGCCGGACTCTGCCGGTGGCCTGCTCGGCTTCCTCAAGCGCCTCTTCGGCGGCAAGTAGACGCCGCCCGAGATCCCGCTGCCGTCGTGGGACGGCAGCGGGATCGGCCCATGAGCGCCACGGAGACGGCGCGGGGCCGGCGGCCCGTTCCTCGCGAAGGCGTGACCCGTGTGCTCCACGAGCGATCCGCCGGCGGGGTGATGCTGGTGCCGCTCGGTGCTGCGCTGATGGTGGCCCTGATCAGCGTGCGCAACGGCGCCGTGCTGGCGCTGCCGAAGGGCCACATCGAGGCCGGCGAGTCCGCAGCGGAGGCGGCTCTTCGCGAGACGCGGGAGGAGACCGGTCTGCGCGGGAGGATGCTCGCGCCGCTCGAGGAGATCTCCTACGTCTTCTGGTCGCGATCGCAGGGTGCCCGCGTCTCGAAGCGGGTCGACTTCTTCCTCTTCGAGTACCGGGCGGGATCGCCCGCCCACCACGACGCCGAGGTGGACGGCGTCCGACTGGTGCCGATCGACGACGCGATCGGCCTGCTCAACTACTCCGGGGAGAGGCGTGTGATGGGGGAGGCGCTCGCCTGGGTGAGGGCGGCAGGTTACGGTTGGGTCGGCACGACGGCCGCCCCTCCAGGCTGACCCTCCGCCGCACCCGCCCCCCCCGCACCCGAGGACGCCCGTGTTCGCCCTGAACTTCTACTCACCCCTGTTCATCGACCAGCTCCGAAAGGGGCGGAAGACCGCGACGATTCGTCTCGGGGACAAGGCCCACAAGTACCGCAAGGGCCAGCTCGTGTGGGTCACCATCGGCCACCGTCACGGCCCGCGCCAGAAGATCTTCACCGCGATCATCGACGATGTGCAGGTGAAGCCGGTCCGAGAGCTCACCCAGCGTGAGATCGAGCGCGACAACCCCGAGTTCCGTCTCGTGGAGGACACCCTCCACTTCCTCTCGCACATCTACTCCCGAGAGGTCTCGCTCGACGACACCGTCTCGGTCATCCACTTCAGCGAGATCATCGAGTTCCCGTCTCTGAAGTGAGCCCGATGGGGCGGGGGATGGCTTGATTCGGGATGTCGCGGGTCTTACCCTGTTGGCACTCAACGTCAACGAGTGCCAATGGAGATTTGCATGAACTTGCAGCCCTTGGGCGACCGCGTCGTCGTCCAGTCGATCGAGGCGGAGCAGGTCACCGCCAGCGGCATCGTCCTGCCCGACACGGCGACGGAGAAGCCGCAGCGGGGCCGGGTCCTCGCAGTCGGTGCAGGTCGCTACGAGGACGGCAAGCGCGTCCCGCTGGAGGTCGCGGAGGGTGACGAGGTCATCTACTCCAAGTACGGCGGCACCGAGGTGAAGGTCGACGGCGAGGATCTGCTGATCCTCCGCGAGTCCGACATCCTCGCGAAGGCGGTCTGAGCATGGCAAAGATGATCAAGTTCAACGAGGACGCACGTCGCGCGCTCGAGCGCGGCGTCAACACGCTGGCCGACGCGGTCAAGGTGACCCTCGGCCCCAAGGGCCGCTACGTGGTGCTCGACAAGAAGTTCGGCGCCCCCACGATCACCAACGACGGTGTCACGATCGCCCGTGAGATCGATCTGGAGGACGTGTTCGAGAACCAGGGCGCCCAGCTGGTGCGCGAGGTGGCCACGGCGACCAACGACGTCGCCGGCGACGGCACCACCACCGCGACCGTGCTCGCCCAGGCGATCGTGCGCGAGGGCCTCAAGAACGTGGCCGCCGGCGCCAACCCGATGGGCCTCAAGCGCGGCATCGAGGCGGCCGTCGAGATCGTGGTCGGCGAGATCGCCAAGCAGTCCAAGGAGGTCTCGGGCAAGGAGGACATCGCCCGGGTCGCGACGATCTCCTCGCGCGATCGCGACATCGGCGACGTCATCTCCGATGCGATCGAGAAGGTCGGCAAGGACGGCGTGGTCAACGTCGAGGAGGGCCAGACCTTCGGCATGGACCTCGAGTTCACCGAGGGCATGCAGTTCGACCGCGGCTACATGAGCCCCTACATGGTCACCGACCAGGACCGCATGGAGGCCGTCCTCGACGACCCGTTCATGCTGATCCACGGGGGCAAGATCTCCAGCGTCCAGGACGTGCTGCCGCTGCTCGAGCAGGTCATCGGCCAGGGCCGGCCGCTGCTGATCATCGCCGAGGACGTCGAGGGCGAGGCCCTTGCGACCCTGATCGTCAACAAGCTGCGCGGCACCTTCACCGGCATCGCCGTCAAGGCGCCGGGCTTCGGCGACCGCCGCAAGCGGATGCTCGAGGACATCGCCATCCTCACCGGCGGCGAGGTGATCGCCGAGGAGATGGGCCTCAAGCTCGACAACACCCAGCTCGCCCAGCTCGGGCGCGCCCGCAAGGTCGTGGTCACCAAGGACACCACCACCATCATCGACGGTGCCGGTGACTCGGACGAGATCAAGGGCCGCATCAAGCAGATCAAGGCCGAGATCGAGACCACCGACTCCGACTTCGACCGCGAGAAGCTCCAGGAGCGCCTGGCCAAGCTGGCCGGCGGCGTGGCCGTCGTCAAGGTCGGCGCCGCCACCGAGACCGAGATGAAGGAGAAGAAGCACCGCGTCGAGGACGCCCTGCAGGCGACCCGCGCCGCCCTCGAGGAGGGTGTCGTGCCCGGTGGCGGCGTGGTCCTGGTCAACTCGATCAAGGGCCTGGACGCGCTCAGCCTCTCCGGCGACGAGGCGACCGGTGCCGCGATCGTGCGCCGCGCCCTCGAGGAGCCGCTTCGCCAGCTCGCAGAGAACGCCGGCCTGGAGGGCTCGGTCGTGGTGGGCGAGGTCAAGTCCAAGAAGGCCGGCATCGGCCTGAACGTCGACACCGGCGAGTACGTCGACCTGGTCAAGGCCGGCATCATCGATCCGGCCATGGTGACCCGCTCGGCGCTCCAGAACGCGGCGTCGATCGCCAAGAACATCATCACCACCGAGTGCGTGGTGGCCGATGCCCCCGAGGCCGATGGCGGCGGCGGCATGGGCGGCATGTCCCCCAACATGGGCGGCATGGGCATGGGTGGCGGGATGATGTAGGCGGCTGGGCCCCCCGGGGCCCGCACCCGCGCGCATCACCGAAGGGGGCCCCACGGGGCCCCCTTCCTCGTTCCCCGACGCCCCCGACCCCGCACGGCACCCCCGCACGGGGCAGCGCGCCAATTGACCGCCCGCGGGTTGGTCAATTGGCGCGTGCGCGGTGGCGGGCGAGACGAGGACGGTGAGGCCGAGGAGCGCTCCCGTCATGTCGACCCCGATCAGGGGTCGAGGGCGCCCCGGCCATCTCGGCGGGCTTAGCATTGGGAGGTTGATCTCCTCGACCCCCCACCCCCGTCGCGCCCTCGTCTTCTGGACGGCCACCGGCCTCATCGCCGTCGACACGATCCTCTTCACGATGGTCGTGCCGGCACTTCCGGAGTTCGCCGAGCGGTTCGGCTTCTCCGGGTCGATCGCGGCGCTGATCTTCGCTGCCTTCCCGGTGGGGCAGCTCGGGTCGGCGCTCGTCGCCGCGGGGCTCGTGGAACGCCTCGGCCGCCGCCCCGTGATGGTGCTGGCCGCCGCGATGCTCGCGGTTGCCACCCTCGCCTTCGCCTTCGCCACAGGGCCGGAGCTTCTCGCTCTGGCGCGACTCGCCCAGGGGGTCGCGGCCGGATTCGTCTGGACGGCCGGGATCGCAGCGATCTCGGACACCTTCCCCGACCAGCTCGGGTTCAGGATCGGCCTCGCCGAGACGGCCGGTGGGGCATTCGGCCTCCTCGGTCCGATCCTGGGTGGAGCCCTCGTGGACCTCTTTGGCACGCGCACGACCTTCGCCCTCGCTGCCGTCCTGCCGGCTCTCGCGGTGATCCCGGTCATCGCGATGCCGGAGACCCGCACCGGTTCGACAGAGCCGCCGGCCCTGATTCCCGCCCTGCGCCGTCTGGCGGTGGAGCCGAAGGCAAGGGCTGCGTTCGCCTCCCTCGGAGGCGTCGCGGCGGTTCTGGCCTTGGTCGAGCCTCTGTTGCCGCTGGACCTGGCCGACCGACTCGACCTCACCTCGCTCGGCATCGGCCTGGTCTTCGGCGCGGGGCTCCTCGCCTACTTCGCTCTGGTTCCCCTGGCCGGGCGCTGGACCGACCGGCGCGGACGGCGCACTCCTCTGATCGTCGGTGGCGCACTGATGGCCGCCGGCCTGCCATTCCTCGCGAGTGGATCCGCGATCAGCGTGGCCATCGCCTTCGCAGTGGTCGGGGCTGGAATGGCGGCCATGGGAACCCCGAGCGGTCCTCTCATGGTCGAGGCCGTGGACGACGCCGGAATGGCCGGGCGCTACGGCCTGAGCGCGGCGATGCTCACGGTCGTGTTCTCCCTCGGCTACGCCATCGGTCCGCTCTTCGGCGCAGCGGCGAGCGCGTTGGTCCCATTCCAGGCGACGGTCGCCATCGCCGCGGCCGGTGCGCTCGCACTCGCGCTCTGGTTCGGGCGGATACTCCCCCGGGAGGATGCTTCGGAGCGCGGCTTGGTCGGCGGGCCAAGGGGTCCCGATGGCCCCGGCTGATACCGTTCCGGCCCCGGAGCGGCGTTGGAGGTGGGCGTAGTGCCGTTGTTCACCGACTACTCGACCGACGACTTCTTCGACGAGATGTTCGAGGCCCCGGGGGTCCCCCGCGCCGCGTACGAGCACCTCTTCTCCGGTCTCAGCGCGCTTCGTCCCGCGACCTTCGCCGCCCGCAGCGCCCTCGTCGACCGCGCCTACCTGACTCAGGGCATCACCTTCGCCCATGGGGGACGTGAGCAGCCGTTCCCCTTCGATCTCCTGCCGCGCCTCATCCCGGCCGACGAGTGGGTCACCCTCGAGGCCGGCCTCGCACAACGGGTCCGGGCCCTCGACCGCTTCATCGGCGACATCTACGGCGCCCGCCGGGCCATTGCCGACGGCATCGTCCCGAACGCGCTTGTGTCCACGTGTGAGGGATACGTGCGCGAGATGGTAGGGGTGGAGCCTCCGCTCGGCCGCTTCGTCCACGTCGCCGGGATCGATCTCGTGCGCGACGACAGCGGCACCTGGCGGGTGCTGGAGGACAACCTGCGGTGCCCGTCGGGCCTCTCCTACGTCGTCCAGAATCGGGCCTTCATGCGGCGTGCGTTCCCCGAGGCCTTCACCGACCATCACGTCGAGGCGGTCGGCCACGCGCCCTTCCTGCTGCTCTCGGCGCTGATGGCGTCGGCGCCCGAGGGCAGCGCTTCGCCGCGCGTGGTCGTGCTCACCCCCGGCCCGGCCAACCCCGCCTACTACGAACATGCCTTCCTCGCCCAGCAGATGGGCGTTCCCCTGGTGGAGGGACGCGACCTGACCGTTCGCGACCGGCGCGTCTACGTGCGCACGACCGCCGGACGCGAGCGGGTCGATGTCATCTACCGCCGAATCGACGACGGCTTCCTCGATCCGGCGAGCCTCAACGCCGACTCGCTCCTCGGGGTGGCAGGGCTGATGCAGGCGTTTCGCGACGGGCGGGTGGCGGTGTGCAACGCCGTGGGCACGGGCGTGGCCGACGACAAGGCCGTCTACGCCTACGTGCCCGACCTGATCCGCTACTTCCTCGGGGAGGAGCCGCTCCTGGAGCAGGTCCCCACCTATCTCCTCGAGCGCGAAGCCGAGCGCGACCACGTGTTGGCCAACCTCGACCGGCTCGTGGTCAAGGCCGTCGACGGTGCGGGGGGCTACGGCATGCTGATCGGCCCCCATGCGACCCCCGGCGAGCGCAGCGCCTTCGCCAAGCGCGTCATGGCCAACCCGCGCGGCTACATCGCCCAGGAGACGATCCGCCTCTCTCGCGCGCCGACCTTCGTGGGCGACCGGTTCCGCGCCCGTCACGTGGATCTGCGGCCCTTCATCGTCTACGGCACCCGTCCGGTGGTGGTGCCGGGCGGCCTGACCCGCGTCGCGCTCCGCGACGGTTCGCTGGTGGTCAACTCCTCCCAGGGTGGGGGCAGCAAGGACACCTGGGTGCTCTCGGCCTGATGCTCGCCCGGGTCGCACAGACGCTCTACTGGACCGCGCGCGACCTCGAACGCGCCGAGAGCTTCGCGCGCCTGCTGGAGATCGGTCAGGCGGCGGCGCTCGAGCGCGACCCCTCGAACGGCGCCGGCGGGCGCCTGGTGTGGGAGCCGCTCGTGGAGATCGCCGGCGATATGGAGGACTTCCTCGCCACCCATCAGCGCGCCGACGAACGGACCGTCCCCTGGTTCCTCACCTTCGACCGCGAGAACCCGCACAGCATCGTCGCGTGCCTCAACAGGGCACGCGAGAATGCGCGCAGCGTGCGCGACCTACTGCCCACGGAGGTCTGGGAGGGCATCAACGACGCGTGGCTCGAGTTGGTCGAGTGGCCTCCCGAGCGCATCACCCGCGATGGCGTCTACCCCTTCTGCCAGGTCGTCCGTCGCTCGTCCTACCTCATCCTCGGTCTCGTGGAGCAGTCGATGCGTCGCGACGAGGGGTGGCAGTTCATGCGCCTCGGCCGCTTCCTGGAGCGGGCCGAACGCTCATCGCGTCTGGTCAGGGCGAGTCAGGACGCGCAGGTGCGCAGCGCCCCGGACGACGTTCTCGACATGCACGGGTGGGGTGCCCTGCTCGGGGACGTATCCGTCCACGAGGCCTACCTGCAGGTCAACGCCGCGGCGCTCTCGCCCGAGCTGATCAGCCGCTTCCTCATGCTCGACACGCGTTTTCCCCGCTCGGTCTCCTTCTGCCTCGCCGAGGTGGAGTCCGCGATCGACGACCTCATCGCGATGGAAGCCATGGCACCCGACCCGGCGCCGCTCGTGCTCGCCCGTGCCGCCCGCGAGATGATCGAGGGAGCCGCCCGCATGCACTGGAGGGCGGCCGAGATCACCGACTTCGTCGAGCGCCTGCTGGCCCGGTGCACCACCATCGACTCCGCCCTCGGCGACTCCTGCTTCCTCGCCGCCTACGAGAGAACTCCGATCGGACAGCATGCCCAGGCTTCACGCCAAGCACAGAACTGAGATCAGCTACGCCGGCGCGGTCGGCGAGAGCGTCAACGAGGTCCGCCTCACTCCGCTCGACAGCGCGCGGCAGGCCGTCGAGTGGGCGCGGGTGCGCACCGAGCCCCCCACCGAGGCCTTCAGCCATGTGGACGCGTACGGCAACGTGGTGCATTGGTTCCAGCTGACCGAGGCCCACGAGAGGCTCGTCGTCGAGTCCGAGGCGATGGTGTCCACCCGCCCGTCGGTACCCCGCACCGGGACCGCCGGCGACCCGGTCGCCGCGACGTCCGATGCGAGCTACACCGACCGGTTGGCCGAGTTCCTCGCGGGTTCGACGCACATCCGCTGGGTGGAGCCGATCGGAGAGTTCGCGGATGGGCTGGCTCTCGACGAGGCCGGCAGCGCGCTGACCTGGGCGCGCAGCCTCGAGGCCGAGGTCAACCGCGCCATCGTCTACACCACCGGCGCGACCCAGGTGGACACCCCGATCGAGGAGGTCGTGCGCGTCGGCCGGGGCGTCTGCCAGGACATGGCCCATCTGATGATCGCCATCGCCCGCCGCCGCGGGGTCGCGGCGCGCTACGTGAGCGGTTGGCTCAACCTGCCGGGCCTCGACGTGCCCGGGGAGAGCCACGCCTGGGTGGAGCTGGCGATTCCCGGACTCGACTGGGTGCCGTTCGACCCCACCCACCCCGAGCCCGCGCTGGAGCACTACATCCGCCTCGCCACCGGTCGGGACTACGCCGACGTCCCTCCGGTGCGCGGCAGCTACCTCGGACCACCGACCGAGGCCATGCAGGTCACCGTCGAGGTACGGGAGATGCCCGCCTGAGGCGAGGCCCTCAAGGCGCCACGCTCAGTGAGAGGTGATCACCTTGTCGACGATGCCGTACTCCGCCGCGGCGTCGGCGTTCAGGAAGAAGTCGCGCTCGGTGTCGCCGCTGACCTTCTCGATCGACTGGCCGGTGTGCTTGGCGAGGATCTCGTCGAGCTGCTTTCGCATCTTGAGCGCCTCGCGGGCGTGGATCTCGATGTCGCTCGACTGGCCGCTGAAGCCCCCCGACAGCTGGTGGATCATGATCTTGGCGTTGGGCAGGGCCATCCGCTTGCCGGCCGCGCCGGCCGCCAGCAGCAGCGCCCCCATGCTCATGGCCACGCCGACGCAGATCGTCGCGACGTCCGGCTTGATGAACTGCATCGTGTCGTAGATCGCCATCCCCGCGTACACCGATCCGCCCGGCGAGTTGATGTAGATCGAGATGTCCTTGTCGGGGTCCTCGCTCTCGAGGTGGAGCAGCTGGGCCACGATCAGGTTCGCGATCGGGTCGTCGATGGGCGTGCCGAGGAAGATGATCCGCTCGTTGAGCAGACGCGAGTAGATGTCGAACGACCGCTCGCCGCGCGAGGTCTGCTCGATGACCATCGGAATCAGTGGGCTCATGGCGCCCAGACTACGCCTCGAGGGCGACGATGCGCCCCTGATCGTCGATCAGCAGGCGATGGGGGCGGTCGTCCACGCTCTCAGCAGCGCGGTCGATGACCCGCAGGGTGAGCACGACCCGTTCGCCGTCCAGCCTGGCGCCCCGGAAGACTGTGTGTCCTGCGGGCGTCATGTCCCTCACGCCCTCGGGGTCCGAGGGCAGGCCGTTGACCGACACCTCCGCGCCGGGGGCGAAGAGCGCGGCGAACGCCTCCAAGCCGGTGTTCAGCGCGCCGACGTACGCCTTGCCGAACTGCCGGGCCTGATCGTAGGAGGGCATCAGGACCCCGCCGTGACGATCACGAAGATGACGTAGGCGAGGAGCGCCACGCCGGCGAGGGTCAGCCCGGCGGCGGCGAGCGGGCTCATCGGCGTACGCGCGCCGTCCGGTGGACCGTCGTCGGCCTCCGGCCCGCGCCGACGGCTGCGGCGATCGGCCCAGACGACGGCCCCGGCGGTGAGCAGCGTCGCCCCGGACATGCACGCGAGGGGGCCCATTCCGGTGAGCGGAAGGAGGAGCAGGAGGACGAGCCACACCGGCACCCCCAGGGCCGCCGCCCGGCCCACGCGCCGCATGACCCTCTGGACCTGGTCGAACTCGTGGTCGACCTCAGAATCCGTAGCGCTCCTCCTTCCACGGGTCCGCGCTGTTCGAGTAGCCGAGGCGCTCCCAGTAGCCGGGACGGTCGTGGTCGACCAGCTCCAGGCCCCGCAGCCACTTCGGGCTCTTCCAGAAGTAGAGGCTCGGCACCAGCAGGCGCAGCGGCCCGCCGTGCTCGGCCTCGAGCTCGCGTCCGCCATAGCGGTGGGCCAGCAGCACGTCGTCGGCCATCACCGCCGCGAGCGGCAAGTTGGCCGAATAGCCCTCCTCTGCGTGGGCGATGACATGCGTGGCGGTGGCCTTCACGCCCTGCGCCTGCAGCAGCGTCGCCAGCGGCACCCCCTCCCACGCGGTGTCGAGCTTCGACCAACTGGTCACGCAGTGGATGTCGCATGTCACGTGTGCGGTCGGCTGCGCGTGGAGATCCTCGAGGGTCCAGCGCAGCGAGCGTTCGATCGAGCCGGTGATCGTGAAATCCCAGTCGAGAGGCGGCTCCCGGTAGGGGATGCCGGCGGCGTGGAGGACGGGGAAGTCGCGCACCAGGTGCTGGCCGGGTGGCAGCCGCCGCCGCTCGTCGTCGCTGATCCTCCGGCCGCTCAACAAGCCCACGCTGCTCCCCTCATCCAGTCCGACCCCGGATAGTACGCTGGCGGCCTCGTGCGCTCCCTGATCTCCGCGGCCGCCGTTCTCACCATCCTCACGGCGTGCTCGTCCTCCGCCCCGGCCTGGCGGGTGCTGGCGCCCGCGAGCGAGGCCCGGACCGATGCGGCCGGTGCGGCGCTCTCCGGACGCGTCGCCGTAGTGGGCGGGCTCACGGCCGACGGCGCGCCCTCGGCGCGGGTGGATCTCTACGACCCCGTGCGCCGTCGCTGGGTCCGGCTGCCGGATCTGCCCGAGGCCCGGCACAGCACCATGCTCGCAACCCGCGGCGGTCGGCTGTACGTGGTCGGGGGCTACGCCAAGGGCCCGGGCGGGACCTCGGCGAGCGACCTCTCCTGGGTCCTCTTCGATCGTCGTTGGCAGGCGCTGCCGGCGATGCCCGAGCCGCGGGCGGCCGGCGGCGCGGCGATCGTCCGCAACCGGCTCTACGTGATAGGCGGCACGCGGGCGACCGGCGGGGGCGCCCTCGCCACCACCTCGATGTACCTCGACCTGCGTACCCTCCGGTGGCGCCTCTTCCGCGGCCCGTCTCCCGCTCGCGAGCGTCTCGGCGTGACGGCGCTGGGGGGAAGGATCTACGCCGTCGGCGGCCACACGGCGGGGGCGGGCGCCAACGTACGTACGGCCGAGGTCTACGACCCGGTCGCGCGTGCCTGGTCACCTCTTCCCGACGCCCCCACGCTCCGCGCGGGCGGCGGCGCGGTCACGGCCGATCGCGTCGTCGTGGCCGTCGGGGGCGAGACGGCCGAGGGGCCGATCGCCGCGGTCAACGCCTACGATCCCCGCCGGCGGGTCTGGCGCTCGCTCCCGGCGAGTCCGCGACCGCGCCACGGCCCGGCGCTCGTGGGTATCGGCAGAACGGTCTACCAGGCACTCGGGGCCCCCGAGCCGGGGCTCACCGTGAGCCCGTCGCTCCTGTCCCTGAAGGTTCCGCGGGACTGAGCGGGCCTCTCAGGGCGCCGCCGCCGCGGTCATTCCATGGGGTCTCTACCGACCTCAGGGCGAGGCATCGACCAGCGAGTGGAACGCCACGCCGGTCAGGAGCTTCGGGAAGAAGTAGGTGCTCTTCTGGGGCATGGTCTCGCCCGCCTCCGCGACCGCCGCAACCGCCGACTTGGGGATCCCCCGGAGCACGAGCGCGGCTGCGATCGCCCCCCCCTCGACCATGGCCAGTGCCTCGGCGGCATCCTTGGTGTAGGAGAGGATCCCGTCGTGAGCCAGCGCCGCCTGGTCGGCGCCCAGGTGCGGCACGAGGATCTCGCGTTCGAGTGCGGCCACGTCGAGACGCTGGGCCGCGGAGAGGGTCGTGTCGGCGGCGCCGGTGAGAAGGCGTGCCGCCCCCGGAAGCAGCAGGCCGAACGCCGGGGCGTCCTCGGGAGCCTCGGCCAGTGCGCGGAGAAGCTCGTCGAGGCCCGACAGCTCGCGGGAGGCGAACGCCGCGTCGGCATCCGCGGGCCAGCGGGTGAGCAGGCGGTGGGTGGGCAGGACGACCAGCCCCGGATCGTCGAGGGCCGTCAGGCCCATCATCACCCGGTCATGGGGGCCGGGGCCGTCTCCTGCCGCGTGTCGCTCGTCGCGGTACGCGAGGGCGGTCTCGTAGCGATGATGTCCGTCGGCGATCAGGATCCAGCGGTCGCGCATCGCCTCGGCGACCGCGGCGCACCGATCGGCATCGGCGATGCCCCAGAAGCGGTGCACCGTTCCCTCGCGATCGGTGACCTCCGACTCGGCGGGTCCGGTCGGGGCCGCGGCGGCCCAGGCGAGGCCCTCCGGATCGGGATAGAGCCCGAAGACCGGCGAGAGGTTGGTCCTCACGGCACGGGTGAGCCGAAGCCGATCCTCCTTGGGACCGGCATGCGTGCGCTCGTGCGGGCGGATCACACGGGCCTCATAGGGCTCGATCCCGACGGCGGCCATCAGTGTGCGGCGCTCACGCGGTACACCGTCGGCGAGCGTGAAGGTCTGCGTCCAGGCGACCACCACCGGCTCGCCGGAGACCGCGAGGGCACCCTGGTCGAGCCACGACGCGATCAGGCCGGCGACCTCCTCGTAGCCCACCTCGGGGAGGATGAGCCGCACGGAGTTGTACGGGCCCGCTGCGAGCAGGTCGCGCCGCTCGTCGGGCGAGATGACGTCGTAGGGAGGGGCGACCAGGCCGGCGAGGGGGCCGGCCGCCGCCGTGTAGCGGAGGGCTCGAAAGGGGCGGACGTCGGCCACGGAGGGCGATGCTACCAGCGGCTCACGGCGGCCGGATGGCACGACGCTGCGCCCCTCCCGGCCCGGCGACGGCCGGTGGTGGGGCTACCATGACCGGTCCGTGCCGCCAGACCTGACCCCCGAGCAGCGCGCCGCCGTCACCCACCCGGGCGGTCCCGCCATGGTGCTCGCCGGCGCCGGCGCAGGGAAGACCCGGGTCCTCTGCCGGCGCCTCGCCTGGCTGGTGGAAGGAGGCGCCCCCCCCGACGAGATCCTGGCGCTCACGTTCACCCGGGAGGCGGCCGTGGAGCTGCGCGCGCGGGCTGAGGAACTGCTCGGCACCTCCCACGAGACCCTGCGCGTCACCACGTTCCACTCCTACGCGCAGGAGCTGACGCGGATCCACGGCGTGGAGCGCGGCCTCCTTCCCGCGGTCTCGGTCGCCCGCACCGAAGACCGCATGCTCATGCTCCTCGATCGGCTCGACGAGCTCGATCTGCGCCTGCACGACCTTCGCGGCGACCGCGTCCGGGTGGTCGAGGATCTGGTCTCGCGCATCGACGCATGTCGCGACCAGCTGGTGTCGGCCGACGACTACCGGCGCTGGGCCGAGGCGGCGGTGGCGGGCGCAGCATCGGGATCGGCTGCCCATCGGGCGCGACGGGAGCTCGAGATCGCGCGCGTGTACGAGCTCCACGACCGCTGGCTCGCCGAGTCGGGGCTGGAGGACTTCGGCCTCTCGATCGTGCGCGCGCTGGAGCTCCTGCGCGTGCATCCCGATCGGCGCGAGGTGGCGCGCGCCGGCGCTCGCCATGTCCTGGTCGATGAGTTCCAGGACACCAACCACGCCCAGGCGGAGCTGCTCTACATGGTCGCCGGCGAGGGGGAGAGCCTCGTCGTGGTGGGCGACGACGACCAGGGCATCTACCGCTTCCGGGGGGCATCGGCGAAGAACATCAGCGACTTCCGCCGCCGCTTTCCCTCCGCCGCCGAGCTGCGCCTGGAGCGGAACCACCGGTCCACCCAGTCGATCCTCGACGCCGCCACCGCCGTTGTCGCGCCGATCGCCGAGCGCGCCCCGAAGCACAGCGTCGCCCTCGAGGACGCGCGCGGTCCGGCGCCACGCTTCTGGCGGGCGCCCGACCCGGAGGGTCAGGCTCGGGCGGTGGTTGACCGGATCGTCGCACTGGCCGGCGAAGGGGTGCCCCTCGAGGAGCAGGCGGTCCTCATGCGGGCCGTCCGTCTGGAGGCGCGGCCCTTCGTAGAGGCGCTCGAGCGTGCGGGCGTGCCGCACCAGGTCCGCGGCGGCATCGGGCTCTTCGAGCGCCGAGAGGTGCGCGCGGCGGTGGCATGGCTGCGGGCCGCCTGCGACCCGTCGGCCGTCCAGGAGCACCTGCGCATCGGGGCGGACCGCCGCCACGGCCTGCCCTGGGGCGAGCTCGCCGATGCGGTGACCGCGGCGGCCCGCAGCGAGGGCACCGTCCGCAGCGCGGTGGAACGCGTGGCGCGCGAGAACGGGGCCGAGGGCCTCCTGAGGGCCCTCGACGAGGTGGGACGCGCCGCCGCCGAGCTGATGCCCGCCGATGCGCTGAGGGCGGCGATCGATCGCTCGGGGCTGCGCGCAGCGGCGATCGCCGCCGGTGGTGCCGAGGGATCGGCGCGACTGGCCGGCCTGGCGGCGCTCGAGCGGCTCGGACGCGAGATCGTCGCGCGCGACACCACCCTCGATGCTCGCGGCCTGGGCGCGATGCTGGCGGGGCTGGCCGAGATCGGCTACCGGGGCGAGGGGGTAGCGCCCCTCGAGAGGATCGGCGTCCAGGTGATGACGGTCCACCAGGCCAAGGGCCTGGAGTTCGACGCGGTCTTCGTCGTCGGGATGATCCGGGCGAGCTTCCCGGGCGCCGACAAGCGGGGCGTCGACATCCCCGATCAGCTGCTCACGGAGGTGCTGCCGCGCGGTCGCGACGCCCACGTCGCCGAGTCGCGCCGGCTGGTCTACGTGGCCATGACCCGCGCCCGCCGCCACCTGGTGCTGAGCACGATCGCGACCGGCGCGACCGGCGTCCAGCAGTTCCCCTCCCCGTTCTTCGAGGAGGCCCGGGCGGCGCTCGGCGCACCCGTGGAGGAGGTCGGCGAGTCGCCCGAGCGCGCGCTGCTGGTGGCGGTGGGCGCGCGCCGGGAGGAGTTCGAGCGGGCATCGATGCGGGCCGCGCAGGCCATCGCCGAGGGGGCGCCCGACGCCGACGAGCCGCGCTCCGAGGCCACGGCGGCCGCGTCGGCGCTCGTCGCGGCGCGCGCGGATGTCATGCGCCCCCCGGCGCCACCGGCGTCGGTGGTGGTGCCGCCCCGGCCCGCCCGGCCCGGAATGGCGCTCAGCCCCAGCGCGGTCGAGATGTACCGCGGCTGCCCTTTGCGCTACCGCTACGCCGCCGTCGATCGCGTGCCCGTGCCCCCCAGCGCGGCGCGGGCCATCGGCACCGCCGCCCACTCGGCGCTCGAGGCGCACTACCGGCCCGGGGGCACCGGCGGGGACGGCGCTGCGCTCGTGCGCCGCTTCGCCGTGGCCCTTCGGCGGGAGGGGGTGGCCGAGTCGGCCGAGGGGCGCCAGGCGATCGCCCGGGCCGAGGAGCGCTTTCCGGACTACCACGAGCGGCTCGTGCGCAGCCGTACCCGCCCCGTCGCGGTTGAGCGTGACTTCACGCTCACGGTCGGGCCGCATCGGATCCACGGGCGCGTGGACCGCATCGACGCCCACCCGGCCGGCGGCCACCAGCTCATCGACTACAAGACCGGCAAGCCGCCCACCGCGGGGGCCCGCGGGGATGCCGACGACCTGGTGCTGCGGCTCTACATGCTCGGGGCGCGCGAGGCCTGGGGTATCGAGCCACGTGGCGCCACGCTGGTCCACATCCTCGACGGCGACACTCGCGGGGTCCATCCCGACGCGGCCGACGACACCTCGGTGGTGGAGGCGGTGCGCGACACGGCCGAGGGCATCTCGGCGGGCAGGTTCGAGCCGCGCACCTCGTGGGCCTGTCGCACCTGCGACTTCGCCCGAATCTGCCCCACGCAGGACCGATGACGATCTCATCTCTGACGGCCGGCGAGGCGGTCGAGGGCGTCTTCGCGGTGCGCCGCAAGGAGCGACGCCTGTCGCGTCAGGGCCGGCCCTTCCTCGCGCTCACCCTCGCCGACGCCACCGGATCGGTGCCGGCGATGGTGTTCGACGAGGCCGACTTCTTCGGTGAGCAGTTCAGCGAGGGGGATCGCCTCCGCGTCACCGGCCGCGTCACGAAGCGGGACGGCCGCACCAGCATCGTCGTCAGCCACCTGCGCCCCGCGGCCGACGAGGTCGATGCCGAGGACCTGCTCCCCCGCAGCCACCGAGACCCGGACGAGCTCTTCGGCTTCGTGCTCCACCTCGCCGACGAGGTGGCCGACACCGGCCTGCGCCGCCTGTTGGGGGCGCTGACCGGGGACGCCGACCTGGCCGCCGCCTGGCGCACCATGCCGTGCACCCGCTCTGGCCACCACGCCTACCTCGGCGGGCTGGTGGAGCACACCGTGGGAGTGGCGGCGGTGGTGCAGGCGCTCGCCGTGTGGCATCCGCGGGTCGATTCCGATCTGCTGCTCACCGCGGCGCTGGTGCACGACATCGGCCACGCCCGCGCCTTCCGTCTTGCCGCCACCTTCGAGCTGACCGAGGAGGGGCGCCTGCTCGGACACGTCGCCATCGGCCACGAGATCGTGGGCGATGCGGCACGGAGCGTCGCGCTGCCGGCAACCCGCCGCGCGGAACTGCTCCACGTGATCGACTGGCATCACGGCCCGCCGGCCGGCCAACCGCAGGGATCGGCGAGCGCCGAGGCCCTCGCTCTCTGGCGCGCGAACCAGCTCGAGACCGCCGTCAAGTCGCGGCTGGAGGGCTCCGGACCGGTCGACTGAGGCGCGACCTCGACCTGCGGCGCGTGATCCTCCCCGATCGTCGAGCGGATCCGCGTGAGGGTGAGGAGGTACGGTTGCACGGCGCTGCCTGCTCGCACACGACGCCTCGCGCGCCCACCCCGCCGGGAAGGAACCTCCAGATGGCACACCGCACGCCGCAGCGACGGCTCATACGACGCTCCGCCGCCCTCGCCGGAGTTCTCACGATGTGCGTGGCCGGTACCGCACATGCCGACATCACCGGCACGATCTCCAACTCGGCCGGCTTCCCGGTGTCCGGCGCGCGCGTCAACGTCACCGATGCCGTCGGCCGCTCGGCCTCCTTCCAGATCACTGACGCCAACGGCGCCTACCGGGTCCCGACCACGTCTCTCTCGGGCGACACCCCACCGTTCACGGTCGCCGCCACCTTGTCGGACCGATGCAGGCCGTTCGCCGAGAGCGAGCTCACCGCCACCGCAGGTGGCGTGGTCGACGGCGCGGCGCAGAACTTCACCCTCGACGCGCTCACCCTCTGCTCGACGTTCACGCCCTCGGGCGCGCCCGATCCGACGGGCAACGCCTGGCCCGAGAAGGGGCAGGTCCTCGCCGGGCCCGGCGGGGTGGTCTACCTGCGCGTGTTGGCGCCCTCGAGCGCCACCGCCTTCACGCTCACGCTCGCGGACGGGACGGTCGTCGGTTCCGGCCCCAGCAGCTCCGAGTTGACGCTGACCGCGCCGCCGTCGGCGTACTCCGGGCCGCTCGGGGTGAACTACACGTCCGATGGACTCCCGTTCAGTCGGGTGGTCGGAACGCTCACCTCCGGTCCGGTGCCGAAGCCGGCCCGGCGGGCCGGCATCAGCGATCTGGCGGCGATCGTCGACGTCTCGGGCAGCATGTCCGGGAACGACCCGACCAACCGCCGCAGGGAGGCGGTCAACCTGCTCGTCGACCTCGCCGGTCAGGGCGACCGCCTGGCCGGCATCGGATTCGACGGCGACCTCCGCGAGATCTTCCCGCGCACGACCGTCGTGGGCAACTCCACCAAGTCCCGTCTCAAGGCCAAGGCGAGGAAGAAGATCGGCAACTTCGGCGGCACCGACTACAACGTCGGTCTGGCGGGAGCGTTCACCGCGTTGTCGGCCGATCCGCTGAACCCGGCGGTGCCCAAGTCGGCCATCTTCCTCACCGATGGCGCCCACGGCGGCACCTACGACAACTCGCACCTGCGCTTCGCATTCAACGGCACCGGTAAGGCCTGGCCGATCTGCGTGGTCCAGCTGGGCAGGAACTTCCAGAGATCGGATACGACTCGCCTGAAGCGCATCGCCAGGGAGACCGGCGGGACCTTCGCCAAGGCCCCGAACAACGCGCAGCTCGAGAACCTCTACTTCCAGTGCCGGGGCAAGAGCTCGGGCGCGACGACGCTGCTGAGGAAGAGGGCCACTTTCCGGATCGGACAGACCCGCAACTACAGTCGCAAGGTCGCCAAGCGCCAGCGCGCGGCCACCTTCTTCGTCTCGTGGGGTGTGGGCAAGTACCGCGTCCAGCTCATCCGGCCGGGCGGCAAGGTCTACAAGCGCTCGGTCGGCAAGCGGGTGCGCTTCGTCCGCGGCAAGTCGTCGAGCTTCTTCCAGGTGCAGAAGCCGAAGGCCGGGCGCTGGCGCATCCGCGTGACCCGGCTGAAGACAGGCAGCCGCACGGACATAGCCACCACGACGGTGACCGTCCAGAAGAGGCGGTGAGGGCCCCCTCCCGGGGATGGTGGCGATGTGGGCCACCACCTCGGGAGGGCTGGGTCGCCGCGCTCAGAGCACGCGGTCGACCTCCCGGACCAAGGCCACGGTCTGCGCGGCGACGATCACCAGCAGCAGCGCGGTGACCGTGGGCCGTGCTGCGCGGGTCAGCCACGCCGACCGGCGTGGGCGGCGAGCCACCACCACGCCTGCGGCGCCCAGGGCGAGCAGCGGTGCGACGAAGACGCCCAGCAGGGCGGGGGCGAACGCAAGGGCTCGTCGGCGCGTGATGCTCCAAGGAGCGAGCCCCGACCATCTCTCGACGAGCGCCGCGGTGGCCATCGCCGACAGCGCCGGCAACGCGATGAACCCGGCGACGGCCAGGCCGAGTGGGTCGAGGACGGCGAGGTCGATCCCCTCCGGCCTCAGAAACGTCGTTCCGCCGACCGCTCCGCCGAGCAACGTTGCCAGAGGGACTCGGGCCATCGCGGGGACGCCACACCGCAGGAGGACGTAGAGGGCTCCGAACACGGCCCCGGCCGCGGCGCCGAAGGCCGCGAGATTGACCGAAGCGAGGGTGACGCGTCCGATTTCGAAGCCGTCGTCGGAGGTGAGACCTGAGGCGCCGGGCGAGTTCAGGCGCAGGACCATCATCAGCAGTCGTCCTCCGAGACCCCCGAAGACGACGCCCGCCAGTCCTCCCACGGCGGCGCCGAGGGTGAGCCACCAGGCGACGAGCCGAGCGTCGGTTCGCCAGGGGACCCGGTGGGCGCGGGCGTCGATGGGGGCGATGGCCATGAGCGACGATACGGCCTGCGCTACAGCCACGGCAACAACCCGTTCTCGGACCCCGCCGAGCCCTCAGACGTTGAAGCGCACCTGCAGCACATCGCCCTCCTGCACCACGTAGTCCCGGCCCTCCATCCGCAGCGAGGCGTTCTCCTTCGCCTTGCTCCACGATCCGGCGGCCACGAGGGCGTCCCAGGGGATCGTCTCAGCGCGGATGAAGCCGCGCTCCAGGTCGGAGTGGATCTTGCCCGCCGCCACCGCGGCGGTGGTGCCGCGTCGGATCGGCCAGGCGCGCGCCTCCGGGGGGCCCGAGCCGGTGAAGAACGTGACCAGGTCGAGGAGGCGGTAGGCGGCCGCCATCAGCGAGTCGGCCCCGCGAACGCTGCCGAGCTCCATCTCCTCGGCCAGCTCGGCGGCCTCGGCGGGATCCATCGCCGTGAGCTCGAGCTCCAGCCCCACCGGCAGTGCCAGAGCCTGCGCTCCCTGGGCCGCCGCGTGCGCCGCAAGCTCCGCAGAGGGCTCGAGCGCCTCGTCGGTGTTCGCCAGATAGAGCACCGGCTTGCCCGTGAGGAGCCCCATGTCGGCCGCCAGGGCGCGCGCGCCCTCGTCGTCCACCAGCCGCGCCGGCCGGCCCGCGTCCAGCTCGGCGACCAGCAGCTCGAGGGCGCCGAGCTCGGCCGCGGCGCCCGCCTCGCCCACCCGGGCGCCCTTGCGGACCCGCTCGAGGCGCCGACCGGCCTGCTCACGGTCGGCGACGACCAGCTCGAGATCGACGGCCTCCGCGTCGGCCACGGGATCGACGCGATCCTCGGGGTGAGGCACCTCGGCGTTCGAGAAGGCCCGGACGACGTGGATCAGGGCGTCCATCTGGCGCAGCTGCCCGAGGGCCGCCCCGCCGAGCCCCTCGCCCGATCCGGCTCCCGCCGCGAGGCCGGCGATGTCGACCAGCTGCACCTGGGCGGGGACCCGGCGGGGGATGCCCTGCGCATCGGCGATCGCCTCCAGCCGGGGATCGGGTACGTCCGCCATCGCCCGGGCGGGCTCGCGCGTGGTGTAGGGGTAGGGGGCGATCTCCGCCTCCGCGCCGGTGACCAGGCAGAAGAGGGCCGTCTTTCCGGCGTTGGCACGTCCGACGAGGCCGAGGTCCACGTCAGCAGCCCGTCGTGGGAGTGGTCAGGATCCCCCGAAGCCGACGCGCCCCGGCGCCTCGCCGGGAGGAAGCCGGACGTAGACGAGCTCGGACCGGTCGATCCAGAAGGTGCCTTCCTCGGCCTCGATGGAGCGCCACGCCGCGGCCCCATCGGCTGCGAGCCCGGAGGTCACCTCGTCGGCGACTGCTGAATCCACCGTCAGCCGCAGCACCGTTCCGCCCTCGAAAGCGAGTTCCAGTCGTCGTGTCGCCATCGCCGCGAGTCTACCCACCGTGACCGTCGTCGTGGTCGTGCTCGATGAGCTCGGTGAGCACCCCGAGGGTCGACCGCGGGTGGATGAACGCCACGACGTGCCCACCCAGGCCGCGCCGGCCATGGCGGTCGATCAGCTCCACTCCCCTCCCGGCGAGTTCCGAGAGCGCCGCCTCGATGTCGGGTACGGCGACCGCCACGTGGTGGAAGCCCTCACCTCGGGTGCGCATGAACCGCGCGATCGCCCCCTCGGGGTCGAGCGGGGTGATCAGCTCGATGGCGCCGCCTCCTCCCTCGCACAGCAACGCCTCGACGCCCTGCTCGCGCATCACCTCGCGATGGGTCACCGTGGTCGCGAAGGTGCGATCGAGCTGCGCCCGAGCCGCATCGAGGTCGGCGACCACGTACCCCACGTGGTGGATCGGACCGAGGGGCGCGCTCACGTGACCGCCTCGAGTCGCGGGTTGGGCCGCTCCTCGCGGCCGACCTTCGCGCAGGCGGCGCCGTTGACCCGCACGACATCGGCGGTGAAGTCGTTGGATCCGCGCAGGAGGGACGTCCCGACCCCGTAGGCGTTGACCGGCACGCCCGCCTCCTCGAACGCGCGGATGCGCGGAGCGTCGAACCCCCCGGATGCGACGATCCTCACGTCCGGGTGCCCGGCGTTGTCGAGGGCTCGGCGCACCTTCCACACCAGCTCGGGGACCACGCCGGTGGGGCGGAAGCGGCCCATCTCGTGCCAGAGCGACCGATCGACCATCGTGCTGGAGGTGTCGAGACGCACCGCCCACAGGCGCGGGCCGAGGGCATCGGCGACCTCCAGCGCGGTACGCACCGAGTCATTCTCGAAGTCCACCAGCACCGTCACCTGCAGCTCGTCGGCGAAGCGGTCCGCGAATCGTCGGGCGGCGAGCACCGTGTCGCCGCCGAAGGCCGCGATCAGCCCATGGGGGACGGTGCCCATGCCCTTTCCCCCCCACCACGAGGCCTGCGCGTCGGTCGAGACCCCGATCGCCCCGGCGACGTGGGCGGCCCAGCCATCACCGGTCTGCACCTGCCAGTGGTCGAACCGTGCGGGGAAGTAGAGGATCGGCTTGCCGCCCGCAGCCGCGACCACATCGCGGACGTTGCGGCTGATCAGGGTGCGCCGGGCCAGCACGCCGAGGTAGAGGGTCTCGAGGTGGGCGAAGAGGCTGTAGTCCCCCCGGATCGTGAGGACGGTCTCCCACGGTGCCACCTCGTCCCCGTCGTGGAGCGCCCGTACCTCGAGGTGCTCCCAGCCCGCATCCCAACCGCCATCCGAGCGCCGACGGCCCGAGCAGAGGCGCAGGATGGCAAGCGCCTCGTCGATGCCGCCGAGCACGGACTGCTCGCGCTGGAAGGCCTGCATGAGCACCTCCGGGCGATGGCCGTCGTGCTCGAGCACGTCCCGGGTGAAGGTGAAGTAGGCGTCGCTGTAGTAGCCGTCGCGCATCTTGTCCACCGGCAGCTGGAAGGTCGCCGGGTCGAGACGAGTCCTGCGGCTGGTGGTCATGCGTCTCCGTCGCCACCGGGAAGTCGCGCCGGCCGCGTGGACCAGAGGAAGCCGGCCGCGAGCAGGGCGAGCGCCGAGACCGCGATGGCGATGACGCCCAGCCAGATCGCCGCGCCCGAATCGTCCGAGGCGGCGGCGGTCGGCGTCACTTCGGAGGCGGGGCCCGCACCCGGCTCCGCGACGGTCACCAGGGCCGCCGGGCCGGGGTCGGTGGGGCCGGTCTCGGCGGTCGCCTCGTCGGAGCCCTCGGGGGGATCGGTCCAGGGCTTGACCTTGCCGTCGGAGTAGGTCTGGCGCGAGGTCCAGACCGCGTCACCTGCCTCGAACGGGGTGCCCAGCATGTGGAAATCGACGTAGCGTCCGGGCGGGATGCGACCGCCGCTGTACACGACGCCACGCAGGCGCTGATCCGGCCCGACCACCGGGCGCACGGTCCACCCCGCGGGTGGGTCGCTGAAGCTGTAGACGGTGATCTCGTCGGGGAAGTCGATCTGCACCCGGGTGGTGGGGATGTCGCGCTCGGTCGGGACGCGCACCGTGAACTCCTGGGCCTCGCCCTTGGCCACCCGCAGGGGGAGGACGTCGATGTGGGCCGCCGCGGGCGCCGCGGTGAAGAGGGCGAGTGCGAGGGCCCCGAGCGTGATGACCCGCCTCAAGCGACCAGCGCCCCGTCGCTCTCCTCGGCGCGAAGCAGCGCCTCCATGGCCGCGCGGCCCACGAGCAGGTCGCTCTGACCGGGCTCGCGGGTGGCGAAGCCGGACTGCATGGAGTGGCCCACGGCGTGGACGACCCGGGAGAGCGGGTGCTCGGGCCGGCGCGCCGAGAACGCGAACACCTCGACGGCGGCCCCGATGCTGAGCGCGGCCACGACGCCCCGTGCGCCGTAGGAGCGGCGCCCGAAGACGGTGCGGCTGAGCGTATTGCCGAGCGTCGTCGAGACCATCAGCGGCAGGATCAGGTTGCTCCCGCAGCGCTCGTGCTCCTTGGCGTGGGCGTCCGCGTGCGCCACCTCGTCAACCCCTCCCGACTCGTAGGCCGCGATGCTCTTGTGTTCCACCGCGTGCCAGACCGCCGCCCGGGAACCACGCAGGGCGAGCAGCGCGGGCGCGAGCCCGGCCACCGCGCCGACCGCCTCCTGGGCGATCACCCGGCGCAGCCGCCGACGGGCCACGGCCGCCACTACGGTGGCGCCGATCATGCCGCCGAGGGCCCCGCGATCCTCCATCGCGAAGCGCGCCTGCGGGAGCCCCCGGCGGACGGAGGGCAGCACGGCGAACGCCTCACCGAGCCTCACCAGGCCGCGGGCGATCGGGAGGTCGGTCAGCGGGCCCACCCGGAAGAGGTGCTTGCGCCCCGAGGCCACCACCATGCGGCCGTCCTCGTCGCGCACCGCCGCGGCCCAGTGGCTGGGACCGTGCACGAGCAGTCCGTTGGCGAGGGCCATGCCTCCGAGGCGGTTGCTGCGCGGGGGGTCGGCCATGGCCCTAGAGTACCTCCGCCTCCGGCGGGTCCGAACCGACGACGGCCTCCGCCTCGATCTCCACCCTCCAACGCGGGTCCAACAGCCCGGCCACGACGACCATCGTCGCGGCGGGCCGCACGTCGCCGAAAGCCCGTCCGTGAGCGATCGAGACGTTGCCCGCATCGGCCGCGTCAGTCAGGAAGACCCGCGTTCGGACGACGTCGCCGAGACCCGCCCCGGCCTCGGCGAGCGCTTCGGCGATGATCTCCAGGCAGCGGCCGGCCTGGGCCAGCGGGTCGGGGTGGACCGAGCCGTCGGGCCAGATCGGCGCGGTCCCGGACACCAGCACGCGGTCGCCCACGCGGACCGCCCGGCTGAACCCGATCGTGCTCTCGAACCGCGATCCGGAGGAGATCCGCCGCCGCCCGGACGGCGTCACGCGCCGGACCGCCTCTGCTCGAGCCGGCGCTCGGCGGCCATCCTCCCCGCCGCGGGGTCGCTCGTGTCGACGAAGCCCATCAGCCCGGCGATCGCGTGATGCCCCGCCGTCTCGGCGATCTCCCGGTGCATCTCGCGCGCCACCGCGCGGTACGACTCGTGGCCCTGGGGCTGGCTGCGGAGCTCGATCAGGTGCATCGCCTCGCGCGCGTTCATGGTCATCGTGAAGCGGATGCGGTGGGCGAGTGTCACCGCGTAGGGGGCCGCTGCGGGAAGCTCGGGAGCGAGCAGATCGTGCAGCGCGACGCAGCGCGACTGGATCTCGGCGTACTCCTCTCCGGCACCGGCGCCGGCGACCCCGTCGGGGATCGTGTACCCGAGCCGAGGGCCGAGTGGCTGCGCCTGGAGCGTCAGCATCCGGTGGCGTTGCAGGTCACGGTAGGCGCCGTAGTCGCAGACCACCTCGAAGGTGTAGGTCGTGGCTTCGAGAGCGCGCCCGGGCCGATGGCGCCGATCGCCGCGCCGGCCCGCCCACTCGCGCAGGGCATCGGCACGCAGAGAGGGCGCGAGGGCATCGACGCGCTCGCGGGCGTCGGCCAGAGTGCCCCCGCCCGCGGGCCAGACGGCGTGGGCCAGCACTCGGGCCTCGCCGCCGGGATCGAACTCGACCAGGCGGACGCCCGGTGGGGCCGGCGCCGGGCTCGGGCCGAGGCCGAGGCGCTCGGCCAGCGCGGCCGCGGCTCGCTCCGCCGCGGCCAGGTACTCGCCGGTGGCGACCCCGCGGTCCTCCCGGTCGACGCGGGTGAGGAACGCCGGGATCACCGTGCGCAGCTCCGCGAGCATCGCCCGGGCGCACTCGCGCGCCTCCCCAAGAGGGTGGGCGCCCATGCGGATCAGCATCGCCTCGTAGGCCTGACCCGACGCGTAGATGCCGACGTTGGCGGTCGTCGCGGCGGGCAGGAGCCCGCGCAGCAGGTCGAGGGCACGGGCGCGAACGGCGCGCTCGCGCGCGGGCGCGGGGGTCTGCGCGTCGTGCGGCACCCCGGCCCCGACATGTCCGACGAGCCGTGGAAGCAGCGCCGCATAGCCCTCGAACGCCGCGTCGAGCGTGCGCAGGTACTCGGGGCCGAGGTCCGGATGGGCCATCACGTCGGTGGGTCGGTGGTAGCGGAAGCGCCCCCCGGGCCGATCGGTGAAGGGGATGTAGCGGGTCGACTGCTCGAGGTAGCTCGCGAGCCGGCCCCACTGCAGGATCTTGGTCAGGATGTTCGACGCGCCCTCGACGGCGATGTGGGCACCCCCCAGCTGCGCAACCGAGTCGTCGCCGTACTCGGTCAGCATGCGCCCGTACAGCGCCTCGGCGGGGTCTTCTCCGGGCCCCTGGGCCGGGCCGCGCACCGGGGTGCCACCGTCGGCCGGCAGGAACTCGTCCACCAGGAGGCGGCGCAGCGACTTGGGGCTGCGTGAGTAGCGGGCGAAGAGGGCGCCCTTGACGACCTCCGGCAGTCCCACGAGGGCGAAAACGGGACGAGAGGTGTTGGACACGTAGGGAGCCACCCGTTCGATCTCTCGTCCGGTCAGTTCGCCAATGGTCAATTCATGCCATTCGGTACGGTTGTCTCAGCCACGATCTCCGTCATCCTAGAGGCGTGCGCGCTTCCCGATCCCTCCTCGCGATGATCGCCGTGCTCGCCCTCGTGCTTTCGGGGGCGGCCGTCGCGGTGGCCGGGGGCGATGACGGGGGGCAGGCGATCACCCCCGCGCCTCCCCCTGCCAGCTACTGCCGCGCGGCTCCTCCGGCGGGCTGGCCCACCATCGGGACCACTCCGGCACCCGACCTCACTCCCTTCCAGGACTACCGCGCAGGCCTGGGCATCCCACCCGGCCTCGACGGCTCGGGAGTCCGGATCGCCGACGTCGAGTACGAGTGGACGCGTGAGCACGTAGACCTGGCGCCGCGGGGCCTGCCGGCGGCCCCGGCGACCGGGCTCCCGGCCCTCTTCCGGGCGCGCGACCACGGCACGGCGGTCCTCGCCGTGCTCGGCGCGGAAAAGGACGGTCGAGGGATCACGGGCCTGGCCACCGGAGCCACGCTCCTGCCGATCTCGCCCTTCCTCGCGGTGCAGGGCTCGAGACAGACCGCCTACGACCCCGCCAGAGCCATCACCCTCGCCGCCGACGGCCTCGGCGCCGGAGACGTGCTGCTGGTCGAGCTCCAGTCGCAGATCCTCAGCGAGCGCGGCCTCCTCCTCGGCCCGATCGAGTACTACTCGTCGGTCCGGGCGGCCATCGCAAAAGCCGTCGACCGCGGCATCGTCGTCGTGGAGCCGGCCGGGAACGGGGGACTGGACATCGGCACCCTGGGGCCCTCCTGGCTCTCCAATCCGAGCGATCCCCTGGCGACGGGCGCCCTCCTCGTGGGGGCCGGCGGCTCGGGACTCGCCGAGCCCGCGGTCCCCGACCGCGAGCGTGTACCGGGCTCCAACTACGGCGCCCGGGTCGACCTCCAGGGCTTCGGGACCGCCGTCGTGACCGCGGGCTACGCCGATCTGTCGAGCGCGGGTGCGGGAGCCGAGCGCGCCTACACCGCCTGCTTCGACGGCACCTCCAGCGCGAGCGCCACGGTGGCCGGCGCGGTCGCGGTGCTGCAGGAGGCCGCGATCGCCGGCACCGGCAGTCCCCTCACGCCCGCCGCCGTCCGCGAGCTCCTGGTCGAGACCGGCCTGCCGCAGGCGCCCACCCCGGGTGAGGAGAACGCGAGCCCCGAGAGCATCGGCCCCCGGCCGCAGGTCGATGCGGCGATCGCGGCCCTCACCCCGCCGGCCTACAGCCCCGCGGATGAGCTGAGGATCGACATCGAGGAGCCGCCGGCCACGATCACCCCGCCGGCCGTGGCGGCGGCGCCGGTCCCCGTGCCGGTGCCCTTCACTCCGGGCGCCGCTCCGCCCGCGACAGCGTGGAGGACGACGATCTTCGCGCCCGCCGCCCGCGGTCTCTCGGTCCGTTTCCTGCCGGCCAAGCGCCGGATGGTCGTGCGATTGCGGGGTGCCGCACCCTCCGCCGTCGTCCGCAAGGGCTCCCGGAACATGCGCGTCAGGTCCGGACGCGTCGTCATCCCACGCGTTCGCCCCGGACGGTTCGTCCTGCGCGTACGCGCCCGGGCCCACCTGCGGACGACCTACCGCCAGGTGTGGTTCCGGATCACCGTGCCGCGCACGGGGCGCCCCCGGGTCGTGCGGCTCCGGTCCTGAGAGCCCACTTCCGGCGCAGCCTCACCAGCCCCGGGTTCCCGGGCCTCCCTTGAAGGGCCCCACGATCTCGTCGGTGATCCAGCCGCCGTAGAAGTCGCCCTCCTGAGCTCGGACGCGCTCGTCCCCGACGAAGCAGGCGTCCACCCGCCCGGGATAGAGGGAGATGAAGCCCGCCAGCGCCGCGAAGCCGGCCGTGGGGGAGGGGTACGACCACGCCGCCCTCGCCGCCGTGCGCCCTCCGCCGACGAGGTCGTGGTATGCGGCCTGCCCCTTCCACTCGCAGAAGCCCGAGCCGTCGGCGCGCACCACCGCGCCGGCGACGAAGTCCTCGGGCGGCAGGTAGAACGAGGGAGGGTGGCTGGTCTCGAGGACGCGGAACGACCGGGTCGTGTCGATGATCGTGGCCCCGCCGAGCACCACCCGCACCCGGCGCGCGTCCGCCTCGAGGCGCGGGGGACGCGGGTAGTCCCATACCGATTCGCGACCCGGCTCCGGCACGCCCGCGTCCGCGGGTCTACCAGTCGGCAGTGGACCCGCTGACGTCGGTCTGATCCTTCGGCCAGGTGGCGGGGAGATCGACATCGAAGTTCCCGTCAGCATCGGCGTGGGCCTTGTGCCAGGCCGTGAAGTTGGGGATCGAGAAGCCGACGACGGCGAAGCTGTGGCGGTCGACGCGCACCACCAGCTCGCGCTGGGGGTCGAGCACGGTCAGCGCCGGGCTCGGGATGCCGTAGGAGCAGTGGTAGATATCGCGCTCCTTGTCGTAGCGCGTCATCGAGTCGGGCGGCGAGTGCGTGCCCGAGCCGACGGCCGACGCGGGCCCCTCCGAGGGCTCCTCGGAGGGCGGACCCCCGGCTCCTGGCATTGGCGGCATGCTGCTCATGGTCAGCCTCCCAAAAGACGTTGCACGATCGCTCGGACCTCTTTCCCGTCCGCGGCCCCGCCCACGCGGGTCATGACGACCTTCATCACGCGCCCCATGTCGGAGGGGCTCGCGGCCCCTTCGGACGCGATGGCCTCCGCGACGATCGGCTCGAGCGCGGCGGCGTCCAGCTGGGCGGGCAGGTATCCCTCGAGCACCGCCATCTCCCGCTCCTCCTGCTCGACCAGGTCGGCGCGTCCTCCGGCCCGGAACTGCTCGATCGACTCGCGATGCTGCTTGACGATGCCGCGGAGCACCTTCACCGCAGCATCCTCGTCGAGAGGCCCGCGCGCCTCGATCTCGGCGTTCTTGATCGCCGAGCGACCACGGCGGATCGTGCCGAGGCGCAGCTTGTCCCCGGCGCGCATGGCGTCCTTCATGTCGGCATCCAGGCGGGCTCCGAGGCCCTGTGCGTCAGTGGACATCACGTACATCCTTCCATGAACTGCCCCTGCCCCGCCTGGGGCGGCGCTAGAAGGGCTTGTCGTCGTCGTGCAGGCGTCCTCTGATCGCCCTCAGCCGCGCGGCGAGCTCGCCCTCGGGACCACGGTCGGTGGGGGTGAAGAAGACCGTCCCCTCCATCCCTTCGGGAAGGAGCGACTGGTCGAGCACGGCGTCCTCGTGATCGTGAGGGTACCGGTAGCCCTCCCCGTTGCCGAGGCCGCGCGCGTTGGCCACGCTCGAGTCGCGCAGCGCCAGCGGCGGGCGGCGGGCGCCCTCGCGTTCGACCTGCCCAAGCGCAGCGTCGACGGCGCGATAGGAGGCGTTCGACTTGGGCGCGAGGGCGATGTACGTCGTCGCCTGGGCGAGCGAGATGCGCGCCTCGGGCATTCCGACGAACTCCACGGCCCGTCCGGCCGCGACGGCCACCTCGAGGGCTCTCGGGTCGGCGTTGCCCACGTCCTCGCTGGCCGCCACGATCAGTCGCCGCGCGATGAACTTCGGGTCCTCGCCGCCCTTCAGCATCACTGCCAGGTAGTAGATGGCGGCGTCCGGATCACTGCCGCGCAGGCTCTTGATGAACGCCGAGATCGTGTCGTAGTGCGCGTCGCCCTGGCGGTCGTAGACGACCGCGCGCCCCCCTGCGGCCGCCTGGACCGCCTCGAGGCCGATCTCACGCCCGTCCGCCGTCTCGGCGGCCGCGGCCTCGAGCAGGTTGAGCGCACCGCGCGCATCGCCACCGGCCCGCGCGACGATGGCCGCCCTGCTCTCCTCGCTCATGCGGACACGTCCCGCCAGGCCCTGCGGGTGTGCCACCGCCCGATCCAGCAGCGCGCCCACCTCGTCGGGGCCGAGCGGCTCCAGCACCCAGACGCGCATGCGCGAGACGAGCGCGGCGTTCACCTCGTACCAGGGGTTCTGGGTGGTGGCGCCGATGAGCGTCACCAGTCCGTCCTCGACGGCCGGCAGCAGGGCGTCCTGCTGCGCGCGGTTGAAGCGGTGGATCTCGTCGAGGAAGAGCACGGTGGCCGTCCCCCCGGCGAGTCGGTCGCGTGCGCGGGCCATCACGGCCCGGACATCCGCGACCGTGGCCGAGACCGCCGAGAGCTCCTCGAACGCGGCCGCCGTGCTCTGGGCGACCACGCGCGCCAATGTGGTCTTGCCGCTCCCCGGGGGCCCGTAGAGGATCATCGAGGGCACGCGGTCGCCGGTGATCGCCGCCCGCAGTGCTCCGTCGGCGCCGAGCAGGGCCGTCTGGCCCACCACGTCGTGGAGTCCTTCGGGCCGGATGCGCGCGGCCAGGGGGCGGGAGCGCTCGAGGCGCGCCTCGAGCGCCTCCCCGAAGAGATCCCCCTGCGGAGGGCCGCCGCGGGCCATCAGCCCGTCACTCCGGCCACCGACCGCCCTTTCGGGAGCATCGCCACGAGCGCCGCGCCGACGAGCGGCAGGCACGCCACCCCCCAGAGCGCCGTCTCACGCCCGGCGGCGTCGGCAAGCGCGCCGAAGATCGCGAGCCCCGGGGGGGCCGACCCGACTGCTCCGAACCCGATCATCAGGCCGGCGGCCAGCGCGAGCCGGCCGGGTAGGAACTCCTGCCCCATGGCGACGGTGACGGAGAATGACGCCATGAGCACGAAGCCGGCTCCGGCCAGCGCCGCCACGGCGAGCCAGCCCCCTCCGGCCAGGAACGCGGCCAGCAACGGCGTGACCGTCGGCATGGTCCACAGCAGCATCCGCCGGCCCCCGACGCGCTCGGCGATGGCGGCGCCGGCGATCGTCCCGACCGCCCCCGCGCCCGAGAACGCCACCACCGCGAACCCGGCGCCCTGCTCCGAGAAGCCGCGCTCGTCAACGAGCATCAGCGGGACCAGGGCCAGAAGGCAGAACTGGGTCCAAGTGCGCATGCTCGTGGCGGCGAGAAGGAGTGCGATGGACGACAGGCTCGCACGATCGGCCGGCTGTGTGGTGCGAGATCTCCCCGGGACGGCGACCGCCAGCCTCTCGCGACGGCGGTGAAGCAGTGTGGCGACCGCCAGGCCGGGCACCAGGAACACGAGAGTCGCGCGAGTCCCGAGCCATGGGATCGCGAGCGCCGCCAGGAGCGGACCCGCCGCGAATCCGGCGTTGCCGCCGACCATGAACCACGCCAGCCCGGTCGCCGGGCGGTCCGACGACATGCGGTTGGCGACCCGCGCCGCCTCGGGATGATAGGCGGCGATCCCGAGCCCGGAGCCCAGGATGCACGCCAGGACCCCCGGGTAGCCCGCCGCGAGACCCGAGAGACCGAGCCCGACGGATCCCGCGAGCACCCCTCCCCAGAGGAAGTGCGGTGAGGCGCGTCGGTCGGCCAGCACCCCGAAGAGGGGCTGGATCGCCGACGAGGCGAGAAGGGAGGCCGCCAGGATCATGCTGGCGGCGAGGTCGGAGAGCGCGTACGCCGCGGCGAACACCGGCAGCATGACCGGTACGGCCCCCACGGTCGCGTCGATCACGAAGTGGCCCGCCGCCAGCAGGCCGATCCCCCGCCGGTCGATGCCCGCGCGCCCCTGCCCGCCTAAGCTCATCCCCGATGCCGGGCGGACGAGAGATCAGCGGAGGTGACATCCACGCCGCGCTCCGGAACCTCGGGCCGGGTCGCGGCGACCTCGCGGCCCTGTGCGCGGCGATCGGCCCCGAGGAGACCGTGGCGACCTATGAGGACCTGCTCATGGTCTGCCCGCCCGCGCGCATCGGGCTGACGGCGGGCGCTCACGCTGCCCTCTTCGCGCCGCTCTTCGGCGAGTTCGAGTGAGCTCACCCCGTGCCGGTCACGTCCGGGCCCTCCTCCTCATGGGGGTTCGCGCGCAGCCACGAGATGCGCAGGAAGAGATCCCGGTCGGTGACGTCCTGCTCGAGCTCGAACGCCTGACCGCACAGGGGGCATGCCGTGAAGGTCTGGAACGCCGGCAGACCCTCCTCGTCGGCCGTGCCGGTCGGGAGGAGCAGCAGATCGCCCCAGCAGTCCGGCGTCGGGCAGCTCCGTCGGGCGTCGATGTTGGCGAACGCGCTCTTCTTGAGCTGTGGTCGGTCGGTCATGGTGGAAGGGCGCTCCCCCTGTGTCGGTGACTAGATTTTCGGGGCGATGGGTCGCTCTCAGGGCAAAAGGGTAGAATCACCCACTAGAATCGCTGGTTATCGGCCGCAGCACACGGGAGACGACATGGCGCGCAGCTACCAGGATCTCCTCGCGTCCGCTCGCGAGCAAGTTCCGGAAGTCCAGGTACCCGACCTGGTGGCCCGGCGCGATGTCGCGGACGGGCCCCTGGTGATCGACGTCCGCGAGCAGCACGAGTGGGATCAGGGGCACATCCCCGGGGCCCTCCACATCCCGCGAAGCTTCCTGGAGAGCCGGATCGCGGGGGTCGCCCGCCTCGACCGCGACATCGTCATCAGCTGCGCCTCGGGCCAGCGCTCTCTGCTGGCCGGCATCACGCTGCGCGAGATGGGCTACCAGAGCGTGGCGAGCCTCGCCGGCGGGTTCCAGCGCTGGAAGCAGGGGGGGCAGGAGTACGAGGTGCCCCAGACGCTGACGCCCGACCAGCGCTCGCGATACAGCCGTCACGTGCTGATTCCCGAGGTCGGCGAAGCCGGCCAGCTGAAGCTGCTCAACTCGAAGGCCCTGCTGATCGGCGCGGGCGGCCTGGGCTCGCCGGCGGCCTTCTACCTGGCCGCGGCCGGGGTCGGCACCATCGGCTTGGTCGACGACGACGTGGTCGAGGCGAGCAACCTCCAGCGGCAGATCATCCACACCACCGATCGCGTCGGAATGAACAAGGGCGACTCTGCGCGCGTGGCCATCGAGGCGCTCAATCCCGACGTGACCGTGAACACCTACCCGTTCCGCGTCGACCGGGAGAACGTGCTCAACCTGATCTCCGACTACGACGTGATCATCGACGGGACCGACAACTTCCCGACCCGCTACCTCATGAGCGACGCCTCGCTGATGACGCGGGTCCCCCTGGTCCATGCGAGCATCCTCCGCTTCGAGGGGCATGCGTCCACCTTCCTACCGTACGACGGGCCCTGCTACCGCTGCCTCTTCCCCGAGCCCCCGCCGCCGGATCTGGCCCCCTCGTGCGGAGAGGCCGGCGTGCTCGGTGTGCTCTGCGGTGTGATGGGGAACATCATGGCCACGGAGGCGATCAAGGTCCTGCTCGACATCGGCGACCCGCTTTCGGGCCGTCTTCTGATCTACGACGCGCTCGACATGGGCTTCACCGAGCTGAAGATCCGCCGCGACCCCGACTGCCCGGCGTGCGGCCCGAACGCGCAGCTCGAGTTCCGCGACTACGCGGCCTGGTGCGCCGGTGTCGGTTCGCACACCGCGGCCGCGGTCGCGGGCGCATGAGCACGGTCCGGATCCCTCCCGTGCTCCGCCAGGCCACCGGGGGCGAGCGCGCGGTCACGGTGGCCGGCGCCACCGTGGGCGAGGCGCTCGACTCCCTCTACGATCAGCATCCGGCGGTGCGCGCCCAGCTCCAGACCCCCGAGGGCGAGCTGCACAAGTTCGTCAACGTCTACCTCAACGACGAGGACGTCCGGCTTCTCTCGTGGCTCGACACTGCCGTGGGCGAGGGCGACACCCTGCTGATCCTCCCGGCGATGGCCGGCGGCTGATGAGCTCCGCGGCGGGCATGACGGCTCCCCCCATGGCGGTCTCGCCCGATGTGATCGCGACCATCGGCGACACGCCGCTCGTCGAGCTCGCCCGGATCTCGCCCAACCCGGATGTCCGGATCCTGGCCAAGCTGGAGAGCCACAATCCGACCGGGTCGATCAAGGACCGCACCGCGCTCTCGTTGATCGAGGATGCCGAGCGGCGCGGCCTGATCGGGCCGGGCGACACGATCATGGAGCCCACCTCCGGCAACACGGGCATCTCGCTCGCGATGATCTGCCGCGTGCGGGGCTACAAGCTGGTCGCCGTCATGCCCGAGAACGTCACCCCGGAACGGCGGCAGCTGCTGACGCTCTACGGCGCAGAGATCGTCTCCACCGACGGGGAGTTCGGCTCGAACGGCGCTGTCGAGGTGGCGCGGCGCCTGTCGGCCGAGAGCGGCCTCTACATGCCCTTCCAGTACGGCAACCCCGCCAATCCGCGCGCGCACTACGAGGGCACGGCCGAGGAGATCGTGCGCGATTGCCCGGAGCTCGACGTCTTCGTCGCGGGTCTCGGCACCGGCGGCACGCTGATGGGCTCGTCGCGGCGACTCAAGGAACACCGCCCTGAGATCCAGGTCGTGGCGTGCGAGCCGCTCCAGGGCGACCCGGTGAGCGGCCTGCGGAGTCTGGACGACGGCTTCATCCCGCCCATCCTCGACATGTCGCGCCTCGACCGGAAGCTCCTGGTCGCCAACCGCGACGCGATCCTCATGACGCGCCGGCTCGCCTCCGAGGAGGGGATCTTCGCCGGCGTCTCGTCGGGCGCGGTCATCCACACCTGCGCGCGGATCGCCGAGCGGATGACCCGCGGGACGATCGTCGGGATCGTCTGCGACGGGGGCTGGAAGTACCTCTCGTCGGGTCTCTGGACCGACGACGTCGACGCGGTGGAGGACCGGGTCGACCACGGGATCTTCTGGTGACGCACGCGCGATGAGGCTGGCGCCGGAGCTCGCCGACGAGCTGGTCGCGCACGCCGTGGCCGACCTCCCCAACGAGTGCTGCGGGATGGTCGCCGGGGTCGGCGGCCTCGCGCGCCGCGTCATCAGGGCGGGCAACGCCGAGGGCGGGCCGTTCATGTACGTCATGGACCCTCGCGAGCAGATCCGGATCATGGACGACATCGACGATTCCGGTGAGGAGCTCCTCGCTATCTACCACTCGCACACCCGCTCGGCGGCGTATCCTTCCCGCACCGATGTCGAGCTCGCCTTCTACCCCGACACGCTGTACCTCATCGTGTCGATCGCCGATCGGGAGTCGCCGGTGATCCGCGCGTTCCGGCTCAGCCGCACCGCCCCCGAGGGCGAGCAGATCGCCGAGGAGCCGGTGGAGATCGTATGAGACGTGCGATCGCCGCGGTCGCCGCCCTCGCCCTGGTCGCGGCGGCAGCCGGTTGCGGCGGCTCGTCGTCGACCGTCACCCGCACGATCACCACCGACCAGCTGCCCGCGACGGCTCCGACCGTGTCGCTGCCGACCGAACCCGACAGCCCCCCGGGGCCGATCGGCGAAGAGCGGCTTCCTCCGATCGGCGCAGTGAGCGGTGTGCGCTCGGGCACGATCAAGCGCCTCGCCGACGCGCAGGCCTTCGTGGATGTCCTCTACGCCGACGGCGATCCCACCAAGCCCGCGGCGGTGGCGCGGCTGACCGCTGCCGGCTACGCCGACGGGGCTCTGCGCGATCAGGTGGGCGAGGCACCCACCACCGGGCTCGCGCTCTTTCGCTCGTACGCCTTCCGGGTGCGCGACGATGCCGCCGCCGAGAGCGAGCTCACCTCCGCGGTCGACGAGGTGCGCTCGACGACGACCGCACCGACCTCAGCCCTCGACCTCACCGATCTCCCAGGCGCGCAGGGGCTGCGGGTCGACATCGACCAGGGCAGCCTCACCGGGGCGGTCGCCTTCGTGACCTTCGCTGCGGGCCCGTACGTGTACGGCCTCCAGGGCGTCAGCACATCCGGTGCCAGCCTTCCGGAGGATCAGATCGTCGGGGCGGCACGCGACCTCTACGAGAGGGTCACGGCCGCCCCGTGATGCTCTAATGCCGGTGCATTAGTCCTTCTCGGCGGCGGGCTCGGCCTTCTTGCGCGGGCGGCGCCGAGGCTTGGGGGTCTCCTCGGCGGCCTCCGGAGCCACCTCGGCGGCGTCCGCCGCGGGCTCGGCCTTCTTGCGCGGGCGGCGCTTGGGCTTGGGGGCCTCTTCGGCCACTTCGCCCTCCGCCTTGGGCGCGGCCTTGGCCGCCGCCGTCGTGCGGCGGCGGCGAGGTGCGGGCGCCTTCTTCTCGGCGGCCGCCGGTGCGGCTTCGACTTCCGCCTCAACCGGTTCGGCCTTCTTGCGCGTCCGGCGCTTGGGCTTCGGTGCCTCCTCGGCGGGCTCCTCGGCCGGCGCCTCGGAAGCGGTCTCCGCCGGCGCTCCCTCGTCGGTCGCGGCGGCGCTCGAGCGGCGCCGCACCCTGCGGCGCGTCGGCGAGGGTGCCTCGGCGTCCGTCTCGGCCTCCGGCTCGGCCGGGGTGATCGCCTCGGCCACCGGCTCCGACGCCGTGGCCGCCTCGGCCTCGGCGGCGGTGCGCCGGCGACGCCGGGGGCGACGCTCGCCCTCGGTCGCCTCGGCCTCGGCCACCGGCTCCGTGTCCGCGCTCGCCTCGATCTCGATCGGCTCGAGGTCGTCGATGGTCGGCTCGGGGTCGGTCCCCGCCCCGCGACGACGACGACGACGGCTGCTCCGGGCAGGAGGCTCGCCGCTCCCCGCGTCGCTCGCCTCGATCAGATCGGGCAGGTCCTCACCCACCTCCGGGCCGAGCATGATCATGTCCTCGTAGGAGATCGGCTCGTCCAGCGGGGGAAGGGTGCCGAGATCGAGGTCGGGGGTCGGCGTGATGACGACCTCGAACACCTCTGCCCCGGCATCGGGCAACTCGGCCGCCGGGCTCGGGGCCTCCCGCGCGGCGCTCGGCTGCTCGGAGCGGCGCCCTCCGCGACGCCGTCGACGCCGGCCCTCGCCCTCCTCACCGCTGCGCTCGGCCCGGTCCGATCCGGCCGTGGACCCGGTCGGGATGGGCGGGATCGCGACCGTGCGGCCCTCGCCCAGCTCCACCCGGTAGGTGCCGCTGCGGGGGTCGGTCTCCAGGCGCACCATGCCCGTGCCGCCCGCCTCCTCCAGGAACTTGGAGAAGGTCGAGAAGCCGTGCTCGCTCTCGTCGAAGGCCGGGTACTTGCGGCGCATCGAATCCTTGACGATGCTCGCCAGCGGCCACTCGACGCCCTCGCGCTGCAGCGCGGTGAGCGTCTCCTGGAGGAGCTGCACGGGGTTCAGGTTGAGGCCCCTACCCTGGCCGCGGCGCGCGGTCGAGCCGCCGGAGGCCTCCGCCGCCAGGCGGTCGTAGAAGATGAACTCGTCGCAGTTGGCGATGAGCAGCTCGCTGGCCGACTCGCGGTTCCCCACGCCGATGACGCGCTTGTCGAGCTCGCGCAGCTTGCCGACGAGCGGGGTGAAGTCGCTGTCGCCGGACACGATCACGAAGGCGTTCACGTGCTCGCGGCTGTATGCCAGCTCCATCGCGTCGACGGCCATCTGAATGTCGGCGCGGTTCTTGGCGCCCTCGCGCGCCGACGGCATCTCGATGAGGCCGAGGCCGGCGTTCATCAGCTCGTGGCGAGCGTCGCGGTACCGGCTCCAGTCGGCGTAGGCCCGCTTCACGATGACGCGGCCCTTCTCGGCGAGTCGGTTCAGTACGAGGTGGATATCGAAGTCGGCTCGTCCCTTGGCGCCGGGTCGGGCCATGTTCTCGAAGTCGACCAGCACGGCGAGAGAGCTCTCGTGCTCAGCCAAAGGGTCCTCCAGATTTTGTGTGGGCCGCCGGAGTGCGGCGGCGGTTCATGCGGCGAATGCCGGGCTCCGCGCGTACGCAGAGCGCTCGGACTGTACCAGCCACCGGCGAAATCCCCGAACACGACCCAGACACGCTCCACGTCATTAGAATCACCTGGGTACCCAGGGCACCTCGAAGGTGCGACATCCGCGTCAAGGGAATGCGTGAATGACCACTCAGCCGACGGCGACCACCGATGCCTCGGGCCGTTCGGGCGCCGAGACCCTCACGGTGACCGACAACCGCACCGGCGTGAGCTACGAGCTCCCCATCGCGGAAGGAACCATCCGCGCCACCGACCTGCGTCAGATCAAGGTCAGCGATGACGACTTCGGTCTCATGACCTACGACCCCGCTTTCATGAACACGGCCTCGTGTCGAAGCGCGGTGACCTACCTCGACGGTGACAACGGGGTACTCCGGTACCGCGGCTACCCCATCGAGCAGCTCGCCGAGAAGAGCAGCTTCCTCGAGGTGTCGTACCTCCTCGTCCACGGGGAGCTCCCCACATCGGCCGAGCTCGACACGTGGGTCAACGAGATCACGCACCACACCTTCGTGCACGACAACGTACGCACGTTCATGCAGGGCTTCCGCTACGACGCCCACCCGATGGGCATGCTCCAGTCGAGCGTCGGGATGCTGAGCACGTTCTACCCCGAGGCCAAGGACATCACCGACGAGGAGAGCAACCGCCTCCAGATCGTCCGGCTGATCTCCAAGATGCCGACGCTCGGCGCCTTCGCCTACCGGCACATCACCGGCAAGCCCTACGTCTACCCGAACAACGAGCTCTCCTACTCGGAGAACTTCCTCGCGATGCTCTTCACGACCGGCGTCCCGAAGTACACGCCGGATCCGCGGATCGTGAAGGCACTCGACGTGCTCTTCATCCTGCACGCCGACCACGAGCAGAACTGCTCCACGAGCGCCGTGCGCAGCGTGGGCTCGTCGCAGGTCGATCCCTACTCGGCCGTCGCGGCCGGCGTCAGTGCGCTCTACGGGCCGCTGCACGGTGGTGCCAACGAGGCCGTGCTGCAGATGCTGCGGCGGATCGAGAAGGTCGAGAACATCCCGGCGTTCATCGAGGGCGTGAAGGATGGCAAGGAGCGCCTGATGGGCTTCGGCCATCGCGTGTACAAGAACTTCGACCCGCGGGCGACCATCATCAAGAAGGCATGCGACGACGTCTTCGAGGTCACCGGCGTCAACCCGCTGCTCGCCATCGCCAAGGAGCTCGAGGCCATCGCGCTCCAGGACGAGTACTTCGTGAAGCGCAAGCTCTACCCGAACGTCAACTTCTACTCGGGCCTGATCTACGAGGCGCTCGGGATGCCGGCAGAGATGTTCACGGTCCTCTTCGCCATCGGGCGCACGCCGGGATGGGTGGCCCAGTGGAAGGAGCTGATCGGCGACAAGGAGCAGAAGATCTCGCGACCGCGCCAGATCTACATCGGCGCCGACGAGCGCGACTACGTGGCGATCGGCTCCCGCTGATCCGCCGTCCCGGAGCACCCGGCCGAGGCCGTGTGCTCCGGGAGGCCGCCTCCTACGAGGCGGACCCCTCGGCCGCCCGACCGAGGAGCTCCACGAGCTGCTCGAGCTGATCGTCGTCCAGCGCGTCCCAAAGCCGGCTCATCAGCTCATGCCGCCCGGGCAGCGCCTCATCGGCCAGCTCCAGCCCCTGCGGTGTGAGGTGTGCGTGCACCATCCGACCATCGCTCGGGTGCGGGAGCCGCTCCACCAGACCGCCGCGCTCCAGCCCATCGACGAGCTTCGTGACGTTGGGGCGCGTGACGCCCAGCTCGTCGCCGAGCGCGTGCAGGCAGGCGCGCCGTTCATCGCGGCAGCACAGCACCTCCAGCACCTCGAGCTTCGCATCCGAGAGCCCGAAGCCCCCAGCGTGGCGGTCGAGCTCGCGACCGGCCGCGCAGGCGAGCTGCTCGAGCGCGTCCGTCGCGCGGCGCGCGAGCTCGGGGCGGGCGCGCCGTTCCTCGGTCGTTTCCCGGTTCATCATCTCGGACGGTACCACCATGCACCGGAGGCTCGTCAAGGCGCGCGCGCGGTAGGATGGACTCGTGTCAGATTCCGAGGAGCAGATGCGCAACGCGGCGCGCGAGGTGGGTCAGGAACTCTCTCGCGCGATCGAGCAGGCCGCACGGCTTGCGCGCCAGGCCGGCGAGGACCTCTCGCGCCTGGTCGGCGATCCGCGTGACGCGATGCGACCCAAACCCCGACCGGCGTCCGCGGCCGACCTCATCCGCGACATCGGTCGCCTACGCGACGAGGGCCTCATCACCGAAGAAGAGTTCCAGGCAAAGAAGGCCGACCTCCTTGCGCGGGTATGACCGCGCCTGAGGGGTGGGGAGCGCTCGTGGGGCGGATCGAGCCGCACGTGTCGCCCGAGTGGAGCAAGCACGCCCGAGAGCACGGCGCGCAGGGGTGGATCCGACTGATCCTGCTCGTCGATGCGCACCATCAGCTCTCCACTCCACGCGTGGCCGAGAAGGTCGCTATGACGATGGCCGATCTCGCGGGAGATCGTGAGAAGGAGCGTGAGGGCTGGGAGGCACTTCGCGAGAGCGCATATGAGGAGCGGATGGCCGTGGTCTCCGGGCTGGTGGACGACTCCCCCCAACTGCTCCCCGAGGAGCTCCTGCAGCTCTTCGCGCGATCGATCGAGCCGTCGCCGGGGATGTGACCGGTGGCGGGCGGCCATCCGAGCGACGATGATCGCGAGGCCGCCGCCCGCCCTGTTCTGATCGCGATGATCGAGGCGGCCCGCGCCGGCGACCGAGCCGCGCTGGCCGCGCTCTACCGCGACGACGTGGCCTGGCTGGCCGACGGCACGACCCTCACCGGGACCCGGGCGGCCGTGGACCGGCACATGCAGATCGCCGCGCGGGCGACCGCGTGGGACCCGCCCCAGCAGCAGGGCGCGCGGGCGGCGCTGCGATGGAGCGATGCGGACGGCGGGCGCGGCGGCCTCGTGGTCGAGGTGCGGCGCGGTCAGATCGTCTTCGCCGCGGTCGCCTGACCGGGGGGATCAGGTGTTTGCGAGCATCCTGAGCGCGGCCGGGGGGTAGAGGGCACGCAGGCGACCCCCGCCCGGGCGGGGGGAATCCACGTCGAGCACCGCGAGTGACCCCTTGCGGAATTCGACCAGGCCTCCGCCGGTGAGCTCGCCCACGAGCTCCGAGAGGTCGGGCTGGTGGCCGCAGAGCATCACCGACTCGTCGTCGGGCCGCTCCGCCAGGATCTCCCCGACACCGGCGAGGGTCGCGCCGGGGCGCAGGCGGCGTTCCTCGTGCGGCGTCCCGCCGAGCGAGTTCGCGACGATGGCCGCTGTCTGGGTGCAGCGGACCAGGGGGCTCGTGAGGATGGCGTCCGCCCGGATGCCGAGCGCCGCCATCCCCCGAGCCTCCGCCTGCATGCGAGCGACGCCCTCGGCCGTGAGCGCCCGGGACTCGTCGCTCCAGCCGGTGTCCGGCCCCGCGTCATGGGCGATCCCGTGTCGCAGCAGGAGGAGTCTCAGGGCTCGGTCAGTCGATCATGTCGTAGGCGGGCAGCGTCAGGAACTCGACGAAGTCGTCCGAGGTGGAGATGTCGTCGAACAGCACCGAGGCGCGGTCGAAGAAGCTGTGGAGGCTCTCCGGGTACTGGGCGTGGATCTTCGTGAGCTCCTCCGCGAGGATCGCGCGAAACAGCGTGGCGTCCACGTCGCGCCCGTCGTCGAGCACGCCCTTGTCGCTGTGGATCCACTGCCACACCTGGCTGCGCGAGATCTCGGCGGTCGCCGCGTCCTCCATCAGGTTGTTGATCGGGACGCATCCGAGGCCGTTCAGCCAGGCGCCGAGGTACTGCACGCCGACGCTGATGTTGAGCCGCAGCCCACCCTCGGTGATCGGGCCCTCGGGGCCGAAGTCGAGGAGGTCCTTGGCGGTGATCTCCACGTCGTCGCGGAGCCGATCGAGCTGGTTCGGACCCGGCATCACGGCGTTGAAGGCGTCGACCGCGATCGCGACCAGTCCTGGGTGGGCGACCCAGGTGCCGTCGTGCCCGTTCCCGGCCTCGCGCTCCTTGTCGGCGCGCACCTTGGCGAGGGCCTCCTCGTTGGCCGCCGGGTCGTTCTTGATGGGGATCTGGGCCGCCATGCCGCCGATCGCGTGGGCGCCGCGCTTGTGGCAGGTCTTGATCGCCAGCAGAGAGTAGGAGTTCAGGAAGTGGGTGGTCATGGTGACCAGGGCGCGGTCGGCCAGGACGAAGCCCGGACGGGTACGGAACTTCTTGATGCAGCTGAAGATGTAGTCCCAGCGGCCGCAGTTGAGGCCGGCGGAGTGGTCGCGAAGCTCGTAGAGGATCTCCTCCATCTCGAACGCGGCGAGGATGGTCTCGATGAGGACGGTGGCGCGCACGCTGCCCTGGGGCACGCCGATCTCGTCCTGGGTCATGACGATGATCTCGTTCCAGAGACGGGCCTCGAGATGGCTCTCCATCTTGGGCAGGTAGAAGTACGGGCCCGAGCCCTTGGCGAGCAGGGTCTTCGCGTTGTGGAACATGTAGAGCGCGAAGTCGAAGATGCCGGCCGAGACCTGCTCGCCGTCGACGAGGACGTGCTTCTCGCGCATGTGCCAGCCGCGGGGGCGCACCAGCAGCGTCGCCAGCGTCTCGCCCAGCGCGTACTCCTTGCCCTTGCTGCTGAACGAGATCGAGCCGTCAACCGCGTCGCGCAGGTTGATCTGGCCGTCGATCGTGTTCTGCCACGTCGGCGTGTTGGAGTCCTCGAAGTCGGACATGAACACCTTGGCGCCCGAGTTGAGCGCGTTGATGATCATCTTTCGGTCGACCGGGCCGGTGATCTCCGCGCGGCGGTCCTGCAGGTCGGCAGGAGCGGGGGCCACCCTCCACGAGGGGTCGTCGCGGATGTGCTTGGTCTCCGGGAGGAAGTCGGGATCGACGCCGGCGTCGATCCGCTTCGCCCGCTCCACGCGCGCCGCGAGGAGCTCCTCGCGGCGTGGCTCGAACGCTCGGTGCAGCTTGGCCACGAGCGCGAGCGCCTCCGTGGTGAGGATCTCCGCCTGGGCAGGAGTGACCTCGGCGAGGATCTGGACGCCTTCGGGCGTGGGGATCGTGCTCATGTCTCCGGGACACCTTTCGTGGATACGTCGACCACGCGAGCCTAACCGCCCGCGCCATTCGTTGCAGGGCGCCCCTCGTTCACCCCACGTTGGGGACCTGCGCCACCAGGACCGTGGCGATCACCACCACCACCACCGACAGAACCAGCTCGAGGCCCGCAGTGCGACGCACCAGGGCCAGCGTCGGCCCGTTCGGCCGGGCGACGCCCGAGAGGGCGGCGACGATCCTCCGGTTGTAGAGGGCGAGCGCCGCGATCGGCACCAGCAGCGCCACCTTGTAGAGGATGCTCCGGCCATAGGCGGTCTGCCACAGCTCGGCCGGATCCGAGAGCTCCCCGACCGAGCGCACCACCCCGGTGAGTACGGCGACCGCGACCGCGATCAGGGCCACCTTCGAGAAGCGGGCGAGCACCTGCGCCGAGAGGCCCCCGCCGCTCCGCGAGGCCACCCTGGGTAGGCGCACGTGAACCAGGACCACCATCGCCAGGCCGACGATCCAGACCGAGACGGCCACGATGTGCGCGAGTTGCGCACCGATCTGCAGCTGGGGCAGCTCTGTCACGTTGGCGTGGCCCTGCGCGGCGATGCCTCCGAGTACGATCGCCAGCAGGCCGGCCATCACCAGGCCGGCGACGCGCGACCCCGTCCGCGTCGCCGCCTTCGGCACGCCCGTGCTGCCGTACTCGCGCATGAACATCGCCGCTCCCACCGCGAAGAGCATGAACAGCAGCGCTCCTCGCAGCTGCAACAGCGAGCCGAAGCGGGTGTCGCCGAGCACCCGGCTGATGCCGGTGGCATCCTGCAGGGCCGACCAGACACTGGTTCCGAGCACGCTGGCGCTCTGCACCACCAGCAGGTAGCCCTCAGCCAGCATCGCGCCCACGGCGAGGACGCCGAAGCCGACCCAGAACGCGTCGCGGCCCCATGCCAGGGCCGCCTCGCGCTCGTGCGGTGGAACCGCGTCCAGCCTCTGGAGAGCCGGGCCCCATACGAGCCAGCGGAAGCCGAGCAGCCCCATCAGGCCGCCGAGGCCCACCAGCTCGAGGAACCGCGAGCTGACTCCCCAGATGCTCGTCTCCGAGGGTCCTCCGCCCAGCCCCGAGGAGTACGGATCGGCCAGCTCTCCAGGACCCACTCCGAACACGAACGTGCCGGTGATGACGTGCGAGTCGGCTCCGACCACGAGGTAGCGGACGGTGTAGGTGCCGTCGGGCAGATCGGGCCGCAGTGCGACCTCCACCACGCGCGCGTCGGCCGCGCGTCGCGCCGGGCCGGCGCCCACGCTGGCGCCCTCGCCGTCGAGCACCTCGGCGTCCTCGCTCCGCAGCAGCTCCACCGCCTCGCTGAAGGTGAGGGTGACCGCCGGGGGCGAGGCCGTGACCTTGGTGTCGCGCTCGGGCGTGCTCGAGGTGATGTAGGCGTGGCCGAGGGCGGTCCCCGAGGTCGCCAGAAGGGAGGCGACGACGGCGATCGCGATGAGGAGACGACGCACACCGTGATGCTCGCGGTCCTCCTCCTCGTACGCAAGGACGGACGGCCCGCGCGTGGTAGCGTGCCGCCCGATCCGGGCGCGCACGCGCGTCCGACCCGTCGGAGCGAGTCGAGGAGAAGCGCCTGTGCCCGAGCTCCTGAAGGGCATGACCGGCCTGGTCGTCGGTGTGGCCAACAAGCGCAGCATCGCCTGGGCCATCGCGCGCCGGATGGACGCCGAGGGCGCCCGGCTGGCGCTCACGTATCAGGGCGAGCGCACCGAGGGCGACGTGCGCAAGCTGGCGCAGACGCTCGACAACTGCGTCGCCGTCGTCCCGCTCGACGTGCAGGACGATGCGCAGATCGCCTCGTCGGTCGCCGCGGCCGCCGATGCGCTCGGCGGCATCGACGTGCTGGTGCATGCGGTCGCGTTCGCGCGCCCTGAGGATCTGGGCGGTCGCTTCGTGGACACCAGCCGCGAGGGCTTCCACCTCGCGCTCGATATCTCCTCGTTCTCGCTCGCTGCCCTCGCCCGCGAGGTCGAGCCCCACATGGTGGCGCGGGGCGGCGGCTCGATCATGGCGCTCTCCTACATCGCGGCCGATCGCGCGGTGCCCGGCTACAACGTGATGGGCGTGGCGAAGTCGGCACTCGAGTCGATCGTCCGCTACCTGTCCTGGGACCTCGGCGAGAACGCCATCCGCGTCAACGCCATCTCGGCCGGGCCGGTGCGGACGCTTGCGGCCAGGGGGATCCCCGGCTTCGGCACGATGGCCGACACCATCAACGCCCGTACCCCCCTGAGGCGTGAGATCACCCAGGACGAGGTGGCCGACACCGCGCTCTACCTCGCATCTGCGCTCTCTGCGAGCGTCACCGGCGAGACGATCTTCGTGGACGCCGGCTTCCACGCGATGGGCCTCTGACGCTGAGGGACCACCCGAGCCGGCCCGGGCGGTGACCCGGCACATGCGTATCGGCGTTGTGGCCGACACGCACGTCGGCGAGCACCTCGCGCGCCTGCCCCCCGAGGTGGTCGATGCCCTCGCGGGCGTCGACCTCATCCTCCATGCCGGTGACCTGACCGACCGGATCGTGCTGGACGACCTGGAGCGCATCGCCCCGGTGGCGGCGGTGCGCGGGAACCACGACGAGGCGGGCGGACTGGAGGGCCTGCCGCGCGATCTGCTGGTGCGAGTCGGGTCGGCGCGGATCGGACTGACGCACGGCCATCGCGCAAGGGCGGTGCAGTTCCCCGCGGCCGCGCTCTCGCTCGCCAGCGGGCGCCCGCGCCTGCTCGGCTTCGACCGCGCCATGCGCCGCCGCTTCGGGGCGATCGACTGCCTGGTGACCGGGCACCTGCACATGCCGATCCACCGCATGATGGGAGGGGTGTTGGTGTTCTCGCCCGGCGCCGTCTTCGTGCCCGAGGCCGATCCGCACTACGACTGGTCGGGCGTCCGCGGATGGGCCCTCCGGCGCTTCCGCGACTCGCTCGATGCCGCCGCCCGCGAGCCCGCGGTCGGCCTGATCGATGTCCGTGGCCGCGATGTCCGCGGGCGCCGGATCCCACTGGAGCGGTCCATCGTGGCGGGGGTCCGGTGACCGAGGCGGTCCGCGCAGCCGACCTGGCCGCCGTCGAGGCCTACTTCCGTCGCAGCGGCCTACCGCACCTCACCGCCGACGATCGGGTGGGTGACCGGGTTCGGCGCTGGCGGTGGCCCGCCGTCGTGGTCGCGTGGATCGTCCTGGCCGCGCTCTTCGCGGTCCTCGATCTGCGCTGGTGGGTGGGGGTGCTCGTGGGCCTGGCGATCCCCGTTCTCGCCGCGGCGCTCGGCTACCTGCTGGTCGCCCTCGGCATCCGCGTTCTGGCGGTCGGCGCGACGGTGAGCGTGGCGTTCATCGCCTTCGGGACGTTGATCGTGGACCGGGCCCTCACCGCCGAGTGGGTCGGCGTGGACCCCCACGTGCTCCTCTCGGTCAGTCTCGCCGGCCGTGAGGTGATCGTCAGCGAGGCCCTCGTGCGCGTGGCGACCACCCTCGGCGCGTTCGCCGCCCTCTACTTCACCGCGGTCGCCCTGGGCGAGTCGCGCAACCGCGAGGAGTTCCTCGACGACGAGCTGGAGAGGGTCGGCCGCGCCATGGCGGCCTGGTCGTACTACGTCGGGGCTCTCAGCGCGCCGGCCGGATCCCGGGAAGGGGACCGGTGACCAGGCCCTGCTCCACGTACCACCCCACCGTGCGCCGCAGCGCCTCGTCGATGGGCGTGTAGGCGAGCCCCAGCTCGCGGGTGGCCCGCGAGCCGTCGTAGGCGTGACCGTGGAGGATGGTTCGGACCATCTCGCGGCACACCGAGGGGCGTCGAGCGCGCACCCGCGCGAGGATCTCGGCGCCGGTGGCCATGGCGAGCGCCGCCGCCGGGGGAAGCCGGCGCGGGTGCTCCTCGCGGCCCGCGATCTCCCCGAGCAGCGCCAGCGCATCGGCCACCGTGAGGGTGACGCCCGACAGGAGATACCTCTCGCCCGGGGAGCCGTGCTCCTCGGCCAGCAGGTGGCCCTCGGCGCAGTCGCCCACGTCGACCAGCGACATGCGCGAATCGACGATCAGCTTCAGCCGGCCGTTCAGCGCATCGATCAGGATCCTCGCGGTTCCACGCGTGCGGCCCGGCCCCTGAACGGACGCCGGGTTGACGCTCACCAGCTCCACCCCGGCCTCGGCGGCCGTGGCGAAGGCGACGCGCTCGGCCTCGTACTTCGAGCGCTCGTAGTGCGACAGGAAGGTGCCGCGGTGGGCCGAGCTCTCGGTCGCGACGGTGCCGCGGGCCTCCCCGATGGTGGCGGCCGAGGAGGTATAGATCACCCGGCGCGCACCGGCGGCGCCTGCCGCGCGCACGACCGCGCGCGTGCCCTCCACGTTGGCGGCGGTCAGTGCCGAGGGGTCGGGGAGGCAGAAGCCGTTCAGGCCGGCGACGTGGTAGACCACCGCGCATCCGGCCATTGCCCGCTCGAGCGAGCCTGGATCGGCGAGATCGCCGCGCACCGGTTCGGCTCCGGCGTCCAGGAGGGCCGTCGCCGATGCGTCCGAGCGCGTCAGGGCGCGCACCGTCCGCCCTCGCGCGAGGAGGCGATCGAGGACGGCGCGGCCGACGAAGCCGCTGCCGCCCGTGATGAGGACGGTGTCGCTCACCCCCCGACGGTAGCGGCGGACACGAGTCGTCGCACGGACGCGGCGTCCTCACACGCCAGCGCAGCCTGCGCGAGCTCGCGGGCGACGGCACGGTCGACCGCGCGCACGGACTCCTTCACGAGGCCCACCCGCCGGGGGGTCACGCTCAGCTCCCCGACTCCGAGGGCGACCAGGATCGGCACCGCCGCGGGGTCCGAGCCCGCCTCTCCGCACACCGCCACGGAGCAGTCGTGGCGGGCGCCGGCGTCGGCGACCCGGGCGATGAGCCGCAGCACGGCGGGGTGCAGGGCGTCCGAGAGGCCTGCCACCCCGGCGTTGCCGCGCTCGGCGGCCATCGTGTATTGCACCAGGTCGTTCGTGCCAATCGACAGGAAGTCGGCCTCGGCGGCGAGGACCTCCGCGAGCAGCGCCGCCGCCGGCACCTCGACCATCGCCCCGACCTCCACCTCGCCGGCCGGGAGATCGTCACCCCGCAGCCCATCGCGTGCCTCCTCGAGGAGGGCGCGCGCCGCCCGCAGCTCGGAGATCTCGCTGACCATCGGGAACATGACCGCGACCGGACCCTCGGCGGCCGCCCGCAGGGCGGCGCGCAGCTGGGTCACGAGCATCGCCGGCCGGCGAAGCGACAGGCGCAGGCCGCGGACGCCGAGGAACGGGTTCTCCTCCGCCGCCGCGGGGAGGTACGCCAGGGGCTTGTCGGCTCCGGCATCGAGGGTGCGCAGCACCAGCCGGCGCCCCTCCAGCCGCCGCACGGCATCGACGTAGAAGGCGTACTGGGCCTCCTCGTCGGGCGGTTGGGTGCGGCCGAGGAAGAGGAACTCGGTGCGCAGCAGGCCGACGCCGTCGGCACCCTCGGCGAGGGCGGCGTCGAGGTCTCCCGGCGCACCGATGTTGGCCGCCACCTCCACGTGATGCCCGTCGCGTGTGGCCGCGGGAGCGTGAGCCTGCGCCGCGGCGCGATCGGCGTGCTCCTGCTCCCGCCGGGCGTGCTCCTCGTGCGCGGCGACCGCAGCGGACCCCGGCGCGACGACGACCGTTCCGGCCCCGCCGTCCACGAGCAGTGCGGTGCCGTTCTCGACATGGAGGATCCCCTCGCCGAGACCGGTGACGGCCGGGATTCCGAGCGAGCGCGCGATGATCGCCGCGTGCGAGGTCGGGCCCCCGCCGGCCATCGCGATCGCAACCACCCGTCCCGGATCGAGCGCCGCGACCTCGGCCGCTCCGAGCTCGCCGGCGACCAGGACGCCCGCCACCTCGGCGGTACCCCCTTCTCCGAGGAGGGACACCACGACGCGCCGGCCGACGTCGAGGACGTCGGCGCTCCGCGCGGCCAGGTACGGATCGTCGAGTCGCTCGTAGGTGCGCGCGACCGCTCGGGCGGCGTCGTTCCAGGCGCGCGCCGCGGGCGCTCCGCCATCGATGTCCGCGTGGGCTGCGTCGACCAGCGCGGCGTCGTCGAGCAGGAGGATCTGCGCGGCGATGATGTCGGCGGTCTCGCGGGCCGCGCTCGCCCCCAGGGCGTGCAGCTCCCGGGCCGCGTCCGCGCGCGCGGCCCGCAGCCGCTCGCGCTCGGTGCCGGGGTCGCCCTCGGGCTGCTCCGGCAGCGGGGCGGTCACTCCGGCGATGGCCGCGGGGCCGGCGCCGAGCCCGGGCGACGATGGTGCGCCGTGCAGCTCCGTGCCCGGCCGTGGCGGCGGGACGACCCCAGCCGGTTCTGCGGGAGCCGGCGGCATGGGTGCGTCGCCGCCGGCGGGGGTCGTCCGATCGCCCCCTTCGACGATCGCCCGCACGGCCTCGAGCGCGGCCGCCGACTCGGGCCCGCGGGCCTCGATCAGCACGCGGTGGCCGTCCAGGGCTCCGAGGGTGGAGAGGCCCGTGAGGCTGCGGGCGTCGGCCGGCCCCGCGCCGGTGGTGAGGTTGCGCATGCGCACCTCGGCGTCCCGGTCGGCGGCGCTCCGTACGACGGCTGCGGCCGGCCGGGCGTGGAGGCCGTGGGCGGCGCGCACCACCGCCTCGAGTCCGGTCCAGCCGCCCTCGTCGGCGGACGCCGGCGAGGGCGGGGCATCGCCCGGTGCCCCGAGGTGCGCGACCTTTCCCGCGAGCCCGTTGCGCGCCTCGCGGGCGACCTCCTCCAGCGCCCCGCCCGCGCGCGCCGCCGCGGCGGCCGCGACGGCGCCCTCCACCAGTGGCGCCTCGCAGAGGAGCGTGCGCCCGCGCACCTCGTCGTCGAGCAGATCGAGCGCGGTCTCGGCACTCAGTACAGCCGAGCCGAGGTCCATCAGCACCAGCGCCGCGCCCCCCTCGGCGGCGACGGCCTCGATCGCCGCCATCACCCGCACCGCGTCGGTTCCGATCTGATCGCCCGGCTCCTCGAGGCCTCCTGCGGCCTCGATACGCACGTCGGTGCCGGCCATCTCCCGCGCGAGCTCCACGACGCCCTCGGCGAGGCGCGCGCTGTGCGACACGATCACCAGGCCGACCTGATGCCGAGCCGGCGTCACGCCAGGCCGTACGCGCGGTGCAGCATCTCCACGGGATGCACCGACGGGCGGTCGGTGGCTGCCGATATCTGCCAGCGGCAGGTCTCCGAGTCGCATACCGACAGCTCGGCTCCCGACGCGCGCACCTGGGCGAAGAGCGAGCTGCCGACCTCCATGGCGATGTCGTACTTCTCGGCCTTCAGGCCGTACGTCCCGGCGATGCCGCAGCAGACGGCGTCAACCTGGCGCGCCTCGAGCCCCGGGATGAGCGCCATCAGCTCGAGCGCCGGTGTCCCGATGCCGTGGCCGCGCTGCTGGCAGGGCGCGTGGTAGGGAACCTCCATCTCGACCGGCTGCATGTCGCGGCGCAGCTCGCCGCGATCGTCGAGCATCACAAGGTACTCGCAGATGTCGTAGAGGCGCTCCGAGACCACGCGCAGATCCTCGTCCTCCACCCCGAGGATCTCCCGCGCTTCGCGCTTCAGCATCAGCCCGCAGCTCGTGGAGCTGGCGACGATGTCGTGTCCGGCACGCGCGTAGGGCGCGAGCTGTGCGGCCAGCCTGCGCACATACCCCCGGGCGTCGTCGTAGAGGCCGTTGCTCTGCAGGGGCAGCCCGCAACACCCCTGCTTGGGAACGATCACCGCGAGGCCGTTGTGCTCGAGTACCGCGATCGTCTGCGCCGCGGTGCCGGGCTCGTAGAAGTTGGCGGCGCAACCGTGGAAGTAGACCACCGAGCGCTGGGGCGCCGCAGGATCGGGCCGCCGCCTCCGCCCGCGTGTGCGGCTCTGGAGGGTCCGGCCGGCCCAGCGCGGGAAGGGCGCACGGCGGTGGATTCCCAGGGCCTTCTCGAGCAGCAGGCGAAATGGACCGAACGAGGTGGTCCAATTGGCCAGGGGGGCGACCGGAGTGCCCATCCACCCGGCGAGGGTGGGCCGCGCGATCAGCTTGTCGCGCAACGAGACGCCCCTGCTCGCCGCCAGCTCGGCCTTCGCCTGGGAGTTGATCTCGGCGATCTTCACGCCCTGCGGGCAGACCTGCGTGCAGATGCCGCAGCTCGAGCAGTAGTCGAGCGAGTCGTCGGCGACCGGTCCGGGGCCGCGGTAGCGCTCTGCCTGCGGACCCACGTACTTCGGCCCCGGAAAGAGCGGCGTGGCCGCGGCGACCGGGCAGTAGGTCTCGCAGATCGTGCATTTGACGCAGTGGTCGAGCGAGTCGCGCATCAGCTCGTGCAGCGGGTGGGTCATGTCTCCTCCAGGATCGCGCAGGCCGCCCGGTATCCGCCGGCGATGGCGATACCCTCCCCCGACTTCTCACGCCACGGCTCGGCCCCGCTCACGATCGCCCCGGCGGCGCGCAGGTTGGACCAGACCGGCGTCCCGCCGCCGCCGATCGGTCGGAGTGCGTCGTCCACCGCCACCCCGGCGGCCATGAGCGGTTGACGGTCCAGATGGCGCGCGCTGAGCCATGCCACGCCCGGGTCCGGGCCGTCTACGGGGAGACCGAGCACGGTTTCGTGCAGGGCGCCGTGGGAGTCGAGCTCGATCCCGCCCGCTGAGAAGCCTCCGGTGGCCAACACGACCGCATCCGCCGGCACCTCGCGCGTGCGGGCGGCGTCGCTCACCAGCACGTGGGCGATCCGGCCGGCTTCGCCGCCGACGCCGACGGCCTCGACGCCGAGCACGATCCGCCCCCCGGCCCCGGTCACGGCACCGGTCAGCTCGGCGTTGAGGCGCATGCCGGCGATCGACGGCGGAACCGTGGGGACCTCGGCGATCGGCGCCTCGGCCCGCTCCTGCAGCTCGTCCCAGACCTCGCGGGCGCGGGTCAGTCCCAGCACGGCGGGGAGGAGGATCGTCTCGCCCGGCTCGGCCACCCCGCGGAGGGCCGCGCCGAACCGGGCGCGGAAGTCCGCCTCGTCGAGGGCTCGGGCGTACACCTGACCGGCCACGTCGGCGCGACCCGGCCGCGGGGAGGCGGTGACCTCCGCGTGGCGGGCGCTCGCGGTGACCGCCCCGGGGAGCGGCGCCCGGGCGAGGTTGTCGGCGAGCAGGCGCGGGAAGAAATCCTTGAGGCCGCTGAGCCCCACGGCCACGAAGCGCCCGCCGCCGCGCAGGTCCCCGCGCGCCATCGAGGCGGGCGCCAGGGCGGTCGGCCGGGCCACGCCGATGGCGGTCGGCAACAGCAGGTTGCGCCCGCCGTCGCCGCGATATCCCATGCCGGGGACCCGGTCGGTGAACCAGGCGAGCGCGTGGTCGAGGGCCGAGAGGCCGATGCGGGCGTAGGGGTGATCCGGCCGCTCCTCGCCGAGCCGCTCGATCGCCACGCGGGGAGCGTCGACCAGCTCCGGCGCGTAGCCGAGCACGTCGATCACGCCCGGGGAGAGGTTCAGGCTGCCGACGCCCTTGGCGACCACGGTCACCCGGGCGCCGCCCTCGGCCAGTCGGAGCGCTGACACGAGGCCCGCGAGCCCCGCGCCGATCACGACCGCGCGGATCACGTGGGCACGGTCACGGGCAGGTGCTCCACGTCCAGGGTCCCCTGGAAGATCCACTCGTCCGTGCACGCCTGGCGCATCTGATCGCCGTAGAGGATCGGCTCGAGCCCCTGCCAGCGGTGCTGCAGGAACGTGAGCAGCAGGGAATCGGCCCGCACCGCACCGGCGTCGCCGATGCTATGGAGGGTGCCGGTGGCACGGTACGTGCAGAAGCCGCCCTGGCAGGGGCCCATGCCGAGGCGCAGCACGCGGCGCACGTCGTCGAGGGTCATCCCGGGGCGCCGCCGCGCGGCCTCGATCAGGCGCCGGCGGGGCATCAGCTCGCACTCGCAGATGAGCTGATCGTCGGCCATCGCCTCCTCCTGCGCCGCCAGGCGCGAGCCGAGCCAGTAGTGGCGTCCGTCCTCGGAGCCGGGCAGGACCTCGGTCCCGGTAGTGCAGGGGCGGGCGGCGCCCATCTGCTCGCACATGGCATCGACCACCGTCTCGGCCATCAGGCGGTAGGTGGTGAGCTTGCCCCCGGTGATCGTGAGGAACCCGCTCACCCCGTCGCGGCGCTGGTGATCGACGAGCGCGAGCCCGCGGCTCATGTGGCGCGTGTCCTCGTCGCCCTCCCCCGCCCGCTCGTCCTTGAAGAGGGGGCGGGCGCCGGCCCATGCATGGAGCGCGCGCGTGCGGCGGAAGCCGGGCACGATCACCTCCCCGGCGTCGAGCATCTGCTGCACCTCGCGGCGATCGATGACCAGGTCGTCCGGGCTGTCCGCCTTCTCGTCGGTGGTCCCGATCACGCAGACCGTGTGGATGGGGACGATGATGTCCCCGTCGCCGGGCGCCTCGCAGCGGTTGACCACGGTGCGCACGAGCCGGTGGTTCATCGCGATCATGATGCCTCTGCCGGGGACCACGGTCACCCCGGGGCAATCAGCCATGTCGGCGATCTCGCCCGCCCAGACGCCGCTCGCGTTGACGACGAACGACGCATCGATGCGCACTTGCTCGCCCATCCGGTTGTCGTGCGCGAGGACACCCACCACCCGGTCCCCCTCGCGCAGGACATCGGTCACCCAGTGGTAGGGGAGGATGGTCCCTCCGTGCTCCTCGGCCGAGCGCGCGTTCCCCCACAACAGCGTCCACGCATCGACCGCCGCGTCGGCGACCTCGAAGGCCCGCGAGATGCCCGGGTTGAGCCGGGGCTCGCGCTTCAGAGCCTGCGCCGGGGGGATCTCCTCCACGGGCACGCCGCTCGCACGGCAGCCCGCCAGGAACCGGTCGGCGTAGTCCGGGTCGTCGGCCGGCGTCGTCACGAAGAGCCCCCCGGTGTCCTCGATCGCCTCTGCGGCGACCCGCCGAAGGATCGTGTTCTCGGCGGCGCACTCGGCGGCGGAGCGCTGATCGGAGACTACGTAGCGCCCGCCGGAGTGGAGCAGGCCGTGAAAGCGGCCGGTGGTGCCCTGGCCGAGGTCGACCCGCTCCACCAGGATACTGCGGAATCCTCGCATGGCGGCGTCGCGAACGACCCCGAGGCCGGTCGCGCCGCCGCCGATGACGAGGACGTCACACTCGCGCGTCGTTATGCCTGGTCCTCCTTCTCCACCCAGTCGAACGACTTGGTGACCGCCTTCTTCCAGTGCCGGTAATCGGTCTCGCGCTGCTCCGGGTCCATCGAGGGCGTCCAGCGCTTGTCCTCGAGCCAGTTCTCGCGCAGGTCCTCCTGCTCGGCCCAGAAGCCGACGGCGAGGCCGGCGGCGTAGGCGGCGCCGAGCGCCGTTGTCTCGGCCACGACCGGTCGGATCACGTCCACATCGAGCAGGTCGGCCTGGAACTGCATCAGCAGCTCGTTCTGCACCATCCCGCCGTCCACCTTGAGCGACTCCAACGCGACGCCGGAGTCGGCGTTCATGGCCTCCACCACCTCGCGGCTCTGGTAGGCGGTCGCCTCCAGGGTCGCGCGGGCGATGTGCCCGGCCGTGACGTAGCGGGTGAGGCCGGCGATGACCCCGCGGGCGTCGCTGCGCCAGTAGGGGGCGAAGAGGCCCGAGAAGGCCGGGACGAAGTAGACGCCACCGTTGTTCTCGACCGTCATCGCGAGCTCTTCGACCTCGGGGGCGGCCTTGATCATCTTCAGATTGTCCCGCAGCCACTGCACCAGCGCCCCGGTGATGGCGATCGACCCCTCCAGGGCGAAGACCGTCGGGTTGTCGCCGATGCGGTACGCGGCTGTCGTGATGAGGCCGTTCTTGGAGGGCACGGCCTCCGTGCCCGTGTTCAGCAGCAGGAAGTTCCCGGTGCCGTAGGTGTTCTTGGCCTCGCCGACCGCGAAGCAGGTCTGGCCGAAGAGCGCCGCCTGCTGGTCGCCGAGGTCGCCGGCCACCTTCACCCCGGCCACGACCGCCGTCTTCGCCTCGCCGTAGACCTCACTGGATCCGCGGATCTGCGGAAGCATCGAGCGCGGCACGCCGATGGCCGCAAGGAGCTCGTCGTCCCACTCGAGCGTGGCCAGGTCCATCAGCAGCGTGCGGCTCGCGTTGGAGACGTCCGTGATGTGGAGCCCGCCGTCCGTGCCGCCGGTGAGGTTCCAGATCACCCACGTGTCCATGTTCCCGAACATCAGGTCGCCCGCGTCGGCCCGGGCCTGCGCGCCCTCGACGTTGTCGAGGATCCAGCGCACCTTGGGCCCTGAGAAGTAGGTGGCGATCGGCAGGCCGGTCTTGGCGCGGAAGCGGTCCTGACCGCCCTCGGCCATCAGGCGGTCGCAGATCGTGTCGGTCCGCGTGTCCTGCCAGACGATCGCGTTGTGAACGGCCTCGCCGGTGTTGCGGTCCCACACCACCGCGGTCTCGCGCTGGTTGGTGATGCCGATCGCCGCGAGGTCGTCCTTGCCGATGCCGGCGGAGGCCAGCGATTCGCCGATCACCTCCTCGGTGCGGCTCCAGACCTCGGCGGGGTCATGCTCGACCCAGCCGGGCTTCGGGTAGATCTGCTCGTGCTCCTTCTGGGCGATCGAGACCACCTTGCCGCCATGGTCGAAGATCATGAAGCGGGTGCTGGTGGTCCCCTGGTCGATGGCACCTACGTACTGAGCCACGTCGTCTCTCCGATCCGTCGCTATGCGGCCCACGTCCGCGCGGCGCACCGCACGAGGTGGGCACTCGATGTGGCGCCCGGGTCCTGATGGCCCGCACTGCGCTCGCCGAGGTAGCTGGCGCGCCCCTTGCGGGCGACCAGCGGGATGGTGGCCCGGGCGCCCTCCTCTGCCGCGTCGGCGCCCCGGGCGAGCGCGTCCGTGAAGGACGCCCCCTCTCCCAGCGCCGCGCCGACCGCGTCGGCGGCCGGCTGGAGCGCATCCACCATCGTCTTGTCCTCCATCTCGGCCTTGCCGCGCGCCCGCACGCCGGCCACGCCGGCGGCGAGGCATCGGGCCCATGCCTCGGGGGTCAGATCGCCCGTATCGGCAGCCGACCCGAACTGGAGGAAGAGGGTCCCGTACAGCGGGCCGGCCGCCCCGCCGACCTTCGAGATCAGTGCCATCCCGACGAGCTTCATCAGCGCGGGGACGTCGGCGGGCTCCCCGACCGCGTCGAGCTTCTCGACGACCGCCCGCATCCCGCGGTCCATGTTGATGCCATGGTCGCCGTCGCCGATCGCCGAGTCGAGCGCGGTCAGCGCGTCCTTCTCATCCGCCATCACCCCGGCGAAGGTCCGCAACCAGGCGGACACCTCGCCGACGGTGATGGCCGTGCCCTCGCTCACGCGCCCCACCGCAGGCCGGCGGTGAGCACCGGCGCGTCCCACAGGCGGGTGAGCTCGTCGTCGAGCCGCAGCAGGGTGATGGAGCACCCGGCCATCTCGAGCGACGTGATGTACGAGCCGACCAGGTTGCGCTCGATTCCGATCCCCCGCCCGTCGAGCAGCAGCTTCAGCTCGTTGTAGACGAGGTAGAGCTCGATTTGGGGCGTGCCCCCCATCCCGTTGACGAAGGCCAGTACCCGGTCGCCCGAGGCGAACGGGAGATCGTCGAGAATCGGGGTGGCGAGACGGTCCACCACCTCGCGGGCCGAGGCGAGCGGCAGCCGCTCGCGGCCCGGCTCGCCGTGGATGCCGATGCCGATCTCCATCTCGTTCTCGCCGAGCTCGAAGGTCGGCTTGCCGGCGGCGGGGACCGTGCACGATGTGAGCGCCATGCCCATGCTGCGGCCTTCGGCGTTCACGCGGCGGCAGAGCTCGGCCACCGTGGCGAGGTCCTTGCCCTCCTCGGCGGCCGCGCCCACGATCTTCTCGGCGAGCACCGTGATGCCCACACCGCGACGGCCGGCCGTGTAGAGGCTGTCCTGCACCGCCACGTCGTCGTTGGTGATGACGGCCTCCACCTCGACGCCGTCACCTCGGGCGAGGTCGGCCGCCATCTCGAAGTTGAGGATGTCGCCGGTGTAGTTCTTCACGATGTGCAGCACGCCGGCCCCGCCGTCGACCGCCTTGGTCGCCTCGAGCATCTGGTCCGGCGTGGGCGAGGTGAACACCTCGCCCGGGCACGCCACGTCCAACATGCCGCGGCCCACGAACCCCCCGTGCATCGGCTCGTGTCCCGAGCCCCCGCCCGAGAGGATCCCGACCTTGCCCTTCACGGGAGCGTCGGCCCGCACCACGTAGGCGGGGTCGTGGTTGACGCGTACGAGATCGGCGTGCGCCGCCGCGAAGCCCGCGAGGGACTCCGCGACGACGTTTGCCGGGTCGTTGATGAGCTTCTTCATCAGATGTCCTCCGCGACTTCTCCGCGTTGCTCGAGGCCCTCGGTGTCCTTCTTCATCCGCGCTTTGAGCACGTCGTTGATGAAGAAGTCGTAGACGAAGGCGCCGATCACGGCGCCGATGATGGGCGCGACGATCGGGACCCACCAGTAGGCCGTCAGCGTCCCGCCGGTATCGCCCGGGAACGCGGCGTCACCCCATCCGGCGACCAGGGTCCACAGGCGCGGACCGAAATCGCGCGCCGGGTTGATGGCGTATCCGGAGCCGGAGCCGAAGGACATGCCGATCGCCATCACGCCGAAGCCGATGATCAGCGCGCCCATGTTCGCCTTGGGCGGGATGTTCATCAGGTCGATCACCGCGAAGACGATGATGATGAGGAGGGCCGTGCCGGTGATCTCGCTGACCATCGGCCCCCAGTAGTTGTCGAAGTACTGGGCGGGCCCGGTGACGAAGATGCCCACGGTGCTCGCGTCCTTGCTGCCGACGCCCGCGGCCTCCTCGGCGGCGCTGATCGCGTCGGCGTAGTTGGCGAAGACGATCGCCGCGCCGACGAATGCTCCGAGGACCTGCGCCGCGATGTAGCCGGGCACCTTGTTCCACTCGAAACCGCGCCGAACCGCCAGGGCGATGGTCACGGCCGGGTTGATGTGAGCTCCGCTGATCCCGCCCGCCACGTAGACGCCCATGACGACCGCCATGCCCCATCCGAAGGTGATGAGGAGCCAGTCTGCATCGCTCACGATGCCGTCGCCGCGCCCCGACTGGGGTAGGCCTGCCACGGCCATCGCGACCACGCCGGTGCCGAACAGGACGAGCACCATCGTGCCGAGGAACTCCGACATGAGCTCCCCGACCTGGCCCTCTCTCCAGCCGGTCTTTCCATGCGCTGCCTCTGCCATTCGATCCACCCTCCTCGCACCGTATGTGCCGATCGGCACGAGTATCCACCCGCTCCACGGCCGCGCGAAACCCTCTTACCCGCAGCCGAATCGGTGTGAAACGCCTGATCGGCGTCCGTAGTTTCCCCGCCCGGGGAAACGAGGCCGAGATGCCCTTCTAGGGGGTGCCGTCGCCCCCGCGCGGCGCACGGCGTCGCACCAGCTCGATCCGGTTCTCCCTGCGCTGCAGCAGCCGCACGATGTTGCCGCGGTGCAGGGCCAGCACGGCCGCGGCGCCGACGGCGGTGAAGACGATGTTGGGCGTGGAGTAGCCGAGGGCCCAGACCACCGGCGTGGCCGCAAGCGCGCCGAGGATGCTGCCGAGGGAGGTGAACCGGCTCAGCAGGACCACGGCGAGCCACACGCTCAGCAGGATGAGGCTCGCAAGGGGCATCAGGCCGATCACGGCGCCCCCCCCGACCGCGACGCCCTTGCCGCCCTTGAACCGCATCCAGACCGGAAAGACGTGCCCGGCCATCGCCGCGCCGGCAGCGACCGCGGGCCACGGGTCGTCGGTGAGGGCCCGCGCGATCAGCACGGCCACCAGGCCCTTGCCGATGTCGGCCACCATCACCGCGATGCCCATGCGTGTGCCGAGGGCACGGAAGACGTTGGCCGCGCCGAGGTTGCCGCTGCCGATGGTGCGCAGATCCACTCCGCGCGCCCGCCCGGCCAGGAAGGCGAAGGGGATCGACCCGAGCAGGTACGCGAGCGCCAGCGCGGCGGCCTCCCTCACGGCTCTCGGATCGTGTCGGGGTGGGACATCGCCTTTCCGGAGAAGAGCCTCCAGCGCGCCACCACGAAGTAATGGGCGCCGCTCAGCACCGTCATCACCAGCGCCAGGCCGAGCAGTCCGTCGCGCACGGTCTGCTCCACCCCCGGCGCGATGATCACGGCCAGGGCGACGTTCTGGCTGAGCGCCTTGGCCTTGCCGAACTTGCCCGCCGACATGATCACGTTCTCCGCCGCGGCCACGAGGCGCAGCCCGGTCACGGCGAACTCGCGGGCGATGATCACCATGGCCGCCCACGCGGCCACGTCCCCGGTCTCGACGAGCGATACGAGCACGGCGGAGATGAGGAGCTTGTCGGCCAGCGGGTCGAGGAAGGCGCCTGCCACGGTCACCAGGCCACGCGACCGGGCGAGCCAGCCGTCGAGTGAATCGCTCGCGCAGGCCAGCACGAAGAGGGAGAACGCCCACCAGCGCCCGCCCGGGATGTCGTCCACCAAGAGCAGCGCCATGAGCGGGGGGATCGCGACGATCCGCACCGCGGTGACCCAGAGAGGCGCGTTCATGAGCCCGGATCGCACGCGGTCAGCATAACCTCACGCCGGCGCGCGTCCCGACGGGCTCAGGCGCGGGAGGCGACCTGCAGCTGCTCGCCCTTCGCGATCGGGTACCAGCAGGCGGTCGCGTGTCCCCTGGCCACCTCGGCCATGGGCGGCATCTCGGTGCGGCAGTTCTCGGGTACCTCGTCCGCGCTTCCGGTGATCATCGCGGCCTTGGGGCAGCGCGGGTGGAACGGGCAGCCGCTCGGCGGATCGGCCGGCGAGGGGACGTCACCCGTGAGGACGATCCGCTCACGCGCGGCGCCCTGATGCCCCTTGGGCACGGCCGACAGGAGGGCCGCCGTGTACGGGTGGCGCGGGTCCTCGTAGAGGCTGTCGGCGCCGGCCGTCTCCACCACGTGGCCGAGGTACATCACGGCGATGCGGTCGGAGACGTGGCGCACCACGCCGAGGTCGTGCGAGATGAACAGGTAGGTCAGGTCGCGCTCGCGCTGGAGGTCCATCAGCAGGTTGAGGATCTGCGCCTGGATCGAGACGTCCAGCGCCGAGACCGGCTCGTCGGCCACGATGAAGCGGGGGTTCAGGGCGAGGGCCCGTGCCACGCCGATGCGCTGGCGCTGGCCGCCCGAGAACTCGTGCGGATAGCGGTTGTAGTGCTCGGGGTTCAGGCCCACCCGCTCCATCAGCCCCTGCACCTCGGTGCGCCGGTCGCCGTCGATGCCGTGGATCCGGAAGGGCTCGGCGATGATCGACCCGACCGGATGGCGCGGGTTCAGCGACGCATAGGGGTCTTGGAAGATCATCTGCATCTGGCGGCGCTGGGCGCGCAGATCGCCGCGACCGAGGTGCGTGATGTCCTGGCCGTCGAAGCGGACGGTGCCCTCGGTCGGTTCGAGAAGCCGTGTCACAAGGCGCGCGGTGGTCGACTTGCCGCACCCCGACTCGCCCACCAGTCCCAGGGTCTCGCCGCGGCGGATCGAGAGGGTCACGCTCTCCACCGCGTGCACGGCTCCGATCTGGCGCTGGAAGATGATTCCCCGGGAGATCGGGAAGCGCTTGGTGAGGTTCTCCACCTCCACGAGCGGCGACGTCTGCTCGCCGCCGCCGCCCCCCGCCGCCGGCGAGGTCGTCTCGGTGCTCATCAGGCGGCCGCGTCCTGGAAGAGCCGCCGCCGCTCCGCCCAGAGCCGGACCTTCTCGGCTGCGCCGAGGTGACAGGCGTCCACGTGCGCGCCCTCCCCGCGCAGCTCGGGCCGCTCGGTGTCGCAGGGCGCGAAGCGGTGGGGGCAACGAGGGTGGAACGAGCAGCCCCCGGGGAGATTGATCAACGAGGGCGGCGAGCCCTCGATCGGTCGCAGGCGCTCGACCCGCACATCGGGCCGCGGGATCGACTCGATCAGGCCCCACGAGTAGGGATGGCGTGGCTCGGTGAAGATCTCGTCGCGCGAGCCGATCTCCACGGGCCGGCCGCCGTACATGATCATCACCCGCTGGGCGACGTCGGCGATGACGCCCAGGTTGTGGCTCACCAGGACGACGCCGATGCCAAGGCGCTCCTTCAGCTCGCCGATCAACTCCAGGATCTGCGCCTGAACGGTGACGTCGAGCGCCGTCGTGGGCTCGTCGGCGATCAGCAGGTCGGGCTCGAGCACCATGCCCATCGCGATCATCGCGCGCTGGCGCATGCCGCCGGAGAACTCGTGCGGGTACTGACGGGCCCGCTGGTCGGGAGAGGGTATCCCGACCTTGCGCAGGGCCTCGATCGCCATCGCGCCCGCCTCGTCCTTACCGATGTCCCGGTGGGCACGCACGGTCTCGGCGATCTGGTCGCCGACGCGGTGCATCGGGTGAAGAGAGGTCATGGGGTCCTGGAACACCATCCCGATCCGCGCACCGCGCAGCTTGCGCACCTGTCGGTCGGGGATCGCGAGCAGGTCGAGGCCGTCGAAGAGAACCTGGCCGCTCACGATCGCGCGCTTGCGGTTGATGAGGCCCATCACCGTGAGAAAGGTCACGCTCTTGCCCGACCCTGACTCGCCCACGACGCCGAGGGTCTCGCCCCTGGCCAACTGGAAGGTGGCGCCGTTGACGGCCTTGACCAGGCCGTCCTCGGTCGGGAAATGCACCCGCAGATCGCGGACGTCGAGGAGCGGGAAGCCCGTCTCGGTGCTCATCGGTAGCGCACCCGCGGATCGAGGTAGGCGTGGATGATGTCGCTCACCAGGCTGAGGAACGCCACCGCGAACGCGGCCAGCACCACCACGGCGAGCACGCCGGGCAGATCCCCCCCGTCGGTCGACACCAGCACGTAGTTCCCGAGGCCCGGCATGTTGAAGACCGTCTCGGTGATCACCGTGTTGCCCACCAGCAGGGCGAGGTCGATGCCGAGCAGGGTGACGACGGGGCTCAGGCCGGCCCGCAGGCCGTGCCGCATCACGACGCGGCTCTCGCTGAGCCCCTTCGCGCGCGCGGTGCGGATGTAGTCCTCGCCCATCGTGTCGATCATGTTGCCCCGCACGATGCGCGCGTAGATCGCGGCGAAGAGCAGTGCGAGCACGGTCCACGGCATCAGCATGTGCAGGAACCACTCCTTCGGGCTCTCGGCGAACGGCACGTAGCCGGTCCCCGGCAGCCACCCGAGTTTCTCCCAGAAGACGTAGAGCATCACGAGGCCGAGCCAGAAGACGGGCGCCGAGACCCCCACGAGGGCGAAGCCCATCGCCGCACGGTCGGCCAGCGTCCGCTGCTTCAGCGCCGATATGACGCCGATCGGTATCCCGAGGAGCAACCAGAAGAACGCCCCTCCGATCGCGATCTGGAGCGTCACCGATGCCCGTTTGATGACCTCGTCGCGCACCGGTGATCGCGTGTTGTACGACTGGCCGAGGCCCGGCCACCCGTACTCGTCGCCCGTGACGAGGCGCTCGACGTAGAGCACGTACTGCACCGGAACCGGCTTGTCGAGGTTGAGCTGCTCCCGCACCTCCTGCACCAGGGCGGGGGTGGGGTTGCGTCCCGCGAACGCGACCGCCGGGTCGGTCGAGGGGAGGACGAAGAAGATCGTGTAGGCGACCGCCGTGACCGCCAGGACCACGAGGATCACGTAGATGAGACGTCTGATGATGTAGCGGATCATGTGGGTGCTCCGGAGGCCTGGGCCGGAGCGGCGATGCCGCTCCGGCCCGTGCTGCTGCCTCTATCCGGTCGTGATTCGGATCACTTCTGCAGTGACTCGTCCACCGCGACGCGCGAGAGCGCCATCTCGGTGCCGTTCTGGTCCAGGTCGTATTGGGTCACCGACGGACCGATGAGGTCGATGGCCGTGGCGTCCATGAGCGGGATCCAGGGCACGACCTCCTCGGTGATCTTCTTGTTCAGCGCGATCCAGCAGTCGGTGCGCTCCTGGCCGGTGAGCGGGGTGCACGCGTCGATGTCGGCGTCCACGCTCGGCACGCCACCGGCGGGGATCTTCGCCTTGACTTCCTTCGCCTTCGCCGGCGTCAGGCCGACCAGGGAGAAGGCGGTGTTGCCGTCGGCCAGGATGTTGCGGCCGTCGAACAGCACCATGAACGTCGACGGGTCGGCGTAGTCCTTGCCCCACCCGTTGCCCGAGCTGAGCGGGACCTCGCGAGCCGGCTTGCCGGAGGCGTCGTTCACGGCCGAGCGGGAGGCCTCGCGGGTCTCGAGCCCGATGCCGATCTTGGCGGCCGACTGCACGATGATCGGCGACTGCGTTGACCACGGTGCGAAGTTGCGGTTGAGGTGCACGATGCCCTTGCAGGCCGCCGCGTCGCAGATGCCGTCCTTGTCGGTGTCGTACGCCGACAGCTTCATCTCCTCCTTGGCCGCCTCCACGTCACCGGCGAACGGCGCCGCCTGGAACGGCGTGTAGCTGTCCGCGGTGAGCTCGGGCATCAGGGTGTCCGGGAGCACGTCGGTCGGGATGCGCCCCTGCACCGGGCCACCCCAGGCGCGCTGGACCCCCTCGAGGTCCATGACGAGGTTCATAGCCTTGCGGACGTGGACGTCGTCGAACGGCGGGGTCGTGAGGTTCATGTAGGCGAACCAGATGCGGTCGCCGGAGTTGACCCGCAGCCGCTCACGCGAGTCGGGGTCCTGCAGGTATCGGCGCAGGACGGCGTTCGGCGGGGTCTCGAACGAACCCTCGAGCTCGCCCCGCTCGATCTTGGCGAAGATGTTGTCGAGGTTGGTGTTGACCGAGATCTCGAAGCGGTCCGGCTTGCTCTGGCGGATCTCGGTGTCGTCGGTCGCGGGGTCGTAGTTGGGGTTGCGGACCAGGTTGAGGCCGGTGTTCGGGTTGAAGCCCGAGATCGGCTTCTGGGTGGCGCAGCTCGTGATGTTGAGCTTGTCGGAGCCGTCGATCATGTACGGGCCGCTCGCGATGACGTAGCGGCCGTACTCGGCGGCCTGCGTGTAGCACTTGGCCACCTCCTGCGGGATCGGCGCGGTGGCCGGCATCGCGAGGCGGTAGAGGAAGTCACCCGTGGGCTCGGTGAGCGTGAAGGTGATCGTCTGATCGTCCGGCGTCTCGATGCCGGAGATCGTCTTGGCCGTGCCCGCCGTGAACTCGGGCAGACCCTTGATGACCTGGTAGTAGTTCGCGTACTGGGCGGCCACGCTGGGCGTGGCGATGCGCTGGAAGGCGTACGCGATGTCCTTCGAGGTGACGTCGCGGTTGACCGGAGGACCGAACTTCACGCCGGGCTTCAGGGTGAACGTCCAGGTCAGGCCGTCCTCGCTCGGCTCAGGGAGCTCCGTCGCCAGGTCGGGGACCAGCTCGTTGCCGGCCGGGCCGGCGGTGAACGGATAGCTCACCAGCGTCCGGAGCATCAGCGAGTTGTAGATGGTCCAGGCGCTGCCGAAGTACTCACCCGTCGGGTCGAAACCGTCGCTCTGGGCGAAGTCGGTGTTCGCGATCCGGAAGGTTCCACCGGTGCCGGGCTCCCCGAAGGTCGCCGGGCCACCGAGTTGATCGATGACGGCGCTGATGTCGTCGCCGCCACTTCCGCCACCCGAGGTGCCGGCGGAATCGTTGTTGTCGTCGCCGCACGCGGCCAGTCCGAGAGCGACCAGGATGGCGAGGGTGCCGAATCCGGCCCAAGTGAGCCATCGTCGTTTCATGTCAGTCCTCCATGTTCGTGCTGGGTCGGGGAAGCCGCGGCGTCGTCCATCGCCGATTCGGGTCGGGGGTCGTGGGATGGGGCGTCCGGCTCACGACCGGTTCGCCCTGGGGTCGAGTGCGTCTCGGAGGCCGTCGCCGAGCAGGTTGAACGCCAGCACCGAGACCAGCAGGAACAGCCCTGGGAAGAGCCAGAGCCACCAGACGACATCGAAGTTCTGGAGTGAGTCGCTGACCATGCTCCCCCACGACGGGGTGTCATCGGGAACGCCCAGCCCCAGGAAGGAGAGGTAGGCCTCGAAGAGGATGTTGCTCGGGATCAGCAGCGAGGCGTAGACGATGATCGGCGAGACCAGGTTCGGGAGGATCTCCCGGAACATGATCCGCGCATCGCTCGCTCCGAGGGAGCGCGAGGCCTCGACGAACTCCCGCTCGCGCAGCGACAGGGTGTTCGAGCGGACGAGCCGCGTCACGTAGGGCCAGGTGAACAGGGAGATGATGACGATCACCAGGCTGAGACCGGGCTTCAGTGTGCCGTAGAGGCAGCCTTCCTTCGAGGTCGAGCAGGCCGCCACGATCCCGATGGCGAAGAGCAGCAGCGGGACGGACAGAATGATGTCGGTGATGCGCGAGATCACCGTGTCCACCCATCCGCCGAAGTATCCGGCGATCACCCCCAGCACGACGCCCACAACCACGGCGATCGCGGTGGCGATCACTCCGACCATCAGGGAGACGCGCGCGCCGTAGATCGTCCGCACGAAGACGTCGCGCCCGTTGTTGTCGGCGCCGAACCAGAAACTCGAGGTCGGGCCCTCGGGGATGCCGAAGATGTCGGTCGTCTCACGCTGGAAGAGCTCGTTGGGGCCGTGGCCGACCAGCGCCGCGAACAGGGGTGAGAAGACCGCCATGAGCACCAGGACGGCGATGAGAGCGAGCCCGGCGAGGGCGAAGCGGTCCTGTCGGAAACGTCCCCAGAAGAGCTGCCACGGGGTCTTTCCGACGATCTGGTGCTCGTCGGCGACCGCCGCGGGGGCGTCAGGGACGCCTGGACTCTCAGGCGCGGCGGTGCTCATCCGCCGCCCGGAGCGTCACGTGGTGGGAGTGGGCAGCCTCACGATCGCGCGACACTACTCCCGCGCATCGTGGCCTGCCTAGGGGGTGTTCCCGTGCCGGCCGCGTCAGGACTCCCCATCCCCGCCGGGTGATCGGCCGCGGCGGCGGAGCACGACGGCCACGACGAGCAGGAGGAGGGCGAGGCCGATCAGGGCGCCCCAGCGGACCCCCTCGGGCCGCGCGTCGCTGAGCAGCGTCACCACCGCCGCGAGGGCGATCAGGCCCGCGGTCGCGACCTGTACCCGCCTCAGCGGGCCGGGGTCGGGGAACTCGGCACCGGGCGGCTCACGGTCATCAGGGCGCGGCCTCTGCACGCCCCGAGGCTATCTCGTCCCGCGCCCACACCCGAATTGCGGTCGCGCGGGATGCTCACTCCTCGTCGTCGGGGAAGGCGTCGCGCAGCGCCCGGTCGCGCCGGCGCGCCGTCAGGAACATGGCGCCGAAGATCACGACGAAACCGGCCAGAGCGCCCCACGGCAGGTCGGCGGCCGTCCCGGTGGCGAACGCGATGGCAACCACGACGACCACCGCGGCCAGCCCGAGGCGCGAGATCAGGCGGAACGGGCTCAGGCCGGAGACGGCCGGCGTGGCAGGCCCGCGGTCCGGCCCGTGGTCGGGCGATGGCGGTGGGCGGCGACGGGGGGAGGGCACGCCACCACGCTACCGCCGCGGCGCCGGCGCGGCACCCCGGCCCAGGGGGCCGGGGTGCGCAAGACGTCCTACGGGGTGGTGCTGGCCGGTAGGCCCGGCGCGAGGTCGGCGGCGGTGAGGCTGCCGTCGCGCAACTCGCCGCTGCCGATTCCGCCCTCGAGGCGGCGCACCAGCTCATTGGCGCGTCTGACCGCGGCCTGGCTGATGCGTTGGTTGATCAGCAGCTGGGCGGCGCTCAAGGTCACCTTGGAGGGGTCACCCCGGGTGGGGGCCGGCACGTCGGTGGTGCTCGCCGCCGGCGGGTTGGCCAGGACCGGCGCGTACAGCACCCGGATTCCTGCCGCCAACTGGGCGCGACCCACCGACCCGTCCTTCAGGTCCCCACCGGTCAGGCCGGAGTCGAGGCGTGCCTTCAGGGCGTTCAGCCTGCGGATCGCAGCTTGCGAGATGCGTTGGTTGATCAGCAGCTGCGTGGTGCTCAACGTGACCTTCGAGGGGTTGCCCGGCTTGGCCGGCGGCACCACCACCGGACGCGGGTCCGGCTGGCCATAGCTCACGGGCAGTCCCGTGTATCCGGTCAAAGACCCGGCGTACAGGTCACTCGAACCCACCGCGGCCTGACACAGATCCCGGGACTCGACCCCGGGGGTGAACCAGTCGTCCACCCCGTTGGCGCGCCTGACCGCGGCTTGCGAGATGCGTTGGTTGATCAGCAACTGGGCGCTGCTCAACGTCACCTTCGACGGGTTGCCCGGCACCGCCGGGCGGGCGGGCGGCAGCGCCTTGCACGACACCGAGGCCGTCGCCACCGGGGTGCCCGCACCGAACCTGCGGATGTAGATCTCGGACTTGGCGGCGACCAGCGGGGCGAGGGTGGAGACGCCCTCCCACGCCACCAGGTACGTGTTCGACTGGCTGTCGTAGTCGAGCGCGCCAAGGGTGGCACCGGCGTCGCCGTCGCCTTCGTTGGGCATCAGGGACACCCTGGTGTCGTTGGCACCCAACTCCTGCCCCGCACCCGAGACCCGCTGGGCAAAGATCTCGTTCTTGCCCGCCACGAGCGGCGGAACGTCGTCTGTGCCCCACCAGACCACCAGGTACTCGTCGGCGCGCTCGTTGAACGTCACGCGCGGCTCGAGCCCGCCATAGGTGGCATCGCCATCGGGACCGATGTCGCTGATGCGCTGGTCGTCGGTGCCGACCTCGCTGCCGTCGTAGGCCAGCCGCTGGATGTAGATCTCGTTCTCGTCCGCCGAGAGGGGGTTTCCCTCCCCCTCGAAGGCGACCAGGTACTCGTCCCGGATCGGGTTGTAGGCGATGGCCGGGTCGTCGGAGTCCCACTCGAGGTCCCCCGGGGGCCCGACGTTCGTGATGCGCCGGTCGTCGGGGCCCAGCTCGGCCCCGTCGCCCGACAGTCGCTGCACGTAGATCTCGAGCTCGCCCTCGGCGACCGGGGGAGTGTCGTCGTCGCCGTGCCAGACGACCATGTACTCGTCCCGCCGCGCGTTCCATGCGACGCGGGTGTCCGCTCCGTGGTAGGTGACATCCCCCGGGGGGCCCATGTCCGAGACGCGCAGATCGTCGGGACCGATCTCGGTGGCGTCGGCGCTCAGGCGCTGGGCGTAGATCTCCTGCTCATCCGGAACGACGTCGGCCTCCCACACCACCAGGTACTCGTTGCGGGCCTCGTTGACGACCACCGCCGGATCGTCGGCGTCCGACGTGGGAGACCCGTCAGGACCTGCATGGGAGATGCGCACATCCGGGCCGATCTCCGCTCCGGCGGCGCTGACCCGCTGCACGTAGATCTCCTGCTCCCCCGGGGTCCCCGTGTCGCGCTGGAAGGCCACGAGGTACTCGTTGCTGCGCGAGTTGTAGGCGACCGCCGGCTGGAAGGCGAGGTCGGCCGGATCGGAGGAGATACCGAACACCGGGCCCACGCGAGTGCCCTGCTCGTCGACCAGCTGGCCCACCACCCGGCTCATGCCGGGCCTCGTCTGCATCCACGCCACCAGGTGCTGCCGGGCACGAGGGTTGTAGGCCGACGCGGCGTCTGCCGCGTCCACCGTGGCGTCCCCGTCAGCGCCGGTGAACGAGATCCGCAGCTGATCGCCCAGCGGGGTCGTGGCCTCTGCGGCCGTGGCCGGGATCAGTCCGATCACACCGGTGCCCAGCAGGGCGGCCAGCCGCCGACCGCGCCGACGGACCCGACGTGGGCCGATGATGCCCATGGTGTCCTCCTCCCGTGTGGAGTGTCGAGACAAGTCCCGGCCACCCCTCCGTGTCAAGGACCCAGGGGCTCCACGCACCGCCCCGAAACGACGAAAGCCCCGTGATCACGGGGCTTTCAGTAGCGGGAGTGACGGGACTCGAACCCGCGGCCTTCGGATTGACAGTCCGATGCTCTAACCAATCTGAGCTACACCCCCAAGCGGCGCCGCCGTGCTGGACGAGACGGAAGTGGGCGGTGACGGATTTGAACCGCCGGCCACCTGCGTGTAAAGCAGGTGCTCTACCGCTGAGCTAACCGCCCGAACCGCGTTGGCGACGCTGGACGATACCAGCCGCACGCCACGACGACCCACCACCACCGGCACCCCGGCACAGGTAGGTTTCCGGCGATCGATCGGGGAGATCGGCGATGTGGCTGACGTTCAGATCTGGCGCAGACGACGGGCGGGGGGTGCAGGCCGCCGGCGAGCGCTTCGTCCTCGGCCGTGACCCCGGGTGCGATCTCGTGATCGCCGACCCGCGGGTCTCGCGCCATCACGCCTATCTGCGGGTGCGCGAGGACGGCGCGGCGGAGATCCACGACCTGGCCTCCGGCAACGGCACCTTCGTCAACGGGCATCGCCTGAGCGGCCCGGTGGTGCTGTCGGGCGGCGAGCAGATCCAGGTCGGCGACACTCGTTTCATCACCTCCGTCGCGGCGCTCGGCGGCGCGAAGACGTCGATCGGAGTCGTTCCGCCGCAGGTCGAGCCCACGACCGCTCCGAAGGGGGCGGCGCCCGGGCCTCCTCCTCCTCCTCCTCCGCCCTCGAGACCGCCGTCAGCTTCGGTGATCGAGCGCATACGCCTGCGGCGCACCACCCGGACGGCGGTGATCGCCGCCGCCGCGGCCGTGGCGGCGGCGGCGATCATCGTGGCGCTGGCGGTGACCGGGGTGCTCGGGGGCGGCGATGCGCCACCGCGCGAGGCGTCGATCCCGGAGATCGTCGACGCCGTGCGGCCCTCGACCGTGGTCATCAACTCCCTCGTGTCCGGCCGGCCGGCCGGAAGCGGCACCGGGTGGGTCCTCGATGCCGAGCAGGGGCTGATCGTCACCAATCAGCACGTCACCAACGCGGGCAGCACCTTCACCGTGGGCGTCGGCGACAGCCAGCGGCCCGCGACGCTCGTGGGCGCGGCGCCCTGCGACGACCTCGCGCTGCTCGAGGTGGACGACACCTCCGGCCTGGTCACTCTGCCGCTCGGCTCCCAGGAGGAGCTGCGCCAGGGGCAGACGGTCGTGGCCATCGGTTATCCGGGCACCGCGTCCGAGCGGGCGAACCTGGTCCCGACCACCGGTGTGGTGTCGGTAGTGCGCACGCGCTTCGATCTGCAGAGCGTGGACGTCCCCCAGTACCCGAACGTCATCCAGACCGACGCCGTGATCAACCCGGGCAACTCGGGCGGACCCCTGGTCGACACCCAGATGCGCCTCGTGGGCATCAACTCGGCCGGCATCACGCTGCTCGGCGATCGCACCATCCAGGGGCAGGGGTACGCCATCGGGGTCGACCGCGTGAAGGAGGTCATCCCCCAGCTGCGCTCGGGCCGATCGATCGGCTGGACGGGCATGGACCTCATCCACGTCGTCGATCCGGCGGGAGAGGCGTCCAATCTGGCGTCCGCCGGGCTGCCCGCGCTGCCTGGCCTGGTGGTGATCAACGTGGTGCCCGGCACGCCGGCCGCCGCCGCCGGCTTCGGCGTGTCCCCCGCGCTCATCACGGCCGTCAACGGGCGCACCATGGACGGCAGCCTCCCGGCCTACTGCGCGGCCATCGACAACGGCGAGGGCGCGTCGGAGGCCACCTTCACGGTGGTGCGCTCCGGCGAGTCGCGCCCCACCGAGGTCACCGTGCCCTTCGACTGACCGGCTCGTCCCGGTCGGCCGTCCGCGTCTGGGAGTGACAAGATCCCCCCGAGGTGGCCCACCGGCCCCCCGAATGTTCCCGAAGGAGGACCCAATGGACCCCGATCGTGCCGAGCAGCTCCTGGCAGCAGAACGCGAGCGCATCGAGCAGCACCTCGTGCGGTTGCGAGGTGAGCTTCCGGCGGCCGCCGCCGCCGACGACACGGATCTCGGCGACCGGGCATACGACATGGCCGAACGCGAGCGGGATTCGAGTCGCGCCGCCGAGCTCGAGGAGGAGCTCAAGGCGATCGAGCGGGCCGAGGAGCGCCTGGCGAACGGGACCTACGGCGTCAGCGTGGAGAGCGGCGAGCCGATCCCTGATGCGCGCCTCGAGCGACTACCGGCCGCGGAGCGGACGGTCGACGAGCAGAGGCTCTTCGAACGCCTCGGCAGATAGGGGTCACGCCGCCGACGAGAGAGCCCGCAGGCCGGCGAGCAGCCCGGCCCGCTCGGCGGGGGTCATCCGCGAGAGGATCCGAGCGATCTCGGCGGGCTCCGGCGCCGCGGACGTGTCGGCGTAGAGGGTGTATCCGGCCTCGGTGAGGGCGAGGCGGATGCGTCTGCGGTCGGTTCCCACCGGCTCCCGCTGGGCGAGGCCCATCCCCTCCAGGCGGGAGCTCAGGAGAGCGGCCTCGGCGCGAGTGATCCCCAGCCGTCGGGCCTGCTCGTTCACGCTGAGGGGAGTGTCGGCGAGGATGCGGATGAGGGTGTGCATCCGCGGCGTGACCCCGGGGTGATCGCAGACGCGGTCCAGCGGGACGAGCCCCTCGAGCAGGGTCGGGACGATGTCGGCGACGGCCGCGGATTGGTCGCGCAGGGGCGGCTCCGGCATTGCCACCTCGAACTGCGGCTCCCGCTCGACCTCCACGGCCTGCACGAACTCCGGCCCGGGCTCGACCACCATCTCGGCCACGGGCTCGGCCTCCACCACGACCTCGACCACGGGCTCCACCACCAGCTCGAGCTGGGCCACGGGCTCCACCACCAGCTCGAGCTGGACCACGGGATCGACCGCCAGCTCGGGCTGGACCACGGGATCGACCTTGACCGTTTCCGCCTGTCGCCCGGGAGCGATCGCGGGTTCGCGCGGGGTGCTCCCGTTCCCACCCTCAGCCCAGGTCGATGCGAGCAGCAGGGCGGTGTCGCGCGACCAGGCCAGCGCCCACGATCCGTCGGCGTGCGGGACCCGCGTCGCCGCCGGCAGTCGCCTCACGGAGCCGCCGACGGCCACTGGCACGCCGGGCAACGGTGTCCAACGTGGAGCGGGGCGCTGGGACGCAGGTCTCGGCGCAGGATCGTGGTAGCGCTTGTGAGCGAGGTAGATCACGAGTAGCAGCATCACCGCGGCGCCGATCCAGGTGGTCACCAACGACAGGCCGGAGGCGCGATCCGTCGGTTCGGGAGACGGCGGAGCGGGGGCCGGAGCCGGAGGGATTGCGCCGGGGGCCGCCGGGGACGTGGCGACCGGGCAGTCCGAGGGCTGTGATTCGAGCAGGATGGGCCGCTTCGGGTCTCCCCCGAGCGCCCGGAAGTACGCGCTGACGCCGCCGACCCAGTTCTCGTTCAGTCCCCTCGGATCGTTGGCTGCTCCGATGGGTGCCCACTTGGGTCCGATGGTCGCGATCCTGGTGCGGCCCTCCTCGACGTAGTAGCGGGAGAGCGTGCGCGCCACCCGTGTGATGGCGGCCGCGTCGGACGGGAAGCGGATACCCGGACCCAGGCCGAATGGGTTGTGGATGGCCTGGGAGGGTGGGTAGAGCCCGAAGCCCGATTCCTGAGCCGTGATCGCGAGGAGGAAGCGGGGATCGATCCCCGCGGCCGCCGCCCGCCTGACGAATACCCGTCCCTCCCCCGCCAGGGGGCTTCCCGCGCCACCCAGCAGCGCGTCGATCGCGGCCACGTCCCTCGGGGCGACGCACGCGACCGCAGGAAGCACGAATGGCCGCTCCTGCGCGTTCGCGTGCGGCACCGCGGTGATGGCGGCGCAGGTGAGGGCGGCCGATAGGAGTCGGGCGGAGCGCAAGCGGAGGTCCCGGGCGTGGGCGTTGCCTCCTTCTCGGCGCGCGGCGATGCCGATCTGAGATCCGGGTCAAGCCCCGCCCGGTCGGCCGGCCGGCGCAGCCGGCGTCGCTCAGGGAAGGTCAGATGCCGTGTCGAGGATCGCCCGGGCACGCTCGACCGCCTGCCGGGCTCGCACCAGATCGCGCCGCAGGGCGCGGTTCTCCGCCTCGAGCGACGTGATCCGCGCCTCTGCGTCCACAACGGCGCCCGCTCGCGCGCGCGTGGGTGGTTGATCGCGCTCCATCCATCTGGCGAATCCGGCGGCGATCTCCTCCACGTCGTCCTCGTCGCCGAAGCGACGCGCCGCCTGCTCGATCGTCGCGCCGGCCTCGACGAGCGGCAGCATCTCGGCGTACAGCCGGGGAGCTCCGGCGTTGCCCGATGTCCGGATGCGTCGCTGGGCGGGTGCGGAGGTGGCCGCTCCGGCGCCTCTCTCCCGGGCGCGACGCGCTCCCCCGTAGAAGGCCGAGGAGGTGGCGGGCACGGAGCGCCCCATCTCACCCGCCAGCCTGCGGATCGCGTGCGCCCGTGTGAGACCGGGCTCGGCGTCGATGAGAGCCGTGACCTTCGCGAAGACCTGATCGGCGATCGTCGTGGACATCATGTCCATCCTCACCCTCCGCGGCCCCGCGCGCAACGGGCGGATGTCACCGCCTGCCATGCCGAGCCCGGGGAGCGCACTCCCCGGGCTCGGCCCCGGTCAGGCGGTCGCGCGCACCGTCACGTCGCCGATCGCGAGACCCTCCTCGAAGAGGGTCACCCCGAAGGTGTCGTTGAGTGCGGCGGCGCCGTCGGCGGAGAGGGCCACCGTGATGCCCTCGAGCACGATCGTGCCCCCATCGTCGCTGCGCGTCAGGCCCGACAGGTTGACGTCCAGAATCGTGACCGAGGAACCGCCGGCGGTCGCCGACAGCGTCCCGGCGGCGGTGTCGATCACGAAGTCGGTCAGCTCCAGGTCGGTGCCGCCGGCGCTGAACATCAGGCCGCCGCTGTGATCGATCGTGCCGGCCAGGCTCTCGGCCTCGACCGAGCCGCCGGTGATCGGGAAGGTGATGCCGTCGCCGCCGGCCGTCGCGGGGTCGATCGGCGCCACCTCGACCTTGTTGTCGGCGAGCACCTTCGCCGTTCCGGCGTCGAGCGCCAAGGTGGTGCCCTCACCGGTGAGCGCCAGGGTGGTGGCGGTGGCCTCGGTGGTGGCATCGGCGGCGTCGTCGTCACTGCCGCAGGCCACGAGGCCGAACGCGAGAACCGCGAGCAGCGTCGCGGCGAGTGGGATGCGAAGGAACCTTCTCATGTCCGGAATCTCCCGTCGTTGGTTACGGAAGGTGTCCGAGGCGACGAGCCAGTTCGGTTGAGCGACCGGTCAACCAGGCGACAGGACCCGGATCTCCTGGCGGGCGGTCACCCTGAGCGTGAGATCGATGGGGGCCCCGAGCTCCCGCGCGAGCGACTCCGACAGCGAGGCGGCGGCGGCCGGCGTGCTGGCACCGATGAGGTTGACCACGACCCCGACCCGGGGCCCCCGCCGCTCGACCTCGGTCCGCTCGACGGTCAGATCACGCTCTCCGACCCACTCCGCGATGGCCCGTCCGGCGCCTTCGTCGTCACGAGCCTCCGCAAGCGAGTCGCGGCTCTGGAGGCCGAGCGGGACCGCGACGGCGACGACCGCTACCAGCGATATGAGCAGGCCGGTCCGGATGCGCCGGGTGAGGCGTGCGGGGCGAAAGGTGGCGTGGAAGCCCATCATGAGGAAGACCACGGCCGCCGAGAAGACCATCGCCGCCAGGTTGGTGAGAAACAGCAGGAGCGCCCCGCGCGCGAGCTCGCCGGTTCCGTGGGCGAGCGTCACGCCGAGGGCCGCGAGCGGGGGCACCAGGGCGACCGCGATCGCGACGCCCGGCAAGGCCGTCCCGGCCCTCGGCCGGATGCTCACATAGGCCCCGGCCGCCCCGGCTGCGATGGCGATCCCGAGATCGAGCAGGCCCGGCTGGGTGCGCGCCAGCAGCTCGTCGGGGAGATCGATGAGTCGCTCCTGGGGCACGAAGCGGACGAGCAGCCACGAGAGCGCTACCGCGCCCGCGCTCGCGCCCGCGACGATGCCGAGCTGAATGCCCTGGCGCCCCGGCCAGCCCATCACGAGCGCTGCGGCGAGCGCGGTGATCGGCGTCATCAGGGGCGCCACCAGCATCGCTCCGATCACCACGGCCGCGGAGTCGCCCAGGATTCCGAAGGTGGCGATCGTCACCGAGAGACCCATCAGCACACCGAGACGGCGCAGGTAGGGGATCAGCTCGGGGCCCTCGTAGAAGAGCTCGGCGAGGGCCGCCCGCCGCTCCGGCTCGCTCAGGCGGACATGAACCCTGCGGAGTCGTGTCTCCCGGCGCGGTTCCCCACTCGTGGCCGAGTCGGTCTGAGAGCTCTCCCGCTCGCCCATCACGACATCCTCGCGGACGCGTCGGATGGTGCGGCAGACCCGAGCCCTCAAGTCGGAGCGCCGGCACCCGATGTCTCGGCGGCACACCACATCTGAGACGGGAGCACCGAGCCATACAGGTCCCATGGAGTTCGTCGCGTCGCATGGCCCTCGCAATCGTCGCGGGGATGATCGTCCTCGCGGCCCTCGGGCTGACCCTCTCCTCACTCGCGCGCGCCGATCAGGCCGAGTCGGGAGTCAGGAGCGCTCAGCAGGGGTTGGTCGCCGCGGGCGATCAGCACACCTGCGCGATCACGACCGACGGCAACGTCCGCTGCTGGGGCGACGGGGCCGCCGGTCGTCTCGGCTACGGCAACCTCGCGGTGATCGGTGACAACGAGCTCCCCGACTCGGCCACCACGGTCTTCGTCGGCTCCGGCCGCACCGCGACCGCCGTCACGGCCGGCAACTCCCACACGTGCGCGCTGCTCGACGACGGCAGCGTGCGCTGCTGGGGCCTCGGCACCTCGGGTCGCCTCGGCTACGGCGACCTGCTCTCGATCGGCGACACCGAGACTCCGGGGAGCGTCGCCCCCGTCAACCTCGGCGCCGGCCGCACCGCGACCGCCGTCACGGCCGGCAACTCCCACACCTGCGCCCTCCTCGACGACGGCAGCGTGCGCTGCTGGGGCCTCGGCACCTCGGGTCGCCTCGGCTACGGAAACCTGCTGACCATCGGCGACAACGAGACCCCGGGCAGCGTCGCGCCGGTCTACCTCGGCGCCGGCCGTACCGCGACGGCCGTCAAGGCCGGCAACTCCCACACGTGCGCGCTGCTCGACGACGGCAGCGTGCGCTGCTGGGGCCTCGGCACGTCGGGTCGCCTCGGCTACGGAAACCTGCTGAGCATCGGCGACGACGAAGCCCCCGGCAGCGTCGTGCCGGTCTTCCTCGGCACCGGCCGCACCGCGCGGGCCATCAGCGCCGGAGGCTCCCACACGTGCGCCCTGCTCGACGACGGCAGCGTCCGCTGCTGGGGTGACGGTGCCCTCGGGCAGCTCGGCCAGGCGAGCGTGGCCAGCGTGGGCGACGACGAATTCCCGGGCAGCGTTCCGGCCGTGGCCCTCGGCAGCGGCCGGACGGCTGTGAGCATCAGCGCAGGCGGCTCTCACACATGTGCCGTCCTCGATGACGGAAGCATCAGGTGCTGGGGCGACGGCGCCAACGGCCGTCTGGGCCTCGGCGACACCGCGATCATCGGTGACAACGAGCACCCCTCGGCCACCGCAGTCGTCGATCTCGGCTCCGGGCGCACCGCACGGGCGGTCTCGGCCGGGTTCGCCCACACCTGCGCCGTCCTCGACGACGGCAGCCTTCGTTGCTGGGGTCTCGGGACCTTCGGCCGGCTGGGCTACGGCAACACCGCGAGCATCGGCGACGACGAGACGCCGGGCTCCATCTCACCGGTCGTCGTCGGCGGGCGCGTCGGGGAGGCGGTGGGCGACCTCTCGCTCGCGCTCGAGCCCTCGGCGACCAGTGTCTCGGTTGGGGATCGGGTGCTGCTGCGGGCGACCGTCACCAACGCCGGCCCCGACGCCGTCTCCGGCGTCGCGGTCCACCTGCGCGTGCCCTCGCCCACCCGCCTCGTAGGTGCCAGCGCCAGCGCGGGCACCTACGACCCCGACACGGCCCTGTGGACGATCGGTGCCATCCCATCGGGCGCCACGGCCACCCTCCTGCTCACGGTCGACGCGCTCGCTCCGGCGCAGGTGAGGGCCGTCGCCGAGGTCGCGTCATCCTCGGGCCTGGATCCCGATTCCACGCCCGGCAACAGCGCGGCCGAAGACGACCGTGCCGTGACCGGCTTCGAGATCGTGGCCGCCGCGACCCCCGGTTCCCCCGGCGCCTCGCCGCCGCCCGTCGCCGCGCCGATCACTCCGCCGAGCCGGTTCGTCGTGAGGGGCACCTCCGGCCGCGACGTCCTCCGCGGAAGCGCGCGCCGAGAGCTGTTGCTCGGGCTCGGTGACAACGATCGCCTCTACGGAGCTGCGGGCGCCGACACGCTGAAGGGCGGCCCGGGCTCCGACCGCATCTGGGCGGGCGCCGGCGACGACATCCTCGAGGGCGGATCGGACGACGACGTGCTGTCGGCCGGCGCGGGGCGCGATCGCGCCTACGGTGGGCAGGGCAACGATCTCCTCAAGGGAGGGTCGGGCGACGACGTCCTCGCCGGCGGGGTGGGCTCCGACCGAATCTACGGCGGGCGCGGCCACGACCTGGTGAGCGTCGCCGACGGTGTCCGCGACGTGGTGGTGTGCGGCCCGGGATGGGACGGCGTCCTCGTGGACGCCCTCGACGTGGTGCGCGGCTGCGAGGTCGTCGCGCGGGCGCGCAGGAGCGCCGCCGCCCCAACGCGCTAGGGACCTCCTCCTCCACCCCTCGCGTCCACCGAGGGCCTTCGCCCGTCACCCGCGGGTCTGGGCGTGGAGCTACGGCGAGCCCCGGCGTCTGTGGGGTAGGACTCGCGGGCGTACCCCAGCGTTCGGCAGCTGGGCGCGCTCCGACGGGCCGGCCTACCGGTGTCCGCCGTGCACGATGTGACTCGCGTGGCGAGACGGCGTCGCCTCCCACCTTGTTGGCCGCCGACGCGATGGAGGATGCTCGGGTGCCCGGGACGCCGCTCGGGCGCACCGGGCCTCACCGAAGGGAAGGCCGACGATGAAAGGGACGTGCTTCTTCGGCAACCAGGACATCCGCGTCGAGGATGTCCACGAGCCCGCGATCGAGCAGCCGACGGACGCGGTGGTAGGGGTCACGCTCGGCGCGATCTGTGGATCGGACCTGCACTACTACCACGCCGGCGAGGAGCTGGGCTTCCCTCCTGGGATGCGGACCGGCCATGAGTGCCTCGGAACGGTCGAGGCGGTGGGTCCGGAGGTGAGTGGGTTCGCCGCCGGCGACCGAGTGCTCGTCTTCCCGCTTCCCGTCGATGGGACCTGCGGCTACTGCGGAGACGGCGCCTGGCCATGTGCCTCGGGGGCTGGCGCGTTCGGCTTCGGCCCGGGCTTCTGGCCCTACGGCGGCGAGGTCCAGGGCTGCCAGTCCGAGCTGGTCCGCGTGCCCTTCGCCTCGGGCACCCTCACCCGCATGCCCGAGGCCGCCGAGGGCCCGGAGCACGAGCTCGCGCTCCTCACGTGCATCGACAACCTCGCGACCGGCTGGCACGCGGCGGTCTCGGCCCGCCTGGCACCGGGGCAGGACGTCCTCGTGATCGGTGACGGCGGCGTGGGCCTTGGTGCGGTCGGTTCGGCTCGCGTCAAGGGCGCCAACCAGATCATCTGCCTCGGGCACCACGATGACCGGCTCGCGATCGCCGCCCGGATGGGGGCGACGACGACGATCACGTCGCGCGAGCCCGAGGAGATCCGCGACCGGGTGATGGAGCTGACCAGCGGCCAAGGCGTCCACGCAGTCCTCCAGACGATCTCCGGACAGGAGCCGATGGCCCTCTCGCAGGCATGCGTACGCCACTGCGGGTCCATTTCGTGCGTGGGGATGGAGCAATTTGTCGGGCGCCTCGCAAGCGTCGATTGGGTGGACCAGTGGACGCGCAACATCACCATCACCGGAGGGATCCAACCCGGCCCTGTGTACGTCGCGGAGCTCGCCGAGCTCGTGGCCGCGGGCGCCATCGACCCGAGCCCGATCTTCACCAACACGCTCCCGTTGAGCGAGGCCGCGGAGGGCTACCGGATGATGGCCGAGCGCGAGCCGGGGGTGGTGAAGGTGGCGCTGACGCCCGGATGACGCCCACAGGCATTCCGAAGGCCCGAGAGGTGGTCTGGGGCAGGAGCAGGCACCACCACCGCTCGTCGCCCGCGCCCGACTCGGTCGGGTTGGTTGCCCTCCGCACCCGCGGCGGCATCCACGCCTGCGCCGGTCGGGGCCGGCCCCTCCGGCGCCTTGTGAATTGCGGAACCCCCGGAATACGATTGCCTCGAGCGCTCCGGCTGGGGCCTTTGCGGCGAGCGCCCTTCACCGAGCGAACGCGGGAAGGGGAGCCATGTCGAAGTACGTGACCTTCTTCAGCTACACCGGCGAAGCCTGGGGGCAGATGGTGGCCGACCCCGCGGACCGGGCAGATGCCGCCCGGGCGGCGATCGAGCGGGCGGGCGGCGAGATGGAGTCCCTCTATTGGACGCTCGGCAGCATCGACGGCTTCGTCGTCTACACGATGCCCGACGAGGTGGCGGCGGCCGCCTACTCGGCGGCGGTGTGCGCCTCCGGGCGGCTCGCGCGGCAGGAGACGTTTCAGGTTCTCCGGTCGGTGGACGCTCGGGAGGTCCTGGAGCGGGCTCGAGAGATCTCCCACGCGTACCGGCCACCCGGGGCGTCGGCCAACTGGAGGGCGGAGTACGACGCGCTCGATTGACCGGCGGGCGATCGCGACCGGGCCGACGCGACCCTCGCGCCGGCGGGCGCAGAGGCGTGGTGGGCTGGACCGATCGCGTGGGCTCGGGGTGGCCCGGACCACCAGGGAGGACAGGCGTCCCCAGGCCGAGACACACGATCCCGCGCCGCTCGTCGAGCCGCTGTTCAAAGTCGCCCTCCGGGGCTCTGGTCCGCTGTGCGTGTACCTCGAGACGGGCTCGCGAACCGGGCAAAGCCTCTAGAGAGAGCGTCGGCGCGGATCGACCCGGCCGATAGTGAGGTCGTACAGGAGACGGGTCGCCGCGACGACCAAGAGACACTCTCGAGGAGAACATGCTCATGTCGATCTCATCCAGGCGGTTCAGAGGAGTCGTGGCGGGCCTCGCGGTCGCCCTCTTGGCGGTACCCGCGGCGGCCCAGGCCGCCTGCCCGGCCACGCCGATCTCCCAGCCGTTCGCGCAGTTCGGCGATCATTCCGACTACAGCCTCGCCCCGGGCGGGGCGTTCGAGGCGGGGATGCCAGCCTGGACCATGGCCGGCGCCTCGGTCGTCTCGGGCAACGAGAGCTTCTTCTTGCGGAACGCGACCGACGCGCGCTCGCTCCGACTGCCGGAGGGCAAGTCTGCCGTGTCGCCGACCTTCTGCGTCAGCGCCGCCCACCCGACGATGCGTCTGGCCGTCCGCCAACTGACCGGCACCGGTCGGCTCAAGGTCGAGATCATCTACTCGGGCAACAGGGTCAAGAAGGCCGGCGTGTTCGAGGCCCCGGCCGCGACGGGCGTCTGGGCGCCGAGCCCGATCCTCCCCCTTGCGACCCTGCTGCCGAAGGACGAGCTTCAGGCGCTCGGCAGCATGGACGTGCAGCTGCGCGTCAGCGCCGACTCCGGCAGCTGGGAGATCGATGACGTCTACCTCGACCCCCGCGCTCTCCGGGTGTTCGCTCCGTGGTGGTGAGGTCCGCGGGCGTGTGAGCGCCCAGGCGAGGACCCCGACCCCGGCGGCCGCCGGGGTCGGGGTGCGCTCGCGGACGGCGCGGTGAGCGTTTTACTGCTCGCCCGGGCATAACCCGGGTCCGCCTCGCGAGAGCCGTGAGAGGCGTGAGGGGCGGTGGGGACCCGAACGCGAACCCGCCTGACGACGGCGGATCCCGCATCGCCAGCGGGATGCCCTCAACGGGATTCGAACCCGTGCCGCCGCCTCACGGTGAACGTCACGCTTCGCTGAAGGCCGGCCAACTCGCTGCCCTCGACGCCATCTTCTGCCGCTGCCCCAGTCACCCGTGAACCCTTCCGGGCGCGGCGGCTCCCTGAATGGCAGTCGGCTTGTGGGGCTTGCGCCCGCCCAAACGTCCCGCTCCATCCCCGGGCTGCTGCTCAGTACCCCGACGGACGGGTTCGCCTGTGCCGACCCGCGGTCTTGTGGGGCGTCGTCTCTCAGGCTGAGTCTGCTCGGGCCCGCGTTCTGGCCGATCTGATCGAGGCGCAGCACCCGGCGGTGGTCGCGGGGTCGGCCTCCCTGCCCTGGCACGCGCCGTCGTCGCGCCAGGCGGGGCGACCAGACGTCCGGGCCGGATGTCCACGCTCTCGGCACGCGCGGGGCGAAAGCCCCCTGGCGAGGTCACCGGATCGGGGTCGCGCTCGGCGAAAGGCGCGCGCGGCTCACGGCGGCGCGGTGTCGTCGTCCCGCTCCTGACGGGCGTCGCGCGCGATTGCCGCCCAGCTCGCGGCGAGGGCATCGAGCTGCTGCGGGTCGAGCGCCGCCAGGAAGCATCGACGCACGTTGGCGACGTGGGCCGTCTGCGCGCGCCCGAGGGCCGTCCGGCCCGCGTCGGTGAGCTCGGCATACAGCCCGCGCGCGTCGCTCGGGTCGGGCCGGCGCTCGACCCAGCCTCGCTCCTGCAGCTGGTCGATCAGGCGACTGAGGCCGCTGCGGCTGAGCAGCAGCGCGTCGGCCAGCTCGCGCATGCGCAGGCGGCCGCCGTGCCGCCGCAGCTGTAGCAGGACGTCGAGCTGTGTGAGCGGGATCCCGTGCGACGACCTGAGGGCCGCGTCGAGATCCCGCACCACCGTCGCATGGGCCCTCAAGAACCCCTCCCACGCCGCCAGCTCCCGCGCCGTGAACCGCCCGCGCGCGCCGGAGGCGTCGGAGCTCACCCCTCGGCCACCGGGTCCTCGAACTGCGCAGACCAATGGCTGCCATCGCAGAAGGGCTTGTTGGACGACTGCCCGCAGCGGCAGAGTGTCTGGCGATTGCGGACCTCGAAGGAGCCCCCGTCCGGGGCGTCGACGCGGATGCCGCCGCGCACCCGGTAGGGGCCGTTCGGGGCGGCGATCACCTCGACCTCGAGCTCTTCCTCCACCGGGGCCGCATCTCCGGGGCGGACGTAGGTGAGAGCGCCGGACGGGCACCCTCGGACGACCTCGGCGATGCGGCCGGCCGCGGCGCCCGCGGGGTCGATCCAGGGCTCCTCGTTGAGCTTCCACACCGCCGGCAGCCCGTCGGTGCAGGCGCCCGTGGGTATTCGTAACGGCGTAGATGCCGTGCTGGCGGGCGACGAGGGCATCGAACTCCCCCTCGCACAGGACGTAGCTCCGCCGCCGGGGAGGAGACGGGTAGACGTTCCAAGTGTGTCCCCGCAGCCCAAGGGACTTCGGCCTTGTCTTGGGGTCGAGGAACCGGCGCTTGAGGTTGATGATCGCCCCGTGCTGGTTGAACACCGGGAAAGTGATCGCCGAACCGTCGTAGCCGAGCCGGTATCTGTTGATCGTCGCCCAGGTCAGGCCACGGGTCCGCGTGACGTACAGGCGCGCCGCCCTGTTGCTCTCCAGGTTGTCCTGCCAGCGGCGCACACGGTCGTCAGTGGGGGGCGCGTCGGCAGGCTGGTCAGACTGGGACGAGGAGACCGGCTCGCCGAGGTTGGCCAGGGGATTCTCCTTGATCGCACCTCCGCCAGGTGCGCCCACGGCCGTTGCCAGCTCGCGGAGGTATCCGCCTCCAAGCGCCGCACAGCCGAAGCAATGAAGGAGCCAGACCATCTGCCCGGTGTGGCTAGCCATATAGTCCACCCCGAGCTTCGATACACCCCCGCACACCGGACAGTTGAAGGTCAGGTGACGCGGCGCGTCGTCGCTCCCGGACCCCAAGTGGGCGCTCGCGCCTATCACCGCCATCACTCCGCCTCGACGCGGCGGTCCGCGATGTAGCGGCTGACGTCCGCCTTCGCGATGCGAAGCAGCTTGCCGACCCTCACGTGGGGCAAGCGCCGCTCGGCCACGGCCCTGCGCACCCAACGCTCGGTGACGCCGAGGTACTCCGCCGCTTCGGCGGGGGTCAGCAGTTGAGAACGTGCCCGGTCGGGATCCGGGTCGGTCGGGCGATCCCCGGGCTTCGGGGGAACGGGCTTGATTGGCGTGGAGGCCATTGGTCCTCAGCTCCTTGTGCTCGGGGCTGAGAACGCGGGCGTTCGCTCGGCTCTTTCCCAGCCCTTGCTGGTCAAAGAATCCGAGGTGGTCGCAACCTCCTACATGCTGCCCTCGTTCCTACCAGCCTTGGCTGTCCGAGGAGCACTGCGCATTGCCAACGCGCTTGCTCCTAGCTTCACCATGTCGGGTCCGGGGGTTCTCACCCTTAGGCGACGACGCGCGACGGTGGATGGCATTCCCCCGCTGATCGCACGCCTGGCTACGCACTAGGCGACGCTCTATGTCCCGTCCGCTATCGGTCTGGACCCCCGCGAGCCCCCTGGGCGGCTCGCTACCCGCTACGGACCTAGTGGCCCGCCCCGCGCCTGACCGTTCAGGCTGCCGGCGGGCACCTTACCGGACCGCTCCGTGCTGCGCTAGTAGGGCGCTTTTCCAGGTCTTTTGTGCTGGTTCCGGGCGCCCCCGCACTGGATCCGCCCCTACGGCAGGGCCTGGATGGGCCCCGCTCAACGTATGAGCCCGAACTATCACCATTTACAGGGGGTTTCGCGATGCATACGCGGCGCCCGCTTTGCAACCCCACAGAGCGGTGCAGGAGGCGACACGAGCGCCCAGGCGGGGTAAGTAGCCCTTGGCCGTGTCAGGGGCTCCTCTCGCCCTATGTGGGGTCGGCCTGCCCTTTTTCTACCAATGCCAGCAACGCGGCTGCCCACTCGCGTGCGTCGTCCGGCGTGAGGACGAGGCGTGCCAGCGCTGGGTTCGATGGTCCCGAGGAACCCCGCGAGTCGATCAGTTCGAGGCGGATGTTTCCGTCCTTGTGCAGGTGGACGTAGCCCGAGCGAGCCACAGGTGTCTCCCGGTGAGCGCGTGGGCCGCTGCCCTTCGCTAGATCCACCTGTCCAGGCAGATTTCGCACGGTCCAGCTGCCCATGTCCTCGACCGGATCGGCCAACTCAACCTGTACGACTCGCCCCAAGGCTGCTCCTTAGTTCTTCTTGGGTGTGTTCGACCAAAGCATCGCTTCCAAATCTGCCTATGCACGTGTCCATCCTTCGCGGCTTCGCATGGTCCATATGTGCCTAAGCGCTACGGGCGCAGGTAGGGCGGGCAGCTGGGTGAGGTCGCGCTCGGTCACGCCGAGGCTCTCTGCATCGTGGCCTGGCGCCAGGTAGACGCTGCCCCCCTCGTCGATTGTCAGGAGCCCCCGATCCATTGCGGCGTGGTGATTGGCGCAAAGCGGAAGTCCGTTTCGTGGATCCGACGTCCCCTTCTCCCTGAAGGGGATGAGGTGCGCCGCCGTGATGAGCTCCAACGCTGCGACGTCGCAAAGAGCGCAGCGACCGCCGTAGCGCTGGAGGACCTGAATCCGGAAGCGCTGCTGATTTGGCCGCGTGATCACAGCGCGCGCCAACTGCTCGACGGTCTCGTGGGGGTCGAACGCCTCGACGTCGATCTCGTTCCCGCGTCTGACCTGGGCCCGCGACGGGCCGAACTCGACGAGGACAAGCTCTTCCTCGTCATCCCATGTGGCCACCCATCCGCGTCGGACCGAGCGCTGAGCCCCGGCCTCGGTCACGGCGAACACGGGTAGACGCAACCTCCCAGCGGCCTTCAATGATTCGATCTCTGCAGCATCCCGGCCAGGCGGCCGCTCGGTACGCGGGTAGTGATAGAGGAGTGCCTCGTCGGACAGGTCGTCTGGGTAATGCCGCCCGGTCAACCGCAGCCCAACGGCGACCGAACCTTCGCCGCCGACGCCCCGAGTCCGGCCCACGTCTGCCCAGACTCCACCCGCTCCGCCGTAGATCCCGATGTCTCGGACGACCTTCGCCGGCACATCCGCCGGCCCCCCTTGCTCTATGAGGCCTGCGTACATGGCGAGACGGTGTTCGAGCTCGTCGAGCACGTCAGGGCTCGTATTTGCCGCCTGGTCAACTTCGATAGAGGGCGGGCTTGATCCATCGACTCGCACGAATGGCAGCGTAAGGAGGACTGCCCCGACAAAAGCGCTCCTGTAGCCCACACCGTCAACGGCGATCTCGATTCGATGCTCTTTGGCCAACCGTTCGAGCGATTCCTGAAGCCAGGCGATCGGCACGGGGCGTCCGTCGGGGGAGCGCGTGGTTCCTACGATCGCGTCCGCGCCCTCCACTGCTCGAACCGTGTTGCTCCGGCCTCGTATGGTGACCAGCGGCTGCCCCACCAGGCTGCGGACCAAGACGCGCGCATCGAGCATGTCGGCAGTGTCTCAGGTGCACGGACAACAACGCCAACGGGACAGCACGTGGGCGGGGCCTACCTGCGCTGGGCGCTCCACACCCCCGGTGCCTGCCGCGAGACGGCCAGCGACCCGCTGAAGCCGAGCTCCTACCCGACGGGGTCGTTGTCGGGAGGGTTAACCATGATCTGCCTCAGCTGGGCCGCCGTCAGGCTGGCCTTGAGTTCTTCGGGCAGCTCCGCGATGAAGATCTCTACCCCCCAGGTCTTCAGAGCTTCAGCCAGCCAGCTCTTACCGGAAACCATGGAGGCCGCATTCGCGTCGGCGAAGGCAATGATCAGCCGAGCCGGCGGACCGGGGAGATCACGCGCCACCGTGATCAGCTTCAATGCGTCCCGAGCGACCTTGTGGACCTGCCCGCCCTTAAGGCGCCCCTGGTGGGCGAACACCTCGACGAGGACCGACCGATCGTCGGCGACCCCGTCTACGTCAACCCGGCTACCGCCGGGCAGTCGGAGGGTGGTGGGCGTCAGCCGAACCCCGATCTGGGCGGACAGCGCCGCCAAGACAACCACCTCCGCGTTCCTCTGCTCGGAGGAGTCGCTGGCGTGCCTTCCGTCTAAGGCGTCGCTGCCGTCCTGGACGCTCATGGCCGGCCGGCGGGTTCGGACGCGTTCGACGTCCCCGACGACCGTCCTGCTGCCTCGCGGTAGGCGGCGGTCAGCGCATCGAGAAGATCCGCCTCAGGCGCTCGTACCGTTCGACCCTGCCCGATCGGATCAAGACCCGACAGTCGAGAAACCTCCGGCACGCTCAAGGGCGCCCTTCGCTGGAAGACGCTCTCCCAGAGGGAGATATAGGCACCGTTGTCATTCCAGATGGTGACAAGGCCGGCGTCCTCGCCGAGCAGGTAGGGCAGGAGGGTGAACCTTCCGCTCGCGCCGCGAAAGCTGAAGAGCCGCGCGCGCCCCTCGTGCTCCAAACTGCTCGCCCACTCGGCCAACCGATGAAGTTCATCACGGTCGGTCTCCTTGGCGGCGTCGATGGAGTCGATGAAGGCGTCGGCTCCGTCAAAGAGGGTTCCCTTTGGCCGTGGAGGGGGTGGTAGCGTGGGGCCGGGAGGGCCCTTGACGCGCTCGGGCTCAACGCGCTGGGGCACGAGGGCCTGGGAGTCGCCGACGCGGTAGAGCGCCACCGTGATGAGGTCGATGGTCAGCCCCTCCGCCATCGCCTCGAGATAGCCCACCAGTCGAACGAGCGCAGGCGGTGCCTCATCGAGCACGAAGACCAGCCGGACGCGTCCGGCGGTGAGGTTTGCGGCCAGCTCGTCGAGAAACGCGGAGGGATCAAAGTCGCCCTCTTGGTCGTCGGCTCCTACGGCGGCGACAAGTCCCTCATGTCCCGCCTGGCGTAGGTGCGGTGCGAGCACATCGCGCTCCAACTCTGCAGGGCTCAGGCCGTGGAGGTAGGCCGCGTACGCGAGGGCCTGGGCGACCACCGCCCGGCGCGCTTCGGCGTTGCGGGCGAGCTTGACCTCGATCACCACCGGACGACCAGACGGTTCTATGCCGATGATGTCCGCGTAGCCGCTTCCCAGCGCGACCTCGCTTCCAAGGACGACGAGCCGCGGCGCACCGGCGAGGGGAAGCAGCTGAGGCTCCTCGGCTACTAGGCGGTGGAGGGTGGCCTCGTCGGGAAAGCCCGCCGGCTCGGCGAGTTCCCAGCCCGTCCCTTCGTTTCGCCATAGGGCCGTCATTCCCGGAGCCTACGACGTGGAGTTGGAGGGCGTACCGCGCAACGCGACGTTCCGCGGCAGGCGCCTCATCGCCGTCCTTACTGGCGGGTGCCTCTCCCAGAGTTGCCTAGGGCCTATCGCGGGTCGATGATCGACGCGCCGGTTGACTAGCTCTGACAGGGCGGCAGCGCGGAAAAAGGTGGCGATGGCCGACAATGCACTGACTGGGGCCGCGGGTGAGTACCACGTTGCCGCGCAGCTCTCCATGCGGGGCTGGCTGGCGACCGTGACGATCAAGAACGCACCGACCACCGACGTACTCGCCAAGCACGCCCAAGTTGGAAGTGTGGTGGCCATCCAGACCAAGACCACGGGGCTCGGCGGACAGAAGTTCCGGGTCGGCCAGAAGGACGAGCGCCCGTCAGTTGATGACCATGAGTGGTACGTCTTCGTCCAGATGACGAGCCTCGATGCGCGTCCTGACTTCTACACCGTGCCGCGAGATCACGTGTCGGCCTTGTTGTGGGTGAACCACTGGGACTGGCTGGCGCAACCCGGTCGCAAGGGGCAGGCGCACAAAGACAGCGCGATCAGGGTGATCCACCCCAAAGACATTCAGCCCTATCGCGAACGGTGGGACGCCCTCCTCGAGCCGGCCTCCCAGATGCCGTACGCGCTGCCCGAGTGGTGGAACGCGGCGGTCGGCACGTACGGCCTGCCGCCGGGCCATCGCGACGCCAAACGATGGCCAGCGACCTCGCTGCCCGGGTGACCTGACCGTCTCTGAGTGGGGCGCTCCGAGCGCCTGCACAGGACGCGGCGCTGAGCTCGTGCAGGCCGAGAGGACGGCAAGCATGATTGTCTCCGCGCTCTCCTGTTCGGAGGCGTCGCTAGCGCGTCGAACGCTCCGGAGGGTGGCCGTTGGAGAGGTCCACGGAGTCTGTTTCGGCTGAGGTTCGACGTCCCTTAGTCCGTGGATCGCCGCTGGGGACAGAGGTTTAGGCCGGCCGCCAGACCCCAAATAGACCCCGAGCGAGCGGTTTGGAGGGGGTAGGGGCGGGTTACAGCGGTCCTCAACGGGCAGCGGCCCGAATCGACGAGAAGCCTCTATCCACCTTGGGTCTCGGCTGAAAAGCGCTTGGACAAGGCGATGCCCCCAACGGGATTCGAACCCGTGCCGCCGCCTTGAAAGGGCGGTGTCCTAGGCCGCTAGACGATGGGGGCCGGAGGAGCCGGAAGTAGACCAGAAAAAGGGCCCGGGATGGCTGGAGAAAGCCGTCCCGGGCCCCGGTGGCAGAAGAGGTTTGGCTCAGGGGCTTGTCGCTTCCCCGTTGCTGCAGCTGCGCGTCAGGGGCAAGCCCCTAGCTACTGCCACCTCTACAGTCACTATGCAATAGGACCACCTCCCTTCCGTAGTGGGGCAGACGATAGACGGATCGGCGGACGACGACCAGAGGTGCCGACCCATCTGTTTCGTCGTGCGCGCCACGGGTCTGCCCACGGACATCGCGGGGCGCGCGCAGGCCCGTGAGTGCCAGGATGTCTCGAGCCTCCGTTCCCGCCTGAGGCACTCCCACCCGAGAGGATTCGTCATGCCGAAGGCTGTCTGGAACGGCACCGTGATCGCCGAGAGCGAGGAGACCGTCTTGGTCGAGGGCAACCACTACTTCCCGGCCGGGTCGGTGAACACCGCCCTGCTCGCCGAGAGCGCCACGACGAGCGTCTGCCCGTGGAAGGGCACCGCCAGCTACTACGACATCGTGGTCAACGGCCAGACCAACGCAGGCGCCGCCTGGTACTACCCCGCGCCCAAGCCGGAGGCCGCCCAGATCAAGGATGCCGTCGCGTTCTGGAAGGGCGTCACGGTCGAAGGGTAGGTCGCCGCCGTGAGCGACGTCGATCTGATCGTCATCGGAGCCGGCATGGCCGGCATGAACGCTGCCATCCGAGCCTCCGAGGCCGAGGCGAGCGTGGCGGTCATCGAGCGCGACCGGGTGGGTGGCACCTGCCCGATCCGAGGGTGCATCCCGAGCAAGGCGCTGATCCGCAGCGCCGAGGTGGCGCACGAGGTGCGCTCGGCCGCCGAGTACGGCATCGCCGTCCACGGTTTCGACATCGACATGGGCGCGGTGACCGATCGGGTCCAGGGGATCATCGACAAGGGGGCGGCGGGGGCACGCGGGTACCTCGAGTCGCTTCCGGGCGTGCGGGTCGTGATCGGGGAGGCCCGCTTCGAGGAGCCGGGCGTCGTCACCGCGAACGGCGAGCGGATCACCGCTCCGCGTGTGCTGGTGGCCTCCGGCGCCGAGCCGATCGTGCTGCCGATACCCGGCCTGGCGGAAACGCCCCACCTCACGAGCACCGACGTGCTCGCGCTGCGCACGCTGCCCGAGCGGCTGCTCGTGATCGGCGCGGGGCCCATCGGGCTCGAGATGGGCCAGGCTCTCTCGCGCCTGGGCTCGCGCGTCACGCTGGTGGAGGTGGCGCCCCGCCTCCTGGCCGGCGCCGACCCGGAGATGGGCGACGCGCTCGCCGAGCTCCTCACGGCGGAGGGGATCACCCTGATGACCGGCGCGCAGATCGAGCGGGTGGGCACGCGGCCGGACGGGGGCGTGCGCTTGACCGCCACGTGGGAGGGCGCCACGCGCGAGCTGGACGGCAACGCGATCCTGCTCGGGGCCGGCCGGGGGCCGGCTCTCGAGGCGCTCGCCCTGCCCTTGGCGGGGATCGAGACGGCGCGCGCCGGCATCCCGGTCGACCCGCGTCTGGAGACCTCCCAGACCGGGCACTTCGCCGCCGGCGACGTGCTGGGGCCGCCCTACGGCGCCTTCACCCACACGGCGCGCCAACTCGGCCGCGACGCCGCCGAGAACGCCCTCGGCATCGACCCCCATGACGCCGATCCCGACGTGGGTCCGCGCGCCATCTTCACCGACCCGGAGTTCGTCTCGATCGGGCTCACCGAGGCTGGAGCGCGCGAGGCGGGCCACGATGTGGGGGTGGGCACGGCGCGCTTCTCCGGCGGCAAGGCACGCGCGTGGGGCCAGGAGCGGGGGCTGGTAAAGGTGGTCGCCGATCGCGGCGCCCGCCGGATCCTCGGCGCGCACATCCTCGCCTACCACGGCGCCGACCTCGTCCACCCGATCGTCGTGGCGATCCAGGCGGGCAGTCCCGATCCGTTGCTCGACGCGTACCACGTCCACCCCACGCTCGGCGAGCCGGTGCAGGGCGCGGTGCGCTCGGCATTCGCCTAGTTCCGCGCTCTGGCCTGGTGGCGCTTGCGGGAGACGCCGGCCACGTAGCGGCGCCGCAGGGGCCCGGGCAGCCAGCGTCCGATGACCTTCATGCCCAGCGACATCCGGCGCGGGAACGCGATCTCGGCGTCTCCGGCCTCGAGCCCGTCGGCGATGATCTGCGCAGCCTCGGGCGCCTCGATCACGAAGGGCATCTCGAAATCGTTCTGCTCCGTGAGGCCGGTCTTCACGAAGCCCGGGGCGACCACCGTCACGTCGACCCCCGAGCCCTCCCCCTCGAGATCGGCGCGCAGGCTGTCGCACATGCTGATGAGGAAGGCCTTGGAGGCTCCGTAGGCGGTTGCCATCGGCAGCGCGGCGAAGCCGGTGACGCTCGCGACCACCGCGATCCGACCGGTGCCCCGCCGCCGCATCTCGGGGAGGACGGCCTCGATGCAGTTGACCGTCCCCATGATGTTGACCTCCACGTGGGGGCGGAAGAGCTCGGCCGAGAAGTCCTCCGGCAGCACGGGTGTGTAGGTGCCGGCGTTCAGCAGGGCCAGGTCGATCCCGCCGTGTGAGTCCACGATCCCCCGTACCAGCGCGGCGATGCCGTCGTGGTCGGTGATGTCGCCCGGTGTCGCCGTGATGCCGGCCGAGCGTGCCGCCAGCTCGTCGAGCGCGTCGGCGCTCCGGGCGGTGACCACGACGCGTGCGCCGCGCCGCGCCATCTCGAGAGCCACCTCGGCCCCGATCCCCGAGGAGGCTCCCGTGATCCAGACGACCTTTCCGGCGTAAGTCATCGCACTCCTCTCAGAAGGTCACGCGGGCGGCCGGCTCGCGCGGCAGCCGCTCGTTGAAGGGCCGCGTCAGCACCAGTTGGTAGTCGTGCAGGGCGCGGGTGCGGAAGGCGGCCTCGCAGAAGGCGAGGTAGAAGTCCCACGTGCGGACGAAGCGCTCGTCGTATCCGAGCGAGCGCACCTGATCGCGGTTGGCGAGGAACCGCTCGCGCCACTGGCGCAGCGTCTCGGCGTAGTGGTAGCCGATGTTCTCCACTCCGTGGACGATCAGGTCCGATGAGCGCGCCATCGCGTGCGTGACGGCCCCGAGAGAGGGGATCACGGCACCCGGGAAGACGTACTCGCGAATCCAGTCGTGGCCGCGGCGGTAGCGCTCGTATGTCTGGTCGGGCACCGCGATGGTCTGGATGCAGGCCAGGCCCCCGGGTGCGAGCAGTCGATCGCACGCGCGGAAGAAGACCGGCAGCTCGCGATGGCCGATCGCCTCGAGCATCTCGATCGACGCGATGTGGCTGAAGTGGCCCTCCAGCTCGCGGTAGTCCTTCAGGAGGATCTCGACGCGGTCCGAGAGGCCCGCCTGTGCGATCCGCTCGCGCGCGAGGGCCGCCTGCTCCTCGGAGAGCGTCACCCCCGTGACGCGCGCGCCCCATTCGCCGGCCGCGTGCAGCGCGAAGCCGCCCCAGCCGCAGCCGATCTCCAGCACATGCGAGTCGGGCCCGATGCCGAGCTTGTCGCAGATGCGCCGGTACTTGGCCTCCTGGGCCTGCTGGAGCGACATGGCGGGGTGCTCGAAGAAGGCGCACGAGTAGGTCCACGAGGGGTCGAGGAACAGCTCGTAGAGGTCGTTGCCGAGGTCGTAGTGGTACTGGATGTCGCGCCGGGCGCCGGGGAGGTCGGAGCGGGCCGGCAGGTGCGGGCGGCGTCGCTGCAGCTCCATCCAGGCCGCCCACGGGGGCTGCTTGCGGGCCCACTCGCCCGAGAGGGCGAGCGTCTCGAGCAGCCCCACCAGGTCGTCGGTCCTCCAGTCGCCCGCCACGTACGACTCGCCGATGGCGAGGCGCCCTCGCGTGGCGAGGCGCCGCCACAGGTTCTTCGAGGTCACGGTGAGGGCGATGTCCGGGCCGGTCGCCGGGTCACCGCCGCGCCGGATGGTGCCGTCGGGCAGATGCACCGAGATGCGCCCGCGCACGGGGTTGCCGAGCCCCCACAGCGCGAGCCGTCGTGCGGCGCCCGAGAGGGGCGAGCGACGGGCGGGGGGCAGTGGGCGCAGCGCGGTGCGGCCCGGGCGCGCACTCGTGGCGGGCCGCTCGAGTGTGGTCACCGCCGCGGGCGCCTGCGCGCCGGGGGCCGCACCGTATGAGCCCTCTCCGGGTGAGAAGCGCGGCTTGCGATGGAAGGGCACCTTCTTCATTGCGAGTTTCACCGCCTGCCAGTGGATGAGTCCGGTCACCTGCTGAGACATCAACGGGTATCGCGCGAGAGCCCGCGCGAGCCCGGCGTTCGTGAGCGGCCGGCGGATGCCGGTGAGCTCAGCCCAGAACGGCCTCTGATCGCCCTCGATGATCCCCACCCCCGCACGTACCCGCTCGCCCGGCTCCGTGAACGAGAACCGGTAGGTCTGGTCCGTTCCGAAGAAGGGGGACACGTGCATCCGCTTGGGGTGCTCGTACACCCGCCGCGCGCCGTCCTTGATCTGGTTCTCGGAGCTCAAGAGGTACGAGTGCCGTTCGCCGAAGGTGTTGCCCACCTCGGCCACGATGGCGGCGAGCGCGCCATCGGCGCGGTAGCAGTAGAAGTAGCTCACCGGGTTGAAGACGTAGCCCAGCAGCCGCAGGTTGGTGAGCAGCACCACCCGCCCTCCCGCGCCGAGGTCCACCCCGCGCTCGGAGAGGAATGCGAGCACGTTCTCCTTGACCGGGCGCTCCGGGTCTCCCAGGTGGTCGCCGTCGCGGAAGCTCACCACGTTGCGCCGGTTGTAGCCGAAGAGGGCGAGGCGCCGGTCGAGCTCCGGCAGCTCGTCGAGGTCGAGGCTGTAGAAGCAGACCGGGTAGCGGAACATGTTGCGGGTCGGGACCGTGCGCACATGAAGGAGCGTCCCCTCGTAGAGCGCCGACCTCACCAGGGCGCTCCGAGCCGTCCCGCGGCCCTCAGGCCGGAGGCGAGGCCGTCCTCGTGGAAGCCGACCCCGTGGTAGGCGCCGCAGAAGTACGTGCGCCGCCTACCGTCCAGGCTCGGCAGGCGCCGCTGGGCCGCCAGCGATTCGAAGGTGTAGAGCGGGTGGGCGTACTCCAGGCGACGGATGACGCGGTCCTCGGCGATGCGGTCGTCGCGGTTCAGCGTGACGCAGTAGTGCTCGGGGCCGTCGATCCCCTGCAGCTTGTTGAGGTAGTAGGTGACCGTGGGAAGCGGCGACGGCCGGCCTGGGTCGTCGATGAGGTAGTTCCACGAGGCCCGTGACGCCGGCCGCCGGGGCAGCAGGCTCGGGTCGGTGTGGAGGACGACGCTGTTGCGCGTGGTCTGAAAGGCGCCGAGCACGGCGCGCTCGTGTTCGTCGGCGTCGGTGAGCATCGCGAGCGCCTGCGGGGCGTGGGTCGCGACCACCACCGCGTCGAAGCGGTGGGCGACATCGTCGGCCGTGCGCACCTCCACGCCGTCGGCGTCGCGGGCGACCCCGCGCACCGGCGCCCCGAGCCGCAAGCGCTCGCCGAGTGGCGCCGTGAGGGCGGCCACGTAGGAGCGGCTGCCGCCGACGACCGTGCGCCACTGGTGGCGCCGGAAACCAAGGAGGCCGTGGTTCTGGAAGAAGCGCACCGCATAGGACACCGGGAAGGCGAGCGTCTTCTCGGGTGCCGTTGACCAGAGGGCCGCCGCGAAGGGCACCAGATAGAGGTCGCGGAAGCGGCGCGAGTAGCCCTCGATGGCGACGTAGTCATCGAGGGTGCTGCGGGCGTGGCGCTCCTCGAGGGCGTCGTGCCCCGAGCGCAGGAAGCGGATCACCTCCCGCATGAGGCCCAGCACCGCCGGGTTGCGCAGGGCGCGCGGCTGCGACCAGAGCCGCACCGCCGAATACTCGATTCCCGTCGCCGCGCAGCTCACCGCGAACGACATCTCCGCGTCCTGGACCCTCACGCCGAGCTCGCGGAAGAGCCGGCTGAGCAGCGGGTAGTTGTGCTCGTTGTGCACCAGGAAGCCGGTGTCGAGGTGCAGATCGCCGCCCCCCGGTCGTGGGATGGTGACCGTGTTGGCGTGCCCGCCGGGACGGGTTTCGCGCTCGAAGACCACGACCTCGTGCAGGCGCGAGAGGGCGCGGGCCGCCCCGAGCCCGGCGATCCCCGAGCCGATGACGGCGACCCTCATGCGGCGTCCCGCGGGCAGATGTCATGTTCGCGTGCCACCGCATCCGTATACGGTCCTGCCACGTAGATGGATGAGGAGTCCCCCATCCGGGCCTCCCGACTGCCCAGTCGTCGAATGGAAGACGGGTCCACGTGAACAAGCCAACGGCCTCGGGGCCGCCGGTCGCCACCGTTCGGTCCAGCACCAGCCTGCCGAGCCGGATCATCACCCTCGTCGCCGTACTCGTGCCGCCTCTGGGTGTCGCATCGGCGATCGGCCTCCTCTGGGGCGTCGCCGTGCGCCCGGTGGACGTGATCATGCTGGTGGTGCTCTACACCGCCTGCGGCCTCGGGATCACGGTCGGCTACCACCGACTCTTCTCGCACAAGGCCTTCAAGACCAAGCCGGTCATCCGCGGGCTGTTCGCGATCCTCGGATCGATGACCGTCCAGGGCCCCGTCACCCAGTGGGTCACCGACCACCGCAAGCATCATGCGCTCTCGGACCGCGAGGGCGATCCGCACTCGCCCCACGCGGGGCGCGAGGGCCTCTTCGGCGGACTGAGCGGCTTCTTCCACGCCCACATGGGGTGGCTCGTGACCACGAAGGGGATGGAGCGCGGCCGCCGTTACGGCCGCGACCTCTACGACGAGCCGCTCATCCGCCGGATCGACCGGCTCTACATGGTCTGGGTGGTGCTGACCCTCGGGATCCCCTTCCTGATCGGCTTCGCCGCGGATCCCACCCTGCGGGGTGGGATGACCGGACTCGTCTGGGGCGGGCTGGTGCGGATCTTCCTCTTCCACCACATGACCTGGAGCGTCAACTCGGTCTGTCACACGTTCGGCCGCCGGCCGTACGAGACCGACGACAAGAGCCGCAACAACTGGCTCGTGGCGCTGCCGACGTTCGGCGAAGGCTGGCACAACAACCATCATGCCTTTCCCGGCTCGGCGATCCACGGACTCGGCCGCCTGCAGATCGACATGAGCTGGTGGACGATCCGCGGGCTCGAGAAGCTGGGCCTGGCCTGGGATGTCAAGGTCCCCTCCGCCGCCCGCCTCGCCCGCCGCGCGTCTCAGGCGCCCTCCTCGGCCTGAAAGCGCTCCAGTTCCGCCGCCACGAGGCGCGCCCAGACGCGCGCCCGTGGCAGGGGCAGCGGACGACCCCCGCGCCAGCGCACCGCGATCGGGTGCACGGCGCCGCGGATCAGCGAGTAGCTGGTCTCGATGCCCGCGGCGCTCACCCGCGCGGCCCCGGCCCGCGAGCTGCGCGGACTGACGCCGGGAATGCCCGGCAGGCCGCCGTCGAGCGAGCCGTGGATCACCGCGAGGCGTCTGCCGGCGAGGGTGCCCACATCCAGGCGCTCGGGGATCCAGGGGGCGAGGCCCACCACGCCGCTCACGCTCGGGTGGTCGGCGGCGCCGATCGACACCGCCCCGCCCATCGAGAACCCGATCATCAGAGTGCGACGACCGGCGTCGTCGCACGCCGCATCGAGCGCGGCCCGGGCGTCCTCGATGCATGCGTCGAGGTGCTTCCACGACTTCACCCGGTAGCGCACCTCGTGAAAGGCGAGGGCGGGGAAGCGCGGCGCCAGACCCTGCACGATCCACTCGAGCGACGCGCTCCAGTCGCCGGGCACAACGCGCCCGGTGCCGCCGTTCACGCAGACCACCGGGATCCCGTCGGCGGGGCCGGTGCGACGCATGACGGCCCCGCTCGAGAGGGTCGCGATCAACGGCGGCCGAGCAGGCCGAGCGCCCCGAGGGCGGCGAACCCGATCGTCAGGGCCAGTACCTTGGGCTTTCCTCGCCCGTAGCGGGCGGCGTCCGAGAGGTCGAAGAGGACCCTCGTCCCCATCGCGAGCCGCGGATCGGAGGAGAGGGCGAGCGCGACGCCGTTACCGAGGTCACGGATCCCGATGGCGCGGACCTCCGACTCGCTCACGTCGATCAGCTCGGCCATCTTCCGGGTGCGCAGGAACACCAGGCCGGCCCACCAGGCGCAGACCACCGCGAGCGAGCGCGCCCATGCGCGCTGCGAGATCGGGAGCATCGACAGAGGATACGGTCCTCGTCCCGATCCGGACCAGGTACCGCCGCCGGCGCCGCCTCGACCGGCGCCGGGCTAGCTCCGGTCGATGATCACCGGGGTTCCGGCCCGCGCGTAGCGCGCGGCGATCGCGAGGGCGCGCTCGTCGAGGATGACGCAGCCGAAGCTCGAGGCGGTGCCCACCCGCCAGGAGCGGCCCCTCCCGGCGCCGTGGATCGCGACCAGGGCATCGCCCCCCATGAAGCGCCGCAGGGTCGGCGAGTGGGCCGTCAGGGTGAGGGTGAAGCGACCGTAGACGCTGCGCCACTCGGGCAGGGTGAGCAGCGGATCCTGGATGGCGAAGCGGCCGACCGGGGTGGGCGTGCCCGCCCGCCCGATGCCGGCTCGCCAGGCGCCGACGCGGCGGGCCCCGTCCCAGATCTCGAGCCGTCGCGAGCCCAGATGGACCTCGAAGCGGACGCGGGTGGTGCTGAGACGCAGGTGGTCGGCGCGCACCCAGCCGTTCGACTGATTCGGCCGCACCGGCAGTTGCACGCGCACCCAGTCGCGGCCGTGCCGGTCGGTGTGGCGCCCCGTGACCATCAACCGCTGGGCCGTCCCGGACCACTCGGTCGTTCCGGAGAGGCGCATCTTGGCCGCCGCGCCCGCCCGCGGCGCGCCGAGGGCGGTGGCGGGCACGACGACACGCGCCGTCACCGTGGGCGCGGCGTGAGCGGCCTCGCGGTGCGCGGCGGCGGGCGTGGCCGCCGCGAGGAGGGCGGCGCCCGCGAGCAGCCCGGCCGGAAAGCCACAAAAGCTCCACATGCATATGAAATCGTCCGGTCATCGACGATCCTTGAGGACGATGGCCGGCGCAGGGGTGAGGCGTTGTCGTGCGGCCAGGCCGGCTGAGCGGCCCCGGATCCGGGGTCAGCCCGAGGCGGCGACCTCGGCGGCGACCGCCGCACGCAGGGCGGAGCGCACGGGAAGGAGCGCGCCATCGGGATCACCGGTGGCTCCCCACCAGGCGTTGCCCTCCAGCACGATCGGCCCGTCGGACGTGGGCGCGATATCCCAACCGATCGTGCGCAGCGGGGAGAACGCCTCGGCGGCACGGACGGCGAGTGCGTGGGCCTCCGCGACCTGGGGGACGGCGAAGCCCGCGAGTGGCAGACCCGTGTCCGGGTGGTTCGCCGGGCGCAGGAGGCCGAACCCTCCGGGCGCCACACCGACCGGCGTCGCGAGACGTCCGTCCTCCTCGACTCGGGCGAGCAGATTCCCGGTCGAGCCGCCCCTCGGAGCGCGGAACGCATCGGACTGGGCCTGTCCGGCCGCGATGCGCAGAACGGTGTAGAGCACGCGTGCGTGTCCGTCTGCGTCGAGCAGGGTCACGATGCGCAGGCACTGCAGCACGTCGTGGCCGCTGATGCGGGCGAGCTCGGGGTGCGTGCGCAGGCGGGGCTGGACGACGAAGGCATCCCACGACGCGCGAGCGAGCGTGCCCGCCATCTCCTCCCACGTGTGCCGGCGCCCGGAGCTGTCCGTGAGGCCGCCCTCGGTGCGGTGCAGCAGGTGGAGGCCCGACCCGAGGGCGCCGTCGGTGGGCTTCACGACGATTTCGCCGCCGCCGCAGTCGCGCAGGATGGCCGCCCACGATGCGGCGGTGCTCTCGGCGTCGGGGGAGCGCTCCAGCACGGCGAGGACCGGCGCCGTGGCGATCCCGTGCTCGGCGCAGACGGCGGCGAAGAGCGCTTTGTCCTCGGCGGTCGGCACCGCCGCCGCCGGGTTCAGCTGCTCCTGCAGGCGGAGGAACTCGCTTCGCCGCAGGGCCCAGCCCTCGGCGGCCGGACCCGTGACCGGATCGAGCAGCCCGAGCAGGGCCAGGTCGCCCACCCGCCAACCGCGCAGGCGAAGGCGCGCCGCGCGCACGGCGATCCGTGACGCCGAGGCGTCGTACGCGCGGGCGGCTCCACGGATCCAGCCGATCGTCCGGAGGGTCCCGGTGCCGAGGCGGCGCGGAGCGCGCCGCGCTCGGACCGCGGTCCGGCGCACGCCGGCGGGCAACCGAGCCGCCAGGGAGACGGCGCTCACCCCGCCACGAGCCGGTCCACCACCGCGTCGGCGACCTCGGACGTCCCTGCCGCCGAGGGGTCGTCACGATCGGGCTTCTGGTCGTAGGTGACGTACCGGCCCTCTGCGACGACCGCCGCGATGGCCGCCTCGACCCGGTCTGCGGCCTCGGCCTCGTCGAGATGGCGCAGCATCATCATTCCCGACAGCATCGTGGCCATCGGGTTCGCGCGGTTCGTGCCGGCGAGCGGGGGCGCACTGCCGTGTCCCGGCTCGAACAGGACGGCCTCGGTTCCGACGTTCACGCCCGGGATCATGCCGGCGCCGCCGACCAGGCCGGCGCAGAGGTCGCTCAGGATGTCGCCGTACTGCATCGGCATGACGAGGACGTCGAATGCCTCGGGTCGCTGCACGAGCTGGGTGCAGATGATGTCCACCGCCCGGTCCTCGAACTCGATGTCGGCGTTCGCGGCCGCGACCTCACGCGCAACCTCCAGGAACAGGCCATCGGTCGCTTTCATCACCGGCGCCTTGTGGACCGCCGTGACCTTGGATCGTCCGTGGCGGCGGGCGTAGTCGAAGGCGTACTCCACGATGCGGCGGCTCGCGACCTCGGAGATCGCCTTGATCGTGATGCCCGAGCCCTCGGCGATGTTCGCGCCGAGCAGCTCCTGGGCGGCGGCGATCAGGGCGCGCGCCTCCGGAGAGCCGGCGGTCGCCTCGACGCCTGCGTAGAGGTCCTCGCTCACATCGCGGACGACCACGATGTTGACGTCCTCGTAGCGGCTGCGCACCCCCGGATAGGAGCGGCACGGGCGCACGTTGCCGAACAGATGGCTCGCCTTGCGCAGGCCGATGTTGACGCTCCGGAAGCCCTTGACCTTGGGAGCGGACACCGGCCCCTTCAACGCCACCCGGTTGGCGATGACCGATGCGGGGACGCCCTCGGGCATCGGCACGCCGACGGACGCGAGCGGCCCCTCCCCGACCTCTTGGAGATCCCAGTCGAAGGCGACGCCGGTCGCCTCCACCACGCGCCGGGTGGCGTTGACCACCTCTGGGCCGATCCCGTCGCCGGGGATGAGCGTGACGCGGTGGGGGCCGCTCACCGGGTCTCCCCGTGTGTGATCACCGTCGCCGGGTCCTCGTGGATCATGGATTCGGCCGACGCGGCATCGCGGATCTCGAAGCGGGCCGCATCCTCCAGCACCCCGACGATGTCGTCGGCCGGCACCACGACCGCACCGGTGTCGTCGGCGTAGATCCAGTCGCCGGGGAGGATGCCCACGCCGGCCACCTCGACCGGCACGTTCGCCTCGATCGGCATGACGAGGTTGCCGCCCTGGCGCACGGTCTGTCCGCGGCAGTACGTGGCGAAGCCGTAGCCCGAGAGCGCATCGAAGTCGCGCAGGCGCCCGTCGGCCAGCACGCCGGCGAGGCCGTTGTGGCGCAGGCGCGACAGCTTGCGGCCGCCGCCCATGGCCGAGTCGGGGTGGCCGCCGCCGGCCAGCACCAGCACGGAGCCGATCCCACCCGCCGCGATCGCCTGGTAGAAGAGCGATGCGAAGTTGTTGCGCACCGGGTGCTGTACGTCCTTGCGGGTCGGCATGTAGCGGACTGTCACGGCGCGCCCGAAGAGAACGCGGCCGGGTGTGGGGCTCACGAGGTCGAGGATGTGAGCAGGGTGGGGGTAGCGCTCGGTCATCGCATCGACCATCGCCGAGCAGGTGACACCCTCGAGCATCGGGCGAAGCCCCTCGGTGGTCATGGAGTGGAGCTGATCGTTGGTCATGCTTCGCCTCTTTCGCTGTCTTCGTGAGGTTGTGTCATCGGGGGGTGTGGATCGCGGGGGGCTCCTCGTGGGCGGTGGCGCGCGTCGTGCCGGCGCCGAGGCGGCGCCGCAGGCCCACCAGCGCCCGCCCGGCGGGGTGCCCGAGCAGGGAGGCGACCCAGAAGGGGTTGAGGGGAGAGGGATCGAGCTTGCCGCGCGGGTTGAGCGCGACCGCCGCGATCCCGCGCAGTACTGCGCCGGCGGAGTCGGCGCCCGGGCGCCTTCCGAGCGCGGCGAGCAGGGCGTCCACTTCGAGGTCCAGGCGCATGTACGGCCCGGGACGCGTGACCCCGGAGAAGGGCACGCCCTCGAGGCCGAGCGCGACCTCCACGGCACGGCGCTGGAAGTCGAAGCCGGCGTGGCTCGAGGCGCCGCTGGTCGCCCCGAGGCGCAGGTTGGCGTCGTGCGGGTAGAAGCGCCCGTCGCGTTCCATGAAGCTCACTCCGCTCGGGCCGTTGTAGTCGGCGTGATCGAGCAGTGCCCGCGCCCCTTCGACAAGCGCCCGCGGGGCATCTCCGGGGCGCTTGAGCGCGGCGAGGCCGGCACCCCGGGGCCACTCGCGCTGCACGCGGAGGGCGACGTATTCGAACACGCCCGGCCCCCGGACGCTCTGGACGACCCAGCGCGGGCCGATGATCCGCTCCTGCACCACGGCGGTGTGTCCGTCGCCGACCAACTCGGCCACGTAGGCGTCGCGCTCGGCCTCCGTCGCGACGGCTCTCGGCCGGGCCACCTCGGATCGCGAGGTCTGGGGCTTGACGATCGATGGCAGCGCCGGCCACGGCCCGTCGGGCCCCGCGGCGTCGACCAACACGGTGTCGGGCGTGTCGAGACCGAGCGCCCGGGCCGTGTCGGAGAGCCGGATCTTGTCGCAGAGCGTCGCGTACTGGCGTTCGCCCGGGCCGACGATCGTGACCGGACCGAGCTCCTCTCCGCGGTGGGCGAGCAGGCGCACGATGTCCTCGTCGATGGGAACCACCGCGTCCACGTCCTCCCGCCGGCAGAGGGCTGCTATCACCTCGAGGAAGCGGTCCGGCTCCAGGACGGGCGATGGGTAGCGGCGGGGGGAGGGACATGCGGGCGAGCGCCTGCCCGGCCGCCCCTGTCCTGACGCTCCGATGACCCTGAAGCCCGCCTTCCTCAGGGCCTTCACGGCTCGGGCCCCGGCGGGGTAGCCGGTCCAGAGGACGAGGACGGTTGCACGGCTCAACGGATTCCCTTTCGTGATCTCGGTGCCGGTACTCGTGGGGTTGCTACGACGGTGATCGCGGCCGAATGGCGGCGTCGGCCGCGATCGCTCCAGGCGATGCGAAAGCGCTGGATCCCCGTCTTGCGCACGCGCACTCGTACGCTGGTGACGCGGCGCTCGGGCCGCGCGATCGAGACGGCGCGGTAGCGGTAGAGCGCGCGGCCGCGGACCACGATCCGCCGTGCACTCTGGACCGTCACGCGACGCCCGAGTGGCCGAACGTTGGCCTTCAGGCGGAACCTCAGGCGCGCGCCCCGCTTCACCCGGTGGCGACCGGGCAGGGCGATCCTCAGCCTCAGCGGCGCGGGCAGGAGCGACGGTGCCACGGCCGGGGGCGTCGCGGTGGTTCCGGGCGCGGGCGGCGCCTCGACCGTCGCCGGGCTGACCGGCGGAAGGGGCGGGGCCGGCGGGTCGGGCGTCGGATCCGGATCCGGATCAGGATCCGGATCCGGGGGGAGAGGTGGCGGCGCGGGAAGCGGCCCCTCGACCCGACGGACGCGGAAGTTGGTGGCCGCGGTGTCGAGGAGCCCAGGACCGGAGATGTAGACGTCCCCCCCCGGGGAGACGTTGACCCCGTGGGGCTCATAGATCTTGGCGGAGGTCGCGCTGCCGCCGTCGCCTGATGTGCCCGCGAAGCCGCTCCCGGCGATCGTCGTGATGACACCGTTGGGAGCGACCCAACGGATGCGGTGGCTGCCGCTCTCGGCGATCAGGAAGCCCCCGCCCGGTGCGGCCTCGACATCGCGCGGCACCGAGAGCGGCGTGTCAACGGCATAGTCGCCATCGACCCCGAAGGCGTTGGCGCCGGTGCCGGCCACCGTGGTGATGACGCCGTTGGTGCCCACGCGGCGGATGCGCGCGTTCAGGGAGTCGGCGATGAGGAAGGCGCCACTCGGTAGCGCGGCGATGCCGCGAGGATCGTGCAGCTTCGCGGCGGTCGCCTGGCCGCCATCTCCCGAGAACCCGTTCCCGCCCACGCCGGCCACGAGGGCGATCGTGTCGTCGGCCGTCCCGATTGCGCCGTCCACGCCCGCGCTGACGCGATGCACTCGCGAGCAGTTCTCGTCGAGCAGAAGGTAGCTGGTGCCGCCGCTCTCCATCGCGATGCTCCGCGGCCAGGTCATGGCCGCGTTCACGGCGAGACCCGACTGCGGGCCGCAGCCCTCCGCTCCGGAGCCGGCCACGGTGGAGATGGCCCCCCCGGCCGAGACCCTCCGGATGCGGTGGTTGAACTCATCGGCCACCAGGAAGCCGCCGTCGGGTGTGAGGAGGATGTCGGTCGGTCCGTTCATCTGCGCGTCCACGGCGGAGCCGCCATCGCCGGAGAACCCTTCGATGCCGGTCCCCGCCACGGTGGTGATCGTCCCGCCGGGATCGACCTTGCGGATGCGCCCGTCGCCGTAGGTCACCGCGCCACCGAACTCGGCGACCAGGAATCCACCGCCCGGCAGCAGTGCGATACGGCGCGGCTTGCGGAGCGCCGAGCTCGTCGCCGCGATGCCGTCGCCGCCATCGCCCCCGCCGGCCACCGTGGTGATCGTTCCCGGTGCCGCGTGGACGGGGGCGGCGATCGCGAGCCCGGCTCCGAGGGGTGCGAGCAGCAGGGCGACGCGCACACGCCGACGTCGGCGTGTGCGCGAGCGGCCAGCGCTCGGAGCCCGTGAGGGCTCGGACGACTTCAGGTGCGATGCATCCACGGGGCCATCGTGCGACGAGGGGACCCTCCACGGCACGCCCCCCGGGTCCAGTTGTGGACTGTACGACCGGATGGGCGGAGGGCGTCCCCGGATGCTAGACGAGCGGGATTCCGCCAGAACCGCGCGGAATCTCAGGCCGAGCGCCTCCTCATCGTCGCGGCCCCGGCGGCCAGGGCGCCGATCGTGAGGATCGCGATCACTGCGACGTCGAGCGCGAAGTGGCCGCCGAGCGCGTCCGGGCGCGCGGCGCGCTCCAGGGCGTCGTAGGCGTAGGTGAGCGGGAGCAGGCCGGAGATCAGCTCGAGCCATCCGGCCATCTGGTCGCGCGCCACGAAGAGGCCGCACAGGAGCAACTGGGGGAACACGGCGGCCGGCATGAACTGGACCGCCTGGAACTCGGTCGTGGCGAAGGCGGACAGGAAGAGCCCGAACGCCATGCCGAGCAGAGCGTTGGCGAGCGCGATGGCCACGAGCACCGCCGGGCGGGAGGCGTCGAGGCCGAGGGGCCCCAGCGAGAGCGCGGCGACCGCGATGGTCTGGACGAGCGCCACCGCGGCGAACGCGGCCGCGTAGCCGACAAGGAGGTCGAGCTTCGAGATCGGCATGCTCATCAGCCGCTCGAGCGTCCCCGAGGTGCGCTCGCGCAGCATCGCGATCGAGGTCACCACGAACATGGTGGTGAAGGGAAGGAGCCCGAGGAGTGGACCGCCGATGCGCTGGAAGACCTCGGGCCGCCCCTCGAAGGCGTAGCGCATGAGAACCATCAGGATGCACGGGATCAGGACGAGGAGCGCGATCGTGCGGGGATCTCGGCGCAACTGGATCAGCACCCTGAGCCCGATCGCGCCGGTCGCACGCGGACTCATCCGGCAGCCGCGTCCCGCTCGATGAGATGCAGGAACGCCCGCCCGAGATCCTGCTCGCCCGTCTCCCGCCGAAGCGCCTCGGGGCTCTCGGAGGCGATCAGGAAGCCCTCGCGCATGAGCAGCAGGCGATCGCACTCCGCCGCCTCGTCCATCACGTGGCTCGACACCAGGATCGTCGTGCCGGCCTCCGCCAGCGAGCGGAAGGTGGCCCAGAGATCGCGGCGCAGGACCGGATCGAGGCCGACGGTCGGCTCGTCGAGCACGAGTAGGGGCGGAGCGCCGAGAAGGGCGACGGCCAGCGACACGCGCGTCCGCTGGCCGCCGGACATCCGCCTCACGAGGCGGCCGGCATCCCGGCCGAGATCGACCGTCTCGATCGCGCGACCCACCTCCTCGTCGGGCACCCCGAGTATGCGCGCGAAGTGGCGCAGGTTCTCGCGGGCCGTCAGGTCCCCGTAGACCGACGGCGCCTGGGTCACGTAGCCGACCTCCGACCGCAGCGCCGGCGAGCCGGCGGGCACCCCGAGCACGATCACCTCGCCCGTGACCCCCTTCTGAACTCCGACGATCGATCTCATGAGCGTGCTCTTGCCGCACCCGCTCGGCCCGAGCAGCCCCGTCACGGAGCCGAGCGAGACGGTGAGCGACAGGTTGCGGAGCACCGCCGCGCCGCCGCGGCGCACCCCGAGCCCTCGGATCACGATCGCGTCGGCCGGTGCGGCGGTGCTCATCTGCGGGTCCGCCCGACCCAGTCCACCAGGTCGTCGAGGCGGTGCGCCCAGAAGAGGGTGAGTCCGCGGGCCTGCGCGCTCTCGAGGCTGGTGGGCTTGAACACACCCGAGAGGACCGCGGCCGGCACCACCTGGTCCTCCCCGAAGGCCCGCAGCCACCCCACGGCCTTCACGGCCGCGTCGTTGTTGACGCGCTTGAAGGAGTTGGTCATCGAGTTGGAGACCTTGCACTCCACCGGCATCCGCCGCCGGTCCCAGAGCCCGACCACCAGGTCGGCCTTGCGCCCGCCGAAATCGACCTCGGTGCAGAACTCACCCGGGGCGGGGGCGTCCTCGAGGGTGCGGATCGCCCGCGGGCGATCCACCCTCGCGAACCCGGTCGCGACGAGGGCCTCGGCGACCGCACCCTCCTGGTCCACCTTGGCCACGTTCCGCCGCAGGGTGCGGGTGCGCTCGGTGGCCATCAGGGTGGCCGAGGCGAGCACCGCGGCCTGCCGCTCGGCCTCACTCGGTTCGCGCCCCTCCACGACCCAGGCGAAGCGGCGCCGGTCGATCCCGGCGAGCACGCTCTCCACGACGCGCTCGGCCGCATCCGGATCGGAGCGCAGGCGCGTGGGGGCGAGCGTGGTGCGCGCGATCACGCGGAGGTCGTCGATCGAGATGAAGGGCCCCGCCACGAAGCGCAGGGCTTCGAGCAGGTGGGGCGTGGTCGCCACCTCGACCGCCCGCTCCCGGAGCTGGCTCAGATCGACCGTCAGCTCGATGAGCTCCTCCATCGTTCCGAGGCACTCGTCAACATGGGCCGGGTACTGCCCGAGCGGCTCGCTCTCGCGCTCCAGCCGGAAGCTCTCGACGGCGGCGGCCACGTCATGCTCGAGCGCCTCGGCGCTCCAGCGCGGAGGGGCGAGGAAGGTGCTCACGCCCCGCCGTCCGCGAGGAAGGGATCGGGCACCATCAGGCGCTCCATCTCGCGCGGCTCGAACTTGGTGAGGCCTCCCGCGTAGGTGCGCCCGTCGTCGAACCGAGACCCCGTGGCGAAGGCCGAGCACCAGCCGCGCCAGGACCTCGTCGGAGAGCTCCACGCGGGGATAGAGGCCGTGCGCGATGTTGATGTGCCGTGCTCCGGCCTGGTTGCGGACGAAGGCCGGAGGGCGGCGGGCCATGTACGTGGCGAGGATCGGCGCGGGCGCGCGCAGCCCGACCGACCACCAGGCCCGGCGCGCACGCGCGATGTAGCCGTCGTGGGCCCCCTCGCGCTTGGCCTCGCGCAGGAAGCGGGCGATGCGCCGCCGGTCCGCGCTCCCGAAGATGTCGAGATCCTGAGGCAGATCGACGACGCGCCGCAGGTGGTCGCTGTCCGAGAGGACGGTTCCCGCCTCGAAGATCTCGCGGGCGCGGGTGATGGCCGGAAAGAGCACGGACTCGGGCAGGTCGACCTCGCCGGCGCGCACCACCCAGGTGGAGTTGCGGCCGGTCACCGCGCCCCGATGGACGCGACAGATCTCGCCGAGCGCGATGTGACCACCGGGCACCGTCCGGGCACGGCGGGTGAGCGGGCTCCAGCGCCGTGCCCGGCGCAGCGCCTCGGAGTCGACTCCGCGACCGCCGTCGAGGGCCCCGAGATCGGCCACGCTGGCGAGCCGGCGCATCCGGATCGGCGCTCCCGCCGGTCGGCCGACGCCGAAGCAGGTGATCGCCGCGGTCACCGCGGCGTCCTCGAATGGGACCGCCGTCGGCTCGAGGACGTGGATCGCCTCGCCGCCGAGGGGTCCGAGCAGCAGCTCGCGCACGAGCCGTCCGTAGTTGGTGTCGAGCCACTCGGATGACGTGATGAACGCCCCGCCGTCGCCCGCCCGCGCGCGCGCCGCCGTGGCCAGGAAGAAGTGGACGTGAAGGCCCGCCAGCTGGCTCGCCTCGAGGCCGTGGGCATGGGCCGTAAGGGTGAGCCACTCCTTCCAGCCGGGGGCGATCTGGTGGTGGCGGACATACGGGGGGTTGCCGAGGAAGAGGGTGCGCCCGTCCACCACCCCGAGGTCGGCGCTCCGGTAGTCGTCGGCCACGACCCGCGTCCGATCGGCCAATCCCGCGAGCGCGAGGTGGGCCCGGCAGACGATCGCCGCCACGGGGTCGCGCTCCACGGCGACGATCCGTGCGCGTTCGAAGCGGCGCCCGGCGGCGACGGCGAACCGTCCCGAACCGGCCCCGGGGTCGATGACCCGCGCGGGCGGGGCCTCGCAGGCCGCCCAGTCGACCATCGACGTGACGATCGGGCCGGGCGTGTAGGTGGCTCCCTCGGGCCGGCGGAGCTCCGGGTCGCGAATGCGGCAGAACGCCTCGCCGAGGGGGTCGCTTCCGTCGGCCACCGCCTTGCGCAGCGCCGTGAGCGTGGAGGGCGGCGGCGTCTCGGCCCCGGCCGCCGCCGCCGTCTCGTGCGCCGACCAGCCGGTCACGTCCCGGGCTCCGAGCGCGAGCGCCGCCCCGATCAGGAGGGGCTCGCGTGTGAGCGCGCGCACGGCGTCGTCGGGGGTCACGGCTCGGAGCCTATGCCGGTGGGCGGACGCCTCCGGCTGTGCGGGCTGACGTATGCTCGCCACGAGCGACGAGGGGGATTGCGAGTGAGATGGCGTAGGTCGGCGGGCGACAGCGATGATCTGCAGGACTTGCGCGGCTCCACCGGGCGCTCCGGTCGCCGCGTCCCCGGCGGGGTCGCGGGGGGAGCTGGTGGGCTCGGCGTCGTGGGCGTCATCATCGCGCTCGTCGTGACGTTCCTCAGCGGCGGGGGCGCGTCGGGGTTCACGCCGGACGCCACCCTGGACAACTTCCCGCCGTCATCGCAGGCGACCGGCCCCGGCATCGACGCGAACAGCCCGGACCCGGACGCCGACATCAAGGCGTTCATGAAGTTCGTCATCAACGACGTTCAGGACTCGTGGCGGACCGCCTTCGCCGGAGCGGGCAGGCAGTACGAGCGCACCACCCTCGTGCTCTTCAACGGTGGCGTGCGCACCGGCTGCGGTGCCGCCTCGTCCGAGACCGGCCCCTTCTACTGCCCCAACGACCGACGCGTCTATCTGGACCTCGGGTTCTTCCGGGAGCTGCGCGACCGCTTCGGCGCGCCGGGCGATTTCGCCCAGGCCTACGTCATCGCCCACGAGGTGGGGCACCACGTCCAGAACGTGCTGGGGATCCTGCCCCAGGTCAGCGCCGCCCAGCGCGACGATCCCGGCCGGGCCAACGAGCTCTCGGTGCGCCTCGAGCTGCAGGCCGACTGCTTCGCCGGGGTCTGGGCCCACACCGCCTACCAGCGCCAGATCCTCGAGAACGGTGATCTGGAGGAGGGGCTGACGGCCGCCGCCGCGATCGGCGACGACCGCATCCAGTCCCAGTCGGGCCGGCGTGTGGACCGCGAGAGCTTCACGCACGGATCGTCGGAGCAACGCACCCGTTGGTTCCTGAAGGGGTTCCAGGGAGGGCAGGTCGCAAGCTGCGACGCCTTCTCCGCCGACTCCCTCTGACCGGGTTCCCCGCATGACGGCGATCGCCGGTCTTCTCGCCGCCGGCCGCACGCGATCGCTGGAGTTCTTCCCTCCCCGCTCGCCCGAGGCCGAGCATCAGTTCCACGGTGCGCTCGCCGAGTTGGTGGAGCTGGGGCCCGCCTTCGCCTCGGTCACCTATGGGGCGCTCGGCACGACCCAGGAGCGCACGCACGACATCGTGGTCGGGATGAACGCCGAGTATCCGTTCCCGACGATGGCCCACCTGACGTGCGTCGGGCACACCCGGGCAGAGATCGTGGCGCTCCTGGACGAGTACGCGCGCCACGGTGTGCGCAACATCCTCGCCCTCGGTGGGGACCCCCCCTCGGATGGGAGCCCGCCCGGCGGGGACTTCTCCCACGCGATCGAGCTCGTCGAGATCGTGCGCGAGCACGCGGGGGGGTTCTGCGTCGGCGTCGCCGCCCACCCCGAGCTGCACCCCAGATCGGGCGACCGCGCCGGCGACCGGCGCCATCTCGCCGCCAAGCTCGCCCGTGCCGATTTCGCGATCACCCAGTTCTTCTTCGACGTCGACCACTACCGCCGCATGGTCCAGGAGCTCGCCGACCTCGGCTGCGACCGGCCGGTGATCCCCGGCGTGATGCCCTTCGTGAGCGCCGCCGGCGTGCGCCGGATGGCCGCCATGAACCGGACCGCGATCCCCCCAGAGCTCGCGCGCCGCCTCGACCTTGTCGCGGGCGACCCGGACGCGGTGGCCGAGTTGGGGGTCGAGACCGCCGTCCGCCTGTGCGATGAGCTGATCGACGCGGGCGCCCCGGGGATCCATCTCTACACCCTGAACCGATCCGCCTCGGTGCGGCGCCTCTGGGCGAGCCTGGCGCGCTGACCCGGGGTTTCGCCGGCCCACGGCGCGGGCACCTGCGGTCAGGCAATCATCCGATCGGAGGAAACGTGGGCATCATCGCGTTCATCATCCTGGGGCTCCTCGCGGGCCTCATCGCAAAGGCGCTCCTCCCCGGCGAGGAGCCGGGCGGGCTCGTCGTGACCACCCTCATCGGCATCGCGGGTGCGCTCGCGGGAGGCTTCCTCGCCGGCGTGCTCTTCGACGCTCAGCCGCTGGACGACTTCTTCGACATCTCGACCTGGATCACCGCGATCGTCGGCTCGGTGCTCCTGCTGTGGGTGTTCCGGGCCCTCTTCGGCTCACGCGCCGGCGGTCACCGGACCACCTGAGAGCCGTCGTCAACCTTCTGACCGCGGCGACGGCGCTCCGGCCCCGCGCCGTCGGTCCGGCGGGTCGGGCGCGCGGCGGAGACCGTCACGGCGCCCACCTCGACCAGTGATTCGAGCGCCCGCACAGCCTCGGGCCAGAACTGCAGGCCGGCGTTGCTCCGGCACTCGGCGAGCGCCTCCTCGAGCGACATCGGCATTCCGTACCCGCGCTCGACCGTGATCGCGTCCCAGGTGTCGGCGAGTGCCAGCAGGCGGGCGCCCTCGGGGATCTCGTCCCCGGAGAGGCCGTCGGGATAGCCGCCCCCGTCCCATCGCTCGTGGTGGTGGGCGACCCACGAGACCTGATCCTCCATCAGGACCTCCTGCACGATCTTCGCGCTGAGGGCGGCGTGCTCCTTGACCTGGCGGAACTCGGCCGAGGTGAGGCGGCCGGGCTTCAGCAGGATCGAGTCCGAGACCCCGATCTTGCCCACGTCGTGAACCAGTCCGGCCTCGCGGAGGCGGGCCGCCTCGAGGACCGACCATCCCGACGCGGTCGCGAGCCGGACGGCGAGGTCGGCGACGCGCTCGGAGTGCTGTTGGGTGTATGCGTCCTTGGCGTCGATCGCCCGCGCGAGCGCCCGGAGGGCATGGAGCGCGTTGGAGCGCTCCAGCCGCTCGGCGCGCTGGCGGGTGGAGAGGTCCTGGTTGGCGCCCGGCGAGTAGGCGACGGTGAGGTCGCGACCGTGGCTCTTGGCCGAGTAGAGGGCGCTGTCGGCCAGGCGGAAGAGCTCCTGGGCGTTCTTGGCCGTCGCGAGGTCGCACACCCCGCATGAGATCGTCAGGCCCCCGACCGTGGGGAACGGCGTCGCGCGGATCGCCTCCCGGGCCCTCTCTGCGGCGGCGTGGGCCTCCCGGCCGGTCGCGCCGGGCACGATCCAGGCGAACTCCTCGCCGCCGACCCGGCCCACCAGCTCGCCGGAGCGGACGGTCGCGCTCAGGCGCGCGGCGGTCTCCTTCAGGACCAGGTCGCCGGCCTGGTGGCCGTGGATGTCGTTGACCTGCTTGAAGTGGTCGAGGTCCATCAGGATGAGGCTGACCGGTTGCCCCTCGCGCTCGGCCCGGGCGACCTCGCCCGCGAGGCGCTCGTGGAACTCGCGGTGGTTGGCGAGCCCGGTCAGCGGGTCGCAGGTCGCGCGACGCTCCAGCTGGGAGCGGGCCTCGGAGTTGGCGATCGCGAGCGAGAGGGTCTCGGCGAACTCGCCCAGCGCGTCCTCGGTGTGCCCCGGCAGCGATCCGCGCCGGGTGCTCAGCGCGCTGAGCGCTCCCCAGATCTCGCCCCCCATGCGGATCGGCACGGCCACTCCGGAGCGCACCGAGCGTTCGGCCAGTGACCGGGAGTCGCCGTCGTCGAGCTCGGCGTAGTCCTCCACCCGGAAGGGCTCTCCGGTCTGGAAGACCCGGGCAGCGGCGGTCATCCCGTCGAGACGGAGCCGCTCGGTGACGGCTTCTCCCGCGACGCCCGCACCGGCGCCCCACGCTCCGACGATCATTCCCACGCCGTTCAACGAAGTGCACGACGCGGCCACCCTCCGCGTCGAAGAGACGCGCGGCCTCCTCGGCGACGAGGTCGAAGACGGCCTCAGGCGCCTCCTCCGACGCGATGGCCGTCGCCACCCTGCGCAGGGCCGCCTGGCGAGCCTCGCGGGCACGGAGGGTGTGGTGGAGGTCCCGCATCTCGTCGGAGGAGAGCTTGAACGAGCGCTCCAGCAGATAGCGCTCGGTGTCGGCGGTCGTGTACGCGGATGCGACCCGCTCCAGGAGCAGGGCCCATTGATCTGGCTGCGGCGGGGTCTCGGCATCGAGGCCCAGTCGGCGCAGCTGCCGCTCGAGGAGCGGGTGGTTCACCCCACGGCCTCGCGGATCGTCGTCAGCGTCATGGTCTGGTTGTGGAGCTCGCACACGCCGAGGGCGTGGGGTGAGATCTCCCCGTAGGAGTAGAAGCCGATCTGCTCGGTTCCCTGCGGAAGGCAGTCGATCGTGGCCTCGATCTCCTCCTGCGTGCGCTCGCCCAGCACGAGCCTGCGTCCCACGCAGCTCACCCCGAGGGCGAGCGTGGGCCCGTCGTCGGAGCCGGGCCCGCGGCTCATGAGGGCCGCGTCCGCCGCGCCGTCGATCAGGCGGTCGAAGTTGGCCCGCATCAGCTGGGCCGTCGCACCCTCGGGCATGTTGCCCGCGAAGGTCATCGACTGATGATCCTCATCCACCGCGAGGATCGTGCGCACGACGCTCTGCTCCGCTGCCTCGGCCATCCGGATCGAGAGTGGGAAGAGCAGTCCGGTCGCGGGAAGTCCGCCGGCGAGCTCGCCGAGGTAGCTCTTGTAGAGGTCGAGCGCGGGCCGGCCGTCGAGCTCGTAGAGCACGTTCGCGTCCGCGCGCGTGATGGTGCGCTCGGGGCCGAAGAGGTCCCAGCCGCCCATCGAGCCGTGTCCCAGTCGCAGGTCGTGGCCATAGAGCCCGACGCCGCGGACGATGCCGCTCACGGGGGTCGTGCCCTCGAGCACCCAGGTGCGTCCGAAGCGGTCACCGTCGGCCGCGAGGCCTCCGGTGATGACGACCGAGCTCGGTAGGACCGAGTTGAGGCCGCTCACAAGCTCGCTGCCGTTGACGGCGAGCCCGTCCGAGAGCACCAGAACGCCTCGCAGAGACGGGTCGGCGAGCTGCCGGGCGATGTCGCACCCCGCAGCGAACGAGTCCTCGGCCGACCCCACCACCGCCGTTGCCGAGCGGAGGGTGCTCGTGTCGAAGCGCGCAGCGGCGACCACCACGCTCTCGTCGCGCAGGTCCGAGCCGATGATCTCGCCCGCGGTCGAGCACCCCACGATGCTCGAGGTGGGGTACTTCCGCGCCAGGTCGTCGAAGGGGCGGGTGTCGGATCCGAACTCGGGAGCGCCGAACGCCACGACCAGCGTGCGGTCCGAATCGATGTCGGGCAGTTCGTCAGACCAGCCGGAGGCCGCGGAGTAGGAGTGGGTCGATAGCTGCACGCTGGCCTCGTGGGAGAGGAATTGGACCGGAGTTCTCCCATCGGCAGTTCCGCGCCGTAGTTGAGCGCATTCCCGGTGGCGCCAAGGAAGGGGGACGGCAGGAGCGAATAGCGTTCCCACGATGTTCTCCCACGAACCGACCGACGTCGAGTCCAGCGCAGTCCCCCGCCTCGATCCGCACGTGATCGTGCTGTTCGGCGCCACCGGCGATCTCGCGCGCCGCAAGTTGCTGCCGGGGCTGATGCACCTGACGCGCGCAGGGCTCATGTCGGACTTCCGGGTGGTCGGGATCTCGCTCGACGCGATCGACGATGAGGGCTTCCGGGCATCGGCACGCGCGGCCTGGAACGACTTCGGCCGCAGCGAGATCGACGACGAAGCCTGGACCCGCTTCGCATCGTGTCTCTCGTATGTCAACGCCGGCGAGGGCGCGCAGGGCCTCGCGCGGGCCGTCGGAGAGGCAGCCCGCTCGATCGGCGGCACGCCTCGCTTTCTCCACTACCTCTCGGTGCCGCCGGTCGCGGCTCCGACCGTGGTCGCCACCCTGCGCGACGCCGGTCTCGTCGATCGGGCGCGGATCATCATGGAGAAGCCCTTCGGCACCGATCTCGCTTCCGCGCGCACCCTGAACGCGGCCGTGAACGATGTCTTCCCGGACGATCGCGTCTTCCGGATCGACCACTTCCTCGGCAAGGAGGCGGCCCAGAACATCCTCGCCCTCCGCTTCGCCAACGGCCTCTTCGAGCCGATCTGGAACCGGCAGCACATCGACCACATCCAGATCGATGTTCCCGAGACCCTGTCCGTCGAGGGGCGGGCCGGCTTCTACGAGGAGACCGGGGCCTACAGGGACATGGTCGTCACCCACCTCCTGCAGGTGCTCGCCTTCACCGCCATGGAACCGCCGACGGCCCTCGAGCCCGAGGCGATCGGCGAGGAGAAGAACAAGGTCTTCCGGTCGATCCTGCCGATCGAGCCGCGTGACGTGGTGCGCGGGCAGTACGACGGATACCGCGACGAGCCCGGCGTCCACCCCGAGTCCCAGACCGAGACCTTCGTGGCGCTGCGCTGCGGCATCGACAACTGGCGCTGGTCCGGGGTCCCCTTCTTCCTGCGCACCGGCAAGTGCATGGCCGAGGGCGCCCGGATCATCTCGATCGCCTTCAAGGAGCCTCCGCGAAGCATGTTCCCGACGGGCTCCGGCGTGGGCCAGTACGGACCGGATCATCTCACCTTCGACCTCGCGGACGCCTCACGCCTGTCATTGTCGTTCTACGGCAAGCGCCCCGGCACCGGCATGCGGCTCGTCAAGCAGAGCCTCCAGTTCTCGCTCACCGAGGACCGCTCGCACGTGGACGTGCTCGAGGCATACGAGCGCCTGATCTACGACGCGATGATGGGCGATCAGACCCTCTTCACCAACGCGAAGGGCATCGAGCGGCTCTGGGAGATCTCGCAGCCCCTGCTCGATCACCCGCCCGAGGTCTTCCCCTACGCGCCCGGGTCGTGGGGGCCGCGGGTCGCCATGGACGGCCTCATCGCCCCGGCCACGTGGCGCCTGCCCTTCGAGCGGCGGTGGCGCGGACCCCGCTGAGCGGAGGCGGGTGGTTCGGGATCGGATTCAGTACTTGCGGTTGTTGGCGAGTGCATCGCCACGACCGAGCCGGCGCCCTCGCACGCTCCCCTCGGCGATGACCGGGAACATCGCGACGGTACGGGCGGAGACGTGGCCGAAGCCCAGGGTGTGGCCGCTCTCGTGCACCATCACGCTCTGCAGATCGAGCCCCCGCCGCCGCGGCGCGCCGGTGAAGAAGCCGTTGCGCCGCGTGCGGTGGATGCGGGTGTCCGACTCGATCGCCCGCCCGCTGCCGATCCAGGTGATCGTGCAGGCGGCCGTGCCGACGCAGACGCCCCCCAGCGCGTTCACGTTCCCGAACTCCACCACGCTCACCCCGTCGCGCCCGGCAACGCGCGAGGTCTTGCCGGCGAACGCGAAGCGCACGCGCGAGCGGTCGCGTATGCCGCGGCAGTAGGAGCGGTTGGCGTTCCAGATGCCCCGGGCGCGCCGGATCGCCGCGAGCGCCTGGGATCGGGTGACCCGCGGCGGTATGCGCGCCCCCAGGCGCCAGCGGACGGGGAAGCGGGTCCACCGGAAGCCCGAGTTGGCACTCGCCGCCGAGGCGCAAGCCACACGCGCCCCCCCGGCGGCAACCGAGCCCGCGCCGGCGCGCGTGCCGTCGATCGCCACCGTGAGGTCTCCGTCGCGATCGAAGTAGCGCGCCTCGAGCGCCTCTCCGTCTGCGTCGAGGCGGGCCTTTGCGAGCACGGTTCCGTCCGGGCGCCTGATGGTCAGCTCGGGCGCCTCGACGGGCCCCGACACCTCCTGCGAGCCACCGCGCGGCGCGGTCAGGTCCGGCGGGGCTCCCCGGAACTCCCCCCAGTCGGGCACGTCGGTGATCGGCGAGGGGGTGGGAGTGGGCGTCGTGGGAGGTGCGGTGACCGTGTTCGGGGCGCTGGTCGGCGTCGGTCCGGGCGGCGGCTCGTCGTCCTGGAAGAGGGCGACCGCCACCGCGATCACGCCGAGAGCGGTCGCTCCGATCACGGCGATGTTGCGCATCCGCTCGCGCGTCACAGCGCCATACCCGAGAGGGCATCGATGGTCGCACCGCTCGGCACGAACTCGAGCCCGATCGGCCCCGCGTAGCCCACCGCGTCGAGGCCCGCCGTGAGGCTCCGAAGGTCGATCCGGCCCGTTCCCGGCGCCCCCCGGCCGGGGCAGTCGGCGTACTGGACGTGCCCGATCAGCTCGGCCACCCGGTCCACCTCGGCCACGGCGTCGAGACCGGCACGGGCCGCGTGGTAGGCGTCGTAGAGCAGTCGCACGCCGTCATGAGCGACATCCTCGACGAACCTGAACGCCTCGGCGGGGGTGGGCAGCAACGGGCCGGCCACATCGAGCGGGTTCAGGTGCTCCACGACAATGCGCGCACCCAGGCCGGCGGCCTCGTCGGCCGCCGCGCGCACCACCTCGACGGCCGAAGCGAGCTGGTCGCGCACCGGGCGCGCGCCGTCGTCCCGGCCGACGAGCAGGTTCACGGCCTCGCCGCCACACGCTCGCACCACGCGCGACGCCTCGCGCACCGCCGCGAGCACCTCGTCCTCCCGCCCGGGCACGTTGCAGAACCCGCGCTCTCCAGCCGCCAGGTCGCCCCCGTCCGCGTTGACGAGCACGGCGCGCACCCCGGCTTCGCGCACCGCGCTGATCCACTCGTCGGGGGCGGAGGCGGGCGGCCACCAGGCCTCGATCTCGGTGAAGCCCGCCGCATGGGCGGCGGCCGGCCGATCGAGGGGCGCCAGCTCACCGAAGAGCGTTCCCAGGTGGGCCGAGAAGCGGCTCATGGCATCGCCTCGACGCGGCGGCGTAGCTCCAGGATCAGCGCCGAGTGGTCGAGATCGGCGCCGATCTCCTCGTGGAGGCTCGCGAACAGCTCGGTGACCCGCTCCGCGAGCGGCAGCAGCACCCCGGCGTCGCCGGCGAGCGCGACGACGGTCCGCAGATCCTTGAGCTGCGTCGCCACACGTGCGCCCGGAGCGAACTCGCCGGCCAGCATCCGTTCGCCGTGCTCGCGCAGGATGCGGCTGTCGGCGAAGCCGCCGAGAAGAGCTTCGCGTACCGCCGCGGGGTCGGCGCCCGCGGCTTCGGCCAGGAGTAGGGCCTCGGCGACCGCGCCGATCGTGACGCCCACGATCAGCTGGTTGGCGGTCTTCGCGACCTGGCCGGCGCCGGAGGGGCCGATGTGGGTGGAGCGCCCGAGCAGACGCAGTAGCGGGGCGACGCGGTCGTGGACCGCTCGGTCGCCACCGACCATGATCGTGAGCGAGCCCTCTTCGGCTCCCCGGGATCCCCCCGACACCGGGGCATCGAGATAGTCCACCCCCAGCGCTGCGAGCCGCGCGCAGTGCTCGCGCGCGTCGGCCGCCGCAATCGAGGCCATGTCGATGACCACAGCCCCCGGGGCGAGGCTCGCGGCGACCCCCTGGCTCCAGAGCACATCGTGCGTCGCGGGCCCGTCGGCGAGCATCAGCACGACCACCTCGCGCCCTGTCGCCGCCGCCGCCGGATCGGGGGCGATCTCGGCTCCGAGCGGCTCGAGGGGGTACGCCTTGGCGCCGTCGCGATTCCACACCCGCAGCGGCACTCCTGCGACGGCCAGACGCCGGGCGATCCGACTCCCCATGATCCCGAGCCCCAGCACCGCGGTGGACGTCGTCTCGGGCGCGCGCTCGGAGGACACCGCCCAACCCTAACGGCGGAATCGCCCACCGGCCTACCTCGAGCTCAGCCCACTCCGGCGAGATCGGCCGAGTCGCGGAGGACGAGAGCGACGGCGCCCAGCGCCTCGGCCCGGCGGCCGAGCGAGCCGGGGATGACCACGACGTCGTCGGCCGACCGGTGGATCGCGGCCCGGTCCATCGCCTCGCGCAACGGCACCTCGAAGAGATCGAACGCGGTCTCCAGCTCACCACCCACCACGATCAGGCTCGGATTGAGGAGGTTCACGGTCGCGGCGAGCGCGGTGCCGACGAGCGAGCCGACGTCGCGCAGCGCGCGGCGGCAGACCGTGTCATCCGCCATCGCCAGATCGATCACGCTCCCGATCGTCGGCGGCTCGGAGAATCGGCCGGCGACGAGCTCGATGATCGACTCCGTGCCGGCGAGGGCTTCGAGGCAGCCTCGGTTGCCGCACCGGCAGGGCGGCCCCTCTGGCAGGACCGGAGTGTGGCCGAGCTCGCCCGCCCCTCCGTGCACGCCACGATAGACCGCCCCGCCCAGGACGAGGCCGGAGCCGATGCCCCGGGACAGCTTGATGTACACCATGTTCGGGTGGCCGGGCGCCGCCCCCCAGACGAACTCGGCCAGCGCGCAGAGGTTGGCGTCGTTGTCCGCGCGGATCGGCATGCCGAGCAGCTCCGAGAGCCGCTCTCCGACGTTGACGCCCGCAAGGCTCGGTATCACCGACTCGGCTCCGAGGATGCCGCTGACGGGGTCGATGGGGGAGGGAACCGCCACGGCTGCGCCGACGACGAGCGGCACGGGGACCCGCGCCTCGCGGAGCGCCTCCCCGGCGGCATCGGCCGCGCTCCGCATCACGGCGTCCGCATCCCACCGCTCCAGGGGAGCCGCCCGCCAGCACTCCTCGAGCACCTGATGGGCGAGGTCGGTGACGATCACCCTGACCCCGTCGTGGGCGAGATCGATGCCGAGCGCGGCACCTGCGGAGGGGTCAAGTGTGATCGGCACCGCGGGTCGGCCGGCGCCCTTGGCGGCCGCCGCCGCCTCATCCCCTTCCCGCACCAATCCCGTGGCGATCAGGTCGGCGACCACGGTCGAGACGGTCGATCGCGAGAGGCCCGTCCGGCGCGCGATCTGGGCTCGGCTCGAGGTGCCCAGGACCCTCAGTGCAAGCACTACGCGAGCGCGGTTGGTCTGACGGAGGCTCTCCAACGATCCCGGCGCGCGGACATCGTCGGGCGTTCTGTCGAGAGACGTCACGGGGGCACCATATGTCTTGTGCTTCGGACAAAACAAGGAGAACTTAGGCGCTCTTTCGCCGAGACATTGACAAATATGCCCGAGCGCCCTTAGGGTCGCGCTCGTGCCGGGGGTTACAAACAACCGCCCCGGTCTGACAACGGAAGGGGCTGAGGTGACTTCACGCACTACTGTGCTGCGCGGGCTCGTGGCGGCCGGCGCCGCCGCAGTGCTCGCGGTCGGCGCATACGGCTGTGGCAGCGACAGCAGCAGCAGCGACACCGGCGCATCGGCGGGGGGCGGCAAGAGCGTCGCGCTGCTGCTGCCCGAGTCGCAGACCACCCGGTACGACCAGCAGGACCGGCCGCTCTTCGAGGCCAAGCTCAAGGAGCTGTGCCCGGACTGCAGCCTGAGCTACGCGAACGCAGACCAGGATTCTGCGAAGCAGCTGACGCAGGCTGAGGCCGCGATCACCAACGGCGTCGACGTGATGGTCCTCGACCCGGTCGACGGCACCGCCGCCGGCGCGATCGTCACCAAGGCCAAGGCCGCGGGGATCCCGGTCATCTCGTACGACCGGCTCATCCTGAACGCCGAGCCCGATCTCTACGTCTCGTTCGACAACGAGAAGGTCGGCACGCTCCAGGGCGACGCCCTCGCCGCCAAGCTGGCCGAGGACGGCAACCCGCAGGGCCCGATCCTGAAGATCAACGGATCGCCCACGGACAACAACGCGACGCTCTTCAAGAAGGGCTCCAATGCGGCCCTCCAGAGCGCGGGCGTGAAGATCATCGCCCAGTACGACACGACCGACTGGCTCCCGGCGAACGCCCAGAAGCAGATGGACGCCTGGATCACCAAGTACGGCAAGAACGGCTTCAAGGGCGTCTACGCCGCCAACGACGGCACCGGTGGCGGCGCGATTGCGGCCATGAAGGCCGCCGGCATCGACGTCTCGAAGATCCCGACGACCGGCCAGGACGCCGAGCTCGCCGCGATCCAGAGGATCGTCGCCGGACAGCAGTACATGACGGTCTACAAGGCCATCAAGCTCGAGGCCGAGGCCTCGGCGACCGCCGCCGTGGCACTCGCCAACGGCGAGGCCGTGCCCAACGCCACGAGCACGGTCAACAACGGGAAGATCGACGTGCCGTCGGTGCTTCTCGACCCCGTCTCCGTGACGGTGGACAACGTCGCGGACACCGTGGTGGCCGACGGCTTCTACACCGCGGCCCAGATCTGCACTGCGGACTTCGCCGCAGCCTGCACGAAGGCCGGCATCCAGTAGTCCCCTTGAGCCCCCGGCGGCAGGATGCCGCCGGGGGCGCGGGGGTAAGACATGAAAGGAAGCTCTCCGATGGCGGCTGAGGGGGCAGTGGTCACCCGGGCGCCGGTGCTGTCCATGACCGGTCTCACGAAGCGGTTCGGCGCGGTCCATGCGCTGACCAAGGTCAACTTCGAGGTCTACCCGGGCGAGGCCGTGGGCCTCGTCGGTGACAACGGAGCCGGGAAGTCAACCCTCATCAAGGCGATATCGGGCGCGCAGCCCGCGGACGAGGGTGCGATCGTCTTCGACGGCGAACGCGTCACGATCTCCCGCCCCGCCGACTCGGCGGCTCTCGGGATCGCCACCGTCTACCAGGACTTGGCGCTGTGCGACAACCTCGACGTGGTGGCGAACCTCTATCTCGGCGGCGAGCCGGCGGCTCACGGCCTCGTTCTGGACGAGGTGGCGATGGAGAAGCGGGCCCTCGAGCTGTTGAGGATGATGGAGGTGCGCACGCTGCGCAGCGTGCGGACGAAGGTCTCCTCGCTCTCGGGTGGTCAGCGCCAATCGGTGGCCATCGCCCGCTCGCTCCTGGGAGATCCCAAGGTGGTGCTGCTCGACGAGCCCACGGCGGCTCTCGGTGTGGCCCAGACCAAGCAGGTGCTCGACCTGATCGTGCGCCTGAAGTCGCAGGGCCTGGGCGTGGTGGTCATCAGCCACAATCTCGCCGACGTCTTCGCGTCGTGTGACCGCATCGTGGTGTTGCGCCTCGGCGAACGCGTCGCCGACTTCACCGTGGGATCCACGACGCCCGAGGCGGTGGTCTCCGCCATCACTGGAGCCGACCTGGGCAACGGCGACTCCGCCCCTGCGGCTCCCGACGTCCCGGAAGGGGGTCCAGGGCGATGAGCACCAACGAGCCCCTCAGCACAGAGGACCAGATCGCCCTGCGCGACAGGGATGCCGACCGCAGCCTGGTCTCGGGCTACATCGAGCGCCTGAAGGGCGGCGACCTCGGGATGCTCCCGGTGATCTTCGGCGTCATCGTCGTCTGGGCGGTCTTCTACCTTCAGAACGACCGCTTCCTCAGCGCCTTCAACCTCACCAATCTCTCGCTCCAGATCTGCGCCGTCGGCATCGCCGCGATCGGCGTGGTGCTCGTCCTCCTTCTCGGCGAGATCGATCTTGCGCTCGGATCCGTGTCCGGGCTCGCGGCCGCCATCGTCGTCGTCGTCAATCTCGAGCACGCGGTGGCCGGGCCGCTTGCGGTGCTCCTCGGACTCCTGGCGGGCGCAGCGGTCGGCCTGTTCCACGCCGTCATCATCACCCGCATCGGCGTGCCGTCGTTCGTCGTGACCCTGGCCGGCTTCATCGGCTGGCAGGGGGCCCTGCTCTACGTCCTCGGCAACGGCGGGGCGCGCAACGTCACCGACAGCTTCATGCTCTCGCTCACCGACACGTTCTTCGGCCCCGCCGTCACCTGGCCGATCGTGATCGGGCTCCTCGGCCTGATGATCGGGGCGGGCCACCTCGGCCACCACCGGCGCAAGGCTGCAGGCCTCGACACCGATCCCATCATCGGACTCGTCCTCCGTGAGGTCGTGATCGTCGTGCTGGCGGTCAGCGCCGTCCTGGTGTGGATGAAGGACCGGGGGCTGCCGCTGGCCGTCCTCATCCTGTTCGGGCTGGTGATCGGCTTCGACCTGATCGTGCGGCGGACGCCGTTCGGCCGTCACGTCTTCGCCGTCGGTGGGAGCAAGGAGGCCGCCCGGCGCGCCGGCATCAACGTGACCCGCATCATGACGATCGTCTTCGTGCTCTCGGGGACCCTCGCGGCGGCAGCCGGGATCATGGCCGCCTCCCGTGGTCTGGCGATCAACCAGCAGTCAGGCGGCGGGGCGTTCCTGCTGAACGCGATCGCCGCCGCGGTCATCGGTGGCACCAGCCTCTTCGGAGGCCGTGGCTCGGTCTACGCGGCGCTCCTCGGAGCGCTCGTCATCGGCTCGGTCGCCAACGGGATCGCCCTTCTCGGGCTCACATCCGACCTCGAGCAGATGATCACGGCGCTCGTCCTGCTCGCCGCCGTCATCGTGGACGCCACGGCGCGCCGGGGCAGGCAGTCCGCGGGGCGGTAGCCGGGACCGCCACCGCGGCCCGCGCATCCGGTGCCACAAACGGCACCGGATGCGCTCTCGCCCAGGCGCTGGACCCAGGTTCAGAAGCCGAATCGGACCTCGGTGAAGTACCACCAACTCGAGGTGAGCCACATCACGGCGAGGACGCCGAAGAGGGTGCCACCCGCGATCGGCAGCGCCCAACCCGGGAAGGCCCGGTGGCGGAGGATCAGGAGCTTGCCGGCGAGAACGCCGTAGAAGGAGGATCCCGCGACCGAGTGGACGGCGACGCGGGTGTCGGTGGTCTGGAAGCCGAGGATGGCGATGCAGTGGAAGACGATCGGAAGGGTGACGATCACCGCGACCCGCCCCGACCAGCGGTGCACTCGGGAGGCGGCCACGGGGCTCAGCGGGATCGCGCCGGCAAGGCGGCCGTAGATGCGCGCACCCGTCGATATCTGGACGACGGCCAGGACGAGCGCGATGGTCGCGAGCCACGCCTTTCCGGCCACGGGGCTGGTGAAGACCGTCTCCAGGACGTCGGCGTATCCGGAGGCCACCTCGAGCGGGAGCGCGGCGGTGCTCATGGCCCCAGCTCGATCACCGCGGCGGCGGCAGCCCGTTCCCGGAGTAGCGACCAGGCATCGTCCAGGCGGGCGTCGGCTGCCTCTATCGCCGCGATGGAGCGCCTGGCCGCGGCCACCGACTCCGCTCGCCCGCTGAGCTCGCCCCGGCTCGCGATGCGCGTGACGACCGCCGCCACGGCGCGGTCGGGGTCGGTGAGGGCGGGGCCGGTCAGCGCGCCGACCCGGCGCAGGTAGGCGCTCCCCCCGTCGATCAACCCGACCCCGTCTCCCGGGTTCGACGCCTCGCCGTTGCCGTCGATGTCGCGTGCCGGTTCACCGCGGGCGATGTTCACCAGATGCTCCCCATGGAAGCGCACGTTGGCGAGGTTCCCCTCGTCGCGCGCGGCCACCAGGAAGCGGACGTGCTCACGCAACACATCGACCTGGGCGTGAGCGGCGTCGAGAAGCGATGCCCTTCCCGGCACGGCGGGGTCGTCCACGAGCAGGGTGAGGAGGTCGCGCGAGCGCGAGGGGGAGAGCGATCCGGCGAGCGCCGGGGCCGTCACGTCGGTCCCCACCAGCACGCGGTCGTAGCGCCCGAGGATCGTCTGGCCGCCCTGGATCGAGGGGGTCTCGCCGCCCCGCGTTCCGGCGATGATCGTGGCCACCGGTAGGCGACCGGCCAGGCCGTCGATCCAGACGGTCCAATTGGCCGGAGCGGGGAGGTCCAATTGGACCCTGAGCCCATCGAGGCGCCCTCCCGTGATCCGCGCCCGGCCACCCGCCGGCCCCTCGGCCGCGCCTACCCCGCCGATCTTCGCGACGTAGGCGGAGACGTCTGCGGCATCGGTCCCCTCCACCAACCCGCCGGGCATCACCCCACGGCCGGTGGCCACGATCGATGCGACAGAGGCCTCCAGCAGCCCTGCGTCCACCAGCCGGGGGCCGATGCCGCCCCCCGCGCCCCCGGTGCCGTGACATGAGGCGCACGAGCGGGCGAAGACCGCCTCGCCGCGCACAGCGTCGCCTCCCGCGCCTCCCGCGGCCACGGGAGGCGATTCGGGCGCGAACGGCTGCCAGCGTGCGACGCCGTAGACCGCCGCGCTCACGGTGACCACGAGTGCCGCGAGTAGCGCCCAGGGCGGTCGTGCGGTCACGACGGATTCCTCCGGATGGCGCGGGGGCCGGCCGAGTCTCCCTCGGAGCGTCGCGCCGACGCAACGAGGCCCCCGGTCCCGCTAGGACCCTAGGCGGCCTGGCGTCGCCGGAAGCGCTCGCGCGCCTTCTCCGCCTCGACCTCGCGGTTCTTGGGCGGAGCGTTGGTGGTGAGCTCGTCGAGCAGGAGCAGTGAGGCCTCCATCACCGAGGAGACGGCGCGATCGAAGGCCTCCTGGTTGGCACGCGAGGGCTTGGTGGAGCCGCTGATCTTGCGCACGTACTGCAGGGCCGAGGCGTGCACCTCGTCATGGGTGGCCGGCGGCTCGAAGTTGTGGAGCGTACGGATGTTGCGGCACATCGCGGACCTCTCTTCGCGCGTGGACGGTGACCCTCTGATATCAGAAGCTCCCACGCCCGCGCGACAGCCAGGGGCCGGTCCGGTCAGCCCGGCCCCTGGACGCCTCCGCCGATCTTCGCGACATAGGCGGCGACGTCTGCGGCATCGGTCCCCTCCACCAGCCCGCCGGGCATCACCCCACGGCCGGTGGCCACGATCGATGCGACAGAGGCCTCCAGCAGCCCTGCGTCCACCAGCCGGGGACCGATGCCGCCCCCCGCGCCCCCGGTGCCGTGGCATGAGGCGCACGAGCGGGCGAAGACCGCCTCGCCGCGCGCGGGGTCACCCACGAAGCCGGCCGTGCGGGCGGGCGCGGCGGTCTCGGCGCTCGAGGGCGCGTCGCCCGCGGTGTCCGCGCCGCCGCCGCAGCCGGCCGCTCCGAGCGCGAGCCCGGCGGCGGCTCCGATCGTTGCGAGCAGGCGGATCGGTGTCGTGTGCGAGGTCATCCGGGCCCCTTCTTGGTCGTCTCGCAGGAGCTGCGCCGGGGGAACCGGCGCCACCCGCGAGACTACGGCTCAGAGCACCGGGCCGGTCGTCCCGACTTCCGCGCGATACCCACCGAAGCCCTAGAGCTCGACCAGATCGCCCCCGACCGTGCGCACGGTCACGCTACCGGTGCCGACCGTGACGGCCATCGTCCGACCGGAGTTGCCTCCGATGTGGGACGAGCGCACACGGAGGCCGGCGGAGCTGAGCGCTCCGGTCACCGCCTCGGCGTTGCGCTCGCCGATCCTCAGCAGGTTGCCGCCCGAGCTCGCGCCGAACATCTGGGCGCCGCCGGCCATCTTCACCACGAGGCGCGCCTGGTCGGCGCCGAGCTTGCGCATCTGGTCGAGAAGCGCGGGTATCGCCAGATCGGCGAACTTCCCGGGAGGGCCGGAAGGGGTCGCAGGAGACTCGGGAAGCATCACGTGCGCCATCCCGGCCATGCGGGCCCGGGGATCGATGAACACCACCCCGATGCACGATCCGAGGCCCAGCGCGGAGATGACGACATCACTGTCCGCGCTCACGGCTATCTGGCCGATCCCCACGTTGGGCCCGGCTGCCGTGCTCGTCGCCACGGGGCTCACGCCCCGACACCGAGCCGTTCGAGGACGAGGGCGAGGGCCTCAGCGGTCGGGATGAAGAGGAAGTCGCCGACGGACGGCGTGTCGTCGTCGCCGAGGGTCGACTCGAGCAGGAGGGCGGTGTCGGACACCATCGCCACCTCGGCGAGGGCGGCGCCGAGGAGGGCACCTGCAAGGTCCACGCCCACCAGCGGCGGCGTCGGCTCGAGGCGGAGCCCCGTGATCTGCGCGAGGGCGCCGAGGTAGGAGCCGGTCATGATGTTGCTGACCTCCTGCAGGGCCGACAGCTCCATCTCGTCGAAGGCCCCGACGGTGGAGGCCTCGCCGCCCTTCCCCATGAGCACGTTGACCATGGTGCGTGCGGCCCTCTCGCTCATGACGAACAGCATGTGGCCGGGGGCGTCACCCTCGACGCCGAGGAACATCGCGGCCACGATGTCGTCGGCCGCGCCCACCTCGTCGGCGATCTCCTCGACGGGAAGGAGCTTCACCGCCGGTATCCCCATCTGGACCGGGCACCCGGTCATCTGGGAGAGCGCCGTGGCGGCGTTGCCGGCACCGATGTTGCCGATCTCGCGGAGCGCGTCCATCTGCGCCGCGCCGAGCTGCAGGTGCGTGCTCACGCCAACGCCAGCGCGGGGCCGGGAGCCAGTATCGCGACGTCCAGGATGAGGGCGACGGAGCCGTCCCCGAGGATCGTGGCTCCCGCCACCCCCGAGACGTCGCCGAGGTAGTCCGGAAGATGCTTGATCACGACATCCTGCTTTCCGATGAGATCGTCAACGACGAGACCGAGGCGCTGCGAGCCGGAGCGAACCACGACGACGTTCAGATGCCCGTCGTGCTCGTCGTGGCGTCCTGCTCCGCCGATGTTCAGCGAGTCGCCCAGCCAGACGAGCGGAACGACGGCGTCGCGCAGAACCACGCACGGTCGGCCTCGGACCGGCCGCGTGTCGGCCGGGTCGATCAGCACGGTCTCCTCGATCGTCTCGAGGGGCACGGCCCAGACCTGCCCGGCATCCTCGGTGTCCCGGCCGGCCGTGACGAGCAGCGCCTGGATGATCGCAAGCGTGAGAGGCAGCCGGATCGTAAAGCTGCTCCCCTCGCCGATCGCGCTCGAGATCGACACCTCGCCGCTGAGAGCGGCGATGGCGGTGCGGACCGCGTCCATGCCGACCCCTCGCCCGGAGACGTCGGTGGTCGTCGCGGCGGTCGAGAAACCTGGGAGGAACACGAGCTGCAGCGCCTCGTCATCCGAGAGCGCGGCCGCCGCCGCCTCGTCGAGGAGGTGCTTCCTCACGGCCGAGGCGCGCAGTGCGTCGGGGTCCATGCCCTTGCCGTCGTCGCGGACCTCGATCACCACGCTGCTTCCCGCGTGACGGGCGGAGAGCAACACCGTGCCGGTCGCGTCCTTGCCCGCCTCCGCCCGCTCCTCGGGCGACTCCAGGCCGTGGTCGACCGCGTTGCGCAGCATGTGCACGAGCGGGTCTCCCAGGCCGTCGATGACCGTGCGGTCGAGCTCGGTGTCCTCGCCCTCGATGATCAGGTTGACGTTCTTGCCGAGAGTGTTGGCCAGGTCGCGGACCATCCGCGGGAAGCGCATGAAGACCGCCTCGACCGGCATCATCCGAACCTGCATGATCAGCGCCTGGAGATCGTTGGTGACCCGGGTCATGTCCTCGACCGCATCCCGTAGGTCGCCAAGCTCGTACTGGCTGGAGAGCTGGTCGAGCCGGGTGCGTTGGATCACCATCTCGCCCATCAGGTTCATCAGGGCGTCGAGCCGGTCGGTGCCGACGCGGACCGTCGTCGCGCCGCCGCGCGGCTTGGCGTCCGCCGGTGTCGCGCCGCGGTCGCCAGGGGCGGCATCGGGTGCTTTTGCCGGCGCTGCCTTGGGCGCCACCTCGACGCTCGCCTCGGCGGAAGCCTCTGCAGAGGACACCGCCTCGGCAGGCGCGTCCTCCCCCTCGGCGTCGCCCCCGGCCTCGATCCGCTCGACCGCACAGGTGGCGATCTCGCTCACGCCCAGCGTCCGGTTCTCGATCTGCTCCGGGTCCAGGTCCAGCTCGGCGGCGATCCAGAAGCAGACGCCCCCCTCGACCTCTCCGGCCTCGATGCTCTCGGCCGACGGCTCGCTCTTGATGAGCTCCCCGAACGCCTCGAGCTCCTGCACCACCATGAAGGCCCGGACGGCGGCGAGCTGGCAGGTGTCCTCGAAAGTGACGGCAACGCGCACGACGGCGAGCCCGCGCTCGTGGGCCTCCACCACCACCATGCGCTCGTAGTCGCTCAGCGCGGGTGAGGGCTCAGAGGGCGCGATGGTCGCAGCCACCTGGGCGACTGCCTCCGCGCTCGGATTGGAGGTCGTGTTCGCGATCTCGTCGAGGCGCGCCAGGACCGCCGAGGCGTCAACCTCCTCCTTGTCGCCGTCGGCGACGCGGTCGACCATCTCCTGCAGGGTGTCGAGGCATGCGAAGAGCCCGTCGCTGATGGTGGGCGTCACCGGGGCGCCACCGTCGCGCATCATCGCCAGGACCTCTTCCATGCGGTGGGTCAGCCGCGCCATCGCGCCGAAACCCATGGTCGCGCTCATCCCCTTGAGGGAGTGCGCCACGCGGAAGATGACCGTCAGGGGCTCGGTGTCGGCGGGGTCGCGCTCCAGATCGAGGAGCGAGGCGTTGAGGGCTTGAAGGCTCTCCCGACTCTCGTCCAGGAAGAGACTGAGATACTCGGAAGTGTCCACGCCGTCTTGCTCCTCTCGATTCCACACCGGACCGGACGGGGGCGCCGACGCATCGACCGGATCGGGGGGCTCGGTGTTGTTCCGAGCTTCCCCCGCGCTCCTGCCGCATCCCTATCGGCGTTGCACCCTGGGGCTTTAGGAGTGAGTGCCGTGCGGATCCCCGATTCCGTCGGGGATCCGGAGGCCCACTCCGATCGTGCGGCTCAGGGCCCGAGCAGCCGGACCACGTCGAGGATCACGAGCAGGCGATCGTCCACCTTGGCGACCGACTCGATCGCGCTCGTCCCCCCGCCGAGCGCCGACTCCGGCGCCGCCTCGAGGTCGGCGACATCGACCGTCATCACCTCGCGCACGTCATCGACGACGAGTCCGACCGTGGTCTGGTCGAGCTCGGTGATCACCACCTTGGCGTCGTCGGGCACGCGGCCGCCCATGCCGAGGCGCGCGCGGAGATCGACCACCGGAATCAGCCGCCCGCGCAGGTTGATCACGCCCTCGATGTCGGTCGGGCTGCCCGGCATCCCGCGCGGCGCGCTGTGACGGATGATCTCCTGGACGCGCGTGATGCTGACCCCGTAGTCCTCGTCGTCCAAGGTGAACGTCACGAGCTGGAGGGTCGCGGCCGGATCCGAGGTGCGTGTGGTCATGCTCTCCACTCCTTGTGGACGGCGTCGTGGCGCGGGGCGCTCACGGGCGCTGATAGAAGAACGTGCCGGGTCGAGTCCAGCCGAGTGTGGCGGAATCGGTGACTCGCTCCGTGGAACCGACGAAGAGGATCCCCTCGGGGCGCAGAGCGTTGAAGAAGTGCTCGTAGATCCGCTCCTTGGCCTCATCCTTGAAGTAGATGACGACGTTGCGGCAGAGGATCAGGTCGCGCGTGGCCGGATAGCGGTCCTTCAGAAGGTCGAGGCGCGAGAACCGCACCATCGAACGGATCTCCTTGCTGACCTGCCACTTGCCGTCCGGCAGCGCGGTGAACCAACGGGCGCGCCGCTCCGCCGAGACGTTCTGGAGGTCCTGCCCGGTGAAGATCCCCTCGGCCGCGCGGGCGAGGATCGTCTTGTCGATGTCGGTCGCCATGAGTTCGTGGGCGGCCTTCGGTGCGGCCTCCTTGAGCTGGATGGCGAGCGTGTACGGCTCGGCTCCGTAGGAGCATCCGGCGCTCCACACACGCAGCCCACGCCGACCCGCCTTTTCGACCATCGGGGGGAGGAAGTCCCTCTCGAGCTCGGCGAAGCGCTCCGGGTTGCGGAAGAGCTCGGACACGTTGATCGTCATGTGGTCGAGGAAGGCGGCCCGTGCGATCACGTCGCGGCGCAGCACCGAGAGGTAGCCATCGAGGTCGCCGTAGCCCGACTTGTCCGCGAACGTGCGCAGGCGCCGCTCCATCTGGGCCTGGCGGTACTGGGCCAGGTCGATGTCGCAGATCGACTTGATGCCGCCGCAGAATCGGTCGTAGTCCGCCGACGTCGAGGTCTGGCCTTGCGTGGTGGTCATCGGGCTCCTTGTGAGTGGGCGAGCGTTCGGCTCGCCGCCGCGGCGCGCTTGGTCGCCGCCTGGGTGATGGCCAGCGGCATCGCGTCGAGCGGAACGACGGTTCCCCCTACGCCGGCCTCCTGCACGGCTCGCGGCATGCCCCAGACCACGCAGGTCTCCTCGGCTTCGCTCAGGATGGTGCCTCCCCGCGCCGCGACGGCGCGGGCGCCGACGAGGCCGTCCTCGCCCATGCCGGTCAGGACGACGAGGGTCATCTTGGCGCCGTAGTGGCGCGCGGCGGTCTCGATCGTGATGTCGGCGCGCGGGCGTAGGGCGCCGATCGGCGGGGCCTGGGAGAGCCGCACGCTCCCCCGTCCACTCACCTCGAGGTGGGAGCCGCCGGGTGCGAGGAGCGCGACGCCCGGGCGGATCTCGTCGCGCGCGGACGCCTCGCGGACCGTGAGCTGCGAGCGGTCGTTCAGATGAGCGGCCAGGGGCTTCGTGAAGCCGACCGGCATGTGCTGGACGATGAGGACGCCGGCGCCGAGCGGTGACGGGAGCTGGGGCACCACGGCGTGCAGTGCGCGCGGGCCACCCGTGGAGGTCGCGATGACGATCAGATCGCCACCCGCGTCGGCTGCGAGAGAGGTGAGCTTCGCTCCCAGGGTCGCCGGGCGGGGCGCGCGCGAGAGCGCCGCCACGCGTGCGCCGGCGGCGCCGCGGACCTTCGCGACCATCTCGTCGCGGGTGGTCCCCCAACCCTGCGGCGACAGCCGCAGTGCCGGCTTCTCCACCACGTCGACCGCCCCCGCCGCGAGGGCGTCGCTGGTCGCGGCGCTCGCCTTGCCGGTGAGGGAGGAGACCATGATGACCGGGGTCGGCCGGACCTTCATGAGCTCGCGCAGCCCGTCGAGGCCGTTGCGCCGAGGCATCTCGACGTCGAGCGTGATCACGTCCGGCTTCAGGGCCGTCGCCTTCTCCACGAGCTCGATGCCGTCGCGCGCCTCGCCGATGACCGTCAGGCCGCCGTCGGTCAGCATGTCGGTGAGCACCCGCCGCAGCAGCGGCGAGTCGTCGCAGATGAGGACTCGGACGCCCGGGGGTGGTGGCGGGGTCACGGCGCCGGCCCCCGACTAGCTCAGGGCCTTCTGGATGGCCTCGAGAACGCGGTCGGGCTGGAACGGCTTCACGATGAAATCGCGCGCACCGGCCTGGATCGATTCGATCACCATCGACTGCTGCCCCATGGCGGAGCACATGACCACGCGCGCGGAGGGATCTTCGCCGCGGATCTCCTTGAGGGCGGCCAGGCCGTCCATCTCGGGCATCGTGATGTCCATCGTGGTGAGATCCGGCTTGAGCTCGCGGTACTTGGTGACCGCGACCGCGCCGTTCTCGGCTTCGCCGACGATCTCGTAACCGGCTTCGGTAAGGATGTTCTTGATCATCATCCGCATGAACGCGGCGTCATCGGCGATCAACACACTCGGCATGCGGATACCTCGGGGCTGAGTACGTGTTTACAGGCTGCAGGGCGTATCGGCATCCGGCTCCCCGCCTTGACCATCCGACCGCGCCGAGCGTGTGCCGACGGTCCCGGTGACGAGCTCGCTCAGCCGCCGATCGCCTGCGCGATCGCGAAGAAGAGAGGGATCCCGATGACCAGGTTCAGCGGGAAGGTGATCCCGAGGCTGGCCGTGAGGTAGTAGGCGGGGTTCGCATCCGGAAGTGCGACCCTGACCGCCGCGGGCGCTGCGATGTACGAAGCGCTGGCCGACATGATGCCCAGCAGCGCGCTTCCACCGATCGACAGCCCGGCGGCGGTGCCGAGCAGCACGCCCGCGGTGCCGTTCACCAGCGGGACGCAGGTGCCGAGGGCGAGCAGGCCGACCCCGGCGGTGCGGAGTCCGCCCGCGCGGCGGGCGGCGGTGACGCCGAGGTCGAGCAGGAAGAGGGTGAGCGCACCCAGGAAGAGGTCGCGGAACAGCGGGTCGACCTGCTCGGTGCCCTCCGGACCGGCCACGAAACCGATCGCAAGGCCTCCGACCAGCAGCACGATGCTCCTGCCGAGGATCGCCTCGCGCAGCGCACGGCTCCAGCCGCCGCGGCCGCCGCCCACGACGTTCGAAGCCAGCATCAGCGCCACGACGATGCCCGGCACCTCCAGCATGGCCAGCAGCGCCGGCGCGAAGCCCTCGACCTGCACGTCTGCTCCCTCGAAGACGGTCAGGGCGGCGGCGAAGGTCACCGCCGACACCGAGCCGTAGTGCGCCGCGAGCGCGCTCGCGTCGACCCGGTCGATCGGCAGCAGGCGCAGCGCAGCGACGAAGGCCACCAAGGGCGTCAGCACCCCGAGCGCGAGGGTGGCGAGGGCCGGGGCGAGGATCTCGTGCGCGCGCACGCCCGAGAGCGCGACCCCTCCCTTCAGCCCGATGGCGAAGAGCAGGTAGATCGAGAGCCCCGACGCCATCGCCTTCGGCAGTCGCAGGTCGCTGCCCGCCGCGGTGGCTATCACCCCCAGAGCGAAGGCCAGGATCATCGGCGACGTGAGCGTGCTCTGGAGCAGATCGATCGCCGCCATCCAACCTCCGGGCGCACATGGGCACGAGCGCGGCCATATTGACACGATTCGCGAATCGGGTTATCTGTAACGTGCAACTGGCAACGCATCAATCCGCGCCGACACGGGGCGCGACTACCGAGGAGAACTACTGATGTCCACCTCCCCAGCCGCGGCGGGCGCCCCGACGTCGGCGGATCAGATCCCGGAGAAGTCCGTGCTCCAGGCGATCGGCGACCGGCGGACGATCCGCTACTACGACCCCGAGAAGAAGGTCGAGGAGTGGAAGCTCCAGGCCATCCTCCAGGCCGCCCGCCTCGCCTCATGTCAGGGCAACATCAACGCGACCGAGGCGATCGTCATCAATCGGGAGGAGTGCGATCTCTGGGACGACATCGAGGAGTGCGTCTCCGGCTTCAACGTCCAGATGATCAACCAGAGCTCGCACATCGTCTTCTGGCTGACCAATCTGAACGCGTGGTACGGCCGGGCCAACGACGGCCTGTCCACCCTCGCCCTCTCCGGCGCGCTCACCAAGTACCACGGCTGGAACTACGAGTTCTCCATGACGCAGACCATTCCGCGTCTCATGAGCTTCCCCACTGAGCGCACCGACCAGCTGCTGCGATTCGAGACGGGGCTCGCCGTCTCCCAGGCGATGATGTGCGCCAACTCGCTCGGGTTGGGCCAGAGCCTCATCGCCTTCGGACGCAAGCCCGGTGGCGTGGAGGGGGTCTTCGGCCTTCCGGAGCACTACAAGTTCACCTGGGCCCACGTCCTCGGCTACCCCCTCGAGGACGAGAAGGCCGGCGGCCAGAGGGTTCGCCTGAAGTTCGAGAAGCTCTTCCACAAGGGCAGCTTCGGCACCCCCTACATGCCCGATCCGGCGATCAACGAGCTGCTTCGCGAGAAGGGCATGCTCCAGGAGCAGGCTCCGCTCCCGGGCCGCATGGAGGAGCTCGACTCGCTCGCCGAGAGCTTCGGCCGCGAGCCGGGATGCGTCTCGTGGCCCGCGCGCGAGATCACGCGGCTCATGAACGACGACGACTGGGACTTCGGCCCGCGCATCCGCGAGCACGCACAGAAGATCCTCGACGGAGGGGGCCTTCCGGAGTACCCGGAGGCCATGCGCGAGACCTTCACCAAGCTGATGGAGGATCGCGGTCTCGACACCTCCAAGTACCTGAGCTGAGCCAAGCTCCGCCCGTGCCGGAGGAGAAGCCCTCCGGCACGGGTCGGATCCCCCTCCGGGGGCTCCGAGTCCATCCGCGAGTGCCGGCCCCGCCCGGGCCGCCTTGGGCGGTCAGGGCGGGGCGCGCCTCAGGTGGGGGGACGCAGGATCTCCTCCACGCCGGACGCGACGCGGACAGGATCGAACTCGAGCACCTGGTACTCGGCCATGCCCGACGTGTGGAAGGGGTCCTCGGAGAGCATCGCCCACATCTCCTCGGGGCTCTCACCGCGGGCGAGGATCATCCCGCCGGTGAGGGGGACCTGGCGAGCCGTCAGCAGGATCCGCCCCGCGTCGGCGTTCCTGATGATCCATTCGCGGTGGCCGTCGAGGAGCTCGTCGACCTCCTCGATCGGCCTCGTGTAGCTGGCGAGAAGCAAGAACATGCGATCTTCCTCCCTCGATCGGTCCTCGAATGGACGTGGTGACCTGACTGTCTCACCGGTGTCGTCCGCGCGCAGACGGTGAGCCCTCGTGCGTGGCGGGCGACTCGAGACCTCCGGCGCGGGACGCGCCGGCCGGAAGTCTCGTTCGGGGCCGTGTGCGTGACCCCACGCCTCCGGGCCAGGGAACCCCGGAGACGGCGGCGCGCGAGGGGAGACCCTGCGAGCGCACCGGAATCATACCCTGCGCCATATAACGTGACAAGCATAACGTGTGTTGTATTGCCGGGCTCATGCTTCTGCTGGCGGGACGGCGACCGACGCGTGTCCCGATTCAGAAGTTCAGCGGCAGCCGACTTCTGAATCGGGACACTAGTCGATCGCCTCCCAGATCAGCTCGGCGACCTCGATCACGAAGTCGATCTGCCCGCCCACCACGCTTCGCGCGGCACCCGAGGCATCGCGGGGCCGGATCTCGCCGGTGCCCACGCAGACGACGTCGTTGAGCCAGGAGTAGCGCTCGTCGCCGCAGACATGGGTGCCCGAGATGACGATCTGTCGCCGCTCGGGCGGCTGAGGGCGTGCATACCCGCGCCAGTCGAAGATGATCGTCGCGCCGTCGTCGGTCTGGATCGCGCCCTGCACGTTCGGCATGGCGCACTTGTTGACCCGCGAGCGTGGGTGGTTGGCGCCCTGGAGGCTGCCGCTGATCCGGCCGCTCACCTCCCCCTCCGCCACGAAGAAGTAGTGCCCTTCGCTTCCCGATTCGCCCTCGAGCAGGGTGCCGTGGCCGCCGTCCGGGTATCGGAAGACGGCGCGGTAGAGAGGCTCGAGGCGCACTGGTTAACCCTCCCCGGACATTCCCGCTACCGCTTGATCGTGATGCCGGCGGCCTCACGATCGAAGGTGTCGGCGGTGATGCCCTCGTCGCGCAGCTTGACCTTCTGGACCCGCTCGGTGGGGGTCTTGGGGAGGCTGTCGACGAAGCGGATGTAGCGGGGCACCATGAAGTAGGGGATGCGCTCGGCCAGCCAGTGGGTCAGCTCGATCGGGTCGGGGGCCGCGCCCTCGGGGATGCAGACGACCATGATCTCGTCCTCGGAGGAGGCGCCCTCGCCGGCCTTGACCCCGATCGCGGCGGCCTCCTTGATCGCCGGGTGGTCGCCGACCTGCTTTTCCACCTCCATCGAGGAGACGTTCTCGCCACGGCGCCGGATGTAGTCCTTGACCCGGTCCATGAAGTAGAAGTAGCCCTCCTCGTCCATGCGCCCGAGGTCGCCGGTGTGCAGCTTGAGGTTGCGGAAGTCCTCGGCGGTCTTCTCGGGCATGCCGTAGTAGGCGCGCATGACGATGTTGGGGATCTTCATGTCGACCACGATCTCGCCCGGGGAGCCCGCCGGCAGGGGCCGGTCGGTGCCGGGCTCGACGATCGAGACCTCATAGCCGGGGTTGGCCTTGCCCATCGAGCCGGGCACGCCGGGCTTGGTCGGGTCCATGTAGGTGGCCATGCCGGTCTCGGTGAGGCCGTAGCCCTCGATGAACTTGACCCCGAAGCGCTCCTGGAACTCGTTGTAGATGTCCTTGGGGGCGGGGGCGGCAAAGCAGGTGTGGACCGTGTGGGCGCGGTCCAGGTCCGAGGTGGGGATGTTCCAGATGAAGTAGCTGACGGCGCCGATCGAGTTGAAGATGGTCGCCTCGGCATCGATGACCTGCTGCCAGAAGCGGCTCGAGGAGAAGCGCTCGGTGTAGGCGACCCGGCCGCCGGCCACCAGGGCCGGGTAGCCCGAGAGCACCTGGGCGTTGGAGTGAAAGAGCGGCAGGCAGCTGAAGAAGGTGTCCTCAGCCAGCGACTCCACCGACTTGCCGGCGGTCGCCGAGACCACCTCCAGCAGGCCGCGTGCCGAGAAGTAGTCGGCGGCGTTCTGCTTGATGACGCCCTTGGAGCGGCCGGTGGTGCCCGAGGTGAACATGATCCGGGCATCGTCGGTCCAGGAGTAGGTGATCCCCTCGGGCTCGCCGTCGGAGGCGCTCATGAGGGCCTCGAGGGGCTCGTTGGCAAGGGAGGGGTCCGGCCCCTCGCGCTTGCCCGAGCCCCACACGATCACGTGCTCGAGGTGGGGCAGCTCGCCCTTGATCAGATCGAGGCGGTCCAGGAACTCGTCCGAGATGACCAGCTTCTTGGCCTCGACCAGGTTGATCGTCCACGACAGGAAGTCGCCCTTGTAGGCGGTGTTGATCGAGCTCATCACCGCGCCCGCCTTCAGGATCCCGAACCAGACCGGGATGAACTCCTCGCAGTTGGGGAGCATCACGCTGACCGACTCGCCCGGGGCCACTCCCCGGGCGATCAGGGCGTTGGCGATCCGATTCGCGCGTGCGTTGACCTCGCCGTAGCTCACCCAGGGTGAGTCGGCGAACTTCAGATAGTCACGGTCAGGGTGCTCGGCCGCCCGCCGCTTGAGGACCTCGGCCAGGACCCACTTGGTGGGATCCTCGCGTGCGTACCAGTCGCTCCACTCGCCCATGTCTGCTCCCGAAAAGACGCTGATGAAAACACGAGAAACGAATCATGTAACGTCAAGGACGTCAAGCCTGACTTGATGCCGACGGCAGGCGATAGGTACCTTAGACAGATGGCGGACTGGACGTTCCTCACGAACCACGCGCACGTGATGGTCTGCCTGCGGCGAGACCCCACGGCGCGGATCCGCGATGTGGCGAGCGCCGTCGGCATCACCGAGCGGGCCGCCCAGCGCATCGTCTCGGAGCTCGAGGGGGCCGGCTACCTCGCCCGCGAGCGCCAGGGGCGGCGCAACCGCTACACCCTCCACCCCGAGCGTCCGCTGCGGCATCCGCTCGAAGGGGCCCATTCGAGCGGCGAGCTGCTCGACCTCCTGGCGGCCGAGCACCCCGCGTCATGAGCGGGGCGGGTGCAGTCGCAGGAAGGCCGTGACGGCCTCGTCCGCCTGCCTGCGGCGGGCCGCGGCGGAAGGCGGGGCTTCGCCGAGGAGCACCCGAGTCTGGGTGTCCTGGACGACCAGCCCGTAGAGCTGGCGGAAGGCCGCCGCGGCGCCGGGGGCGTCGAGCAGCCCATCGTCGTGGAATCCCGAGATCACCCCCTCGACCAGGGGCCCCACGCCGTGCCGGCCGCCGCTGAGTACGAGCTGCGCAAGCTCTGGGGAGCCCATCGCCGCCCGGTTGGCAGCCACCGACCAGGGTCCGCAGAGAAGATCGAGCAGGGCTCGCGCGAACGCCCCGAGCGCACGCCGGGGATCGTCGGGGTGTCGCAGTAGGGCCCTCTCGAGGGTGGCGATCGTGGCGCGGCCCTCCGCGGCGACGATCTCGCCGAAGAGGGCCTGCTTGCTCCCGAACCAGGAGTAGAGGGTCTCCTTCGATGCGCCGCACCTGCGCGCGATACCGAGCATGGTGGCCCGTTCGTAGCCGTGCTCGACGATCTCCTCGCGGGCGGCAGCGAGCACGCGCGCGCGTCGCTCCTGCGATGTGCCCTTCGGCGGCCGCCCGCGCCGCGAGTGCCCGGTCTCCGTCATGATCCTCACGTCGCCGGATAAAACGAACTGAATGGTACCTTATCCACGACCGGGGCGCGCGCCCGCCGCCGCCGCCAGCTCGGCCAGGACCAGCGTGCCCCGCGGTCCGGCCATCTGGCCCAGGCCCGCCATCGACACGAACGCCTCCTCGACGTGCTCGCCGAGTCCGGGATAGCCGCCGAGCAGTTCCACCAGCCGCCCCCGGATGGCGGGGAGGAGCCCGGGAAGTCCGACCACACCGCCGCCCACCACGATCCGCTCGGGGGCGATGGAATAGACCATGTTGCGAAGGCCCGCGGCCAGGTAGCGCGCCTCGAGGCTCACCGCCTGCGTGAGGATCGCCCCCTCGAGCTCCTCCGCCGGACGGCCCCAGCGCGCGGCCATCGCCGGACCGCTCGCCATGCCCTCGAGGCACGCTCCGTGGAACGGGCAGAGCCCGGCGAAGTCGTCGTCGGGTTCGCGGGGGACGCTGAGGTGCCCCATCTCGGGGTGCACCAGGCCGTGGATCGGCCGTCCGTCCACCAGCACCCCGGCGCCGATGCCCGTCCCTACCGTGATGTAGATGAACGTGCGGAGCCCCCGCCCCGCGCCCCAGCGGGCCTCCCCGAGCGCCGCGGCGTTCACGTCGGTGTCGAGCGCCACGGGCACTCCGAGCGCCGCGCGCACCGGCCCGACGAGGTCGGTGCCCTCCCAGCCCTTCTTCGGCGTGGCCGTCACCCGTCCGTATCCGGGGCCGGGGCGCAGCTCGAGCGGCCCGAACGACCCGATACCGACGGCCTCGGGCCGGTGGCCGTCCGCTGCCGCGCGGCCGAAGAACGAGACGACGTCGGCCATCGTCTCGCCCGGCTCCCGCGTCGGGAACCGGTCGCGGGCCAGGATCGTCCCGTCTCGGTCAGCGATGAGGCAGAGGAACTTGGTCCCGCCCGCCTCGATTCCACCAAGGATCATTCCGAGAGACCTTCCCCGCCGAGAAGCTCCGGGGCGATCATGGCAGAGGGCCGGCGCGCTGGCGCGCCGTGGCCCGATCGCGGTACGGTCGCGCCACGGCACCCCCTGGAGGGATCTCCGGTGGCTTTCGACGAGGACCTGGCCGGACGCGTTCGGCTCGTGCTGGCCGACGCGCCGGATCTCTACGAGCGCCGGATGTTCGGCGGTCTCGCGTTCATGCTCTCCGAGCACATGGTCTGCGGCATCGTCGGCGACGAGCTGATGCTCCGTCTCGGCCCGGAGGCGGCCGGCCGCGCGCTCGATGGCCCCTACGTGCGCCCGATGGACTTCACCGGCCGTCCGATGAAGGCGATGGTCCTCGTGGCTCCCGCAGCGCTGAGCGCCGACGACGAGCTCCTGGGGTGGCTCGCGGCCGCGCGCGAGTTCGTCGGCTCTCTGCCCCCCAAGAGGCGCCGCTGAGAAGACCCCGAGCGGTCACCCCGGCCGAGCTGTCGATTTCAGGGGCGGCGATCCGTCTATCGGATGAGGGCTCGGAATCGATCTGAGCGGGCCCGCGTCCCAACCGACATCGCAGGAGGAGAACGACATGGCCAAGTACGTATACGCCTACCGTGGGGGCACGATGCCCCAGACCGACGCCGAGCGTGAGGCGGTGATGGCCGCATGGGGTGCGTGGCTGGGCGGATTGGGCGCGGCCGCGCTCGACCCCGGCAACCCGTTCGGCGCCTCAGCAACGGTGTCGCCCGGCGGGGGAGTGGGTGAGGCCGGTGCGGCGGGACTCGGCGGTTACTCGATCGTCTCCGCGGAGAGCCTCGCGGCAGCGACCGAGATGGCCAAGGAGTGCCCGCATCTCGCGGCCGGGGGAAGCGTGGAGGTGTACGAGGTCCACGAGGTGATGTGAGGAGCGGCGGTCCCGGGGGGAGCGGCCCCTCGGGACCGGCCGATCGAGCGCGCCGCCGCGGCGCATCCGCTCAGCAGAGCTCGGCGGCCCTCTCGGCGACCGCCATCACGGCCGCGTGCACCGGGCCGGTCGTGATGGCCGGGATGACCGAGGCGTCGGCCACCATCAGTCCGCGCACTCCATGGACCCGCAGGTCTCCCGCGACGACCGAGGAGGCCGGGTCGGCTCCCATGGCGCAGGTGCCCACAGGGTGGTGGTGGGTGACCGCCGCTCGCGCGATGAAGGCGTCGAGCGCGTCGTCGTCGTGCACCTCGGCGCCAGGGAGCAGCTCGGCCCCCCGCCAGTCGTCCAGGGCGGCTCCGCCCGCGACCCGGCGCGCGAGGCGCAGTGCGGCCCGGAAGCGCTCGCGGTCGTGGTCGACCGAGAGATACGCCGGGTCGATGACCGGCGGATCGAGCGGCCCGGGGCCGCCGAGCGTGAGGCGGCCGCGGCTGTGCGGATGGCATACGCCGAACATGATCGTGAAGCACGTCCCCTCTTCGGGCCGGGGGAAGCACTCGCTCACCGCCGGCAGCAGGACGCAGGTCGTGACGATGTCCGGCGCCGCCCCGCCCGCGTCGTTGACGTAGAGAAGCGACTCGGAGTGCTGGAGCTGCGAGGGCGGCACCGGGCGCCGGGCGCGGTAGACGTTCCCCGCGGCGAGCAGGTGGTCGTGGAGGTTCGCCCCCACCGCGGGCGATTCCGTCTCGCACACGATCCCGTGGGACGCCAGGCCCCCGGGATCGCCGACGCCCGAGCGCATCAGGATCGACGGTGAGGCCACCGATCCCGCGCAGAGGACCACCAGATCGGCGTCGAACGCACGCCGCGTTCCATCGACCACGGCCTCGATGGCGCAGGCACGCCCGTCGCAGATGCGCACCCGGTCCACGAGTGCGCCCGTGACGATGTCGAGGTTGGGGCGGCCGAGCACCGGGTCCAGGTAGGCGTCGGCCACGCTCACCCGTCTCCCATCGCGGATCATCAGGCTGTTGCGGGCCGGCCCCTCCATCCGGGGACCGTTGTGGTCGCCGCTCGGCGCGTATCCGGCTTCCTCGGCCGCGCGCATGTACGCCTCGGCCAACGGATGCAGCCGATCGGGGAGCCACACCGGCATCGGTCCGTCGGCGCCGTGGTGCTGCGACCCTCCGCCGGAGAAGGACTCCGAGCGCAGGAAGTACGGCAGGAGCTCGGGGAACGACCAGCCCGGCCCAGCGACCTCGGCCCAGGCGTCGAAGTCGCTCGGGTGGCCGCGGACGTGCGCCATCGCATGCAGCTGGCTGGAGCCTCCCACCACCCGCCCGCGCGGCCACTCGTGGACGCGCCCGGCGGTGCCCGCTTGGGGGGTGGTGCGGTAGGCCCAGTCGAAGGGGCCTCCCCCGAGGAAGGGCCATTGCAGCGGATCGGCGAGGCGGGGATCCTCGGGTCGCCCGCCGGCCTCCAGGAGGCGAACACGCCGCCGGGGATCCTCGCTGAGCCGGGCGGCGAGGACGCATCCGGCCGACCCCGCGCCCACCACCACGACGTCGGCCGCCGGGCTCACGCGGCGGCTCCGCCCTCCGCCGCGCGGGCCAGGGCCTCTCGGGCCGTGCGGCGCACCAGCACCCCCGCCAGCTGGCGCTTGTAGTCCACCGACCCGTTGGCGTCCTCGGTGGGGGCGCACTCCTCGCGTGCCAGGCCCTCCAGCTCGCCGGCCGGGGCACCCGCCATCAGGGCGCTCTCGGCGCCCGGCAGTCGCGCGGGGGCCAGGCCCACCGAGCCGACCGCGATACGGGCTTCGCTCACGACGCCGCCCCGGCTGCGAACGATGCAGGTCACGGTGACCGCCGGGCGCTCGTGGAGGGAGATCTTGCGGTGCGCCACCCCCGTGCCCGGGGCGAGCGGCGGAATGCGCACCGCCGTGATGATCTCGCCCGGGGCGAGCGCGGTCTGGTAGGCGCCCTGGACGAAATCCGCCATCTCCAGGGTCCTCGCCCCCCCTCGACCCCAGATCTCGACGCGAGCCTCGGTGGCGAGCAGGAAGGTCGAGGGATCGGAGTGTGGATCGGCGAACGCGAGGTTGCCCCCGAGCGTGCCGGCGCTCCGCACGCGCACGTTGGCCACGTCGGCCTCCATCGCCGCGAGCGCCGGCCAGCCCTCCCGCACCAGCTCGGAGCGCTCGATGGCGCGGTGCGTCACGCAGCCGCCGATGACGAGCTCGTCGCCCTCCCGCTCCAGGCGCCGCAGCTCGGCGATGCCCTTGACGTTGACCACGTGGCTCTGGTCGGCGAAGCCGAGCTTCATCACCAGCAGCAGCTCCGTCCCCCCGGCGTAGAGGACCGCGTCGTCGCCCAGGCGCTCCATGAGGGCAGCCGCCTCGGCGAGGGTCTCCGGCGAATGGATCTCGAAGGGGGGGAGCCTCACGCGGCGGTCCCCACGGACACCGCGTCGCCGGCCAGCACTCGGAGTGCCGCCTCCAGTCCGTCGCCGATCCGCACGGGGACGCCGAGGTCGGCCATTCCGCGCCCCAGCGCGGCGAGGGCGACGACCGGCGTGAGCGAGGCGGCCGCCGGACCCATGTGGCCGAGCCGGATCAGGCGCTCCTTGAGTTCGCCGTAGCCGGGGGAGAGCATCACCCCGTAGCGCTCGCGGATGTGGGCCAGCGCACCGAGCGTATCGACGCCGTCCGGCATCGCGACCGAGGTCACGCAGGAGGTGGCGAAGGATGGATCGCGGGCCCACAGATCGAGACCCATCCCCTGGACGCCCGCTCGTGTCGCCGCGGCCGCGCGGCGGTGCTGCGCGACGGAGGCGTCGAGGCCCATGTCCAGGATCACGTCGCAGGCCGCCTCGACGCCCGCGAGGTCGACGACCGACGGGGTGTACGGGAAGGCGGTCCGGCCGCCCTCGATCCAGCGATCCTTCCAATCGAGTAGCGACAGGAAGGAGCCCCTCGGCGCCGCCGGATTCGCGCGCATCGCCTGCCACGCCTGCTCGCTGACCGACACCAACGACATGCCGGGAGGGCCCGCGAGACACTTCTGCGGTCCGGCCACGCAGAGGTCGAGGCCCCAGCCGTCCACGTCCAGCTCCTCGCCCCCGAGCGAGGAGACGACGTCGGCGACCATCAGGGCGCCGTGCGCGCGCACCACCTCGGCGATCTGGCGCAGCGGGTTGAGGACGCCCGAGGGCGTCTCGGAGTGCACCACCGAGACGAGCGCCGTCTCGGGGTGATCGGCCAGAGCGCGGGCGACGGCCCCGGCATCGAGAGCCTCGTCGTAGGGGACCTCCACCTCGACCAGGTTGGCCCCGTACTCGGCCAGCCAGACGCCGAACCACTTGGCGTAGACCCCCGAGACCAGATTGAGCGCGGTCATCCCCGGCCGCACGAGTGCCCGGGCGGCCGCCTCGAGGCCGAGCACCGCCTCGCCCTGCATCAGCACCACGTCGCCCGATGTGCGAAAGAGCTGCGCCACCTTGCGTTCGGTGCGCGCGAACCGTTCCAGGAAGACGGGGTCGTAGTCGTAGACGATCGGCGCGCCCATCGCCGCCTGCACGCTCGGCCAGGCGCCGGTCGGTCCCGCGGTCAGGGTGAAGCTCGGCTCATGCATCACGGCTCCTCCGTCGAGTGGTCAGGATCATGCGAAGTGCCAGTGCGACTCCCGCGACGAGCGCGAGCCGTCTCAGGCGGGGATCGCGAAGTCGGTCGCGCGCCACCTCGAGGGCGAGCCGCCCACCTTGGAGCGGGGCGGCCGTGGGTGGGGCGGCCGAGCCAGAGCCGGGCTCGGGTCCCGCGGGGGCGGCGAGGCTCGCCTCGAGGCAGCCGGCCATCTCGGCCACCAGGCGACGCGACATGTCCTCGACGATGCCCCTGCCCATCTGTGCGGCTCGACCGGTGAGATCGACGTCGGCCTCCGCGATCACCCGCGATCCGTCGCCGGCCGGCTCCACGCGCATCGCGATCCGCGCCCCGGCCGAGCCCGCTCCACGCGCCTCGCGGGCGTCGCCCGCCAGCACGGCCCGCAGGGCGTCGTCGTCCTGCTCGGCGATACGGACCCCACCCTCGTAGATCAGGCGCATCGGTCCGAGGCGCACCGTCACCCGTACCTCGCGTCCGCCGTCGGGCAGCTCGGCGACGAGCTCGGCGCCCGGAAAGCACGGCGCCACCCGCTCGAGATCGAGAAGCAGGGCGTAGGTCTCGCGGGGCGGCCGGGAGATCGTGAAGTCGGTGTCGATGCGCATCAGCGCGCTCCTCGCACGTAGGGCAGGCCGAGCGCAGCCGGCAGGTACGCCCGTCGCCCGAAGACGACCAGCACCAGTATCACCGCGACGAACGGAAGCATGAAGACCACGTCGGTCGAGATGTTGACTCCGGCGATCTGGAGGGCGTCGGAGATGGAGAGCGAGATGCCGAACACGAAGGAGCCGATCAGGACCCACAGCGCCTTGCCGCGCGCGAGCATCGCCAGCACGATCGCGATGAACCCGCGTCCCTGGGTGATGAATGCCTCGAACAGGCCGGCCGCCGTGATCGAGAGATACGCCCCACCCACCCCGGCCATCGCCCCGGCGAAGAGCACTGCCCAGCTGCGGGTGCCCCGCACGCTCACCCCGGCGGCATCGAGCGCGCCGGGCTTGTCGCCGGCCGCCCGCACGTTGAGACCCATGTGGGTGCGGCGCATCGTCCAGGCCACCACGGCCACCATGATCAGCCCGGCGTAGACGATGGCCGGCTGGCTGAAGAGGCTGCCGTCGCTCGACTCCCCACCGCCGACGACCGGGATGTCGGACAGGAGCGGGATCGAGACGCGCCCGGTCTCGCCGAGCGTCGGCCGGCTCTCGGCGAACTGCGCGTCGAATATGAGGGCGGTGGCGCCCTCGGCCGCGAGCGTGATGGCGATCCCCACCACGATCTGGTCGAGGCCGAGCCAGACGCAGAGCACCACCATGATCATGCTCACCGCTGCGCCGGCGCCGGCTCCGGCGAGGAATCCGAGGCTCGTGGAGCCGCTGTGGAAGGCGGCGACGAAACCGACGTAGGCGCCGACGAGCATCGTGCCCTCGATGCCGATGTTGAGCACGCCGGCGCGCTCGGAGACCATCTCACCGAGCGCCGCGAACAGCAGCGGGATGCCCGCGAGGATCCCGCCGGCGATCAACGCGGTGATGAACTCCTCGGTCAGCAGGTCGGTCACCGCGTGCCCCCGATCCGGCGCCGGATGCCGCTCAGGTAGCTCTGGCCCAGGTTGCGCCGCCGTCCGAGGAGCTCGGTGATCCCCATGAACAGGAGGATGAGACCCACGAGGAGCAGGGTGAACTCGTTGGAGACGTCAGCCTCCTGGGTCGCGAGATCACCGCCGATCGTCAGCAGCGCGAGGAACCCGACGAACGGGATGACGGCGATCGCGTTGAAGCGGGCGAGGAACACCAGAGGCACCACCAGGAGCCCGAAGGCCGGGTTCCAGTCCGCCCGCACGTAGCCCCAGATGCCGAGGATCTCGGCTGCCGCGGCCAGGCCCACGAAGGCCCCGCTGACGAGGAAGGACAGAACGATCAGGCGGGGCACCGAGATGCCGACGTGGGCGGCGGCGCGGGCGTTGGCTCCCAGCACGGCGAGGCGCAGCCCGAACGACGTGCGCGCCATGAGGTACCAGGTCACGAGCGCCCCCAGGGCGGCGACCACCACGCCCACGTGGATGCGCGTGCCCGGGATGGTCGGCAGCAGGTTCGTGAACGGGATCGCCTTGGTCTGCGGGACGTTCGAGGCGGTGTCCTGGAACGGGCCCTTGATGAGGATGTTCGCGAGGTTGATCCCGATGAAGGTCATCATCAGGGTCGTGATGATCTCGTTCACCCCGTAGTAGGCGCGCAGCAGCGCGGGGACGATGGTCCACGCGGCTGCGACGAGCGTCGCGACGGCGAAGAGGATCACGAAGAGGAGCCCGTCCGGGACCGTCCCGAACAACTCGGGTCCGACCCCGGCGATGATCCCCGACGCGAGCAGGAACTGGCCGTCGATGCCGAGGTTCCAGATGCCCGCCTTGAACACGAAGATCAGACCGCAGGCGATCAACAGGAGGGGCGCCATGCGCATGACGGTGTCCTGCCACGCGCCCAACTCGATCCCGCCGGACCAGACGTTGCGGTAGAAGGCGATGGGATCGGCTCCGAGCGCGAGAAGCACCAGCCCTCCGGCCACCAGGGCCAACAGGACCGGGATGATCGACCGGACGACCGGCTCCACGATGCGCCCGAGGTCGATGGGGGCACGGGCCGAACCCCCGCCGCGCTCTGCGGGCGGAGTCACCACCGCGCCGGGCTCGGGAGCGACGGCGCCCTCGCTCATGCGGCGGTCGTCTCGGCGGCCTCGCCGACCATCAGCTCCCCCACCCGCGTCGCGGCGCCGGGGCCGTTGTCGACGACGCCGTTGAGCGCGCCGCGGCTCAGAACGGCGATGCGGTCGCAGAGAGCCACCAGCTCGTCGAGGTCGGTTGAGATCACGAGCGCGCTCACACCCTCTTCCGAGAGGCCGCGGATGCGCTCTCGCACCGCCGCGGTCGTGAGGATGTCGAGGCCGTAGGTGGGCTTGTTGTAGACGACCAGTTGCGGGTCGTGGGAGAGCTCGCGCGCCAGCACGACCTTCTGGATGTTGCCGCCGGAGAGGGTGCCGACGCGCGTGTCGGGGCCGGGGGTGCGGATGCCGTACTCGCCGATCCTCTGGAGCGCGTGGCGTTCCACCTCGCGCGGGCGGATGGCGCCCCGCCGCCAGAAGGGGGCCTGGCCGATGCGTTTGAGCACGAGGTTGAGCCCCACGGGCAGCGCGGCCACGGTGCCCTCCCCGAGGCGATCGTCGCTGACGTATCGCAGGCCCAGCCGTTCTCGCTGGCGCACCGACAGCCCGGCGATGGAGACACCTCGGAAGCGGATGTCACCGCCGGTCGCCGTCCGCTGGCCGGCGATCACCTCCGCCAGCTCGCGTTGTCCGTTGCCGTCGACGCCCGCGACCCCCAGGATCTCGCCGGGACGGACCTGTAGCGAGACGCCGCGCAGCCCCATCTCGCCGCCCCGCGCCGCGGCGAGGACCTCCTGGAGCTCGAGCAGCGGCTCGGGCGGCAGCTCGCGCCTGGGCGGGCGCCCCGCTACCTCGTCCTGGAGCTCCACGAGCTCCGGTTCGGGCGCCACCTGCTCACCGAACATCATCGCCACGATCTGATCCTGGAGATCGTCGTGGCTGCGCCCGCCGAGATCCTCGGGCGCGAGCCGCCCGACCACCCGGCCCGCCTTCAGCACCGTCACCCGGTCGCCCATGCTCGTTGCCTCGTGGAGCTTGTGGGTGATGAGCACCACGGCGAGGCCGTGGCCCTTCAGGCGGTCCACCGCGTTGGCCAGCTCGGTGACCCCGCGCGGGGTGAGCATGGAGGTCGGCTCGTCGAGGATCAGCACCTTCGAGCCCCGCCAGAGCGCCTTGATGATTTCGATCTGCTGCTGCTGCCCGAGGGCGAGCGAGCCGGCCTCGGCGTCGGGGTCGACCTCCACTCCGAGCATCCCGGCCACCTCGGCAAGGCGCGCCCGCGAGCCGCGCTCGTCGAGCCGCAGTGCCCTGCTCGCGCCCATCATCAGGTTGTCGAGGGTGGTGAGGGTCGGCACCAGGGTGGTGTGCTGGTAGACCATTCCGACTCCGAGCTCGATGGCCCGCTTCGGGGTCGCGATGGAGACGGCCCGCGCGCCGATACGGATCTCGCCCGCATCGGGCTGCACCATGCCCGACAGGATGCTCATGAGCGTCGACTTGCCCGCGCCGTTCTCGCCGAGCAAGCAGTGCACCTCGCCGCGGCGGATCGCGAGGTCGATGTCGTCGTTCGCCACGACGCCGGGGAAGGCCTTGGTGATGCCCACGAGTTCGACAGCGACCCCGTCCTGGCCGGCACCCGTGGTGCTGCTCTCGGTGGTTTCGGTCATATGGCCCGGTACGTGAGACCACCCGGGCGCCGCGCGCCCGGGTGGTCTCGGTTGGGGGTTGAGCTACTTGATCAGCTTGTCGAGCGCCGCGCGGTCGGGCGTGAGCGGCACCTCGATGCTGCCGTCCGCGATCCCCGCCTGCGCGGTGTCGATCTCGGCCCACACGTCGGCGGGGGCCTTGTCGGTCCTCAACAGCGAGATGCCGTTGGCGACCGTCAGGTCATAGCCGGCGTCGCCGAAGGTCCCGGCGCCGATGTCGGCGATCGCCTGCGTGAAGGTCGGGGCGAAGTCCCAGATCACGGACGAGAGCAGCACGCCCTTCTTGTCGACCTTCGTCTTGTCGCCGATGACGTCGATGAACCAGACCTTCGACGCTCCCGCCGGTGCCTTGGCGGTCTCGACGGCCTGCAGCATCCCGAAGGAGGCGCCGTCGCCCATGCCGAACACGACGTCCGCGCCGGCCGCGATCACCTGGGCGGTGACGCGCTTGCCGCCGGCCGAGTCCGCGTATGCGGCCTGGCCGATCTGCGCGAAGCGGAACTTCAGGTCAGGGTTGACGCTCTTCGCGCCGGCAGCGAAGCCGCCGGCCATCTTGAACCAGTTGGTGTCCGCTGCGGACGTGACGATGCCGAGGGTTCCGGTCTTCGTGGTCTTCGCGGCGAGGATTCCGGCGAGGTAGGAGCCCTGCTGGCTCGAGGTCTCGACGTCGGCGACCTCACCCGGCTTGTTCGCGTCGGGCGCGTCGAAGACGAGGGTGGGAACGCTGAACTGGGCGGCCACCTTAGGGGCGATCGTGTTGTAGCCGCTCGCCTGGGCGATGATCAGGTCGCTGCCGCTCTGGGCGAGGCGACGCAGAACCGGCTCCACGTTGTCGTAGCCGATCCCGTCGGCCACCTCGATCTCGGCACCAGCGTCGGTGGCGGCCTTGCGCGCGCTCTCGACTCCCTGCTGGTTCCAGCCGTAATCGTTGCCCTTCTCGGGGGCGGCGATCCCGACCTTGCCGATGGCGGCGGTGGACGCGTCGGTCGACGCGGCATCGCCGGAGCTGGAGTCCGACCCGCAGGCGGCGAGGCCGAGGGCCACGATGACCACTCCCGCCACCGCGGAGAACTTGAGGAGGTTTCTCATACCCGGTGCCTTTCTGTTCGTCCTGGTTGCGGCCGGCGCGCGGGAGATGACGTGTATCCTGCGTTCCGCCAACTGTTGACAACAGACATCCGACCGCGTTTCTATCTCAACGGTCGAGCGCAGGTCAACGGCAGGAGGGGATGTGGTCGGGGGTACCGCGAGCCAGATCCGAGAGGTCGGTGGCACCGCCGCCGCCGGCCCGATCGAGAACGTGACGCTGTGGGAGCGGGTCTACGCGCACCTACGCGACGAGATCCTCGCCAACCGGCTCCCCCCCGGCGCCGTCCTCTCCGAGGTCCCCCTGGCCGCGTCGCTCGGCGTGAGCCGCGGGCCCGTGCGCGAAGCCATCGGCCGCCTCGCGGCAGAGGGGCTCGTGACGGTGCGGCCTCGTCGCGGAGCGGTGGTCTCGGCGCTGACGCACGAGGAGTTCCTCCAGGCCTACCAGGTTCGCGAGGCCCTCGAGTCCCTGGCGATCCGGCTCGCCGTGCCGCGGCTCGAGGCGGGCGACCTCTCCAGCATCGACAGCATCGTCGAGCGTCAGACGGAGGCCGTCGAGCGCGACGACATCGAGACGTTCTTCACCCTCAACAACGCCTTCCACCAACTGTTCGTCAACGCGTCGGGCAACGCCCCGCTGCAGGACATGTACCGCCAGCTGATCGGCCACATGGGGCGCTACCAGATGCGATCGCTTGCCCTGCGCGGGACCGTCAAGCGATCGGTCGCCGAGCACCGGGCGATCGCCCGCGCCTGCCGGGCCGGCGATCCGGAGCGGGCCGAGCGGCTGCTCCGCAACCACATCCGCGTTCCCCAGCGTCGGCTCGAGGCCGCAAGCCATGAGGAGGTCGTGCTCAAGCGATGAGTCTGGAATTCGGGGTCAATCTCAACAACCGGGAGCCGCTCATCGCTCCCGACTACGACCTGCAAATGCTGCTCTCGCTCTCCGAGCGCGTCGAGGAGCTCGGCTTCGACTCGGTCTGGGTGGGCGACAGCCTCTTCTCCAAGCCGCGCTACGAGCCCATCGCCCTTCTGTCGGCCATCTCCCAGCGCACGAGCCGCGTGGGCCTGGGGACGGCCTGCATGGTCTCCTCGACGCGCAACCCGCTGTATCTCGCGCTCGAGTGGGCGACCCTCGACCAGCTCTCCAACGGCCGCACCATCCTCGGCACCGGTGCCGGCAATCCCGAGGACGGGGTGCGGCGTGAGTTCGCGGCGCTCGGGCTCGACTTCTCGAAGCGGACCGCGATCTTCGAGGAGGGCCTCGCGGCTATCCGGGCCCTCTGGACCGAGGGCCGTGTGGACTTCCACGGTGAGCACTTCGACTACGACGACGTGTCCTTCTACTCAGGAACGGAGCTCGGGCCGTTGATGCCCGTGCAGAGTCCGCCTCCGATCTGGGTCGTCTCCAACCCCCGCCTGGTGGGGACGGCCTCCCCCGCGACCATGGAGCGGCGCATCGTCGCCGCTTGCCGACGCATCGTGCGCTACGGGGACGGCTGGATGACCTGCTGCCGGGCGCAACACCCTGAGGAGCTGGTCGAGCAGCTGGAGTGGATCCGGCGGGTCGCCGACGACGAGGGGGCCGACTTCGACCGGCTGAAGATCTCCTACCAGGTCACGATGAACGTCGGCGACTCCGAGGAGGAGGCGCGGCGGGCGTTCGGCGACTACATCGGCAAGTACTACCCCGAGCTCTCCCAGGCGATGGACCTCGGGAACTGGGGTCCTGTGGGGACGCCCGATCAGATCGGCGAGTGGCTGCGCACGTTCGCCGAGGCCGGGGTCGACCACTTCGTCTGCCGCTTCGGGGCCATCGACCAGTTCGGGCAGGTCGAGCGGTTCGCCGAGGAGATCATGCCCAGCTTCAGCGCCCAGAGAGTGAGGTAGAGAGATGGCCCGTGTCGAACTGCTCGGCGATGCCGCGATGGTCGTGGACGTCTGCATGTCGGTCGAGGCCGACGACGTCGTGACGATCATCTGCGACGACGAGAACCGGGAGCAGGCCGAGGCCGTCGCCCAGGTCGTCGTGGAGCGCGGGGGCTGGCCGGTGATCATGAACAACGAGCAGCAGGTGCGGCGCGGACGCGCCGACGTGCGCTTCCCGATGGCACCGCCGCGCAACCTCCACCAGGCGATGCTGGCCTCGGATGAGGTCATCATCATCACCAACCTCGAGTGGGCCAACCGCTTCGCGCACGTCTCGGCCGTCAAGGAGACCTGCGCAGCCAACGGAAAGATCGCCTCCGTGGAGCCGGGGATGGGCTCGTGGGGCCTCACGGTGGACGACCTCCACACGGCGATCGCACGGGCCAAGCACGCCATGGCGGTGCTCGAGGGCAAGAAGCACATCCACGTCACGACCCCGGCCGGCACCGACTTCCACGTCTCGATCGAGGGCCGCCCCTCGCTGGAGGTGACGCCGATCAAGCACCGCGGGCAGATGATGGGCCCGGTGCCGCTGTGGGCCGAGGTCGCCTTTGCGGCCGTCGAGACGTACACCCACGGAACCGCCGTGGTGGACGGGGTGATGCTCGGCATCGGCCTCGAGGGGCAGGTCCGCGAGCCCATCACCTGGACCATGGAGGGCGGCCGCTGCATCTCGATCGAGGGCGGCGACGAGGCCGAGCGGCTGAGGAAGGCGATCGACGGGGTCGAGAACGCCACCGTGCTCGGGGAGTTCGCGTTCGGCGTCAGCGACAAGGCGCCCTTCGGCACACCCTCGGAGAAGGGTCGTGTCGGCACCGTGCACATGGCCCTCGGCGACAACCACAACGCCTACCCGGGAGGTCAGAACGTCTGCAGCCTCCACCTGGACGGCGTCTTCCTCAATGCCACCATGCGCGTCGAGGACGATGGCACCTTCATCCTCAAGGACGGGGCGTGGGCGCTGTGAGCTCGGTGTCGGTGGTTCCCCTCGCGTCGGTCGAGCCGATCCCCCTCCCCGGTGACAGCTGGAGCCGGATGATGGTGACGGGCGATCGGGTCCCCGGCACCGTGGGCTCGCTCGGCGCGTCGGTGTTCACCCCCGGGACCGTCCTCCCGGCGGTCCGCCACGAGACCGAGGAGGTCGCCTACGTGGTCTCGGGCTCCGGCGAGCTCCGCCTCGATGGCGAGGCCGTCGCGTTCGGCGCCGGTGACGCCCTGCACATCCCCGCCGGGGTCTGGCACGCGGTCGCCAACACCGGGGACGTGGATGTCGTGATGGTCTTCGGCTTCCCACACCCCGACTACCCGCCGACCGAACGACGCTGATGGGCACCGGGCTCGCGCCTGAGGCGGCCCTCCAGGCCGAGATCCAGGGCCTTCGCGGGGAGGTGGCCGCGGCGTGTCGCATCCTGGCCACGGAGGGCTACACCGATCTCACCCTCGGGCACGTGAGCGCCCGGGTCCCCAGCCGGCCGGATGCGATCCTGGTCAAGCGCAAGGGTCTGGCGCTCGACGAGGTCCGCCCCGCGGACGTCGCGATGGTCGACCTCGACGGACGCCACCTCGAGGATGGGGACATGGACCTCCACCTGGAGACCTTCCTCCACACCGAGGTCTACCGCGCCCGCCCCGACGTCGGCGCCGTGGTGCACGGCCATCCTCTCTGCGCGACCGCGCTCGCCGCCACCGGCGCGGCGCTCGAGATGCTCTCCCACGACGCCGTCCTCTTCGCCGACGGCCTGCCGCGCTACGAGGCCGGCCCCGACCTGGTGACCTCGGCCGCCGAGGGGGCCGCCGTGGCGCGTGCCCTGGGAGCGAGCCGAGCCGTTCTGATGCGCAACCACGGTGTGCTGGTGGTGGGGGCCACCGTTCCCTGGGCGGTCGTCACCGCGGCCACCCTCGAGCGCGCGGCGCGCATCCAGTCGATCGCGGGGGCGATGAACGGGCCCCTCGCGCCCATGAGCGCAGCCGACGCCGCGCGCCTGGCTCCCGAGAAGTACCGCGACGCCTTCGTGCGCGAGTACTGGGAGGCCTGGCTGCGACGGGTGGACGGGTGAGGCGCGGATGGTGATCGATACCGTGGTGAACGGAGCGCCCACGACCTTGGATGTCGAGCCCAACGAGCTTCTGCTCGACGTGCTGCGCGACCGGCTCGGCCTGACGGGCGCGAAGCGATCCTGCGACGTCCAGGTCTGCGGTACCTGCACGGTCCTCCTCGACGGAGAGCCCGTCAGCGCCTGCACCACCCTCGCCCACGAGGCCCGGGGCCGCCGGGTGCTGACCATCGAGGGTCTCGCCGAGCTCCCCGAGTTCGCGCGCATGGAGGACGTCTTCGCCCGTCACACCGCCCTCCAGTGCGGGTACTGCACCCCCGGCATGGCGCTCACGATCAGCGCCCTGCTCGCCACGGGGGAGCTTGCCGACGACGAGGCGACCGTGCGCGAGGCCCTGTCGGGCAACCTCTGCCGATGTACCGGCTACCGGGCCATCATCGACGCGGTACGCGAGCTGGCCCGATGAGCACCGCTCCCCCGACCCACATCGAGACCGGCTCTGCCCTCGGCCACTCCGTGGGCCGCAAGGACGCCTCCGAGAAGATGCGCGGCCAGGTGCGCTACGTCGGCGACACCACCGTTCCCGGGATGCTCCACGGCAAGGTCCTGCGCAGCGAGATCCCGGCCGGCCGGATCCGCTCGATCGACGCCGATGCCGCGCGGGCCATGCCGGGTGTGCGCTGCGTCCTGGTCGGGACGGATCTCCTCGATCTCGACCCCTTCTACGGGCACGCGATCCGCGACCGGCCGATCATGGCGATCGACCTCGTGCGCTTCGCGGGCGAGCCGGTGGCCGTCGTGGCCGCCGAGACGGAGGCTCAGGCCGAGGCGGCGGTCCGGGCGATCCGCGTCGATTACGAGGCCGCGCCGGCCGCGCTCGATCTCGACCAGGCCCTCGCGGCGGATGCTCCCCCGGTTCACCACGAGCCCGCTCGCGGCGGCGCCTTCCACGGCCTCGGCAACCTGCCCGAGCGCCTCGGCAACGTCTGCTACCGGTACGAGCTGGAGTGGGGGGACCCCGACGCGGCCTTCGCGGGCGCCGACGTCATCGTGGAGGACGTCTTCGAGTTCGGCTCGGCCTACCAGTACTCGATGGAGACCCACGCCTGCATCGCCCAGATCGAGCGCGGTGAGATCACCCTCTGGGCCAACTGCCAGCACCCCTTCCTGGTCCGGGCCGAGATGGCGGGCGTGTTCGGTGTCGCGCTGAGCGGCGTGAGGATCATCGTGCCCTTCCTGGGCGGCGGCTTCGGCTCCAAGTCGTACACCCGCCTCGAGCCGCTCACGATCGCCATCGCCCGTGCGGCAGGCCGGCCGGTGAGGATCGTCAACCGGGTCAACGAGGCCATCCTCACCTCGCGCCAGCACGCGATGAGGGTGCGGATGCGCACAGCGGCGCGCGCGGATGGCACCCTCGTGGCACGCGACGCCCGGTGCTGGTTCGACACCGGCGCCTACGCCGACAACGGGCCCCGGGTGGTCGCCACCGGCGGCGACGCAGCACCCGGACCGTACCGCTGGGAGTCCGCGCGCGTGCGCGCCGACTGCGTCTATACGAACACCTCGCCCGCCGGCTCGTACCGCGCCTTCGGGGCGGTGCACGTGCAGTGGGCCGGAGAGCAGCAGGTCAACCAGATCGCCCGCCGGCTCGGCATCGACCCGCTGGAGATGCGGCGGCGCAACCTCCTGCGCCCCGGCGAGAGCGTGCGGCCCGGGGGCAAGCCGCTCGACGCCGACCTGGTGGGGGACGTCGAGAGGGTCGCCGCGGCCCTCGGCTGGGGCGGCGAGCGCGAGCCGTGGGTGGGGCGGGGCCTGTCGGTGGGCGTGCTCGCCGCGGGCGCCCACCCGGTCTCGTGCGCCACGGTGCGGATGGAGGCCGATGGCGAGGTCACGGTCATGGTGGGCACCACCGAGGTCGGGCAGGGCGCGCGGACGGTGATGCCCCAGATCGCGGCCGAGGTGCTGGGGCTGCCCGTCGAGCGGGTGCGGATGCAGGGCACCGACACGCGCTTCACCCCCTACGACCGCTCCACCGGTGCCAGCCGCTCGACCACCGTGGCGGGGCTGGCGGTGCTGCGCGCCGCGGAGGACCTGCTCGCCCAGTTGGCGGGCATCGCCGGCCAGGAGCCGGATCCCGGCGACTACGTGGAGTTGATGCGCCGCCATTTCGGCTTCGCCGGCGGCGAGTTGATCGGGCGTGCTGACGTCCACCCCGAGGGGTCGGGGTCCTACGAGGAGGGCCCGGTCTTCTGGGAGGTGTGCGTCGGCGCCGCCGAGGTCGAGGTCGACCCCGAGACCGGCATCGTGCGGGTGCGCCGCACGGCCACCTGCGCGGACGTCGGCCGCGCCATCAACCCCGGCTTCGTCGAGCGCCAGGACGAGGGGGCGACGATGCAGGGCATCGGCACCGGCCTGTTCGAGGAGGTTCTCTTCGAGGGCGGGACGCTGGCGACCGACTCTCTCCTCGAGTACAGGGTTCCCACCACCCTCGACGTGCCCGACGAGATGACCTGCGTCATCGTCGAGAACGCCGACGGGCCAGGCCCCTTCGGCGCGAAGGGGTGCGGCGAGGGCGGCCTGGCGGCGATCGCCGGCGCCACGGCGACCGCCCTCGCGGACGCGGGAGTGCCGATGAACGCGCTGCCGCTCACACCGGAGCGCGTGTGGCGGCGGATCCAGTCCCTGAAGACACAGAGCCGGGAGGTTTGACATGGCGGAGTTCAAGCGGGCGGCGGTGATCGGAACCGGGACGATGGGTCCCGGGATGGGGGCGACGCTCGCGCGCATCGGCATCCCGGTCGCCATGTACGACGTGAGCGCCGACGCGCTGGAGCGCGCAAAGGGCGGGGTGGCTCTTGCCGAGGGCGTCCTCGAGCGGCTGGAGGCGCCGGCCGCCCCGGGCGGCTCGGTCAGCTACGAGAGCGACCTGGCCGCGGCGCTCGATGGTGCCGACATCGTCCTCGAAGCCGTCCCGGAGCGACTCGAGCTCAAGCACGAGATCTTCCAGGAGTTCGAGAAGCACGTGGGGCCCGACACGGTGCTGGCGTCCAACACCTCGGGCATTCCGATCACCGCCATCGCCGAGGTCTGCGCGCACCCGGAGCGGGTGATCGGCAACCACTGGTCCAACCCGCCGCACCTGATCCCGATGGTCGAGGTCATCCCCGGCGCCAAGACCAGCCCTGAGGTGGTGGAGCGGACCTGCGCCCTCATCCGCGAGATCGGTTACCACCCGGTGATCGAGAAGGAGGTCCCTGGGTTCGTCGAGAACCGGGTGCTCTACGCGATCATGCGCGAGTGCCTCGACCTCGTGGACCGGGGCATCATCTCCCCCGAGGCCCTCGACCTGAATGTCCGCTGGGGCATCGGCTACAAGCTGGCGGTCGTCGGCCCGATGGCCCTCCTCGACATGGCCGGGATGGACATCTACAACGCGGTCGGCTCGTACCTGAACCAGGACCTCTGCAACCGGACCGACGTCTCCTCGACGGTGCAGGAGTTGATCGAGAAGGGCCGCCTCGGGATGAAGAGCGGCGGTGGCCTCTTCGACTACACCCCCGAGCAGGTCGATCAGATCCGCAAGCAGCGCGCCGGGGCGTTCGTGGCCGTGCGCAAGGCGATCGAGGCGTCGGAGGCCCCGTCATGAGGATCTGGTTCCTGGACTCCGGGTCGCTCGTCATCGACCAGGCGCACATCACCTGGAATCAGGGGTGCGGCACCCCGGTCCGGTTCCCCGTCTACTCGGTCCTGATCCAGCACGACGAGGGGCTCTTCCTCTTCGACAGCGGCTACGGGCTGGAGCTGGTGAAGGCCGAGCTGCCGTTCGAGCTGCCCGAGCAGACGCCCGCGCAGACGATTCCGGCGCAGTTGGCGCTCTGCGGCTTCGCTCCGTCCGATGTCGGGACGCTCGTGATGTCGCATCTGCACTTCGATCACGTCGGGGGCAACGAGCTCCTGCCCGACGCCCGCGTGCTCGTCCACGCGCGCGAGATCGCCCAGGCTCGCAACTGCGAGCCGTTCGAGCACCTTGGCTACGCCGACCGCAGCTGGGATCACGATGCGGCGCGGCTGGTTCCCATCTCGGGCGACCAGGAGATCGCGGCGGGCCTGCACCTCTTCGAGACCCCCGGCCACACCGTGGGCCACTACTCGCTGCTGGTCACGCCCGTGAGCGGTATCAACATGCTCTTCCCGTTCGACGTCGTCTACACGGCCGACGCCTACGCGCGCGGTGCCCAGCCCGGCTTCCACAACGACCCGGTCGCGGGCGTGCGATCGATCGCACGCATCAGGGCCCTCGCCGAGGAGCACGACGCGCAGATCTTCTTCACCCATGACATGGACGCGTGGGGGACCTACCGTCACGCCCCCGACTTCTACGAGGTGTAGCAATGGGCAAGCTCGATGGACGCGTTGCCATCGTCACCGGCGCCGCGCAGGGAATCGGCAAGGCGGTCGCCGACAAGCTGGCCGCGGAGGGCGCCTCGGTGGTGGTGGCCGACCTGAACGCCGCGGGTGCCGAGGCGGCCGCCCCGGAGGGGGGGCTCGGGATGTGCGTCGATGTCTCCTCCGAGGCCGACGTGAAGCGGATGGTCGCCGACACGCTCAGCCACTACGGGCGGCTCGACGCCCTGGTCAACGACGCCGCCATCGTGCCCTTCACGGAGTGGGACGACATCGACTTCGCCGAGTGGCGCCGCATCATGGCGGTCAACCTGGACGGCACGTTTCTCTGCTGCCACCACGGCCACAAGCCGATGCGCGAGGCCGGGTACGGCCGCATCGTCAACATCTGCTCCAACGTGGTTCTCGCGGGTACGCCCAACCTCGCCCACTACGTCGCTTCGAAGGGCGGCGTGCTCGGCTTCACGCGCGCGCTCGCGCGTGAGATCGGCAAGCACGGCATCACCGTCAACGCGGTCGCGCCGGGGCTCACCGAGACCGAGGGCACGATGGCCAGTCCTCACGCGGAGGCATTCGAGTTCGTGCAGATGCTGCAGTGCCTTCCCCGTCGAGGAGTGGCCTCCGACATCGCCCCGTCGGTGGCGTTCCTCGCCTCCGAGGAGTCCGGGTGGGTCACCGGCCAGCTCCTGGTGGCCGACGCCGGGATGTCACACAACTGATGGCCGAGTTCCCGATCGCGAGGGCGGGGGCCATCCTCGCCGTGGCGGAGGTGGAGCCGTCGGTCGCGTTCTATCGCGACCTGCTGGGCTTCGCGGTCGAGGCGCTCTACGACGATCCGCCGTACGCCACGCTCAGCCGGGCCGGCATGCGACTCTCGCTCGCCGAGCAGGGGCACCCGGCCGAGGACCGGCCGGGGGTCGCCATGGTGGCGCCCCCCGATCCGTCGAGGGCCGCAGTGGTGCTCGTGCTCGAGGTCGCCGACTGCCTGGCGGTCCACGAGCGGCTCGCCGCCGCCGGCGCCGACGTGCTGGCGCCGCCCTACTCGCCGCCCTGGGGCGGCCACCGGTTCTTCGTCCGGGACCCCGACGGATACCTGGTGGAGGTCGAGCAGCCGGCATGACGCGAAGAGCGGCACCGCTCCTGGCCGTTGCGGTGCTGCTCGCCGGCTGCGCGGGTGGGTCCTCGCCGACCGACCGACCGACCGCGGCCGCGGCGCAGGATGCTCTCTCCGCGCGCCTGGAGGCCAAGAGCCTGTCGGTCCGATACGTGGCCTGCGTCGACGGCGGCGTGCGGAAGGGGGCCGAGACCGTCTTCCGCTGCAACGTCAACTTCGGCGAGCCCCACATCGAGGGCTACTGCGTGGTCGTGCGCGGGGGCGCCGCGGTCACGCAGTGGGAGGACCCCTCGCTGCGCTGCCGCCGCACGCGCACCGGCGACGAGCCGTGAGCGACGCCCTCGTCGCGGCGGCCCGGGCCGCCGCGGCCGACGCGCCCGAGGTGCTGAGCCGCTGGGCGCTCCAGCCCTCGGGCTCGCACGACCACGTGGGCCTCCGGGCCATGCTCGCGCTGATCGCCGACCGCGCCGCGCTCCTTCCGGGAACCGCGGACATGGTCGCGCTTGCCGGAGGGCCACCCGCCCTCCGCCTGACGCACCGCCCCGATGCCCCGAGGCAGGTCCTCCTGGTCGGTCACTACGACACCGTGCACACCGCGGAGAGCCCGGTCCCATCCGTCGGCCGTCCCTCTCACGAGGTGCTCACCGGACCGGGGGTGGCCGACATGAAGGGGGGCGTGCTCGTCCTGCTCGCGGCGGTCGCGGGCCTGGAGGCATCCGAGCACGCCCCGCGGCTCGGGTGGGAGGTGCTCCTGACCCCCGACGAGGAGCTGGGAGCGCCGCGCTCGCTGGATGCCCTCGGCGATGCGGCACGACGGGCGGACCTCGCTCTCGTCTTCGAGCCCGCGGCGGGAGACGGCGACGTGGTGGTGGCCCGCCGTGGCCGGGAGGTGCTGGCGATCGAGGTCATCGGGCGCGCGGCACACGCGGGGCGCGACCCGTGGGCCGGCCGCAACGCCATCGCGGCGCTCGCCGAGTTGATCCTCGCCGCCGAGCGCATGAGTGCCTACGAACGGGGCGTCTCGGTGAACGTCGGGCTCGTGAGGGGCGGCGGTGCGGTCAACGTGGTCCCGGACTCGGCGTGCGCCGAGGTCGATGTGAGGGCCGACTCGCGTGCCGATCTCGCCGCCGTGCGCGCCGAGCTCGATTCCGTCGCCCTCCGCGTCGGCGCCACGCGCGAGGTGGGCGTGAAGGTCACCCGCCTGGTCGGATGCCCTCCGATGGCGGCGGGCGATGGCGCCCGGCTGCTCGCCACGACCTATGCGGCTGGGGCAGCTCGACTCGGGATGACGGTCGCGGCGGTGTCGGTGGGCGGGGTGTCCGACGCCAACCACGTCGCGGCAGAGGGCATCCCCGTGCTCGACGGTCTGGGGCCCGTCGGGGGCGGCCTCCACGGGCCCGACGAGTGGGTCTCCCTGCCGAGCATCCCCGAGCGTGCCGCCGCCGCCGCCCTTCTCCTCGACGACCTCGCGCGATCGGCCTGAGCCCGCCGTCAGTCGCCCGCGGGCTCCTCGTCCGGCTGCTCGGGCGCGTCCAGGCCGGTCATCAACACCCGGCAGCCGGCGGTGACGGGGTCCTTCGGCTCGAAGACGGCCAGCTCGGCGGTGTCGTCGATGCGATCGAGGGCTCCGCGCACGAGGCCGCGGTGGAGCGCGCAGACGAGGTGCCCGCCCGGAGCGAGGACGGCCTCCTTGAAGGGGCACGCACGTAGCCGCAGGTCCATTCGACCGGCGCGGCGCTCGCCCTCGTTCGTGACCTCCTCGGGCGCGAACCCCAGCCCGGCGAACGACGCGACCAGGGCATCGATCCTCCCGTCGTCGCTCACCAGGCGCCCGCCCCGCTCCCAGCCGAATGCCTCGATGTCGTCCTCACCCATCCGGGTGCGGAGCACGAGCTCCAGCAGCAGCCGCACCAGCTCGCGGTGTCCCACGGCGGCGACGGCGTGGGGAGTGGCGAGAGAGTAGACCGAGCTCGGCCGGCCGCGACGCCCGGTCGGGGCCGAGGGGGCCGAGACCACCACGCCCGCCCGCTGGAGCACATCGAGGTGCTGGCGCACGGCGTTCGGATGAAGCTCCACGCGCTGCGCCAGCTCCGCGACCGTCAGGCCGCCGCTTGCGGCCCCGAGCGCCGCGGCGATGCCCTGGCGAGAGGGCTGCGCAAGGGCACCGGCCTCGCCGGCGGTGAGCCCGGTGGGAAGGGCCGCCCCCGGTCCCGCAGATTTTTTCTGTTGATGACTAGACAAAAGCGCCCTCGGGGTATTTTATCCATTCTATAACAGAGGAAATGGCCCGGCCCGGCGATCCGCGGGCCACCCCATCGGAGGTAGGGAATGACCAGGACGATCGACCAACTCACCCGTCGCCAGATGCTCGGTGGTCTGGCGGTCGCAACCCCCCTCGCGGCGCTCGGGCTCGCCGCCTGCAGCGGCAGCGACGACGCGGTGGCGGCCACGGACTCGATGGACCACGGCGCCGCCGCCGCCGCCGTCGATCCCGGCCCCCTGGTGGCGCCGCGCGATCCCCACACGACCTTCCCGGCCGAGGCTCCCCCGCGATCGACCACTCGCGTCCACAAGATCGATTTCGAGGTTGACGAGGCCGTGATCGAGATCGCGAAGGACCGCACCATGCTCGCCTGGATGTTCGCCCGGGCGGGCGAGAAGGGGACCCTGCCGGGCCCGGTGATCCGCGTGACCGAGGGCGACCGGGTGGACTTCACCCTCAACAACGCCGGATCGCTCCAGCACTCCATGGACTTCCATGCGGCCAAGATCTCGTGGTCGCGCCACTACGGTCCCGTCGACCCCGGCAAGAGCGGCTCCTTCTCGTTCGTGGCCAAGGTCCCCGGCGTCTTCATGTACCACTGCGGAGTGCCGCCGGTGCTGATGCACATCGGCCAGGGCCAGCACGGCACGATCATCGTCGATCCGGCCGACCGCTCACTCCTGCCGCCCGCACGCGAGTTCGTGATCGTGCAGACCGACATCTACCCCGGAAAGAACGGCGAGACGTCCGACTTCGCGCGCCTCCAGGCGGCCGATCCCGAGTTCGTCGCCTTCAACGGCTACGCCGATCAGTACACAGGGGACAACGCGCTCAAGATCAAGAAGGGAGAGCGCGTGCGCGTCTTCGTCCAGAACGCCGGACCGAGCCGCTGGTCGGCGTTCCACGTGATCGGCGCGCTCTTCGACCGGGTGTTCGCCGAGGGGATCTACCCCGAGAACCTCACCCGGGGAACCCAGACGCTCAACCTCTCGCCCAGCCAGGGGGCCGTGGTCGAGTTCACGGTCGAGGAGGAGGGCAGCTACCCGTTCGTGAGCCACGACTTCCACGACCACGCCAAGGGCGCCTTCGGGCTCTTCACCACCAACGGAGAGAAGACCGGCGGCGGCTGACGCGCGGACCGGGGGCCGGGCCTCGCCCGGCCCCCGTCTGCTTGACGCCGGCGGAGAACCGGCAGCGAGGAGGGATCGACCATGAACGCCCCCATCACCCAGGGTGCCGCCGCCCCGAGCGCACCCCCCGAGGGCCGGCCCGGCATCGAGCTCGACGCGCGGCCGGTCATCGCCGGAGGCGGTGAGCCGTTCGCCCTCATCATGGATTCGGTCAAGGGGCTGGCGCCGGGGGAGATCCTGGCTCTGCGCAGCCCTTTCGACCCCACGCCACTGCATCGGGTGCTCGCGGGCCACGGCTTCTCGCGCACGACTCGCGAGCGAGCTCCCGGCGACTGGGAGACCCGGTACTGGCGTGAGGGCGATCCGCCGCCGCTCGTCCTCGATGTGCGCGGCCTCCAGCCCCCCGAGCCCATGGAGCGGACGCTCGTCGCGCTCGAGAGCCTGCCGGACGGGGCGGCGCTGCTCCAGCTCAACGACCGCGTCCCGGCGTTCCTGCTGCCACTCCTCGACGAGCGCGGCTATCGGTACCGCATCGGCGAGGACGAGCGCGGGACTCTGGTGACGATCTGGCGCGAGCCCGCGGCGCCGTGACCGAGCGCGAGGTCTGGGAGTCGCTCGCGGGCGTGGTCGATCCCGAGCTCGGTATCGACATCGTCGAGCTGGGCCTCGTCTACGGGGTCGAGATCGATCGCGATGCCGTAGCCGTGACCATGACGCTCACGACCGCCGGCTGCCCCCTGCACGACGTCATCGTCGAAGGGGTCGAGAGGGCGCTCGCGCGCCCGGACGGACCCCGCATCGAGGTCGAGGTGGTCTTCGATCCCCCCTGGGATCCGAGCCGGATCGGCACGAGCGGGTTGCGCGAGCTCGGTGCCCCCGGGGTGGCGGCGTGACCTCGCGGGGGCGCTGTGAGGAGCCCGGCCGCCGCACCACCGAGCGTCAGGCCACCGTCGGCGGACCGCCGTGGCCCCTGCCGGTGGGCCTGCTCGCCACGGCGTCCCTCGCCCAGGTGGCGGGCGCGGTGGCCCTGGTCGCGGCGGCGCCCGACCTGGCGAGCGGGGTCGCCTACGGGCCGGCCCAGCTCGGTGCCGTCCACCTCGTTGGCATGGCGTTCCTGACCGTCGCGATCGCCGCCTCTCTGCTGCAGCTCGTGCCGGTGCTCCTTCGCCGCACCCTCGGTGCCCCGGCGCGCAGTGCCCTCGCCGGTGGCGCGCTCGCGGCCGGGTCGTGGGCTCTCGCCCTCGGTCTCTGGGCGGCCCACGACGGCCTCATCGCCACCGGCGGTACCTTCGTCGTCGTGGGCGGAGGCGCGATGGTCGTCGATCTGGTGGTGGCACTGGTGGGAGCCGCGCGCGCCGGCACGCTCGGCCCCTCGGGTGCCGGCATCGCCGCCTCCACCGCCTGGTTCGCGGTGGTGCTCGGTCTCGGGGCCGCCATGGCCGCCAACCGGGTCCACCCCTTCCTGGAGGTTGACCGGATGCGCGTGATCGCCGCCCATGGGGTGATCGCCATCGTGGGCTGGATCGGCGGCACGATCGTGGCGATGTCCCTGCGGCTGGCGCCGATGTTCGCCCTCGCCCACGGCTATCGCCGGCGTCCCGGCGTGGCGGCGATGGTGGCCTGGCACGCTTCGGTCGTCCCGATCGCCCTCGGTCTGGGCCTCGGCATCGCTCCGCTCGCCGCCGCCGGAGGCGTCGTCCTCCTCGTCGCATGCGCCCTCGCCGCGTGGTTCGCGGTCGACGTCGCCCGGCACCGGCGCAGGCGACCCGAGGCGCCACTCGTGCACCTCCTGATGGGGCTCGCCGCGGCGGCCGCCGCGGTCGGGGTGATGCTCGCCGCCTGGGCGGGCGCGGGCGATCCCTACCGGGCGGCCGTGCCGGCGACGCTCCTCATCGTCGTCGGGATGGGCGCGGGCATCACCTCGGGGCACCTGTTCAAGGTGGTCCCGATGCTGGTCTGGACCGGGCGCTTCGCCCACCTGGCCGGCACCCCGGGCGCCCCGCGCCTCTCGGATCTCTACCCGGGCCCTCTCGCCATCGCCGAGCAGATCGCTTTCGCGGGAGGTCTCGGGCTCGTGACCGTGGGCGCGGCCACCGGATCGTCCGCCGTCACCCGCGCCGGGGCGGTGCTGCTTCTGTTCGCTGCGGCCGCGGTGGTCGTCGCCGTCGCCGCCTGCGTGCTGCGCCGGGCTGAACCACGCCCCACGTCCCCATCGACCGACCGACCCATCCGTCCACTCACCGGAGGCATGACATGAGCGAATCGCCCACGAGCGTCCTCGACGTCCGCGAGATGGCGCCCCGCGAGCGCCACCCCACGATCTTCTCCACATTCGAGGCCTTGGCCCCGGGGCAGGCGCTCGAGCTCGTGAACGATCACGATCCCAAGCCCTTGCGCTATCAGTTCGAGGCCGAGATGCCCGGCACGTTCACGTGGGACTACCTCCAAGAGGGCCCGGAGGCATGGCGCGTGCGGATCGGGAAGCGTTGAGCGGCCGGTGAGGGACGACCTCTGGACCCTGGTGCGCTTCCTTCACGTGCTCGGCGCGGCCTGCTGGGTGGGCGGCATGATCACCCTCGGAGTCGTCGCGGTGCCCGCTGCCCGGCTTGCGGGCGACCGCGCCGCCGGCCGGCGGGTGATCACCGCGGCCGCCCGTCGCTTCGGCGTCATCGGGGCGCTCGCGTTCGCGGTCCTGCTGGCCACCGGCTTCGCTCTCATCGATCACCGCGGGATCGCCGTCGGCGACCTCGGCGAGAGCGACTACGGGCGCCGCATCCTCACCAAGATCGGCCTCCTTGCCGCCATGGGCGTGGTGACCGTGCTGCACGCCTTCTGGCAGGGGCCCCGGGTGCGGCGCGCCGAGGAGGCCGATGATCCGGCGGAGGCCCGGCGCTGGCGCCTGCTCGGCGCCGCGTTCGACGGATTCCTCCTGCTCGCAGCGCTCCTCACGCTCTGGATCGCGGTCTCGCTGGTTCCCTAGGGCGCTCCTATCCCCCCCCCGCGCTCCGGTGCAGGAGGGTCAGCAGCATCACTGCCGCGGTGCGTGCAGTCACCGCGTGGCGCACGCCCGCGCCCATGTGGATCCACGCGCCCTCGCGGGCGGTGATGCGCTCGCCCTCCAGGGTGAGCTCCAGCTCGCCGCGCAGCACCAGGATGACGGCCGGCTTCGACGAGGTGTGCTCGGACAGTTCCTCTCCTTCTGCGAAGCCGAACACCACGACCTTGAGGTCGTCGTCGGCGTGCACGGTCCGGCTGAGGGTGCCCGCGGGGGGCGGCACCACGATCGTCGCGGGGTCGAGCTCGACGTGGAAGGGCGCTGTCGTCATGTGGTCTCCTGGTCGGGGGGCTGGATCGACTCCGGCACGCGGCGGCGCCGGGTGGGGGCCGCGGTCACTGCGCGGATCCGTGGCCAGATCGCGAGGGCGAACGCGAGCGCCGCGAGCGCGGGAAGCACAGCCGCTATGCCGAGCAGCACGTCCCAGGCTGCTGCGCCCCGTCCCCGATCGCTCAGCGGCTCGGCGAGCACCCGCAGCAGCACTCCGGCGTTCAGGAGCCCGAAGGCCACCCATCCCACCTCCCGCCCCGGGCGTCCTCCGGCGACCTTCCGGAACATCCAGAAGGCGACGCCGAAGATGAGCAGCAACAGGAAGCCCAGGAGCAGCAGATGGGTGTGCAGCACGGGCCAGGGAGCGCCCGGTCCGTAGTCACGCCGGGCCTGCACGATGAGCATCCACGAGCCGACCGCCATGCCGCCACGAGGTACGCGGGGGCGGCGCGGATGCACCAGCGGCTCAGCGTGGGCACGACGGGCGTCTCCGGTCGCGCGCGGGCGCGGGCGCGCCCGCTTCCTCAGTCGGCATCCGCCCGCAGGCACAGCCGGCAGCCGGCCCGGCGGGGGTCCTCCGGGAGCAGGTCGGTCACCGTGACCTCGGGGGCCGCCTGCCGGGCGATGCCGCGCGCGAGACCCCGGTGCAGGATGCAGACGAGCTCTCCGCCGGGCGCCTCGACCGCCTCCACGAAGGGGCACCGCTCGAGAATCAGGTCTGCCGGCGCGGGTCCTGGAATCTCGCGCGGCGCGAACCCCATGCGCTCGAACGCCTCTCGCAGCTCAGAGAGGCCACCGCCGCGAACGGGCACCGCCACCCCTTGGCGCTCCCCGAAGCGCTCCATCTCGTCGGCACCGAGACCGGTCTGTCGCACCAGGCCCATCAGCAACCGCACCAGCTCGTGGTGCCCGATCGCCTCTCGGTCGCCGAGCTCGGGAGCCAGGGAGTAGCGGCGCACCGGGCGCCCGCGCCCGCGGGGCGGATCCGTCTCGGCGTCGATGACGCCTGCGCGCTCCAGGGCGCCGAGCTGAGTACGCACGCCGGTGTGGTGCAGGCCGAGCGCGTCGGCCACCTCCTGAGCGGTCATCGGCCCCGACGCGGCTGCGAGCGCCGCCGTCACGCGTTGCGCCGCCGGGCGCGCGAGCACCGCCGCCCGCGCGTGGCGTGCGGGGGAGAGGGCGTCGACCGCGTCGGGTCGCCGGGCGGGCATCAGGCGCCGGTGACGCTGCGGGCGAGCGAGAGCGCCTCGGTCGGTGTCCGGCCCGCCGCCGCCGCGAGCCAGCAGGCGACCGGTGCGGCCGTCCTCTGGGAGGCGTGTGCGGCCTCTGCGGCCAGGGCGAGGATCGCCTCCACATCGGCGTCGGTGGGCGCGGCGGCTCCGAGAGCGGCTGCAAAGGCATCGATCCACGCACGGTCGTCCATCGGGACCTCCTCCCGGACGGTGGCCAACAGCGCCAGGTTCAGACGATCGGCCCAATTAATAGATGAATAGGTTGACTATTCCCGGGAGGCCGGTCCTCCGCGCCGGAGGGCTACGCAGGCCTATCCCGGTTGATCGGCGGCACCCCTGCCGTCGGCGACCCACCTCGGGCCGAGGAACACGATCGAGATGACCGCCGCGAGCAGCCCGACCGCCGCGAAGCCCGCCGCGCCCAGGAGGAATCCCGAGCCCAGGCCTCCGGTGGCGCCGGCCAGCCCGACGAGCAGGTCGGCATCGCCTTGGGCCTGGGCGCGATGGGCCAGCGGCACCGAATCGACGAGCAGCGTGCTGCCCGCCACAAGGCAGAAGCTCCATCCGAGGCCGAGGAGGAAGAGCGCGACCGAGAGGACGACGCTCGAGGCTGGATCGGCCACCCCGGCCAGCACCCCGGCGCCGGTCAGGATCGACGCCCCGATCCGAAGGGTGGGCATGCGTCCGATGCGGTCGCACACGAGCCCGACCAGCGGGGAGAAGAGGTACATCCCCGCGATGTGGACGCTGATCACGAGACCGATCACTCGAAGGCCGTGGCCGTGGGCCTTCATGTGCAGGGGGGTCATCGTCATGACGCCGACCATCACGAGCTGCGCGGCCACCATGGCCGTCACCCCGGTCAGGGCCGGCCCCTGGCCGATCTGCGACCACCCGCCCCGGGGCGCGAGGTGCAGGGAGGGCACTGCGGGAGCATCGGCCGCGTCCGCCGCGCGGGCGAAGAGCAGCGGATCGGGCCGCAGGGCCACGACCACCACCGCGGCCGCGGCGGCATAGGCGAGCCCCGAGAGGCCGAAAGGCCCGGCGAGCTCCGGCAGGCCGGCGGCGCGCGCGAACGCCCCGGTGGCGTCGATCAGGTTCGGTCCGGCCACCGCGCCGAAGGTCGTCGCGAAGAGCACGATGCTCACCGCCCGTCCACGCTGCGCAGGGAGGGCCAGGTCCGCGCCCGCGAAGCGCGCGAGCAGGCTCGCGGTGTTCCCCGCTCCGAAGAGCACCATTCCGGCGATGACCAGCGAGAAGCTCGCCAGGGCCGCCGCAAGCACGACGGTGGCGGCGCCGAGGGCGCCGAGGAGGTATCCCACCGCCAAGCCGGGGCCCCGTCCGCGCCGGGTCATCAGCCGGGAGAGGGGCGGGGCGGTCAGCGCTCCACCGGCCGTGGCGACGGCCACCGGGAGGCCGGTCAGGCTGTCGCCGCCCAGGAGGTCCCGCGCCAGCAGCGCGCCGACGGCGACGCCCGCGGCCAAGCCCACGCCGCCGAGCACCTGCGCGGTGACCAGCACCCGCAAGGTGCGCCGCTGCACCCGAGCGCGTTCGGCGTGCCCGGGGGCCTCGACCTGGACGGGTACCCTCACCTCTTCAGGATGGGCGGCACGGCCTCACGACGCAAGGAGCTCGATCCCGGCGGGCCGGCGAGGCGGTTGCGTCCTACCCCCGTGCAGGGAGTCGTACCGTCGCCGTGGTCCCGGAGCCCGGCCCGCCATCGAGGGTGACCTCGCCCCCGGCGGCCGCCACCAGGTGGAACGATCGCGAGCCCGAGGCCGGTGCCGGCAGCGCCGTCTCTGATGCGGCGAAACCGCTCGAACATCCGCTCGCGCTCGGCGACGGGTATGCCCGGCCCGTCGTCGGTGACGCGTGCGACCGACCACGCCCCCGATCGCTCGACGCCGACCTCCACGTGTCCCCCCGAGCGATTGTGGACGATGGCGTTTTCGATGAGGTTGCCGACGACACGACGGAGGTCGTCCGGATCGGCCGCGACCTCCACCGGGGGACCGGGAATGAGTGCCCCCCTCCCGCCGCGCCATGTCGGCGGGAGGGGGTCTCCGCGCTACGCGGCAGCCGGCGTTTCGGAGCCCGAGCCGCAGAGCTCGGTCACCGCCGCGCGGGCGGCCGTGCGACCCTCGCGTCGTGCCGCGCGAAGGTCCTCGCGAGTGATGCCCTTGGCCTCGAGGATGTCGCGGAGCTCACGGTTCTTGCGGGCGGTCTTCAGCTCCTCGGCGGTCATCCCGAGGAGCCCCAGCACGGGTGCCGTGCGGGCGCCGGCCATCGTCGTGCGGATCGTGATCTGCTTCTGACGGCGCGAGAGGATCCGGTCCTTGCGCTCCGCCGTGATCTTCCCGGCGTCGACGAGCTCGGTGAGACGTGTCTCGATGCGCGTGAGGGCGGCGCTGTCGGCCACGGCGACGAGCTTCGACGGGGCGATCTCGCACATCGCCTGGCGCGCGCCCTGGTGGCCGCCGCGGTGGCCGGCACCGGGGTGGGCACCCGCGATGCCTGCGCCCGCGAGGGTCAGGCCCGCAGCCGCCACCGCGAGAACCGGAAGGCGCCGTCGAGAAAGCTTCGTCATGTGTCATCCCTTGAATCGTGGTCAGGCCTAACGTTCAGGTGCAGCATCGGCTGCACCCATGCGCTGCATGATGGCTGCGAGGTAGGCAAATTGCCGACAAAGCGGGCATAAAGCCTCAGCCGGTGGGCGCCCTGCCTCCCAGGAACAGCTGGACGGCGTTGTCTCCCATCACCCGCTCCACCAGTTCGTCGCTGAGCCCCGACAGCCGCACCTTCGCCATCTCCACCACCGGGTGATGGAACGGTGCGTCGGAGCCGTAGAGCACCCGATCGGTGCCCACGCGCCGCACGGCCTCGGCGATCTTCGTGTGCATCGGCATTCCCGAGGTCTCGAGCCACACGTTCTCGTTGCGCTCGGCCACCGCGATCGAGCCGTCGATGTAGACGATGTTGCCGTGACCCATGTGTCCGAGGATCACCCTCGCCCTCGGGAAACGCACGGCGGCCTCCTCGATCGACCACGGCAGCGTGAAGATGGGGTGGCCGCAGTGGATGAGGAGGGGGACGTCCCGCGCGATGGCCGCCTCGTACACCGGGTGCACCATCGGATCGTCGGGGTGGTAGCCGTCGAGCAGCGGGTGGAGCTTCACGCCGACGAACCGTGGATGGTCCAGATAGCGGACCGCCTCGTCCACGCCGTCGGGCATCCGGGGGTTGGCCCACACGAGTCCCCACGCGGTGGGGACGGTCTCCAGGATCGCCGCGACCAGCGCGTTGTCCGGATGGAAGATCACGCAACCGCCGTAGTCGTGCTCGGCCATCAAGGCCACGAGGCCGTCGCGGTCGAGGCGCACGTCGAACAGCGGGAACTCGCCGACGTGCATGTGGGCATCGAAGATCACGAGGGGATCGTATTCCTCCGCGGCCCCGGGATCGCGCGGGTTCGCCGGGTAGATTCCCCGCCCTATGCGCGGGCACCACCCCTCTGCGACGCGCCGCCGGGCGATGGGAGCGCCTCGGCTGGCGGCGTGCGGCCTCGTTCTCGGAGCGGCCGTCCTGGCGGGCTGCGGCGACGCCGCGGATGCGCCGTCGACGGCAGGTGCCACCCGGGTGGCGCGGATCGCGCAACCGCCGCCACCGCCTCCGCGGCTGCCGCGGGGAGGACGCAGCATCCTGCCCGAGCATCGCGTGGTGGCCCACTACGGCGCACCGCAGGCTGCGGGGCTCGGGATCCTCGGCATCGGTCCACCCCGCGCGGCCGGCGTTCGGCTCAACCGGGCCGCGCGTCGGTACGCAGGTCCGCGCCGCAAGCCGGTGCTGCCGGCGATGGAACTGATCGCCGTGATCGTCACCGCCGCTCCGGGCGGGGACGGGCGCTACCGCTTCCGCCAGGATCCCGCGCTCATCCGTCGCTATCTGCGGGCCGCCCGGAAGGCGCGAGCGCTGCTGATCCTGGACATCCAGCCCGGCCGCTCGGACTTCGTCACCGAGGCGCGGGCGCTCGCGCAGTTCCTCATCGAGCCGGACGTGGGGCTGGCGCTCGACCCCGAGTGGCGCATGGAGCCGGACGAGATTCCGGGGCGGGTCATCGGCCAGGTGGAGGCCGACGAGATCAACCGCGTCGCCGGCTGGATGGCACGGTTGGTCAAGACGCGACACCTACCCGACAAGCTCCTCGTGCTGCACCAGTTTCAGGACGGCATGATCGAGCGGCGCGGCCGCCTTCGCGCCCACCGGGGCATCGATCTCGTGTTGAACGCGGACGGCTTCGGGACGTCGGCGGCCAAGGTCGCTACCTACGGCCGGGTCGTCCGCGGACGGCACGGGTTCGCCACCGGCTTCAAGCTCTTCTACGAAGAGGACACCGGGCTGATGACCCCCGCCCAGGTGCTGCGCCTGAAACCGCGCCCGGACCTCGTCATCTACGAGTAGAGCGAGATTCGGCAGCCCATACCTACAAAGTAAGGGGTGCCTTGCATGCGGTGTGCTGCGACGCATAGCCTACCGCGCTCCAGTGATCGACTCGCTCAGCCAGACCGCCCCCCGCGCCTTCGCCGCCTCACCCGCCCCTGGCGAGCCGAGCGCGCGCGTTCGGCTGCCGCTGGTGGCCGCCCTGGCCGGATTCGGTGAGCGGACGGCGGTCGAGACCGAGACCGAGAGCCTGAGCTATGCCGGCCTGGCACGACACGCGGCGGAGGGTGCCGCCGCCCTCGGCGACCGGCGCCGGCTGGTGATGATCGAGGGCGGCAACCACATCGCGACGCTCACCACGTACCTCGGTGCGCTGCAGGGCGGGCATGTGGCGTGGCTCGTCCCGCCGGGCGCGAGGTCGGCGGCGCTGCGAGAGCGCTTCCGGCCGGACGTGATCGCGCGGTGCGACCGCGAGGGAGTCCGGCTCGAGGAGCTGTCCGACGCCACCCACGAACTGAATCCCGACCTCGCGCTGCTGCTCGGCACCTCGGGGTCAACGGGGGCGCCCCGCCTCGTGCGCCTCTCGCACGGTTCGCTGCAGGCCAACGCCGACGCGATCGTCCGATACCTCGGAATCGAGGAGGACGAGGCCGCCGTGACGTCGCTGCCGATGCACTACTGCTACGGCCTGTCGGTGGTGAACTCGCACCTGCTGTGCGGTGCGCGCCTGGTCCTCACCGATCGGTCCGTCGCCGATCCGGGTTTCTGGACCGCCTTCCGCGAGCGGGGCGGTACGAGCATCGCGGGCGTACCGCACACGTTCGCGCTTCTCGACCGAGCCGGCTTCGCGAGCATGCATCTGCCGTCGCTGCGCTATCTGACGCAGGCCGGCGGGCGCATGGATCCCGCGACCGTCCGTCGCTACGCGGGGCTCGGCGCCCGACGGGGCTGGCGTCTCGTCGTCATGTACGGCCAGACCGAGGCGACGGCACGCATGGCATACCTCCCGTCCGAGCTCGCCGCCGCGCGCCCGGAGTCCATCGGGCGGCCGATTCCGGGCGGTGAGCTCTCCGTCGAGCCCGTGCCCGAGGAGGGCAGACCGGGGGTCGGGGAGCTGGTCTACCGCGGCCCCAACGTGATGCTCGGCTACGCCCACGACCCGGCCGATCTCGGGCTCGGTCGAACGGTGCACGAGTTGCGCACCGGCGATCTCGCACGGCGGGCACCGGACGGCCTCTATGAGGTCGTGGGCCGTCGAGCCCGCTTCGCCAAGCCATACGGCCTGCGCATCGACCTGGACGAAGTGGAGCGCATCTGCGACCGGGAGGGCGTGCGGGCCGCCGTCACCGGCGACGACGCGCGCCTGGCCGTGCTCCTCGAGGGCGAGGTGCCGCGGGACTTCGGCACGGCGCTCGCGGCCCGCCTCGGACTGCCGGCGCACGTCGTGAGCGTGGGCGGCGCCCCATGGATACCGCGGCTGCCGAACGGCAAGACCGACTACGCCGGGGTGGTGGAGGCCGTCCCACTCCCTCTCGCGGGAGCCGGTCCGGCCGACGTCGCCGCCGCGTTCCGCGACGTGCTCGGCCGCGACGCCGTTGGCGACGACGACACCTTCGCCGGCCTGGGTGGGGACTCCCTCTCGTACGTCGAGATGTCCCTCGCCCTCGAGGAGCTCGTGGGGCGACTGCCCGACGACTGGCCGGAGCGGACAGTCCGTGAGTTGAGCGCGCTTGCCCCGCGCACCGCCGCTAAGGCCCGGGTCGAGATGAACGTCGCGCTGCGAGGAGCCGCGATCGCCCTGGTGGTGGCCTCCCACATGACCGCGTTCTGGCCGGCCGGGGGGGCGCACCTGTTGCTCGCCCTCTCCGGGCACAGCTTCGCGCGCTTCCAGCTCGCGGCCACGGGCCCGCGGCGGCTGACCCGGCGGGCAACGAGCATTCTGCGCGTCGCCATCCCGTCCTCGGCCTGGATCGGGCTCTGGTGGGCGCTGACCGGGATGTACGGCCTCGGCGCGATGCTCCTGGTGAACAACTACACCGGGGCCCAGGACCTCTCGGGCGGGCGCTGGCAGTACTGGTTCGTGGAGGCGCTCGTCCAGATCCTGATCGTCCTCGCCCTGGTCTTCGCCATCCCGGCCGTGCGGCGGGCCGAGCGCGCCCACCATCTGGCCTTCGCCTTCGGGGCCCTCGCCCTCGCCTTGGTGTTCCGCTTCGAGATCGTGGCCGTCGGCGCCCACGACAACCTTGCCTTCCGCCCCCACGCCGTGGCGTGGATATTCGCGCTGGGATGGGCCGCCCAGCGCGCTACGACGGTGTCGTCGCGCGCGGCCGTCGCGGCCGTGGTCCTCGCGAGCGTGCCGGGCTTCTTCGGCGATCCGGTGCGCGAGGCGGTGGTGGGGGGCGGCATGCTCCTGCTGCTGTGGGTGCCCGTGATCGTCGTGCCACGCCCCGTCGGTCGTGTCATCGGGGCGATCGCCGCCGCCTCGCTCGCCATCTACCTCACGCACTGGCAGGTGTACCCGCTGCTCGGCGAGATGCTGCCGATCGCCATCGCGATCCCCGCGACCATCGGGGCCGGAGTGCTCGCCGGCGCCGCGCTGGAGAGGCTCATCATCCTCGGCGGGCGGATGGCGGCGCGTCGGGCGAGTTCGCCGCCCGAGCAGCCGTACGCCCTTGCGAGTGCTGCTCGTGCGTGAGCGGGCCGGGTGGGGCTCGACCCGACGCCCCCCGGCATCGCCCGCGGCACGAGGGCGCCGTTGACGTGCCGACCGATCGGGGCTCAGTCGGCCGGATCGGTCGTCAGGACCCCCGCACCGTGAACTGGTTGCCCGCCAGGTCGAAGTGCTCGCCGTCGGGGTCACGGACGAGCGTCTCCCCGCCGCCTCGCTGAACAGGTGGACGTAGACGGCAAGGGTGAGCGAGTGGGCGCGGTGCGCCCTGAGACGAGGATCGCCGAGTCGCTCCGTGGTGTCTCGTGGACACGGTGGCTACTCGTTCACCGTGCCACCACGCCCGCGACGTAGGCATCGTGGTCGCTCAGGCGCTTTCCCTCCGCCTCCGCGACGACCCGCCGGCACGGCCCACTCACCCAACTCGCCGGAATGGCGATGTGGTCGATGCTCAGCAGCCCCTCGATCCGATGGGGTGCGTTCGCCGTGGTGACGGTAAGATCCAGCGTGGCGACGAGGGCCTCGATCGCGCGCCGTCCCTCCATGCTCCCGGCGTATTCCCGACCCGTCATGGCATGGTTCCAATCGCCTCCCCAGACCACGGAGTGCTCGGTCGCTGCGAGCGCGGGCCGGAGACGATCGAGCGCGGCGATCGTGATGCCGGCCGTGTTGGCGCCCTCATCGGGCCAGCACGGGCGGGCGCCCCGCCAGGGCAGCACGGAGCCGCAGATCACAAGGTCGCCGAGCCGCACCAATGCGGCTGCTGGGTGAGGTGATGGCAGTGCTGCAGATGATCCCGTGCTCCAGACGGCCGCCCACGACCTGCCCGTGGCCGTCATCGGCTCGGACCTGGACAGATGTCCACCAGGCAGGGAGAAGGCCGGCGGGACCTCCGTGAGGAGCCACACGTCGCAGTCCGCGTCCTCGAGGAAAGACTGATGTGCCAGCGACCAGCGACCAGCCAGGTTCCAGGTTCCGATGCGCATCCATCCCTCCTGTCGTCTCACCCGCGTGGAGCGGCTCATCCGAGTCGCGTTGACCCTTTGGTTGACCCCACCGTGCCCCTCGGATGCATCCGCCACGAGATGATTCGACCGAGAGCGTCTGGAACGGGTACTTCCGTGATGGGCCGTGTAGGGCTCGAACCTACGACCTTGGGATTAAAAGTGAGAGAAAGCCGTCTCGGGGCGCCTCGCGGCATCTCGCGGATCCCAGTCGCTGACGGGGATCTCGCGGCATCTGCCGATTGCCGGTCTCGGGCCGTTTCGGGGTGTCTTGTTCCCACCCTGTTCCCACCCTGGCGGGCTACGAAGGCCTCCCACGGTCCCCGGTGAGGACGACCTCCAGCGTACCGATGCGTGGGCCGGTCCCGCGCAGGTGACGTCCAAAGGGAGGTTGGCCCCGCCATTGCCGCCGAGTGGAATCGGTCCCCGAGCTGTCTCATTACGAGTGAGCAGCGACGGGCCCGAAATCTCCTGGAAAACGAGGATGCAGACCGGTCGCGACGCGAGACGGGGTGCACTTCGGGGTGCACCTTGTCTGGTTGCACCGCTTTCCCAGCCGCGCACCGCGGGTGGCGGGGACGGCGCTAGCGTGTCACCGTGGTTGATCCGGCCTGGGTTTCACGTCGTGGGAGTTCGTCATGCGGGCGCGAGCGGGGCGCGGGCGAAGCCGACCGTGAATGCTCGTCACCACACCACGATGGTCCCGTAACGGTCCAGATCGGTGCCCTCGGGGACGTCGTACTGCTGATTGCCCACGTTGCCCTTGAGCGCGCGAGGTCGGTGAACCCGTCCCCGTCCCCGGTCCCCTTAACCGATCCGGCCACCAAGTAGACACGTAGGTCGGGCCCGTTGTCGGTGCGGAAATCGGTGAGGGTCAGGAGCCTCTCGCCGGAGGGCAACCGCACGACGGACGCCGTGCCGTTGCTGGAGTGGGCCAGGGCCGCGTCCGGCACGTAGCTACTTGCCGTTCGCTTCACGGCCGTCGCGGATCGTCCGCCCTTGGGAGAGCTCGCTCAGCCCACAGCCCACCTCAACAACGCGCCCCCAGGGGCCGGCGCTGGATCTCTATCTGGGAGCCGCTCGGACCGATCATGGCGCCACTGTCGCAGGGGATGCCGGGCCCGAGGAGGCCTTGTCGCCCTCGACGCCGGCCCCGAGGATGGTGGCGGCCAGGAGCGGGAAGGCGACGACCGACAGCAGGCCCGCGCCGATCAGCGCCGCGGAGGTCGCATTGCTGATGACCCCGAGCTCGACCCCGATCATCGAGGCCGCCACGATGAACGGCAGCGAGGTGGCCTGGAGCAGCGCCGCCACAGCGGTCCGGCGCGCGCCGATCAGGCCGCGGTAGAGCAGTGCCGGCAGGCCTCGCACGGCGAGCAGGGCCAGCAGGAAGATCGGCACACGCAGGATCGTGGAGGTGCTCGACAGGAGTGCGTCCAGGTTGAACGTGAGGCCGACCCCGACGAAGAAGACGGGGATGAAGAACCCGAATCCGGCGCCCTCGAGCTTCGTGCGCAGGTGCGGGTGGGTCATCAGGGCGTCGCGATCGACCACGGAGAGGATCGCGCCCGCCGCGAACGCGCCGAGGATGACCTCGAGCCCGAGACTGCCCGCCAGGGCGACCAGCCCCGCCAGGAGCAGGAACGCTCCGCGCACCCGGATCTGGGCGGTCGTGTCCTGGAGGCGCAGGAGGACCTTCGACAGCCCCATCGACTGCTCGAGCTCGAGGAGGCCGATCGCGACGACCGCGGCGAGCGCGGCGAAGCCGGCCAGCAGGAGCAGTTTCGTCCCCGCCCCCGTCGCCTCCCGCGAGAAGAAAAGTGTGAGCAGGATGATGGTGCCGAAATCCGCGAGCGACGCCGCGGCGATCAGCAGCTGACCGAACGCTCCGTCAACCTCGCCGGCGTCCTTGAGAAGGGGGACGACGACCCCCAGCGAGGTGGCCGAGAGGATGATCGCGACGATCAGACCATTCTCGACCTGGCCCGCCGCGGCGAGAGCGCCGCCGACCGCGAGCGCGATGGCGAACGAGGCCGCGAAGCCGAGCGCCGCAAGGCGCAGCGACCGCCCGCGCAGGCGGTCGAAGTCGATCTCCAGGCCGGCGAGGAACAGCAGGAAAGCGAGGCCGAAGAGCGAGAAGACACGTATCACGGCATCGAACTCGACCCATCCCAGCAAGGCCGGTCCGATGAGGATGCCCGCGACGATCTCGAGCACGACCGAGGGCAGCCGGAGGCCGGGCACGAGGCCGATGACAAGGGGCGCGAGAAGCGCAACGGCGGCGACGACCACCAGCCCGCTGAACGACAGGTCCTCCACGGTCCCTCCTCGCGCTCGGCTCCTCCGGTGTCAGGCGGCCGTCTCCCCGCGGGTCCGAACGTTACGCCGACGGCACCCTGTAACGGACCAACCCGCCCGACGGACGGAGCGGGCCATGAAGGGCATCTTCCACGCAACGGATCCCCGCTTCGCGCATCTCACCGGGCCCGACCCCGCGCTCGAGCTGGTGGTGGCGACCGACGCCCACGAGGGGCCTGTGTATGCGGCCGATGAGGACGCCCTCTACTTCACGAGCGTCCCACCGGCGTCGATACGCCGGATCGCGCTCGGCGGCGCCCGCTTCCCCGTGGTCCCGCCGGCCCTGACCACGCTGCGCCCCGACGCGAACCGGGCGAACGGCATGACCATGGATCGCGAGGGCCGCCTGGTCGTGTGCGAACAGGGCACGCTCGCCACCCCCGCGCGGATCAGCCGCATCGACCGGCATGGCGGCGAGAGCGAGACGCTCGTCAACGCGATCGACGGAGCGCCCCTCAACTCGCCCAACGACGTGATCGTGGCCGCCGACGGAGCCGTCTGGTTCACCGATCCGAGCTACGGTCACGTTCAGGGCTTCCGGCCGCCGCCGGCGCTGGCGGACCGCGTCTACCGCCACGACCCCGCGACCGGCGCCACCCGCATGGTCGCCGACGGCTTCGACAAGCCCAACGGCCTCGTGCTCTCACCTGACGGTCGCACCCTCTACGTCGGTGACAGCGGCGCCGATCAGGACCCGGATCGCCCGCCGCGGCTGCGGCCTCACCACATCGAGGCCTTCGCGGTGGGTGTTGACGGTGCGCTGTCGCAGCGCCGCGTCTTCGCCGTCGTGGACCGGGGGGTCCCCGACGGCCTGGCCGTCAACTCCGCCGGCCGGCTCTTCTCCTCCTTCGCCGGTGGCGTCGAGGCGCGCGATCTGGACGGGACCCTGCTGGGCGAGATCCGCCTGCCGGGCGCCGTCAACTTCACCTTCGGCGGAGCCGAACGGAACGTCCTGTTCATCACAGCGGACACGGCCGTCTGGGCCGCCCGCCTCGCAACCCAGGGAGTGTGATCAGCATGCCTGCAGTGATCAGGAGGCGGCGCGTGCTTGACGTGGCGGGCGCCGCGGCCGTGACCGCAGCCGCCGAGCGACGGGCCAACGAGAGCGGCCACAGGGTCGTGATCGCTGTCGTGGACGCTGCCGGCGACCTGTTGCAACTGAGCCGTACGGTGGGCGCCCAGACGGCGAGCGTCGAGGTGGGCATCGACAAGGCCCGCACCGCTGCGATCTTCGTGCGGCCGAGTCGGGAGATCGAGGAGCAGGTGAGCGCCGGCCGTCTCGGGGCCCTTGCTCTGCGCGGCGCGGTCGCCCTCACCGGCGGCATCCCTCTCACGGTCGATGGCGAGGTGGTCGGCGCCGTGGGTACGAGCGGCGAGACCCCCGACGAGGACGAGTCGGTCTCGATCGCGGGCGCGGCGGCCGAGTTCTCGACCGTCGAGGTACCCGCCCTGACCTACGACGGCGCCCGCCTGGCCGCTGAGGCGGCCGGAGCGGTCGCCCTCGCCCGCGGGGTCGCGCCCGTCGCCGCGTTGGTCAACGCCGCCGGCGAGCTGGTCTATCTCTGGCGGCCCGACCGCGCCCAGGTGGCGAGCGTCGGCGTCGCGACCGACAAGGCCCGCACCGCCGCCATCTATCGCCGCCCGAGCAAGGACTTCGAGGATCAAGCGTCCAACGGGAGACCCTCTGCGCTGCACCTGGCGCGGGCGGTCCCGCTTCAGGGTGGAATGCCAATCCTCCACGAGGGCCACGTGGTCGGGGCGATCGGCGTCAGCGGCGCCTCGTCGGCCGACGAGGACCAGGAGCTCGCCGTGATCGGGGCCGAGGCCGCGCACGCCGCCGCAGGCGCCCCCGCCCCACAGGCCGCCCTGTTCCCGGCGGCCGCGGTGCGCGCGCGCTTCACCACCGGCGGCCTGCTCGAGCAGTCGCTGGGCTATGCCCTCGACGCCGGCAGGCGTACCGGCCCCGGCGAGGTCGAGCTGCACGAGCGCGTCACCGACGTGATGCACGTTGTCGCGGGCACCGCGACCGTCGTGACCGGCGGAGAGGGCGGCACGGCCCACGAACTCGGGCCCGGTGACGTGCTGGTGATCCCGGCCGGCGTTCCGCATGAGTTCGTCGAGGCCGCCGACCCCTTCCTGTACCTCGTCGTGAAGGTGGAGGGCTGATGTCCACGACCCTGGCGATCACCACGGCGGCCCGGCTGCCCGGCCCGCCCGAGCTGCTGCCCGGCCGCCCCGACGCGATCGTCGACCTTCAGACCGACGCGGGCGCGGCGCTCGTCGGCGGCACGTGGCGTTACGCCGACGCACGCGTGGACGAGATCGGCTTCGTCCACGTTGGACCCGACCTGGGCCCGAGCGGATCGCCTTCGCGCACCTACGACGTCGTCCCGCACGCAGAGCCGTCCGACTTCGACGACTCGTCGTGGCGCGTGCTCGCGCCGATCGAGACCCAGGAGCGTCTCGGCGCCGGCCGGGTCTCGTTCAACTGGTACCGCATCGCCGTCACGGTCCCCGAGCGCGTCGGCGATCTCGATCCGACCGGCGCGACGATCGTCTTCGAGACGGTGATCGACGACTACGCCGAGGTGTGGGTCGATGGCGCCCTGCCGCTCTCGCTCGGGCGCGCCGGTGGGCCGGTGGTCGGGGGCTTTAACGCCCCCAACCGCGTGATCCTGACCGACGACGCCCGCCCCGGACAGCGCTTCGTGATCGCCGTCCTCGGCATCAACGGACCGATCTCGGCCTCGCCGCGCAACTACATCTGGATGCGCACGGCCACCCTCGACGTCTACGCGCCCGGGCGTGCCACGCCCGCCTGGGAGGCCGCGGTCGAGATCGCCCGGGAGGATCCCGCCCTCGAGCGGATCGTGCCGGCCGAGGCCCGCCTGGAGCGGGTGGCCGGCGGGTTCGAGTTCACCGAGGGCCCGGTCTGGGCGCCCGACGGCGCGCTGCTGTTCAGCTCGCCCAACACCAACGTGATCTACCGCTGGAGCCCGCTCGGCACCGTCGATGTCTTCCGGCCCAAGAGCGGCTACGCGGGGCTTGACATCGGGCGCTACCACCAGCCGGGCTCGAACGGCCTCACGTTCGACCCGCAGGGCCGCCTCACAGTGTGCCAGCACGGCGAGCGCCGCGTGCTGCGGGTCGAGCCGCACGGCAACGTGACCGTGATGGCCGACCGCTTCGAGGGGGCGCGGCTGAACAGCCCCAACGACCTCGTCTACCGCTCCGACGGCACGCTCTTCTTCACCGACCCGCCCTTCGGGCTGCCGGGCGTGTTCGACGACCCGGACAAGGAGCTGCCCTTCAGCGGGGTCTTCCGGGCCCGCGACGGCGAGGTCGCGCTCGTGACCGGCGAGCTGGAGGGCCCCAACGGCCTCGCCTTCTCCCCGGATGAGCGGTTTCTCTACGTGGGCAACTGGGACCCCGACCGCAAGTACGTGATGCGCTACGAGATCGGCCCGGCCGGAGATGCGCTCGGGGGCGAGGTTCTCTTCGACATGACCGGCGCCCCCGGCGACGACGCGATCGACGGGCTGAAGGTGGACGCCGAGGGAAACCTCTACGTCTGCGGGCCCGGCGGCGTGTGGATCCTCTCGTCCGAGGGGCGCCACCTCGGCACGCTGTCCATCCCCGAGGCCCCCCACAACCTCGCATGGGGCGACGCCGACGGCCGCACCCTCTACATCACCGCCCTGACGAGCATCTACCGGATGCGCCTGGGCATTCCCGGCATCCGGCCGACCGACCCCTAGGAGGACACGATGAGCAAGAACCTGACTCCGGGCGCGACCCTGCCCGACTTCATGCTCCCCGACGATGCCGGGGTGATGCACACGCTCTCCCAGTTGCAGGGCGATGACGCCATGGTGCTGATGCTCGGCCGTGGTGAGCACTGCCCGCGCGAGCGCCAGCACCAGTTCGAGATGGTGCGCTTCAGCCAATGGTGCCCGGTCGCGTTCACCCAGATGGTGACCGTGCTCCCCAACGATCTGCACGACACCAACAAGATGCGCATCGCCACGGGCGCGCTCTGGCCCTACCTCAGCGACGGCGACCTCGAGGTGCAGAGCGCCCTCGACATCGCCGAGTACACCGACACCCACCATGCGGCGACCGTTCCCCACACCCTCGTGCTCGCGCCGGGCCTGGTGATCGAGAGGGTCTACGTCGGCTACTGGTACTGGGGCCGGCCCTCGCCCTACCAGCTCTGGGAGGACCTCCAGGGCATGTTCCGGCGCATCAAGCCCGACTTCGACCCCACCGTCGCCAAGGTGCGCGACGAGTGGCTCGCGGCCCACTGAGGCCTCCGGCGGACGACCTCACCAGACCAGATGGCGCGCGGCGCGTGACGGGCGGGTCTTCTCGAACGCCCGGATCGCGTCGTCGTCGCTGATCAAGACCGCGTCGAGCGCGCGGGCCGTGGCGTAGATCAGCCGATGGCCGGATCTCCGTGAAGTCCCTCTCGCCGCAGCGCCCCGGCCGCGGTCGCGATCTCGGGCGAGATCGGCCCGGCGACCACTCGAGGCATGGCCATCGCCTGCCTCATCCACTCGAGCGGGAGTCGATCGTCGCCCGGGCGCGGCGGCTGACCTCGGGGGTCTCGCCACCCACCACAACCAGGCGTGGGTATCGAGGACGACCGATCTACTTGAAGGCATGCCACTCCTCGTCGATGGGCGCCATGAACTCCTCCCGCGAGACGAGCATCCACACGCTGCCCGCCAGCGAGCGCGACGGGACCGCCGAGTCCACCTTCCAGCAGGGGGCGCCCATGCCGGGTCACGACGATGGTCTCGCCGCTCTCGACGACCTCGTCGGCGAGCCGTAGCAGCCGGCTCTTGAACTCGGTGATGCCGATCTCGCGTGCCACGACGGCCTCGCCAAATGGTCATTCCGACTGACCACAACCTGGGATCCGCAGGGCACGAGGCACGGCCGTTGGCACCGTGACCCCGCCCGACCCCGCCCCGCCGCCCGCCCGCGCGGGCGGCGGGGCGGGGTCGGGCTCAGACCTCCTTCATGGCCGCCTTGAGTGCCGCCTCGATCTCCGGGGTGATCGCCTCCGGACCCCCGTGGTGCTCATGGTTGTGGGCTGCCGCCCTCTTGATGGCTCCCGCGGCGGTCTCCTCGCGGAACGTCTCGTTGCAAGTCGGGCAGCTGTACTCGAGTGCCATGTCAACTCCTAGTGTGGCGGCGGAGCCGGGTCACGTCCGCCTTCGCGTCCACTTCTACCCCGGTTGGGGCGTTGCACGCAAGCAACGCCCGGCGCCGGAGGGCCCGGGAGCGCGAACGGGGCTAACATCGCCGCTGGATGCGCCTGATCTCTATAAACGTCGGGCTGCCCGAGCAGCTCACCGGGGGCGGGCGGGCGGTTCTCAGCGCCATCGGCAAGTCGCCGGTGGAGGGCCCGCGCCGGGTCTCGAGGATGAACGTCGCCGGCGACGCGCAGGCCGACCTGATCGGCCACGGCGGCGAACACCGGGCCGTCTTCGTCTACCAGGTCGAGTCGTACCGCTACTGGGAGCGCGAGCTCGGGCGCGACGAGCTCGCCTACGGCCGGTTCGGCGAGAACCTCACCGTCGAGGGCATGTCTGACGAGGAGGTGTGCATCGGTGACCACTACCGCATCGGCGGCGCCCTTCTCGAGGTGACCCAGCCCCGGGTCACCTGCTTCAAGGTGGGGATGCGCCTCGATGAGCCGCGGATGCCGGCCCTCCTGGTGTCCCACGGGCGCCCCGGCTTCTACATGCGGGTGATCGAGGAGGGAGACGTGGAGGCGGGCGACGAGATCGAGAGGGTCGCCGCGGGGCCCCAGGCCATGAGCGTGCGCGAGATCGACGCCCTCCTCTACCTCCCCGAGCGCAGCGACGACGCCCTCCGGCGGGCGATCGCGATCCCCGCCCTGCCCGCGGGATGGCGCGATTCGTTCGCCGCGCTGCTGGCGCAGCCGGCCCACCGCCCCCCGGCGTGGCCGGGGCTGCGTCCCTTCCGGATCGCCGGGTGCCACGAGGAGAGCCGGTCCGTGCGCTCGATCACGCTCGAGCCGCTCGACGGTGAGCCGCTGCCGCCGTTCTCCGCGGGACAGCACTTGGTGCTGCGCGTCGTGCTGCAGGACGGCGGCGCCGCGCTGCGCTCCTACTCGCTCTCGGCCCCCACGGCCCCGGAGCGCTACCGGATCAGCGTGAAGCGCGAAGCGGACGGTGCCGTGAGCGGGCACCTCCACGCCCACGCCCGCGTGGGGGACGAGGTGGCCGTGGGCGCCCCGCGCGGCGACTTCACCCTGGACGAGGCCGGCGGCCGCGGCGTCGCGCTCGTGAGCGCCGGAGTGGGGGCCACGCCGGTGCTCGCGATGCTCGGAATGCTGGCGGCGGCACGCTCGCAGCGCCCTGTCTGGTGGGTCCATTCCGCCCGCAACGGCAGCGAGCACGCGTTCGCGCGCGAGGCGCGCGAGTGGATACAGGAGCTGCCCGGCGGGCGCTCGCACGTGCGCTTCAGCCGCCCTGGGCCCGGCGACCGCGAGGGCCTCGACTACGACGCCACCGGGCGCCTCGATGCCGGGGTTCTCGCCGCTCTCGACATCCTCGCCGACTGCGACTACTACGTCTGCGGCCCGGATGCCTTCATGAACGACCTGAGTGCGGGCCTCGCCGCGCGCGGCGTGCCACCTGAGCGGATCCACACCGAGCAGTTCGGCCCGTCGCGCCCTGCCGCCGGAGGCGCGCGCCCGCACGTTCCCGACGGGCCCGCCGGCACCGGACCCACGGTGGCGTTTGCCCGATCAGGGATCAGCGTCCCCTGGGACGATCGCTTCGCCAGCCTGCTCGAGCTCGCCGAGGCCTGCGATGTCCCGGTCGAATGGTCGTGCCGCACCGGCGTCTGCCATCGCTGCGAGAGCGACATCGTGGGCGGCGCGGTGGAGTACGAGACCGAGCCCCTCGAGGCCGCCGCGGCAGGCCGGGCGCTGATCTGCTGCTCCCGGCCTGCCGGAGAGGTGGCGCTCGGCCTGTAGCTCGCCCTACGCGGCCACCGGCTCCTCGACACGGCCACGCACCCCGAGCCGATCGGCGATTCGGTCGGCGACGCGCAGGGCGTTGGCGATGATCGTCAGGGTCGGGTTCACGGCGGTGCTCGAGACGAAGAAGCTGGCGTCGGCGACGTAGAGGTTGTCGAGCTCGTGCATCCGGCAGTCGAGGTCGAGGGCCGAGGTCGCCGGATCCTCGCCGAAGCGGATCGTGCCGTTCTGGTGGGCGACCCCCGAGATCCCGAGCCGGCCGCCGAGGTAGCTCGGGCGCTCGTGCACCTGCTGGCGGCAGCCCATAGTGTCGAGCAGGCCGCGGAAGCGGCCGATCAGGCGCTCGTGGGCCTCCAGATTGGTGGGCGTGTAGCTCAGCCGCGGGCGCCCGTCGGGGCCGACCCGCACGCGGTTCTCGGCCACCGGCAGGTCCTCGGTGGTGAGCCAGAAGTCCAGCGAGTGGCGCGCCACCTCGGCCGGATCCTCGGCGTCGGGCGCGTCGAAGCCGATCGTGACGGCGTCGCTGCGTCCCAGCATCTGCATGGCGCCGAGCGGGTACTCCCACTCGCCGTCGCCGAAGTAGTAGTCGTTGATCCCAAGCGTCTTCTGGAAGCGGGTCGGGTTCGGCTGGTGCGAGATCGCGATCAGCGACGAGTTGTTGTGCAGCATCAGGTTGCGCCCGACGACGCCCGAGCCGTTGCCGAGGCCGTCCGGGTGGCGCTCGTTGGCCGATGCCAGCAGCAGCGCGGCCGAGTTGATCGCGCCCGCCGACAGCACGACGACGTCGGCCGAGTACTCCTCGCGCGCCCCGTCGCGGTCGACCACCACGCGCGAGACGGAGCGCCCGTCGGGGCTCGTCTCGAGGCGCGTGACGTGCGCGTGGGTGCGCAGGGTCACGTTGGGGTGCCGCAGGGCGGGCTCGACGCACACCACCTGCGCGTCGGCCTTCGCGTTCACCAGACAGGGGAAGCCGTCGCACGTGTCGCAGCGGATGCAGGGGCTGCGCTCGGGGCGGGCCTCGTCGATCAGAATCCCCATCGGCAACGGGAAGGGGGCGAGACCGGCCCCGGACAGATCGGACATGAGCTGCTCGATGCGCGGCTCGTTGCTGATCGGCGGGAAGGGATAGGGGCCGCTCGCCGGCGGCTCGAAGGGATCGCTTCCGCGCTCGCCGTGGACCGAGTAGAGGCGCTCGGCCCGGGCGTACCAGGGCTCGAGGTCTCCATAGGAGATCGGCCATGCGGGCGAGACGCCGTCGACGTGCGTGATCTCGCCGAAGTCGCGCTCGCGGAAGCGGAAGAGCACCGCGCCGTAGACCTTGGTGTTGCCGCCGACGTAGTAGTGCTGCTTGGGGTTGAACTCCTTGCCGGTGCCCTCGTCGAGCCAGTGGCCGGCGTTGCGATAGCGCAGGTCCGCCCAGATCGACCGGGGGTCCCAGTTCTGCTTCTCGCGCGGCATCCAGCCGCCGCGCTCCAGCAGCAGCACGCGCGCCCCGGTCGGGGCGAGGGCGTGCGTGAGCGTGCCTCCCCCCGCGCCGGAGCCGATCACGATGACGTCGTAGTGCTCGGTCATGACTTCCTCCTAGAGGACGGCGAGGGGGGCCACCCAGGCCCCGGTGGCGCCGCGCAGCTTGGGGTGGGCGACGACGAGCATGAACTCGCCCGCGCCCTCGGCCGCCAGCGACGCGAGCTTGAGGTTCTCCAGCACGATCACGCCGTGCTTGACGTTCAGGGTCTGGGGGACGACGAACGGCTCGTCGGGATCCTCGGGCGGCACCGGGCCATAGCTCCAGGTGTCACAGCCGGTGATCGCGACGCGGCGATCGACGAGCCACCCGGCGAGTTCCAATCCGGGGCCCGGCTCGCCGGAGAGGTAGAGCGCGTTGTCGGTCGCCCAGGCACGGCCCCAGCCGGTGTGGATCAGGACGGCATCCCCGGGGCGGACCGTGCAGCCGATCCGATCGAGGGCGGCCTCGGCGTCGTCGGGCGTGACCACGTCGCCGGCCTCGAGCCGCCCGCGCCCGCGCACCGCGGCCACGTCGAGCAGCAGCCCGCGCGTCACCACCTGGGGCAGGTTCTCGATGCCGAGCCTGTTGGTGCCGTGCTCCTCGACGAGATCCTCCAGGCGGTGACCGTTGTAGGTGCGATCGCCGATCTGCAGGTGGTTGAGGCCGTCGATGTGCGTGCCCAGCTGGGAGGTCGCGGTGATCTGCTCGACGACCCAGTTGACGCCGTTGCGACCCAGCCCCTTCGCCCCGGCTGCCGGCGAGCGTCGGTTGAGCTGATGGGCGGAGGTGGTCAGGTATTGACGGAAACTGCGCCCCGGAAAGGCCGGGACGCGCTCGTCGAGCACGTGGCTGAGGTCGTGGACGACGCCCCGCCGTACCAGGGCCGCGGCGACGGCGACCCCCTCGGCGGTGATCTCGTTGAGCGCGCCCGCCTCGTCGTCGGGGCCGTAGCGCGAGGGCCACCATGTCGTGTCCACGTATCGCCTCCTGGTGCGGTCGCCACTCACGTCCGGGCTCCGGCCTCTTCGTTACGGCGTAACGTCAACCCCACTCGACCGACGGGGAATCCATGACGCCACGACCGCTCTGCGCACCGCCCGCCACGTTCGTCGCCACCCGTGACGCCGCCCACCGCTTGGCCGTCTACGTCATCTCTCCGGCCCGGCGCCGGGTGACGGGGCGGATCGGCCTGCGCGCGGGGGGCGGCGGGATCACCACCCCGCCCTTCGGAGACGCCGAGCGGGTATCGCTGGACCTTGGGCGCATCCGACTGGTGACCGCCCGGGGCGACGCGCCCGTCTCGAGCGTCGCCGCCGCCGCCGAGTTCGTGCTCGGGGGGCCGCCCGACGAGGAGTGGGCGGCCGGGTTCGACGTACCGCCGCTCGGCGACCCCCACGCACCCCTGGCTCTCGACCCGGCCGCGGCCGCTCTGCTCGGCTCCTGGTACGACTTCGCCTTCGAGGTGCTGGGGCGGTTGCGCACCGAGCTCGCCGACGACGAGCCGAACGAGATCCAGCTCTGGCCGGAGCACTTCGACGCCGCCTTCGACGCGGCGGCGGGCGGCGGGCGAGTCACCTTCGGCGCCTCGGCGGGCGACACCTCCTCCCCTGAGCCCTACCTCTACGTCCTTCCCCCGGGCCCGTTGGAGCGCGGCGAGATCTGGAACGCCGAGGGTTTCGCCGGCGCGGTGCTCGCACTCTCTGGGTTCGTCGAGGAGGCCGATCAACATGCGGCGGCCCTCGCGTTCTACCGGTCCCGTCGGGCAGCGATCGCCGGCTGAGTGCGCAGGCTCCTTCCCGAGCCCGCCGGCCCGATCGACCCGGTCGAGGCCTACGCCGACCTCCCGGAAGCGCCCGGGCGGCCGGGCGTGCGGCTGAACATGGTGGCCAGCGTCGACGGCGCGATCGCGGTCGATGGCGTGTCGGGGGGCCTCGGCGGGCCCGCCGATCACCGGGTGTTCCTCGCCCTGCGCTCGCTGTGCGACGTCGTCCTGGTGGCCGCCGGCACCGTGCGCGCCGAGGGGTATGGACCCGCCCGCCTGAACGAGGCGCTCGTGTCCTCACGGCGGGAGGGCGGTCGGGCGCCGACGCCGCGGATCGCGGTCGTCTCGCGGTCGCTCGATCTCGACTGGGACGCATCGCTCTTCTCCGACGCCGCCTCCCACGCCCGGCCGATGGTGGTCACCTGCGCGGCCGCCGACCCGGCGGCGCTGCGCCGGGCCGGGGCGGTCGCCGAGGTCGTGGTCGCGGGCGATGAGGCGGTCAACCTGCCCGCCGCCCTTGCCGAGCTCGGCGCACGGGGAGTCGCGAACGTCCTCGCCGAGGGAGGCCCGCGCCTGAACGCGGCGCTCGCCGCGGCCGGAGTGCTCGACGAGGTCTGCCTGACGCTCTCCCCCCTCCTGGTCGGCGGACGGGCACGGCGCATCCTCGACGGCCCTGAGCCCCACCCGGGCGGCCGCCCGATGCGCCTGCGGTCGGTGTGCGAGGACGACGGCTTCCTCTTCGTGAGGTACCGGGCGCCCGAGGCGTAACGCCCGGCCCCTCCCCGGGACTGGCGGGCAGTCAGCCCAACGAGCACCGGAGGACGATCACCATGAAGGCCATCGCCGTGCGTCCGGGGACGCCGAACTCGATGCATCTGCGCGACGTCAACCCCCCGCGGGTCACCGACGTCGAGGAGGGTCGCGGGGTCCTGGTCGAGGTGATCCGGGTCGGCGTCGACGGCACCGACAAGGAGATCAACGCCGCCGAGTACGGCGAGGCTCCTCCCGGACACGACTACCTGATCACCGGACACGAGAACTTCGGGCGGGTGATGGAGGTGGGCCCGAACGTGCCGAGCGTGATCCGGCCGGGCGGCCTGGTCGTCGCCACCGTCCGCCGGCCCGGCATGAGTGCCTACGACCGGATCGGCCTCCAGGACATGACCACCGACGACGTCTACTTCGAGCGCGGCATCAACCTGCGCCACGGCTACCTGACCGAGCGCTACGTCGAGAACGCCGACTACGTGGTGTCCCTGCCCGATTCGCTCGAGGAGGTCGGCGTGCTGCTCGAGCCGATGACGGTCGGCGAGAAGGGGGTCAACCAGGCCTACGAGATCCAGCGCAGGCTGAAGATCTGGCGAGCCGCGCCGCGCGCTGGTGCTCGGCGCCGGCACGATCGGCCTTCTGACCGCGCTCGCGATGCGGCTGCGCGGCCTGGAGGTGAGCTGCGTCTCGCTCCGCCCGCCGCCCTACCTCAACAGCGACCTGATCGAGGAGCTCGGCGCCACCTACTTGTCGTCGTCCGAGGTGAGCCTCGCCGAGGCCGCCGCCATGCGCGGTCCATTCGACTTGATCCTCGACGCCACCGGCTTCAGCCCCCTCGTGTTCGACGCCGCCCAGGTGCTCGGCAAGAACGGCGTGCTGGTGCTCGTCGAGCGTCACCGGCGGCGACCGCCGGGCCGAGATCCCGACCGACATGATCAACCAGGGCTTCGTGCTCGGGAACAAGGTCATGGTCGGCACGGTCAACGCCTCGCGCGACGACTTCGTGCGCGGGCGTGCAGCAACATGATCAAGGCCGAGGCCCTCTACCCGGGCTGGCTCGGTCGCCTGCTCACCCACCCCGTCCACGGGCTCGAGAACTACGAGCAGATGCTCGAGCTCCTGACCAGCGGCCAGGACGCGATCAAGGTCTACGTCGAGGTCGCCGCCGGAGGAACCCGATGACCACGACCTCAGCGCACCCCGCGGACCTCACGGCACCGGCGTCCGGCACCCCGATCGCCGAGTACGCCCTGCTGTCCGACTGCAACTCGGCCGCCCTCGTGGATCGGGCGGGCACGATCGAATGGCTCTGCCTGCCGCGATTCGACAGCCCGGCGATCTTCGCCCGCATCCTCGACCCGGAGGCCGGCCACTGGTCGCTTGGCCCGGTCGAGGCGGGCAGCGTCGAGCGGCGCTACCTGCCGGGCTCGCTCGTGCTCGAGACGACCGTCCGCACGGCGTCGGGCACGATCCGGATCACCGACGCCCTCGCGTTCGCCGAGGGCCAGCGGGGCCACGAGCTGGGTCTCGGGGCGCCCCACGAGCTGCTGCGCCTGGTGGAGGGCGTGGACGGCGAGGTGGAGATCGCCATGGAGCTGGCGCCCCGCCCCGAGTACGGCCTCGTCCGCCCGCTGATGCGGGCGACCGGCGAGGGCGCGCGCAGCTTCGGCGGCCCCAACCTGATCGCGATCGCGGCGGGTGTGCCGACCGAGCTCGAGGACGCGACCCTGCGGGCGACCTTCACCGTCGCAGCCGGGGAGCGGATCGGCTTCTCGATGGGCTGGTCGTCGGTCGAGAGCGGCCCGCCGCGGGCGACCGCCCCCGAGCGGGTGGCCGACCGCATCGCCGACACGGCGACCGCGTGGCGCTCGTGGGAGGACGAGCACGACGTCTACGAGGGCCCGCACCGCGAGCAGGTGCGCTTCAGCGCGCGCGTGCTCAAGGGTCTGACATACCGGCCGACCGGCGCGATCGTCGCGGCGCCGACCTGCTCGCTGCCCGAGAGCGTCGGCGGCGAGCGGAACTGGGACTACCGCTACGCCTGGATCCGCGACGCGAGCCTCACCGTCGAGGCGCTCCACATCGGCGCCTGCTCGGACGAGGCCGAGGACTTCGTCTCGTTCATGACCAGCGCGGCCGGAGGCCGGGTGATGGGCGACGCGCCGTTGCAGATCATGTACGGCATCGGTGGCGAGCACGACCTGAGCGAGCGCACCCTTCCCCACCTGCGCGGCTGGCGCGACTCGGCGCCGGTGCGGGTCGGCAACGGCGCCTGGACCCAGGAGCAGCTCGACGTCTACGGAGAGCTGCTCGACTGCGATCCACCTGTCGCGCGACAAGCTCGGCGACCTGCACCCGGAGATCCAGCGCTTCGTGGCTGACCTGGCCGACGCCGCCGCCCGCCGCTGGGTCGAGCGCGACGCCGGCATGTGGGAGATGCGCGGCGACACCCAGCACCACCTCTCGTCGAAGGTCCTCTGCTGGGTGGCGCTCGATCGGGCCGTGAGCCTCGCCCCCCAGCTCGGCGAGCACGCGCGCCCCGACGTGTGGACGCGTGAACGCGACGCCATCCGCGACGCGATCCTCGAGCGCGGCTGGAGCGAGGACCGCCACGCCTACGCCCAGGCGTTCGAGTCGACCGAGCTCGACGCCGCCGCCCTGCTGATGCCGATGCTCGGGTTCCTGCCGGCAACCGACCCCCGCATGCGCTCGACGATCGAGGCGATCGCCGCGGATCTCACCGAGGACGGGCTGGTCCTGCGCTACCGCAACCAGGAGGGGCTCAACACCGACGGCCTGAGCGGCGAGGAAGGGACCTTCGTGATCTGCTCCTTCTGGCTGGTCTCGTGCCTGGCGATGGCCGGCGAGGTCGAGCGCGCCGAGGCGCTCTTCGCCCAGCTCTCGGGCTACGCGAACGACCTGGGCCTGCTGGCCGAGGAGATCGACACGGCCTCGGGCGAGCAGCTCGGCAACTTCCCCCAGGCGTTCAGCCACATCGGGCTGATCCGGGCGGCGGCCGACATCGATCGAGCGCGGGGCATGCTCCCCGCGTGAGGTCTGAGGCGGACGGAGAACCCCGCGAGGGGCGCTACTGCCGGTGGGCCTGCGAGTTCACCGGCACGGCGCTCCTGCTCGGCGTCGGGTTCTCGGCGGTCGTCGTGGTCGTCAGCGAGCGGTCGCCGCTCGGGCTGGCGCTCGCCGAATCGAGCCTGCGCTTCCTCGTCGTCGGGATCGCATTCGGCGCGATCGTGGCGGCGATCGCGATGTCGCCGCTCGGGCGCTGCAGCGGCGCGCACCTGAATCCGGCCGTCACCCTCGCCCTCTGGGCCCGGGGCAACGTCAGCCGGAGCGACCTAGTGCTCCACCCCAGAAGTCGTGATGGGTTTGATCGCCTTGGCGAGGATGTCGGGGGCGGGCTTGGTCCAGACAAAGGGCTGGGCCCGCTCGTTGTAGCCGGCGACAAAGCGCTCGATGGCCGCGACGAGCTCGGGGACGCTGGCGTAGCTGCCCCGGCGTACCTGCTGGCGGGTGAGGATGGAGAACCAGCTCTCGACCAGGTTCATCCAGGAGGCCCCTGTGGGCGTGAAGTGAAAGTGGACCCGTCGGTGGCGGGCCAGCCAGCGATTCACCTCGGGCGTCGAGTGGGTGGAGGAGTTGTCGAGCACGATGTGCAGCTCGCCCACGCGGTGCTCGCGCACGATCCGGCGCAGGAACGACAGGAACTCCTCGGCCCGGTGGCGCGGATGGCACTCGGTCACGACCTGCCCCGTGGCGATCTCGAGCGCGGCGTAGAGGCTGGTGGTGCCGTGGCGGCGGTAGTCGTGGGTGCGCCCCTCGGCAAGGCCGGGACGGATCGGCAGGATCGGCTGGGTGCGATCGAGCGCCTGGATCTGGGTCTTCTCGTCCACGCAGAGCACCAACGCGCCCTCGGGCGGATCGAGATAGAGCCCGACCACGTCGATCACCTTGGCCTCGAGCTCGGGATCGCGCGAGTACTTGAAGGTGCGGGTGCGGTGGGGCGTGAGCCGATGCTCGCGCCAGATCCGCTCGACGCTGGTGGCGCTCACCCCCGTCGCCCGGGCCAGGCGGGCGATCGACCAGTGGCTCTCGCCACTGGGCGGTGGCTCCAGGGTCTTTGCGATCACGCGCTGGACGGTCGCCTCGTCGATCGTGCGCGGGCGTCCGCTGCGGGGGCGATCCGCGAGGCCCGCGATCCCCTCACGGATGAACTTGGCCCGCCATCCCCCGACCCGCAGCTCGGACATGCCGACCTCATTGGCGATCTGGCGGTTACTGACGCCCTCGGCGGCGCGCAGCACGATCCGCGCCCTGGTGGCGGCCTGCTGGGGGCTCGAGGGCCTGCGGATCACCCCCTCCAGCTCAGCCCTCTCAGCGGGCGACAGGACAACGGCGGCTGCGGTGCGTCCCATGGGCCCCACCATCCCCGAAAGTCCCGTCTAAGTCAACGAGACTTTCGGGGTGGAGCACTAGCAGGCTACGTGATCGCACAGATCGCGGGGGCTCTCGTCGGCACCGCGGTCTTCGCGCTGGCCTGGGGGCCCTGGGCGCGGAGCATCGACTACGCCCGAACATCGCCGATGCCGGTGGGCGCCGGGCGGGGCGTTCTGATCGAGGCGGGGCTGACGTGGGGCCTCACGGCTGCGATCCTCGAGACCATGTCGCTCCGCCGCCTGCGCCGCTGGGCGCCCGAGGTCGTCGCGCCGGTCCTTGCTGTGGCGATCTGGATCGGATCGGCGCCCACGGGCGCGAGCCTCAACCCCGCCCGCAGCCTTGCGCCGGCGGTGATCGGAGCCGATTTCTCGGACCTCTGGGTCTACGTGGTGGGGCCGCTCGTCGGGGCGATGGTGGCCGCGCTGATCCCGATGCGGGGCGTGCGCCCGTGAGCGGGCGGCTGACGCTGCGCTCCTGTGACTCCACCGGGGACTGGAGGGCGCCAATCGTGTTGGCGGGCGATCTGCCGTGCCTGGCTGCGGGGCACGCGGGCGAGGTGTTCCTCGCCCGCGTCGACGGCGACGCCATCGCGATCGGGACCCTCACGGGCGGAGCCTTCGGCGACGAGGCACGCCTGGTGGTGCCGGCCGGCGCGATCGCCCTCGACATGCGCTGCGGACCGTCGGGGCCGGTGCTGGTCTGGACCGACTCCGACGGGCGCGTCGCGGCACGCTTCGGCGGCGCGAGCGGGTGGGCCGAGAGCGTGCCCCTCTCGCTGCCCGGTGCGCGGGCGACGCTGTGCGCTGTCGCGACCGGCGCGGGCATGACGGCGGCCGCCTGGAGCGCTGACGGAGCGATCGAGGTCGCGGTCCTCGTGGACGGGATGTGGATGACCGAAGGTGCCATCGGCAGGGGCGCGATGCCGCAGGTGGCGGTGGGGCCCTCGGGCGAGGTGCTGGCGGCCTGGGTCGGCGAGGGCAGCACGACCAGCGCCGCCGTGCGGGACCGGAACGGCACCTGGGCGGCGGCGCACCACCTCACCGACGCGTGGCACGGGGCGAGCGGCCTGCGCCTTGGCATCGCCGAGGACGGCACGGCGACGCTGCTCTGGACCGCGGCCGACGCGACCGTGCGGATGGCGCAACGCGCCCCGGCGGGCGAATGGGGGGCTTCCCTGCCGCTGTCGGAGGCGGGCGAGCCGGCCTACTTCCCGCGTATCGCGGTCGGACAGCGCGGTGCGCTCTGCGTCTGGCTCCGGGTCGATGCGACGGTCCGCTGCGCCTTTGCGCCGACGGGCGGCGGCCCCACGCCGGCAGAGACGCTCTCCACGGTGCCCGGCCTGCACCCGAGCCCCGCCATCGGGGCCGACGGGCGGACGATCGTCGCCTGGCTGGGCGAGGATCACTCGGTGGTCGCGCGCCGCGGACGCGGCCTCGCCTGGGAGGAGCCCTCGCGGCTCGCCCCCACGGGCGGGGCTGCCGCGCCGCCCCTGGTCGCCGTGGACTCGGCGGGCGGCGCGGTCGTCGCCTGGTCGGCCTAGCGCCCCGCCGCGCCCTCGCGGGGCCAGCCGCGAAAGGCCTGCAGCAGCTCCTCGAGCACAGGAGGATCGATCTCGTCCTGCTGCAGGCGGGCCGTCGCCGAGATGGTGGCGCGCATCTGCTCGAGGTAGACCACGCAGTGGGGGCAGGCGTCCAGGTGCTGCTCGAAGCGGATCCGCTTCGGCAGGGGCAGACCGTCGTCGAGGTACTCGTTCACGAGCTCAACCACCTCGCGGCAGGTCAGTTCGCTCTCGCCCACCTGGGTCTCTCCGATCGTCGCTCGCACGCCTGGAGTCCGGTCCCCGTTGGTGCTCGCCCGTTACAGAGTGGTGCCCGGATCGCGTAACGATGCCAGGGGTGACGGGACGACGCCACCGCAACGGCCCATGCACGAGAAGGGGAACGAGACCATGGAAGGTCCCTACGACGCGATCGTGATCGGGGCGGGCCCCGGCGGCGAGGTGTGCGCCGGGGTGCTCGCCGAGGGCGGGATGCGGGTCGCCATCGTCGAGCGCGAGCTGGTCGCCGGCGAGTGCTCCTACTGGGCCTGCATGCCGACCAAGACCCTTCTGCGTCCGGGCGAGGCGCTCGCCGCGGCGCGGCGGGTGCCCGGCGCCCGCGAGGCCGTCACCGGTGAGCTCGACGTCGTCGCGGCGCTGGCGTTCCGCGACTGGATCACCGCCGGCTGGGACGACTCGGGCCAGGCGAGGTGGCTCTCGGATCGCGGGATCGTGCTGATCCGCGGCACGGGCCGTATCGCCGGCGCCGGGGTGGTCGAGGTCAACGACGGGCGCCGCTTCGTAACCGAGCGGATCGTGCTCGCCACCGGGTCGACTCCGATCATTCCCCCCGTGCCCGGGCTCCTCGATCTGCCCGGCCTCTGGACCAACCGCGAAATCACCACCATGACCGAGGTGCCGCGCAGGCTGATCGTGCTGGGCGGTGGCGCGGTTGGCGTCGAGATGGCGCAGGCCGTCGCGAGCTTCGGCGGCGAGGTCACGCTCGTGGAGGGCGCCGCGCGCGTGCTCGCTCGCGAGGCGCCCCCGTTGGGCGAGGCCATCGGCACGGCGCTCGCCGCCGACGGGGTGGTGCTGCGTCTGGGCGAGCACGCGGCCTCGGCCCGCATGGAGGGCAGCGACTACGTCCTCGGGTTCTCCGATGGGGACGAGGTGCGCGGCGATCGGCTGCTGGTGGCGACCGGCCGCGCCCCGCGCACGGCCGGGGTCGGCTTGGAGAGCATCGGCGTCGAGCCCGACCCCCACGGAGTGGCCGTGGACGAGCGGATGCGCGTGGCCGAGGGCGTCTGGGCCGTCGGCGACGTCACGGGGATCCTGCAGTTCACCCACGTCGGCAAGTACCAGGGAGGGGTCGCCGCCGCCGACATGCTCGGGGGCGAGGCCCGCGCCGACTACCGGGCGGTGCCGCGGGTCGTGTTCACCGACCCGCAGGCGGCGGCCGTGGGCGAGATCGACGGGCCCCGGAGCGGCACCGCCTCGATGTCGCAGGTGCCGCGCGCGTTCACCTACGAGCGCCCGCTCGAGCGGCCGGGCTACCTCACCCTCGTCTCAGACGGCGAGGTGCTGACCGGCGCCCACGCCGTCGGCCCGGAGGCCGGGGAGTGGCTCGGCCAGGCCACCCTGGCGATCCGGGCGCGGGTGCCGCTGACGGTGCTGCGCGACACGATCCAGCCCTTCCCGACCTTCTGCGAGATCTACGCGCATGCGCTCGACGACCTCTGCGGGTCGGCGGGCCAGTGCATCACCGCTGCACAGTCGCCCGCACCCGTCCGCTGAGGGCCGCCCGGACGGCCTCCAGGTCGCCCGCGATCACGAATTCCCGTCGCGGGCCAGTGATCTCGAACACCCGGCGCAGCCTGCGACGGGGGCAGACCAGGCCAGGCGCGCCCAGCAGTCGCGCCGGGCGCGGTTGCGCAGCCGCACCAGCGCGCCGAGGCCGGCGGAGCCAAGCAGCGTGACCCCGCTGAGGTCGATCACGATCAGGCCGCCGACCCGCGCCTGCGGCTCGACGTCGTGGAGGAAGGCCGGCACGGTGTAGATGTCGAGAGCTCCCGAAAGGGTGACCAGCGTCAGATCCTCGAGCTCCTCGATCTCGAGCCCCGGGCCGGGTTCGCGCACCGCGGTGGTCACGATGCCTCCACGCTCCGTGCGCCGTAGAGGACCCCACGGAGGGTGGTCCGGGCGCGGTGGAGCAGCGCGCGCTGGTCGTCCGCCGACACGCCGAGGGCGTCGCAGATCTCCGGCGGTGACCAGCCCTCCACGTCGCGCAGCCGGACCACGATCCGCTCGCCCTCCGGCAGGTCGTCGATCGCCTCGCTCAGCAACCCGCGCGCACGGTCGGCGCCGCGCCCACCCACGGGGACGCGACCGGCGGCCGATCGGGTCTCTCGCGCCGCGCCGCGACCCGGTCAGCCACCAGGCCCAGGATCCAGGCACGCGGTGGCGCGCCGTCAACGAAGTCACCAAGGCCGCCGATGACGTCCTGCCAGGCCTCGCGAACGGCCAGGTTGGCGTCGGCCTGGCTCGACGTGAGCGCCCGCGCCAGCCCGAACATCAGAGGGTGACTCGCGCGCACCAGGGCCTCGAAGGACCCCTCGTCCATCGGGGTGCACGGTCGTCTTGGCGCGATCGTCGCCATGGCGTCCTCCCTGTGGAGTTGGTTGTCACCGCCACCCTATGGGCACGCCCCGGGGGCAGGCATCGGCAGGAGCGCCTAACGCGAATGCCTATTCAGCCGGCGACACCAATCCGCGTTCGATCGCCACGCGCGTCGCCGCCGCCCGGCTGCCCACGTCGAGCTTGCGGTAGACCGACCGCAGGTGGGCGTGGACCGTCCGCTCGCTGACGACCAGCTCACCGGCAACCTGGGCGTTGGTAAGCCCGTCCGCGACGAGGTGCACCACCCGCAACTCGGCCAGCGTCAAGCCGGCGCTCAGCGCCGCCCGCTCACCCTCTTCTGCCCCCCTCTCGGCCAGGGCGCGCGCCCCGTCGAGCGACAGCCCGGCGCCCTCCTCGAAGGCGCGCCGGAAGCCCGGTCCGCCGAGCGCCTCGCCGACTCTTGCCAGCCCCTCCTCCTGGGCCTTCTGCACGAACGCCGAGTGGTTGGCTCCCAAGGTGGCCCGCAGCGCCGTGGCCGCCCCGAAGAGAGCGGCCGCCCGCTCGGGTCGCCCGTCCCCGGCGGCCGCGAGAGCGAGGCCGCCCAGGCAGGCGCAGATGATCAGCTTGTGACCCAGCTCGCCCACGATGCGCAGGCACTCGGCAAAGGCGCCGCGCGTCGCGAGGGGATCGCCGGCCGCGATCGAGGCGTAGCCGATCCCGAGGCGGCAGCGCGCGACCCCCCAGAGATCCTGCAGCGCGCCGAACGCGGCGGCGCACGCCTCGAGCAGCGCGCGCGCCTCCTGTGGATCCCGTCGCTCAGCGCCATCCAGCCCAGGGTCTGACGGGCACCGGCGGCGTCGTAGGCGCGCCCCAGGGCGTCGGCGCGCTCGAGGCTCTCCCGCACCAGGGGCCGGGCCGCCGCGAGATTCCCCTGATACCAGAGGACGGCACCCAGCCCCCGCTGAAGACTCACGATCATGCCCGCGTCGCCCAGCCCGCCGGCGATCTCCAGGGCCTCGTCGTACATGTTGCGCGCGGCGGCGCCGTCCTGGTGCCGGCCCACGGTGGCCGCGAGGCCCGACAGCGCCTCGGCCTCCGCCCTCCGATCGCCGATCGCCCGCGCCAGCGCGAGGCCCTCGCGGAAGTGCTCGGCCGCCAGGCCGTAGGCGTTCTGATAGTGGGCGAGCGTGCCCGCCCCCCAGAGTGCGCGCGCCCTCGGCCCGGGAGGGGCCGCGGCCGGATCCATCGCGAGCACCCGATCGAGCCAGGCGCGGCCCTCGCTCAGGTGCCCACGCACCAGCCAGAAGGGCGCGAGCGCCGCCGAGATCCGCAGCGCGCGCGCGGCGCCTCCGTTCTCGATGCACCAGCGCAGCGCCGAGCGCAGGTTGTCGTGCTCCACCTCCACGCGCTCCAACGCCGCGGCGTCGCCGTCGAATGTGAACGCTGGCGACGCCTCCTCCGCCAGGGCGAGGTAGAGATCGGCATGCGCCGTGCGGATGGGGGCCTCCTCGCCGCTCTCCGAGAGTCGCTCCTGGGCGAAGGCGCGGATCGTCTGGAGCATGCCCAACCGTGTCTCGCCGTGCGCGTCCTCGCGCCGCCGCAGAAGGCTGTGGTCGACGAGGGTGATCAGGTCGGACAGCACCGTACCCGTCGGCTCGCCGAGGCCCCCGATCGACTCCGCCGCGGGCGGCGAGCAACCGCCCGCGAAGACGGCCAGCCGGGCGAACAGGCGCCCCTCGCCGGCGGTGAGCAGGCCGTGACTTCACTCGAGCGTGTTCCTCAACGTCTGCTGGCGCACGGGCAGGTCGCGGGCACCGCCGACGAGAAGGTCGAGCGGGCTGGCGAGGCGCTCGACCATCTGGGCGGGGGAGAGCAACTTGACCCCCGCCGCGGCAAGCTGCAGGGCGAGCGGCACGCCGTCGAGCCTGGAACAGATCGCGGCGGCGGCGGCGTTGCCGTTTCCGAGCCGGAAATCGGGCGCCTTCTGCCGGGCGCGCGCGACGAACAGCTCGATAGCGGGTACGCGCGCGAGCTCCCCCGGCGAGAGGCTCCCGCCGGGCGCCGGCAGCGCCAGCGGCTCGACGGGGTACTCGCGCTCGCCGCTCAGGCGCAAGGAGCTCCGGCTCGTGGCCTGGACACACAGGGTCGGGTACCGATCGAGGATCTCCGCCACGAGCGTGGCGGCATCCATGACGTGCTCGAAATTGTCGAGCACCAGAAGCATCACCAGACCCTCGAGCTCGGCGACGATGGCGTCCAGCAACAGACGGTCGCCCTGCTCGCCGGTCCCGATGGCACGGCCGATCGCCGACGCCACGTGCGCCGGGTCGTGAACCGGGGCCAGCGGGACGAACACGACTCCGTCGGGAAACGCCTCGGCGTTCGCGTCAGCCAGCACGCGAGCCAGGCGGGTCTTGCCCACCCCCCGACCCCGGTGAGGGTCACGAGGCGGACCTCCGGTTCACAAATCAGTCCGGAGACCGCCGCGACGTCGGCCTCGCGGCCAACGAGCGTGAGCGGTGCCGGCGACGTCCGCTCGACGCTTGGCGGGGGCCGCCGCACCCCTACGGACCCTCCGCTGACGCAAGGTGGAGATCGAGCGCGCGGCGCACCCGGCTACGCGCGCGATGCAGCAGGACGCGCTGGTTGCCGTCGCTCAGGCCCATCATGCGGCAGACCTCCTCGGCCTGCATCCCGACCACGTCCCGGAGCGTGATCACCTCGCGCTGCGCAGGTGGCAGCTCAGCGATCGCCTCCTCGACGACTCGCCGCGTCTCGCCCGCGAGCATCCTCTCTTCGGGCGCGTTCCAGGGCTCCGGCGCGATCGCCCAGTGACCCGCCCAGCGCGGCGCGCCCGCCGCCAGGAACTGGTCAACGTCGACGGCCGGCTCGTCGGTGCTCACCTCGCGCGAGACCAGCGCCGAGAACGGCACCGAGCGCGCCTCGCGCTCGCCGCGTGTGCGGGCCCGGTTGGCGAGGATGTGGAAGAGCCAGGTCTTGACCGACGAGCGCCCCTCGAACGCACCGATGCCCTTGATGACCCCGAGCCAGGTCTCCTGCACAACCTCCTCTGCCACGGCGCGATCGCGCACAAACACGCCCGCATAGCGCAGGAGCGCCGGATGATGGGCGCGGACGAGCCAGGCAAAGGCATCCTCATCCCCCCGCCGCAGCGCTTCGACAAGGCGGGCATCGTTGTCGTAGGCGGCCGGGATGAGCGGCCGGACCTCCTGGCGGGGTGACGCCGTCACCCCGCCAGCCTATCCCGCCGCCTCAGAGAGCGCTGAAAGCGTCCGCGTGGCCTCATCCGGAGTCCTGCAGCGACGACCGGGGAGCCTCGCAGGCCGCGGGCTCGTCGAAGTCAACGGGATCGGCCAGATCTCTGTGGCGAGCTCGGCCGCCGAACGGACGAACGCGGCTCCGCCATAGCGCGTACAGGTGGTGGACGATCCGCCGGGAATCGATGACGACCTCATCTCCGTCAACCAGGACGGGGACCTTGGATTGGCCGCTCACAGCCCGAACCTCCAGGCGCTCGTCGCGCGGGTAGGGCATCTCGATCAACTCGACCTCCGCGCCGACGTTCTCGATGCCCTGGCGGCCGGCCCCAGCACCGGCTACGACATCAAGGCCCGGCTCGAGGGCGGCGCCGCGCACTTCTGGCACGCCTCCTACTCGCAGATCTACGCGGAGCTGCGCCGGCTCGGCGACCTCGGTCTGGCGAGTGAGGAACACCTACAGCAGGACGCTCGCCCGAACAAGCGCGTCTACACGATCACGCGGGAGGGACGGCGCGCGCGCAGGACCTGGCTGCGCGAGCCTTGGGGGCTCGCCGCGCTGAAGGATCAGTCGCTTGTGAAGCTGACGCTCGCCGATCCCCGCCCTCGTGGCGAGGTCGTCGCGCAGTTGCGCCGGCTGAAGTCCGCCCACGAGCGGCGCCTCGCGCAGTTCGAGGCCGAGATCGCATAACTGCCGGACGGTACGAGCCGGTATCTCGTTCTCGCGCTCCGTAAGGGCGTTCACGCTCAGCGGGCGTTCGCCTCCTGGTGCCAGGAGGCGATCGACGTGCTCGAGGAGGGACCGGTGTAACGCCGGGCTCCCCTCGGGGACTCCCGGAGTACCGACCACCCCCTCCCGGGAGCCCTCCCGTGCCTGCCGTCTTCGAGAAGCTTGGCGACCCCGTCGCGGTCCGGGAGCCGCGGGCCGCGCTGTTCGGTGCTCAGGTGGCATTCAGACCGTCTGGCGTCGTCGGCGGCATCGATTGCGGGCCGGCCCCTTCGAGTCACCACCGGGGCTCTGCGCGGGCGCCGCGCATGGGGCCGAGCACCGGCGAGGTCGTGCTTCTCGTCAGCAACGAGACGACGGCCCGCGAGCGTCTGTCCGTCGCACTCCGGCGGGCGGGCTATCGCCTCCTCGAAACCGACGAAGCCTCGGCTGCCCGTGCTCTGATCGGTTCCCAGCAGCCTGCGCTCGTCGTCCTCGATGCCCTTCGGTCTGAAGCGAATGGATTCGAGCTCTGCCGCTGGATTCGCACGCACTCCGAACTGCCGGTGATCATGCTGATGGCACCGGGCGATCACGACGGCCGGATGATCGGCTTCGAGCTGGGCGCGGACGACTGTGTGGCGCGGCCCTACTCGCCACGCGAGGTGGCCGCCCGCGTGAGTGCCGTGCTGCGGAGGACCGTCCGCTCCGGGAGCGTCAGGCGCATTCAGGCGGGGCCGCTGCTGATCGACGGGGGCACGCGTGAGGTCACTCGGGAGGGGCGCTCCCTGAAGCTCACGACAAGAGAGTTCGACCTCCTGTGGTTCCTCGCCGGGCATCCGAGACTGGTCTTCTCGCGGCGTCAACTGATGGACCGGGTCTGGGGCTGCGAGGCGGCCTTCGACACCTCCACGGTCACGGTTCATGTGCGGAGGCTTCGCGAGAAGATCGAGGGCGACCCCTCGCGTCCGCGCCACGTGCAGACGATCCGAGGCGCCGGCTACCGGTTCGTGGCGTAGTCGGTCGCTCCACTCCCGGCCTGCGCCGCTTCGCCCCATGTCGCGTCCCAACCCGAAGGAGAACCACGCATGGACTCACCCGCGCAGGGGCTCGTGTCGCTCGTCCCCGGGGCCGCCTTCCCCGACCTGGACCTGCCCGACCACGGCGGCCGTCCGCGCCTGCTCTCGGAGATCGCCGGCGGGGATCCGCTCGTCCTGCTCACCTCGCGCGGCTGGTTCTGCCCGAAGGAGCAGCGGCACCTGCGCGAGATTGCGGCCCTCCAGGACGAGTTCGAGGTCGCCTATGCGCGCATCGTCGTCCTGAGCGTCAACCCGCCCGCCGAGCAGGCGGCCTTCCGCGCGGGGCTCGGCGCGCGCTTCACCTTCCTCTCCGACGCGGAGCGGCGCTGGCTCGGGATCCTCGGCCTGCGCGAGACGACCGACACCGTCCACCATCCCTACCAGCCGGCGGCGTTCTCGCTGCTGCCCGACCTGACCATCCACAGCGCTTACAACGGCTACTGGTACTGGGGCCGCCCCACCATGGAGGACCTGCGCCGCGACATGCGCGAGATCACCCGGGCGATCCGGTCCGATTGGAGCGTGCCGTCGTGAGGGCGGCCTCCTCGCGCCTCGTCTGGGACGGCGAACGGCTCGCCACGGACCGCGGCGCGACCGGCCGGCGCCTGCGGGCCGACCCCCGCTGCTTCGCGGGCGATCCGGTGGCCGGCGCCTGGGCGCACGTCTGCGCGCTCGCCGACGAGGGCGCCCGCGTGCCGTTCGACTTCCCCGAGGTGCAGCAGGCCCGGCGCGACGCGCTCGGATGGTGGATCGCCCTTCTTGGCGACTCTCTGGTCTGCCTCACGACGCTGGCCGTCAACTCGGTCCACTACGCCGGGGCCGTCACGGTGGCGCGCGATCCCTCGCTCTTCGCGTCGGACCCCTTCGCGCGGGTCTTCCCTGGCACGATCGTGAGGACCGACCTGTTCTGCGCGGTGCCTCCGCCCCCCGGTCCGGTGATCGAGCGCTACAACGGCGCCGCCTGGCCCGGAGGGACGTTCGCCTGAGAGGCCTGGTGCACCTCCTCGGCGAGCTGGCGGAGAGGCCGACGAGTGGACCAGCGCCATCGCGGCATAGGCCTCGTTGACTTCGATGCGCAGGCCCCATCGAGCACGCCCGGCGCGGGCTGCCGCCCCGGTTCAGCAGAGCGACGGGCGCACGACGCCGCGGTCAGGTGACGGGTGCCCCACCGGGACGGATGACCAGCCATCGACCGCCGAACTCGGTGACGTCCTGGCAGAGGATGCGCCCCGGCGCGTCGCTCACGTAGTAGTAGACCGGTCGGCGGCGATAGGTCACCTGGAGGCTGCCGTCCCGCCGCCGCGTGGTTCCGAGCAGCGTGGCGCGTGCGCCCTTGCCGGCCACGGGGCGACCATCCGTGAGGACCGGCGGCCAGGCCCTCGCACACGCGCCGTAGCATTCGCTCCTGGGCCCCTGCTCCTTGTCGAAGATGTAGAACGCCTGACCGCGCCGATCCGCAAGGACCCGGCCGAACGGGGACGACACCGCCGTTACGGAGACGCCCGGCGTGCGCGCCGTGCCGCGCGGCCGCGCGGGGATGGGCATGGACCCCTCCTGTGCGTCGGCGGCCGGTGCCACATGCGAGCCGTCGCTGCAGCCGGCAAGCGCCGCCGCGGCGGCGACTCCGGCGAGGAAGAGAGTGGGGCGGAGCAACGCATCGTCTCCTTGCGACTCGGCTCGGGCTCTGCCCCGAGTGAGTCCCGGACCCTCCGCCGGCGTTACGGGCGACGTGACGATCGGCCAGCCGATGCGACTGATCTGGTGCACGTTCGGGAGGAGGTGCGCGCGGCAAGCCAACCCTCGAGGCGCTCGAAGGCCGGGCTCGTCGCCTTCCTGCTTCATCCCGGCCCGCCGCGGTGGTGGCCACTCCTCGTCCGGCTGGTCGCGGCGGCGGTCTTCATCTCGACCGGTCTGGGCAAGTTCGCGTACCACGATGCGTACGTGGACCGGTTCGAGCGCTGGGGCTTCGGCGGGGCAGCCGGCGAGGTCGCGATCCTCGTCGGCCTCATGGAGGTCGTCTGCGGGCTGATGATGCTGCTCGGCGTCGCGCCGCGGGCGGCGGCGCTCGTGCTCATGGGAGACATGGTCGGCGCGTTGGCCACGGCCGGGCGGATCGACGGGGGGCAGGACATCTGGCTGCCCCTGGTCATGCTCGCGGCCCTCGCCGGCATCGTGGTCGAGCGCACGGGACGCTGGAGCTTGGTTTAGGCGGTCAAGGCGCGTCGCGCGCGAGGGCCCTTCAGCGGCGGCGGCACCGGGGGTGGACTCGACGGGCGTCTCCACCACCCCGGGACGCGGTGGGGGCCGCCGCCACCGGCCACGAGGATGACGGCCTGTTGGTCAACGCCGGGTTCGACCCCCGCTGCTTCGCGGGCGATCCGGTGGCCGGCGCCTGGGCGCACGTCTGCGGACTCGCCGTCGAGGCCGCCCGTGCGTCCTTCGACTGGCATCGAACCCGGGCGCATCGACGAGCTCGGGAGGGGCCGCCCTCGTCGATGACAGGGCGGGGATGTACTGCATGGGCGCGCGCCCGACTGTCGCCCACCCTGAGACAGGACTTCCTACGCAGCCTCCAGGACGGCCTTCAGCGCGGCGAGGTCCTTTCGGTCGGCCCGGCGCATCGCGGCCGCCATGAACGGAGCGACGAGGCGCGAGAATCGCGTCGGCGCGCTCGGTTGCCCAGCGCCATCGTCGTCCAGCCACCTTCCGCGTCCCGCCAGATGTAGGTCGTCTCCATCGGGAGTGGTCCGTCGACCGGTGGCGCCACGTCGAACCCCTTGACGGCGCCGCCTGACCGTCCCCACAGATCCCCGGAAGGAGTCTCCCAGGGCCACGGCTTGTCGCTCACACCCGAGCGTGCCGGACGGCGCGAGTGGATCGCGCTCAGCGTGCTCGCGCTCCCGACGCTGCTCATCTCGATCGACGTCTTCGTGATGCCACTCGCGCTGCCGCAGATCGCTGCGGGCCTCCACGCGAGCGCGATCCAGCAGCTCTGAATCACCGACATCTGCGGCTTCATGCCGGCGGGTTCCTGCGCGGCCGCCCCTGGTGGGCGGTCCACCCCGATCACGATCACCTGACACCTCCGGTTGCTGCGGCCAAACGCGACGCCCGCGGACAGGCCTCGATCAGGGTGCATCCCACGCTCCGTATCAAGTCACGCCGAGGGTCATCTACGACGCTAGACCCGCCGCCCAAGCGACGGCCTCAGCGGACCCGGAAACTAATCGAGGCACAGTTGCATCTGTTATGATGCGCCACGATCATGTTGACGTTGCGCGCCGCCAAGGGGCCCGACTACTACGAGCGCGCCGAGTTCGCCCGTGACGACTACTACTCCGAGCGCGGGCGAGGTCCGTGGCGAGTGGGCGGGGCGTGGGGCGGAGGCGCTCGGGCTGTCGGGCGGCCCCGACGAGGGCGACCTCGGGGTGCTCCTCGACGGCCGCGATCCGGCGAGCGGCGAGCCGCTCGCCGGCACCGCGCGCCGCGCCGGCGGCAACGTCGCCTTCGACCTGACCTTCGCCGCGCCCAAGAGCGTCAGCGTCCTGGCGGCGGTGGGCGACGAGGCGGTGCGCGAGTGCGGTGCTCGATGCGCACGCCGGGGCGTGCGCGCCGGCCTCGACTACCTGGAGCGCCACGCCTGCTTCGTGCGTCGTGGCCGCAACGGCGTCACGGTCCTTCCGGCGCGAGGGCTTCGTCGGGGCGATCTACGTCCACGAGATGGCCCGCTCGGGTGATCCCCACCTGCACGCGCACCTGGTGATCGCCAACCGGGTGAGGGGACAAGACGGACGCTGGAGCGCCCCCGACATGCGCCCGGTCTACGCCCACGCCAAGACCGCCGGCACGATCGCCGACGCGGTGATGCGCGACGAGCTCTCACGCGATCGCTCGGCGTCGAGTGGGGACCGGTCACGCAACGGCATCGCCGAGCTCGTCGCCGTACCGACCGACGGTGCGCGAGCACTTCTCGGCCCGCCACGCCGAGATCATGCGAGGAGGCGACCGCGCGCGGGCTCACCTCGAGCGCCGGGCATCGCCGCCATCCAGCGCGAGACGCGCGACCGAAAGCGGGTCGATCGCGCGCGAGCGAGGCCGTCGCCGAGTTGGCGCGCCCGCGCCGCCGAGCACGGCTTCGGCGAGCGGGAGCTGCGCCGCGCCCTCGGGCGCGCACGTGGCGTCGCCGCATCCGACTACACCGCGCGCCTTCGACGCGCAGGCCACGCACATGCTCGGGCCGGCCGGCCTCACCCGCGCAGCGCTCCACCTTCACCCGTCGCGAGGTGATCCAGCAGCTCGCCGAGGCTCATCCCGAGGGCGCGCCGGCCGGGCACCTCGAGCGCCTCGCCGACGACTTCCTCGCGGCGCACCTGCGTCGCCGCTGATCGCGCGCCGCGCGACGACGCCGAACCGCGGTCACCGCGAGACGCTCTACACCACGCCCGACATGCTGCGCGCCGAGGTGCGCCTGCATCGACGCGGCCACCGGCCGCGATCCGCACGGCGTCGATCGTCGCCGACGCCCGAGCCGTCGACGCGGTGATCGCCGCAGCGTCCGAGCCTCGGCGCCGACCAGGAGGCCGCGGTGCGCCACCTCACCCCGGCGAGGCACCGCGTGCGGGTGATGGAGGCGCGCGCCGGCACCGGCAAGACCTTCACCCTCGCCGCGCGTGCGCGAGGCCTACGAGCGCTCCGGTGTCCCGGTGATCGGCGTCGCCTGGCAGGGCCAGGCCGCCGACGTCCTGCAGCGCGAGGCCGGCATCCCCTCGCAGACCGCCGCCCTGCTGCTGCGTCGCATCGAGAGGGGAGAGGACGACGCCATCCCCGCCCGCTCGGTGATCGTCGTGCGACGAGGCCTCGATGATGCCGACGCGCGCACTGGAGCGCCTCGCCCACGCCGCGGCCTGGCGCTCGGCGCGCCTGGTCCTCGTCGGTGACCGCGCCCAGCTTCCCGCGATCGACGCCGGCGGCGGCTTCGCCGCGCTCGGCCGATCGCCTCGGCGCGGTGGAGCTGACCGAGAACCGCCGCCAGCAGACCGAGCTGCAGCGCGATGTCGCACGGCATCTGGCCGAGGGCCGCGCGGACGAGGCGCGTCGCGCTTCTCTCCGAGAACGGGCGCCTCCAGTCCTTCGACGATGCGCGCGACGCGCGCATCGGCGCTCGTCACCGCGTGGGCGCGAGCAGAGCTCGACTCACCCGGGCGCAACCTGATGCTCGCCCACGACCGCCACGACGTCGCCGAGCTGAACCGCATCGCACGCGAGTGGCGCGAGCAGTGGGGCTTCATCTCGGACCGGCGGATCACCGCCTCGCGGCACCGAGTGGGCGATCGGCGATCGGATGGTGTGCCGCAGAAACGACTACTCCCTCGGGGTGCGCAACGGCACCCAGGGGACGGTGGTCGACCTCGGCCGCCACGCCGAGCACCTGGATCTGTTCACCGACCACGGCGAGACGATCCGCATCCCCGCCGACTACCTGGCCCACGCCCGCCACGGCTACGCCCTCACCGGGCATGTCTCCCAGGGCGAGTCGGTCGATCGCACCTTCGTCCTCGCGAGCCCCGAGCGCGGCGGGGCCGAGTGGGCGTACGTCGCCGGATCACGCCAGCGCCATCGACCTTCAGGTGTTCGTCGTCCACCACGAGGCCGAGAACGTCGAGGAGGCCCTCGCCCGTGCCTGGTCGCGCTCGCAGGCCAAGTCGCTCGCGCTCGACCTCGTGGATCCGGCGGACCGGGAGTCGGCGATGGATGCCGTGCGCGGCGACCTCGACGCGCGCGACGCCCGAGAGGCTGATCGCCCGTGTCGAGGAGCTGCGCGCGGCGCGCGAGTCCGCGCGGCAGGAGGCGGCCAGGTGCCAACCGCGAACTGGCGCGCGTCGCCGAGCTGCGGGCGGCCGTGGCGCGCGCCGAGGAGGGCGCGAGGGAGGCCGAGGAGCGCGCTGAGCGCCTCGATGAGCGGCTCGACCGCATCCCTGCGTGGCGCCGGAGCGAGCGCGCACAGGTGAGGGCCCGCATCGCCGAAGCCGAACGGGATGGCAGTCGCCACAGAGCCCAGGGATCGACGGCGCACGCGGAGCTTGCTCGGACTGGTTCGGTTGCCGGCGTCGAAGCCCAAGAGCGCGCGCAGCGGATCGGGGTGGAGCTGTCCGCGCTGGAGAGCAGGCTCGGCCCGTTTAGCCCCCGTGGGGACGGCCGCGCCCAACCCGGCCGCCACCGTGCGTCAGTGCAACGAGCGGTCGAGCGGGGCCTTGGCCGTGAGAGGTAGGTCGGGGAGGCGCGTCCCGGTCAGGAGCCGGGAGCGCGCCGTTGGTGGGCGACGAGCCCGCCGACGAGCAGTGCGAGGCCGACGACAAGCCATGGCCAGGGATTGGGGTGGTCAGCACACTCGACCGACGTCGCGGTGCTCCGGCACACCTCGCCAGGACCCTCACGGTTCAGATAGGCGAACGAAGAGCGGGACCAGGCCGGCGCCGCTCACGAGCCCGAAGGCAGACCGGCGTGCGTCCGAGTTCAGCCAGAGGAGGAGCACCGCTACCGCGGCCACGGGAACCGTGAAGAGGCCGATTACGCTGACCAGCAGCGCCACGCCGACGCCGACGGGCATCCACGCCGCGAACCACGCCCAGCCGGCGATGCCGGGTCTCGGGCGGTCGCCGACGAGGGTGTCCACCGACTCCCCGCTACCGACGAACCGCTGAGGCGAGCGCTCCGATGCCCGGGACTTCGGGATCCGGCCCCTCCCGTCGCGCCGCCAGGATCGCAAGGGCTCGGATCGTGCGGCGCATGTTCTCCGCGCTGTCTTCGAGCCGATCCGCCTTCCAGGCGTCCACCCATTCCTCGGGTCCATTCCCGGTCTCATGGGAGAAGGCTGAGGCCAGCGCCTCGATGTCGCCTGTCTCCTCAGCCACCAGAGGGGTAGGCGGAGCACCGCTTCCGAGGCGGCGCCGATAGGCGTCGAGCGCCAGTCGCGGAATCAGCGTGCCGCGCTCGGAGCGCTTGATGGCCCGCAGCCTGCCGCGCTGGATCAGCTTGTAGACACCGCTCTTTGAGATCCCCAGCTCCGCGGAGACCTCGCCGACACTCAGATAGGGATTGGTCGCCATCGAAAAAACGGTACCACCGGATCGGTCGAGCTGTCCACTTAGTCCTCTTAGGTGTCGGCGTGGAACTCGTCGTAGATGAGCTCCTCCAGATGCTGGAGCCACTGGACGGGCTGGATCAGCGCCGACGCCGGCATGCGCACGGGGTTCGGGAAGCCGTAGGGGTGGCGGTGGATCACGAGCGCCGGAGGCTTCGAGCGATCGAGATCCAGGCGTTCGGCTCCACGCTCGCCCGACGGGGCGACCTGGGCGTGCCAGGAGCTGGCGAGCAGGAAGCAGCCCTCGTGCTCGAGCCCGAGCCCGCCCGGGTCGTTCCCCTGGGCCCACAGCTCGCTCAGGTCGATCACCACCGCGGGGCCGCCGTAGTCCGTGGGCCTCAGGCTTCGGATCGCGAGCTCGCCACTTCGCGCGTCGGTCGTCAGCGGCACGTTGACGCGGTAGCCGAAGGAGTCGAGCGCATCGTGCCAGAGGGCGGAGCGGCTCCGCAGGACGCTCGCGATGCTCACCGCGCGAGTGTATGCCCGGCCCGCTTTACGTCAACTGCCAACAGGCGCATACTCTGTACATGGCAGGCACCCTGGGCGCGGATGCTCGCACGGACACCGCCTCGGCCAGGTGCGCCGCGGCGGTGCCTGATCGCCGGTTCCGCGGGCGCATGGGCGCACGCCGTCCCGGGGCCCGCCGTGGCTAGCGGAGCGCTCGAGGGGGCCGACACGATCCGCATCGCGATCGCGTTGAGCGACACCGACATCGAGCGCATCGCCGGCCGAACCGCCGAGCTGCTCCGGGCGGACCGTTCGCGGGGGCCCGAGGAGTCGCCGTACCTGACGATTGAGGAGGCGGCCGCGTACCTTCGCTGTCGCCGCCAGCGCGTCGATGACCTGCTCTCGCAGCGGCGCCTGGGTCGGATCAAGGACGGCTCGCGAACGCTGATCGCGCGGGCCGAGCTGGAGGCCTACCTGCGCAGGGACGACGGTCACACCTCGACCGCGCGGTGGGGATCGGCCGCGTGATCGTTGGGCGAGGGCCGTCCCTCGTCGTGGAGGAAGCGCGGCTCGGGGAGGTCGTCGGGGATCAGGTGGACGTAGGTCGCCAGGGTGAAGGCGGGCGAGTGGTGTCCGAGCACGACCTGCACCTGCTTCGCGTTCCAGCCCGAGCGAAAGAGGATCGAGGCGCAGGTGTGGCGCAGGGTGTGGACGCACGCCCAGGGGACGCCCGCCCGCCTGGCGGCGGGCTTCACCACCGATCCGAGCACGAACTCCGAGCGAAGCGGCTGCCCCTTGGGCCCCATGAAGACGGCCCGCTCCTCGCCGGCTCCCGCCCGATGGCGCCAGAGATCCTGGGCGAGCCGCCTCGAGATCGGCACCGTGCGGATCCCGTAGCTGCTCTTGGGGACGTCCAGCCGGCCCCGGTAGAGCCGGCGCCGCACGCTCACGCGGCGCGTGCCGAGATCGACGTCCCCCCAGCGCAGCGCGATCATCTCGCCGACGCGAAGGCCGGTCTGGGCGAGGAAGCGGACGAGGAGCCGCCACTCCTCAGGGGTCTCCTCGATGAGGCGGGCGAGCTCCTGCTCGCTGAGGGCGCGGCGCTGCTCGGCCGGGTCGGTGCGCGTGGCGCCACCGCCGAGGCGAAGGCCCGCCGCGGGGTTGGAGCGCAGGACCCCCTCCTCGAGCGCCGTCGCAAAGAGGGCTCTGACCGGCGCCATCACCGTCCGAACGGTGGCCGAGGAGAGCCCCTTGTCGAGGAGGTCGCGCGCCAAGGACTTCAGCTCGCGCTGCTCGATGTCCGAGAGGCGCCGGTGGCCGATGGCCGGGATCACGTGCAGCTCGAGGTCGCGCCCGTACTCGGAGATCGTCTCGGGCCGGATTCCCCGGCTCGTTCGCCCCTCGTAGGTGCGCACCCACTCGCGGGCGTAGTCGGCGAAGCGGGTTTGCGAGGACTCCCGGTACTCGCCCCGCGCGATGTCGGCCACCACCGAGCTCTTCAGCAGGCGCGCCTGGGCGAGGGTCGCCGCAGAGCGCTTTCGCCGGCGTCCGGACGGGTCGGTGTAGGTGACCACGTAGCGGCTCCCGCGGCGGTAGACGCCCGGGGTTGACGTGCGCTCGAACGGGGCCGCCATCGCGGCCAATGTTCCCACTTTCGTTCCCACCCGGCAACCCTGAGGGGCTCCGGGCGATCACCGTGATCGGCTGAAATCCCACTGCTAAAGGGATTTCCGTCATGGGCCGTGTAGGGCTCGAACCTACGACCTTGGGATTAAAAGTCCCCTGCTCTACCAGCTGAGCTAACGGCCCCGAGTGGGGATTCTGCCCGCTGGAGCGCCCGGTGGCGAACGGCCGGGGGCGGAATGGACACTCGACCGGGGGCGGTGGATGATCGGGCCATGGTCAACGTGTCCACCGCTGTCGTGATCGCGCAGCCGTGCGAGACGGTGGCCGGTTACGCGGCCGATCCCGTCAACGCGCCGAGCTGGTACGCCAACATCGAGTCGGTGACGCCGCTCACATCGCCGCCGATCGCGGTGGGCTCGCGTGTGGTGTTCGTCGCGCACTTCCTCGGGCGCCGGCTGGAGTACACGTACGAGGTCGTCGAGCTGGTGCCCTCACGGCGGCTGGTGATGCGCACCGCCGAGGGGCCATTTCCGATGGAGACGACCTATACCTGGGAGCCGCTGGAGCCCGGCTGGACCCGGATGGCGCTGCGCAACCGCGGCGAGCCCGCCGGGTTCTCCCGGCTCATCGCCCCGTTCATGGCCGGCGCGATGCGCCGCGCGAACCGCAAGGACCTCGCCGCGCTGAAGGCGCTCCTCGAACGCGGCTGACCCCGACTCCGCCGGGGGCGGGGTCTAAGTGGTGGGGTGGTGGGCCTCGGTGATCAGGATCGCGCCCTCCCCGGTCATGTAGGCCTCCTCGCCGTGGAACACCACGTCCATGCCGAGCGACTCCTCGTGAGGAGTGGCGCGCAGCGGCATGACGGCGCCGATCAGCCGCAGCAGCACGTAGGTGGCCGCGAACGCGAACGCCGGGGCTGCCAGCGCGGCGAGGACCTGGTCCAGGAGCTGGCCCGGGTTGCCGTACGCAAGCCCATCGGCCACGCCGTTCCAGCTCTGCTGGGCGAAGACGCCGATGAAGAGGATCCCGATGAAGCCGCCGATGCCGTGCGCCGCCAGCACGTCGAGGGTCTCGTCGATGCGGGTGCGCGTGCGCCAGACGATGATGGCCCAGGCGGGTACGGCAGCCAGGGCTCCCAGCGCCATGGCCCATCCGGGGGCGATGTAGCCCCCGGCGGGCGTGATCGCCACGCAGCCCACGATGATCGCCGTGGCGGCCCCGACGGCCGTGATCTTGCTGTTGCGGAGCAGATCGAGAGCGAACCACACCACCAGCGTGCACGCCGGGCAGAGCAGCGTGTTGACGAAGGCGAGCACCGATGCATCGCCGGTCGAGAGGCCGCTGCCGCCGTTGAAGCCGAACCAGCCGAACCACAGCAGGCCCGCGCCGAGCAGCACGTACATGGCGTTGTGGGGCAGGATCGCCAGGCGGCCGTAGTCCCTACGCGCGCCGACGACCAGTGCGGCCGCGAGGGCCGAGAAGCCCGAGCCCATCTCCACCGGGACCCCCCCGGCGAAGTCCAGGGCTCCGCGGGCCATCAGCCAGCCGCCGCCGAACACCCAGTGGGCGAGCACGGGGTAGATGAGCACCGACCATCCGGCCGAGAAGACGAGGAACGCACCGAAGCGCATGCGCTCGACGACGGCGCCGGAGATCAGGGCAGTGGTGATGATGCAGAACGTCCCCTGGAACGCGAAGAAGACGAGATGGGGGATGGTGGTGCCGGGGCGCGGCTCGAACCCGACGCCGTTCAGGAAGGCGTGCCCGAAGCCGCCCACCAGGGCGCCGTCGCCGTCGAAGGCGAGCGAGTAGCCCACGGCGGCCCACGACACGGTGGCGATCGCCAGCGCCGCGGTGCACATCATGAATGTGTTGAGCGTGTTCTTGGAGCGCACGAGCCCGGCGTAGAAAAGGCCGAGCGCCGGGGTCATCATCAGCACGAGGGCCGTGGCGACCAGCATCCACGCGGTGTCGCCGCTGTCGATCACGGCGTCACCGGCGTCACTGCGCTGACGTCTCTCTCACCGGTCCGGATGCGCACGATCTCGTCGAGGCCGAGCACGAAGATCTTCCCGTCGCCGACCTCGCCGGTGCGAGCGCCCTCGCAGAGCGCGTCGATCGTGGACTGCACGAAGGACTCCGAGACGGCGATCTCGAAGCGCAGCTTCTCGGACAGGGCCATCTTCACCGTGGTGCCCCGGTAGGTCTCCACGCGGTCGGTCTCACCCCCGTGCCCCTGTACCCGACTGATCGAGTAGCCGCGGATGTTGGCGCGGTAGAGCGCTTCGAGCACCTCGTTCGCGCGCTCGGGCCGAACGATCCCGATCACCAGCTTCATGTCCCCCCCCACGGGTCTGCCTGGGCGCTGCCGCAGCGCGCGACCCTACTAGAGTCGCCGGGTCGTGGACCTCGGCACCGCCATCGGGAGCGTCTTCGCCGCGGTCGGCCTCTCGGGCGCGGCAGGGCTGAACGCCTACCTGCCGCTGCTGATCAGCGCCCTCCTCGAGCGGTTCGACGTCGTGGAACTGGGCGAGCCCTTCGGGGCGCTCTCGACCAACTGGGCGATCGCGATCCTCGCCGGGCTGCTGCTGGCCGATCTCGTCGGCGACAAGATCCCGGGCGTTGACCACGCCCTCCACCTGGCGGGGGTCGTCATCGCGCCGGTCTCCGGCGCCCTCCTGTTCGTCGGGCAGACCGGTATCGAGACCGGCCTGCCGGCCTGGGTGGCGGTCATCCTGGGCGCGACGACGGCCGGGACGCTGCACGGGGGGCGGGCGGCGCTGCGCCCGGCGTCCACCGCCACCACGGCCGGCATCGGCAACCCGTTCCTCTCCCTCGCCGAGGACGCGGCTTCGCTGGGACTGACGGTCATGGCCTTCGCCTTGCCGGTGCTCGCGCTGGCGCTGGTGCTCTGCCTGGCGGCAGCGGTCATCGTCGGAGCGCGCCGGCTCATGGCCGGCGTCGGCGGGCGGGGAGGAAGGCGGCGAGGCCGGGATCGCGGCCGATGAGCGACGCACGCGTCATGGCGCCGGGTCCGAAGCGGTCCCGAACCGCATCGAGAGCCGCGTCGAGCCCGGCACCCTCCGGCTCCTCCAGGGGAAGCTCCAACTGCCCCGGTTCCCCGTCGTCCAGGCCGGAGACCGCGAGGCCGATCAGCGTGAGGCCGCGCTGCTCGATGGTGGGGCCGGCCTCCTCGAGCAAGGCCCGTGCGGCGGCGAGCACCGGCGCCGAGGCCGAGGTGGCGTGGCGCATGGTGCGCGAGCGCGTGGCGCGCGAGTAGTCGCCGAATCGCAGCCGCAGGACGATGGTGCGCCCGCTGCGTTGCGCGCTGCGCATCCTGCGCGTGAGCCTGTCGGCCAACTCCACGAGGAGCGTGTCGAGCTCGTGTGGCGACCTTCTCCGCGTGCCGAGCGCGGATTGGGCGCCGAAGCTCCGTCGCCGCCTCCCCGCCAGAACGGGGCGCGGATCGCGGTTGGTGGCCAGGTCGTGCAGGTGGCGACCTCCGCTGCGGCCGACCATCGTGGCGAGCTCTCCCTCATCGAGGTGGGCGATCTGCCCGACGAGGGTGATGCCGTGCTCGTGGAGCGTGCGCGCGGTTGCAGGGCCGACCCCCCAGAGCCGCTCGACCGGCAGTGAGTGGAGCAGCGTCAACTCCCCCTCGGGCGGAACCACCATGAGGCCGTCCGGCTTGGCGAGGGCGCTCGCGATCTTGGCGAGGCTCTTCGTGGTGGCGACGCCCACCGTGATCGGAAGGCCAGTCTCCTCCCTCACCGTCTCCCGCAGCCGTCCGGCGATGTTGACCGGCGCCCCCGAGCTGCGGGCCATACCGCGGACGTCGAGGAATGCCTCGTCGATCGAGAGCCCTTCCACCAGCGGAGAGGTGCGCCGGAAGACCTCGAAGACCGCCCGGCTCGCTTCCACGTAGGCCGGCCACCGCGGGGGCACCACGACGAGGCCCGGGCAGAGCCTGCGCGCCTGCGCTCCTCCCATGCCGCTGTCCACGCCGAAGGCCTTCGCCTCGTAGCTGGCCGCCGTGACCACCCATCCGCCCACTGCCACCGGACGCCCGCGCAGGGTGGGGTCGTCCCGCTGCTCGACCGACGCGAAGAACGCGTCGAGATCGGCGTGGAGGATCGTCGCCTGTCGCAGCACGAACACATGTTCGTACATTCGGCGGACGGCGGCCACCGTCTGCGCCCGTGTCTACATCTAGCGCAGGGCGGGCGAGATGCTGATCGCGGAGATCGCGCCGTTGCGGAAGTTGGCGCCGGTCAGTCCCGACTCGATGGCCGCCACCAGGGAGTTCGCACGCCGAACGGCGGCCTGCGAGATGCGCTGGTTGATCAGCGCCTGGCGGTCGGTCATCTGCAGGCTCGATGCCCGGCGCGGCTTGGCGGCGGTGATGATGCTTCGCGAGGCAGGCGGCCCCGGCCCTGCGGGCTGGGCGGAGGCGACGACGAGGCCTGGGGCGAGCTTGGCGGCCTCCACCGCCCCCACGCTCAGATCGCCGCCGGTGAGCCCACCGCCGATGCGCTGCGCAAGGGCGTTCGCCCGCCGCACCGCTGCCTGCGAGATGCGTTGGTTCACCAGCAGCTGCGTCGCGGTCACCGCGATGCGGGCGCGCCCCGAGCTCGGCGCGGCGCCGGTTGGTATCGGACGCGGCACGGCGACGCCGTTGTCGATCGCCCCGCCGGCTCCGGTCAGGTTGACGTCGGCGGCGAAGTCCTCGCGGGCGAGGCTCCCGTCGCGGAGGTCGCCGGTCACAAGGCCCGCGTCGAGCCAGTCGGCCACGGCGGCCGTCCGGCGCAGCGCCGCCTGGGATATCCGTTGGTTCACGAGAAGCTGGGAGGAGGTGAGCCGCACCGGACGCCGCACCTCGAACCAGCTCTGGCCGTGGGGCTTCTTCGTGTACGAGCCCTTGACGAGCGGCCAGACCCGCCAGATGTAGCGGTCGCCCCACGCGAGCGTGCCGCGGGGCACGCGATAGCGGTTGTCCAGCGGGAAGCGCGAGAGGATCTTGGTCGCCGTGTTGCCCTTCACCCGGAAGACCTGCAGGTTGTAGAGGCGCGCCGCGCCGACCCTCGTCCATCGCAGGACGGGCCGGCGGAACAGCAGCACGCCGCCGGCCGGCGGCTTCAGCCGGGAGGGGTTGCTCACGGGGAACACGCTGTCGCCACCGCCGGGGTCGGGCGGGAGGGTCAGGGTCTGGATGGGCGGCGGCGGGGCCGTGGTCACTCGGTATTCGACGCTGCGCGCGGCCGTGTTCCCCGCCGCGTTGACCGCGTTAATGGAGAACGTCTTGGTGCCGGTCGTGGCCGTGTCGATGGGCGCACCGACGGGCACGGTTCCGGTGCAGGTGGTCGCGTCGCCGCAGGAGTAGTCGGCGAGCACCTTCTCCTTGCGTTGGTAGACCGCCCCCGCGCCCGGTCGCACCACCGTGATCGCCGGCGGAGTGGTGTCGATCGAGAAGGCCCGCGCCGCGCGGTCCGGGTCGAGGGGGAGGTTCTGCACCGCCACCAGGATCATCTCGCCCTCGGGCGCGCCGGTGAGCGTCACGGTGAGCGGCGAGACCCCGCTGCCCGAGAAGCCCGGCACCGCGGTCTCCTCGCTGAGGAGCTGCCAGGAGAGCGTGGCGCCGAGGGCGCTGCCGGTGATGACGTAGGACGCCGGTACCTCGGCGGCGTTCCAGGCATCGCCGTCGGCGCCCGAGATCACGGGGGCTGCCGTGGCGAGGCCGGGCGCGAGGAGCAGTGCTGCGAGGGCGAGGGCGGTGGCGAGGGGACGGAGAATGGCGGCGCGCACGAGCCCCTGTCTACCCGATCCGGGCTTCGTCCGCTCGGGCGCCGGGTCCGTCACCCCAGCACCACCACGCAGCTCAGCCCCTCCATGCCCCCGCCTCGAGGATGACGGCCTCCCCACCGTCGGAGTTGACGCCGAGGACGCTCACCTCGGGCCCCCCGATCATGAAGTCGATGTGGATCTCCGAGCTGTTGATGCTCGCCGCGGAGCTCGCATCTGCGCCCTTGGGGTAGCCGGCACCGAGCGCGACGTGGCTCGCGGCGTTCTCGTCGAGCAGGGTGTCGTAGAAGACGGTTCCGAGTGGACCGATGCGCCCGCTGCCATCGACGAGGGCGACCTCCCCCAGGCGGGCAGCACCCTGGTCCACCGCGGCGCGGCCGCGCAGCACATCGGCGCCCGTGTCGGCGGTGATCTCGACGGCCCGCCCGCCCTCGAAGCGGACCCGCAGGCCGGTGACCACGGTTCCGCCGACATCGAGCGGTCGGGTGGAGGTGACCACCCCCTCGGTGCGCGCCGGGTCGGGTGTCGTGAAAACCTCCTCGGTGGGGATGTTCGGTAGATGGGGCAGACCGTCTGAGCGGGCGTCGCCTCCGCCCACCCAGATCGATCCTGGAAGGAGCCTCACGCTGAGGTCGGTGCCCGGCCCCACGAAGCGCAGGCTCGCGAGGCGTCGCTCGGTGAGGCGCTTCGCCGACGCGGTCAGCTCCTCGCCGCGGGCCTGCCAGGCCGCGGCGGGGTCGGGCTCGTCGAGCCGGCAGACGTGGGCGATCTCGTCCCAGAGGCGCTCGAGGGCCGCCTCCGGGTCGAGCCCGGGGAACACCAGCGAGGCCCATGCCGGGTTGGGGCACGGGACCACGGTCCAGTTGACCGTGCCGCCCATGATCACCTCGATGCCCTCGCGCACCGAGGGCAGGCGGTCGCGCCCGGCCCGGGCCGGGTCCACGTGGTCGAAGAGGCCGGGCGCGGTCGGCCCCGCAAGAGCGATCGTCGCGCCCCCGAGCCGGCCGATCTCCTGGATGCGCTGGGCGTACCAGGGCGGCACCCAGTCGAGGCTCTCCTCGCTCGCATGCTGGAGGCGCGCGAGCTTGACGTGCGGGTCGAACCACGAGACGTCCACGAAGCGGGCGCCGCTCCGATAGGCGGCCGCCACGATCGCGCGCACCAGCTCCTCCTGACCAGGGCGTCCGCTCACGCCGACGACCTGGCCGGGCTGCACGTTGGCACCCACCTCGACTGCGAGCCGGGCGAGGCTGTCGAGCCGCGATGTCGTGCGAATGGCCACCGGCGGCGATCCTAGCGCCGGATCGGGCGACGTCCGCCCGGTTCGGGCCGCGGGATTTTGGCGGCCAGAACGCGGTCGACGCCACCGGGCGCGGCACCCGCCCTCCCGCCCTATCGTGGCGGCATGACCTCCGGATCGTGGAAGGCCCTGATCGGCCTGTTCGTGCTCACCATGGGCACGAGCACCCTGACGCCGCTGCTGCCGGTCTACAAGGAGCACTTCGGCATCTCCACGGCGACGGCCACCCTGCTGTTCGTCACCTACACCGTGACCGTCGTGCCCACGATGCTGATCGCCGGCAACCTCAGCGATCGCCTGGGCCGCAAGCGCCTTCTGCTGCCGGCGCTGGTGACGATGACCCTCGCGTCCCTGCTCTTCGCGTTCGCCGAGTCGGTGCCGCTGCTCTTCGCCGGCCGGGTGCTGCAGGGCCTGGCGATCGGCGGCTTCCTCGGCGTGGGAACGGCCTTCGTCGTGGACCACGCCCGGGCAGAGAGCAAGGCGCTCGCCGCCGCGTTCGCCGGCGTCTTCTTCCGCCTCGGGTTCGGGCTCGGGCCGGGCCTTGCGGGAATCGCCGCGCAGTACGGCCCCAACCCGCGCCACCTTCCTTTTCAGGTACACATCGTGCTGATGCTGATCGGGATCGTGGCGGTGGCGAGCGCCGCCGAGACCCTGAGGCGACGGACCGCGCCCGGGCCGTTCCGCATCCGGATCGGCGTGCCTCACGGCCAGGCGCTCGGCTTCCTCACCTTCGTGGCGCCGGCCATCTTCATGATGAGCTTCATCGAAGGAACGTTCCTCTCGGTGGTGCCGATCTTCGTCTTCGACACCCTCGAGGCGCGCAACCTGGCGATCATCGGCCTGATCGGGTTCCTCACGCTGGCCCCCGGCGGGATCGCCCCGTTCGTGGTGCGCGGCCTCGACCCGCGCCGATCGATGATGATCGGCGTCAGCACCTCGTCGCTGCTCTCGTTCGGCGTCGTGGCGTCGTCGCGGCTGGACAGCATCGTCGTCGTGATCGCGGCGATCAGCATCATCGGCCTCACCAACGGCTTCCTGCTCTACGGCGGCACGGTCATCTGCGCCACCATCGTGCCGATCGAGGAGCGCGGCAAGCTGATGTCACTGCTCTACACGTGTGCCTACGCCGGAACGGTTCCGACCGTGATCCTCGGCTACATGGCCGACGCGATCGGACTCACCTCCACCCTTACGGTCTTCTCGTGCGTTGCCGTCGCGATCGCCGCGTTCGTGCTCACCGTGGGGAGGCGGAACTTTCGCGAGGTGATCCCCCACGCAACGCCACCGGCCGCCGGGTCGACGCCGGTGGTCTCCCCGTCGGGAGCATAGGTCCCGGCGGGCGAGACGCCGCGGCGAGGACGAGGGATTCCACCCATATCCCGGCGCTCGGGCCGCCTCTAGCGTCGAGCCATGCCCGACTCGCGGCTCGAGCTGACGGCCTTCCAGGATGTGGACGCGACCGGCGCGCCCGCGGCCGCCGTCGCGTACCTGGAGCGCGTCGCGGCTCATCCCGTGGCTCGGGCCTACAAGGAGGCGACGCTCACCGGGCTCTCGCTCGCCCCCGGCATGGCGGTGGCCGACGTCGGCTGCGGCGCGGGAATCGATCTGCCCGCCCTGTCGGGCCTGGTGGGCCTCGACGGGCGCGTGATCGGTGTCAACCTCAGCGCGGAGCTCGTGGCGGCAGCACGACGGCGGACCGAAGCCTTCGGCAACGTCGAGGCCGTCGCGGCCGACGCGCACGGCCTCCCCTTTGCCGACGACGAGCTCGATGCGGCACGCGTCGATCGGGTCCTGCTCCACGTCGAGCACCCGGAGGTCGTCGTGGCCGAGCTCGTGCGGGTGGTTCGCCCCGGAGGTCGGATCGTCCTCAGCGAGGGTGACTGGGGGATGCTCGTGGTGGCGCCCGGGGAGGCCGACCTCACGCGCCGGCTGTTCGATCCGCGGGCGTCCGGAATCCGGCACCCCTTCGTGGGGCGCCACCTGGCCGCCCTGATCGCCACGGCGACGTCGGAGGTTCTCTCGGTCGATCCGGCGACGGTCGCCTTGCGCTCCCTCGACGAGGCCGACGCACTGCTTCAGCTCCGCGCGATGGCCGACGGGGCGGTGGCGCTGGGCCGGGTCGACGCGATCGAGCGCGAGCGATGGCTGGCCTCCGCCGGGGAGGCCAGTGCCGGGGGCGGCTTCCTCGCCGCCCTGACCGGATTCATCGTCGTGGGGGCGGTCGTCTGACGGCGGGCGGGTTCGCCCGTGCGCCGCCCCCGAGAATCCCTTGCTCCGCTTGCGAAAGGGGGAATAGGGTCGGCCCGTGATCATCGGCCGGGACGCTGAGCTCGAGGCCGTAGCGACGCTCATCTCCGCGGCGCGAGAAGGCCACGGGGGCTCCCTCATGATCCGCGGGGACCCGGGCATCGGCAAGAGCGCCATCCTGGCGCAGGCACGCGAGACCACCGGCGTGCAGGTGCTGGCCGCGCGCGGCGCCGAGTCGGAGGCCCACCTCGCCTTCGCGGCGCTCCGCGACCTCCTCCGGCCGCTCATCGATCGGCGCGATCGACTCGCGGCTGCGCAGAGGGTCGCCCTCGAGGCGGCGCTCGCGCTCGGTCCCCCCACCGTGCCGGACCGCTTCGCCGCCTACGCGGGCGCCTTCGCCCTGGTGGAGGCCGCGGGGGCGGAGCTGCCCACGCTCCTCGTGATCGACGATGCACACTGGCTCGACGCCCCCTCGGCGGAGGCGATCGCGTTCATCGCGCGGCGCCTCGAGGATGTCGCGGCGGCCGCGGTTCTCGCCATGCGCCCGGGCGAGGGCAACGAGATCGTGGTCGGCGGCGCCATCGAGGTTGCGCTTGCGCCGCTCTCGGCCGGTGATTCGCGTGCGCTGGTGGTCGGGCGATCACCCGAGATGCCGCCCCACGTGCTCGACGCCGTGCTCACCGTCGCCCAGGGCAATCCGCTCGCGTTGATCGAGCTGCCGCGGGCCCTCAGTGCCGAGCAGCGCGCCGGACGCGCTCCGTTGCCGGAGCCGCTGCGGGCGGGAGAGGCGATCGCCCGCGCCTTTCGGAGTCGCATCGAGGGGCTCGAGCCGGAGGTGCGCGCCGCGCTCGTCGTGATCGCCGCCGCGATGGATGATCCCATCGAGCAGATCCTCGACGCCTGCCATCGGGTGGGTGCCTCACAAGCTGCAGTGGAACGCGCCGAGGCGGCCCGGGTGGTACGGGTCGAGCCCCGCCGCGTCTCCCTGTCGCACCCCTTGATCCGATCCATCGTCCTCGGCCTGGCCGGTCCGGCCGAGTTGCGGCGCGCCCACGCCGCCCTCGCCGAGGGCCCCGCGGCCGAGCAAGAGCCCGAGCGTCGCGCGTGGCACCTCGCCGAGGCCGCCATCGGGCCGGACGAGGTCGTCGCGACGGCCCTCGACGAGGTCGGCGGGGCCGCCGCGGCGCGCACCGCCTATGCGGCCGGGGCCGACGCCTTCGCCCGCGCCGCCGAGCTGACACCCGATCCCGACCGACGCGCTCGCCGCCTACTCCACGGCGCCGGGCTGGCTCATCTGGCCGGCAGGTTCCCTCTGTCGGCCGGCCTCCTCGAGCAGGCGGCCGCGGTGGTCCAGGATCCGGGCATCGGCGCCGAGATCGACCACCTGCGCGGGATGCTGCGGATCTACTCCGGGCCGATCGACGAGGGCATCCGACTGCTCTTCGACAGCGCCGACGCCGTCGCCCGCCACAGCCCATCGCGCGCTGCGGCCATGCTCGTCAACTCGTCGATGGCCTGGGGAATGGCCGGTCAGCCGGAGATGTGCATCGTCGCCTGTCGGAAGGCCCAGCTCATCGGCGGTCTCGACGGCACCGGGCTCGCCAAACTCGAGCTGGCGATGGCCAACTCCCTCTTCTTCGTAGGGCGTGGCGGCGAGGTCCGCGGTCGCGCCGGTGAGCTGGAGGCCCTCAGCGCGTCGCTCGATCCCCTCTCGCGCGACCACCACGGCGTCGTCTGCGGGATCATCGTCCAGATGTACTGCGGCGATCTCGTCGCGGCCCAGCGCGAGGTCGAGCGCGCCGTCAGTGCCTGTCGCCGGGCCGCGGCGCTCGGGCCGCTCGCCTTCTTCCTCGCCACCGGAGCCGACGTCGCCTTTCGCACCCTTCATTGGGCCGAGGGCAGCGCGGCGGCGAAAGAGGCCACCGATCTCGCTCTGGAGACCGACCAGATGCCGATCGCGGCCTACGCCCTCACGGTGCGGGCGCGCTTCGAGGGTGCGATGGGGCTCGAGCACGAGGCCCGCGCCCACCTGGAGCGTGCGCGGCCGATGGTGGCTCACTCCTCGACCGACGCTCTGCAGGTCTGGGCATGCCACGCGCTCGGCCTGCTCGAGCTCTCGCGCGGCGACCACGGGGCCGCGATCGCCGCGCTCGAGGCGGTCGCGAGTGCCTGGGAGGCCCATCGCGTGCACTGCGCCGAGGCGGTGCCATGGGAGCACGACCTGATCGAGGTCTACGCGCGCGCGGGCCGGATCGCCGACGCCCGCAGGCGCCTGCGCATCCTCGTCGAGGAGGCGCACGGCTCGACCGGGCCCCAGGTGCTCGCCCTGGCGTGCCGCTGCCGTGCCCTGATCGACCCCGACTACGAGCGCCACTTCGACGAGGCCCTCGCCCACCATGCGCGGATGTCGATCCCCTTCGACGAGGCGCGCACGCGCCTGCTCTACGGTGAGCGCCTGCGTCGCGATCGTCGGCGGGGTCGCGCCCGCGAGCAGCTCGAGCGGTCGCTCGCGACCTTCGAGGCGCTGGGAGCGGTGCCCTGGGCCGACCGCGCCCGGGGCGAGCTGGCGGCCACCGGCGCGAACCTCACCGCACCGCAGGCCGCGCCGATGGCACGGCTCACCCCGCGCGAGCTGCAGGTGGCCCTCGCCGTGGCGGACGGCGCGACGAACCGCGAGGCGGGGCGCTCGCTCTTCATGTCGGAGAAGACCGTCGAGCGGCACCTCTCCTCGACGTACGCCAAGCTCGGCCTGCGCTCGCGCTCCGAGCTGGCACGCCTTCTGGCGCGGCACGAGGGCACCGCGGTGGCGTAGTCCCGTAGAGGGATTCCCCTCATATCGCGCCCGCGGTCGCCCGGTCTAGCGTGGGCCGACGCGTGTCCGCGATCGGAGGTGGTGCCATGGACGTGGGGGTCGAACGGCACGAGGAGGCCGGCGTGGCGGCGACCGACTTCGAGGTGTTCCAGGAAGCCCGCCGGCGCTTCTTCGCATCGCTCCAGACTGCATCGGTCCTCTACAACCTCGAAGCGGCGTGGAACGATCCGTGCTACTCCAGCGCACCCGTCGGGGAGCAGGGATCCTCATTCGGGTGATCCCCCCGTCGCTCGCCCGTGTGCCTGGCCGCAGAGCCGCCCCGGGTGTTTACTCCACCCATGAGCGGTGAAAAGCATGGCAGCGGCACCCGCAGGCTCTGGCTCCTCCTGGCGTATCCGTGCTGGGGCCTCGCGCTGCTGGGTGTCTTCGTGCCCCTGCTTCCGGCCACCCCCTTCGCCCTCCTCGCCCTCTACGCCGGCGCGCGGGGATCGGCGCGCTTCCACGACCGGGTGATCGCCCACCCGGTGCTGGGGCCCGCGGTGCTCGACTGGCAGCGCCATCGGGTGGTCGGCCGGCGGCCGAAGCAGCTGGCGACCGCGACGATGGCCGTCTCGGCCGCCGTGCTGTTCGTGTCTGCCCCTGATCGCTGGATGGCGATCGTGGCGACCGCGTTCATGGCGTCGGTCGGCCTGTGGCTCTGGCTCCGCCCCGAGGCGCCCCGCGGATAGGCTTGGGGGCGATCGTGCCCCTCGCTCCATACTCCCGCCTCGTGCGCCCGGTGCTGTTCCGCCTCGACCCGGAGCGGGTCCACGAGCTGGCGATCTCCTCACTCGCCCTCGCCGCTCCCCTGATCGCCCGGATCGCCGGTCCGCCCGACGGCGGCGGGCGCCTCTCGCAGGAGCTGCTCGGCCTGCGCTTCGCGAACCCGATCGGTCTCGCGGCCGGCTTCGACAAACGCGCCCGCGCGGTGCCGGCGTGGCCGGCGTCTCGGCTTCGGCTTCGCCGAGGTCGGCACGATCACCGCGCACCCCCAGCCCGGCAACCCGCGGCCGCGGATCCATCGGCTGCCCGACGATCGTGCGCTCATCAACCGCCTCGGCTTCAACAACGCCGGGGCGGAGGCGACGGCGCAGACGCTCGCGCAGTGGCGTCGCCGCGGCCTGCTCGGGCGGGCGCCTCTCGGGATCAACCTCGGCAAGTCGAAGGTGACCGAGCCCGGCGATGCGCCCGCCGACTACGCCCGCTCGCTCACCCTCCTACTGCCGTTCGCCGACTACGTGACGGTCAACGTCAGCTCGCCCAACACCCCCGGGCTGCGCGACCTGCAGGCCATCGGCCCGCTGGCCGAGATCCTCGACGCCATCGGGCAGGTCGCGGCGGGAAACGCGGTGGACGACCCGCGGCCGGCGCCGCCGGTGCTCGTGAAGCTGGCGCCCGACCTCGCCCCCGAGGACATCGACGCGGTCGTCGACCTCGCGATCGCGCGCGATGTCGCGGGCATCATCGTCACCAACACGACCCTGTCCCGGGAGGGCCTCGCCTCCGCCCTCGAGCTGTCCGAGCGTCCGGGAGGGCTGTCGGGCGCCCCCCTGCGCGCGCGCTCCACGGAGATCGTCGGCCGCGTCGCCCGCCGCGCCTCCGGGCGGCTGGTGGTGATCGGGGTGGGCGGCATCTTCACCGCCGACGACGCCTGGGAGAAGCTCGCAGCGGGCGCGAGCCTGGTGCAGGTCTACACCGGTTTCGTCTATGGCGGGCCCGGCACGGCGCGTGCCATCTGCCGGGGCCTGCTCGATCGCATGGACCGCGAGGGCATCGATCGCATCGGCGAGATCGTCGGGAGCGCCGGCCGCTAGTCTCCCGACGCAGAAGTTCGTCTGACCCAGGACACTAGTCTGAGGTCCGCCCCGGGCCCATAACCACGAGGCGTCCCTGCTCGAGCTCTCCGATCTCGCCGTCGTCCTGATCACCCTCGCCGTGGCGAGTGTGCTCGCCGGGCGGGTCTCCTTCTCAGCCATTCCCGTCTTCATCGTGGCGGGAATCCTGCTCGGTCCCTCTGCGGGCACCCCCACGATCATCGAGCCCTCGGCGGGGACGGACCTCCTGGCACGGCTCGGGATCGTGCTCCTCCTGTTCTTCCTCGGGCTCGAGTTCTCCCTCGATCGCCTCACCGCGGCCCGGCGCATGGTGCTCCTGGGCGGCGCGATCGACCTGGTCGTCAACGCCGGATTGGGCCTCGTGGTGGGGGTGGCGCTGCTCGGTCCCACGCCCGAGGCCGTCCTTCTGGCAGGCCTGATCTACATCTCGAGCAGCGGCATCGTCACCCGGGCGCTCTTCGATCTACGCCGCCTGGCCGACGACGAGACCGACCTGGTGCTGGGGGTCCTGGTGTTCGAGGACCTTGCGATCGCGCTGTTCCTGGGTGTGGCGGCCGCCCTCGCGACGGGCGAGTCGGTGGGCGGTCTCGAGATCGCAGGCACGGCGGGCCTGGCGCTGGTCTTCGTGGTGGCGTTCCTGCTGGTGGGCCGCTGGGCCCACCACGCGATCGACCGGATCGCGCCACGCCTGGATCGCGAGCAGTTGCTCCTGGGATCGCTGGCGATCGCTATCGGCGGGGGCGCCCTCGGGGAGGCCGCAGGTCTGTCGGAAGCCGTCGGGGCGCTCCTCGCAGGCGTGCTGCTCTCGGGCTCGGAGATCAGGGATCAGATCGAGCAGCAGCTCCTGGGCCTGCGCGACTTCGCCGCCGCGATCTTCTTCTTCGCATTCGGGCTCGAGGTCGACCTGGCCATGGCCGACGACGCGGCCCTATGGCTCGCGCTGGCCGTGCCGATCGCGATCGGCGGAAAACTCGTGGCGGGGTTCCTGGCGGGCCGGACCACGGGCTTCTCGCGGCGCCAGAGCGTTAACGTAGGATCTTCTCTCGTCGCGCGAGGCGAGTTCACCATCATCCTGGCCAACCTCGCGGCTGCGGGCGCCGCCCTCGACGCGACGTTTCGAGAGCTTGTGAGCCCCTTCGCGGGCCTGTTCGTCCTGGTCACCGCGGTTGCCGGGGTGGTATTGATGAGAGAGTCGCGGCGCATCGGACGGGTTCTCTTCCCGCCGCGCACCGCCAGACCAGAAGCGAGGAGATGAGCCCGATGCTCGAGGTCCGCGAGACCCGTCTTCCCGGCGTGGGCACGAAGTTCACGATGCGCACGTCGCGGGGCGAGAAGGTGTCCTCGGTCGTCCACCTCGACGGCATGCGCGAGGTCTACCACTACGCCCACCAGGACGATGAGCCCCACGTCCTGACGCTCAACGACGAGGAGGCCCGTCAGCTGGGGGCCATCATCGGCGGGGTGGTCTACCGGCCCCAGTTGGTGGAGGATCTCGAGCTCGCCCTCAAGGATCTGGTCATGGAGTGGATAGAGCTCCCGGTCACGAGCCCGCTGGTCGGCCTGACGGTGGCGACCTGTCGCATCCGCTCGACCACCGGCGCCACGATCGTCGCGATCCTCCGGGAATCGGGCTCGCTGGCGACGCCGCACCCGGACGAGGTCCTCCGCGCCGAGGACACGATGGTCGTGATCGGGCGCCCCGACAGCTTCGACGAGATCAGGCTCCTCGTTGCGGAGGGGCCGCCGGACTGACTCGGGCCGGGTCGCACTCGGGCGCGGTGGGCAGATGAGCCGTCCCCGCGGCCCGGGGTCCCTGAGGGGCGTCCTCGCCGCTCTCGTCGCGGCGCTGGCCGTCGTGCTCAGCGTGCTCATCGCTGTCGCCCTGCTGGGGATGATCACCACCGCGCGCGACTACCGCGATGGGGCCGAGCGCGCGCTCCGCCGCCAGACCGACGCCAACGCCCTGCTCGTGGGGCTGTTGAGCGCCCAGAGCGCCAACCGCGCGTACATCCTCCTCGCCCGCGGCGACGATCTGGCCGCCTACACCACCGCCCGCGACCGGTATCCGGGAGAGATGGCGACCCTGAAGGCGGCGCTCGACGGGCAACCCGGGCTCGTGGCCTCTGCGGAGGCGGTCGATCGCACCGCGGGGCTCTGGTTCGGTGAGGCCGTGGAGCTCATCCGGCTGCGTCGCAGCGGCCGGGCCGACGAGGCGCGCACGCGCATCAACGAGGGCATCAGCGAAGCGCGTTTCAACGCGTTCCGCGCCGAACACGCGCGTCTGCTGGAGGAGATCGAGAACGTGCGTCTCTCCGCCCTGGCCGACAACGACCGACGCCGGCTCCTGACGTTCTTCTCGATCGCTGGAGCGGCGCTGCTCACGCTGCTCATGGTCGTGGTGGCGAGCCGTCAGCTCTGGCGCCGCGTGGGCGGGCCCGTGGCGCTCCTCAGCGCTGGTGTCGGGCGCGTCACACGCGGCCTTCTCTCCGATCCGATTCCCCCCAGCCGCGAGGCGGTCCGCGAGCTCGCCGAGCTCATGGACGGCTTCAACCTGATGCAGAGGGAGGTGCGCCAGGAGCGCGACGCCGTCGCCGCAGCAGCTCGCCGCGAGACCGCCCAGAAGACCGAGCGCGCGCTGTGGGAGACGGTCCAGGCCGGCCTCCTGCCCGAACGCCTGCCCGCCGTGCCCGGGCTGCGCCTCTTCGCCCGCTACCGGCCGGCGGAGCGTGCGCTGCTCGTCGGCGGCGACTTCTACGATTCCGTCGTGCTCGCCGACGGCCGGCTTGCGGTGATGGTCGGTGACATGGCAGGCCACGGAGCCCCCGCCGCGGCCCAGGCCGCCGGCCTGCGGTTCGGTTGGCGCACCCTGGTCTCGGTGAACCCCAACCCGGCCGCCGTGCTCGCCGCCCTCAACGCGCAGATGTCCACGCCCGACCAGCGCGCCGAGGGGCTCTTTGCATCGATCATCTACATGCTGATCGACCCGGGCGGCTCGGTGAGCTTCGCCCCGGCGGGGCACCCACCCCCGTTCCTGCTCACGGCCTCGGGGTGCCGGCCGCTCGAGCCGTTGCGCAGCGGGCCGTTGCTCGGCGTGTTCGACGAAGCCGAGTGGCCCGTGACCCACGCGGCCCTCCCGCCCGGCGGAACGATCGTCCTCTACACCGACGGCCTCATCGAGGCGCGCCAGGGCGCCGACACCTTCGGCGTGGAGAGGGCGTGCGGCGTGCTCGCCGACGAGCGCCGGTCGGCCCTCCAGCTCCGGGTGGAGCGTCTCATCGAGGCCGCCCGTCGCCATGAGGACGAGAGCCTGCGCGACGATGTCGTGATCGTCGCCGTCGAGCGCCCGGTTCCGATCCCATGGGCCCCGCCCGATCCGGGCGCATGGCGCAGCCGGCGCCCGCCCACCCCTCGCCCCGGGAGCGTGAGCGAGAGGCCTCCGACCGGCTGAGCGCGCCGCGCCCGGTCAGTGCCCCGCCGTGGCGTCGGCGCCGGAGGTTGGGCGGACGAAGCTCACGGAGTGGGCGAGCGCGTTGGCGCGCCGCGCCGCCTCGGGCGTGAGGGCGCCGTGGCGCACGAGCATCGCGTACTCGGAGCGCAGGCGGGTGCCGATCATCTCCGGACCGTCGGTGGAGACGACCAGCGGCACGCCGGCGGCCTCGAGGTCGTAGACGATCTCGGCCATCTGCGCCTCGTCGCGCACGGCGCGCGTGCGCACGTTGGAGGTGGGGCAGATCTCCAGGACCACCTCCGCCCGGAGCGCCTCCTCCAGCAGGCGGGGGTCCATGGCGGTGATGATCCCGTGCCCGATCCGGTCGACGCCCAACTCCAGCACCTGCCGCATCTCGTTCGACGAAGGGGCTCGGATCGGGGGCGTTCACTCCCTCCTCCCCGGCATGCAGCGTCACTCCCAGCCCGGCATCGCGCGCGCGGCGCACGAGGGGCTCCAGGTCGCGGTACGGGTAGGGCGGCCCGGTGCCGAGGGGGCGCGGTCCGCCGATGTCGATCGCCACCACGCCGCGGTCGCGAAAGCGCACGGCGCGCTCGACGATGGCGGCGTTGAGGTCGGGATGGAAGCCACGGTCCATCATCAGCGTGAGCCCGGCCCGCACCGGATACTCGAGGGTGGCCCGGTCGATGCCGTGCACCGCCGACATCACGATCGCGTCGAGGTCGCGCTCTCCGCCGCGATTGCGCTTGGCGGGGTTGAAGCGGACCTCGTGGGTGGTGATCCTCTGCGACCGGTATCCCCCGGCGATCATGCCGTGCACAGCGCGGAACACCCCCTCCGGGCTGCTCTGGATCAGCTCGGTGAGGTGGTAGATCCGATCGAGGCCGTCAAGGCCGTCCGTGCCGCCGCCGACGTTGGTCGCCGAGGCGAACTCCCAGTAGTCGCGGTAGGGGAGCTTGATGCCCTGCTCGTGGGCGAGCTCCCACATGGTCGCCGCGTTGACGCTCCCGCCGAGGTGGGCGTGGAGCTCGGCCAGTGGCTCGTCGTGGGCGAAGACCGGATTCATCGTGGCGCCCGGCCGCGCCCGCCGATCAGGACACCAGCGGCTGGAGCTCGCCCTCCTGGAACATCTCGGTGACGATGTCGCATCCACCGACGAGCTTCCCGTCGACGAACAGCTGGGGGATCGTCGGCCAGTCAGACCACCCGGAGAGCACCTGGCGGATGCGCGGGTCGGCCAGGATGTCGCGAGATCCATACTCCACCCCGAGGTGGTTCAGGATCTGCACGACCTGGTTCGAGAAGCCGCAGCGTGGCATCTCCGGCGTGCCCTTGAGATAGAGGAAGACCTTGTTGCCGGCGACCTCGCCGGTGATCTGCGCGAGGATCTGCTCCTCGGTGAGGGTCGTGGTGTCGGTGCTCATGTCGCCTCCGGTACGCGCGTCTTCAGGGCGAGCGCATGGATGCTGCCGTCGTCGAAACGGCTCTGCACAGCTGCGTAGACCAGCTTGTGCTGCTCCAGGCGCGTCAGGCCGGCGAACTGGGGCGCCACCACCGATGCCGCGAGGTGGTCGCCACCGCCTTGGTCGATGACCTCCGCGCTCGCGCCGGGAAGCGCGGCCTCGATCATCGACGTGAGTTCCGAGAGGTCCGCCATCTTTGGCCAGGATAGCGGCCGCCGTCGCCGGCGGCCTCGTAGAGCGCCCGGCCGACTCCCCGCGCGCCCGAGAGCGCGCCGGAGCACTGGTATACCTGCACCGGCCGCGGGTGCGCAATGCACCGGAGTCGTGCGAATTGCGAACCCCAGGAGGGCATCCAGTGAAGAAGATCGAGGCGTACATCCGTCACGAGGCCCTCGAGGCGATCCATGACCGTCTGGAGGCGATCGGCCTTCCGTCGATGAGCGTCAGCGAGACGAAGGGGTCGGGCCGGCAGAAGGGCTTCACCGAGAGCTACCGCGGTGCTCGCTCCACGATCTTCCTCCGCCCCAAGCTGAAGCTCGAGGTGGCCGTGGACGACGCCGACCTCGAGCGCGCGCTCGACGTCATCCTGGAGCTGGCCCACACCGGTCAGCCGGGCGACGGGAAGATCTTCGTCTACGACATCGAGCAGGCCATCAGGGTGCGCACGGGCGAGCGCGGGCCCATCGTGCTCGAGTCGCACGCGGAGGGGCCAGACCCGCACGAGTTCTAGCGGGTGACCCTGAGGATGCCCTTCATGCCGCCGGCCTCGTGGCCGAACACGCTGCAGTAGAAGGTGTACTTCCCCGGCTTCAGCTTCACGACGATCTTCGAGACCTTGCCGGTGCCCACCACCCGGCCCTTGCGGGGCTTCAGCTTCTTGCCGCGCAACGCGATGTTGTGGGGGATGTCGTCGCGGTTCTTCACCCTCAGCGTCAGCCGGCCCGCGCGCACCTTCAGGCGCTTGGCCGAGAACGTCAGCTTCACCCCGGGTGGCGCGATCACCGTGCGTGTGGAGCGCTTCGTGGGCGCGGTGACGTGGGACGTCGCGGCGACGGCGGTCATGGTGGCGGCCCCGAGGGCGGCCGAGCTCATGAGCGCCAACGCGGTGCGTCGGATGCGGGTCTTCCTCATCGCGGTCTCCTCTCGGTGGAGGCGGACGATACCGCTGCCCTTCGGGCGGTTTCTTAGCGTTCCGTGACCATCCGGGAAGGATCCCGCGTCACCGGGCGAGCTCCGCCGCCAGATCGGCCGGGTCGGTGACGGGAGCCTGACACGCGAACTCACGGCAGACGTAGGCGGCCGGCGCGCCGCCCACAAGCGGCCGGTCCCTCAACAGCGGCGCGGCCTCGGCGGCCTCCGCGAGGTCCGGGTCGCCGAATGCCAGGGCGTCGAAGGGTCCGGCTCCCTCGCGCGCGGCGCGCACCAGGGCAGCCGTGCGCGGATCGGCCGGGTCTCCGACCACCGCGACCTCGCGGCGCTCGGCGAGGTGGTGGTCGAGCGCGATCAGGGCCGTGCCGAACGCCTGCGGGAAGCGCGCCATCTCGCCCCTCACCATGCGCAGGGCGCCGATGGCGTGCTCGGCGAAGGCTCCCTCGCCGGTGAGATCGGCCAGGCGCAGCAGCACCAGCGCGGCCTGCGAGTTGCCCGCCGGCGTCGGGTGGTCCTCCAGCTCGCGGGTGCGGGCGAGCAGCGCCTCGCCGTCAGAGCCGGCGTAGAAGAACCCTCCGCCGATCGGGTCGGCGAACAGGCCGATCATCTGGTCGGCCAGCCCGCGCGCCGCCGTGAGCCAGCGCGGAAAGCCGGTCGCCTCATAGAGGCGCAGGAGCCCGTGGCAGAGGTCGGCGTGGTCGTCGAGCTGGCCGAGGTGGGCGGCGCCGGCATCGGTGTGGACCCGCCGCAGGCGTCCATCGACCACCAGGCGGTCGAGCACCACGGTGGCGGCGGCGACGGCCGCCTCTGTGTAGTCGGGCCGCCCCAGGATGATCCCGGCGTCGGCGAAGGCGGCGATGGCCAGGCCGTTCCACGCGGTCACAAGCTTGTCGTCGCGAGCGGGCGCGGGGCGCTCCGAGCGGGCCGCGTACAGGGCCGTGCGCGCCTCGGCCAGCAGGGAGGGCACCTCCTCTCCCAGCTGGCGGACCACCTCGCTAATGGGGGTCACCATGTGCAGGATCGACGAACCCTCGAAGTTGCCCTCCGGGCGGACCCCGTAGCGCACGGTCACGGCGCGCGCCTGCTCAGGCGTCAGCAGGCGCTCCAGCTCGGCCGGCGTCCACACGAAGAAAGCGCCCTCGCCGCCCGGCGAGTCGGCGTCCTGGGCGGCGGCGAAGCCCCCGTCCGGGCGCCGCATCTCACGCAGCAGGTAGTCGAGGGTCTCCTCGGCGATGCGGCGGTGCTCGGGCGACCCGGTGACACGGAACGCCAATACGTAGTCGCGGGCGAGCAGCGCGTTGTCGTAGAGCATCTTCTCGAAGTGCGGCACCAGCCACTGGCCGTCCACGCTGTAGCGGTGGAAGCCGCCGCCGATCTGGTCGTACAGGCCACCCGCCGCCATCTTGCCGAGCGTCCTCTCCACCATCTCCCGTGCGTGATGGTCGTCGGGGCGACGCCAGAGCCGCAGCAACAGGAACTCGAGCGCCAGCGAGGGCGGGAACTTCGGGGCGCCCCCGAAGCCGCCCTCCACCGGGTCGAAGACCCGAGCGAGACCCACGACGGCGTCCTCGAGGATCTGGGCGTCGAGCACGTCGGCCGAGGGCGGGCGCGATGCGGCCGCTCCGAGCCTGCGCGCGACCTCGGACGCCTGACCCTCCACATCCTCGCGCCGGCTGCGGTAGGCATCGGCGATCGCTCGGCAGAGGTCCGGGAAGGCCGGCAGCCCCCCCCGCGCGGTGTTCGGGAAGTAGGTCCCCGCGTAGAAGGGCCGCCCGTCCGGCGTCAGGAAGACCGTCATCGGCCAGCCCCCCTGCCCGGTCAGGGAAAGCGTCGCCTGCATGTAGAGAGCGTCCACGTCCGGCCGCTCCTCCCGGTCCACCTTCACGTTCACGAAGAGCTCGTTCATGACGGCGGCCGTCGCCTCGTCCTCGAAGGACTCGTGTGCCATCACGTGGCACCAATGGCACGAGGAGTAGCCGACCGAGAGCAGGATCGGCCGATCCTCCTCTTGCGCCCGGCCGAGCGCCTCGTCGCCCCACGGGTGCCAGTCCACCGGGTTGTCGGCGTGCTGGCGGAGATAGAGGCTGGACTCGCCCGAGAGACGGTTCATCGAGGCCACTCTAGACCCGGCCCACGGATGGATGTCCGCTACCGTGTTCGCCATGGTCGATCCGTTCATCGCCGCCGCCGGGCCCGCCCCGGCCCGGGGTACCGAGAGCCGCTGGCGCCAGGTCGCGCTGCTCGCGGCCTCCTCGGCGATGGGTGACTCCCCGCGCGCCGCGACCGGCCTCGCCGCGACCCTGTTGGCGCTCGACCACCCGGCAGCCGCCGCCGTGGCGCTGGAGCGCGCCGATCCCGCCGACGCCTGGGCACGCTGGTGGGCGGTGTTGGCCGCCGGACAGTCCTCGGGGGCGGCCGGTCTCCGTGAGGCGCTCGCCGCTGCACGCGCCGTCGAGGCCGTCGGTCCCGATGCCCGCGAGGTGGCCCGCCGCCTCGCGGATCTCGACGACGAGCTGACCGCGATCGTCGGGGGCGCGCCCGAGCGCGCGCGCTTCTCGGTGCTCGGCCACCGGGCCCGCCCGGAGCGGCGGATGCTGATCGGCGGCCGCTCGTCCACCGCCTTCCTCGTCGATCCGGGCTGGGACTCGCTGGAGCTGGTGCGACTCGGGCCGTCCGAGGGGCCCGGCCTCGGCAATCGGGCCCACCTCACCTTCGAGGAGATCATCGCCGCCGTGCGGCGTGGCGATTCGGGGGCCGGATGGACCGTCGCCGAGGATGAGCCGCTCAGCCTCGATCCCGAAGCGATGCTGTCGGCGCTGCGCGAGGACCCGGCGGCGCGGGACCGCCGGTTGGTGAGCCTGGCCCGGGAGGTCGCGGAAGAGCGCGAGCGCCTCGTGGACGAACGCGCGGCCCTCGCGGAGGAGCGGGCGCTGATGGCCGCCGAGCGCGCGAGCCGGCCGCGCTCCCGCCCTGCGCCGGTGGCGGGCGCACCGGTCTCGGCGGTGGCCGTGCCGCGCACGGCCGCGGACGCGCTCGCGCTCCTCGGTCTGGCGGGCGACGTGCCCAACGACGAGGTCGAGCGCGCCTACCGCGATCAGATCACCCGTTGTCATCCGGATCGCGTCGCGGGGCTTCACCCCACGATCCAGGGCCAGGCCGAGGGCCTCACCGTGGCGCTCAACGCGGCCCGCGACCTGTTGCTCGGCCGGGTGCCGCGCCGCCAGGCTCAGCGCGCCAGGGGGTAGCGCCGCCCGCGCCACCGTGGGCCGCGTCCGCGCATGCGCTCCAGGGCGCCGCGGGCGGCGGCGCCGCTCAGCACGAGGAGGCCGATCGGCAGGGTGGGTGCGTAGAGGGCGGGCGTCGGCACCGCCCACGACGACAGGCGCTGCAGGGCGACCAGGGCCGCCGTGCCCCCGAGCCCGATCGCGGTGAGGCCGCGATCCCCCTGACGCAGGCCCCGTCCCGCGGCCCCGATCGGCGCCAGCGCGAGCACCGCGACCGCGCCCGCGCTGACCAGGCCCTTGGTTGCTCCGCCGGCCGCGGCGAACGAGGCGTTCTTGGTCCAGCCCTCCCACAACTCCCGCCCTCCGTGGTACATCCGCAGCCGCGCCAGTCGGCGGGCGGGCACCGGTACCAGCAAGGCGCCCCGTTCGCTTGATCGCCGCCGCCATGCACACGTCGTCGACCATCCGGTCGCGGATCGCGGCGTGCCCGCCGACCGCGTCGTAGAGCGCACGCGTCATCAGCATGTAGCCGCCCGCGGCGATCGACACGCGGCTGCGTGGCGAGCGGGCCAGTGGCCCGGGCGCCACGAAGGTCGCGATGGCCGTGAGGGCGGCGGGCATCACCGCTCGCTCTATCGGGCTGCCGCAGTCGATGGTGGGGAGCAGGGTGAGCCCCCCGCGCCCCAGCCGCTCGGCCATCGCCAGCGACCGCCCCAGCGAATCGCGGGAGTGGATGACGTCGGCGTCGGTGAACAGGAGCCACTCTCCGCGAGCCCGCGCCACCGCCTGCCAGCAGGCCCACGACTTGCCGACCCACCCCTCTGGGAGGGGCGCCCCCGAGAGCACCGCCACGCGCGGATCATCGCCGGCGGCCGCCCGCGCCGTGGCCAGGGTGTCGTCATCGGACTGGTCGTCGACCACGATCACCTCCATCCGGTCGTAGTCGAGGGCGCGCAGGCTCGCGATCGCCGCGCCCACACCGCGCTCCTCGTTGCGCGCCGGCACGATGACGCTCACCAGAGGCCCCGCCGGCGCGGGGGGTTCGGCGTCGGGACGCGGGGCCGTGCGTCGTTCGTGCAGGGCGAGCGCCGTCGCCCCCGCCCAGAACACCGAAGCGACGCCGGCCACCAGGCGGATGTCGTCGCGCATCGGCGACAAACTATTCGACACCCGTCATGCTCGGCCCGTGTGCGTCACAGGGATCATCCTCGCCGCGGGCGAGGGCCGCCGCATGGGGAGCGCCCGCAAGCAGCTGTCGCCATTGCGCGGACGGCCCCTCCTTCAGCACGTCATCGATGCTGCGGCTGAGGCCTCGCTCGATGGCGTCGTCGTGGTGCTCGGCCACGCGGCCGATGAGGTGGCCGCTGCGCTGCGCCTGCCGGAGGGGGTCGAGATCGCGGTCAATCCGCTATTCGAGGCCGGCCAGTCGACCTCGCTTCGAGTGGGTCTCGAGCGCGCTCCCGCCGGTGCCGCGGCCGCGGTCGTCCTCCTCGGCGATCAGCCGGGGGTGCGCGCGGACGCGATCCGCGCGGTGGTTGCGGCGCACGCGGCGAGCGGCGCGCCGATCCTCCGGGCGTCGTACCGCGGCAGGCCCTCGCACCCCGTGCTGCTCGACCGTGAGGTCTGGCCCGCCGCCCGGGCCCTGCGGGGCGACGCGGGCGCTCGCCCTCTCATCGCCGCCCATGCCGGTCGGGTGGAGATGGTCGAGGTGGGTGGAGACCCACCCGAGGACGTCGACACGCCCGACGATCTCGCGCGCCTCCGCGGGCGCTCGTGCCGTATCGTCGAGAACCCCTCGGGCGGCGCGGGGTGACCGAGACCCCGTCGCCTCCCCAGCACCAATGCCGCGGCGCCATCGGGGTGATGGCGCCCGCGGAGGTGGACCAGACGATCCCGGCGAGGTTTCGCCAGGTCGTGCGAGCGCACCCCGACTGCCTCGCCGCGCAGGACGTATCCCGCCGGCTGACGTACCGGGAGCTGGATGGGATGTCCAACGCCATCTGCACGGCGATCCTCGCGCGCTCGAAGGGGGGCCGCGAGCCGGTCGTGCTCCTCTTCCAGCAGGGGATCCCGAGCGTCGTCGCGACGCTCGGCGCGCTCGCCGCGGGTCGACCCTACGTCCCTCTCGATCCATCCGATCCCTCCGCCCACCTCGCGAAGGTCGCGGATCACGTCGGAGCGCGGCTCATCCTCACCGACGGCGAGGGCGCGCCTGCCGCCGAGGCCCTCCGGGGACGCGATCGCCAGGTGCTGCTCCTCGAGGACGAGGTCACCGGCCCCGTGGAGCCCACCCCGCACGATCTCTCTCCGGACTCGGTCGCCTGCGTCTATTTCACGTCGGGATCGACGGGGAGCCCCAAGGGAGTCATCGACAGCCATCGCAACGTCCTCCACAACGCCATGCGGTACACCGCCACTCTGGGCATCGGGCCCGGGGACCGCCTCAGCCTGATCCAGTCGCCCAGCTTCAGCGCTGTCGTGTCGAGCACGTTCGCCGCGCTCCTCAACGGCGCTGCCCTCTTTCCCATGCGGATCCACGAGGGTCGTGTCGACTCGCTGGCCGCTGCGGTGCGGGAGCAGGCGATCACCGTCTACCACTCGGTCCCATCGATCTTCCGCAGCCTCGTCGCCGTCGATGGGGGCGTCTTCCCGCGCGTGCGCGTCGTCCGGCTGGAGGGCGATCGCGCCGCATCATCGGACGTCGCGCTCCATCGTCGCCACTTCCCGTCCTGGAGCATCCTTGCCAACGGGCTCGGAGCCACCGAGACCGGACTCAGCCGTCAGCTGAGGATCGCGGCCGGCGATACCGTGTCCGAGGGGATCCTGCCCGTGGGATACCCGGTGCCCGACATGGAGGTCCACGTCGTCGCCGCCGCCGGTCATCCCTCGCCGGTCGGAGAGGCGGGCGAGATCGTCGTACGGAGCCGCCATCTCGCGCTCGGATACTGGGGGCGGGCGGACCTCACCGAGGCGGCTTTCTCGCCCGATGCCGCCGATCCGGGGTTACGGATCTACCGCACCGGCGACCTCGGCCGCCTGCGCTCCGACGGCTGCCTCGAGTTCCTCGGCCGCAGGGATGGCCAGCTCAAGGTGGGTGGGCGGCGCGTCGAGACCGCCGAGATCGAGGGCCACCTGCTCGCTCTTCCCGGCGTCGTCGAGGCCGCGGTCACCACCTACCCGGGCCGGCGCGGCGAGGGGCGCCTGGCGGCGCACCTGGTGGTCGACGACGACGACATGGACCATCAGGCGATCCGGAAGACGCTTGTCGAGCGCCTCCCGGCGGACATGGTCCCCACGTCGATCTCGTTCGTGGCGTCGCTCCCTCTCACAGCGAACGGCAAGGTGGATCGCGGGGCCCTCTCCCCGGCGCGCGAGGCCGCCGCGGTGCGCCCTCGGAACGCGGTCGAGACCGCGCTGATCGAGGTCTGGGAGAGCGTTCTGGAGAGGCGGGACCTCGGCGTTGACGACGACTTCTTCGAGCTCGGCGGCGACTCGCTTGCGTTGGCGGAGTTACTCGCGGCCGTGGAGGAGCGCATCGGTCGTTCCCTGGAGCCCTCGGCTCTGGTGAGGGCGCCGACGATCGCCCGCCTGGCCGCGGATCTCCACGACGACGCCGCCGGGGGAACTCCGGCAGGGGGCATCGTTCCGCTCCAGCCGCGCGGGGGCGGTACGCCGCTCGTGCTCGTGCACGGCCTCGACTTCAACACCGACACCTACGCGTGGCTGGTGCGCCGCCTGGGCGCCGCACGACCGGTGTGGGGCCTCCAGACCGGCGATGGCGGGTGGGGGTCGATCGACGATCTCGCGCGGTCCCACGTCGGCGCCCTACGTGCGGCGCGGCCGGATCCGCCCTACCTGCTCGCCGGGTTCTGCTCGGGAGCGATCGTGGCCCTCGAGGTCGCCCGCCGGCTGCGCGCCGAGGGCTCCGAGGTCTCCCTGGTCGCCCTGATCGGCGTGGGCGCCATCGACTTCCCCACGCTGGTCTCCCCCACGGCCGCCGCCCGGTACCGCGAGGGCCGCAGCCCGCTGCGACGGGCGCGCCGCCATCTCGTGCGGACACGGGATCTCGATCCGGCCGCGTGCGCGGCTCTCCTCCGGCGGGCGATCCCGGCGGTGTCGAGGCGGATCCGGGCGAGTGCCGGCCGCCAGCGCGCGAGGGGCGGCGATCCGGCTCGCCGTGCGTTGGCCCTCCACGCGCCCGATCCCCTTCCTGGCGCGGTCAGGCTCTATCTCTCGGCCGAGGCGACCGCCCTCTACAGCGACGATCCCGCTAGCGACTGGGCGGGCCTCGCCGACCGGCTGACGCGTGGAGGTGCTGCAGGGGGCGAACGACGACCTGCTCCGCGAGCCGATGGTCGCTGAGGTCGCGCGCCGGATCAGCTCGGCGATCGTGGCCGAGAACCCGGAGGGGTCCCGCGGCTAGTGTCCGGATTCAGAAGTTGGCTGCCGCTGAACTTCTGAATCCGGACACTAGCGGGCGAAGGCCTCCCCGTAGCGCGCGAGAGCCGCGTCGATGCGCGCGCCGAACTCCTCGTCGAGCGCCGCGTTGCGCCTCTCGTGGAAGGGCGGGATCCCCTCCGGACGGAGGGTGGGCGCGAATCCCTTGGCCCCCATCATGTCGCGGATCTCGCTCAGCACAGCGCCCGGGTCCTCGCAGAGGCGCTCGTAGCGCACCGGCAGCACGTGGTCGGGGCCGAGGCGTGCCGCGGCCTCTTCCAGCGTGCGCTCCAGGAGAACCACCTGCGCCGCCACCTGCTCCCAGGGGGGCACGTCGGTCGGGGCGTCGCGGGGCTTCAGGGACGCCCAGCCCTCGTAGGATCCGAGCAGCGAGCTGCGCATCCTGAGGATCGACAGCGCGGTGTCGCGCGGCTCGCGCCGGATCCACGCGTAGCAGGTGCGCGGCATGTGCTCGAGCATGGTCTCCAGGTGCCACGCCAGCAGCATCGGCTTGAACGCCATCGGCCGGCCGTCGGCCCGGGCCATGTTCACCAGCACCCGTCGCAGTCGCGCCCAGTCGATGGACGCCTCGTGCTCGCGATCGCGTTCTGCGAGGTCGGGATACCTCAGGTGGTGGTTCCAGAAGTACCCGAACTCGTGCGGCTCACCGACCCCCTCGGTGCGCCCGAACGACGAGTGGAACGACGACGAGGGCCCCCCGTCCAGGCCGAGCTTGCGCGAGAGACGCACGCCGGTGGCGGGCGCGAGCCAGAAGGCCGCGATCAGATTGTTGACGTAGCCCACCTCGAGCCCGCTCGCGATCACCTGGTAGAGCAGCGTGGTCCCGGAGCGGGGGGCCCCGATGACGTGCAGGGTCGGCAACCTCTCGGGAAGGTCGCGGTAGTCCTCCTCCTCGGCCGGGCGGAGGACTCCGTTCAGGCGCTCGAGGAAGTCCTCCTCGAGCGGGTCCTTGCGGAATCCCTCGGCGAGCGCCGGGTCGAGGCGACGACGGTAGGCGGGTCCGGGAGGCGTCTCCGTCACACCCCGGCGCCCACCAGCGCGGTCACCGCATCCATCACGTCGCGCACGCTCGGCAGGCTGGCGCTCTCCAGCCCCGGCGCCGAGGGGATGATCCCGTCGGCGGCGCCGATGCGGCGCACCGGCCGCCGCAGATCCGACCAGGCCAGCTCCTGCACGCGGGCGGCGATCTCGGCTCCGATCCCCGAGGTGAGCGCACCCTCTTCCGCCGTGACCAGCGCGCCGCTGCGGGCCACCGACTCGAGCACCGGCTCGAGGTGGAGGGGAAGCAGCCGCCCGAGCGCCACCACCTCGCAGAAGACCTCCTCTTCGAGGATCAGCTCGATGACCGCCTCGAGGACGATCGGGAGCATCCCGCCATAGGTGACGATCGTCGCAGCCGCCTCCCCGAAGTCGTTGCCGGAGAAGGTCAGTGCCGGGAATGGCCCGGGGCTCTCCACGCAGCGAAGCCCCTCGATCCGGCCGTCGACCGGGCGGCGCTGGGCGCGCCCGTACATCACCTTGTTCTCGATCAGGAAGACCGGCTCGTCGAGGGCGATCGCGTCGCGCACCATCCCCTGGATGTCGTGGCACTCGCTCGGGGCGGCCACGGTGATGTTGGGCACCCCGAGGAGGAACTTCTCGAGCGACTGGCTGTGGGTGGGCCCGTACCCGCGGCGGCCGCCCATCGGCAGGCGCACCACGAGCGGCAGGGTGACCTGATCGTCGTACATCTCGCGGAACTTCGAGATGCCGTTGACGATCTGGTCGAACCCCAGCATCAGGAAGTCGCCGAACATGATCTCGAGGATCGGGCGGTAGCCCCGCAGCGCCATGCCGGAGGCGACCCCGAACAGCGACGCCTCGCTGATGGGGGTGGTGATGACCCTGTCCGGCCAGCGGTCGCTCAGGCCGCGCGTGACGTTGAAGGCGCCACCGTAGGGGTCGAGCACGTCCTCGCCCAGCAGGTAGACGTCCTCACGGGTCTCGAACGCCTCGGTGAGAGCGCGGTTCACGACGCGGGCGCAGCGCTCGCCGGAGGCCATCAGGCCACCCCTCCGGCCACCGGCGCGCGCTCCGCCGCGGCGACCGCCGCCGAGAGGTCGCGCTCGCACGCCTCCTCCAGCGCCACCCGCTCGGCGTCGGCGATCCGTGCGCCGCTCACGCGCAACGGGTCGAGCTCGCGGCGGGCGGCGATCTCGGCCGGGTCGCGCACGTCGTCCCCCTTGCTGTGCGGGCTGAGGCGATAGGTGCCGAGCACCAGGAAGTAGGGCTCGCCGGTCGTGCGCACATGAGCCACCGCCTCGGCGGCCGCCGCGTGCACCTCGAGCACATCGGTGGTGTCGATTGCGGCGGCCGCCACGCCGAAGGCCTCGGCGCGGGCCGGGATCGAGCCCGAGACCGCCAGCTCGCGCGGAGTGGTCTGCGCGTAGCGGTTGTCCTCCACCACGAAGAGCAATGGCAGCCGCCAGAGCCCGGCCATGTTGAGGCACTCGTAGACGGTGCCCTGCCCCAGCGTGCCGTCGCCCAGGAACACCGTGGTCAGCGCTCCGGCGCCCCGCAGCTTCTCGGCCAGCGCGATGCCGGTCGCCACGGGCACGATGCTCCCCTGGATCCCGTTGGTGTAGAAGTTCTCGGCGCAGAGGTGCTGGCTTCCGCCCTTGCCGCCGCAGACGCCGGTCGCGCGCCCCATCACCTCCGCCAGCAGCCCCTCCTGGTCGCCCCGGAAGGCGAGGAAATGCCCGTGGCAGCGGTGGTTGCTGAAGATCACGTCGCGCGCGGGGTCCAGATGGTCGATCACGCCGACGGCGTTCGCCTCCTGGCCGATGCAGGTGTGGGTGGTCCCGACGAGCGCCCCCTGGGAGAACATGTCGAGCAGGGTCTCCTCGAACCGGCGGATGGCGAACATCCGCCGGTACAGCTCGGGCAGGAGCGCGGCGGCGTCGCTCATGGGCGCGCTGTCGTGGAGAGTGGAGGCCATTCCGCTCCTCAGCTTAGCCAGGGTCGGTCGGCGCGGGACACTAGCGCCCCGGGCCTCCCTACCCCGCCCAGACGGTACCGGCCGCCACGATCGTCCCCTCGGGGACGTCGGCCGTGATCACCGCGCCATTCCCGACCAGAGCCCGGGCGCCGATCGACAGGCCGAGGGCGACCGTGGCGCCCATGCCCACGAGCGCCGCCTCGCCCACGTCGACCCCTCCGGCCAGGATCGCGCCCGGCGCGAGGTGGACGTGCTCGCCCACCCGGCAGTCGTGCGACACGATCGCCCCGGAGTTGACGATCGCCCCCCGGCCCACCGAGGCGTCCGACGACACGACCGCCGCAGGGTGCACCTGCGCTCCGTCGCCGATCGTCGCCGAGGCGGAGACGTGCGCGCCCGGGTGGACCAGGGCCGGCATCGCAAAGCCGTGTTCCTCCAGCCGGCGGAAGATGTCGATACGCCCCTGGGCGCGGCCGATGGCCCCCACGCCGTTGGCGGCCATGGGCACCCCCGCCTCCGCCAGGGTGCGCAGCGCGGCGCCTCCGCCCACGACAGGAACCCCCAGCACCTCGGACCCCGCGGGGATGCCGTCGTCGACCACGCAGAGCGCGTGAAGGCCCTCGGCGGCGACGAGGCACTCGATGAGGGTCTTGCCGAGGCCGCCACCGCCGAACACGATGACGCTCTCCGGGCCGCTGCGCGCCAAGACGGCCGGGTCGACCTCGACGCGCTCGGCCGTGCGTGCGATCAGGGCCCGCACGTCCTCCTCGGTGACGAAGCGGTCGGTGGGAAGCAGGGAGAGGTCGACCGCCGCCTCCCGTGCCATCGCCTCGGCCTTACGGGTCAGCCGGGGAGCCGGTGCCCCCGCTTCGCCGGGGGCTCCTGACGGAGCGGCGGCGCGGGGCGGCTCGGCGTCGAAGATCTCGCAGATCAGGTCGCCGGCGCTCACGTCGTCGTGCAGGGCGATGTGGACCTCGCCGGCCCACCCGTCGTGCTCCGACTCCACCTCCTCGGTGGTCTTGCTGGTCTCGAGTACGCACACCACCTGGCCCGCCGCCACCGGCCGGTAGGGCTCCACGAGGAGGTCGACCACCCGGGCCTCGGGCTCGTTGGTGTTGACGAGGGGGGCGACGATGCGCCCCAGCAGCCGCGGCACTGACACGGCACCAGTATCGCGGATTCAGGCTCAGCCGACCCGCTGGATGACCTCCGCGACCTCCTCCAGGCTGTGGAGGTTGTGGCCCGCCCGGAAGACGTCGATGTGCGGCAGGGCGGCCGCCATGCCGCGGGCGAGCGGCTCGTAGCCGTCGTTGCCCTTCAGGGGGTTGAGCCACACCACACGGTGGGCGAGGCGCGAGAGGCGCTCCATCTGGGCGCCGAGCACCGCGGGATCGCCCACCTCGAGGCCGTCCGAGAGGATCACGCAGACGGCGCCCCGCACGACGCCGGTGCGGCCGTGATCGTCCATCAGCCGCTTGAGGGCATCGCCGATCCGCGTCCCGCCGTCCCAGTCGGTGACCTCCGCCGCCGCCGCGGCGAAGGCGAGATCGGGGTCGGCGTTGGCGAGCGGGCCGGTCATGCGCGTGAGCCGGGTGCCGAAGGCGAACGCCTCCCAGCCTTGGCCGCTGCGCAGCGCCGCGTGGGCGAACATCGCGAGCGCCCGCGAGTAGGTCGACATCGACCCCGACACGTCGAGCACGAGCAGCAGGCGTCGCGGCCGCACCCGCCGCCGCCGCCAGGCCCGGTCGATCGGCTCCCCCCCGGTGCGCATCGCGCGGCGCAGGGTGCGGCGCAAGTCAGGGTCCCCGGAGCGCGCGGTGCGGCGCCGACGTGTGCGACGCGCGGGCGGCTTCAGTCGCAGGCGGCCCATCAGCCTCGCCAGCATCGCGAGCTCGGCGGGCGTGCACTCGGAGAAGCTCTTTGTCCGCAGGACCTCGGTCGCGCTCGCGAGGTTGACGTCCGAGTCGTCTCCGGCGTCGCCCGCGGTCACCGACAGCGCGCTCGGCGCGACGATGCTCGGGAGGCGATCGGCGATCTCCTGCGAGGCCGGTGTCGGGGGGGCGACGCCGAAGGCCTCCTCGAAGGCCCGGTCGAAGGCGGCGATGTCGCTCCGGCGCGAGATCAGGGTCGCGCGGGCCGCCCAGTAGAGGTCCTCCCCGCCGACGGCCGCCGCGCCGCGCGCCATCGAGATAACACGCCCGGTGCCCACCGGCACCCCCGCCTCGCGCAGGGAGCGAGCCAGGATCATCGCGGGCTCGATGTCCGCGCCCACGCTCAGATGACCTCCGGAAGGATGCGGCGCACGAGGGCCACGTCGTCATGGTTCTTGATGGCCGCGCCGAGCGTCTCGCCGGCCGACCGCTCGTCGATGCGGCCGACGCCGATCGCGGCAAGGGCTCGCGTCCAATCGATCGCCTCGGCCGGACCCGGCGGCTTGCCGAGGTCGAGCGCCCGCAGCCGGGCCACGACCTCGGCCACCGAACGGGCGAGGCCCTCCGACGCCTCGGGCGCCCTCAGGCGGATGATCGCCACCTCGCGATCCAGGTCGGGATAGTCGATCCAGTGGTAGAGGCAGCGGCGCTTCAGGGCGTCGTGGAGCTCGCGCGTGCGGTTGGAGGTGAGCACCACGACTGGGGGTGCCTCGGCCGAGATCGTGCCGATCTCCGGGATCGTCACCGCCGCATCGGCGAGGACCTCCAGCAGGAAGGCCTCGAACTCCTCGTCCGCGCGATCGATCTCGTCGATCAGCAACACGGCGCCGGCCCCGGCGCGCACGGCCCGCAGCAGGGGCCTCTCGACCAGGAACTCCGGCCCGTACAGCTCGGCGGCCCGGCGCGAGGAGTCGAGCGCGCCCTCTTGCAGGGTGCGCGCGTAGAGCAGCTGGCGCGCGTAGTCCCACTCGTAGAGAGCCTGGGCCGCATCGATGCCCTCGTAGCACTGGAGCCGGATCAGCTCGGCCCCGAGCACCCGCGCCAGTGTCCGCGCGACCTCGGTCTTGCCTACGCCGGGCTCGCCCTCGAGGAGCAGCGGCCGCCGCATGGTGAGGGCCAGGAAGACCGAGACCGCCAGGCCGCGGTCGGCGAGGTACGACTCGCGGGCGAGCGCGTCGTCGAGCTGATCGACATCGGTGAAGGACATCGGCGCCTCTGGCGGAGGGATACCTCGTGACGATATTGACGCTCTTTCACCCGGAGTCATAGGGTCGGAACCCGGGAACGGCATGGAGGTCGCCCACGTGCGGGATGTCTTGCCGATGGTCGAAGGATGGATCCGCGATGGTCGGCGCGTCGCGGTCTGCACCGTCGTGCGGGTGGAGCGATCGGCCCCGCGCCTTCCGGGCAGCGTGATGGCCGTGTCCGATGCGGGCGAGGTGGCCGGATCGGTGACCGGGGGATGCGTCGAGTCGGCGCTGTACCTCCAGACCGAGGAGGTGCTGGCCGGTGGGCCGCCGCGCATGGCCACCTTCGGCATCGTCGACGACGAGGCCTTCGAGGTGGGGCTCCCCTGCGGCGGCACGGTCCACGTCTTCATCGAGATGCTCGACCCGGACCTCTTCGGTCGCGTGGCAGAGGCCATCCGGGCCGAGCGCCCGGTGGCGTACCTCACCACCGTGTCGGGCGGGCGCCTCGGCGGGGCCCGGTTGGCCGGCCGTGAGGGAGAGCCGGCCGACGCGGTCGAGGCGGCGGCCCGTCCACTCCTGACGATGGGCGAGAGCGGCGTGGTGAGCGTGGGGGGCGACGAGGTGTTCGTGTCGTCTCTGGTGCCGCGCCCGGCGATGTACATCTTCGGGGCGATCGACTTCGCCTCGGCCCTCGCCACCGTCGGCCGCTTTCTCGGCTACCGCGTCACGGTCTGCGACCCCCGGGCGCTCTTCATCACGCCGGCGCGCTTTCCCGACGCCGACGAGCTGGTCACGGAGTGGCCGCACGAGTTTCTCGCGCGGGCCCCGGTCGACGAGCGCACCGCGATCTGTGTGCTCACGCACGACGAGAAGTTCGACGTGCCGGCGCTGAAGGTCGCTCTCACCACGCCGGCGCGGTACATCGGCGCGATGGGCAGCCGCCGCACCACCGAGCGCCGGCGGCTGCGCCTGGCGGAGGAAGGGGTCGGCGAGGATGAGCTCGCGCGCATCCACGCACCGATAGGGCTGGGGATCGGCTCGCGCACGCCCGAGGAGGTGGCGATCGCGATCGGAGCCCAGATCGTGGGCGTCGCCAACCACGTCGCCATCGCCGCGATCGCATGAAGCTCGAGCACTCCTTCGAGACCCCGGCGTCTCCCGCGCAGACGCTCGAGCTGCTGCTCGACGCCGAGCGGGTGGTTCCCTGCATGCCCGGGGCGAGCCTGACCGAGGTCGTCGATGACAGCACCTGGAAGGCGGCGATGAGCGTCAAGCTCGGGCCGGTCGGGATGCAGTTCCTCGTCGATGTGAAGCTCCTCGACCGCGACGACGCGGCCCACACGGTGCGCCTCGGCGTGAGCGGCCGCGACACCCGCGGCAAGGGGGGCGCCGACGGGACGGTCGATTCAGTGCTCGCTCCCGCGGCGGCCGGCGGCACCCGGGTGGAGATGACCACCGACCTGCGCTTCTCGGGCCAGGTGGCGCAGCTCGGCCGCCCCGGCGTGGTGCAGGACGTGTCCAACAAGCTGGTCGGCCAGTTCGCGGAGTGCATCAAGGCTCAGCTCTCGGCGTCTCCCGAGGCGGCCGCAGCGGCGATGGTGGAGGCAAAGAAGCCGATCTCCGGCTTCTCATTGGCGATCGCGGCGCTCGCGTCGGCGATCAAACGATTGCTCGGCCGCGGCGACGGCCGTGAAGGGGGGTCGGCGTGAAGCGCATCACGGTCACAGTCAACGGCGTACGCCACGAGCGCGAGGTGGAGGAGCGCGAGCTGCTCGTCCACTTCCTGCGCGAGGGACTCGGGCTCACGGGAGCCAACATCGGGTGCGACACCTCGTCGTGCGGCACGTGCACGGTGCACCTGGACGGTCAGTCGGTGAAGTCCTGCACTCTTCTCGCGGTGCAGGCCGACGGGACCGAGGTCATGACCATCGAGGGCCTCGCCACGAACGGCCAGATGCACCCGATGCAGGCCGCCTTCCAGGAGCATCACGCGCTCCAGTGCGGCTACTGCACCCCCGGGATGATCATGGCCGCGGTCGGGCTGCTCGGGGAGAACCCGAGCCCGAGCGAGGACGAGATCCGCCACGGCCTCGAGGGCAACCTCTGCCGGTGCACCGGATACCAGAACATCGTCAAGGCCGTCTCGGCCGTGGCCGGATCCTAGGAGGCGGCAATGGCGACCACAGCGAACCCCGCGGCCTTGATCGGCCAGCCGCTCAGGCGGAAGGAGGACCCCGAGCTCATGACGGGCGCCTCCCGCTACGTCGACGACATCTCGATTCCCGGGATGCTCTGGGTCCACGTCGTGCGCAGCCCCTTCGCGCACGCACGGATCAACGCGGTAGATGTCTCGAAGGCGCTCGCGATGGAGGGCTGCGTGGCGGCCTTCAGCGGGCGCAGACCTGGCCGGCGAGTGGGCGGCGCCCTTGGTCTGCGCCTGGCCGGTGACCGACGACATCAAGATGAGCGAGCACTGGCCGCTCGCCAAGGATAAGGCACGGCATGTCGGCGACGGCGTCGCCGTGGTGGTGGCCGAGACGCGCGTGCTCGCCAAGGACGCCGCCGAGCGCGTGGAGGTCAACTGGGAGCCGCTGCCGGCGGTGACCGACGTGCTCGCCGCGATGAAGGACGGCGCCCCGCTGGTTCACGACGACTTCGGCACCAACGTGTCGAGCGTCTGGGGCTTCGACAAAGGCGACTCGCCCGCCCCCTACAAGTCGTCCAAGCCCTTCTTCGACGATCCCGAGCTGGTCAAGGTGAAGCACCGCTTCCGGCTGCGGCGCGTCATCCCGAACGCCATGGAGCCGCGCGGTGTGGTCGTGGATCCGAATGTCGCCATGGGGGAGTACACGATGTACACCGCCAGCCAGATCCCGCACATCGTCCGCACCGCCCAGGCCATCACCTGCGGCATCCCCGAGGCCAAACTGCGCGTGGTGGCCCCGGATGTGGGCGGTGGGTTCGGCTCGAAGCTCGACACGTACGCCGAGGAGTCGCTCTGCCTCGCTCTCGCCCGGCGGCTGAACCGCCCGGTCAAGTGGACCGCAGAGCGCTCGGATGACTACGTAGCCACGATTCACGGACGCGACCTGTACACCGACATGGAGATGGCCGCCACCCGCGACGGCGACCTGAAGGCGGTGCGGGCGACGGTGTACTGCGCGACGGGCGCCTACAACCAGATCGTGACCCCAGGCATACAGATGCTCTCGGCGTGGCTCTACGGGGGCCTCTACGACATCGAGGGCTACGACTTCGAGTACACGAATGTCTATACCCACACCACCCCCACCGACGCCGTCCGCGGGGCGGGGCGCCCCGAGGCGACCTATGCGGTGGAGCGGACGATGGACCTGCTGGCGGGCAAGCTCGGTATCGACCCGGCCGAGCTGCGCCGCAAGAACTACATCCCGACCGACCGTTTCCCCAACTTCACCATCGCCAGCGGTCTGACGGTTGACTCGGGCGACTACCCGCTCACCCACGACGCGATGATCGCGGCCGTCGACTACGCGGATGTGCGCCGCGAGCAAGCTCAGCGCCGCCAGAGCGGCTCTTCGACCCAGATCGGGGTAGGGCTATCGACCTGGACCGAGATGTGCGGCCTCGCTCCCTCGCGGGTCCTGCACGCCCTCAAGTACATCGCCGGCGGCTGGGACGCCGCGACCATAGAGATGCTCCCCACCGGCACGGTGCGGGTATTGATCGGAGTCACCCCCCATGGCCAGGGGCACGTGACCACGTTCTCCCAGATCGTGGCCGACCAGCTCGGCGTGGGGTTCGAAGACGTCGAGGTCCTGCACGGCGACACCCAGGTGGTGCCGCTGGGCATGGACACCTATGGCAGCCGCTCGCTGGCCGTCGGGGGGGTCGCCATGCACTTCGCCGGCGAGAAGGTCCTCGCCAAGGCGCGCACACTCGCGGCCCACCAACTCGAGTGCAGCGAGGACGACCTGGACTTCGCGGGCGGAGATTTCACGGTCCGGGGAACGGACAAGTCGGCCAACATCAAGGCTCTGGCGTTCGCCGCCTGGACGGCCCACGACCTACCGGACGGAATGGAGCCTGGACTGACCGCCACCCACCTCTACGATCCGCCCAACTTCTCGTGGCCGAATGGCGCGCACGCGTGCGTGGTAGAGGTCGACACGGAGACCGGCAGCGTCAACATCCTGCGCTACGTCGCAGTCGACGACTGCGGAGTGGTCATCAACCCGATGGTGGTCGAGGGACAGGTGCACGGCGGGGTGGCCCAGGGCATCGCCGAGGCTCTCTTCGAGGAGGCGGGCTACGACGAGGAGGGCAATCTCCAACACGGAACGATGACCACCTACATGGTCCCGGGGCCGCCGGAGATCCCGTTCATGGAGCTCTCACGTACCTGTACCCCGAGCCCGACCAACCCGCTCGGCGTGAAGGGCATCGGTGAGGCGGGCACGATCGCCTCGCCCCCCGCGGTCATCAACGCGATCGTTGACGCCCTCTCGCATCTCGGCGTGACCGACGTCGAGCGTCCGGCCACGCCCGAGAGAGTCTGGAACGCGATCCAGGAGGCCGCACGATGATCCCGGCATCGTTCGACTACGAGGTCGCCGAGTCGGTCGACCACGCCCTGGAGCTCCTTCGCACCAAGGAGGACGCCAAGCTGATCGCCGGTGGCCACAGCCTGCTGCCGCTGATGAAGTTGCGCCTGGCCAGCCCCGCGACGCTCGTGGACATCGGGCGCCTCGGGGACCTGCGGGGCGTGAGCGACGCGGGCGACCACCTGGCAATCGGCGGGCTCACCCGCCATCACGACCTCAACACCGACGCGCTGGCCCGCCAGCACTGCCCGCTCATCGCCTACGCGGCGGGGCTCGTCGGCGATCCCCAGGTGCGGCACCGCGGCACCATCGGCGGCTCGCTGGCCCACGGCGACCCGGCCTCCGACCTACCCACGATCTGTCTCGTACTCGACGCCGTGATCGTGGCGCGCGGGCCGAACGGGGAGCGCACGATCGACGCCTCGGCGTTCTTCAACGGCTTCTTCGACACGGCCCTCGGCGAGGACGAGATCATCACCGAGGTCCGGGTGCCCAAGACCGGAGCCTCGGGGTGGAGCTACCTCAAGTTCCGCCAGCGCGCCCTCGACTGGGCGACGGTGGGCGTGGCCGCCGTGGTCGGTGCGAGCAACGGCTCGATCCAGGGGGCGAAGGTCGCCTTCACCAACATGGGTCAGACGCCGCTGCGCGCAGCGGCGGTGGAGGCCGCGCTGGCGGGGGCGCCCCGTGACGCCGTGGCCCAGGCGGCCCAGAAGGCCGACGAGGGAACCGACCCGCCGAGCGACACCTGGGCGAGCGGGGACTTCCGTCGCCACCTGGCCCGGGTGCTCACCGGACGCGCCGTGGAGGAGGCGCTCTCGCGATGACCGCGGCCCCGGCCGGGCCCCTGCGAGGGCCCGGCCGGGCGCGGGCGCGTACTCTCCGGCGATGAGCACTCCCAGCGGTCTCACCGACGGGTTCGGCAGAGTCCACCGCTCGTTGCGGGTGTCGGTGACCGACCGCTGCAACCTGCGCTGCCGCTACTGCATGCCGGCCGAGGGCATGAAATGGCTCGGCCGAGAGGAGCTGCTCACCGACGACGAACTGGTGCGTGTGGTCGGGATGTTCGCGGGGCTGGGGATGCGTGAGCTGCGCATCACCGGCGGGGAGCCACTCGTGCGTCCCGGCCTGGCGGGCCTGATCGGGCGGCTCCACGCCATCGAGGGGATCGGCGAGATCGCGATGACCACCAACGGGGTCCTCATCGCCGACGCGATCGACGAGCTGGTGGCGAACGGCCTCGACCGGGTGAACGTCTCGATCGACTCGCTCGATCCCGAGCGCTTCGCCGCCATCACCCGCCGCGACGACCTGGGGCGCGTCCTGGAGGGACTTGCCGCCTGCGAGCGCCACTCCTCCCTGCGCCCGATCAAGGTGAACGCGGTGGCCCTGCGCGGCGTGAGCGAGCCCGACGTACTGCCGCTCGCCGAGCTGGCGCGCGAGCGCCCCTACGTGGTTCGCTTCATCGAGGTGATGCCTCTGGACGCGCCGCGCGAGTGGACCCGCGAGGCTGTCCTCTCGGGCGACGAGCTGCGGCTCATGATCGGCGCCCGCTGGCCTCTGGTGCCGATGAGCCCCGAGCGGGCCTCGGCCACCGGCACCCGATGGCGCTTCGCCGACGGGGCGGGAGAGCTGCAGTTCGTCTCGTCTGTCACCGAGCCCTTCTGCGCCAGCTGCGACCGCCTGCGCCTCACGGCCGACGGCCAGCTGCGCACGTGCCTGTTCGCCGAGTGGGAGACCGACCTGCGCGGGCCCCTGCGCGCCGGGGCATCCGACGATGAGCTCGCTGCCATCGCTGCCTCGGCCGTCTCCCGCAAGGAGGCCGGGCACTCGATGGCCGACCCCACCTGGACCTACACCGGCCGGCCGATGAGCATGATCGGCGGATGAGCCCCGGTGACGAGCCCGCGACCGGCATCGTCCTTGCCGGAGGCCGCTCGTCGCGGATGGGTGCCGAGAAGGCCGGCATCGCCTGGGAGGGGACGACCCTGCTCGGCCGTGCCGTTGCGGTCCTCGCCGACGCGGGTCTGCCGGTCGTGGTGGTCCGCGCGGCCGATCAGGAACTGCCCCCCGTCGGGCCCGGCGTTCGCGTCGTCGAGGACGCCCACCCGGGCCGTGGCCCGCTCGAGGGGCTGGCGGCCGGCCTGCGCGCCGTCGGTCCGGGTGGGGTCGCCTTCCTCTGCGCGGCCGACATGCCCTTGCTCGACTCCGCCTTCGTCGCCCGCGTGCTGGCCGCGATCGCGCCCTGGTCCGACGCCGCCGTGCCCCGCGTGGAGGGCCGGCCCCAGCCGCTCGCCGCCGTCTACCGGACCAGCGCGCTCGGGTCGGTCGAGGCTCTGCTCGCGTCGGGCGGGCGCAGCATGGGTGTTCTGCTCGACCGGTTGGAGGTGCGCTGGCTCGATGACCTTCCCGGTGCCGTCGAGGCCGTGCGCAACATCAACACGCCGGCCGAGTTGGAGGAGGCCCGTCAGGCGAGCCGGGAGAAGCGCACCACCGAGCCTGCAGCACCGTCATCGTCCTCGCCCACCCAGGCGAGCGCCATCGCGCCGGCGAGCGAGGTGACCGCGTGAGGACCTTGATCTGGCGCCGGTGTCAGCCCCGCCGGGCCCTCGGCGCAGCGCAGCAACTCCGCGCGGCCAGGGCGCGTCTCGACCGACGCGGTCAGGGACGCGCGGCGCCACCAGTCGTCCGGATGGCCGAGGAGGGGTCGGCCCAGGAGGTGGAAGGCGACCGCCGCCGAGGCCGGGTTGCCGGGCAGGCCGAGCACCACCTGATCGCCCCGGCGTCCGAGGTAGGTGGGGTGCACCGGCTTGGCCCGCACGCCGCGCGCCATCTCCGTCACGCCGAGCCGCGCGAGCGCCGGCCGCACCAGGTCGTGATCTCCGCCCGAGATGCCGCCGTTGGTGACCACGATGTCCGGGCGCTCCTGGCCGACGGCGTCGAGCAGAGCCGCGAGGGCGGCGACCGTGGCCTCCAGATCGTCTCCGAGCGTCTGCGAGGCCACGACGAGAGCGCCCGCCGCGCGCGCCTGCGCGGCGATTCCGTGCCGGCTGGAGTCGTGCACCTGAGCCGGGCCCGCCCGCGCGCCGAGGGCGACCAGCTCGGCGCCCGTCGCGAGGACCGCCACCCGGGGGCGCCGCGCGCACAGCACCTCCGCGCGCCCCATCGCTCCGATGGCCCCCACCTCGTGCGGCGCCACCCGGTGCCCGCGCCCGAGCAGCAGCACGCCTTGCCGGATGGTCTCACCTCGGCGACGCACGTCGCGCTCCGCGCCGACGGCCTCGGTCACCGCGACGCGCTCGCCCTCGACGCGCGTGATCTCCCGGCGGGCGACCGCGTCGGCGCCCTCGGGCAGGAACGCGCCGGTCGAGACGGCGATCGCCGAGCCGGGCGGGAGGGCCACCTCCGACGGACGGCCGGCGGCGCTCTCGCCGGCTACCGCCAGATCGCCGGGGGTTTCCTCCGCTCGGACGGCCCAGCCGTCCATCGCCGAGCTGGCCCGGGCGGGCAGGTCGCGGCCGGCGCGCACGTCCTCGGCGAGCACACGGCCGGCCGACTGCGGCACCGGGACGGATTCCGCCGCCAACGCCGGCGCGAGCGAGCGAGCCAGGTCCAGGGCCTCCTGCACGCCGATGCCTCGCCGTCCGCTCATGGGCGGATGGTGTCATGACCGCCACGGCCCCACGTCGGTCGGTGCTCGCGGTGCGTGGCGATGCGCGGCGCGCCCGCAGCGACCGGCTCGCCGGCGAGGAGCCGATGGAGATGCGGGTCGCCGATCCCTCGGGCCTGACGCGGCCCGTGGCCGTGACGATGCGTACACCGGGCGACGACTTCGCCCTGGTCGCCGGCTTCCTCGTGACCGAGGGCGTCGTGGAGCCGGGGACGATCATCCGCGTGGCCTACTGCGACGACGTGGAGGATGAGCAGCTCTTCAACGTGGTCACCGTCACCACGAGCACGCCGGCAACGATCGGCGAGGGCCGCCGAGTTGCAGCCACCTCGGCGTGCGGCATCTGCGGCACCACCAGCCTCGACGCGGTCGAGGTGCGCTGCGCCCCGCCGGGGCCGGGGCCCGAGGTGGCGCGGGAGGTGTTGCTCGGCCTGCCGGACGCGCTGCGCACCCGACAGCGGGTCTTCGAGCAGACCGGCGGGCTGCACGCGGCCGGGCTCTTCGATGCGGCAGGGGGTCTGCTCGGCCTATACGAGGACATCGGCCGCCACAACGCGGTCGACAAGGTCATCGGCGCCGCGGCGCTCGCCGACGCGCTGCCGCTCGCCGATCGCATCCTGATGGTCTCGGGGCGCGCCGGGTTCGAGATCGTCCAGAAGGCCGCCGTCGCGGGGATCGCGATCGTCGCCTCGGTCTCGGCGCCGTCGAGCCTCGCCGCCGACGCCGCCGAGCGCCTCGGGCTGACCCTGGTCGGCTTCCTGCGCGAGGATGGGTTCAACATCTACACCCACCCTGAGAGGATCGCGTTCTGATGGCGCGCACCCGCCCCCGACGGCGCGATCTCCGGGTGAGCCTGCGCCCGAACGGGGTGGGGCTCGTGAAGCCGAACCACTACCTCGACATGCTGAGGGTGGCATGGGAGAACCGCCGCGCCCTGCCCTATGCGTCGCGGATCCTGCGCAAGGGCGTGTGCGACGGTTGCGCCCTCGGGGTGGCCGGCCTGCACGACTGGACGATCGACGGCGTCCACCTCTGCACCACCCGGCTCAACCTGCTCCGCGTGAACACCATGGGCGCCATGGATCATGCCCTGCTGGGCGACGTCGCCCCGCTCCGCGCGAAGACCGGGGCAGAACTGCGCGACCTCGGCCGTCTGGCCCACCCGATGGTGCGCCGCGCCGGCGAGCCGGGCTTCTCGCGCGCCTCGTGGGACGAGGCCCTCGACCTGGTGGCCGGGCGGATCCGCGAGGCGGGCGGTGAGAGGTTCGCCCTCTTCATGACCGCCCGCGGCATCACCAACGAGGTCTACTACACGGCCGGAAAGGTCACCCGCTTCCTCGGATCGAACAACGTCGACAACGCGGCCCGCATCTGCCATGCGCCCTCGACGGCGGCCCTCAAGACGATGGTCGGCGCGGGAGCGACCACGATCTCCTACACCGACATCATGAAGAGCGACCTGATCGTGCTCTTCGGGTCCGACGTGGCCAACGCCCAGCCGGTCGTCATGAAGTACCTCTACCTGGCACGAAGGGCCGGCACGAAGGTGGCGGTCATCAACCCCTACCGCGAACCGGGTCTCGAGAGCTACTGGGTGCCCTCCAACGCCGAGAGCGCCCTCTTCGGCACGAGGATGACCGACGAGTTCTTCTCGGTGAACATCGGCGGCGACATCGCCTTCATCGCCGGGGTCATGAAGGCCCTCGCCGCCAGCGGCGGCCTCGACCAGGCCTTCATCGACGAGCACACAACGGGCTTCACGGAGCTCTCCACGGCGCTCGGCAGCCTCCCGTTCGACGAGCTCGAGCGCCTCTCCGGCGCGAGCCGCGCCGACATGGAGCGTTTCGCCGCGATGTATGCGGCGGCCGACTCGGCGATCCTGGTGTGGTCGATGGGGCTGACCCAGCACGCGTTCGGCTCGGACAACGTCCGTGCGGTGATCAACCTGGCCCTCGCGCGCGGCAACGTCGGCCGCGAGGGTGCCGGTCTCATGCCCATCCGCGGCCACTCGGGCGTGCAGGGCGGCGCCGAGATGGGGGCCTACGCAACGGCGCTGCCCGGGGGCGTGCCGCTCGACGCCGACTCTGCCGCCGCGCTCTCGGAGCAGTGGGGCTTCGCGGTGCCGACCGCGCCCGGACTGACCGCGCCCGAGATGGTCGCGGCGGCGGCCGACGGCCGGGTGGAGGTGCTCTACTCGAGCGGCGGCAACTTCCTCGACACGCTGCCCGACCCGGCCCACGTGGCGCAGATGCTCGCCCGCGCCCCGGTGCGCGTGCACCAGGACATCGTCGTCACCTCGCAGATGTTGGTCGACCCCGGCGAGGTGGTCGTGCTGCTGCCCGCCGCCACCCGCTACGAGCAGCGCGACGGCGGCACCGAGACCACCACCGAGCGCCGGATCGCCTTCAGCCCCCGGATCCGCGGGCCGAAGGTCGGGGAGGCGCGCACCGAGTGGGAGATCCTCAGCGACCTCGCCGCCCGGGTCGACCCCGACCGCGCCGACCTGATCGCGACCCCGTCGGGCCAGGCGATCCGCGAGGAGATCGCCCGCGTCGTACCGCTCTACGCCGGCATCGAGACCCTCTCGGAAACCGGTGACCAGGTGCAATGGGGAGGGCCGCGCCTCTGCGACGGGTGGCAGTTCCCGACGCCCGACGGCCGGGCCCACTTCGCGGTGGTCGAGCCCCCGGAGCGCCGGGTGCCCGAGGGGTGGCTCGTGCTCTCGACACGGCGAGGCAAGCAGTTCAACTCGATGGTCTTCCGCGAGCGCGACCCCCTCACCGGTGCCGACCGGGATGCCCTCTTCATCTCGGCCGACGACGCCGGGCGCATCGGCGCGGCCGAGGGCGACCCCCTGCTGGTGCGCTCGCAGTCGGGGGAGGTGCGCGCACGGACCCATCTCGCCCACATGCGGCCCGGCAACGTCCAGATGTTCTTCCCGGAGTGCAACCCGCTGATCGCCGCCGGGCGCGTCGATGCCAGCGGCGTGCCCGACTACAACGCGGTCGTCGAGGTGCTGAGGGCGCCATGAGCTGGGTCATCTTCGACCTCAACGGGACCCTCCTCGATCCGGCGGCGATCGGGTCGGAGGCGCTCGACGAGGCGATCCTCGCCGGGATGGCCCTGAACCACGTCGGCGAGTACCGGCCCTTCCCCGAGCTCCTGCGCGCGGCGTTGGTGCGCCGTGGCGGTGAGGCGGACGTTGACGACCTGATGGACGCCGCCGGCCGGATGCCGCCGTTCCCCGAAGCGGCCGAGGCACTCGATCTGCTCGCCGCGGCCGGGCGCCACCTGGCCGTGCTCACCAACAGCCCCACCGCCGGGGCCGAGCGGAGCCTGCAGGCCGCCGGCCTGCGCGAGCGCTTCACCCACGTCGTCGGCACCGACCAGGTGGGCGCCTTCAAGCCCGACGCGCGCGTCTACCGCCACGGCCTCGGCGTGCTCGGCGCCGGGCCGGGTGAAGCGACGATGGTGGCGGCCCACTGGTGGGATCTGCGCGGCGCGCGATCGGTGGGGATGCGCGTCGGTTGGGTCGGGCGAGGGGAGGGGCGCCTCAGCGGCCTGCTGCCCGATCCGGACGCGGTCGGGGCCGACCTCCTGGCGCTGGCGGCCCAGCTCGCGGCCGCCTGAGGTCCAACCTCCCGCTGCTCAGCAGCATCGGCCGACAGCCGACACCTTCCAGCGCGAGCCCACCATCGACGAGAGGAACCTCCGTGGAGATCATCCGGACCCATTCCGCCACCCGGCCCGGCCCGGCCGACTGGTTCACCGGCCAGGTCTGGATGGACGATCTCGCCGCCCCGCCCGCCCCCTCGCGCATCCACGCCGTGAGCGTCCACTTCGCGCCCGGCGCGCGCAGCGCCTGGCACTCGCACCCACTCGGGCAGGTGCTGCACGTCACCGAGGGCGAGGGACTCGCCCAGCGCCGCGGTGCGCCGGCCGAGGTGATCCGTGCCGGCGATACGGTCCACTTCGCCCCCGGCGAGGAGCACTGGCACGGCGCCGGCCCCGAGCACTTCATGACCCACCTCGCCCTCCACGAGCACGCCGAGGACGGCGTCGCCACCCACTGGGGCGATCACGTCACCGACTCGGAGTACTCCGGGCAGGTGTAGGGCAGCGCAAGCATCCCGCGTGCCGTTCGGTCCGGGGCGATCTCATGCACCCATAGCCGACCGGTGGTGTCGCCGAGAGCCGATTGGTCGCCTCATTCCCGGTCGGCGGCTGTACAGCTCCCGACCGCGGTGCGCCGAGGGACGGTCTACGGGCGGGCCGGCTCCAGCGCGACCTCGAGGACCTGCTCGATCCGGTCGGCGAGCGTGACCCGCATCTCCTCGGCGAGGCCCAGGGGGCAGGTCTGCCAGGCCGCTCTCGTTGAGCTTGGGCAGGATCACCCCGCGGATGCCGGCGCGGTGGGCGGCGAGCACCTTCTCCTTGACGCCGCCGATCGGGAGCACCTGACCGGTCAGGGTGATCTCGCCGGTCATGGCGACGTCCTCGCTCACGTGGCCGCCCGGAGAGCGCCGAGACCAGCGCGGTGACCATCGTGACGCCCGCCGAGGGGCCGTCCTTGGGGACCGCGCCCGCGGGCACGTGGAGGTGGATGTCGTGGGTCGAGAAGTAGTCGTCCGGCGAGATCGAGCCCGAGCGGGCCGCCTCGGGCGCGCACGTACGAGACGGCCGCCTGGGCCGACTCGCGCATCACGTCGCCGAGCTGTCCGGTCACCGTCAGCTGCCCCCGCCCGGCATCACGATCGCCTCGACGAAAAGGATCTCGCCACCCGCCCCGGTCACGGCCAGGCCGGTCGCCACGCCGGGCGCGCTCGTGCGCCGCTTGACCTCGCTGATGATCCGCTCCGGTCCGAGGATGTCGCGCACCACGCCGCGGCCGGCGGTGAGGCGCGAGCCATCGCCCTCGGCGACGCGCCGGGCCACCCGGCGGCCGATCGCCCCGAGGCGCCGCTCCAGCTGGCGCACGCCGGCCTCGCGGGTGTACTCGCCGATCACGGTCCGCAGGCCGGCGTCGGTCACCCGCAGCAGGCCCTTCGGCAGGCCGGACGCCGCGATCTGGCGCGGCAGCAGGTACCGCCTGGCGATGTGGAGCTTCTCCTCCTCTGTGTACCCCGCCAGGCGGATGACCTCCATCCGGTCGAGCAGCGGCCCGGGGATCGTCTCGAGCACGTTGGCCGTGCAGAGGAACAGCACGCGCGAGAGATCGAGCGGCAGGTCGAGGTAGTGATCGCGAAAGGTGCCGTTCTGCGCCGGATCGAGCACCTCGAGCATCGCCGAGGAGGGGTCGCCGCGCACGTCCGAGCCCATCTTGTCGATCTCATCGACCATCAGCACCGGGTTCATGGCGCCGGCGTCTCTCATTGCGCGCACGATCGTGCCCGGCATCGCCCCGACATAGGTGCGCCGGTGGCCGCGGATCTCGCTCTCGTCGCGCACCCCGCCCACCGAGATGCGGGCGAAGCGCCGCCCCAGGGCGCGTGCGATCGACTGGCCGAGGGAGGTCTTGCCCACCCCCGGCGGGCCCACGAAGCAGAGGATCGGCCCGGCCGCATCGGGCTTCAGCTGCGCCACGGCGAGCTGCTCGATGATGCGGTCCTTCACCTTCTCGATGTCGTAGTGGTCCTCGTCGAGGATCTGCCGGGCCCGCGTCAGGTCGAGGTCGTCCGTGGTGATGACGTTCCAGGGCAGCGACAGGATCCAGTCGATGTAGTTGCGCACCACCCCGTGCTCGGCCGACTCCTGAGGTAGGCGCTCCAGCCGGGCAAGCTCGCGATCGGCCGCCGCCCGGACCTCCTCGGGCGGGTCGAGCTCGGCGAGCCGCTCGCGCAGCTCCTCGATGTCACGGTCCGCGTCGGGCCCCTCGCCCAGCTCATCCCGGATCGCCTTGAGCTGCTGGCGCAGGAAGAACTCGCGCTGGCCCTTCTCCATGTCGGTCTGGACGTCGCTCTGGATCTTGGCCCCGAGCTCGAGCAGGTCCAGCTCGCGCGTGCAGAGCACGGTCAGCCGCCGCAGGCGGGCCTCCAGGTTGACCTCCTCGAGCAGCTCCTGGCGCTCGGGCACGGTGATCCGGATGGAGGACGCGACCACGAAGGAGAGCGTCGTCGGGTCCTCGATGTTCGCCACCGCCACCTGTAGCTCGTCGGGCAGGTGCGGCACCAGCTCGATCATGCGGGTGAACACGCTGGCCAGGTTGCGGGCGAGGGCCTCGACCTCCGTCGTCCGCTCGGTCAGGTCGATGATCTCCTCGACCTGCGCGACCAGGAAGGGCTCGGTCTGCGAGTAGGCGCCGATCCGCACTCGGCGCACGCCCTGGGCCAGGATCCGAACCGTGCCGTCGGGCACCCGCACCATGCGCTGCACCACCGCGACCGTGCCGACGTCGTGGATCTGCTCGGGCGCCGGCTCGGCGAGCTCGGGGTCGCGGCTCGCGACCAGCACGAGCATCCGCTCGGGGAGGTCCATCACCTCGTCGATCAGGCGCACCGATCGCGGCTCGCCCACCGCCAGCGGCGCGACCGCCTCGGGAAAGACCACCGTCTCCTTGAGGGGGAGCACCGGTAGCTGCGCGGGGATCCTCGGCTCGCCGTCGGGAGGGATCTCGACATCGGCGACCTCGACCTCGATATCGCCCTCGGCCATCAGTCCGCGCCGCGGACGGTGATGCCGACCCGTCGCATCGGTGGGGCAGGCGAGAGCGGGAGCAGGATCCGCAGGATCCCCCTCTCGTAGGTCGCGCTCGCCGCGCTCGCGTCGACCGCCACCCCGAGGCGCAGACGCCGCTCGAAGGGCCCCCAGGCGATCTCCGCGTGCTGGTACACACGCCGCTCCGCCCCCGCACGGCGCCGTTCACCGCGCACCACCAGCACGTCCTCCACCAGCGTGACCTCCACCCCGGCCGGGTTGACGCCCGAGACGTCGATCTCGACGGTCAGGGCGGGCGGAGGTCCGTCCGACAGGTACACGTCCACCGGGGCGCGCGCCTCGTTCGAGGCGCCGTGGCGACCCCCCGGGAACAGGTCGGCGAAGAGGCGATCGACGTCGTCACGGAACACGACACGGAATCTAGACGACGCGCGTCGCGGGGGTCGCCCGCTCCGGGATGAGAGGATCGCTCATATGGAGGGAGACCTGCTCGCACCGGCCGAGGAGCCCGGCCTGTGGACGCCGCCCTCGTCCGGTACCCGCGTGGTCCGGCGGGCGGGCTTCTCCCTCGTCGTGCGCCACGAGCGCGCCACGGTGGAGGGAATACGCCTGGAGGGGGACGCCGTCGGAGCGGCCGTGGCCGAGGCCAGGGCACTCGCTCGTGCGCAGGGGGCGACCGAGCTCGTCTGGTGGATCGGCGAGCTGTCGCGCCCTGTCGGACTGGCGGAGCGGCTGTCGGCCGAGGGCCTGGCGCCCTGGGCCGAGGAGCCGCTCCTGGTCACCCTGGCGATCGATGGTGCGCCCGCGGCCCCGGACGGCGTCCAGGTGGAGCGCGTGCGCGACCTCGGCGCCTACCGGGCGGCGCTCGAGGTCGATTGGGAGGCGTGGGCGGTGCCCGAGGATGCGCGTGCCCCGCGGCGCGCCGGCGCGGCGGCGGCGTGGGATCGCGAGGAGGCGAGCGGGCGCGTCGTGCACCACATCGCCTGCATCGAGGGACGGGTTGCGGGCTTCTCGCGGTTGGTCGGGACTGAATCGGCCGGGGTGCTCATGGGCGGGGCGGTCGCCCCGTGGGCGCGCGGCCGGGGCGCCTACCGAGCGCTGGTGCACGCCCGCTGGGAGGCCTCCGTCGCCCGCGGGATCCCTCGTCTGGTGACGGCGGCCGGTGCCATGTCCACGCCGATTCTCGAGCGGCTCGGCTTCACCCGGATCGGCGAAGTGAGGCTGTTGGGCGACCCGCTCTCCGTCGGTCCCGCCGCTCGATGAGGTCCCAGCGGTTGCCGTAGCGGTCCTCGAACACGGCCACCGTGCCGTAGTCCTCGTGGCGCGGGCCCTCCACGAAGCGGACGCCGGCCGCAGCATAGGCGGCGTGATCGCGCGCGAAGTCGTCGGTCTCCAGGAAGAGGAAGACGCGCCCGCCGGTCTGATCGCCGACGCGCGCCTCCTGCTCAGGCTCCGATGCCCGCGCCAGCAGCAGGCGCGCGCCTGCTGCTCCGCCGACCACCACCCAGCGCTTGTCGCCACCGAGAGGCGTGTCCTCGATCAGATCGAGCCCGAGCACCCCGGTGTAGAAGGCGATGGCCTCGTCGTAGTCGGGCACCACAACCGAGACGGTCGTCACGGTCCGCCGGCCCATCAGTCGTCCCAGTCCGGGCTCTCGGCCAGGTCGGCGTACGCGCCCCATTCGGCGAGAATGCGCTTGGCGTCCCTGGCGCGCACCTGGGGGCGCGCGCCCGCCAGCAGTTGCAGCGCCAGCTTGCGCTGGGCCTTCGCCGGCGGGGCGCCCAGCTCGTTCAGCACCGCCCAGACGTCGTCCTCGGAGAGCTCGGGCCGCTCGGCGAGGATGTAGTCCGCCGCCTCGCCGAGGTCCAGCTCGTCGCTCAAGCGGAGCGGTCGAAGGTGTCCGCCGTCACGCCCCACTCGCGCAGCTCGATCTTGCGCACGCGCTCGGTCGGCGTCTTGGGGAGGTGCTCCATAACCCGTACGTAACGGGGCACGGCGAAGTAGGGCATCCGCTCCTCGCACCAGTCGAGCAGCGCGGCGGGGTCGGCCACACGACCCTCCCGCAGCACGAGGCAGATGAGTATCTCGTCCTCCGACGAGGCGCCCTCGCCGGCCTTCACGCCGACCGCGGCGGCCTCGAGCACGTCGTCGTGGGAGGTGAAGACCGCCTCCACCTCAACCGAGCTGACGTTCTCGCCCCGCCGGCGGATGTAGTCCTTCACCCGGTCGAGGAAGAAGAGGTAGCCCTCCTCGTCGAGCATCCCGAGGTCGCCCGTGTGGAGCTTCAGGTTCCGGAAGTCCTCGGCGGTCTTCTCGGGCATGCCGGCGTAGGAGCGCATGACGATGTTGGGCATCTTCATATCGACCACGATCTCGCCCGGTGTGCGCGGCGCCACCGGCAGGTCGGTACCCGGCTCGACCACCGTCACCTCGAAGCCGGGCGTGGCCACGCCGCAGCTTCCCGGTCGCGCCGGGACGCCCGGCGGGTGGTAGGTGACCATGCCCGTCTCGGTGAGCCCGTAACCCTCGATGAAGCGGATCCCGAACCGCTCCTCGAAGTCGGCGTAGATGTCCTTCGGCGCCGGCATGGCCATGATCCGCGAGACGCGATGGGCGCGGTCCAGCTCGGTCGCCGGCGTGTTCCAGATGAAGTAGTTGATGGCGCTGACCGTGTTCAGGATGGTGGCGTCGGCGTCGACCACCTCGCCCCAGAAGCGCGACGACGAGTAGCGGGCCGAGAAGGCGATACGGGCCCCGGCGATCATCGCCGGATAGGTCGCGAGCACCTGGGCGTTCGAGTGGAACAGGGGCAGGCACGAAAAGAAGGTGTCCTCGGCGGTCACGCCGCAGACCTCGTTGTAGGTCCGTCCCGAGAAGTAGTCGGAGGCGTGCTGCTTGATGGCGCCCTTCGAGCGGCCGGTGGTTCCGGAGGTGAACATCACGCGCGCGTCGTCGGTCCATGAGACCTCGACGCCCGGGTCCGTGTCCGGAGCGTCGGCGAACGCTTCGAAGCCCTCCCAGCGCACGCTCGGGTCCGGGCCCTCGCGCCGGCCAGTGGGCACGACGATCACGTGCACCAGGTGGGCCAGGTCGCCCATGATCTTCGCGAGCCACTCGAGATGGTCGTCGCCGACCACAAGGAAGCGAGAGCGCGGCAGGTTCAGCACCCACGACAGGAAGTCGCCCCGGTAGGCGAGGTTGATCGGGCACTGCACGCCGCCGGCCTTCTGGATGCCGAACCACGACTGGACGTTCTCCTCGATGTTCGGCAGCAGCGTCGAGACCGCCTCGCCGGGCTTCAGCCCGCGGGCGATGAGGGCGTTGGCGACGCGGTTGGCGCGGGCGTCGACCTCGCCGTAGCTCAGCCAGGCGCCGCCGCCCACTCGCAGGAAGTCCCGGTCCGGGTGCTCCTCGGCGCGCCGGCGCAGGATGGCGGGCAGAACCCACGTGGTGGGATCCTCGCGCCGGTACCAGTCGGACCATTCGGACATCGTCCGACAGTAGAACACACGGACGACGGTCCGGAGGGTCAAGACCTGACCCCCCCCGGCCGATCCCCCGTCATATGACGACGTGGATCGAACCCGAGTCCTGGCTGCCGGTGAGCGCCCGCGCGAGCCTCGCCCGCGGACTGGACGTGCTCGACGGACACACCGAGGCACCGCTGCGGGTGAGGGGCCACGCCCTGCGGCGCGGCCACGACGTGTTCGACGTGCAGGAGGAGTTCGAGCTGGGCCCCCGCGGGCGCCGGTTCCTGCTCTCGGTGGATGTCGCCGCGCGCGAGACGATGCTGCTCGCCATGGGCGGCGCGCCCGGGGATCGCCTGTGAGCGCCCCGCCCCCCGTCGCGACGGTTGAGGAGGTCCAGATCCTGTGCCAGCGGGTCCGCTCGGCGGGGTCTCCCAACGCCAAGGCCCGCCCGCCCCTGGTGGCCGCCTACACCAAGCTCTCGGTCTCGCTCGGCATGACCCCGGAGCCGGTCCAGACCGGCCTCGACCTGCAGCGGGCCGCCGCCGGCCTGCTGCGCGCTGCCGCCCTTGCGGATGCCGCCGCCGCGCAGACCCCCGCCGCGCGCCTCAGGCGCGCGGGGCGCCTCTCCCACTAGGGCGGGGCTCCCGACTCGCGGGTGCGGGTGGAGGCCGCGAGGTGCTGTGGTAGTCTCCCGCCTCGCCCGTCCCCGGACCGGAGTCGTCGACCTGTGGCAACAGGGCAACGCATCGCAGTGACGATGGCTTGCGAGGAGTGCAAGCGTCGGAACTACCAGACAATGAAGAGCAGGCGGAACACCCCGGACCGGATCGAGTTCCGGAAGTTCTGCAAGTGGTGCGGCACCCACCGGCCGCACAAGGAGACCCGGTAGCGGCTACGGTCCGTTCCGAGGTGTCCGTAAAGGGTCGTAGCTCAACTGGTAGAGCACCGGTCTCCAAAACCGGGGGTTGGGGGTTCGAGTCCCTCCGGCCCTGTAGTCCACGACGAATGATCACGAGCTGACGATGGCGCGCATCCGACCCGCACGAGGGCAGGAACGCTCGGGAGACGGCGGCACGCCGGCCCCGGGAGGATCCCGCACGCCCGCGAAGAAGCGCAGCGCCGCTCCGGCCAATCCGCGCCCCGCACCTCAGGGCGGTGGCCGGCGCAAGCCCGACAAGGCCGGTTCGGTGACCAAGGCGGTCGTCCAGCAGCGCCGCGGGTCGCGCTTCATCTCCGAGGTCATCGTGGAGCTGCGCAAGGTCAGCTGGCCGACGCGCATCGTGCTTCTCCAATCGACGGCCGTCGTCCTCTTCGTCGTCCTCATCGTCGCGGTGTATCTCGCCGCCCTCGACGCCGTGTTCCGCCGGCTCGTCGACGCGATCTTCTAGCCGAGGGGTTCCGTGTTCCGCTGGTACGTCATCAACACCTATTCCGGTCACGAGAAGAAGGTCAAGGCCAACCTCGAGCACCGGCTGATCTCCCTCGGACAGCGTGAGCGCGTGCGCCAGGTGGTCATCCCGACCGAGCAGGTGGTCGAGACCAAGGACGGGGTCAAGGTCCAGGCCGAGAAGCGCCGCCTGCCCGGCTACGTCCTGGTCAACATGGACATGACCCCCGACGCCCTCTGGCTGGTCAAGAACACCCCCGGAGTGACCGGTTTCGTCGGTGGCGGGGGGCGCGAGAACGAGCCCGTGCCGCTGACCCAGATCGAGGTCGACCGGCTCCTCAACGTGCCCACCGAGGCCAAGCCCAAGGTGCGCGCGGACTTCACGGTGGGGGAGAGCGTGAAGGTCGTCCAGGGCCCCCTCTCCGACTTCACGGGCGAGATCGCCGAGATCAACACCGAGCAGGCGCGTCTGAAGGTGCTGGTCAGCATCTTCGGCCGCGAGACCCCGGCCGATCTCTCATTCGAACAGGTGAAGAAGCTCACGTAACGTTGAGGGCCCCGGCCCGAGGCACCGCAAACCCGGGGCGAGTGCGCCCCCCCGATCGAGGACGACATGGCGAAGAAGGTCCTGCAGGTAATCAAGCTCCAGATCCCCGCCGGCGCGGCGTCACCCGCCCCGCCGGTCGGGCCCGCCCTGGGCGGCGCGAGCATCAACATCATGGAGTTCTGCAAGGCGTTCAACGCCCAGACCCAGGCGGGGAACGGCACCACGACGCCGGTCGAGGTGACGGTCTACGAGGATCGCTCGTTCACCTTCATCACGAAGACTCCTCCGGCGGCGGTGCTGATCCGTCAGGCGCTCGGCATCCCCAAGGGGAGCCCCGAACCGCACAAGGAGAAGGTGGCGAACCTGTCGCGCGGCCAGCTGCGCCAGATCGCCGAGACGAAGATGCCCGATCTCAACGCCAACAGCGTCGAGTCGGCCATGACGATCATCGCGGGGACGGCGCGCAGCATGGGCGTGACCGTCAACCCGGCGTAAGGGGGAGAACGCGATGGGCAAGCACGGCAAGAAGTACCAGCAGGCCAAGTCCGAGATCGACACCGGGCAGGTCTACCACCCGTTGCAGGCGGTGAAGCTCATCAAGTCGCAGGAGCTGACGCGCTTCGACCCGACGGTCGAGGTGCACATGCGCCTGGGCGTGAACGTGCGGCACGCCGATCAGCAGCTGCGCGGCACGATCAGCCTTCCCCACGGCACCGGCAAGTCGGTGACCGTCGCGGTGTTCGCCGAGGGCGACAAGGCGCGGGAGGCCGAGGCCGCAGGAGCCGACTTCGTGGGAGGCGACGACCTCGCCAAGAAGATCCAGGACGGCTTCTCCGATTTCGACGTCGCCATCGCGACGCCCGACATGATGGGCACGGTCGGCAAGCTCGGCCGCATCCTCGGCCCCTCGGGCAAGATGCCGAACCCCAAGAGCGGGACGGTGACCTTCGATGTGGCCAAGGCCGTCACCGACGTGAAGGCCGGCAAGGTGGAGTACCGCACCGATCGTGCCGGCATCATCCACATCGGCATCGGCCGGCGCTCCTTCGAGGAGCGGCAGCTGATCGAGAACTACCAGGCGGTGGTCGAGGAGATCGTCCGGATGAAGCCGGCCGCGGCCAAGGGCAAGTACCTCAAGTCGATCACCATGGCCCAGACGATGGGCCCGGGCATCCCGGTCGACACCACCCGCACCAGCGCCATCGACGTCCTCGAGGAGCCGAGCGCCTAGGCGACCGCCCTCCGACAGACCCGACCGAAGACCCACGGGGGCGGCTCAGCCGCCTCAAACCGCCCGCCGGGCGGCCCGTGCGAGGTTGGCGACGAGTTCCGGTGTCCCTCCAGGGCCCGTGCTCCCGCCCGCCCGCGCGGGTAGGACCATGATGGAGGTGACCCACTGAATCGCAACGAGAAGTCCGAGGCCATCGCGGAGTTGAGCGAGCGTCTCGCGAAGTCGGAGACGATCTTCGCGACCGACTTCCGCGGCCTCACCGTGAAGCAGGTCTCCGACCTGCGCGTGCGCCTCACCGCCGCAGAGGTCGAGTACACGGTGGTCAAGAACACGCTGGCCCGCAGGGCCGCGGCCGAGACCGGACGCGAGGCTCTGCTGCCCTACCTGACGGGGCCGACCGCCCTCGCCTGGGTGAATGGAGACCCCGCCGTCGCCGCCAAGGCCCTCGACGAGTTCGCCTCCCAGAGCGAGGTCACGTTGACCATCAAGGGGGGGCTCCTCGACGGGGTCGACCTCCCGACCACCGACATCACCCGCCTGGCCAAGCTCCCCTCGCGCGAGCAGATGCTCGGGCAGCTGGCCGGGGGCATCGCATCGCCACTCACCGGCCTCGCCGGTGGGCTGTCCAACCTGATCGGCGGGCTCGCCCGCACGCTCGGCGCGCTCCAGGCCCAGAAGGCCGCAGAGGGCCCCGCCGCGTCATAGCACCACCCATCACTTTTCACACCGACCACGAGGAGCACTGCACATGGCGACAACCGAGGAATGGATCGAGGAGCTCAAGGGCATCTCGGTGCTGGAGCTGTCCGAGCGGATCAAGGCGCTGGAGGAGACGTTCGGCGTGACCGCGGCCGCGCCGGTGGCCGTGGCCGCGGCGCCTGCCGCCGGTGACGGCGGTGGCGCGGTGGAGGAGCAGAGCTCCTTCACCGTCAGCCTCGACGCCGCGGGCGACAAGAAGATCCAGGTCATCAAGGTCGTGCGGGCCGTCACCGGTCTCGGTCTCAAGGAGGCCAAGGAGCTGGTCGACAACGCGCCGAGCAACGTGAAGGAAGACGTGAACAAGGACGAGGCCGATCAGGTCAAGGCCCAGCTGGAAGAGGCCGGAGGCGTCGTCAGCGTCAAGTAGGACCCTCCGCTCCGGAGTCCCTCGGGGCCCCCATCGTCCACCCGCCGTGGTGGACGATGGGGGCCCCGTCTGGTTGGTTGCCCCCCGGTGAGGGTGCGCGCGACAATGGCCGCGGTGATTCTCGGCGGCCTCCTCGGCGCGCCGACGGGGCAGGCCGCGCTCGTGAGCCAGGGCGGCGTCCGCATGGGCGCCGACGTACCCTGGAGCCACGGCATCCTCGGAGATGGCCAGACCGTGGCGATCCTGGACGAGGGCTTCGCGGAGCTCGATCGCTCGATCGCCCTCGGAGAGCTGCCTCCCCGCGAGGCCATGGTGATCCGCGCTTTCGACTCCCTCGGCGGCCTCGACGGCATCACCGACTTCGGCCAGCCCACCCAGCACGGCGTGAGAATGGCCGAGATCGTCCACGACATCGCCCCGAACGCCCGGCTGGTGCTCGCCGCGTATCGCACCCCGGAACAGTTCGAGGAGGCCGCCGACTGGATAGCGGCCCAGGGCATCACGGTGGTCAGTCATTCCAACTCGTTCCTCACGCCGCCCTTCGACGGATCGGGTCGGGCGGCGCGCGCCGTCGATCGTTCCGCGGCCGCCGGAGTGCTCTGGGTCAACTCGGCCGGCAACTACGGTCAGCGCCACTGGCGCGGAGCGGCTCCAGCCGGAGGCCTCGTCATCCCGATCTCCCCCGCCCCGGGTTCCCCTCTCCTGTTCAGCTTGTCCTGGTCCTCCGCCCAGGTGGCCGCCAGCGTCGCCGTGGAGCGGCTCGATCCCGCCGGCACCTGGGTCGAGGTCCAGCGGAGCGCCGCGGTCGCGGCGTCGAACGCGACCGGCCCCGAGATCATGAACGCACGTACCGCCCCGTTCCTGGTCGACGCGGCCTCGTGGCGCCTGGTGGTTCGACAGGAGAGCGGTCCTCCGGTCGAGCTCACGCTCTTCTCCCAGACTGTCGGCTTCGGACCTCTGGCGGTGGCCGAGGGAAGCATTCCGACGCCCGCCGACGCTGCCGGTGCACTCGCCGTGGGCGCGGTCAAGTGGACCGGGACGGCGCTCGAGCCCTACTCCTCGCAGGGCGGCGCGGGCTCAACGAAACCCGATCTGGTCGGGCCCACCTACGTCACCTCCAACCCCGAGTGGCCGGGTACCGCCGGCACCTCGGCCGCGACCGCCCACGTTGCGGGGGCCGCCGTGCTGTTGCGCCAGTCGCGGCTGGCGGCGGGTCTGCCGGCCTCGGCGCAGGACCTCCGGGCTGCGCTCGTGGCCACGGCGCTCGAGCTGGGCCCCCCGGGGCCGGACCGCGGTTTCGGCGCGGGCATGGCGCGGCTCGATGCCGCACCGCCCGCTCTCTCGGTGCGCATCGCCCGGGGCGTGCGGCGCCTCGTCCGGGTGCGCGCCGCCGACGAGGGTACGATCCGGCGCGTGACGATCTCGATCAACGGGCGCGCTCTGCGCGTGGTCCGGCGCCCGGTGGTCGGCGTGCGCCTCCCGCCGCTGCGACGCGGCGCCAGCCGGGTGGTCGTCCGCGCCGAGGACATGGCAGGCAACGTCGCCACCCGCGCCCGCACGCTGCGCGGTGCGCGATGAGGGCGCGCGCCGGGGTCCTCGCAGCCGGTGTCGTCGTCGTGGCCCTGGCCATTCCGGCGCTCGCGACCGGGGCACCCCCGGCGCCCGTGTCACTCACCGTGGACGCTCTCCCCGGCCAGGTATCGCGCGCCGCCGCCGGGCTCAGGCGGGGGGGGCTGAAGATCCAGCGCCGCACTGGGCGCCGGATCCAGGTGGTGGCCGACCCGCGGCGCCTGCGGGCACTCGAGAGGATTCCCGGGGTCGCCGGAGCACGGCCCTCGACCTCGGCGTTCCCCGATGCCGACCCGGTCGTCAGCCAGGGGCTGGAGCGCACCGGCTCCGACGTCCTCGGCCGCGTCGCCGGCGGCGGAGCGGGGCTCACCATCGCGGTGCTCGACCTCGGGTTCGGGCAGGGGATCGCCCGCCTCCAGGGTCTCGGCGAGCTGCCACGCCCGGAGCGACTCGAGACCCTGTCCTTCGACGCCGCCTCGGGCCTGGCCGGCACGAACGCGTACGGCAATCGCACCAACCACGGCGAGCTCGTGGCCCAGACGGTCTACGACTACGCCCCCGAGGCCGACTACCTGTTCGTCAACTACCACTCGGACGCCGACTTCCTCGCGGCCGTGAACACCCTCATCGCCCGTCGCCCCGACATCGTGGTCCACTCCAACCAGTTCATCGAGGGCCCCTTCGACGGCACGAGCCCGGCCGCCCGCGCAGTCGACCAGGCGGCGGCGGCGGGGATCCTGTGGTTCAACTCGGCTGGGAACTACGCGCGGCTCCACTGGGCCGGGCCCTGGTCGGACGTGGACGACAACGGAGATCTCGACTGGCCCACCGGCGGCAGCTGGACCTTCTCCCGCGGCGCCGGGCAGCCGATCACCTTCGCCCTGTCCTGGTCCTCGCCGCCGGGTGGCCCGCCCACCGACCTCGACCTCTCCCTCGAGCGCCTCGACCCGTCCGGCGCCTGGACCCCCGTGGCCTCCTCGGTCGCCCGCCAGTCCGGCGGCGCGCCGGCCACCGAGAGGATCGTCGGCTACTACCCCCCCGCTGAGGGGACGTTCCGGCTCCGCGCGGTACTCGTGTCCGGACCGCCGCCCACCGGTCCACTCACGCTGTTCTCGCGCGAGATACCCCTGGCGGCGATCGGCGGGGACGCCGAGGGCAGCGTTCCGACCCCGGGCGATGCGGTCGGGGCCATCGCGGTTGGAGCGGTCGACTGGCGGGGCAACGCGCTGAAGTCGTACTCGAGCCGCGGTCCCACGGCCGACGGGCGGCTGAAGCCGGACCTCGTCGCGCCCACCAACACGCGCGTCATGGGGCCCAGCGGGCCGCGGTCGGTCGGCGGCACGTCGAATGCCGCGCCGAACGCCGCCGGCTCCGCCGCGGTGCTCCTCTCCGCCCAACGCCGGGTGGGCCTCTCCCTGAATGCCGGAGAGATCCGCTCGAGCCTCACGGCGCTCGCCCTGGACCTCGGCGATCCGGGGCCCGATCAGGCCTTCGGCGCCGGCCGCGTGCGCGTCGGCCTCGATACTCCTCGCATCATCCGGCCGACTCCCGCGCCGCTCGCATCCGTGCGCGGCCGCGCGACGGTCCGGTTCACGGGCGTGTCGCGCTCGCGCTTGACGAACTGGAGCCTGTCGGTCGATGGGGCGCCCGCGGTACGGCGTCCGCAGCGCTACCCCAGGGGCATCACCGTCGACACCCGCGCCCTCGCCGACGGGTGGCACGCGCTGCGGGTGGAGGCGCGCGACTGGCCCGGGAACGTCGGCGTCCTCGACTGGTCGATCAAGGTGGACAACACACGCCCGGTCCTCGTGGTGCGTCGCACGCTGAAGGGCCGGGCGCGGGGCTCGGTGGGCGGGCGCATCCCCCGCACCCGTCCCGTGCGGTTGATGGTGGCCGCGTCCGACCCCGGGACGACGGGCAAGCTGTCGGTCACCGTGAGCCTGAGGCGGCGCGCCGAGACGGTCGCGCGCAGGACGCGCGCGCTGCGACCCGGCCCCACGAGGATCATCCCCCTCGGCCGCCTGCCGCGCGGTCGCTACGTGGCCCAGCTACGGCTGCGCGATCGCGCCGGCAACACAACGGACATTGATAGCCGCTTTTTGGTGAGATAGCTTTGCCCGGCAGGCTCGCGCGATAGCGCACAAGGTCGTCACGGTCCGCGAACGCATACGCGGCAACAGACATCGAACCCCGGGAGATCTCATGCCCCTTGAGCAGGCCCAGAAGAGCGCGCTGCGCGAGAAGGTATCGACGGCGAACAAGGCCAACGTCAACGCCATCACCGACGAGGTGACCGCGGCGATGGCGACTCTCGACGCGGATGACAAGGACTACGCGCGAGTCCAGGGATGGCTCGAGGACCTTGCCGTGGTGAAGGGTGGCGGAGTCCCCGGGAAGTTCTGATTGCGTGATCACGCCCTGGGTGCCCACTGTCGGGGCACCCAGGGCGGCAGATCCGGCCCTGGGCGCCTACGCACCGGGTGCCCACTATCGGGGCACCCAGGGCGGCAAATCCGGCCCTGGCCGGGCCCGATTTGCATCCGACCCTCCGGCCTGCGGCCGGGGTGACGGGTCGGGGCCCGAGGCCATCCATGGCCCCGGGTACGGCCGGTGACGCCTGCGCACCGGGTGCCCACTACGCACCGGGTGCCCACTATCGGGGCACCCAGGGCGGCAAATCCGGCCCTGGCCGGGCCCGATTTGCATCCGACCCTCCGGCCTGCGGCCGGGGTGACGGGTCGGGGCCCGAGGCCATCCATGGCCCCGGGTACGGCCGGTGACGCCTGCGCACCGGGTGCCCACTACGCACCGGGTGCCCACTATCGGGGCACCCGGGGCGGCAAATCCGGCCCTGGCCGGGCCCGATTTGCATCCGACCCTCCGGCCTTCGGCCGAGGTGACGGGTCGGGGCCCGAGGCCATCCATGGCCCCGGGTCGGCCTCGAGGAGGGGCTACCTGGGGCGCCTCGGAGGCTGCAGGAGCCTCTGCAGCCTCCGCGTCTCGGCGAGGGTGTTGACCGGCCGCCGTCGCGAGGAATCGGTGTGGCTGCGCAGCATGCGCCCCTCCCGCCCCTCGCGGGCCTCCACCCAGCGCTCGTAGGCCGAGATCAGGTCGAGGAGGCTCTCGATCAGGTCGATCCCGGCGCCGCCGCCGAGATAGGGATCACCGTCGAGGAGGAGGGTGCGCGGTTCCGACAGCCAGGCGAGCTCGCCCGAGCCCGGCCGCGCTGCGCGTATCCCGCCGCCCGAGACCCGCACCGCCAGTCCGTGCCACTCCCGCTTCAGAACACCCGGCTCCACCGCGGGCCGGAAGCCGAACGCGCGCATCCGGCGGCGCTCGTCGGGCGAGCCCCATTGGCGGTGGGTCGCCTCCAGCAGCGTGCGAAGGCGCCCGTCCAGCCCGTCGTCGGGCACGTCCCCCGTGTAGGCGGGGAGTGGGGGAGCCGTCATCCGGGCAGTATGCATCACCCGGTGTCGCGATACGGAACGGCGCGATTCCAGCGTCTGCTTGCGGAAAGAGGTGCTAGCATCGCTGGCCTTGGCCGATGGGTTCTATTGACGGCGGCTGCCTCCATCTCGCAGCCCCCTCTGGTCGCTCGCACTGCCGCGAGCAGGACCATTGATCACCGCGACCCTTCGGTGCTAGTGTTCGTCGTTGCGCTTGAGCCGGACCGTCGGCTCCTCGCCGTCCCCCGCCCGCTCTCGTCAGGAGGCCTCGCGACTTGAGCACCCGCCCCGCTGCCCGCGTCCGCCACAACTTCTCCAAGCTGGAGAAGGTCCTTGAGGTTCCCAACCTCATCGACATCCAACGCTCCTCGTTCGAGTGGTTCATCAACGAGGGCCTTCGAGAGACGATCGACGACATCTCTCCCATCGAGGACTTCACGGGCACTCTCGCCGTGCAGTTCGGCAAGTACACGCTGGGTGGCTGGGAGCCCGGCATGCCGTTCGACCACATCCAGCCGAACGACTCGATCAAGGACTGCCGCGAGAAGGACATCACCTACGCGGCGCCCCTCACCATGGAGGTCGCGTTCATCAACCGGGAGACCGGTGAGATCCGCGAGCAGAAGGTCTTCATGGGCGATCTGCCGCTCATGACCGAGTGGGGCACCTACATCATCAACGGCACCGAGCGCGTCGTGGTGACCCAGCTCGTCCGCTCCCCGGGCGCTTACGTGATGGAGCCCAAGGACCGCGAGAAGCAGGTCTTCATCGCCAACCTGATGCCCTCCCGCGGGTCGTGGGTGGAGCTCGAGATCGACAAGAAGGGCCTGGTCCACGTCCGCATCGACCGCAAGCGCAAGCTGCCGGTCACCACGCTGCTGTTCGCGCTCGGCTACACGCGCGACGACGTGGCCAACCTCTTCCGTCACCCGGACGACCCGGATCAGGTGAACCCCTTCGTCCAGGCGACCCTCGACAAGGACGCGACCGAGGGCAACCCCCAGACCGGCGACCGCAAGAGCCTCGACGAGGTCTACGCGATCGCCGACGAGATCCAGGGGCTCGCGGAGGGCCTCGAGGAGAAGGGCGCCGAGGAGCGGGCCGCCGTCGAGGCCGAGATCGAGAAGCTCGAGAAGAAGCTCGATGCCCGGTCCGGCGACATCATGCAGCACGCCCTGATCGAGGTCTTCAAGAAGCAGCGCCCCGGCGAGCCGCCGACGGTCGACAACTCGCGCGCCCTGGTGCGCTCGCTGTTCTTCGACCCCAAGCGCTACGACCTCACCAAGGTGGGCCGCTACAAGCTCGACGCGCGCCTCGGCCTCGAGCTGGGATCGAACGTCCGCACGCTGACCAACCCGCGCTTCACGGCGCGCATCTCCGGCAGCACCGACGACCTGGTGGAGCTCATCCGGCGCCTGGTGGCGCTGCCGATCAAGATCGGCCTCCCCGAGGAGTCAAAGGACTTCGCCGCGGACGCTGCCTCGACCCCTCGCGACGAGATCGCCGGCGATCTCGACGAGTACGAGCACTTCGGGAACCGTCGCCTGCGGACCGTGGGCGAGCTCATCCAGGAGGCCTTCAGGATCGGCCTCTACCGGATGGAGCGCGTCGTCCGCGAGCGCATGAGCACCGAGGACGTGGACACCATCACGCCTCAGACCATCATCAACATCCGGCCGGTGGTCGCGGCGCTGAAGGAGTTCTTCGGCTCCTCCCAGCTGTCGCAGTTCATGGATCAGACGAACTCGCTGGCGGGGCTCACCCACCGGCGCCGTCTGTCGGCCCTCGGCGCCGGTGGGCTCACGCGTGAGCGCGCCCCCATCGAGGTTCGCGACGTCCACGCCACCCACTACGGGCGCATGTGCCCGATCGAGACCCCCGAGGGCCCGAACATCGGCCTGATCGGCTCGCTCGGCAGCTACGCGACGCTCAACGAGTTCGGCTTCATCCAGACCCCGTATCGACGGGTGAAGGGCGGGCGGGTCACCTCCGATGTGGAGCGCCTCGACGCCACCCAGGAGGAGCACAAGACGATCGCGCAGGCCAACGCGGACATCGACGCCAAGGGCAAGCTGGTGGGCCCGGTCCTCTGCCGCAAGGGCGGTGAGCCGATCCTCGCCGATCCGGCCGACGTCGAGTACATGGACGTCTCGCCCCAGCAGATCGTCTCGGTCGCCACGGCGCTGATCCCGTTCCTGGAGCACAACGACGCCAACCGTGCCCTGATGGGCGCCAACATGCAGCGTCAGGCCGTCCCGCTCATGATCACCGAGGCCCCGTTGGTGGGCACGGGCATCGAGCGGCGGGCCGCCATCGACACGGGCGACGTCGTGCTCAGCCGTACGGGGGGAACCGTCGCAGCGGTGGACGCAGACCACATCATCGTCGAGGACCCGGCGGGCGAGCTCGAGCACTACGAGCTCCACAAGTTCACCCGCTCGAACCAGGGCACCCTCATCCACCAGAAGCCGATCGTCCACAAGGGACAGGCGATCGAGGTCGGACGAGGTGCTCGCCGACGGCAGCTCCACCGACACCGGCGAGCTGGCCCTCGGCAGCAACATGCTCGTCGCGTTCATGAGCTGGGAGGGCTACAACTTCGAGGACGCGATCATCATCTCGGAGCGCCTGGTCAAGGACGATCTGCTCTCCTCGATCCACATCGAGGAGTACGAGGTCGATGCCCGGGCCACCAAGCTCGGTGCCGAGGAGATCACCCGCGACATCCCGAACCGCTCCGAGGAGTCCCTCAAGGACCTCGACGAGCGCGGCATCGTGCGCATCGGCGCCGAGGTCAAGTCGGGCGACCTGCTGGTCGGGAAGGTGACGCCCAAGGGCGAGACCGAGCTGACCGCAGAGGAGAAGCTGATCCGGGCGATCTTCAAGGAGAAGGCCGGCGAGGTCCGCGACACGTCCCTCAAGGTCCCGCACGGCGAGGGCGGCAAGGTCATCGACGTCAAGGTCTTCGATCGCGAGGGCGGCGACGACCTGTCTCCGGGCGTGAATCAGCTGGTGCGGGTCTTCGTGGCCAAGCGCCGCAAGATCGCCGAGGGCGACAAGCTCGCCGGCCGCCACGGCAACAAGGGCGTCATCTCGAAGATCGTCCCCGAGGAGGACATGCCGTTCCTCGAGGACGGCACGCCGATCGACATGGTCCTGAACCCGCTGGGCGTGCCATCGCGCATGAACATCGGACAGATCCTCGAGACCCACCTCGGGTGGGCCGCGGCGCGCGGCTGGATCGACGGCGCGTACGAGGCCGGGGGCGCCAACGGGCACGAGCCGCCTTCGCGGACCTTCGTGGCCACCCCCGTGTTCGACGGGGCCACCGTGGAGGACGTCGACCGGGTCCTGAAGGACTGGTCGGCGAGCCACGCCGACAACCCGATCCAGCTCGCCATCGACGACTCGGATCGCGCGGGGCGCCAGGCCTCGGGTCGCATGAAGCTCTACAACGGCCGCACGGGCGAGCCCTACGAGGGCAAGGTCGTCGGTCGGCTACATGTACATGCTGAAGCTGCTCCACCTGGTGGACGACAAGATCCACGCCCGCTCCACGGGCCCCTACTCGCTCGTCACTCAGCAGCCGCTGGGTGGCAAGGCGCAGTTCGGTGGCCAGCGCTTCGGTGAGATGGAGGTGTGGGCACTCGAGGCGTACGGAGCCGCCTACACGCTCCAGGAGATGCTCACCATCAAGAGCGACGACACGGTCGGCCGCGTGAAGGCATACGAGGCGATCGTGAAGGGCGAGAACATCCAGGAGCCGTCCATCCCCGAGAGCTTCAAGGTGCTGCTGAAGGAGATGCAGAGCCTGGGACTCGACGTGAAGGTGCAGGGAGAGGCCGGACCCGAGTTCCTGGCACGGGACGAGGACGACGATCTCCTGCGCGCGGCGGAGGAGCTGGGAATCGACCTCACAGGTGGGCTCGGCGCCACCTCCGAGGACGAGGACGGACAGGGGGCCGACGGAGCAGGAGCGGCGACGTCCGAGGAGGCCGAGGTCGTGGCCTCAGCGGCGGAGCCCACCGGCACCGAAGCGACGGAGGGGTAGGGCCCGGCGGTCCCGGCGCGTCCCGCCCCTCGGGGCCGGGCCGTCGGGCCGCCGTGACGGCGGACGGAGTTTTCCGCGGGGGCGGTGCGCGAGATCGGCGCGGGCCCCGGCACACGAGAAAGGCGCGGCAACGTGATCGACATCAACAATTTCGACTCCATCTCCATCGGACTGGCCTCCTCCAAGCAGATCCGGCAGTGGAGCTCGGGCGAGGTCACCAAGCCCGAGACCATCAACTACCGCACGCTCAAGCCCGAGAAGGACGGGCTCTTCTGCGAGAAGATCTTCGGTCCGACCAAGGACTGGGAGTGCTACTGCGGCAAGTACAAGCGCGTCCGCTACAAGGGCATCATCTGCGAGCGCTGCGGCGTCGAGGTGACGCGGGCGAAGGTCCGGCGCGAGCGCATGGGCCACATCGACCTGGCCGCGCCGGTCAGTCACATCTGGTTCTTCAAGGGCGTGCCGAGCCGGATCGGCTACATGCTGGACATCGCCCCGAAGGAGCTGGAGAAGGTCCTCTACTTCGCCGCCTCGATCGTGACCGAGGTCGACGAGGAGGGACGCGCCGGCGAGCTCGACCGCCTCCAGGACGAGGTCAACGCCGCCATCGAGCAGTTCGGCGTCGACAAGGAGGAGCGCCTGCTCGAGCTGAGCGAGCGCCTCGACCGGCGGGTCCAGTGGCTGCGCGAGGACGAGGCCCCCGGCCTCACCGACGAGGACGAGTACTGGATCGACGACCTCAAGCGCGACCGCACCAACGAGGACCCTGAGGCGCGCCGCGAGCTGACCGACGCCGATCGCAAGCAGGCCGAGGCCGACCTGCGCAAGGAGACCGACGTCGCCCTCAAGGACATCGAGCGCTACACGGAGGAGGCGATCGACCGCCTCACCCGAGCGTGGTTGACCTTCAAGGACCTCAAGCCTCGCCAGATCGAGGCGGATGAGCAGCTCTTCCGCGAGATGCGCGACCGCTTCGGGTCGTCCTACGGCTTCGCCGACCTCTTCAAGGGGGGCATGGGCGCGGCCGCCATCCGCGAGCTCCTCGGCCAGATCGACCTCGAGGCCGAGACCGAGTCGTTGCGCGAGACCATCCAGACCACGAAGGGCCAGCGCCAGGCGCGTGCCCTCAAGCGGCTCAAGGTGGCCTCGGCGTTCCGGCGCAGCACCAACCGGCCCGAGTGGATGGTCCTCGAGGCGATCCCGGTGATCCCGCCGGAGCTGCGCCCGATGGTGCAGCTCGACGGCGGCCGTTTCGCCACGAGCGACCTCAACGACCTCTACCGTCGCGTCATCAACCGCAACAACCGCCTGAAGCGGCTTCTCGACCTCGGGGCGCCCGAGATCATCGTGAACAACGAGAAGCGGATGCTCCAGGAGGCCGTGGACGCCCTCTTCGACAACGGCCGCCGCGGCCGCGCCGTCACCGGCCCGGGCAACCGGCCGCTGAAGTCGCTCTCGGACATGCTGAAGGGCAAGCAGGGCCGCTTCCGCCAGAACCTCCTCGGCAAGCGGGTCGACTACTCCGGCCGTTCGGTCATCGTGGCCGGTCCGGAGCTGCGGCTGCACCAGTGCGGGCTGCCCAAGCTGATGGCCCTCGAGCTCTTCAAGCCGTTCATCATGAGCCGGCTCGTCGAGCGCAAGCAGGTCCAGAACATCAAGGCGGCCAAGAAGCTCGTCGACGCGATGGTCCCCGAGGTCTGGGACGTGCTCGAGGAGGTCATCGGGGAGCACCCGGTGCTGCTCAACCGCGCGCCGACCCTCCACCGCCTCGGCATCCAGGCCTTCGAGCCCGTGCTCGTCGAGGGCAAGGCGATCCAGATCCACCCGCTCGTCTGCACGGCGTTCAACGCCGACTTCGACGGCGACCAGATGGCCGTCCACCTACCGCTGTCGGTGGAGGCGCAGTCCGAGGCGCGCATCCTGATGCTCTCGGCGAACAACATCCTCTCGCCGGCCAACGGGCGCCCGATCACCGTGCCCAGCCAGGAGATGATCCTCGGGCTCTACTACCTGACCCACGGGCCCGTGCTGGACGTGCGCAAGAAGAACGACGACGGCCAGGGCTTCGAGAGGGAGCTGACCGAACTCTGGAACCCGGAGAGCCGCAAGTGGGAGCTCCCGAGGAGCCACGAGGGGAAGTCCGACGGAACCGAGTGGTCCACCAAGCCCTTCGAGGCGCTGAAGCTCGCCCCGCCCCGGGCCTTCCGCACGCCCGAGAACGTGATCGCCGCGCTCGAGCAGCGGGCGATCGGAATCCACGACATCATCGAGCTGCGCCATTGCGAGGACGGTGAGCGCCGCATCACCACCCCGGGGCGCGTCGTCTTCAACCACGAGGTCCGCGAGGCGCTCCAGTACGTCGTCGGCGACGAGGAGCTCGTCGCGGTGCCGTTCCCCGAGCTCCACAAGACCCTCACCAAGCGTCAGACCGCCGACTTCATCGAGGACCTGGTCAACCTCTACGGGGCCACCGCCGTGTCGATGGTCCTCGACGCGTTCAAGGAGCTGGGCTTCCGCCACGCGACCGACTCGGGGCTCACGGTGTCGAAGAACGACATCGTGGTGCCGCCGACCAAGGACGAGATCATCGCGAAGTACGACGACAAGGTGGAGGAGGTCGAGGGGTTCTTCGGGCTCGGCGAGATGAGCCCCGAGGAGCGCCACGAGGAGGTCATCAAGCTCTGGGAGCAGGCCACCGACGAGGTCGCCGAGGCCATGCAGCGCCACCTCTACCGCATGAACCCGATCTACATGATGGCCCACAGCGGTGCGCGTGGCTCCTTCAAGCAGATCCGGCAGCTGGCCGGCATGCGCGGCTGCATGAACAACCCGAAGGGCGAGACGATCGAGCGGCCCATCAAGAGCAACTTCTTCGAGGGTCTGTCCGTGCTCGAGTACTTCATCTCCACCCACGGCGCCCGCAAGGGCCTCGCCGACACCGCCCTGAAGACCGCCGACTCCGGGTACCTCACCCGACGTCTGGTGGACGTCTCCCAGGACGTCATCGTGCGGGAGCTCGACTGCGGCACGACGGTCGGCATCGAGGTGCCGGTCTTCCGGGACGACAACGTCCTCAACCCGAGCCTTCCCGGCCGGATCCTGCTCGGACCGATCGTCGACCGGATCACCGGCGAGGTCATCCTCGACCTGCGACCCGAGCTCTCCGATGACGCTGACGAGGCGGCCCTCGATGCCCACCGCGGCCAGCTCATCTCGACCCTCGACGGCCAGCGGCTGGACCATGAGCTGCGCGCGGCCGACGGCACCCCGCGCGACGCCGTCGTCGCCGTCCGCTCGCCCGTGAAGTGCCACAGCGAGGTGGGCATCTGCGCTCGCTGTTACGGCCGCAATCCGGCCTCGGGCCGCCTCACGGAGCCCGGCGACGCGGTGGGCATCATCGCCGCCCAGTCGATCGGCGAGCCGGGAACCCAGCTCACCATGCGCACCTTCCACACCGGCGGTGTGGCCGGCGCCGACATCACGCACGGCCTGCCGCGCGTCGTGGAGCTGTTCGAGGCGCGCAAGCCCAAGGCCCAGGCGCACATCGCCCCGGTGGACGGATGGATCCGGATCACCGACGACGAGACCCGCCCGGGATCGGCGAGCCTCACGGTGGTCGAGCCCGAGTACGTCGAGATGGACGATGCGGGGACGGGCGCGACCCGGGCCCCGGTGCGCGAGCACTCGTTCCCGGTCATGCGCCGGACCCAGATCACGGTGGACGACGGCCAGTGGGTCGAGGCCGGCGACCTCCTCAGCAACGGATCGGCGTTCCCGGCCGACATCCTCGGGTCGAAGCCCGGTGTGGCGATCGGCGTCCAAGGCGTCATCACCGGCGTGAAGGACGAGGGCAAGGGCTGGCTGCGGGTGGATGTCGAGACCGAGGCGGGGATCTCCAAGCGGTGGCTCCGGCTGCCCACGGATCGTCCGCGTCCGGTCATCGAGGCCGGAACGGAGGTCAGCACCGGCCAGCGCTTCTACACCCAGGAGGGCAGCCGCGACCGATCCACCAAGACCGAGCTCTACCTGGTGAGCGAGGTGCAGAACGTCTACCGCTCACAGGGCGTGGACATCAACGACAAGCACATCGAGCTGATCGTGCGTCAGATGCTGCGCAAGGTGCGGGTTGACGATCCGGGCGGCACGCACTTCCTGCACGGTCAGATGGTCGACAAGCCGGTTCTCTACCGGGAGAACACGCGGGCGTCCGAGCGCATCCGCGAGCAGCTGCTCGAGAAGCGCGAGAGCGGCGAGTTCACGGGTGAGGACAGCGAGATCACCCGGGTGGCCGGTGGGGTGCAGGCGGTCGTCGAGCCCCTCATCCTCGGCATCACCAAGGCCTCGCTGGCCACCGAGTCGTTCCTGTCGGCGGCCTCCTTCCAGGAGACCACGAAGGTCCTCACCGACGCGGCGCTCGAGGGGAAGGTCGACCGCCTGCGCGGCCTCAAGGAGAACGTGATCATCGGAAAGCTGATCCCGGCCGCCACCGGTCTGAAGCGCTACCGGCAGCTCGAGATCGAAGCGGTCCGGCGCGCACCGGCACTGCTGGAGTTCGACCTCGACGAGCCCTTCTCGGACGCCGACGAGGACGCTCTCCTCGGGATCGGCGACGGCGACGGTCAGACGTACTCCTTCGGACCGGAGATCGACTCCTCGGAGTGATCGGGTGTCTACGCACCGGCGGCCCTCTTGCGGGGCCGCCGGTGCGGCAAAACGGCCCCTGGCCGGGGCCATTCTGCAGACCGGCCCTCCGGGCTTCGCCCGGGGCGCGGACCGGGGAAAAGCACGTCAAAGCGCGCGCTGCCGTGGCTCGGTGCGGGGCTTGACGCTTGTCCCGCCGGTCTTTGATGAGCCGGAGGCTCCTTACCGGCGGTCTGCAAATCCGCCCGGCCAGGGTGGATTTGCCGCCCTGAGGGCCCCGCTAAGAGGGCCCTCAGTGCGCGAGGATCAGAACCTCACGTGAAGGTGGTCGTCGTGGTCGGGCCAGCGCACCACGACGCCGGCGGGCCCGTGGAGGTCGAGGTTCGGCCCGATCAGGATCAGCGACGCCCCCTGCTCGAGCAGGCGATCCACGACGGCCTGGGTCAGCTCCCGGTCGTAGGTGTCGGGGCCCACGGGGGCGCTTGCGTCGTCGCGGCGCACGAGCCGGATGTCCACGTCGCGCCCGTTCTGGTGCGACTGGTGGCCGACACCCGGTCCCGTGAACGGGCCGCCGTGCTCTCGCGAGAGGTCGCCGATGCCGAGGGGCGAGCGCCCGGGGTAGGTCTGCCCCCACCACTCGCCGAGATCGAGGATCTCCCGGACCAGAGTGCCCGTGCCCCAGGTCCGATCGGATCCGCCCGGCGGCTCCTGGGTGGCGGGGTTGTACGTGTAGTACCCGACGCCGCCCGCCGGGAGGCGCACGCCCTTCTCGAGCCGCCCGCCGTTCGGCGAGCCGATCGCGTGGCTGTCTCGCCACTTGACGACCGGCCTCTTCGCACGCGGCCTCTTCGCGACCGGCGGCTTCGTTCCGACAGGGGGATTCTTGACGACCGGAGGCGGCTCGACGACGGCGGGCTCGGGCGCCACCTCTGCGACGCTGGGAACGGGGACGCCATCCGGCGCGAGATCCACCGCCGGGACCTCCGCGGCCCGGGCGAGAGCGGGCCCGCCTCCCCCCTCCATGGCCGCAAGCGGCACCAGGGCGGCGACGATCCCGAGGAGCGTCACCCACGTCCACGCCGGTCGCGAACGCACGCGGCGGCGCGGACGCCCGAGGACGCTGGCCGCGCACGCGGGGCAGCACTGGAGGGCGTCGCGGCGGTGCTGTCGGGAGTGGGCCACCGCATGACGTTACACTGAAACGGGCCGTTCCCCCTGCAATGGGCGTTGTAGGAGGCGCCAGGAGGCGCCGCGGGCATGGGTCGACGGAAGCTCTACCCTTCGTGATGTGTTCCCCGGCCTCATCGCCCGCCCCCTCCGCGCCCTCCTGGTGCTGTGCGTGCTCGCCGGCATCGTCGGCGCCGTCTGGCTGTGGAACCGGGCCGGCGCGAGCACCGCCGCGGATCAGGACCGGGCGGTCGAGGTGTTCCGCGCGACTCCCGGCGGCGGGTCGGTCCGGGCGGGGGTGCCCCGGCCAGGTGTGTACCGGTTCCGCCAGAGCGGCTCCGAGCGCGGAGGCGTCGGTCCGTTGAAGCTCTCGCGGGATCTCCCCCGGGCGGCGCTCTACGTGGTCACGGCGACGCCGGGGGGCTACCGGGAGGAGCTCGACATCAGCGAGGAGCACGTCGAGTCGGCAGAGCTGCGCCGGCGGCCGAAGGGAACCCTCGAGGTCGCCCGGCGCACCAAGGTGACCTTCCTCGGCGTGGGGCGCGACGACCGCCGCGCGCTTAGGCCCGCACCCCTGCGATTCCCGCGGGCGCTGCCCGTCGGAGCGGCGTGGAGCGCCCGCTACGTGGCCGGAGCCCTCCCGGTGTCCGTTCGCGGTCGGGTGCTGAGAAGCGAGACGCTCGAGCTGGAAGGCGCCCGCGTGCCGGTCCGGGTCATCCGCAGGACCACCGACACCGGGGGCACCCATCCGGGGCGCCGCGTGGACACGTACTGGTGGTCCCCGACCCACGCGATGCCGCTGCGGTGGACGATCGACCTGGAGATCGGCGGCCCCGCCACCTTGCGCACACGCGCCGGCCTGACGCTGGAGAGCCTCACCCCTCGCGTCTAGGGGCTACAAGTGCCTCGCCGCACCCTTGGAGCACTCTCGCCTCGCGTGCTACCTTTCCCCAGCCGCTCGCCCGGCAACGTCCTGTTGCGCTCGAAAAAAGGCCCACGTGCCCACGATCAATCAGCTGGTCCGCAAGGGCCGACGCCCCAAGTTCTCCCGTGTGACCACACCGGCCCTCAAGGGGGCACCCCAGAAGCGTGGGGTGTGTACGCGCGTCTACACCACCACCCCGAAGAAGCCCAACTCGGCGCTCCGCAAGGTGGCGCGCGTCCGGTTGACCAACGGGATGGAGATCTCCTCCTACATCCCGGGCGAGGGGCACAACCTCCAGGAGCACTCGGTCGTCCTGGTGCGCGGAGGCCGCGTCCGCGACCTCCCGGGCGTGCGATACAAGGTGATCCGTGCCGCGCTCGACGCAGCCGGGGTGTCCGAACGTCGCCAGGGCCGGTCCAAGTACGGCGCGAAGAAGCCGAAGTAGTGCCCCGCCGAGCAGTCATCACACGCCGTCCGCTCGACCCGGACCCGGTCTACAACAGTCCCCTCGTCACCCAGCTCGTGAACAAGGTCCTGCGGGACGGCAAGAAGTCAACCTCCGAGGGTGTCGTCTACGGGGCGCTCGAGCGCATCAAGGACCGGACCGGCCGTGATCCGGTCGCCGTCATGGAGGAAGCGGTCCGGAACGTCACGCCGGCGCTCGAGGTCAAGTCGCGCAGGGTCGGGGGGGCGACGTATCAGGTCCCGATCGAGGTCGCGCCGCGCCGCGGTCGTACCCTGGCCATCCGCTGGCTGGTGCGCTTCGCCCGTGAGCGGCGCGAGAAGCAGATGAGCGAGCGTCTGGCGAACGAGCTCCTGGACGCGCTCGGCTCGCAGGGGGGCGCCTTCAAGCGGAAGGACGACCTCTACCGCATGGCTCAGGCCAACAAGGCGTTCGCGCACTACCGCTGGTAAGCACGCCCCGCCGCCGATCGGCGCGGGCTGGGTGGAGATGACGATTTTCGCGTCCGGCCGCTTCCGGCCGGCGCCGTGACTGACGAGGTGATCTTTCGTGACGACGACGGCCAAGAAGGTCTCCCTCGAGAAGACCCGGAACATCGGGATCATGGCGCACATCGACGCCGGGAAGACGACCACCACCGAGCGGATCCTCTACTACACCGGGCGCACGCACCGGATCGGTGAGGTGCACGACGGCGCGGCCACGATGGACTGGATGGCGCAGGAGCAGGAGCGCGGCATCACCATCACGAGCGCCGCGACCACCTGCTTCTGGCGCGACCACCGGATCAACATCATCGACACGCCGGGCCACGTGGACTTCACGATCGAGGTCGAGCGGAGCCTGCGCGTCCTCGACGGTGCGGTCGCGGTGTTCGACTCGGTGGCCGGCGTCGAGCCCCAGAGCGAGACCGTGTGGCGCCAGGCCGACCGCTACGGCGTCCCGCGGATCGCCTACGTGAACAAGATGGACCGCATCGGCGCCGACTTCGCCGGCGCCGTCCAGACCATGGTCGACCGCCTCGGCGCCAACGCGATCCCGATCCAGCTCCCGATCGGGGCCGAGTCGGAGTTCAGCGGGATCATCGACCTGATCACGATGAAGGCCACGATCTACAAGGACGACCTCGGCACCGACATCGAGGTCATCGGCATTCCCGCCGAGATGGCCGACGAGGCCGCCGCGGCGCGTGAGCGGCTGCTCGAGGCCGTCGCCGATCAGGACGACGAGCTCGCCGAGGCCTATCTCGACGGTGAGGAGATCGAGAGCGGCCGCCTCGTGGAGGCCATCCGCGCGGCGGTGCTCGCCATCGCGATCACACCGGTGCTGTGCGGCTCCTCGTTCAAGAACAAGGGCGTCCAGCCGCTGCTCGACGCGGTGATCGACCTGCTCCCCTCGCCCCTCGATGTGCTGCCCGCCGTCGGGACCCTGCCGGGCACCGAGGAGGAGGTCACGCGCGAGGCCGACCCCGCCGCCCCGTTCTCGGCCCTCGCATTCAAGGTCATGAGCGACCCGTTCGTCGGTCGCCTCACCTACCTGCGGGTCTACTCGGGATCGATCGGGACCGGCTCGAACATCATCAACGCGACCAAGGACCGCAAGGAGCGGCTCGGTCGCCTGCTGATGATGCACGCGAACCACCGCGAGGACGTGGAGGGCGTCTCGGCCGGCGACATCGTCGCCGCCGTGGGCCTCAAGTCCACGACGACCGGCGACACCCTCACCGACTCCGCGGACCCGGTGATCCTCGAGCGCATGACGTTCCCGGAGCCGGTCATCGAGATCGCGATCGAGCCGAAGACCAAGCAGGACCAGGAGAAGCTCTCCACGGCGCTGCAGCGGCTCTCCGACGAGGACCCCACCTTCCGCGTCCACACCGACGAGGAGACCGCCCAGACCCTCATCGCCGGCATGGGCGAACTGCACCTCGAGATCATCGTCGATCGCATCAAGCGCGAGTTCGGCGTCGAGGCGAACGTGGGGCAGCCGCAGGTCGCCTACCGCGAGACGATCCGCAAGGCCGTCCAGAAGGTGGAGGGACGCTTCGTCCGGCAGACCGGCGGCCGCGGCCAGTTCGGCCACGTCTATCTGTCCGTCGAGCCGAACGAGGCGGGCGGCGGCTACTCCTTCGAGAGCAAGGTCGTGGGCGGCTCGATCCCGAGGGAGTACATCCCGGCGGTGGACGCGGGAGTCAAGGAGGCCCTCGAGGGCGGCGTCGTTGCCGGATACCCCATGGTGGACGTCAAGGTCCAGCTGGTCGACGGCTCCTACCACGAGGTCGACTCGTCGGAGATCGCCTTCAAGATCGCCGGCTCGATGGCGGTCAAGGAGGCGGTCCGGCGCGCGTCGCCGACGCTCCTCGAGCCCGTGATGGCCGTCGAGGTCGTGGTGCCGAAGGAGTTCGTGGGCACGGTGGTCGGGGACCTCACCTCCCGCCGGGGCCGCATCGGCGCGATGGACTCGCGCGGGCCCACGGCGGAGGTCGTGAACGCCCAGGTGCCGCTCTCCCAGATGTTCGGCTACGCCACCTCTGTGCGGTCGGCCACCCAGGGCCGGGCCACCTTCACGATGCAGTTCCACTCCTACCAGGAAGTGCCGAACTCCATCGCCGAGGAGATCCGCAAGAAGACCGGCGCAGCCGAGGGCTGAGGGCGGGCGCGGTCCTCCTGAACCGGCGCTAGCGGAACGAGCTCCCCGGGCCGCCCAGGGCGCCCGGAGGAGGCGCGCTCGGCGGGGGCAACGAGCCCGCCTCGCACCGCAGGCCGACCCTCAGCGCGTAGTCCGACCAGCGGTCCGCGACCGCCGAGAAGTCCCTCTCCGGAGCGACGCGCGCCAGCTGGCGCAGCAGGGTGATGTGGTAGCAGTGGTAGCCCTCGTCTGCGAGGTAGCTGCGCCACGGGCGCCCGGGAGTCAGTAGTCCGTAGAGGCTCCAGGTACCCGTGTCGTGCAGCGGGAGGTACTGCGCGAGCGTGCCCTCCCCGGCCACCGCGAGCTTCTTCGCCAGGTTGGCCGCCTCCCGCGCCCCGGCCGCAGCCGGTGGGCGGGAATCGCTCCCCACGCGGCCGCTCGGACGGGGTCGGGACCGCAGCAGCGGCGCGGTGGCGTCGAGGTTCAGGATGGTGACCATGAAGCCGTTCAGGGCGGCGCCCTTCCAGGGGTTCGCCCGGGGATAGGCGCGCTCCACGAACCAGGGCATCGGCGTGACGCCCGCCGGCTCGGCCACCGAGCTCACGACCCCGCCCCGTGAGACAGGCACCGTGAAGGCGGCCAACGCCCCACGGGCGGCGTCAGCAAAACGCGAGTCGCCGGTGCGGTAGTAGGCGCGCGCCATCAACTGGGCGACGCGGCCCTGGGCCATCCCGGAGGCCCCCGGCCGGACCGCGCCGGGGCGGTCGGGGACGTCGTAGTACTCCCACAGGAGGAAGCGGGTGCGACCGGCGCGCCGCGCGACGCCGAGGGGCAGGAGCGCGGTCGCGAGGGTCTCGGGGGACAGGTGGGCGTTCAGCCCCTGCCATCGTCCCGTCGTCGCGACGGGGTTGATCGCGAAGCCGCGCCCGCCCCAGTGGGTTGCGAGGATGCCGTCGGGGAGCCGCGCGATGACGCGCCGCGAGGGAGCGGAGCGGCCGCTGCCGAACCACCAGGCGTTGACCCGCAGCGTCATGGCCACGGTGGCGCGCCGACCGGCCGGCTGGCGCGGCCGGAGGAGGCGTGAGCCCAGCCGGAGCGCGTAGTTGATGTCCCGACGCGTCGTCGAACCCACGCGCGCCCTCGCCCTCGCCTTGATCAGGATCACGCGCGCCTTGGTCACGTTGCCGGGGAAGGCGCCCGGCGAGATCCTGAACTCGGGCCGGGCCGCGACGGCGGGGCTTGCGAGGAGAAGGGCTGCGGCGACGCACACTCCGCCGACCAGGATGCGCGGCAGTCTCACGTGAGCCTCCGCGCGAGGTGCTCCGCGGGGTGGAGGGCGGTCCGCCCCGTCGTGCGGGCGATCTGCTCCCTGCAGGAGAGCCCGGCGGCGACGGCCACGCCCGCGCTCCTCATGGCGGGGGCGAGGCGATCTTCGGCGATCCGGCGCGACAACACAGGGTGACGGTAGCCAAAAGAGCCGGCCATTCCACAGCAGCCGGCGCCGGAATCGCGCAGCGCGAGTCCGGGGATGCTCCGGAGGGCCGCCGCTCCCTCGCGCCCGGCCCCGAGCGCCCGCGCGTGGCAGTGCTCGTGAACCACCGAGTCCTCTCCGTCGTCGCCGAGGGCCGGGGGACCCAGCTCCAGGACGGCCCGCTCGAAGGTGACCGTGGCGTCGGCGACCTGGCGCGCGCGCGGATCGCCGGCGACGAGGCGCGGCAGATCATCGACGAGCATCGACCAGCAGGAGGGTTCCAGCACCACGATCCGCCGGCCGGCGGCCGCGTGGGGAGCGAGCCTTCCGAGGGCGTCGAGCGCGCGCGCGCGCGCCGCGGCCACCAGCCCCTGCGACAGCAGCGGTCGTCCGCAGCAGCCCGGGTCGACCACGCTCACCGCCGCTCCGCAGGCGGCGAGCACGCGCAGGGCGGCCTCGCCGATCTCCGGAGCCAGATAGCGGGTGAAGGTGTCGGCCATCAGCGCGATCGGGGGGCCGCCGGCCGCCTGGGGCCTGGGGGGCTCGCCCGAGGGTCCGGAGCGCGCGGCATCCCACTGGCGCACCGGCACCGGGAGGCGCTGGCCGGCCAGGCCCCCGGCGACCCGGGCACCGAGCCGCGCGACTCGCGGAAACCGGGATCCGAGCGCGAGGAGCTCGTGTGTGCGGCCTGCCAGCCGCGCGTGCAGGGGGATCCCGTTGACGCGATGGCGGTGTGCGAGCGCCTCGATCTTCAACCGGGCCATGTCGACCTGGGCGGGGCACTCGGACGCGCATGCCTTGCAGCCAAGGCAGAGATCCAGGGCATCATGTAGGCCGTCATCGGCCAGGCCGGCACGAAGATTACCTTCGAGCGCCGACCTCAGGATCACTGCGCGGCCGCGCGTGGAGTGCCGCTCGTCGCCGAGCGCCTGGAAGCTCGGGCACATCGCGCCCTCCCTCGACCGGCAGGCGCCGTTGCCGTTGCAGGCCTCGGCGGCCCGCGCCAGCCCCCCCTCTGCGGAGAAGTCCATCGCGGTCCGGTGGGGGCGCCGGGGCGGTGAGGCGATCAGCCGGAGGCCCTCATCCATGGGCTCGGGATCGCTGAGGATCCCCGGGTTGAGGAGACCGCCGGGGTCGACACGGCCCTTCAGCTCGGCGAAGGCGGCGATCGTGGCGGGCGGGTACATCCGCGGGAGGAGCTCGCTGCGCAGGCGTCCGTCCCCGTGCTCGCCGGACAGGGATCCGCCGTTCGCGGAGACGAGGTCCGCGACCTCCTCGGCGATGCGGCGGATCGCCGCCACCGCTCCCGGTGCCCGAAGGTCCACCATCGGGCGGATGTGCAGGCAGCCGACGCTGGCATGGCCGTACCACACGGCCGGGATTCCCTCGCGGGCCAGCAGCGCCCGCACCGACCGGGCGAATCCTGGGAGCCGGGCCGGGGGGACGGCCGGGTCCTCGATGAAGGGCAGGGGGCGCGGATCGCCCGCGCGCGTCGCGCCGTCCGCCCGCAGGGCGCGGGCGATCCCGGAGCGGCGCACAGCCCAGACCGCGGCCTGCTCTGACGGGTCCGTCACGAGACGCGCCCCGCCGATCGCGTGGAGCCGGCCGAGCACGTCGTCTCGCTCGCCGCTGTGCTCGACGATCAGGAGGGCGGGTGCGTCGGTGGCGAAGCCCATCACCTGCCTGATGGCGGGAGGCCGGTTCTCCGGGTCGAGGAGGGGGCGATCCATCAGCTCGATCGCCGATGGCCCGCTCTCCAACAGCCCGACGACGGCCTCGAGCGCCGCATCGACCGAGGGGAAGGGCACCAGCGCGAGCCCCCGGGTCGCGGGCAGGGCGATCAGCCTGAGCTCCGCCTGGCGGGTCACCGCGAGGGTCCCCTCCGAGCCGCACAAGAGGCGCGGCCAGTCGGGTTCGGCGCCCCGGAGCGCCTCGAGCGCGTAGCCGGACACCCGTCGCACGAGGTCGGGGGGGCGGGCGGCCTCGCCCAGGTGGCGCGCCCCCTCGAGCGCTCGTGGTGCGGGCGATCCCCTCCGCAGGCGCGCCCGGGTCCCGTCGGCGAGCGTCACCTGGAGCGCGACGACGTGGTCCGCTGTGAGCCCGTGAACCACCGAGCGGGCCCCGGCCGAGTTGTTGGCGATCATCCCGCCGAGGGTCGCTCGGCTCGCGGTCGCCACGTCCGCTCCGAACGCCAGCCCGTACGCCCCGGCGGCCCGGTTCAGGGCGTCGAGGACCGTGCCGGGTCCCACGCGCGCGAGGCGGGCGTCGGGATCGATCTCGATGCCGTTCAGGGCCGAGCAGTCGACCACGAGCCCTCTCCCGACGGCCTGCCCCGCAAGGCTGGTGCCGGCGCCCCGCATCGTGAGTGGCACGCCGGTCTCCCGGCAGGCCTCGACGGCGGCGTCGAGATCGCCGGCATCCCGGGCCCGGAGGGTCGCGGCGGGCAGCCTGCGGTAGATGCTCGCGTCGGCCGCATAGAGCTCCCGCGAGGCGGCGTCGTCGCGCACCTCCCCGCCTGCGGAGCGGCGGAGCCGGGAGACCAGATCGGACGGGCTCATCGCCGGATGGTACGTTCTCCGGCCCCGTGCCCGGAATGAGGGCCGTCCGAGCGCCGAGCATCTCGGCACCGGCTCCGCGCATGCCGTCGCGATACCTCGCACGGGGCCCGGGGAGACGCCTTGCGAGCCGGGGGGCGTTTGCTAGTCTACCCCGGCTCTACGGAGCACCCGGTTCTTGCTGCGCGCGGCCGTCTGGTCGCGCGTTTTGCGCCGGGGGGGCGTTTAGTCGAGGAGCGCGGCCATCAGAGGCCGCCACGTAGAGTGCTCAGAGGGAGCTAATCGATGGCGAAAGAGAAGTTCGACAGGTCCAAGCCGCACGTGAACGTGGGCACCATCGGCCACGTCGATCATGGCAAGACGACTCTGACGGCTGCCATCACGAAGGTCCTCGCCGAGAGGGGCGGCGGCACCGCCGTCGCCTTCGACGCGATCGACAAGGCCCCGGAGGAGCGCGAGCGCGGAATCACGATCGCCACCGCGCACGTCGAGTACGAGACCGAGAACCGGCACTACGCCCACGTGGACTGCCCGGGCCACGCCGACTACATCAAGAACATGATCACGGGCGCCGCCCAGATGGACGGCGCGATCCTGGTGGTCTCGGCCGCCGACGGCCCGATGCCGCAGACGCGTGAGCACATCCTGCTCGCCCGTCAGGTGGGCGTCCCGTCGATCGTCGTGTTCCTGAACAAGGCCGACATGGTCGACGACGACGGAGCTGCTCGAGCTCGTCGAGCTCGAGGTCCGCGAGCTGCTCTCCGACTACGAGTTCCCGGGCGACGACGTCCCGATCATCAAGGGCTCGGCGCTGAACGCGCTGAACGGCGACGCCGCGGCGGCCGAGGGCATCCTCGAGCTGATGGCGGCGGTCGACGACTACATCGAGGTCCCCGAGCGCGAGGTCGACAAGCCGTTCCTGATGCCGGTCGAGGACGTCTTCACGATCACCGGTCGCGGCACCGTCGCCACCGGCCGCGTCGAGCGCGGCATGGTCAAGGTCGGCGAGACGATCGACATCGTCGGCATGGCCGAGAAGACCGAGAGCACGGTGTGCACCGGCGTCGAGATGTTCCGCAAGCTGCTCGACGAGGGCCGGGCCGGTGACAACGTCGGCCTGCTCCTGCGAGGCGTCAAGCGCGAGGACATCCAGCGCGGGCAGGTCATCGCCGCCCCGAAGTCGATCACTCCGCACACGAAGTTCAAGGCGCAGGTCTACGTCCTCTCCAAGGACGAGGGCGGGCGTCACACGCCGTTCTTCCAGGGCTACCGCCCGCAGTTCTACTTCCGTACGACCGACGTGACCGGGGTCGTGACGCTGCAGGAAGGCGTCGAGATGGTCATGCCGGGCGACAACGCGACCATGGACGTCGAGCTGATCCAGCCGATCGCCATGGAGGAGGGCCTCCGCTTCGCCATCCGCGAGGGGGGCCGTACCGTCGGCGCCGGAGTCGTAGAGAGCATCACCGAGTAGCAGGGCACGTCCCCGACCCCGTCGTCTCCACCACCGGAGGCGGCGGGGTTTTCTTTCCCGACGCAAAGGCGCCTCCCGAGTGCAGCAGAACAAGATCAGGATTCGGCTCAAGGCTTACGATCACGAGCTGATCGACAAGAGCGCGGCGTCGATCGTGGAGACGGCCCAGCGGAGCGGGGCGACCATCTCCGGTCCGGTGCCCCTGCCCACCGAGCGGAACATCTACTGCGTCATCCGGGGACCCTTCAAGGACAAGGACTCCCGGGAGCACTTCGAGATCCGCACGCACAAGCGGCTCGATCGACATCTACTCGCCCACGCCGAAGACGGTCGACTCGCTGATGCGGCTCGATCTGCCCGCCGGCGTCGACATCGAGATCAAGGCGTAGCGCGATGCCCGCGATCATCGGACGCAAGGTCGGCATGACCCAGATCTTCGGCGAGGACGGCGCGCGCGTGCCCCTCACCGTGATCGAGGCCGGCCCCTGCCACGTGACCCAGGTCAAGACCATGGAGCACGACGGCTACGACGCCGTGCAGCTCGGCTTCGGGGCGATCAAGCCCAAGAACCTGAGCAAGCCCGAGCTCGGTCATCTGAAGAAGGCCTCTGCGCCGCCGATCCGTCATCTCATCGAGTTCTCCCCTGATGAGCTCGGGATCGAGGTCTCGCTCGGCGACGTCGTGACCGTGGAGCCGTTCGAGCCCGGCCAGATGGTCCGGGTCACCGGCACCTCCAAGGGCAAGGGCTACGCCGGCACGATCAAGAGGCACAACTTCCGTCGCGGGCCGGTGAGCCACGGCTCGCACAACGTCCGCGCGCCCGGTTCCATCGGCGCCGCCGCGTACCCCGCGCGCGTCTTCAAGGGCATCCGCATGAGCGGGCACATGGGCGCGCGCACCGTCACCCAGCGCGGGCTCCAGATCGTCGGATCGCGACCCCGACCGAAACCTGCTCCTGGTCCGGGGTGCGGTGCCCGGCGGAGTGAACGGCATCGTGATCGTGAGGCCCGAGTAGTGACCACCCTCCCCGTCCTCGATCCCGAGGGGCTCGCCGTGGGCAGCGCCGCGCTGGCCCCCGCCATCGGCGAGCAGCCCATCAAGCAGCACCTCATCCACGAGACCGTCATCGCCGAGCTCGCCGCCCGGCGCGCCGGCACACACTCCACGCTCACCCGCGGCAAGGTCCGCGGGGGCGGCGCGAAGCCCTGGCGCCAGAAGGGCACCGGCCGCGCCCGCGCGGGATCGTCCCGCTCCCCCATCTGGACCGGCGGCGGCATCGTCTTCGGACCGACTCCCCGTTCGTACGGCGGCAAGGTCAACCGCAAGGTGCGCCAGCAGGCGTTCCGTGCGGCGCTCCGCGCCCACGCCGAGCGTGGGTCGGCGGCACTCATGGACGCCACCGGTTGGGAGTCCCCCTCCACCCGGCGCGCGCTCGAGTACCTCCGACAGGCCCCCGACGGCATCTCGGCCCGGCCCTTGCTCGTGGTGGTGGAGGACGTCCACTCGGTCGAGGCGCGCTCTCTCCGGAACATCGAGGGCGTCTACGTCCTCTCGGGCGCCGAGCTCGAGACGGTGGATGTCGTCGCAACCCGCTCCATCCTCTTCGAGCGCTCGGTGTGGGAGCGCATCACCCGGAGCCCGGCGGAGGTCCAGGCGGTCTCGCCGGCTCCGAGTCTGAAGCCGGCGGTGAAGAAGTCTGCGCCGCCCGCTCCCTCGAACGTCGTCGCCGAGCCCGAGGCCGAGCCCGCCAAGCCGAAGCGCTCGCGGGCGAAGAAGGCTCCGGCTGCCGGACGCCGCTGTGGCCGAGGCCGAGCCCGAGGTCGCCGAGGCAGAGCCCGGGGTCGCCGAGGCCGAGCCGGAGGTCGTGGCCGAGGCCGAGGGGGCCACGGAGACCGAGCCCGAGGCCTCGACGGAGACCCCCGCGGACGAGGACGATGCGTCGTGACCACCCTTCGCGACGACATCCGCAGGGTCATCGTGGAGCCGGTCATCTCCGAGAAGAGCTTCCACCTCGTCCAGGCCCACAACCAGTACACCTTCCGCGTGCTCGATGGTGCTCACAAGACGGAGATCCGTCAGGCGATCGAAGACCTCTTCGACGTCACGGTGACGGACGTCCGCACGGTTGCCGTCAAGAGCAAGCCCAAGCGGCGGGGCGCCTCGCGCGGCCGCCGTCCCGGCTGGAAGAAGGCCATCGTCGAGCTCCGGCCCGGCGACAAGATCGAACTCTTCGAAGGCGCGTAGTCATATGGGGATGAAGAAGTACAAGCCCACCTCGCCGAGCCGGCGCTTCATGACCGGCTCCGACTTCGAGGAGGTCACGAAGACCGAGCCGGAGCGCTCGCTGGTCGAGAAGATCAGCAAGACCGGCGGGCGCAACAACAACGGTCGGATCACCAGCCGTCACATCGGCGGCGGTCACAAGCGCCGCTACCGCGTCATCGACTTCAAGCGCCGCAAGGACGACATCCCGGCGCGGGTGGCCTCGGTCGAGTACGACCCCAACCGGTCGGCGCGCATCGCCCTCCTGCACTACGCCGACGGCGAGAAGCGCTACATCCTCGCGCCGCTCAGGCTTCGCGTGGGCGACACGGTGATGAGCGGCCCCAAGGCCGACATCAAGCCGGGCAACTCGTTGGCGCTGCGCGACATCCCGACCGGGACGATCGTCCACAACATCGAGCTGCAGATCGGCCGCGGCGGTCAGCTGTGCCGTTCGGCGGGCACCGGCGCCCAGCTGATGGCCAAGGAGGGCGACTACGCCACGGTGCGCCTGCCCTCCAGCGAGATGCGCCTCGTCCACCTCGAGTGCCGTGCGACGATCGGTCAGATCGGTAACGTGATGCACGAGAACATCACGATCGGCAAGGCCGGCCGCAGCCGCTGGAAGGGCGAAGCGTCCGAAGGTGCGCGGCTCGGCCATGAACCCGGTGGACCACCCGCACGGCGGCGGCGAGGGCAAGAGCAACTCGGGTCGCCACCCGGTCACCCCGTGGGGCGTGCCGACCATCGGCTATCGCACCCGCGACCAAGGGCAAGCCGAGTCAGCAAGTACATCGTCCGCGGCCGCAAGCGCGGCAAGCACACGGAAGGCCGGTAGCAGCAGATGGGTCGCAGCCTGAAGAAGGGTCCGTTCGTCGACGATCGACTGATGAAGCGGATCGCAGATATGAACGTCGCAAGCGAGAAGCGCATCGTCCGAACCTGGTCGCGCTCCTCCACGATCTTCCCCGAGATGGTCGGTCACACCATCGCGATCCACGACGGCCGCAAGCACGTGCCGGTCTTCGTGAGCGAGAGCATGGTGGGGCACAAGCTCGGTGAGTTCGCGCCGACCCGCACGTATCGGGGCCATGGCGGCTCCGACCGGACTTCGACGATGCGCCGATGAGCACCGACGCCCCTGAGATCCCGAAGGTCGTCGAGGCCACGGCGAAGTACGTGCGCACCTCCGCGCGCAAGGGCCGCCTCGTGGCCGACCTGGTTCGCGGCAAGACGGTGGCAGACGCCCAGGCGATCCTGGCCTTCAGCACCCGGGCCGCCGCCGTGCCCCTCGGCAAGGTCCTGCAGTCGGCTGTCGCGAACGCGGACCACAACCACGGCCTCGACCCCCGGGAGCTGCGGCTCGTGAAGGTCACCGTCGACGAGGGTCCGACGATCAAGCGATTCCGCCCGCGGGCCCAGGGCCGCGCGACATCGATCATGAAGCGCACGTGTCACATCACCATCGGCCTGGCCGAGACGGGACGCAGTCTGATGGGTCAGAAGATCAATCCCACCGGCTTCCGCCTCGGCGTCCTGAACGGGTGGCGCAGCAACTGGTTCACCGAGCGCGACTTCGCCGAGTACCTCGACGAGGATCGCGTCGTCCGGGACCACATCACGGGCAAGCTGAGCCACGCCGGCCTCTCCTCGATCCACCTCAAGAAGGATCAGACCAAGCTCACCGTCGACATCTTCACGGCCCGGCCGGGCATCGTGATCGGCAAGAGCGGCTCCGAGGTGGACGCGCTGCGGCGCGAGCTCAACCGGCTCACCGGCAAGCAGATCCAGGTGAACATCAACGAGATCAAGCGGCCGGAGCTCGACGCGAAGCTGGTCGCCCAGTCCATCGCCGAGCAGCTCGAGAACCGCGTGAGCTTCCGTCGCGCCATGAAGCGCGCGCTCACGTCGGCGATGCGCTCCGGCGCCCAGGGCGTCAAGGTGCAGTGCGGTGGCCGGCTCGGCGGCACCGAGATGTCCCGCTCGGAGCACTACTCCGACGGACGGGTGCCGCTGCACACGCTGCGCGCCGACATCGACTACGGCTTCCACGAGGCGAAGACCACGTACGGACGGATCGGCGTCAAGGTGTGGATCAACAAGGGCGAGGTCCTCCCTGAGGGCGTCACCGACAGCCGCGGCCGGACCGACATGGAAGCCGCTCCTCCGCCGCGACGCCCGCGTCGCGACCGCCGTCCCGGCGGCGACGGTGACCGGCGCCCCCGCCCGGACCGTGGGTCCGGCGACACCGCGAGCACCGGGAGCGCCTCCTAGTGTTGATGCCGAAGAGGGTCAAGCACCGCAAGCACCATCGCGGGCGCCGTGAGGGCCTGTCCAAGGGCAACCACGTGCTCCACTTCGGTGAGTTCGGACTGAAGGCCCTCGAGCCGGCCGCCATCACCAATCGCCAGATCGAGGCCGCCCGAGTCGCGATGACGCGGCACATCAAGCGTGGCGGCAAGGTCTGGATCAACATCTTTCCCCAGCTGCCCTTCACGAAGAAGGCAGCCGAGACCCGCATGGGTTCGGGCAAGGGCTCTCCGGAGGGCTGGGTGGCAGTCGTGAAGCCGGGCCGCATCATGTTCGAGCTGGCCGGGGTTCCCGAGCCGCTCGCCCGTGACGCGATGCGCCTGGCCGCGAACAAGCTGCCGATTCGCTGCAAATTCGTCACGCGTGAGGATGGTTGATGGTGAAGGCGACAGAGATCAGAGACCTCTCGGACGACGAGCTGGGACGGGCGCTCGAAACCGCGCGCGAAGCTCACTTCAACCTGCGCTTCCAGCATGCGTCCGGCTCGCTCGAGCGGACGTCCGAGCTCAACGCCCGCCGTCGTGAGATCGCGCGCATCCTGACCATCGCCCACGAGAGGGAGCTCGCCTCGTGAGCCCCGCACCCCGCACTCCCCAGGAGTCGGTCGCCGCGCGCAAGACCCGCCAGGGCCTTGTGGTGTCGTCCGGACGCGACAAGACCATCACCGTGCGGTTGGAGAGCGCTCGCACCCATCCGGTCTACGGGAAGACGGTACGCAGCTCGGCCAAGCTCCACGCGCACGACGAGCGCAACGAGGCCTCCGACGGCGACCTCGTGCGCGTCGTCGAGTGCCGGCCCCTCTCGCGTCAGAAGCGCTGGCGCCTGGTCGAGATCGTCGAGAAGGCCAGAGTGATCCAGGTCGAATCCCGACTGCGCGTCGCCGACAACACCGGCGCACGCGAGATCCTCTGCATCCGGATCATGGGCGGCTCGCGCCGTCGCTACGCCTCGGTGGGCGACGTCATCGTGGGCACCGTCAAGCAGGCGATCCCGAACGGCGCCATCAAGAAGGGCGACGTCGTGCGAGCGGTCGTCGTGCGCACGAAGAAGGAGCACGGCCGCAACGACGGCACCTTCATCGCCTTCGACGAGAACGCCGCCGTGATCATCGACACCGCCCAGAACCCCGCGCGGCACCCGCATCTTCGGCCCCGTCGCCCGCGAGCTGCGCGAGAAGAACTTCATGAAGATCATCAGCCTCGCGCCGGAGGTCCTGTGATGCCGGCGCGTATCCGCAAGGGCGACAGGGTCGTGCTCCTCTCCGGCAAGGACAAGGGCAAGTCGGGCATCGTCCTCGAGGTGCGGCCCGACGAGCAGCGCGTGCTCGTCGAGGGGCTGAACATGATGAAGCGGCACACCAAGCCGCGGCCCGCCCAACGAGCCGGGTGGTGTCATCGAGAAGCCCGGCGCCGATCCACATGTCGAACGTGTCGCTCATCGACCCGAAGGACAATCGCCCGACCCGCGTGAGGATCCAGGAGATCGACGGACGGCGCGTGCGGATCGCCGCGCGTTCAGGGGAGAAGCTCGACTGATGGCCGACGAGAGCACGCAGACCACGGCAACCCCTGCGGGTGGGTCCGGCAACGTTGCCGGCGCCCCGGCGCGCATGAAGGCGACGTATGAGTCGGACATCCGCGCCAAGCTCCAGGAGGAGTTCGGCTACCGCTCCCCGATGCAGCACCCCAAGCTCGAGAAGATCACGCTGAACATGGGTGTCGGCGACGCGAAGACCAATAGCAAGGCGCTCGACGAGGCGATCGAGCAGATGGCGATCATCGCCGGCCAGAGGCCCTGCATCACCCGCGCCCGCAAGTCGATCGCCCAGTTCAAGCTCCGCGAGGGCATGGCGATCGGCTGCAAGGTCACCCTTCGCGGCGACCGGATGTGGGAGTTCCTCGACCGGCTCACCTCGGTCGCCCTCCCGCGGATCCGCGACTTCCGCGGCATCAACCCCGATGGCTTCGACGGCCGCGGCAACTTCAACCTCGGCCTTCGCGAGCAGACCATCTTCCCCGAGATCGACTACGACAACGTCGACGCCGTCCGCGGCCTCAACGTGACCATCACCACCACCGCCGGAACCGACGAGGAGGGGCGCGCACTACTCCGCCACCTCGGGATGCCCTTCCGGGCGGAGGGCTACACGGCCGAAGAGCGGGCTGCCCGCCGTCGGCGCAAGCAGAAGAAGTTCGGCCGCGGCCGGCGCTAGAGGAGAATCGTGGCAAAGACCAGCCTTCGGGTGAAGGCGTCTCGGACGCCGAAGTACCCGACTCAGCAGTACACGCGCTGCCACAGCTGCGGCCGCTCCGCGCGCGGTCTTCCGCAAGTTCGGCCTGTGCCGCATCTGCCTGCGCGAGTCGGCCCACGCCGGTGTGATCCCGGGCATGACCAAGAGCAGCTGGTAGGGGTGAGCCGATGATGACCGACCCGATCGCGGACATGCTCACGCGTATCCGCAACGCCAACACCGCTCTGCACGACGCCGTCGAGATGCCCGGCAGCACCATGAAGGCCGAGGTCGCCCGGGTGCTGAAGGACCAGGGCTACATCGCCGACTTCGAGCTCCGCGAGGGGCGGGTCGGCACCGACCTGGTCGTCAAGCTGAAGTACAGCCGCGACCGTCGTCGCGTGATCAGCGGCATCCAGCGCATCTCGAAGCCCGGCCGGCGCGTCTACGTCGACCGGACGTCCATTCCGAAGGTCCTCGGGGGCATGGGGATCTCGGTCATCTCGACGTCGCAGGGCGTCATCACCGGGCACGAGGCCCGTCGCCGGGGTATCGGCGGCGAAGTCGTGTGCTCGGTGTGGTGAGAGAGAGCCGGAGCAGATGAGCCGCATCGGAAGAGCACCGATCCCGATCCCCGACGGGGTGACGGTCGACATCACCGGCCAGAAGGTCGTGGTGACGGGCCCCCGCGGGGAGCTGCGCCACACCGTCGTCGAGCCCATCCGCATCAATCGCGAGGACGATGGCACGCTGCTCGTGACCCGTCCGACCGACCGCGGCCCGCACCGGGCGCTCCACGGCCTGTCGCGGAGCCTCGTCGCGAACATGGTCGAGGGCGTCAGCGCCGGCTTCGAGCGCCAGCTCGAGATCGTCGGCGTCGGCTACCGCGCTCAGCTCAAGGGCGAAGACCCTGGAGATGGCCGTCGGCTACTCGCACCCTGTTACCATCGAGCCCCCCGAGGGGATCGCGTTCGACGTGCCCGTTGCCGACTCAGGTGGTCGTGCGCGGGATCGACAAGCAGACGGTCGGGCAGATCGCCGCCGAGATCCGCGCCGTGCGCCCGCCCGAGCCCTACAAGGGCAAGGGCATCCGGTACGCGGGCGAGGCAGTTCGTCGTAAGGTCGGTAAGAGAGCATGAGCATCACGACACTCGAAGCGCGCCGCCGGCGCCACCGCAGGATCCGTGGGAGCGTCGTCGGCTCCGCCGAGCGTCCGCGCCTCGCCGTCTCCCGCTCGAACAAGCGGATCTACGCCCAGATCATCGACGACGACCGCGGGCACACGCTTGCGGCCGCCGGATCGCACGAGGGCGCGCTGCGCGGCCTGGCGAAGGGCGAGGCCGCCGAGAAGGTCGGGCAAGCTGCTCGCCGAGCGGGCGAAGCAGGCCGGCATCGAGCGGGTCGTCTTCGATCGCGGCGGCTACAAGTACCACGGGCGCGTCAAGTCGCTCGCCGACGGGGCCCGCGAGGGCGGGCTCGAGTTCTAGTTCTAGTCAGAGGGTGAGCGCACGTGGCTGAGGTACGCCGAGGGGCAAAGATCAACCCGGACGGGCTCGAGCTCAACGAGCGCGTGGTCCAGGTCAACCGTGTCGCCAAGGTCGTCAAGGGCGGCCGGCGGTTCTCGTTCTCCGCGCTGGTCGTGGTCGGCAACGAGGTCGACACGGTCGGCGTCGGTCACGGCAAGGCCAAGGAGGTCCCCGTGGCCATCCAGAAGGCCGTCGAGGACGCGAAGAAGAACCTCTTCCGCGTGCCCAAGTACCGGACCACCATCACCCACCAGATCCTCGGCCGATCCGGCGCCGGCAAGGTCTTCATGAAGCCGGCCTCCGAGGGTACCGGCGTCATCGCCGGCGGCGGCGTGCGCGCCGTCCTCGAGCTGGCCGGGATCCGCGACATCCTCACCAAGTCGCTCGGTACGAGCAACCCGGTCAACCTGGTGGCGGCGACCGTCGCGGGCCTGAAGTCCCTGCGCCGGCCCGAAGAGGTCGCAGCGCTTCGCGAGAAGTCGGTCGCCGAGGTGCTCGGTGTCTCCTCCGGTTCGGGCGCGCCTGCGACAGAGGCGCTCACGGCGTCGGCGGTGGCCGAGTGAGCCGCCTGGTCATCACCCAGGTGCGGTCGAAGATCGGCACCCAGGAGCGCCACCGGGGCACTCTCAGGGCGCTCGGCCTGCGAAGGATCGGCCAGGTGGTCGAGCACGAGGACTCGCCGCAGCTCCAGGGCATGCTTCGCAGGGTCGCTCGTCTCGTCCGCGTCGAGGAGGCCTCGAAGAATGGCTGAGATCCCCGAGACTCCGGCCGAGGACATCCGGCTCGACAAGCTCTCCCCGCGACCGGGCTCCAAGAGGCCCCGCAAGCGCGTCGGCCGGGGCATCGGCTCGGGGACCGGCAAGACCGCCGGCCGCGGCCAGAAGGGGCTCGGCTCACGTGCCGGTGGCGGCGTGCGCGCCGGCTACCAGGGCGGACAGACCCCGATCCAGATGCAGCAGGGCAAGCTTCGCGGCTCCAACCGCAAGATGTCGATGCCGATGGGCCCGTTCCGCACCCATTCGGTGCCGGTGAACGTCGGCCGTCTCGACGTCTTCGAGGCCGGGAGCACCGTCGATCTCGATGCGCTGCTCGCCAAGGGGCTCGTGAAGAACAACGCGAATCGCGACTGGCCCGTCAAGCTCCTCGCCCAGGGTGAGATCGATCGGGCCCTCACGGTCCGGGTGCACGCCGCATCGGCGTCGGCCCGGTCGAAGATCGAGGCCGCCGGGGGAACCGTCGAGATCATCGGCGGGGCGGGCACGACCGAGAGCTAGGGGGGTAGCGGATGCTCAAGACCATCCTGACCTCGTTCCGATCGCCCGAGCTTCGTAAGAAGCTCGCCTTCACCGCTTTCATCCTCCTGGTCTACCGGTTCGGCTCGTTCGTGCCCACACCGGGGGTCGACCTCGACGCGCTCCAGGCGGCCCTCGACCAACGCGGCAGCCGGCTGCTCGACTTCCTGAACCTGTTCGCCGGCGGGGCCCTCACGCGCTTCGCGGTCTTCGCGCTCGGGATCATGCCCTACATCACCGCGAGCATCATCCTGCAGCTGATGACGGTGGTGATCCCCACGCTCGAGAAGCTCCAGAAGGAAGGCGAGAGCGGGCAGCAGAAGATCACGCAGTACACGCGCTACTTCACGGTCGTGCTCGCGCTCCTGCAGTCGATGGCGTACGTCCTCTACTTCCGCTCCCAGGATGCGCTCCCCGGGTTCACGCCCGGTCGCTTCTACCTCATCGTCCTCTCGGTGACCGCCGGAACGGTGCTGCTGATGTGGCTCGGCGAGCTCATCACCCAGCGAGGAGTGGGCAACGGGATCTCCCTTCTGATCTTCGCGAGCATCGTCTCGTCGGTGCCGTCGGCCGTGGACGGCTTCCTCACCCTGCCGCCGGTGTCCCAGGTCCTCATCTTCACGATCGCGCTCGGCGTCGTCGTGGGCGTCGTCTTCATCAACGAGGGCCAGCGGCGGATCCCGATCCAGTACGCGAAGCGGGTCGTCGGCCGCCGGCAGACCTCCGGGGGTACGACGTACATGCCGTTGCGGGTGAACATGGCCGGCGTGATCCCGGTCATCTTCGCCTCGTCGGTCGTCATCCTGCCTCCGACGCTCGCCGAGCTCGGAGGACAGAACTCCTTCTTCCAGAATGTCTCCGACTTCCTCGCGCCGGGCTCGTGGTACTACATCGTCTTCGAGGCCGCGCTGATCATCCTGTTCACCTACTTCTACACCGCGGTGCAGTTCAACCCGGTGGAGCAGGCGGACAACCTCAAGAAGTACGGCGGGTTCATCCCGGGCGTCCGTCCCGGCCGCCCCACGGCGGTCTATCTCGACCGCGTGCTCACGCGGCTCACGCTGCCCGGAGCGATCTACCTGGCCATCATCGCCGAGCTCCCGAACGTCGTCTTCCGCTACCTGCCGGATTCGAACGTGTTCTTCGGAGTGCTCGGCGGCACGTCGATCCTGATCGTGGTCGGCGTCGCCCTCGACACCATGCGCCAGATGGAGGCCCAGTTGATGATGCGCTCGTATGAGGGGTTCCTGAAATAGCCCGCCTGATCCTCCTCGGTCCGCCCGGTGCCGGAAAGGGCACGCAGGCCGAACGCCTCGGCGCCGAGCACGAGCTGCTCCACCTCTCCACCGGCGATCTCCTGAGAGCGGCGGTCGGCGAAGGCACCGATCTCGGCCGCGAGGCGAAGCGGTACATGGACTCCGGAGAGCTCGTGCCCGACGCCGTCGTGGTGGGCATGATCCGCGAGAAGCTGGCCGGCGGAGAGGCGCCGAGCTTCCTGCTCGACGGCTTCCCGCGTTCTGCGCCGCAGGCCGACGCGCTCGACTCGATGCTCACGGATCTCGATCTGCCGCTCGACGTGGTCATCTCGATCGCCGTCTCGCGTGACGAGCTCGTGCGGCGACTGGCGGGGCGCTGGATCTGCCGCCGCTGTGGGCGCTCCTTCCACGAGGTCTTCAACCCGTACGACGGCGGGGCATGCCCGTCGGGCGAGGGCCCCTGCGACCTGTATCAGCGCGACGACGACCGGCCGGAGACCGTCACGAACCGCCTGTCGGTCTACGACGCGCAGACCGCCCCCCTGATCGACTACTACCGCGCCCGCCAGCTCCTTCGCGAGATCGACGGGGAGCGCCCCCCGGACGAGGTCTATGGCCAGATCGTCGCGCACCTCCCGACGACGCCGGCCGAATAGGCGGGGCGCGATCTCCTCGCGCGGTCCGATCCCGAAGACCCCAGCTGAGATCGATGCGATGGCCGCGTCTGGCGCGGTGCTCGCCGAGTGCCACGAGGCCCTCGCCGAGGCCGTGGCCGAGGGCGTCACCACCGCTTCTCTCGACGCCATCGCCGAGGAGCTCATCCGCTCGCGCGGAGGGATCCCGGCGTTCAAGGGCTACCCGGGCCCCACTCCATACCCCGCATCGATCTGCGCCTCCGTCAACGATGCGGTCGTCCACGGCATCCCCGACGCCTACGCGCTCCGCGGCGGCGACGTGCTGGCGATCGACGTCGGGGTGATCCTCGACGGCTGGGTATCCGACGCCGCACGCACGCACGCGGTCGGCCAGGTCTCCCCGATCGCCGCGCGCCTGATCGAGGTCACACGCGTGTCGCTCGAGCGCGGCATCGCCGCGTGCATCGCCGGGGGCAACGTCGGCGACATCGGCCACGCCGTCCAGACCGAGGTGGAGGCGGCGGGGTTCTCGGTCGTCCAGAGCCTTGTCGGCCACGGTGTCGGTCGCTCGATGCACGAGGAGCCGCAAGTGCCGAACTTCGGCCGGCCGGGCGCCGGAGTGGAGCTGACCGAGGGCCTGGTGATCGCCATCGAGCCGATGGTCAACGCCGGCGGGCACGAGGTGAGCCTCGCCGCCGACGGCTGGACGATCGCGACCAAGGACGGCAGCCTCTCGGCTCACTGGGAGCACACCGTCGCCGTGACCGCAGAGGGCCCGAGGATCCTGACCCTGGCCGGTTGAGGGAGTGACCTGGGACCGCCGCCCGGGTTAAGGTCGGCCATGATCCGCGGCCTGAGCCTCCTCGCCCTTGCGGCGTTCGCCGCCGCCGTCCCCGTGCGGGTCGCGTCCGGGGCTCAGATCCCCGTGACGACCACGGCCGACACGATCGCCAACGACGGGCTCTGCTCGTTGCGCGAGGCCGTGTTCGCCGCCCGCTTCAACGCCTTGGTGTCGATCGGCGGCTGCACCCAGGGCTCGGCGACCGAGACCGACGTGGTCACGCTCGGGGCCGGGACCTATGAGCTTCTGCCCGGGCCCTCCGGCTCGGAGGACGGCAACGAGTCGGGAGACCTGGACACCGGTCCGACGAGCGCGCTGAGGATCGTCGGCGGAGGGCAGGGCGTGTCGATCATCGACCCTCTGCTCGGCGATCGCGCGTTCGACGTCTTCTCCGGTTCGAGCCTCGGTCTCCAGGACCTCACGATCCGTCGTGGCCGGGCACCGGCCGCGTCCTCCGGCGGCGCCGTCCGCAACCAGGGGACGCTGACGGTCAGCCGGGTGTCCTTCGAGGGCAACCAGGCGGGCGCCGGCATCAGCAGGACGCCGGGCAGCCTGTCGGGCGGCGATGGCGGGGCCATATGGAGCGGCAACGCCGCCGTCAGCGTCTTGGTCGGCGAGTCCACCTTCACCGCCAACGCCGGCGGGGACGGCGCTCCCGGGTTCACGGAAGGCAATGCGGGGTTCTCCGCGGGGAGCGGTGGCCTCGGCAGCGCCCTCTTCATCGGGGCGGGCACGGCGGAGATCTCCGGCTCGACCTTCTCCGGCAACCGCGCGGGAGACGGGGGGCCACGGGAAGCCGGGCCGTTCGACGGCACCGGTGGGAGCGGCGCCCTGGCCGTGCTGGCTCCGGCGAGCGCCTCGGTCGTCAACAGCACCTTCGTCGGGAACTCCGCCGGCCTTCGGCACTCGAAGTACGTCGATCCGAGCCGGCCCGCCGCCGGCGCGGCGATCCTCATGGGGACGGGCGGCAGCCTGCGCATCTCCTGGTCGACCTTCGCCGGCAACACCCGCAGCGCCGACTCGGAGAAGGATGCCGCCAACGGCGTGGCCAACGCCCAGGTAAACGCCTCGATCGTGGCCGACGCCGCTCCCGCGTGTCGCAGTGTCACGACGGCCGGCCTCCCGAACGTGGTGCGCCCCGGCGAGACGAGTTGCGGCGGCCCATCCGTCTTCGGCGAACCGGGCCTGGGAGGCCTGGCCGCCAACGGCGGCCCCACGCCAACGCTCCTGCCCGGCCCCGGCAGCATCGCCATCGATGCCCTGGGAGGGGTCCCCTGCCCCGCGACGGACCAGCGCGGTCTGCCCCGGCCTGCCCTCGGTGCCTGCGATGCCGGTGCCGTCGAGGTGCAGACGTCCGCCGGGGCGCCCGGACCGTCCCCGCCGCCCGCGGTCGCGCCGGCGCGCGCCATTGCCCTCCGGCTGAGCGGCCTTCGCCTCTCTCGGGCGCTCTTCCGGAGTACGGGCAGGTCTCGTCGCGGAACGGTCGTGCGCTTCCGGCTGACCGTGGCATCGCGGATCGTCCTCACCGTGAAGCGTGCGGCGGCGGGCCGCCGCTCGGGACGGCGCTGCGTCGCACCGTCGGCGCGTCTGAAGAACGCCAGACGCTGCACCCGGCGGCTAGCCGTGCGAGGCTCCCTGGGGCGCTCGGGGAAGGCCGGCCTCAACCGGCTTCGCTTCAGCGGGCGCATCGGCGGCCGGCCCCTCGCGCCCGGCCGCTACACGATGCTGTTGAGGCTGCCGCCCGCGGGAGGGGTGAAGGGCGCCGTCGCCACTCGCAACTTCCGCGTTCTCGGCTGAACCGCCGGAGCGGGCCAACATCCCCGGAACGCCCCGTGCTATCCTTCCGGACCGCTCGCGGGAGGTTCCCGTGAGCATGCCCGCGCCTAGAGGGGATGATCCGTGAAGGTCCGAGCATCCGTGAAGCCGATCTGCGAGAAGTGCCGCGTCATCAAGCGGCACGGCAAGGTTCTCGTCATCTGCCAGAACGCCCGCCACAAGCAGACGCAGGGCTGATGGCGCGCATCGCCGGAGTCAACATCCCGCGCGAGAAGCGGGTCGAGATCGGGCTCACCTACGTCTTCGGGATCGGACGGCCGACGGCCAACAAGATCCTCGAGCAGACGGGCATCAACCGCGACACCTACGTGCGGGACCTCACCGAGGAAGAGGTCGGGCGTCTGCGCGACGTCATCGAGAAGACGCTCATCGTCGAGGGCGACCTGCGCCGCGAGCGCTCCAACGACATGAAGCGCCTCATGGAGATCGGCTGCTACCGAGGCCTGCGCCACCGGCGCGGGCTCCCGGTGCGCGGCCAGCGCACGAGGACCAACGCGCGCACGCGCAAGGGCCCGAAGCGCACCGTCAGCAAGCAGCGCAAGGCCTAAGGGCCGAAGGCCGAGAACCCCAGACAGGACCGAGGAACGCGTTGGCACGCCAGAAGGTGACCCGTGGCCGCACACGTCGGCGCACGCGCAAGAACATCCCCGTGGGCAACGCCCACATCAAGACGTCGTTCAACAACACGATCGTGACCCTGACCGACAAGCAGGGGAACGTGATCGCGTGGGAGACGGCCGGCTCGGCGGGCTTCAAGGGCTCGCGCAAGAGCACTCCGTTCGCCGCCCAGGTCACCGCCGACTCGGCCGCGCGCAAGGGGATGGAGCACGGCCTCCAGAAGGTCGACGTGTTCGTGAAGGGGCCCGGGTCCGGCCGTGAGACCGCGATCCGCTCGCTCCAGGCCGCGGGCATCGAGGTCGCCTCGGTGACCGACGTCTCGCCCGTGCCCCACAACGGATGCCGCCCCCGCAAGCGGCGGCGGGTCTAGCCGTGGCGCGCTACACCGGCCCCGCCATCAAGCAGTCGCGTCGCGAGGGCGTCGCCCTCACCGACAAGGCGCAGAAGTACCTCGATCGGCGCCCGTACCCGCCCGGCGAGCACGGGCGCGGCCGTATCCGCCAGAGCGAGTACCTCCTCCAGCTGCGCGAGAAGCAGAAGACACGCCGCTTCTACGGCGTGCTCGAGAAGCAGTTCCGCCGCTACTACGCCAAGGCGAGCCGCCAGCCCGGCATCACCGGCGAGAACCTGCTCCGCATGCTCGAGATGCGTCTCGACAACGTGGTCTACCGGCTCGGCTTCGCGGCGACGCGGCGCCAGTCGCGCCAGCTCGTCAACCACGGCCACTTCCGGGTGAACGGGAAGAAGGTGGACATCCCGAGCTACCAGGTGAAGGCCGACGACGTCATCACCCTGAAGCAGGGGTCCAGCGCCGAGGGCGTCGTCCGCGCGGCGACCGAGCTCGTGGCCTCCGTGGCCCCCTGGCTCCAGGCCGACTACGACGCACTCAACGGGAAGGTCCTCAAGACCCCCGAGCGCTCGGAGATCGACACCCCCGTGAGCGAGCAGCTCATCGTGGAGCTCTACTCGAAGTAAACGGCCCGGGCCCAGCGCGATGGCACCGTCCGTGACGCGCGGACGGCACGCCGAGGCGCAGGCCCACGGACCGCGTCAGTACAACGATCCGGCGGATGCCGGAGAAGAGGGAAATCACGTGCTCGACATCCAGTCGCCCCGCATGACCTACGACCCCATCAGCGACACCGTCGGTCGCTTCGAGGTGGAGCCGCTCGACCGCGGCTTCGGACACACCTACGGCAACAGCCTGCGCCGCGTTCTGCTCTCGTCCCTCGAGGGCGCCGCCGTCACCTCGGTGCGCGTCGAGGGCGTCCAGCATGAGTTCACCACGATCCCCGGGCTCCGCGAGGACGTGACCGACGTCATCCTCAACCTGCGCGAGCTGGTCTGCCGCCTGCACGGGGAGATCGGCGAGATCGAGGTCGAGCTCTCGAAGGTCGGCCCCGGCACGGTCACGGCGGGCGACATCTCCGCTCCGGCGGACCTCGAGATCCTCAACCCGGAGCTGGAGATCGGCAACCTCGAGGCCGGCCACCGCCTCGACATGGTGCTCATGATCGCCCGCGGGCGCGGCTACGTGCCCGCGGAGCTGAACAAGGGTCCGGGCACCACGATCGGCGTGATCCCGGTCGATTCGAACTTCTCCCCGGTCCGGCGGGTGCGGTACGAGATCGGCGCGGCCCGTGTCGGCCAGCGCACCGACTACGACAAGCTCACCCTCGAGATCCAGACCGACGGCAGCGTCAACCCGAGGGCGGCGCTCTCGGAGGCAGCGGTTACCCTCATCGGCCGCCTCGCCATCTTCGCCGACCCCGAGAGCACCAAGGTGCTCGGCGAACCGGTCGTCGAGGAGCCCCCCGTCGGCGGCGGGATGCACGACATCATGATCGAGGAGCTGGAGCTCGGAGTGCGCTCCTACAACTGCCTCAAGCGTGTGGGAGTCGAGACCATCGGCGACCTGATCTCGAAGACGGAGGCCGAGCTCTCGGCCATCCCGAACTTCGGCAAGAAGAGCATCGAAGAGGTCAAGGAGAACCTCGCTGCGCACGGCCTCGGCCTCCGCAGCGACGAGGACTGAGTCCTCCTCAGAACGGGAGACCACCGTGCGCCACCGTAACCAAGGACCAAAGCTCAACAGGAGCCCCTCGCACCGGAAGGCGCTGGCGTCGAATCTCGCCACGGCCCTCCTCACGCACGGGCGCATCCAGACCACCGAGGCCAAGGCCCGCCTCGCGCGGGGCGTCGCCGAGAAGGCGATCACGCTCGCCAAGGAGAACACCCTCCACTCGCGTCGCCAGGCGATCTCCCTCTTGCGCAACAAGGACGTCACCTACCGCCTGTTCGACGTCATCGGGCCGGCGTTCGACGACGTCCAGGGCGGCTACACCCGCGTGCTGAAGCTGGGCCCGCGTCAGGGCGACGCGGCTCCGATGGTGCTGCTCGAATTGACGCGGGACGTCGGGGCCCCCACCCCGGCGTAAAGTGCGCCGCGTCCTGCGGCTCGATGTGGAGTACGACGGGGCGGGCTTCTCCGGCTGGGCCGCCCAACCCGGGCTGAGGACCGTCGAGGGCGCGCTCTCGGCGGTCCTCGCCGTTCTGCTGCGGGAGAAGGTCGGCCTCACCGTGGCGGGCCGGACCGACGCGGGCGTACACGCATCCGGGCAGGTTGTGAGCCTCGCCACCCGGAGCGACATCGCACCGGCACGGCTCCTGCGCGGGCTGGCGGGCCTGCTGCCGGCAGACGTCTCGGTGGCGGGCGTCGCCGAGGCCCCTCCCGACTTCGATGCCCGGCGTGACGCCCGCTGGCGGCGGTACGAGTACCGCGTTCTCTGCGGCCCACCCTCGGCACTGCGACGTGGGCGGGTTCTGAACGTGCCCGGGGGCCTGCGGGTGGAGCGGATGCAGGAGGCTGCCGCGCTCCTGGTCGGACGCCACGACCTGCGGGCCTTCACCCCCACGCGCACCGAGCACGTCTTCTTCGAGCGCACCGTGACCGCCTGCTCCTGGGTCCCCCGCGGGGATGAGCTCGTGCTCGTGATCCAAGCGGACGCGTTCCTGCGGCACATGGTGCGCGTGGTGGTCGGCACCCTGCTGCTGGTGGGGCGTGGAGACTGGTCGAGCGAACGGATTCTTCCCCTCCTGGAGGGCGCCCCGCGGGGCGCTGCGGGCCCGACGGCCCCGGCGCACCCGCTGACGCTGGTGGCGGTCGGCTACGACGCGGCCCCGCGGCAGTTGGCATCGGGAGGTTCTGCGGGTTAGGGTGCAGAATCTGGAGGTTTGCTCCGGTGCCAAACGAGCGTGGAGCGGAAGCGATGCACCACAACACACGGGTACGACGCCGCGGTATCGCCGCATTGATCGCCGCCGCGCTTCTCGCGTTAGGACTGCTCGCCGGGCAGGCATCCGCGGCGCCCGCGCTCCAGACCTGGGTCGGCCAGCCGACCGGGGCGTCGCCGGACATCCTCGCCGGCGGGCTCACGCTCTTCGGCCCGCAAGGCGACGTCGTCGCGACCGGCGCCAGCGCGGGCACGATCGGTGTCGCGCTCGACGGCGTCCCGTATGCGGCCTTCTGCACGGACATCGGAAGGATCTTCTCCACCAGCCCCGAGCCGGTGGAGACGACGGTCCAGGATCCCCCGGCGACGCCGACGGCGCGCGCACTCACCTGGATCCTCCTCAACCGCACGCCCACCGGCTCCCCGACACCCGAGAAGCAGCGCCTCGCGGCGGCGGCCCAGGTCGCGACCTGGATCCTCGTGGATCCGAAGATCAACTCGAGCGTCCCCACCGACGACGCCGCCCTCAACGCGGCGGCCCTGGCCCTCGTCCAGGAGGCGAACGCCGCCACCGCCTCCCCCGTGTCCCTGTCCCTCTCCGCGGTCGTTCCCGCGGCGGGAGCCACGTCGTCCACGATCACGGTCTTCTCCCGTCCCGGAACCCTCGTCACCCTGTCCGTCTCGCAGGGGGCCGGTTCGCTCTCGACCTCCGACGTGCTGGTCGGTCCGGGCGGGTTCGGCACCGCGACCGTGACGGTCCCGGGGCCGGGGACGGTCTCCGTCTCGGCGAGCACCCCGGGCGACGGGCGGCTCATCGACATCAACCCCACCAATCCACGTACCCGCCCCCAGCCGACCGCGGTCGCTGAGCCGACGACCCTCACCGCGACCACGCCGGTGGTGTTCACGGCCGCACCGGCCGCCCCCGTGGCACCGGCTCCCGTCGCGCGGGTCGCACCGGTCGCGCCGGTCGCGGTCCCGGTGGCCGGGGTCGGGGTCCCCAAGGTCACGATCAGCAAGCGCGGCCCCACGCGGGCCCGCGTCCTGTCGCAGATCGACTACACGATCGTTGTGCGGAACCCGGGCACGGTCACCCTGCGCAACGTCGTGCTCCGCGATCGTCTCCCCCGCGGGGTCGCATTCGTGGGAGCGTCGCGCCGGAGCAGCCTCACCCGCGGCGTGGTGACCTTCCGACTCGGAACACTCGCCCCCGGTCAGGCCCGCACGATCATCGTCACGGTGGTCGCGACCTCCTCGGTAAGGGGCGCGCGCGTCAACATCGCCAGGGTCACCGCGACGGGGGCCCGCATGGTCGGCGCCCGCGCCCGGACCGCCTTCCGCCCGCTCGTGCGCCGGGTTCAGCCCGCGGTCGCCGGTTAGTGCCGTGTCGGGCGCGGCACTGACATCGGGACGCCAGGCCTAACCCTTCGGGCAGTTCGCGAATCGACGTTCCGAGCATAGAATCGGCCCCGTCGTGAGGCGCATCACCCACCACACGTCCGCAACCATTGCGTGGCTCGGGCTCGCATTGGCGTGGTTGGCGGTCGCCTCCTCATCAGCGCTCGGGATCGCCGCCCCCTCCCTGTCGGTGACGCCCTCGAGCCCGAGTCAGGCGACCGACTGGACCTTCACCTTCTCCGCCGCTCCCGACCCGGGCGCAGCGATCATCGGATACGAGGGCGGGCTGGTCGGGTCGGCCGGGGAGACGCCGGTGGCACCGGTCGCTTCGCCCCACCTCCAGACGGGCGTCGCCGAGGGCGTCCATTACTTCCGGGTGCGCGCCGTGCAGATCGATGGACTGCTGGTGGTGTCGCGCAGTCCCTATTCCACACAGGTGATCCGCGCCGACCGCACGCCCCCCGCACCGCCGACGACCACGCTCCCTCCGCCCAACGGAACCAACGGCTGGTATCGGTCGCTGACCGTCAGGTGGAGTTGCTCGGACCCCTCCGGCGCCTCGTGTCCGGACCAGGTCATCACCCGTGCCGAGCGCGGCGCTCGCGCCCGCCAGACCGCCACCGACGGTGCCGGGAACGTCAGCGCGGAGGGCGTCAGCCCGGCGTTCAACTTCGACAACGGCACGGTCACGCCGTACATCGCAAGCCCCTCCAACAACGCCCGCGTGGCCGGTGAGCCGACGTTCACCTGGACGAGGGTCGTCGATCCCACCTCGGGGGGCGATCGCACCGAGGTGTATGCCCGCTGGCCGGGCACCTCCGATCAGCTGATCGCGAGCGCGGCCTATCCGAGCGTCTCCACCCAGCGGAACGTGCGCCCTGCGCCGCTTCCCGAGGGCGTGGCGATCCGCTGGTACGTGAAGTTCTTCGACAAGGCCGGCAACTCCCTCGTCTCCAGCGCGCGCGTCCTCACGATCGACCCCTCGCCTCCCTCGTCCGCTCCGGCGATCACGAGCGGCCCGGCGGGCCCCACGCGGGACAGCACTCCGAGCTTCGGCTGGTCGGGCGACCAGCCGGCCTTCGAGTGGGACGTCACGCGCGCCGGAGATGCTGCGCCGCTCCAGTCCGCGCAGGGTGCCGCGACCCAGGTCACCCTGGCCGCGCTCACCGACGGTGACTACACCTTCCGCGTCTCGCAGGTCACGAGCCTCGGGGCCGTCGGCCCGGAGACCAGCAGGAGCTTCTCCGTCAACACGGCGCCGCCCGCGCCGCCGGTCATCACCGCGCGGCCCCCGGTGCCCACCGGCGGAGCGATCTTCGCGTGGGCCACCGAGGCGGGAGCCTTCTCCCGATGGGGCGTCGTCACCGCGGCCGGAGCACCGGTCAGGGGGCCCTCCGACTCGGTGGCGACCTCGGTCAACCTGACCGGCCTTCCGTCGGGCGACTACACCTTCCGCGTCGCCCAGATCGATGCGGCCGGGAACGTGTCCGGCAACACGACGGAGGCCTTCACCGTCCTGCTCGCCCCTGGGACGGCGGCCACCTCGCCGAGGAAGGCGACGCCGCTTCCGCGCCGGAACGCGAAGCGCCTGACCCCGCGCGCCGGTCGTCGGCTGAACACGCTGCGGCCGCTCCTGCGCTGGAAGAAGGGGCCTCGAGGCACGACGCTCTACAACCTTCAGGTCTTCCGCGTCGTCAAGCGCGAGAACGCCGCGACGCCCTCGATCGTGAAGGTCGTCTCGGTCTTCCCGAAGAGGACGGTCCACCGCCTGCCGCGCAAGAAGATGCGGCCCGGTCAGTGCTATGTCTGGCGGATATGGCCCTACGCCCGCACGTCCTTCACCAAGAAGCCGCTCGGCATCAGCAACTTCTGCGTCGCGAGCGCGAAGGCGCTGCTCGCGAACAACAAGCGGGTGGCAAAGCTGAAGGCGAAGGCTCGCGCGAAGGCCAGAGCGAAGGCCCGCGCGGCGCTCCGTTAGCGGGTGGGCTAGACTTCGCCCCCGTGGCGGCGACGATCTCCTTTGCACGTGGGGCCCCTTGCCCCGAGGCCCTCTCCGGAGACCTGATCGCCTCGTGTACCCGCGACGCGCTGGCGGCCGACGCGGTGCGCGTCCTCTCCTACGGGACCGGCCACGGCTACCCGCCGCTCCGGGAGATCCTTGCGGCCGAGCACGGAGCGAGCTCCGATCAGGTGCTCGTGACCAACGGATCCCTCCAGGGCTTCGTATTCCTCCTCGAGACGATGCTCGCGCCCGGCGACCTGGTCGCCGTGGAGAGCCCGACGTACGACCGGGCGTTGCTGCAGTTGCGCCTCCACGACATGGAGGTCCTGCCGATTCCGGTGGACGACGACGGGATGGTCGTGGATGCCCTGGCGCAGGCGTGCGCCGAAGGGCGCGCGCCGAAGCTCGTGTACACGATTCCGAACTTCCAGAACCCGTCCGGTGCCACGCTGTCGGCCGAGCGTCGGCACGCGCTCGTCGAGCTGTGCGAGCGCCACGACATCCTCATCCTCGAGGATGATCCCTACGGCAAGCTCCGTTTCGAGGGCGATCCGATTCCAGGGCTCGCGGAGATCGCCGATCCCGGCCGGGTCATCTTCACCTCGTCCTTCTCGAAGACCGTCGCTCCCGGGCTGCGAGTCGGCTACCTTGTGTCGCCGCCCGCGATCGCCGCCACGCTCGCCGCGGCGGCCTCCCGCACCTACATCTCGCCGGCTCTGCTCTCGGAGGCCGCCGTCCATCAGCTCATCCGCGGGGGGCACCTCGCGGGCAATATCGCCCACGTCACCGCCCTGATGAGGGAGCGACGCGACGCGATGATGCACGGCATGCGCCACATGCCCGAGGGCACGCGCTGCGTGCCGCCCCTCGGCGGCTTCTTCTGTTGGCTCACCCTTCCCGATGGTCTCTCGGCCGATGCGCTCTTCGAGACCGCCGGCACCGCCGGCATCGCCTACGTCAAGGGCAGCGACTGCGTGCTCGAGGGCGGAGAGCGCACGCTGCGGCTGGCGTACAGCGGGGTGAGTCCGGAAGAGATCGAGGAGGGCATGGAGCGGCTCGGTGCGGTGTTCCGCGCCTCCGCGACCGCATCACGGTAGGGCTGATGGCGGCGCCGGACGACGACCCCCCGGACCGCTCCGGCATGGACGAGCGCCAGGTGCACCAGATCGCCCTCGTGGGCGCCCTGGTGCTGATCGGGAGCCTCGCCCTCCTCTTCATCGTGGAGAACTCCGGATCGGTGCGCGTCTCCTTCGTCTTCTTCTCGGCCGAGATATCGTTGATCTGGGTCATGGTCCTCTCGGCTGTCGCCGGCGCGATCGCCGGGCTCGCGATCGCCCGGCTCGTCCGGACACGCTTCTTCCGGGGCGATCGGTGACCCACATCCTGGTGACGAACGACGATGGCGTCTCATCGCCGGGCCTCCTCGCCCTGAAGACGGCCCTCGAGCCCTATGGGAGCATCAGCGTCATCGCCCCAGACTCCAATCGCAGCGCAATCGGCCGGGGCATCACGATCCACAACCCCTTGCATGTCGAAGAGGTGAGCCTTGCCGATGGCTCTCCTGCCTTCGCCACCGACGGAACCCCGGTCAACTGCGTGCGCTTCGCCATGCTCGGGCTGCTCGGCAGGACGCCCGACGTGATCGTGAGCGGCATCAACCTCGGGGTGAACCTCGGCGATGACGTCACCTACTCGGGCACGGTGGCCGCGGCCCTCGAGGGTGTGCTCCTCGGCTGGCCCGCCATCGCGGTCTCGGCACAGACGATCGATCCGGCCGCCGATCAGTGGGACGGTGGCGCCTATGACTTCCGTGGGGTCGCATCCTTCGCGGCGCGTCTCGTGCCGAGGGTGCTCGAGCCGGATTTCCCACCGCGGATGATCCTGAACGTCAACGGACCCGGGTGCGCTCCCGAGGGGATCCGTGGAGCCCGCGTGACGCGGCTCGGCCGACGCGTCTACAACGACGAGCTCACCCTTGTCTCGACCGAGGGAACGCGTCGCCGGTTCACCATCTACGGTGGCGATGCCTCCTATCAAGGCGAGCCGGGCACCGACTTCGAGGCGCTCGAGGCAGGCGAGATCTCGGTCACGCCGATGCATTTCGACCTCACGGACATCGGGAGGATGGATCACCTGGAGCGCATGTCTCTCGCCGATCTGGTCGGTTCCGGGGACCTCGGAAGCGCCCCGTGAGCGGCTTCGACCCGATCCTGCTGGATCTCGACGGCACCGTCATCGACTCGGTGGCGCTGATCAGGGAGTCCCACCGGCACGCCGTCCGCACCGTGCTCGGGCAGGAGTGGACCGACGAGCGGCTCGTGGCCAACGTCGGACGACCGCTCCTCGAGCAGATGGCGGTCTTCGATGCGGAGCGCGCCGACGAGCTCTACGACGTCTACCGGGTCTGGAACCACGCCCACACGGCGGAGCTCCTCGTCGCCTACGAGGGCATCGAGGAGATCCTGACCGCGATGCGGGCGGCCGGTCGGCGCCTCGGGATCGTGACGTCAAAGAGCCGTGACGCGGTGGACCTCGCGTGGGGCGTGCTCCCCTCCCTGCGTCAGCTCTTCGATGTCGTGATCGCGGCCGAGGACAGCGAACGCCACAAGCCCGACCCCGCACCACTCCTCGAGTGCCTCGCACGCCTCGGCGCCGGCCCTGACGGCGCCTGCTACGTCGGCGACGCCCCCTTCGACCTCCAGGCCGGTCGCGCGGCCGGTGTGTCTACGATCGCCGTGCCGTGGGGCTTCTTCTCGCGCGATGCCCTGGAGGGCGAGGGCCCCGACGCCCTCGCCGAGACGCCGGCCGACCTCCTGCGGATGTGCCTCGAGGGCGTCTGACGTGAGCTCCGCCGCCGAGCGCGTGGCCGATCTGCGCGTGCTCATCGACGACGCGAACCATGCCTACTACGTCCTCGATCAGCCCACCGTCGAGGACGCCGTCTACGACGACTGGATGCGCGAGCTCCAGGCCCTGGAGGCCGCCGATCCCTCGCTGCTGTCGCCCGACTCGCCCACGCAGCGCGTGGGGGCGGCCCCATCCGCACGGTTCGCCCCCGTCGCCCACCGCCGGCCGATGCTCAGCCTCGCCAACGCCCGCGGCGCCGGCGAGCTGACCGCGTGGTTCCGTCGCGTGCGCAGCGTGATGGAGCAGGAGGGTCTCGGAGGGCGCGAGGTCGGCTTCGTCGTGGAGCCGAAGATCGATGGCCTGGCGATCGCGCTCACCTACGAGGACGGCCGGTTCGTTCAGGGCGCGACGCGCGGAGACGGGGTGGTCGGCGAGGATGTCACCGCCAACCTGAGGACCATTCGCGCGATACCGCAGCGGTTGAGGCTGCCCGAGGGGCAGGAGGCGCCACCGGTGGTGGAGGTGCGCGGGGAGGTCTACCTGCCGCTCGCCGCCTTCGCCGAGCTGAACGCCACCCGGGCCGAGGCCGGGCTGGCGACGTTCGCCAACCCGCGGAACTCGGCGGCCGGGAGCCTGCGCCAGCTCGATCCCGCATCCACCGCCGAGAGACCCCTTTCGATCTGGTGCTACGGGGTGGGGTACGCGGAGGGGCTGGAGCTGGAGTCCCAGTCCGCCGCCCTCTCCTGGCTGCGTTCGGTCGGGATGCGGGTGAACCGCGACATCCGGGTGGTGGGGAGCATCGACGAGGTCCAGGCAGAGTGCGAGCGGTGGGAGGGACGGCGCGGGTCGGTCGACTTCGACATCGACGGCGCGGTCGTCAAGATCGACGAGGTCGAGGTGCAGGACCGGCTCGGGTCCGTGGGGCGGGCCCCACGGTGGGCGATCGCCTACAAGTTCGCCCCGACGACGGCCGTGACGACGCTCAACGAGATCATGGTGAGCGTCGGACGCACCGGGGCGCTGGTGCCGTTCGCCGTCCTCGAACCCGTCTCGGTGGGAGGCGCCACTGTCCGCCTCGCCACCCTCCACAACCAGGAGGACGTCGCGCGCAAGGGCCTCCTCGTCGGTGACCGGGTCATCGTGCAGCGCGCGGGAGACGTGATCCCCCAGGTGGTCGGGCCGCTCACCCAGGAGCGCACCGGCGCCGAGCGGCCGTGGTCGATGCCGGACCGTTGTCCCTCGTGTGGGACCTCCGTCGTGCAGCCGCCCGGCGAGGTGCAGATCCGCTGCCCCAATCGCTCCTGCCCGGCCCAGATCCAGCAGGGGCTCTTCCACTTCGCGTCGCGCGGCGCGATGGACATCGAGGGGCTCGGCGAGAAGACCATCGCACGCTTCTTCGAGGCGGGCCTGCTGTCGAGCTTCGCTGACGTCTACGACCTCCACCTCCATCGCGACCGGCTGACCGCGATGGAGGGCTTCAAGGACGTGTCGGTGGACAACCTCCTCGCCGCGATCCAGGCATCGGCGAAGCGGCCGTGGTCGCGTGTGCTCTACGGTCTCGGGATCCGACATGTCGGGGATGTCACGGCCGATGCGATCGCCGCGGTCGTGCCGTCGCTCGACGCGCTGCTGTCCGCCGACGGCGAGATCCTCGCCCGGGCTGAGGGCGTGGGGCCCGTTGTGGCCGAATCCGTGATGGAGTTCCTCTCATCGGAGGCGAACCGTGAGCTCCTCGAGCGGCTCCGGGCCGCGGGGCTGACCATGCACGCGGACGTCTCGGAGGCTCCCGCGGAGGGTCCGCTGTCGGGTCTCACGGTGGTCATCACCGGAGGGCTCGGATCCTTCACGCGCGACGATGCCCGCCGCGCCGTGATCGAGGCAGGCGGAAAGGTGACCGGATCGGTCAGCCGCGCGACCTCGTTCGTGGTCGCGGGCGCCGACCCCGGCTCCAAGCTCCAGAAGGCCACGGCGGCCGGGGTCCCGGTGATCGACGAGGACGCCTTCCTGGAGGTTCTCGCCGGTCGCTCCCCGCCGCCCGACGGCACTCCACCCGAGTGAGTGCCCGAAGCCCGGTCAGGACCGGGGAGGGTCCTCGGATCCCGCTGCGAGCAGCGTCACCACACGGTCCTGGGTCGCGCGCGCCCCGGTGATGTCGGTGGTGTTCATGAGGAGCGCGAAGGCGTAGCGCCGACCACCGCGGCTGACGACCCGGCCGGCGATCGCGCTCACGCCGTTCAGGTAGCCGGTCTTCGCGCGCACGCGCTTGGTGGCCGGGCCGCTGACGAACCGGCGCACCAGAGTGCCCTGCCCGCCCTGCGCGAGCGAGGAGATCAGGGCGGTTCCCCAGGTCGGATCCCGGTCGGCATCGGCGATCAGCTTCACGAGGGAGGTTGCGGCCAGCCGGTTGGAGCGCGAGAGCCCCGAGCCATCGACGAGCCGATCGGTCGGGCCGAGGACGCCGCGGCCACTGAGGAGCTCGTGCGTGCGCGCCGTCCCGGCCCGAGTGCTGCCTCGGCCGGTCCCGTACGCGCCGATGTCCTTGGCGAGCGTTTCGGCGATGAAGTTGTCGCTCTCCAGGTTCATCGCACGGAGGATCGTCGGGAGGGGCGGCGAGGTGGCCGTACCGATCGGCCGCGCCGTCGCCGGGGTGACGCCCCGCGCTACGCCGCCCACCTGCGAGACACCGAACCCCTTCAGGGCGGCCCTGATGCGCTTCGCCGCCGCGAGGGCCGGGCTGGTCACGTACGCCGAGCGACGGTTGCCGCTGAAGTTCTGGTTGGTGATGAGGCCTGACAGCGGGGACGCGTAGGCGCTGTAGTACGACGGCCATCCCGGACCGAGGCGCCGGGAGTCGAAGAGCCGCTCGTCCGCGATGAGGGGGCCGCGCACCAGGCGGATGCCCTTCGCGCGCACCGGTCGCGCCAGATCGGAGATCGCGGTCCCTCGCCCGGCGAGGTACCGACCCGCGTACGAGCGCGTCGCGAGCATCGGGTCGCCGGCGCCTTGGAGGTAGACCCGCCCGACGAGTGTCCGTCCAACCCGGGTGGCCCCCTTTGCGGCGAGGAGGCGGGTCGAGAACCGGAACGTCGGCCCGAGCTGGAGCAGCGCGCCCGCGCTGGTGACCAACTTCATCGTCGATGCGGGGATGCGCGCCGTGTCGGGGCGGAATCCTCCGACGGGGGCCGGCGCGGCCAGCGGGTCGAGGCGCCACACCAAGGCCGAGGTCTCCGGATGGGATGCGGACCAGGCCGTGATCTCCCTCTGGACGGCGCCTGGAGCCCCGACGGCTCCGGGGGCGGTGGCGCCGGCCACGGCCGCGACGACGAGAAGCGCGGCCGCGGCCGGGAGGCCGGGTCGGCGGGCGGCTAGGCCGTCGCCAGGAGCAGGTCCTCCGCCTCCTCTGGCAGCCGGTGGCCGGCGGCGATCACCGATTTCAGGAAGAGCGTCTTGTCGATGCGCCCGTTGTAGATCGGTACGGACGTCTCGACGCAGAGGCGCACGACCTGCTTGCGGGCAAGGCCAAGCGCCTCGGACAGCTCGTCCGGAGTGAGGTGATTCGCCACGACGACCTCCTCGATGTAGGGGAGACCCGCTCATCGGCCAGCCGACGGGAAGGTGGCTGGGGACGGGTCATTGCGAACCGGGGTTTCAGGCCCTGAGGCCGAGGATTCGCGCGTCCATGTACCCGGGGTTATGGACCTGTGAGAGCGCATTGTCAATCACGCTATCCGCTCGGTGCGGACAGCACGGACGGCGCGGGTGATGCGCAACGCCGAACGACTAGTGGGTCCGGCGAATCCTCGCCTGCGTCGGGACGAGTGAGCCGCGGGCCGACATCCAGACCCAGACCCCGACGAAGCCGATCGCGACCACGAAGCCCCCCGCCACGGAGTCGAGGATGTAGTGGTTGGCCGTCCCGGTGATCGTGATGAAGACCACGACCGGGTAGGCGATGGCCAACAGCCGCAGAGGCCACGAGCGCACGAGCACCAGTCCGACGACCCCGATCATCACGGCGTATCCGAAGTGCATCGAGGGGACGGCGGCGTGGGGGTTGAACCACCCGGAGAACACACCCGTGTGGAGGTCGATGTCGCTGATCTGGTGGAGCGTGTCGACGAATCCCTCACCCGCACCGGCCAGGCGCGGTGGGGCCACCGGGTAGACCATGAAGACCGAGAGGGCGATCGCGTTGGCCAGCAGGAAGGCGTTGCGCACGTAGGGGTAGACCCGCTGCCGGCGCTTGTACAGCCAGACGAAGAACAGGGGCGTGATCGTCCAATGCCCGTAGAGGTAGAAGTAGTTGAGCGCCTCGGTGACCTGGATGTGGTTGAGCACCCACTGCTGGATGGTCGTCTCCACGAACAGGCCGGAGCCCTTCTCCCAGTTGATGATCCCGGCTGCGTTCTCGAAAGCGGTCGAGGGCTTGCCGATGACCAGCGCGCGCGACGCCTGGTAGAAGACCAGCGCCGCCGCGAAGATCGCCACCTCAAAGAGCCAGGGGCGTGCGGCAAAAGGCCGGCGACACCAATGGATCACCGCAGCGCCACGACCGCCCGCCACCACTGCCGTCTCAGGGGCGCTCAGCGTCGAATTCGACGGGCGACTGCTGGTGTGGGGAGGAGACGTTACGGGCATCGTGGGGCCTCACGACGGGGGTGAGGCGTGGCAAGACCGTACCCTGGGTAACGACTTTGCAACAACCCCCGAACGACCAGCGTAACCAGGAATTGGGCGAGCCGCCCGATCGGCCAGGGCGGCCCCACCTCATCTCAATCGGGGTGCCCGGATTTGAACCGGGGACCTCTCCGACCCGAACGGAGCGCGCTACCAAGCTGCGCCACACCCCGCCGCCGTGACGACGTCGGGGCATGGTATCCGATCGTGCGTTGACGCACTGAGCGCCCTCTTTGCGGGGCGCTCAGGGCGGCAAAACGGCCCCTGGCCGGGGCCATTTTGCGGACCGGTCCTCCGGGCTTCGCCCGGGGCGCGGACCGGAAAGGGCGGGTCAAAGCGTGTACTGCCGTGGCTCGTTCCGGGGCTTGACGCTTGTCCCGCCGGTCTGTTGTGAGCCGGAGGCTCCTTACCGGCGGTCTGCAAATCCGCCCTGGCCGGGGCCATTTTGCGGACCGGTCCTCCGGGCTTCGCCCGGGGCGCGGACCGGAAAGGGCGGGTCAAAGCGTGTACTGCCGTGGCTCGTTCCGGGGCTTGACGCTTGTCCCGCCGGTCTGTTGTGAGCCGGAGGCTCCTTACCGGCGGTCTGCAAATCCGCCCTGGCCGGGGCCATTTTGCGGACCGGTCCTCCGGGCTTCGCCCGGGGCGCGGACCGGAAAAAGCACGTCAAAGCGTGTCGTTTTCGCGACTTGAGGCGGGGCTTGACGCTCGTCCCGCCGGTCTTTGATGAGCCGGAGGCTCCTTACCGGCGGTCTGCAAATCCGCCCGGCCAGGGCGGATTTGCCGCCCTGAGGGCCCCGCCAAGAGGGCCCTCAGTGCGCAAGCGCCACTCACACGGTGAGGACGCCCTCCACCTCGGGAATGGCTCGTCGGAGCTCGGCTTCGATACCCAGGGTCAGGGTGGCGGTCGACATCGGGCAGCCGCCGCACGAGCCCATCATGGTGAGATGGACGAAGCCCTCCTCATCGAACTCCACCAGCTCGACATCGCCGCCGTCGGCGTGCAGCGCCGGGCGGATCTGCTCGAGTACGTCCTCGATTTGCGACAGGATCTCCGCCGACATGCCCTCTCCTGACATTCGCTCTACCGAGCACGATCCTAGCGCGCTGCGCGTCGCCGCCGTCCAGATGTCGAGCACGGCCGACCGCGGCGCCAACATCGCGGCCGCGGCTGCGCTGGTGCAGCGCGCCGCGGCGGCCGGTGCCCGGCTGATCGTGCTCCCCGAGAAGTGGCCCTACATCCACGGCGCCCGCGCCCTTCAGGGTGCCGAGCCACTCGACGGGCCGGCCGTCAGCGCGGCGCGCGGATGGGCCCGCGAGCTCGGCGTCGCGGTTCTCGCAGGGAGCGTCATCGAGGATCGCGGCGACGGGCTTCCCCGGAACACGAGCCTCCTGATCGATACGGACGGCGAGGTGGTGCAGACGTACCGCAAGCTGCACATGTTCGACGTGGATGTCGGCGGGGTGGCCTACCGCGAATCGGCGGCGACCGCGCCGGGGGCGGAGGTGGTCACCGGCTGCGTCCTGGGACGCCGGATCGGGATGTCGGTCTGCTACGACCTGCGCTTTCCCGAGCTCTACCGGCACCTGACCCTCGCAGGCGCCGAGATCCTCGCGGTCCCCTCCGCCTTCACCTCGGCCACGGGGCGCGACCACTGGGAGCCGCTCCTGCGCGCCCGGGCCATCGAGAACCAGGCCTTCGTGGTCGCCGCGGACCAGTGGGGCACCCACGACGATGGAACGGTGTCGCACGGCAGGAGCATGATCGTGGATCCGTGGGGTGTCGTCCTGGCTCAGGCGGCCGACGGGGTGGGGATCGCGGTCGCGGACCTCGACTTCGGTCGCATGGCGGACATCCGTGAGCGGCTCCCGGCGCTGCGGCACCGGCGCGACGACGTCTACGGGCGCTAGACCGACCGCCCCACCTCAGGCACGGCGAAGGGCAGGGCGCCGCCGACGAAGGCCACCCGTCCGCCCACGAGGGTCAGCTGCGGGCTGAGCTGTTCGTCGAGTACGACCAGGTCGGCCGGGCCACCCGGCGCCAGGCCCGCCGGAAGTCGCAGCAGACGCCGCGGGGCCTCCGTCGCCGCCGCGAGCGCTGCGCCGAGGCCGAGTCCGGCGGCAACCAGGGTGGCCGGCCCGCGATCGAGCCCGAGGGCGCCACCGGCGAGCCGCCCGCCCGAGAGGACCCTCTCTCCGTCGAAAGCCACGCGGCGAGGTCCGAGCAGATACTCGCCTGGGGGCATCGCGGCCGCCGCGACGGCGTCGCTGATGAGCACCAGCCGCCGCCCCGCCGCCCGCGCCAGGACGGCCGCGACGGCGGGGGAGACGTGCACCCCGTCGGCGATCAGGGAGATGTGGGTGCGGGGGTGCGTGAGGAAGGCGACCAACGCCGAGGGTTCGCGGCTCTCGATGCCACGCATGGCGTTGAGGGCGTGGGTGGCGAGGCGCGCCCCGGCCGCGATGGCGTCTCGCCCCGTTTGCGCGCAGGCCTCCGTGTGGCCCACCGCCACGACGGAGCCGCGCGCGCAGATGCGCCTTACGGCCGCGAGCGCCCCGGGCCGCTCGGGGGCGAGGGTCACGATCGTGGGCGCGAAGGCGTCGAGCAGGCGGTCGACCGCCTCGGGCGTGGGATCACGCAGCGCCGTGCCGTCGTGTGCGCCCGGGCGGGAGGGGGACAGGAACGGGCCCTCGAGGTGCACTCCGAGCGGTCGCGCGCAGTGGGCCGGCACATCGCGCCGCGCCAGCGCCGCGGCGGCCCGCCGGTAGTCGTCGGGTGGGCGGCTGACGAGGGTGGGGCAGAAGGCCGTGACCCCCGCCGACGGGAGGGCTGCGGCAACCCTCGCGAGGGCCTCGGGGTCGTGGCCCACCTCGGCCCCGGCGAACCCGTTGACCTGCACGTCGATGAAGCCCGGGCAGACGGTCCACCCGGGAGGGAGGGTCCGCGGCTCTCGGCGGCCGGCGCCCGCGATGCGGCCATCAGCGATCGCGACCGTCCCCTCGCAGATGCGCCGCCCGCGCAGGATTCGTCCTGCGAGGCGCAGGGCCATCAGGGCTCCGGTATCGCGGGAGTCACCCCGACATACTAGTGTCGCGCGTCGGAGAACCCCGTCACTCGAACCTCCAACGCGGGACACGAGGCCCATGGACCGACCCCGCCGCGACGACATCCTCGAGCTCGAGGTGCACGACCTGGCCTTCGGGGGTGCCGGCGTGGCTCGCCACGAGGGCTACGTGGTCTTCTGCCGCGACACGGCGCCTGGGGACCGTGTCCGGGCACGGGTGGTGAAGGCGCGCCGGCGCTTCGCCGACGCCGAACTCGTCGAGGTGCTGCAACCGGGGCCCGAGCGGATCGCGCCACCCTGCCCCTACGTGCCGCGCTGTGGCGGCTGCCGCCTGCAGCACGTCGAATACGATCTGGCCCTCGCTGCCAAGCGCGACCAGGTGGCTGAGCACCTCGCGCGCATCGGCCACCTCGAGGGAGTCGAGGTGCGGGAGCCGGACGCCGCGATCGAGCGGTTCGGCTATCGCAACAGGATGGAGTACTCGGCGGCCCCCGGCCGGGACGGCGCCCTCTCGCTCGGCTTCCACGTGCGCGGACGCTGGGACGAGATCGTCGACGTCGAGGCGTGCCTCCTCGCGAGCGGGCTCGGCAACGCCGTGCGGGAGACCGTGCGTCTCTGGGCGGTTGCCGAGCATCTCGCGCCCTACGACCAACGCGCCCACTCGGGCGTGCTCCGCCACGTGCTCGTACGCGAGGGGATGGCGACCGGCCAGGTTCTGGTCAGCGTCGTCACCAGCCCGGGAGCCGAGCACGCGGTCGATCGCCTCGCCGCGCCCCTCACCGCCGCCCACCCCGAGGTGGTCGGGCTGATCCACTCGGTCAACGACGGTGTCGCCGAGGTCACCTCGGGGCTTCCTACACGCCTCGTGCACGGCCGTGACTGGATCGAGGAGCGCGTCGCGGGGGTCACGCTGAGGCTGTCGGCCGCCGCGTTCTTCCAGACGAACACCGGCATGACCGAGCGGCTCTACGAGCGGGTCGCCGAGGCCGCGGGCCTCGATGGGACCCAGGTCGTATACGACCTGTTCGCAGGGGTGGGGAGCATCGGCATCGCGCTCGCCCCGGGCGCCCGCGAGGTGGTGGCGATCGAGATCGTCGAGGAGGCCGTCGCCGACGCTGAGCGCAACGCCCGGGCCAACGGCGTTGCAAACCACACGGCGCTCTGCGGCGATGTCGGCGTGGTGCTGCGCGAGCGCAAGGGGGAACTCCCCCCGCCCGACGTCGCCATCGTCGATCCGCCTCGCGGTGGACTCGCCGGGCGCGCCATCCGCCGCATCCTCGAGCTCGCTCCCCCCACCCTGGTGTACGTCTCGTGTCAGCCGGCGACGTTCGCCGACAACGCGGCCAGGTTCGTGGAGGGGGGGTATCGCCTCGAGTGGGTGCGCCCGGTGGACATGTTCCCCCAGACACCCCACATCGAAGCGGTTGCGCGCTTCACCGCGTCCTCGTGAGCGCGCGGCAGCCCTGGGCCCCCGACCTCGATGGAGCCGTGTCGCGAGCCCCCCGCGGGGGGACCCTGGCCGAGTGGAAGGGGCACGCCGAGTCGTTGCTCTCGCGACAGCCGTGCGTCTTCCTTCGCAACGGCCAGATCTCCGCTCTGTATGCGGCGCTCTACCTGCGCCGCCCGGAGCTCTTCAAGTGGTCGGGGCTCGCTGCGATCGCCTCGCGGCACATCCGGGTCGCTCTGTGGCCGTTGCGGGTCGGGGCCGATCCCGGGGACGAGATCGATCTGCCGAGGGCCCTCGGCCGCTGGCAGGCGCTCCGTCCGAGCGACGCCGACCGGATCCGCCAGACCAACAACGGTATCTTCGACGACATCTTCTGGGCCCACCTGGTCTACGACGGATCTGCGGCGGGGTTGCTGGAGCTCGACCGGCTGGTCGCAGGGACCGAGCGTTCCGCGATCGGCACGGCCTTCGCGCAGCTCGAGGAGGGCAGGCTGCGCCTGGCCGATGGAGACCCCGGTGCGCACGAGGTCATCTGGAACGCCAACCGGGCGATCCTCGAGCACGAGCAGCGAGCCCTGGTGCAGCCCAACTTCGACCGGCTCTCGTGCGCCTACGCACGCGCGTTCTCGTTCGGCGCGACGGCGGGATTCGAGGCGAGCGGACTGATGCGGGCGACTTCGCTGCTCACCTCGTTCTACGTCCACTCGCTGCCGCGCAGCGTGCGGCGCCGGGCAGCGGGGCGGTTCCCCCCGCTGCTGACGTCCTTCGAGGACCGATGGGCCTGGATCGACGGGGCGATCATCCCGCGCTTCCGCCGCTACGAGGCGCGCGGCGCTCGCCTCAGCCGCACGCTCGGGACCATCATCGCCGAGGCTCGGTGACCCGGAGGCCGTCGCCGGCCCGGGAAAGGCTCAGTACGGGGGTTGGGCCTGGTGCCAGTCGCCGATCGCGCGGAAGGCGTCCCAGAAGGCCCGCTTCGCCGACTGCTCGTCAAGTGAGGCGTCGATGTCCGGGACATAGAGGGCGTCGATCGTCGGCGTCCAGCGCTGCACCACGCCCGGCTCCACCCTCAGGGGCTCGCTGAGGGGGTGCCCGAGTTGCTCGAGCGCTCGCACGACGCGCTCGCCCATGGGAACGATCAGCTTCGGCTGCACGATGTGCACCTCGCGGTCGAGCCACGGCATGCACAGCTCGTGGACCTCGTCCTCATCGAGGTCGCTGCACTTCACGCACAGCGTGCCGTAAAGCTGCAGCGGATCGATGCCCAGCCGTTGCACGCTCTTGAGGATGGCCGTGCCCGCACGGCCGAAGAAGGCGACGCCCTCTTGGCGCTCGGCCAGGCTCGGACTCCACTTGACCATCATGATCTCGGCCTGTGGGGACCCCGAGCTCATCACCGGGAGCTCGGCACCGGCGTTGCATCTCTCGCAGCTGGTGATCTCGTCGTTGAGTGCGGCGATCTCGGCGATCGCGCGACGCTGGTAGGCGTCCTGGATGTCCTCCGGTGTCGCGCCGGAGAGGGGCGGCGTCACCGAGCGGCGGGTGCGGGCAGGACGATCGGAGCGTGGCGTGGGCGGCTCAGGGGTCATCGGCGACGACGATATTTCCCGGACTCCTCGTTACTCCTGCATTCCTCCGTTTCAGGACTTGGGCGATCGACGGCGGCGCCTCCGCGAACGCGGCTCATGGATGGTGGCCCCGCCGTCGGCACGGCGCAGGTCGGCCTCGGTCAGCGCGTCGAGCAGATCGGTGGGCCCCTCGAACCTGCGCAGCTCCGTGAGCGCTGCGCCGACGTCCTCGGCGCGCGATGCGCCGCTGCCGGCGCAGACCAGCATCCCGAGGCGGCGCAGTGCCGACTCGATCGCGTCGGAGGCCCCGTCGGCTCCCGCGACGACCTCGTAGCAGTCGATCCCGCCCGCGACGGCTCTCAGACCCGCGGGTGAGGGCGCGCCGCGATCCGGGTGCGGAGTCATCACCAGTCCGCCCTGGGACCGGATCGCCTCGGTCGCGTCCTCGAGACTCGATCCGGCCGCGACGGGGTGCGTGAGGAAGAGCCCGATGACGATGCCGTCCGATGTCGCGACCTCCTGTCCGATGATCGTCGTCAGCCCCGGAGGCGCCGCCGCCGCAACCGCCCGCGCCGGGTCCAGCCCATCGGGCGATGCGACCGCGACGACCTCGATGCCCCGCTCGACGCACGCCGCCACGATCTGATCCGGTGAGAGGCCGCCGCCCGGCCTCACGTGGAGATCCGCCAGGACGCGCTCGCCGCGTCGCTCCACGGGTCGGTTCCGGGCCGCTTCGAGCGCCGTGCGGTACGCGCCCTCGATGTCCGAGGCGACGTCGTCCCAGCTGCGCGAGCACCCGCGCTTCCGCGCCGCAGCCTGCAGGTGCCCGCGCCGCTCGGGATCGGCCACGAGATCCCTCACCGCCTTGATCCAGGGCTCCCGTGTGAACGGCCGGAGGACGAGCGCGTCAGTGCCCGATGTGAGGCTCTCGGTGATCGCCGCGCACCGCGGCGCGATCACCGCGCACCCGGAGGCCAGGGCCTCGCGGAGCACCGGCCCCGACGCATCGTCGGGCCCGGCCAGGAGGGCGATCGCCGCGCTGCCGAGGATCGCGGCCCGCGACGCGGGTCCCGCGTCCGGAATGACGTCGACCGTCTCGCGCAGGGCCTTGGGCACCGCGGCCCGCGTGCGCCACGGGGCGTCCGCCGGCCCGAGCAGGGTCACCGGACCGAGGGTCGCGAGGTCGAGGGAGCGCAGCAGGCCGAGCGCGAAGCGCACACCGACGCGGTCGCGACCTCGGGCCACCAGCACGAGGCCTGCGGGTTCGGTGCCGTCGGTCGGCCGGAACACGTGGGGGTCGACCCCGGAGGGGATGACGCCGTAGTCGCCGGGAAGGATCTCCGAGAGGGCCTCCCGGCCAACCTCGGTGGTCGCGATCCGCAGATCGGCCCGCGCCAGTGCCCGATCGACCAGCGGGCGCAGGAAGGCGACCCCCACGAGCGGCTCGGCGCGGTGGAAGGTCGCAGCGGTCACGCCGGGGGCGTGTCGTAGCGCGGCGAGGGCCGGGCTCGGCGCGAGCGGCTCATGCAGATGGACGATGTCGAAAGGGACCCGCGAGAGCAGCGTCTCGAGAGTCGCCGCCAGATCGAAGGGTTCGCCCACGCGGCGACCGGCGCCCGCGGGAAGCGCCCGGCCGAGGGCCACCTCGAGGACTTGCCCGGGGGGCGGCGAGAGCGCGTCGGCGTCGCCGGCTTGGGCGTCCAGGACGAGCGAGCGACCGGCGGCGATCAGTTCTCGCCGGGTCGCGGGCGCGAGGATCGTGACCCGGTGGCCGCGTCGTGCAAGAGCGTGGGCCTCGGCCCCCAGATGGTGGGCCACGTCGTCCTGCGCGGGCCACGGGTTAGGCGAGATCAGCGCGATCCGCAAGGGGTGAGCGCTACTGACCGCGGCCATCTGATGCGCGCCAGACGAGGAGGATGCGGTGGCCGGCCGTGATCAGGCTGAGACCCGCCAGCACCGCCATCAGGACCGGGGACACGTCGCCGACGCCTCCCATGAACAGGCAGGTGCCCACGATGACCAGGCGTTCCGGGCGACCCATGAGGCCGCCGCTCGATCCGGGAATGCCGAGCCCCTCCGCCCGCGCGCGTGCGTAGGAGACGAGGAAGGAGGCGGTGAGGGCGACGAAGCACGCCCCGAGCGCCCAGTCGAGGCCGTCCTGGGCGAAGGTGATGCCGATCGCGCCGAGGATCACACCCTCGGCAAGGCGGTCGAGTGTCGAGTCGAGGAAGGCGCCGAAGTTCGTGACGCGCCCTTGGTGCCGCGCGAGCAGTCCGTCCAGGGAGTCGACCAGGCCCGACGCGACGAACACGAGCGCCGCGATCACCCAGTAGCGCTCGAGCGCGAGCACCGCGGCGGCGCATATCCCGAGGAATCCGAGGATGGTGACCCCGTTCGGGGTGATCCTGCTCGCATCCACGATGCGCCAAACGGCGGCGGCTCCGGATGAGGTATCGGAGTCGATGTGCTGGGCCTCGGTGCTGATGACGATCGCTCCTCGACGGGTGCGAGGGGAGCGCCGGCGGGACCGGCCTCCCCCGGGCACCTCTAGGATAGCGGCGCATGCGCCTCTGCACGTTTCTCGACGCCGGCCGCACCCGTCTGGGATCGGTCTGCGGGGATGTGGTCCAGCCGCTCGAGGGCCGCGATGTGAGCGACGCGATCGCGGGCGGCCCTCCCGGAGAGCGGGGCGGCCCTCTCGCCCTCGCCGACCTCGAGCTGGCCGCCCCCCTGGTCCCGGGGAAGCTGCTCGGCATCGGGCACAACTACCGTCGGCACGCAGACGAGGTCGGGGCCGAGATCCCCGATCAGCCGCGGGTGTTCTCGAAGCTCACCTCCTCGGTCACGGGTGCCGCCGGTGAGGTGCTCCTGCCCGCGTATACCCGCGAGCTCGACTACGAGGGGGAGCTCGCCGTCGTCATCGGCCGCCGCGCTCGCCGCGTCTCGGAGTCCGACGCCCTCGGGCACGTCTTCGGATACGCGATCATGAATGACATCTCCGCGCGCGACCGACAGCGCAGCGAGCCCCAGTGGACTCGTGCCAAGGGGGGCGACACGTTCGGTCCCTTCGGCCCGTGGGTCACGACGGCCGACGAGGTGCGCGACCCCCAGTCGCTGACAATCAGGACCTGGGTGAACGGCGAGCTCCGCCAGGACTCGACCACCGCGCAGATGATCTTCCCGGTCTCCACCCTGGTGGCGTGGTGCTCGGAGAGCTTCACGTTGGAGCCCGGAGACGTCATCACCACCGGCACGCCGGAGGGGGTCGGGGTGGCCCGCACGCCGCCCGCCTTCCTCGCGCCGGGGGACACCGTGCGGGTGGAGATCGAGGGCCTCGGGGCCCTCGAGAACACGATCCGATGAGGTCCGACGAGGCGCTCCTGCGCGTCCTTTCACTCACGGGTCTCAGCCTCCCGCGGGGGGTTCTCGGGCCGGAGACCTGGGCCCTCGCCCGGGCGCTCGGCGATGACGCCGAGCCGGGCGCCGATCCGGCGGAGCTGGCAGGGGCGGCCTCGGCGGCCCACTGGCCCACGTTGCGCGGCCCGATGGAGGCGGCGCTGCTCCGGGCCCATGCGAAGGCGGACGACGACGACCAGGCCGCCTTCGCCGTGGTGCTCGCCTGGGCCGCCGACGACGATCCGGACTCGCCGCTGGCACGGGCGCTCGCGGTGCGGGCCGCCACCGAGCTCGCCGCCGCCGGTGATCGCTCCCGCGCCCGCCTGCGCGCCGCGGAGGAGGCCGTCGCCGAGGGCGGTCCGGAGGGCGCCATCGCCGCGGCGACCGCAGCCGGGGCCATCGCCGCCGACCTCCTGGATCTCGACCCGGAGGACTTCGCGCCGGAGATCGCCGGATACGTCACCGGCGGTAGTCGTGCCGAGGACATCGCAGAGCTCGCGCGATCGACGGGCGACGCCGAGATCCGCGAATGGGCCCGCGCCTCGGTCGCGGCGACCGAAGCATCCGACGCCCCGGCGGCTTCGGAGGCGATCGCGGTGCTGGCGTCGGGCCCGCCGCCGGAGGATCCGGCCCACGATCTGATCTGGGTTCCGACCATCCTCTCGCTCACCCAGGAGGCGATCGAGAGGTCACTCGTCGATGAGGTGGCGACCCCGGAACCACCCGCCGCGTGAGCGCGGCCCCCGTGCGACCCGGCACCCGTGCCCAGGTCCTCGAGATCGTCGGCCGGCTCGCCGCCGCCTACGGTCCACGGCCCTACGCCCGGCGCCACCCGCCGGTCAGCGAGCTCGTCACCACACTGCTCAGCCACAGCACCACCGACGTCAACCAGGAGCGGGCCTTCCGGGAGCTGCGCGCCCGCTTCCCGACCTGGGACGAGGTGCGCCGCGCCGCGACGGCGGATGTCGAGGACGCGGTCCGCGTGGCGGGCCTGGCGAACCAGAAGGCGCCCCGCGTCCAGGAGGCGCTCGAGCGCATCGCCGAGGATCCTCGCGGAGACGACCTGGAGTGGCTTGGGGAGATCCCTCTCGACGAGGCCATGTCGTTCCTCACCTCGCTCGTCGGCGTCGGCCCGAAGACCGCCGGATGCGTCATGTGCTTCTCGTTCGACGCCCACATCGTTCCTGCGGACACCCACGTGCACCGCATCGCTGTGCGGACCGGCGTCGTTCCCAGGGGGGCGAGCGCGGCAGCCGCGCAGGAGCGGCTGACGCGCTGGGTTCCCGTGGGTGAGGCGTTCGCCACCCACATGGGGTTGATCGCGCACGGGCGCACCGTGTGCCACGCCCGCGCGCCGCGCTGCGGCGAGTGCGTCCTGCGAGATCTCTGCCGTGAGGGGAAGCGACGCCCTCCAGATCCCACGATCTGAGTCGGCATGACTTAGATCAACTTGACATGGAGTGACTTAGATCTAACATCCTCCTCAGCGGGTTACCCAGGACATCGGATCGGGGTCCGTCCCCGACGCGAGGAGGCGGTACACACATGGGCAAGACGATCGGCATCGATCTCGGTACGACCAACTCGGCGGTCGCCGTGCTCACCGGTGGTGAGCCCGAGGTCCTCCCGAACGCCGAGGGCGGGCGCACGACCCCTTCGGTCGTCGGGTTCTCCAAGAGCGGCGAGCGGCTGGTGGGCACCGTCGCCAAGCGCCAGGCGGTCACGAACCCCGAGAACACGATCTTCAGCGTCAAGCGGTTCATGGGCCGCAAGTACGCCGAGGTCGACGAGGAGATGAAGATCGTTCCGTACGAGGTCGTGCGCGGGTCCAACGGCGACGCACGGATCAAGGTCGAGGACAAGGAGTTCAGCCCGCAGGAGATCAGCGCGATGATCCTGCAGAAGCTGAAGGCCGACGCGGAGGCCTTCCTCGGCGAGCCGGTGACGGACGCGGTCGTGACCGTGCCGGCCTACTTCAACGACGCTCAGCGCCAGGCGACCAAGGACGCCGGCGTGATCGCCGGCCTCGACATCAAGCGCATCATCAACGAGCCGACCGCGGCCGCGCTCGCCTACGGACTCGACAAGGAGACCGACCAGACGATCCTCGTCTTCGACCTCGGCGGCGGCACCTTCGACGTGTCGGTGCTCGAGATCGGCGACGGCGTCTTCGAGGTGAAGTCGACCGCCGGTGACAACCACCTCGGCGGCGACAACTTCGACAAGGCGATCGTCGACTGGATGGCGGGCGAGTTCAAGAAGGACCAGGGCATCGACCTGAGCAACGACAAGATGGCGCTGCAGCGGCTCTACGAGGCCGCCGAGAAGGCCAAGATCGAGCTCTCGACGACCACCTCGTCGCAGATCAACCTGCCGTTCATCACCGCCGACGCCTCGGGTCCGAAGCACCTCGACCTGCAGCTCACACGGGCGCAGCTCGAGGAGCTGACGCGCGAACTGCTCGAGCGGCTCGTGGGTCCGACCAAGCAGGCCGTCAACGACTCCGGCGTGGGCGACAAGATCGACCACGTCGTGCTGGTCGGCGGCATGACCCGCATGCCCGCCGTGCAGGAGTCGGGTCAAGGAGGTGACCGGTCGCGAGCCCCACAAGGGCGTCAACCCGGACGAGGTCGTCGCCGTCGGCGCCGCCATCCAGGCCGGCGTGCTCTCGGGCGACGTCAAGGACGTCCTCCTGCTCGACGTGACCCCGCTGTCGCTCGGCATCGAGACCAAGGGCGGCGTCTTCACCAAGCTCATCGAGCGCAACACCACGATCCCGACCAAGAAGAGCGAGGTCTTCTCGACCGCCGACGACAACCAGAACCAGGTCGAGATCCACGTTCTCCAGGGCGAGCGCGAGATGGCGGCGTACAACCGCACGCTCGGCAAGTTCAACCTGGTGGGGATCCCGCCCGCGCCGCGGGGCGTGCCGCAGATCGAGGTCACCTTCGACATCGACGCCAACGGCATCGTCCACGTCGGGGCGAAGGACCTCGGCACCGGCAACGAGCAGAAGATCGAGATCAAGGCCTCCAGCGGCCTGTCGGACGAGGAGATCACGGGCATGGTGCGCGACGCCGAGTCGCACGCCGACGAGGACAAGCGCCTGCGCCGCGTTGCCGACGCGCGCAACGCCGCCGAGGCCCGGGTCCACGAGGCCGAGCGCCAGCTCAAGGACAACGGCGACAAGGTGGACGAGTCGGTCCGCCGCGACCTCGAGGGCGCGATCGAGGCCGCCAAGGGCGCCGCCGCCGGTGAGGATCCCGACGACATGGAGGCGAAGACGGCCGGCCTCACGGACGTCCTGCACCGCCTGTCGGAGCAGGTCTACCAGCAGGCCGCGGCCGAGCAGGAGCCCGGCGGCCGACAACGGCGCGGGCGAGAGCGACGAAACCGTCGAGGACGCCGAGTACGAGGTCATCGACGAGGACGCCCCGAAGGCGTCCTGATCCAGACGAAACCGAGAGGAGGACCAGCAATGCCGGCTGTTGCTCGATTCGACCCCTTCAGGGACATCACGACGCTCCGCGACGAGATGAACCGGCTCTTCAGCAGAACCGTCGGCGACGGCGTTTCGTCCGGGTCGGCGTGGACCCCGGCCGTCGACATCTTCGACACCGATCAGGCCATCGTCCTGCGCGCGGAGCTTCCCGGCCTCGCGCCGGAGGACATCGACATCGAGATCGACGACAACGTGCTCAGCCTGAAGGGCGAGCGCCGGTTCCAGGAGGAGGTCGAGGAGGGTCGCTACTACCGCCTCGAGCGGGCGTACGGGCACTTCCAGCGCAATGTGACGCTCCCCCAGGGGGTGAAGGCCGAGGAGATCTCGGCGAGCTTCGACAACGGAGTGCTCAGCGTGCGGGTGCCGAAGGCGGAGGAGATCCGTCCCCGCAAGATCGCCGTCGAGACCCTGGGCCCCGCCGTCGCCGAGTTGGAGACGGCGTGACCTCGGAGCCCAATGGCCCGCGCGCGGACCCGGCCGCTCCGGCCGGGTCCGCACCGGGGGCCCAGACCGATGCCGTCGAGGCGGAGGTCGTCGAGGAGGCGGCCGACGACCGCGCTGCCCAAGCCGAGCAGGTGGCCGCCGAGCGCGATCAGTACCTCGACGCGCTCCAGCGGCTGAAGGCCGAGTTCGACAACTACCGCAAGCGCAACGAACGCGAGCGCCAGAGCGCCGCGACCGGCGCCACCCGGGAGGTCGTCCGCGACCTGCTCCCGGTCATCGACAACCTCGAGCGTGCCGTGGCGGCCCTCGGCGACCAGGGCGAGCCCGCCGCCCCCGGCGCCGCGGGCATCGTGGCCGGCCTCGAGATGGTGCGCGGGCAGCTCGCCGGGCTCCTCGTCGGCCACGGCGTGGAGGAGATCCCCGCAGCCGGGGTCGCCTTCGATCCCACCGTCCACGAGGCGATCGCCTCGGTGCCCTCACCCGAGCACACCGAGGGGACGATCATCGAGATCGTCGAGAAGGGGTACCGCCACTCCGAGCATGTCCTGCGTCCGACTCGGGTTGTCATCGCCGGGCCGGCGCCGCCGGAAACCGACTAGGACCCGAGAGGGGAACGCGAAGCGACGTGGATGATCTCTACGCCAGGCTCGGCGTCTCGCGCACCGCGAGCGCCGACGAGATCAAAAAGGCCTACCGGAAGCTGGCCCGGGTGCACCACCCCGATGCCAACCCGGACGACCCGAAGGCCGAGGAGCGCTTCAAGGAGATCTCCAACGCCTACGACGTGCTCTCCGACGCCGGTAAGCGCCGCGAGTACGACGAGCGCCTGGCGTTCGGCGGACGGCGACCGAACAACGGCGGCTCCTCGGGTGGCGGGGGCGCTGCCGGTGGCTTCGGGGACTTCGCCGACATGTTCTCCACGATCTTCCGCGGAGGCCGCGCGGGAGGTGCGGGGGGTGCGGGAGCGGGAACGCGTGCCGGAGCGGCGACGCCCCTGCGGGGCGCCGACGTCGAGGTCGAGGTCAATCTCTCGTTCGAGCAGTCGATGGCGGGCGCCCAGGTGCCGGTATCGGTGGAGACGCCCGTCGCCTGCGCCGAGTGCGGTGGTAGCGGGGCGAAGCCGGGAACGAATCCGCGCCTGTGTCCCGACTGCAAGGGCAGGGGCGTCCGCGGCCGGGACGGGGGGTCGTTCGCGTTCAGCGAACCGTGCCCGCGCTGTGGCGGGAACGGCACCGTCATCGACGATCCATGTTCGGCCTGCGGGGGGTCGGGGGCCACGTCGAGCCGCTCCCAGATCAAGGTGAAGATCCCGGCGGGCGTGAAGGACGGCACCAAGATCCGGGTCAAGGGGCGCGGCCAGGCCGGTAGCCGTGGCGGGCCGGCCGGCGATCTGTACGTGCTCTCGCGGGTTGCGCCGAGCCGCCTCTTCACCCGCCGCGGTGACGATCTGGTGATCAACGTCCCCGTCACGTTCGCCGAGGCCGCGCTGGGCGCCCAGGTCGAGGTCCCCACCCTCGACGGCCGGGTCAAGCTGACGGTGCCCACCGGCAGCCCGGACGGCCGTTCGCTCCGGATCGCCGGCAAGGGCGCGCCGCGCCTGAAGGGTGGGGGGCGCGGCGATCTCATCGCCACCCTGCGGCTGGACGTCCCGCGGGCGCTCTCGGACAAGCAGCGCGCCGCGCTCGAGAAGTTCGCCGCGATCGACCCCCGCGATCCTCGCGAGACCCTGTTCTCATGAGCCCCGGTCGCCCCCCAACGCGCGTGTTCCTGATCGGGATCGCCGCCGAGCTCGCGGGGATGCACCCGCAGACTCTGCGGGTATACGAACGCCGCGGGCTCATCACGCCCCAGCGCACCGCGCGCAACACCCGCGTCTACTCGGATGCCGACGTCGCGCGCCTGCGGCGCATCCAGGAGCTCTCGGAGGAGGGTCTCAACCTGGCCGGCATCGAGCGCGTCCTCCGCCTCGAGCAGCGTGTCGAGCGCGCCGAGCGCAGAGCCCGTGATCTGCGGGCGGAGATGGATCAGATGATCGACGACCACCGTGCCGCGGTGGCCGACGCACGCGCTGCACGCGGGCAGATCGTGCTCGCCGCATCCCGGGGGACCGCTCTGGTGCCCCGCTACTCGCCCGTCGTGAGACGACCGATGATGAGGAGGCACTGATGGCCGTCGACAAGCCCACCGAACGTGCACAGGAAGCGATCGCCGCATCAGCGCGGATCGCCGGCGAGAGGGGGAACCCGGTCGTCGAACCCGACCACCTCCTCGCGGCTCTGCTCGAGGCCCGCGAGGGCGTCGTGGAGCCGGTCCTTCAGGGCGCGGGCGCCGACCTGCCGGGTCTGCGCGCTGCGACCGAGGCCGCCATGGCCCGCCGGCCTCAGGTGAGCGGCTCGGCCACGGGCGCCCAGCTCTCGAACCCGTATCGCGCCGTGCTGCGGCGCTCCGGGACGGAGGCCGAGGCCCTCAACGACGAGTTCATCTCCACCGAGCACCTGCTGCTCGGGTTGCTCGAGGAGCCCTCTCCGGCGCGGGACGCCCTGACAGCGAGCGGGGTCACGCGCGACGGCCTGCTCGGTGCCCTGCGCTCCGTGCGCGGCTCCGCGCGGGTCACCGACCCGAACCCGGAGGACAAGTACCAGGCCCTCGAGCAGTACGGCCGCGATCTGACCGAGGCCGCCGAGCAGGGTTCCCTCGACCCGGTGATCGGACGCGACGAGGAGATCCGACGCGTGATCCAGGTGCTCTCGCGGCGCACCAAGAACAACCCGGTCCTGATCGGAGAACCGGGAACCGGCAAGACCGCCATCGTCGAGGGCCTCGCCCAGCGGATCGTGGCCGGCGACATCCCGGAGGGGCTGGCCGGCAAGCGCGTGATCTCGCTCGACGTCGGCGGGCTCCTGGCCGGGGCGAAGTACCGCGGCGAGTTCGAGGACCGGCTGAAGGCCGTGCTGAAGGAGATCGAGGACGCCGCCGGCGAGGTGATCCTCTTCATCGACGAGCTCCACACCATCGTCGGGGCGGGTGCCGCAGAGGGGGCGGTGGACGCCGCGAATCTGCTCAAGCCGATGCTCGCCCGCGGGACCCTGCGTGCGGTGGGCGCGACCACGCTCGACGAGTACCGCAAGTACGTCGAGAAGGACGCGGCCCTCGAGCGGCGCTTCCAGCCGGTGATGGTGGGAGAGCCTTCGGTCGAGGCGACCGTGGCGATCCTGCGCGGACTGAAGGAGCGCTACGAGGTCCACCATGGCGTGCGCATCCAGGACGGGGCGCTGGTGGCGGCGGCGCGACTGTCGGATCGGTACATCACCTCGCGCTTCCTCCCGGACAAGGCCATCGATCTGATGGACGAGGCAGCGAGCCGTCTGCGCATCGAGATCGACTCCGTGCCGGCCGAGCTCGACGTGGTGCAGCGCCGGGTCATGCAGCTGGAGATCGAGCAGCAGGCGCTGGAGGCCGAGACCGACCCCGGCTCGGCGACCCGCCGCGACGCGATCGTCGAGGAGCTCGCCTCCCTCCGGGAGGAGGGTGACGCGATGCGCGCCCATTGGGAGCAGGAGAAGGCCACCATCGCGCGCATCCGTGACATCAAGGGCCAGATCGAGACCGCGGGCATCGAACTGGAGCGCGCCGAGCGCGAGGCCGACCTCGAGGGCGCGGCCCGGCTGCGCTACGGCACCCTCCCCGAACTGGAGCGCGGCCTCGCGAGCGCCAACGACGCGCTCGCCGAGCAGCAGACCAGCCGCAGGATGCTGAAGGAGGAGGTCGACGAGGAGGACGTGGCCGAGGTGGTCGCGGCATGGACCGGGATCCCGCTCAACCGGCTGCTCGAGGGCGAGGTCGAGAAGCTCCTGCACATGGAGGAGCGCCTGCACGAGCGGGTGGTGGGTCAGGAGGAGGCGGTGGCCGCGGTGGCCAACGCCCTGCGGAGGTCCCGCGCGGGGCTCTCGGACCCCGACCGGCCGATCGGCTCGTTCATCTTCCTCGGCCCGACGGGGGTGGGGAAGACCGAGCTGGCCCGGGCGCTCGCCGGGTTCATGTTCGACGACGAGCGAGCGATGGTCCGCATCGACATGAGCGAGTACATGGAGCGGCACTCGGTGGCGCGCCTCATCGGCGCGCCACCCGGGTACGTCGGCTTCGACGAGGGCGGCCAGCTCACCGAGGCCGTACGGCGGCGCCCCTACGCGGTGCTGTTGCTCGACGAGATCGAGAAAGCCCACGCCGACGTCTTCAACGTGCTGCTACAGCTCCTCGACGACGGCCGTCTGACCGACGGCCAGGGGCGCGTCGTCAACTTCACCAACACGGTCGTGATCATGACCAGCAACATCGGCAGCCAGTTCCTGGCCGACGGCATCGACGACGAGATCGCGCAGGAGCGAGTGATGGGTGCGCTGCGCGATCACTTCCGGCCGGAGTTCCTCAACCGGGTGGATGAGATCGTGGTCTTCAGCCGCCTCGACCGCGAGCAGCTCGGGGCGATCGTCGAGCTCCAGGCGGCGCGGCTACGCGCCCGGCTGGCCTCTCGCGGAGTGGAGCTGGAGATCACCCAGGCCGCGCGCGACCTGCTCGGCCGCGAGGGCTACGACCCGGCCTACGGTGCCCGGCCGCTCAAGAGGCTGGTGCAACGGCGTCTCGAGAACCCTCTGGCGCAGCGGATGCTGGCAGGGGAGATCCGCGAAGGAGACCGGGTCGTGGTCGACGCCGAGGGCGATGAGGTCACCTTCACGACCGCCGAGCGGATCGCCGCTTGAGGTCACCCCGAGGGAGGCGATCAGGCGATCCACCCCTCGCCGTCTGGTGGGGGGTGGATCCGCGCCGGCGCGGGCGCGCCCAGTCGCTCGAGCGCCGACTCCCACGCCGGTTGGTCCCCTCGCTGGAGAGGCAGGGGCGCCGACCAGTGCAGGGCGATCGCCTCAGAGTCGGTCTCCACCATCGCGAGTCGCTGGAGGCGGCTCACCCCCGCCAGGAGCCGGTCGGCGCGCGACCGCTCCCAGGCGACCGCTCCCTCGGGTGTCGCGAGCGGCGTGGGGGCGACGCCGGGCTCGCCCCTCCATCGCGACAGGTAGCCCGGCCCGTCCGCGCGGGGCATGTGCACGATCCGCACCAGCCGTCCCTCGGCGAGCGCTCCGAGGTCCTCCTCGTGGGGGTCGGGGCGCAAGGTGGCGCCGACCGGGGTCACCCCGTGGATCGTGCCCGGGACAGGGTCTTCGTGGGGCGGTAGGAAGTACCGCATACGACCTCTATCGGCGCGAGGGGCGCGCGTCAGGAGCCCGGCGTCACGAGCCGAGGTGCGGGTGGCGGTCCCCGGCCGCATGAACGGCGATGATCTCGTGTCCCGATTCAAGAGTTCAGCCCGCCGACTCCTGAATCACGAACTAGGAGCGGACCGCCGCCTGCGCCAGTCCGCTGAGGATGCCGCCGATGGCCGCCGCCGCGGCGAGAAAGATGCCGATCTGGCGCGAGAGGAACTCGGCCGGGTCGGGCATCACGAGGATCCGGAAGCCCACCAGCACGAGGGCGATCCCCGCCGCAGCGACCGCGATCCACGCCAGCGCGTCGGCTTGGCCGGGGTCGAGGGCGATGACGCGGCGCTCGTCGAGCGCCGCCGCCGCGCTCGCTGCGGCGAGCACCACGCCCATCAGCAGGACCACGCGGGCCACGTTGGTCGATTCCCATCCGCTCACGCTGATGGCCGAGAAGGGCGGGCCGAGGTTGGTGGCGTACCACGGCAGGAAGACGGCGACCGCCATCACCAGGCCCGCGACTACGCCCACGATGGAGGCTCCGGAGCGACCGGGGTTCGGGATGCGGCCCGCGCGGGTGCGTGGGGACGGTCGGCGCGAGACGGGCACGACGCCGAACGGTATCGCTCCACGAGCGTGTAGTCTCGCGCGCCGTGTCCGCCCGGCCCAACTTCTTCATCCTCGGCGCCCCCAAGTGCGGCACCACCGCTCTCAGCGAATACCTGCGCCGGCACTCGCAGATCTTCGTCTCGACGCCGAAGGAGCCCCACTACTTCTGCGACGACTTCGACTACTACTACGCGCCCGGCGAGAGGACCGAGGCGCACTACCTGCGCCTCTTCGACCGGGCCGACGAGAGCCATCTCGCCGTGGGGGAGGCATCGGTCTGGTACCTGTACTCGCGGACCGCCGCCCGCAACATCATGGAGTTCGACCCGAGCGCGCGCGTGATCGTGATGGTGCGCAACCCGGTCGAGCTGGTGCCCTCCCTCCACTCCCAGCTCCGCTACATGCTCGACGAGGTCGAGCCCGACCCCGCGGTGGCCTGGGGCCTGCAGGGGGTCCGTCGGCAGGGCGAGGGGCTTCCGGACACGGTCCGCGTGCCCGAGTTCCTCCAGTACGGCGAGACGGCGCGCCTCGGCGCCCAGGTGCGCCGGGTGCTCGAGGTCGTGCCGCGCGAGCAGCTGAAGGTGCTCGTGTTCGACGACCTGCGCGCCGACACCGGGGCGGTCTATCGGGATGCCCTGGCCTTCCTCGGGGTGCCCGACGACGGGCGGAGCGAGTTCCCCCGCGTCAACGAGAACAAGGTTCACCGGGCGGCCGCCCTCGCTCGGTTCACGCAGCGCCCACCGTCGGCCCTCGTGGCCATGGCGCGGGGGGTCAAGCGCCTCGCCGGGATCCAGCGCCTCGGGGTCCTCGATCGTCTCCGGCGGCGCAACCGCCAGGTGACCCGGCGCGAGGAGATAGCGCCCGAGTTCGTGCAGGAGTTGCGCGAGCACTTCCGCGACGACGTCGCCGAGCTGGGAGAGCTGATCGGCCGCGACCTGAGCGCCTGGACCCGGTAGTGCCGCGTCCGGTGGTACGCTCGGGGCACCCGGTTCAGGCGCCACGAAGGAGTTGGAACACGTGCCGACCTACATCCTCCTCAGCACGCTCAGCCCTCACGGCGTCGGAACGCTGAAGGCGAATCCCCAGCGTCTGCTGGAGGTCAACGCCGAGGTCGAGCAGATGGGCGCGAAGGTCGTTCAGCAGTGGGCGGTGCTCGGTCCCTACGACTTCGTCAACATCGTCGAGGCCCCCGACGAGAAGGTCATCGCCCGGGTCTCGGTCGAACTCGCGGCCCGAGGGACCGCGCACTTCCAGACCCTCACGGCGATCCCCGTCGATGAGTTCCTGTCGCTGCTGAAGTGACCGGCAACCGTCGCCGAGGCCGCTGGATCCTCGCCGGCGGCATCGTGGGCCTCGCCCTCTCGCCGGGGGCGCGCCGGACCGGTATGACGCTCCGCGCTCACGCGACGCGACTCGGCCGGACGGCCGGGGATCCCGAAGCGCCTTTCCGACAGGCTCCCTGCTACGAGCACGACCGTTCGGTCGCCGGCGGGGTCGCTCGGGCGGAGACGGCGCGATAGAGGCGTGGACCGTCGAGATCCTGGTGCCGGCGCACCGGATCGTCTTCGCGCTGCGTGGCGGAGAGATGGTCGAAGTCCACGGCCCGTCCACGTTCAGCACGTTCGAGGCCTACCGAGGCCTCCCTGACTCTGTGCACGGGATGATCGCCTGGCCGAACACCCTGCTGCTGAGGGGGCCCGAACCCGTCGTGATCGACCCCGGCTACGCCACCCAGGGCGACATGCTGGAGGGGGCGCTCGCCGCGCGCGGCATCGCGTGCGACCAGGTGCACACGGTGTTGGCGACCCACCTCCACTCCGATCACATCTCCGCTCTCCCGCAGCTCGGCGCGGTCGATCTCCACGCGCACGAGATCGAGCTCGCGACACCGCACGCCCACGCCCAGCGGGGGGCGCTGGACCAGGCCACGGTGCGACCCATGACCGGCGTGGCAGGCGAGGTGCTCCCCGGGGTCCGCTGGATCCTCACTCCGGGGCACACCGACGGCCACGTGGCTTTCCTCGTGGAGACGCCGGAGGGGTTGGTCGCGATCGCCGGCGACACCCCGGGCCCCGATCCGGACTGGTTCGCGCGCGGGGACCTGCCGGCCGGCTTCCCCCGTCGCGACGAGCACCTCGCGGCGTTCCGCGCGATACGCGCCGAGGGCCCGCAGGTCATGATCCCGGGGCACAACCCGCCGACTCGCCTCAGCGAGGGCTGATGCGGCGGCAGGTGGGGACCCGGGGCGCGTCGAATGCCCCAGCCGCCCCGATTCGATGTCATCCGTACTCATAGAGGAGTGATCACGTGAACTCGCTCACCCGCGAGCAGAGGATCTACGGCGCCGCCGGCGCGTCCGTCCTCTTCATCATCAGCCTTTTCTTCAACTGGTTCGGGTTCGACTTCGGCGACGTGTCCCGGAGCGTCAGCGGTCAGGACGCGGTCCCCTCCTGGTGGCTCCTGCTCCTGTTCGCCGCCGCGGCCGCCGCGCTCCTGGTCGCCGAGGCGGTCCACTTCGAGCTGCCGTCCGCGATCCAGCCCGCCTCCTGGGCGGCGTATCTCTCGAGCATCCCCTTCATCGTCACCCTGATGGTCTTCCTGGAGGGAGACGGCCGCAAGTTCGGGATCTTCCTCGCCCTCCTGTTCTCCCTCGTCGCGATGGTGCTGTCGCTGATGCATTGGAGGGAAGAGGACAAGTAGGCTGCGATCATTCATTCCCGACGGGGGGATATCGCCATGGGGCTCGTAGACAGGGCAAAGGAGGCGGCCAAGCGCGCCGCCGACGTCGCTCAGAAGGGCGCCGAGGAGGCGCGCGACAAGGCTCAGGAACTGGGTCTGAAGCGGCGCCAGAGCGCGCTTGCCGAGGAGCTCGGACTCGTCGTCGTGCGCCAGCGCGAGGGGGAATCGGGGCTCGATGGCGAGGTCGAGCGGATCGTCTCCGAGATCCGCGCCGTGCGCGCGGAGATCGCGGCCCTCGACGAGGACTAGGGCTTCGGCTTCGGCTTCCGTGTGGGCGGCGCCTTGAGGGTGACCGCCCGCACGAGGCCCGATGTGCCGAAGGCGCTTCGGGCCTCCACGGTGATCCGGACCGTGCCCGAGACGAGCGCGCCGCGGAGCCTGCGGTTCCAGGAGATCTCGTGTCGGCCGGGGCGCAGCGGCCGGCCGCTCGCGAGCGTCACGATCGGAGCGTCGTCGGAGCTCCGCACGCGCACGGTCACGCGGGCGCGGCGCAGCAGTCGGAAGCGGACGTCCAGCCGGCGCACCGTTGCACGACGAACCCGCTTCGCGGTGGCGCGGGCGTTGAGCGACGACAGGGTGCGATCGAAGATCACCCTCCGCCGTTGCTCCGTCGTGCTGCCGTCGTCGGCGGTGTGGCGGGCGACGACCTGATAGACGCCGTCGCGCAGCCTCAGGCGCTTCGGGTCGAGCCCGACCCGTGTCGTCCCCGGGCCGAGGCGCCCCTTCCAGAGGACCCGCGACGGCTTTCCTGACCTGCGCGCCACGCTCACCTTGCCGACGCCCGGGATCGGGGCGCGGACCACGAGCCCCGCCGCATCATCGACGCGATCCACGTTCGCGGAGAGGCGGAAGGGGAGGGGCTCGAGGGTCACGCCCCGGTAGGAGAGCACGACCACGTCGGAGAGGCTGCGGACGTAGGAGAGCGGGATCATGAGCTGGTCACGCACGGCGAGCTGTGCGCTGCCCCCCGCATCCATCGCGATCGCGGTGACCGCCCCGAGCGATCTCATCATCACGGCCTGCTCGGCGACGGTCAGCCCGGGTCCGCCCTGCACCGGCCCCTCGGAGGTGACGAGCAGCGTGGTGCCCTCGGCGGTCTGCCCGAGCGCCGAGCGTGCCGTCCGGGAGCCCGTCTGGGCATCGGTGAACCCTTCGCCGGCGTTCGTGATGGCCACGCCCCCACGCACCAGGACCGGGCCGCCGCCGATCGCCTCGACCGCCCCGGCCGGCAGGGAGAGCAGTCCCGGGGTGATGCCCACGGCCCGGCCGAGCGGGAGCTCGGTCGCCAACGTGGCCCCGGCCGAGCCGACGCCGGAGATCACCAGGTGGCCCGCGCCGATCGTCGTGCCCCCGCCCGGCCCTGCGGCGATGACGGTGCCCGTGCGAGGCTGGTTGGGCAGCAAGGGGCCGCCCTGTCCGAGCCGGACGCGTACCTCGTAGCGCGAGCCGGCCACGGGCGTGGTGGGGCTGCCGTACCCGGTCGTGTACAGGATGATCTCGCTGCCGCGCTTGGCGGGACGGTTGAGGCCGCTCACCGTGCGCTGCGTGAACTGGAGCTCGCCGGAGGGATCGAGGGCCTGCACGCGTCCCTGGAGCGCGAGCTTGACCGCGTCGATCCCGCCGCCGGGGAGGAAGACCAGCGAGGACCGGCTGGCCTCGGGCTCGTGGATCAACTCGCCGCCGATCATCAGCACGCCGCTCGGATCGTTGGTGACCGTGTTGAAGAAGTCCCCGTTGATCCCGGCCACCGCGCCGGCGTCGAGCCGGGCCGCGACGGCGCCCGTGAGCGACCCCCGGCGGGAGGGGCTTCCGCCCGCCAGCACGGGGGCCAGCGAGACCCGGGGCGACGGCGCGGCGCGCACGATGTGGAGCACCGAGCCGTCGCCTCTCGTCGTGCGCTGGTAGCTGACGCCGGGCGCGATCTCGGAGATCTTCGGCGGCTTCGGCGGTGGTAGGGCACTGACCGGCGCGCCGACCACGGTCGCCGGGGCGGTGAGGGCGAGGGCGGCGAGGATCGCGACATGGACGGGGCGGCTCATCGCGCGGAACCCAATCACCGTTTCGCGGGGGGCCCAAATCGTTGCGTTCGGCCCGCGTGGCGTCTGCGAGACTCACGGTCGTGTCGATCGCCCTGCTCGCGGTGGCGCTCCTCGCGCTCGCGGTGGCGGGCGCGCTCGGCGTATCCCTTCGGCGCGCCCTCTCGCGGGAGGCCGCAGTACAGGCTCGCGCCTCCCACGCCCTCGGCCGCCTCGACGACTCGGAGCGCCGGCGCAGCGAGATGCTGAAGGACCTGCCCTTCGTCGCTCTTCACCTGGACGGCGCGGGGCGCCTGATGGAGGCCAACCTGCTCGCCCTCGAGCGCTTCCCCTTCCTCGTGAAGGGGATGAGCACCCTCGAGGCGTTCAGCGAGCACCTCTTCGCGGCCCGGGTCGACGCCGCTCTCTCCGACCTGGCGCGCCAGAGCTTCGAGGTGCGGCTGTTCGCCGACGGCAGGCGCACCTACCGGGTGTCGGTGGAGCCCTACGAGGTCGGCGGGGAGCGGGAGGCGCTCGTGTTCCTCGTCGACGCGAGCGAGGCCGCCGACTACCGCGAGCTGCGCTCGCAGTTCGTGGCCAACGTCTCCCACGAGCTGAGGACGCCGCTGACCGGCCTGCGCGGCCTGCTGGAAGCGCTCGACGATCCCCAGATGGATCCGGCCACGCAGCGCGGCTTCGTCCGACGCGCGTCGAGCGAGACCCTGCGCCTCGAGGCCCTCATCACGGACATCCTCTTCCTGTCGGAGCTGGAGTCGGCCAGCGGTCTGCCCTCCTCGGCGCGTAGCGACCTGTCGGCCGCCGCGACGGTCACGGCCGACGAGCTGGCGCAGGCCGCCACCGACCATGAGGTGGCGCTGACCCTCCGGGTTCCGCGCGAGGCATGGGTGCCCCTCACCGACCGGATGGCGAGGATGATCGTCCGCAACCTGATGGAGAACGCGATCAAGTACGCGGGCCCGGGGGCGTCGGCCACGACCACCGTCGTCAGCGAGGCGCAGACCGTGGTGCTCACGGTCTCCGACGACGGTGCGGGGATCCCGGAGCGCCACCTGCCGCACATCTTCGAGCGCTTCTACCGCGCCGACCCCTCACGATCGAAGCGCCTCGGGGGTACGGGTCTCGGCCTGTCGATCGTCAAGCACATCTCCGAGCGCTTCGGCGGGGGGGCCGTGGCCACATCGCGAGAGGGCTTCGGCACGACGATCACGGTAACGATCCCGGCCGCTCCGGACGCCCCCGCAAAGGAGGATCCGCGCGAATAACACGGCGCGCCCCGCGCCCCGCGCCCGTGATAGCGTCCCGCGCCGCTGCCATGGCCGTTCCCCTCATGGACATCCAGGCCCAGTACGGGCCCCTGCGCGTGGAGATCGATGCCGCGGTCGCCGGCGTGCTCGATAGCGGCCGGTTCATCCTCGGCCCCGAGGGCCGGGCTCTCGAGGCCTCGGTGTCGGAGCGCCTCGACGGACGTCCCTGCGCGGGTGTCGCCAACGGCACCGACGCCCTGGTGATCGCGCTGCACGCCCTCGGCATCGGCCCCGGAGACGAGGTCATCACGACCCCGTACACCTTCTACGCCACCGCCGAAGCCATCGCGCGCGTCGGTGCGACACCGGTCTTCTGCGACATCGATCCGGTCACGTACTGCCTCGATCCGCAGGCGGTCCGGACCCGGATCGGCCCCGCGACCAAGGCGATCCTGCCGGTGCACATCTTCGGCCATCCCGCCCCGATGGCGCAGATCATGGACATCGCCCGCGAGCACGACCTGAAGGTCGTCGAGGACTCTGCCCAGGCATTCGGTGCCCGTGCTCCCGAGGGGGAGATCGGGACCTTCGGCGACGCCGCCACGTTCAGCTTCTTCCCCACCAAGAACTTCCCGGGGATGGGGGACGGGGGCATGGTCGTCTGCCGGGACGAGGAGCTGGTCGAGCGGGTCAGGCGCCTGCGCTTCCATGGATCGAAGGACAAGGTCGTCTTCGACGAGGTGGGCTACAACTCCCGGCTCGACGACCTGCAGGCCGCGATCATCCGCGTCTTCTACCCCCACCTCGACGGCTGGAACGCCCGTCGCGCGCAGGCGGCCGCCTGGTACGAGCAGGAGGGGCTCGGCGAGCTCATGACCCTGCCCGGGGTGGCCCCAGGGGCCACTCACATCTACCACCTGTTCATGGCGCGACACCCGCGTCGCGCGGAGATCCAGGCGGCTCTCAAGGCTGCCGGTGTCGCGAGCGCCGTCTACTACGGCATCCCGATGCACCTGCAGCCGGTGTTCCGCCACCTGGGCTACTCCGTGGGCGATCTGCCGGTGGCCGAGGAGTGCGCGGAGACGGCCCTCGCCCTGCCGATGCACCCGGGGCTCTCCCGGGATGACGTGGCCAGCGTGGTCCGGGCCGTGAGCGAGGCGCTCGGCTAGCGCCGGTCGGCCAACGTCACCGGGCACGGCGCGAAGCCGCGTGCGCGCCGAGCAGGGCGCCCGCCGTCCGTCGGATGTCGGTTCCGGTGGTGCGCCAGCTGGAGATCGACAGGCGTAGTGCCGCCATCCCCCGCCACACCGTGCCGCTTGGGTAGCAGGTTCCCTCCGCCTGGACCCGCGCCAGCACGTCACGAGTGTGGGCGTCATGGTCGGCCCCCGCAGGGTCGAGGAAGCGCACGACCACCTGGTTGAGGTCCTGGTGCAGCACCTCGGCCCCTTCGCCGTCGGCGAGGAGCCCGGCGAGCAGCTCGGCCATCTGACAGCAGCCCTCCACGAGGTCGGCGACTCCGCTGCGGCCGAGTTGGCGCAGCGCTGCCCATACCGGCACCGAGCGGGCGCGACGGGAGAGCTCTGGATTGAAGTCGATCGGATCGCGCAGGGCGAGGTCGCCGCCCACGGGAAGGTAGGCGGCGCGTACGCCCATCGCGCGGCGGTGGGGGGCCGGGTCGGCGCAGATCGCGATGCCGCAGTCGTAGGGGGTGTTGAGCCACTTGTGCGCGTCGGTCGCCCACGAATGGGCCCGTTCCGCGCCCGCGGCGAGATGCCGGTACGCCGGGGCCGCCCGCGCCCAGAGCCCGAATGCTCCGTCGACGTGGACCCACAGGTCGTCGCGGGATGCGGCGGCGGCGATCTCGCCGACGGGGTCGAGCGCCCCGCCGTTGACGTTGCCGACCTGCAGGCAGACGATCGTCGGTCCCTCGGCCCGTCCGGCGACCTCCGCGAACGCATCCGGGCGCATCCGCCCGGCGTCGTCGGCGGGCACGACCACGGCGGTCTCTCCACCGAGCCCGAGCAGACGCAGGGCACCGTCGATGGAGTCGTGGCGCTCGGCGCCGACGAGAACCGTGACGCGCGGGGCGCCCTGCAGCCCCTTGGCTTCGACATCCCATCCATGGGCGGCCAGCACGTGGTTGCGCGCGGCGGCGAGGCACACGGCGTTCGCCATCTGGCCGCCGGTCACGAACCCCACCGACGCGCCGCGCGGCAGGTCGAGCAGGTCGAGCACCCACTCGGCTACCACCTGCTCGATCATCGTCGTGGCCGGGAACGGCTCAGACATCGCCGAGTTCTGGTCCCACGCGCTCACCAGCCAGTCGGCGCCGATCGCCGCCGGCAGGGCGCCGCCGATCACCCAGCCGTGGAACCTGCCGGAACCGCTCGCCATCAGGCCCGGCTCGGCTCGCGTGGCGAGCTCGCGCACGACCTCCGCAGGGTCCATCCCCTCGTCGGCGAGCACCTCCGAGAAGGCGGCCAGCATCTCGCCGGCACCGGCCTCGGGCCGCACCGGGCGCTCGGGGAGCGCGTCGAGCCACGCGCGCGCTGCTTCGGCGGCGGCGCTGAGTGCGGCGTGGTGGCCGGGATCCCCCATTCCTGCCCCTAGACTACGCGCCGATGCGCGTCTGGATCGACATCACCAACTCGCCCCACGCAGTGATCTTCCGGCCGTTGATCGCCCGCATGCGGGCGCGCGGATGCGAGGTTGTGGTGACCGCCCGCGAGTTCGCGCAGACGATCGGCCTTCTGGAGCGATTCGACATCGATCATCTCGTGGTGGGCGCCCACGGCGGCGCTTCTCGCAGGGGCAAGGCGCGGGCCATGGCGGACCGCTCGGCCGCGCTCGTGCGGTTCGCCCGCCGCGAGCGCTTCGATCTGGCCGTCGCCCACGGGAGCACAGATCAGCCAATCGCCGCCCGCGCCGCCCGCACGCCGCAGGTGACGATGTTCGACTACGAGTTCGCGGCGGCGATGCACCACTGGAACGGACGGCTGGCGACCAGGGTGCTCGTGCCCTCCGCGATTCCCGAGGAGGCCCTGTCCCGCTACGGCATCCGGCCGCCCAAGCTCGTGCGCTATCCCGGCCTGAAGGAGGAGTACTACCTGGCCGACCATGCGATCGACGACGCCGTGCTCTCGGAGCTCGGTCTCGACCCGACCCGCGTGATCGCAGTGGTCCGCCCGCCACCGGAGGTGACCCTCTACCACCGCGGCGCATCCACCGACCTCTTCGCCCACGTCCTCGAACGCCTCCTCTCGGCGGCCCCCGCAGTGCAGACCGTGGTGCTGCCGCGCACCGCCGAGCAGCGGGCGGCGCTGGTGGGGGGCGCCGCGATCGTCCCCGCCACGGCCATCGACGGACCCGGCCTCGTGGCCGCAGCCGACCTCGTCGTGAGCGCCGGGGGCACGATGAACCGCGAGGCGGCCGCCCTCGGTGTGCCGGCCTACACGCCCTTCGCCGCCCGCCTGGGCGCCGTCAACGCGGCGCTCATCGCGGAGGGCCGCCTCACGCGGCTGGAGCGGCCCGACGACATCGTCCTGGAGCGCCGCACGCGCGGTGCTCCACCGCCTCTGCGCGATCCCGAGACCCTCGTCGATCTGATTCTCGGTGCGTCCCCGACTAGACTGGTCCCTTCGTGAGGAGCGCTCCGCTCAATTGGAGCCCCCGGGCCTTCGCGCACCGCGGTGCGCAGATCGCCGTGGATGTGGGGCTCGTCGCTGCCGCCTACTGGCTGGCCTTCTACTTCCGGTTCGACGGGAACGTCCCCGGGCGCTACGAGCGCCTGTTCGCCGGGACCGTCGCGATCGTCGTGGGGATCAAGGTCGTCACCTTCGTCGCGATGCGCTTCTACACCAAGTGGTGGCGCTTCACGAGCCTGCGGGATCTCCAGGCCATCATTCTCGCCTCGACGGCGTCCAGCCTCCTCGTCAGCGCGATCCTGTCGTACTGGCGTCCCGACCGCCTCGTGGCCGTCCCGAGGGGCGTGCTGGCGTTCGATCTGGTGCTGACGCTGACCTTCATCGGCGGCGCGCGCTTCGTGGTGCGCAGCGTCATCGAGCGACCCCCCCGCTCCGAGCTCGTGAGCAAGGGTCGCGAGGTCCTCATCTGCGGAGCCGGTGACGCCGGCAACACGCTGCTCCGCGAGATGAAGCGTAATCGCGAGCTCGGCTACACGCCGGTCGGCCTCATCGACGACGACCCGCGCAAGCGTCGGCTGCGGGTACAGGGCACCAGGGTGCGCGGCACCCGTGCCGAGCTGCCGCGCCTGCTGCGTGAGATCCACGTGGACGAGGTGATCATCGCGATGCCCTCCGCTCCCGGCCTGGTCCGCCAGGAGATCGTCGAGGCCTGCCGGCAGGCCGGCATCCCGTGCGCCACCCTCCCGGGCCTCCCGGAGCTGATCACCGGGGACGTCACGGTCAGCCTGCTGCGTGAGGTGCGGGTGGAGGACGTTCTCGGTCGGGCGCCGGTGGAGAGCGACTTCGCCCGGGTCGCCCGCTACCTCAACGGGCGCGCGGTGCTGGTCACCGGTGCGGGCGGGTCGATCGGGCGCGAGCTCTGCCGCCAGGTGGCGGCGATCGGCGCGCGTCGCCTGGTGATGGTGGACCACGCCGAGAACAATCTCTTCGAGATCGACATGGAGTTGCGAGAGCGCGGCCACGCCGGACTGCTCGTCCCCGTGATCGCCGACTGCAAGGACATCGGCTCGATGGAGCGGGTCTTCGAGGCGGAGCGCCCCGAGATCGTGTTCCACGCCGCCGCGTACAAGCACGTGCCGATGATGGAGCTCAACCCGCTCCAGGCCGTGGCCAACAACGCGCTCGGGACCCAGGTGCTGGCCGATCTCTCGGAGCGCTTCGCGGTCGACCGCTTCTGCCTGATCTCCACCGACAAGGCGGTGGAGCCCAAGACCGTCATGGGCGGCTCCAAGGCCCTCGCCGAGCGGGTCATCGAGGCGCGCGGCACGGCGTCGCACACGCGCTTCGCCGCCGTTCGCTTCGGCAACGTGCTCGGCAGCTCGGGATCGGTGCTGCCGATCTTCCAGCGCCAGATCGAGCGCGGTGGCCCGGTGACGGTGACCCACGCCGACATGTCCCGCTTCTTCATGACGATCCCGGAGGCGGTCCAGCTCGTCATCGAGGCCACCGGCATCGCGGAGGGCGGCGACATCTTCGTACTCAACATGGGCGAGCCCGTGAAGATCATCGACCTCGCCCGCCGCATGATCGAGCTCTCGGGGCACGAGCCCGGCGTCGATATCGCGATCGAAGTGGTCGGCATCCGGCCGGGCGAAAAGCTCCACGAGGAGCTCTTCAACGTGGACGAGGAGGTGCGCCCGACCCGGTACGGCAAGATCATGCGCGCCACGCGACCAGCGATTGACGCCGAGATGCTGCGCGGCAGCCTGGACGAGCTCGGCCGCCTCGTGGCCGAGGGAAGGCCCGATCCGGTCGCCTCGGCCCTGTGGGACGTCTTGCGGGGCGGAAGGGTCCGCGGCGGCAACGGCGAAGGGCACGGGGCACGTCCCTCCACGACTCACGGGGAGCGCCCATGACCGTCATCATCCGCACCGAGTCCCCGTCACGCCTCCCCGTCGGAGCGCTGCCCGTCGTCCGCCGGGGCCTGCTCTCGCGCGTCGAGCGGCCGTGCCCCGACCACGGCGGCGAGTGCGCCTGCGTCGCCCGCGACGCGGAGGCCGGGTGCCTCGTGTTCTGGTGCGAGCGCGGGGAGCACCACTTCAGCAACCGCTAGCCAGCGCCCGCCCCACCCCTCACCGGTGGGTGAAGGGAAGCTCCGTGTGGTGGCTCGTGTCGGGCTCGATCAGGTACACGACGGTGTTCGGGCTGCGCCACGGGAAGGGCTCGCCGGTGTACTTGAGCGACAGCCGGTCGGCGATGCCGAGGGCCCGCTCTCCGTCGATGCGCTCGACGACCCGCCCGCGCAGGTCGCATTGGCGGTAGGGGTTGTCGATATCCACGGCCGAGATCGCCACGCGGCGGTCGCGCTCGATGTTCTTCGCCTTGCGGCTGCCGCTCTGGGTGAACATCACCAGCCGGTCGCTCTCGTCCACGTCGATCCACACCGGCACCGAGTGGGGCGATCCGTCGGGCAACACGGTGGCCAGGTGGGCGAAGGCACGCCCGCCCAGCGTCTCTCGAACGTCCACGGACATACTCATCGGGTCCTCTCCTTCGGATTCGCCGAGGTGGGGGCACGCTCCGGGAGCCGCGGTTCGTCGTCCCATGCGGCCACCCACGCCTCGATTTCCCGGACGACGCGCGACAGGGCCTGGCCCTTGTCGGTGAGGCGGTACTCGACGGCGCCGCCCCCCAGCTCGCGACGCTCCATCAAGCCGGCGCCCTCCAGCTCCCGCAGACGCTCGGCGAGCAGGCGCGCGGAGAGCCCGTCCACCGAGCCCCGGATCTCCGAGAACCGCGCCGGACCCTCCATGGCGGCCCGGATCACCGCGGCGCTCCAGCGACGGCCGAGCAGCTCGGCCGCGTGCTGGTAGCGCTGACATACCGGTGGCAGGTGGCGACAGTCGCCCATCACCCCGAAGGCTACGCCGCCCCTACGCCGCGAGCGACTCCTGGCCGGCGCGTGCCGGCTCGAGGGCGATGTCGAGCACCTCTCCGACGGTCAGGACGGGGTGCACGCGCACCTTCTCGAGGATGTGGGCGGGGACGTCGTCCAGATCGCGGCGGTTGCGCTCGGGGATGATCACGTCCGTCAGGCCGGCGCGGTGGGCGGCGAGCACCTTCTGCTTCAGCCCACCGATCGGCAGCACCCGCCCCTGCAGGGTGACCTCCCCGGTCATCCCGACCGTCGGGCGCACGGGGCGCCCGGAGGCCAGCGAGGCGATCGCCGTGATCATCGTGACGCCCGCAGACGGGCCGTCCTTCGGGATCGCGCCCGCAGGCACGTGGACGTGGATCTCCCGTCCGGCGAGGTCGGCCGGGTGGATGCCGACCTCGGTTCCGTGCGCGCGTGTCCACGAGAGGGCGATGCGCGCCGACTCGCGCATCACGTCGCCGAGCTGGCCGGTCAGCACCAGTCGCTCGCCCGGCCCGTCGGCCGGCATCGCGCTGGCCTCCACGAAGAGCACGTCGCCGCCCGTCCCGGTGACCGCGAGGCCGGTGGCCACGCCGGGGATCGCGGTGCGCTCGGCCGCCTCGTGGTGGAAGCGCGGGCGCCCGAGGGCCTCCGACAGATCGTCGGCACCGATCACAATGGCCTCCTTCGATCCCTCGGCGATCGTGCGCGCGCCCTTGCGGAGCACCTTCCCCAGCTCGCGCTCCAGGCCGCGCACGCCCGCCTCGCGGGTGTAGTCACCGATGACGGCCCGAAGGGCCTCGTCCGTGACCGTCACCTCGTCCTGGCGTAGTCCGTTGCGCTCGATCTGGCGGGGAAGCAGGTAGCCGCGGGCGATCGCCAGCTTCTCCTCCTCGGTGTAGCCGTCGAGCGAGATGACCTCCATACGGTCGAGCAGCGGGGCCGGGATCGTGTCGACCATGTTCGCCGTGGCGATGAACAGCACCTCGGACAGGTCGATCTCCACGTCGAGGTAGTGGTCGCGGAAGCTGTTGTTCTGGGCCGGATCGAGCACCTCGAGCAGTGCCGACGACGGATCGCCGCGCCAGTCGGAGCCGACCTTGTCGACCTCGTCGAGCATGATCACCGGGTTCAGCGTGCCGGCCTCCCGCAGAGCGCGGACCAGCCGCCCCGGCAGCGCGCCGACATAGGTGCGCCGGTGCCCTCGGATCTCGGCCTCGTCGCGGATGCCGCCGAGGCTGATGCGCGCGAACTCCCGCCCGAGCGCCCGGGCCACCGACTGTCCGAGCGAGGTCTTGCCGGTGCCCGGGGGCCCGGCAAGGGTCAGGATGACGCCGCTGCGACCTTCGTCCATGCCGCGCTCGCGGCGCAGGCGGCGCACTGCGAGGTACTCGAGGATGCGCTCCTTGACCTCGTCGAGACCGGCGTGGTCGGCGTCCAGCACATCGCGGGCCTCCTCCACGTCGAGCCGCTCCTCCGAGCGGGTGTTCCAGGGAAGGGAGACCATCCACTCGAGGTAGGTCCGGATCATCCCGGCTTCGGCGCCATCGGGTTGGCGCTCGAGGCGGGCGAGCTCGCGCTCGGCCTCCTTGCGCGCGGCAGCGGGGAGGTCGGCCTCCTCGATCCGGGTGGCCCAGTCGTCGCCTGTCTCGTCGTCGTCGCCGAGCTCCGTGCGGATGGCGGCGAGCTGGCGGCGCAGGAGCATCTCCCGTTGGGTCCGGTCGAGCCCCTCGGTGACGTCCTCTCGGATGCGACGGCGCAGGCCGGCGTCGGCCAGCCGCTCGCGCTGGGCCTCGATCGCCGCGCGCAGTCGAGCCACGACATCCAGCGTCTCCAGCAACTCCAGCTTTCGGGTCAGCGGGATCTCGGGTGCGTAGCCGCTCGTGTCCGCGAGCCGGCCGGGGTGGGCGACGCCCGCGAGGAAGTGGGCCACGCGTGCGCGCTCTCCCCGCAGCTCGGCGACCTCCTCGACGACGGCGCGGTACTCGCGCGCCAGTGCGACCGCCTCGGGGCCGGACTCGTCGGGGTCCGGCCGCTCGATCGCGGCGACGCGGAGTCCCGTACCGGCGCCGGCGCCGACGTCGGCGGGGCCCAGCTCGGCTCGGTGCAGCGCATCGACGGCCACGCCGCGCGTGCCGTCGGGAAGGCCCACCTCGCCCAGGATCTCCGCCACCACCCCGAAGGAGCCGAAGCGTCCCTCGATGCGGGGCACGAGGAGGATCCGGCCCTCGACGGCCCCGGAGAGCGCCTCGGCCTGCTCCTCTGAGGTGACGGGGAACGTGACACTCGTGCCCGGCAGGACCACGGCGTCGTCGAGGGGGAGGACCGGAAGGATGGTGGTGCGCTCGTCCTGGTTCATCGACGCTCCTGACTCGTGCTGGTTACTCCACGTAACCGAACGAGGTGAAGTTACATCAAGTAACTTGAGGGGACAAGGGCCTCGAAGCCCGCCCGCCGGCCCTCCCAGAACTGCCCGCGTCCAAAGGGACCGTGAGCACGCGTCCAATTGGACAGCGCCCGAGGACGGGCTCCCGGAAGGGGCTCCCGACGACCGCCCCCCGCCAAACCACCCCGTCACGGGCGGCCCGCGGCCGCCCCCCCGCGCGGTCAGGTCGTCTCCAGCTCCAGCCACTTGCCCTCGCCCGCGGGGGGCTCGTACGCGGCGAAGGCGTCGAGGAGGGCCGACGCCCGGCTGCCGACGAGCAAGGTGCGCCGGTGGTCCCGCTTCAGGAAGCCCTCGTCGACGACCCCGTCCAGGAACGCCACCAGGCGGTCGTAGAAGCCGGCCACGTTCAGCAGGCCGCAGGGCTTGCGGTGCTGGCCGAGCTGGCTCCAGGTCCAGATCTCGAAGAGCTCTTCGAAGGTCCCGATGCCGCCGGGCAGGGCGATGAACCCGTCCGAGAGCTGGGCCATCAGCGTCTTGCGTTCGTGCATCGAGCCCACCACGCGTAGGTCGCTCACCTGCACGTTGGCGATCTCCTTCGCCTGGAGGAAGCCCGGGATGATGCCGGTCACGTGCCCGCCCGCCTCCATGCAGCCCTCGGCGAGGGCGCCCATCAGGCCGGTGCGCCCGCCCCCGTAGACGAGGCCGATCCCGCGCTCGGCGAGGGTGCGGCCGAGTGCGGTGGCCGCCGAGCGGTGGACGGGATCGTTGCCGGGATTGGACCCCGCATAGACGCAGATACGCACCGTGCCACTCTCGCAGCTGACCGCAGCGCGCGGGCAGGCCTCCACCAAGGAATAGCGAAAACCGTTCTATGGGTCGTCCGCGCCGGTACCGCGAGCCGATCAAAGGTCCGTTCGACTTCCTCTCCCGGGCCTGGAGCAAGGACGCCCAGGTCCGCGCCTGAAGGGGCAACCGCAGGGCCTTCTGGTGGATCAGCGACCTCTGGTACAAGCCCTCGTACCTGCTCGCGGTGCTGGGCGCGGCGGTGGTGGTTCTGCTGCTGATCGGCGAGGGCATGGTGGCCGCAGGCGTGTGCGTCGAGCGTGTTGGCTGCCTGGCCACGGACGACACGGGCATCTTCACCACTCCGCAGGAGGGGGTCAGGGTGGCGCTGCCGTAGGATCCGCTCGTGGACCTCCGGCAGCTGCTCACGCTTCGCACCGTGGTGGACAAGGGCTCCTTCTCGCAGGCGGCCGAGGAGCTCGAGGTCTCGCAACCGGCGGTGTCGTTCCAGATCCGGGCCCTCGAGGAGCGTCTCGGACACCGTCTGCTCGATCGGAGCGGTCGGCGGGTGACGGTCACCGAGGCGGGGGAGATCGCCTATCGCTACGCCCGGCGGATGATCGGCCTCGAGGCGGAGCTGGAGCGGGAGATGGGGGAGATCGGCACGCGGGTGGCGGGGCCGCTCGTTCTCGGATCGTCCACCGGGCCCGGCGAGCTGCTGCTGCCGCGCCTGCTGGGAGCGTTCCGTGCAGCCAACCCGGAGGTGCGCGTCAGCCTGATGGTGAGCGACACCCAGACCATCTGCGAGCGGGTGCTCGACGACGAGCTGGAGCTGGGGGTGGTGGGGGCGGCCCGGCCCCAGCGCGGCCTGGTGTTCGAGCCCTTCGTGCGCGACGAGCTCGTGGCGATCGTGCCGCCCGGCCACCCCCTGGCGTCGCGAAGCTCGGTGACGCTCGAAGAGCTGGTGGCCGAACCGATGCTGCTGCAGCAGGAGGGCTCGGGTGTCCGGTCGGTGGTCGAGGCCGCGATGCGCGGGGAAGGCCTGCGCGACCGCGACCTCCATGTGGCGATGGAGCTCGGGCTGCAGCAGTCGGTCAAGGCGGCCGTGCTGGACGGCTTCGGCATCACCGTCATCTCCCACCTCGCGGTCGAGCGCGAGGTGGCGGAGGGGAGCCTGGTCGCGCTCGCCCTCGAGGGCCCCGGCCTCGAGCGGCACTTCTTCGCCGTGCGTCACGCGGGGCGGACGCCGAAGAGGGTGACCTCCGCGTTCCTCGAGTTCGCCCGCGGCGAGCTCGGAGAGGTGGGAGCAACGCTTTCATCGTCATAAATCCCGCTTATTGGAAGCATCGGGCCGGGTGGGGTAGCATCGCGGCGTGTCGAGCCCCCCGGATGCGAGCGTCGACGTGCTCGTGATCGGATCGGGCGGAGCCGGGATGTCGGCGGCCGTCAGCGCCACCGACGCCGGCGCCACGGTGCTCGTGGCGACGAAGTCGGCCCTCGGGGCCGGCAACACCGGGCGGGCCCAGGGGGGGATCCAGGCCGCGATGGGCGACGACGACTCCGTCGAGTCACACTTCGAGGACACCTTCGCCGCCGGCCATCGCGTGGCACGCCCGGAGTTGGTGCGACGGCTGGCCGAGGGCGGGCCGGGCGCCATCGCCTGGCTCAGCTCGCTCGGGGTCGGGTTCACGCACGACGACGGCCGCCTGCGCCTGCTGCGCTGCGGCGGGGCCAGCCGCAACCGCCTGCTGCAGGCGGGCGAGCGCACCGGCGCGGAGATGGTCAAGGCCCTGCGGGCCGCGGTGAGGTCGTCGGGGGCGCAGGTGTGGGAGTCCACCGCCCTGGTCGACCTCGCGCCCGAGGGCGACGGGTGGCGCGCCACCCTCGCTCCCGGGGGCAACGGCGTGCGCCGGGAGGTCGGCGCGCGTGCGGTGGTGCTCGCGGCGGGGGGAGGGCTTCGCGGCGAGGCGGCGGCCCGCGGGGTGGGCAGCACCAACCACCCCGATGCGACCCCCGAGGTGCTGCGCTTCGCCCTGGGGCTCGGCGCGCGGGGGTGCGAGCTGGACTCCTGGCAGCGGCATCCGACCGGATCGGTCTGGCCCGAGCGCCTCGCCGGCTACGCGCTGCCCGAGACGACCCGCGCGTACGGCGCAACGCTGCACGACGCCGACGGTGGGCGCTTCGTCGACGAGCTGGCTCCGCGCGACGTGGTCGCACAGGCGATCATCGACGCGGTGGAGGCGGGGCGTGGCGCCGAGGCGCCCGACGGGAGCGCTGCGGTCTGGCTCGACACCACCGCGATCGATCGTGAGAACGGGGCGGGGTTCACTGCCGAGCGCCTCGCCTACGTCCACAATCGCTACCTGAAGGCAGGAGTCGACATCACCCGTGAGCGCGTCCTGGTCTACCCCGTCCTGCACTACCGCAACGGGGGCCTCGCGATCGACGAGGATGCCGCGACCACGCTCCCCGGCGTCTTCGCCGCGGGCGAGATCGCCGGGGGTGTCCACGGGTCGAACCGCCTGATGGGCAACTCCCTCCTCGACACCGTCGTCTACGGCCGCATCGCCGGCGCACGGGCCGCCGGGGTCTCGCGGTGAGCACCGACGCCACGAGCGCGCCCGCCGCCTCCGGATTCCTCTCGCTCCCCGGCCGTCCCCCCAAGCCGCGCCAGGTCGGGATCACCCACGTCATGGACAAGGGGATGTCCGTCTCCGAGGTCCAGGGGATGCTCGAGTCCTGCGGCGACTGCATCGACATCGTGAAGTTGGGCTGGGGAACCTCCTACGTCACGGCCAACCTGCGCGACAAGCTCGCCCTTTACGAGAGCTGCGACATTCCGGTGGTGCTCGGAGGGACGTTCTGGGAGGTCTGCTTCGCGCAGCAGAAGCTCGACGACTTCCGCCGCTGGGTGGGCGAGCTCGGCCTGCGCCACGTGGAGGTCTCCGACGGGACGATCACCCTGCCGCACGAGGTCAAGCTCGAGCACATCGCAGCCCTCGCGCAGGACTTCACCGTGCTCAGTGAGGTGGGCTCGAAGGATCTGCAGACGGTGATCGCGCCGTACCGCTGGGTCGAGCTGATCGAGGCCGAGCTGCGCGCCGGTGCCTGGAAGGTGATCACCGAGGCCCGCGAGACCGGCACGGCGGGCATCTTCCGCGGCGACGGTGAGGTCCGGATGGGCCTGATCGACGAGATCGTGCATGCGATCGACCCGAACCGCCTGCTCTTCGAGGCCCCGCAGAAGGCCCAGCAGGTCTGGTTCATCCGCAAGTTCGGTCCCAACGTGAACCTTGGGAACATCCCACACGACGAGGTGATACCCCTGGAAACCCTACGGCTCGGCCTTCGCGCCGACACCCTCCTCAACTCGACAGCGCTTGGCAACGTGGACGGAGCGGGCATTTGACCCCCAACACACCTGGTCCCATCGCGCCCCATGGGGGCCTTCTGGTGGAGCGCCTCGACGCCTCGCTGGACGAAGGCGGCAACCGCCCCCGCGTGACCCTATCGGCCCGCCAGCAGGCCGACCTCGATCTCATCTCCGTGGGGGCGCTGTCTCCCCTCGATGGCTTCATGGACCGCGCCACCTACGAGTCGGTGGTCGCGGACATGCGCCTGCCCTCGGGGCTCGCCTGGTCGGTTCCGGTGACCCTCGCCGTCGCGCCCGCCGAGCTCGAGCGGATCGGCGCGGCGCCCGAGGTGGAGATGGTCGACGAGAGCGGCCGCTTCCTCGGCGTGATCGAGGTGACCGATCGCTTCGAGACCGACCAGAAGCGCGAGGCCCGTTTGGTCTACGGCACCGAGGAGGAGGCCCACCCGGGTGTCGCCTCCCTCTACGGCCACGGCACGACCTGCCTGGCCGGACCGGTCCGCGTCGCGGCTCGCATGCCGCTCGACCCTGGCGCCGTGCCGTTTCTGCTCGACCCGCGGCGCTCGCGCGAGGAGTTCGATGCGCGCGGCTGGAAGTCGGTCGTCGGGTTCCAGACCCGCAACCCGATCCACCGGGCCCACGAGTACATCACCAAGGTGGCCCTCGAGACGGTCAACGGGCTGTTCCTGCATCCCCTCGTGGGCGAGACCAAGAGCGACGACATTCCCGCCGATGTGCGGATGCGCTGCTACGAGGTCCTGATCGAGAACTACTACCCCAGCGAGCGGGTGGTGCTGGGCGTGCTTCCGGCGGCGATGCGCTACGCCGGCCCGCGCGAGGCGGTGCTGCACGCGATCCTGCGCCAGAACTACGGCTGCACCCACTTCATCGTGGGCCGCGACCACGCCGGGGTGGGCAACTACTACGGCACCTACGACGCGCACCGGGTCTTCGACGACATCACGCGCGACGAGCTGGCGATCCAGCCGACGTTCTTCGAGCACTCCTTCTGGTGCAACCTCACAGGCGGGATGGCGACAACCAAGACCTCGCCCTCCACACCGGAGCAGCGGGTCTTCCTCTCGGGCACCAAGGTGCGCGAGATGCTCGACCGGGGCGAGATCCCGCCGGTCGAGTTCACCCGGCCCGAGGTGGCCGAGATCCTGATCGACGCGTACCGGAGCACGGGCTCGTAGGCGAGCGGGGCGGACGCCGTACCACCCGGCGCCCGCCCCGCCCTTCCTGCACAGGCGAACCGGCACGACCCCGCCCGTTTGAGCACGCCCTGTCGCCTCGGCATGATGGGGCCCGTCCCGTGACCCCTCATCGCTCTCCCACCGTCGCGCTGGCGCTCGTGTTCGCCATCGCGGTCCCCGGACTGGCCCGCGCGGCCGACCGCCCCGCCGGGACCGCCAGCACGTGGGCTCACGAGCTCAACCAGAACGAGCTCCCCGCCTGGAACCCCGACTCCTCGCGGCTCGTGGTGCCGAAGGCGCGCTGGTTCCGGGCGATCGACGGCATCCTCCGCGTGTCCGGCGAGAACGGCCTCTGGTTCAGCGGCCCGAGCGCCCTTCCCTTCCCGCCGCTGCCGCTCGGCCCCAAGGAGCCGACCCAGTGGCGCACTCCGCGGCGCTTCGCGGCCGCGTTCCGGGCCACCGGCCTGCGCTGGGATGTGGCCCTCGAGGTGTGGGCCGCCCGCAACGCCCTGCGGCGGAAGACGGCTGTCGTGGCCGATCCGACGACCGACCCGCGCGCCTACACACGCCGGCTGTCGCTGCTGGATCCGGGGTACCGTCGCGAGGCGCTGCGCGAGATCCGGCGGATCGTGCCCGCCGTGCGCGGCCGGGCCTTCGTGAACACCTACACCGGCAGCGATGAGCCGGTCGCCGTGCTGCCGCGTGGATCGGCCCGGTCGACGCCCTTCGGCCGCCGTCTGGCGGCCGATTTCCGCCGAGCGACCGGCTTCACGCTCCCGAATCCCGCAGCGCGCCCCAGCTCCAGCGTCCGCGAGCGCCTGCGCTGGCTCGCGTGGAGCCGCTTCTCGGGAAGGCGCTTCTTCGCCATGAAGGCCGGCCAGGCTCGTCTCATCCGACGGCTCGACCCCTCCGCGGTGGTGAACCCCAACGACTACGGGTTCATCGACGGATTCATCCCCTGGGACTACACCCGGCTGGCGGGGTTCGCCGACGTCGTGGAGGCCGATCCGTACGTCAGCTATCCCGAACGCGATCGCGCGGGTCGTGGACGCTACAACCCTGGGTTCGGCGCCAAGTTGCTCTCGGATCTCACGGGAAAGCGCGTGAGGATCGTGATCCAGGCCTTCGAGTACTCGCGGTATCGTCCCACGCCCGGCGACCTCTGGACCTGGACCGCCCAGGCGCTCCGGGCCGGGGCCACCGACATCAGCTTCTTCGCGTCGGACAACCCGCGCTTCACCGACCGGCGCCGCTACGACGCGATGCTCTCCATCGCCCGCACCATGCGGGACGCCCGGTTGCCTGCCGCCCCGGTCGATCCGGCTCAGCTCGTCCTGTATTCGACGGCGAGTGAGGGGCAGGCCCAGCCGCACCGCTCGGGCGGGGTCCGCTATCGCACGAGCGGCGACGCTCTCTACACCACCTACTCGCTGCTCGGCGAGCTCGCGGGCGCGGACTTCAGCTTCGACTCGGACACCCGGCTCGTGGCCGACCCGTCCCGTCTCGCCGCAGCCCGGACGCTCTGGATGCCTCGCGGTGACACGCTCGACGCGGCTTTCGCGGCACGGATCGCCGATTGGGTGCGCGGGGGCGGAACCCTCATCACGACAGACCCGCGAGCCTTCACTCGAAGGCCGGACGGCTCCTCGCTTGGCGCCGTGCGCAGCGAGTTGATCGGGGCTCCGCTCGGTCCGCGCCGCACCGGCACGATCCTGGAGATCCAGCCGGGAGCCCTCGGCGCCGGCGCCCCCGACGATCTGCTCACCGTGCCGCTGGACGAGCCCGGCCAGCGCGCCTTCGCCGCCGTGCCCCCCGGTGCGAGCGTGGTGGCGCGGTTCATCGACGGCGCGCCGGCGGCGATCCTCAACCCCGTCGGTGCGGGGCGGGTCCTGGCCTTCTCGGCCGACCCGATGACTCCGAGCGTGCTCGACGACCCCCTCGACCTCGCCCGTTTCACGGCCGTGATGCACCGCTGGGCGGGCGGTACCCTCGACGACCCGGCCTGGGGCTATCGCCTGCCGGGCGATCCCGACCCGAGCCGCCTGCCGTGGGAGGATGCGGTGCCGCCGGCGGCCGCCCGGGCGGGCCTGTGAGACCGAACCTTGAAAGCGACGAGCGGAGCTGACGTGAGGTCGACGGGACGGATGGTGATCGGGCTGGTCGCAGTGGCCGCGGTCATCGCGGCGGTGGTGGGTGCGGTGATGCTCTCGGGCAGCGACGCAGCTCCGCCGATCGGAGCGGTGGCGGCGGTGCAGGACGACCACCTCGCCACGGAGAGCATCGAGACCATCTCCACCCGCCTCGACCTGTTGAAGGACACTGGAGTGACGACCACCCGGGTCGATCTCTTCTGGAACTCGATCGCCCTGGCGCGGCCGGCGACACCCACGGACCCCGCCGACCCGGCCTACGACTTCGCGCGCGCCGACTCGATCATGCTGGGCTTGGCCGAGCGCGGCATCACCCCGATCGTCTCCGTGTACAGCACCCCGGCCTGGTCGTCGGGCGGAGCGGTGGACGCGATCGGCGGCCCGGTCAACCGCCTCGCGCCCGAGCCCAAGGACTACGGCGATTTCATGGGCGCCCTCGCCACGCGCTACAACGGCAGCTTCACGGGTCCCGGCGGCTCCGTTCTCCCCGAGGTGAAGTACTTCGAGGTCTGGAACGAGCCGAACCTCGACGGCTTCCTCCAGGTGGCCGAGAAGAGCACGGAGGCCCGCCTCGACACGTACGCCGAGATGGCCCGCGCGGCCCATCCGGCGATCAAGGACGCCAACCCCGACGCGCGGGTGATCGTGGGTGTCGGAGGCCCACGCAGCAGCACCACCGCCACCGGTGTCGGCGCCATCGAGTGGCTCCGCGGCCTACGCGCGCGCGACATCCCCCTCGACGGCTACTCGCAGCACGTCTACCCGTCGGCCGCGCCGACCGTCGAGACCGCGGTGGTACCGAGCTGGAGCAGCATCGGAAGGGTGCTCGACGAGCTCGACGCGTGGCGCGCCGATCCGTCGATCCCCCTCTACATCACGGAGGCCGGCTACACGACCGCAGTGACCAGGTACCGCGACACGAAGGTCACCGAGGAGCAGCAGGCGGAGTACCTGACCCAGATCTACTCGCTTCCGCAGTTGCGCACCGACCGCATCAAGACCGTCGTCTGGTTCAACCTCCAGGACAACGTTCGACTGGCCGGCTGGGCTTCTGCGCGATCAGACCCTCGAGCCGAAGCCCAGCTACGGGAACTTCCTGCAGGTGGTCAAGGATCAGGAGGGGGCGCGGCTGGGCTGACGCGCCGGCCCGCGAGCATGAGGATCGTGATTCCCACCGCGGCTGCGACCGCCGAGCCGACCAGCACGCCGATCTTCGACGCGGCGATCGTGTCGGGATCGCCGTAGGCGAGGTCGGTGATGAAGAGCGAGACGGTGAAACCGATGCCGGCGAGCGAGCCGACGCCGAGGATGTGGGCCCACCGCACCCCCGGGGGCAGCCGGCTCAGGCCGAGGGCGACGGCGATCGCGGCGCCCAGCGCCAGGCCGAGCGTCTTGCCGAGCAGGAGGCCGAGCGCGACGGCGGCGGCGATCGGCGCCTCGGTGGCCGCTTCGATCGTGCCCGAGTCGAGCACGATGCCGGCGTTGGCGAGCGCGAAGATCGGGAGGACGACGAAGCTCGACCACTGGTGTAGGCCATGCTCCACCCGCTCCAGCGGCGAGACCGCCTCACGCGAGAGCCATGCGAGTCGCCTCCATTGGCCGGCGTCCTCGTCGGGATCGTCGGGGTGGTCGTCCGTCGCCTCCGCGATGCGGATCGCCTCCGCGCTGACCGTCGCGGGCTTCTGAAAGGGCCTCACCGGCGTCAGGAGGCCGATGGCGACGCCCGCGATCGTCGCGTGCACGCCGGACTCGAAGGTCGCGAACCAGATCGCGACTCCGAGCACCACGTAGACCCCGATATAGCGGACATGCATCCGTTGCAGCGCCAGGATCAGCAGCAGGCCGGCCACGGCCCCGCCGAGCCACGCCAAGTCGACTGCGTCCGTGTAATAGAAGGCCACCACCAGGATCGCGCCGATGTCGTCGATGACCGCCACGCCCAGCAGGAACGCGACCAGGGCGCTCGGAACGCGCGTGCCGAGGGCTGCCAGCGCCCCGAGCGCGAATGCGACGTCGGTGGCCATCGGGATGCCCCACCCACGAGAGCCGGGCTCACCCCCCATGACACCGAGGAAGATGATCACCGGCACCACCATGCCCCCGATGGCGGCGAAGGCGGGCAGCAGAGCGGCCTGGCGGGTGGAGAGCTCTCCAACTGCCAGCTCGCGCTTCACCTCGAGCCCGACCACGAGGAAGAAGATCGCCATCAGGCCGTCGTTCACGACATGCTGAAGATCCTCGACGACCGTGAAGTCGCCGATGCTCAGGGTCACCTCGGTGCTCCATACGTCCGTGTAGGAGCCACCGGCGGCGTTCGCCCAGATGAGCGCGGCGATGGTGGCGGCCAGCAGGACCAGCCCGCCGGAGGCCTCGAGATGCAGGAATTCCTGGATCGGGCGCAGCACCAGGCGCGGGACCGGGCGCTGCGTGCGCGACCACGTCGGGCGGGGCGGGCCGGGGTCGCCGGAGGTCGTCATGTGGAGCCGATCACCATCGACAGACTAGTCGAGTGTCGGCGCGGCCTCGCCCGATCGGTTCTCCATCTCGGCCTCCACATGCGCACCCAGGAGCACGGCGATCGCCGTCAGCCATAGCCACGTGAGGAGGACGATGACGGCGGAGAGGGAACCCCACGCCGCGCCATAGTCGCCGAAACGAGAGGCGTAGAAGCCGAACAGGCCTGACGCCACGATCCAGATGACGACCGCCACCGCGGCTCCCGCGGCCTCGGCGCGGGCGCCGTGCCGCTCCCCATCCGGCCCCATGCGAAGGATCCCCACCACCGCCAGGAAGAGCGCGCCGGCGAGGATCGGCCACTGAGCGCCCCACCACAGCCACGCCACCAACGTGGGGGCCCCGAGCGCGTCGCCGAGGGCGTTCGACAGCGGCGCTCCGAGCACGAGCAGCCCGACCGAGGCGACCACGGCGAGCAGGCTCCAGGCGAGCAGGCCGACGGCGGTGGCGCGCTGGCGCGCGAAGCTGCGCGTCTCCGTGCGGGCGTGGACCCGGTTGAGTCCGCGCATGAGGGCGGACATGGCCCCGCTGGAGGTCCAGATCGCGAGCAGCAGGCCGACGATCGCCAAGCTCGCACCGCTCCCGCTGCTCTGCGTGACCCGCGTCAGCGAATCGTCGATCAGGGTCAGCGCAGCATCGGGGACGACGCCCTCGAGCCGGTCGATGAGCCCCTGGATCGTCCCCTCGCCGGCGAGGAGGCCGAAGACCCCGACGCCGACGAGCAGGGTGGCCGGGATCGCGAGGAAGGCGTAGTAGGCGAGCGACGCGGCGATGTCGGTGGCATTTCCGGCGAGTGCGGCGCGCAGGGCCGCCCGTAGGACGTCGAGCACCCGTCGCGGAGCGATCTCGGCCGATGGTTCGGCGGCCCGAGCGGGCGGCACGGCGGGAGGGGCGGGCGCGACGGCGACAGGCGCCCCGTCCCCGGGAGCGGCCCGGCGCAGATAGGAGATCGCGGCGGTGAGGCCGAGAGCCAGCAGGATCCGTCTGCGCATGGGGTCAGCCCGACGCGGACGCGCCGTCGCCGATCCGCAGGCGGAGCATCTCGTCGCCAGAGTCCAACGGATCGATGCTCCAGTGGTCGACGAGCCGCTCCAGCACGATGCCCACCCCCGGGAGGGCGCTATCGGCCATCACCTCAGCCGCCCCACCGGGCGGAAAGGGGCCGAGATGGAGTGCGACGTCCCGCCTGCCGGTGGCGAACTCGACGCAGAGGATCCCGTCGGGGCTGCGCGGCAGGGCCGAGGCCACGATCGCCGAGCTCAGTACCTGGGCGTCCGAGAGTCGGTCGAACGGGAGATCCACGCGGGCGGCCAGCGCGGCCACGATGCGCTCGAGCACCGGCTCCGCCAGATCGGTGCTCACCAGGCGCAGACGCCCCGCGTAGCGATCGTCCACCCGGCCTCCCGTCACGTGTCGGGGGAGAAGGACATCTGGACCTCCGTGACCCCGTCGTCGCTCGAGAAAGTCACCTCGTCGCTGATGGCGAGCATCAGGGGCAGGCCGAGCCCGAGGCCGGCGGCAGGGGAGGTGACCGTGGGGACGATGCCCCGCCCCCGGTCGCGGACCGCCACGACGAGCCGTCCCGGCGAGGCCCAGGCCCGCACTTCGAAGTCTCCCTCGGCCTCGTCCGGATAGGCGTGGAGGACCGCGTTGGTGCAGGCCTCCGTCACTGCGATCGAGATGTCCGAGCGGCTCGATTCGCTCCATCCCAGGGCATCCACGATGCCCCGCACCATCTGCCGTGCCAGAGGAACGCTTTCGGGCTCGGCCGGGAGGAGGAGCTCGACCTCGGGACGCGTCATCGTCACAGCAGGGAGCATGGCGGATCGGCACATGTTTGTGGCGTTCCCGGTGCTCGGCGGCGCGAAACCCCGCGCGTCACGGCGACGCCCCGGGATCGGGACCGCTGGCGCTCTCGCGCAGCGAGTCCAGCGCCCGCCGGATCAGCCGCGACACGTGCATCTGGGAGACCCCCACACGCTCGGCGATCTGCGACTGCGTGAGCCCCTCCTCGAAGCGCAGGTGCAGTATCACGCGCTCCCGGGCCGGCAGCTCGGCCAGCCCGGCGCCCAGCGTGGCGCGCGACTCCGCCTGCTCGTAGCCCTGCTCCTCCACTCCGACGACCGCCCCGGCCCCCTCGTCGCCCTCGGAGCCCGGGGTCGCGAGGGGGCCGGGGCGTTGTGCGCTGCCCGCTGCGAGGGCGTCGAGCACGTCGTCCACCGAGAGGCGTGTGTGCTCGGCGATCTCGCGCACCGACGGGCTCGCGCCGTTCTCGGCCGAGAGCTCGGTGACGGCATGCGATATCTGCGCCCGTGCCTCCTGCAGGCCCCGTGGGATGCGGATCGTCCACGAGCGGTCGCGGAAGTGGCGGCGGATCTCGCCGAGGATGGTGGGCGTCGCGAAGGAGGCGAGCTTGTTGCCGCGCGCGGGCTCGAACCTGTCGATCGCCTTGATCAGCCCGATGGTGCCGACCTGGATGAGGTCGTCGAGCGGCTCGCCGCGATCGGCGTAGCGCCGGGCGAGCCCACGCACGAGAGGGAGGTGCTCGACGATGAGCCGCTCGCGTTCCGCGGCGTCGATTGTCCTACCGATGACGATGTCCACACTCTCTCACGGGGCACATGCCGACGCCCTGCGGCTACCCGTCGCCGCGTTGACCCAAACCAGGAGGGGACCGGCCTCCTGCTAGTTTGCGAGCGATGTCCGACGCCGCCCCAGCAGCTTTCACCGCCCGCGTCGAGCAGTTCGACGACGTAACGGTCATCGTCGCCCACGGCGAGCTCGACCTGATCGGCGCTCCGCGGCTGCGCGATGCTCTGCCCACGGAGGGCACCGCCCCCGTGGTGCTCGACCTTCGGTCGGTCGCGTTCATGGACTCGTCGGGTCTGCGTTCACTCATCGAGGTGCGTCAGGCCTGCGCCGCGTCCGGCAGGTCGTTCGCGATCACGCGGCCCTCGGAGGCGGTGCGGCGGGTCCTGGATCTGGTTGACCTGTCCGGCGAGTTCGAGGTGGTCGAGCCCCCGCGCTCAGCCTGATTCAGGCTCAGCTGATCGCGCCCCCGGCGGTCAGCGCGAGGACGGTGGCTCCGAGGACGACCCGGTAGGCGACGAAGATCAGGGTCGAGTGCGATGTGAGGTACCGCAACAGGAACGCGATCGACGCGTAGCCCACGAAGAAGGCAGCCACGGTCGCGATGGTGAGCGCCACGAAGCTCACGCCATCACCGTTGATCAGCTCGCTCAGACCGAAGAGGCCGCTCAGCACGATCGCGGGGATCGAGAGCAGGAATGAGAAGCGTGCCGCCGCCTCGCGCTCCATGCCGAGGAAGAGGCCCGCGGTGATGGTGGCGCCCGAGCGCGAGGTGCCCGGGACCAGCGCGAGGGCCTGGGCGATGCCGATCCAGATGGCGTCGGCGCGGCCCACGTCCTCGATGCCGCGAACCCGTCGGCCGACCCTCTCGGCGCCGGCCAGGATGAGGCCGGCCACGATGAGGACGGTCCCGATCAGGTAGAGATTGCGCGCGCCGTTCTCGATCTGATGGCGGAACGCCAGGCCTGCGACGCCGATCGGGATGGTCGCGACGATCACGTACCACCCCATGCGCGCGTCCAGCTCCCCGCGCAGCTCGGTCCGCCGGAGGCTGCGGAACCAGGTGTCGGTGATGCGCACCACGTCGCGCCAGAAGTAGATCACCACCGCGAGCATGGTCCCGAGCTGGATGACCGCGGTGAAGAGGGCTCCCGGGTCCTCCCATCCGGCGAAGGCGGGGACGATCCGCAGATGGGCGGTGCTCGAGACCGGGAGGAACTCGGTGAGCCCCTGGGCGATCCCGAGGATGATGGCCTCGAACCATGACACGACCGCGCAGGCTAGTGGTTCGGGGTGCGCGTACCTACTACCCGATGGGCCAGTGCCGCTTCACGCGACGTTCGCCCGGCATCGCGCTAGCGGATCCGCACCCGGCGGGCGATGGTGGGTACCGCACGGCGTGTGGCGCGCTCGATCGCCTTCACCTCCAGGCGGTAGACGCCGGGTCGCAGGCGGCGCACGGGAACCGTGAGCCGGAATCCCGATGCCCGTGCTCCGGTCACCGCGGCCCGCGCCACCGGACGGCCGAGCCGCTGGGGCACGAAGGACGCCCCGAGGCCCGTGAGAGCCGCCTGGGCGCGGGTGCGGACCGGCCGGAGGGTGGCGCGCAGGCGGGCGGCCCGTACGAGACGACCCCTGACCGACACCGTTCCGCGTCGCCGCGAGGCCACCGAGGAGACCTTCAGCCCCCGCACTGCGCTCGCGGCGCGTGGGCGGAACGATCGCACCGCGAAGCTCTCGTTGCCGGCCGCGTCGCGGGCGGTCAGGACCACCCGCCGGGTGCGGCCCTCGGCGAAGCGCCGCACCACCCGTGCCCCGCGGGCTGTCTCGCCCTGGCCGAAGCTCCAGCGGATCGAGTTCCGGCGCGTTCCGCTGAGCCCGTCGGTGACCCGGCCACGGAACTCGGCCGCGGTCCCGGAACGCCTCCAGCCGATCGCGATCCGCGGGCGGGTGCGGTCCACGAGCACCACGTGGCGGGCGGGGGTCGGGTTGACGTTGCCGAGGTCGTCGATCGCCTGCGCCTCCACCACGTGGCGGCCCTCGGAGACGTCCAGCGAGATGGTGAGAGTCTCGCCCGGCTCGCTCCACGCGCCTGCATCGACGCGGGTGCGCACGCGCGTGCCGCCCCCTGACAGGGCCACCGCGTAGGTCAGCAGCGCTTCGTTGGTGACCGAGCCCGGCGTCGTTGTGAAGCGCGTGTCGGGCGCCGGGCCCACCGCAGCCTCGATGGCGCGGATCGCATCGAGGCGGCCCGCACCCGAGATGGGGTCGGGTCCGGGGGCGCCGAGATCCACCGCGCTCGCGCGCAGGATGTCGGCGACGGCGGCGGGCGGGAGGCCCGGGTTGGCCTGACGGACCAGGGCCGCGACGCCGGCCACGTGAGGCGCGGCCATCGAGGTCCCCGAGTAGGTGAGATAGCCCGCGCCCACGCTCGACACCACCCCGACTCCGGGTGCGACCAGGTCGGGCTTGGCGAGCACCGTCCCTGCCGCGGGTCCCAGGCCGTCGGGGTTCTGCCACACGATCGGTCCGCGGCTCGAGAACCCCGGGACGCTGTCGTCGCTGTCGATGGCGCCGACGGCGATCGCCTCGGGGTAGCCCGCGGGGCTGCCGATCGAGCCGGCGCCGGGCCCGGTGTTGCCGGCGGCGAAGACCGGAACGATTCCGAGCTCCAGCCAGCGACGGATCATCGGCCGGAACCAGGTGTCGTTGGCGGTGGACGCCGACCAGGAGTTGTTCACGATCCCGGGCTGGTCGGCGGTCGCCGGATTCCCGTCCGGGTCGGTCATCCACTCCGCGGCCGCCAGCAGGGCGCTGCCCGAGCCGACCCCGCTCGCCCCCATGGCCCGCGCCACGATCAGCCGCGCCTCGGGTGCCACGCCGATCGGGGCTCCCCCGGCGGCGCCACCGGCGATCGTCCCGGCAGTGTGGGTGCCGTGGCCGTTGTCGTCGATCGGGGTGGGACTCGTGCCCACGAAATCGCGCCAGGCGATCACCTTTCCGGCGAGATCGGGGTTACCCGCGTTCACCCCCGTGTCGATGGTGCCCACGCTCACGCCGGCGCCACGCAGGCCGAAGGCGCTCCATGCGGCGGGAGCGCGAATGGCGGCGAGGCCCCAGTCGCCGCTACCGGCGTCGGGGAACGGGGTCGCATCAATGTGGCCCGCGTCGGTCAGGGTGATCGGGGTGTCGAGGTTGACGCTCTCCACGGCGGGATCGGCGGCCACCGCGCGCACGTCCGCCGGCGAGGCGGTGAACGCGACGGCGTTGATCAGCCAGAAGGACCGCACCGGTCCGGGGATGTCCTCGACGACGTCGCCCTGGCTGGTGTCAGCGGTGCGCTGGAGGGCGCGTAGGAGCGCCTCGGGCCGGCCCTCGAAGCGCTCTCCATCGACCTGGCGACGAAGGGTGGCGATGACCGCGATGCGGCTGGACGGGCCGGCCTCGGCGAGCCGCTCCTGGAGCGCCGGTGTCGGTGCCCCGGCGGCGGGTCCGGCGAGTGCCGCGACGGTGGCGGCTGTGGTGATCGCGACGAGGGCCTCGGCGATGCGGCGTCCATGCCGGCCCCTCGGGCTGAACCGGCCCGAGCTCATTCGAATCCATTCCGTTGGATCGCTTCGTGCAGCCCTCTTTTCGGCATCCGGGCGCGCCGTCTTGACCGGCGAGGGCGTCCATCGGGCCGCTCGCTACCATTGCCTGGTGCCCGTCTTCCTCTGCCCGCGTTGCGCGTACCGTGAGAGCGGCAGTGAACGCAACGTGCGCCACCAGCCGCGGGGGTGCTCCCGGTGCGGCTTCGGCTTCGCCTTCGAGATGCTCGAGGACTACTACGCCAGCCCGAAGACGGCGCTGATCGTGTGCGACAAGGAGCGCCGGATCCTGGTCGCGGGGCACTCGGCCTTCGCGGTCACCGGCTACGACGAGGGCGACCTGATCGGGGAGGACCTCGTGCAACGCCTCGGCATCGGTGGCTTCGACGACGATCCGATCGGCCGCAGCCTCGAGTGGGGCGTGCGGGTGCTCAACGTCCCGTGCACCTACCGATTCAAGGGCTCCGAAAAGGAGCTCCCGGCGATGGCCGATGTCTTCCCCGCCTACGACGACGACGGCGGGCTGCTGCTGGCCCTGACCCCCAAGACGGCGGTGCCGTCCCAGTAGTCTCGTCGCCACGGCGTCACGACGAAGGGGGATCGATGGAGCGGCGGCGGCTGGGCGGAACCGACCTGGAGCTCTCGGTGATCGGGCTCGGGACGTGGGTGTTCGGAGGCCGCTGGGGTGGGGCCGACGACGCGGAATCCCTGGCGGCCTGCCACGCGGCCATCGACGCCGGCGTCAACTGGATCGACACGGCCGACATCTACGGCCAGGGTCGTGCCGAGCGGATCGTCGGGCGGGCGGTCCGCGAGCGGAGCGACGAGGTGATCGTGGCCTCCAAGGCCGGCGTCGCCTGGGAGGCCGGCCCGCCGCTGCGCATCTGGCGCGAGGCCTCGGCCGACTACCTGAGGATGTCCTGCGATCGCAGCCTCAGAGCACTCGGCCTGGATGTGATCGACCTCTTCCAGGTCCACTGGCCGGTGGCGGGCGTCCCCGCCGAGGAGACAATCGGAGCCCTGGTCGAGCTCCGCGAGGCCGGCAAGATCCGCGCGATCGGCGTGTCGAACTACCACCTGCCCGACCTCGAGGCCGCGGGGGCCGTCGCGACCATCGACTCCTACCAGCCCGGCTATCACCTCATGCGCCGTGACATCGAGGCCGGCGAGCTTCCCTGGTGCGCCGCCAACGGCACGGGGGTGGTCGCATACGGCCCCCTTGCGCATGGTCTCCTGACCGGAAAGATGACAGCGCTGACCACCTTCGCTGCCGACGACTGGCGCGCCTCCAGCGAGTTGTTCGCAGACGACTCCTTCTCCGAGCGGATCGCCGTCGTCGGCGAGCTCGAAGCGATTGCCCGGGAGGGCGGGCGGCCCGGCGGCGTGGCCGAGCTCTCGGTGGCCTGGGTGCTGCGCCGCCCCGAGATCACGTCGGCGATCGTCGGCGCGCGCTCCGCCGATCAGGCTGTTCGCAACGCGGCCCTTGCCGGCGCGCCCCTCGCGGCCGACGAGGAGGCCGCGATCGAGGCCGTGCTTGCCCGCCATCCGGCGGCATCGCGCCCCTACGGCCACGGCGAGCCGCCCGATCCCTCTGCGGACGCCTGAGAGCGCCGAGGCGAGAGGCTAAGCTGCCGCATGGCGATGGCAGAGCCACGACGGCGACGCGCGGATGCGCGCCGGCCCCAGACGCGGCCCTTCGGACCGACCCCCGGAGCGCTCGGTCCATCGGACCCCGAGGCGGTGGAGCGCTCTCTGGAGCTGGCGGTCGATTCGTCGCGCCGTGCGCGGCGTCCCCTGACTCTCGTCTCGCTGGAGCTCCCGCTACCGGCTGACGAGCCGGCCCTCTCGCGCCTGGCCGCGATCGTCCGGCGCACGGTGCGCGACACGGATGGCGTGTGGCGCGACGGAGCGGCCGGCCTGCTCCTGCTGCTCACCGACGCCGACGGCCCGAACTCCGAGCCGGCCCTCGCGCGCCTGCGGATGCGCCTGCGATCGGAGGGGTTCGGGGATCTGCTCATGGGCCGCGCCGCCGCGGCGCCCGGGATCGCGGCCGTCGACCTTCTCGGCCTCGCTCGGGGAGACCGGCGGACGATCGCGTACCGGACTCGCTCGTGAGGGGGCGTCGATGAGGGTGGTGGTGGTCGGATCCAACGGTCTCATCGGCAGCGCGCTCTGCAGGGCGTTGGTCGCCCGGGGCGACTCGGTGGTCGCTCTCTCGCGCGGAGGGGTCTCGGGTGTCGCGGGGCTCCTGGACATCCAGTGGGATCCCGCCGAGGGCCCTCCGCCGGCCGCCGCCCTGGAGGGTGCCGACGCGGTCGTGAACCTCGTGGGGGCGCCGATCGGCGGAAAGCGCTGGACCGCCGAGCGGAAGCGGACGATCCGGGAGAGCAGGACCATCCCCACCCGCCTGCTGGTCGATGCCCTCGCCTCCGACGGAGCACCGAGGGTGCTCATCAACGGGAGCGCCGTGGGCTACTACGGCACGACCGACGAGGAGGTCGACGAGACCTCGCCACCCGGCTCGGACTTCCTGGCGGAGACCTGCGTCGCCTGGGAGCGCGAGGCGCTGCGGGCGGAGGGGCTCGGCGTGCGCACCGTGCTGCTCCGCACGGGCATCGTGCTCGCCCGCGACGGGGGCGCGCTACCCCAGATGGCGCTGCCGGTGAAGCTCTTCGTTGGAGGACCGATCGGCGGAGGCCGCCAGTGGATCCCCTGGATCCACATCGACGACGAGGTCGGGTTGATCCTGCTCGCCCTCGACGATGCCGGGATCTCGGGCGCGATGAACGCGACCGCTCCCGAGCCCGTGCGCCAGCGAGAGTTCGTGGGGGCGCTGGGGAAGGCGTTGGGCCGCCCGGCGATACTGCCGACGCCCGCCTTCCCCCTGCGGATCGCGATGGGCGAGATGGCGACCCTCGCCCTCGGCGGTCAGCGCGCGGTGCCCGCCGTCCCCCGCGCCGTGGGATACGACTTCATCCATCCCGAGGCCGGGCCGGCCCTCCTTGCCGTCTACTCTTGAGCGGGGTCTCCGGCTCCGCCGGGCCCGTCAGTCGGGTGGAAAGAGCGCCGTGAGCTCGGCCTGGACCTTCAACCAGTTCTCGCGCACGAAGGTCTGCGACACCATGTAGCGGGCGCCCGGCAGGGAGCGCGCCACCCGCAGGGACTCCTCGTCGGCGCGCTCCTCGAGCTGCTCGATCAGCTCCTTGTAGGCGCTGATCGTCTCCGCCATCTCGTAGTGCTTCATCTGGAGCTCGTCGAGGAGGCGGTAGACGGGGGCGAACGGGTCGCCCGATGAGGCGGTGCTCACGGGAGCGCCTTCCGGTCGGGGAGGAGGCTCGCCGATGCTACCGTAGGCACTCGTATGGGGGATTAGCTCAGCTGGGAGAGCGCCGCCTTTGCAAGGCGGAGGTCGTCGGTTCGATCCCGTCATCCTCCACTACCAAGACCGCTCCAGATCGCCCTTGGAAACCGGCATCAGGGACCCGCAGCTGACGTGGGCCCGAGGTGACACGAAACGATAGGACGCGACGCGGAAGGCCACGGTGGTCCGCCGACGGTACCGGGCAGCGCTGCTATCAGCGGCTCAGGAGTTCCACGACTCGGTCGGCACGGAAAGAGACCCGGCCCCTCAGCGCCCGCTCTGTGACGATCTCGAGCTGGGCCAGCCGGCGCAGAGCGTTCATCGCCGCCTGTTGTGTCACGTTGTGCCGTGCGGCCACCGAGGGAGCCCGGAGGATCGGGGCTCCGATGAGTTCGCCAGCTACGCGTTCCGCGACTCCCGAGAAGCCCGCTTCCCGAACGCGGCGCACGAACTCCTCTTGGAGGGCAAGCAGCTGATCGGTGCGCTCATGGGTAGAGGTCGCTGCGGCCTCTACTCCGGTGGCGAAGAAGGCTACCCAGTCGTTCCAGTTCCCGGTCTCGCTCAGCCTCAGGAGTGCGGCCTGGTACTCCGAGCGACGGGCCTCGAACCAGGGCGACACCACGAGAATGGGATGCCGGAGGACCTTCAACTGCATGAGCTGAAGGACGATCAGGAGGCGACCGATCCGACCGTTACCGTCGGAGAAGGGGTGGAGGGTCTCGAACTGGTAGTGCGCCAGTGCTGCCTGCACGACGGGCGGCATGGTGTCCGGTGGGGAGTTGATCCAGTCGATGGACGCTTCGAACCCTGCCCTGAGCTGGTCGCCGAACGGGGCGGGGATGAAGCGGGCGTCCCCGATCGCTGCATCCCTCGGCCCGATGAAGACTTGGCGGTCTCTCAGCCGCCCCGCGTCGCTGAACTCGCTGGGCGTACCCCGCACCAGGGTGTGCTGGAGGCTCGCCACGAGACTTCCCGTGAGGTGGCGCTCCTCGATCCACGCGAAGCCCTCCTCGGCCGCGACGACGTAGTTCAGGATCTCGCGGACCTCGATCGAGAGCTCCGACCGGTCCTCGATGTCGGACTCGAGGACCTCCTCGAAGGGGGCGAAGGTGCCCTCGAGGGCACTCGTGCTCTGGGCCTCCCGTCGAAGGGCGGACTGGCGGAGGAGAGAGGGCTCGGGAACTTGTCTGGCCGCCTGATCGAGGCGCGCAAGGGCTGCCTCCGCCTGGGTGACCGTGGTCCACGTCGAGGACGTGAGATCGGCGGTGCGCGGGAGCGGGTCGGCAAGGAAGGCGAAGGCGTCGTAGTGGAGACCTGTCCTCCCGTCCGTGCCGGAGATGGGCACCAGCTGGCCGACGGGAGACCTCTGAAGCACCTCGATATCCATGAACCAAGTCTACTGGCCTCGGACTTGGATCGATCCCATCAGAACCAAGCCGACTTGGCATCTCAGACGCTGGACCAAGTCATGAAGCTCCGAACTTGGATCACGCACCGAAACGCCAACACCGCTTGGCTCGGACCGTCTGGCCCAACCGTCCGCGCCGCGGACGGTGGATCCGACGAGCTGGCCGCGGGCGGGACACGGACAACTTCCGCCGACGCAGGTCGCATGCTCGACCTCCACGTGGTCGGCGACGGGGCGGGCGCCTCGCGCATGCTGGCGATGCGCGGGTCCAAGATGGTGAGCCACGACTACGCCCCCGGCATCCGCCTCGGAGTCTTCCACAAGGACCTCGACCTGATCGCCGCCTTCGCGGCGGCGCACGGGTCGCATACGCCGCTGTTGGAGGCCAGCTCCCGCCTCTACGCCGCTGCCGTCGCCGCCGGGGGTGGAGAGATGGATTCATCCGTCGTCATCGAGGTCTTCGAGCGAATCCGCCGCGGGGAGTTCTCCGGACCTTGAGAGTGGCTCACCCGGTCGCTGCCGGAGGCACTCGCAGGATGAGGGCTCCGGCGACCAGTCCGACCGAGCGAAGGGTGCCGGTGAGCGTGGTGGGTCCGCCCGGGGGCCGGAGCGGGTCACTCCCTGGTCAGGGTTTCCTTCGATCCTGCGAGGTGTCTGCACCCGATCATCTGCATCCCGCCGCCGTGCCCGTCGGGGAGCGCGCAGGCGGCGCGAGCACCCGGATCGAGTGGGTGTTTCCGGACGCCAGGACCTCAGTTGTCAACTGCGCTCGCCAGCGCGTCACGGACGGCGCCGAGGTCGGGCCCGAAGCTGAACGCCCGCCGCAGGCCGGCGATCTCGAAGATGTGGCGCAGGCGCCTCTGTGGGCAGATCAGGCCGAGGCCTTGTCCCGTCTCGCGCAGGCCCCGATTGCGGATGCTGATCAGCATCCCCAGACCGGCCGAGTCGAGCAGGGTGACCTCGGACAGGTCGATCACCACCTGGCCAGACCCCCCCACGTGCTCGACGAGCCGATCGCGCAGGCCCGGAACGGTATAGACGTCGAGCGGCCCGTAGAGAGCCGCCAGGATCAGGTCATCGTCCGCCGCGACGCTCACCGCGAGCTCTTCGCCGACGACGTGGATGCTCATGTCTCCTCCCCCTGTCGGTTCGGTCGATGCGACCATGGATGCGCAGCATGGTCCCACCGGTGGGCCGGGGCATCCGGGCTTTCCCGGAGGGTCGGACGGACCACCTCGCCGATGAGGAGGATCTGGCGCCGTCCCGAGACCTCGGGGCCGCGGACCCCGGCTTTCCCGAACGGGGGTCGGGGTGGGCCCCGATGCCGCCCCCCCGCGAGCCGAGGAGGATCGTCGGACGGTGTCGCCGGTCGGCACCCGCGTGTGGGCATTCCGGGGGGACGTGGAGGCGGGCCGCGGTCTGCCACGCCGACGAGGAGGAGGAGATGTGATGTCCGTCACCGTCAACATCGAGGTAACCGCGACTCCCGACCCCCACGCGGGCCGGGGAGTGGCCTGGTACCGCTCCCGCGAGGCCACGAAGGCCTTCACCGAGGGCAGGAGCGAGGTCGTCGTGCCGCTCGGCCAGGACATGGAGGTCGGGGTGGAACTCACGTGGAGGGCCCGGGATCGGACGGACCGCTCGATCGAGCGGGTGGTCGCGACCGGAGACGCCGCCGATCGCGTGGCCATCTCGGTGGGTGGTGAGCCGCACAGCATGGAGGCGCTGGTGATCGGTGCGGCACCGGTGGGACTGCCCGCGGGCAGGACGGAGAGTGGACCGGCCTGAGGGCCGGCGGGGCACGAGGGAGCGATCGATGAGCCAGGCCCTCGTGATCGTCGATTTCCAGCGGGACTTCACCCCTCCCGACGGCGCCCTTCCCGTGCCGGGAGGGGATGAGATCGTCGTCCGGCTCAACGACCTCGTGCGAGAGGAACGCTTCGCCCTGGTCGTGGCGACACGCGACTGGCACCCGCTCGATCACCGGTCGTTCCGATCCCACGGGGGGCCCTGGCCTGCGCACTGCCTGCAGGGCACTCCCGGCGCCGAGCTGCATGGTGCGCTCGATCGATCCCACATCGACGCCGTCGTCGACAAGGGCCGGTGCGCCGACACCGACGGATACTCGGCCTTCGAATCGACGGATCTCCTGGAGATCCTGCGCGAACACGAGATCACCGCCGTCACCGTCGTGGGCCTGGCCACCGACTACTGCGTCCTGAACACTGCGCGCGACGCTCTGCGCGAGGGATTCACGGTCGTCATTGACACCTCGGCCGTGCGGGCCGTTCGACGCCGTGCCCGGCGATGGCGAGCGGGCGCTTGCCGAAATGGCCCGCCTCGGAGCAGAGATCATCGGCTCCGACTGATCGTCACGCGCTTGCGGGGTGGTCCGAGCGCGCCTCTCAGCTCGCGTCGAGCGACGATGCCCGGCGGCTCTTGACGGCGCGGTGACGGGAGATCACGCCGGCCACCGCATCGAGCGCTGCCACCTCGCCGGGTGTGGGCTCATCGCCGAGCGGATCGGCGGCGGGGCCGAGCGCCGCCTCGAGCCAGCGGTCGATCACCGCCGCGGGCCCGCCGCCCGGCCGGCTGGCCACGACCTCCCCGTTGACCAGCAGGGCGAGGGCGGGGACCGACGAGCGGCTGACGTTGATGCCGCGTGGCCAGAGCAGTTGCTCGCGCCATCTCCAGTCGTCGATGCTCGCGAACTCCCCGATCGCGATCTCGAGACCGGGGCGTGCGCGACGGATCTCCGCGAGCGAGGCCGGCAGGAGCATGCAGGCGGCGCACCCGGGCATTCCGAGTGCGAGCAGACCGCGCTCGGCCGCGACCACGGCCGCGAGGGCGTCGGGCACCGGCTGCGGGGCGATCGGCGTGGGCGCGTGGGGCACGGTTGGGGGAGGGTATCGCGCGACGGGCACCCAGGCTCAGCGACTCAGCCGTGTGCCCCCGGTGAGCAGCGGCCGGCGGGCACCCAGGAAGAAGATCCCGGGAAGGCCCGGCGTCTCGAAGCCGAGACTGCGGTTGCTCCGGAGAATCGAGCCGGACAGCGTCGCGGTGCCGGTGCGATCGTTGCTCACGAAGAAGATCGCCCCCCCACCCTCGGCGGCCGTGTTGCCGTCGATCAGAGAACCGCGCAGGGCGAGCTTGAAGCGGTTGCCGTCGAGGTAGATCGCGCCGCCGCTGCCACCCCCGGGCGTCCCGGCCCGGGCGGGGTTCGCGCCGCGGCCGGTGGCGCGGTTGCCGGTGAACGTGCTCCGCGTGATCGCCCACGACACCCCGATGCTGCTGATCGCACCGCCGTTGGCGCATCGGCCTCCGGTGAACGTGCTGCCCACGACCCGCACCGGGAGGTTCCGGAACTGGCTGAGCGCTCGCAGGGCGGCACCTCCGACATCGGGGCCGGTGCGGTCGCAGCGGTTGCCCGCGAACCGGGAGTTGAGGACGGTCAGGCGTCCGCCGCGCGCGAAGATGGCCCCGCCGCCCCCGCCGTTGACGGCCTGGCCGGTCGCGTTGCCGCGGGCGAAGGTCAGGTTCTTGACCACGAGCCGGGGAGTGGCCTGGTTCTGGCAGTGGCCGGTGGTCCAGACCTGCGCCCGGTCGCAGGTGTTCTGGTACAGGATCCGCCGCCTGCCCCCGCCGCTGAGGGTCACCCGCCCGCCCCCGTCGAGCACCAGCGACGGGTTCGTGTTGCGTACCTTCGCGGTCCGCCGCATGAGGATGACGACGGGCTTCGGCCCGCAATCGAAGGTGACGACGCCGCCCCGCGCCACGGCGGCGACGACGGCGGCCGAGGTGCAGCTCTTCGGCGTCCCTCGGCCGACCTGCGCCGCGTTCGCGGTGGGGACGGCGGCCGCAGCGACGGTGAGCGCGGCGGCGAGCGCCACCGCCCGGATCGGATGAGAGGTCATCGTCCTCCGGACGACGGGGTCGTGTGGCCCGGGACTCTAGTCCGCCCCCGCGCACGTCAGAACCGGCCATGTTCCGACCCGGTCTCCCCGCCGTCCGCCGGGCCGGCTGGATCGGTTCGGCAGCCGGCGATAACGTCCCTGCGTGCTCGTGCGGACCCCTTTGATCTGCGCGTTGGCCCTGCTCGGGCCCGTGTCCACGGCGGCGGCGGCAACCCTCCGGGTGGGGCCGGGGCTACCGTTGGCAGCGCCCTCGCAGGCGGCAGCGGTGGCGCGCGATGGCGACACCGTCGAGATCCGCGCCGGGGTCTACCGCGGAGACACCGCCACCTGGACGCAGGACCGGCTGACGCTGCGGTCCACCGGCGGCCGCGTGGTGCTCGACGCCGCCGGGCGCTCGGCCCAGGGCAAAGCGATCTGGGTCATCGCGGGCGACCGAACGGTTGTCGAGGGCATCACCTTCCGCAATGCCCGGGTGCCCGACCGCAACGGCGCGGGCATCCGCCAGGAGGGGGCGGGCCTCGTGGTGCGCGGCTCCCGCTTCGAGCGAAACGAGAACGGCATCCTCAGCGCCTCCAACCCGGCGAGCGACGTGGTGATCGTGCGCAGCGTCTTCCGCGACAACGGGTTCGGGGACGGTTACTCGCACAACATCTACATCGGCGCCGGCCGGAGCCTGACGATCCGCGATTCGACGTTCGCCCGGGCCCGGGTCGGCCACAACGTCAAGTCGCGCGCCCGGCGCACCACGATCATCTCCAGCCGCATTCTCGATCGCAACGGCACCACCAGCTACTCGGTGGACATCCCCGACGGCGGCGATCTGACGATCATCGGAACGGTGATCCAACAGGGCCCGCGGGGGCAGAACCCGGCGATGATCAGCTACGCCGCCGAGAGCGCGGCGAACCGCGGCCGGCGCATCCGGATCGCCGCGACCACAATGGTCGATGACCGGCCCCGCGGCGGACCCTTCTTGCGCACCTACGTACCTGCCGACGTCCGCTACCTGTCGAGCCTGCTCGTGGGATCAGCCGCGCCGGCCGAGGGCGCGCGGGCGCTCCTGCGCCGCACGGTGCGTACGCAGCGCCCTCGCTTCGTGGACCGCCGCCGCGGCGACTACCGGCTGCGCCCCGGCAGCCCGGCCGTGAACCGCGGCCTTCGGCTGCCGCGCGCGCTGACCCCGGCCCGTCAACCCGACGGGACCGCTCGGATCGTCCGAGGGGGCCGCCCCGACGCCGGGGCCTTCGAGGCGGCCCCGCGGTAGTCGCCCGCGCCGCGGCCATCGCGGAGGGGCGACGCCGTCATCCTTCGGCCGGGCGCGGCAGATGGACGAGCCGGTGGTCGGGCGTGAAGAGCCGGCGCACGAGGCCGGCGGCCACGATCGTTGACGCGCAGGCCCCGGCGCCGAGGACGAGGTACATCACGACGGTCTGGACGAGCACGGCGTCGAGCGGCTCGACGCCGGCGAGGATCAGCCCGGTCATCGCACCGGGCAGGAAGACGATGCCGACGGCCTTCGTGGTCTCGATCTGGGGCGTCAGCGCCGTTCGAAGGGCCCCGCGCACATAGGGGCGCGCCGCCGCCCGCGAGGGCAGGCCGAGCGCCAGGCGGGCCTCCACCTCGACGCGCCGGTCGCGCACGTCGTCGATCAGGCGTCGCGCGGCCACGATCGCGGCGTTCATCGAATTGCCGATCGCGAGGCCCGCGATCGGCACCAGCGTGCGCCCCTCGAGCGGGAAGATCCGGAGCCCGAAGACGATCCCGAGGGCGACGAAAGCAGTGAGCGCGAACGCCACGAACGCGAGCGAGAAGAGACCGGGCACCTCGGGCGCGCGCCGCCGGGCGACGTCCGCGCAGAAGAGGAGCATCGCGCCGATCCACAGCCAGGAGAGCATGAGGGGGCGATCGGGATCGATCACGACGGTCAGCGCGACCCCCACCAGAAGCAGCTGGGTCAGGGCCCGGGCCGAGGCCCAGACGAGGCTGCGCTCGAGCCCCAGCCGGCCGGCCACCGAGAGCGCGACGGCCACGGCCACCAGCGCCAGCGAGGCGACGACCCCGAGCGCGCCGACGTCACCCGCCGGCATCGATGCTCCTCGCCGGGGCCGGCTCGAACGCCCGGACGCGACCGGCGTCGAGCGCGAGCGTCCAGTCGGCCAGCCGCTCGGCCTGGGCCAGATCGTGGGTGACCCACAGCACCGGTACGCCGTCGGACGCGAGCTCGAAGGCCAGATGCTCCAGGGCGCGGCTCGCGTCGTCGTCCAGGGCCGAGGTGGGCTCGTCCATCAGGAGGACCTCCGGCCCCGCCACCAGCGCCCGGGCGAGGCACGCACGCTGGGACTCACCGCCCGAGAGCTCCGACGCGCGCCGGTCGAGGAACTCGGCGTCGAGATCGGCCCGCGCCAGGGAATCGCGCATGTCCGTCTCGGTCGCCTCCGGTGCGCCCACGCGCAGGTTGTCGCGCACGGTGCCCCCGAACGGCGTCGGCTGCTGGAACACCATGCCGACCTGGCGGCGGTGGGCGAGGGGGTCGAGCGTGGAGAGGTCCTCCCCCCGGAAGAGGATCCGGCCCCGCGAGGGCACCGCAAGGCGGTTGCAGAGCCGCAGGAGGGTCGACTTCCCCGAGCCCGAGGGGCCGAGGATGACGGTGATCCCCTCGGCCGGCAGGCGGATGTCGATGCCCTCGAGGACGGTCCCCGCGGGGGTGTCCACGCCAACGCCCTCGAACGCGAAGAGGGGCTCGCCGGAGTCCCCGCCATCGCTCCCTGCGCGACGCATCGCTGGCGCGTCCTCCAGGTCGGGGGTTCGCGTGCGGGGCTCCTCCCGGCGCGGCCTGTGCGGCGCCCCGGAGTCTACGACCGGCCGAGTCCCGTGACAGGCAACGTCCGCCCGGTTCCGGCACGCTGCGAGATCAACGCGGATCCGGCGTCCTCAGTCACCCCATAGGCACAGCTATGGGGGTTCCCTGCGTCCTTGGCCTGCGGGATCTTCGCGGCCAGAACACGGCCAACGTCACCGGTCACGGCACGCGTGTCCCCTCTCCGGAATCTCGTCGCGATCGACGATGCGGCAGGTCTCCCGCACACGCCACGCGCCCTGGTAGGTGGGGTCGGCCTGTGCCTGCCGGATCGCGAAACACCGCGCGCAGCGCGCGTCGGTCGCCCACTGGGTCGTGACGAAGACGTCCTCGCGCGTGAATCCGTCGCCGCGGTCGCGCCACATCGCGAAGGTCACGCGGTAGGGCAGGGTTCCCGGCATCGAGGGGCACAAGGGGCGGAGCGGGCCGAGCGCCCAGTACGGATCGCCATCGGCACGACGCGCAAGGCCCTCCTCGGCGATCCTCCGGGCGGCCGCCGCATTCGCTGCGTCGAAGTGTAGGCAGCCGGCGACGCGTGGCCCGCTGCGGGGACCCTCGCGGTGATAGAGCACGACCTCCCAAGGGCGGGAGTCCTCTCCCACCGCGACTTCGTCGATCGCGCCGGTCGATTCCGCGGACGCCACATGCGTGCTCACCGGGTGCTCCTCTCTCACGGGCCGGGTGGAGTCAGTGAACTCCCCGTGGATGAGGATCCCGTGAGAGGTCAGCCGGATCGGGCAGCGGCCTCCTGCGATCGGCCCGACGGCAGGGAGATCCACGCGTCGAAGCCGGCGCCGCCGGGCGCCGTCCGGAGGTGGGCCTCGCCGCCGTGGGCCCGGGCGACCGCCCGGACGATCGACAGGCCGAGGCCGGCTCCTCCTCGTCCCCGCGCCGCATCGGCACGGGAGAAGCGCTCGAAGGCCTGGGCCAGGAACTCCGCGGGTGGGCCAGCCCCGTCGTCGGTGACGTGGAGCTCCATCGCCTCCGCGGTCTCCCGGGCCCACATCCTCACCGTGCCCTCGCCGTGACTCAGCGCGTTCTCCACCAGATTCGCCAGGGCCTGCTCCAGTCGGAGGCGGTCGGCGACGAGGGTCCGCTCGGCACCCTCCGCGACCGTGAGCGCCCGGCCCTCGTTCCCGGCGCGCGCGGCAAACCGCGCGCGCACCGCCTCGAGCAGCCCGCCCACGGCCAGGGGCTCCGGATGAACGGGAAGCCCTCCCTGGTCCGACCGCGCGATCACCAGCAGATCCTCCGCCAGCCGCGTCAGCCGGTCGGTCTCCTCTCCCGCCGATGCGATGGCCCGTCGTAGCTCCTCGGCGGACTGCTCCCCGCGCAGGGCCAGCTCGAGCTCGGTCTTCAGGATGGCGAGCGGGGTGCGCAGCTCGTGGCTCGCGTCGGCGACGAAGGCGCGCTCGTGGGCGAGGGCGGCATCGATCCTCCCGAGCATCGCGTTGAGCGTCTCCCCGAGACGGCGGATCTCGTCGCCTGAGGGCGCCACCGGCAGGCGTTCGCCGCTGCCGACCCCTGAGATCTCCGCGGCTCGTCGCCGCATGTCGTCCACCGGGCGCAGGGCGGCCGACGCCACGCCGTAGCCGGCCGCCGAGGCCAGTAGCAGGGCGATCGGTCCCCCGATCGCCAGGAGCGCCGTGAGGTTGCGGACCGCCTCGTCTCTCTCGTCGAGGGCGGTACCCACGATCACGACGAGAGGCGAGCCGTCGCTCGCGCGAGCCGTGGTCGCCAGCAGGCGGGCCCGGTTCCGGACTCCGGGGACGGACTCCCTGTCGACGACCAGCGACGACGACCGTGCCGCGGCGAGCTCCCTGGATCTGATGAGGGGCGTCCTTCGGAGGAGCGGGGTTGCATCGAGGACGCGCCCGCTCGGGGAGAGCACCTGGGCGAGGGTGGCGCCTCCTTCTGTGAGCGGGCTCTGATCGGGCGAGGGTGAGCTTGGTTCGACCTCGGCGGCGAGGGCGCCGAGGTCGGTGGCCCGCGTTTCGAGCGACTGGAGGATCGAGGCGTCGAGGTCGTGGATCAGGCTGAAGCGGATGAAGAGCCCGGCGCCGAGGAGCACGATCGCCATGACGCCCGCGAAGGCGAGCGTCAGCCGCAGCCTTATGGGGACTCGTTCGAGCATCCACCGTCTTCGCGCAGCAGGTATCCGGCGCCCCGGACGGTCTCGATCGAGCTGACGCCGAAGGGGCGGTCGATCTTGTCGCGCAGGTACCGCACGTAGACGTCGACCACGTTCGAGCGGTTCTCGTACTCCCCGTCCCAGACCTTCTCGAGGAGCTTGAGACGCGTGAGGACGGTGCCCGGACGTTGCATGAAGGCCTCGAGCATGGCGAACTCGGTCACCGAGAGCGCGATCGGCGTCCGCGCGCGCCAGACGCGCCGCTGCGCAGGGTCGAGCCGCAGGTCGCCCACCTCGAGGATAGCGGGGCGCTCCACCTGGCCACGGCGGATCACCGCCCGCAGTCGCGCGAGCAGCTCGTCGAAGGCGAAGGGCTTCAGCAGATAGTCGTCCGCGCCTCCGTCGAGCCCCGCCACCCGATCCTCGATGCCATCGCGGGCCGTGAGCATCACCACTGGAGCCCACACTCCGTCGGCGCGAAGGCGTCTGCAGGTCTCGAAACCGTCGATTCCCGGGAGCATGACGTCGAGCACGATCGCGTCGTAGGCGGTCGCTCCGGCCATCCAGAGGGCGTCCTCGCCGCTGCCCGCAACGTCGGTCGCCATCCCCTCGCCGCTCAGGCCGCGCTGGACGAGCGCCGCCATCTTGGCTTCGTCCTCGACGACCAGGATGCGCATCCCACTCCCTCCGAAGGTGTCACCGCCCACGGAGTCTAGGCCCAGGTCCCTCTCACGCTGCGGCGGCCAGGGTCAGATGGCGAGAGCGCCCGACCCGGGAGTCCGGGCCCTCGAGGGTCTCGCGATAGATGCCCTCGACCGCCTCGGCTACACGGGGCCACGCGTAGCGCGACTCGGCCACCGAGCGCCCCTCCCCGGCCCAATGTGCGCGGAGGGCGTTGTCGTCCAGCACCGCTCCGATTCCGCGGGCGAGGTCGGCGGGATCGTTGGGGGAGACGAAGCGCCCCGGGGCTCCGTCGCGGATCACCTGCCGAAACCCCACGTTGTCGGCGCAGACGATTGGGATGCCGCTCGCCATCGCCTCCAGCAACACGACGCCGAAGCTCGCGATGGTGCAGGGCGCCGCGAGGAGCGTCGCCTCGCGATAGAGGCGCGGGCGCCCCTCGCGCAGGAGCCCGTGCCACTCCACGCGATCGTCGAGCCCGAGATGCCGGGCCTGCGCCGTGTAGCGCCGCCGCCTGGGTCCGTCTCCGACCACCTGGACGACGACGTCCCTGCCCTCGGCCCGCAGCAGCGCCGCGGCGTCGAGCAGGTCGTGGAGGCCGTTCCGTGCGTCGAAGCGCCCGACGAAGAGGAGCCGCGCGGGCCCGTCCGGCCGGTTCGACGACGGCGCCAGGGGGCGGAACATGTCGCAGTCGATCCCGTTCGGCACGATGTCGTAGCGACCGGGGAAGTACGGCGAGAGCGCGCTGACGCAGGCCTGGGACACGGCGATGCGGCGATCGAGGCGCCTGAGGAGGGCATCCACAGGGCGCCGCCCGACCCGGTACGCCCAGTGCCCCCCGTCGAAGTAGGTGTGGAAGGTGCCGACCGTCGCGGGTGCGCGGCTCGCCCGGATCGCGGCCAGCGGGAGGGTCAGGGTGGCCAGGCCCTGGGCATGCACGACGTCCATTCCCCGGATCGCGCCGTCGAGGGTGCGCATGAGTCCGGGGCCCGCGCTGACGCGCGCGATCGACCCGTTCGAGACCACCGGGATCGAGCACCCGATGCGCACGGTTTCGTACCCGTGGTGGTCGGCGGCCTCGCGATCGACCTCTGCGGCGCGCGAGCGCATTCCCGCTGGGGCCCGGCTCGTGACGACCCTGACCTGGTGCCCCATCGCCGCCAGCTCGCGACTGAGGAAGTGGACGTGCTCCGAGACGCCTCCGAGGACCGGGTAGGCGTACTCGGTAACCATGGCGATCCTCACTGGGCGTTCCGATCTCGAGGCGCGTGGCGGGCAGCCCCGTCGTTGACGATGAGCCGAACGCTATGGGGCCTCCATGAGAACCGGATGAGCCGGGCTCTCACGGGCCTCTCATTCGGCTCCTGTCTCATCCGCCCGGCATGACGACCCGCCTCACAGTCGCCACCTCCCGCCGGAGGACCGTGCTCCGGTCCGCCCGCGCGTGGATGGAGCGTCCTCTGGCTGTTCACGCGCGCGCCGTGGCGATCGCTCTCGCCCTGGCGGCGGCGGTCGGTCTGGTGGCCCTCCACCCACCACGCCCCTCGGCGATCCTCGGCGCCCTGGCCGGGGTGTCGTGGACCTGGCTGAGCCTTGCGCTGCTGGCCAACGCCGCCTCGATCGCATGTCGCTCCGAGGCGTGGAGGCTCCTGATGGCGCGCGCGATGCCGGGAGCCGGACCGGGCCGGCTCACCACGCTCTCCGCCTACAGCGTCGGCCTCCTCGGAAACACCCTGTTGCCGGCGCGTGCGGGGGAGGCTGCGCGGGTTCTCGTGGCCACCCGTCGCCTCGCGCCGGGGCCCGGCCGCTCGAGCGCCGTTGCCGGATCGGTGCTCGCCCAGAGGTGCCTCGACGTCGCGATCTTCGCCCTCCTGGTCGCGGCGGTGCTCGCGTCCGGACACGCCCCGGGCTGGGTCCTCACCGGAACTCTGGTGATCGCCGGCGCCGGCCTCGGAGCCGTCGCGACCGCCGTCGCGGTGAGCCGGCGCTCGGGCTCCTTCGGCCGCCAGGGCGTCGTCGGGCCGTTGAGGTGGTTGGTCGCCGCCCTGCGAGACGGTCTCACCGTGCTCGGCGATCGCCGGCTCCTCGTCCGGGTGGGTTCCCTCCAGACAGCCGGCTGGATCGCCCAACTGCTCGTGGTTGACCTCACTCTGAGGGCGTTCTCGGCCCCGGTTCCGCTCCTCGGGTCGGCACTCGTTCTCGTGCTCCTGAACGGGATCCTCGCTTTTCCGCTCTGGCCCGGAGGCGTCGGTGCGTATCAGGCGGTCGTGGCGCTCGCACTCGTCTCCTATGCGATCCCGTACACCACCGGCCTGAGCCTCGGTCTCGGCCTCCAGGCGGTCGAGTCGCTGGTCGGCATCGGCTTCGGGCTTGCATTCCTCGCCCACGAGGGCCTCTCGCTGGCCGCCCTCCGGCGCGGTCGCGGTTCGGCTGAATGAGAGGCCCCGGCTAGCGCCGTGCGCCATGTGTTCGCGCGCAGGTTCCGCCGCAACTCGTCCACGACTCGAAGGAGACACGATGACGCGCACCCTTCAGGAGCATCGTCCATGAGCACCGCCACTCTCTCCCGGGGCCGCCTCGGCACCATGCTGAACAAGGTCCCGGAGGTGACCCTCTACTTCTGGATCATCAAGATCCTCTGCACCACGGTGGGCGAGACCGCCTCCGACTACCTCAACACGAATCTCGGCTGGGGTCTGACCAACACGACGTATGTCACCGCCGCCGTACTGAGCGCGGTGCTCATCTGGCAGTTCCGCGCGAGGGGATACACCCCGGGCGTCTACTGGGCCGCGGTGGTGCTGATCAGCGTCGTCGGCACGCAAATCACCGACAACCTGGTCGACAACCAGGGCGTCGCGCTGCTGACCACCGTGATCATCTTCTCGGTCGCCCTCGTCGCAACGTTCGCCGCCTGGTACGCCAGCGAGCGGACGCTCTCCATCCACTCGATCGTCACCACCCGCCGCGAGGCCTTCTACTGGCTGACGATCCTGTTCACGTTCGCCCTCGGCACGGCTGCGGGCGATTATCTCGCCGAGGCACTGAGCCTGGGCTTCGGCACGTCGGCCCTCATCTTCGGTGCCGCGATCGCGGTCATCACCTTCGCGCACTTCCGTCTGAGGCTCGACGCCATCCTCGCCTTCTGGCTCGCCTACATCCTCACACGGCCGCTCGGCGCCTCGGTGGGGGACTACCTCTCGCAGCCGACGGCGGACGGCGGCCTCGGCTGGGGCACGACCGTGACGAGTGTGGTCTTCCTCGCCACGATTCTGGCGGTCGTGGTGTTCCTGACGGTCACCCGGAGCGATGTCATACAGCCGGGAGCCGACGACGACGACCGCGACGGTGGGCACCCTGCGCCCTCGCGGCCCCTTACGCGGGGCGAGGCCGTGCCCGAGATCGACTGATCCCCGTCCCAGGCGCGACCCGGGCTCCGGAGGGAGCTCGGGTCGCGCCTCCTGACCCGGCGTCCACTCATCAGATCATTCCTCTGCGAAGAGAGCACCTGGGAGATGACATCGATGGAGCCCGCACAGGCGACCCGCGACACCGCCCCGGCCGATGCGCCGGAACCGCTCACGAACCAGGGGCCCGAGCCTGTCGTCGAGGCCCGCGGGCTCGGTCACAGCTACGGCGCGAAGCGCGTCCTGCGCGATATCGACTTGACGATCCGCGGCGGGGAGATCTTCGGCTTCCTCGGACACAACGGTGCGGGCAAGACGACGACGCTCCACATCCTGACGACCCTCATCACGCCCTCCGCCGGAAGCGCCAGGGTCTGCGGCTTCGACGTCGTGAGGGAGCGGCTCCAGGTTCAGCGGGCCATCGGATACCTGCCCGAGAACGTCCGTCTCTACGATGGCCTGACCGCCGCTGAGAACCTCCGCTTCTTCGCGAAGCTGTCCGGTGTCGCCGATGCATCGGTCGCGATCGACGAGGCGCTCGGCTTCCTCGAGTGCCGCGACCTGGCCGACCGCCGGGTCGGGACGTTCTCCAAGGGGATGCGCCAGCGCATCGGGATCGCCCAGGCGATCCTCCACCGCCCCCGAGTGCTCTTCCTCGACGAGCCGACCTCGGGCCTCGATCCGATGGGCGTGCGCCGGCTTCGCGAGACGATCGTCCGCCTGAACGCGGAGCTCGGCATGACGATCTTCATGAACACCCATCTGCTCAGCGAGGTCTCGCGGGTGTGCACCACGATTGGCGTGCTCGGTGACGGGGCGTTGATCTACCACGATTCGCTGGCGCACACCCTGGAGCGCTTCCCCGACGAGGCGTCGCTCGAGGAGATCTACGTGCGCCTGGACGAGCGATGACCGCGGTCGCGATGATCGCTCGCCAGCAGTTGCTGACGCTCACACGTCAGCGCACCTTCATCCTGATGCTCGGGGTACTGCTGCTCATGACCGCGCTGTCGGGGTTCATCGGCTGGTCGAGCCACGCCACGATCACCCGGGTCTACGACGAGACGGTGCGAACGCTCACGGCCGCGGGCAAGCCGGCGCCCCCCAACCCGTTCGCGTCGCAGCCCCGCCTGACGCTGCTGAACAACATGATCATCTACATCCCCCTGATCGGGGCGCTACTCGCGATCCTGGTCGGCCACATCGCGATGATGGCCGACCGGCAGGCGGGCGTGGCGCGGGTGATCTTCTCGCGGCCGGTCCGGCGCTCCTCATACCTCTGGGGGAAGCTCGCCGCCAGCGTCGCCGCGATCGCCGTGATCATGGCCGCCTGCTTGGCGCTGAGCGCCGCCGCCGTGAGCCTCTTCAACAGCGGGCTCCCCACCGCCACCGAGTTCCTCCGCCTGGTGCTCTTCTACTGCCTCTCGGGTGCGTACCTGATGCTGTTCGTCCTGGTCGGGGCGATCACGGCCCTCGTGAGCCGGAGTCAGTCGATGGCCCTCTTCGTGGCCGTCGCGGTGTGGGCGCTGGTCACTTTCGCCACCCCTCAGTTCACATCCGGCCTCAGGCCGGTCGCCTCGCTGAACCCGGTCACCGACGCCGTCACGCCGACCAGCTCCGCCTTCTTCCGGGCCACGTCGAAGGCGAAGCCGATCTCGGTCGGCGAGCAGTACAAGGCCCTCAGCGCGCGCATCCTCACCGAGGGAAGCGGATTCGCGCCCGCCACGACGGCGCGGCAGGTGGCCCCGATCGCGATCCTGGCCCTTCTCCTGGGCGCCGGCACGAGCCGGCTGGTTCGGCGGCACGACTTCTCCGAGGAGGGCGCTCGTGACTAGCGACCCCGCACGGACCGTGCTGACCCTGGCCGGACACGAGTATCGCTCGGCGGTCAGGAATCGCATCCTCTTCCTCCTGATCGTCAGCATGGTGGTGATCGCAGCGGGCTCGATCACCATCGCCTCGTACGACTTCCGCGCGCAACTCGCGGACTACCGTGCGTATGTCGCCCAGGCGACTGCGGCCGGCGTGACGGCGATCCCCCCTCCGCAGCTCTCTCCACTCCAGTTGCTGAGGGGCGTGATCGAGTACGTCCAGATCCTGGGTGCGGTGGTCGCCATCGGATTGGGCTACCTCAGCGTGGCGCGCGAGCGCACCGGGGGCACTCTGGGCCTGATCCTCTCGCGACCCGTGCGTCGCCGCGAGCTCTTCCTCGGACGCCTCTTCGGGGCTGCCGCTCTGATCGGGACCATCCTCGTCGTCACGGCGCTCGTCTCCCTGATCCTCATCGGAACCGTGGGCGGCCAGTGGCTGAACGGCGGAGAGCTGATCCGGCTGGTGATGGCGTTCGGCGTCGGGGTCCTCTACATGCTGGTCTTCTACGCGCTCGGCAGCTGGCTGTCGGGTCGCAGCAGGGCGCTCGCGAACGGCCTGGTCGTTGCGCTCGTGCTCTGGCTCTCGGTGGTCCTGATCATCCCGCAGATCGGCGACACGATGGATCCCGACAACCAGGTCCCCGGCGGGCTCTTCGCGGCGCTCCAGGTGAAGAAGCCCGACGAGAAGAAGATCCTCGCCAACTTCTCGACCTACGAGACCATCCGCAGCACGCTCGAGGAGACCTCGTTCACCAAGCACTTCGAGCGATTCACGTTCGCGGTGACCGGCATCAAGGACAAGTACAACGGCGCCCCGCTGTCGTTGATCGCGAAGGACAAGCGGGGCGACATCGTCTGGATGGCCTTCTACACCGCTCTGCTCGGCCTCTTGATGTGGCTCGGGCTGAGGCGCGAGTTGACGACCCGGACGGAGTCCTGATAAACCCAAGGAGGACCACAATGAAGAAGGCCCTGCCGCTCGTCGCGGTCGGCCTCACCGCGGCCATGATCGCCGGTTGTGGGGGTGGCTCCAGCTCCAGCGCCGGCCCCGCATCAGCGCGGGGTTCCGGCACCGGCGGATCCCACACGCCGTCGGTCGCCACGGCCGCCCCCGCCGCGGGCGGCCGCGTGCTGCCCGTATCGAAGAACCCGATCGTCAACGCCTCGACGGCGCCGGGTCTCACGATCTCCAAGGTGCTCGTGGAGAACAACGTGTCCGCTCAGACCGGCAAGACCGTGAGCGATCACCTCGAGGTGTCGCTGCAGAACACCGGCGCCAAGCCGCTGGCTCGGCTCGAGCTCTACTACGCGATCTCCGACCCGAAGACCGGCGCCACCGAGGGCTACTACACGAAGCTGTCGGGCCTGACCATCGACCCGGGCGCGACCCGGATCGTGCACTTCGACGACACCGTCGCCCCGGAGCACTACCCCGTCAACAAGTACAGCCTCTACTACACCGACAAGAACGCCCTCCTCATCGATGTGATGGCGAGCGCTCCCGAGGTCAAGCGGGCCACGTTCACCGTGAAGAAGGACGCCGGCGGGGCGGAGGCGGGGGTTGAGTAACGACGCCCCACCGGGTTGAGTGCCCGATCGCGTTAGACGTCCCTGCCTGGCCGTGGCGTCTGCGGCCGGCGCAACGTGAATCGCCGCTGGCCTCCGGGATCCGGCCGGCCCGCAGAGTGCCCGGGCAGTTTCGCCAGGACGGCGAAGAGCTGATCGAGCGAGAAGGGCTTGACCAGACGGCCGTCCGCCCCCGCGGGCCGGATGTGGGGCGAGAGCCCGTCTCTGGCGCTCACAAGGACCACCGGCGCCGCGAGACCGCCCCTGCGAAGGCGCCGACAGAGCTCGAGTCAGTCTATGACGGGAAGCATGAAGTCGATGACCATTGCGGAGTAGAGGCGCTCCGCCGCCAAGGACAGCGAGATCTCGCCGGTCGGGGCGAGATCGGCCGCCACGTCGGTCGTGGCGAACGCGCGGACGATCAGGCTGCCCAGCTTGGGATCGCCCTCCACTACGAGGACACGGCGGCCCCCCTTGGTCGCAAGCGGAGGTATGGGGTTCAGCTCCATACCAGCAGTGAAGCGGGCTCCGATGAAAGCGCCATGAGGACGACGGTCTCCGCGCCATTCCTCCGGCGGATCGGACGGGGGTGGATGGCACCGGAAGTGCGCCGATCAGGCTGTCAGGGCCGGCGGATCGTTCCTGCCATCGCCAAGGGGCGCACCGGACCGCTCGTCCTCGAGCAGCCGGTGGCGCAGGGGAGCCGCGCCGCTCCGAGCGTTCCGGCCATCCTCGCCCGGAGGACCGGTGGTGGTGGTAGCCGAGCCCACGTACGCACACAGGGCCCCAGCCCTTTCGGGGTGGGGCCCTGTGCTCCTCGGCCGGCCTACCGTCGTCAGTCGTCCTGACCGTCCGCATGGGCGGAGAGGACCTTGCCGTTGCCGGCATCGACGTGGACCTCATGCTGCGTGCCGTTTGTGGCCCTCACGTTGACCTGCCACGTGACGTTGCCGTTCTCGTTGCCGAGCTCGGCCGTCACGACGCTGCCGGGGACCGTTGCGAGGGCGGCCTTCTCGGCGGTCGCCTTGTCCACCTTGGCGAGGGACGCGAGCTTGGCCGACTCGGCCTTGTCCGAAGCCGCCTCGGCAGCCTCCGACTGCTCGCCGGTCTCCGGACCGTCGGGCGCATCCGGCGCCTGGACGCTCGAGGCGTTCGGAGCCAGGTCACCCTTGTCGGGCGAGTTCGCCTCGTTCGGATCGTCCTTTCCATTGGCCCTGTCGGGCGAGTGCGCCTCGGCCGGATCGGCCTTGGTGGTCTTGGCGTCGGCCCGATCGGGGGAGTTCGCCTCGATCGGATCGGCCTTGGTGGTCGCGGCCGCCGTCGGGGCCTTGGAGGGCATCGCCGGGGTCGTCGTCGAGGGCGCAGCCTGGGTCGCGGAGGGCGATGCCGGCCTCACCATGGCGGGCGCCGGGGTGCTCGAGCTCGTGGCGGCGGCGATGCCGGTGCCCACCCCGCCGAGGGCGAGTGCAGCGCCCAGGGAGGCGGCGATCTTGCGGCGGTTGAAACGCATGGCGTTCTCCTGTTCGTGTGATGTGCGAGGGCCGATGTCCGGCCGTGCAACAACGGTAGGACCCGTCTGCTGACATCACCGTGAAGGGGAGCTAAACCCGATCTCATGTGGTGGCGATGAGGACCGTCCATCGTTCCGCGCCTCGAATTCGAGAAGCCCGATGACATAGGCGGAGATGGACCAGGAGCGAGGTTGACGCCGTATCCGGTGCCCGCGAGCTCCACGTGGTTGGCAGCGTGTACCTGAGGGCGGCACCCCGGGGAGCGGGATGTGATGAGCACGATGGGTGCAGGCCGCGTCACCTCGCCGATGCGCGAGCGGAGGCCCGCGCCCGCGGCGTTCACAAGGGACCCACTGTGGAGTCGAGGCCTCGCCGCCTACAGGCCTCGTCGATGGAGAACGGTCGCATCGCCCTCCGGGGCGATGATCGCCGGGACCTTCAGGACGAAGCGGCTTCCCCGCGCTCCCCGCTCCTCGAGGACGAGCGATCCGCCGTGTCCCTTGGCGATGGCGAGGGCGATCGCGAGGCCCAGCCCGGTGCCTCCGCTGTCGCGTCCGCGGGCGTGATCGCCTCGGGAGAAGCGCTCGAAGATGCGCGAGGCCAGCTCGTCGGGTATGCCGGGCCCCTCGTCGGCGACCGACAGGAACGCCTGGCCGTCCTCGCTCAGGCCCGTCTCTAGGCGGACCGTGCCCCCCGGAGGCGTGTGGCGCACGGCGTTGTCGATCAGGTTGTGGGCGACCTGGACGACCCGGTGGGGGTCGATGCTCGCGGCCGCCGGGCCGAGGCGCGTCTCGATGGCGACCCGTCGTCGCGCGGCCAGCGGGCCGGCCCGTCGGGCCGCGCGGTCGGCAGGCTCCCCGAGATCGGAGGGCCGCCGCACGATCTCCAGCCGTCCGGCGTCGGCTCGCGCAAGGGCGAGAAGATCGTCGGTCAGCCTCGAGAGCCTGCCGGTCTCCTCGTTCATGCTCTCCAGCACCACACGCGCCGCGCGAGGGGTCGAGGGCGATCGCAGCGCCACCTCGAGCTCCGCGCGCAGCACGGCGACCGGCGTTCGCAGCTCGTGCGAGGCGTCGGCGAGAAAGGCTCGCTCCTTGCCGACCGACGCGCTGACCCGCTCGAGCAGCCGGTTGAGAGTCTGGGCGAGTCTGGCCGCCTCATCCCCGGTCCGTGGCACGGGGACGCGGCGGTCCAGATCGTCACCGTCGATCGATGCCGCCGCGCTGCTGAGGTGGTCGATCGGACGGAGGGCCCGTCCCGCCAGCCACCACGACGCTCCTCCGCCGAGCAGGAGCATCGCTACGCCGCCCACGCCGAGGAGCGCCTGAAGATGGGATCGGGCCTGATCGACCGAGCTCAGGCCGTTGCCGACGACCACGATCTCTCCCGACCCGGTGGGAATGGCCAGGAGCCGAGTGCGACCGAGTGTCGGGAGCGTGGCGGTGAAGCGCCGAGCCGTGCGCTCAGCCTGGGATACCTGATCGGGCCGCAGGAGGACGAGGTGCGCGTCGGCCGCACCGGCGCTCTCCAGGACGACGCCCGCGGGCGAGACGACCTGCGTGAGGCTTTGGCTGGCCGCGAGCCCCGGCACCCGGACATCGCTCGAATCGCTGAAGTTGCCTCCCTCACCACCACCGTTGACCGCGCTCACGAGCTGGGCGCCACGGGCCGACAGCGACGCGTCGATCCCGGCGGTGAGGTCACGCGACAGCCGCACGAGGACGAAGGCCCCGAGCGCCGCCACGAGGAGCATCTGCACGAGCACCGCCACGATCGTCACCCGCCACCTCAGGGGGAGGCGGGCGAGGCTAGCCATCGGGGTCGAGGACGTAGCCGGCGCCGCGAACCGTGCGCAGCGGCCACGGCTGCCGGGGCGACCCGAGCTTGCGGCGCAATCGCCCGACGTAGACGTCCACCAGGTTGGACAGCCCGTCGTAGCGATCGTCCCAGACGCGCTCGAGCAGCACGGTGCGCGTGATCAGCTCGCCCGGTCGCTCGAGGAAGACCTCCAGCAGGGCCAGCTCGCGCGTGGTGAGCTCTATCGGTTCGCCGTCGAGCTCCGCGCGGCGTGATGCCGGGTCGAGGCCGACCCGGCCGTGGCGCAGCTCGGGTGCCCGCGCCGGTCCGCCGCGCCGGCCGAGCGAGCGCAGGCGGGCGAGGAGCTCCTCGAACGCGAACGGCTTGACGAGGTAGTCGTCCCCTCCCGCATCGAGCCCCTCGACGCGATCGCCCACGGCATCGCGAGCGGTGAGCATGAGAACCGGCAAGTGGCTGCCGGCCTCGCGAAGCGCGCGGCACACCGACAGCCCGTCGCGTCCGGGCAGCATGATGTCGAGGACCAGCGCGTCGTAGGGACCGTCCGAGGCGCGCATCAGCGCCGCCTCCCCGTCGCCGACCACGTCCACCGCGTGGCCGGCATCCCTCAGGCCATGCGCCAGGATCCGGGCCATCTTCCGGTCGTCCTCCGCGATCAGCACCCTCACGTCGGGCCCCCTGGTCGGTGTCGTATCGGTGCGTCGATGGCATCGAGGAAACCGAAGGCTCATGAAAGGGGGGTGAGAGGCCGGCCACTGGCGGGGCGGACGAGGACTGCTTTCATCGAGTTCTCATCGGAGCCTGGTCCGATGGCGCCGGAACGAAACCGCGTCGCACGGCGACCTCCACGCCACACGCCCGCAGGTCCATCCCACCGTGACCGGCGTGGCCGGTCGGTTGCGCCGCGCGGTCACACAGGCACCCATACGACCAGGAGTGACCCCTCGTGAGACGTCTTCCACTCATCCCAGGTGTCGCAGCGACAGTGCTGTCGGCGCTCGCCATCACCGCGTGCGGATCCTCGACCAGCAACGCCCCGACAGCGGCTTCGCCGGCAACGACCACCCCCACCGCACCTGCAGGGGCACCGGCGAAGCCCGGAACGATCGCCGTCTCCCTGGGAGCGCCGACGGAGTTCTCGCTCTCCGCCACGCCGGCGGCCGCCGCCTCGGGCCCGGTCACCTTCCAGGTGGGGAACGACGGGTCGCTCACCCATGAGCTCGTCGTGGTGCGGACCGATGCGAAGGCCGCGGCCCTTCCGGTCAGCGGAAGCAAGGCGAGCGAATCGGGCTCGGCCGGGGAGACGGGGGATCTCGCGCCGGGGGCGACCAAGCCCCTCACCCTGAAGTTGCCCGTGGGCCACTACGCCTTGATCTGCAACCTCCCCGGGCACTTCGCGGGCGGCATGCACGCGGACTTCGTGGTGCGTTAGCGAGCGCGGCCGGCGCGGATCCGTGGGGTCCACCACGGCCCGCGCCGGCTCGCAGGCTCAAGCCGAGGGCGCCGGGGCGGGATCGCGTGCGGTGCTCCGAAGCTCCCTAAGCACCCGCAAGGGCGCGCCGTGCAGCGCGAGGGCAGCGGCGCCGGCGACGACGTCGAGGATGGCGATCGACGCCTGCATGCCGACGGCGAACGCGAGGATGGAGCCGGAGGATGCGACTCCGGCCAGGGCGAGCACCATCAGGCCCTGCTGCGCCCCCACCCCGTTCGGCGCGACGGGGACCAGCGACGAGAGCATCTGGACCATGACGACGAGCAGCACGGTGCGCGGGGTAGCGTTCACCCCGAACGCGCCGAGGAAGGCCCAGATGCACCCCAGTCGGAGGGCCCAGACCAGCCCATGCGCGACGAGCACCTGGGCGAGCGCGCGTCCGCTGCCGAGAATGGCGGCTCCCTGGCGCAGCCTGCGTCCCGCGGCAAGGGCCCGGTCGCGGGTCCGGCCACGCCGCGCAACCACCGGTGCAAGGAGGGCGAGGACCGCGACGAGCCCGAGCGCAACGGCGAGCGCGTGCGGCACGGCGCCGGGAAGGAGCCCCGTCCAGCCCGCGGGGCCGGGGAGGATCCCCATCCCGATCGCCACCACCACCAGGCCGATCGCCGGCGCGAATCCGATGAGGAATTCGACCATGATCGTCATCGCGAGGGTCTCGTAGCCGGCGGCCGGCAGGGCGCGCCTCATGAGCACCGCGCGCGCGAGGAGGCCGGCCTTCGCGGGAACGACGGCGTTGAGGCCGACGCCGGCGAGGTACGGCGCCACGGTGTCCCGGGCCCGGATCGAGGACCGGGGAAAGGCCGCCTGGAGGATGCGGCGCCACACCTGGCTCATGGCCAGGATCTTCGCGAGCTGGAAGGCCAGGGCGAGGCCCAGGAGCAGCGGGCTCACGTCGGCGATCCGGCCGAGGATCGGTCCGAGGACCTCAAAGGGACCGCCGAGCTCGAGCACTTCCGCCGTGCCTCCTTTTCTCCTCCCGGGGACCGGCCCCACGCTCCGGAGGGAAGCTAGGTTCCTCAGATGTGAGGCCGATGAGAGGGCCGCATTCTCGGACTCCGACCCGCGTGCGACCCGCTCCGGTGCTCGGCGCGGAGACGAATCACCGGAGCCCTCTCACGGGCCTCTCATGGCGAGGGTGTTCCATCGACGCATCGGTCCTCGAGAAGGGTGTCGACGATGCTGATCAGCGTTCCGGCGAACCTCGGCTACACGGTGCTTGCGGCCCTCGTGGCGGGCGAGTCGGCTGGTCTGCCGATCCCCGGCGAGACGGCCCTCGTCAGCGCCTCGCTGCTCGCCGCCGCCGGCGGGCTCAGCCTGCCGATCGTCATCGGCGTCGCTGCGATCGCTGCGATGGTCGGCGACAACCTCGGCTATTGGTTCGGGCGGCGGGCGGGGCGTCGGGCGCTCACGGCGCATCGGGGGCCCTTCCGGGCCCACCGGCAGCGCCTGCTCGACCACGGAGAGGCCTTCTTCGCCCGGCATGGGGGCAAGGCGGTCGCCCTCGGCCGGTTCGTGGCCGGTGTGAGGGTCGTGACCGCCGTCGTCGCGGGCGCGAGCCGGATGCCCGCGGGGCGGTTCATGGTGGCCAACGCCGTCGGGGCGATCGGCTGGGCGGGCATTACGGCCTCGGTCGTGTGGTGGGTCGGGCCCATCGGGGCGGTGATCGTCCTTGCGAGCGGTTGGACGGTGGCGGGCGCCGCCGGCATCGCGGCGGCGTTCAGGGCGCGCAGCGCGCGAGCGCGCGCCTCCTCTCGTCCCGCCGGGGCAGTCGTCGGTTGATCCGACCCATCTCGGCGTTCTCACGCGCTTCTCATCTCGGGGGTGTTGCCTCTCGGTGAACGAGCGCGCGGGGGATCCATGGACTATCGGCTGGAGCAACTCATCAACGGGCCCGCGGGACACCACGCGGCGTGGGACACCCTCATGCGCGACGCGGCCACCTGGGCGGTGCCGGTGTTCGCGTCGATCGTCGCCATCTGGTTCGCGGTCGGCCTCCTGGGCCGGCTGCGCGGCGAGCGGCGAGGGGCGCTGACGGCCCTGCTCGCCTCCGGCGGTGCGCTGCTGGTGAACCAGGCCGTGCTGCTGATCTGGGCGCGTCCGCGGCCGTTCCAGGCTCACCCCGGCGACGTCCACACCCTGGTGGCGCGGAGCACCGACGGCTCGTTTCCCAGCGACCACGCCGCCGCAGCGATGGCGATCGCCACCGTGCTGCTCCTGGCCCACCGGCGCATCGGAACGATCGCTCTCGTGGCCGCCGCGCTCGTGTGTCTGTCGCGCGTCTACGTCGGTGCGCACTACCCGGGCGACGTCGCCGCCGGCGCGGCCGTGGGCGCCGCGGTGGCGTGGCTCGCGAGCGGCCCCTTGGCGGTGATCGCCGAGCGCGTGACGTCGGCGGTCGACCGACTGCTCGCCGGCCTGCGCGTCCCCCTGGGCGAGTGGCGCGCGCCGGCCTGATCCCCGGGCGGTGGAGTGTGGGCCGCAGTCATGGGGTCGGCCGGGTGGCTGATACGGGCCGGCCCCGGTATGCGGGGTCCCGCTACGCGTGCAGGATGTTGATCGCGCGCGCCGCGATCAGGAGCAGCGCCACCACCGAGACCGCCGACTCGGTCGCCATGAGGGCCTTGGCCCGGCGCGTGAGCGGCATCGCATCCGTGGGGCTGAACGCGACCGAGTTGGTCAGCGCCAGGTAGAGGTAGTCGACGAGGTGCGGCGTCCACCCGGGCCGGGCGAGGCCCGGGTTCTCGTCCTGTGGGAACTGGAAGTCGGGGGTGACCCGGGCGTCTGCCTGGGCCCGGGCGGCGGGTCCCCCGCAGTCGAGCTCCCAGTACGCCAGGCCGAAGGCGACCACGTTCGACAGCCACAGGGTCGTCGCGCTGTGGAGCAACTGCGGACCGCCGATCCCAAGGTTCGAGGTCGCAACCAGGGATGCGACGAGTAGCGCGGTCTCGAGCAGGCCGCAGGCGACGACGATCCCGAGCAGTATCTGCACGATCGACCGGCGCCGTTCGTGCCCCCGAACTCTGTCGAGGCCCACCAGCAGCACCCCCGCGAGAACGAGGTAGGGCCCGGCCGCGGCGAGCCACAGCCACCAGCCGACCCCGTCGAAGAGCCTCCAGTCGGCGCGCAGGCTGACCAGGGCGAGCGCCATCAGCGCCAGCGCCACCAGCACCGAGAAGGGTGCGGCCTCGAGGCGCGCCTCGCGCTCGGCCTCCCGCAGGGCATCCGGGTTCACGTGACGCCACCGAGGAGGGTACGGGCCAGAGCCGTCCGGGGTACTCGAGCCCCGCCGATCCGCACCGCGCCCTGCCTGGACGGCCGCACTAGGGGCGCACGGCCCCCACGTAGTCGCTCCGGTCGTTCAGGCCCGAGACCTTGACGACGTCACCCGTCTGGGGGGCGTGGACGTACTGTCCGCCGCCGATGTAGATACCCATGTGGCCGAGCCCTCGGTAGAACACGAGGTCTCCCACCTGGAGCTGGCCGGAGGGCACCTTGGGGAACGCGTTCCAGATGGCGACGGTGTAGTGCGGGACGCTCTTGCCGATCTGCGCGTACGCGTACGAGGCGAGGCCGCTGCAGTCAAAGCCGGAGGGCGAGGCGCCTCCCCAGCGGTACGGAACCCCGAGGTACCTCATCGCGACGCTGGCCGCTGCTGCGTTGCCGCTGCCGCTGGGGAGGGGGGCCGACGCGGGCGGAGCGGGAGTGGGCTCGGCGGCGGGCGCCGCGGGTGTCGCCGGGGTGGGCGTCGCCGCCGGTGGGTTCGTGCTCGGAGACGATGCCGGTGCCGCGGCCGCCGCGGCCTGGCGCTGTCGTGCGAGCTCGGCCGCCGCCGCCGCTTCGCGGCGCTTCTGAGCCTCCTGCGCCGCCAGCAGCTGGGCGAGGTCGCCCTGAGCGCCGTCGAGAACCTCACGGCGGCTCGCGAGCAGGCCCTCCACGATCTTCACCTGCCGCTCCGCGGCGGCGACCTCCTTGCCGGCTGCGGCACGGTCCGCGACGAGCCGGAGTCGAAGCCCTGCCAGCCGCTCCCGGTTCTGGCGCAGGCCTCCCACCAGGTCGGCGTCGTTCTCGCCGATCCTCTCGAGCAGCTGCACCTGGTCCAGGGCCGCCGACAGGCTGCCGCTGGTCACGAGCACCTGTGCCAGCGAGGGCTCCTGCGTGGTGTAGATGCCCCGGATGCGATCGGCGAGCACCTCGCGGCGCTCGCGCAGGTCGCGCGTCGTGCGGGTGATCGCCCGGCGGTTCTCCGTGACGCGCCCCCGCGCCTGCGAGAGTCGGTACCTGGCCCCGTTGTGCTCCTCGGCCGCGTCCTCGACGCGGTGGTCGATCGCCTGGAGCTCGGCCGTGATCCTCGCGACCTCGGCCCGCTTCTCGGCGATCGTCGGCGCTCCCCACGCCGGCGCGACGGCCGTTCCGAGGATCGCGATCAGGGCGATGAGGGCCCATGGCGGCACGCGGACCGGGGCCCGAAGGGGTTCCATCGGACGACCGTAGCCTCTCGGGGGGGCCAGGGCAAAGGGGGCGGGCCCGGATCGGGCCGGGGTCGGGCCTACCCGCGCTGAACCCTGAAGCGCCGTAGCCGGAGCGAGTTGGAGACCACGAAGACGCTGGAGAGCGCCATCGCGGCACCGGCGAGAAGCGGATTCAGGTACCCGAGGGCGGCGAGCGGCAGGGCGGCGACGTTGTATGCGAAGGCCCAGAAGAGGTTGCCCTTGATCGTCGTGAGCGTCCGTCGCGAGAGGCGGATCGCGTCGGCGACCGAGCGCAGATCGCCCGAGATCAGCGTCAGGTCGGAGGCCTCGATGGCGACGTCGGTGCCCGTGCCGATCGAGAGGCCGAGATCGGCCTGGGCGAGAGCGGGAGCGTCGTTGACCCCGTCCCCCACCATCGCAACGATGCGGCCCTCGTCCTGGAAGCGCCGCACGACCGCGGCCTTCTGCGAGGGAAGCACCTCGGCGATCACCTCGTCGATGCCCACCTCTGCGGCGACGGCATGCGCGCTCGAGGGGTGGTCGCCGCTGAGCAGCACGGGGCGAAGGCCCAGGTTGCGCAGGAGCCGGACCGCCTCCGCGCTCGACGGCTTGACCGTGTCGGCGACCACCAGAAGCGCCCGGACCTCGCCATCCCAGGCCGCGGCGACGGCGGTGCGCCCCGCGGATCGGGCGTCGGCCAGAGCGGCCTCGAGGCCGGCATCGAGAGCGAGGCCCCAATCGGCCAGCAGGGAGGGGCGGCCGACGACGAGCGAGTGACCCTCGACGACGCCCTCAACGCCGAGCCCCTCCCGGTTGGCGAAGCTCTCGGGGACGGGAAGGAGGCCGAGCTCGTCTCGCGCCGCCGCGGCGATCGCGCGCGCTATCGGGTGCTCGGAGCCGTCCTCCAGCGCGCCCACCAGGCGCAGGACCTCGTTGCGGCGCTGCCCGGGCGCGAGGGCGACCTCGACCAGTGCGATCTCGCCGGTGGTGATCGTCCCGGTCTTGTCGAGCACCACCGTGTCGACGCGTCGGGTCGATTCGAGGATCTCGGCCCCCTTGATGAGGATCCCCATCTGAGCGCCGCGGCCGGCCCCGACCAGCAGGGCCGTGGGCGTCGCGAGGCCAAGCGCGCACGGGCAGGCGATGATCAGAACTGCGACGGCGGCCGTGAAGGCGAAGGCGGCCCCCGCCCCGTCGAGGAGCCAGAAACCGAGCGTGCCCAGCGACAGGGCGATCACGATCGGCACGAAGATCTCCGAGATACGGTCGGCGAGTCGCTGGACCGGCGCCTTGCCCGACTGGGCCTCGGTCACCAGGCGCCCGATCTGCGCCAGAGCGGTGTCGGCGCCGACGCGGGTGGCGCGCACCACGAGCCGTCCGCCGGCGTTGATCGTGGCCCCGGTCACGGCATCTCCGGGGTCGACCTCGACGGGCACGCTCTCGCCGGTCAGCAACGAGGCGTCGACCGCCGATGAGCCCTCGTCGACGACGCCGTCGGTGGCGATCCGCTCGCCGGGGCGCACCACGAACCGATCGCCGACGACCAGGTCGCTCACCGGCACTCGCCGCTCGCCCCCTGAGCGGTCGAGGAGCGAGGCCTCCTTGGCACCCAGCTCCAGCAGCGCCCTGAGCGCGGCTCCGGCGCGCCGCTTGGCGCGCACCTCGAAGTAGCGGCCGGCCAGGATGAACGTGGTCACCACCGCGGCGACCTCGAGGTAGATGTGCTCGGAGCCGGTGCCCCGCTCGAGCACCAGCTCGAAGCCCATCCTCATCCCCGGATCCCCGGCCCCGAGGAAGAAGAGGGCGACCATCGACCAACTCCAGGCCGCGAGCGTGCCGACCGAGATCAGCGTGTCCATGGTCGCGGTGCCGTGGCGCAGGTTGGTCCACGCCGCCTGGTGGAAGGGCCATGCGCCCCACAGCACGACCGGGGTTGCGAACTGGAGCGCCAGCCACTGCCAGTTGTCGAACTGGAGGGCGGGGACCATCGACAGCAACAGCACCGGGACGGACAGGAGAGCCGAGCCGACGAGGCGGCGACGCAACGGGGCGGTCGGGTCGGCCTCGGCTTCCGGGGCCTCCGAATCGGCAGCGGTGGGCAGGCGGGCGCCGTAGCCCGCCGCCTCGACCGCCTGCACCAGGGTCTCGGGCGCGATGTCGGGGTCGAAGGCCACCGACGCGCTCTCGGTGGCGTAGTTGACCGTCGCCTCCACGCCGTCGATCCGGTTGAGTCGCTTCTCGACCCGCGCCGCGCAGGAGGCGCAGGTCATCCCGCTGATGGGGAGCTCCAGCCGCCCGGGGCCCGGTGCTGCGGTCGAACTCATCAGAACCTCCCGTGGTGGCGCGAGGTTTGCATACTCCCCCCCTGTATGTCAACGTCACCCCATGACCACTCCATCGAGCAGCCCGTCCCCCTCGACTCCCGGATACGCGCTCGAGGGCTCCAAGAAGGGCGTCCTCAGTCGTCTGCGCCGCGTCGAGGGTCAGGTGCGCGGCATCGCCGGCATGGTCGAGGACGACCGCTACTGCATCGACGTGCTCCAGCAGATCAGCGCGGCTCAGGCCGCGCTCGACAAGGTGGCGCTGGCGCTCGTCGACGACCACACGCGCCACTGCGTGCTGGGCGCTGCTCCCGAGAACCAGGAGGAGATGCGCGCCGAGCTGATGGCCGCCCTCAGCCGCCTCGTGGGGCGGAGGTAGCGCGTCGCGATGGAGGAGTGCGCGCCGGTTTCGCCGGTGGGGCCGCCGGGTATCTCTGAGGAATGATCCGGTACCCCCTGCGCAACCTCACCGCCCCCTCCACGGGGGATGCGGCGGGCGAAATGGACCGACGACGTCATCCACTTCGGCAGGCCGGTCGCCGTGGTCCGGGCGCACAGCGATGACATCGTGAGCGGTCTCGGCGCGCTGACCGGGCCTGCGGCGGTCGAGATCTTCGACGTGACCCTGATCGGGGTCAGCGAGCGGACCGGCGTGAAGCTCCTCTTCACGCTCGCCCTCGTGGCGGCGGTCCTCGCGGTTCGCGCGCTCCTCATGATCGGCATCCGCCGCCTCCCGGGCCGGCGTGACGATAGCCGCCGCTTCTGGTCGCGCCAGGGGGTGCAGGTCGCCGTGGCGGTCGTCCTCGCCCTCGGCATCGTCTCCATCTGGGTCACGCCGGGGGCGGATCTGACGACCGGCGTCGGTCTGGTGACCGCCGGGCTCGCCTTCGCGCTCTCCCAGGTGATCACGGCCCTGGCGGCGTACTTCGTGATCCTGCGCGGCGACATCTTCACCGTCGGCGACCGGATCACCGTCGGCGGCGTGCGAGGCGACGTGATCCAGCTCGGGTTCCTGAAGACGACCATCCTCGAGATGGGCCAGCCCCCGGCGGTCCAGGCCGCCGATCCGGCCGTCTGGGTGCACAGCCGCCAGCCCACCGGCCGTCTCGTGACGGTCAGCAACGGGACGATCTTCTCCGAGCCGGTCTTCAACTACAGCCGGGACTTCCCCTATCTGTGGGAGGAGATCGCCCTGCCGATCTCCTACGGGGCCGATCGGGCCGCCGCCGAGGCGGTCCTGCTCGCCGCCGCGGCAGGCCACTCGGTCCGCTCGGCCTCGCTCGCTCCCGACGTCCGCATGCGACTGGGCGATCGCTACGGCGTTGGTGCCGAGGCGCTCGAGCCGGCCGTCTACGCGCGGATCACCGACAACTGGCTCGAGTTGTCGGTGCGCTTCCTGGTGCCCGACAGGGGTGCCCGGGAGATCAAGGACCGGATCAGCCGGGACATCCTCGAGGGGTTCGAGGCGGCCGGTCTCGAGGTGGCCTCGGCGACCTACGACATCGTCAGCATGCCCGCGCTCAGGATCGAGCGCGCCGGCCCCGCCCCGGGGCCTCGTTGACGGGCGAACCGAACCCGAGGGCGCGACACACCGAGTCGGACGAGGAGAGACGTATGAGCGAGAAGGTCTTCATCGTCGAGGGAATGACGTGCGGGCACTGCCGAGCGGCGGTGGCCGAGGAGGTCGGCGGGATCTCCGGCGTCACCGGAGTGGAGGTCGACCTGGAGAGCGGGCGCCTCAGCGTGCGCGGCGATGGCGTGGACGATGCCGCGGTCGCGGCCGCCGTCGCCGAGGCCGGCTACACGCTGCGCACCTGATGGCGCGCGTCCCTCGCCCTCAGGACTCCGCCGCCGCCTCCATCACGATGACGTGACCGCGCAGATGAGGCTTCCGGCTGATGGGCGCGAAGCCCGCCTCACCGATGATGTCGGCGGTCGGCCGGTCGAGTCGGCAACCGCCCGCGACCGCGCTCCAGATGGGGTTGACCCGGCTCTGGGCCCGCGCCACGACGGGATACGGGCTGCGGACGTGCTCGAGCACGCGAAGACGACCTCCCGGTCGGAGAACGCGACGCGCCTCCGCGAGGGCGACCCCGGGATCTCTCACGGTGCAGAGCACGAGCGCGAAGACGACCCAGTCGAACGAGGCGTCGTCGAAGGGCAGCGCCTCGGCGTCGGCGACCACGAGGCGGGCCTGCGGGAATCGCCGCCCCGCGAGCGCCAGCGCAGCGGCGTCCGGGTCGATGGCGGTGATCCGCGCGTCCGCGGGATGGTGGGGCAGCTGAAGCCCGGTGCCCACACCCACCTCGAGCACGTCCCCGTGGAGCCCGCGGGAGAGGTCGCGCCTCAGGCGACCGAGTCCGAGGCGGTCGAGGACGCGCACCGTGCCGTCGTAGAGCCGTGCGGAGAGGCGTCGCAACGGGCGCCGGTTGGAGGGGTCGAAGGCGTGCGCCATCGCGGCCAGCGTCTCATCGGCCATCCGACCGTGCAACTGAACTACTCTTCGGTTGTGCGGCTGTCCAGAGGCCGCGACGTCGCACCGAAGGAGCACCCGATGGAGATGCCGCACCCGCTTCCCGACCCCCTCGTCGAGGTCATCGCGGAGCGCTTCCGCGTGCTCGGCGAGCCGATGCGGATACGCATCCTCGATCGGTTGCGCGGTGGCGAGCTCACGGTCGGGGAGCTGGCCGAGGCCCTCGGCGCCAGCCAGCAGAACGTGTCCAAGCACCTCGGTGTGCTGGCGCGTGCGGGTCTGGTGGCGCGCGAGAAGGAGGGCAACAGCGTGCGCTGTCGTATCGCCGACGAATCGGTGCTCACCCTCTGCGAGCAGGTCTGCGGCGGTCTCCAGCGCCAGGTGGCCGAGCTGCAGGCGCTCCTGCGACCGGCTTCGGCGAACGCCTAGGAGTCGCGCCGCTCCAGCGCGAGCGCGAGTTTGGGGCACATCGTCACCGCGCGCCGAGCCTCGCGTTCGAGCGTCGCGGGAACCGCCCGGTCGTCGACGATCGGGTAGCCCCAGCGATCGAGGCCGATCAGCTCCGGCAGCAGCTCGTGGCAGTTGCCGTGGCCGTCGCAGGCGATCGGATCGAGGCGCAGGTGGAGCGGCATTCCGCTAGCGCCATTCCTCGGAGGCGGCGGGCACCGGCAGGACCGGTGTCCTGCGCGTCGCCGAGCAGTGCCCCTCCAGGTGCAGCCGCACTTCGTCCGGGAAGGCCGCGAGGGCGCTGCGCACGAGCCGGGCGGCGCCATCGGGGTGCGCGCAGGCGCCGCGCCCCTCGATCTCGGATGGCAGATCCTGCATGTCGCGCAGTGCCTCGATCGCCCCCCGCCCGCCGGCGAGGGCCGTGGATGCGTCGGCCAGCGCCCGGAGTCCGAAGACGCACGGCCCGCACTGCCCGGCGGTCTCTCCGGCCAGATAGCGCGCGACTCGTGCGGTCTCGACCAGGCCGCAGGAGGTGCGCGGCAGCACCACGAGCGTGCCGGCACCCACCGACGAGCCGAGCGGCCGCAGGCCCGCCGCGGAGAACGGCACCTCCATCGGTCGATCGGTGCGCAGCCAACTGCCGAAGTAGCCCCCCACGAGCACCCCACCCACCCCGTCGGTCGGCCCCCCGCTGATCTTCAGGATGTCGCCGATCGGAGTTCCGAGCTCGATCTCGTGGACCCCGGGGGCGGCCACGGCGCCGCCGACCGTGACCAGCATCGATCCGGGTTCCGCGTCCGTGCCGAGGCGGCAGAACCAGTCGGCCCCGTGGCGCGCGATGAGGGCGATGTGCGCCAGGGTCTCGACGTTCTGAACGAGGGTCGGCCGGCCTCCCACGCCGCGCTCGGACGGGCGCGGCGGGGTCAGCGTCGGCTTCGCCGGCCCGCCGTTGAGCCAGTGCACGAGCGCGCTCTCCTCTCCGGCGACGAAGCGCTCGGGCGTTCCGACCACCGATAGGCGGATCGGCAGGGCGTCCGGCGAGCGGCGTCGCACGGCGTCGCCGACGCGGGCGAGGGCGGCGCCCGAGGCGCGTGAGACCGCGATGACGACCTCGCGCGCCCCGACGGCGGTCGCCGCGGCCAGGGCTCCCTCGACCACGAGGTCGGGATCGTGCGCGAGCAGCACCGCGTCCTTGTGGCTCGCCGGCTCGCCCTCGGTGCCGTTGGCGACGACCATTGCGCGGCCGCGGCGGTCCGCGACCGCCGCCAGCTTGAGCGAGGTGGGAAAGCCCCCGCCGCCGCGGCCGCGCAACCCGCTGCGTTCCACCTCGTCGATCAGGGCACGCCCTCCGACCACGGGGACGGCTCCTGCGTCGTGCGCCCCGAGCAGCCGGGGGAGGCCGCGAGGCGCGAGGCCCGGAAGCCGGCCGGCCGGCCGGGTCGTGGCCATCAGCGCGCCACCACGGTGGAGGTGTTCTCGGCCGGAAGCAGCACGCGCCAGGCGGCCGCTCCGCCGATCAGCGCGACCGAGCCGATGGCGAGTCCCCGGAACCAGAGGGTGGACGTGTCGCTTCCCATTCCGAGCGCGTGGACGAACGCGACCGGCCAGGTCGCATACGCCGCCCAGTGGATGGCGCGCCACGTGCGCCGTCCGATGCGCTCGCGCAGGAGGCCGGTCACGACGAGCGCGATCATCAGATCGACGGCGACTGCGCCGAGGCCCACCAGGAGCGGCCTCGATCCATTGGCGAAGGGCACGAAGACGCTCGCCAGCCGCACCGCGGCGTAGGGGTCGATGACGGCGGTCGCCACGTGGACGGCGACGAAGACCATGGACATGAGAGAGATGCTGCGGTGCAGCGCGAGGGTGGCGAAGCGGGGGAGGGCCCTCAGCTGGACCCCGCCCCGCGTGGCGATGCCGAGCGCCATGACGCCGGTGAGCAGCAGCATCGAGACCACGCCGCTGCCGCGCATCAGGAACCAGACGGCGTTGCCGTTGTCGAAGACGCTCATCGGCTCGACGTCGGCCAGCCGGCGACGTGCACGACCTCACCGTCGCGGGCCACCAGCCGGGCCGGGAGCCCTGCGCCGGCGAGCCACTCGACCGCCCGGCGGCCGCGGACGATCGCCGCGGTGCTGGCGATGTTGGCGTCAACGCAGGAGCCGGCGGCGACGCTCACCGTGCGCCACACCTCGGCCACCGGTGTGCCGGAGCGGGGGTCGAGGATGTGGTGGCGCGGGTCGGTGTCGGGTCCCCATCGGCGCACGGTGGTGCTGGAGGTCGCCAGGCCACCTGCCCGCAGGCTGACGGTCTCGCCCTCTCCGGACTCCTCCCGGTGGTCGTCGGTGACGCGCACCGGCCATCCGTCCCCCGGAGCGACCCCGGCCAGCGCGATGTCCCCTCCCAGGCTGACGAGGGCCCCGGCCCCCGTCGCCGCATGGATCGCGCCCGCCGCGCGGTCGGCCGCAAATGCCTTGGCGGTCGCTCCGAGATCGATGCTCATCCCCGCGGGGATGGTCACGGTCCGGCGGGCGCGATCCAAGCGGATCGCCCGCCATCCGGGCGACCGTGAGAGTCGCACCCGAACGCCCGGCAGAGGGCCGGCGATGAGCGAGAAGTCGCGGTCGTAGCCGAGCTCGCCCATCGCACGGCCGACGGTCGGATCGACATCGCCGTCAGTCGCCGCGGCCGCGCGCAGCGCCACGCCGATCGCCTCGATCAGCATCGCGCTGGCGCCCCACTCGCGTCCGCCCGCAGCGTTCAGGCCGCTCAGCTCGGAGTCGTCGCGGAACCGGCTGCAGGTGCGGTCGATCGCGTCGACCTCATCGCGCAGTAGGCCCTCGGCGGCCGCGAGCGATCCGGGGTCGTCCACGACGACCCGCGCCGTGGTGCCGAGGGCCGGGAACGACGCCGCGCAGAGCTCGCGGAGCACCTCAGGAGCCACCCGAGGATGCCACCGGCGCCTGGGCCGAGGGGGCCGGGGCGTACGTCGGCACGGCGAGGCCGGCGCGATCCTGCGGCGCCGAGACGACGCTCGCGATGTCCGCGTTCGAGGCGGGGGGCGAGGCCGTCGGGTTCGTTCCTGCCGCGGCGACTCCGCCCACCGCCGCCGTGCCCAGCACCGCGAGGGCCGCGACGGCCCGGGTGACGCGCGAGACGGTCCGCACGCTCGCGTCGCGTCGGTGTGATCGGCGGAGCGGGCGGTCGTGGAGTGGGTCGCTCATCGTGGCCTTCCGTGAGATCCATGCCCGGTCGGGCTGCAGATCCAGGGTAGGCCGCAGCGGGTAAGGGATCGTCCAAGAAGGGATAAGACTTCGCGGAGAGTTCCCGGCGCCCCGTGCCCGACCGCCCTGCCCGGTCGGGGCTTCCGGCGGAAGTGGCGGATCGGTCGCGTAAGTCCGGGCGACGCGGGTCGTGGTCCCGGGAGAACCGACCCCACCGCTGAGGAGGACCAGGATGAGACGGATCGACACGGTCGCCGTCGCGCTGATCACCTGTGTCGCGGCATTCGTTGGATCGATTGGCCTCTCGAGGACCACGAGCCTCGGCCCGTATCACCATCCGTTGCGCGCGGAGGATCCGGGCGTCGCACGGCGCGCCGCGGCGCTCGACCAGCTGGACGCCAGCCTGCGTCAGGCGCTGCGCAGTCCCGTTCCCCCCCTCCCGTCGCTGCTCTTCCCGGCGCCCCAGCCGCCCGGGCCGGCACCGCATTCGGGCCCGGGCGCCGTCAGCGCCCCCGGGCCGGCAGCCGCGGTCTCGAGGCCCGCACCGGTCCCCTCCGCCGCCGCCCCGTCGGGCGCCGACGCGGCCGCGACCTCGTCCACCCGCCGGAGGCGGGTGCCCGCCGCGGGGGCGCCTGATCCGGCTCCCGCCGTCTCACGCCCCGCCGCGGCGCCCGAGGCGCCCTCCGCTCCAGCGCGGGTGCGCCCGCGCGCTCCCGCGCCGGAACCCCCCGCCGTCAGGACGACTCCCTCCGGGGGAGGCGACGCTGCCGCCGCTCCCCGGACCCCGACGCCTGGGGGCTCGGCCGAAGGATCCCGGCGACCGCCCCCCGCGCCGGCCGAGAGCCCCGAGCCCCGGCCCCGGCCTCACGACCAGGGGGGGAACCATGAAGGGAAGTGAGGCGGCCCGGCTCTACACGATCGCCATCACCCTGCTGGTCTTCTTCGTCGTCTGGGCGGGCATCGCCGCCCACCCCTGGACCGGACCCGAGTCGATCGCCCTATCCGATCCGCGCGCGGCGGCCGTGACGGCGCGCGAGGCGCACCTGCTCCAGCAGACCCGGGTGGCGCGCCGCGTCCTGACCACGCGGTGGATCCGCTATCAGCGCCTTCTGGCGGCGCGGGTCGCGGCGATCGAGCGCGCCAACGGCCGGTCGGTCGGAGCGGTGCCGGTCGCGCCCCCGCCGGTGGTCGTCTGGTCGGGGCGCGGTGCGCCCGTCGCATGGACGCGGAGCTCGTGAATGGGGACGCACGAGAAGATCGCGCCCACGTTCTGGATCCTCTCCCGGGCGGGTGGCCTGCTGGCCTATCTGCTGGTCACGACCGCCATCCTGCTGGGGCTCTGCGTGAAGACCCGGGTCCTGTCGCGGGTGAGGCCCGTGGTGGTCGTCAACCTGCACCGCCTGGTGTCGCTGCTCGCCCTCGGAGCGCTCGGCATCCACCTCGGTGGACTGCTGCTCGACGCGAACAAGCCGGCCCCGCTGGTGTCCTACCTGGTGCCCGGCCTGATGCCCTACCGAACGCTCTGGACCGGCATCGGCGTCGCCGTCGCCGAGCTGATGGTCGTGATCCACCTCTCCTTCCGCTACCGATCGCGGATCGGCGCGCGCGTCTGGCGCCGTCTGCACTGGGCCACGTACCTCGTCTTCGCCGGGGCCACCGTGCACGGGCTCGCCAGTGGCAGCGACAGCGGCCTGCCGTGGGCCCGGGCGATGTACGCGGCGGCGCTCGCGGCCGTCGTCGGTCTCACCGCGTGGCGGGCGCTCTCCCCACGGCCCGGCCCACGACCACAGGCCCTACGACCCATGTCAGGTCCAACCGACCAAGGAGCATCATGAGCACCCACCGGATCGCCATCGAGCGTGACCTCTGCAGTGGTTTCGGCGCGTGCGCCGACATCGATTCCGAGAGCTTCGCCCTCGGTCCCGACGGAGTGGCCGTCGCCCTGGTGGAGGCGACCGACCGCGACGCCGCCGTCGCCGCCGCGCAGGCATGCCCCATGGGCGCGATCCGCGTCGCCGACGACAGCGGCCGGAGTGTGGTGTGAGCGTGGACGCCGTGGACGTCCTCATCGCGGGCGCCGGCCTGGCCGGCGCCCGCTGCGCCGAGACGTTGCGAACGCTCGGGTTCGACGGAACGATCCTCGTCGCCGGAGACGAGCCCCACCTCCCGTACGAGAGGCCCGCGCTCTCGAAGGGTCTGTTGCTGGGGACCCGCTCGGCCGACTCCCTGGCCCAGCGGCGCGAGGAGTTCTGGACCGATCAGGCGATCGAGATCTCGCCGGACGCGCCCGTGCGCGACGTCGACCTCGACCACCGCCGCGCCACGGTGGGGTCGCGATCGATGGCCTGGCGACACCTCGTCCTCGCCACCGGCTCGCGCGCCCGGCGTCTGCCGGGGCTCCCGGTGGTCGCCGGGGTGCATCACCTGCGCACCCTCGACGACTCGCTGGGCCTGCTCCGGGACATGAGAGCGGGGGGCAGGCTCGTGGTGATCGGCGCCGGCTTCGTGGGTGCGGAGGTGGCCTCGAGCGCTCGCGAGCTCGGCCTCGATGTCGCGATCGTCGAGGACGCCCCGATCCCCCTCGCCCGGGTCCTCGGTCCGGCGGCCGGCGGCCGGATGGCGGCACGGATCCGTGAGCACCGGGTGGACCTGCGCCTCGGAACCCGGCTCGTGCGGCTCATCGAGCGCGGCGGCCGTGTGCGCGGCGTGGAGCTCAGCGATGGCGAGCGCCTCGCCTGCGACGTGGTCCTGATCGGCGTCGGCGCCGTCGCGAACGCCGACATCGCCCCACCATCGCGTCTCGGACGGGCCGGCGATGGGGGCATCGCCACCGATCGCTGCGGGCGCACCGACCACCCCGGCGTCTTCGCCTGTGGGGACGTGGCCAGCGCGTGGCGCCCCGAGCTCGGCCGTCATGCCCGTCGCGAGCACTGGACGGCCGCCGCCTCCGGCGCGCGGGCCGTCGCCAACGCGATCCTCGGCCGTGAGCTCCCGGACGACTCCCCCTCCTTCTTCTGGTCCGATCAGTTCGGCTGGCGCCTGCAGATGGTCGGCGAGTCGGGCACCCACCTGGGCGCCGAGCTCTGCGCGGAGGGCGACGACGGATTCCTCGTCCGTTACCGCGATCCGGCCGGTGCGCTTCGCGGCGGGCTGGCCGTCAACCGGCCCGAGGCGCTCGCCCCCCTGCGCGAGGAGATGCTCGGCTACGCGTCGGTGGCCATCTCTGCGTCTTCGGTTGGGAGTGGGTAAGGAATGTGTGAGACGCCCGCCGCACCGCCTGGTCTGTGGAAGGGTCTGCCGCGATGAGGTCCTCCTCCCCCGGCGCCTCGCGCCCCTGCGACGGCACGGCACAGCCGATCGACGCGGCGTGGGCCCACCGCGACGAGCTCGTGCTGTACGCGCGACGGCTCCTGGGCGCGCGGGGCGATCTGGCCGAGGACGTCGTGCAGGAGGCGTTCCTGCGTCTGCACGAGCACGAGGCCTCGGATTCCGCGATCCGCGAGTCGCGGCCCTGGCTGTTCCGCGTGACCCGCAACCTGGCCCTGGACGAGCGTCGCCGCGGTCGTCGCGGGGAGGACGTGCAGACCTCACTCGAGGTGGTCGCCGCCCGGCCGAGGGGTCCGCTCGAGGTCCTCCAGGGCCGCGAGGAGGCCCGCCAGGCGCTCGAGGGGCTGGGTGCGCTGCCGCCCCGCGAGCAGCGCACCGTGATCCTCGACCAGGCGGGGTTGCCGCCGACGGCCATCGCCCGCCGCATGCAGACCACCACCAACGCGGTCCACCAGTCCCTGTTCCGCGCGCGCCGGCGGATGCGCGACGCACGGGCGGCGGCGTGGGGCCTGCTCCCGCTGCCGATCATCCGCCTGGTCCTGCGGGCCGCGAGCTCGCCGGCCCTCGACAAGCTCCCCGCCGTCGCCCCGGGATCGGGCGGCCGGCTGGCCGGGGGCACGAGCCTCGCCGGCCTCGTCGCCGCTGCGGTCATCGGAGGGGGCGTCGTGGCCGACCACGCCGTCGTGCCGCATCCGGGCCACGTCCGCGGCTCCGTGAGTCTTGTGGCGCCCCCGGCCTCCACACCCTCTCCGGCGCACGAGGCGAGCGTCGGCGCGGCGGTCCCCTCTGCCACCCGGCCGTCGCCTCGCCCCCCCGCGGGCGGTGACATCCCCGCCCGCCGGGCGCGCGCGCGGTGTGCGACGCGCTCCCATGCGGGTGCTCGTGCCCGCGCCGGTCGCCGTCTCGTCCCCGCCGCCGGCGGAGGGAGATCACCATCCGCGCGAGCGCGAGGTGGAGCACGAGAGCGGGACGGAACCTCACCGCGAGGGCTCCGACGAGCGGAGCAGCTCCTCCGCCAGCCGGGAGCGCTCGGGTGGTGGCGACCGGACGGAGCGGGCGCCCGAGGCGCGCGAGACCCCGACGACCCCCGAGTCGGTCGAGCCGCCCGAAGCCCCGGAGGCCCCCGAGCCCCCCGAGGCCCCTGAGGCCCCCGAGCCGCCCAAGCACGGATAGCGGTCCGCACGTAAGTCCGAGGACCTCTCGGCGTGGTGGAGGTGAGCACCGAGATCGTCCGTCCCCCCACGCGCGGCGCGATGCGGTCACGGCGCTATCGGAATCCAGCTCGGGAGACCCCCTGATGAGACCAGTTCATCGCACTACCATCGCGGTCGCGCTCGCCGTCGCGGCGGCCGCGGGAACCGCCGCCGCCACCCAGACGATCCACCTCGGGGCCGACGCCAAGGAGCCGGCGCCGATCTCGGCGTCTGCGCTCGCCGCCCAGAAGGCGAAGCTCGCCGCGGCCGATCGGTCGATCAAGGGCGCTCTCTCCGCAACGCCCCCGCGTCTGCCGAAGGTGCCCAAGTTCGATCCGCTCGGGGAGCCCTCGGTGCCGCCGGTCGTCGTGACCCGCGTGGTCGCCGTGCCCGGCCGGGCCGCTTCGTCCTCGTTGGCCCCGGCCCGTGAGGCGAGCGACGACTCGCCCGCGCCGCGTCCGCCCCGCTCCGCCCCGGCCGACCGCGCGCCCGCGACGACGCCGACGCCCCGCCCCGCGGCCCCGGCGCACGCCGACGACGACGCCGAGGACCGCCATCGCTCCGAAGGCGAGGACCGCGGCGAGGACCATGGCGACAAGGGTGGCGAGGACCGGGGGCACGAGGCGCCCGAGACCGAGCGCCACGACGACTGAGGGGAGCGACTGTGCCGAATCACATCGGACGGATCTATGTGATCGCCGGTGCGCTCGTGGTCCTGTTCCTCGGATGGGCCGCCGTTGCGGCCCATCCGTGGGATGCCACCCCCGTCGATCCGCGCGTTGCGGCGCTCAACGATCGCCGCGTCCAGGTGAACCAGCAGGCCGCGGAGGCCAAGCGGATCGTGGCGGCGCGCTGGAAGCGCTACGAGCGGCGACTCGCCGTGCGGCGCCGTGCGGTCAACCTCGCATGGAAGCAGCGCAAGCGCGAGGAGGCCGTCTACCAGCGCAAGCTCGCCGTGGCCCGTGCCAATCGTCGCGTCATCGTGAGGACGGTCTACGCCCAGGCCTGGGCGAGCAGCGGCTCCGGTGGCTCCGGGTCCGGCTACTCCCCGCCGAGCGGATCGGGCGGCGGCTACACCGCTCCCGGTGCACCCACGGGATCTCCGTCGGCCGGCGCCCCGGTCTCGGCGCCGCCGGTGGTGAGCGTCGGAGGATCGGCCCCGGTGACCGCAAGCGGATCCTCGTGATCCGCACGCGGCGCTTCCGGGCGATGGGGACGGACGCCGAGCTGCTGATCGACAGCGACAGCGACGCGACCTCCGGCGAGGGGATCCAAGCGGCGGAGGACGAGATCCGCCGCCTCGAGGGGATCCTCTCCCGGTTTCGTCCCGAGTCGGAGCTCTCGCAGCTCAATCGCACCGGCGCGATCGCCGCCGGACCGGAGCTCGCCGAGGTCGTGGCGCTGGCCCTCGCCGGCCGCGAGAGCACCGGGGGGCGCTTCGACCCGACGGTGCACGACGCCGTCGTGGCGGCCGGATACGACCGCTCGTTCGAGTTGATCGACCTCGATGCAGCCGCGGGTGGAACGGGCGGCGATCCACGGTGCGGAGGAGGGGTGGCGATCGACGCCACCACGCGTGCGATCTCCCTCGACCCCGGCGTCCGTCTCGACCTCGGCGGCATCGCGAAGGGGTACTGCGCCGACCGAGTGAGTGCGCTCCTCGGGGCCTACGGGCCGTGTCTCGTGAACATCGGCGGCGACCTCGCGACCTGCGGAGTGCCCGAGGCGGGCTCCTGGGCCGTCGGGGTCGAGGGTGGCGAGGGCACGCTGAGCCTGTCGCTCGAGCGGGGCGCGATGGCGACGTCGGGTCGCGACCGCCGCCGCTGGCTCCGGGAGGGGGACGAGGCCCATCACGTCATCGACCCTCGGACCGCGCGGCCGGCCGAGACCGATCTGATGCGCGTGACCGTCGTCGCGGCGAGCGCCGCCTGGGCGGAGGTGCTCGCAACCGGCTTCCTGGTCTCGGGCGCCGAGGCGGCCCAGGTCGAGGCGGATGCTCTCGGCGTGCCCTGCGTGCTCGTGTCCGACTCGGGCGTCACCCGTCGAGCAGGAGGACTCTGATGGCACACGATCCGACCTTCTGGCTCATCGCCCGTGCGACGGGCCTGCTGGCCTTCGTGCTGGTGAGCGCCACGGTGGTTGCGGGGCTCGTGCTGAAGGGGCGCCCGCTGCCGTCGCTGAGACCCGCCGGCGTGACCGACGTGCACCGGTTCCTCTCGCTTGTCAGCCTCATGGCCGTCGCCCTCCACGGCATCGCGCTCGTGCTCGACTCCACGGTCGAGATCTCGCTGCAGGCCCTGGTGGTGCCGGGGCTGGTGCCCTATCGACCGCTCTGGACCGGGGTCGGCGTCGCCGCGGCCGAGCTGATGCTGCTGATCCACCTGTCGTTTCGCTACCGCAAGCGGATCGGGGTGAAGAACTGGCGACGCCTCCACTATGCGACGTACCTGGTGTTCGTCGGGGCTGCGTTACACGGGCTGCTCAGCGGCACCGACAGCGCGCGTCCCTGGGCGCTTGCGGGCTACGTCGCCGCGATCGCCGCGGTGGTCGGCCTCACGGCCTGGCGGGTCACCACGCCCGCCCGGCGCCCGCCCCGCGAGGCGGCGCAGGCGCCGGGTCCGCCGGCGCGGGCGCCCGAGGCGGGCGTGCGGGCCGGGGCGGGGGCGGGGTGACCACTCGCTCAGTCGCGGTCCCGGCCGGAGGGGCCGTTCTGCGACGCGGCGGGAAGCTCGCTCCAGGTCGCCTTCGCGCCGATGTGGCCGGTGCGCACGACCCAGACGGTCGTGAGGCCGGCGCTCGCCAGGAGCGCAACGCTCACAACGACACCGACCGCCCGGGGCGCGAGCAGCGCGCGCAGCCGTTCGGCGCCCGGTACTCGCAGCGCGCCGCCCCACTCGCGCACCACGAAGGCCACGGCGGCCAGGAACACCACGATCGCGAAGGTCCGCGTCCCCTCGCCCAGATCGGCATGCTGCCGCACGAGGTCGGTCTCGCGGACGCGCTCCTCGAGGGCACCGCCGCTCATCACGGCGATCTGCGCGCCGATCATGCTGACTGCCGCGGCTCCGGCCACCACCAGGCTGAGGACCTTGCGCCCGCGCGTCCAGGCGACCGCCGCGATCGCGATCGCGAGCGTCAGCGGGATGAGGACCACGGGCAGATGCACCAGCAGTGGATGGGCGGGGAGACCGAAGAGCTCATCGAACATGGACGTCGTCCTCTCGGCGGTGGTCGGGGCGAGGGCATGTTCGCCACGACCGGGTAAGGGCTCCACCCACGGCGGGTAAGGGAATGGGAAGGACGGCGCCGGGCGCCGGACCGCTCAGTGGGCGGGCACCGTCGCCCTGGCGGGCAGCTCGATCCGCACGCGCAGGCCTCCGCCGGGGGCCGCTTCGAGCGCCACCGAGCCGCCGTCGGCCTCCACCAGGCTCTTCACGATGGCGAGCCCCAGCCCCGACCCGGCGCGATCCTCGCGCGCCCGCCAGAAGCGGTCGAAGGCGTGCTGTCGCGCCTCGGCGGGCATGCCGGGCCCGTGGTCGGAGACCTCCACCGCGATGCCGTGGTCCGAGCGGCCCGCCCCGAGGCGCACCGTCGTGTCCTGCGGTGCCGCTTCGAGCGCGTTGGCGATCAGGTTGTCGAGCACCTGCTCGAGGGCGCCGGGCGTGAGCGCCGACCAGAGATCGCCGTCGATGCTCGCGGCGATCTCGACTCCGCGCTCGGCGGCGGCGAAGCGCCAGGCGTCCGCGCGCTCGGCCACGAGGCGTCCCACGTCCTGGGGGGTTCGCTCGGGTGCGCGGCGATCGGCGTGGGCCAGCGCAAGGAGCCCGTTGACCAGGCGCGACAGCCGGTCGACCTCGCCGATGGCGCTCTCCAGGTCGTCCGCGACCGCGGGACCCACCTCGTGCTGGAGGTTCTCGATGCGCAGCCGTAGCGCCGTGAGCGGGCTTCTGAGCTGGTGCGAGGCGTCCGCCACGAACTGCTCCTGGGTGCCCACCACCATGTCGAGCCGCGAGATCATGTCGTTGAAAGCGCCGGCAAGCTCGCGCACCTCCGCGGGTCCCTCCGAGGCGTCCGCACGCACGGCGAGATCGCCCTCCTCGGCGCGCCGGGCCGCGTCGCGAAGGCTGGTGAGCGGTCTGCTCACCCAGAGGGCCAACCAACGCCCCGCAACGGCCACCGCGCCGAGCACGACGAGGGCGACGCCTCCGAGCACCAGCCAATAGCGGACCACCAAGGAGTCGAGGCGGGAGGTGGGAACGCTCGCCCGCACGGCGCCGTGCACCGTTCCACCCGACGCGACGGGGACCGCCACGTAGAGCAGGCTCGCGCCGAGCGTTTCGGATCGTCGGGTGCCGGTGGCGACTGCGCCTTCGAGCGCCGAGGCGATCTCGGGCCGCGACGAGAAGTCGCGGCCGAGAGCCAGGGTTGCGTCGGAGTCGGCCAGCAGTCGGCCGCCGGCTCCGACCACCACCACCCGGGCTCCGGTCGAGACCGCATAGCGGCCGACGATGCGGCCGAGCGCGGCGTCGCCGGGGCGGGCGCCATCCTGCAGGCGGTCCTCCACGAGAGCCGCGAGCGCCACGGCGTCGCGTTCGACCCTCTGCTGGAGGTCGTGCCGTTGGCTGCGTCCGTGAACCACCCCGAGCGGTATCTCCAGAGCGACGAGCACGATGGCCGCCAGGATCAGGTAGGTCGCGATCAGGCGGCGGGTCATGGGGAGCGCAGCCGGAAGCCCACCCCGCGCACGGTCTCGATCCAGGAGGGATCGCCGAGCTTGCGCCGCAGCGACGAGATGTGGACGTCGATCGTCTTGGAGGGCCCGTACCAGCGGGTGCCCCAGACGTCCTCGAGGATCCGCCTGCGGTCGAGCGCCGCCCCCGGGTCGGTGGCCAGCAGCTCGAGCAGGGCGAACTCCTTCGGGGTCAGCGCGACCTCTCGTCCGTCCAGACGTACCTGGTGCTGGCGGCGGTCCACCTCGAGCGCGCCGACCACGAGCACCGGATCGGGCTCCGGATCCGATCCGCTCTCGGACACCCGCCGCATCACCGCGTTGATGCGGGCCACCAGCTCCCGCATGCCGAAGGGCTTGACGACGTAGTCGTCGGCGCCGAGCTCCAGGCCGATCACGCGGTCGACCTCCTCGCCCTTGGCGGTGACCATGATGATCGGGACGCGCGAGCGGGCCCGCATCTCCCGCGCCACCGAGTATCCGTCCATGTCGGGCAGGCGCAGGTCGAGCAGCACGAGATCGGGCTCCACGGCCGCCAGTGCGTCGGCGCCGTTTGCGACCCGGTGGACCTCGAATCCCTCGCGTCGCAAGCCCGCGACCAGGGGCGCGGCGATCCCGTCATCGTCCTCGACGATCAGAAGCCTCATGGCGCCGATCATGCCCCCCTCGGACGCGTCCGGGAAGCGTCCTGCCGTTCCTTTACCAAACCGTTGAGCACCTCTATGAACCCCTGACCCTACGAAAAGCCCCACCGATCTACCGTTGGAGCACAGGTTGATCGAGCAAGGGGGATGACATGCACGCCTTGATCGTCGCAGGAGTTGCCGGTCTGGCGGGAGTCGCAGGGGTGGTCGGCCTCACCCAGGCCACCGTGGATTCGGGCCCGGCCGATTCGCCCCCGCCGGCCCTCGTCTCCACGGGCGCGGAGGCACCCAGCGCCCTTAACCAGAGGTTGGCGAACCTGCGCAGGGCCGAGCGGGCCGCCGACGCCGCGCTGCGAAAGGCCGCCTCCCGGTCGACCGAGCGGCGCGCGGCCACCACGCCCGTCGTGACCTACACGGCCGCCCCGAGGGCGACCTCGGCCGTGTCGGGCGACCACGAGGAGTACGGAGGCGATGACCACGGGTACGACGACCACGACGACGACGGCGCCTACCACGAGCAGGACGATTGATGGCCCCGCCACGTCTGCGCCAGGTGATCTCGCTGGCCGTCGCCGTCGCGACCGTGGGTGCCGCCGCGGCGATCGGGTCGGACCCGCTTCCGAGCGCCGCGCCGGCCGCGGTCGCCCCGACCGCTGCCGCATCGGCGGTCCCCGACGGCCTCGCCGCGCGGGAGGCCCGGGCGGCGGCGCGGTTGCAGCTGGCGGAACGGCGCCTGCGAGCCGTGGCGGCAACGGCCAGCGCAGCGGCCGCCGCCCCGATCCCCGTGGCCGCCGCCCCGATCGTCTCGGTGGCGCCTGCCGCCGCCGCGCCCGTCACCCGGAGTGCGAGCTCGTGATTCTGCGTGAGGGCTTCGGGGCCATGGGGACGTCGGTGGAGCTGCTGCTGGATGCGCCGGACGAACCCGGTGCGCGCGCGGCCTTCGCGGCAGCGCGCGATGAGATCGCAAGGCTCGAGCTGCTGCTCTCGCGATTCCTGCCGGATTCCGAGCTGAGCCGGCTCAACCGCGAGCGCCGGATGCGCGTGGGGCCCGATCTCGCCCGCGTGCTAGCGGCGGCGCTCGATCTGCGGCGGAGGACCGGCGGGCGCTTCGATCCCACGGTCGGGCGGGCGGTCAGGTCGTCGGGCTACGACCGCAGCTTCGAGACCCTCGATGCCGATCCCCGTCCGCCCGGCGCCCCGTCGCCGGCCGGGGGGATCGTGATGCTCGACACCGAGTGGGGGTGGGTGGGGCTCGGCCCGGGGGTGGACCTCGATCTCGGTGCCATCGCGAAGGGGGATGCCGCCGACAGGGCGTGCGCGATCCTCGCCGGGGCCGGTCCATGTCTCGTCAACGTCGGAGGCGATCTCGTGGTGAGCGGCCCGCGAGGGGATGGCCCGTGGTCCGTATCGATCGCGACGCCGGGCGCCGACCTCGTCCTGGATCTGGAGCGCGGCGCGCTGGCCACGTCGGGCACGGACCGGCGTCGGTGGAAGCGGGCCGGGCGGACCTTGCACCACGCCATCGAACCCCGGCGCGGCAGCCCTGCTCCCACCGACCTGGTGCGGGCGACTGCGATCGCCGCGAGCGGCGCCGAAGCCGACGCGATCGCCACCGCGCTGCTCGTGGCCGGTGCGGGCGAGGGCCGTCATCTCGCAGACGTGTGGGGCGTGCCGGCGGCGCTCGTCGACGAAGCCGGCTCCGTGACCCTGGCCGGAGGCCTGCGATGACGATCGACATGCTTCCGTGGATCGTCGCCCGGGCCACCGGCTTCGCGGCGTTCGCCCTCATCGCCTGCGCGATGATCGCCGGGCTCCTGGTGCGCACGCGGACCGGTGTCGGCGGGCTCAAGGGAAGCGGCATGGTCAACCTCCACCGTCACTTCTCGCTGCTGGCGCTGATCGCGATCGCCGTCCACGGCACCGCTCTCGTGCTCGACACCACGGTGGACATCAGCCCGCTCGCCCTCGTCGTGCCGGGACTGGTGCCCTACCGGCCGATCTGGACCGCAGTCGGCGTCGTCGCCGCGGAGGCGGCCCTACTCGTCCACCTGTCCTTCCGCTTTCGCAAGCGCATCGGGGTGCACGTGTGGCGCCGGATCCATTGGCTTACCTACGCCGTCTTCGTGGGAGGAGCGGTCCACGGGATCGCGAGCGGGACCGACAGTGGCACCACCTGGGCGATGGCGCTCTACGGCGGCGCGGTCGGCGCGGTGGCCGGCCTCACGACGTGGCGGGTGGTCACGGCACGCCGGGCTGCGGCGGTGCGACGTGCGCGCCCGCCCGCGACCCGTCACACTCCCGAGGTGGCCGACGAGCGGGAGACGACGCGCGAAAGGGCGATCGCATGAGCGGGAGATCGCGGCGCCGACGCCTCTGGACGCCCGTGGCGATCGGCATCGCGGTTGCTGCGCTCGCGCTCGTGGCGGCGTTCGCCAACGTCGCTCTGCTCGGCTCGACTGGCGAGGATCGCCTCGGGCGTCTCAGCCCCGTCGCCCCCGGGCTCGCCACCACCGGTGCGGCGCCGGTCGCGGCGCCTCGCGCGACGACCCGAGCCCGGACGGTCGTGGCGCCCCCCGCAGTCACCCGCGCCTCCACGGTGCGCACCCCCTCCACGACCACGGACCGCGACGCGGTCGATCCGCCGGAGCGCGATGACGACCGCGGTCGCGGACGTGACCACGACAGCGATGACGACTAATGGCGTGCCGCGGTAGGACATAGGTCCTAGGACCATGTGCGACCCTCAGCGCCCGGTGTACCCTCGCCGCCATGGGCGACTCCCCAGGTGGTGTGGCGCGCGGGCCATCCGTCAGGGGGGCGGTGGCCCGCTTCATGCTCGCGGGGCTGGTGGTTCTGGCGGGCCTCGCCGTCGGGGGAGTGTTCCTGCTCCGCCAGCTTGGGGACCGCCAGGCGATCGACGAGGCGCGCACCCTGGCGACCCTCGCCGCACGCGGGGTGGTCGAGCCCGTCTTCACCGAGGCCGCCCTCGACGGGAGCTCCGCGGCCCTGGACGACCTCGATCGTGTGGTGCAGCAGTACGTCCTGAGCGACGAGGTCGTGCGGGTCAAGGTGTGGACGCCCGAGGGCAGGATCGCGTACTCCGACGAGCCCCGGCTGATCGGCCGTCGCTATCCGCTCGGCGAGGACGAGCGTGAGGCGCTCAAGGACGGGCGCACGAACGCGGAGGTCAGCGATCTGTCGCGCCCCGAGAACATCTTCGAGCGCGACGAGGGCTCGCTGCTCGAGGTCTACCTGCCGATCCGCAGCTCGGAGGGGCGCCTCGCGCTCTTCGAGCTCTACCAGCGCCAGAGCGCCATCGACGAGAGCGGGCGCCGGATCATCACCGCGTTCATCCCGGTCATCGGCGGTGCGCTGCTCCTGCTCTGGCTGGTGCAGGTGCCGCTGGCCTGGTCGATGGCCCGCAAGCTGCGCGACGGCCTGCGCGAGCGCGAGGGGCTGCTCGAGGCGGCGCTCGAATCCTCATCGGTGGAGCGTCGCCGCGTCGCCGCCGAGCTCCACGACGGACCCCTTCAGGATCTGGCCGGTCTCGCCTTCGGGCTCGCGGCCGCCGCAACACGGGCGCCCGAGGGAACCGATGCGGCGACCGTCGGAGCCCTTCGCGAGGGAGCCGACGCGGCGCGCGAGGGTACGCGACGCCTGCGGGCGGCCGTGGTCGACATCAACCCGGGGCGCCTCCACGATCAGGGTCTCGCGGCGGCCGTGAACGATCTCGCCACGACCCTGCGCGCCCGCGGCGTCGAGGTCGCGCTCGAGGTGCCCGCAGACCTGCCGCTGCGGCCGCAGAGCGAGGAGCTCCTGTACCGCGCCGCCTCCGAGGCGCTTCGCAACGTCCTGGCCCACGCCGATGCGCACCGGGTGAGCGTTCTCGCGTCGGTGAGCGAGGGCCTGGCCCGGCTGCGCGTCGAGGACGATGGCCGGGGCTTCGACGCGCCCACTCGCGAGCGGCGGCGCGCGGAGGGCCATCTCGGCCTCTCGCTCGTCGAGGACCTGGCCGCGCATCTGGGCGGGCGCGCCGAGGTCCGCTCGACTCCCGGCGGCGGCACGGTCGTCGAGCTCGAGGTGCCGGCGTGATCCGCGTGGTCGTCTGCGACGACCACGCCGTCGTCCGCGCAGGGCTGGGGCAACTCATCGAGACCTTCGGGGGCGTGGAGGTCGTCGCCGCCGCCGGAGGGGCCGACGAGGCCCTCGCCGCCGTGGCGACGCATGGCGCCGACGTCGTGCTGATGGATCTCGAGATGCCCTCACCCGACGGGATCGAGGCGACGCGCATCCTGCACCATCGTCACCCGGAGGTGGCGGTGGTGATACTCACCTCGTTCTCGGACCGCTCCCGCATCATGCAGGCGCTCGATGCCGGAGCGGTCGGCTACCTGCTCAAGGACGCGACGCCCGAGGAGCTCGAGCGGGGCATTGCGGCCGCGGCGCGCGGCGAGTCGCCGCTCGATCCGCGGGCGGCCAGTGCACTCCTCGCCTCGCGGGCCCGGCCAGAGGCGGCGGGCCTGTCGGGGCGCGAGCGGGAGGTGCTGGCCCTCGTGGCGCAGGGGCTCCCCAACAAGCTCATCTCGCGCCGCCTCGGCATCAGCGAGAAGACCGTCAAGGCGCACCTCACGAGCGTCTTTCGCACGATCGGGGTGGACGATCGCACCCAGGCCGCCGTCTGGGCCGTCCGCAATGGGATCGTCGAGGAGCCGGGCGCCGGGTCGTAGGACCTAGGTCCGATTGCCTCATGGTCCCGGCTACCCGACCGTATGGTCATGGGCCCGGGCCACCTGAGACGCTTCGCTCCTGCCATCGCCGCGTGCGCCTGCGCCGGGGCGGTGCTCGTGCCCGCCACGCAGGCCTCCGCGCGCGGCGGCGACGATCGGGTCGAGATCCGCTCCGATCGCGTCGAGGTGCGGGTCAAGGGCGTCTGCGGCCGCAGGAGCTCGGCCCGCCTGCGCCTGCGCGCGCGGGACGGGAGGATCCGCGCCGATCTGCGGGTCAACACCGCCAAGCGCGGACTCTGGCGGGTGGCGGTCTTCCATGAGCGACGGCTGGTGAAGCGCGTCCGCGTCCGTGCCACGCGCTCCCGTCGCGGGTTCGAGTACCGCGTCTTCCTGCCCGACTTCGACGGGCCCGACGCCGTCTGGATACGCGCTGCGGCTCCCCGGGGGGAGACCTGCTCGGCCGGCGCCACGGTGGTCGAGCCGTAGCTGCGGGATCTCAATCGGACCTAGGACCATGGTCCGATTGAGACGTGGACCGGGCGCCGGGGACCGTAGTGGTCGTGAGGCCGGCCATCCGACCGGCCTCGGGTCCACTCTCGCGAGGAGCATCCGTGCCGCACCGCTCGAGCAATCACTCCGGGAACGGCGACGCCCGGCCGGGCGCGACGCGCCGCGTGCTGCTGGGCGCGCTCGGGGCCGCGCTGCTGGTGGGCGCTTTCATGGGTCTGGCGGCGCTTGGCGCGGCGCCGGACGGCTCCGAGGAGCCCGCGGCCGGCCGGGCGGGCCTCGGGATCGTGGTGCGGACCTCGCAGCACCTCAAGAGAACCGGAGACGTCCGGCCTCTCGTGGATCGCTTCGCCGCGCGCGGAGTGACGCGGGCGTGGGTGCAGGTGAAGCAGGACGAGAACGACGAGCTCCCCGCCGGGACCCTCTTCTATCCCTCCAGAGTCGGCCCGGTCGCTGAGGGCTACGGCGACGGGCGCCTCGGGACCCTCATCTCCACCCTCGCAGACCGGGGCATCGAGCCGATGGGCTGGATGCCCGTCCTCCACGATGCGCAGGCCGCCGCGGCCCACCCCGGGTGGCGCGCCCAGCGCATCGCCGCGGACGGCAGGCGGGTGATCCAGAGGGACTGGCTCTGCCCCTTCCACCCGGCCGTGGCCCGCCATCAGGCCTCGATCGCCCGCGAGGTGGCAGCGCGCTTTCCCGACCTCAGGGGGCTCTACCTCGATTTCATCCGCTACGACGACGACTTCTCGTGCGCCACCCCGCGGGCACTGGCCGAGCTCGAGAAGCGCGTCGGCTGGCGGGAGCGCACCGGCCGGGCGCTCGTCCCGATGGACATACGGCGCGCCTCGGAGGCCCAGGGCGGTCTCTGGACCGCGTGGACCGATCTCCGCGCCGAGAAGATCGTGGACACGATCAACACGATCCGGGACGCGGTCGAGCAGGTGCGCCCCGACTTCAGGATCGGCGCCTTCGTCCTGCCGTTCAGCGCCACCGATTACGCCCTCAACACCCAGGCGGGCCAGGACCTGGCCCGCATGGCCCGAGCGGGTCTCGACGAGCTCGTGCTGATGGGGTACTGGGACGACTGGGACAAGAGCCCCGCATGGGTGCGCGAGAGCCTCGACGGCGCCGCCCGCCTCGTCGGCGGGGAGGCGGATCTCAGCGTGGTGCTGGACGGCGACATGGGAGTGCGCCGCACGCGCCTTACCCTCGAGGCGATCGGGCCGTGGGCCGCGTCGGCGAGTTGGTTCAACTTCGGCCCGTGGTCCGAGCACGAGTTCCGTCGTTTGGCGCGCGCGGTCGACGCCCATCGAACCGATGGGCCGATGCCGGGGCCCGATCGAGTGTCCGTCGTGATCCGCGTTCGACACCGAGCCCGACTACCAGCCGAGCTATGAGGCGGTGAACCCGGCGATGATCGACGACCTCGTTGACATGTTCGCCGAGGAGGATGTGCGCGCCACCTTCATCACCGTGGGACGGCTCGCCGAGCTCCAGACGGGGGCGGTCACCCGGGCGGCGGCCGCCGGACACGAGATCGGCTCGCACTCCTACGACCACGAGCAGCTGGACTCCCTCTCGGGCGACGCCCAGATCGCCGCCGTCGATCGCGGCCTCGCGACCCTCGGGTCGCTGGGCATCTCCGTGCACGGCTTCGGTGCCCCGCGCAACAGCATCACCGGGGAGGCGCGCGATCGCCTGATGGACTGGAACCTCGAGTACGACGGATCGGCCGCCTACGACCCGCTACGGAGCCTGCTCGACGTCCACTACGAGGGCCACTCCGGGGGAGCGGACAATCGCATCCTGGTGGTCCCGTTCGTGATCCCGAACGACTGGGATGCGCGCTACGCGGGCTCCCTGTCGGCCGATGAGATGCTGGCCGCGTGGACGCGGCGCCTCGACGCGGTCGTAGCGGTGGGAGAGCCGGTCTTCGTCCTCGACGTCCACCAGTGGGCGGCCAGCCTCCCGGAGAACCTCGCCGCGCTACGGTCGTTCATCCGCTACGCGAAGGCGTGCGATGTCTGCCGAGTGGAGACCCTGCGCGAGGGCGCGCGCAATGCCCGCGCGGTGCTCGACCGCTACGAGCTGCCCGGCACGACGAGCGGCGACAGCACCCTCGGTCGGGCGACGCCTCCGGTGGCGAGGCCCCTGCGAGGGCGGCCATGACCCGGGCCGTGCGCCTTCTGCGCAACGCGGCCTTCGGGGCGGCTTTCCTGGCGGGCCTGGCCTTCGTCTGGGCCGGCCTCGGGGCGATCGTCCTCGGCGGCGATGGCATCGCCCGCGGCTTCCTCGATCTCGCGGTCGGTTTCGGGATCTGGATCGTTCTGGCCCTCGTCGGTGGGCGAGCGTCCACCGGCACGAGGATCGACGGCCGGTCGTGACCGGATCGGCGCGTGAGTTCGTCGCCCTCTTCCCGGCCGTCGTCGCGCTCAGCTGGATCATCCTCGGCTTCGCCTTCGTCGTCCGTCGTGAGTGGCGGCTGCCCCTGCGGGCGGGATACGCGCCCTCGGTGGCGGTGGTCATGCCGGCCCACAACGAGGAGCTCGTGCTCGGGGCCGCCATCGAGGCCCTGCTCGACCAGAGCCATCCTTCGCTCGAGATTCATGTCGTGTCGGACGGCAGCACCGACCGCACCGCGGAGATCGCGCGGGGCTTTGCGCGGAGGGGGGTGGTGGTGCACGAGCTGCCGCGCAACCTCGGCAAGAGCCGAGCCCTCCAGTACGTCCTCGATCGCGTCGACACCGACCTGTTCATGGTCGTCGATGCCGACACCCGGAGCCGGCCCGATGCCATCGGGAGGCTCGTCCAGCAGTTCGCCGATCCACAGGTCGGCGCGGTCACCGGCCACGCCCGCGTGGGTAACGTCGAGAGCCCACTGACGGCGATGCAGGCTATGGAGTACTCGGTAATCGTGGGTCTCGCCAAGAGGGCGGAGCAGTTCTGGGGAGGCCTCTACACCGTCAGCGGCGCAGCTGCGTGCTTTCGCACCTCCGCGCTCCGTGCCGTCGGGGGGTGGTCGGCGGCAACGGTCACCGAGGACATCGAGATCAGCTGGCGCCTCCAGCGGGCCGGATGGCTGCTGTCATACGACCCGCGGGCGGTGTTCCTGATCCAGGCCCCCACCCGCCTCGGCCCGCTCTATCGTCAGCGACGTCGGTGGGCGCGGGGGATGGTCGAGGTGCTGCGTCTCCACTGGAACGTCGCACTCACCCCGAATCGCGCTCTGATACCGATCGCGGCCCAGGTCGTCGGGGCCGTCGCGTGGATGGCTCTCGCGACCGGCCTGCTGGCCCGCGCCGCCGTGGCCACCCTGGACGGCTCGTTCCGGTCGGCCGCCCTCCTGGTGGCGCTCGAAGGCGACTGGCAGGCGCTCCTGCTGTGGACGTTCGGCCTTTTCGGGATCCAGACCTGCGTCGCGACGCTGTTCGACGGCGCCCATGTCGGCGGGGGGTGGCGGGTCTTCCCGCTCTTCGTCCTCTTCCCGGTCTACTTCTGGCTCGTCGTGTACCCGAGCTTCATGGCGGGTGCGCTCGGGGGCGTGCTCTCGTCGGGTTCGTCGACCTGGACCCGCACCGAGAGGTCCCCGATCCGCGACCGTGCGCCGGTCGCCCCGCGGTCGTAGGACCGATGTCGCATTGAGACCCCGACCGGCTCTCGGTGAGTCTGTCGGTGGATGGCGCCACGCGGGCGCCGCGAAACGGAGGAGCGATGATGCACCGAGGAACCCTGGCAGTCCTGAGCACGGCCATCGCGACCGGAGTCCTGGCGGCCTCCCCGGTCGCGATGGGGCGCAACGGCGCCGACGACGGTGCTGCTCGCGTCTCCGCCGACGACAGCACGGCCCGCATCTCCGTCGGCGACGACACGGGCGTCGTGCGCGCTCTGAAGCGCGCCAAGCGGAAGGACGTCCGCGTGCGCGGCGTCTGTACCGCCTCGAGCTCCGCGAAGCTCAAGCTCAGCCCCGAGAACGGACGGGTCGAGGTCGAGTTCGAGGTGGACGAGAACCGCAACGGCTCGCGATGGGGCGTCGTCCTGAAGCGCAGCGGCAAGAAGGTGCTGCGGCGGGCGGCGACCACCAGAGGCCCGAGCGGATCATTCGAGGTCCGTACCGTGATCCGGCGCGGCGTGCCGCGCACGACGGTCGTGGCGGTTGCTCGTCGCAGTGCCACCGGCGAGGTCTGCCGGGCGAGGGCGACGCTCTAGCGGTCCGCGACGCACATCGACCCCGGTCGTCGTCAGGCGACCGGGGTCGATGGGGTCACGCGGTGTGCGCGGGGGCTACCAGCGCCCTGCCACGCCATTGGCGGTGCAGGCGGTGGTCGGGGTGCACGAGCGGGTCACCGTCGAGGCTCCGGCGGCGGGGTTGAGGTCCTTGGCGTACGTGTAGGTGGTGCCGGACTTGCTGACGGTTGACAGGCTGTAGGTGGTGGCCGTCGGCGTGCCGAAGTTCAGCTGGTCCTGGGCGGCGTCGGCTGCGGTGATCTGCCACGCGATGTTGGGCTCGATCGCGCGCAGGTTGGCAGCGGTGGCACCGGCGTAGCTGTTGCCGTCGCTGAAGTAGGCCTCCATCGCGGTCGCGCCGTTGCGCACCAGCGACTTGGCAGCAGCGTCGTTGGCCTTGTTGCGCTGGCCGAGGAACGCCGGGATGGCGATCGCGGCCAGAAGGCCGATGATGATGACCACCACAAGGAGCTCGATGAGGGTGAAACCCTTCTGGCCCTTACGGCGGCGGAGTCGCTCAAGCATGTAGCTCTCCTCCACGAGAACGTGATGTGCCGCGAGCCGAGCCCGGTTGGCGGGTTGTCGCGGGTTCACGCCCCCATCGAACATCGGGCTCCCAACCTTGAGCGATCGGACAGCCCACCGTTCCGGCCGGGCTCTCTGCCTCGTGGGACCCTTCTGCTCCCGGCCGCGCCCAGGCCCCCACGGCGCGCGCCGGATCGGCCGCATGCCGGCACCATGGCGTGGGTGTGGGCTCAGCCCCTCGGCGCGTCCTCCAGGACCCGAAAGGCGACGTGGCGCCCTCGCCCGCGCGCCAGCGTAAACCACAGCCGCGCGACCCCGTCGAGCAGGTCGGCTGCCTCGGCTCCGCCCACCCGCACTGGGCGCAGGCCGGTGGACCGGATCAGGTCCTCGGCCTCCTCCTGGGCCGGCTCGGGGCCGCACCAGAGCAGGTCGGCGTTCTCCTCCCCGAATCGGGGCCGCGCAACGTTCTCGAACCCGATCGTGTTGAACGCCCGGCACACGAGGGCCCCCGGGGCGTGGAGGGTCCAGGCGTCCATGTGGTGCAGGGCGCCGCCGTGGCCCTCCGACAAGTCATTGGTCGCGTCGAGCACCAGCCGGCCCGCGAGTGCCCTCCCGTGGGTCGCGGCGAAGCCCTCCACCGCGGACCCCGGGATCGCCACGACGACCGCACCGGCACCCGCGATCGCCTCGTCGACCGCCTGCTGCCCGGGTTCCGTCGGCGAGCGGACACCAACCGTCACCTCCCGGTCGCCGTCGCGCAGAGCGGCCGCGATGGCACCCCCTACGTCCCCGGCGCCGATCACGGCGACCCGGCCCATCAGACGCCCAGCGATTCGACGACGAGCTCGGCGACCTTGGTTCCCGAGTACTGCTGCTGGCCCGTGATCAGGTTCTGGTCGCGGACTGCGAAGGCCTTGAAGAGCCCGGCCTGGACGAAGTTCGCGCCACGCTCGCGGAGGGCGTCCTCGACCCGATAGGGCATGATCGTGACGCCCGCGGCGGCGTCCCCGAAGTCCTCTTCCGCGTTGGCGAACCCAGTCAACGTACGCCCCGCTACGAGGTGCGAGCCGTCGGAGAGGGTGACATCGATCAGGGCCGACACTCCGTGGCAGAGGGCGGCGGTCGGCTTGCCGTCCTCGAAGAAGCGAGCGATGAACCCCTTGAGGACCTCGTGGGCGCGGAACTGGAACATCGGCCCCTGGCCGCCGCAGACAACGAGGGCGTCGAAGGCCTCGGGATCGAGGTCGGTGAGGGCAGGCGTGTCCTCGAGCAGCGCCATGATCGCGGGAGTGTTGAGCGAACCCATGGAGATGACGTCGTCGGCCGACCAGCGGCTGTCGTCCCGCGGGTCGCTGAGAGGGTCCACTACCACGAGCCCGCCCTCAGGCGACGCGATCGTCACCGAGTAGCGGGCGCGTGTGAACTCGAAGAGCGGGTGGAACAGCTCGGCCGCCCAGAAGCCGACTGGCCAGCCGGTGGTTGTTGACGTGCCGGGGTTCGCCACGACCATCAGAACCTTGGGACGCTCGCCACGGGGTGTGATGTTCACAACCTCGTGGTGGTCCCCTATTTCGTTCACCGTCGCCATGGCGGCTCCTCTCCGTGTTCAACTAGAATGTATGGGAGTAATAGTTTGAGATCAAGTTGTTGTCAATGGCCTCCGCATCTAGGCTTTCGGCGTGGACGATCTCCCCGCCGACCGCAGAGGCTTCCCCCGCGATTCGGTCGACCGGCTGATCTCTGGTTGGGGCGGGGCCCGCGAGGATCTCGACCTGGCTCCGGTCGCTGTGATCAGCCGTCTCTCCCGCCTGCGCGCCCACCTCGAACGTCAGATCGAGGGCCTGTTCGCGCGGCACGGCATTGGTGCCCCCGGCTTCGCGGTGCTGGTGACGCTGACGCGGCTTCAGGAGCCGGGCGGCGTGTCGCAGCGACGCCTGATGGAGGAGCTCGGGCTCACATCCGGCACCGTGAGCGTGCGGATCGACCGCCTCGTCGCTGACGGCCTGGTCGCGCGCGGTGCGGACGCCGGCGACAGGCGCAACAGCCGGATCACCCTCACCGACGACGGCCGCGAGCTTTTCGAGCGCGTGGTCCCCGCCCATCTCGACAACGAGCGACGGCTGCTCGCCGCGCTGGGGGCCCCCGAGCAGGAGCAGCTCGCGGGCCTGCTGCGTACGCTCCTCATCGAGTTCGAGGGCTCCGTGCTGCCGCCGGCAGCGCCGCTTCGCCTCGGGCTCACGCTGGCACCAACCCATGTCACCATCTCGATGCGCGCGGCCGTGGGGCTCCCGGCAGTTGCCGGCATGCTCGTCCTGGGCGTGGAGGAGGGCTGCAGGGCCGCTGCGGCCGGCATCCAGCTGGGCGACGTCCTGCGGGCGGCCGGCGAGCGCGACCTCACGTCGGTCGGCGCTCTCTACGCGGCGCTGGACGACCACGCGGAAGTCGGCGAGATCGAGTTCGCCGTCGTCCGCGCGATGGAGGCTCTGCGCATCTCGGTGCTGCTCGGCCCGGCGCCGCCCGACGGTCGCGGGGCCGCCCCCGAGACCGTCGGCCGGGCCGTCCGCGAGCAGCACAGGATCTGAGCCGCCCGCGGGCGGAGCGCACTCGTTTGGGTTCATGATGGGCGGAATGGCGCCCAAGATGCGACCACCGGCCGCGGGGGAGCCCCTGCACCTCGCATCGCCCCGAGGGCGGTGGGTGCTCGCCACCACCGTCCTGGGCTCCGCAGTCGTGGGCATCGACGCGACGGCCGTCAACGTGGCGACACCGGCGATCGGGGACGACTTCGGCGCGGGCCTCAGCAGCCTGCAGTGGACCATCAACGCGTACACGCTGGCGCTCGCGGGCCTGCTGCTCCTCGGCGGCTCGCTCGGCGACCGGTTCGGCCGGCGGCGGATCTTCACGATCGGGGTGGTCTGGTTCGCCGCGGCCTCGCTGCTGTGCGCCATCGCTCCGAGCATCGAGTCCCTGATCGCCGCGCGGGCGCTGCAGGGGGTCGGGGGAGCCCTCTTGACGCCCGGGAGCCTCGCGATCATCCAGGCGTCCTTCCACCGGGACGACCGAGGAGCGGCCATCGGCGCGTGGTCCGGGTTCGGTGGTGTCGCCACGGCCATCGGCCCGCTGCTGGGGGGCTACCTCGTCGACGCCGTCTCGTGGCGACTGATCTTCCTGCTCAACCTGCCGGTCGCGGCGGCGGTGATCGCGGTGGCGCTGCGCCATGTCCCGGAGACCCGCGACCCGGCGGGGGCGCGGGTCGATCCGGCGGGCGCGGCGCTCGCCGCCCTCGGGCTGGCCGGTGTCACGTACGCCCTGATCGAGGGACCCGGCGCAGGCTGGGGAGATCCGGCGATCCTCGTCGCCCTCCTCTCCGGTATCGCCGCGCTCATGGCCTTCATCGTCGTGGAGTGGGCCAGCCACCATCCGATGCTGCCGCTCGGGATCTTCCGCTCCCGTCAGTTCACGGCGGCCAACCTCGTCACGCTTGTGGTCTATGCGGCGCTCGGGGGCGCCATCTTCCTGCTGGCGATCCAGCTGCAGCAGGTGGTCGGCCTGTCGGCGCTCCAGGCGGGGCTCGCGTTGATGCCCATGACCGTCGTGATGCTGCTGCTCTCGGCGCGGGCGGGGCGGCTCTCCCAGCGCATCGGGCCGCGATTGCCGATGACCCTGGGGCCGCTCCTGGCCGCTGCGGGCCTGGCGCTCATGGCCCGCATCGGTGCAGATGCCTCCTATGCCACCACCATCCTCCCGGCCGTGGTGGTCTTCGCCCTGGGGCTGTCACTGACCGTGGCGCCGCTCACGGCCACGGTTCTCGCCGCCGCGAGCGACGAGCATGCCGGAGTCGCCTCCGGCGTCAACAACGACGTGGCCAGGATCGGCGGCCTCCTGGCGGTCGCCGTGCTGCCGCCGCTCGCCGGGATCGCGGGTGCCGACTACCGCGACCCGGTCGCGTTCGGCGAGGGGTTCGTCATCGCGATCCTGATCTGCGCAGGGCTCTGCGCCCTCGGCGGCGTTCTCGCCCTTCTCACCATCCGACGCCCGGGGGAGGCGGATGGTGAGCGGGAGTCGGCCACGGCCTGCCCGATCGAGGCCCCGTCGCCGGCCGGGTGATCGGCCGCAGGACCGGCTAGCCTGGCGGCACAGGCGACCGGAGGGCGCGATGCGCTGGCGGGTGCTCGAGGGTGTTCCGCAGGCGGAGGTCCAGCAGCTGCTGTCGATCGCGCGCAGGCGTACCTTCCGGCGTGGCGAGGTGGTGTTCCATGTCGATGATCCGGCCGACACCCTCCACCTGATCGTCTCCGGTCGTTTCGCAGTGAGGGTCCAGACGGCGCTCGGTGACGTGGCGATCCTCACGGTCCTCGGTCCGGGCGAGATGTTCGGCGAGCTGGCGTTGATCGGCGGCGAGAGCCGGCGGACGGCCACCGTCGAGGCGCTGCAGGCCGCAGAGACGCGCTCGATACACCGGCCCGATTTCGAGCGCCTGAGGGCCGCTCACCCTTCGGTCACCGACGTCCTCGTGGCGATCCTCTCGGCCGGGATGCGCAGGCTGTCACGACATCTGCTGGAGGCGCTCTACGTGCCGGCCGACACCCGGGTGCTCCGGAGGCTGGGGGAACTCGCGGAGGCCTACGGGCCGGGCGCCACGGAGGCCGTGATCCCGCTGCGCCAGGAGGACCTCGCGAGCATCGCCGGCACGTCCCGCGCGACGGTCAACCGGGTGCTGCGCGAGGAAGAGGCACGCGGCTCGGTGCGTCTGGAGCGCGGGCGCACGATCGTGCTCGACCGTGCGGCGTTGGAGAAGCGCGGCCGGTAGGGCCGGTCAGCGGCGGGGCGCCCTCGCCAGGGCGACGTAGGTCCGGCCCGCCCTCACCTTCACATTTCGGGCGCGCCGCAGATCGCGCACGGTGACGGTGCCCTCGGTGACCCGGATGACCGTGCGGTCGCACCGGTCGGTGATGGTCCATGCGGTTCCGTTGGCGACGGCCACGGCGTAACGCCCCGAGGTGCGGTAGCGGCCGCGCACCTTGATCCGGACGCGACGGGCGGGCTTCTTCCTCCTCGCAGTCTCCTGCGCACGCCCTGCGATGGCTCGCGCCGAGCACCTCAGCGGGCCGTTGAGGCGCAGGTCCGCGATCGCCCTGTCGGCGATCGGCTGGACCAGGAGGAACTTCCCGCTCGAGACCCTCGCGGTGGCGTCGGCGCCCGCCTCCGGTGCCCGCACGGTGAGATCGACCGCGCCGGCCGTGGCGTCCACGACCGACTGGTTGGGCGCCAGATCATCCTCGCGTAGGTCGATGAGCGTCGCAGTGCCCCTGGGGCGCACCCTCACCCTGCCGCGGAACGGGCTCACCGCGACCGTCTTGAGGGCTTCGGGGGGCGGGAGGGTCCCCACCTGGCTGAGCAGCCGGATCCGCGCGTTGCCAGTGTCGGAGACCAGCAGCCCACCGTCGGCCTGGGGCGTCAACGCGGAGGGGGTGTCGAGCGAGGCCCCCGACGCGGAGCCGCCGTCGCCCCCGAGCGAGCGACGCTCGCCGGCCACCGTCACGATCGTGCCGAGGGGGGTGACGCGGCGCAGGCGGTCCGACAGGGTGTCGGCCATCAGGAAGCCGCCGTTGGTGAGGGGGATCACGTCGGCCGGGCCCCCGAGGCGCGTCCGTAGCGCTGACACGCTCTGGTCGATCGGGCCCCCACCACCACCGGCGACCGTCGTGATGACCCCGTCCGGCGCCACCCGGCGGATCCGGCGGTTGCCGAGATCGGCGATCAGCAGGCCGCCGCGCTCGACGACGCTCGCCGAGCGCGGGTCGGCGAGTCGGGCCGAAACCGCGGGACCGCCGTCGCCCGCGAAGCCGGGCGACGTGCCCGCGACGGTCGTGATCACGCCGGCTGCCGAGACCGCCCGGATGCGGCCGTTGCCCGAGTCGGCGATCAGGTAGCCGCCGTCGGCGAGCGGCGTCAGGCCGCGGGGACCGTTCAGCAGAGCGGCGCCGGCCGGGCCGCCGTCGCCCGCCAGTCCGCGGGCCGATCCCGCCACGGTGGTGATGATCCCATCCCGCGCGATGCGCCGGATGCGGTCGTTCCCCGTGTCCGCGATCAGGATGCTCCCGTCACCGAGGGCGGCCACGTCGGAGGGGGCGTTCAGCTCCGCATCGACCGCCTGGCCGCCGTCTCCGAAGAAGCCCTGCCCGTTTCCGGCGATGGTGGTGATGATCCCGTTCGGGGCGACCCGGCGGACGCTGTCGTTCTGGGTGTCGGCGATCAGCAGCGACCCATCGGACGCCACGGCCGTGCCCTCGGGCCCGTTCATGCGCGCCGCGATCGCGGGTCCGTTGTCGCCATCGAGGCCGGGGACGGTTCCCGCGACGGTCGTGATCGTGCCCTCGGCCGCCCGTGCACCGGGCAGCGCGAGCATCAGCGCGAGGGCGGGGAGGGCGAGGTGGCGGGATCGGATCGGCATGGGGTGAGCGTCACACGGGTGCGCCGGCGCGTCTGTCGTGTGCGCGACGCGCGGAGCGTACGGGCCGCGACGTCGGCTACTGTCGCCGCGTGCGCATCTCCCGTCAACGCGGCAGGGGCGTCCTCCTGGCCGGCGTGGGTGCCGCGGCGGCCGTGATCGGCCTTCTCACATGGAGCGCCGGGACCCTGGCGCGCGCCGAGCGCGTCTCGGTGGACCAGCGCTTCCAGGTCCGCGGTGACCGCACCCCGCCGAAGGACGTCGTCGTGGTGGGGGTGGACGAGAACACCCAGAAGACCGGCCTCGGCCGCTGGCCCTTCTCGCGCGCCGATCAGGCGACGGTCGTGAACGAGCTGACACGCGCCGGGGCTGCGGTGATCGCCTACGACATCGAGCTCTCGACCCAGACCGACGAGGCCGGCGATCAGGCGATCTACGCTGCCCTGGACGCCTCGCAGCGCGTCGTTCTGGCCACGAGCGACTACTCGCCGTCGCAAGGGCCGAACGTGGTCTTCCTCGACGAGGACCTGGCGCGGGCAGGGGTGCGGGTGGGCCATGTCGCCTTCCCCGAGACCCCCGACAACGTGTTCCGGCGCGTCCCGCTCGGCGTGGACGGGCTGCCCTCGTTCGCGGCGGTCGCCGCCGAGCGTCTCACGCGTCGGCCCGTTCCCGGTGCGGGGGGTGAGGGGAGCCTGCTCATCGACTACGCCGGCGGCCCCGGGACGATCCCGAGCATTCCCTACGAGAGCGTCTTCCGGGGGCGTTTCTCGGCAGCCGACGTGAAGGGGCGCGTGGTCGTCGTCGGGTTGACCGGGGTCACGCTGGGCGACACGCATCCCACCCCGTTCGGCGGCCGGCCGATGGCGGGTCCTGAGATCAACGCCAACGCCATCGCGACCTTCATCGCCGGAGAGCCCCTGCGGGACGCACCGCCCTGGCTCGATGCGCTGATCATCGCCGCGCTTGCGGCCCTCGGGGTGATCGTGACCCTGTGGCGCCGAGCGTGGCTCACCGTGCTCGCGGGCCTCGCCGCCGGAGCGCTCTTCCTCGTCGTGGCCCAGCTCGCGTTCTCTGGTGGCACGGTGCTGGACGTTTCCGATCCGCTGCTCTCCCTGGCGCTCGCCACGGTGGGCGGGGTGGTCGTCAACTACGCGACGGTCGAGCGCCAGAGGCAGCGACTGCGGACCGAGTTCGAGCGCTTCGTCCCGGCCGACGTGGTGGAGCAGGTGATGGCGCGCGTCGGCGACGATGCGCGCCTGGGCGGGCGGCGCATCTACTGCACCGTGATGTTCGCCGACCTGCGCGGCTTTACGGCGGCCGCCGAGCGGATGCCGCCCGAGACGGTCATCGAGATGCTCAATCGCTACCTGAGCGAGATGAGCGACGCGATCCTCGATGCGGGCGGCACGGTCGTCTCCTTCATGGGCGACGGCATCATGGCGCTCTTCGGCGCGCCCATCGAGCGGGACGACCACGCCGACCGTGCGATCGCCGCCGCCCGACAGATGCGCGACGTGCGCCTTGCGGCCTTCAACGGCTGGTGCGCGGGGCGGGTGCCGGGGGAGGGCTTCCGGATGGGGATCGGCGTGGCGAGCGGCCCGGTGATGTCGGGAAACGTCGGCTCGGAGCGGCGGATGGAGTACGCCGCGGTCGGCGACACGACGAACATCGCCTCGCGGCTGCAGTCGCTGACCAAGGAGACCTCGGCGATGGTCCTGATCGCCGACTCGACGCGGGCCGCCCTGACGCGGACCGTCGACGACCTGGAGGCGGTCGGGGCACTCGACGTGCGGGGGCGCGAGGTTCCCGCCGCGGTGTGGACGCTCGCCGCGTCCTCCGAGGGGCCTGTGTCGCCTCCCTGACACACGGGCCGTCGCGCGGCGAACGGAAGGGCGAGGGGGCCTGCCTCAGTGTGGAGCCATGGTCATCCACCCCCCTCGTAAGGAGCACACCATGGCCCGCATCTCGAACTCCTCCCGCACCTCCCGTCGTCTCGTCGCCGCGCTCGCCCTCACCGGCGCGATCGCCTCGGCCGGCCAGGCGATGGCGATCCCCACCGGCGGCGGTGGCATCCCCTCCAACCAGCTCCCCACCGCACGGCTCGCCGGCACGCCCAACCCGGTGGTCGTTCCGACGCCCCTGGTCGTGGACATCGGCCCGGGGACGATCGTCGAGAACGCGTTCCAACTCGGCACGCTGGTCTCCTACAGCGCCGCGGGTTCGACCGACAACGACGGCTCGATCACGAAGTACGAGTGGGACCTGAACGGCGACGGGACCTTCGAGAAGAGCACGACCATCGCCACCACCAGTCAGCGGTATTCGTCTCCCGGCAACATCACGGTCAAGGTCCGCGTGACCGACGACGACGGCGCGAAGGCCACCGATTCCCTGGTGCTCAAGGCGCACCGCGCGCCGGCGGCGCGGATCACGAGCAAGAAGGTGGCGGTCGTGGGCGAGGGCCTCGCCTTCACCTCGGCCTCCACCGACGACAACGGCATCGCGCTGCTCGAGTGGGACATGGACGGCGACGGGACCTTCGAGCGCACCGGCGCCCAGCAGAGCACCTCCTTCGGGACCACCGGTCCGCACAAGGTCTCGCTTCGCGCCACCGACACGCTCGGCGCCAAGAGCACCGCCACCGCAACGGTGCGCGTCCACCGCGCCCCGACCGCCCTGATCGTCACCCAGCCGCTCTCGCCCGTCGTCAACCGGCCCACCACGCTCGACGGCTCGCGCTCGAGCGACGACGGCACGATCGAGAAGTACGAGTGGGATCTGAACGGCGATGGCACGTTCGAGACGAACACGGCCGGCGTCCCCACGGCGACCACCACGTTCACCTCGACCGGCCCGGCGAAGGTCGGCCTGAGGGTCACCGACGACGACGGCGCCACCGACCAGACCAGCCTCACGCTGCAGGTCGCCGCCGCCCCCGTCGCCACGATCGACTCGCTGGCCCCGCGGGTTCGGCCCCTGAAGAGGACCCTGCGGATGTCCAAGAGGAACCGCATCTCCTTCAAGGTCGCCTGCCCGGCCTCCGAGCAGACCTGCACCCTCGGCGTCAAGGTCCGTGGCGTGAAGGGCGCCCTGAAGGGCAAGGCCCTCGGCTCGGCCCGGATCAAGCTCCAGGGCGGCACCCGCCGCACCGTCACGGTCCGGATGTCGAAGAAGGCCGCCAAGGCCGTCCGCCGCGGCACCCTGAAGGCCCGCGTCATCCTCACCGCCACCGACGCCGCCGGCGACCGCGCCGTCACCCGCACCGCGGTGACGATCCGCAAGTAGCCCGGCACGCCCCGCACCGGGGCCCCGATGATCGACGCCAGCGGCCGGGTTCCCCGGCCGCTGGTTCGTCGTGAGCCGAGGTGGGGTCTCCAGGCTCGTGGTCAGGTGACGAGACCGCGCTCGAGGGCCACACGCGTGGCCTCCGCGCGGTTGTGCACGTCGAGTTTCAGGAAGATGTTCGAGACGTGGTGGATCGCCGTCTTCTCACTAATGACGAGTCGCTCGGCGATGGCGCGGTTCGAGAGACCCTCGGTGAGGAGACGGAGCACCTCGATCTCGCGCGGCGTCAGGTCGTCGCTGCCGGAGGGACTGTTCTGGACCGCGAGCACGGCCAGCACGGGGACGGCGGCGCTGGCGCCGTCGAGAACCACGTCGTCGGCAGGCTCGGCCACCACGCGGGATTCGACCTGGAGGTGACACGCCGAGCTCACCAACACCTCCCCCGCCCGGGCGGCAGTCGCGAGCCGCTCGGCGAGGTGGACCGTCGGGCCGACGGGGCCGTATTCCCATCGGCCTTCGAAGCCCATCCGGCCGATCGTTGCGTACCCGACGGCCACGCCGGCCGCGAACGAGAGATCATGACCGCGACGCTGCCAGGTGGCGCTGAGGCGACCGGTCAGATCGCGCATCGCCACCGCGAGGGAGACCGCCTTCCAGGCGGGCTCGTCGCACGGCAGGGGATCGTTGAGAAAGACCATGAGGCCACCGCCGGTCACTGAGCCCACGGTGGCGCCGGCGCGCTCGATCAGCGCCCCGACGCCCTCGTGGAAGTCGCGCAGGACGTCCATCACCTCCTCAGGCTCGGCCTGCTCCGAGAAGGCGGGGAAGCCTCGCAGGCGGGCGCAGACCAGGGCGATCTCCGCGCGGTGGCTCTCCAGAACGGCTTCGTCGTCGGCCGACACGATCAGGTCCGCGAGTTGCCGCGGCAGGAAGCGCCGTAGTCCCCCGAGGCGCTCGATCTGCCTCACCTGGTCCGCGACCCGGGTCTCCAACGTGCGGTTAAGCTCGATGAGATCGGCCGCCTGGTCGCGAGTGGCGTCCTGGTAACGCTTGATGCGCAATAGCGAGCGCACCCTCGCCAGGAGCTCGGCACGTTCGAACGGCTTGGCGATGAAGTCGTCAGCGCCCACCTCGAGGGCCGCCACCTTCTGCTGCTCGCCCCCGGCGGTGATCATCAGCACCGGCAGGGCTTGAGTGGCCGGCTCCTCGCGCAGGCGCCGGCACACCTCATAGCCGTCGATCCCGGGCATGAGGATGTCGAGCAGGATGACGTCGGGGGCGTGCTCCCTCACCGCGAGGAACGCCTCCTCCCCCGAGGGCGCGGAGATGACCTCGTAACCCTCGGGTCCGAGCACGGCTTCGAGCAGCCTGACGTTCCCCGGGGTGTCGTCCACCACCAGCATGCGGCCTGGTCGGTTCACGTGCCCGGCTCGAAGTGGCCGCTCACACGGTCGATGAGCTCGCGCACCCGGATCGGCTTGGCGAGGTAGTCGTCGAAGCCCTCTGCGATCAGGCGCTCGCGGTCACCCACCATCGCCGAGGCCGTCACCGCGAGCACGGGCGTCGCAGTGGTTCCGGGAGTCGTCCGAAGTCGCTGGAGCGCCTCGATCCCGCTCATGTCGGGGAGGCTCACGTCCATCAGGATGAGGTCGGGAGGCTCATTCGCGGCGATGTCCAGGGCCGACGCGCCGGTCGCCGCCTCGGCGGTCCGGTAGCCCTCGAACCGAAGAACATCGCGCAGCAGCTTCACGTTGAGGTCATTGTCGTTGACGATCAGCACGAGCTTTGCGGTCATCGTCTCACCCCCGGGGTGGTGACCGGCCCGAGAGGCAGTGTCAGTGCGAACGTGCTGCCCTCGCCGAGCCGGCTGTCCACCCATAGCCGCCCTCCGTGCAGCTCGACCAGGGCGCGCGACAGGGGAAGACCCAGGCCGCTGCCCTCGTCGGCGTCATGGCCGATCTGCTGGAAGGTCTCGAATATCCGTTCCTGATCCCCGGGAGCGATTCCCGGGCCGGTGTCGCGGACGGAGATCTGTACCTGTCCATTCCTCAGGTGCGCGCTCGCTTCGACCAAGCCGCCCTGCGGCGTGAACTTGACGGCATTCGAGAGCAGGTTGACGACGATCTGCCGCAGCCTGCGCTCGTCCGCTGTGATGCGCCCGAGCGCCGGATCGACGTCGATCTCCAGGCGGACCCCGCGCCCCAGCGCGCGCTCGCGCACCATTGTGAGACCCATTCCGAGGCACTCGCGGACGTTGACCTCGCCCAAGTCGAGCTCCATCCGTCCCGACTCGACCTTCGCCAGGTCGAGGAGGTCGTCGATCAGCGCGAGCAGGTGGCGGCCCGATGCGCGTATGTCCTCGAGGTACTCGGCCTGGCGGTCGTTGAGCTCGCCGAACATCCGCTCCTGCAGAACCTCGGAGAACCCGATGATCCCGTTCAGCGGCGTCCGGAGCTCATGGGACATGGTGGCGAGGAACTCCGACTTGTGACGGCTCGCCGCCTCGAGGTCACTGCCCCTCTGCTCGAGCTGGTGCAGGAGAGCCGCGTTCTGCTCCAGCGCGACGCTGAGGTCCTGGGTGCGCTCCTCTACGCGTCGCTCCAGGTCCGCATAGAGGTCCCCGAGTTGCCTCGCCATTCCGTTGAAGGTCTCAGACAGGCTCTGCAGCTCGTCCCCCGTGCTCAGGGCTATTCGCTCGTCCAGGGCCCCCTCGCCGATCCGACGGGCACCGGACTCGATCTGGGTGATCGGACGGACCATGCGCCGGGCGAGGAGAGCGCTTGCGAGAACCGCCAGCCCGAGGAAGATCGCGAGGAAGATCGCGCTGCGGGTGGCCGCGGAGTAGACGGGCGCGAGTACGTCGCCCCGGCGCTGCTCGGCGATCACCTGCCAGCCGAGTCCGAAGACCGGCGCCGAGGCGCTGAGCACCTCGTTCCCGTTCGCGTCGTGCTCCCAGCTCGCCGGGCGCGCTGGCGCGAACTCCTCCCCCGGGAGACGCCCTCCTCCAGGCGCCGCCCCCGCGACCGCGGTGGCGACTTGCGGAAGTCGAGTGAGATCAGGGTAGCCAGCAAGGGCCTCCCCGATCGGGTCAAGGGCGTTCGAGTCCCAGTTCGGTGGGCGCGCGAGCAGGCGACCGCGGCTGTCCACGAGGTAGAGGGTGACACCGCTCTCCGGCGCGTAGAAGGCGATCCCGATGAGCCACTCGGTGTCCACCTCGGCGAGGGTTGCCCCGCCCGGGTTTCCCGACTCGCTCACGGCGATCAGGAGGTGCGGAGACGACTCTGCTCCCGAGCGGTCTGGAAAGGAGACCGGCCCGAAGGCCGCTCTGGGTCCCCACGTGGCGTTCTCGAGCGAGAGCCGCACGGCCGGCTCGCGGGACAGGTCGCGACCGCTGTCGATCACCGGCGGGCCGGAGCCGCCTACGCGCAGCCGTTCCCGGCCGGCGCGATCTACGTAGGCGTACTCCTTGATGCGTCCGAGGTGGCGGGAGAAGGAGACCCGCCGGGCGGCGAGCGTCGGCGGCGGACCGCCGGGTGACCCGGGGATCGACTCCGAGACCTCGAGCGCCATGCCCTCGCCCGCCGTGGAGAGCGCGCGGGCCTGCTGGGAGGCCGTGGCCTCGAGGTGTCGTGAGGCGGCGGCTTCGGTGTCGCGGTAGGTGAAGTAGAGCGCCACGAGGCTGGTCACCAGCACCGCGGAGCCCACCAGCCCAGCGAGCACCACGAGGTACTTCACGAACAGCCGGCGTCGGGGGCCCGGTTTCGCGTGGACCCCCGGCAGCCGAATTCGGTCTCGTAGGCTCATTGCGGCCGGGCTTCATCGCCTTCGTCGGCGGGAGCGCGATCGTAGCGTTCGTCGGGCTGCGTAGGCAATCGGCGGGCCGCCCTCCAGGCTGCTGACTGGGCCGCCAGGTGGGCGAAGAAGCGGCCTCGGGCGGCGGTGAACTCCTCCCACCCTCCCGCAGAGAGATCGCCGCCGGCGTGATGCCGTTGGCGCTCGGCGTAGACATCGATCATGGCTCCTCCTTCGACGACACTGAGTCACCCCCGACGCTAGGCGGCGGTCGGGCGTGAGCCATCGGAAGGTCTTCCCATCCTGGATGCCCATCTTGGTCGCCTCGTTGACCTACCGGGTACCCGGCCGGCCGCAATCGGTTGGCTGGCGTCCCGGGGGCCGCGCGCCTCGCTAACGTGCGCTGGTTGACTTCTGTGCGCCCAACGGCTCGGGGCCGCAGTGATCCGCCGGGCGCCGCCCCGGTGCGTGATCGTCCGACGTGGATCGTCTACGCCTCCCTCGCGATCTACGGCTACTGCCTCTACGGACTCGGGCCCGGGCTCGACGCGCTGCGCGGCGAGCTCGAGGTCAGCCGCGGGGCGATCGGCCTCGGGGGGAGCGCCTTCGCCGTCGGCGCCGTCCTGACCGCCCTCGGCGCCCCGCCGGTGCTCATGCGGGTGGGCCACGGCACGATCCTGCGCGCGGGGCTCCTCGGTCTGGGTGCGGGCACGGTGATGCTCGTCCTCTCCGGTCCTCTTCCTACGGTGATCGCCGCGACCTTCGTGATGGGTGTCGCCGGTACGGCGGTGCTCGTCGTCGTGCCGCTGGTCGTGGAGGCGCGCCAGCCCGCCGCGCGCGCGGCGGCGCTGGCCGAGGCCAACGTCGGTGCCGCTGCCGCGGGGGTGCTCGCGCCGGTCGCCGTCGGGGTGGCCATACTGGCCGGAGCGGGCTGGCGGGCCGGCGCGCTCCTGGTGCTTGCGGCGATCGCCGCCGTGATCCTGATCGGCGCCGCCGACGACTTCGACGGACCGCCCGCCCGCGACGCTCGGCCGGCCGCGGTCGGCCGGCTGCCCGCGGCCTTCTGGCGTTGGTGGGTCGTGATCGTGCTCGTCGTCGGAGTCGAGTTCTGCATCGCCTTCTGGGCGACCGACTTCCTGCAGGAGGAGGTGGGCGTCGGCCGGGGAGCCGCGAGTGCGGCGCTCGGCCTCTTCGTGGGGGGAATGGCGGCCGGGCGCCTGGTCGGGGGCCGGCTGGCCGTCGCCCGCGATCCGCGGCGGCTGCTGGTGGGCGCCCTCACGCTGGCCGCGCTCGGCTTCCTGCTCTTCTGGGGCACCGGCACCGCGCTCGTAAGCGTCGTCGGCCTCGCGGTGACCGGCCTCGGCGTGGCGATGCTCTTCCCGCTGTCGCTCTCCTTCGCGATGGCCTCGGCGCCTGGGCTCTCGGAGGCGGCGAGCGCCCGCGCCTCGCTCGCCGGCGGCATCGCGGTGCTGCTCGCGCCCTACGCGCTCGCCACCCTCGCCGACGCGACCGGCGTGCGCGCGGGCTTCCTGCTCGTCCCGGTGCTGATCGCGGCGGCGGTAGTGCTGGTGGTCCGGGGCACCACCGACGCTCGCGCCATCGGGCCCCCGGTGGCACGATGAGCCCCATGAGCCCCCCGTGATCCCGGCCCCCGACTGACGCAGCACGACGCCTCGCCCGGCGGGCGATCGGCTGGTCTGCGCTCTCGGAAGCGGTGCCGCTGTATCCGCTCTACGCGCTCCTGTTCGCCGACAGCGGTCTCTCGGTGGCGCAGATCTCCGGGCTCTTCGTGCTCTGGTCGGTCGTCGGCGTCCTGGCCGAGGTGCCCTGTGGCGCCTGGGCCGACCAGCACTCGCGCCGCACGGCCATCGCCGCGGCGGGAGTGCTCCAGGGGGCGGGCCACCTTCTGTGGATCACCTGGCCGGCCCTCGGCGGGTTCGCGCTCGGCTTCGTGCTCTGGGGCATCGGCGGGGCGCTGAGCTCGGGGAGCTTCGAGGCCCTCGTGTACGAGGGCCTCGAAGCCGACGGGGCGGCGGATCGCTATGCGGGGGTGATGGCGAGGGCCGAGGCCGCCGCGCTCGCCGTGCAGGTGCCGCTGGCGCTTGCGGCCGGTGCCCTGTTCGCGGTGGGCGGCTATCCGCTGCTCGGTATCGCGAGCGTGGCGGTCTGCCTCGTCGCGGCCGTTCTCGCCACCCGCCTGCCCGAGCCGCCGCGCGTCTCCGCCGACGACGAGGGGCCGGGTTTCGTGCGAACCCTCCGGGCGGGGCTCTCCGAGTCCGTGCGATCGCGGCCGGTGCGGGGCGCCGTGATCGCGCTCGCCGTCCTGGCCGGCTTCGATGCCATCGAGGAGTACACGCCCGTGCTCGCGTCGGAGTGGGGCGTGCCCACGGGCGCAGTCCCGGCGGCGCTCCTGGCGATCCCGCTCTGCGGGCGCGGCGGGTGCCATGCTCGCGCGCCGGGCGCTCGGGTACGGACCGCGCACGCTCACCCGGTGATGCTGATCGGCGCCGCATCGCTCGCGGCGGCTCTACTGGTGGCACGCCCCACGGGCCTTGCGGGAATCGCCGCCTTCTACGGGGTGCACCGCCTGATGATCGTGGTGGCCGACGCCCGCCTGCAGTCGCAGATCGACGGGGGCGCGCGGGCGACGGTGACCTCGGTGGCCTCGCTCGGCAGCGAGTTCGTCGCGATCGCTCTCTTCGGCGCCTGGGCGCTCGGCGGGCTCGGCCTGATCACGGCGCTCGCGTTCGTCGCCGCGATCGCGCTCGGCCGAGTGCTCAGCCCCTCTTCGACGCCCGCCGCTTCCCCAGGTAGAGATCGGTGATCGTGCCCTCGGCTGCCTCGGCAGCGAAGCCGAGCGTCTCCGAGAGCGTCGGGTGGGGGTGGATCGTCAGCGCCAGATCCTGGGCGTCGGCCCCCATCTCGAGAGCGTGGACCGCCTCCGCGATCAACTCGCCGGCGTTGACGCCCACCATCCCCGCGCCGAGGATCCGCCGGCTCTCGGGATCGACGATCAGCTTCGTGCGCCCCTCGCCGCGGTGCATCGAGAGTGCGCGGCCCGAGGCCGCCCACGGGAAGGCGGCGACCTCGTGCGCGATGCCCTCGGCCTTCGCACGCGTCTCGGTCAACCCCATCCAGGCGACCTCGGGATCGGTGTAGGCCACCGACGGGATCGCGCGCGGGTCGAACGCGGACGTCGCCCGGCGATCACCTCGGCGGCGACCACGCCTTGATGGGTCGCCTTGTGGGCGAGCATCGGTTCGCCGGTGACGTCGCCGATCGCGTGGATGTGGCCGGCGCTGGTGCGCATCTGCCGGTCGACCGCGATCACGCCGCGCTCGTCCACCTCGACGCCGGCGGCCTCGGCGTCGATCTCGCCCCCGCGAGCGCGCCGCCCGACGGCCACGAGCACGCGATCGAATGTCTCCGGGCCTGGGGCGTCGCCGCCCTCGAAGGTGGCCCGCAGACCGTCCTCGTGCGCCTCGACGGCGGCCACGCGCGTGCCGAGGTGGATCGCCTCGTAGCGCTTGCCGATCCGCGCGTGCAGCGGCTTCACGAGGTCGGGGTCGCAGCCCGGGATGAGCTGCTCGAGCATCTCGACGACCGTGACCCGCGAGCCCAGGGCGTCGTAGACCGTCGCCATCTCCAGGCCGATGATGCCGCCGCCAACCACCAGCAGGCGCTCTGGCACGTCGGCGAGCGCGAGCGCGCCGGTCGAATCGATGACGCGCGCGTCGTCGGGCATCGAGGGGATGCGGGCAGGCTCCGACCCCACGGCGATCACGGCGCTCGCGAACTCGATCGACCGGGGCCCCTCGGCCGTCTCGACCGCCATCTCGTTGGGCGAGGCGAAACGTCCGGTGCCGCGCACGACCTCCACGGAGCGCTGCTTCGCCAGACCGGCCAGGCCCTTCGTCAGGCGCGCGACGACGCCCTCGGTGGTGTTGCGCAGCACGTCGAGGTCGACCGACGCCTCTCCGAAGGCGATGCCGAGCTCGCGCGCCTCCTCGGCCTCCGACAGCACCCGCGCGGCGTGCAGGAGCGCCTTGGAGGGGATGCAGCCGACGTTGGTGCACACGCCGCCGAGCCGCGAGTGGCTCTCCACCAGGAGGACCGAGAGGCCGAGGTCGGCCGCGCGGAAGGCCGCGGTGTAGCCCCCGGGCCCGCCACCGAGCACGAGGAGATCCACTCGCTGCGTGGCGGCAGCCGCCGTCACAGGAGCATCTGGAGGGGGTCGTGCAGCAATCGGGCCAGGTGGGTGGTGAAGCGCGCCGCGGACGCTCCGTCGATGACGCGATGGTCGTAGGAGAGCGAGAGCGGCAGCACCAGGCGCGGCTCGAACGCATCACCGGTCCAGACCGGCTTCATCGCGGCGCGCGACACGCCGAGGATCGCGACCTCCGGGGCGTTGATGATCGGGGTGAAGGCCGTACCGCCGATCCCGCCGAGGCTCGAGATCGTGAACGTGCCGCCCTTCATCTGGTCGGCGGTGATGGAGCCGTCACGGGCTGCGGCCGAGAGAGCGGTGAGCTCACGGGCGATATCGAGGAGTCCCTTGCGGTCGGCGTCCCGGATAACGGGCACCATCAGCCCCGCCTCCGTGTCGGCGGCGAAGCCGATGTGGCAATAGCGCTTCAGCACGAGGCTCTCGCCCTCGAGCGAGGAGTTGAACGTGGGAAAGGCCCGCAACGCGGCGGCGCACGCCGCCACGAGCAGCGACACCATCGTCAGCTTCGCCCCGTCGTCGGCGTGGGCCGCGTTGACCTCCTTGCGGAAGGCCTCCAGCTCGGTGATGTCGGCCTCGTCGTGCTGGGTGACGTGGGGGATCATGGCCCAGTTGCGCGCGAGGGCGGGTCCGGCGAGACGGGCGATGCGCGAGAGCGGCTGACGCTCGATCGGACCGTAGGCCGCGAAATCGACCTGGGGCCAGGCCGGAAGGCCGGCCGGCGCCGCCGGGGCGGCCCCACCACCTCTCGCCCGTGCCGGGTCGCCCCCTGTCGCGCCGCCGCCCTTCGCGGCCGCGGAGACGTCCTCGCGCGTCACGCGGCCCTTGCGGCCGGTTCCCGAAACCGAGGCCAGGTCCACGCCCAGCTCGCGCGCAAGGGCTCGGGCACCCGGGCCGGCGTAGGCCGGGTCGTCGTGGTCGCCGTCGGCGCCTGCGGCCGGTGCGGGCGACGGCGCAGCCGGTGCGGCCTCTTCCTCCTCGCCACCGGCGGCCGACGGATCGGAGGTGGAGCCGACATCGGGCTCGCCGCCCCCACGGCCGGGCTCCTCGACCTCGACCTCGGGCTCCGCGGTTGCCTCGACCTCGGGCTCGGGCTCGCCGCTCCCGTCCGCCTCGTCCGGCGAGAGCGTGAGGATCAGGTCCCCTTCCGAGACGTCGTCGCCCACCGCCACCGACAGCTCTCCCACCACCCCGGCGGCCGGCGAGGGAACCTCCATCGTGGCCTTGTCCGACTCGAGCACGATGAGCGGGTCCTCGGCTGCGACGGTGTCGCCGGGCGAGACCAGGATCTCGATCACGGGGACATCGGCGAAGTCGCCGATGTCGGGGACGCGGACCTCTGTCAGCGCTGCCACGGCGGGATGGCCTCCGGGTCGATGTCGTACCGGGTGATGGCCGCCGCCGGGATGGCGGCGTCGATGGCGCCCTCGCGGGCGAGCGCGGCGAGGGCCGCGACGGTCACGTGATGGCGGTCCACCTCGAAGAAGCTCCGCAGTCGCACGCGGTAGTCGCTGCGCCCGAAGCCGTCGGTGCCGAGCACCTCGTAACGGCCCGGCACGAAGGCGCGGATCCCGTCGGCGAAGGCGCGGATGTAGTCGGTGGCGGCGATCGTCGGTCCGTCGCGGTCGCCGAGCTGCTGCTCCACGTACGACGCGCGCGGCTCCTCGGTGGGATGCAGGATGTTCCAGCGGTCGGCCTCGATGCCGTCGCGGCGCAGCGCGGTGAAGCTGGTGACGCTCCAGACGTCGGCGTTCACGCCGTAGTCCTCGGACAGCAGGTCGGCCGCGGCCAGGACCTCGCGCAGGATGGTCCCGGAGCCGAGCAGCTGGACCTTCGGCCCCTTGGCGCGGGTCGCCGTCTCGCGGATGAGGTACATGCCGCGCAGGATGCCCTCCTCGGCGCCCTCGGGCATCGCGGGCTGGGCGTAGTTCTCGTTCAGCAGCGTGAGGTAGTAGAAGACGTCCTCGTGCTCGGCGAACATCCGCCGCAGGCCGTCCTGGAGGATCACCGCCACCTCGTAGCCGAAGGTCGGGTCGTAGGAGAGGCAGTTGGGGATCGTCGCGGCGGCGACGTGGCTGTGGCCGTCCTCGTGCTGCAGGCCCTCGCCGTTCAGCGTCGTGCGCCCGGAGGTGCCGCCGAGCAGGAAGCCGCGCGCGCGGCTGTCGCCTGCCGCCCAGATCAGGTCGCCGACGCGCTGGAAGCCGAACATCGAGTAGAAGATGAAGAACGGGATCATCGCGACGCCGTGGTTGGCGTACGAGGTCCCGGCGGCGATCCACGACGAGAGGGCGCCGGCCTCGTTGATTCCCTCCTGCAGGATCTGGCCGTTCTTGTCCTCGCGGTAGAACATGAGCTGCTCGGCGTCCTCCGGGCTGTAGAGCTGGCCCACCGGGGAGAAGATCCCGAGCTGGCGGAACATCCCCTCCATGCCGAAGGTGCGCGACTCGTCGGCGACGATCGGCACCACGCGCGGGCCGATGGCCTTGTCGCGCAGGATCGTCGCCGAGGGCCCGCACGAAGGCCATCGTGGTCGAGATCTCGCGGTCGCCCGACGCCCGTCAGGATGGCCTCGAACGCCGACAGCGGCGGCACCTCGAGGGCCGGGGCGCTCGGCGCGCGCGCGGGAAGGCTGCCGCCGAGCGCCTCGCGGTGCTCGCGCAGGTAGATCATCTCCGGCGCGTCGGCGCGCGGCTTGTAGAACGCCGCCGACTTGGCCTCGGTGTCGCTGAGGGGGATGTTGAAGCGGTCGCGGAACGCCAGCAGCGCGTCCTCGTTCATCTTCTTCTGCTGGTGGGTGATGTTCTGGCCCTCGCCGGCCTCGCCCATGCCGTAGCCCTTGACCGTCTTGGCGAGGATCACCGTCGGCTGGCCCTCGTGCTCCATCGCCGCGTGGTAGGCGGCGTAGACCTTGTGCGGGTCGTGGCCGCCGCGGTTGAGCGCCCAGATCTCGTGTCGCTCATGTGCGCGACCAGCTCCTTCAGCTCCGGGTACGTGCCGAAGAAGTGCTCGCGCACGTAGGCGCCGTCGCGCGACTTGAAGGTCTGGTACTCGCCGTCGACCGCCTCCTCCATGCGCTCGCGCAGCAGGCCGTCGTGGTCTGCGGCGAGCAGCGGATCCCAGTTCTCGCCCCAGATCACCTTGATCACGTTCCAGCCGGCGCCGCGGAAGTTGGTCTCGAGCTCCTGGATGATCTTGCCGTTGCCGCGCACCGGGCCGTCGAGCCGCTGCAGGTTGCAGTTGACCACGAAGACCAGGTTGTCGAGCTTCTCGCGGCCGGCGAGCGAGATGGCGCCCAGCGACTCGGGCTCGTCCATCTCGCCGTCGCCCATGAAGGCCCACACCTTGCGGCCCGCGGTATCGGCGAGCCCGCGCCCGTGCGAGGTACTTCATGAAGCGCGCCTGGTAGATCGCCATGATCGGCCCGAGGCCCATCGAGACGGTCGGGAACTGCCAGAAGTCGGGCATCAGCCACGGGTGCGGATAGGACGAGAGCCCGTTGCCGCCGACCTCCTGGCGGAAGTTGCGCAGCTGCTCCTCGTCGAGCCGGCCCTCGAGGAAGGCGCGCGCGTAGATGCCCGGCGACGAGTGCCCCTGGATGTAGACCAGGTCGCCGCCGTGCGTCTCGGTCGGCGCGTGCCAGAAGTGGTTGAAGCCGACCTCGTAGAGCGTCGCGGCCGACTGGAAGCTCGCGATGTGGCCGCCGAGCTCGGACGACTCCTTGTTGGCCTGCAGCACCATCGCGACCGCGTTCCAGCGGATCGCCGAGCGCAGTCGCCGCTCCACCTCGGGATCGCCGGGGATCGGCTCCTCGTCCTCGGGGTGGATGGTGTTGACGTACGGCGTCGCGTCGCTGACCGGTACGGGCGCGCCCGCCAGCCGGGCCTCGGTGATCACGGCGCCGAGGAGCTGGGCGGCGCGCTCGGGACCGGCGTGCTCGAGGACGTCCTCGAGGGCTTCAAGCCACTCGCGTGTCTCTTCGGGGTCGCTGTCGGTCATCGTGTCGGGCTCCTTCGGGGTGAGAACCGATGGTAGACCGTGCAGGCGACGGCGCGATCGCATCAGATCGGCAGGGGTCCTCAGCGGAGGCGACCGCCGCGCCGGCGTCTCCCGCCGCCAGGAGTGTCAATACCACGCCGCGGCGTGGGACGAACATCGGCGCCGCCCGGACTCGCACCGGTCTTACCGACGAGCGTGCGCTCTGATCTACCTGCGCGCCGGGAGCTCCACCAGGCGGTTGATCGTGAGCCGTCGTCCCGTGGTGCTCCTGACCACGATGCGGACCCGGACGAGGCGTGCCTTCCCAACCCGCGAGCGCCGTACGGTGATCGTGGGCCGGATGGTTCTGCCGGGACGCAGCTTCACGCCCCGCCCGCCGATCTTGCGCAGCGCCCTCGCACGCCCACGTACCGGCCGGTAGAGGGTGATGCGCGCGCCGGCCTTCAGGTTGGCGCGCAGCCGCAGCTTCACCCGGACGCGGGTCCGGGTGAGCTTCACCGTGGGCCGGGGCACGCTGACGCGGAGCTTCTTGACCACGCGGGTGCCCGGCGGAGCGGGGGCGGGGCGGGGGGCGGGGGACGCCACGGGCGGGGCGATCGGCGCCGACGGCGCCGACGGCGCCACGGGGAGCGCGGGGGCGTCGGGGGCGGTCGGATCCAGCTTGACCCACGAGGCCACCGAGGGCACTCCGTCGGGGTTGAGGAGGAAGAGCATGTAGTAGCCGGGCGGTGCCACCGTGGCGTTCAGCGGGGAGCGGAGGGTGAGACCGTCCGTCTGGGCCGTGAGATCGAGCGAGATCGAGCGCTGGGCCATGTCCACCGCGTGAGTGACGGCTGCCGGACGGATCAGCACGGCGCGGGTCACGCCGGTCGGAGCGCCTCCGACCGCCACGCGGAAGGGCGCGTCGTAGCGCACCGCCCCCGGGGCGAAGGTGACCTGGGGGCGGGGGCCGTCGAACAGGTAGGGCGGGCTCCAGAGCTGGGCGGTGCGGCCGTTCACGGAGATGTGCTCCGGTGCGATGTCGCGGTCGTCGCCGGCGGTGGCGACCCGTCCGTCGGGCAGCAGCACCGACGTGGAGTGGTACGTGCGGGCATCCGCCTCGTCGCCGACCTCCCGCCAGCCCCCGCCCGGGGTGTAGAGCTCGGCCCGGTAGATCGGGTCCATGTAGAGCGAATCGCTCTTGCGCCCGTAGCCGCCTCCGTTCGAGAAGATCGAGCCGTCCGGCAGCAGCACCGTGTTGAAGTGGGCGCGCCCGTTGTTGAGCGAGAGGCCGGCGTCGAGCTGCCAGCCGCCGTCGGGGTCGTTGAGGTCGAGGACCTCCGCGGTGGCGAGCGGGGGAGGGGAGGTCCCGGGGCCGGGGCCGGCCGCGCCCGAGTCGGATCCGCCGAGGAGGACGACCTTGGTCCCGCCGGCGGGCCCGGAGGGCTCGAGCCAGGCCGTGCCCCATGCGCGATCGCTCGAGATCCGGGGCTGTCCGGTGTCGGGCACGCTGCGGTCGAGAACGTCGGTCCACACCCAGGTGGACGTGTCGATGATCGCCGAGTCGTATCGGTGGGGCCCCGACACCAGCACCTTGTCGCCACCCGCTCCGGCGACGGTCGTGTCGGGGAGGAGGAACATGTGCGGGTAGAGGCCGATGCCCTGGTGGTCGGGATACGGAGTCGGCTGACCCGCCCCGTTGGGAGGCAGCTGGCTGACGACGGTCGTCGCCTGGCCGCCCGCCGGCGTGGCCGGATCGAAGACCTCGATGTCCTGGTCGTTCACCATGGTGGGGACGTCGCCCGGCCCGCCGGGGCCCTGCAGCCCACCGGTCTCGTCCCATCCGCCCACGATCAGCACCCGTCCATCGGACAGCTCCGTGAGCGTGGGGTACCAGCGGCCGTGGGGCATGTCGGCGTATCGGGTCCACGTCTCGGTCCACGGATCGAAGGTCATGACCCACTTCCCGCCCTTGAAGCCGTTGCCGGCGCCGATTCCCCCGTTCATCGGGTACGCGAGGTTGCCCCCGACCACGAGCACCCGGCCGTCGGCCAGGCTCACCTGGCCCCCGCACCAGAGGTTCGCCGGCCGATCGGGCCCGCTCGGGTAGGGGACGTCGGGCGGCGGCACGGAGACACTGGTGTTGGTGGCCGGATCCCATACGTGGGCGTTGCCGCCATCGACGGCCTCATCCTCGGTGGGCCACTTGGGCTGAGAGAGGTACAGGATCTTGCCGGTGGGCAGCACGATCGCGTGGATCGCGGTGGAGGGGATGCTGAGCAGCGGCCCCCAGAGGCCGTCGGGCTGGGTCGATCCGAGAGGGCCTGCCTGCCCGCCGGCCACGCTCGCGCTGCGCGCCTCGCTCGGCGCCGGCGATTCGGCCGGGCAGGACTCGGCGTTCGCCGCGCGCCAGGCGTCGTCGTCACAGCGCTCCTCGCGGGCCAGGGCGCGCTGCTGGGCGGCCGGCGTCGCGGAGATGTGGGCCAGGTTGTGGTCGAACCCGCCGCCCTCGACCTGGTTCAGGAACGACGCGCTGTCGTCCACGGGGCGGGCGCCCACCACGATGGGGGCGAGCGCGATGGCGCCCGCCATTGCAGCCGCACATCCGCAGAGCGCGAGGCCCCGCCACCGGCGGAGGCTGAATCGGCCGGCGGGTCGTGGATGCGGAGGGTGCGGGCGCCGCATCAGAAGCGATCCGGGGAGCACCCGCAGGCTGATCCCCCGGGATGGCCCGAATCGCATCTGAGACGAGCGATCCGCGCGTACCGCGCCTCGAGGCGCAACGGATCCAGGTTGTGTCCACGGGTCGACATCCACCATTGACATCGGCAGTCGCGAGCCCGTTCCACAGGATCTCGCCGCCGGCGACGTTGTGCGGCTCACGCGCGAGGCGGACAATGCCCGGATGCCCCGAACCCCCGCGGCCTCCGGACCTGCGCCCTCCCTCGCGACCGCTGCGATGGTCCGCGAGATCCCCTACGCCGACCCGGTCAACCTCTTCGCCGTGGTCGCGGGCGATCCGTGTGCGGCCCTCCTCCACAGCTCGGGCGACGACCCGCGCGGGCGGTACTCGTTCATCGGTTTCGACCCCTTTCGCGCCCTCACCTGCCGCGCAGGCGAGGTGCAGGTGGACGGGGCACCGGTGCCGGGCGACCCCTTCACCGTGCTGGCGGCCGAGCTCGCCCGCCACCCCTCGCTCGCAGGGCCCGCGCTGCCGCCCTTCCAGGGAGGGGCGGTCGGCTACCTGGGATACGGGCTCGCCCGGCACCTGGAGGACGTCCCGGAGCCGCCCCCCGACCCGCGTGATCTCGCCGACGCCCACCTCTTGTTCTGCGACGTCGTGGTGGCGGTGGACCACCGCGAGCGGCGGGTGTTCATCGTGTCGAGCGGGCACCCCGAGGTGGATCCCGACGCCCGGCGGGGACGGGCGACGGAGCGGCTGGAGCATGCGGTGCGGCGCTTCGCGGAGGTCGCGCCGCTCGGCCCGCCCGCCGTCCCGGCCAAGCCGGCGCGAATCGTGTCCCAGTCCTCGCGCGCGGCCTACGAGGGCGCCGTGCGCCGGGTGATCGACTACATCCTGGCCGGCGACATCTTCCAGGCCAACATCTCCCAGCGTTTCGAGGCCGAGCTTCCGGTCGGGGTCACGCCCCTCGACCTGTACCGCCGCCTGCAGGAGGGCAACCCGGCGCCCTTCTCCGCCTACCTGAGGTTCGACGACGTCGTCCTGGCGTCATCCTCGCCCGAGCGGTTCCTGGCGCTCGCGGGCGATCGCGTGGAGACCCGTCCGATCAAGGGGACGCGCCCACGCGGCTCAACGCCGGGCGCCGACGAGGCGCTGGCGGCCGAACTCGCGGCCAGCGAGAAGGATCGGGCGGAGAATGTGATGATCGTCGATCTGCTCCGCAACGACCTCTCACGCGTGTGCCGGGACAGCAGCGTCGAGGTGTCCGAGCTCTGCGCCGTGGAGCGCTTCGCCACCGTGATGCACCTGGTCTCGACCGTCACCGGTCGGTTGCGCCCGGGCCTCGGCGCGGTCGACCTGCTGACCGCCTGCTTTCCCGGCGGCTCCATCACGGGCGCTCCCAAGATCCGCGCCATGGAGATCATCGCCGAGCTCGAGGCCAGCCGGCGCGGCCCCTACTGCGGGGCGATCGGCTACCTCGGCTTCGACGGGGCCCTCGACACCAGCGTCGTCATCCGCACGTACGCCATCCAGGGCCGCCGCATCACGTTCCAGGCGGGCGGAGGCGTCGTGGCCGACTCGCGGCCGGCGGACGAGTACGAGGAGTCGCTCGCAAAGGCCCTCGCCCTCTGCCGGGCGCTTGCGCCGTGATCCTCGTCATCGACAACTACGACTCGTTCGTCCACAACCTGGCCCGCTACATCCGCGAGCTCGGCTGGCCCACGCAGGTCGTCCGCTGCGACGCCGTGACGGTGGATGAGGTCGCCGCCCGGGAGCCCTCCCACATCGTCATCTCGCCGGGCCCGCGTACGCCCAACGAAGCCGGTGTGTGCGTGCCCCTGGTGCGTCGCCTGGGGCCCTCGGTCCCCATTCTCGGCGTGTGCCTGGGCCACCAGTGCATCGGACAGGCCTTCGGCGGGCAGATCGTGCGGGCGCGTCGCCCGATGCACGGCAAGGCCTCGCGCATCGCCCACGACGGGGAGGGGCCGTTCGCGGGCCTGCCGAATCCCCTGTGGGCGACCCGCTATCACTCGCTCGTGGTGGAGGCGCAGGACCTCCCGGGGGAGCTCGTGGCCACCGCGTGGAGCGAGGAGCGCGAGATCATGGCGCTGCGCCACCGCGAGCACCCGATCGTCGGCCTGCAGTTCCACCCCGAGTCGGTGCTCACGGAGCACGGTCACGCCCTCCTCAGGGGTTTCCTCGGCACTGGTCCGCAGCCCGGACCGCCTCACTGTCAAGTCGAGGCTGAGAGTCCGCCTCAGCTCACGCGTCGTCGAGCACGTAGGCGAAGCGCGGGTCGTCGGGGGGGCCGGTGAGTGGGCCACCATCGGACCCCGGTCGCCAGCCCACGACATCGTCTATACGCAGGGCGAGGGCAAGATCGCGGTCGGTGATGCCGCCCGCATCGTGGCTCGCGAGCCTCACCTCGACCCATCCGTAGGAGGCGGCGACCTCGGGGTGGTGCCAGGCCGCCTCGGCGAGGTGGCCGACCGCATTCACCACCATCAGGGCGCTCTTCCAGCCCTGGACCGCGAACCGGCGCCGGATCGAGCCATCCTCGAGCGACCAGTGCGGCAGCGTCTCCCGCAGTCGCTCGCGGACCTCGTCGTCACCGTAGGCCTTCGCGCGATCGCTACTCACGGGTGTTGCCGTACTGATCGTCGTGCACCAGGGCCCGCCATGTGCGGAAGTTGCGCTGCAGGGCCGGGGCGAGGCCGGTGGGGAAGGCCTCCGGGAAGCCGACCGGCGTGATGATCGCCGGGTCCACCTCGGGCGGAATGCCGAGGATCTCCCGCAGCCGGTCCTTCTCCCAGCGCACGAAGGCGGTGATCGAGACGGTGCCGAGCCCGGCCTCGCGGGCCACCAGCATCATGTTCTGGAACGCGAACGCGAGCGAGATGAGATCGTCCTCGTACCCGCCGGGGAACGAGTCCGGGTATCCGCGTGGCACCAGCAGGCCCACGACGAACACCGGCACCTGCCGGTAGGTGCCCATGACCGTCTCGGCGTAGTCGCGCGCCCAGGCGGCGTGCTCCTCGTCGCTCGCGTCCTTCTTCGGGCGCATCAGCGCGAAGTACTCCGCGCCGCCGGCGATGATCAGCTCGGCCACGGCGAGTCGCTTCTGCGGGTCCCGGACCACCATGAAGCCCCACGCCTGCTGTCCGCCGCCGCTCGGGGCCCGGAGGCCGAGGCGGAGCATTCGATCGAGGGTCTCGTCGTCGACGGGACGGTCGGTGTACTTCCTCACGGCGCGGCGCTTTCGAATCGCGTCGGCGAGCTCCATCAGATCCCCCTCATACGTTCGTGCGGGCTCCGCCAGTCTGCCCGATGTGAGGACCGGCGCGCTAGAAGGCGGCGAGGAGCTTGGGGGCCACCTGCTTCTTGCGGCTCATCACCCCGGGCAGGTCCAGCATGCTGTCGCTGGCCGTGACCCCGAAGGCCCGCTCGACCGGGGCGGTCTCCCCCACCACCAGCAGCTCGGTGCTGTGGTCGACGATGTCCGTGACCATCAGCGCGTAGACCACGTAGTCCATCTGCGACCGGACCTTCTCCATCGCCGCCAGCAGCTCATGGCCGCGGTTGTGCAGGCTGCGCCCGACGGTCTCGATCTGGGCCACGCAGAGGCGCTTGCCGTGGCGGACCTCGTACTCCTTCGCGTCGCGCCGGATGATGTCCGCGGCGGGGACGTCGCCGACATCCGACGACGCCTCGAACATCTCGATGCCGTACTCGCGCGCGCTCAGGCCGAGGAGCTCCTCGAGGTACTCGACGACGTGGTGGTCGCGCTCGGTCGTGGTGGGAGAGCTGAGGATGACGGTGTCCGAGAGGATCGCCGAGAGCAGCATCATCGCGGTCGGTCGCTGGGGCTCGCGACCGTGGGAGCGGAAGCGCTCCACCACGAGCGTGGCGGTGCTGCCGACGGGGTCGAAGGTCGCGGCCACCGGGAAGCGGGTCTCGATCGATCCGATGTGGTGGTGGTCGAGGATCTCGACGATGTGGGCCTGGCCGATGCCCGTCACGCTCTGGGCCTGCTCGGCGTGGTCGACGAGCAGCACGTGACGCGGGGTCGGGTTGACCAGCTCGGAGCGGGTGATCAGGCCGAGCGGGGTGCCGCCCTCGTCCACCACGATCGCCGCGCTGTAGTGGACCTCCCGCATCCGGTCGGTCACGTCGCTGAGGAGGTCGTCGGGCTCGCAGGTGAGCGGGTCGGGGCTCATCACCTCCCGCACGGGGACCGAGAGGGACACGAGCCGGCCGGTCACGTACGAGTCGAGCGGCGAGAGCACGATGCCCGTGCCGCGCTCGCGGGCGAGCGCGATCACGTCGTCGTCGGGCGTCGAGTCGTAGGGGGCGACCATCAGGGCGACCCCGAGCTCGACGGCCCGTCGCTGGGCATCGGAGCGGTTGCCCACGACGACGATGTCGTGCTCGCCCATCGTGTTGCCCATGGTGTCCACATCGACCGTGACGGCCCACAGCCGGCCGTTCAGGCGGCGCGTGGGCGGGATCACCAGTTCGCCGTCGAGAACGCTGACGATCAGATCGACCGACGCCGGGCGATCGGCGAAGCTCGACGGCTCGCCCGACTCCTTGATGTACCTGCGCGCCAGATCACGGGCGGTGAGGATGCCCACCACGATGCCCTCGTCGTCGACGATCGGGATCAGGTCCAGGTCGGCCTTGGCCATGGCGATGCCCACCTCCCGCAGCGAGGCGTCGTGGCTCGCCGTCGGGTGATCGGGGCTCATCACGTCCTGTGCGCGGAGCATCACGTGGTCGAGCAGTTCTGGTTCGGCGGCCTCGCTGCGCGTGAGCGCCCAGCGCGCCTGGGCGTTGATCTCACCGAGTCGCACCGGGACGTAGTCGTTCGCCGGGTCGAGGCGTCCACGCAGCTCGGCGTAGCCGATCGCCGAGGCGATGGAGTCCATGTCCGGGTTGCGATGGCCGGTGACGTAGATCGTTGCCACTTGCGTCAGTTCCTTGCCGAGGGGGTGATCTCCACGGCCCGGGAGACTGTCACATGACGCGTCGCGGGACGCGCGCTCCCGCCGTCAGGCGACCTGGTCCGGCTCCACGCCGGAGCTACGGAGCGCCGAGATGTAGGTCGGGTCGAACGACGCGCCGGCGTCCTTCCAGAGGATCTCGAACGCCAGATCGGGATCGAGCGGCCCCCGGTAGGGGCGATCGGCCGTGAGCGCGTCGAAGACGTCGGCGACGGCGAGGATGCGCGCCTCCGGCGCCAGCGACTCGGCCCCGACGCCCCGGTGGTAGCCGCGTCCGTCGAGGCGCTCGTGGTGTGCGGCGGCCGACTCGGCCAGCTCGGCGAAGGGCATGATCTGAGAGAGGATCTGGAAGGTATAGAGCGGGTGGAGGCGCACCTCGGCGAACTCCTCCGGGGTGAGCTTGCCCGGCTTGTCGAGTATCCGGTTCGACACCCCGAGCTTCCCGATGTCGTGCAGTAGGCCGGCTCGGCGCAGCGAGCGCAGGCGCACCGCGTCGAAGCCGGCCTCGCGTCCGATGGCCTCCGCGTACCTCGCCACGCCCACGGAGTGGCGGGCCGTGTAGGGCGACTTGGCGTCGATCACTCCCGCGAAGGCCTCCGCCACCCGGTCGAGTCCCTCCTCGTCCGCGAGGGCGATGCCGCCGCCGGGCTCCAGGTCGCGCAGCACCTCGGCGGCGGTGTCGTCAACCATCCGTATCCAGAGGGGGTCGTCGGGGCCGATCGAGAGGAAGACGTCGCAGAGCCCGGGGTCGAACCACCGCCCGCGCCGCTCGCGCACCACCTCGAGGGCCGCGAGAGGCCCGTCGGCCGACATGTAGACCTCCGCCGTCTGCGCAAGGCAGGTGATGCGCGAGATGAGGGGAATGGCCTCGCCCGCGATCCCGTCCGGTCGTCCGCTCCCGTCCCAGTGCTCGTCGAGCGCCCGCACCGCGGCCGACGCCTCGGGAGGAAAGCCCAGCATGGCGACGATCCGGGCCCCGCGATCGCAACGCGCGTTGTTGAGGTCGGAGGCCTCGCGCGAGAGCGCCCGCAACGCGCGCAGCAGCTTGCCGGCTCGTGCGATGCCCGAGGACTCCGGTGCGATGTTCCTCGCCGCGTAGCGCACGAAGTCGGACGTGCTGGTCCAGTCCACGAACGAGAACTGGCGCTTGAGGGCACGATCGTCGGTGTCGAACAGCTCGCTCATGCGCGCTGCGCTGCTCGAACAGCCGGCGTCCTTCAGGAGGGCAGCGTAGAAGAGGTCACGGCGAACCTCGGCCGAGAGGTCGAGCCGCTCGGCGATCTCCATGCTCAGCATGCACGTGCGCTGCGCGTGGCCGACGGGCTGGCCCTCGGTCAGGTCGAGTGCGTGCGAGAGCGCCCCGATCACCTCGGAGAGGCGGAACGAGGCCGTCGACGCGACCGGCTCGCCGGGGGTCTCACGGGAGATCGCCGTCATGCCGTCCATTATCGGCAGCTTCCCGCGCGTCTGGACCTCGGCAACCCGCGAACGACACTAGACCATCGTCGCATTGGGAATCGGTGCATTCGGTGCAATCGTCCCGCGCACGATGCGCCCGAGGCCACTTCGATGAGCACCCCCCAGACCATCGCCCTGCTCCTCGCCGGGGTGGCGTTGGCCTCCGCCGGGCTCACGGTGCTCGTGCTCGGGCGCCGACGGTTGCCCGGCGCGCTCGGGTTGGCGGCGGTGAGCGCGAGCCTCTGCGTGTGGGCCACATCGAACGCAGTGCAGGCGCTCGCCGGGGAGTTCTGGCTCAAGCGGCTCACGCTCAGCGTCACCTTCACGGCGATCTGCGCGCTGACGCTTTCGATCTGGTGGGCCGGCAGCGGGCTCTCCGGCCGTCCCCGCATGACCTGGCGGCGCTGGCTGCTCCTCGCCGCTCCCGTGCCGTTCACGCTCGCGTTCGTGTGGACCGGGTGGAGGGGGGTGATGTTCCAGGAGCTGATCGTGCCCTCCGGGCCCGGACCGGTCGACAACAACCCCGGCCCCTGGTTCGCGTTCCATGCGGCGTGGGCGTACGTGGTCATCATCGGCGCGCTCGTGCTGTTCGCGCGCACGGTGCTCGGGGCACCGCGCCGCTACCGTCCCCAGGCGGTGCTGATGGTGGCCATCGTCACGCTGCCGCTCGTGGCCAACGCCACCGCCATCACGCGCCTCTTCACCTTCGGCGGTTACGACCCGACCCCCGTCGCGCTGCTGGTCACGGTGGCCGGGCTCACCTGGGGGGTTCTACGGATGCGGCTGATCGACGCCCAGCTCGGCCTCTTGCCGGTCGCCCGTGATCTGGTGGTCGAGGCCATGCGCGACGGCGTCGTGGTGGTCGACGGCCGGGGCCACGTGCTCGACCTCAATCCCGCTGCCGCCGAACTCCTCGGCGCTCCGGTGGACGCGGCGGCAGGCACCCCCGCCGCGGTGCTGATCGACGGCTGGGACCGGGCCGTGACCGGCGAGCCGTGGGAATACGCGGCCACCGTCGAGGAGGCGAGCCGTGTGCTGGAGGCCACGGTCAACCCGATCGACCGCGACGATCCGCGCACCCCGAGGGTGGTGATGCTGCGCGATGTCACCGAACGGCGCCAGGCCGCCGCCGCGCTCGAGGAGAGCGCCCACCGCCACCGCCATCAATCCCGCCACGATCCGCTCACCGGCCTCGCCAATCGGACCCTCCTCTTCGAGCGCCTCCGCGACGCGCTCGCCGGGGCGCCGCCGGGCGAGGGCGGCCCCGCCCTGTTGATCCTCGACCTGGATGGCTTCAAGGACCTCAATGACACCTTCGGCCACCGCGCGGGCGACGAGGTCCTGCAGGAACTGGGCGCCCGCCTCACCCGGGCCGCCGGGGGCGATGCCCTGGTGGCACGGTTGGCCGGCGACGAGTTCGCCGTGCTCCTGCCGAAGGAAGACCACGCCGGCGCGATCGCGGTCGCCTTCCGTCTGCGCGAGGCCATCCGGGTGCCCTTCCCCATGAACGACACCGACGTGGGAATCGACGGCAGTATCGGGGTGGCCCACTCCCCGGCGCACGGAACCGAGCCGGATGACCTGGTCCACGCGGCCGACGTCGGGATGTACCACGCGAAGCGCAACGCGACCGGGGTCGCCGTGTACGCGCCCTCGAGCGACGTGCGCCGCCCGGAACGCCTCATCCTGCGTCAGGAGCTGCGGCGCGCGATCGGGGCCGGTCAGCTCGAGGTGCACTACCAGCCACAGGTCTCGCTCGATGGCCGCCTCGTCGGAGCCGAGGCCCTCGTCCGGTGGCGCCACCCCGAGCGCGGGCTGCTCATGCCCCACGACTTCCTTCCGCTGGCCGAGGAGAGCGACCTGATCTGCGAGCTGACCGACGCCGTCCTCACCATCGCCCTCCGCGACGCAGCCCTCTGGAGCACGCCTGCGGCCGGTCTGCGCGTGGCGGTGAACATCTCCGCCCGTGACCTGCGGGACCCACGGCTCCCCGAGCGGGTCACCCGGGCGCTCGCCGGCAGCGGCGTGGCCGCCACCGGGCTGACACTGGAGGTCACCGAGAACGGACTGGCCACCGCGCTCGACGCCGCCGAGCAGCTCGTGGCGCTGCGTGCCGACGGGATCCGCGTCTCCCTCGATGACTTCGGCACCGGGTTCGCTCCTCTTGCCACCCTCCGCGAGATGCCGGTGGACGAGCTGAAGATCGACCGCAGCTTCGTCCAGGGGATCGACGAGGCCGGACGGGATGCCGCGCTCGTGGGCGGGCTGATCCGGCTCGGCCACGACCTCGGTCTCACCGTCGTTGCCGAGGGCGTCGAGACCCAACCGGGCGCCGACCACCTCGAGCACCTCCACTGCGACGTCCTTCAGGGCTACCTGATCGGGCACCCGCTCCCGGCGGGCGATCCGGCGTCCCGCCCCTTGTCAGGGGCTCTCGGGGCCGCCGGATAGCGTCGCGGCGAGGGCCTCGATCATCAGGCGGACGTGCCCTTGAACCACGGCCGCCTGCCCGATCGCATCGAGTGTTTCGACGTCCACCGCGGCGCCGGCGCTCTGGGTGGCAGCGTGCTTGGCCTGCCGGTCGAGCGAGAAGATCAGTCGAGCCAGCTCCCGTTGGTGCGCGCCCATCCACGAGAGCGTGGCGCCCTCGAGCCCGTCGCCGGACGGCCCGAGGTGCAGCTCGAGGCCGAGGAGGAAGATCCGCACCCATCCGCCGATGCGCACGCGCCGTTCCAGGCCGGCGTCGAGCGATGGGTCGCTTCCGGGGCGCACGCCGAACTGGAGGTGCTCCTCGAGCGCGATCGCCCCGGCCCCGGCGGCGACGTGCTCGTCGAAGAGATCTCGATTGCGCTCGAACCACCCGGGGAGATCCGCGTCGAACCCCGCCAGCCGCTCGGCCAGGTCGGTCGCCGCAGTGGCCTCGAGCGCCTCGGCGGCGAAGCGCAGGTGGGCCCGGATGGCCCCGTCGTCCGCCGGCACCGCGGAGGGGTCGTCTCCCTGCTCCTGGCCGACGAGCTCCCGCAGGAGGTCGCCGTGCACGCGCATCCAGGCGAGGGTCGTCTCCGGGACGATCGGCGCGGTTCCGCTCATCCGAGCCCCGCACCCTTCTCGCGATTGCACGGAGCGCAGAGCAGCTGGAGGTTCTCCGGCGTTGACGCCCCGCCGAGGGCGAGCGGGATGATGTGGTCGAACTGCAGCAGCTCGTCGGCGCCGCACGCGTTGCAGCGGCCGCCGTCCCGGCGGAAGACCTCGCGGCGCAGATCCTCGGGTATCGGTTCGCGCCTCGGGCTCGCCGCCTCGGCCCCGGCCACCATCATGTCCTTCGCCCGCTCGATGCGACGGCGCAACCGACGCTCCCGGTCGTGTACGAGGGCCATCACCTCGTCGGCCGCGAGGCCGTCGTCCTCCCAGAAGAAGCGCCCGCGGAACATCCACCAGGTGCGCCTCTCGTCCTCGGCGATCGCCACCGGTGCCGACGCCTGCTCACGCATGATCGCGCGGTGGGTGAGCCCCGAGATGAAGTCGAACTCGCGTCGCCCGCTCACGAAGCGCCGGCGCAGGAAACCGGTCTCGAAGCGGGCGTTTGTATCCTCCCGAAGCACGCTGGGACCGCACGCTAGTCGCCCGCCCGGACGGCCCCGCTCACTTCTGCCGGCGCCGCTCCAGCAGCTCGGGACGCATTGAGGAGACGGCGAACCAGAGACCCCCCACCACGCCACCCGCCAAGATGAGGCCGATGCCGATGAGCACTCCAGCGATCGAGTAGCCGAGGAACGACACGGTGGGAGTCTAGACCCCCGGTCAGGTGTTGACCCCGCGCTCGGATGGTGGCCGCCGCCGGGGCCGCTCCTACCGTGTTGTCCATGAACGTCGCAACCGCCTCTCAGGTGCTCGGCCTCGCGAGCCAGCGGCCCGCCCGTGACGACCTCGTCGGCGCGTGGCGGCAGTTCGCCCGCGCGCACCACCCGGATCGTTGCCCGGGTGATCCCGGAGCGGCATGGCGCTTCGCCACGGGTCGCGAGGCCTTCGAGACCCTCATCGACCGAGCGATCGCCGCATCCCCGCCCTCGGTCGCGCACTACGGGTTGACCGGGGTCGTGCGGGGCGCGTGCGCCGGCCGTGCCCTCCCCTACGAGATGCGCCCCCTCCACACCAGGGAGTGGCTAGCCTAGGGGTATCCCGACCCCGACCCACAGCCCGCTCATCGGTATCTGCTCGGCGATGGAGCGTGCCCGCTGGTCGGTGTGGGACCTCCCCGCGGCGCTCGTGCCGATGAACTACATCGAGCAGGTGCAGACGGCCGGGGGGATCGCGTTGCTCATTCCCCCCGATCGGGCCCTGGTGGAGGATCCCGACCGTGTCCTGGACCGCCTGGACGGCCTGATGCTGGTGGGAGGGGTGGACATCGAAGCCGCCGCGTACGGCGCCGAGGCCCATCCGTCGAACGACCCGCCGCTGCAATTGCGGGACGCGGTCGAGGCCGCCCTGCTGAGCGCGGCCGCCGCCCGAGGCCTGCCCGTGCTCGGTATCTGCCGGGGGGCCCAGGTCATCAACGTGGCGCGCGGCGGGACACTGCGCCAGCACCTCCCCGACGACCTCGGCCACGAGGAGCACCGTCGGGCGATCGGACGCTTCGCGGGCAACGAGCACGAGGTCCGCGTGGAGGAGGGCTCACGCGCGATGGAGGCCGCCCGGGAGGCGGTGCACCGCGTGGTCTCGCACCACCATCAGGCCATCGATGTGCCGGGGCGGGGCCTGCGCGTCTCGGCTCGCGCCGTCGGCGACGATCTTCCCGAGGCGGTGGAGTCGGACGGCGACGGATGGGTTCTCGGGGTGCAGTGGCATCCGGAGGCCGACCCGGCCAGCGGCGTCATCGCCGCCTTCGTTGCCGCGGCCGCGCGCGGGGGAAGGGGCATGGATCGGGAAGAAGGGGGCGACTCCCCGATCCATGCCTCTCGCCGAGGCGAACAGGGTTGACCCGGTAGGCAGTGCACTCCGCCCTGCTCGCACCCGCAGTCTCGACTACGGACTCCCGCCGGGCCTTGGCCGCAGGTCCAGGGTCCGACGCGCGCAGGTGCTCCATCGGTAAGGGGGCGCGGTCGTTCTGAGGTGGCTTGGTGGTGTCGTCCGATCAACTGGAATCGTGAGAGTGAGGCGCAGATGGAGATCGCAATCCGGCACGACCCGAGTTTCTCGGTGGCGCGATGCACGCTCGGGGGCGGCGAGGTGGTCCGAGCGGAGTCCGGGGCCATGATGGCGACCTCCGAGGGTGTCGCGATAGAGGCCAGCATGCAGGGTGGTCTGATGAAGTCGCTGAAGCGCGGCGTGCTCGGGGGCGAGTCGTTCTTCATCACCACCTATGCGGCCCCCGGCCCCGGAGGCTGGGTCGACGTCGCGGCGCACCTGCCGGTCGACATGACCACCGTCGAGGTCGGCGCCCAGTCCGTCTTCATCCAGCGCGGGTCGTACATCGCCTCGGAGACCGGTGTGGAGATCGACACCAAGTGGGGCGGGTTCAAGAGCCTTTTCGGAGGAGAGGGCGGCTTCCTCCTGCGAGCCAGCGGCCGGGGGATGGTGGTGCTCTCCTGCTACGGCGCGCTCGACCGGATCCGGCTGGCGGAGGGCGAGACCGTGGTGGTGGATTCCGGCCACATGGTTGCCTTCGACGAGAGCGTCACCTTCAGCCTCCGGCGCGCGGCCGGGGGCAAGACGGTGCAGACGCTGAAGAGCGGTGAGGGCTTCGTGTTCGACTTCACCGGTCCGGGCGAGGTGATGGTGCAGAGCCGCAACCCGGACGCCCTCGTCCAGTGGCTCACCACGGTCCTCCCCTTCTCCCGCTCGTAGGAGCGGCCCCCCGGTCGGGGGCCGTTACGGAAGACCCCTCGGGCTCAGCCGGAGCGGCATCCTCCGCCGGTTCCCGTCTCGGGGGCCGGCGGGGCGGCGTCGGACGGAGCTTCCCCAGCGGGGCCATCCGCGCTCGGGGCCTCCGGAGACGGCTCCCCCTTGGTCGGCCCACCCTTGGTCGGCCCACCCTTCGTGGGCTCACCCTTGGCCGGCTCACCCTTGGCCGGCTCACCCTTCGTGGGCTCACCCTTGGCCGGCTCACCCTTCGTGGGCTCACCGGACACCGGGGGCTCCACTGCGGGCCCCTCATCGGACGGCGGCGCGTCGACGATCGGCGCAACGACGGGCGGCGTAGCCGGGTCGGGTGTCGCGATGGGGGGCGGGGCTCCGACGGCGGGGGCGGGGTCCGGCGTCGCCGGCTGGTCCACCGCGACGATCGTCGCGGGCGGCGTCTCGGCGACGGGCGGCGGTTCGATCGGCTGTGCGGGCGCCCGGATCACGGGTGGCGGAGAAGGCGCGACGACCGGGCGGGGGCGTGCCACCACCGGCTCGGGCGCGCGGTCGAGAGGCAGGTCGCGCGCGCGCGGGGCGGAATCGGCCGACACCAGCACCGGCGCGGCAGCGACGGCCTGCCGTCGCTGCGGGGATGTCGTGACGGAGAGCCGGACCGGCTTCCGCGGCGCGACGATCGCGGGCGCCTGGGAGGGCACGGGCGTGGTGATGGGCGACCGCTCCACCACCACGCGAAGCGTCGGCGATGCCAGCGGATCGTCGCGCGTGAGCGCGAAGGTCAGTGACAGCAGCCCCGTGATCGCGGTTGCCGCCACCGCGATCGCGATGACGATCAGCCTCTGTCCCCCCGATGTCATCCGCGGATCCGGATCAGCGCCTCGACCGCGAGCGGCCAGAACTGACTGCCCGCGTGGGCTCGGCACTCGAGGATCGCATCAGCAGTGGAAGACGGCACGGTCGCATACGGGCGCTCCGAAGTCATGACATCCCAGGCGTCGGCGAGGGCGATGATACGCGCTCCCTCGGGGCATTCCTCGGCCTCTAGCTCGTCAGGATACCCGGTTCCGTCCCACCGTTCGTGGTGGCTGCGTACCCACGAGACCTGCTCCTCGTTGAGAGCCTCGCCCACGATGTGGCCGCCGAGTGCCGCGTGCTCCTTCACCTTCTCGAACTCCTTCGCGCTGAGGCGGGCCGGCTTGAAGAGCACGGCGTCGGGCACGCCGATCTTGCCGACGTCGTGCACGAGGCCGGCCTCCCTCAGCAGCGAAGCGCGCTCGGGCGACCAACCGATCGCCTCCGCCAGTTCGGCGCTGAGATCGCCGACCCGCTCGGAATGGCGTCGCGTGGACGGATCCTTGGCATCCACTACCCGCGCCAGCAGGCGGATGCTCACCAGCGCCTGCTGGCGCTCGAGCCGTTCGGCCTCCTCGTTTGCGGAGAGCGACTTGGCCCCGTCGGGCGAGTAGCGGACGACCCGGTCGCGGCCGCGGTGCTTCGCCCAGTAGAGGGCTCCGTCGGCGAGCCGGTAGAGGGTGTCGGCGTCGGAGCCGTGGGTCAGATCGCAGACGCCGGCCGACATGGTCATCGCGCCGATCCCCGGGAAGCTGGACGCCGCGATCGCCCTGCGCACGCGCTCGGCCGCCCGATATGCCTCGTGCTCGTCGGCCTCGGGCAGGATCATGGCGAACTCCTCGCCGCCGACGCGGGCAACGAGCTCGCCTGTGCGCGTCTCCTGCTCGAAGATGCGCGCCGCGTGCTCGAGCACGCGATCGCCCATCTGGTGGCCGTGCAGGTCGTTGACACGCTTGAAGTGGTCGAGGTCCATCAGCACGAGCGAGAGGCCCCGTCCGTGGCGACGGGCGCGCTCCACCTCCGTGTCGAGGCGTTCGTGGAAGGTGCGATGGTTCGCGAGTCCCGTCAGGGGGTCGATGGCGGCGAGCTCCTCCGCGGCCGCCAGGCTCTCGAGCGTCTGCGCCTCGAGTTGCTTGCGGGCGGTGACGTCGCGGAACGTCACGACCGCCCCGGTGGCGAGCCCCTCGCCCACGATCGGGGTGGTGGTGTACTCCCCGAGGAAGCTCGTGCCGTCGCGCCGGCGCAGGGTGTCCTCGCCCGACTGCATCCGCCCCTCCCGCAGTGCTGTCGCCACGGGCACCGCCGAGTCGTCGAGCGTCCGGCCGGTCAGATCCTCCACGCTCCATCCCAGCATGCGGGCGGCGGCCGGGTTGACGAAGCTCGCCCGGCCCTCCCGGTCAACGCCGAGGATCCCGTCCCCGGCGGAGGAGAGGATCAGGTCGTGGCGCACCCGCAACCGGGCGAGCTCTCCCCGCATGTCGCGCTCTCGCCCGGCCGACTCCACGAAGAGCAGGGCGACCACCGCCGCCAGGAGGAGTCCGGCCGCCGCCACGGCGGCCGGCAGGGCCGACGAGGCACCCTCGACGCCCGAGAGGGAGACCATCCAGCGACGCCCGGCCACGTCGATCGTGCCCTCGACATCGCCCGTCGCGGCTCCGTCGCCGATCAGGAGGGCACCGCTGTCGCGTACGTCGATCGCGGCGCCCTCCGGCAGACTGAGCCGGGCGGCGTCGCCGAGAGCGCTCAGACGCGACGCTCCGGTGACGAATCCGCGCAGCGCGGTGCGCCGCTCGGCCACCGTGTCGATCACCGCGCCCTGCGCGTAGACCGGGGCCACCAGCATCACGAGGGTCCGACCGTCGGAGGTCGTCGTGGGGCCGGTCATGCGGGGCACCGCACGGTCACGCGCGGCGGCCATCGCCGCGTCCACGTCGGGGAACGAGGGCACCTCCGATCCGTCCGGCGATCCGGCCCCGTGTTCTCTGAAGGCGGGTCCCCCCCCGAGCGGCGTCCACGCCAGGTACTCCAGGGAGCTCTGGCGCTTGAGGGGCGATGCGACGAAACGGGCGAAGTCACCGGCGCTCACCCGGTTCGAGGCCTCGAAGAAGGATCTCAGGTCCTCGAGAGTCGCCGTCGAACGGGAGACGTCCATCGCCAGAGCGCGCACGGCGGGACCGGCGACCGCATCGCGTCGAGCGTTCGCGGCGTCCCGGTCGTGGTGAACCGCCGCCATCGTCGCGAGCGCGGTCGCGGCGAGGATCGCCACGACGACCGCGGCGCCGAACCACTTCAGGGGACGTCGTCTCACTGCTCTCCGGGCTCGGGGTGGGCGCAGCCGGGCGGCGACCTCTGAGTCTGCCATGGCCCGGGTCTATTCTCGCAGCCGTGTTGATCCTGTTCGACATCGACGGGACCCTGCTGCTGGGCAGCCCTCGTGCGCATACCGAGGCCGTCATGCGCGCGCTGCGCGACGTCTTCGGCGTGCAGGCGGATCTCGACGACGTGGCGGCGGTCGGTCCCGCCGGTCGCACCGATCAGGAGATCGCACGGCTCCTGCTGCGACGCCTCGGTCGTCCGCACCACGAGATCACCCGTCGGCTCCCGGAGTGGATGCGCCGGGTGGCCGACCTCTATCCGGCCCTCGAGCGCGAGTTCCCAGGCCAGGCCACGGCGCCGGGGGCCGACGAGGCGCTCGGGCGCATCGCGGCAGGAGGGGCGCGCATGGCGCTCCTCACCGGGAACATCGAGGCGCTGGCGCACGCCAAGGTGGCTCGGGCCGGCCTCGGGCGCCACTTCGCGCGCGGGCAGGGCGCGTTCGGATCGGACCACGAGAGCCGCGACGCCCTGGTCCCGATCGCCGCCGCGCGCGCCGGGGGTGCGGTTGAGGTGGTCGTGGTCGGCGACACGCCCCGGGACGTGGCCTGCGCGCGCGCAGGCGGCGCGCGCTGCATCGCTGTCACGACCGGCGCTCACGGCGCCGGTGATCTCGCGGCCGCCGATGCGATCGCCGATGGACTCGAGGATGTCGCCGAGATCCTCTCGACCTGGGGCCCGTGAGCGCGGACCGTCACGGTCCGAGGCCCAGGCCGGCCACGACGCGATCGTAGGTCCGGACCTCGCAATCGGTGCGCCGGGTCACCAGCGCGCTGACGCGATCGCCCGCGATGCTCCCGGATACGCGAAGGCGCGCCCGAGGAGTGCCGGCCATCGCGGTGCAGCCCTCGGCGTCCCGGGCGTCCGCGAGAGCTTCGAGGATCGTCGAGCATGCGGCTCGGTCTGCGACCGTGCAGTCGAGGGAGATCCTCAGCGACCCGTCCTCGCCGCCTCCCAGGCTCACCTCGATCCGATCCTGCGCCTCCGCGGTGGTCGCCGTGGTGGTCGGCCCGGCGCCCCCGCACCCGGCGGCGATGGCCGCTGCGCTCAAGACGAGCACGAGGGCAGACGACCACTTTCTGTGTGACACGCGGTCGCGGCGCAACAGCCCTGGAGCTCCTCTCGTCCCTGGTCGATCGGTCGACCGTGCAGGATGACGAACCCGACACGGGCATGTTCCTGAACTCGGCGGCACGCTGGTGCGAGCGCTGCGGAGCGCCGCGCAACCTGGGCAGGAGCGATTGCCCGGGCTGCCGGCTCCTCGCCGAGTCGCGCGAGCGGATCGTGACCTACCTCGCCCGTCACGGCATGCCGGCGGGCGGCGCGCTGGAGCTGGCGCGCCGCGCGGATGTGTCGCTCAGGGCGGTGGGGGAGATGATGTCCTCCGACCGCTCCGCTCAGGGGATCTCCCGCACCGCCAGGTAGCTCGTCTGCGAGGGCCCGGCCTCCGGCGGCCCGTAGGCGAGCACCACGACATCCCCCGGCGACAGGTCCGCCACCTCGCGCGCCCGTTCGAGCATCATCGTGCGGTGCATCTCCAGGGTGGGCGGGCGTGGGGGTATCCATCCCGGCACGACGCCCCACTCGAGCGCGAGCTGCCGCAGCACCTGCTCGTCCTCGGAGAGCGCGATGACCGGGAGCCGCGGCCGGTACTTGGCGGCCGCGCGCGCCGCGCCGCCACTGACGGTGGAGACGACGAGCGCGACGGCCGCCACCTGCTGGGCGAGATGGACCGCCGACTGCATCACCGCCTCCGAGCGGTTCACGACGGGAGCGGTGACGACGAGCGAGAGGAGCGCGCCCTGCTCGGCCTCCTCGGCGATCTCGGCCATGGCGCGCACCGTCTCGACCGGGTAGCGGCCAACGGTGGTCTCCCCCGACAGCATGACGGCGGAGGTCCCGTCGAGGATGGCGTTGGCGACATCGGTGGCCTCGGCCCGGGTGGGCTCGGGCTGCGAGATCATCGACTCCAGCATCTGCGTGGCCGTGACCACGAGCTTGCCCTCGGCTCCGGCCTGCCGGATCACCTGCTTCTGCATGAGGGGCACGCGGGCCACGCCGGCCTCCACGCCGAGGTCGCCGCGGGCCACCATCACGCCGTCCGAGACGGCGGCGATGTCGTCGAGCGCCTCCACCGCCTCGACCTTCTCGATCTTGGCGATCACCCGGGCGTGGCTTCCCAGGGCGTCGAGCGCGCCCCGCAGGCGCCGGACGTCCTGCCCCGAGCTGACGAAGGAGAGGGCCACGATGTCGGCCTCCAGCTCGACTGCCACGGCGAGATCGGCGAGGTCCTGCTCGCTCAGCGTCGAGGCGGGGGTCCGCACGTAGGTCACGAAGATCCCCTTGCGGGGCCCGATGGAGCCGGGGCGCTCGCACCGGGCGGTGACCGTGCCGCGCGCGACGTCCGCCCCGGTCACCGCGAGCCGCGGCGTCCCGTCGCCGATCACGATCTCGGAGCGCCCCACGGTGACCGCCTCGGCGAGTCCCGGCCAGACCACGGGCACCGATCCGTCGGGTGACGTCTCGCCTGCGGCGAAGGTCACGGTCTCGCCGTCGATCACCAGTCGGGCCCGCACCCCCGTGTCCAGGCGCATCTTGGGGCCGGCGAGATCGAACAGGAGCGCGAGCGGTCGCCCCGCGCGTTCGCCGGCGGCGCGCAGCGAGAGGGCTCTCTGCCGCCAGCTCTCGGGCGTGTCGTGGGCGCAGTTGATGCGTCCGCCGTCCATCCCTGCCGCGATGAGCGCGTCCATCACCCCCGGAGGGTCGGTGGACGGCCCGAGGGTGGCGAGGATCTTGGTCCGGCGAAGGCGCATCGCGAGACCGTGCCAGTCCCGCCGGCCCGCGTCTACCCTTGCAACGGTGTCCGAGCGCTTTCGCATCAGGCAGGTCTCCGGCGACCCGGGGTCGATCGAGAAGTCCGGCGACCCGGAGGCCCTCGCGCGGGAGGTCGCTGCACTGACGCTCCTCGGAGGCCGTGCGGGCGCTCCGGACCTCGTCGAGCACGCTCACGGCCGGATGGTGTCCTCGCGGCTGCCGGGCGCGCCGCGGACGATCGCAGCGGTGGGCGCGAGCGAGGCCCGGCGCCTCGGCGCCCTCGTGAGGGAGGCACACGACGCTCGTCGCGCGGCGAGCGGGGGGCTGTGGTGGTGGCCGGCGCCGGCCGACTCGCTGGCCGGCTATCGCCGGCGGCGGGCGGAGGACACCGAGCGCGCGCTCGCGGGAGGCCCCCACGCCGGTCTGGCGGACCGAGCCTGCGACGCTTCCGATGGTGCGGACGGGCCGGACGGCGACGCGTCACCCTTCCGGATGCTCCACGGCGACCTGGTCGAGTCGAACGTGGTCTGGGGGCCGGACGGGCCCGGGCTGGTCGACTGGGAGTTCTGGCGCATGGGGGATCCGGCCGAGGACCTGGCCTACCTGGTGGAGACCAACTCCCTTCCCGACCGGCTCGTCGGCCCACTGCTGAACGGCTACGCGCTGCCCGGGATGGGCGAGCGCATGCGCCGCTGGAGGGCTCTCGTCGCCGCCGATGCGGGCGCGTGGTACCTGTCCGAGGGGTTCGTCGAGGAGAGCGCCCGGCTGCTCGCGCGAGCCCGGGCGCTCTGCTGAGCCCAGCCGAGGGAGGGGGCGCCGCTCGCGCGAAGGCCGACGCCGGCGGGGCCCTTGTGCATATGGCGAATCGGCGGCCCGCCGTCTCATACCTGTGGCTAAAGCCGCTCCCAGGGGGGCCGCCCTAGCCTCCTGCGCAGACCCGGGTCCTCCCGAGACCCACTCCATCAGCGCAAGGAGAGTAGATGCGTTCCAGGCCATTCCGAACGGTGCCGGTGCTCGCGGCGGTGATGCTGCTGCTCGTTCCGGCGCTCGCCGCCGCGCAGGACGTCACAGATCAGGACATCGCGATCAACTCGCTCCTGGTCTTCGTGGCCGCGCTTCTCGTCCTCTTCATGCAGGCGGGATTCGCCATGCTCGAGGTCGGTCTATCGCGCATGAAGAACGCCGGGGCGGTGATGGGGAAGATCCTCATCAACGTGTCGATCAGCTTCCTCATGTTCTGGGCGGTGGGCTTCGCGCTCGCCTTCGGGACCGGCAACAACTTCGTCGGCTCGAGCGGCTGGTTCATGGACAACAACAACACCGCGGTCGACTTCGAGTCGCTCGCCTACAGCGCGACCAACTTCGAGGTCACCTTCTTCTTCCAGGTGGTCTTCTGCGCCGTGTCGCTGGCGATCGTCTTCGGGGCGATGCTCGACCGCACCAAGTTCATCGGCTACGCCCTCTTCGCCATCGCCTTCACGGGAGTGATCTACCCGATCGTCGCCCACTGGACCTGGGGTGGGGGCTGGCTGCTGCAGGACGGCTTCCAGGACTTCGCGGGGTCGTCCATCGTGCACCTCCAGGGCGCGCTCGCCGCGCTCGCCGGGACGCTGGTGCTCGGTCCGCGCATCGGCAAGTTCCGCAACGGCAAGGCCGTGCCGATCCCCGGCCACTCGATGCCGCTCATGATCCTCGGCGTCCTGATCCTCTGGGTCGGTTGGATGGGATTCAACCCGGGCTCGTTCCTGAACGCGATCGGCGCCAACTTCGCCGACGTGGCCGTCAACACCAACCTGGCCGCCGCCGCCGGGGTCATCGGCGCGACGATCGGGTCGATCCTCACCTTCAAGACCCTCGACGTCTCTCAGATGGGCAACGGCGCCCTCGCCGGCCTGGTGGCGATCACCGCGCCGTGCGCGTTCGTCGAGCCCTGGGCCGCGATCGTGATCGGGTTCATCGCCGGCGTCGCCGTCCCCGGCCTGGTGGTCCTGGTGGATAAGCTCAAGATCGACGACCCGGTCGGCGCCCTTCCGGTGCACGGAGTGGCCGGCATCTGGGGCACGCTCGCGGCCGGGCTCTTCGCGACCGCCGACCGCGCCACGTCGCTGGGGGTGGGAGAGGCCGGACTCCTCGTCGGTGGCAGCGCCCACCAGCTGTGGGTGCAGTTCTACGGCGTCGCCGCCACGGTCGGCTTCACCTTCACCGCCTCGCTGCTGGTGTTCCTGGCCATCAAGCACACGGTCGGGCTCCGCGTCACCGAGGAGGACGAGCTGCGCGGCCTGGACATCTCGGAGCACGCGATGTTCGGGTACCCGGAGCGCTTCATCGACGTGCCGGGCGCCGAGCCCGACTCGGCGACGCATCACGTCGCGCCGTCCCCCGCGGGCGCCGCGACCGCCACCAACCCTGCCACCGCCTCGTAAGGAGCGAACGTGAAGAAGATCGAGGCGTTCATTCGCCACGAGGCACTCGAGGCCATCCACGACAAGCTGGCGCACATGGGGTTGCCCTCCATGAGCGTCACCGAATGCAAGGGCTCGGGTCGCCAGAAGGGCTTCACCGAGAGTTACCGCGGAGCCAAGACCACCATCTTCCTGCGACCCAAGCTGAAGCTGGAGCTGGTGCTCGACGACTCCGATCTCGATCGCGCCGTCGATTGCATCCTCGAGCTCGCCCACACGGGCGAGCCGGGGGACGGCAAGATCTTCATCCTGCCCGTCGAGGAGTCGATCAGGGTCCGCACCGGAGAGCGGGGCGACATCGTCCTCGCTCCCCACCCGGAGGAGACCGCCGCGTAGCGGCGGGCCACCCGGAGCCGCCGCTACGCGGCTCCGGGTGGCGAGCGGAGAACGTCCAGGGCCGCGGAGGGCGATCAGGCCCTCCGCGGCCCTCGGCGTCTGCCCGGCGCGCGAGGTCTCGCACCCGAGACCCTTTCTGCGCGTCGGCCCTTGTCGTGGGGCACGGGGTCGTCGTACAAACGCGTACAGCCCGTTCGACGAGCGTCTGGGATACAAGACACGAGTGTCATCGAGCAACGTGAAATCCGCTGCGCGCCTCATGAGCGTGCTCGAGCTGCTCGCGCGCCAGGTACGACCGGTGCCGACGATGACGATCGCCCGCGAGTGCGCGATTCCCAAGAGCAGCGCCCACCACCTGCTCAACGAGATGAAGTCGCGCGACTTCGTGGCCTACTACGAGGCCGAGCGTGCGTGGGGACTGGGCGTGGCCGTCTTCGAGATCGGCTCGGCGTACCTGCGAGCCGGGCCGGTGCAGCGCATGGGACGCCGACTTCTCGTGGAGCTCACCGAGCGCACCGGCGAGACCTCGCACCTCGCGATGCTGAGCGGCACCGAGGTCCTCTACATCGACAAGGAGCAAGCGGTCGGTTCCGTGACCCGGCTCGTCACGGAGATCGGAGTCCGGTTGCCGGCACATCTCACCGCTGTCGGGCGCGCCATGCTGGCCGAGATGTCGGCAGCACAGGTGCGTGCCCTCTACTCCGGGCGACCGCTGGTGCTGCGCACCGGCCACGGGCCCGACAGCATCGAATCGCTCCTGGAGGATCTCGACGAGATCCGCCGGCGCGGGGTCGCGATCGACGACGAGATGGTGACGCCGGGGATCTCGTGCGTGGCCGCCCCCGTCTTCTCCCACGAAGGTGTGCCGGTGGCGGCGATCGGGGTCACCTACGTCTCGGCGCAGCGCTCCGAGCCCGCCCGGCGCGAGGCGGGCGAGTGCGTGCGCGATGCCAGCGCGCGCCTGTCGTCGAGCCTGGGTTACGCGCGCCGCGCGGACGACCTCCACGCAGCGGCCGGGTGAGCGTGCAGATCGCCGCCGCCCTCCTCGACGGACCGCTCGAGATGCGCGTCGGCACGCGTGAGCTGGCGCCGTTGGCCGAGGGGGAGGCGCTCGTCCGGGTCGAATGGGCCGGGCTCTGTGGGTCGGACCTGCACGTCATCCGGACCGGGGCATGGGTCTCCGAATGGCCGGCGACCCTCGGTCACGAGGTCTACGGGCGCATCGAGTCGGTGCGCGGCGGCGGTGCGCCGCCGATCGGGACGCCGGTTGTGATCGACTCGCGGATCCCCTGCAACGAGTGCGACACCTGCCGGGTCCGCCCCGACGGCTGCCCGAATCTGCGCTTCGTCGGCGAGGCGTGTCCCGGCGGGTTCGCGACCCATTGCGCCCTGCCCGTGACGATGCTGCACGAGGTGCCCGAGGGGCTCGAGGGCGCGACCGCCGTGCTCGCCGAGCCGCTCGCCGTGGTCCTGCACGGTCTCGGCCACCTCAGGAGCGAGCCGGCGCGCGTCGCGATCCTCGGGCACGGACCGATCGGCGCTCTCGTCCACCTCGAGCTGCGGCGCCGCTTCGGCTCGGTGGAGGTCGTCGTGGCGGAGCCGGCGGTGCGGCGCGCGGCGCTCGCGCGCGCCCTGGGCGCCGAGACGGTCGCCGAGGCGGGCGCCCTGACCGCCGGCTCCTTCGACCTGATCGTGGACGCCGCGGGCTATCGGGGCTCTCTCGCCCACGCGCTCGAGCTCGGCTCGGCCGGGGCGCAAATCATCCTGCTCGCGCTGGGCGGACACCCGGAGGCGCTCACCCCGCTGTCGCTCGTCGAGCGCCGGCTCACCCTGACCGGTTCGAACGCCTTCATCGACGAGCTCCCCGAGGCGATCGCCCTCCTCGCTGCCGAAGGCCCGCGGTACGAGGTGGTCGTGACTGACAGGATCTCCCTCGACGAGCTTCCCGACGCGGTGGAGCGGCAGCTCCGCGGACCCGATGCCGTGAAGCTGCTGGTGCGACCGTGACGGCTCGGGGCGATTTGATCCTGCGACGGCGGATGGAGACGAGATGAGCGAGTACGGGGGGATGGCGGTCGAGCGCGAGGGCGAGGTGTACCGCACCCGCCGCGAGACGCGGGAGGCACGCCTGGAGGTCGCACTCGACTTCGGCGGCCGTCGCGAGCCGCGCATAACCACCGGCTTGAGCTTCTTCGACCATATGCTCGAGATGCTCGGCTGGTACGCGGACGTCGTCGTCGAGGCGTCGTTCGAGGTCAAGACATACCGGCTCATGCACGTCGTGATGGAGGACGTCGGGCTCGCCGTGGGCGCGGCCGCGGCGACCGTCGTGCGCGACCGGATCGCCGAGGGCGTCGAGTCGAGCGGTTTCGCCATGGGCGCGATGGACGAGGCGAGCGCCACCGCGCAGATCTCGTTCGAGGGGCGCAGCAACGCCTTCGTGACAAGGGGAGGGGCCTCGTCCCTCGAGCGCGTCGAGGACGTCCTTTGTGTCGATCTCGTCGCCTTCTTCGAGGGCTTCAGCCAGGGGGGGAGGTGCACCGTCCAGCTCGTGTTGAACGAGGGCAGCCGCGATCCTCACCACGCCTGGGAGGCCGGGTTCCGCGCATTCGCCCGCGCCCTTCGGGCCGCGCTGACGGCCAATCCCCGGCGCGCGGGGATGACCGCGGGCGTCAAGGGAACGCTCGATTGAGCATGCGCCACGAGAACCGCGGCGTCGTGATCTCCGGTGGCACCAGCGGGCTCGGCCTGGCGGCAGCGGAGCGATTCGCGGCGGAGGGGGCCCGCGTCTGGATCATGGGGAGCCGCGAGGAGACCCTCGCCTCGGCGCGCGCGCAGGTCGAGGTGGCCGGCGGCTGCGCAGGCGACATCGCCGATGCGGCCCATGTGGCCGACGCCATGGAGCAGGCCCGGGCGGCGCTCGGGAGGATCGACGTCGCTTTCGCGAGCGCCGGGGTCGACGGCGAGGCAAAGGGTGCGCTCGAGCTTTCCGCCGAGCATTTCAGGCGGGTGCTCGAGGTCAACGTGCTGGGCACGTTCCTGTTCGCCCAGGCGGCGGCACGCCAGATGGACGGCGGCGGCGCCATCGTCGTGAACGCGTCGGTCAACGGCCTGCGCGCGGAGCGCGACTTCTGCGACTACAACGCCTCGAAAGGGGCCGCGGTGATGCTCGCCAAGACGCTCGCTCTCGATCTCGCCGACCGGGGGATCGCCGTGACGGCGATCTGCGCCGGCTACATCCGCACCCGGATGACCGAGTCCTATCTGGACGATCCGCAGCTGGCCGAGGAGCTGCGCGCCCAGATCCCCATCGGCCGGTTCGGCACGCCCGAGGAGGTCGCGGGACTGGTCAGCTTCCTGGCGCACCCGGAGGCCGCCTACATGACCGGTGGCGTGGTCACGATCGACGGGGGACGCAGTGCCTGAGCCCGTCATGCGCGTGCAGCGCTGGTCGCAGATGGACACCGCGGCGCGCGAGGAGTTCCTGATCCGCGGCACGCAGCGCATCTTCGACCCGGATCTTGCGGCCGGAGTCCGGGAGATCACCGAGGACGTCCGGATCAACGGCGACGTGGCGGTGTGCCGGGCCCTCGCACGCTTCGACCGGTGCGAGGTCGCCCCCGACCATCTCCTGCTGACCGACCAGGAGATCGACGAAGCGGCCGACGCGGTCTCACCCGACGTCCTCGCCGCGATCCGTGTCGGGATCGCGAACGTCCGTGCCTACAACGAGAGGGTGCTCGCCGATGCCGACTGGCGGATCGAGCCGTCGCCCGGTCTCGAGGTGGGTGAGCAGACCCGGCCGATCGCGAGCGTCGCGATCTTCGTCCCGAGCGGCAAGGGGTCGTTCCCGTCGGTGCTTGTCCAGATCGGAACGCCCGCTGTCGTGGCCGGAGTGCCCGAGATCACCGTGGTCGTGCCGCCCGCTCCGGGCGCGGACGGCCGGGTCGACGCCGCCGTGCTCGCCGTGGCACGCGAGCTGGGCCTGCGGCGGATCCTGCGTGCCAACGGGCCCGCCGGCATCGCCGCGGTCGCGTTCGGCACCGAGCGGATCCGCAGGGTCGACAAGGTGCTCGGGCCCGGCAGTCCCCCGGTGCAGGCCGCCATGCTGGAGGTCCAGCGCCACGGCTGCGTGACGCAGATGGTGCTCGGGCCCTCCGAGAGCCTGATCCTCGCCGACGACTCCGCCGACCCGCGGCTTCTGGCGGCCGACCTGCTGAACGAGGCCGAACACGGCGGCGACTCGGCGTCGGTGCTCGTGACCGACTCGGCTGCTCTCGTCGCCGCCTGCGAGGCCCACGTCGCCGAGCAGATCGATCTGCTCCCGGAGCCGCGCCGGGGTTACGCACGGGCGTCACTCGGACCGAACGGCGGTGCGGTGCTCGTGGCCGACATGGACGAGGGCATCGAGGTGGCGAACCTCTGGGCCCCCGAGCACATGCAGATCGCCGCCCGCCACGACGAGGCGCTCCTCGCGCGGATCGATCATGCCGGAGAGATCCTGCTCGGGCAGGGGACGCCGATATCGGCCGCCAACTACGTGATCGGAGTGCCGGCGGCTCTCCCGACCGGTAGGTTCGCGCGAGTGTCCTCCGCGATCACGGCCCGCACCTTCACCAAGACGATCTCCGTCGCCCGAACCTCCGATGCAGCCCTCGAGCGGATGGCCGCGCCCATCTGCGCCCTGGCCGACCATGAGGGCTTCCCCGCCCACGCGGCCGCGATCCGGATCCGCACCTCCCCCTCCTCGAAGGAGCTCTGATAGATGCGTAAATCGCTTGCGACCACCCTGTTCGCAGCACTCCTCGCGATCGGCATGATCATCGGCCTCAGCGCCTGTGGCAGCGACGACGAGTCCGCGGCCGGTGGCGAGACGGCCGCCGCGGTGACCATCGGCGACGCCGAGCCCGGGACCATCAGGATGGCGACCGAGCCGTGGCTCGGCTATGGCCCCTGGTACGTCGCGCAGGACAACAAGCTCTTCGAGGCCCAGGGCATCGAGAAGGTTGAACATCAAGCTGTTCGACTCGGATGCCCCCCTGAACGCCGCTCTGGTCGCAGGCGAGGTGGACGTGGCGAACGTCGCTACCCACACCGCGCTCCGGTTCGCCGCCGCGGGCGCCCCGATCACGATCGTGCTCCAGCTCGACAACAGCCTCCAGGCCGACGCGATCATCGCCGAGGACGGAATCGGCTCGGTGGCCGACCTCAAGGGCAAGACCGTCGCCTACGAGGAGGGCACGACCAGCGACCTGCTCCTGAGCTATGCGCTCGGGCAGGAGGGGCTGAGCGGTGACGACATCACCAGGTCGCTCGGCAAGGCCGCCGAGGTGGGCACCAGCCTCCTCGCCGGCCGGGTTCCGGCCGCGGTGACGTACGAGCCCTACATCTCCGAGACGCTCAAGAAGAAGGCGGGCTTCAAGGTCCTGGCCGCCGCCGACATCAAGCCCGGGCTCATCAGCGACGTGCTCGTGGTGCGCAACGACTACCTCAAGGACCACCCCGGGCAGGTCGCGGCCCTCATCCGCACCTGGCAGGCGGCGGTCGACGAGTACTCGACCAACACGGCCTCCGCGCAGCAGAGCATCAACAAGGGGATCGGCTACGACCCGGGCCCCGAGGCGTACGAGGGCGTGGAGTTCATCGACGCGTCCTCCAACGACCTCACCGGCAGCTTCGCGGGAGTGGTCAACGACGTGCTGAAGGCGGCGACCGACGCCAAGATCATCACCGACCCGGTCAACCCGGCCGCGATCCTCGACGGCCAGTACCTGGCCGCCGCGAACGCCGGCTGACCGGATGAGCAGCTCGGCCGGCGGGGTGGAGAGCGAGGCCATCTCCACCCCGCCGCGCCGGCGCGCGCGGAGCCATCTGAGGATCGGCGCGGGTATCCCGCGGGCGCTCTCGCTGGCGCTCTCGGTGGGGGCGTTCGGCCTGTTGCTCGCCATGTGGGTCGTGGCGACCGAGCTCGAGTGGACCAGCCGCTTCGCGCTTCCGCGCCCCCTGAACGTGTGGGAGCGGTTCGTCGATGCGGTCCGAAGGGGCGAGCTGTGGGACGACGCGCGGGTCAGCATCTACCGGATCTTCGTCGGCTTCCTGATCGCCGCGGCGGTGGCCCTCCCCGTGGGAGTGCTGACGGGGGCGTTCCGGATCTGGCACGCGGTGCTCACCCCTCTCGTCGAGTTCTTCCGCTACCCGCCGGTGGTCGCGTTCATCCCGCTGAGCATCTTCTGGGTGGGCATCGACGACAGTCAGAAGTTCCTGATCGTCTTCCTCGGCACGGTCTTCCAGCTGGCCCTGTTGGCGGCCGATGACGTCCGCAGGGTCCCGATGGACCACGTGGAGGTGGGGCGCACCCTCGGGATGCGCGAGTCGGTGATCCTCGGCCGGATCGTGGTGCCCTCGGCGATGCCCGCGCTCTGGGATTCGCTGCGGATCACCCTGGGCTGGGCATGGACGTGGGTGACGCTGGCCGAGATCGTCAACGTCACCTCCGGTTTCGGATACCGAATCAACCGCGCCCAGGTCGCGATCGACAACCGGCTGGTGTTCGCCTACATCGTCGTGCTCGGCATCCTCGGTCTGCTGACCGACCAGGGCATGCGACTGCTGGGACGGGTCCTGTTCCGCTGGTCGCACGCGCCACGATGAAGATCCAGGTCCGAGATCTGGGGAGGACCTTCGTCACCCGCGGCGGCGACGTCCGGGCGGTCGAGGGAGCGAGCTTCGACATCGCCGAGAACGAGTTCGTCACGCTCGTCGGCACGTCCGGATGTGGCAAGAGCACGGTGCTCGGCATCCTCGCCGGCCTGCAGGAGGCGAGCTCCGGCTCGGTGCTGGTGGACGGGGTCCCCGTGAGCGGGCCCGGCCGCGATCGCGGCGTCGTGTTCCAGACCTACACCCTCTTCCCGTGGATGTCGGCTCTCAAGAACATCGAGTTCGCCCTGCGCGCCGAGCCGATGGCGGCAGCCGAGCGGAGGGCACGGGCCCGCGACTACCTGCGCCTCGTGGGGCTCGCCGACTTCGCGGACGCCATTCCGGCACAGCTCTCGGGCGGGATGCGCCAGCGGGTCGCAATCGCGCGTTCGCTCTCGTACCGGCCGAGCATCCTCCTCATGGACGAGCCGTTCGGCGCCCTTGACGCGCTGACCCGCCAGAGCATGCAGGAGCTGCTCACCGAGGTCTGGGAGCAGCATCGGCTGACCGTGCTCTTCGTCACCCACGACGTCGAGGAGGCTGTCTACATCTCCGACCGCGTGCTCGTCATGACCAGCCGTCCCGGCCGGATCAAGGAGGAGCTGCCCGTCCCGCTGCCGCGCCCCCGCCGCCATGAGCACCTCAGCACCCCCGAGTTCCTCGCCACCAAGGCCCGCGTGCTGGCGAGCCTGCGCGAGGAGACCGGCCGGAGCGGGCCGTGAGCCTGCCCGCCAACCTCGCCGGGTGGGAGCCGCACGCGCAGGCCCTCATGGAACCCGGCGCGTTCGGCTACGTCACCGGTGGAGCCGGCGATGAGGTCAGCATCGCGCGGAACCGGGCCGCGTTCGAGGAGCTTCGCCTGGTGCCGCGGATTCTCCGCGGCGCCGGTGCCGCATCCACCGCCACCACCGTGCTCGGGACCGCGATCGCTGCGCCGGTGATGGTCGCGCCGATGGCGTATCAGGGCTGCATCCACCCCGACGGAGACCTCAACGTCGCACTGGCCACGGCGGCCGCCGGCCTCGGGATGTGCCTCTCGTCCCTCTCCAACCACGACCTGTCGGAGGTGGCCGGCGCGGGGTCGGGAGGGCTTCTCTGGTATCAGCTCTACCCCTACCGCGATGCCGGCATGACCGCCGAGGTCGTGACCCGGGCCCGGGAGCACGGCTACCGCGCGCTCGTGGTGACCGTCAACGTGCCCGCCTACGGCGTCCGCGAGCGCGACGCGCGCAGCGGATTCTCCGTCCCGAGTCACCTCCCGCTGCCGAGCGTCCCGGTGCCGCCGGGCATGGCGGCGATCACCCCCGGCGAGGTGTCGGCCCTCATGAAGCTCGACCTCGGATGGGACGACATCGAGCGGTTCGTCGCGACGGCGGGCCTGCCGGTGGTGGTGAAGGGGCTGCTGCATCCCGAAGACGCCGCTCGGGCCGTCGAGGCCGGCGCGAGCGGGGTGATCGTCTCCAACCACGGCGGCCGCCAGCTCGACACGGCGATTCCCACGATCGAGGCGCTCCCGGCGATCGTCGATGCCATCGCGGATCGCGGCGAGGCCTATCTCGACAGCGGAGTGCGACGCGGCACGGATGTCATCAAGGCGCTCGCGTCGGGCGCGCGCGCTGTCCTCATCGGCCGGCCCGTCGCCTGGGCCAACGGCGTGGCCGGGCGCGAGGGCGTGGCGGCCGTCCTCGCACAGATCGCGGCCGAGGTCGAGAACGCCATGATCCTGACCGGCTGTGCCACGGTTGCGGAGATCGGCCCGGGCCTCGTCCGGGGTCCGGGTGCGGGGTGATGTCGGTCTCCCTGCACGGCACCGGGTTGTCGGTCGCCGAGGTCGTGGCGGTCGCGCGCGAGGGCGCACCGGCCGAGCTCGCGCCGTCGGCGCGCGCCGGCATGGAGCGATCGGCGGCTCTCATCGACGGGTTCATCGCCGACGGGGATCCGGTGTACGGGGTCACGACCGGCTTCGGGTCGCTCGCGGCCGTCGCGATCCCGCCGGAGCGCAGCGCGGAGCTGCAGACCGCCCTGGTGCGCTCGCACGCGACGGGCATGGGGAGCCTGATCGACGACGAGTGCGTCCGCGCGATGCTCCTGCTGCGCGCTCGCAGCCTCGCGATGGGCTACAGCGGAGCCCGGCCCGAGCTGGTCGAGCTCCAGCTCGCCCTGCTGAACCGCGGTCTCACCCCGCTCGTGTACGAGCACGGCTCGCTCGGGGCGAGTGGCGACCTCGCGCCGCTCAGTCACTGCGCCTTGGCGATGATCGGCGAGGGGGAGGTCCGGGACGCCTCCGGGGCCGTGGTCCCGGCGGCCGCCGCTCTCGCTGCGGCGGGCCTCGCGCCACTCGCGCTTCGCGCGAAGGAAGGCCTCGCGCTCATCAACGGCACCGACGGCATGCTCGGGATGCTCTGCCTCGCCCTCCACGATCTGGCGGCGCTGGCACGCGCCGCCGACGTGGCGGCTGCGATGACCGTCGAGGCCGTGCTCGGGACGGACCGGGCCTTCGCCGCCGACCTCCAGGCACTGCGCCCCCAGGCCGGCCAGGCGGCCAGCGCGGCCAACCTGCGCCGGCTCCTGGAGGGCTCGCCGATCGTGGCGTCGCACCGCGCGGACGATCCGCGCGTGCAGGACGCCTACTCACTGCGCTGCACCCCCCAGGTGCACGGTGCAGCCCTCGACACCCTGGCCCACGCGCGGCGCGTGGCGATCGCCGAGCTCGACGCGGCGATCGACAATCCGATGATCCTCCCCGACGGACGCGTGGAGAGCTGCGGGAACTTCCACGGGGCTCCCCTCGCGCTGGTGTGCGACTTCCTGGCCATCGCCGTGGCGGAGCTGTCGGCGATCGCCGAGCGGCGCACCGATCGGATGCTGGACTCGGGGCGCTCATACGGTCTGCCGGCCTTCCTGGCCGCCGATCCGGGGGTCGACAGCGGTCTCATGATCGCCCACTACACCCAGGCCGCCATGGCCCTCGAGAACCAGCGTCTCGCGGCCCCCGCCTCGGTGCAGTCGCTGCCGACGAGCGCCATGCAGGAGGACCACGTCTCAAACGGCTGGGCCGCGGCCCGGGCGCTGCGGCGGTCGGTCGGCAACCTCCGCCGGATCCTCGCGATCGAGATCACCTGCGCGGCCGCGGCGCTCGAGCTCCGGGCCCCGCTCGCGCCCGCGGCGGGGACCGGAGCGGCGCTCGCCGCCGTCCGCGCCCGGGTGGGCGGCGTCGGCGGCGATCGGTGGTGGTCCCCGGAGCTGCGCGCGATCGAAGAGGCGTTGGCCGACGGCTCGATCCTCGCGTCGGTGACGGCCGCCATCGGGGAACTGGAGGCGAGGTAGGTGTCGGGTCCACGCCCGGTCCGTGCGCGTCGGGGGACCGACCTCGTGTGCCGTGGCTGGCCCCAGGAGGCGGCGCACCGGATGCTCCACAACAACCTCGACCCGGAGGTGGCCGAGCGCCCGGACGACCTCGTCGTGTACGGCGGCACCGGCCGCGCCGCCCGTAGCTGGGATGCCTTCGATGCGATGGCCCGCACGCTCACGACGCTCGCCGACGACGAGACGATGCTCGTACAGAGCGGCAAGCCGGTCGGCGTCTTCCGTACCCACGAGTGGGCACCACGGGTGCTGATCGCCAACAGCAATCTCGTGCCCGAATGGGCCGGATGGGACGAGTTCCGCCGCCTCGAGGCGCTCGGCCTCACGATGTACGGGCAGATGACCGCAGGATCGTGGATCTACATCGGGACGCAGGGGATCCTGCAGGGAACCTACGAGTGCTTCGCCGAGATCGCCCGCAGGAGGTTCGGCGGCACCCTCGCGGGCACCATCACGCTGACCGCCGGGCTCGGCGGCATGGGCGGCGCGCAGCCGCTCGCGGTCACGATGAACGGTGGGGTGGCGCTCTGCATCGATGTCGATCCCACCCGAATCGCCCGGCGCATCGAGACCCGCTATCTGGACGAGGAGGCGCACAGCCTCGACGAGGCCATCCGTGCGTGCCTGCGCTGGCAGGCCCGTCGCGAGCCGCGCTCGATCGGTCTGGCGGGAAACGCCGCAACCGTGCTGCCCGCGCTCCTCGAGGTCGGCTTCCCCGCCGACATCGTCACCGACCAGACCAGCGCTCACGATCCCCTCAGCTATGTGCCCGAGGGCTACGACGTGGAGGGGGCGGCGACCTTGGCCAGAGAGGATCCCGACGAGCTGGTGCGCCTCAGCCGGACGGCGATGGCCGTCCACTGCGCAGCGATGGTCGGCTTCCTCGACCAGGGCAGCGAGGTCTTCGACTACGGCAACAGCCTGCGCACCGAGGCGCAGCTCGGCGGCTTCGATCGCGCCTTCGAGTACCCGGGTTTCCTGCCCGCCTACATCCGCCCGCTCTTCTGCGAGGGAAAGGGGCCGTTCCGGTGGGTCGCACTGAGCGGCGACCCCGCCGACATCGCCGCGACCGATCGGGCGGTGCTCGAGGAGTTCCCTCACGACGAGCACCTCGCGCGCTGGATCCGGATGGCCGGCGAGCGGGTCGCGTTCCAGGGGCTCCCCGCGCGGATCTGCTGGCTCGGCTACGGCGAGCGCCACCGGCTCGGGTTGCGCTTCAATGAGATGGTGCGCCGCGGAGAGCTCCGGGCTCCGATCGTGATCGGCCGCGATCACCTCGACTCGGGATCGGTCGCTTCGCCGTACCGGGAGACCGAGGCGATGAAGGACGGCAGCGACGCGATCGCGGACTGGCCGCTCCTGAACGCCCTGGCCGCGACCTCGAGCGGGGCGACCTGGGTCAGCATCCACCACGGTGGCGGAGTGGGCATGGGGCGCTCGATCCACGCGGGGATGGTGTGCCTGGCCGACGGCACCGGGCTTGCCGCCAGCAAGCTCGAGCGGGTGCTGACCAACGATCCCGGGATGGGGGTGATCCGTCACGCCGACGCCGGGTACGAGAGGGCGATCGACGTCGCCGCCGAGCGCGGGCTCCGGATCCCGATGTGCGAGGGACCGGAGTGATCCTCCCGATCGTCAGCGTCGGCCATCCGGCCCTCCGCGAGAGAGCCCGCGAGGTGACCCCCGACGAGCTGCGCAGCCCCCAGACCCAGGGGTTCATCGACGATCTGATCGACACGATGCGCCACGCCGACGGAGCCGGCCTCGCGGCCAATCAGGTCGGGGTGCCGGTGCGGATCGCGGTGATCGAGGTCCACGACAACCCCCGCTACCCCTACAAGCCGTCGATCCCCCTCACCGTGATCGTCAACCCGGTGCTCGAGTTCATCGACGACGAGCGGGTCGAGATCAACGAGGGTTGTCTCTCGGTCCCCGATCTGCGGGGCACGGTCAGCCGGGCCGTGAGCGTGCGGGTGGGGTACCTGGACCGCGACGGGAGCCCGCACGAGGAGATCAGGCGCGGCCTCACCGCGGGGACCTTCCAGCACGAGTACGACCACCTCGAGGGCGTGCTCTTCCTCGACCGGGTGACCGATCCGACGTCGTTCACCACCTGGGAGCAGTTCGAGCGGTTCCATCGCGACGCTTTCGTCGAGCGGATCACCGAGTTCGTCCGCCGCGTCGGCTCGTGAGTAGGTATCACTGCGAGCTCGCCTGGCTCGGCGGCGACACCGCGGTGGCCGATGTGGCGATCGAGATCGCCGGCGACCGGATCGTCCGCGTCACCCCGGGGGTGGCGGCATCCGGCGGCGCCGAGCGTCTTTCCGGGGTGACGCTCCCGGGGCTCGCCAACGCCCACAGTCACGCCTTTCAGCGCGCCATCCGGGGGCGCACCCAGCGGGGTAGCGGTTCGTTCTGGACCTGGCGCGAGCAGATGTACGCGTGCGCGGCCAGGATCGATCCCGATCTCTACCACCGGCTCGCCCGGGCGGTCTACGGCGAGATGGCCCTCGCAGGCATCACCGCGGTGGGCGAGTTCCACTACCTCCACCACGGGCCGGGGGGCACGCCCTACACTCGGACGAACGCGATGGGGGAGGCCCTGGTGGCGGCGGCGGCCGAGGCGGGCGTGCGGATGACGCTCCTCGACGTCTGCTACCTGCGCGGCGGAATCGATGCCGATCTCGACGCGGCGCAGCGGCGCTTCGCCGACCGCGACGCCGATGCGTGGGCGCAGCGCGCCGAGCGCCTCGCCGAGGTCGTCTCGCCGGTGTGCCGGGTGGGGGCCGCCGTGCACTCGGTTCGCGCCGTCGACCCGGAATCGATCGCGATCGTCGCCGAGTGGGCCGCCGCGCGCAGCGCCCCGCTGCATGCCCACGTCTCGGAGCAGCCGGCCGAGAACGAGGCCTGCCGGGCCGCCTACGGGGTGACGCCCGCCGGGGTGGTCTCGGGCGCCGGGGCCGTCACCGCGCGCTTCACGGCCATCCACGCCACCCACGTCACCGCCGCCGACATCGCTCTCCTGGGCGAGGCCGGGGCCTCGGTGTGCCTGTGTCCCACCACCGAGCGCGACCTGGCCGACGGCGTCGGGCCGGCCCGCGCCCTGAGCGAGGCCGGCGCCAGCCTCGCCCTCGGGAGCGACTCGCACGCGGTCATCGACCTCTTCGAGGAGGCTCGCGCCGTGGAGCTCGACGAGCGCCTGGCGACGGGGATCCGGGGCAATCACGACGCCGTCTCGCTCCTCGGGGCGGCGACATCGGGCGGCCATGCCGCGATCGGATGGCCCGAGGCGGGCCGCATCGCGGTCGGGGCGCCCGCCGATCTGGTCACGGTCGATCGGACCGGAGTCCGCACCGCCGGGGCCACCGATCACGATGCCCTCGAGATGCTGGTCTTCTGCGCGTCGGCGGCCGACGTGCGGCACGTCGTGGCCGGCGGCAGGGTGATGGTGCGCGAGGGCGCTCACACGACGATCGACGTCGCCGCCGAGCTGGCGGCGACGATCCGCGCGGTGCAGGGGGACCGATGAGCACCCTGGTGGTCGATGACATCGGCCTGCTGGTCACCAACGATCCGTCGCTCGGCGAGGGGCCGCTCGGCATCCGCCGCGATGCCGCGGTGATCCTCGCGGACGGCCTCGTGGTTGCGATAGAGGCCCGTGGCGCCGTGGCCGACCGCCGCCTGGACGCGGGCGGGCGTTGCGTGATCCCCGGCTTCGTCGACAGCCACACGCATCTGGTGTTCGCGGGTGACCGCGGCGACGAGTTCGCCGCCCGCATGGCCGGCGCGCCCTACGCGGCCGGCGGGATCAACGCCACGGTGGCGGCGACCCGGGCGGCCACCGATGCCGAGCTGCGAGACCTCACCTCGGCCCGCCGGGCCGAGGCTCACCGCGCCGGGATCACGACCCTCGAGATCAAGAGCGGCTACGGGCTCGACGCGGTCAACGAGGCGCGGTGCCTGCGCCTGGCGCGGGAGTTCACCGACGAGACCACCTTCCTCGGGGCTCACGTCGTCCCGCCCGAGTTCGCCGGCCGCACCGACGACTACGTGTCGCTCGTCTGCACGCAGATGCTCGCCGCGGCACTCCCGCATGCACGGTGGATCGATGCGTTCTGCGAGGTCGGGGCGTTCGACGCCGACCAGTGCCGGGCCGTGCTCTCCGCCGGCCGCGCCGCCGGGCTCGAAGGGCGCCTCCACGGAAACCAGCTCGGCCACGGACCGGGGGTGAAGCTCGCGGTCGAGATGGGCTGCGCGTCCGTGGACCACTGCACCTATCTCGACGACGGGGACATCGCCGCGCTTGCCGGCTCCGGCACGGTTGCGACGTTCCTGCCGGCCACCGACTTCTCCACGCGCCAGCCGTACGCGGATGCCCGACGCGCGATCGATGCCGGCGCCGAGGTGGCGATCGCGACCAACTGCAACCCGGGCAGCAGCTACACGACCTCGATGGCGTTCTGCATCGCCCTCGCCGTACGGGACATGGGGATGACGATGGATGAGGCGCTCCTGGCGGCCACCGCGGGCGGGGCGCGGGCTCTGCGGCGCGATGACATCGGCCGGCTCACCCCTGGCTGCCGTGCCGATCTGGCAGTTCTCGAAGCACCCTCGTACTCGCATCTGGTCTACCGCCCGGGCGTGCCGCCCGTAGCCCGCACCATCTGCGGGGGCGAGGTGGTCGCCTGAGCTCCCCGACCCCCCGCACGGTCCTCGGCACGCCGCTCCGCGAGTCCTACGGGCTCGTGCTCGCGCACGAGCACCTGCTGATCGACATCCGCTGCTGGCTCGATGAGACCCACGGGCCGACGCGCCACCTACGGGACGCTGCGGTTGACGCCACCACGCTGGCGCTGGTGCGCCGCAACCCCTTCGCCTGCCTCGACAACCTGCTCCTCGACGACCGCGAGGTGGTCGTGGCCGAGCTCTCCCAACTGCGCCACCTGGATGCCCTGGTGATCGACGTGACGCCCGACAACGTCGGGCGCGACGCGGAGCAGATCGCCGCCATCTCCCGGGCGGCCGGCGTCGACGTCGTGACCGGCTGCGGCCCCTACATCTGGGAGTCGCGGCCCTCCGACGACCCCGATCGGCCCGCCGAGGCGTACCGCGACGACATCCTCGCCATGTTCGCCGGCCCGCGAGCCCCCGCGGTCATCGGGGAGATCGGCACGGGCGATCCGATCATGCCGGGTGAGGCCGCCGCCCTCACCGGCGCCGCCCTCGCCCAGCGAGAGCTCGGGGTGCCGCTCTACGTGCACCTGCACCCGTGGGGGACGCGCGGACACGAGGCGCTCGACATGGTCGAGCGGGCGGGAGGCGACCTGACGGCGACCGTCCTCTGCCACCTCGACGCCCAGATACCGAACGGGCTCGGCCTGCACCGCACGCTGCTCGAACGCGGATGCGTGATCGCGTTCGACATCTGGGGGGACGAGCTCGCCTATGGCGCCGTGGCGATGCCGAGCGACGATGCGCGGATCGCCGCCACGCTGGAGCTGGTGGCCGACGGGTTCGGCACGCGCCTGGTCCATTCGCACGACGTGTGCACCAAGACCCAGCTCCAGCGCTTCGGCGGCGCCGGCTTCGATCACCTGCCGCGGAAGATCGCCCCCCAGCTCGCCTCGGCCGGGATGGAGCCCTCGGAGATACACCGGCAGCTCTCGGGGAACGCCCGCGCGCTGCTCGGCAGCAGACCCGGATCACCCTGACGGCGGCGAACGCCGCAGGTTGACGTCCGGGTGACGACGGCGACGCCACGCCGGAGCGCCGTCGCGGTGATCCACGGTCCGAAAACGCTGCGCCCGCAGCGACGGCCCGTCAGAGGCGCTCAGGGAGTCGAGGCGGTCGCGCTCCCGGGGAGTTCGAGGATGAAGCGGCTTCCGGCGCCCTCTCGGCTCTCCACGCGGACGTCGCCCCCGAGGGCGCGCGCGAGCTGGCGGCTGATGGCCAGGCCGAGGCCGCTGCCGCGGCGGCCATCGGGGGTCTCCTGGGATTGGAAGGGCTCGAAGATCTGCTCGCGCGCCGACGCCGGGATGCCCGGCCCGGTGTCGCTCACCGAGGCGCTGAAGCCTCCCCCCGAGCGCGGGTGACCCTCGAGGCGCACCGTCCCACCGCGGGGGGTCCAGTGGATGGCGTTGTCGAGCAGGTTGCTGACGATGCGGTGGATGCGCGACTCGTCGGTGACGACGGACGCGAGCGGGTCGATGCCGCGCTCGAACGCGACGCCCCGGCTGAGCGCCTCGGCCTGCATCGCGTCGAATGCCCGGTCGAGCACCTCGCCCGGCTCGACGGAGGCGAGGTTCAGGTCGAACCGTTGGGCGTCCAGGCGGGCCAGATCGAGCAGGTCGGCCACCAGGCTCTCGAGGCGGGCCGCCTCGCCCTCGATCGCCGCGAGCGAACGGGAGATGTCGTTGCGGGGCACCACGCCGTCGGCGAGCGCCGCCGAGTGGCCGCGGATCGCCGTGAGGGGCGTCCGCAGATCGTGGGTCACGCGCATGAGGAACTCGCGCGTCTCTCCCTCGCGCTCGGCCAGCCGGCGCACCATCTGGTTGAAATCCGAGCCCAGCTCGTCGAGCTCCTGGGTGCCGGTCGGGCCCAGCTCGGTGCGCAGGTCGCCCCCGGCCACGCGGTGGGTCGCCGCCTGCATGGCGGTCAGGGGCCGGGTGACCCGACCGGCCAGCAACAGGGTGAGGAGCAGCGCCACGCCGAGGCCGATGCCGGCGGCGGTGAAGACGCGCGAGGCCACGTCCGGCCACGCCGAGGCGGGCTCGCCCGGCGGTCGCGTGAGCAGGACGGCGCCGACGGACTCGCCGCCGAGGTAGACGGCCGCCGCCGACGCCTCGGTCGGCCGCGATGTCCCCGGGAGGGTGAAGTCGATGCGCTGCACCTTCTTCTCGTCCAGCAGCCCGTAGTCGATCTCGCGCGCGGCCACGGAGGGGATCTCGCCGGTGGGGTTGTCGCTCCCGGGCGTGAGCTGGAGCCCGCTGTAGTAGACCTGCGAGTTCGGGCCCACGAGCACCTGGAGGTTGCCGGGGCGGATGAAGGTGAACGCGACCCCGCTCGCCGCCTGTTTCTCGGCCTGCTCGCTGACGATGCTGGCGATCCCGATCGCCTGGCGATCGAGCTCGGCCCGTGCGACCGCCTGCGACTGCGAGCGCACGAGGCCCCCGCCGACCGCGGCGAACACCACGGCCGCCATCACCAGGCCTCCCGCCGCCGCCAGCAGCAGCCGCCCCCGCAGGGTGCGCCACGGCCGGGGGAGCGATCGCGTCACCGCTTCGCGGGGACCTTGTACCCGGTTCCCCATACGGTCTGGATCGGACAGGCGTCGCCGAGCTTGCGGCGTAGCTGACGGACGTGGACGTCGATGGTGCGGCTGTCCCCGAGAAAGGTGAAGCCCCAGACCCGCTCGAGCAACTGCTCGCGGGTGAGCACCAGCCCGCGGCTCTCGATGAGGGTGACCAGGAGATCGAACTCCTTCGGGGTGAGCTGCACCCCCTCGCCGTCCACGAACACCTCGCGCCCGCCGACCTCGATGCGCAGCGGGCCGGTCTCGATGGTGACCGCCTCGGGGGCGGTGGAGCTGCGCGGTCGGCCCTCCCCGCGTCTCAGCACCGCGCGTACGCGGGCCACCAGCTCGCGCGGGTTGAAGGGCTTGGTGATGTAGTCGTCGGCGCCCAACTCGAGCCCCACCACCTTGTCCACGGCGTCGTCGCGCGCGGTGAGCATGATGATCGGGGTCTGGCCCTCCTGGCGCAGGCGCTTGGTGATCTCGTAGCCGTCGAGGCCCGGGAGCATCAGGTCGAGGATCACGAGGTGGAAGGGCTCCGCCTCGGCGAGCCTCAGCCCGTCGTCACCGCGCTCGGCGACGGTCACCTGGAACCCGGCCGCCTCGAGGTACATCCGGGCGAAGGATGCGATGTTGGGCTCGTCCTCGACGATCAGGACTCGCTGGCGATCGTCCGGTGGGGCCATCGGCGACCGATGGTAGTCGCGCGCGGCGGCGCGGTCCACCACCGGGGCGTCCCGCCCCCGTCCCGTCGTGCCCACGTGGCGCGGCGACGGGACGGGGGAGAGGCTCACTTCGGTGTGGCGGTCGTCGGCTGCAGGAGCACCCGCACCCCGCCGCGGCGGCCGGGGGAGACCTCGGTCGCGGCACCGGCGGCGAAGGTGCCCTTGCCGCGCACGAAGCTGCGGGCCAGGCTGCCCTCGGTCGGCGTGAAGGAGCCCTCGACGTCGGTCGCGCGGACCTTCATGCGGAAGCCCGAGCCGCTGATCTTCACCGCGGCCGCCTTCAGGCCCGAGTAGACCACCGAGCCGTCGGCGAGGGTCCTCGTGGCCGTGCCGTCCGGGACGGCCACGGCGAGGTCATTGGCGGACGAGCGGTCCCAGACCCGCACGCGGCCGCTCAGCGTGGTGATGTCCACCGTCCCCGCGGCCGGTCCGTTGAGGCGCCACGTCGCTCCGTTGGAGCGCTTGTCCCAGCGCCACCAGCGCGTGACCGAGACGACCCGGCGCTTGCTCACCGTGCGGCCGTTCTCGATCCGCTTCGTGGTGACCACGCGCCGCACCACGACCCGCCGCGCCTGGAGGCGCTTGCTCTTCGCGCGCGGCTTCTTGCCCCACCATTCGCGGTTGCCGCGCCCGGCCAGGTCGACGGACATCGGACCGGTCGTCAGCAGTATCCGCTGGCTTGCCCAGAAGGGCACCGGAACCCCGCCCTTCAGGATCGCCTCTCCCCGCCCGGCCACTCTGGCGGTGCCCGCGGCCGGGTGGGTCGCGGTGGGGTTGACATCGGAGACGAACGTGCCGCGGGTCGTCACCCGGTAGGAGGAGCCGTCGAGGGTCAGTGTGCCCTCGCCCCTGTAGCGGGTGGTCAGGCCGTCGTCCGAGGCCCGCGTCTTCCCGAAGCCGCCGGGCGTCGAGGTGAGGTCCTTGCCGGTTGACAGGTCCACCACGCGAACCACTCCGCGACCCGTGAGGACCATCCCGCCCGATCCCTCATAGCGGAAGGCGCCGCGTCCATCGACGTGGAGGGCCTTGTCCGTGGTGGTCGTCGACCCTCCCGACGGGCTCTCGGCCGTGGGGTCGTTCTCGACGACCGGCTCTGTGGCGCTCCCGGCTAGACCGGTCGCCGGCAGGGCGATGAGCGCGGCGGCGCCGCCGATGAGGACAAGTCGTCGCATGTCTGGAATCTCCTTCGCTCTGCGGAGGAGGGGGCGACACGGATCCAGGAGCGCGACCATCTCTTCTCCGGCCGGGAGTTGAGCTGGTACGTGCCGTATCCGCGGAGTCGCGCGCGACCGTGGCCGGCGACCGAGAACTTGAGATCGACCCCGAGGATCTGGACCGAGACCTTCGACCCGGTCACGAACAGGATCCCCGACGCCCGGCGCACCCGGACCCGCTTGCGCGAGAACCGCAGAGACTCTCCGGCCAGGTGCACCCGGGCGTCGCCTGCGCGATCGATCACCACCAGCGATCCCACCTCGGGGATCGTCCCGTTCACCACCATCCGCCCGACGATCGTCATCACACCGCTCCCGGCCGCCTGGAGCTGCGCCGAGGGCACCCGGTCACCGCGCTTCGCGCGGAGATCCGTGGCCTGGACGGACACCGGGACGACGAGCATCAGTGCGACTGCGACCATCAACGCGCGACGCATCACTCCACCTCCGACAAGGTGGCGGGATCCCATGTGGGCCCCGCCGTGGTCGGAGACATCGTGCATCGCTCGAATGTGGTACCGACGGTGGTTGAGTAAGAGGTTTGCGTCACTCTGTTCGGGAACTGTGAGGCGGGCCGGCGCTCAGGGCTGGAGCTTGACGCCGTCCTGCACGCTGACTCCGGGCGCCTGGAGGGGAACGCCCTCCGTGACGGTCGCGGTGGGTGCCGTCGCGGGTGCGGGCGCCGCGGCTTCGGGCTCTTCGCCCTCGGGGACCGGACGGGGGCCCTCCTCCATGTACGCCCAGACCAGCTCTCCGCAGTCAGGGCATGTCGGCAGGGTCCCACGATTGCGGATCTGGAACTGACACGCGACGCAGGCGTAGGTTCCGAGCACCTTCTGGCCGGCGTGGAAACACGGCCTGCCGAGGCGCCGTTCGGCGTCCTCGCTTCCTTCGCGCGGGCTCAGGTTTCCCTGAGCGGCCCGTCCACCGGGGCCACCCGACTGTCGCCGCTGAGGTGGCAGACTTCCCATGCGAACTCCCCATTCGGCGCCGTGGCGGGTGGCACTCGCGCGCGCGCCCGCGAGGCGTATCGTTGGTCAGACATGATCCTACCTCTCCGGTGTCCGCGCACGTCGGCGGGGTCGGCCGGAACACCGGAGATCCCACGCCCATCAGAGTCGCGCTGGCACAGCTGAACACGGTCGTCGGCGATATCGACGGCAACGCCGACCGGATCGTGGCTGCGCTCTCGGAGGCCGCAGACGCGGGCGCGGAGGTCACGCTCGTCCCGGAGCTCGCGATCACGGGCTATCCGCCCGAGGACCTGCTGCTGCGACCGGCCTTCGCCGCTGCAGCCCGAGGGGCGCTCGACCGGATCGCCGCCACCGTCACGACCGGGCTCGCCCTGATCGGCTTCCCCGAGTGGAACGGCGACTGCCACAATGCGGCGGCCGTCGTCGCCGACGGGTGCGTGCAGGCCGTCTACCACAAGCGCTTCCTGCCCAACTACGGCGTCTTCGACGAGGCCCGCTACTTCCGGGCCGGCGACTCCGCGATGGTCCTCGAAGCAGGGGGAGCCCGCATCGGGGTCGCCGTGTGCGAGGACATCTGGTACCCGAGCCCCGTCGCGTCCGACCTCGCGGCGGCCCACGTCGATCTGATCTGCTGTCTCTCGGCCTCCCCCTTCCATCGCGGCAAGGGGAACCGGCGCGAGGCGATGCTGGCGACCCGGGCCGACGACTGCGCGGCCGCGCTCGCCTTCTGCAATCAGGTCGGCGGTCAGGACGAGCTCGTGTTCGACGGCCGCTCGGCCGTCTTCGACGCGGCGGGTGAGCTCGTGGCGCGCGCTCCCCAGTTCGCCGAGCACCTGCTCGTCGCGGACATCGACCCCGCGCTGTCGGCGCGCCGCCGTCTGAGCGAGCCGCTCTCCCGCCGTCTGCCCGGCGCGTCGCCTCTACAGCGCGTCCCGATCGTTGTGAGGGCTCCTGCCGTTGCTCCCGTGGTCGAAGTCTCCCGGGTGGAGGCCCTCAGCCAGGAGGCCGAAGTGTGGGGGGCCCTGCGCCTCGGCATCCGCGACTACGTTGACAAGAACGGCTTTCCCGGGGTGCTGGTCGGCGTCTCGGGCGGGATCGACTCGGCGCTCACGGCGGCCCTTGCGGCCGACGCCCTGGGGGCGGCTCGCGTGACCGGCGTGGCGCTGCCCTCGGCCCACTCGTCCCCGGTCAGCCTCGCGGGGGCCCGGGCCCTCGCCGAGTGCCTCGGCATCGATCTCATCGCCATCCCGATCTCGGGCGTGGTGGACGCGTTCGAGGAGGCGCTCGCGGAGCCCTTGGCCGGACGCGCCCCGGACATCACCGAGGAGAATCTGCAGGCCCGCGCGCGCGGCACCCTGCTGATGGCGCTCTCGAACAAGCTCGGCCCCCTCGTGTTGGCCACGGGCAACAAGAGCGAGATGTCGGTCGGCTACAGCACGCTCTACGGCGACATGGTCGGCGGATTCGCGCCGTTGCGGGACCTCTCGAAGACGTGGGTGTACCGGCTCTGCCGCTGGCGCAACGCCTCCGAGGGGCACGAGGTGATCCCCGAGGAGACGATCGCCCGGCCTCCGACGGCCGAGTTGCGGCCCGGACAACTCGACACGGACAGCCTTCCCCCGTATGACGTGTTGGATGCGATCCTCGAGGGATACATCGAGCGGGGCCTCGATCCGGGCCAGCTCGTCGAGCAGGGGCACTCCGCGGGGACCGTCGCCGAGGTGATCCGTATGGTCGACCGTGCCGAGTACAAGCGCCGCCAGGGGCCGGTCGGCATCAAGATCACACCGAGGGCGTTCGGGCGCGATCGTCGGATGCCGATAACGAGCCGCCATGTCTGAGACCTCCTCATGACCGTCACGATCCGCTCGGTCGCCCTCGCCGGAGCCATCTCCCTGTGCGCGGTCGCCTCGGCCGCCGCCGGACCGGCCAAGCCGGCCCTTCCCTCCGAGGCGGGGGGCTCCGGCGCGAGGGTCGAGTTCGCGCGCTCCTCGCCGGGCGTGCCCCGCCTGCTGGTCACCTTCGCCGACACGCCCACCCGCGCGGTCGCGGCGGCGCGGCTCGCCGGCCTCGGCGCGCTCTCCCCGGTCGTTCCCGAGGCCGGGGTGTGGAGTCTGGTGGCGAAGGCTCCCGCCTCCGCCCGCGAGAGGGCGCTCTCCCGGGTCGACGTGTCCGGCGCGTCGTGGTCGCTCGCGCGTGAGAGCGCCGTGCGGCCTCCGCCGCCCACCCCCCCGGGTACCGCCCCGGTCATCGCGGACCACTTCTTCACGGTCGCCTCGCAGTGGGGCCTTCTCGGCGGGTCCTCGTGGGGCCCCGATCTGACCGTCACGGGGGCACGTCCTCCGATCGCGATCCTCGACAGCGGGGTTGACCACACGCACGAGGAGTGGGGCGGTCCGGCCAGCCCGCTCACCGCGCCCCGGAGCACCCTGCGCAACGACGGCGACGCCTCGGATCACGGGGCATCGGGCCATGGCACCCATGTGGCCGGAATCGCCGCCGCCCCCGCCAACGGGGTCGGGATCGTCGGCGTGGCGCCCGCGGCGGCCGGTACGGCGCCGATCATCCCCGTCCAGATCGCCGACCGAGCCGGGAGCAGCACCGACGAGACGATGATGCGCGGCATCCGCCATGCCGTCCGCAAGGGGGCGAAGGTCATCAACATCTCGGCGGGCGGGCCGGGGTTCTCGAGGGCGTTCCAGGACACGGTTCTGTGGGCGTCATCCCGCGGCGCCCTGGTGGTGGCATCGGTCGGCAACCAGGGCCAGGACGTCAACGCGCTGAACTACCCCGCCGGATACCGGCGGGTGCTCGGGGTGGGCGCGCAGTGCGATGCGATCGTGACCTTCGACTGCCCGCGCCCGTTCTCGGCGGCGACCTTCTCGAACCACAACCGCACCGTCAACGTCATCGCCCCCGGCGTCAACGTCCTCTCGAGCGTGCCGCGGCGTGTGCAGGAGCGCGTCGTGGCCCCCGGCTACGCCCTCAAGGACGGGACCTCGATGGCGGCTCCGTACGTCGCCGGGGTGGCGGCCCTCGTGATGGCCGCGAACGGGAACGCTCTCAGCCCATACCAGGTGATGCGTCAGATCGAGAACACCGCGACCGACTCCGGTCGCAAGGGCCGCGACAACGTCAGCGGCCACGGCGTGGTCAACCCACGAGCCGCGGTGACCCTGCCGGGGCCGACCGACGACCTCGACGAGGTCAACGACGACGTCAAGTGGCTCTCCGGCAGCCTTCGGCTGGCGGCGGTCGGGCGCTCGAGGGTGAGCAAGGCGACCGCCGACCAGTACGAGGATCCCGAGGACGTCTACGCCGTCCGCCTGCGGCGGGGGGAGCGGATACGCGCCGTCCTCACCCACAAGGCGCCGCGGCTCGACCTCTACCTCTGGGATCCCGGCACGCGGACGGTCGGCACCGAGAACGGCAATCTGGAGCGCCATCTCATCGACTTCCGCGCGGGAGCCCGCAAGCGTGCGGTGATCGCCTACCGGGCGCGCCGCTCGGGCGTGCACTACTTCGACGTCTTCGCCCGGCGCGGCGGCGGGGCGTACACACTCCGGCTGATCCGCCAGCGCTGAACCACCGATGCCGGACGGACGCCACGAGGTGCTGGTCTACGACTACGTCGAGGACATCCTCGAGCGGCGGGCGCCCCATCGCGAGGCGCATCTCGCCCACATCGACGAGTGGGTGGCATCGGGCGCGATGCTGATGGCGGGCGCCGTCGGCGATCCACCGAGCGGTGGGATGTTCCTCTTCGGCCCGGTGGGCGCCGCCGAGATCGAGCGCTTCGCGGCCGGCGACCCCTACGTCGCCGCCGGCCTGGTGAGGGCCCGTCGCGTCCTGTCGTGGAATGTGGTGCGATCGAGCGTGTGAATCCCCTCTCCGGTCCGTTCGTCGGATAGTTTGGCGTGGTGACCCGCACCGCTTTCGTCCACGTCGAGGGTGGGCCCTCGTACAACCTCGGCGACGATCACCCGATGACGCCGCTGCGGCGGCAGCTCGCGGTGGACCTGATCCGCGCGTACGGCCTCCTCGAGCACCCCGACGTCGAGAGGATCACGCCACACCCGGCCCCGGACGAGAGCATCGAGAGGGTCCACACGCCGGCCTACGTGGCGGCCGTGCGGCGCTACAGCGCGAACCCGTTGCTCGCATCGGCGTGGGAGGCGAGCCAGTGGGGCCTTGCCGCAGGGGGCGATACCCCCGCCTTCGCCGGGATGCACGAGGCCGCCGCGGCGATCTGCGGCGCATCGCTGGCCGGGGCGATGGCCGTCTGGGAGGGGCGCGTCGGCCAGGCCTTCGTCGCGGGCGGGGGGCTGCACCATGCGATGGCCAATCGGGCGGCGGGCTTCTGCATCTACAACGACACGGCCGTCGCGATCCAGGCGCTCCTCGACGCCGGCGCCGAGCGTGTCGCCTACATCGACATCGACGTGCACCATGGCGATGGGACCCAGTGGATCTTCTTCGAGGATCCTCGGGTGCTGACGTGCTCGGTTCACGAGACCGGCCGGTACCTCTTCCCGGGCACAGGGGGCTTCGCTGAGCGCGGGGTGGGCGCCGCGGAGGGAACGGCCGTCAATATCCCGCTGCCGCCCTACGCCGGCGATCGCCCGTACATGCGGGCGATCGAGGACGTGATCGCCCCGGCGGTGCAGGCGTTCGAGCCCGACGTCATCGTCACCCAGGACGGTGCCGACCCGCACCACGCCGATCCGCTGGCGCACCTTCAGGTCACCATGCCGACGTTCCCGCAGGCGTACCGCGTGCTCCACGATCTCGCGCGCTCGTCGGCCGCCGGGCGGTGGGTCGCCCTCGGCGGCGGCGGCTACACCTTCCAGGTGGTCCCGCGCGCCTGGACGATGCTCTTCGCGGAGATGCTCGGCGTCGAGCTCGACGACGAGATCCCCGAGCAGTGGTGGAGGCCCGGTGAGCAGATGCTGGGCGTTCCGCTGCCGCGCCACATGTCGGACGATCCCGAGCCGGAGGCTCCGGCGGAGGAGAGGATGCGCGCCGACGTGGAGGGTGATCGCGTGGTCGACGAGGCGCGCGCTCTCTACCTGCGCTGACCGCCTCGCCGGACCCGCCCGCGATCGAGACCCTCGGGCTGGGCGTGTGGCGCACTTCGCTGGACGGCAGTCGGACAGATTTGCTGGAGGGGGTGGATTGGCGCGTGGCCGCCGGTGAGCGCTGGGCGGTGATCGGGCCGAACGGGGCAGGGAAGACGACGCTGATGGCGATCGCCGCCGCCGAGAGCCACCCGAGCGAGGGCCGCGTGAGCATCCTGGGTGCGCGCCTGGGAGCGGCGGATCTGCGCGATCTGAGGCGCTCCATCGGGCACGTCGACGCGGCGATGGCCGCCGCATTCCGTGCACGGGCGACGGCCCTGGAGGTCGCCCTCACCGGCGCCACGGCCACGATTCTGCCCCGCCCGGGGCAACTCGACGACGCCGATCGGCTGCGGGCCTGCGAGCTGCTGGAGAGGATGGGCTGCGCGAGGCTCTTCGAACGGCGCTTCGGCCTTCTCGCGCGCGGGGAGCAACAGCGCGTGCTCCTCGCGCGCGCCCTGATGGCCCGCCCCCGGCTGCTGCTGCTCGACGAGCCGACGGCCGGGCTCGATCTGCCCGGGCGGGAGATGTTCCTCGAGAGACTGGATCAGCTCGCGCGCTCCGAGCCCGCCCTGACGACGGTCCAGGTGAGCCATCACCTCGAGGAACTGGCCCCCTCGGTGAGCCACGCCCTCCTTTTGCGGGGTGGCCGCGTGGTGGCCGCGGGCACCGTGGCGGAGGTGCTCACCGATGCCGCGCTCTCGATGTGTTTCGACGCGCCGGTCCGCGTGATCCGCGAGGCCGGCCGGGTCCTCGCGGTCATCGATCGGACGCCGCACTAGCGCCAGATCACCCGGTTGCGGCCCGCGTCCTTGGCCGCGTAGAGGCGTGAGTCGGCGATCGCGAGAAGCTCGCGCGGGTCGTCTCCCTGTGAGGCAGCGACCCCGAGGCTGACCGTCACCGAGCCGGCCGGTCCGGGGTGGTGCTCGATCGAGCCGCGCACACGCTCGGCGACGACCGCCGCCGTCGCCGCGTCCGCTCCAGGAAGCAGCAGCGCGAACTCCTCGCCGCCGATACGGCACGCCCGGTCCTCGGCGCGGGCCTCCCCGCCGAGGACCCGGGCCACCATCACCAGGGCGTCGTCGCCCGCCTGATGGCCGTGTCGGTCGTTGAACTGCTTGAAGTGGTCAACGTCGAGGATCACGACCCCCATCGATCCTCCGGCGCGCCGCGCGCGCGCCATCTCGACGTCCAGGGCCTCGTCGAAGGCGCGGCGATTGCCGAGGCCGGTGAGAGGATCCGACATGGACAGGTGCTCCAGGCGCGCCAGCAGATCCTGCTGGATGAGCGCGGCCGACAGCGCCGAGGCGAGCATCCGCAGATGCAGGACGGTGTCGCGGCTCACCGAGGGGCGTCCCACGCGTGGCAGGGCGCGCGAGGTGGTGATGGCTCCGAGCGGACGTTCGTCCCCGCGCTGATGACTGCGCGCCACGATCGGGAGCTCGAGGAACGCGCGGCCTTCTTCCCGCCAACGGCGCTCCTCCACGGCGCCGGACCCGAGGCGCACCGAGACGTCCCACCCCGGCAGCAGCCGCTGCGCCGCCTCCTCGGCGACCCGGGCGAGGGTTTCCCCGTCTCCGGCCTCGACGAACGCCAAGGAGGCGTCATTCAGCGTGGACATGTGATCCCGGCGCTGCTTCAGCTGGCGCTCGTTGACAGGGGCGAGTGCCCCCGCGACGACGACCACGGCGGTAGACATGACGAGGGGACCGAGGGAATCGGCCAGGTCGGAGAGCGAATCCCCTTCGGAGAACGCGAGCCACCCTGTCACCAGGACCGAGAGGATCAGCGCCTTGACCCCCGGCCAGACCGCGAGCGCCAGGGTCACGGCGAGGCAGAACAGAGGGAGGAGCCACACCGCGAGGCTGCCGGTCCCACCGGAGAGCCGCGCGAGTACGGCGATCAGGCCTGCGTCGATGACCAACGCGAGGTCGACCGCGCCGAGGAGCCGGCGCGGCCACCGCCGCGGCACCCAGGCGAGGACCGCGTGGAGGGCGATCGCCGTGAGGCAGGCGGCCACCGCGCCCGCACGCTCGGCCCCGGTCATCTCCAAGGGTGCCAGGGCGGCAGCGACGGCGAGGAGAGCAGCGATGGCCGCCCTCCCGCGCACCATGGTCGCGTGACGATCCTCGAGCTGGTACCACCCGCGGCGCGCCGGGGCGTTCTGGAGTACTGTTCCGGCGTCGCCGGGGGCTGTTGACATCGCCATCCCTATGCGGTTTCGAGCCCCACGTTAGCTGCTTTGGAAAGAAATTCGCCGGGGGGCTAAAGGAATCGGGGCCTCCTGCCGATAGCGGGGGCGCAATGGCTCCCTTCTCATACCGGCACTCGCGATCCAACCGACGTCGCTCGACCTCCCTCGTGGCGGCCCTCACGGCCATCGCGGTGGTGGGCGCGCCCTCGGTGGCCCTCGCTGCCCCCGGTCATGACCAGGCGATCGCGTCGTCGGTCAGGTCGGCCTCGAAATCGGCCGCCGCACCCGTCCGTGCTCCGGAGCCGTTTCAGCGCGAGGCGGTGCCCACCGAGCCCACCTCCCAGCCCAAGCCGGCGCCGGTCCCTGCCGCACCGGAGCCGGTGCCCGCCGCGCCCCTCGGGGACGCCGGAGCCGACGCGACCCTCGGAGCCGCGTCGGTCCCGGCCGCGAACGCCGGGCCCGCGCTCGTCACCGAGGAGGCGGATCCTGCCGCCGCCGACCCGCCCCCGGCCGACCCGACGGCCGACGATGCGCAGGCCACGGCATCCGCTGTCACCCCTGCGCCCACGACCGCCGTCGCCCAGGCTGAGGCTCCTGCACCGACGCCCGACGGCCGTCCCGACCCGAACCCCGCCGCGCCCTCGACCCCGGGCCCGGATCCCGCCGGCCCTGTGAACCCCGGTGCGGCTCTCGGCGACCGTTCAGGACCTGCCGATGGCGCGGACCTCCGCGCCCCTGCGCCGTCCACACCGGCCGCCGAGGCCGAGCCCCCGGTGGCCGAGTCCGAGCTGACCGAGACTCCCGCGCAGATCCTCCCGCCCGACGTCAGCGGGTCGATCGAAGTCCAACTGGCGACCACCGTCGGCGCCGTGCGGACCCCGAAGGGCAGCCAGCCCGTCATCGCGCCTCCCACCGAGAAGCCTCCCGCCGCCGGTGCGCCGGTCGACTCCGACGACGACGATGCCAAGGAGTCGATGGATCCGGCCTCGCCGCCGAGCCTCTCGAAGGAGGTCGGCGACGCGCAGCTGACCTGGGTCGGCGGCGGCGGGCTGCCCGCGGTGGGCGTCGTGGACCCGGCCGCGCCGGTCGAGACGCCGCCCGTTTCGGCGGACGAGCCGATCGCTGCCGTCGCGACCACTGGCGCGAGCGCCTCTCTCATCGCTCCCGTGCGGGTGCCCGCCGCCGCCGCGGCCGCCCCGGTCGTCGCCCTGCCATCACTCGAGCCCCGTCCGGATCACCTGCGCCCCGCTGCCTCCGCCTCGCGCGCCGCCGAGGCCTCCGGCCCGGCCATCGCCGCCTTCGCAGCGCCCTCCCCCGCGGTCTACGTGACGCTGGCCGCCCCCACGGCCGCCGCGTCCTCCTCCTCTCCGAGTACACCTCGCGTGCAGCGGGTCCGGCAGGCCGCCGGGAAGGTCGCAGACCTCGCGCAGGGCGCCAGGGTCGCCACCGAGACGGCCGCCAGGTCTCCCTGGCTTCCGATCGGATTGCTCGTGATCGCCTTCCTCTACATCCTCGGCCAGAGGGCCATGGATCGTGGATCCAAGCTTTCCTACGCGGGACGCGTGGGAGACCCGGACGACGAGCTCATCGAGCTCTGATCGGTCCCGAGCTGGGATCGCTTGCGATCTCCTGGAGGAACGGGGCGAGGAAGCGCCCGGCGGTCTTGGGTACCGGCCACCAACGCGTGCCGTCATCGATCGCATCGGGAGTGGTCTCGGGGATCCCTCCCGTCCCGTCGCCCTGCTCGGTCGATGCGCGATCGGGTGAGACGAGGGTCGGGTCATCCACCTCAGCGCCGAGATCGCGGGCGATCGCGGCGGCCACCGCGTCGGCCTGACGGCATGCGAGCCCCCCCTTCTTGAGGGGGTAGGTCCCGGCGTCGCCGATCACGCGGACACCGGGCGCCCCGGGCACGCTCCCGTCCGCGGCGCAGCGCACGAAGCCCTGATCGTCCATCGGTAGCCCCTCCAGCTCGGGCCCGAGCATCACGGGGAGCGCAACAAGGCGATCTGCCGAGCGCGAGGTACCGTCCTCCATCGCCAGGCGCCCCCAGTCGAACGACGACACGACCGCCCCGCAGGCGATCTCGATGTCCATCAGCGCCAGCTTGGGCACCACCGCCCCGGCCGCCTGCGCGCCGAACATCTCGAGCGGGACCTCTTCGGCGGTCAGCACGCTGAGCCGGCATGCATCGCCGTGACCGGCGGCGACCAGGTGCTCGCGAGTCATCAGGGCGATCTCGTAGCCGGCGAGCGGCCAGGCGCAATGCGGAGGGATCGCGATCGCCACCTCCACCTCGGCGCCGCGCTCGGCGTGGGCCACGACGCCGTCGACCAGGCTGCGCAGCTCCTCGACGTCGGGATGCCCGCGGAAGGTGAGCGCCTCAGGGAGGTGGCGCGCGAGGCGCGCTCCGACGGCCACCACCAGGCTCTCGTAGCCGAGTAGCTCTCCACCCGCCAGCATGGCCAGCCGCCGCCGGGGGTCGACGGCGACCACCTGCGAGCGCCGCAGGGTCGCGCCGGCCCGCGCCACGACGCGGGCCAGCGGAAGGTCGACGGGTGGCGTGATCCCGAAGGCCTTGCCCGTGGCGCTCGCCGGCAGGGCGAAGCGACCTCCGGGCGCGACCACGGTCACGGCCGCCCGGTCTCCGGCGAAGTCCCGTAGTGCCAGAGCGGTCTCGATGCCGGCGATCCCGGCCCCCGCAATGACTACGCGCGCGCGAGAGGTGATCGATGCCGCCGACATCGTCGCACCCTCGACGGCCGCCGGGGGCCCGGCATCCGGAAAGACACGATCACGCATTACGGATCCCCCGCACCCTTTGCGGACGATCGCGGTTGATGATCCGCGGGCGCCTCGCCAAGCTCGGCCAATGTCGCGAGGCGATCGCATTCCGGACGGCCCGATTCTGGCCGTCAACGCGGGCTCGACCGGAGTCAAGCTGCGGCTCGTCGATCGCGAGGAGCGGACCGTCGCGATCGACGAGCTCGTCGAGGCGACGGACGATGTCGCCGCGGTGGGGCACCGGATCGTCTTCGGTGGCGCGCGTTTCACCACGCCGACCCTGATCGACGACGACCTTGCGCGAACGCTGCGAGCGCACGCCGCGGTCGCGCCGCTGCACGACGGACCGGCGCTCGGGCTCATCGAGGAGGCTCGCGCGCGCTTCCCCGACCTGCCCCACATCGCCCTCTTCGACACGGCGTTCCACGCGACGCTACCGCCCGAGGCGGCGGTCTACCCGGTTCCCGAGTCCTGGAGGAAGGACGAGGGCGTACACCGGCACGGCTTCCACGGCCTCTCCGTGGAGTGGGCGACGGGCCGGGCCGGCGCTCTCCTGGGCCTGCCGCCCGCGGATCTGCGGCTGATCGTGTGCCACCTGGGCGGCGGCGCCTCGGCCACTGCCGTGCTGTCCGGCCGCTCGATCGATACGAGCATGGGGTTCAGCCCGCTCGACGGCCTGGTGATGGCCACCCGATGCGGGGCGCTCGATCCCGGAGTCACCCTGCACATGATCCGGCGCGGTCGGATGACATCCGAGGAGGTCGGGCGGATGCTCAACGAGGAAAGCGGCCTGAAGGCCCTCGCCGGGACGGGGGACATGCGCGATGTGGAGCGACGGGCGGCGGACGGCGACCAATCGGCGCTGCTTGCCCTGGCGGTGCACGACCACCGGCTGGCGGCGGTCGTCGCCGGCATGGCGGCGTCGCTCGGCGGGGCGGACGCGGTCGTCTTCACCGGAGGGGTCGGCGAGGGATCCGTCCGCGTGCGAGCGGAGGCGGCCCGGAGGCTGGCGTTCCTCGGAATGGACGTCGACCCCGCACTCAACGCCGGCCCGGAGGGCGATCGCGACGTCTCATCGGCGCAGGCGGCCGTGCGCACGCTGGTGGTGCGCTCGCGTGAGGAGGTCGTGATGGCCCGCGCGGCCCGGAGAATCCTGGCGGAGACCACAGACGCGGAGGGTGCCCGATGAGCACGACCGGAGCAGTGACCCAGTCCGACCTGCACCTACTCGACGCCTACTGGCGGGCCGCCAACTACCTGTCGGTCGGCCAGATCTACCTCCTCGACAACCCCCTCCTGCGTGAGCCGTTGCGCATCGAGCACGTCAAACCGCGGCTCCTCGGCCACTGGGGCACCTCACCGGGCCTCAACTTCATCTACGCGCACATGAATCGCGCCATCGTCCAGCGCGACATCGAGGCGCTCTATGTCACCGGACCGGGGCACGGGGGGCCGGCGCTCGTCGCGAACGCGTACCTGGAGGGCACCTACTCGGAGGTCTATCCCGAGATCGGCCGCGACCTCGATGGCATGCGGGGGCTCTTCCGCCAGTTCTCCTTCCCGGGCGGCATCCCCAGCCACGTCGCCCCGGAGACGCCCGGTTCCATCCACGAGGGCGGCGAGCTCGGCTACGCCCTCGCGCACGCCTACGGAGCGGCTTTCGACAACCCCGACCTCGTGGTCTGCTGCGTGGTGGGCGACGGGGAAGCTGAGACCGGGCCGCTCGCCACGAGCTGGCACTCCACCGCGTTCCTGGATCCCGTCGGGGACGGGGCCGTCCTGCCGATCCTGCACCTGAACGGCTACAAGATCGCCAACCCCACGATCCTGGCGCGGATTCCGGGCGATGAGCTGGCGAGCCTGCTGCGGGGCTATGGACACCGGCCGCTGTTCGTGGAGGGCTCGGATCCGGACCACATGCACCGGGCGATGGCGGCCGCTCTGGACGAGGCGCTGGACGACATCGCCCGCATCCAGGGCGCGGCGCGCGCCGGTGCGGTCAACGGCCGCCCCCAGTGGCCGATGATCGTGCTCAGATCGCCCAAGGGCTGGACCGGGCCGGCAGAGGTGGACGGCCTGCCGAGCGAGGGCACCTGGCGCTCTCACCAGGTACCTCTCTCGGCTCTGGCCGATCGCCCGGAGCACCTCGCTCAGCTCGAGCGGTGGATGCGGTCGTACCGGCCGCAGGAGCTCTTCGACGCCGATGGGGCGCTGATTCCCGCGCTCGCCGCGCTCGCGCCGCGTGGCGAGCGGCGGATGAGCGCCAGCCCACATGCCAACGGCGGCGCGCTGATGCGCCCGCTCGTGCTCCCCGACTTCCGTGACCACGCCGTCGAGGTGTCCGCGCCCGGAGCTGTCGACGCCGAGGCGACCCGCGTCCTCGGTGTGTTCCTGCGCGAGGTGGTCCGGCTCAACGACCGGCATCGCAACTTCCGGCTCTTCGGGCCGGACGAGACGGCATCCAACCGTCTGGGGGCGGTCTTCGAGGTCACCGACCGCGTCTGGGAGGCCGAGCGCCTGCCGGGCGACGACCACCTGGCCACCGGGGGGCGCGTGATGGAGGTGCTGAGCGAGCACCTCTGCCAGGGCTGGCTCGAGGGCTACCTGCTCACGGGCCGCCATGGTCTCTTCAGCTGCTATGAGGCCTTCGTCCACATCGTCGACTCGATGTTCAACCAGCACGCCAAGTGGCTGAAGGTCTCGCGCGAGATCCCCTGGCGGCGGCCGATCCCCTCGCTGAACTACCTGCTCACCTCGCATGTCTGGCGGCAGGACCACAACGGCTTCTCCCACCAGGACCCGGGGTTCATCGACCATGTCGTGAACAAGAAGTCGGAGATCGTGCGCATCTACCTGCCCCCGGATGCCAACTGCCTGCTCTCGGTGGCCGACCACGCCCTGCGCAGCCGCAACTACGTCAACGTGGTCGTGGCCGGCAAGCAGCACGCACCCCAATGGCTCTCGATCGACGAGGCCGTCGCCCACTGCACCCGCGGCATCGGCATCTGGGAGTGGGCGAGCAACGACCGCGGCGAGACGCCCGACGTCGTCCTCGCGTGCGCCGGGGACGCCCCGACGCTCGAGGCGATCGCGGCGGTCGATCTCCTGCGCCGGAACCTCCCCGACCTGCGCGTGCGGCTGGTCAACGTGGTCGATCTGATGCGCCTCCAGCCCGAGCGCGAGCACCCCCACGGGATGAGCGATCGTGACTTCGACGCCCTCTTCACCACGGATCGGCCGGTGATCTTCGCCTTCCACGGCTACCCCTTCCTCATCCACCGGCTCACCTACCGGCGCCACGGCCACGACAACATCCACGTGCGGGGCTACAAGGAGGAGGGCACCACCACCACTCCCTTCGACATGCTCATGCTGAACGACCTCGACCGGTATCACCTGGTGATGGACGTCATCGACCGCGTCCCGGGGCTTGCCGAACGAGAGGCCACACTGCGCCAGGACATGGTCGACGAGCGCCTGCGGTTGCGCGCGTACACCCGCGCGGCGGGCGAGGATCACCCGGACATCACCGGCTGGAGATGGAGCAGAGACACCTGAGATCCGAGGCGCTCGGCCTCGGATCTCAGGAGGCCGCCGCCCGTCTCGCGGCACGTCCTCCTGCCCCGCGTGCCCGGGGCAGCAGGTCGTACGCGGACATCGTCCGCGCCAACACGCTGACCCTCTTCAACCTGGTCCTCGGCAGCCTGCTCGCGCTGACGCTCGCCCTCGGTGATCCCAAGGACGCCCTGTTCGGGGGCGTGATCGTCGCGAACACCCTCATCGGCATCTTCCAGGAGGTGAGGGCCAAGCGGGTGCTCGACCGCCTCGCGCTGCTGGTGGCACCCCGGGCCACCGTGTGGCGCGACGGCTCGATGGTGGCGCTGCCCGCCGAATCGCTGGTCCGGGGCGACGCGGTGCGGGTGGAGCCGGGCGATCAGGTGGTCGCCGACGGCCGGGTGGTCGTGGCGCGTGGCCTGTCTCTCGACGAGTCGATACTCACCGGCGAGAGCGATGCGGTCGTCAAAGACGTCGGCGACGAGGTGCGCTCGGGTGCCTACTGCGTGGCCGGATCCGGCGACTACCTGGTCGAGGCGGTCGGCGCCGAGAGCTTCGCCGAGCGGCTGGCGTTGGAGGCGCGGCAGGCCGGATCGCCCCTCAGCCCCCTCCAGCAGGACATCAACCGCATCCTGCGCATCACCGTCGCGATGATGGCCCCGCTGGCGGCGCTCCTGGTGCTCTCCCTCCTCCTGCGGGGGGCGGGCGTGACGGAGGCCGCGACCACGGTCGTGGCGGGGCTGGTGCCACTCGTCCCCGAGGGTCTCGTCCTGCTCACGAGCCTCACCTTCGCCGTCGCCGCGGTGCGCCTAGCGCGGATCGGCACGCTCGCCCAGCGACTGAACGCCGTGGAGAGCCTCGCCTCGGTCGACACGCTCTGTCTCGACAAGACCGGGACGCTGACCGAGAACCGCATTCAGGTGAGCGGTCTGGAACCCGCGGACGGCTGCACCGAGGCCGACATGGGCGCGGACCTCGCCGCGATGGCCGCGAGCGCCGGGGCGCGCAACGCGACCATGCGGGCCGTTGCCGAGGCCGTGCCCGGCGACCCTTTGGCGGTCCTCCGCGAGGTGCCCTTCTCCTCGGCGCGCAAGTGGAGCGGTCTCACGCTCGAGGGGCGAGGGACGCTGGTGCTCGGAGCGCCTGACGTGCTCGGCCGGTCAGGGGTGGCGATCGGGGACGCCCTGAGCGATCGGGTCGCGCGTCACGCCGCAGAGGGGCAGAGGGTGGTGCTGCTCGCCGCCGGTCAGGAGCCGCTCGATGGGGAGCGGCTGCCCGCCGGCCTGCGGCCGTTGGGTCTCGTGCTGTTGGCGGAAGCGGTGCGCCCGGAGGCGGCCGACACCATCGCCTACCTCACACGCGAGGGAGTGGCGACCCGGGTCATCTCCGGCGATGACCCGGTCACGGTGGGGGCGGTGGCAGCGGCGGTCGGCATTCCGGGCGCCGAGGCGCGCCTCGGGGGAGCGGACCTCCCGGACGATCCCGCCGCCGTGGACGAGATCGTCGGCTCCACCGTCGTGTACGGCCGCATCACCCCGGAGCAGAAGCGCGAGCTCGTGCGGGCGATGACCCGTTCCGGGCGCTACGTGGCGATGACCGGCGACGGGGTCAACGACGTGCTGGCCCTCAAGGAGGCGCGCCTCGGCATCGCGATGGGAAACGGCAGCCAGATGGCCAAGGGGGTCGCCGACCTGATACTGCTCACCAGTTCCTTTGCGACCGTCCCGCGGGCGATCGAGGAGGGGCGACGCATCCTCCGCAACACCCACCGCGTCGCCAAGCTCTTCCTGGCCAAGACCGTCTACTCGGCGGTCATCCTGGCCACGCTCGGGATGGCGCCGATCGCCTATCCGTTCCTGCCGCGCCAGATAACCGTCGCCTCGACGCTCACGATCGGCGTGCCGGCCTTCTTCCTCGCTCTGGCGCCATCGGAGGGGCCGGTGCGCCGCGAGGGCTTTCTCGCCAGCATCCTCGCCTTCGTCGTGCCGGCCGGCGTCATCAGCGCGCTCACGATCATCGCCACCTACCTGGCGGTGCGCGGACCGCTCGACGCGGGCATTCCCGAGGGGCGCACCGCCGCGGTGCTGGCCACCACCGCAATGGGCCTGGCGATCGTCGTCGAGGTGGAGCGCGGTCCCGAGGGTCGGACGGTACGGCCCTGGGTGTGGGGCATGGTGGCCATCTTCGCCGGTCTGCTCGTCGCGGGGATCGAGGTGCCCTGGCTGCGCGACTACTTCGCCGCCGTCCAGTTGAGCGTGTCCGTGTGGGCCGTGGTCGGTGCCTGCGTTGCGGTCGGGATCCTCGCCGTGGCCGGCGTCCGTCGCATCCCCTGGCTCGCTCGCATCGAGGGCGGCGCCGCGGTCGGCGAGCCCCTCCCGAGTCCACCGCACCCGTGACCCGGATACGCGCGGTCTGGGTGGCGATCACGAACGCGAGGGCCCTGGCCGGCGTTCAGGTCGTCGCGATCACGTCGGGCACGGTTCTCAGCCTCGTGGGGTGGGGGCAGGGGGCCGACGCCGTCTGGGCCCTCGCGGCCATCGCGGCCCTGATCCCCCTGACATGGTCGGTCGCCCGGACCCTGATCGCCCGTCGTATGGGCGTCGATGTCATCGCTCTCCTCGCGATCGCCTCGGCGCTCGCCCTGGGGGAGTATCTGACCGCGGCGATCGTCGCCCTGATGATGGCGGGCGGAACGGCGCTGGAGGAGGCCGCCGGCCACCGCGCCCGACGCGAGCTCTCCGCACTGATCGCGCGCGCGCCCGCCGTCGCCCAGCGCCGTCGCGGGGACGCCATCGAGCAGGTCGCGGTCGAGGACGTGCTCGTGGGAGACGTGGTCATCGTGCGCCAGGGCGAGGTCGTCCCGGTGGACGGCGCGGTGGAGGGGTCGGAGGCGGTGATCGACGAGTCGGCGCTCAGCGGGGAGGCCCTGCCGGTCGTCCACGAGCACGGGTCGGCGGTCCGCAGCGGAACCGCGAACGCCGGGTCGGCCTTCGACCTGCGGGCCACTCGTCCCGCGGCCGAGAGCGCCTACGCGGCCCTCGTGCGGCTGGTGCGCCAGGCCGAGACCCAGCGTGCCCCGTTCGTGCGGATGGCCGATCGCTACTCCGCCGTTCTCCTGCCGGTCACCGTGCTCCTCGCCGGCGCCTCCTGGGCCCTGAGCGGCGAACCGATCCGTGCCCTGGCGGTGCTCGTGGTGGCAACGCCCTGCCCGCTCATCCTGGCAGCCCCCGTCGCGCTCGTGTCGGGCGTCTCCCGGGCCGCTCGACGGGGGATCATCGCCAAGGGCTCCGCGGCGATCGAGCAGCTCGGCCGCTCCGACACCGTTCTCCTGGACAAGACCGGCACGCTCACAACCGGCACGCCGGCCATCGACGGCGTGACGACCACCGGGCGCGTGAGCGCCGACGAGCTGGTTCGCCTGGTCGCCTCCGTGGAGCAGATGTCGTCGAACGTGGTGGGCCGGGCGATGGTCACTGCGGCCGCGGATCGCTCGCTCCCCCTCTCACCGCCGGGGGGTGTCGTGGAGGGGGCGGGGATGGGCATCGAGGGCCGCGTGGACGGCCATCTGGTGACGGCGGGCAGCCGACGGTGGCTGGAGCAGCGCGGCTGTGCCGACCTCGCCGACGCCGCTCGGATCGACGGCGCTCCGATGGGACGGATCCTCGTGGGCGTCGACGGGAGGCTCGCCGGGGTCATCCACTTCGCCGACGTGCTGCGCAGCGATGCGCCCGCGGCGATCGCGGGCCTGCGCTCCCGCGGTGTGACGACGGTTGCGATCCTGAGCGGCGACGCCCGGGGCGCGGCCGAGGAGATCGGCCGGCGGCTCGCGGTCGACGCGGTCTACGCCGACCTCACGCCCGAGGGCAAGGTGGACGTCGTGAAGGCCATGCGACAGCGGCACGCCGCCCGATCGGTGGTGATGGTCGGAGACGGCATCAACGACGCCCCCGCCCTCGCCGTGGCCGACGTGGGCATAGCGATGGCATTCGGCGGCGCGACGGTCTCGTCGGAGGCGGCCGACGTCGTCATCCCCCTCGAGCGGGTCTCCCGGGTGGCGGATGCGATCGGGATCGGACAGCGCTCCCTCCAGATCGCCCGCCAGAGCGTTGTCGCGGGCATGTCACTGAGCGGGATCGCCATGATCGCTGCCGCTTTCGGCTACCTGCCTCCGGTCGCGGGAGCGCTCCTGCAGGAGGCCATCGACGTCGCCGTGATCCTGAACGCGCTGCGCGCCCTGCGCGAGTAGTGGCTGCTCACCCGGGTTGCGGGTTGCCGCCGGCGGGCAGGTCGATCGCGCACGAGATCATCGTGAGCAGGGGGACGACATGCTGCGTTCGGATGGCGTAGGAGCCCCGGCTGGGCCGATAGACGACCCCGGCCGCGAGGAGCTCCTTCAGGTGGTGGAAGAGCTGGCCCGCAGAGGGTTCGTCGAGGGACTCGGTGATCTGCGCCGTCGTCGCCGGACCCTGAAGGAGGATCTGGATGATCCCGACGCGCTGGGGGCTGCCGAGGGCCGCCATGCAGTGCGCGACCGGGGTCGGGTCGACCTCGACGAGCTCACTCCAGGGCCGAGACATCTGGAAGGCCGTCGGACCGCCCGGTCCGCGACCGGCTCCGGCGTACAGAACCGCGCCCGCCCCATCGTCGTCGGCCGGCAGCTCTGCGAGGAGGGACTTCACGACACCGAGGTCGCTGGAGCTCAGCGGCGACCGTCCGGAGCTCCGGTCGCCTTCGAGTGTCGCCACACGTTCGACGAGGTCTCTCACGACCCGCTCCAGCTCTGTCGTCTTCATGGGTGGACTCCGCCTTTCCTCACCCGTCGAGCGCCCCCCCGGGCCGCCGCCGCGACCACGCGGCTCGCCGTACGAGCCCGCCGGCGCATGCCGAGAGCATAACACCAGAATTACCGAATATCGGATTTACAACTGGGGACGGCGAGGAGCGAGCGAGCCCGGCCCGCTCGGCCCTCCGGAAGCGGGCTCAGGCCGAGCCCTCGGGTTGTTCGAGCTGGGAGGCGGCATCGACGGTGAGGAGCCAGGTGAGCGTGCCGGCGGGGCGAAGGCGTCCCGCCGGCACGCTCGGGTCGCCGGCGATCGCCCGGCGGACCATCGACGCCTTCTCCGCCCCCCCGACCACCATCAGCACCCGCCGCGCCGCGTTGATCACCGGCATCGTCATCGACACGCGCCACGGCTGGGGCATCTCGGGCCGATGGACCGGGACCATCAGGCGTTCGCTCTCGTCGAGCTCGGGCGCGCCGGGGAAGAGGGAGGCCGTATGACCGTCGGCCCCCATTCCGAGCAGCACGAGGTCGAGGACCGGCCACGGGGATCCGGGGATCGACGCGCGCATGTCCTCCTCGGCGCGACGTGCGGCCTCCTCTGGTGTCAGCTCGCCCAGGACCCTGTGGACCTGCGTGGGGCGCAGTGGGATGCGGTCGAGGAGGGCCTCTCGGGCCATTCCGTAGTTCGATCCCTCGGCGTCGGGGGGCACACAGCGCTCGTCGCCGAAGAAGAACTCGGCGCGCCCCCAGGGCGGGCACCGGCCGGCGAGCTGCTGATACGCGGCGCGCGGGGTGGCCCCGCCGGCCAGGGCGATGGTGGCCCGGCCCTTGGAGGGCGTGTCGAGGACCACCCGCTCAACGCGAGCAGCCGCCTCGTCGGCCAGCTTCGGCAGGTCTGCGACGACGACTATCTCGGTCGAATCGGTCATCTGCACGCCACCTCCGCGGCGAGGGGGAGGGCTCGCTCGAAAGCGTGGTCGCGGCGCTGCAGCTCGAGCTCGCCGGCGAGCAGGCGGGAGCGATCGGACTGGGGCAGGGGGAGGGTCCTCATGCGGGGCTCCTGGCCGGGCTCGCTCACGCTGACGGTCGCCGCCTGCCGGTCCGGCAGGCGCTCGATGGCGATGATCCTGTTCGATGCGGGCATCTCGATGGTCACTCCGACGAGCGCCGATGGGCAGGAGCGCCCGCGCATGCTCACCTCGAGGCGATCCCCTGCCAGGTCGCGGAGCCAGCCGGCGAAGAGCAGCGCCCCGGTCGTCGGCTCCGGTCCGCCGTGGACGAGCTGGGCCCGGATCGGTCCTGGCGCGCCGGAGGCCGACCCGTCGGCGGCCATCATCTGCCCCACCAGCTGTCGCCATGGCGTGATGGCGGCCCAGGCGAGGTCGGTGACGCGCCCCGCGACCCCGGGAACCCAATCCGCCAGCCGCGTGATCGCCCGCGCGCCGGCGCCCGCGCGCCCTGATTCGGTCACGATGCGTCCGGCGAGCGGCGCGAGGCGTGCGAGGGCCCCGTCCGGGGCTGGATCGGGGCAGTCCGGCCACCAGAGGACGGTCGGGAGGTCGGAGCGCAGCAGTGGGTGGATCGCGCTCGCATCTCCCGCGCGGCTGTCGCCGTGCAGAGAGAGAACCACCAGCTCGACCCCCACCGTGACATTGCCTCCGCTGAGGCGACAGCTGGTGCTCACGGTGGCGTCGATGCCCGCGCCGCCGTCCGGCTCCACGAGCAGGATCGCCCGCGAGGGCTGCCGCGAGGCCAATCCCTCGATGACGGAGCGCATCTCGAGCACGTCGTCGGGATCCGGAACGTGCGCGATGAGGTTGAGGACCCCCGCCAGGGTCAGCGGCGGTCCGCCCTCCGGCGGACGCCGCTGCTCGCACAGGCGGTCGACCACCTCGGCGATGCTCACGTCGATGCCGTCCCAGGGAGGGATCGGTGGCGCGGAGATGCTCACAGGCTCCTCCATTCGCGGCCGTCCTCGCCCATCAGGTCCGTTGCGGCCTCCGGCCCCCACGACCCGGCCTCGTAGTTGGGGTAGGGGCCGGGCTCGGCGGACCACGCCTCGATGAGGCCCTGGATGATCTCCCACGCGCGCTCGACCTCGTCCCACCGGGCGAAGAGCGTCGAATCGCCGAGCAGGGCGTCGAGGAGCAGGCGCTCGTACGCCTCCGGCGAGGCTGCGAAGGAAGGAGTTGCCGTAGCTGAAGTCCATGCTGACCACGCGCAGGTCGATCTGTGGTCCGGGAACCTTCGCCAGGAACCGCAGCGAAGCGCCCTCGTCCGGCTGGATCCGCAGGATCAGCAGGTTCGGCGCCCCGGTCTCCACCGCCGAGCTGGCGAAGGGGAGGTGGGGCGCCTGCTTGAACTGGATCGCGACCTCCGTGGAGCGGCGGGGGAGGCGTTTGCCGGTGCGAAGGTAGAACGGCGTGCCCGACCAGCGCCAGTTGTCGATCATCACGCGCATGGCGACGAAGGTATCCGTGTTGGACCCGGGCTCGACGCCCTTCTCGTCACGGTAGCCGAGCACTCGCTCACCCGCCTGCCACCCGGGGCCGTACTGGCCGCGCACGGCATCGCGGGCCGCCGACTCCCCGTCGAACGGCGCGATCGCCCGCAGGACCTTGACCTTCTCGTCGCGCACCTCCCGGCTCTCGAAGCGGGCCGGAGGCTCCATGGCCACGATGGACAGCACCTGCAGCAGATGGTTCTGGACGATGTCGAGGAGCGCCCCGCTCGAGTCGTAGTATCCGCCGCGCGATCCCACACCGAGATCCTCGCTCACGGTGATCTGGACATGGTCCACATAGCGGCGGTTCCAGATCGGCTCGAAGATCGCGTTCCCGAAGCGCAGTACGAGGAGGTTCTGGACCGTCTCCTTGCCGAGGTAGTGGTCGATCCGGTACACCTGCCGCTCGCGGAAGACCGCGCCCAGGCGTGCGTTGAGCTCGCGGGAGGAGTCGAGGTCGTGTCCGAAGGGCTTCTCCACGACCAATCGGGCGAAGCGCTCCGAGCCGTCGCCCTCATCGGCCAGCCCGACGGCTCCGATGTTCTCGGCGATCACCGGGAAGAACTCGGGGGCGGTGGCAAGGTAGAAGAGCCGGTTGCCGCGCGTCCCCCGCATCCGGTCCTCCTCCTCGATGGCCTCGCGCAGGCGGTCGAACCCGGACCGGTCGTCGAAGGAGGCGGCCAGGTAGCGGAGTCGCTGTGCGAAGCCCTCCCAGACATCCTCGTCGATCGGAAAGCGCCCGTGTTCCTCGACCCCCTCGCGCATCTGGGCGCGGAAGGCCTCGTCGGACAGCTCGCGACGGGCGACGCCGACGATCGCCGTCTCCGGGGGCAGGAGTTGCTGGGTCGCGAGGCCGTAGAGGCCAGGCACGAGCTTGCGCTGGGTGAGATCGCCCGTCGCCCCGAAGATCACGATCACGGCAGGCGCCGCGGAACGCGTCAGGCGGACGTCCGACTCGTCGGATGAGGGGAGCACCAGCGCGCTCATTCTCGTAGTCTCACGTTCATGTCGAGGGTGAGGTGCGGAACTCTCAGGGGTGGCACCGAGGCGGTCTCCCCGCTGCGAGTGCTCGCGGCAGGCCGGCTGCGGTTGGCTCTGGAGCGCACTCTTATCGGCTTCTCCCCTGCACCTGTGCCCGCGCCGCGCCGGCGACCGCCTCGGCCGTGATCCCGACCGCGGCGAGGGCCTCCGGCCCGGGAGCGGAGAGGCCGAATCGGTCGACGGCCACGATCGCGCCGTCGAGGCCGGTCCACTCGCCCCACCCGAACGAGCTCGCCGCCTCCACCGCGACCCGCGCCCTCAAGGTCGGCGGCAGCACCTCGTCGCGGTACGCGCGGTCCTGACGGCGGAACAGCTCGAACGAGGGCATGCTCACCACGCGGGCGGCAATTCCGTCGGCTGCGAGCAGCGAGCGGGCCTCCAGCGCCGTCTGCACCTCGGAGCCCGTCGCGACGATCGCGCAGTCGTCGCCGTCGGCGAGCACGTAGGCACCGTGTTCCACCGGCGGCGTCCCGGGGTGGGTGGGCAGGCCCTGGCGGCTGAGGATCAGGGCCGTGGGGCCGTCGGTGCGGCCGATCGCGAAGCGCCAGGCCTCGGTGGCTTCGCTGGCATCGGCCGGGCGGATGGTGACAAGGCCCGGGATCGCCCGGAGCGCGGCCAGGTGCTCGATCGGCTGGTGGGTGGGCCCGTCCTCTCCCAGGGCGATCGAGTCGTGGGTGAACACGAAGATCGAGGGCAACCCCATCAGCGCCGCGAGGCGGATGGTGTTCTTCATGTAGTCGGAGAAGGTGAAGAAGGTGGAGCACACGGGCCTCAGGCCGCCGTGGGCCGCGATGGCATTGGTGATGGCGCCCATCGCGTGCTCTCGCACGCCGTAGTAGATGTTGCGTCCGGCGAAGTCCCCTCGGGCCACGATCCCCAAGTCCTTGAGGTCGGTGCTCGTGGACGACGAGAGGTCGGCGGCTCCCTGGATCAGCTCCGGCACGACGGCTGCGTAGGCGTTCATCGCTTTCCCGGCTGAGGCCCGGGTGGCGATCGACTCCCCTGCCGCGAACTCCGGCGCCGCGGCCTCCCAGCCCTCCGGCAGCTCCCCGGCGCTCACGCGGGCGAACTCCGCCGCCTCGGCCGGATGCGCGATCGCATAGGCGGCCATGCGCGCGTCCCACTCGGCGCGCAGCGAGCGGCCCCGCTCGGTGAGTTCGGTCGCCCAGGCCCCGACCTCGTCGGGGACGAGGAAGCTCGAGTCCTCCGGCCACCCGTAGGCCCGCTTGGTCGCTGCGACCTCGTCGGCTCCGAGGGGCGAGCCGTGTGCGCTCGAGGTGTCCTGCTTGTTGGGCGAGCCGAACCCGATGTGGGTGCGGCAGGCGATCAGGGTGGGGCGGCCGTCGGGCTCGCTCGCCTGCGCCATGGCGGCGTCGATCGCGCCGGCGTCGTTACCGTCCTCCACGCGGATCACCCGCCAGCCGTAGGCGGCGAATCGCGCGGGGACATCCTCGCCGAACGACATGTCCGTCGGGCCGTCGAGGCTGATGTGGTTGTCGTCCCAGATCCCGATCAGCTTCTCCAGCCCGAGGAATCCGGCGATCGAGGCCGCCTCGTGCGAGATGCCCTCCATCAGGTCGCCGTCGGAGCAGATGAACCAGGTCCGGTGCGACACGATCTCGTGGCCGGGCCGGTTGTAGCGGGCCGCAAGCATCGCCTCGGCGAGCGCGAAGCCGACCGCGTTGCCCACGCCCTGCCCCAGCGGGCCGGTGGTGATCTCAACGCCGGGCGTGTCCCCCCGCTCGGGGTGCCCCGGGGTCTCCGACCCGAGCTGGCGGAACCGCATGAGCTGCTCCAACGGCACGTCGTAGCCGCTCAGGTTGAGCAGGGCGTAGAGGAGCATCGAGGCATGTCCCGCAGAGAGCACGAAGCGGTCGCGATCGGGCCAGGTCGGATCGGACGGCGCATGCCGCAGATGCCGGGAGAAGAGCGTCCATCCGACCGGGGCGAGGCCCATCGGCGCGCCGGGGTGCCCGCTGTTGGCGGCTTGCACGCCGTCGATGGAGAGCGTGCGCACGGTCGTGATGGCCAGCTCCGGCGGGGCGAGTGTTGTCGACACGGTCCTGCTCCTCTAGTAGCTGACGTCGTGCGGGTGGCTCTCGCGCAGGCCCCCGGGGGTGATCCTCACGAAGCGGGCGTTGCGGTGGAACTCCGCGATGGTAGGGCTGTCGGAATAACTCATGCCCGAACGTAGCCCTCCGACCAGACCATGGATGACGATCGCCGCATCGTCGCGTAGGGGCACCACGGCCTCGACGCCTTCGGCCACCACCGGCGTGAACTCCGTGTCGTCGTCGCCCTCGGCGGCCCGCCGGGCGTCGGCGGCAGCGCTCGAGGCCATCCCCCGGAACACCTTCACGCGGCTGCCGCCGCGGGAGACGACGACCCCCGGGCTCTGGGGGGTTCCGGCGAGGAGGTTGCCGACCATCACCGTCTCGGCGCCGGCGGCGATGGCCTTCGCGACATCGCCGCCGGCGCGGATCCCCCCGTCGGCGATCACCGGCACACCGAGCGGCGCGCATGCCGCGACGCACTCCATGACCGCCGTGAGTTGGGGCACGCCGACACCCGCGACGATGCGGGTGGTGCACACCGATCCGGGGCCCACGCCGACCTTGACGCCGTCCGCTCCCGCCTCGGCGAGATCCCGTGCGCCGTCGCCTGTCGCGACGTTGCCGGCGATGATGTCGGTGTCGTCGCCGAGCGCCGCTCGCACCACGCCGACCGCGCGCACCGCGTGCTCGGCGTGCCCGTGGGCGATGTCCAGCACGACCACGTCGGCGCCGGCCTCCTGGAGAGCCCGCGCCCGCTCCACGAAGTCGCCGCGCACACCGATGGCTGCGCCCACCGCGAGCCGTCCGCGTCCGTCCTTCGTGGCATCCGGCCGCTCGGCCCGCTGCACCAGATCGCGCAGGGTGATCAGCCCCACGAGCCGGTCATCCTCCCCGACCAGGGGCAGCTTCTCCACCCGGCCATCGCGCAGCAGGCGCGCGGCCTCGTCGCCGGTGGTATCGGGATGGCCGGTGATCAGGCGGGCGCGCGGGGTCATGAGCTCGCTGACCGGCGTCTGGGGATCCGTCCGCGCCATCACGTCCCGCCGGGTCAGGATGCCGACCAGCCGACCCGCGCCGTCCACCACCACCAGGCTCGTCGCCCCCAGGCTCGAGATCGCCTCGAGCGCATCGCCGAGCACCGCCGCCGGCCCGATGGTGTGCGGATCCGGGATCACCAGGGCCTCGGCGCGCTTGACGCGGACGACCTCGGCGACCTGCCGCTCCACGGTCAGGAAGCGGTGCACGATGCCGATACCACCCGCCCGCGCCATCGCGATCGCCATCTCCGCCTCGGTCACGGTGTCCATGTTCGCGGACACCACCGGCACGGCCAGACGGAGCCGGGCCGTCAGCCGTGTGGACACGTCCACCTCTGACCGCGATCCGATGCCGCTGCGACGCGGTGCCAGCAGGACGTCGTCATACGACAGGGCGAGCGGGATGCCGGCCGAGGTCACCCGGCGACAATAGCCCACCACTCCGACGCTCGATGGGCGGCGGCGGTGAAGTAGCATCGCCCGATGGCGCCCCGTCTCCTCATCGCGCTCGCGGTCGGTGCGGTCGCATGCGCGACGGTCTCCGGGTGCAATGACGCCGAGCCGGTTTCCGAGCCGGTGTCGCCATCCGCCTACATCGATGCAGTCCAGGCTCTGCTCGGGCCGCCCACGCAGCTCGCCTCCAGCATCTCGGAGCAGACCGGTTCCGACCCGGCCGCTGCGCCGGGGCGCGATCGGCTCCGAGGGCTCGTCGGGAGCGCGCGCCGGCGCCTCGCCGAGTTCCGCGCGCTGAGGCTCGACGATGCCGCGCTACGAGGCCAGCGCGATCGTCTGGCGGCGGCGTACGCGCGCCTCATCCCGCGCATGCAGGGCGCGGCCGACGCGCTCTCCTCCGGCGATCGCGCCGGCATCGCCCGGGCCGCACGCCCCTTCCTCGACGCGCTGCGCGCGCTGTCGTCCGCGTCCGCGCCGGCACAGGGCCCCTCGGGATGACGCCGCGTCCGGCGCTGGCCGCAAGCATGAGAAGGCCCATCGGCCTGGCGATCGCCGTGCTCCTCGCGGTGGGGGCGGCGGGATGCGGAGGCGGCTCGCTCGACGCGTCCACCACGTCGCTCCCCGACGGCGCGCGTGTCTCCCCCCAGCGGTATCTCGCCGACACCGTCGCCGCCGCCGACGCGGTGGCCGACTTCTCCGCGACCCTCGCGGAGATCGGCCCCGTGGTCCGCAAGAGGACCTTGCTCGCACTCGCGCCGCGACTGGATGCCGCGCGGGCCCGGACCAGCGCGATCGCGGGCCGTCTCGACGCGCAGACGCTCGAGGATCGTCGAATCGAGTCCCAGCGAGCCAAGGCGGCGAGCGCCCTCGACGACGTCGTCGTGGCGATGACCCTGGTCTCCGACGCGGCCGAGGCGGGGGACCCGTCCGCCCTCGAGGATGCCGCCGCCCGCTACACGACGAGCGTCGGCGATCTCAGGAGCCTGCGCTGACCAGAGAGCCGTGACACGGCACTAGTCATCGGGTCCTGCGGTGGGCGTCATGCTTTCCCGCGCCCGTGCCGATGGGGATGGTGCGCGCCGGCCCGCGGCGTCGCAGGTCCCGAAGGATGGTGTTGGTGCCCCACGCTCCCGTCCGCGTGCTCATCGCAAGCCGCAACCCGGCGTGGTCCGCCGCGACCGCGGGGCTCCTCGCCGAACCCGATCGCGCCGACGTGACGCGCACGGCGGAGGAGGCGATCGCCGCGCTCGCCGCGGGCGACCACGACCTGATCCTCGTCGATCCCGACCTCGGCCGGGTCGTCGCGGCCTCCTGCCCGTGCGCGCTGGCGCAGGTGGCGCAGAGGCATCCCGGCGACGCGCTTCTCACAGATCAGGAGCGGGTCGTACTGCGCCTGATGCGTCAGCACCTCACCTACAAGGAGATCGCGCAGCGTCTCGGAGTGTCATGGCACACCGTGCGCACGCACGCGCAATCGATCCTGCGTAAACGGGGCGTCCACTCGCGGCGTGAGCTGGAGTCCGTCGGGGGGTGGATCGCCCCCCTCCGGGAGTCGTTCGCCGACGAGTCCCGGCTTCGATGATGCGCCGTCGGATCGCCCCCACGGCGGGGCTCGCGCTGCTCATGGCCGGCGGCGCCCTTCTGGTGAGGGTGACCCTGATGAGCCTCTTCGACGAGGGGGGCCGCTACGGCTGGCTGGTCACGGCCGCGGCGTGCGTGCTGGCCGGCATCGCCCTCGTGCTCATCGCGCTCCCCAAGATCGCCACCGCGCCCCCGGGCGCGGTGGCGGACCAGCCCGCACCCGAGCTGCCGCGCGGGTGAGGGGACCGCAGACGGTGGGGGCCTTCGGGAGGCTGGCCCCCACCGTCCGCGGGGTTCTCGGGCCAGGGGGCACCTCTCGGAGCGGGCGACCGCGGTTCGTTCTGAAGGGTGCTCTCAGACGGAGAGGCCTCGGGCGAGACGGTGGATGACCTCGACCGCCTCGGCCATGGTCTCGTCGACGATCTCCCTGGCAGATGTCCCGTCGCCGGAGAGACCCGCGGCCTGGCCGGCCCAGAGCGCGATCATCTCAGGGTCGTTGGCGGCCGCGGCGGCGGCCCGCACCCCGGCGGTCGCCCCGGCTTGGGCCGGGTAACCGAGTCCGGGCGGCCCCGCGTCCTCCAGCATCGCGATCAGCCGGTTGCGTATCCCCCGAGCGGGGCGCCCCGACACGGCCCGCGTGACGACGGTGTCGGTGTCGCGCGCCTCGCTGACGCGCCGCCGGTAGCCCTCCGGGGCTCCGCTCTCGCGGGCCACGAGGAAGCGCGTACCCATCTGCACGCCCTCGGCGCCGAGGGCGAGTGCGGCGGCGAGACCGCGGCCGTTCATGACCCCGCCGGCGGCGATCACCGGCACCTCGACGGCCGCGACGACCTGCGGCACGAGCGCGAAGGTGCCGACCAGCGGCACCGCGCCGTCCTCGGGGATGTCGAAGGTCGAGCGATGGCCGCCCGCCTCGGAGCCCTGCGCAACGATCGCGTCGGCCCCCGCCGCCACCGCGCGCACGGCATCCTCGACCGAGGACGCCATCGCGATCAGGGGCGCTCCGGCATCATCGGCCAGGTCGCGCACGACGCCGGGGTCGCCGAGCCCGACGCTCACCACGCGCGCCCCGGCCTCGAGGCCCGCGGCCACCAGTTCGCGGGGCGTCGCCGCGGGTGGAGCGGTGGGGGGTGCCGCCGGTAGGCCGAACTCGGCCCGGACCGGCGCGAGAACCGCGTGCGGATCCGGGGCGCCCGGCACGCCGGGCGTGGCCGGCGCAACCAGCACGTTGACGGCGATCGGGGCCGAGGTCAGCCCGCGTGCCCTCGAAACCCCCGCTCGTACCGCCTCCAGGTCCATACCGGTCAAGCCGAAGGTCCCGAGGCCCCCGGCCTCGGAGACCGCGGCGACCAGCTCGGGCGTGGTCGGACCACCGGCCATTCCCGCGAGCACGATCGGGTGGCGGATGCCGAGGTCCCGGCAGAGCCGGGTGGCCAACGGAGGAGTGGTCACGCCCGATGTATATCGCGTGCTCATCGGTAAGGAACCGACTCCGGACACCGATAGAGGGGGCAAGCCGGGCCTCACACCGGGATCGCCCCCTCTACCGAAAGGTTAACACCGATGCGTCGCAAGTTGATCGCCCTCTACATGGCCGGTGCCTCCATCGCGACCCTCGCCGCCGCAAACGGCGCCGTCGCCGCCACCTGGATCCGCCGCTAGCGACTCCCCCTGAGACCCGGTCGCCGCGCGAGCGGGGGCCGGCTCTCAGACGCCGCCCTCCTCGAGCAGCCCTCCGGGTGCTGCTCGGAGGGCTGCGTCGCGGCATCGCAGTCGGCACCCTGCACGACACGGGTCGTCGTCGTAGGTCGTGACATTTGCCCCCAACTCACCGCCCGGGCATCGACGGCGGGGGAAGGGACGCATAGTTTCCCCATATCCAACTGTGCGATTGCGGCGAAATCACGCGCGAGCGCACCACAGGGGAGGCGGCGATGAACGACCAACACGAGGGGCCCGACCCCCACGAGCCGGACCGGCCATCCATGTCGGTACGTCCACCCGGGCGGGGCGGGCCGCGCCGCCGCGGCGCTCTTCTGGTCGTCGTGGCCGTCCTGATGGCCGTGGCCATGGCCGTGGCCGGCTGCAGTGGCGGAGACGACGACGCCGCCAAGGCCACGACCGCGGCGGGCGGCGGGGAGGGCGGATCCACCGCGCTCCCCGCGGCCCCGCTCGCGGAAGGCGTCGCCCTGAACGACTCCGAGTTCGAGGAGGCGTCGGCCGTCTTCTTCCGTACCTGCGCCGGGTGTCACGGCACCCTGCGGGCCGGGGCCACCGGTCCTGCGCTGGATCCGGCCACGATGCGGCAGCGCGGCAGCGTGGCCATCGAGGCCATCGTGGACAACGGACTGCCCGGAGGGATGCCCCCTTGGGGCAAGGCGGGTTTCCTCTCCTCCGAGGAGATCAGCCTGATGGCGCGCTACCTGCAGATGGAAGTCGCGGAGCCGCCCCCTCTGACGCTTGAGGAGATCACCGCCAGCTGGTCGTTGAAGGTGCCGGTAGCCGACCGGCCGACCTCACCCCAGACCGATCGCGATTGGCGCAACTACATCGGCGTGATCCTTCGCGATGCCGGAAAGGTCGCCATCTTCGACGCCGACACGCGCCAGAGGGTCGCACTGCTCAACACGGGCTATGCCGTCCACATCCTGCGCGCGAGCGCCACCGGCCGGTACTTCTACGCGATCGGCCGCGACGGCAAGGTCACCCTGATCGATCTCTGGTACAAGACCCCCCGCACGGTGGCGGAGGTGAAGGGCTGCATCGACGCCCGCAGCGTCGAGTCGAGCAAGTTCAAGGGCTTCGAGGACAAGTACCTGATCGAGGGCTGCTACTGGCCCCTCCAGTACGTCGTCTTCGACGGTCTCACGCTGGAGCCGAAGTCCCTCTCCGACTACCCCACCGACACCTTCGACTCCGGAGAGTCGCTCAGGGAGGTCCGCGTCGCGGCGATCGTCGCCAATCCCGACGGACCCGAGTGGGTGGTGGCGCTCAAGGAGTCCGGTTTCATCGCGTTGGTCGACTACTCCAAGGACGACTTCCCGATCACCAAGATGATCGAGGGGCAGCGCTTCCTGCACGACGGGGGCCTCGATCACACCGGTCGCTACTTCGCGATCGCCGCGAACGACCGCAATCAGATCGTGGTTGTCGACCTCGAGAAGGGCGAGCGTGTCGCCCGCATCGACACCGGCATCAAGCCGCACCCGGGTCGTGGCGCCAACTGGAAGGACCCCGAGTTCGGCTGGGTCATGGCCACGACTCATATCGGCGAGGGCAAGCTGACGGTCTACGGGGCCGACCCGGTCGGGAACCCCGAGCACGCGTGGAAGGTCGTGCGCCAGGTGAAGCTGCCGTCGGCGGGCACCCTGTTCGTCAAAACCCATCCGCGCTCCCCGTGGGTGTGGACCGACGCCACGGTCAGCACCGATCCGAAGGCCGCGCGGACGGTGTGCGTCTACTCGAAGGCGAAGGGCAAGCTGCAGAAGTGCTTCCCCATCAGCACCTACGGCCGCGCGACGCACTTCGAGTACAACCGCCAGGGAACCCAGGTCTGGGTGTCCAACTGGGACAACAAGGGTGAGCTCGTCATCTACGACGACCGCACCCTGAAGGTCGTCGATCGCATCCGCGGACCGTGGTTGCGCACGCCGACCGGGAAGTTCAACGTCAACAACACGGCTCGCGACATCTACTGATCGTCGCAGCCTGAGCGGGCCGGCGCCGGGGTCACCTGGCGCCGGCCAGCGCCCGTCTCGCGGCGTCGAGGCAGCCGGGGCGATCGCGTTCGGCCGCACGGATCCGCACAGACACGGTGCCCGTGGCGTCGTAGACGGCGTCCACGACCAGGGGGGCGTGCGACCCCGTGGTGATCCCGGCGACCGCGCAGGTGGGTCCGCCGGCCGGCAGGGTCAGGTCGCCACGGAACCAGTATCCACCGGGATGATCGGAGCGTGCCCTTCGCGCTCCGTTGTCGATCAGGTGGGCGCTCACGTGTTCCGCCGACAGCTCGCCGCCGGTCGTCGCGCCAGGGGCGTTCCCCGTCGGCGGCGTCGCGTCGTCCGAGACGCATCCTCCGACGCCGGCCAAGACGACGAGCGCGGCCCCGGCGACGAGCGCTCCCCGAACGCGCGCCGGTCTCCAGACGGTGGACACGAGCGCGGCGCTCAGGCCGCCCCGAGGCCCCCGAAAGAGACCCGGCAGCCGACGCGCACGGGGTCGTTCGGCTCGAAGGCCGTGAGCGTCGCCCCCGGATCGATCCCCGCGAGCGCCCCGCGCACGAGTCCGCGGTGAAGGGCGCAGATCAGATCGCCTCCCTGGAGAAGAACGGCCTCCTTGAACGGGCACGCACGCAGCCTCAGCTCTCGCCTGCCCGCCCGTCGCTCGACGTCGCCGGTCACGTCCTGGGGCGCGAAGCCCAGGCCGGCGAACGCCTCCGCGAGGGCCTCGGGCGCCGCCCCGGGGGTCACCAGCCCGGCGCCCTGCTCGACTCCGACGGCTTCGGCGTCGGCGCTGCTCCCGCCCGTGCGCTTGACCAGCTCGAGGAGCAGGCGGGTGAGCTCGCGGCCACCGACGCCGGCGACCGCTCGCGCCCCGACCAGTCGGTAACGCGTCCCGGGTCGTCCCGGTCGCCCGCTCGGTGCTTCCACCGCGCCGGTGATGATGCCGGCTCGTGCGAGGACCTCGAGATGCTGGCGTACCGCGTTCGGGTGCATGCCCATCAGGTCCGCCAGCTCGGACACGCCGGCTCCGGCGGCCGATCGCCCGAGTGCCGAGACGATGCGTTGCCGCGATGGATGGGCCAGCGCCTGCGCCTCGTGGGGGGCGAGCCCCTCGGTGCCCGCGAGCCACGTGGTCTCCGGGGGGTCGTCAGCCACCGGTTGCCGCTGCTCGTCGCTCATCGTCTCGTCCGGCGTCGTGGGTATCGGTGGAGATCCCCCCCGACAGTACGCGCATGGACCCTGTCCCGCCCCGCCACGACGCCGGACAGGCCGGTCCCAGCTACAGCTGGCGCTCCGCGGCGGCGAGGCGCACGGCCTCCTCGCGCTCGCGCACGACCCCCCAGGGGATCGTGATGGCGCGGCCCTCCATCTCGACCGAACCGCTCTCACGGAGCTTGCTGAAGGCGGTTGTGACGGCCTCGCGGGATGCCCCGACCAGCGATGCCCACTGTGCGTGGGTCAGCTCGAGTCGCAGCTCGACCCCGGCGCGCGTCGCCACCCCGAAGCGGTCGGCGAGCTGGTGGAGCCGGGCGCGCAGGCGATCCTCCACGCGCATCTCACTGACGAGCGCGACGGTCTCGCGAAGCATCGCCACACGATCCGACAAGAGCTCGGCCAGGTTGCGTCCGAGGCGCGGGTACCGCGAGATCAGGCCCTCGATCGCCCGCCCCGACAGGGGCGAGACCGCCGAGTCCTCGAGCGCTGTGACGTTGGACGCGGGCGACGCTCCGAGGGTCGAATAGATCGCGCCGGCATCGAGGATCGAGATCATGATCTCGTGTCCGGGAGCGGTGCTCTCGTAGAGGGCGAGGCGCCCGTCGCGCACCACGAACAGGTGATCCGGGCGGCTGAGCGGCTCCGGCATCGAGGCGCCCTGTGGCCACCGGACCAGGGACAGGCGGTTGTCGAGGAGGTGGAGGTCGAGCTCGGGCAGGCCCGCGAAGAGATCCATGCGCGTCAGGTCGATGCGGCCGGGGCCGCTCACGCCGGAGCCCCGGACGCCGTCCAGTCGTAGTTCTGAGATCGCTGTCGCCATTGCGGGCACGATGCCATCAGATTGTTATGGGGCACTAAGAATGGGCGCAAGATGTCTGTGTGGTGCCCGTTCAGGGGCGTCCACCATCATCCGGCGGGTCAGGGGAGGTACGATCCGGCCCGACCCGGCGAGGAGTGAGACGAGTGGATCGGCCCAGCCCCGCCGTTCAGGACTACCTGAAGGCGATCTATCAGCTCGGTGAGGCGGCCGAGGCCGAGGGTCCGGTGACCACCTCGCAGGTGGCCGAGGCGCTCGCGGTCACGACCGCGTCGGCCAGCAACATGCTCAAGCGACTCGATGCGCTCGGGTACGCCGTCCAGGTCAAGCGCCAGGGCGTCGAGCTGACCGAGGCCGGTCGCGCCGCCGCCCTCGAGGTGGTGCGCCACCATCGCCTGCTCGAGACCTATCTCGCCACGCGCCTCGGCATGTCGTGGGACGAGGTGCACCGGGAGGCGGAGGTGCTCGAACACCATGTCTCGGAGGCTCTTGCCGACCGCATCGCCGAGGCCCTCGGCCATCCTGAGCGCGATCCCCATGGCCATCCCATCCCGACGAGCGCCGGGCAGGTCGCGAGCGTGCCCTCGCGTCGCCTCTCCGAGCTGGCCGCCGGATCGTCGGCGGTCGTCGGCCGGGTCGATGACCGCGACGATGCGCTCCTGAGGTTCCTCGCCGAGAAGGGCCTGGTGCCGGACGTCGGCGTGGAGGTGCTCTCCCACGCGCCATTCGGAGGGCCGATCTCGGTACGCGTCGGCGACGACCGCGTCGTCGATGTGCCTCCCGCTGCCGCCGAGGCCGTGCACGTGGAGTGACGCTGGACCCCTGAGGGGTCCCTCTGTCAGGATCGCCGCAGCCCGGCGTGCCGAGAGGAACTGGATCCCGGCGGCGGGTCCCACCGGAGGAGGATCCGTGTCACGTAGAGGCTCCAAGCCCGTTCTCTCCCTGGCCGCGGCGGGGCTGGCCACACTGTCGCTCGGCCTCTCGGCCTGCGGCTCCGACGGCTCGTCCGACGCGGCGGCACCGCCCGCCACGACCGCGGCGCCACCCGCGACGACGGCGGCTCCGCCGGCGACCGCGGCCGTCATCGATGTGACCGCCGACCCGAGCGGCTCGCTCGCGTTCACCGAGGTCGCCCTCACCGCATCTCCCGGACCGGTCACTCTCAACCTCACCAACGACTCGCCTGTGCCGCACAACGTCGCGGTGAAGGGCGGAGCCGTGGACACCCCCCCGAGCGCGACGATCCAGGACGGCGCCACCGCCGACATCACGGTCGACCTGCCCGCCGGCACCTACACCTACTACTGCGCGGTGCCGGGCCACGAGGCGGCCGGGATGAAGGGGACGCTCACCGTCGAGTGACCACGGTGCGCGACGCCGCTCCACCTCGGGCGGCGTCGCGAGCGGTGGCGTTCAGTCGATGAACGGGTGGGCGTCGGCGATCAGGTCGTCGATGTCCAGGCCGAGGCTCTGCATGAAGAAGGGCGTCAGCAGGTTCAGCGTGTGGCGGCACGCGGGGCAGATCGGAAGCGGCGGCGGCTCCGGGAGCCCCTCCGTCTCGCCGGTGAGGCTGTAGGCGCTGCCGCAGTACTTGACGCATACGCCGCACGAGCCCCCGCGGCAGTCGAGCCGCACGAGGTCCATGCCGCCCCCGCCGATCTGGGCGATCCACGACCGGTGTCGCTGCGCCCACTCCTCGGCCTCGGCGGCGAGGGCGGTGCGCGCTGCGTCGGTCCAGCCCTCGCGCAGGGCGGTGGCAAACGGCTCGGGCGGGTCCTGGACGGAGCGGAAGCGCTCCGTCCAGGCGTCGATCTCCGCCTGCCAGTCGCGCGTCAATCCTCGACGAAGTCCACGAGCGGAGCGCGGTCGATGAGCCCCGCCTCGTGCCCGCGCCGCAGCAGTTCGGCCACGGCGGCGCGGCCGTCCTCGCCGTAGTCGAGGGTGCGCTCGTTGACATACATGCCGACGAAGCGGTCGGCGAGGCCGCGATCCAGTCCCCGCCCGAAACCCTCGGCGTACGCGAGCGCCGCCTGGCGGTGCTCGAGCCCGTAGGCGATCGAGTCGCGCAGGATTCGCGACAGCCGGGGCATGGTGTCGCCCTCGTCCAGGTCGCGGCGCACCGCGTTCGCCCCGAGAGGGAGCGGCAGGCCGCCGGTCAGCTCGTGCCACCATTCGCCCAGGTCGATGATCGAGCGCAGGCCCTGGGTCTGATAGGTGAGCTGCCCCTCGTGGATCACCAGGCCGGCGTCCACCTCGCCCGCCTCGACCACGTCGAGGATCCTGTCGAATGGCACGATGACCGGATCGGCGATGCGCCCCACGGCGAGCTGCAGCTCGAGGAAGGCGCTGGTCAGAACGCCCGGGATGGCCACGCGGAGGTTCGGCAGCTCGGCGGGGTCGATCCGGGCGCCCTCGCGCACGACGACCATCGGCCCGTACTGCTCGCCCATCGAGGCACCGTGGGGGAGCAGGCGGTACGTGTCGGAGAGGTACGCGTAGGCGTGGACCGAGACCGCCGTGACCTCGAGGCGCCCCTCCTTGGCCCAGTCGTTGAGCGTCTCGATGTCGCGCAGTACATGCTCGAACCGGAAGCCGTCGGTCGGGATCAGCTCGTCGGCGAGGGCGTGGAACATGAATGCGTCATCGGGGTCCGGGCTGTGCCCCAGACGGATCAGGCGGTCGGGCACGCGGGCTCCTCCGGCGGGTGGACGTACCGGTGATCCTAGCCCGCGCGGGCCGCTCGCCCGTCCCTGCCGCTACGCGAAGTAGGTGTCGTCCGACGCCCAGGGCGGGGAGCAGGTGCACAGGAGGCGGACCACGCCGTCGGAGGACGCGGTGATCTGGTGCCAGGCGCCGGGCGGGATCAGGATCGCGTCACCGCTCGTCACGGTCCTCGTCTCGCCGTCGAGCTCCATCGCTCCCGTGCCCTCGAGAAGGTAGTAGATCTCCTCGCTCACCCGGTGGTGATGGCGGACCGTCGATTCGCCGGCCTCGATGGTCGCCTCGGCGATGCTGTGGTTGCCGACCGGGGCGTTCGAGAGGTCGAGGAGTGAGCGGATGGTGCTGCCGTCATCCGTGGTGAACGGCACGGCGGCCGATCGGGAGCGGATCTCCATGTCCGCAGACTACGGCTATCCTCGGCCGATGGGGAAGGTGCTCGAGGGGATCGATGAGGCGCTCGCCGCGTTCCTGTGCGCCCAGCACATGTTCTTCGTCGCCACCGCGCCGACGGCGACCGACGGCATGGTCAACGTCTCGCCGAAGGGTCTCGAGGGGTCGTTCGCGGTGCTCGGCGATCACGAGGTCGCCTACCTCGACCTCACGGGCAGCGGCGCCGAGACGATCGCGCACCTGAACGACAACGGGCGCATCTGCCTGATGTTCTGCGCGTTCGACGGGCCTCCGCGCATCGTGCGCCTCCACGGCCGGGGCGAGGCCGTGCTCGTCGGCGAGTCGCGCTTCGACGCCCTCTGCGCCCACTTCGCCGACCAGCCCGGGGCGCGCGCCGTCGTGCGCGTGGACGTGGCCCGGGTCGCCGACTCGTGCGGGTTCGCGGTGCCGCGGATGACCTTCGACGGCCAGCGCGACCAGCTGGCGCGCTGGGCCGCGAACCGCGGGCCCGACGGCCTGGCGGCATACCGGGCCGAGCGCAACGCCAGGAGCATCGACGGCCTGCCGGCGTTCAGCCCACCGGCTGACGGATGACGCACATGCCCTCGCCTTCGGCGGCGAGGACGCCGTCGGGCAGGTGGACCGTGACGACCGACCGGAAGCCGCGCTCGCTGCGCTGAACCAGCCGGCCTCGAAGGGTCAGCTCCTGGCCGACCGGGATCGGCCGCCTCAGCCAGTAGCGCACCTTCGCGGTCATCCCCCAGACGCCGTGCGGCGCGCCTGCGTAGACCAGCATCTCGTCGACGAGCATGCCGACGAGGCCTCCGTGCACCCGTTCCGGATAGCCGATCTGAGTGGCGCGGGGCGTGTACCGCGCCACGGCGTCGGTTCCGTCCTGGTGGATCCGCAGGCCCAGGCCATCGGGGTTGTCGGGTCCGCAGACGAGGCAGTCCGGGAAGTCGGACGGATTGAGCAGCGGCAGGTCGTCCATTGGGGGCCGCCATGCTACCGTCCCGCGCGTGACCGCCTTCCTCGTCGTACTCCACTCGCTCGATGCAGTCCTGCTGATCTTCCTGGTGCTCCTGCACAGCGGCAAGGACGCGGGCCTCTCGGGCGCCTTCGGCGTGGGGGGTGCCTCGAGCTCCTACGGCGGCTCGACCGCGATCGTCGAGAAGAACCTCGACCGGGTCACCGTGGCCGCGGCGATCCTGTTCTTCGTCACGACGTTCTTCCTGGCGAAGACCCTGTAGATCACGGGCACGCACGCGGCCGGAGGGTTCTGGTTGCGTTTACTGTGATTCCGCAGGTCTGTACGGTGCGTCCCGAGGTGGCATCCGGAGGCGATATCGGGCGATGGGGATCGCGGGCGGGGCGGATCGCCGCCGCCGCAGTCGTCGCGACCCTCGTGCTCCTCTCCTGGGGGTGCGGCTCGGGTGGGTCCGATCGCCCCTCGGCCGGAGGCACACTGGTCGACGCCGAGGACCAGTCCCCGCCGATCCTCAACGTCCTCCTCGCTTCCGGGGCGACGGCGGTCGGCCAGCGCGTGGTGTCGAACATCCAGCAGGGCCTCCTTACCTCCGACGAGACCGGCGCCTTCGTTCCCCAGCTCGCCCGCGCGGTTCCCGAGGGGGAGGACGTCCGCGAGGGGCCTCTGCGGGTGACCTTCCGCCTCCAGCCGGCGGCGCGCTGGTCCGACGGCGAGCCCGTCACGAGCGAGGACGTCATCTTCACCTGGCGGACCATGACCGACGATCGCAACGAGGTGGCGAGCCGCTCCGGTTGGGAGGAGATCCGGACGATCCGGGCGGGTCGCGACGCGTCGGGGGCCGCCTGCGACCCGGAGACCTGCCTGACCGTTGAGTTCAGGGGCGACTATGCACCCTGGCGGGACGTCTTCAGCGTGTCTGGAGGCAGCTACATCCTCCCCGAGCACGTGCTTGCCGGGGCCGACTTCAACACGGTGTGGAACACCGGCGGCATCGTCGGCTCCGGTCCCTTCACGCTGGAGAGCTTCCAGCCGGGGGTCCGGGCGGTGCTCGCGCGCGATCCCGACTACTGGGGCCCGGGACCTGCCGACGGCCCCCCGCTCGAGCGCATCGTCTTCGACTTCCGCAGCTCGCCGGCCGCTGCTCTGGCCGCCGTGCGCGAGGGGGAGGCCCAGATGGCGAGTCCGCCCCCCGACCCCGCCCTGATCCGCGCCGCCGGCAGGATCGAGGGCGCCCAGGTCCAGGCGGTTCCGTCCCTCTTCTTCGAGCACATCATCCTCAACACGGCGGCCCCTCCCCTCGACGATCCGCGCGTGCGTCGGGCCCTGGCGTATGCGATCGATCGCCAGGAGATCGTTGACGTCCTGCTCGACGGGTCGGTCCCCGTGCTCCAGAGTCCCCTGCGCCCCCTTCAGCTGGGATACCAGCCGGCGTTCGAGGGCTACGCCCACGATCCATCCCGCGCGGCCGCGATCCTCTCGCGGGCCGGATGGAACCGCGGCGCCGACGGGATCTTCGCGAAGGACGGAGCAGCGCTGCGAATCCCCCTCGTCACCGACAGCGGCAACGAGCTCCGCTCCACCACCGCGCGCCTGATCGCCGGACAGGCGCGCGCCGCCGGCATCGAGATCGAGCCCCGCCAGATACCGGCCGACCGGATCTTCGGGAGCATCCTCGGCCAGGGTGACTTCACCGCCATCATGGCGGCCTTCGGCGGTGGTGTGGACCCCAGCCCGACCGGGCTTCTCGCGGGCGACCAGATCCCCACGGAGGAGAACGGCTTCTCGGGCCAGAACGTGTACCGGTGGAGCGACCCCGAGGCCGACAGCGCGATGCGTCGCTCGGACCGCGAGGTGGACGACGCCGCACGAGCGCGCGATCTCGTTCGGGTGCAGCGCATCGTGGCGGCGCAGGTCCCCCTGATCCCCCTCTACCAGCAGCCGAACACGGTGGTCCACACGACGGCCCTCTCCGGCGTGCGACAGAATCCCACCCAGGCCGAGGTGTTCTGGAACAGCGGCGAGTGGTCCCTCGAGGGGGCCACCGGCCCTTAGGGCGGCGGTCCGCCCGGTGATCGCATACGCCGCCCGGCGCCTCGCGATCGCGATCCCGCTGCTCTGGATCGTCAGTGCGATCGCCTACTTGCTGCTCTATCGGGCCGCCGATCCGGTCGCCCGCCTGCGCCAGGTGCCAGGGGTGCGGCCCGCGGACATCCGCCGCCTCATCGAGCAGCAGGGCCTCGATGTGCCGTGGTACGAGGGATACTGGCGCTGGCTGTCGGGCTTCGTTCGCGGCGACTGGGGCCTCAGCGCCACCAACCGCGGCGCGGGGGCGCTGGGGGTCATCGGGGACTCGGTCCCGGCGACCCTCGAGCTGATGGGTCTCGCGATCGTGGTCTCGGCGATGCTGGGCATCGCCCTCGGCGTCCTCTCGGCCACGCGGCCGCTCTCGGGCACCGACCTCACGCTCACCGGTCTCTCCTACCTGGGTTTCGCCACGCCGACCTTCCTCGCCGGCGTCCTTCTCCAGCTCGGGGCGATCTGGATGCGCGAGCACGGCTGGGCGATCGTCCCCTTCTCCATCGGGACGATTCTCGTCCTCGGCGGTCTCGCCCGGATCCGTCGGGCCGGCGCCACGACGATCGCGGTGATGAGCGCCGGCGCCATCATGATCGTGCTGTCGGTCGCCCTCTGGGGTCGCCTGGGCGGCGACGGGCGGACGATCCTCTACACGGGTCAGCGCTTCTCGTTCGACCATGAGGGCGAGATCCTCTCGCTCAACCACCTGCAGCACCTGGTCCTCCCCGTCCTCGCGCTGTCGCTCGTCAACGTCGCCATCTGGAGTCGCTTCCAGCGCGCAGTGCTCATCGACGAGCTGCGCTCGGACTACGTGGCCGCCGCCCGTGCACGGGGGCTCTCCGAGCGCCGTGTCGTGGTCGCCCACGCCCTGCGCAACGCGCTCGCACCGATCGCGACCCTCGTGGCGCTCGACCTGGGAGCGATGTTCAGCGGAGCCGTCGTGGCGGAAACGGTGTTCTCGTGGCCGGGCATGGGGCGCCTCCTGCGCGATGCGGCCTTCGACCGCGACATCAACGTCGCCATGGGCATCGTCATGATCGGGGCGGTGGCGGTCATCGTGGCGAACCTCCTCGCCGACCTCGCGTACGCGGCGCTCGACCCCCGCGTCGAGCTTCGCAAGGGCAGGCCGTGAGGGGCGCCCGCACCGGTGTCAGCCGCCTCGGGACGGTGGGTCTGGTGGCGCTCGGGATCCTGGCGCTGGTCGTGCTCGCCTGCGTCCTCGGGCCCGTGGTCTCGCCCTACGGGGTTGACCAGCAGGACCTCTCGGTCCGCAATCAGGGGCCGAGCCTCGCGCACCCCTTCGGCACCGCCGGCCTCGGCGAGGACGTCCTCACCCGGGTGCTCGCCGGCGGCCGTGTTTCGTTGCTCGTGGGCCTTGCGACCGCGTTCGTGGCCACCCTGGTCGGCGCGGGCCTGGGCCTGCTCGCGGGCTGGCGCGGTGGGTGGGTCGACTCGCTGCTCTCGCGCATGACCGACCTCTTCCTCATCGTGCCGGCCTTCGTCGTGCTCATCGTCCTCAGCCTCGCCTTCGAGCGGGTCGGTGCCCCGCAGGTCATTCTGATCCTCGCGCTCCTCTCGTGGCCGCCGCTCTTCCGGCTCACGAGGGCCTCGGCGCTCCGCACGCGCGAGCTCCCCTACGTCGATGCGGCCCGCGTCGCCGGGGCGGGGGGAGGGCGGATCGTGCGGACGCACCTCCTCCTCGCGGCCGTTCCCGAGATCGTGGCGTTCGCCGCCCTTGCGGTGGGTGGGGCGATGCTGGCCGAGAGCGCCCTCTCCTTCCTCTCGCTGGGGATCGACCCCAACGGCGAGCCTTCCTGGGGCACGCTCATGATCGGCGCCCAGGCCACGATCCAGGAGCGCCCCTGGCTGACCCTCTTTCCGGGGCTGATGATCCTGGTCACGGTCCTCGCGGTCAGCCTTCTCGGCGACGCCCTGCGCGCAGCCCTCGCGCCCGGCGCGCCCACCGTCCGCGAGCGGCGGGGCCTCGCATGACGGCGGTTCTGAGCGCCCGCGGGCTTCGCGTGACCGCGCCCTCCGGCGCGGCGCTGCTCGATGGGGTGGACCTCGATCTGCCATCCGGCACCGTGTCGGCTCTGGTGGGCGAGAGCGGTGCAGGCAAGACCCTCACCGCCCTGGCGCTGCTTGGCATGGTGCCTGCCCCGGCGCTGAGGCGTGCGGGCACGGTGTGGTTGGAGGGGGTCGAGCTGGGGGTGCTCCCGCAGCGCGAGCTGCAGCGCGTCCGGGGGGGCCGCATCGCCCTCGTGCCGCAGGATCCGGCGGCGGCTCTCGACCCCGTCATGCGCGTGGGCGCACAGATCGCCGAGGTCCTGCGGGTGCACGCCGGCCTCGGGCGTCGCGCGGCGCGGGCCGCCGCCGCCGCCGCCCTGGCGGAGGTCGGCGTGGAGCGCGACGACCACCCCCACCGTCTCTCGGGCGGGCAACGGCAGCGCGCCCTCATCGCGATGGCGCTGGCGCCCGGACCCCAGGTGCTCGTCGCCGACGAGCCGACGGCCTCTCTCGATCCCTCCGTGCAGGTGGAGATCCTCGACCTGATCGCCCGTCGCCGCGCCGAGCGCGGGCTCGGCGTCCTTCTCATCTCACACGATCTCGGCACCGTGGCGCGCCTCGCCGACCGGATCCTGGTGATGTACGCCGGGCGCGTGGTCGAGGACGGGCCGGCGGGGGCCGTGCTGAGCGCCCCGCGCCACCCCTACACGGCGGGGCTGCTCGCCGCCGCGCCGAGGATCGACACCCCCCGGCCGCCGCGTCCGATGCCCGGTGTCCCCCCGGCCGCCGGGGCGTCCGCGCCGGGCTGTCCCTTCGTCCCCCGCTGCCCGCTGCGACGCGAGGAATGCTCGGGGGACCGGCCGCCGCTCCGGCCCGTGGGCCAGGGCCGGCGCGTGGCCTGCGTGCTGAGTCACGCCGAGGCATCCGCCCTGCATCCCGGCTCCGCATGAGGGCGGCGCTCCTCGACGTGCGCGGAGTCGCGCACGCCTTTCCCGCGTCACGGGGCGTGGAACCGGTCCGGGCGCTCGACGGCGTGGATCTCACCGTCGCAGGTGGCGAGATCGTAGCGCTGGTAGGGGAGTCGGCAAGCGGCAAGTTGACCCTGGCTCGGGTCGTCGTGGGTCTGCTCACACCCCAGTCCGGGCACGTCACCATCGACGGCCTCGATGTCTCGCAGGCGACGGGCGGCGACAGGGCGCGCGTGCACAGAGCGGCTCAGATCGTCTTCCAGGATCCCTATATCAGCCTCAACCCGAGGCTTAGTGTCGGCACCTCCGTCGGCGAACCGCTGCTGATCCACCCCCCGGCGGGCCTCTCCCGGCGTGGCCGTGCCTCCGAGCGCCGGCGGAGGGTGATCGAGCTGCTCGGGTCGGTCGGTCTTCCCGCCGCGGCCGCGTCACGCCGCCCCGCCGAGCTCTCCGGCGGAGAGCGCCAGCGCGTCGCCATCGCCCGGGCCCTCGCCCTCGGTCCGAAGCTCCTGGTCCTCGACGAGCCGATCTCGGCGCTCGACCACTCGGTCGCGGCCCAGGTGATGGACCTCCTGGCGCAGCTTCAGCGCCGCGATGGCCTGGCCTATCTGCTCATCTCCCACGACCTCGCCACGGTCCGGTCCATCGCCCACCGCGTCGCGGTGATGGACACCGGCCGCATCGTCGAGGAGGGGCCGGCCGAGCGGGTGCTCTCGGCTCCCGTCAGCGACCGCGGCCGGGCGTTGCTCGAGGCGGCTCAGGCCCTCTCGCCGCCGCCGTGGCCCTGGCCGGGCTCCACGACCCAGGCGTAGGCCTCCGCCAGCCTCAGCAGCGTCGTGGCGTTGGGCGCGATGGCGACCTGTGCGGAGATCGCCGAGAGCAGCGCGGCCCTCGTGGTCTCGACGGTCGCGGGGGAGGGTTCGGTGCTCATTCCACGGGCCATCCTCATCCGGGGGCGTGTCGCACGCAGTCTATTTCGGGCCTCTCGGACCCGCTTCGAAGGGTCAGGTGCCCCTCTCGCGCGCCGCCCCTTCCGGCCGGCCGCGTCGCCGGGTAGGGTTCCGCTCCATGAATGCAGCCGTCAAGTGGGTTGGCAGCGCGGTCGCGGTCCCGGTGGTCGCGGTCGCCCTCTACATCGGTGCGGTCGTCCAGGTGTATCTCCTGGGCTTCATCGTCCAGATCATCGGCGACATCTTCGGCTGAGCGCGCGGGTCGCGGTCGACGCCAGGCGTCGCCCGCGACCGATCGAGCCGCTCGCTCATCTCGTCGTCCCGCGGGCCGATGGTTGTGGCATGCGCCGAGCTCGCCACCTCGTGACCGGTCTGCTCATCCTGTGGCGCCGCTCCTGCTGGCGGTAGAACGACGAAGGCCCCGCCGGAGCGGGGCCTTCGCGACATGCGCCCGAGAGGACTTGAACCTCCACGACCCAAACGGGTCACAAGGCCCTCAACCTTGCGCGTCTACCAATTCCGCCACAGGCGCGGGCGTCCGGGGAGTATAGACAAGCGTCGCCGCTATGGATTCCGCAGGAACCTCTGATACCGTGGAGAACATCTGTTCGCGTCCCGGAGGCAGACCCGGCATGGACGACCTGACCGAGCGCCAGTCCGCGATTCTCACGTTCATCTCGCGCCACTGTCGCGACAGTGGATACCCACCCACCGTCCGGGAGATCGGCCTGGCCGTCGGCCTGGCCTCCCCCTCAACCGTGCATGCCCACCTTGCGAAGCTCGAATCCCGAGGGCATATCCGCCGCGATCCCACCAAGCCGCGGGCGATGTTCGTCTGCCGTGAGGCCGAGCCGGACGTCGTCGAGCCCCGCGCCGCCACCGCACTCCCGCTGGTGGGCTCGGTGGCGGCGGGCGTGCCGCGCCTCGCGGAGCAGGACGTCGAGGAGTGGGTGACCTCTCCCTTCGAAGGCGACTTCATGCTGCGGGTCACCGGCGACTCGATGATCGACGCCGGCATCCTCGACGGCGATCTCGTGGTGGTCAGTCGGCGCCCGACCGCCGAGGACGGGGAGATCGTCGTCGCCCAGATCGAGGATGAGGCGACCGTGAAGCGCCTCAAGCGCGTCGACGGCCGCGTCCATCTGATGCCTGAGAACGCTGCCTATGCGCCCATCATCCCGGACGAGGTGACGCTTCTCGGCGTCGTCGTGGGCGTTCTGCGGAAGGTCTGATCCAGGCTGATCCCGGGGGCGCCAAGCGACGGCGCTCCGTCCAGGCGCTACCCTGCGAGGGCAGGCCAGGCAGCCGCGGGTCGCACTCGTGCGGCTCGAGGAAAGTCCGGACACCGCAGAGCAGGGTGCTGGTTAACGGCCAGCGGGGGAAACCTCAGGGAAAGTGCCACAGAAATACACAGCCCCGGCGTCCGCGTCGGCGGTAACGGTGAAAAGGTGCGGTAAGAGCGCACCAGCGGTCTGGTGACAGGCCGGCTCGGTAAACCCCACTCGGTGCAAGGCCAAATCGGGGCGTCACGGGTTGCTCGCCCAGCTCCAGGTCGGCCGCATGAGGCGTCTGGCAACAGACGTCCCAGATGGATGGTTGCCCACGACAGAATCCGGCTTACGGCCTGCTAACGGAAGCCCCGCGAAAGCGGGGCTTCCTATTTGTCCGTCAACTGTGGTTGACGGTCACCACAGCGTCAACTACGGTTGACACGTGCCCCCCGTCGAAGAGCGCTCATCCCCCGATGATCCCGCCGAGGCCCTCGCCGCGGTGGTGTCGCTGCGCCGCCACGCGGACAGGCTCGAGCACGCGGCGGTCGCCCGGGCGCTCGCCGAGGGCTGGACCTGGCAGCAGATCGCAGAGGCCCTCGGAGTGACGCGTCAGGCGGCACACAAGCGCCATGCCCACCGGCACCCCCGACCGACGAAGGAGGTTCGACCATGAGACTGGTGAACCGGCTACGCGACATCCGCACCCTATCGGCCCTCCTGGATGGCGCCGACGCCGAAGCCCATGCCGAGGGCGAGGACAAGTCGGGCGCCGAGCACGTGATGCTCTCGGCTCTGGCTCTCGACGAGGGCTCGGCGCGGAGGGTGTTCGAGAGGATCGGTGCCGATCCCCACGCCGTGAGGGCGGCGATCGCCGCCCAACACGACGAGGCCCTGCGGACCATCGGTATCGATCCCCTCGACGACGCGACCGTCGCCATGCCCTCGGGCGATCCCCAGGCGCAACGGCGTCTCTACGCCGCTGCGCCCTCCGCCCAGGCGCTCATCCGGTCGGTCCACGACCTCCACAACGAGCGCAAGGGGTCACGCCTCCTCGGAGCGCATGTCGTTCTTGCCGCGGCCGAGATGGAGCATGGAACGCCAGCCCGCGCTCTGCGGTCCATGGGAATCGACCGCCATGCCCTTGCCACCGCTGCGCGCCAGGAGATCGAGGCGAGCTGACCCAGCCGGCCGCCCGGGTCAGATGGAGCGGGGCGCCGGGGGGAGGGGGGTGCGCAGGACGTGAGCCTGCTCGAAGCCCTGCGCAACGGCGGCCTGGGCGTGGTCGATGACCGAGTGGAGCGCCGGCACGGCGAAGGGCTCCATCGTCACGCCTTCGCGTGCGGCGGCCGCGGCCTCCATCAGCACGGCGGCCGCCACCCGCGTGTGCTCCACCAGCACCCGCGCGCCGGAGGGCCCCTGGAGGCCGCCGCGGAGACCCGCGAGCTCCGCCCGGCCCGCCTGAGCGCCCGGTCGTCCGGTCTCCAGCCCCGATGCCAGGATGCGGACGAAGCGGATCGTGAGGCGTCGCATCGCGGGCGCGCTGGGCGCGCGAACGGGCGTAGGGACGCCGGGGTCGTATCCGGCGAGCACCCGTTCGATGATCGACTCGGTGCGGGCGTTCAGCTCCCGCGCGAGGAGAGGGCACGGAGGGACCTCCAGAGGAGGGCGCCGCAGCCGCCGGGCCTCCGGCGCCGGAGCGCCGCGGTTCTCGAGCCACATCCGCAGCTCGCCGAGCTCGAAGCGACGGTGGCCGCCGACAGTTCGGTGCGACGGAAGCCGTCCCTGGTCGGCCCATCCCCGGATCGTCGCAACGCTCACGCCGATCAGGGCGGCCGCCTCGCTGGCGGTCAGGGTTCGCGGGCCGCGATCGCGATCGGCCCGAGTCGATCGGGCCCGTGGCCAGCCGTCGTCCTCAGCCATCCCGGTTCACTCCATGCATCTCGCTTGTCCCGATCCCATCGTCCACGCTCGCCGGTCGCTGCCCGCGGAAGGACTTTCGCCCGCCCGAGGCGAAGCCCTCTTTACCAATGCATCACATTCACCGCCCCTCCCCGCCCTGGCGGGTCGCGCTCGCCGCGTTCGCTGTTGCGGCCGCGGCCTTCGGGCTGGTGGCCGGACTCGTCCTGGTTCTCGAAGCCCGCCACGACGTGGCGGCCGTCGGGGATCCCCTCGCGCGGACAGCCGATGGCGTGGCGCGCCAACTCGACGCGGGCCGTCCTGCGGCCGCCCGGGCCGTTCTCGAGGGGGCGGGGCTGCCCGCACGCATCTCGGGCCCGTCCGGCAGCGTGCGCATCCAGACGGGCGACGGTGCCATCTGGAGCGCCGGCGGCCCGGGGTCCTCCGGCGCTCTCGTGGAGTTCGGAGCCGACGGATGGACGCTTCGCGACGGAGCCGTCGAGGCTGCGCGCGCGCTGGACTCGGGAGGCACGGTGGCGCTGAGGGCGCCCCTGCCCGCCGGAACCGCTTCACTGGGGGCGAGCACTTCGATCGCCGTCGCGATCGGCGCGCTGTCCCTGATCGCGGCGGGCATCGCCTGGCTCATGGCCGCGCGGATGCGACGGCGTCTGCGCCGTCTATCGCTCGTCGCCGAGACGGTCGCCGCGGGACGGCTCGCGGCGGTGACGCCGAGCGGACGCGGGGAGTGGCGTCGGCTGGAGGAGGCCGTGGCAGCCGCCACCGAGCGCACGACCGCGTTGCAGACGGCCGCGGAGGCCGGGATGGAAGCTCTCGGTGCGGCCCTTGCGCCGCTCGCCCACCCGATGGCGGCGCGGACCCCGTCGGGCGGCCTCATACGCAACGACGCATTGGAGCGGCTCGTCGGGGGGCTGCCCCCGCAGGACATCGCTCAGGTCGATGACGCGGTCCGGATGGGCCTCGCGGCGTCGGGCCCGGTGTCCCGCCGCGTCTCGCTGGCGGATGGTCGTGCCCTCGAGATGGAGGGCTGGGCAGTGCCCGGGGGGCGGGTGGTGGCCGTGGGTGAGCGCACCGAGCAGGCGCGCATGGAGGCGGTGCGCAGGCAGGTGACCGGTGCCGCCGCACGTCATCTCCAGGCCCCGGTCAGCGAGATCCAGGCGCTCGGATCCGATCTCCTCGCCCACGTCCCGCCCTCCGCCGTCTCAACCGTGCGACGGATGCAGGCGGCGGGAGACCGGATGGAACGCCTGGTCTCACAGCTCCTGCGCGGGACCTCCAACGACCCGCGGGCTCACCCTGTGCGGCTCCGTGCCGTCGGGATCGGGGGGCTCGCCTACGGCCTCGGGGCGGCGTTCGATCGTCGCCTGCGCGACCGCGGTCTGCGACTGGAGACCGATCTTCCGGCGGACCTCCCCCCGCTTCGCACCGACGCCGCGCTGGTGCACGAGATCCTCTCCGAGCTGATCGCGAACTCGGCCACCTTCACCCCGCGCGGCGGGACGATCACCCTCTCCGCCCGGGCGCTTCCGGGCGGGCTGGTCGAGCTGGCGGTTGCGGACACCGGTCCTGGAATGCGATCCGACGAGCTCGGCTTCCTCGGCGAGCGCTTCGCGCGGGGCGCTGGGGCGAGCGGATTTCCCGGGGCCGGTCTGGGCCTCGGTGTGGCGCGCGCCTTGGCCGATCGCCTCGGGGGACGGCTCGGGATCGAGGCGGGGCCCGGAGGGCGTGCGCGCCTTGAGCTGCCCGCAGCCCTCATCTCGGCGGGGCCGCCCCTCGATCCACAGCCGGATCGCGACACGGCTGTGGACCAGGAGCCAGCCGCCGCTCCATGAGGATCGCGCCGGGTGCCCGAAAGAGGAGGCGCCCGGTCAGCCACCGGCGCCTGTGGATTTCGCAGAAGCCCGAGGTCGCGTAGAGGCGCCGGGCCGCGTCGTTGTCGATCGTCACGGAGAGGGTCAGTCGAGAGCGGTCCGCGGCACGGGCCTGCGCGGCACAGGTCTCGATCAGGGCTCGGGCCACCCCGCGCCTGCGCGCCCAGCCCGCGACGGCGAGCTCATCGATGTACCCCTCGTCGGCGGTCAGGCGGCCGTGGCCCAGGGTGCCGAGGACGAGGGTCGCGCGGATCGCCCGCGGCCACCCCACCGCCCGGGCCAGGGTTCCGGGGAAGCCGGCGTCGGGGTCGTGGTCGAGAACGAGCGCCACGCATCCGGCCATCCGTCCCCCGACCTCGGCTACCCAGCGCTGGTTGGCTCCGGCGCCGCCGACGTCTCGATCGACCAGTGCCGCGATGCCCTCCATCGCGCGCCCGCCGAGGGCGGGGCGGTACTTGTCCCCGAGCGCCTCGCACACCAGCCGGGCGATCGAGCGCGCGTCCCCGGGGGATGCAGGCCGGATCTCCGGCGGACGGTGGGTCGTGTTCATAGGGCCGCGATCGTAGCCACGTCGTCTCGGGGCGGGCTCGATAGCCTCCGGTGGTCCACGCACACGGAGGTCATACGATGGCACGACTCGAGGCCGGGCAGCCGGCTCCTGACTTCTCACTCCAGGCCGACGACGGCTCGACCGTCGATCTCGCGGGGCTGCGGGGCGCGACCACGGTCCTCTACTTCTACCCCAAGGACGACACCTCCGGATGCACGACGCAGGCGTGTGAGTTCCGCGACGCGGGCGCGGACTACGACGCGGCGGGGGTGAGGGTGATCGGCGTCAGCCCCGACCCGCTCACGAGCCACGCCAAGTTCCGTGACAAGCACGGCCTCACCTTCACGCTCCTGAGCGACCCCGAGCACGCCACGGCCGAGGCGTACGGGGTGTGGGTCGAGAAGTCGATGTACGGGAAGACCTACATGGGCGTCGAGCGCAGCACCTTCGTGATCGCGCCCGACGGCGTCCTGACGGCTGCGCTCTACAAGGTGAAGCCGAAGGGGCACGCGGCCTCGGTGCTCGAGCTGACCCGATAGCCGGAGGCCCGTCGTGAGGGGGGCATCGCCCGTAGCCCAGCGCCGGCTGGCGATCCTCGCCTACGGATCCCTGATCCACGCTCCGGGGCCCGCGCTGGCGCTGCGGATCGCAGGCGTGGAACCGTGCATCACGCCGTTCCCGGTCGAGTACGGGCGCGTCTCGGCCCGCTGGGGCGGGGGGCCGGTGCTCATCCCGCACTCCCGCGGTGCGGTCGTGCGGGGCGCGCTGCTGCTGCTCGCCGACGATGTCGCGCTCGGCGAGGCGGTGGAGATGCTCGCCTCCCGCGAGGGGCTTCCGGACGCCCGGGGCGTGGTCCAGGTGGAGATGCCCGGCGAGCGGTTGGTGCTGGCCGCCTCGCTGCCACGGAACCTGCCGACGCCCGAGATGACCCCCGCCGGCCTCGCCGGGCGGGCCATCCAAAGCGCCCGCCTGGGGTCGCGCAATGGGGTTGCATATCTGGCCGCGGCCCTACGTGCCGGTGTCTCAACGCCCCTCAGCCCCGCATACGCCCAGGCGGTCGTGGAGGGCCTCGGCGCGAGCTCCCTGGAGGACGCTGAGCGACTGGTAGCGTTGGCCGCGTCGGCGTCGGAAGGGGGCGAGGATGGGCTGGGATGACGTTTCGCGGTGGCAGCCCGTCGACCTGGCGGCGGCCTTCCGCATGGGAGACGCCGTGCAGCCCGTGGATGTCCGCGACCTCGGCTACCGCGAGTCGGACCTGCAGGTGAAGGGCTCTCTCCGCCTCGATCCGATGGAGTTCGAGGCCCAGGTTCCCGGTCTTCCCCAGGGCAAGGAGCTGATCTTCTACTGCGACCGGCCCGGCGAGGCCAAGAGCCTCACGGTGGCGATGTGGGCCTTCGACAACGGGCGCTCGCGGGTCGGCGTCCTGGTGGGCGGCTGGGCCGCGTGGCAGGAGTCCGGCTACCCGGTCGAGCCCAAGGTCCCCTCGGCCTGAGCCCGGGCCGGTGAGGAAGCCCGGTTCTCGTTCGCCCGCGGGCCGCCGTCAGGCGGCTCCCCGCGGCCGCAGGCCGTAGGTCGAACTCGAGCCACTCCGGCAGCACGGCGGCGATGCCGCGGCACAGCAGTTCCCGCTCGGAGATGGCCACCCGGGCGGCGACCTCAAGCGCGAGGCGCGCGTCGTCGCTGCGGATCCCGCCGACGCCCTCGATTGTCTTGTCGGCCTCGGCGCGGTTGTAGACCATCGCGCGAGCGGCCATCGGCCAGTGCTCCTTGGTCCACTCGATGAGGGCGGTCTCGAGAGCCGTGGGATCGTACTCGAGCAAGGCCTTCTGGAGAGGGCTGTAGGTCGGGTCGCTGTCGCGCTGCATGCTCACCTCGAGAAGGGGGTCGGTCAACCGGAGTCTAGGGCACGGGTGTCCGACGGTCCTCGGGCGTAGACTCGCCACATGCGGACCTTCCTCCTGCTCTCGACGCTCAGCCCGCAAGGGCTCCAGACGCTTGCGGCGACTCCCGAGCGGCTTTTCGAGGTCAATCGCGAGATCGAGCGCCTGGGTGGGCGAGTGATCAAGCAGTGGGCGCTGCTCGGCGGGTACGACTTCCTCAGCGTGGTCGAGGCGCCGGAGGCTCTGACCATCGCGAAGCTGACCATGGAGCTGTCGTCGCGCGGCAGCGCCAGCTTCGAGGTCCTGGTCGCGATCCCCGTCGAGGAGTTGATCGCGTCGCTCGACCCGCCGGACCCCGAGTAGCAGGCCCGGCGAGGCCGGCGGTCACCCGGTTCGGCGCCAGGCCTCGGAGCCGCACAGCGGACAGATCGAGAGGACCAGCACGCCGTCGTTCTCACGCGGCGATGCCACGAGGAGATCGCAGGCGGAGCATCGGAACGAGCCGACGACCTCGTCGCCGACGTGGAGCAGTTCACTCTTCTCGGTGCTCGACATCGTCGGCGTGACCTCCTTGGGGGATCGGGCTCCCGGGCCGGACCGTGGAGCGGATCGACCCACTCCCCGCGAGCGCCGGCGCAGAGCTCAGGACAGTAGTGCGGCGATGATGCTCGCCGCAGCCACCAGCGAGAAGAGCGTGAGGCCGATCGCCAGGATGACGCGTTCGGATATGCCCGCGACGCGACGCACGCCGTCCTCGCCGCGCCGCTTGGAGAGGAGTCGAGGGAGGCCGCCCTCGTCGAGCCAGCGCTCGCAGTACGGGCAGAAGCGGGCTTCTGCGAGGAGTGGCAAGCCGCAACGATGGCACGCCGGCGCCTCGGAGCGGTGGTGTCCCTGAAGGTCGGACTCGGCTCTCACGCCGGTGACTCCCATGCACTGCCTGACAGATCATGCCCGGCCCCCGCCCGGCAGCCGAAAATCATACACCCGCCCGCGAGGTGGTCAACCGCTTCGCGGGCGGGCGGCCGGGGTGCCGGGCTCCTCCGCCGGCGACACGCCGGCCGCGTCAGGAATCCTTGGGGCCGTCCCCGAAGAAGGTGTTCGCTGCGTCCCACCCCGGTCCGGCGGTCTTGGGGTGCTCCGCGTCGTCCACCATCGGGAACGCGGTTCGGGAGGGGTCGGTCTCGGGCGTCGTCTGCCCGGCTTCGTCCGCGCGCAAGGATTCGATCTCGGCCACCTTCGCCTCGATCTCCATGAGCTTTGCCTCGACGGCGCCCACCTCTGGGGCGAGGGGTTCTTCGGGGATCCGACCCGAGCGGACGAGCTCGTAGGTCCGCTCGCCGAGCTCCTCGAGCGAGGCCCGGTGCTGGCGCTGCAGGAGACGCCTCTCGCCCTCTACACGTGCGCGCCTGAGCGACGCCTGAACGTCGGTCGCGAGGCGATTGGCCTGCTTGGCAATGCTGTCCAGCACCGTCATCGTCGCTCTCCTCCGCGCCATCAGACGGGACGCAATGGAGTGGATTGTACCCGCCTCGGCCGTCACACGGAGATGCGCCTTTCGACGCGCTCGCGCGCAGACCCGCGAGACCACTCGGTCCTAGCGTCCTCGTCATGCGAATCCGGCGCCAGACCGGCCAGGCCGCGGTCGAGGGAATCGCGATCACGGTGCTCCTCGCCATCCTTCTCGCGGCGACGAGCGCGTGGCTCGCCGCGGTGGTCCAGCCGGCCGCCGCTCCACCCCCTGATGCGATCGGCAGGGTGGTCGAGCCCCTCGGCGCCGGACGGAGCCACTCCCTCTGGGAGAGGCCTGCACTGCCGAGCTTCCTCGACCGGAGCACCACTCGACGCGGTCCGGCCCCTGTCGGCCGCGCACTGCGGGCGCTCGGACGAGGGGCGAGGACGGGCGTGGTCGTGGGATTCGAGGCGCGCCAGGCGTTCCTCGACGGCTTCGGGGAGCGTCTTCAGGCGCGCATCGGCCAGTTCCTGCGCGATCCGCTCGGGAGCCCCGAGGATCTTCCCGACCACGATTTCTTCACCTCGACCGGGCTCACCCGCGCCCTGATCGAGCGGAGCGGCGAGGTCTACGACTACGCGCTCTACCTCCGATCGCTGCCCCCGAGGGTCGCCGTGGTGACCGCATCGCGCGACGCCGGTCGCCTGTCGGCCGACGCCGCGCTGCAGTACGGGAAGGCCGCGCTCAGGCGCCGCGTGATGCGGGGAGGGCCCGGCACGGACCCTCCGCCGCCCGGAGACCCCGCTCCTCCGCGCGCGCCGTGACGGTTGTGGACATCCATCGTCACACCCCGGTGTCGCGCCGGGGCAGGGCCGCCGCGCACGATCGATGCATGGTCATCAACAGGAGAGGGAGAGCGACGATGGGCTATGTGATCGCAGCGTGGCTGCAGGCGGCGGCGGTGACGGCGATCGAGCGGGCGCGAGAGGATCGCACCGGTCAGGGGACCGTGGAGTACGTCGGGGTGGTCGTGATGGTGACGCTCCTCATCGCCGCTGTCGCCGCGGCGGCCAAGGGGTGGGCTCCGGCCGTCGGCGACGGTTTGAAGAAGGCGATCGCAGAGGCGATCAAGAAGGCCTCGAGCGGCGTCTGAGCGAGCCCGCAGCGAGGTCCGGGCGCCGGGAGCCACCGCGCTCCCGGCACCGGCCACGCCGCGAGCGTCGCCGGTGTGCTCGCGGCTATCCTCGGAACATGAGCGACCAGCGCCCCGACCCGTTGATCGCCCTAACCGCAGCCCCCGGGGCGCCCGCGGGATCGGGCGACCCCAGCCGGCGCTGGGCGCTGCGGTTCCCCGACGGCACGGCCCGCTTCGCCGGGATCACCCGTCCAGAGGGGGAGGCCGCCGTGCCGGCGCTGCGCACGATCGCCCCCGATCGATGGGACGCAGCCCTCGTCGAGGTGGGGCTGGCGGTGCTCCTCAGCGAGGGAGCGGGCCCGTACATGATCGATGCGGACGGGCGCATCACCCTCGTCCTCGGAGCGCACACCGCCCTCGCAGGGTCGCACGTCGCGATGGGGGAGGCTGCACCGGCTCATCGGATCGGCCTCGTCCGCCGATGTACTGCCGGCCCGGCATGGGTGTGGATCGCCCGGGCGGAGGTCGAGCCGGACGCGCGGGTGGCGGCGCTCGACGGGCTCGACACCGTGGTCGATCCGCAGACCGCGCGCGCCTGGGAGCGGGCGACCTGAGCCGGAGGTCCGATTGCAGGTCCCGGGTGCCCCTCGCACGAGAGGCAGGCCGGAGCCGCCGCGCGGCTTGCGGCTCGGGACACTAGGCTTGCCTCGGTCGAGGACGGAAGGGCGATGAGCGACTACAGGGTCAGATTCACCGCCGGGTCCGGCGAAGCGCTGGACGACGACGCGGTCGAGCGCCTGCGCAGCGCTCTCGCGACCATGCCGGGGATCGGGGGAGTGGGGGAGATCGAGCCGGAGCCGGGTCGTCCCGCCGTGAGCGCGACCTTCTGGATCGACGTCCGCCTCGGCATGGCCGACGCGTCCCGGGACGGGAGTCGGCTGGCGAAGGAGGCCCTGAAGGTGGCGGGCATGGGCGAGGCCCAGCTGGTGGAGCTGTCGGTCTCGGTGCACGAGCGACCCGACACATAGGTCCGTTCGCGGGTCGGCCGTCGCGCTCGCGGGCGAAACGCGCCCACCGGGCCGACGGCGGATCGTCCCCTACACTTCACCGGTCCGGTGCCGATGGATGGCGCATGACCTGACGGGAGGGAACGGGCATTCCACGCGGCAGTCACGAGGAGTCGTCGGGAACGGTCGGCGGGAGCGCGCTCCCCGGGGGCGTCATGATGCGCACCCGCGATCGCGTCGGCGTCGCCGTGCGCCGCGAGGAGGACGGGGAGATCGTCACCGAGGGCTTCGACCTCACCCCATCCACCGCCCGCTGGACCCGCTGGCCGCTCATGCGCGGAGTGGTCGCCATCCGCAGTGCCGTGAGCACGGGGCAGGCCTCGATGGCCGTCTCCGAGCGCCTGCGGTGGGAGGAGCGGCGCAGCGACGCCGAAGGCGACGAGGGCGAGCCGGCCGACGAGGAGGGAATCGGATTCTGGGGCAAGATCGCCATCGGCCTCGGCGCCCTGGTGGGCGCCGGTGTCCAGATCGCCGCGTTCCGCATCGGCCCGATTGTGATCGCCAAGGAGGCCGGGCTCACGGGCGCGTCCTTCATCGTGGCCGACGCGCTCATCCGGCTCGCGCTGCTGCTCGGGATGCTGCTCCTGCTCAGCCTCCTGCCGCCGTTCCGGAAGATCCTGAAGTACCACGGGGCCGAGCATCAGGCGATCGCGGCGCACGAGTCGGGCTCTCCGCTGACCGCCGCGAGCTCGGCCCTCTTCAGCCGCTTCCATCCTCGCTGCGGCACGTCGTTCCTCGTGGTCTCGGCCATGGTCTCGATCGTCGTCTACGGAGCTGTGCTCGCGATCACGGGTGTCTTCACCTACCCGGCCCTGATCGCGACCCGGCTCATCGGCGCCCCGATCGTCACCGCCCTCGCCTTCGAGTTGCAGCGCCAGGCCTCGCGCCACGCGGAGGGGCGGCTGCGCTTCCTCTCCTGGCCGGGCATGTGGGCGCAGCGACTGACCACCGCGCCGCCGGGGCACCCCGAGCTCGAGGTCGCATGCGCCGCTCTTGCCGTCGCGCTCCAGGCCCCTGACGGCGCAGCCGCGCGCACCGATGGCGACGTGCGCCATCTCGTGGCGGACCCCGCCGGGCCGGTGGCCTCGCCGCAACCCATGGCCTGACCCTCGGGCCCTCGCAGGGCGGCGTCGGAACCGGCAGACTCCGGGATGCACGGGCGCGTAGCTCAGCTGGTTAGAGCAGGGGACTCATAATCCCTGGGTCGTAGGTTCGAGTCCTACCGCGCCCATCGCCTTACCTCGCTCAGCCGTTGCAGTGCCCCGCGGCCACCGTGCATTCAGAAGCGGCCGCGAGCCATGGGGGGCGACCCCGGCTGCACCACCCAGCTGTCCCCCGCAGTCCAGCAGCCGATGGGCCAACAGGGCAAGGAAGCCTCCTCGCGAATCTGACGGGTGGCCGAGCACGGGTTCGAGTCCCGTTGGGGCATCGCCTCGCTCGCTGCCGTCGCAGATCGACCCGTTCGGAGACTTCGAGGGTCGTACCGAGCGGCGCGGTCAGGGCCTCGGCATCCCCCGCATCGGGGCGGTCATCGGCAGCTGCTGACCCGGTGGCCGGGCGCCCGGTGGGGCTGGTATCGGCGTCATGCCGCCCGGCCCGCTCTTGTCGAGACCGAGGGGAGTCGTGAGTGGCGCCGAGAAGACGCGCGAGGCCTCCTCGCCACACTCCGGGCAAGGGGCAGTCGTCGGTGCGGTGCCGAGCGGCAGGGTCAGCTCGAACACGCCGTCGCGCTCGCATCGGTAGTCGTAGCTCGCCATGGCCACAGCGTACCTTCCCGTCGCGTTGCCTGCAGACGACCTTCCACCCCTGCCGCGCCCACCCTCCGGCCGAGGTCCCGTCGAGTAGTGGAATCTCCGCAGCCGGTGGGCACTGAGGGGCACCGGGTGAACCTCAGCGTCGACCTCTCAGGGTCGCCCGACCCGCGAAGTGTCCATGTGCAACCGGGGATGTCCTCTCCGCCTGAATAGGCTCTCACCATGCCCGAGCGCCCTCGCCGTGCATCGGCCATGTGCGGACCACCCGCCGCGGTGCCGGAACCGAGGTGCGGAGCGGCGCGCAGGCTCCGGTCGAGGCCGCCCGCCGAGCAGGATCTCTCGTGGCCGCTCCCCGCCGAGAGGGGCGTCCGGTGAGCCGGCCACCGTGGCGAGGATTCCCTGCGAGTGTGTGGGCCGCCGCGATCGGCGCGGTGGCTCTCCTGCTCGCGGTCTCGTCCCGCCACGGCTTCCACCGCGACGAGCTCTATTTCGTGATCGCCGGGCGACATCCGGACTGGGGATACCCCGACCAGCCGCCGTTGGTCCCGCTCCTCGCCCGCGCGGTCGACGCGGTCGTTGGGGTCGGCTCGCCGTGGGGGCTGCGCGTCGTCCCGGCGCTCGCGGTGGGGGCAGTGGCCCTCGTGGCGGCGGCCATCGCCCGTCGCTACGGCGGCTCGGGGCGGGCGCAGAGCCTCTCCGCCGTGGGAGTGGGGTGGGTCGGAGTGCTCATGGGTGAAGGGCATCTGCTCAGCACCGCTGTGTTCGACTTCCTCGCCTGGTCGGTGCTCCTTCTGCTCGTGGTGATGCTGCTGGACGGCGCCGACCCCCGCTGGTGGGTGCTCGCGGGAGCGGTGGCGGGCGTCGGGTTCCAGAACAAGCACACGATCGTCGCGCTGATCGCCGCCCTGCTGGTGGGCCTTCTGGCGACGCCGAGGCGGGCCATGCTGTGGGGGCGCTGGCCCCTCGCCGGGGCGGCGGTCGCAGCGGCGATCGCCCTGCCGAACCTCGCCTGGCAGGCCGCCAACGGCTGGCCGCAGATCGAGATGTCGCGCGCCCTCGCCGACCGCTCCGACGGCCCCCTGGCCTTCGTTCTGCTGCAGCCGTTGCTGCTGTCGATCGTGATGGCGGTGCCGGCTGCGGTGGGCTGGTGGTGGCTCTGGCGATCGGCCGACCGGTGGCGGCCGATCGCGATTGCGTATGCCGTTTTGTTCGCCGCGTTCGTGGTGGCCGGCGGAAAGGCGTACTACATCGCGCCGATGTACGCCGCGCTCATTCCTGCGGGGATGCTCTGGCTCGCGAACCTGCGCCCCCGCGTGCGGCACGTTCTCGGTGCCGCCGGCATTGCGGGCATCGCCGTCGGCCTCTTCGTCGCGCTCCCGTTGCTGCCAGTGTCGGAGCAGGGTCGGTTCGACCCGACGGGGGAGATCGGCGAGACCGTCGGCTGGCCGGAGCTCGTCGACCAGGTCGCGCGCGTCCGGGCGGGCCTGGGCGACGACACGGTGGTGTTCACGGGTTCGTACGGCCAGGCCGGCGCCATCGACGTGCTCGGTTCGTCGGCCGGGCTCGGCCCGGCATGGAGCGGCCACAACTCCTACTGGTCGTGGGGGCCGCCCCCGCCCCACGGGGCCGTGATCGGGCTGGGCTACGTCAACCGCGCCATGCGCCTCGTGTGCGAGGACGTCGAGCGCGTTGGGACCATCGGGAATCCGTACGGCGTGGAGAACGAGGAGTACGGCCTGCCGATCCTGCTGTGCCGCACACCGCAGCGACAGCTCGCTGCGGTGTGGGATGACGTCCGGCACTACGACTAGACGGTGTGCCCGCGGGAGCCGCAATCCCGTCGACGTGCGCGCGGGCACTCAGCTTCCGGATGCGGTCCGGCTGCGGGGGGCGAGGGCGGTGGCGACCACCAGCGAGGCAAAGGCTCCGATGACCGCCAGGGTCCGCACCAGGTTGAGCCGGTTCCAGCCGTCCTCGAAGGCGGCGCGCGCCCGGGCGGCGCTCTCCGGCGTGATCTCAGTGAACAAGGCGAGTTCGTCGTTGAGGGGCACATTGCCGGCCGCGGTCACGGCAAGGCAGATCAGGTAGAGCACGAGGCCGGCACCGATCGCAGCGCGCACCGCGACCGGGGTGCGCCAGTTTGCGGCGAGCGCGAGCGCGATCGCCGGAATGGCGCCGAAGAACACGATGCCGAACCACGCGTTGCCGATCGTCTCGTTGATCGCCTGGAAGGTGGTGACGTAGGTGACGTCATCGACCTCGGCGAGCCCCAGCGTGACCGAGGCCTCATAGGTGAAGAAGAACCCGGCCGACAGGCCGGTCAGGATCGTCGCGACGACCAGGACCACGCGCGCGGGGGTCATCGTCCACCGCGCAGCTCGCGCACGGCCGCCCCGATGAAGAGCAGCTCGAAGAGGAATCCCATGAGCGCCATCGGGGCGATGGCGGCACCGTCGGCGAGGAAGAGCTTGTGGGGCCCCATCCCCACCATCGACATCAGGCAGAACCCGATGCCCAGCTGATATCCCAGCCGCACCCCGGTCCGGACCATGGAAAGCGCGGCGATACCGAGGGCGGCGGTCGATGCGATGAATGGCAGCAGGTCGGGCGGAGGGCTGAGCTCGAGACCGGCGAGGCCGGCGGCCACCTGGACCAGGTTGGCGAGTATCAGGGCCTGGAGGCAACCGACCATGAGCGGGACGCTCGAGCGCGTGCGGTTGGTGGATCCCATCGTTGGGCCGACGGTGGTGGTCATGCGGCTCCTTAATCGTACGAGCGGGTTCGGTACATAATCGAACGCAGCGGTACGCTTGTCAAGGACCGGCCGGCTTCGTGCAGAAGGGGGTGATCCGGCAGGGGGTCTCGCCAACAGGGCCCGCAGAGGGGGCGCGACGCGACGCCCGCCGGTCAGAGCGCGGCGGAGCCGGCGCACGCGGGGGCGGTCGCCACCGTCGGCGACCATCCCTCGCAACCCTCCGGCACACCGTCCCGCGTTCCCCGCCCGCGGCGAGGTGCGACTCGGTCTCCCGAAGGACCTGGGCCCCTGATGGCGCGCACGGCGGGCGCCTACCCGAGGGTGCCCGCGAACACCTGCCACGCGAGCGCTGCCGCCGATCCGGCGAGCCGATGAGGCTTGCCGAGGTCTCGATCGACGAACGCGGCGACCGAGAGCACCTCGGCAGCGATCGCGACCCCCTGGCCGCCGCGCCCGTGTACGCGTACCTGAAGAATCGCCCCTCCAGCCTCGACCCCCCTCGGGAGGGGCATCCGGGCATTCACCTATGCAGGAGCAGGGCGAGGGCGGATGGAGCTACACCCCCCACCTCTTCATGCGGACGTCGGTGGGGTCCGCCCCGCGCTTCAGCGCGGCGTGGAGCTCGGCCTCGGCGATCTCGGGCGTCGGCGCCGGAGACGTCTGCCGCGCGTCCAGGATCTCCTGGTAGCTCTCCAGGCCGTAGTGCTCCTGGAGGGTCGACTCCTCCCGGAGGTTCAGCTCGTGATCCTCAGTGAACGTGGGCGCGTCGGAGAGCTTCTCCCGGGAGTACGGGAGGAGGATCTCCTTCTCGGGATCGCTCCCTCGCGCCGAGAGCTCGTCGGTCGGGATGATGTGGCGCTTGGTTCCGAACCATCCCGTGTCCACGGCCACGTACCTGGCCGCGCCGTCGGTCGGGTCGGTGTAAACGCCCTGGACCGTCCCGATCCGCTCGTCGCCGGCGTCGTAGACCGGGGCGCCCATGAGCTCCCCGGCATCCGGCATTGCCGCTGTTCCTCGTTTCGCCATGATCTCTCCCGTCGCGGTTGCGTGCGTGTCCGGGAGGTACCCGCGCTCCGCCGGGGCCACACATGGCGGGCCCGGCGGGATGAGGCTTCAGTCCGAGGAGGCCCTCGTGCCGGCGGGAGACTCGTAGTCGATGGCTCCGTGCTTGGAGTTGACCAGGCGCCCCTGGGAGAGCGACATCATCAGCACGGCGATCAGCTCGTGCATGATGATCGTGTGGCGGTTGCCCGACTCCTGCAGCTGACCGCGCAGGCGATCGCGCACCTCCGCGACCCCGGTCGCGTCGATCAGGATGTCCACGCCCTCGCCGAGCTCGGCGAGCTCCATGAAGTCGGTGGTCGTACGGCAATCGCGCTCGCGCGCCAGGACCATGCCCGGCGCCATGGGGTCGAGGTCGGCGACCCCGACCACCTCGACGAAGCTCGCGCCGAGCAGCTCGCGAAGGAGCGGCGTCCCGGTTTCGCCCGCCCCGATGATGCCCACCCGGATCGTGTCCACCGCACAACCTCCGCTGTCTCGAATCGGTTTCCGCTCGCATCGGCTGCAGAGCGCTGATTCTGAGCCGCGGGGCCGGTCGCGCGGGGATCCGCGCGACCTGGCAGCATGCGCCGATGGCGCGGAACATCCTCGGCGGCCCGCTCGCGGTCTGCTCCGGCGATCCCCTCACGGGCTACCTCCGCGACGGGTGCTGCAACACCGGCGCCGGCGACACCGGGGTCCACACCGTGTGCGCGGTCATGTCGGACGAGTTCCTCGAGTTCTCCCGCTCGCGCGGGAACGATCTCTCGACGCCCCAGCCCCACTGGGGGTTCCCGGGTCTGCGCGCCGGCGACCGCTGGTGCCTGTGCGCGCCGCGCTGGCAGGAGGCGCTTGAGGCCGGACACGCCCCGGCCGTGGTGCTGGAAGCCACTCACGAGCTGAGCGTGGAGTGGTGCGATCGCTCCGCGCTCATCGCCCACGCGGTCGACGAGGGCGAGGGGACCGCTTGACTTTGCGCCCCGGCGGGAAGAGCCTCGGCGGGATGGTCGGCCCGGACGAGGAGCAGCGATCGGAGGCCGCTCTGCGCGAGGTGCCGCAGCCCGGGCAGGACGCCGCGCTGCTCGGCCTCGCCGCCCGTGTGGCAGGTCTCGACGCCGTCGCGATCGTCGTGGGCGACGCTGCCGGGGGCGAGGTCCTGGCATCGTGGCCCCGCGACCTCGCCGGTTCCGCGGTGGGCCCGGAGGCCGCCCACCGTGCGGACGTACTCTTGGCGGCAGGGGGCTCCGGCGGGCCCTTGGTCTCGGCGTCGGGGTTGCTCGAGGAGGGGCCGTGCGCCACCCTCTACGGCAGCGGGGACCTCCGGAGCGACCTCGCTCCGCAGGATGCCACCGAGGCTCTCGCCGTGCTCGCCGGCCTCGTGGCCTCACGCCACGAGCTCGAGGAGGCCCGCCGGCGGGCCGAGGATCAGCGCACCCGGATGGCCGGGCTGGTGGAGGCGGGGTTGTCGCTGGGGCGGGAGTCCGCCCTGGACGATCTGCTCACGCGCATCGTCCAGGCCGCCCGCCAGGTGGTGGGCGCGCGCTATGCGGCCCTCGGGGTGCTGGACGAGTCCGGGACGGGCCTCGCGGAGTTCATCACCGCCGGGCTGAGCGAGGAGGAACGGGCGGTGATCGGCGATCCCCCCAGCGGACGTGGGCTGCTCGGGGCCGTCATCCGGGACGCCCGCCCGCTGCGCATCGAGTGCATCGACGGGGATCCGCGATCGGTCGGCTTCCCGGCGAACCATCCCCCGATGACCTCCTTCCTCGGCGTGCCGGTGTCGTTGCGCGGCGAGGTGTTCGGGAACCTGTATCTCACCGACAAGGCCGGCGGTGCCTTCACCGCGGAGGATGAGCAGATCGCCCAGACCTTCGCCTCCCAGGCGGCCGTGGCGGTCGACCACCTGCGGCGCTACGAGCTCGAGAGCAGGCGCGCGGGTGAGCTCGAGAGCGTCCTGGAGATCGCGCGGGCGGTGCTCGGCACCCTCGATCTGGACGCCCTCGTGCCGCTCGTGGCGAGGAGGGCTCGCGGCCTCACGGGCGCCGAGACCGTGGGCTTCGCCGTGCGCGACGGTGACGGCTTGGTCTTCCAGTACGCCCACGGCGCCGACGCTCTCGGGCTGCAGGGGAGTCGTGTGCCGGCCGACCTGGATCGCCTCGAGGCCGGCCTCCGCGAGACGCTCGGTGCGCCGGTGGTGGTGGCGTGCGCGCTGGAGGTGGGCGGCGAGCTGGCGGGGGCTCTGGTCGCCGTGGGCTGGAGAGCGATCGACGCGGGTGCGCGGCACCTGCTCGAGACCTTCTCGAGCCAGGTCGCGATCGCGCTGGCCAACGCCCGATCGGTCGCCGCCGAGCGGGAGAGCATGAAGGAGGCGGCACGCAGGGATGCCGCTGCGGCGCGCGAGCAGGCGTCCGTCGAGGGCCTCCGGCGCGCGGTGGCCGCACAGGAGGCCGAGCGCGCACGCGTGGCGCGCGAGCTCCACGACGAGGTCGGACAGGTGCTCACCGCACTCGCCGTGCACCTGCGCACCCTGGAGGACGAGGTCAGCACGCCCGAGGCCCGGGCACGCGTCGAGGAGTTGCGTGGCTCGGTCGGGGACGCTGCGCGCAGCCTCAGGGAGCTGGCCGTCCGGCTGAGGCCCCCCGGCCTCAACGAGCGGGGCCTCACGGCTGCCATCGAGGAGCAGGCCGGTCGCCTGCGCGAGGCGGGGATCGCGGTCGACCTCGATCTGCGCGGCCTCGATGCCGCGCTCGGGGAGGATGTCCAGACCGTAGTGTTCCGTACCGTGCAGGAGTCCCTCACCAACATCGCCCGCCACAGCCGGGCGAGCAGCGCCAGCGTGCTCGCGGCCGCGGACGGCCCGCACTTGAGGGTCGTCGTGGAGGACGACGGGGTCGGATTCGACCCGGAGGTGCCGAGCTCGCGGCTCGGGCTGGTCGGCATCCGCGAGCGCTGCGAGCTCCTCGGCGGAACGCTGCGCATCGAGTCCTCCCCGGGGGCCGGGACGACCGTCGCGATCGATCTGCAGGTCCCGCGATGAATCCGTCCATCCGGATCATGCTGGTCGACGACCACACCGTGCTGCGGTCCGGTGTGCGCCTCCTGCTCGAACGCGAGGAGGGCTTCGAGCCGGTCGGCGAGGCCGAGTCGGCCGAAGCGGCCTTGCGAGCGCTGCCGAGGGTGCAGCCCGATGTCGTCGTGATCGACATCGAGATGCCGGGCATGGGCGGCCTCGAGGGAACCACTCGCATCAAGGAGCGCTCGTCCGAGATCCGCGTGCTGGTGCTCTCCATGCACGACCAGCCGAACGACGTCCGTCGGGCGTTCGATGCAGGAGCCGATGGCTATCTGCTGAAGTCCGCCGCCGACGAGGACCTCATCCGCGCGATCCGGGCGGTCGCGGCGGGTGAGCGCTATGTGCACCCGTCCCTCGGGGCCGCCCTCGCGGCCCCGCCGCAGAGCAGCGGACCGCTGGACGAGCTGACCTCGCGCGAGCGCGAGGTGCTGCGGCTGCTGGCGCTCGGGCACACCAACCAGGAGATCGCCGAGCGTCTGATAGTGAGCGTGAGGACCGTCGAGAGTCATCGGGCTCACGTGATGACCAAGCTCCGCGTGACCACCCGTGCAGGCCTGGTCCGGACCGCCCTCGATGCGGGCCTCCTGAACGACGACTGACGGTTCCGGGCTCGCTCCCGGCTACCCCCTGCTCAGGTGCTCGACCGAGGCATCGGACCCGGGGTAGAGCAGTGTCACGTGTCCGGTGTCCTCCCAGCGCACGAGGAACGGGATACCGCCGCCGGGCCCCCGTGTCTCGAGGATCTCGGCATCGCGCCCGCGCTCTCCGAGGCGGTGCCCGTGGACGACGAGCCGATCGCCGGGCTTCGCGTGCAGTCTGCCGTCCGCAGCAGAGGTCTCGGGAACCGCCGCGGTGTCCTCCGGCGAGGGGTGCCGGGGGACCAGGCTCGCCGCGACGTCGAGCGCCGAGACGATGCCGACCGGCTGCCCTCGCTCCACCGCGATCACGTGCGTGGTGTCGTGGTCCGACATCAACAGGGCGGCCTGCTGGAGGGGCTCGTCCTGCTCCACGGTCACGATGGGCGAGGCCGCGACGCGACCCGCGGTGGTGGCGCCACCACCCAGTACGGCCGCCCGCACGAGATCGGTCTCGGAGATCACCCTCAGCGGCCGGGGCTCGCTCCCGGAGGCGTCGCGCTCGCCGACCACGACGATCGCGTGGATGCGGTGGCCCGCCATCAGCTCGGCCACCTCATCGAGCGGCATGTCGGCCTGGCAGGTGACGATCGGGGTGCTCATGACCTCGGCGACCCGGGTGTCCGCGAGCACCGGGCCCTCTGCGCTCTGGCGGTGGACGGACATCGCGCTCCTCCCTCCGTGAGTTCTTCCTCGCCCCGGGTGGGCGGTACGAGCACACGTTCTCGCCGCCCCGCCCCCGTCGAATCGGCATGCACGCGGATGCCGAGTCGGGAAACCCGCAGGGAGGTGCGCGGGGGCACGGATGATGGTGGCGCCTCGCCGGGCGATGGTGCGGCGTGCACTCACGCGTTGACGATCCCACGGCGGTGACCGGGCGATCCCTGTCGTCGCCCGCCGAGTTGGTCGAGACCCATATCTCGGTCATCACCATGATCGGGGACCGGGCCTACAAGCTCATGAAGCCAGTCTCCATGCCCTTTCTCGACCACCGCTCGAGGGAGGACCGTCTTGCTGCGTGTCGTCGCGAGACCGCCCTCAACCGTCGCTTCGCGCCCGATGTCTACCTCGGGGTGCTCGACGTCGTCGATGAGGACGGCGTCGCCCACGATCACCTGATCGCCATGCGCCGCATGCCGGCCGACCGCAGGCTCTCCGATCTGCTCGATGCCGACGACGCCCCGTCCCTCGTCCGCGAGGTGGCGCGCGCGGTCGCCGGCTTCCACCGGGTGGCCCCCGCCTCGGCGCGCATCGATGGATCGGGGACCCTCGACGCCGTGCGCGGCCTATGGGAGGAGGGTCTCGATCAGCTCGGCGCCCTCGATCCTCCGGTCGTCCCTCCGGGTGAGGTCGAGCGCGCCCTCCGCCTCGCGCGGGTATACCTCGGAGGACGCGACGCCCTGTTCGCGCGACGCATCGCCGCCGGCCGGGTCCGCGACGGCCACGGGGACCTCCTTGCGGACGACGTCTTCTGCCTCCCGGACGGCCCGCGGATCCTCGACTGCCTGGCGTTCGACGACCGCTTTCGCCATGGCGACGTGCTCGGCGACATCGCCTTTCTCGCGATGGACCTCGAGGCGCGTGGGCATCCCGGTCTCGCCGAGGTCCTGATGGAGGAGTGGCGGGCGGATCTGCGGGAGGATCACCCCGCATCGCTCGCCCACCACTACATCGCCTATCGGGCCCACGTGCGCTCGAAGGTGGCGGCTCTGCGGTCTGCCCAGGGGGTTCCCGGCGCCGCACGGCAGTCGTGCGCACTGCACGACCTGGCGCTCGATCACCTGGAACGCGCGCAGGTGCGCGTGGTGCTGGTGGGCGGCGCTCCGGGCGCGGGCAAGTCGACCCTCGCGGGCGCCATCGGCGCGGCGACGGGATGGCCGGTGCTCAGCTCCGATGCCATCCGCAAGGACCTCGCCGGGCGTCCTCAGACGCCGGCCGATCCGGGCGCCTTCGGCGTCGGCCTCTACGCCCCCGAGGTCTCCGGCCGCGTCTACGCCCGGATGCTCGAGCGGGCCGCGGCGCATCTGGCTCTCGGTGAGAGCGTCGTCCTCGATGCGTCCTGGAGCGAGCACGGTCGCCGTGACGGCGCTCGGCAGCTCGCGCGGTCAGCCGGCGCCGGCCTGGTGGAGATCGCCTGCCGCCTCGCCCCGGCCCTCGCCATCGCCCGGATCAACCGCCGGCGGGCGGCCGGTGAGGGGCCCTCCGACGCCACTGCCGAGATCGCGGTCCGGCTCGCCGCCAGCGCGGATCCGTGGCCCGAGGCGGACGACCTGGTCACCGAAGCGTCACCGGAGGACGTGGCAGACGCGGCTCTCGGGCTCATCGGTCCGTACTAGCGCGCTCCTCTCCAGACGCCGGCTCGGCGACCACCTGCTCGTCCTCCGGCCGGTGCACGAGGAGCACCGAGCAGGGCGCGTGGTAGGCGATATAGGAAGCGAACCCACCGAGGATCGCGCGCTCCACGAAGCCGCGGTCGGCTGCCGCGACGATCAGGTCGACCCCGGTCGCGCGAGCCCACGCGCAGAGCTCTCGCGCGGGCGATCCGTCGAGCAGCACCGGCGTGGCACCGGGAATCTCCCCGGCGAGGCCCTTGAGCCAGGCCTCCGACTCCCTCGATACCTCCACGACGGGCGCGACGTACGCGAAGGGGCCGGCGAGCACCGTGTGCGGGGGTGCGACCACGTGCACGACATCCAGCGCTCCGCCCTCATCGGCGAGGCGGATGCCCTCGCGCAACACGTACCCGGCCATTTCGTCCCGATCGACGCAGCACGCGATCCTGTCGTATGGCCTCTTCATCGAAACCCTCCCATCCCCGATCGCCGTCCCAACGGCCTTCGTCGCAACACTAGGCCCCGGGTCGGGAATCGCGTCCGGGAGGGATGCGGGGCCGTTTCGGGAAGGCCGCAGCGGGATGGCCGGGAATGCACCACTGGCGGCGATCTCCACCACGCCGTAGCGTGAGGGCATGACGTACCGGCACATCGGTTGCTGCATCGACGATTCGCCTGCGCACATCGCTGCCATCGCTCACGCACGCGGCCTGTGCAGCTCAGGCGCGACCGTTCTCAGCCTCGTGCACGTCTCCCCCCACCCGCTGCTCGTCGGGACGGTCGAGGGCGAGACGATCGTGTCGCCCCGCGACATCAACGCGGTCGAGCGACGGTGGCTCTCGGTTCGCGCCGGGGAGATCCCCGGCGCCGAGCCGGTCTTCCTGGAAGGGCAGGCGGGTCCGGAGATATGTCGCTGGGCGGAGGCCGCGGGTGCTGATCTGCTCGTATGCGCCCGCCATCATGAGGGGTGGGGGGCGGCGATGCACGGCAGCGTCAGCCGCCACCTCGCGGACCATGCGCCGTGCCCGGTACTGGTGGTCCGGGAGGCGTCCTCCGTCTCCGCGGCGGCCTCAGCCACGACCGCAGCGGAGGGGCGATGAGGGCCAAGGACGTGATGAGCGCGCATCCGATCCTCGTGTCGGCAGCCGAGCACGACCGTGATGCCCTGCGGCGCCTGATGGAGGACGCCGGGGTCCATCACCTGCCGATCGTGGAGAACGGGCTCCTCCTCGGGGTGTGGGTCTCGACCGAGGACGGGCGCGTGCTGGCCCTCGGTCGCGACCGGGTCGATGAGGTCTCCTCGGAGGCGGATGCCGACTCGGGGATGCGTGCCCTGATGGGCGACGCCGAGGCGGTGCTGGTGCGCGAGGCCGGACTGCCCGTGGGCGTGATCACGCGCTCCGATGTGCTCGGCATCCTGCGCACCGCGCTCGGGCGCGGCATCGGGCGCCGGCACCCGCGCCCGACCGTCATCCGGATCGCCGGCCGCGAGGGCGCCGGCAAGACCACTCTGATCATGCGCTCGCTGGCCCACCTCGGCCAGTTCGAGACCGTCGTGGTCCAGGCCAACGGCTCGACGGCCACGCCGGACGACGCCGCCCCCGCGGGGGTCACCGAGGTGGTCGAGCCCTCCGCGCACTGGCGCTCGGGGCTCGAGCGGGTGGTGGCCCGTCTGGCCGAGTCCGAGTTGATCCTCGTCGAGGATCGCGACGGGGATCTCGACCTCGCGCACGGCATCGGGGAGGACCTGCAGGTGGCGGTCGCGGCGGTTCTGGAGATCGACGATCTCACGGCGAACCGACTCGCCGATGCGCAGGCGGTGGTCGTGACCCATCTGGACGCCGCCCCGGAGGGGGCGGCGCGGGATGCGGTGGCTTCCCTGAAGCAGCGATGCCCCGGCCTCGCCATCTTCACCGTCGGCGCGCAGGCGGGGGACGAGGGCCTGAACGAATGGGTGCGTTGGGTCTCGGCACAGGTCATGCGCCGCCGCGGCTGATGCTCCGGGCGGCGGAGGGCGCGCGGAGATGGAGAGGGTCGATCTGAAGGAGAAGCTCTCCCGCGTCAACGCCCACTGGGATCCGAGGGTGGTTGCGACGTACAACACGAACGACGTCATGGTCGTGAAGCTCGCCGGAGAGTTCCCGGTCCACCGCCATGAGGACAGCGACGACTTCTTCCTGGTGATCGAGGGAGAGGTGACGCTGGACCGTGAGGGAGGCGAGAGCGTCGTTCTCGGGCCGGGGGATCTCTGCGTGGTGCCGGCGGGGGTCGTGCACCGTCCCCGCGCCGCATCCGAGGCCGCGGTTCTGTTGATCGAACCAACGGGCCTGCCGAACACCGGCGATCCGCGCACCGCCGCCCCGAAGGCCCCTCTCTGAGGCCGAGCCCGGCCCGGCCGGGGGGCCGTCGGTCTGCAAGGATGCGCCGCCGACGAAGACTGGGGGATAGCGACGTTGCCTTCCAAGCCGCCGGTGCGCCCGGCGAAACCGCACTTCTCATCCGGACCCTGTGCCAAGTTCCCGGGGTGGTCGCCCGGACTGCTCTCGGCGGCCCCTGTCGGCCGCTCGCACCGCTCGGCCGAGGGCAAGGCCCGCCTGCGACGGTCGATCGAGCTGACCCGGCAGGTGCTCGAGGTGCCCGAGGGACACCTCATCGGGATCGTGCCGGCCTCCGACACCGGCGCCGTCGAGATGGCACTCTGGTCTCTGCTCGGCCCCCGGCCGGTCGACGTGCTCGCCTGGGAGAGCTTCGGGCAGGGCTGGGTCACCGACGTCGTGAAGCAGCTGAAGCTCGACGGGACCCGCACCCTGACGGCGCCCTACGGTGAGCTGCCCGACCTCGCCCAGGTCGATTTCACCCACGACGTGGTCTTCCCCTGGAACGGCACCACCTCGGGCGTCCGCGTGCCCGACTCGGCCTGGATCCCCTCCGACCGCGAGGGCCTCACGATCTGCGACGCCACCTCGGCGGTCTTCGCACAGGACCTCGACTTCGCGAAGCTCGACGTCGTGACCTTCTCCTGGCAGAAGGTCCTCGGTGGAGAGGGCGCCCACGGCGTCATCGTGCTCGGCCCGCGGGCTGTGGAGCGGCTCGAGAGCCACACGCCGACGTGGCCGATGCCGAAGATCTTCCGTCTCACCAAGGGCGGCACGCTGATCAAGGGGATCTTCGAGGGCGAGACCATCAACACGCCCTCGATGCTCTGCGTCGAGGACTGCATCGCTGCGCTCGAGTGGGCAGCCGGCATCGGCGGCCTCGCCGCCCTACGGGGGCGCGCGGACGCGAACGCAGCGGTGCTGGAGGGTTGGATGGAACGCACGCCATGGGCGCGAAACCTCGCGGTGCGCCCCGAGACCCGATCGAACACCTCGGTGTGCCTCGTGCTCGAGGCCGACGAGGCGGTGCCGAAGACGATGGTGAAGCTGCTCGCAGCCGAGGGCGTCGCCCTCGACGTCGGCTCCTACCGCGACGCTCCTCCGGGTCTGCGCATCTGGTGCGGGGCCACGGTGGAGACCTCCGATCTGGAGGCGCTCCTGCCATGGCTCGAGTGGGCGTTCGCGGAGGCCGCCGCCTAGCGTTCTGATTCAGGACTCCAGCGGCGGCTTCCGGCTGCATCTCATCGCGAGGCGGCGTCCTCGGCAGACACATCAACTCCCGAAGGACCAGCTCCGGCCCGTCGTCGATGCGTCGAACGAGCGGGGGCGAGATCGACACGCACGCGGAAAAAACGCGCGTGGGCACTCCCGGAGGTTGAGTGGGCACCCGATGAGGCCGATGGGGGATCGATGCCGAGGCAGAGATGATCCTTCGAGGAGGACACCCCGTGAAGCACCGCCTTGTGACCCGCAGCGATTTCGACGGCCTTGTGTGCGCGGTTCTGCTGCGCCACCTCGACCTGATCGACGAGATCACGTTCGTGCACCCGAAGGACGTCCAGGACGGGATCGTAGAGATCACGGGGCGCGACATCCTCACCAACCTCCCGCACGCGCCCGCGGCGCACATGGTCTTCGATCACCACCACTCCGAGTCGCTGCGCACCGGCGCGACGGCCAACAACCACGTGATCGTGGCCAAGGCCCCGTCGGCCGCCCGCGTGGTCTACGACCACTTCGGCGGACAGTTCCGCTTCCCGATGGTCCCCCCGGGCCTGATGGCGGCGGTCAACAAGGCCGACTCCGCCGCCTACGAGGTCGACGAGGTGCTCGCTCCCTCCGGCTGGACGCTCCTCAACTTCCTGATGGACAGCCGCACCGGCCTCGGGCGCTTCCGGGACTTCCGCATCTCGAACTACGAGCTGATGATGAACCTGATCGAGGCCTGCATGCGTCACGAGACGGTCGAGGAGATCCTGGCGCTGCCCGACGTCGCCGAGCGCGTCCGCCTCTACGAGGACCAGAGCGAGCTGTTCGTGGCCCAGCTGCGGCGGGTGGCCCGGATCGACCGCGACGTGGTCATCGTGGACCTGCGTGAAGAGGAGATCATCCACGCGGGCAACCGGTTCATGATCTACGCCCTCAACCCGGAGGCTCGGGTGTCGGTGCACGTGCTCTGGGGCAAGGAGCGCCAGAACACCGTGCTCGCCGTGGGGCGCTCGATCATCGACCGCTCGTCGGCGGTGGACATCGGCGAGGTGATGCTGCGCTACGGCGGCGGAGGCCACCGGGCGGCAGGCACCTGCCAGGTTCCCCACGCCGAGACCGGCCGCGTGCTCTCCGAAGTTCTCGACGCCATCGCCAGCCCGTTGTCGCTGGTCTGAGGGCCCCGGGGCTTCTGGCGGTCAACCCTCCAGGATCTCAGACGCCTCGAGCCAGGCGCTCTCCAGCTCGTCTCGCTCCGTCGCGAGCGACCTGAGCAGGGCGTTCAGCTCGCTCAGGCGTTCGTGATCCGAGGCGTTGGCGGCCATCTCCTCGTGGAGGGCCCCCTCGCGCTCGCGCGAGCGCTCCAAGGCGCGCTCGATGCGCTGCACGTCCTTGCGCGCCTCCCGGAGCGTCCTCCCCACCGGCTCTCCCGAGGGCCCGGGAGTGCGGATTGGCGGCGGGGCGCCGGAGCGGCGTCGCAACTCGACGTACTGGTCGATCCCTCCGGGGAGGTGGCGGATGCCCCCGTCGCCCATCAGGGCGTGGACGTCGTCGCAGACGCGCTCCACGAAGTAGCGGTCGTGGCTCACCACGACGAGCGTGCCCGGCCAGCCGTCGAGGAGATCCTCGAGCGCGGTGAGCGTCTCCACGTCGAGGTCGTTCGTCGGCTCGTCGAGCAGGAGGACGTTCGGCTCCTGCATCAGTAGGCGCATCAGCTGAAGGCGCCTGCGCTCGCCGCCCGAGAGATCGGCCACGCGGGTGCGGCCCCGCGCTCCGCGGAAGCCGAAGCGCTCGCAGAGGGTCGCCGCGGTCATCTCGCGCCCGTCGCCGAGCGCCGCCCGCAGGCGTACCTGCTCGAGCGATTCGAGGACGCTGAGGTCGCCGGCGATCTCGACGGTGTCCTGGGAGAGATGCGCCAGACGGACCGTCACGCCGCGCTTCACCTCTCCCGAGGTGGGCGAGAGCGTGCCCTCGAGCAGTCGGATCAACGTCGTCTTGCCCGACCCGTTGACTCCCACGAGGGCGACGCGGTCCCCTGGTCCGAGCCGCCAGGTGACATCGCTCAGGATCTGCGCCGCACCGAAGGCCACCGAGACGTGCTCCGCATCGAGGACGTTCTTGCCGAGGCGGGCCGAGGCGAAACGCAGTAGCTCGGCGCGGTCGCGCACCTCGGGCACGTCGGCGATCAAGGCGTTCGCGGCATCGATGCGGAAGCGCGGCTTCGAGGTTCGCGCGGGCGGCCCGCGGCGCAGCCAGGCGAGCTCCTTGCGCAGCAGGTTGCGACGGCGCTCGTCGCGCGCGACCTCCTGGCGGTCGCGCTCGGCACGGGCGAGCACGAAGGCCGCGTAGCCCCCCTCGTACTGGTGGACGGCCTCGTCGGCCACCTCCCAGGTCGCCGTGCAGACGGCGTCGAGGAACCAGCGATCGTGGGTGATGACGACCAGGGAGCCGCGTCGCCCCGCCAGGTGGCGCGCCAGCCAGTCGATCCCCTCGACATCGAGGTGGTTCGTCGGCTCGTCAAGGAGGAGCAACTCGGGTGGTTGGAGCAGCAGGCGGGCCAGCGCGACCCTCCGGCGCTCGCCACCCGAGAGCGGATCGATCGGCGTGTCGAGCCCCTGCGGGAAGCGCGCCATCGCGACCCCTCCGAGCAGTCCGTCGAGTACGCCGCGAAAGGAACTGTCACCCGCCCACTCGTGATCCGGCCGTCCCCCGACGAGCTCTTCTCGGATCGTCCGGGCGCCGTCGAGGTCGTCACCCTGGGCGATCAGGGCCACGTCGAGATCGTTGGCGCGCGTCACGAGGCCCGAGTCCGGCGTCTCGAGCCCCGCGATCAGCCGCAGCAGTGTCGACTTCCCGTCGCCGTTGCGCCCGACGACGCCGATCCGGTCGCCCGCCGAGATGCCGAGCGTGATGTCGCGGAGGACCGACCGGGCGGCGTAGCCCTTGGAGACCGACTGCAGGTTGACCAGGTTGCGGGGGGAGGTGGCATGGTGTTCGCAATCGATCTCGTTGCTCGTGTGGATTGCCACGAGCGTGAACGCGGCGCGGGAACCCTACGTCGAGTGGGCTTCGCCGGCACAGGGTGCCAGGCGCGCGTCGGGATGAGTGCTTGTGCCGTCCGGCACGTGGAAACCGCCCGAAAGAGGGGGTGATTCGTGCGTAGACTCCTTCGAGGAAATCGTCGCGACAAGGGGCATCGCATGGGGGCATACGAGGAAGAGATCGAGGCACTTCGCGCATGGATGGGGAGCGAGCGGTTCGCGCGGATCAGCCGCGTGCACACCCCGGCTCAGGTGCTGGAGCAGAGGGGCACCGTGCCACAGGAGTACACGGTGGCCCGCGACGCCGCATCCCAGTTCCACGCCCGGCTGCGCGAGCTGTTCGCCGAGGGGAAGTCGATCACCTCGTTCGGACCGTACTCGCCCGGTCAGATCGTGCAGATGAAGCGCGCGGGCATCGAGGGCATCTACCTCGGTGGCTGGGCGACCTCCGCGAAGGGCTCGACCAACGAGGACCCAGGGCCCGACCTCGCCAGCTATCCCGCTCAGCCAGGTGCCCGACGAGGCCGCCGGCCTCGTGCGCGCTCTGCTGACGGCCGACAAGAACCAGCGCTTCGCCCGCAGCCGGATGACCGAGGCCGAGCGCGACGCCACCCCCGAGGTGGACTTCCGCCCGTTCCTGATCGCCGACGCCGACACCGGCCACGGCGGCGACGCCCACGTGCGCAACCTCGTGCGGCGCTTCGTCGAGGTCGGCGTCCCCGGCTACCACATCGAGGATCAGAAGCCGGGCGCCAAGAAGTGCGGACACCAGGGCGGCAAGGTCCTGGTCTCCTCGGACGAGCAGATCAAGCGCCTCAGCGCGGCTCGCTTCCAGCTCGACATCATGGGAGTGGAGGGGATCATCGTCGCCCGCACCGACGCCGAGGCGGCCAACCTGCTCGACGGCTCCGGCGACGAGCGCGACCAGCCCTTCATCCTCGGCGTCACCAACACCTCGGTGCCGTCGTACAAGGCCGGCTTCCTCGCCGTGCTGCGGCGCCTCTACGCCGCGGGCATCGAGGACGTCAACGGTCACCTGCATCTACGCCGTCTCCGACGAGGAGTACGCCGAAGCCGACGCGTGGCTCGAGGCCAACGGCGTCACGACCGCGGTCGACGCCGTCGCGGCGAAGGCCGACTCGGGCGAGCTCACCTCTCCCGAGGCGATCGTGGACGCGGCCGGCGACGCATTCCTGAGCACGTGGGAGGAGGCGGCCGGCCTCACCACCCTCGGACAGGCGGTGGCAGACGTGATCGCCTTCCGCTCGGACGAGGAGTCGGCCCCCGACATCACCGTCGACGACTGGCTCGCTTTCGCCTCGCGCGCCTCCTGGTACGAGATCCGCTCGAAGGCCAAGTCGCTCGGCGTGGATGTCGTCTGGGACGCCGAGCTGGCGCAGACTCCGGAGGGCTACTACCAGATCCAGGGCGGCATCCCGTACGCCGTCGCCAAGTCGCTGGCGGCCGCGCCGTTCGCCGACCTGCTCTGGATGGAGACCAAGACCGCCGACCTGAAGGACGCGAAGGAGTTCGCCGACGCGATCCACGAGGTCTTCCCGGATCAGATGCTCGCCTACAACCTGTCGCCGTCCTTCAATTGGGACACGACCGGCATGAGCGACGACGAGATGCGCAACTTCCCCATCGAGTTGGGCAAGATGGGCTTCGTCTTCAACTTCATGACCTACGGTGGCCACCAGATCGACGGCCTCGCCGCCGAGGAGTTCACCACGGCCCTGCGTGAGGACGGCATGCTCGCCCTGGCGCGCCTCCAGCGGAAGTTCCGACTGCTCGAGTCGCCCTACCGCACGCCGCAGACCCTGGTCGGCGGTCCGCGCGCGGACGCGGGCCTCATGTCGCTGTCCGGGCAGACCTCGACCACGAAGGCCATGGGCGAGGGCTCGACCCAGAGCCAGCACCTGGTGCAGACCGAGGTCCCGCCGAAGACGCTGGCCGGCTGGATCGGCGAGTGGGCGGCGTACAACAAGATCGACGAGCAGATGAGCGTCCAGTTGCGCCCGCACACCGCCGGCTCGGATCTGCTCGAGCTGAGCGTGCTCACGTCCGACGGCGCCAAGGCCGCGAACATCGTGTTCAGCCGCCTCCAGGACCGGCGCGGGAGCGTCATCCTGTCGGTCCGCGACCAGAACACGTTCGACACGTCCCTGCGCCGCAAGCGCCTCATGACCCTGCTGCACCTGTTCCTGATCCACCGCTACAAGGCGGATCAGATCCACTACCTGACGCCGACCGAGGACAACCACGGCGCGGCCGCCAGCATGAGCAAGCGGGGCATCTTCAGCAGCGTCAGCGACGAGGTCGGCGACATCATCGTGGCCGACATCGACACGGCGTTCATCGGCAAGCTGGTCGTGGCCGACAGCCCCGAGCGCCAGGCACTCATCACCACCTCCGGCCAGGGCTGACCGCCCCGACCAGGACCGCCCGTCACAGAGGCCCCGCACTGCGGGGCCTCTGTCGTTCATGGGGGAGGGACCTCGGGGGTGAGCCCGCGGATGATGAGTGCCAGGCCGAACTCGAACAGTGAGTCGTCGGAGCCCGGGCCGAGGGAGCGCATGAGGTCCGCAACGCGTGGCTGGTCGTGCGCGAGCTCGCTCAGCTCGGTGGGCGAGAGAGGGGCGGGGCCCTCGTACTCGGCCATGTCGACGAGAGCGAACCCGAGCACCCAGCGCACCACCGTGCGGAGGGCGTACGTGGCCGTCTCGGCGTCGAAGCCGGCCTCGGCCAGCCCCTGAAGCCCCGTCTCGGCGATCTCCCGGCCGGCGACGTAGGCGTGCTCGGCTCCTCGCGCGAGCAGCGAGAAGGCCTCCGGGTGCGCTTTGCCGAGGGCTCGGTAGCGGCGGGCGAATTCGATCAGCTCGTCCGCCCATCCTCCACCGCGTCGGGGCGCCGCTTCTGCAGCGAACTCGGCGAGCAGCAACTCGCGGACGCCGTCGAGGACGGCCTCCTTGTTCGCCACGTGCTTGTAGAGCGACATGGCCTCCACGCCGAGCTCCGCGCCGAGGCGCCGCATCGACAACCGGGCCAGGCCGCGGTCGTCGATCAGGCGCAGAGCGGCGGCCACGATCCGCTCGCGGGAGAGAGGTGTTCGCTCGCTGGGGGCGGAACTTGACAGGTGGGCTCCGGCGCTTCTAGCGTGGCGGGCCTGACTACAGCGTAAGCCACCGAGGAGACGGTTGTCGATGACCGAAGCCCAGGCGGGTCCACCGGCAGCGGACCAGATCCCGGACGTTCCGATCCTGAAGGCGCTCGGCGACCGGCGCAGCATCCGCTATTTCGACCCGGACAGGACGGTCGAGGCGTGGAAGATCGAGACGATGCTCCAGGCGGCGCGCTTCGCCTCCTGTCAGGGCAACATCAACGCCACCGAGGCGATCGTCGTGCGCAAGGAGACCTGCGAGGTCTGGGACGAGCTGGAGGAGTGCGTCTCGGGCTTCAACGTGCAGCTCATGAACCAGAGCTCGCATCTGATCCTCTGGCTCACCAACCTGAACGCCTGGTACGGCCGCGCCGTGGACGGGATCTCGAGCGTCGCGCTCTCGGCTGCGGTGTCCAAGTATCACGGATGGAACTACGAGTTCTCGATGACCCAGACCATTCCGCGACTGATGAGCTTCCCCACCGAGCGCACCGAGATCCTGCTGCGCTTCGAGAGCGGTCAGGCGGCGGCGAACGCGATCGCCGCCGGCGTGGGCCTGGGCCTCGGCAACATCCTGGTCGCCTTCGGCCGCAAGCCGGGAGGGGTGGAGAAGGTCTTCGGGCTGCCGCCCCACTACCGGTTCACCTGGGGCCATGCGGTGGGATATCCCCTCGAGAAGCCTGATGCCGGTGGCCAGCGCCCGCGCCTCAGGTTCGACAAGCTCTTCCACGACAACGCCTTCGGCACGCCCCTGAGGTCGGATCCTGCCACCGAGGCGATGCTGCGGGAGAAGGGCCTGATTCAGGAGCAGGCGCCCCTGCCGGGGCGTATCGACGACATCACCGCGATCGCGGAGCGCTTCGGCCGCGACCCCGGGATGCTCTACTTCCCGGCGCGCGAGGTGCGGCGTCTCCTGGCCGACGAGGACTGGGACTTCGGCCCCAACCTGCGCGCCCACGCCGAGCACGTCCTTGCCACGCAGGATCTGCCGGACTATCCGGACGAGATGCGCGAGACGTTCCGCAAGCTCATGGACGAGCACGGCATCGACGCCTCCAAGTTCCTGCCCTCGGAATGAGCAGCGCACCGGCCTACGAGGACATCCTCTTCGAGTTGGGCGAGGGGCGCGCGACGATCACCATCAACCGTCCAGAGCGCCTCAATGCCTTCCGCGGCCGGACGCTCGCGGAGCTCTGCGACGCCTTCGAGCGCTGCGCCGACGAGGAGTCGGTGGGCGTGATCGTCTTCACGGGGGCCGGCGAGCGCGCGTTCTGTGTCGGCGGCGACGTCCGCGAGCCCACGAGGACGATGAAGGAGAAGCGGGCGGGCCACATCCTCGGCCCCCGTCTCGCCGCAGCGATGCGCAACAACGGCAAGCCGATCATCTGCCGTGTGCGCGGGTACTGCATCGGGGGCGGCAACGAGCTGAACATGGTGTCGGACCTGACGATCACCGACACCACCGGCGTGTTCGGCCAGGCGGGTCCGAAGATCGGCAGCGCCCCCCTGTGGTGGGGGTGCCAGCTCATGCCGGCGGTGGTGGGCGAGAAGAAGGCGCGCGAGATCATGTTCGTCACCCGCCAGTACAGCGCCGACGAGGCGCTCGCGATGGGCCTCGTGAACACCGTCGTCGCGCCCGAGGAGCTCGATGCCGAGGTCGACCGCTGGTGCACGCAGATCCTGCGCCGCTCGCCTCAGGGGCTCCGCCTTGCGAAGATCGCCATGAACACCGCGACGGACGCGCTCTACTCGTCGGTCAACCACGGCATGGAGCTGATGGCCCTCAACCACGTCTACGGCCCGGAGCCCCAGGAGGGCATCGCGAGCTTCCAGGAGAAGCGGCCGGCCGATTGGCGCCGGTTCCGCGAGGGGCAGGGGCCGGAGCCCCAGGGGGGCGCATGAGCGGCGGCGCACGTGAGTGGAGCGACTGGTATGCCCGTGAGGACCCCACTGCGTGGGTCCTGGCCGACATCCTGCGGCGGCGGGCCGAGGAGTTCCCCGACCGCGATTACCTGAGGTTCGGTGACGGGCCGTGGCTGGGATACGGAGAGGTCAACGCACGGGCCAACCGGATCGCCAACGCGTTGATCGCCCGCGGGATACGCAAGGGCGAGTCGGTCAGCGTCCTGCTCCCGAACTGCGAGCAGTTCGTGCCCGTGTGGTTCGGCATCCTGAAGGCGGGCGCGGTGATGAGCCCGATCAACACGGCCTACAAGGGCGACTTCCTGGCATGGACGATCAACCTGGTCGAGTCGCGGATGCTGATCGTGTCCGACCTGCACCTCGACAGGCTCGAGCTCGTGGCCGGCGATCTGCCGATGCTCGAGCGGGTCTTCGTGATGCGGACGGGTGCCGCCAGCGGCCCGGCTCCCGCCGTGGCATGGGAGCCTCTGGAGGTGCTGCTCGAGGGGTCCGACGCGGAGCCTGCGGTCGACCACTCCTGGACCGACGATGCCCGGATCATGTTCACCTCGGGGACGACCGGCCGCTCCAAGGGCGTCATCAAGCAGAACGCCGCCGACTACTTCTCGGCCCGGAGCTCGATCGAGTCGCTCGCCGTGCTGCGCGGTGTGTCCGCGCCGGAGCTGCACGGCGAGACCTTCTTCTCCTGTCTGCCCCTCTTCCATTCCAACGCCCAGGTGCTCTGCGCCTACCCCGCCCTGCTCGCGGCGGCGCGCGTCGCCTACGTCGAGCGCTTCTCCGGCACGCGCTTCTGGCAGAACGCGATCGATGCCGGCGCGACCACCTTCAACGGCATCGGGGCGATGCTCTACTTCCTCTGGAATCAGCCGCCCTCGCCTGCGGACCGCGCTCACTCGGTACACACGATCATGGCGGCACCGGCACCCCGCGACATCTACCACGAGTTCGAGGAGCGCTTCGGCGTGCGTCTCACTGAAGGGTATGGCCTCACCGAGACCGGCGTCGCGACGATGATGGACCCCACCCGGCCCCCGAGGATCGGAAGCTGCGGCAAGGCCAACCCCGGCTATGAGGTCTCGATCGTCGAGCCCGGCACCGACCGGCCCCTGCCGGCGGGCTCCCCGGGCGAGATCGTGGTCGACATGAAGATCCCCAACATCGTCATGCGCGCCTACTACGGCATGCCCGAGAAGACCGCCGAGGACTTCCGCAACCTCAAGCTGCACACCGGCGACCTCGGGCGCATGGACGAGGAGGGCTACTTCTACTTCATGGACCGGGTCAAGGACTACATCCGGCGCCGTGGCGAGAACGTCTCCTCGATGGAGGTGGAAAAGCAGGTCGGCGACCACCCGGCGATCAAGGAGGCCGCCGCGATCGGGGTCAAGGCCGGCGAGGGCGCCTCCTCCGAGGACGAGATCATGGTCGTCTGCATCCCCGAGGGCGCGGCCCCCGACCCGATCGAGCTGACCCACTGGCTGGCCGAGCGCATCCCCTACTTCATGGTGCCCCGCTACATCCGCTTCGTCGACAGCCTCCCCAAGACCCCCACCGAGCGGGTCCAGAAGGTCAAGCTGCGCGACGAGGGCATCACCGCCGACACCTTCGATCGTGAGGCCGCCGGCATCACGATCAAGCGGTAGCGGGAATGTCCGACGCGCTCAGCGATATCCATCGCGACGTGCAGGCGCTCGCGCGCGAGTTCGCCGAGCAGGAGATCGCCCCGCACGCGGCCGCGTGGAATGCGTCCCATCACGTGCCCGTGGAGGTCGTGCGGCGCATGGGCGAGCTGGGGCTGCTCGGCGTGGTGGTCCCGGAGGAGTACGGCGGAGCAGGTCTCGATGCCACCGCGCTGTGCCTCGTGATCGAGCAGATCGCCCGCGCCGACGCGGGCACCTCCACCGCCGTGGCCGTCCAGAACGGCCTCGTGGCCGCACCTCTGCTGCGCGCCGGAACCCAGAAGCAGAAGGAGCGCTGGCTGCCGTCGCTCGCCGCCGGGGAGACGCTCGGCGCCTACGCTCTCACCGAGCCCGACGCCGGCTCGGACACCGCCTCGCTGCTCACCCGGGCCGCGGCGGTGGAGGGCGGCTGGGAGCTCTCGGGAGCCAAGCAGTGGATCACCAACGGTGGCTTCGCCGACCTCTTCATCGTGTTCGCGCGCACCGGCGGCCCCGGCCCGAAGGGCGTCAGTGCCTTCGTCGTCGAGAGGGCTCCCGGCTTCGAGGTGGGCAAGGAGATCCCCAAGATGGGCCTCCACACCTCGTCGACCGTGGAGCTGTCGTTCCGCTCGGTCTCCGTCTCCCCCGACCGCCTGCTCGGTGCCGAGGACGAGGGTCTGAAGCTGGCGCTCGCGACCCTCGACGGCGGGCGCATCACGATTGCCGCCCAAGCCTGCGGCATCGCGGGCGCCGCCCTCGATCTCGCCGTCGCCTACGCCCGCGAGCGCACGGCCTTCGGAGGGCCGATCGCCCGCTTCCAGGGCGTCCAGTTCCCGATCGCAGACGTGGCGGCCAAGCTCGACGCCGCGCGCCTGCTGACCCTCCACGCCGCGGCTCTCCGGGACGCCGGCCGCCCGCACTCCGCGCCGGGGGCGAAGGCCAAGCTGTTCGCCAGCTCGGTCGCCGTCGAGGCGGCTGACGTCGCCGTGCAGACCCTCGGCGGCTACGGCTATTCGGCCGAGTTCCCCGCTGAGCGCTACTACCGCGATGCCAAGATCACAGAGCTCTACGAGGGGACGAGCCAGATCCAGCGGGTCGTCATCGCGCGGGACCTGATGGGCGGCGATGCCCGCTGATTCGCCGTCGGAGGTCTGGTCGGAGGGGGGCCGCACGCCGATCGGGGTCGTCGGCTCGGGTGTCATGGGGTCCGAGATCGCGTTCCTCGCCGCCCTCGCCGGGTTCGAGGTGGTGCTGGCCGACATCGACCAAGCCGCAGCCGATCGCGGTCTCGCCCACGCGCGCGAGACCGGGGGCCGCCAGGTGGCCAAGGGGAGAGCAGACGCCGGCGATATCGCGGCCGCCCTCGCGCGCATCGCCGCCACATCCGACGACGCGGCGCTGCGAGGCTGTGCGATCGTCATCGAGGCCGTCACCGAGTCGATCGACGTGAAGCGCGTCGTCTTCGAGCGCCTGGACGCGCTCCTCCCCGAGCGGGCCCTCATCGCCTCGAACACCTCCGGCCTCTCGATCACCGCGCTCGGGGCGGCCACCTCGCGACCCGAGCGCGTGCTGGGGCTGCACTTCTTCAATCCGCCGAGCGTGATGCGCCTGGTCGAGGTGGTGCGCGGCGAGCTGACCGCTCCCGAGACGGCCGACGCGGGTATCGCCTTCGTGCGGGCCCTTGGCAGGACGCCGGTCTCCGTGGCCGAGTGCCCCGGCTTTCTCGTCAACCGGATCCTGGTGCGCGGGATGGTCGCGGCCTACCGCGCCGCGCACGCGGGGGGAGCCGATCCGGGAGCGACGGACGCCGCCGTCGTCGAGGCGGGCCCCGCGCCGATGGGCCCGTACGCGCTGGGCGACCTCATCGGCCTGGACACCCTGGCGAGCATCGCAGCGGACCTCCAGCGGGCCTACGGCACCCGTTTCGCGGACCACGGCGTGCTGGCGGCTCGGGTCGATGCGGGCCTCCTGGGCCGCAAATCGGGCGGCGGCTTCCTCAGTGCCGGTTCCACGCCCGGCCCGGTGAGCGACGTGGCGCGATCGGCCGCGGACAGCTACTACTCCCAGGCCGCCGACGAGGCCCGGCGCTGCCTGGTCGAGGGGGTCGCCGAGCGGGCGGACATCGACCTCGCAATGCGCCTCGGCGCCGGGTGGAGCGAGGGTCCGCTCGAGTGGTCGGAGGCCTCCGCGCCGCGCTGATCGGCCCGGCTTGTGCCGCCGTCCGGGGGGTGCGACGCTCAGCGCGCCCGTCCTGAGCGAGGGAGGTGCCCGATGAAGGTGCGCGATGTGATGGCCACCGAGGTCCATGCGGTGAGGCCGGGAGAGAGCATCCACCACGCGGCACGGTTGATGAGCGATGCCGGCATCGGGTTCGTGCCGGTGACCGAGGCCGATCATCCGGTGGGGGTCCTGACCGACCGCGACATCGTCGTCAGGTTCGTGGCGGCAGGCGGCGGGGATGCCGCCGCGACCGTGGTATCGGAGGTGATGACCTCGAAGGTGACCTGCGTCGGACCGGAGGACGACCTTTCGGTCGCGGCCGAGGCTATGCACGACGGGGCGGTGCGGCGGCTCGTCGTAGTCGATGCCGGCGTGGTGGTCGGCGTGCTCAGTCACGGGGCATTGGTGCAGGCCACCGGAGGCGAGGGTGCCGGTCGCGAGGCCACGCTGGGGGTGACGGCCGGGGCGTGACCGTGCCCCGAGGAGCGGGCGCGGCGCACGGCCCGCCCCGCCCGCGTGGGGAGGGCCGTGCGCGGGTCAGCCCGGGATGAGGCCCTCTCCTGGCTCGCCCTCGATGGAGCGCGCCTCCTCGAGGCTGATGTCGCGGTCCGGGACGATGATGTCCGAGGGGACGAACTCGTCGTCCGGCACCGCGTCGCCCACCCGCTGGATGGTGTCGATCAGGCCTGCGAGCGCTGCCTGGAAGGCGCTTTCGTCTCCCGCTGCGATCGCGGCCTCGACGGCGTCGTCCGCCGTCTCCACCGCCGCCATGTCGCCGTCGTCGAGGCGGAACTGCCCGTGTCCCAGCACGCGCACGATCACGACGCACCCCCTGCGATCTCGCCGGCGGGCGGACCGCCCGAGCCGAGCTGCATCTTGAGTCGCTCGAGATCGGCGTCGACGGCGCCCTTGGACGAGATCGCCGCGAGCTCGCGGTCGACCACGTCGCCGCCCACGCTCAGGTCGTCGAGGGCGCCCGACTCGAGCAGCTCGTCGATGGCCCCGGCGCGTGCCTGCATGGTCTGGACCTTGTTCTCGGCGCGGTCCATCGCCATGCCCACATCGGCCATGTCCTCGGAGATTCCGCTGAAGGCCTCGCCGATCTTGGTCTGCGCCTCGGCGGCGGTGTACTGGGCCTTGATCGTCTCCTTGCGGATCCGGAAGGACTCGATCTTGGTCGTCAGCTTCTGCTCTGCGGCGACGAGCTTGTCCTGTTCGCCCTGCAACTGCTCCTTCTGCGCGGTGATGCTCTCGAGCTGAGACTGGACGCCCGCCTTACGCTCGAGCGCGATCCGGGCGAGGTCCTCACGGCCGGCCTGGAGCGCCTGGGCGGCCTGGCGCTCGAGGTTGCCGGCGCTCGCCTGCAGCTTGTCCGCTTGGAGCTCGAGGCGCTTCTTGCTGGTCGCGACGTCGGCGACTCCGCGACGGACCTTCGTCAGCAGCTCGGTCTGCTTCTCGAACGAGTAATCGAGCATCTCGTTCGGGTTCTCGGCGGCATCAAGGGCCTTGCTCGCCTTCGCCTGGAAGATCGCCTTCAGGCGACTGAAAAAGGACACGCCATGCCTCCTGGTCACATTTCATGGGCTCGCACGGCCACGCTAGCGCGCACCG
>CAVXLZ010000001.1:0-1566156 GCA_963762825.1 uncultured Thermoleophilia bacterium | reverse complement strand
GAGGGGTAAGGGTATGGCCTCGAGCCCCTTCGTGTCGCGATGCCCTCCGGTTGTGCCGCCCGCAACGACCTGACAGATTCGCGCGCATGAAAAAGCCCCGCACCATCACCTTGCTCCTGCTCGCACTGCTCGTCTCGCTCACCGCGGCCGCCTCTGCCGCGGCGCTCGTCGATCTCGCCGCGGTGGCGTCCTCCGACGTCGCCGTGGAGAGCGGGGCGCAGCTCTCGGCCTCCGGCCGTGACCGTCTCGAATCGGCGGCGGCGACCCTCGACGGCCGGGGGACGCCGGTCAAGTTCGTCGTGCTCCGCGCAAGGCCGGCGGACGGACAGGCATACGCCGACTCGCTGCGACGGAAGCTCGCCTATCAAGGCGACATCCTGGTGCTCTCTCCGGGCAACCTGCGGATCTCCTCGGCGCTCCGCACGGCCGACGTCCAGGGGGCGTTCGACGCCGAGCGCCCCACGCTGCGCGCCGATCCGGTCACCGGCACGATCGCCGTGGCCGACCGGCTCTCCGACATCCGTCTGGGCGCAGGAGATTCGTCCGGCGGGCCGGGCGGTTCGGGCGCCTCGGGCGATGGCGGCGGGTCCGGCTCGGGCGGCGGCGCGGCTCTCCTCGGCATCCTGATCCTCGGGGGCGGGGCCGTGGCGGTGGCAACGGTGATCTCGCGGCGGCGCAAGCGGGCGCTCGCCACCGGGTCCTCGGCGCTCCAGCGGGAGTCGCTCGAGCCGCTCGTGGATGCCCTCGCCGCGCAGATCGGAGACCTCGACGACGACATGCAGATCGCCGGCGAGCTCACGGCCGCGGCCCGGCAGCACTACGACGTGGCCGTGCTCTCCTACGGCGAGGCGCGCGACATCCTCGGGGCGCCGGCCCATACCGCCGCATCGCTGCAGGCGGCCGGTGCGGCCCTGGAGACGGGCCTTCGCGCCGCTCGCCGCACCCGTGCCGTGCTGGAGGGGCGCCCTCCGGAGGCGGCCGATCTCGAGCCGCTGCTCGAGGGGATGTGCTCGTTCGACCCCAAGCATGGCAAGGCGACGACGTCGGTCACGATCACCACTCCGAGCGGGCAGCGGGCGGAACTGCCCGCCTGTGCGCAGTGCGCGGCAGACATGGCCGCGGGCGCGCAGCCGCGATTCCGCGAGGTCGAGCACCAGGGGCGCATGGTCCCCTACTGGCGGACCGGCGGCATGGGCATGGGCGGTAGTGGCCGGATGGGCGGACGCGGAGGCGGGCTCGGCCCGGTGCTCGGCGGCGCGCTGGCCGGGATGATCCTGGGCGGAATGTTCGGCGACGACGACGCGAACGCCTCGCAGGGCGGCTGGGGATCGGGTCGCGATGACTCCGACGGAAGCTTCGGTGGAGGCGACTTCGGCGGAGGCGGCGGTGGAGGCGACTTCGGCGGCGGCGGCGGCGGTGGGGACTTCGGCGGCGGCGGGGGCGGGGACTTCTGATCCCCGTCCCCGCCGCGTCGCCGTCTACGAGGAGGGCGTGCGCGATCCTCGCGGAACGCGGTTCGCCCGCGGCGCTGGTGCGCCCCCGGCCGGTCGGGGCCGGGCGGGGCGGTTCCGGGACGGTCCGGGGCCGCGGCGACGGGACCCGCTGACAACCCGCGCGGGCGCGAGCTCGTAGCCGGTCTCGCTCCACGGCTCGTGCAGGCCGAGCTTCACCGCCATGCGCCCGATCTGCTCCGCGTGCTCGGGCAGCACCATCGTGATGGCGCGGCCGCTGCGGCCGGCCCGTGCCGTGCGCCCCACGCGGTGGGTGTAGGCGTCATGGTCCTCGGGCGGATCGAAGTTGATCACGAGCCCGATGTCGTCGAGATCGATGCCCCGCGCGGCGACGTCGGTGGCGACCAGGATCCGGGCGTGCCCCCCCGCGAAGCGACGCAGGGCGCGCTCGCGCTGCGCCTGGCTGAGGTCGCCGTGCATGGACGTCGCGGTGAGACCCTTGCGCTCGAGTCGCTCCGCCAGCCGTCCGGCGCCGCGGCGGGTGCGGCAGAACACGAGCACGAGGTCGTCCTCGCTCCGGATCAGATCGAGCAGCTCCTCGGTGCGCGTGGCCGCCGTGCAGGTGAGGAAGCCCTGTGAGAGCCGCTCCGAGAGCGCCTCGCCGGTGTCGTTCGGGCTCGCGACGGTGTGCAGCCGCGTCGGCGTCGCGGGTGAACTGCTCGGCGAGCGCCCCGATCTGGCCGTCGAGGGTGGCCGAGAAGAACATGGTGTGGCGCTCGCGGGGCAGCTGTCCGACGATGTCCTTCACCTGCGGCAGGAAGCCCATGTCGAGCATGCGATCGGCTTCGTCGAGCACGAGGATTCCCACGCCGCCCAGGTCGACCCTCCTCTGGCGCGTGAGGTCGATGAGGCGACCGGGCGTCGCCACGATGATGTCGGCGCGCGACGCACGCCTGGCCTGAGCCTCGAGTCCGACGCCTCCGTAGCAGACCGCGATCCGCAGCCGGCGAGCGGCCGCGAGGGGGGCCAGCTCCATCTCGATCTGCGAGGCGAGCTCGCGGGTGGGGGCGAGGATCAGCGCCGAGGGTCGCGATCCCCCGCGCTCGAGGCGCTCGATCAGCGGAAGGCCGAAGGCCAGCGTCTTGCCCGAGCCGGTGGGCGAGCTGACGAGCACGTCGCGGCCGGCGGAGGCCACGGGCAGCACGAGGGCCTGGACCGGAAAGGGGGAGATGACGCCGCGTTCGTCGAGGACCGCGCGCACGCTCTCGCTCACGCCGAGGTCGGCGAAGGTGGTGGATGACATCTGAACTCCTTGCGGCTTCATGCCGCGGATCGGACGGGAGACACACTCGACCGTCCAACCGGAGTGCTCGAGGTTGAGGACGTCCTCCCACGGGCGACCGGATTGCCGCCCTGCTTCGACGCATGTCGTCGAGAATCTCCGACGAGCATACTCGTACGGCGGGCTCCTAGTAGCCTGCCGTGAGATGGAGAGCGTGAGCGAGAACGAGTTCCGCGACACACTGGCCCGCTGGGCCAGCGGAGTCACCATCGTCACGGCGCGCTCCGGCGGCGATCCGATCGGCATGACGGCGGCCTCGTTCTCCTCGCTGTCGCTCGAGCCGCCGCTGGTCCTGGTCTGCGTGGCCCGCTCCGCCCTCTCGCACGAAGGCCTCGTGGCGGCCCCGGGCTTCGCGATCCACCTCCTCGGTGCCGCCCAGGCCGAGATGTCGGCGCTGTTCGCGCAGCCCGGCGCGGACAAGTTCGGTGCCTTCCCGGACGAGTCCGGCCCCTTCGGCGTGCCGCTGCTGCCCTTCGGCGTGGCGCGCATCGTCTGCGAGGCCCACTCCTCGCACGAGGGTGGCGACCACACGATCCTCGTCGGCAGGGTGGTGTCCTCCGAGCTCGCCGGCACCGACCCGCTGCTGTACTGCAATCGCACCTACGGGCGGCTCGACTCCGCCCTCTGATCGGTCAGAGGGTCAGCGCGCCCACTTGATGGTGCAGCCGACCGCCGGGGTCTGGGCGACGGCGGGCTTTCCACCGGCCAGGACGGCGTCGAGCGCGGCACGCAGATGGTGCACTCCCACGGCAGCCGGGTCGGTGCTGTCGTCGATCGCGCCGTGGTAGGCCAGTCGGCGCTCGGCGTCCAACATGAAGACCTCGGGCGTGCGCTCGGCGCCGTATGCATGCGCCACCGCCTGCGTATCGTCGCGCGCGTACGGGAAGACGTAGCCCTGCTCCTTCGCGCGGAGCACCATGGCCTCGAACGAGTCCCCGGGGTGGGTCACGGCGTCGTTGGCGCAGATCGCGACCGTCGCCACGCCCCGGTCCGCGTAGTCGCGGGCGATCGCGTTGAGCCGCTCTTCCCACGCGCGCACGTAGGGGCAGTGGTTGCACCAGAACGCGACCACCACCACCGACGCGTCCGAGAGCGCCTCCAGCGACGCCTCGCCACCGTCGGTGTCCGGCAGGCGGAAGCCGGGGGCGGCGTCGCCGATGCTGATGCTCATCAGGTGCCTCCTCCCGAGCGGAGCGCGGCGACGAGGTCGTCGTGGTGGGGAAGGGGGCCGATGCGGTCCCCGGGGAGGGCGAAGGCGCGGCAGGCGTCGAATTGGAACGCGTGGTCGGGGACGTGAAGCGCGAACGGGTCGCGTCCACCGATGATGTACGTGGGAGACCCGGGGAAGCGCAGCTCGTCGGCCTGCGCGTCGCTCACGACCTCCACGACGCTCAGATCGAGTTCCACGCCGGCGTCGGCGGCCGCGGCCCGGAGCAGCATCAGGCCCTCCTCGTGGGAGGGGCACGCGCGGCTGAAGAGGAAGCTCACGGGAAGGCGATCGGCCGGGGTCACGGGGGTATCGTAACGCCCGTGGTCTCCGCCCCGACCCTGCGGTAGCGATACCGATGCCCGTCGATCGCCGCCTCGTGAGCCTCACCTCGGAAGACGACGAAGTGCATGACGCGCTCTTCGAGATCGACGTGCGCGCTGCCCGAGGCCGGGCGCGCGCAAGCGGACGACGGACGGCGATCGTCCACATCCACGGGATCATGGGCAACTTCCTGGTGGGGACGCTGCGCTTCTATCCCGCCCCCCTGGCCCGTGCCGGGTTCCCCGTGCTCGTGCTGGAGACCAGGATGGCCAACGTCGGCCAGCTCTTCGGCCAGGCCATCTTCGACGAGGCGATCCGCGACGTCGAGGCGGCCGTCGTCTGGCTGCGCGAGCAGGGGTACGACACCATCGTCCTCTCGGGCTACTCGAGCGGCGCCACCCTGGCCACGCGCTACGCGGCCACCCACCATGTACCCGATCTCCGCGGTCTGGTCTGCCTCGGCAACCCCTGGGGACTGCCCCAGTCGATGAAGCAGCGCGCCGACCGCTTCGGCGCCGTTCCCGCCTACGCCGAGCTGACGGCCAACGCGCGCAGGGAGATCGGCGCCGATCCGGACTCGCCCGACCGCGACCGCCTGTTCGTGGTGGAGCGCAGCCGAGGGCCGAGCACGCGACCCTCCGACAGCGAGGTCTACACCTATCGCACCTGGTGGCACTCCCGAGGCCCCTCGGCGACGTCGGCGATGGCGTTCCGGCAGATCGGCCAGGTCTGGGCGCCGATTCTGCTCGTGCAGGGCACCGGCGACGAGGTGGTCCAGTTCGAGGAGGCGGTGGCGCTGGCCGCCGTCGCGCGGGCCGCGGGCAATCGCGACGTGACCGTGATCCGCATCGACGACGCGCCGCACAGCTTCGACGGCTACGAGATCGACACGCTCCACGCGGTCACGTCCTGGCTGCGCGAGCAGGTCTGACCGCATGAGCCCCCGCTTCGTCAATCGGGGGGGCCGGCGACGGCCGCCCCTGTTCGGCGCCGACGACCGCGGTCTCGCGATCGACCTCGTGGTGACCCACACCGAGGACGGCCAGAAGTGGGACGGGATGATCTTCAAGCCCGCCGGGGGCGACTCGGGCCGGCATCGGCTGGCCGTGGTGGTGGTGCACGGCTCCGTCGGCAACTACCTCACCGGGGTGCCGCGACGCGTCTCCTTCGGCCTCGCCAAAGCCGGCTTCACCGTGCTCTCGGTCAACACGCGTATGGCCAACTACGGAGTCATCTTCGGGGGGGGGTTGATGCACCTCACCCCGCTCGACCTCGATGCCGCCCTCGCCGTGCTCCGGCGCCGCGGTTTCCGTCGCATCGTCCTGCTCGGCTTCAGCATGGGCGCCACGATCGTGACGCACTACCAGGCCCTGCGTCAGCCCGAGGACGTGGTCGGCGTGTGCACCCTCGCGCACCCTGCCTCGCTGCCCGCGGCGCTTCGTCTGCGCTGGGAGTACTTCGGGGCGGAGCCCGGATACGAGGAGGTGCGCGACCTCGTGCACCACCGGCTCGCGCCGGGGTTCGAGGACGTGACGCGCGATCGCATCTTCCTGGTGCGCCGCGCGCGCGGCTTCGGAGACCGGCCCCTGGACGGCGAGATCTGGACGTACCGCACCTGGTGGTTCGCCCGCGGGCCGCAGGCCCCCCATGCCGAGTCGCGGCTGCGGATCGGCCACGTCACGGTTCCCCTCGCGATCATCCAGGCCGGCGAGGACGAGCTCGTCCGCGAGGAAGAGGGCGCCCAGCTCGAGGCGATCGCCCGCCAGGGGGACTGTCCAAGCGTGCTCCGGGAGACGATCCCCGATGCCGACCACGGCTTCACCGGCCTCGATGAGCCCTTGGTCGAGGCGGTCATCGACTGGCTCGACCAGCGCGTCTGACACGCTGCACGGCATGATCGCCGCCACCCTCCACACCGACCCCGGGTGCCCTTGGGCCTACTCCGCGCTTCCCGCACTGCGGGTGATCGAGTGGCGCTACGGCGACCAGCTCGCATGGCGGCTGGTGATGATCGGTCTGGCCGAGGACGGACGGCGCTACGCCGCCTCCGGCTACACGCCCGCCGGTTTGCTCGTCGGTCACGTCGAGTTCCGGGATCGCTTCGGGATGCCCTTCGCCCTTGCGCTCAAGGACCACGTGCCGGGGACTGCGCGCGCGTGCCGGGCGGTGGTGGCGGCTCGCATCGTGGATCCCGGTAGCGAGTGGCGGGTGCTGCGGGCCCTGCAGCTCGCCAACTTCACCACCGCGATGATCCTCGACGACGACCGTGGTCTCCACGCGGCACTCACCGCGGTGACGGGGATTCGAGCAGACGAGATCATCGGTCGCCTCGACGATCCCGAGGTGAGCGCAGCGTACGAGGCCGATCGGGCGGAGGCCCGCTCGGCGGCGGGGTCGCCCGCCGAGGCTCAGGGCAAGACGGCCACCACCGACGGCCCGGTGCGCTTCACGGCGCCGACCGTGGTGCTGGAGGCCGACGGACGGCGCCTCGTGGCAGGTGGCTGGCAGACGGTGGAGGCCTACGACGTCCTGTTGGCCAACCTCGACCCGACACTCGACCGCCGCCCGCCACCCGAGGGGCCGGAGCCGCTCCTGCACCACTTCCTGGATGGTCTCACCACCCAGGAGGTCGCCGCGCTCCTGGCCGACGGCAACGACGCCCCCGATCGCGTCGCCGCGGAGACGGCCCTGCTGCGCCTGGTGGGGGAGGGTCGCGCGGTGCGCATCCCGGCCGGCGACGACGGCCTCTGGCGAGCGCCACCGCCGGTCTAGTGTCCCGGGTCGGAAGGTAGCAACGGTGTCGCGGGCCTACGATGAGATCGAGGGCGCAACTGCGGCGTGATGCGACGCGAAAGGGCACCCGATGGAGCACGATGGCATGGGAGTCGACTACTCCGAGATCCACCGGATCGACAGCCCCGCGAACAGGCTCCTGCGGAAGGACGTCTGGCTGCCGGGCGACGACCTCGGCCAGCAGTCGTTCGCGACGGTCCGGTACTTCGACCACATGGTCGATCGGCTCGGGATGGACGCGAACACGAGCGTCCTCGACGTGGGGAGCGGCACCGGTGGTCCCGCGATCTACATGGCGTCGAAGAGCGGCTGTCGCATGACCGGGGTCGAGGTCAACGATGTCGGCATCGACGTCTCCCACCGGCTGGTGAGGAAGGCGGGCCTCGGGGATCGCGTGAGCTTCGTCAAGGCCGACGGGATGTCGATGCCCTTCGAGGACGGATCGTTCGACATCGTCATCAGCATGAACGTCATGAATGTCTTCGAGGACAAGGTCGGGATGTTCCGGGAGGTGCGCCGCATGCTGCGGCCGGGAGGGGCGTGGGCCTTCCTCTCGGGCACGTTCGACTTCGACGAAGGCGACGACGGCATCCGTCGGCGCATGGCCCGCGGCTACGCGATCCCCCAGTACACCGACACCCTCGCCGGCTACAAGACGAAGCTCGTCGAGGCCGGCTTCGTCGTTGACGAGGTCGTCGAGTACATCAGCGACTTCCGCGTCCAGATGGAGCGCTGGCGCACGGGATGGATCACGCACCGCGACGCCATCGCGCAGGAGCAAGGCGCGGAGCAGACCGATCATCACATCGACTACTTCACCTGCTACCTCGAGATGATCGATGCCGGCAAGGCATCGAACCACCTCATCATCTCGACCCGGCCCGCCGACTGAGGAGGGTTCCCGCGCCCCTTCCGGCTCGATCCAGCCTTGCCGCGCCGAGACCGGGCCGACGAGGAGGGGCGGATCAGACCCCGAGCGCGGCGACCACCTCGGCCAACTGGACTCCGGCCCGACCGTGCAGTCGCACGCTCGCACGGTCGTCGTAGGGCGTCTCGCTCTCGGTGAGGATGGCGAGCGAGCCGCCTCCGTCCAGCACCACGGCGGGGAGCTGACTGACCGGCGCGACCAGAAGCGAGCTGCCGACGACCAGCATCACGTCGGCCCGCCGGGCGTGGTCGAACGCCGCCTCGATGGCATCGGTCGGCAGGTTCTCGCCGAACATCACGACGCCGCTCTTCAGCGGGAAGCCGCAGTCGCAGAGCGGCACGCCGTCATCGGCGGAGTCGGCGCGGGCGACGAGCTCGTCGAAGCTGGTCCGGGCCTCGCAGCGCAGACACATCCCGCGATCGAGGCCCCCGTGCATCTGGATCAGCGCGCGCGATCCCGCGGCGGCGTGGAGGCCGTCGATGTTCTGGGTGAGGACGGCCTTGACGATGCCGCGCCGCTCCAGCTCGGCCACCGCGCGGTGGGCCGGGTTGGGGTCCACGCCCGAGAGCATGTCGATGCGCGGGCGGTGGAAGCGCCAGAAGCGCTCAGGGTTCGTGAGGAAGGTCTGCATCGAGGCGACCTCCATCGGGTCGAACTCCTCCCAGACCCCGCCCGCCGAGCGGAAGTCGGGGATGCCGCTCTCGGTGGAGATGCCGGCGCCGGTCAGGACGACCGCGTGCTCGGCACCGGTGAGGAGGGCGGCGAGCTCTCGTGGTCCGTCGGCCATCGGCGCAATGCTAACCGCAGGGGTACGCCGGGGCCGACGCTAAGCTTCGGCCGATGCGAGCCGACGGACGCACCCCGGACCGACTTCGCCCGGTTGACATCATCCCGGGCTTCGTGGAGACCGCCGACGGCAGCGCCCTCATCTCGGTGGGTCGCACGCGGGTCATCTGCACCGCGTCGGTCGACGAGGCGGTTCCGGGCTGGATGCGGGGCCGCGGTACGGGCTGGGTGACGGCCGAGTACGGGATGCTCCCGGCCTCCACCGGCGATCGCAAGCCGCGCGACGTGGCCAAGGGACGCCCCGACGGCCGCACCACGGAGATCCAGCGCCTCATCGGGCGCTCCCTGCGCGCGGTCGTCGACATGGGTGCGCTCGGCGAGCGCACGGTGTGGCTCGACTGCGACGTGCTCCAGGCCGATGGCGGCACGCGGTGCGCCAGCATCTGCGGAGCGTGGGTCGCCCTCCATCAGGCGATGTCCGGTCTCGTCACGAGCGGGCGCCTCGACGCCTTGCCCCTGGTCGGCTCGATCGCCGCCGTGAGCGTCGGCATGGTGGACGGCGTCCCCCTGCTCGATCTCGCCTACACGGAGGACTCGCGGGCCGAGTCGGACATGAACGTGGTGATGACCGGCGACGGGCGGCTGGTCGAGGTGCAGGCCACCGCAGAGGGGCGCACGTTCTCGCGCGATCAGCTCGACGCGCTGCTCGACCTGGCCGAGGCCGGGGTGAGGGCCCTGAGTGCCGCGCAGTCGGCCGCCGTGGCGTGAGCGAGGCCGCGCATCCGACATCTCCCGGCGCGATGCGCATCGTGCTCGCCACCGGTAATCCGCACAAGGTCGCCGAGCTCCAGCCGCTTCTCGAGGGGGTTGACGTGAGCGCGGCTCCGGCGGGGTTCGACCCCGACGAGACCGGGGTCACGCTGCTGCAGAACGCGTGGATCAAGGCGGCGGCGCTGCGTGGGGAGATCGCCGACGATGCGATCGTGCTCGCCGACGACTCCGGCCTCGTGGTCCACGCCCTCGGCGGGCGACCCGGGGTCTTCAGCGCCCGGTACGCGGGAGCGGATGCGACCTTCGCCGACAACTGCCGCCGCCTGCTCGATGAGCTCGAGGGGGTGGACGACCGCTCGGCGGCCTTCGTCTGCGTGCTGGTGGCTCTCGACCCGCACGGGCGCATGCTCGTGGCGAGCGGGACCTGCCGAGGACGGATCGCGCCCGCCATGCGCGGGACGGGTGGTTTCGGCTACGACCCGCTCTTCCTGCCGGAGGGGCAAGAGCGTTCGATGGCTCAGATGAGCCGGGACGAGAAGGCGGCGATCTCGCACCGCGGCCGGGCCACGCGTCGCATGGCCGCCATGCTCGCACTCGCGTGAGGTCGCCGCTCGCCGGTCGCCGGGCGCTGGTCACAGGCGGCGCGGTGCGGGTGGGTCGCGCCCTCTCTCTCGCCCTCGCCGACATGGGGCTCGACGTGGTCGTGCACTACCACTCGTCCTCGGGGCCGGCCGACGAGACCGCGTCCGAGTGCCGGGCCCGGGGTGTCCGCGCGGCGACCGTGGGCGGCGACCTCGGCGTCGCCGCGCAGTGCCATCGCGTCGTGGCCGGTGCGCAGGACGCTCTCGGCGGAGTGGACGTGCTGGTGAACTCCGCGGCGAACTTCGTGGCGGCCGCTTTCGCCCAGACGAGCGAGGAAGACCTCGACCGTGCCCTCTCGGTCAATCTGAAGGGCCCCTTCTTCTGCTCCCAGGCGGCGGCGCCCGGGATGGTGGAGGGGGGCTTCGGACGCATCGTCAACGTGGCCGATGTCGCCGGGCTCGAGCCCTGGCCGCGCTTCACGGCCCACTCGGTTGCGAAGGCCGGGCTCGTGATGCTCACGCGCAGCCTGGCCCAGACCCTCGCGCCGCACATCACGGTCAACGCCATCGCGCCGGGCACGGTGCTCATGCCCGAAGGCGCCGAGGACGCGGCCACGCGACGCGCGGTCGAGAAGACCGTGCTCGAGCGGGTAGGGTCCCCCGACGACGTGGCGGGGGCGCTCCGCTACCTGCTGGAGGCGGACTACGTGACCGGACACACCCTGGTTGTCGATGGCGGACGGATGGTGCGGCCCTGACCGCCCCGTCGCGCTCGGTCTCCTCGCCTCCCTCGCGGATGCTCTCGTGGCTCGCGGGATGCGTCATCGTGGGGTGGCTGGCCGTCTACAACATCCTGCGCATCGGCGGTGACAGCCCCTCCGACGCCGCCGTGCCGGCGCTCGTCGTCGGCGTGGGGGCGGGCGTCGCCGTCTTCGCGGCCGGCATGCTGATCGCCCGGAGGCTCGCCTCCTCCGGGCGGGTGCTCCGGCGCGGTCCGGTCGCGATCCCCAGCCCGGCCGAGATGGACTCGGCCCAACGGGACGCGGTGCGGCTCGCGTGGGCACCGCTCGCGGCTCTCGCGCTCGTCGCGCTCGGGATGGGGGCCTACCTCGGGGCGAACTGGCTGGCCGACGATCCGGCGGTCCGGGCGAAGACGACGATCATCCTCGCGGCGTGGAACGTCCTCGTGGGCCTCTGGCTCGGCGACGAGGCGCTGCGCTTCCGTCGCGCCGAGGCCGATGGCATCGAGTCGTTGGTCCTTGGATGCACGCTCACTGCGGTGCTGGCCGGGGTCGGCCTGTCACGGAGCCTCGCCGAGCCGGGTCAGATCACACTCATCGTGCTCACGGCGATCGCCGGAGGGCTGATCGGCATCGCCGTGTGGAGGCTCCAGGGCGCCCGGGGGATCCCGGCCAGCGCGATCGGCCTGGTCGTGGTGGCGGCGCTCTCGCTGGTCCTGCCCCTCACGCTCTGATGGTGGCGGTGCCCCGCCTGGTCTGCCCGCTCTGCGGGACGGTGGTCGCGGACGGGACGGAGCCCGGCCCCGGCGAATGCCGTGGCTGCGGTGCCCTCTACGCCGGCGGCGGTGAGAGCCCGCCGGCGGCGGTCGCCGCGGCGATGTCGAGCTGGCGCGTCGAGGGTCTGCCACCGGAGGATCTCGCCCGGAGGCTCTTCGAGCTGGAGCCTCCGGCCTCGCCGGCTCCGGCGGCGGCGGTCACGTCGGACCAGCGCGACGACTTCTATCTCTGGTGGGTGTTCGTCCGGCCCGGCGAGATCGGGGTGGGGGCAGCCCTCCAGGGCCTTCTCGACCGATAGTTGGCGGGCGCCGCGGGCGATCGGTATCGTCCACCTGGCACTCTTGTCCCGTGAGTGCCAAGTGTGTTCCCGAGGCCCTCGGCGCGTCGCGTCGGGGCCGCGTGCGGGAGTGCCACCCATTTGAACCCGGGAGGGCCGATGAATCTGAAGCCTCTGGGCGATCGTGTGATCGTCAAGGCCGTTGAGCAGGAGCAGGTCACCTCGAGCGGCATCGTGCTGCCCGACACGGCCGCGGAGAAGCCCCAGCGGGGCGTCGTCCTCGCCGTCGGCGAGGGTCGCTGGGTCGACGGCGAGCGGCTTCCGCTCGAGGTGTCGGACGGCGATGAGGTCATCTACTCCAAGTACGGCGGCACCGAGGTCAGGCTGGAAGGCGAGGACGTCCTGATCCTCAGCGAGCACGACATCCTCGCCCGCGTGGCCGCCGCCCCGGCCGCCACCAAGAAGAAGGCCGCCGCGAAGAAGAAGTAGCGGGGACCCGAGCACGCCGACATCCGGATTACGCAAGGAGACGCGCCAAAGATGGCAAAGATGATCAAGTTCAACGAGGACGCACGTCGCGCGCTCGAGCGCGGGGTCAACACGCTGGCTGATGCGGTCAAGGTGACCCTCGGCCCCAAGGGCCGCTACGTGGTGCTCGACAAGAAGTTCGGCGCCCCCACGATCACCAACGACGGTGTCACGATCGCCCGTGAGATCGATCTGGAGGACGTGTTCGAGAACCAGGGCGCCCAGCTGGTGCGCGAGGTGGCCACGGCGACCAACGATGTCGCGGGCGATGGCACCACCACCGCGACCGTGCTCGCCCAGGCGATCGTGCGCGAGGGCCTCAAGAACGTGGCCGCCGGCGCCAACCCGATGGGCCTCAAGCGCGGCATCGAGGCGGCCGTCGAGATCGTGGTCGGCGAGATCGCCAAGCAGTCCAAGGCGGTCTCGGGCAAGGAGGACATCGCCCGGGTCGCGGCGATCTCCTCGCGCGATCGCGCCATCGGCGATGTCATCTCCGATGCGATCGAGAAGGTCGGAAAGGACGGCGTGGTCAACGTCGAGGAGGGCCAGACCTTCGGCATGGACCTCGAGTTCACCGAGGGGATGCAGTTCGACCGCGGCTACATGAGCCCCTACATGGTCACCGACCAGGACCGCATGGAGGCCGTCCTCGACGACCCGTTCCTGCTGATCCACGGGGGCAAGATCTCAAGCGTCCAGGACGTGCTGCCGCTGCTCGAGCAGGTGATCGGCCAGGGCCGGCCGCTGCTGATCATCGCCGAGGACGTCGAGGGCGAGGCCCTTGCGACCCTGATCGTCAACAAGCTGCGCGGCACCTTCACCGGCATCGCCGTCAAGGCGCCGGGCTTTGGCGACCGCCGCAAGCGGATGCTCGAGGACATCGCCATCCTCACCGGCGGCGAGGTGATCGCCGAGGAGATGGGCCTCAAGCTCGCCAACACCCAGGTCGCCCAGCTCGGGCGCGCCCGCAAGGTCGTGATCACCAAGGACACCACCACCATCATCGACGGTGCCGGTGACTCGGACGAGATCAAGGGCCGCATCAAGCAGATCAAGGCCGAGATCGAGACCACCGACTCGGACTTCGACCGCGAGAAGCTCCAGGAGCGCCTGGCCAAGCTGGCCGGCGGCGTGGCGGTCGTGAAGGTCGGCGCCGCCACCGAGACCGAGATGAAGGAGAAGAAGCACCGCGTCGAGGACGCCCTGCAGGCGACCCGCGCCGCCCTCGAGGAGGGTGTCGTGCCCGGTGGCGGGGTGGTCCTGGTCAACTCGATCAAGGGCCTGGACGCGCTCAGCCTCTCCGGCGACGAGGCGACCGGTGCCTCGATCGTGCGCCGCGCCCTCGAGGAGCCCCTTCGCCAGCTGGCAGAGAACGCCGGCCTGGAGGGCTCGGTGGTGGTGGGCGAGGTCAAGTCCAAGAAGGCCGGCATCGGCCTGAACGTGGACACCGGCGAGTACGTCAACCTGGTCAAGGCCGGCATCATCGATCCGGCCATGGTGACCCGCTCGGCGCTCCAGAACGCGGCCTCGATCGCCAAGAACATCATCACCACCGAGTGCGTGGTGGCCGATGCCCCCGAGGCCGATGGCGGCGGCGGCATGGGCGGCATGTCCCCCAACATGGGCGGCATGGGCATGGGTGGCGGGATGATGTAGGCGGCTGGGCCCCCCGGGGCCCGCACCGCGCGCATCACCGAAGGGGGCCCCACGGGGCCCCCTTCCTCGTTCCCCGACGCCCCCGACCCCGCACGGCACCCCCGCACGGGGCAGCGCGCCAATTGACCGCCCGCGGGTTGGTCAATTGGCGCGTGCGGCGCCCCCCGAGTGCAGCGGCAACCGGCCCCGGCCGCGAGGAGGTGGGGGCCGATCCCCGTGGTGTCCCGATTCAGAGGTTCAGCTCGCCAGCTTCTGAATCAGGACACTAGAGAGCGCATGGTGTTCCGCGACGAGGACCGGCACGGCCGTGGCTCCCTCGACCCACCCGGGCGGTGGCGCGGCGTCCCGGCCGCGCGCTACCGTCCCCGGCGGAAGGGCTCCTGCGACCGACGGGGGATGGGATGGTGACGCGGCGCGATCTTCTGGTCGGCGCGGCGTCGGCGTTCGTGGCGGGCGCCGTGCCCGCGTCCGCGCGCTCGCGCCGCGCGATCGCTCTGGTGACGGCCGATCTCGAGGCGGCGATCGTCGTCGTCGACCCCCTGGCGCTCCGGGCCCTTCGACGCATCCCCTGCGCGCCCGGGCCACGGAGCATCGAGCGCATCGGCCGCACGACGGCCCTCGTGGCCCACACCGACGAGGGGCTGGTCTCGTTGATCGACGGCCGCAGGGGGAGGGTCGGAGCCGTCGTGCGCGGCCTGCGCGAGCCGCGCTACGCGGCCGCCACCCCTGACGGACGCCACGTCTTCGTCACCGACTCGGCGGCGCAGACACTGGTCACGATCGACGTCGCGCGAGCCCGGGTGGTGAGCCGGGTCGATGTCGGGGGTCCGGCCCGCCACCTCGGCCTCCAGGCGGATGGGCGCACCCTCTGGGCGGCGCTCGGGTCGAAGGCCCGGCGGATCGCCGTGGTCGATGTCGCCGACCCGGTCCGGCCGCGCTTGCGGCGGCGCCTGACGCCTCCCTTCCGGGTGCACGACGTGGCGGCGGTGCCCGGGGGCGGTGGATTCTGGGTCACGGCCGGAGACCGGCGCGCGATCCTCCTCTACGACCGCGCCGGTCGCGAGCCTCGAGCCACTCTCGGCGCGGACGCGGCGCCCCAGCACGTCGCCTTCGCCGGCCGGATCGCGTACGTCGCGAGCGGAGACGACGGAACGCTGCGGGCCCATCGGGCGAGCGACGGCCGTCGCATCTGGACGGCGCCCATCCCGGTGGGCTCCTACAACCTCACCACCGAGGGCCGACTCCTCGTGACGCCCTCGCTCTCCCGGGGGACTCTGGCGTCGGTCCGCCCGGGGGCGCGCTCGGCGCGATCACGGACCTTCGCGCGCTCGGCCCACGACGTCTGTTTGCTGGGCCCCTGAGAGCCTCGGGCTCGCGGGTTCAGTCCGCGCCGTCGAGCGCCTTGTTCAGATCCCAAGCCGCGGAGATCAGCCCGAGGTGGGTGAACGCCTGGGGGTAGTTGCCGAGCGCCTCACCGGTGTCGCCCACCTCCTCCGCGAAGAGGCCGAGGTTGTTGGCGTGGGTGAGCATCTTCTCGAACACGAGCCGGGCGTCCTCGGTACGTCCGGCGCGCGTGAGGCATTCCACCAGCCAGAAGGAGCAGAGCGAGAACGAGCCCTCGCCGGTGCCGTCCAGGCCGTCGTCGGAGGCGGTCTCCGGGTCGTAGCGGTAGACCAGGCTGTCCGAGACGAGGTCGCGCTCGATGGCCGACAGGGTCGCGAGCATCCGGGGATCCCTGGGCCCGATGAACTTCACGAGCGGCATCAGGAGGTTGCTCGCGTCGAGCACCGTGCCGCCGTAGTACTGCACGAAGGACTGGCTCTCCTCGTTCCAGCCCTTGGCCATGATCTCCTCGTAGATCTCGTCGCGGACGGCCCGCCAGCGGGTGGTGTTGCCCGGAAGCCCGCGCTGCGACTGCATCCGCATGGCCCGCTCGAACGCCACCCAGCACATCAGGCGTGAGTACACGAAGTGGCGCCGGCCACCGCGCACCTCCCAGATGCCCTCGTCGGGGCGCTGCCAGTTGTCGGCCAGCCAGTCCAGCAGGCGGCGCAGGCTCTGCCACAGCTCCCAGCTGACCGGCTCCTGCTTGTTGGAGAGGTAGACGGCGTCCATCAGCTCGCCGTAGACATCGAGCTGTAGCTGGTCGTGTGCCCCGTTGCCGATGCGCACCGGCCCCGACCGGCGGTACCCCTCGAGGTGGGGCAGCTCGTGCTCGGTGAGATCGCGCCCGCCGTCGATCGCGTAGACGATCTGGAGTTCCGGGTCGTCGGGATCGGCCTCGCGACAGCGCGCCTCCAGCCAGTTGGCGAACTGCTGTGCCTCGTCATGGAAGCCCAGTCGCTGGAAGGCGAAGGCGGTGAAGGCGGAATCGCGCAGCCACGCGTAGCGGTAGTCCCAGTTGCGCCCGCCGCCGATCGACTCGGGCAGGCTGCAGGTCGGGGAGGCGACCATCGCGCCCGTGGGGGCGTAGGTGCAGAGCTTGAGGGTGATCGCCGACCGGCTCACCATCTCGCGCCAGCGTCCGTCGTAGTGGGACCGTGAGAGCCAGGTGCGCCAGAAGTCGCGCGTCTCGTCGAGGCTCCGCGACACCGCCTCGCCCCCCCAGCGCATCCCCGAGCCCGCCGGCTGCAGCACGAACGAGGCGCCCTGGCCGCCGTCCAACTGGAACCGGGCGGTGGCCGCCGCCCCCTCGACGCGCATCGGCAGGGTCGAGAACAGCTCGGTGCACTTCCCGCCGGCGGCGATGAACCGGGCGAGGAGCGGATCGTCGAGGGTCAGGCGATGGTCCTCGCGCGCATAGTCGAAGCCGGGGCGGCACGCCATCCGGAAGGCCACGGTGCCGCGCACCACATCGACGCGGCGGACGATCGCGCAGGGTTCGAGGCCGACGGGCATGAAGTCGGTGATCTCGGCGACGCCCTCGGCGGCGTAGAAGCGCGTCAGCAGGATCGCCGTGTCGGGGAGGTAGAGCTGCTTGCTCGAGCACGGGAACTCGGGCGCTATCCGGAAGCTTCCCCCGACGTCGGCATCAAGGATGGCGGCGAAGATGCTCGGCGCGTCGAAGCGTCCCGGGCAGAACCAGTCGATCGCCCCGTCACGCCCGACCAGCGCTGCGGTGCGCAGATCGCCGATCAGGCCGTAGCTCTCGATCGGCCGGTAGCGCGGTTCGTGCGGCTCGCCCCATCCGGGCTCGCGCACGTCGCGCGGGGTCCCGGCAGAGGTCGCGGGCGGGTCGTGAGCGGTCACTGGCGCATCCTCGCTACCTCGTTGCATCAAGCCGGATCCCCTTTCGGCCGATAGGGGGGAATGTCCTTCCGGACCCGTCGGTCGTCGACCGGTCTCGAGGGAGCGCGTCGACGCAGGATGACAGGGAGAACGGCGTGAGCTCACGGAGGCGATCGCGAGAGGCGGGGTTCTCGTACATCGAGATCCTGATCGGCATCTTCATCCTGGCGATCGTCGCGGGCGGCATCGCCCAGGGCCTCTCCCAGACGAGCGCATCCCTCGGCACGTCCAAGGTGGAGACGACCGCGACCAAGCTGGCGTCGGCCGAGCTCGATCGTGCCCACCGAATGGCCTATGGCGACGTCGGGCTCGTGTCGGGCAGTCCGCCGGGGATCATCGCGGCCACCAAGAACACGGTCGTGGGCTCGGTCACCTACAAGATCGACGTCGATGTGGCCTATGTGGACGATCCGGCGCTCGGGCAGCCGCAGACCTACGTCAACTACAAGAAGGTCACCGTCACGGTCACGCCCCAGGCGAGCCGTGCCCGTCCCTACACGCAGACCACGCTCATCGCGCCGCCGGCGATCGGCGCGGTCTCGGGCAAGTCCACCATCATCGTGACGGTCATCGACGCCCTCACCGACGCTCCCGTCGCGGGAGCCCCGGTGACGGCCGACCTCAGCACCTCGCCCAGCCAGACGCGCTCGACCAGCGCCGACGGCAAGGTGGTCTTCGCCGGCCTGGAGCCGAGCGCCATCCCGGTTGCGGACCCGAAGTACAAGTACCGCCTCACCGTCGGCCTCCCGGACCCCTGGGTGACCCACCCGGACAACGCCCCCGCGCTCGCCCAGCAGCACCTCACGGCGGCGCAGACCTGGACCACCACGCTGAAGGTCTTCAAGAAGGCCACCATCCAGGTCAACGTCCGCGACTCGGTGACCGGTCTGCCGATCACCGAGCGCACGGAGGTGGTGGCGAGCACGCCGGGCCCCGACGTCCTCAGCGAGTCGCAGACGGGCACGACAGGGGCGTTCACCTTCGCCACCATCGGATCGAAGCCGATCCAGCCGAGCGCCTCCAACTTCACGGTGGTGGCGCAACCTGACTGCTATGCCACGGGCACCCTCGCCCGCCCGGTGCCGACCGGGTACCCGAGCAACACCACCGAGGTCTTCGACTTCTCGCTCGCCCCGGTGCCGAGCGGCTACCTCGATGTTGTGGTGCGCAGCACCGCGGCCGGCAACCCGGTCATCCCCAACGCGCAGGTGCAGGTGTCGGGGGGGCAGGCCAACATCGCCCCCCGGGTGAGGGACGCGGACGCGGCCGGCTTCGTCCGCTTCTGCCTCGAGCCCTCCGGCAGCGCGAGCTACGTCGTGTCGGCCGCGCGTCCCGGCTACGGCGCCGGCTCGATCCTGGCCACGGTCAATCAGAACCAGACCACCCCGCTCACCATGTACCTGGTGCCCTCACCCACGACGGGGACCATTCGGCTGAGTGCCGGCGCCTCGAACAAGCTCGTGCGGCTGCAGGCCCTCAGCGGCACCTACGACGCCTCGCAGAACACCAACTCGTTCGGCAACGGCGACTTCACCGGTCTCGCCGCGGGCAACTACATGGCCTACATCGCCGTCGGCTTCTCGGGAGGCAATCCCACCTGGAGCAGCGGCAAGCTGGTCAGCGCCGTGGGCGGGCAACTCCGAACCTACTCGGTCCCATGAGCCGCGAGAGCCAGGAGGGATTCACCCTCGTCGAGTTGCTGATGGGCATCATCCTCTCGTCGATCTTCGCCCTGGCCCTGTTCGGGTTCTTCTTCTCGGGGGTCGATTCGGTCCGCTCCAGCGAGTCCCAGGCGCGTGCTCAGGCCGATGGGCGCACCGCGATCGACCGGCTCGTGCGCGAGGCGCGCCAGGCGATCAGCCCGGACGGCGGCCTCTCCGCGCCGATCATCTTCCTCAGCCCGACCAAGATCGAGATGTACGTCGACCCCTCGCGCGCCGAGGGCGACACGACGCCGCGACCGCAGCGGGTGCGCTACGAGATCGTGGCGAACCAGCTCGTGCGCCAGGTGGCCGATCCTGTCGGGGCCACGGCGCCCTTCACCTACGGGGCCTACGGCCGCACCGAGGTGCTGCTGGAGAAGCTCGTGAACGGAGTGGTGCCGGCCTTCGCGGCCTCCACCAAGGGCGGCACCGCGCAGCCCTCAACGCCGAGCGCCCTGCAGTTGCGCGAGACCGCGCAGATCTCGATCCGGCTTCTGGTGGGCCAGAAGACCGGCAACTCCGCCTCCACTCTGGAGCTGACAACGGATGTCTCTCTCCGCAATGCGATCACCATCTAGCGCCCCCCGCGGGGGACCCCAGGACGGCATGAGCCTCGTGGTGACGGTCGCGCTCACGGGCATCCTCGCGCTGCTCGTGCTGGTGGCCCTCTCCTTCGCGCAGAGCAGCACCACCCAGACGGCGCGTGAGGGCCGGGGCGACATCGCGCTGCAGGTGGCCGACGCCGGAGTCAGCCGCTACACCTCGCGCATGGTGGAGGACCCGCGCTACTACGAGCACTGGGTCGATCTGGCCGAGGATCCGCGCATCGATCAATATGGCGTGGTCCACCCCCCGGGATCGCCCTGGACGCCCGGTGTCACCTGGACCTACGCCGGCCCCTCCCAGACCTGGGTGCAGCTGCAGGACGCCCGCTTCGGCACGGCCGCCTACTCGCTGCGCGTCACGCCGCCGGTACCCGGGTCGGATCTGGTCACCGTGCAGTTCGACCGGTCGCGCGAGCGCCAACAGCCCGTCGCCGGTCGCGCGTTCGGTGCAGAGCCAGATCCATCCGAGCTCGATCGCCGACTTCCAGATCATCTCCAACCAGACCATCAAGTACGGCGCGACCGCCACCACCACGGGCAAGCTCTACTCGGCGGTCGACATCAACCACCAGGGCGTCGCCCAGGCCCCCGCCTATGCCCAGCACTGGGTCTGCTCGAGCAACAACTTCTCGTGCCCGAGCTCGTCGGTTCCCGCCGGGGTCTTCCAGGCGGGCGCGTACGACGCGACGACGAACCCCTCGTTCCAGTCGAAGTTCCCCACCCCGATCGACTTCAGCCACTTCACGCAGTCGCGGCTCGACATCAAGGACGCGGCGGCTGCGGGCGGGACCGCCTGGAACGATCCGACCGCGACGGCGTGGCTGGTGCAGTTCCTCGCCGACGGCCGTGCGCGGGTGCACAAGGTCACCGGTGGAGGCGACGTCGGCTTCGCTCTCAACACCATCGGCTGTCCCGTGACCGTCAACGTGCCCTCCAACGGAGCGATGTACTTCGAGCAGTCGGTGGTCGTCTCGGACGGCAGCAACAAGGTCGACGCCTGCGCCTCGACCGCCGGGCCCCGCAACTCGGTGGTCAACGGCCGAGTGACCATCGCCACCAAGGGCAACGTCTACGTCGGCGGCAACATCAGCTACGCCGTCTCGGGCGACGACGTGCTCGGCCTGATCGCCGCGAACGAGGTGATCATCGCCAAGTACACGCCCACCAACCTCAGCTGGCGCGCGGCCTCCCTGGCGCAGTCGGGTCAGTGGCGCACCTACCAGGGCGCCGCAGACGGGCACAACTCGATGACCTACACCGGCTCGCAGACCACGTCGGACGGCGGCTACGCGTCGATGTTCGCCACCCGCACCTACCAGTACGACGAGACCCTCCAGCGGCTGCGGCCGCCGTTCTACCCGATCCTCGAGGGCTCCTGGGAGACCTACTACTGGCGCGAGGTCACCCCTCCGGCCTGAGCAGGACGTCAGCCATCCGGGCACGGCGGCGGGCGCTGGTAGCCTCGCCGCCGTGAGCCCCGGATGACCGAGACCGCCCTCGGGGCCCTGCTGATCATCATGGCGGGCCTGCTCGCCCGGCGCTTCGGGGTGGTGCGGCGCGACGACGGGCCCCTGCTCGTGCGGGTGGTGATCTACCTCACCATGCCGCCGCTGATCTTCCTGATCCTGGTACGGGCGGATCTCTCGGGCCGCCTGCTCCTGGTGCCGCTGGCCGGCATCGCAATCCACCTGATCCTCGTCGCCCTGGTGGGCGTGTCGGTGCGGGTCTGGGGTATGGAGCGACCGCGGGCGGGCGCCCTGATCGTGGCGACCGCCGTCGGCAACACCGGCTTCTTCGGGCTCCCCCTGATCGCGGCCTCCGGCAGCGGCTTCTCCCTCCCGGCCGCCGTGATGTACGACGCGCTCGCCACCGGTCTCATCACGTGGACCTCGACGGTCGCGATCGCGGGGGCCTACGGCCGCGCCGAGGCCGCTCCCTATCCGGCCATGCGCGAGGTGGGGCGCTCCCTCCTGCTCCCGCCCACCTGGGCCCTGGTGGCGGGTCTCGCCGTGAACCTGGCCGGCCTCGGGGATCTCCCGGGGGTGATCGAGCGCCCCTGTGAGCTGCTCGGCGCGGCCACCCTCCCGCTCACCATGCTCTACGCCGGCCTCATGATCGAAGTGCGCGGTCTGGGGCGGCTCTGGGGTGAGATCGCCTACGTCACGGTGGTGCGCCTGGGCGTCGCCACCCTGGTCGGCCTGCTCGTGGCCGAGGCGATCGGCCTGAAGGACGACGTCTTCAACACGGTGGTCATCATGGCCGGGATGCCGAGCGCGATGATGTCGCTGGTCATCGGGAGCCGGTCCGGTCTGCGCGGCGATGTCCTCGCGGGGGCGGTGGTCGTCACGACCCTGCTCTCAACCCTTACGCTTCCAGCATGGCGAGCGTTGCTGCTGTGACCGGTTTCGGAGAGCGCCTGGCGGCGGCGGTGGATGCGCGCGCCAGCCAGGTCGTGCTCGGCCTCGACCCGGATCCGCAACGGGTGCCCGGCGGGGCGGAGGGCGCGCGCGCCTTCTGTCGTCGCGCGATCGCGGCGGCGGGCCCGGCCTGCGTGGCCGCGAAGATCCAGCTCGCCTCGTTCGAGCGCTTCGGCGCCCGGGGGTGGGAGGCCTTCGAGCGCGTCGCCGATGCGGCGGCCGAAGCCGGCCTGCTGGTGATCGCGGATGCCAAGCGGGGCGACGTCGATGTCACCAGCCGCGCGTACGCCGCCGCCTTCCTGCGCCCCCCGATCGATGCGCTCACCATCAACCCCTCGCTCGGAGGCGATTCGGTGGCGCCCTTCCTCGAGGCGGCGACCGCGGACGGTCGCGGCCTGTTCGCACTCGTGCGCACCTCCAATCCGGGAGCTGCGGAACTCCAGGATCTGCCGCTCGCTGCGGGTGGTCTCTGGCACGAGGAGGTCGCCCGCCGCGTCGCCGCGTGGGGCGCGGCGAGCGTCGGCACCGCCGGGCTCTCCGCTCTTGGCGCCGTGGTCGGCGCGACCGTGCCCGAGCGGATGGCGGCCCTGCGGGCGCTGATGCCGTACCAGCCCTTCCTGATCCCCGGCGTCGGCGCCCAGGGCGGCCGGCCGGAGGACCTCGGGCCGGCCTTCGGAGGCCGCGCCGCCGGAGCCCTGGTGGCGGCCAGCCGCTCGATCATCTTCGCCGAGAGCCCCCGCCGGGCGGCGGAGGATCTGCGCGACGCGCTCTGGGCGGCATTCGAGGCCTCGTCCGGGGTCGGCGCCTGACCCGACGACCGTGGAGGGCGCGGGCGCACGTCTCAAGGGCGCGCTCTCGGCGCCGAAGGAACGGTGTGCCGAGATTCCGCACGTTCCGCTCCAAGTTGCTGGTGGGCCTGGTCCCGCTCGTCGCGTTGGGGCTCGCTGCCCTGACGCTCATCGCCGTGCGCGTGGCCACCGACGCGCAGACGCGCGCCGTCGACGCGCGCGCGGCCGACACCGCCCGGGCGGAGGCCAACGCCGTGGGGGTGGAGAACGCTCGCCACCTCGCGATCTCGGCGAGCCTCGCCGACGTCATCGAGTCGGATGCCGGCGACGACCGCGAGCGCATGAACTCGCTGCTGCGGCGGGTGCTCGAGAAGAACCCCGAGGTCTTCGGGACGTACGTCAACTACCTTCCCGACCGGGCGCCCGGTGCGAACGCCGACTATCGCGGCGCACTGGGCAACACTCCCTCCGGGGAGTTCACGCCCTACTGGGTTCGCGGGGAGTCGGGGATCGAGATGTTCCCCTACAGCGACGGCGACGTCGCGGCGGTCTACGCGAACGAGTGGTGGACGGAGCCCCGCGATTCGGGCCGGCCCTCGGTGATCGAGCCCTACCGCGACGCCGACGTCAACCTCCTCATGACCTCCTTCACCGCTCCGGTGGTCCGCGGCGGTGAGTTCGTCGCGGTCGCGGGCCTCGACTCCGCCCTCGACGACATCGACGCCCGTGTGCGAAAGGTCTCCTTCCTGGAGAGCGGCTACGCGTTCCTGGTCTCCCGGCGCGGGGTCTTCATCTCGGCTCCCGACAGGAAGCTCATCGGCACGAGCGATCTCGGAAAGCTCTCGAAGAAGGCCGATGACGCGCAACTCGCGACCATGGCGACCGAGATCGGCGCGGGCCGCCCCGGGCGCCTCGTCACCTCCGACCCCTTCACCGGGACGCGCGTGGTCATGACCTGGGCCATCGTGGAGCCGGGAGGATGGGGGCTGGTCACCGTCGTCCCCGAGAGCGAGATCCTCGCTCCGATCGCGAGTCTACGCCTCAAACTGATCATCGCGGGCCTCATGGTCCTCGCGCTCTTCGTCGCCGTCCTGCTGGTCGTCGCCCGCCGTGTCACCGGGTCGGTGCGCCGCCTCGGAGATCTCGCCGAGCGCGCCGCCTCGGGCGATCTGAGCGTCGGAGCGGATGCGGCCGACGAGGGCGATGACGAGCTCGGCCGCGCGATCGGCGCCGTGCGCCAGACCATCGCCACGAGCCGCGGCATCATCAGCGAGGTGGCCGGCGCCGCCGCCGCCCAGAGCAGATCGGCGGCGCACGCAGCGGAGGGGTCGGGACGCGCGCGACAGGCCGTCGAGCAGGTCGCCGCCACCATCGACGCCGTCGCCCAGGGCTCCGCCGAGCAGGCCACCACCACCCAGCAGGTCGCGGGCATCGCCGCCGGCATGGGGGTCCTCGCCGAGAGTGTCGCCGACGGCGCCCGCGAGGCCTCAGGGGCGGTCGCCGAATGCGACAGCTCGGCCGCGGTGGGATCGCAGCGCATCGACGAGGCCTCAGAGGCCATGGGCGCGATCGAGAGCGCGGTCGGCGAGGCCGACACCGCCATCGCCGCGCTCGCCACGCGCGCCGCGCACATCGACGACATCGTCGGGGCGATCTCAGCCATCGCGTCGCAGACCAACCTCCTCGCCCTGAACGCGGCCATCGAGGCGTCGCGCGCGGGCGAGCAGGGCCGGGGTTTCGCCGTCGTCGCCGAGGAGGTGCGCAAGCTGGCCGAGGACGCCCAGCGGCGCGTCTCCTCGATCAGCGAGATCCTCACCGACCTGCGACGTGAGTCCGACGAAGCCCGCTCCGCCATGGGCGCGGGTCGCGAGCGGGTCAGCCTCGGCGTCCTCCGCGTGGGTGCCGCGGGCGAGGCCTTCCTGTCGATCCGAGACGGGGTGGAGCGCGTCGCCGCCCGAGTGTCCGAGGTGGTGGACATCGCCGGGGAGCTCTCGCAGGCGGCCGACAGCGTCGTCTCGCAGATCTCCGATGTCGCGAGCGCCAGCGAGACGAACGCGGCCGCCACCGAGCAGGCGACGAGCGCGGCCGCCGAGACCTCGGCCGCTGCCGAGCGAGCGTCCAGCGGCGTCGATGAGCTCGCCGCCCAGGCGGCGCAGCTGTCCGATCTCGTGGAGCGCTTCCAGGTCTGACCCGGTTCGTCCGGTCGAAGCACGGGGGGCCCGGTAGGATCTCCGCGTGGTGCGCCTCCGGGCACTGGCGGCGCTCGCCGTCTTGTCAGCGCTGATCTCGGCCCCGGTGGCCCGGGCTGCGGTGCCGACCGTGCGGGCAGCGGCCTATATCCTGGTGAACCCGGCGACCGGAGAGACGCTGGCGGAGCGCGCGCCCGATCGGGAGTTACCGATGGCCAGCACGACGAAGATCATGACCGCCCTGGTCGTACTCGAGCGTGCCCGCCTCGCCGACAGGCTGAGGGTGCCCGCATCGGCGGTCGCGATCGGGGGCTCCTCCGGCCGGCTGGAGGCCGGCGAGGAGCTCAGCGTCCGCCATCTGCTCACCGCGCTGCTCGTGCCGAGTGGCAACGATGCGGCCGTGACGCTGGCGGAGGGGGTCGGCGGCTCACAGGCGCGCTTCGTGGCATCGATGAACGAACGAGCGGCCCGGCTCGGGCTCGCCGACACGCGCTACGCCAATCCCCACGGGCTCGATGCCCGGGGCCACCATTCCAGCGTGGCCGACATGGTTCGTCTCGGTCGAGTCGCGATGAAGGATCCCGTCTTCCGGTCGATCGTGGGCGCGCGCAGTGCGCGCATCCCGGGCCCCGGTGGCACGGGCACGCGGGTCTACGAGTCCGAGAACGAGTTGCTCGACCTCGATCCCGACGCCGACGGCATCAAGACCGGGATGACCGACGGTGCCGGCTATGCCCTGGTGGCCCACGCACGCCGTCCGCGCCTCGGCGTGCAGCTGTACGCGGCCATCATCGGGGCGCCGAGTTCGCAGTTGCGGGCCAGGGACGCGAAACGGCTGCTCGACTGGGGCTTCTCCCGCTACGCATCCGCCGGCCTCCTGCCGGCGGATGCCCCTCTCGGCAGGATCCCCGTCAACGGTCGCCCCGGCGTGCAGGTGCCCTACCGGGTCTCCGGGCCGCTGAACGCCCCGATCCGGCTCGGGCAGCCGATCAGCCAAACCCTGGTGGCGCCCCTCGAGGTGACCGGCCCCGTGACGGCCGGGCAGGTGCTCGGCACGGTGACCCTGCGTCAGGGCGGACATGTCCTCGGACGACGCGATCTCGTGGCGACCCGCGGCGCCGCTGCACCGGGATTCTGGGATCATCTGCGGTCCGGCATCGGGAGCCTCCTGCCGTGATCGTCACCGTCACGCTCAACGCCGCCCTCGACCGCACGGTCCGTGTGCCCAACTTCCAGCTCGGCGCGCGCCATCGCGCCGACGCCTCGCTGCGGCTGCCGGGAGGAAAGGGCGTCAACGTCGCCCGTGCTCTGAAGTGCCTCGGCCAACCGGTCATCGCCACCGGGCTCGCCGGGGGGAGGGCGGGGACCTACATCATCGAGGAGCTGACCGCGGAGGGCCTCCTGAACGACTTCGTGCGGATCGCGGGCGAGTCGCGCACGAGCACCGCGGTGATCGATCCCACCAACAACCAGCAGACCGAGATCAACGAGTGGGGGCCCTCGGTCCTCGCGGCCGAGCTGGACGTGCTCCTCGACAAGATCCGCTACCTCTCGAAGGGGGCCGACGTCTTCGTGCTGGCGGGATCGTTGCCGCGGGACGTGCCGGCCGACTACTACGAGAAGCTCCTGCGCGAGCTGCGCCGCGAGAAGATGATCACGGCTGTCGATGCCAGCGGTCCTGCGCTCCGCGCCGCCCTCTCGGCGGAGCCGAGCGTGGTGAGCCCCAACATCCGCGAGGCCGAGGAGATCGTCGGCCACGAGTTCGCCGACGAGGATGATGTGGCGGCCGCCGCCGCGATGATCGTCCAGATGGGGGCGGGGAGCGTGCTCGTCCACCACGAGGACGGCTGCGTGGCCCGCATCCGTCCCGAGGGCGCCAAGAGCCACTTCACCTATCGGGCCCGTCTCCCGCGACGGGCCGACGTGATCTCGACCGTCGGCTCTGGCGACGCGCTCCTGGCCGGCTACCTCTCCGCGCTCTACGGGCACCAGCCACCCGAGGCCGCCCTCGCGCTCGCGGTCGCCTGCGGGGCGGCCAACACCCAGCGTTTCGGCGCCGGGGTGTTCGACCCCTCGGATGTCGAATCGCTCATGCGCCGGGTGGAGATCGTGGCCGGAAGCTGACCGGAGCCGGCCGAGTTTGCAGCAATTCTCACCCGCCGGGCAGGAGACGGGCGGCCGACCCCGACGGTAGGATCCCAGGATCATTTCTCATGGGCATCGATCGACATCCGAAGCACGACCAGACCCAGGTCCGCCGGCGCGCGGCCTGGGTTTTCTCGTAGTGCGGGCGTGTTCGGTCTAGACGCGGCGGGGGGCTTGAGTGGAGATCGAGATCGGACGGGGCAAGAAGGGCAAGCGCGCGTACGGATTGGACGAGATCGCGATCGTGCCGAGCAGGCGCACGCGCGATCCCGAGGATGTCGATCTCACGTGGAAGCTCGACGGGCACACATTCGATCTACCGCTTCTCGCGTCCGCGATGGACGGCGTGGTCGACACCCGCACCGCCGGAATCATCGGCAAGATCGGCGGACTCGCGGTGCTGAACCTCGAAGGCATCCAGACTCGCTACGAGGAGGCTGACGCCGAGCTCGAGCGCATCTCGCAGATGGCGCCCGCCGAGGCGACTCGCGGCCTGCAGGAGATCTACCGCGAGCCGATCAAGCCCGAGTTGATCGCCCAGCGGATCAAGGAGATCAAGTCCCAGGGCGTCACGGTCGCCGGATCGCTCACCCCGCAGCGGGTCACCGACTACGTCGACATCGCCATCGAAGCGGGCCTCGACATCCTCGTGATCCAGGGCACTGTGGTCTCGGCCGAGCACGTCTCCTCGGTGGCCGAGCCGCTCAACCTCAAGCGCTTCATCGCCGAGTTGCCGGTGCCGGTGATCGTCGGCGGCTGCGCCTCGTACCACACGGCCCTCCACCTGATGCGCACGGGCGCGGTGGGCGTGCTCGTGGGCGTCGGGCCCGGTGCCGCCTGCACCACGCGCCAGGTGATCGGCGTCGGCGTCCCCCAGGCCACGGCGATCGCCGACGCCGCGGGCGCACGCATGCAGCACCTGATGGAGACGGGCCAGTACGTCAACGTGATCGCCGACGGCGGCATGGCCTACGCGGGAGATCTCGCCAAGGCGATCGCCTGCGGCGCCGACGCCTGCATGATCGGCTCGCCCTTCGCCAAGGCCGCCGAGGCCCCGGGGCGGGGCTACCACTGGGGCATGGCGACGTTCCATCCGCAGCTGCCGCGCGGCACCCGGGTCAAGACCACCACGATCGGGACGCTCGAGGAGATCCTCACCGGCCCGGCGAACGAGAACGACGGCACGCTCAACCTGGCCGGGGGCCTGCGCAGCGCGATGGCCACCTGCGGATACGACTCGATCCACAGCTTCCAGAAGTGCGAGGTGATGGTCGCGCCGGCACTCAAGACCGAGGGCAAGAAGCTGCAGCAGGCACAAGCCGTGGGGATGGGCTGACCGGCCGCGCCACCCGGCTCACCGGAGCGCCTGGCGGCCGGTGAGCGCGGTCGTTCGATCCTACGGGGCCGCGATGACGGTGACCGGCTCGTGCCACCTCCTGGAGGCGGCCGGTCGGCGCCTGCTCGTGGACTGCGGCGCCTTCCAAGGCTCGCGGGCGCTCTTCGATCTCAACCGCCAGCCGCTCGGCTTCGATCCGGCCTCGCTCGATGCCGTGCTCCTGACCCACGCGCATCTCGATCACTCCGGGCGCCTTCCCGTGCTCCTGCGCCACGGCTATGCGGGGCCGATTCACGCTCTTCCCGCCAGCGGTGCGCTGTGCGAGCACCTGCTGCTCGATGCGGCCAAGATCCAGCGGGAGGACGCCGAACGCGATCGTCGTCACGGCCGCCCGGCCGACGAGCCGATCTTCGTCGAGGACGACGTCCAGCGGACGCTCGAGCGGATGGAACCGCTGGCCTACGGCCGGCCGCTCGACGTGGCCGGGTTCCGGGTCACGCCCCAGGCGGCGGGGCACATCCCCGGCTCGGCCAGCTTCCTGGTGGAGGTCGGTGGCCGGCGCATCGTGTTCAGCGGCGACGTCGGCAACGCGGGCAAGGAGATCCTCCCCGACCCTACGCCCTGCCCGCAGGCCGACGTCGTGCTGATGGAGGCGACCTACGGCGACCGCGACCATCGTCCGTACACCGCGACCATCGAGGAGTTCGCTCAGGTGCTGCGCGATGCGCAGGATCGCGGCGGGAAGATCCTCGTCCCCTCGTTCGCCCTCGAGCGGACCCACGAGGTGCTCTACACCATCGCCCACCTCGAGCGCGATCACGACATCGCGCCCATTCCGGTCTACGTCAACTCACCGCTCGCGACCAAGATCGAGGACGTGTACGACCGCTTCCCCGAGGAGCTGTCGCCGGAGCTGCGGCTGCTGCGCTCCACCGGTAGGGACCCCTTCCAGCCCAAGCACCTGCGCTTCACGCGCTCGGTGGCAGAGTCGAAGGAGATCAACGCCTCGCGGGAGCCCGCGATCATCATCGCCGGGTCGGGGATGCTCTCGGGAGGACGGATCCTGCACCACCTGATGGCGCACGCCGGTGACCCCGAGACCACGGTGATGATCGTGGGCTATCAGCCCTCGGGCGGCCTCGGCAGGAGGCTGATCGACGGTGACCGCAGGGTCCGGATCATGGGGCGCGAGGTCACGGTCCGGGCACGCACCGTGACGATCGGTGGGCTCTCCGCCCACGCCGACCGCTCGGAGCTGCTCGAGTGGGTGGGCCCCTCGGGCGATGCCGAGATCCGTCTCGTGCACGGTGAGCCCGATGCCCTGAACGCGCTGAAGGCGACGCTCGAGGGCCTCGGACGTCGTGCGAGCGTCCAGCCCAGCGAGGTGCGCCTGCCCGGGGGCGGGCATCGCACCGAGGCGGGCGAGTAGGCCCCGGTAGACTGGCGGCCTTGTCGAGCCACCCTCCCGCCCTCGATCCTGCGCTCGCCTCGGCCGTCCCCGGCGGGGTGCTGGTGGTCGACTTCGGGGCGCAGTACAGCCAGCTGATCGCGAGGCGCATCCGCGAGTGCCGGGTCTTCTCGGCCGTGGTGCCCCACGATGCGTCGCCCGAGGAGATCCTCGCCCTGCACCCGTCGGGACTCGTCCTCTCGGGCGGTCCGGCGTCGGTCTACGCGCAGGGGGCCCCTGCGCTCGATCCGCGACTGCTCGAGTTGGACATCCCGGTGCTCGGCATCTGCTACGGCCTGCAGGCGATGACGCTCGCCCTGGGAGGCGAGGTCGCGCGTACCGGGGCGGGCGAGTACGGCAAGACCCCCCTCACCGTGCGCTCGCGCGAGGGCATGTTCCACGCGATGCCCGCCGAGCAGTGCTGGATGAGTCACCGCGACGCCGTCTCCCGGGCGCCCGAGGGATTCGCCGTGACGGCTGAGACGGCCTCCTCGCCGGTCGCTGCGATGGAGAACCCGGAGCGCCGGATGTACGGCGTCCAGTTTCATCCCGAGGTGATCCACACCCCCTTCGGCAACGACCTGCTCAAGTGGTTCCTGTTCGAGGCCGGCGACTGCTCGCCCACGTGGACGGCCACCCACCTGATCGAGGAGCAGGTCGAGCGCATCCGAGCCCAGGTCGGCGATGCGCGCGCCATCTGCGGGCTCTCTGGAGGCGTCGACAGTGCCGTGGCGGCGCTGATCGTCCACCGGGCCATCGGCGACCGGCTGACCTGCGTCTTCGTCGATCACGGCCTGATGCGCCACAACGAGGGCGAGCAGGTCGAGAGCGCTTTCGGCAAGCACTTCGGCGTCCCGCTGGTGCACGTGCGCGCGCAGGAGCACTTCCAGCAGGCGCTCGCCGGCATCACCGAGCCGGAGGAGAAGCGCAAGACGATCGGCCGCGAGTTCATCCGGATCTTCGAGCGCGAGGCCGACAAGCTGAAGGACGCCCGTTTCCTGGTGCAGGGCACGCTCTACTCCGACGTCATCGAGTCGGGGTCGCGCGATGCGGCCAAGATCAAGAGCCACCACAACGTGGGTGGGCTTCCCGAGGACATGGTCGTCGAGCTGATCGAGCCGCTGCGCCAGCTTTTCAAGGATGAGGTGCGGGTGGTGGGGGAGGAGCTCGGGCTACCGGAGAACATGGTCTGGCGCCAGCCGTTCCCGGGCCCGGGTCTCGCCATCCGGATCATCGGCGAGGTCACCAGGGAGCGCCTCGACATCCTGCGCCAGGCGGACTTCGTGCTCCAGGAGGAGATCCGCCGCGCCGGCCTCTATCGCGAGCTCTGGCAGAGCTTCGCGGTGCTGCCGGCGATCAAGAGCGTCGGCGTGCAGGGCGACGAGCGCACCTACGCCTATCCGATCATCATCCGCGCGGTCACCTCCGACGACGCGATGACCGCCGATTGGGCCCGGATCCCCTACGACATCCTCGAGCGCATCTCCAGCCGCATCATCAACGAGGTGGACGGGGTGAACCGCGTCGCGCTCGACCTCACCTCGAAGCCGCCCGGCACCATCGAGTGGGAGTGAGCCTCTAGCTCCTGAATCAGGGCACTAGACGATCGCCGTCATCGGGAGGGCGCTCCCGCTCGTCGCCACCGCGTGGCGCAGCGTGCGGATGCGCGGCAGTTCCTGCATGAACGCGTCGAGCACCTCGGGGTCGAAGTGCGTCCCCCGCTCGGATGCCATCTCCTCGAGGGCTTCTCCTTCGGGGATGGCCGGCTTGTAGGGGCGCCGGTTGAGGAGGGCGTCGTAGACGTCGGCGACGGCCACGATGCGGGCCGGCTCGGGGATCTGCGAACCGGCGAGCCCCGCCGGGTAGCCGCTCCCGTCCCACCTCTCGTGGTGGCAGAGTGCGATCTCGCAGGCCATCTGGAGCAGGGGGACGTCGGAGCCCTCCAGAAGGGTGGCTCCGATCGTGGTGTGGGTGCGCAGCAGGGTCCATTGCTCGTCGGTGAGCGGCCCAGGGGCCAGGAGGATGCTGTCGGGGATCCCGATCTTGCCGATGTCGTGCATCGGCGCAGCCATCCGTAGATCCTCGACCTGCGCGGAGCTCCACCCGAGCGCGCGGGCGATCGCAGCCGAGTAGAGGCCGATCCGCCGCACGTGCGCGCCGGTGTCGTGGTCACGGGATTCGGCCGCGGAGATCAGCCGCAGCGCGATTTCCTCCTCGCGCCGGCGGATGTCCCGGGTGCGCCGGATCACCTCGACCTCGAGCCGATCCTGCTCCAGCAGGTTGTCGCGAGCGCGCTGGAGCACCGCGACCTGGTCGTCGTGGTCGGCACCAAGGCGCTGCAACAGCAGCAGGGGCCGCCCGGCCACCCGGAGTGCGGTGGCCTCCATCACGGCCCCATCGCCCTCGCGGAAGGGTCCGGAGCCCAATCGAGCGCCGGTGTCGCCCGCCATCCAGACCGAGACCGCCTCGTCGAGGAACGACTCGAGGAACGGGAGCCTGCGCTGCGGGCCGGCGCTCTCGCCCACGACGAACTCGGGATACTCATCCGTCGCCCAGGCCGGTGGGTGGCCCACCGCGCGGAAACCCCCGCCCACCTGAGGGGTCAGGATCATCGTGTCGAGGGAGGTCAGGACGTCCAGCGCCACGTCGCCGTCGTCCTCGCGGGGGATGACGCGCGCACCGACTGCGGGGCCGTCGGCCGATGCGGAACGATCCGGCGACTGCTCGGGGCCGGCGAGCATCGCCTCGCCGAGCTCGGTGAACGCGGCGTCCACTCCCTCTCCGGTCCGGGCGCTCACTTCGTGGATCCGCCAACCGCGACGGGCCAGATCCTCGAGAGCCTCCTGGTCGAGCCGCCTGAGGGGGAGGTCGGTCTTGTTGACGAGCAGGACGAAGGGCACGTCTCCCGCCACCCGGCGGACACGCTCGTGCAGCGCCATCGCGGTCTCGAGCGTCGCTCGGCGCTCGGCGTTGACCACGAGCGCATACCCCGCAGCCCCACGCAGATACGAGGTCCTCACGCTCGCGAAGTCGTCATCACCTGCGATGTCCCAGAGCAGCAGCCGCAGCGGCCGGCCGTCCGACTCCACCTCGAGCCGCTCGATGCGCACGCCGACGGTCGTGGTGTAGCGCTCCGAGAACCGCCCCTCGACGGCTCTGCGGACGAGGCTCGACTTCCCCACGGCGAACGCTCCGAGCATGCAGACCTTCTTCTGCACGGCGCCGCTCATCGGTACTCCGACTCGACGCAGCCCTCGAGCACGTCGTCCAGGAGGGAGAACGGCGCCACCTCGCCCGAGAACTCCTCGAGTTGGGGGGTCATGCGGTGATGGATCTCCTCGATGCCCTCGGTGAGCCTGGCGCGCAGACCCTCGGGGGCGGTCCCGCGAACTACGGCGGCAAGGCTGGCATGCGGGCCCTGCTCCACGAGCACGGCCACATCGCCGGCCGTCAGGGCGCGCGGACCGTCGTCGGTGTGGGTGTCGAAAGCCTCGCCGATGAAGTCGCTCGTGGCGGTCAGCATGCCCGCGATCACGTCGCCGTCGGCCGCCTCGATCCCCGGGGCGGCCAGCTCGCGCAGCAACAGGCCGGTCTCCCGATGTACGACGAGGACCCGCTCGACCCGGAAGACCAGCGTGTGGATGAGAAGCACCTCTGAGAACGGGCGGCCGGTGCGCCAGGCTTCGAAGCGCCACTTGATCGCGCTCGGCGAGAGGCTGCGCGCGATGGTCCGGTTGAAGCTCTCGGTCATCGACTCGAGCGCGGCGCGGACGGAACGCCGGATGGCGGGGCCGATGACCGGGAAGAGCGCGCGAGCCATCGGCTTCGGGTCGCGGCGCACGGCCTCCTCGAACAGCTCGGCGACCAGCGGTGCCAGCGCGCGCTTCAGCGCATCGTCGCGGCTCGCACGCAGGACGATGGCTTCCGCGAGCACCCCCGCGACGTCCTCCGAGAGCATGGCCGGGTCGTCCAGCCGCCGCTGCAGCCGGCCGATCTGGCGCTGCTCGGGAGAGAGCAGCAGTGTCCGTAGAGCGACCAGGGACTCCTCACCCTCGTCGCTTCCGGCGGGTTCGGGCGGGCCCATGGTCGTGTCGCTCATCGCGCGTCGGGCTCGGTGCCTTCGGGATCGGAGAGGCGCATCGCCACATCGGCCATCATCGCGGCGAGCGCCTGTCGGTCGGTGGTCGAGGACCGGAGCGCTCGGGCCTCCTCGTCGATCTGCTCCGAGAGGGCCCGCTGCACCCGCCGCAGGTCGTCGCCGAGGGCCTTCGACTGCTGGAGCAGCTGGTCGCGCAGCTCGCCGTCATCAGCGGCTGTGCGCTCGTCGAGCGCGTCGATCCGCAGCTCCAGGGCGGAACTCATCGCCGCGGCGTCTGCCTCCGCGGATCCGATCGCCTCAGCGCGCTCACGACGCTCTGCCCCGAGCCGGTCCGAGAGCGACCCCAGTTGCTTCTTCGCGTAGGCCTCCAGCGCGTCCAGGCGTGCGCGGGTCTCCTCGCGCAACTCCGCCGCCGCCGACGCGAGCCGGTTCTCGAGCGCGGTGAAGCGCAGCTCGTAGTCCTGCATCTGCCCGCCGAACAGGATGTCGCGAATCTTCTCGACGTTGGTGTCGGGGGTTGCCTCGGTGACGTCCGCGGCCGCCACCGACTCGGCATCACCGTTTCGCCCCTCGGTCTCCACGCCCGAGCCCTTCTGCGAAGCCATGTCGTCCGCCCTCCTGCGCTTGCGGGATCGGCAGGACGATACATCGAATCCGGGCCGACCCCGACCGCCCATCCGGGGGGGTTCCGGGTCACGCGGCTCCCGCGAGGCGTTCGGCGACCTCCTCCCATTCGACCGCCGTCTGGCGGCCGGCGTCGAACTGCTCCATCAGATCGGTGTGCACGGCCAGTAGCGCGGGATCGTCCTTCGCGACCTCCCTGCCGGTGTGCTGGCGGACGAGGAAGACGAGCCCGGCCAGGCCCGAGTCGCGGGTGAGGCTCACCTCGAGCGGGCGCCCCAACAGGCGCGGGACGTCGAATGGTGCGTACATCGACCAGAACTTGTTCAGGCCGTCTGCGTGGATGCCGGCGCGCGTGCGATGGGCGTCGCGCCCGTAGAGCGGGTACGTCGCGGCCAGCGGCCTGCCGAGCTCGGCGTAGAGGGCGGCCAGGTCGTTGAGGGCGTGGAAGTCGGGGAGGGGATCGCTGATCAGGCCCATGCCGATGGCGTGCATCACGATCGCCTCGAGCGGCGCGTTGCCGGTGCGCTCGCCGGTGCCGAGGAGCGTGCCGTTGATCACGGCGCAGCCCGACTGGATGGCGGAGAGGCAGTTGGCCACCACCAGGTGGGTGTCGTTGTGCGGGTGGAACTCCAGATCCTCGGAGGCGATTCCCAGGGCGCGCAGGCTGCGGATGTGGCGCGGGATCGAACGCGGCGCGGCTACTGAGTCGAGCGGTAGCCCGAGGCCCATCGTGTCGCACACCCGGAACTTCGGGCGCAGCTCGGGCCCGAAGGGTTCCGCCGCAGCGATGACCGCCTCGGCGAAGGGAAGGAGGAACTCCTCGGGCGCGCGCGTGGCGTCCTCGAGGTGCAGTCGCGGGCGGAGCCCGGCGTCGAGCACGGCGCGAACGGCGTCGAGGTAGACCGCGGCGGCCTGCCCGCGCCCCCCGGGCGTGAACTTGTGAAACGTGTGGTAGTCGCTCGCCGAGGCGAGCATGCCGGTCTCACGAACGCCCAGGTGGCCGACGAGCGCGGCGTCCTTTCGCGATGCGCGGATCCAGGTGGTCGGCTCCACCGGAGCTCCGCCGCGGTGCCGCTCGAGAGCGATCTCCAGCATGCGCCTGTCCGCGGGGCGGTAGACGAAGAACTCGGCCTGGCGGATGGCGCCGCTCGCCCCGGTGAAGGCGCACATGCGCTCGTAGATGCGCACCCCCGCCTCGACGGTCAGGGGCAGGCCGCCCTGCTGGCCGTCGCGATGTGTGGTCTCCGTGGTCCACGCGGCGACGGGCATGTCCGGCGGCCGCTCGGTCCAGGCGTAGCGGGGGAAGCCCTCCCGCGGGAAGGCGCCCTCGAAGAGCTCGGGGGTCTCGGGATCGGGGAGGAGCGTCTGTGTGGTCATGCGGTCACCGTAGGACGCGCCCTGGGAACCGTCAATATTGACGAGTATCATCAACCAATCGTGATGGCACCCACGACCCTCTCCGCCGCGGAGGCCTCGGACATGCTCGGGGTCTCCCGCGCGACCCTCTATGCGTACGTAAGCCGCGGGCTGGTCGCCTCCGAGCCCGGGCCCGGGCCGAGCCGTGCCCGACGCTATCCGCGCGCCGGCATCGAGGAGCTCCTGCGGCGGCGCGAGCGCTCCCGCGATCGCGGCCTGGCCGCCCACGATTCGCTGCACCGGGGTCTGCCCGTTCTGGATTCCGCGCTGACCTTGATCGAGGACGGAAGATGCTTCATCCGCGGGGTGGACCTCGTCACGCTCGCGCGCTCCGAATCGTTCGAGCGGGTGGCCGCCCTGCTGTGGTCCGGCTCGCTCGAGACAGCCGAGGAGTTCCCCACGGCGCGGTCCGCCCGATCGGCGGCGATGCCGTCGGGCCAGGCTCTCTCGGAGCACCTGGTGCGGGCGGCCGGCACGTCGCTGGTATCCCTCGGATCTCCCGATGCGGTGGTCCGCCGCGGCGCGGCACGGGTGGTCGCCGGCGTCTTCGACGCCGCCGGGGCGGTCGGCGGAGGCCCCCTCTGCGAGCGGCTGGCGAGCGGGTGGGGCACGCGCCACGCGCGCGCTCTCGACGCCGCGCTCATCCTCTGCGCCGATCACGAGCTCAACGTCAGCGCCTTCACCGCGCGCTGCGTGGCCTCAGCCGACGCGCCCCTCGAGCAGGTCGTGCTCGCAGCCCTCTGCGCCCTCCGGGGTCGCCGTCACGGGGCCGTCACCGAGCGCGTCGAAGCCCTGGTGCGAGACGCCGAGCGCGACGGCCCGCGGCGGTCCGCCGAGAGGGCGCTCGGGGCAGACGGGGCATTGCCGGGCTTCGGCCACCCGCTCTATCCCGACGGCGACCCGCGGGCGGCGGAACTCCTTCGCATGGCCGACGCGATCGCGCCGCCGGAGGCCGGCGACGCGATCGCCGGCCTCGTCGATCTCGCGCGCGAGCAGATCGGACAGGCTCCGACGCTCGACTTCGGGCTCGCCGCACTCGCGCATCGGCTGCGACTGCCCGAGGGCACGGCGTTCTGCATCTTCGCGCTCGGCCGCTCCGCCGGATGGATCGCCCATGCCATCGAGGCTCGCGCCGACGATCGCCTCATCCGCCCCCGCTCGCGGTATGTCGGCCCGAGGCCCGTAGACGTGGGATCATCGCAGCCATGACGATGGAGCGCGTTCGCGTCGACAAGTGGCTCTGGGCGGCCCGCTTCTTCAAGACGCGCACGCTCGCCACCGAGGCCGTCGCCGGCGGGCGCGTTCATCTGGAGGGCGCTCGCATCAAGCCCTCCCGGGATGTCCACGTGGGCGATCGCCTCGAGATCTCCATGGGCGAGGCCACCATCACCGTCGTCGTCAGTGCCCTCGGCGACCGTCGCGGCTCGGCGAGCGCCGCCGCATTGCTCTACGACGAGACGGCCGAGAGCCGCGAGAAGCGCGAGCGCGCGCGCGAGCAACGGCGCCTCGCCCCTGCGCCGGGCGCCGACATGCGCGGGCGCCCGAGTGGCCGCGACCGGCGCCGCCTCGACGCCCAGCGGGCCGCGCAGCGCCGAAAGAGCTGAACCCCGCGCGGACCGGTCGCCGGGTTCGCATGCCGGCCGGGATGACGGAATCCACCCCGGGCGTGAGGACTCGGCCGTATCCGGGTTGGAGGCGTCAATTGACACTACGCACGTTCGCCAATTGACCGACCGCCACGGGCGGCGTTGCTCGACCGCCACGCCCAGAGGGGTCCGACCGGCGTACCGATGGACAAGACAGAACGGTCTGTCTTAGAGTTGATCCCATGGCGACACCGGCCCGGTCGGCGCGAGAGCGGATCCTCGATGCTGCCTCCACATCCTTCTACCGCGAGGGGATCCGAGCGGTCGGCGTCGACGCGGTGATCGCCGAAGCGGGCGTCGCGAAGGCCACCCTGTACCGGCATTTCCCCTCGAAGGACGATCTGGTGGTGGCCTTCCTGGAGCGTCGCGACGTGCGCTGGCGGGCATGGTTCGCCGAGGCCGTGGAGCGGATCGCACCCGATCCGGCGACGCGGCCGCTGGCGGTCTTCGACGCCCTCGGCGAGTGGTTCGCGTCCGACGACTTCCGGGGATGCGCGTTCCTCAACGCCGCCGCCGAGATCGCCGACCCGGCTCACCCGGCACGCGCCGCGGTGCGGATGCACGAGGAGCGCCTCGCCGAGTACATCGCGACGATCTGCTCCGGGGCGGGCCTCCCCGACCCGGCTGCGACGGCAGCGGACATCTTCCTGCTGGTGGAGGGCGCGATCGTCTGCGCCCTCGTCGAGGGTAGCGCGCACCCCGCGGCCCGAGCCCGTGCGACTGCGCTCCGGTTGTTGTCCCGCTCCGCCCACCCGATCGTGGAGGACCCATGAGCTCCCAGACCAGAACCGCCGGCTTCCGCCTCGGCATCTACATCTTCAAGGACGCGGAGATCGTCGACTTCGCCGCCCCCCACGGCGTGTTCTCCGTCGCCCGCCGCTTCGACGCCGAGCTCGACGCCTTTCTCGTGGCCGACTCCGCGCGACCGGTGCAGGCGCAGGCCGGCTTCACGGTGCTGCCCAACTACAGCTTCGCCGACCGCCCGGCGATGGACGCCTTCCTCATCCCGGGAGGCTTCGGCACGCGTCAGGAGATGCACAACCGCCGACTGCACGAGTTCATCGCCTCCCAGCCCGAGCAGACGCTGCTCACCAGCGTCTGTACCGGGTCGTGGATCTACGGCGTGATGGGCTTGCTCGACGGCGTCACGGCGACCAACCGCAAGGAGCCCGACCGGCTCGAGGCGGGCCCGAACGGGATGGTCCCGCTGGACCGCCTGGCCGAGATCGCCCCGGCATGCACCATCAGCCGCGCGCGGGTGGTCGACGCCGGCCGCATCGTCACCGCGGGGGGGATCACCTCCGGCATGGAGATGGGCTTCCACCTGCTGAGGCGCGCCGGGTACGACGACGCGCTGATCGCCGAGGTCGCGCGGGTGATGGAGTACTCGGCCGCCTGGGACGTCTACCGCGAGGACGTCGAGTACGCGTGAACGGGCCACCCGCGCGCGGTCGTGGCGGTCGGGCCGGGGTCGCTACCCCGTCCGCCGCCGGTTGTCGGGGCGCTGCGAGACGCTGCGCTCGCTGAGGATGCCGCTCTCATCGCGTACGAGGAGGTAGGCCCCGTCGTCGGGGCTCTCGAGGAAGTCGAGCATCTCCTCGGCGCGCTCCTGCCCGAGCGCGTCAAGCAGACGGAGCGCGAGCGCCTCGTCCGCCGCCCAGCCGGAGCGCCGGTCGTGCGTGGCACGGCGATCGAGGCCGGCGCGCCGCTCCTCCCGGACCGGCTCACCCGTGGAGCCGGCGCCTCGGGTGGCAGCCGAGGAACTCGAGCCCAGCGGTCGGCTCGGAGCCCAGATCTTGCGGCTCTGCGTGTGGTGCCAACAGTACGGGCTCCCGCGGAAGGGGCTCTGTTGGCACCGCTTGCCGTGTGCGGCGATCGCGACGCACCGGCTGACCGAACGAGTCTCCATCACTGCATCTGCCACCGAGTGAGGTGGATGGCTCCCTTCGAACTGTTACCCGGTGTACCGTTTGTAACGCTCCGAGCGGGCGAAGTCCAGGCCGAAACGGGTCTTCCTTGCGGGAGTGCCTGCTCTTTCCTAGACTCCGCGGTCGTTCTTGCGGCGCTCGTTCGCCGCGTCGTCATGCAGGTGGAGGTCACTTCCGGCCCGTGAGCACACTCAGCGCAAAGCCCGGCACCGTCGAACGCCGCTGGTACATCGTCGATGCCGAGGGCCGGAATCTCGGCCGCCTGGCGTCGGTCATCGCGGAAACCCTCTCCGGGAAGCGCTCTCCGTGGTTCACGCGGCATTGCGACACCGGCGACTTCGTCATCGTCGTGAACGCCGAGAAGATCACGGTCACCGGCAACAAGCTCAAGGACAAGCTCTACTGGCGCCACTCGGGCTATCCGGGCGGCATCCGCAGCCGGAGCCTCGGCGAGCAGTTGGCACGCCAGCCCGAGGAGGTCCTGCGCAAGGCCGTCAGGGGGATGCTGCCCAAGAACAGCATCGGCCGTGCGCAGTTGATGAAGCTCAAGATCTACGCCGGCCCCGAGCACCCGCACACCGCCCAGCAGCCTGAGCCGCTGCGCCTCACCCGCGTCGCGGAGGTCCCCGCGTGAGCACCGACTCGACGACCGAAGCCCGCTACCGGGCCACCGGCAAGCGCAAGAACGCCGTCGCTCGGGTCACCCTGACCCCCGGGACCGGAGTGGTGACCTGCAACGGCCGCCCGATCGACCAGTTCTTCGGCCGGGCCGTCCTCGTCACGATGGCGCGTGCGCCCTTCGTCTCCACCGGCACCGAGGGTCGCTTCGACGTGACCGCGCTGCTCCATGGCGGTGGCGTCTCCGGTCAGGCCGGTGCGCTGCGCCACGGGATCGCCAAGGCCCTCACGACGGTCGACGAGAGCATGCGCACCGACCTCAAGCGCGAGGGCTTCCTGACGCGCGACGCACGCATCAAGGAGCGCAAGAAGGCCGGCCTCAAGGGCGCCCGCAAGCGCCCGCAGTTCTCGAAGAGGTAGTCGGCCGACGGCTCGGGCGGCCTCATCGCCGCCGCGGAAGCTGTTCGGAACGGACGGCGTCCGCGGTGTTGCCAATCGTGAGCTGACCCCCGAGCTCGCGCTCTCCATCGGGCGCGCCCTCGGTGGTCGTCTTCTGCCGGGATCCCGGGTGATCATCGGCCGCGACACGCGGCGCAGCGGGCCGATGCTCGAGGGGGCGCTCTCGGCCGGCCTCGCGAGCGCAGGAGCGGACGCCGTCCTGCTCGGCGTGATCCCCACGCCCGCCGTGGCGGAGCTCGTCGCGGCGTCGGACGCCGCGGCCGGGGCCGTGATCAGCGCGTCGCACAACCCGTTCCCCGACAATGGCATCAAGCTCTTCGGAGCGGATGGCTTCAAGCTGGGAGACGCAGAGGAGGCCGCGGTCGAGGCCGATCTGGGGGTCGGGGGCGGCGTGCGTCCCGAGGCCGAGCGCCTGGGCGCGATCGAGGACTGGGAGGGCGGCCGTTCCCAGTACATCGAGTCGGTCCTGCGCCGATGCGCCGTCGATCTCTCCGGCCTCTCGATCGTGTTGGACTGCGCGCACGGCGCGACGGCGGTGACCGCCCCGGAGATCTTCGAGCGACTCGGGGCACGGGTCACCCTGATCGGCGTGGAGCCCTCCGGCGTCAACATCAACGAAGGCTGCGGCTCCACCGACCTCGCTCTGGTCGGAGAGAGGGTCAGGCGCACCGGGGCGGACCTCGGGCTCGCGTTCGACGGGGACGGCGATCGGGCGCTGGCCGTCGACGCCTCGGGCACCCCGGTCGACGGCGATCAGATCCTCGCCATCTGTGCTCTCGACCTGCGCGCGCGCGGCGCCCTCCCGGGCGATGCCGTCGTCACGACGACGATGACCAACCTGGGCTTCCGGCGTGCGATGGCCGCGGCCGACATCGAGGTCAGGTGGACCGACGTCGGCGACCGCTACGTCCTCGCGGAGATGCGCCGGGGGGGCTTCGTTCTCGGCGGTGAGCAGAGCGGGCATCTCATCAACCTCGCCCACGGGCCCTCCGGCGATGGGGTCGCCGCGGCGCTCCATCTGCTCGGCGCGCTCATCGCGCGCGGGGAGGATCTGGCCACCGCCGGCACGGTGATGCAGCGCCTTCCGCAGCGCCTGGTCAACGTGCGGGCCGAGCGGAAGTCGGAACTCGCGGCCGCGGCGTCGGTGTGGGAGGCCGTCCGGGCGTGCGAGCGCGCCCTGGGCGAGGATGGACGGGTCGTCGTCCGACCGTCGGGTACCGAACCGCTCGTTCGGGTGATGGTCGAGGCGCCAACGGTCGAGGACTGCGACCGCTGGTGCCAGACGATCGTCGAGGTTGTCGAGCGAGACCTCGGTGGCCCGCTACCCTGAGCCACGTGGGGTTGCGATGACCCCGGAACTCGGCGGCGGGAGAGGCGCGATATGTGCGGAATCATCGGTTACGTCGGCGGGCGTCCCTGCCGCGAGCTCATCCTCACCGGGCTCGAGCGTCTGGAGTACCGCGGCTACGACTCCGCCGGCTTCGCCCTCCTCGACGACTCCACCGGCATCGCCGAGTCGGTCCGGGCGGTCGGCAACCTCGCCCAGCTGAGGGCCGCAGCGGGCCTGAACGGAGGCTCCACCGCGACCTCGGGCCTGGGACACACACGGTGGGCCACCCACGGACGGGTGACCTCCGAGAACGCCCATCCCCACTCGAGCGCCGACGGCTCGGTGATCGTCGTGATGAACGGGATCATCGAGAACTACCTCGAACTGCGCTCCGAGCTGCAGAACCAGGGCGTGGTCTTCACCTCCGACACCGACACGGAAGTCATCCCGCACCTGATCGCCCGTGAGTACGCCGGCGACCTCGCTCTGGCCGTCCGGTCCGTGCTGCCGCGTCTCGGGGGCCACTTCGCCTTCGTGGCGGCGCATGTCGCCGAGCCGGGCCGACTCGTGGCATCGCGCCGCGAGTGCCCGCTCGTGCTCGGCGTCGGTGAGGGTGAGCGCTTCGTCGCCTCCGCCATCCCGGCGTTCCTGCGCGAGACCCGGGACGTCGTGCTGATCGAGGACGATGAGGTCGTGGTACTCGAGCCCGGCTCGCACGCCGTGTGGAGCGGCGCCGAGGCCCTCCCCAACCGGCCCGCCGAGCGCGTCGACTGGGATGAGGACGCCGCCGAGAAGGGCGGATACGAGACGTTCATGCTCAAGGAGATCCACGAGCAGCCCGCGGCACTCTGGGACACGATCGGCGATCGCCTGCGGCCGGATGGATCGGTCGAGCTGGTCGGCCTCGGCCTGGACGATGCCACCCTGGCCCGCGTGGAGCGCATCCACATCGTGGCCTGCGGCACCTCCTTCCACGCCGGGCTCGTCGGTCGGTACCTGATCGAGGACTGGGCGCGCGTTCCCGTGCAGGTCGAGGTGGCGTCCGAGTACCGCTACCGCACCTGCCTTGCGGGCCCAGGCGATCTGATCATCGGCATCACCCAGAGCGGCGAGACGGCCGACACGCTGGCTGCGATGCGCGTGGCCCGCGAGCGCGGCGCCCATGTCGTGGCCCTCACCAACATCATGGGCTCGCAGGCGACGCGCGACGCCGACGGCGTGCTCTACACACGCGCCGGCCTCGAGATCGGCGTGGCGGCCACCAAGACCCACACGGCCCAGGTGATGGCTCTCTCGCTGTTGGCGCTCAAGCTCGGCCGCCTGAAGTGGGCGCTCACCTCGGGCGGCGCCCTCGATCTTGCCGACGAGCTGCGGCGCGTGCCGGACGCCATCGAGGCGTATCTCGCCTCTGCCGCGCCCGAGCAGGTGATTGCCACGGCCGCGACCTATGCCGATCGCCCCTTCTTCCTCTACCTGGGCCGCCACGTCGGCGTGCCGGTCTGCTTCGAGGGGGCGCTGAAGCTGAAGGAGATCAGCTACATCCCCACCGAGGCCTATCCGGCGGGCGAGATGAAGCACGGCCCGATCGCTCTGCTCGAGGAGGGCTCACCCGTGGTCGTGGTCGCGACGGACGGCCACGTGTTCGACAAGGTGGTCTCGAACATCCAGGAGGTGCGCGCGCGTGGCGCCCGGGTGATCGCGGTCGCGACCGAGGGCAACGAGGAGATCGCACGCCACGCCGACGACGTCCTCTGGGCGCCGCGTACCCAGGCCCTCCTGTCGCCCATCTCGGCCGTGATCCCCCTGCAGATCTTCGCCTACGGCGTGGCGCGGGCGAAGGGTCTGAACGTCGATCAGCCGCGCAACCTGGCCAAGACCGTAACCGTCGAGTAGAGGCTGAATGATGGCGGTCGTGGGGGTCGGCGTGGACGTGCTCGAGATCGATCGCTTCGCGGCGGCCCTCGCCCGGCGTCCGCGTCTGGTGGAGCGGTGCTTCACCCCGGACGAGGCCCGGTACTGCCTCTCGCGCAAGTTCCCCGCCCAGCACTTCGCCGCCCGTTTCGCGGCGAAGGAGGCCGTCGGTAAGGCTCTCGGCATCGGCATGACGCGCTGGCGGGAGGTCGAGGTGGTGCGTGGACGGGGCGCACCGACGATCGCCCTCCACGGCCGGTACGCCCGCCGGGGTGAGGAGTTGGGCGTCGCGCGTGTCCACGTGTCGCTCACGCACGGCCGGGATTCGGCCGTCGCATTCGCCCTCGCCGAGAGCTGACCGCGGACCCGCGAGGTCGCCTCGGGTGACAGGATGCGGTGTGGCCTTCGCCCGTTGCCGTCTCCCACCCCCCCTTCCAGGTTGCCTGCCGCTCTTCGATGCGGCCGCGATGCGCGAGGCCGATCGGCGGTCCACCGAGGACCACGCGATGCCGTCGATCGTGCTCATGGAGCGCGCCGGCCTGGCCGCCGCGCAGGAGGTGCTCGCCACCTACCCGGATGCGCGCGCGGCCGTCGTGGTGGTCGGCCGCGGCAACAACGGGGGCGATGGCATGGTGGTGGCCCGGCATCTCGCCGAGGAGGGGCTCGCCGTGCGGATCCTCTCCCCTGGAGGAGAGGATCCGCGCACTCCCGATGCCACCACGATGACGGCGATCGCCGCGAGCATCGGGCTCGATGTCGAGGCGCTCGATGTGGGAGCGCCGCGGCCCGGAGCGGACGTGCTCGTGGTGGACGCCCTCCTCGGCACCGGCGCGGTCGGCGCGCCTCGTGAGCCGTTCGCCTCGGCGGTGGAGTGGATCGCCGCCCACCAGGGCAGCGTGGTCGCGCTCGACATCCCCTCGGGGGTGGATGCCGATTCGGGCCGGGTGGCGGGCGCGGCGGTGAGGGCCGACCTCACGGTGACCTTCCATGGAGATCTCATCGGGCTGCGGGTGGCGCCCGGTGCCGGAATGGCCGGCCGGGTCGTGGTCGCCGACATCGGCGTCCCCGCGGAGGTGGCCCTCGCTCCGGCGGGCTGGCTCGCCGACATCGGCGCGGCGCGCGCGGTGCCGCCCAAGGGCGCCGCCGCCGACAAGTACGCCTCGGGCTCGGTGCTCGTGGTCGCGGGCTCGACCGGTCTGACCGGCGCGGCCTGCCTGACGGCCCGCGCCACCCTGAGGGCCGGGGCCGGGCTGAGCGTGCTGGCGGTCCCCGCCGCCCTGCAGCCGGTCGTGGCGCAGCAGATGCTGGAGGTGATGTGCTCGGGCGTCACCGACGAGGATGGACACCTCGGCCCGGCATCGGTGACGGAGGTGCTCGCACAGGCGAGGCGCGCGTCGGCGGTGGCCGTCGGGCCCGGCCTGGGGCGCGCCGGTGCGACGACCGCGGCCGTGCTCGCCCTCATGGACGGGCTGGAGCACCCCGTGGTGCTGGATGCCGACGGCCTCTGGCATCTCGGGGACTCCCCCGAGCGGATCGCCGGCCGCTCGTCTGCAACCGTCCTCACCCCTCATTCGGGGGAGGCCGCACGCCTGCTCGGCCGTGAGCGGTCCGAGGTGGATGCCGACCGCCTGGCATGCGCGCGCGAGTTGGCGCGCCGTTCGGGCGCCGTCGTGGTGTTGAAAGGACCCGGAACCATCACCGCGGCGCCCGACGGCGGCGTTGTGATCGCATCCGGCGGTTCACCGGCACTCGCCACTGCGGGGACCGGCGACGTCCTCACCGGCGTGATCGCCGCGTTCCTATCGAAGGGTGTCGAGCCCCTGAAGGCGGCTGCGGCCGGCGTCGCCGTGCACGCGCGGGCCGGTGAGCTCGCCCAGCGCGGGGACGGGACGATCGCCTCCGACGCGATCGAGGCTCTCCCCCGAGCCCTGGCGGAGGGGCGATCATGAGCCCCGACCGGGCCGTCGCCAGGATCGATCTCTCTGCCGTGCGCCACAACTCCACCCTCCTCTGTCGGGCCGCCGGCCGCGCCCGGCTGATGGCGGTGGTGAAGGCAGACGGCTACGGGCACGGGGCGGTCGAGACGGCGCGGGCCGCACTCGAGGGAGGAGCCTCCCAACTCGCCGTGGCGACGGTGGGAGAGGCCGAGCAGCTCCGCTCCGCCGGCCTCGATGCGCCGCTTCTCATCATGGGGCCGCTCTGCGACGGAGACTGGGATCGGGCGGCGGCGGCCGCCGCCGACGTGACCGCGTGGACGCCGCAGGCCGTGGAGCGCGCCAGGGGCGCGGGCGAACGGGCGGGCCGCCCGTGCCGGATCCATCTGAAGCTCGATACCGGCATGGGCCGGCTGGGCGCGCGGCCGGAGTCGGTCGGCGCGCTGGCCGATGCCGCCGAGGCGGCGGCCCCCCTCGTCAGGGTCTCGGGCCTGATGACCCACTTCGCCACCGCCGATGAGGCCGAGGGCGAGAACGCCTCGTTCATGTCCGAGCAGCTCGTGCGCTTCCGAGCCGCGACCGCGGGTCTTCGCAGCCGCTTCCCCGACGCGCTGACGCACGCGGCGAACTCGGCAGCGACACTCCGTGAACCCGCCACGGCGCTCGACATGGTGCGCTGCGGGATCGCGCTCTACGGCTGCTCGCCCTTCGGGCGCGATCCGTCGGAGCACGATCTGCGCCCCGCGATGTCGTGGTCGTCCTACCTCGCATCGGTGAAGACCCTGCGCTCGCGCGAGAGCGTCGGGTACGGCCGGGTGTGGCGGGCGGCGCGCGGGACCCGGATCGGATTGGTGCCCGTCGGCTACGCAGACGGCTATACCCGCTCCCTGGCCGGGGTGGCGGAGGTGCTCGTGGGTGGCCGGCGGGTCCCGGTCGTGGGCAGGGTCTCGATGGACCAGCTGACGGTGGACCTCGGCCCGGAGGGGAGCGAGCAGGTGGGGGAGGACGTCGTGATCCTCGGACAGCAGGGGGCGGAGCGGATCACCGCCGAGGAGATCGCCGATTGGCGGGGCACCATCAACTACGAGGTGGTCTGCGCGGTCGGCCCCCGGGTCCCGCGGGTGCACCAGGGGTGAGGCCGGAGGGGACCGACGCCCTCCTCGCGCCGTTGGCTCCGCTCGGAGAGGGCGCCTGGGTGGTGGGGGGGAGCGTGCGCGACATCCTGCTCGGCCGTCCCCCTGCCTTCGATCTCGACATCGCGGTGAGCGGTGACGCCGCCCAGGCGGCGGAGGTCCTCGCGCGCGCCCACGCTGGCACGCGCTTCCGCCTCTCGCGAGCATTCGGAGCGTGGCGGGTGCAGGGGCGGGACCTGCCCTTCCAGATCGACATCACCCCCTTGCAGGGCGGGACCCTGGAAGAGGATCTGTCGCGGCGCGACCTGACGGTCAATGCCCTCGCGATCCCGCTCGCGCCCGGGCAGCCGATCGTCGACCATCACGGCGGGCTGCGCGATCTCGCGGAGCGCCGGCTGCGGCTGGTGCGCGATACCGCACTCTCCGCCGACCCCGTCCGTCTCCTGCGCGTGGCGCGGCTGGCCGGCCAGACCGGCTTCAGCGTCGAACGAGAGCGTCGTGGCCGTGGCCCGGCGCGACGCGGCGCTCATCTGGACGGCTCCGGGAGAGCGCCTCGCAGACGAGCTGGGGCGCATCGTCTCCCTGCCGCGTCCGGATGCCGCATTCGAGATCCTCGATGCGCTGGGAGGGCTCGGCGCCCTCATCCCAGAGCTCGAGCAGTCGCGGGGGATGGACCAGAGCGCTTACCACCACCTCGATGTCCTCGGCCACGTGCTGGAGGTCGTGCGCCACGCGCGGGAGATCGCCGACGACCCCGAGCCGCTCTTCCGCTCGCGGGCGCCGCGAGTCGCCGAGGCCCTTGCCGCGCCGCTCGCGGACGAGCTCACATCGCGTGGTGGCCTGATGCTCACCGCCCTCCTCCACGACATGGCCAAGCCCGCCACGCGTGCGGTCACCGCCGAGGGCCGGGTCACCTTCATCGGCCACGATCGCATCGGGGCCGACATGGCCGACGCTCTGATGAGACGCCTGCGTGCATCGGCCCGCCTGCGAGAGTTCGTCGTGCGCGGCGTGCGCCACCATCTCCCCCTCGGGTTCATGGTGCATCGGACACCGCTCTCGCTGCGTCAGATCGACCGCTACCTGCGATCGACGGCGCCCTCGGAGGTGGAGACGATCGTGCTCTCAGCGGCCGACCGGCTGGCGACCGCCGGCCCGCGCACCTCGCCGTCGGCGATCGCCCGCCACCTCGCGCTCGCGCGCGAGGTCATGGACGCCCACTTCTCGCTCACCGACCGGCCGCCCGAGCGTCCGCTCCTGCCCGGCGACGAGGTCGCCCGGATCGTCGGTCGCGAGCCGGGGCCGTGGCTCGCGCCGCTCCTCGAAGCGGTCCGCGAGGGCCAGACCGTGGGACTGCTCCGAACCCGGGAGCAGGCGCTCAGATTCGTTCGTACCTGGAAGGGGTGAATTTCTGTTGATTTCCTTTTCAGTACGGAATCATGCAATGAGCGGCGTAATTGTGAGCAATACGCAAGCATCCGTTGTAGCCCTTCCCGTCGTTCCCTAGGTTCCCCCAACGCCCGCTGCCCGACGGAGCGTCCCCGACGAGGGAGGATTGTGAATGCGCGGAACCCTGCGTGCAGGAATTGCCGTGGCCACGACCGGCCTCGCGCTTGGGCTCGTGCCCTCGATCGCCGGTGCGGCCTCCACCTGCCGCCCCACCCTGGCGCCGGCCGAGGAAGCCGTGCTGGCCGGTCTCATCAACGCCCAGCGGCGCGCCGAGGGCGTGCCGAGGGTGGTCACGCAGGGACGCCTGCTGAAGGCGGGACGCAAGAAGAGCATCACGATGGCCCGCGGCGGGGCGTTCGCGCACGCCCTTCGCCGCCGGTCGCCCACCGGAGGCGCGGCCGCGCAGAACATCGCCATGGCGCCGACCGCCGATCTCGCGTTCGCCGCCATGCTCGCAAGCCCGGCCCATCGGGCGAACATGCTGGCGAAGCAGTACCGCCTCACCGGCATCGGCGCGGCGCGCGCGTGCGATGGTCAGGTGTACTTCACCATCAACCTGATGTCGCGCAAGCGGAGATAGCCCGCGCGTATAGTCGGCGCAGTGGTCCGCCTCACGCGCATCTACACCAGGCTCGGCGACGAGGGGGACACGCACCTCGGCGACATGAGTCGCGCTCGCAAGACCAGCGCGCGCGTCGTCGCGTTCGGCGACGTGGACGAGTTGAACGCGGTGATCGGGGTGGCGCGGTCGCAGGGCCTCGCCCCGGTGGCCGATGGATGGCTGGCGCTCGTCCAGAACGACCTCTTCGACCTCGGGGCGGATCTCTGCGTGCCCTCGGGGGAGCGGGAGGGCACTCGGCTGAGGGTTGACCCCGCCCAGGTCGAGCGTCTCGAGCGGTGGTGCGACGAGGTCAACGACCAGTTGACCGAACTGACCAGCTTCGTGCTCCCGGCCGGGAGCGCCGGGTCGGCGGCTCTGCATCACGCGCGCACGGTGTGCCGCCGGGCCGAGCGATCGGCCGTCGCCCTCGCCGATTCCGAGCCGGTGACGGCCGCGGCGCTCGCCTATCTCAACCGGCTGTCCGACCTGTTGTTCATCCTCGCCCGCGCCGCCAACCGCGATGCGGGTGGCGACGTGCTCTGGGTCCCCGGAGACAATCGGTAGGGGCGGCCGCTCAGGCGCGTGTAAAGCGCACCTGACGCGTTTGGGCATCGGCGCTCTGCAGGCGCACCGACAGGAGGTCTCCCGCGACGGCGCCCACGTCGTCGAGGGGCGCCACCACGGCGGGATCGCTCAGCTGGACCGTCGCGCGGCCGTCGCGGACGTCGATGACCATCCCGGGGAAGGCCTCGCCGACCCGTCCCGCGAGGATCGCGCACTCCACCAGGTCGATCGCCGCCCGTCCCGCCCGTCTCTCGCGCGCTACGGTCGAGGCCATGATCGCCGGGATCTCGGTGAGCGCCTCCGCGGCCCAGGCCGGCGGGTCGACTCCGGCGCAGAGCGCCACGACGATCTCGTTGGCGAAACGGTCGGCGAGGCGACGCAGCGGCGCGGTGACGTGGGCGTACAGGGATGCGATCGCCGCGTGTCCCGGCGGAGCGGCGCCGTCGATCCGCCGCCAGGCGGCGTAGCCGGCGCCGCGAAAGAGCCGGGTCGCCCGCACGGCGAACGCGGCGTGGGTCGGCCGGGTCGGATCGAGGGAGCGCACGACGTCGGCGTAGCGGGCGCCCGCGGGCCAGGTCACCCCGAGCGCCAGCCCGCTACGGCGCAATGACTCGAGATCGCGCGGGTCGGCAGCCTCGAGGGTGCGGAAGAGGCCGACGCCGCCGTCGACCATCATCCGCGCGGCACAGATGCCGGTGAGCAGAGATATCTGAGCGTTCCAATCCTCAACCGGGAGGGTCGTCTCGTACCGCAGGACGTAGGCCCGGCCGTCGCGCACGACCTCCTGAGCGGGGATCGTCAGGCTCACGCCGCCACGGCCGGCCTCGACCGCGATCCGCCGCCGGCCGACCTCGGGCAGCAGCCGGAGCGTGTCGTCGCTGCTGCCGGCGTCGATCTCCGCCTGCGCCTGGATGTAGCCGAGGGCGCGCCGGCTGCGCACCAGCGCCCGCTCGACCTCCGCCGACACAGGATGTCCCGCGCCGTCGAGATCGATGGTCCAGAGCAGGACCGGCCGATCCCTCCCGGGAAGGAGGCTCCCCCCGTCCTCGCTCAGCGCGAGCGGATGAAGGGGCGTCCGCCGGTCCGGCATGTAGATCGTGACACCGCGCTCGCGGGCGTCGGCATCGATGCCTCCGTCCGGAGTGACGAAGGCCGCGACGTCGGCGATCGCGTAGTGCACGCGGTGGCCATCGCCGTGCGGGCCGATCGCGAGAGCCTGGTCGAGATCGCGCGAGCCGGCCGGGTCGATCGTGATCAGGGGGATGTCGCGGCGATCCCGCCGCTCGCCGGCCGCGATCGTCCCGCGCCGCGCCTCCGCCTCCGCCGCGGGGGAGAACGCCTCGGGGATGAGCATCTCGGATCGGATGCCGTCGAAGCCCGGGGCGAGCGCCGCGGCAGACCGTCCGAGTCGCAGCGGCAGGGCCGGCACGTTCCCGGCTACCCGCCGTTCGCGGAGAAGTGCTGGTAGTCGACCGTCCCGCTCCAGCGGCCGCCCCACGCCCAGCCACGGCGCTCGAACGCCCGCACGAGGGTTCCGCCCTCGACGGCCATGCCGCGACGTATCCGGGAGCGATCGAGGAACGGGATGCTCGCCCGGTGGGACGTCCGCCCGCGCGAGACGTACGGGTTCTCGATCGGGTTGATGTCGATGGCCAGCCCGTACGCATGCTGCGACCACCTTCGCGAGCCCGTGGCCGGCCGGCAGTTGAAGGCCGAGGTGTTGTCGGCCTCGATGCTGGCGAAGTCGTCGCCGCCGTACGCTTGGATCGGGCGCATCCGCCGGATCGGCACCCGAGAGCGATAGAGGGTCCGGAAGACGGAGACGACCCTCCTCGCCACGGAGGCGTTCACCACGAGGGCACCGCGTCGGGGCCGGCCGCCGAACCCGATGTAGGGCAGGCTCACATGACGCAGGCGCGAGAGCGGCACCGGGCATCCGCGGCGCCACACCGACGGGGTCATATCGGCCCGCTCCCCGGCGCTGATCGCCCGGATGGTGGCGCGAAAGGTGGGCACGCGGCTGTTCGCCGCAGGCGCCGGTGCCGCGCTCGCGAGCATCACGGCCACGGCGAGGCCGACGAGGACGAGGGGGCGACGGCGCACCGCACCACGTTACCGGGCCGGTGTCAGTACCGGCGCGCCCCGGTGTACGAGGTCGCGTAAACCGGTTCGTAGAGCGAGGACAGGCGGACCACGTCGCCCTGGCCGGGTGCGTGGACGAACTGCCCGCCCCCGACGTAGAGACCGACGTGGACGATGTGACCCGCCTCGTCGGCGAAGAAGATCGCGTCGCCGGCCTCGAGGTCCTGCGGCGCCGTCGGCCTCCCGGCCGCCGCCTGGGCGTCGCGGGAGTCCGGCAGTGCGACGCCGTGGCGCCCGTAGGCCCAGCGCACGAGCCCTCCGTCGTCGAAACCGGCCTCCCGGCCGGCCCCTCCGCGCGCCCACGCGACCCCGAGGACGGAGAGGGCGTCCTGCGCAGCCTCCGGCCCGCGGCCCGAGCGCCCGATGGCGGGGGCGGCCACGGGGAGGCCGTACGGGCTGGTGGCGACCGTCGTCTTCGCGGCGTCGATCCTGCCGGGCCCCCCCGAGCGTGCGGCGGTGGCCGAGGCAACGGTGAACACCCCGCCGTAGGGGTCGCCACCGAGCTGCGTGTAGTAGGTGCTCACGTTGCGGGCCCAGTTGCTGTTGAGATCGGTGGGATCGTTCGAGGCCCCCGCCGGCGCCCAGCGCTGCTGGATCGCACCGATGGTCACGCGGCCGTCCCCGCGGTAGAGCGATCCGCCCAGATTGCGCGCCGCGGCACCGATCGCGTCCGACCACGAGGGGTAGACGATGCCCGGGCCCATGCCGAAGGGGTTGTAGATCGCCTGCGAGGGGCCGTACGTGCCGAAGCTGGTCTCGGCGCCGCTGATCGCGACGAGGAAGCGCGGATCGAGCCCCACAGCACGGGATTCGGTGACGAAGACCGCGCCGAGGCCGGTGAGCGGGCTGGCCTTCGAGGCCAGGTAGCCGTCGATCGACCGCGTCAGCTGGGCGTCGTCGCCGCGGACGGCCGGGATCGTCTCCTGCGCCCGCTGTCCGGGGCTGCTCCCCGCGCCGGCCCGCGCTCGGGCGGGCGCGGGGGGCTCGGAGAGCACCACCAGGGGGTCGCCGGGGTCGTCCGCCGCGGGAGAGGCGGGGGTCTCCTCAGGGTTCTCGGTCGATCGACCTGAGGGGGACGCGGCGGCGTGTCGTGCGGCGAGTCCCGACTCGAGTGCGAGGAGGGCCTTCTTCTGCGCCTGGAGGCGGCGCTCGATTCGCGCGAGGGCGGCGAGCTCGTCGCCGCCGACGCGCTCGGCCCGGGTCCGGGCCTGGGCCAACGCGGCCGAGGTGCGGTCGATGCGCTCGCGCGCCTGGTGCAGTTGGGCCGCCGTCGCAGCACCGGCGGCGGGCACGGCGACCGCGGCGGGCGAGAGGATGGCGAGCGCGAGGGCCCACGCCAGGGGGCGCCGCACGACCAGGGGAGGACGATGATCCATCACCCCCTATGTCGGCCCTCCGCGTGCTCCCCTTGAGGAGCGGAGATCAGGGGCGAACCGCTCCGACGTATCCGGAGTAGCTGGAGAGCTGGCTCACCTTGACCACGTCACCCGTGTGGGGCGCGTGCACGAACTGGTCGCCACCGAGGTAGATCCCCATGTGGCCGAGTCCGTGGAAGAAGACCAGATCTCCCACCTGCAACTGACCGGAGGGGACCTGAGGGAAGGCATTCCATATCGCGCCGGTGTAGTGCGGCACGCTCTTGCCGATCTGCGCGAAGGCGTACGAGGCCAGGCCGCTGCAGTCGAAGCCCGAAGGGCTGGCGCCGCCCCACACGTAGGGGACGCCGAGGTATCGCATCGCGATGCTCGCGGCGGCGGCGTTGCCGCTGCCGCTCGGAAGCGGGGTCGCGGCGGCGGCACCCGCGCTCGGCGCGACGGTGGAGGGCGTCGATGAAGCCACGGCTGCGGCGGCCTGACGCTGGCGGGCGGCCTCCGCGGCGGCCGCCGCCTCGCGTGCCTTGCGGGCCTCCTCGGCGCGCAGCAGACCCCTCAGCTCACCGCTGGCGCTGTCGAGGACGGCCTGGCGCTGGGCGAGCAGGCTCTCGACCTTCGCCTTCTCCCGCTCTCGTGCGGCGACCGCGTCGGCGGCCGTCGATCGATCCTCGATGAGTTGCGCTCGCAGCTTCGCCAGCGTCGCCTTGTGCTCGCGAAGGCCGGTCACCACCTGGGCATCCTGCTCACCGACGCGGTCGAGCAGCTCGATCTCGTCGGCGGCGGCGGCGATGCTGCCGCTCGTGATCAGGATCTCGGCCAGGCTCGGCTCGTGAGTGGCGTAGAGCCCGCGCAACCGCTCGGCGAGCGCCTTGCGCTTCGCCGTCAGGTCGCGCTCGGTCTGGCGCGTGAGCGAGGCGTTCTCCTCGATCCGGGCCGTCACCTGGCCCAGCTCGTAGCGGGCGCCGTTGTACGCCTCGGCCGCGACCTCGACCTGCGTGTTGAAGGCGCCGAGTTCGGCCTGGACGCGTGCCACCTCGGCGCGTTTCGCCTCGATCGCCGCCGGCTCGGTCGTCGCGACCGAGGTCCCGAACGCGAGCAGCGTCGCGAGCACGATCAGGGCGAAGCCGGATGCTACGAGGTGACGCGGGCGTCTCAGAAAGCGAGTCTCCTGCGCGTTTACGGGGCCCGGGGAGCGGAAATGGGGTGATAGCGGGGAATCTCGTCGCCCCAGCCGGTGCGGAACCGTACCACCCTTCGGCGACGCCGCACAACACGGCGGGGAGCGCTCTGCGCGGCGTAACCGGTGACGAGCCACGTTGATGCCACCTCCGGGACAGGGAATGATGCGGGGGTGAGATCCATCCGACTCATAGCGGCGACGGCTCTCGTCCTCGCGTCGACGCTGTCGCTCGCGCTCGCGAGCGACGGTGCGCCGGCCTCGGCGAGGGCGGTCGGCTACGCCGCCCTGCTTCCCGGCGGCACCCAGGGCGCGGTCTCGGCCGACTCGAGCGGCGCCACGACGCGCTCCACGCAGGTCTCCGGGCTCCGTCCGGCGGGTGGCGGCAGCATCGGAAGGGTCGAGGTGCGGGTGAGTGCAATCGTCGCGGGCCGGGATGGCCGCGCGGAGGGGTCGGTCGTGGTCAGGGATGCGATCCTCCTGGACGGACGGGTGACGATCGGGGACCTGCGGTTCTCGGCGCGCTCGGCCTCGGGAATCGGCGCGGGCGGGTCGGGGCTCACAAAGGGCTCGGTCTCGGGGCTCGCGGTCGACGGCGAGCCCGTGGCAGCCGGTCCCGGCAGCCGGGTGGACGTCGTGGGGATCGGCACGCTCGTCTTCCTGGAGCAGGTCTCGGACAGCGCCGGCGGCGTGCGCGCCAACGGCCTGCGCCTCGAGGTCACCGATCCCCAGGCCGCCGCCGTCATCGGCCAGCCCTTCGTGCTGGGGCACCTGGACCTCGCGGCCGTGGCCGGCACGGCCCCGGCAGATCCTCGTCCACCTGAGGGCGGGCCGGATCCCGCGACGCCGACTACGCCCGAGGCACCGCCCAAGCGCCCCCTCGGCGAGCCGCGTCCGGGAACGACGCCGATGCCGGGAATGCCCGAGGTCGTCCCGGTGGCGCCCATCGCGCCGGCGTCCCCGTTGGGGTTGCCGCGTCGCGCCGCGCCCGAGGCAACGATCGCCAGCGATGGCGGCTACGTTTTCCCCGTGGGGGGCGAGGCCAGCTTCGTCGATGACTACGCCGCTCCCCGCGCCGGAACCGGCTGGCACCATGGCAACGACATCTTCGCCGCGACGGGCACCCCGTTGCTCGCGGTCGCCGACGGCACGCTCTCGCGGGTGGGCGTGAACACGCTCGGCGGGAATCGGCTCTGGCTCACCGACGACGCGGGCAACTCCTTCTACTACGCCCACATGTCGGCGTACGCGCCGGCCGCGGTGGAGGGCGCGCGGGTCAGAGCGGGACAGGTGATCGGGTTCGTCGGCAACACCGGCCAGGCCATCACCACCCCGCCGCACCTCCACTTCGAGGTGCATCCCGGCGATGGCGACAGCGTCAACCCCTATCCCTACCTCGTCGCCTGGCAGCGCGGGGCGGACATCCCTCGGGCGTTCATCCAGGCCGCCATCTCACCCTCGCCGGCGCCCGCCGTGGGCGCCGTGCTCGTGGACGGCACCCCGGAGCTGGACACCGCGCCCGCGGGGGACGACGGGCTGGCGACTCCCGCGACCTGACGGGCCGGCTGAACCTTGGAGTGCCCGGCGTCCACGTGCCGCGGCTCCGCCCTGGAGCCTCCCCTGCCGGGACGATCGTCCGGCGCTTCCACGGGGCGCGCTCACGGCGGCTGCGAGGCCGCGCCGGGCCGGGTGGATCACGCTCACATCGGGTGGTCAGGCGGGGTGCTTGCTCCAGACGGGATCGAGGCTCGTGACCTCGGGCGGACCCAGCAGTAGCGGTTCGACCTCGCGCTGGTAGCTGCAGTACGCCTCGGTTTCGAGAAACCTCTGCGCGGCCTCGGGACCGGCGTACTGCTGGAAGGCGGAGATAGCGTCGGGCTCCGCGGTGTCGAAGCAGTAGAAGTAGGCCTCGTGATCCGGGTTGGCAGCGATAGCCGGAGCCATGTGCTTCTCCCAGATCGCGCGGACCTCATCGCGTTGGCCCGGCCGGGTGCGATGACGTATGAAGAGCGCTACGGGCGCGATGTCTCCTCCTCTTGCCTGTCGGGGCGGCTCGTGAGCGCAACGCGCTGCGGCCGGAGATCGGCCGAGGGTCGCACATCTCGTCGGGAATCGCGCAGGCTCATGTCGTCGATCTGGCGTGGGACACCGCGCTGCCATCGTCCGTTGCTGTGGGGGGTGTCCGCCGGGCGCACGCCGCACGCCGCCCGAACAGTCAGAGACGGGGCTACGCCCCGAAGCTGTCCCCGCAGGAGCAGGTCGAGGTCGCGTTGGGGTTGTTGATCCGGAACCCCCGGCGCAGGAGCCCGTCCTCGTAGTCGATCACCGAGCCCGTCACGTGGATCGCGCTCTTCAGGTCCATGAGCATGGTCACCCCGTTGGAGACCACCTCGCGGTCGCCCGCGGTGGCCGTCTCACCGACGGCGAGCAGGTCGAGCTTGTACTCGAGTCCCGAGCAGCCACCGGCCAGGATCCGCAGGCGCACGCCCTGCGGCCGCCCCTGCTCGAGCGCGGAGGCGCGGATGTACTCGGCCGCCGCGGGAGAGATGGTGACGAAGGTCTCCCCGCCGGCCTCGGCCTGCCGCGCGGCGCGCGCGCGGGCCCTGGCGGCGGCCTTCTTCTCCTCGAGCGTCAGGGGGCGCTCCGCGGGGGCGTGCGAGGTCAAAAGCCCATCACCTTCATCAGGAACTTGCCCTCCTCGGTCATCGCGTCCGGCGACCAGGGCGGGTCCCAGACCCAGTTGACGTCGACCTCGGTGACGCCCTCGAGCGGCTCCAGCGCCGCGCGCGAGTCGCCCAGGATCTGCTCCGTGAGGGGGCATCCCATCGAGGTGAGGGTCATGTCCAGGATGACCTTGCCGTCGTCCCCGATATTCACCCCGTAGAGCAGCCCGAGGTCGACGATGTTCACTCCGAGCTCGGGGTCCTCGACCTGCTTCATCGCGCTGCGGATCTCCTCTTCGCTCACCACGGTCACACCTCCTGGCGCTGGTAGGTCTGGATCGCGTCCTTCGCGGCCATCCATCCGAGCAGGGCGCACTTCACCCGCACCGGGTACTTGGCGACTCCCCCGAGCGCGATCGCGTCGCCCAGGCGGTCCTCGTCGCCCTCCTCCGACCCGTGCATGACCATCCTGAAGTGCTCGACCACGTCCAGCGCCTCCTCGACGGACTTGCCGACCAGGGCCTCGCTCATCATCGACATCGAGGCCTGCGAGATCGAGCACCCCTCGCCGGTGTGGGCGATCTCGGTCACCCGGCCGTCGACGATGTTGAGCTCCAGGTGGACCTCGTCCCCGCAGAGCGGGTTGTTCTGGTCCACCGCGACGGTGGGGTTCTCGAGCGACCCCTCTCCGCGCTTGCGGCGGTAGTGGTCGAGGATCAGATCCTGATAGAGGTCGTCGAGGCCACCCACGGCGTTTCTCTCTTTACTTGAATGCGGCCCGGGCGTTGCCCAGGGCGCGCACGAATGCGTCGATCTCGTCGTGCGAATTGTAGAGGTACGTGCTCGCGCGGGCCGTGGCGCCGACGCCGAGCACGCGCATGAGCGGCTTGGCGCAGTGGTGGCCGGCTCTCACGCAGACACCCTCCTGATCGACGAGCTGGGCGATGTCGTGGGGATGCAGGTCCGGGAGGCTGAACGAGACCGCGCCGCCGCGAACCGCCGGGTCGTGGGGTCCGTAGATGGTGATGCCCTCCAACTGCGCGAGCGCATCGAGCATGTGCGTCGTGAGCTCCATCTCGTGGGCGCGCACGGCGTCGAGGCCGACGGCCATCAGATACTCGGCCGCGGCACCCAGGCCGATCGCCTCGGCGATCGGTGGAGTGCCGGCCTCGAACTTCAGGGGCAGATCGGCCCAGGTCGAGCCCTCTGTGGTGACGTCGGAGATCATCTCCCCTCCGCCGAGGAAGGGCTCCATGCTCTCGAGGATCTCCGTGCGCCCTACCAGCACGCCGATACCGGTCGGCCCGAGGAGCTTGTGGCCGGTGAACGCGAAGAAGTCGCACTCGAGCGCGGGCACGTCCACGGGCATGTGCGGCACGCTCTGCGATCCGTCCACCACGACGAGGGCGCCCTGCTCGTGGGCCAGCCTTGCGATCTCCGTGACGGGATTGATGGTGCCGAGCACGTTACTCGCGTGCACCACTCCCACCACGCGCGTCCGCTCGGACAGCATGGAGGTGAAGGCCTCCATGTCGAGCTCGCCCTCCCGCGTGACCGGCGCGAAGCGCACGTGGGCACCGGTGATCCCGGCGACGATTTGCCAGGGGACGATGTTCGAGTGGTGCTCCATCTCGGTGACGAGGATCTCGTCGCCCGCACGGAGGTTGCGAACCCCCCACGCCCACGCCACCAGGTTGATCGCCTCGCTGGCGTTCTTCGTGAAGACGACCGACTCCCGCCGAGCGCCGACAAGGCGTGCCACGGAGTCGCGGCCCGCCTCGAAGCGCGCCGTGGCCTCTGCGGCGAGCTCGTAGACGCCGCGATGGACGTTGGCGTTCGTCTGCCGGTAGTAGGCGTCCATCGCGTCGAGCACGGCGGTGGGCTTCTGTGAGGTGGCCGCCGAGTCGAGATAGACCAGCGGCGAGCCATGGACGCGCCGCGACAGGATCGGGAAATCCGCCCTGATCGCGGAGACGTCGATGGCGGCCGTGGTGCTCATGCCGCGGGCTCAGCCACCGGCGCCGGCGGGTGCCGCGGCCTCCTCGGCGGCGCCGAACTCCACATAGCCGTGCTCCTCGAGGTAGTCGGCCAGCTCCGGCCCGCCGGTGCGGGCGATCCGTCCCTCGAACATCACGTGGACCACATCGGGCCTGATGTAGCGCAGGATCCGCGTGTAGTGGGTGATGATCAGGACGCCGAGGCCGGGGCCGCGCATCGTGTTGACGCCCTCGGAGACGACCTTCAGCGCGTCGACGTCGAGGCCGGAGTCGGTCTCGTCGAGAACGGCGAACCTCGGCTCGATCATGGCCATCTGGAGGATCTCGTGGCGCTTCTTCTCTCCGCCCGAGAAGCCCTGGTTGAGGTAGCGGTCGGCGAAGGAGCGGTCGAACCCAAGTAGCTTCGACTTGGCGTCGAAGAGCTTGATGAAATCGCGAGGCGAGATGTCTTCGCCGCGGATCGCGTTGAGCGACGTCCGCAGGAAGTTCATCACCGACACGCCGGGCACCTCGACCGGGTACTGCATGGCGAGGAACAAGCCCAGACGCGCGCGCTCGTCGGCCTCCATCTCGACGATGTCCTGGCCGTCGAAGACCACCGATCCGCCGGTGATCTCGTAGCGCGGGTGGCCCGCGAGGGCGTAGGCGAGGGTGCTCTTGCCGGAGCCGTTCGGGCCCATCAGCGCGTGCACCTCCCCCTGGGGGACCGTCAGGTCGACGCCCTTCAGGATGGGCGTGTCGTCGACGGAGACCTCGAGGCCGGCGATCTGCAGGATGGGGTCAGCCACGGTTCTTCCTCATCGGATCAGGGGGTGTTCACAACTGGGGATGGGGTCAACCAGGACGCGACCGTCCCGGATTTCGACGCCGAAAGTGGGGAGCGCCCGCGAGGCGGGAGGGGTGAGCACCTCGCCGGTGCGCAGCGAGAACTGCGCGCCGTGGCGGGGGCACTCGATGCGGTCGTCCTCGACCCAGCCCCCCGAAAGGGACGCAAGGGCGTGGGTGCACACGTCGTGCACCGCGAGGACGGTTCCGTCCACGTTCACCAGGCACACCGGGGTGTCGTCCACCTCGACGAGCATGGGCTCCCCGGGAGCGAGATCGGCGAGAGCGGCGACATCGACGGCATCGCTCAGGAGAGCTTCTCCTGCACTGCGGCCTCGAGTTCGGTGCGCAACTCCTCCAGGCTCACCATCTCGAGGACCTCCTGGAGGAAGCCCATCACGATCAACCGCTTCGCCTCGGCCGTCGGAACGCCGCGCGACTGAAGGTAGAAGAGGTGCTCGTCGTCAACGCGGCCGACCGCGCCCGCGTGCGAGCACTTCACCTCCGCCGTCTCGATCTCGAGGAACGGGATCGTGTCGGCGCGCGCCCCGTCGTTGAGGACCAGGTTGCGGTTGGTCTGGTACGCGTCGGTGCCCGGTGCCCCGGGGGGCACGATCAGGTTGCCGAAGAAGACGGTGTGCGCGCGGTCCTGGATGGCGCCCTTGTAGAGAAGGTTCGAGTACGCCTGCGGGGCCTCGTGGCGCGCGATCACCCGGTGCTCGAAGTGCTGGTCGCCGCCGGCGAAGTAGAGGCCGAGGGCGCGGGCGTCCGAGCCGGGACCGGCGCAGACGACGGTCGGCTCCACGCGGACCACGTCGCCGCCGAGCGTCACGACCACCGAGCGCAGCCTGGCGTCGCGCTCGACGTGAGCGCGCAGCATGGCGTGGTGGCGTACGCCCGCACCCCAGTCGATCACCGAGATGTGCTCGAGCTCGGCACCCTGGCCCACGTAGAGCTCCACCACGGTCGAGGCCTGGACCGGACCGGAGACCTCCGGCGAGGCGTAGCGGTCGATGACCGTCGCCTTCGCGCCCTCCTCGACCACGATCAACGTGCGCCCGAAGATGCGCCCGCTCGCGCCGGAGGCGGTGAGGATCGCCTCGACCGGCAGCGTGGCCTGCACGCCGCGCGGGACGTACACGAAGAGCCCGCCGTCCCAGTGGGCGGCGTTCAGCGCCTCGGGGCGCTCCGCGAAGCCGATCAGGCCATAGAGGCGCCCGCGCACCAGCGCCTCGTGCGCCTCGAGGGCCGCGCCCAGCTCCGCGACGATGACGCCCTCGGGCAGGTCGAGCAGCTCGGGGGTCGAACGGGGAGCCGTCGGCAAGGCGCAGACGGGCCGCCCGCACTCCGTCCTCCACCGCGACGGTGCCGGCGGAGCCCGGGGCGTCCGGTTCGGCGCCGGTGAGCGCCAGATCGGCGGGCGGCGTGAAGCGCCACGCCTCCTCGTCGCCCGTCAGGGCCGGGAGGGAGGCGAGGTTCCGGGTTGCGGCCTGGCGGATCTCCTCCGCCCACGCCGGAATGGCGCTAGCCAATCGAGCCCTCCATCTGCAGCTCGATCAGCCGGTTGAGCTCGACGGCGTACTCCATCGGGAGCTCCTTGGCGATCGGCTCGATGAACCCGCGCACGATCATCGCCATGGCCTCCTCCTCGGAGAGCCCACGGCTCATGAGGTAGAAGATCTGGTCGTCGGCCACCTTCGAGACCGTCGCCTCATGGCCGATCGAGGAATCCTCCTCGCGGATGTCCATGTAGGGGTAGGTGTCCGACCGGCTGTCCTCGTCGAGGAGCAGCGCGTCGCAGACCACCGAGGCCTTGGCGCGCTTGGCGCCGGGCTCCACCTGCACCAGGCCGCGGTAGCTGGTGCGCCCGCCTCCCCGCGAGATCGACTTGGAGACGATCGTCGAGGACGTGTCGGGCGCGACGTGGACCATCTTGGCCCCGGCGTCCTGATGCATGCCCTCGCTGGCCATGGCCACGGACAGGACCTCGCCCCGGGCCCCCGGGCCGGTCATCCACACCGCCGGGTACTTCATGGTCAGCTTGGAGCCGAGGTTGCCGTCGACCCACTCCATGGTGGCGTTCTTGTGGGCCTGCGCCCGCTTGGTGACCAGGTTGTAGACGTTGGTCGACCAGTTCTGGATGGTGGTGTAGCGGCAGCGGGCGCCCTCCTTGACGATGATCTCCACCACCGCCGAATGCAGGGAGTCGCTGGTGTACACGGGGGCGGTGCAGCCCTCCACGTAGTGCACGAACGAGCCGGGCTCGCAGATGATCAGCGTGCGCTCGAACTGGCCCATGTTCTCCGCGTTGATGCGGAAGTAGGCCTGCAGCGGGATCTCCACCTGCACGCCGGGCGGCACCCAGATGAAGGAGCCGCCCGACCAGACGGCCGAGTTGAGAGCGGCGAGCTTGTTGTCGCCGGGCGGGATGATCGTCGCCCAGTGCTCCTTGAAGATGTCCTCGTGCTCGCGCAGGGCCGTGTCGGTGTCGCAGAAGATGACGCCCTTCTTGTCGAGGTCCTCGCGCAGCGAGTGGTAGACGACCTCGCTCTCGTACTGAGCGCTCACGCCTGAGAGGTACTTCTGCTCGGCCTCGGGGATGCCCAGGCGGTCGAACGTGTTCTTGATGTCGGAGGGGACGTCGTTCCAGTCGGTGCTCTGCTTCTCCGAGGAGCGGATGAAGTAGAAGATGTTCTGGAAGTCGATCCCGTCCATGTCCCCGCCCCAGGTGGGCATGGGCTTGCGCTCGAAGATCTCCAGCGCCCGGAGGCGGAACTTGAGCATCCACTCGGGCTCGCTCTTCAGGAACGAGATCTCGCGCACGACGTCCGCGCTCAGGCCGCGCTTGGGCTCGAAGACGTAGTTCGCCGGGTCATGCCAGCCGAACTTGTACTGGCCGAGGTCGATATCGGGCGGCTTGACAGTTGACACGGGCCCTCCCGGGTCTGTGTAGACGAGGTCTCACTAAAGGTTACGCGCATTGCCGTAAGAAGGTGAAGTGCATCCGGCCCCGCCGAACGCCCCTCGTGAACCGACCCGGCCGCGGGAAGAGTATCCGAGAGGTCCGCGCCCCGGCGCGCGGCGCCCGTGGCCTCAGCTCAGGGCGCTGGATCGGAGGCGCGTTCGACGACGCGCCGACCCCTGACCACGCGGGTCCACAGAATCGTGGCGCCCCCCGCGGCATCCATGGCGACCGCGGGCGCCACCCTCGGTGGGACGCCCGATCCGGAGATCGTCTCGCCGGAGGCCATCGTCCCGTCCGTTCCCCGCGTCGAGGCGATCACCCGTCCGCTGGAGACCCACGCGCTGACGCCATGTCGATCGTCACCGGCCGCGACGGCGATCGGGGAGATCGAATCGTCCGATGCCCCGAGGGTGGAGGGCGCCCCGACGCCGAGGCCGTCGGCGATCGGCGCCGAGCGGGGACGTCGGGATGCGCTGACCCAGCTCGAGAGAGCATCTCCCGCGCCGTTGACGGCGATCGCCGGGGGGCCGGCCTCGCGGGCGGCGCGGTCGCGCGTCCCGAGTACCGGCAGGGCGCTGAGGGCGAGTCGCGGCGCGGCGTCGCCGCGCCACCAGGCGAGCGACCGGCCATCGACCGCGCTGATCGCCGTGACGCGCCCGGCGGGACCGATCGCGAGATCCGCGCGGATGCCCCCGTCCGTCCGGAACGGAAGCTCCACCACCGCGCCGAAGGCATCCCCGGGCGCGCGGGCCACCGCCAGCGCCGTGCTGCGGTCGGCGCTCAGATCGCACTGCCACCAGATCGCTGCGTGGCCGCGCCCCCCCATCGCGACGCGCGGCAGCCGGACCTGCGTGCAGAGGGTCGAGCGGGACAGGCGGACCGGACCCGTCCACGAACCGTCCGCGCGTCGCTCCACGAACTGCACCTGGCCGACGTAGCCGCGATCGCCGGGGGCGGTTCCCGTGCCCCAGTGCCACGCGACCACGGCAAGGCCGTCAGCGGCGATCGCGAGCTCCGGTGGCCCGACCTTCTGTCGTCGGCTGGAGAGGGTCGTGATGGCGCTCCAGCGGGCGTCGGTGATCAGGCGCTCCCTCGCGCGGGCGACGTAGACGGCCTGGCGCCGGCGAACGCCGGCGACCGCCACGCGACGGGTCCTGGCCACCTGGCGCCAGACGACCACGACACGCCCCCGGGCGTCGACCGCGACCTCCGGGTCGATGGCCGGGCGGCGCCGCCGCGAGATCGCCTCGGGTGCGGTCCACGATCCGCCCGCCGGTTTCAGGCTGACGACGATCGCCGCCTCCCGGCGTGCTCCCCGGATCCAGACGGCGGCGGCGTCGCCGCGCGCGTTCGTTGCCACCTGGGGCGAGTACGCCGGGAGCGGACCGCGCGACGCGCGCTGGGGGCTCGTCCAGGCGGCCATGGCCTCGTGCGACGCGGTCGCCACGAGGGCGGTTGCGGCGAGGAGGATCCGGAGCGACATCATGGGGAGACGGTACAACGGAGTGGGTGTAACCTGCCTCTCGATGAGCCCGAGGGGGGCGTTGAGCGTGGGAGAGACGAGCGCCGAGGATCGCGCCGACCGAGATATCGGCCGGTTGGCCGCCGCTCTGGGCGACCCCACCCGTCGGCAGGTCTTCTTCGCGGTCCGGTCATCCGGCGGAGACCGCTCGAAGGACGAGATCTCCGCGAGCCTCGGCATCGATCGCCGCCTGGCCGGATTCCACCTCGACAAGCTCCTCCAGTACGGGTTCCTCGCCGCCGAGTTCCGGCGCGAGCCCGGCCGCTCCGGGCCCGGAGCGGGCCGGCCCGCCAAGCGCTACCGGCTGGCCGACGCCGACGTGCTGATGGCTCTTCCCGAGCGCCACTACGACCTGCTCGCCACGCTGTTGCTGCGCGCATCGCGGGAGAAGGGCGGCGACCAGCGGGCCCTCGAGCGCGTCGGCTACGAGTTCGGATTCGAGGTGGGCGTCGCGGAGATCGCCGCCGGGCGCACCGCTCCCGGGGCATCCCTGAACGAGGCGATGGCGGGGATGGCGCGACTGCTCTCGCGCTATGGCTTCGGGGCTCGGGCCGAGGGCGGCGACAGCCTGCGCGCCTGTGCGTGCCCCTTCGAGGAGCTCGCCTTCGATGACCCGGAGCGGATCTGCGGCCTCGATCGGTCGATCTGGCGGGGGATGCTGGCCGCCTTCGCCCCGGACGCGACCCTCAGCGTCGCATCGACCCGCGCGGGCGGGGACGATGCCTGTGTCGCCACCGTTCACGAGGGGTGAAGGGCTAGTCCTTCACCCGGGTGGTTGCGAAGAGGTAGGTCATCACGCCGAAGATGATGGTCATTCCGCCGGCCGCGATCGGGTCGGTGCCACGCGTCTCGGCGACGGCCGTGATCGTCTCGGCGAAGAAGGCGATGCAGAGCAGCCCGAACATCACGAAGCCCAGCCAGTTCGCCCATCCGACCGGCAGGTACTTGCGCCCGCCCACCTCGGTCACGGCGGGGGCGTAGTTGGCCCGGCGGCCTCCCGACTTCTTCTTGGTGCTCTGAGCCCTGGCCACGGCTGCAGGGTACCACCGTCCCCCGGCGCGAACCGTCCACTAGCCTGCCGCTGATGCCCCGCACCGACCGCGCCGCCGAGTGGCGGGAGATCCTCATCGTCCATGCGGCGCTCGAGTCGGGGCTCCTCGCGGCATTCAAGCGCGCGCTCTCGCCCGAGGAGGCCGCAGGCGCGGCCGGGCTCGACGGGCGCGCCACCCGGATCGCGGCCGTGGCACTGCGGGCGTCCGGTCACCTGGAGGACGCAGGGGAGGGCCGGTACCGCGCGTCCGAGCGCGGCCGGGCCATGCTCGTGCCCGGGCCCGATGGCGGCGACCCCGCCGGCGGCCTGGATCTGGAGGTGCGCTCCATCCGCAGTCACCTCGAGCTGGCCGACACCCTGAGGAGCGGCCGCCCCTGCGACGATGTCTCAGGGGGCGGCGCGGCCGACCGCACGCGTTTCATGCGCGCGATGCGCGAGGTCGCCGCGCGGCGGGCTCCCGATGCCGTCGCCGCACTCGGCGCGCCCTCGCCCGGGGCGCGGATCCTCGACGTGGGCGGTGCTCCGGGCACCTACGCGTGCGCCTTCGCCGGGGCCGGGTGGGATGTCACGGTGCTCGATCTCCCCGAGACCCTGGCCATCGGCGAGCCCGAGCTGAGCGCCGCCGGAGTCGCGTGCGTCGCGGGCGACGCCAGAGCGGGCCTTCCGGACGGACCCTGGGACGCCGTCTATCTCGGCAACGTGCTGCACCTGCTCGCGCCCGATGCGGCGGCCGCCGTGGTCGCGTCGGCGGCGGCAGCCCTCGTACCGGGGGGCATCCTCGCCGTGCAGGAGGTGCTCGGCGACCTCAGCCCGCAGGGGCCTCGATTCGGGGTGATGATGCTCCTCTCCACCGATGAGGGGGACGCCTACGCGTCGGCCGACTACCGTGGCTGGATGGCGGCTGCGGGATCGCCGCTGGATCGGATCGTCTCCCTGGACGAGGGCTGGCACCACCTCCTGATCGGCCGGCGGTCGGCGGCATGAGTCGGGAGATGCTCGCCGACGCGGGTCCCACCGACCGCGTCCCGCCCTTTCGCTTCAGCGCCCGCTCGCGCGTGGATGTGGCCGAGACCGACCTCGGCGCGGTCGTCTACTACGCACGCTACGCCCACCACATCGACCGGGCGGTCCTCGCCTACCGCCGGCATCTGGGCATCCCCGCCCTCGGCCCCGAAGGTCACCTCTTCGTGGTCCGGTCCCTCCAGATCGAGTACCTCTCCTCCGCGCGCTTCGGCGACGAGGTGGAGGTGCTGATCCGGGCGAGCGGGCTCGGCCGCAGCAATCACACCATGCAGGCACGCCTCGAGAGGGTGGGTGCGGGCGAGCCCGGGCACCTGGCGTCCGCCACGCTCGTGCTGGTGGGCGTGGGCGTCTACGGCGGACGGCCCTCTCGCATGCCCGACGCGATGCGCGACGCGATCGCCACGTTCGAGGGGCTCGCGTGAGGCTCTGGGGAGAGGACGCCGCGCTGCTCTCGTCGGCGGGCGCCGACATCGAGGTGCTGGAGAAGCTCGAGAGCAGGATCGCTGCCGAGCTCGAGAGCCTGCCGCGCGTCGACGCGATCGACGCACACGTTCACCTCGGGCACGACGCGGACGGCCACCACCTCGACAGCGCGTCCCTCTGCGCCGACCTGGACCGCTGGGGCATCGCTCGCGCTGTGTGCTTCCCGGCCAATGAGCCGGGGGACGACGGGCAGTTCGGCGTCGCCAACAGCCGTGTGCTGGAGGCCGCACGGACCCAGGGCGGGCGGATCGTGCCGTTCTGCCGAGTGGATCCGCTGCGTCCTGGGGCGAGGGAGGCCGTCGCGGCCGCGGCGTCGGCCGGGGCCCGGGGGTTGAAACTCCATCCGGTGGCGCAGCGCTTCCGCCCCGAGTCGCCGGAGGTCGCGGCCATCGTCCGCGACGCCGCCGCGCTCGGATGGCCGGTCACGATCCACGCCGGCTACGGCGCACGCGCCCTGGACGAGCCGATCGCGGCGCTGATCGATGCGGCCCCCGGGGCGCGGATCATCCTGGCCCATGCGGGCCGCGGCGATGCGAGAGCCCTCGCGCGCCGGCTCGGGGGGTGGCCCCACGTGATGCTCGACACGTCCCTCGCGGCCCTCTCCGACCTCGTCTGCCTCGACCCGGGCCGGCTCTGCTTCGGCTCGGATCGGCCCTACGGGGAGCACGCCACGGCGCTCGCGCTGGTGCTGAGCGCGGCGCGGGTCGCCGCGTGGACGCCGGCGCAGGTGGCGGGGGTGATGGGAGGGAACCTGCGCACATGGATCGACTGACCGGGCCCGAGGCGGTGCGCCTGTGCGCCGCCCTGGCGCAGTGCGAGATCGCCCTGGTGCGGCGCGACCCTGTGGCGCCCGCGCTGATCTCCCAGGCCGCCCGGCACGCCCACGGGCTCGCACCGGGACCGCTGCTCGATGCCGCGGCCCGGCTTGCGCGCATGATCGATCACGACGGCGGCGGGCCGGATCGGGGCGCCGGACACAAGGTGGTCCAGGCTCTCTGCCGGGCGGCCGCCTGCGAGGTCGAAGCGCACCTGTTGGCCTCGACCGGCACCCGAGAGGAGGGATGATGTGACCAGTTCCGCGATCACCGAACAGGTCCTGTCCGCCAACAGGCGCTTCTACGAGGCGCTCGAGGCTCTCGACATCGGCGCCATGGAAGCGTGCTGGTCCACCGCGCCGGGAATCGCGTGCCTGCACCCCGGAGGTCCGTGGCAACGCGGCTGGGACCAGGTGATCTCCGGCTGGGAGGTCGTCCTCGCCAACACCGGCTATATCGAGGTCCAGATCACGGACGTGGAGGTGGCGGTCAACGATCCGCTCGCGTGGGTGACCTGCGTCGAGCTCATCACCTCCGCGGACGGTGAGGGCGCCTCCGCCGCGGCGGAGGTGGCCGCCACGAATCTCTTCCTGCTCGACTCCGGCGGCTGGCGCATCGCCCTCCACCACACGTCGCTGATCATCCGGCCGGCGCCCGGGGAGGAGGACGGATGAGCGACAGGAAGGCGCTCTCGCGCGGAGTCCGCACCGGAGCCGAGATGGTCCAGCGCCGCGCCGCGTCGCTCGCGGGCATGGTGGCGGCCGCCGTCGGCGGGGTCTTCGCCCTCGGCGGTTGCGCGATCGCGGCCGCGCTGGGCCGGGGCCCCGGCCTCCAGGGCCTCGTGGCCATCGTCCTGGGTGCCGCCATCGTCTGCGGACTCGCGGCGCGCGCCGTCGTGTCGCGGATCGACGTCGCCGTCGTGGCGGCGTTCATCGCCCGCAGCCTCATGGGGCGCCGCCGCGGCTGACCCGGCCCCGCGGGGGCCGGGTCAGCCGCACGATCAGGCCTTGCTCGAGAGGTAGTCGGCGACCATCTTCTCGCCGGCCGCCGGGCTGTCCTCGAAGTAGACCTTGTTGATCTCCTTGAAGATCTCCCACTTCTCGGGGACATCGTCCTCCGCCATGGTGGCGTCGACCGGGCATGCCTCGACGCACGCGTCGCAGTCGATGCACTCGCTGGGGTCGATGTAGAGCATCGTGGCTTCCTCGTGCTGCTCCTCACCCGCGGCGGGGTGGATGCAATCCACGGGACAGACGTCGGCGCACGAGGTGTCCTTCGTGCCGATGCAGGGCTCCGCGATGATGTAGGCCATTCAGCGTTCCTCGGGCGTCGTGGACGACGGGCGCCCCGCAGGATCGGGGGGCGCCACGCGAAGGCGCGATGCTAGCAGCGCGGCGGAGGTGAAAGAGGTCCCCCACGATGAGCGGCGGTCGTTACCGGGATGGACCCCTTCGGTTCAGGAGGCGGCGACCATCGGCCGTGGCACCGCCGCCATGACCTCGCGGGCGCAGGCCAGCAGGGCGATGGCGGCGGGGCTCTCGGGGTCGGCGGCGACCACCGGGAGGCCTTCGTCGCCCGCCAGCGCAACCGAGGGCTCGAGGGGGATCCTCCCGAGCAGCGGCACGCCGAGCTCGTTGGCGAGCAGCTCTCCGCCTCCGCCCGAGAAGACCTCGTAGCGCGTCCCGGTGTCCGGGGCGACGAAGAAGCTCATGTTCTCGATGACGCCCGCCACGGGCAGGTTCACGCGCGCCGCCATCGCCGCCGCGCGGCGGGCCACCCGCTGCGCGGCGAGCTGCGGCGTGGTCACGATGACGAAGGAGGCCGTGGGAAGGAGCTGGGCCAGCGAGAGGGCCACGTCCCCGGTCCCCGGGGGGAGGTCGACGAGAAGGTAGTCGGGGTCGTCCCACCAGGTCTCGGTGATGAAGCTCGTCAGCGCCTTGTGCAGCATCGGCCCACGCCAGATGACAGGGCTGTCCTCCTCGGTCAGGAAGCCGATCGACATCATCCGCACGCCGTGCGATTCGATGGGCATCATCAGGTCGTCCACGGCGACGGCCGGACGCGAGACGCCCATCATGCGGGGGATCGAATAGCCGTAGACGTCGGCGTCGAGCAGCCCCACGGTGGCGCCGGTGCGGGCCAGGGCGACAGCGAGGTTGGCGGTGATGCTCGACTTGCCCACCCCGCCCTTGCCGGATGCGATGCCGATCACCGTGGTGCGGCTGCCGGCCTGGAAGGGCGATGGTCGGTCCGAGCCTCCGGTGAGCCCCGCGCGCAGGGCGCGCCGCTCGTCGTCGCTCATGGTGTCCATCGTGACCTGGACCACCTCCACCCACGAGAGGCCCGAGATGGCATCGGTCACCCGCCGCTGGATCTCGGCCTTCAGCGGGCAGCCGGCGATGGTGAGGCGGATCGCCACCGTCACCCTGCCCCCCTCCACCTCCACGCCGCCGACCATCCCGAGGTCGACGATGCTGCGCTGCAGTTCCGGGTCGTTGACGGCGCGCAGTAGCTCCATCACCGCATCGCGCGGGCTCGCGGCGCTCACATGAACACCCGCGCGTAGGGCTCGGCCTCCGCGAGCGTGACCGCCCAGGGGCCGTGACCGGGGTAGATGCGGGTCTCCGGTGGCACCTCGGCGAAAAGGCGATCGAGGCTACTCATCATCGCCGCGTGGTCGCTGCGCGGGAAGTCGGTGCGCCCGATCCCCTGCGCGAAGACCAGGTCGCCCACCAGCGCCTCCCGCTGGCTCTCCTCCAGCGCCACCATGCACCCCGGAGAGTGCCCGGGGGTCGCGATCAAGCGGAAGCGCAGATCGCCGAGCTCGAGGATGTCGCCGTCGGCGAGGAGCCGTGCCGGGGTGACGCCCGGAGTCGGCGGCAGGTTCCCGAACAGGGCCGGATTGAAGGGGGAGGGGGCCTCCAGCCAGTCGGCATCGGCCGAGGAGACCCACACCGGCAACCCCTCCTGCGCCCAGACGTGGTTCTCCACGATGTGATCCCAGTGGCCGTGGGTATCGAGCACGGCGACCGGGGTCACCTCGAGGCGCGCCAGGGTCTCGTGAGCCCAGGCGCTCGATCCCATCGCGGGGTCGACGATCCACGCCGACCCACCGCGTTCGTCGGCGACGATGTAGGTGTTGGTGGCCACCGGGCCGAAGGTCCCTCCGCGGATGATCATGCGTGCGACATTAGAGGAGTCACGAGCGGGAGGACGCGCAGGTGAGGATCGCCATCGGATCGGATGAGGCCACGGCGCTGACCGACGATCTCGTCGCGGCGCTGCGCGACGAGGGGCACGAGATCGCGCTCCACGGGCCGCTCTCCGGAGGCGACGAGGAGTGGGTCGCCGCCAGCGCCGCCGTGGCACGGGAGGTCGCCGCGGGGCGCTGCGAGCGCGGGATCGTCTGCTGTTGGTCGGGCACGGGCGCCTCGATCGCCGCGAACAAGGTGCCCGGCGTACGGGCCGCGCTCTGCGCCGACGCCGAGACCGCCCGGATGGCGCGCCGCTACAACCACGCCAACGTGCTCGCCCTGTCGCTGCGCCTCACCAGCGCGCCGGTGGGGAGGGAGATCGTGGCGGCGTTCCTCGCCGAGCCGGACGGACCCGACGATTTCGATGTTCGCAACGTGGCGGAGCTGCGCGCAATGGAGGCAGGCGCCCCCGACTAGCCGCCGGTGAAGCTGCCGAGCTGGTTCAGGTCGAGCTCGCGTGGGTTGCGCGGTGCGCTGATGTCCACCGGCTCGTCGAACGCCGAGAGGGTTACGGTGAGGTCGAGGTCGATCGCGCCCACGCCGTTGACGACCCCGGTGCCGTCGGCCTTCAGGAGGATGTGGATCCGTCGCGGGCGCAGGTCCTCGGTGCCGATCCAGGCCTCGACGACGCCCTCCTTCAGGGCCGCCTCGAGGTCCTTCCGGTTCGCGGCGGGGCTGCCGGCCTGCAGCAGGGGCGCCAGATCACCGAATGCCGCCACGGCGTCGACGCCGCCGGTCACCTTCACCGTGGGCGTCCCGTCGATCTCCTCGCGTCCGGCCTCGACCGGTTCCGTCATCCACCGGGAGAGGGTCGGGAAGAGGGCGCTGAAATCGAAGAGCGCGACCTGCTCCGCGGGCAGGTTGAGCCGGAAGTCCTGACCGAGGATGCCGACGAAGACCCCGTCGCCCACTCGTGTGAGGTTGACCTGGGGCGCGAAGGAGGCGAGCTCGACCCGAGCATCGATCGAGGCGCGATCGGGTGGCTGGACCGGGCCCTCGCCGGACACGGCGAGCGGGCCGTTCAGCAGGTTTGCGCTCGGCGCCGACGGGTCGACGGCCAGGTCGACCCGGCCCTCCCCGTCGAGGGCGATGCGGAACGACTCCAGCTTCGCGGCCTCGGCGGCGGCGCGGTCGAGGAGCTGCCGCGGGCCGAGGTCGGCCGTGAGATCCTCGCCGCCTCCGCTCCCGCCGCTACACGCCACCAGGCCGAGGGCCACGACGAGCGCGAGCAGCGTGGCGGTGATGGGACGCAGGAGCCGACGGGGCATCCCGGTCGGTATAGCATGGCGGCCGATGCGCGGGCGATCAGCAGGCACGTGAGCGACGCCCGGCTGAGCATCGTCCCCGTGGGTGTGGGGGCCGCCTACTCTGCACCGGGCGAGGCGCAGAGTTGCTACCTCGTGAGCGCGGGCGGACGGTCCGTGGCCATCGATCTCGGATCGGGCACCATGAACCTCCTGCAACGCCGGATCGCCCCCGAGGACCTGTCGGCGGTCGTCATCACCCATCTGCATCCCGACCACTGCGTCGATCTCATGCCGCTGCGGGTCTACATGGTGTGGGGCCCGGGAGCGGGCCGTGTGCTGCCCGTCCACGGGCCGCCGGGGCTCCGGGAGCGGTTGATCGCCTTCTCGGGCTCGGACGGCTGGGACACCGCGTTCACGTTTCACGATCTCGCTCCCGGCGGTGGCGAGATCGATCTCGGAGAGGGCCTCGTGCTCCGCCACCGCGAGGTGCCGCACCTTCCCCCGACCCACGCGGTACGCCTCGAGCACGCCGGCCGCAGTATCTGCTTCAGCGCCGACTGCGCGCCCAACGAGCAGCTCGTGCAGCTGGCGCGCGGGTGCGGGGTGCTCGTGTGCGAGTGCTCGTTCGGGGCGGAGTCGGTGCCGCAGGGGCTTCCTCACCTGAACGCCCGCGACGCCGGCGCGATCGCCGCCCGGGCGGACGCCGGGCGCCTGCTGCTGGTGCACTGCTCGCCGGAGTTCGATCGGGGCGAAGCCCTCGCTCTCGCGAGGGCCCAGTTCGCAGGGCCGGTCGGCTGGGCGCGCCAGGGCGAGCCGGTGGCCGCATGAAGTGGCTCCGCACCCGGCATCGTCCGACCGGAAGACGGGCGATGGCGATCGCGGCGCTGATGAGCCTGCTGATTCCCGGCCTGGGCCACGCGTACGCTCTTCAGCTTCCGCGCGCACTGGTCTGGTTCTGCGGGTCGATCCTCGTCGGCGTCGTCCTGAGAACGGGCGACGAGGACACGGCCCTCGTCTTCGGGATGGCCGCCGCCCTCGGTGTTCTGGCGGCTCTCGACGTGCTTCTCGCGATGTGGCTCGAGGGCCGCTCGCATGGCCGTCTGTAGCGGAACGCTAGACTCACCGAATGCGGCCCCACACGCCTCTCGTGCCATGACCTGGGACGCATTCAAGCGAGGCAGCGCGGGCGCCGCCCAGGGCGAGGAAGAGCTGCGCATGCTCTGGCGCCGCTACAAGGATCACGACGATCCTGCGGCGCGCGACCGGCTCATCCTCACGTTCGCCCCGCTGGTGAAGTACGTCGCGGGCCGCATGAACAGCCATCTGCCGGCGCATGTCGAGGAGACCGACCTCATCTCGTACGGACTGCTCGGGCTGATCGGCGCCGTCGAGCGCTTCGATCCGGGCCGCCAGGTGAAGTTCGAGACCTACGCGGTCTCGCGCATCAAGGGCTCGATCATCGACGAGCTGCGCTCGCTCGACTGGGTGCCGCGCTCGGTGCGTGCCCGCTCGCGCGAGATCGAGCGCAAGTCGACCGAGTTGGAGCACCGCCTCCAACGCGCACCCACCGACGAGGAACTGGCCGCCGCGCTCGGGATGGAGCTCGAGGAGTTCCGTGCGGCGATCACCCAGATCACCAACTCCTCGATCGTCGCCCTGGACGAGACCTGGAGCGTGTCGTCGGGGGGCGAGTCACTCACGCTCATCGACACGATCAGCGACTCGCGCCTCACCAATCCCTCCGACCTGCTCGACGTGACCGAGCTGCGCGACACGCTCGCCGACGCCATCGCGCGCCTGCCGGAGCGCGAGAAGATCGTGGTCGCGCTCTACTACTACGACGGTCTCACGCTGCGTCAGATCGGCGACGTCCTCGGCGTCACCGAGAGCCGGGTCAGCCAGCTCCACACCAAGGCGATCCTCCGGTTGAAGGGCCGTCTGCAGGGTGACGACGAGGTTGACCAGGACTAGCGCATAGGGCGAGACTGCGTCTCCCGGCCTTGTACGGAAAGGCACGAGCAGATGGCGCATCCCGACCCTTCTCAGCTTCGGAACGTCGCGGTGCTCGGCCACCGCGGAAGCGGCAAGACGAGCCTGGTCGAGGCCATGCTCTTCGCCGCCGGGAGCACCACGCGCCTCGGGCGGGTGGTCGATGGCACCACCACCTGCGACTTCGACGACGACGAGCGCCGCCGCGGGATGAGCATCGCCGCATCGCTCTGCCATCTGGAGTGGGCGGGCGCGAAGGTGAACCTCATCGACACTCCGGGCGAGCCCTCGTTCCAGGGCGAGACGATCGCGGCGATGCGCGCCGTGGACGCCGTCCTCATGGTGCTCAACGCCACCACCGGGATCGAGGTCCAGACCGAGCGGCTCTGGGAGCGCGCCACCGCTCTGGGGCTCCCGCGCGCGGCGGTCGTTAACATGCTCGATCGGGAGCGCGCCGACTTCGAGGTGGTCCTCGCCGATCTCGTCGCGCTCGCGCCGGGTGCCGTGGCGATCCAGATCCCCATCGGCGGCCAGTCCGGTTTCCGCGGCGTCGCGAACCTCGTGTCGATGACCGCCACGACGTACTCCGACGGCTCCCCGGCCGGCACCACCGGCCCGATCCCCGAGGACCTCCTCGCCGAGGCCGAGGCCGCGCGCGAGCACCTCATCGACGTGGTGGCCGAGGGCGACGACGAGCTGATCGAGAAGTACCTCGAGGGGAATGAGATCACCACCGAGGAGCTGATCGGGGCGATCCTCGCCGGGGTGGCCGCGGGCCGCATCTCACCGGTCGTGTGCGCCGCGGGCGGCCCGGCGGTCGGCGTGGCCGGGGTGCTGGACCTGGTCGTGGAAGCGCTGCCGTCGCCGGCGGCGGGCGGGGCGAGCGACGACGGGCCCGCCGTGGCCCTCTGCTTCAAGACCCTCGCGGACCAGTTCAGCGGGCGGATCAGCCTGCTGAGGGTGTTCTCGGGGGTGCTTGCGAGCGACAGCCATGCCACCTGCGCGCGCAACGACGCAAAGGAGCGCGTGGGCCAGCTGTTCACCCTTCAGGGGAAGGAGCACGTCGCCATACCCGCCATCGGCCCCGGCGACATCGGAGCGGTCGCCAAGCTGAAGGAGGTGGTGACCGGGGACGTCCTGGTCACGGGCGAGACGACGGTCGCCTTCCCCCCGATCGAGTTCCCGGCGCCGCTCATGAGCTTCGCGGTCACGGCTCGCAACCCGGCCGACGAGGACAAGATGAACGCCTCGCTGCGGCGCATGACCGACGAGGATCCCACGCTCGAGATGCACCACGACGAGGAGACCGGCGACCTGATCCTCTCGGGCCTCTCGCAGATGCACGTCGAGGTCGTGGCCGGGCGGGTCGAGCGCCGCTTCGGCGTGGCGATCGACCTGGCCCCGCCGCACGTGCCATACCACGAGACCATCACCCGGGAGGCGCACGCGGAGGGAAAGCACAAGAAGCAGAGCGGCGGCAGGGGGCAGTACGCCGTCTGCTCGCTGCGCGTCGAGCCGCTGCCGCGGGGCGCCGGCTTCGAGTTCGTCGAACAAGGTGGTCGGCGGCTCCGTGCCGCGCCCGTTCATCCCGGCGGTGGAGAAGGGCGTGATCGAGGCTCTGCGCGCGGGCGATCTGGGCGGATACCCGGTCGTGGACGTGCGGGTCACGCTGTACGACGGCAAGCACCACCCGGTCGATTCGTCCGAGATGGCCTTCAAGATCGCGGGCTCCCTGGGAGTGAAGGCGGCGCTCGCGCAGGCGGGACCGGTGCTCCTCGAGCCGGTGATGCACGTCGAGGTGACCGTGCCGGCCGAGCACGTCGGCGACGTGATGGGCGACCTCAACTCCCGGCGCGGGCATCCGCTCGGCATGGAGGCGCGCGACCACGACGAGATCATCCGCGCCGAGGTCCCGATGGCCGAGATGCTCGGCTACGCCACCGACCTGCGCGCCATGACCGGCGGGCGCGGCGACTCCTCGATGCACTTCGACCACTACGCGCAGGTTCCGGCCCACCTCGGTGCGAAGGCGGCCCACGCGGCAGCCTGAGAGGCCGGCTCCACTACGATGGGCCGATGCTCGTGGCACAGCTCCTCGGCGCGATCGAACGCCTGGCTCCGACATCGCTCGCCGAGGATTGGGACAACGTGGGCCTGGTCGTGGGTCGCCACAATCAGCCCACACGACGGGTGCTGGTGGCGCTCGAGCTGCGCGCCGAGGTGCTCGGCGAGGCGCGGGAGCATGGGTGTGACGCGGTGCTCACCCACCACCCGGCGATCTTCCCGGCGATCTCCTCGATCACGGACGCGTCCCCGAGCGGGCTGGTTCTGACGGCTGCCGAGGAGCACGTGGCCGTCATCGCGGCGCACACCAATCTCGACGCCGCGCGCGGCGGTCTCAACGACGTGATGGCGGAGATGCTCGGAATGACAGCGACGACGCCGCTGAGCCCCGCCCCGGAGCATCCCTCGTGCGGCCTCGGGCGCATCGGCCGCGTTCGGGCGACGACTCTTGGCGGGCTGGTGGAGGTCGTCACGGCCGGCTTCGGCGGCGCCGGCGTCTCCTACGCGGGCGACCCCTGGACCACGGTCGAGCGGGTCGCGTGCTGCACGGGCTCGGGCGGATCGTTGATCCCCGATGCGCGTGCGGCCGACGCCGACGCCTACGTCACCAGCGACCTCAAGTACCACGACGCCGATCGCGCCGAGGGGCTTCCGCTCGTCACCCTTCCGCACGCCCGCGTGGAGCGGATCGCGCTGAAGAGCTGGAGCAAGGTGCTGGAGCGCGCACTCGCCCCGGAGGGCGTGGAGGTTCGCTTCGCCGACGCCGACACCGATCCCTGGCAGGCCGCCTGAGCGCGGCTCAGTCGCGCGCCATCAGGGCGGCGCGCAGCTCTGGCGCAAGGCGCTCGATGGCGTAGCGCAACATCGTGCGCGGCATCGCGGTCCGATGGCGCTCGAGCCATTCGACGAGGGTCGGCTCGTCCCGCTTTCCGACTTCGCGCAGCATCCAGCCCGCGGCCTTGTGGACGAGGTGGTGGGGGTCGTCCAAGAGCCGTTCCGCGAGCGCGAGCGTGTCGCCGAACTCACCGCGCCGGATCAGGGCAAGGGTCGCGACGATCGCGATCCTCCGCTCCCAGAGGTCGGCCGACGAGGCCAGCGCGTAGAGAACCTCGCGCGGTCCGTCGATCAGCTCGCCCCCGAGCAGATCGGGTGCGCTCATGTCCACCAGATCCCAGTTGTCGATGCCCGCCCGGTGGTCGAGGTAGAAACGCGATAGCTCGGCGGCCTCCTCGCGACCGGCGCCCCGTCGGCGGTCAACCAGGATCACGACCGCAAGGACCCGGTGCTCGTGCACGGGGCTCTCGAGCAGGATCGCGATCTCGTCGAGCGGCAGGTCGCGCGCCTGTCGGGCCGCCAGGCGCAGGGCGGGCATCGGGATGCCGAGAACCACGTCTCCCTCGCCGTAGCTGCCCGGCGTCACGCCGAGCACCCGGCGCACGAAGACGGCGCGCTCGCGGTCGGCGAGCGCCGCGAGGCGTTCCTCCAGGTCGGCCGCGGTCACCGCTCCACCCTCTCAGGAGTCCCGATCGTCCGCCGTCCGATTGAGCGGCCCGTTCCGGGTCGGTAGACTCCTCGGACCTCGCGGATGTAGCTCAGTTGGCTAGAGCGTCTGCTTGCCATGCAGAAGGTCGTGGGTTCGAGTCCCATCATCCGCTCTCCGGAAAGGCCCCCGTAAACCGGGGGCTTTTCTCGTTCTCGTGGGCATCGTCCGCGACGGGTAACGGTGACGGCCCTCGCCGAGTGCGTGCGGACGATCCCCGGTTGTACGTCCGTCGCACGGCTCATCCTGTGCTTCGCTTGGATCGGTCTCGGCTGAGGGCCTTCACTTCCCGTATGGACGAAAGCGCAGGCATCGACCCGGAACGCGACGCCGCCGACAGCGAGCGGGCCGAACGCGCAGTGGCACTCGCGGGGGTGATGCTGGAGCGCGCACGGACGCTCGACGGTCAGGCACCGCGGGTGCAGCGCAAGCGGTCGGATCGCCTCCGGCTCCTGGTGCGGAATCCCCGGGCCAAGGCGTTCGCCCTGGCGCTGAGCGACGAGCTCATGCGGATTCCCGACGACCGACGCGCCGCGCGGCGGTTCGCCCGCCTTGTGAGGCAGTCGGACGTGTCGGGATTTCCATGGTCCGACCGTGTCCTTCTACGGGCGTCGGCCGCGGGTGCCGAACGTGCACCATGGCTCGTCACACCGCTCGTGCGATCCAGGGTCCGAGCCGAGTCGGAGGGGGTCATCCTCGACTCGAGCGACCCGGCCTTCTCACGGCACCTCGCGTTGCGGCGCAGCGAGGGCATGCGGCTCAACGTCAACGTGCTCGGCGAAGCCATCCTCGGAGCAGAGGAGGCGCGGGCCCGTCTCGAGCAGGTCCTCGATCGGCTCCGCCATCCGGACGTTGACTATGTCTCGGTCAAGATCTCGGCGATCGCCCCCACGGTGAGCTCGCTGGCGTTCGCCGCGACCGTCACGGACGTGGCCGACCGCCTGAGGGTCCTCTACCGCGCGTGCCAGGCGGTCACTCCCGCGAAGTTCGTGAACCTCGACATGGAGGAGTACCGCGACCTCTCGCTCACCGCGGCGGCGTTCACCGCCGTCCTGGGTGAGCAGGAGTTCATGTCACTCGAGGCGGGGATCGCGCTTCAGGCGTATCTGCCGGACACCCATCGCGTCGCATCGGACGTCGTGGCCTGGGCGCGCCGGCGACGCGCACGAGGTGGCGCCCCGGTCAAGATCCGGCTGGTCAAGGGGGCCAACCTCGCGATGGAGCGTGTGGAGTCGGAGCTCCGCGGCTGGCCGGCGGCACCATACGCGGACAAGGCGGACGTGGATGCCAGCTACAAGCGGCTCCTCGACATGCTGCTCGAGCCGGTCAATGACGATGCGATTCGCGTCGGCCTGGCGAGCCACAACCTCTTCGACGTTGCCTGGGGCCTCATGCTGCGCGACGAGCTGCGGGCCCGCGGCGCCGAGGGCCGGCTCGAGATCGAGATGCTCGAGGGCATGGCGCCCTCTCAATCGAGCGTCGCCTCCGTGCTGGCCGGTGGAATGCTCCTCTACGCCCCCGTGGCCTCGCGGGATGACTTCCCCGCGGCCGTCGCCTACCTCGTCCGGCGGCTCGACGAGAACACCCTCCCGGAGAACTTCCTCACGCATGTGCCGACCATGCGTGCTGGGGACGACCGGTTCGACGCCGAGGCGCGCCGGTTCCGGGAGGCGGTGGCGCGCCGTTCGTCGGTCTCGACCCGCCTCCGGCGACGGCAGGACCGCAGCCGGCCGGTTTCGGAGACGACGCCCGAGCGGCCGTTCTGGAACGAGCCGGACACCGACTTCGCGCTGGCGCCGAACCGCGCGTGGATCGAGGACCACCTCGCCCGTCCCGCGCGTGTGGCCCCCCTCGGCGAGTCGGACATGGCGGACATCGAGCGGGCGGTGGAGACCGCCCGCTCGGCCCGTGCCGACTGGCTGCGGGAGTCCCTCCTGGGACGGGCCGAGCTCCTGAATCGCGTCGGCGATCGTGTCTGCGCCAACCGCGGCGAACTGATCTCCGCGATGGCGGTTCACAACGGGAAGACCGTGCCCGAGGCCGACACTGAGGTCTCCGAGGCTGCCGACCTCGCGCGCTACTACGCGCGGCGGTTGCTCGAGCTCGACACCCACCGGGCCTCGCCGGTGCCGCGGGGAACCATCGTGGTGGCCCCACCGTGGAACTTCCCGGTGGCCATCCCCCTCGGCGGTGTCATCGCCGCGCTCGCAGCGGGCAGCACGGTGATCCTGAAGCCCGCTCCGGAGGCGGTCGACCTGGGGTGGATGGTCGCGTCCCTGTGCTGGGAAGCGGGGATCCCCGAGCACGTCGTCCAGGTCGTCCGCTGCCCGGACAACGACATCGGCCGGCGTCTCATCACACACCCGGACGTCAACGGCGTGATCCTCACCGGGTCGGCCGACACCGCGCGGCGCTTCCTGTCCTGGCGCCCCGACCTGCGTCTGCACGGCGAGACCAGCGGCAAGAACGCCATGGTGATCACCTCAACCGCGGACGTCGATCTGGCCATCCGCGACCTCGTGCGGTCCGCCTTCGGACACGCCGGACAGAAGTGCTCCGCCGCGAGCCTGGCGATCGTTGAAGCGCGGCTGCACGATGATCCGCGCTTCCTCGCCCGCCTGGCGGACGCCACGAGCACGCTGAGGGTCGGTGCGGCCAATGACCTCTCGACCGACCTCAGCCCCGTGATCGGCCCGCCGTCAGGGCCGCTCGCCCAGGCCCTGACCGAACTCGGCGAGGGCGAGCACTGGCTCGTGGAGCCCCGCTCCATGTCGTCCGATGGGCGACTGTGGTCGCCCGGTGTACGCCTGGGCGTCCGCCCCGGATCGTGGTTCCATCGAACCGAGTGTTTCGGCCCCGTGCTGGGCGTCATGCGCGCCGACGACCTCCGGCACGCGGTGGCACTCCAGAACGGTGTCGACTTCGGGCTCACCGCGGGCCTTCACGCCCTCGACCCGGATGAGATCACGTACTGGCTGGACCACGTCGAGGCCGGGAACCTCTACGTGAACCGGACCACCACCGGTGCGATCGTCCGTCGGCAGCCGTTCGGCGGATGGAAGCGATCCGTCGTCGGCCCGACCGCGAAGGCGGGCGGGCCGAACTACGTCACCCGGCTCGTCGACTGGCGTGACGATGGGCGGCAGCCCCTTGACGAGGCCGCCGCGTCATTCGCCGACTGGATGGTCGCTGAGGGGGATGCCGAGGCGGATCCGTCAGGGCTGCGGGCGGAACGCAACATCTTCAGGTACCGGCCGCTCGGCCGCGGCGTCGCGCTCCGCGTCGCCGACGATGCGACGAGCCGGGCCCATGGGATCGCCCGGCTCGCCGCCGTCGCCACGCGGGCCCGCGTCTGGGTCTCGTCACCTGCCGACGAGGACGAGGCGGCGTTCGCTGAGCGTTTGCGACGGGACCCGGTCGACCGGGTCCGGACGATCGGCACCGTGGGGGATGGCCTACGTGCGGCGGTTCACGCTCTGATGATCCCGCTCGACGAGGCCGAGCCGGTCGCAGACGCCGCCATCGAGCTGCCGAGGTGGCTGCATGAGCAGGCCGTCAGCGTCACCGCGCATCGCCATGGGCTCATCCGCGATGCGGCTGCGTCTGTCGGGCGCGCATCGGCGGCTTCGAGGCAGAAGCGTCGATAGCGCGCTGCCCCGATGCGGCTCGCGTTCGCGGCGTGCGTCGTCGTACGATCGACCCGGGACGCAGGCGAACGCGAATCCCCGCCGGAGGACCGTCATGGCGTACGCAATCTCGGGTGATGGGTCGCGCTGGCCCGAGGGCGTCGTGCCCTACGAGATCGCCGAGGAGTTCAGCGATTCGCAGCGCCGCACGATCCGCCGCGGCATCGCTCACTGGAACCGCAGCACCATCATGCGGCTGGTGCGGCGTGCCCGCCAGAGCGACTTCGTGAGGTTCGTCCCGGCCGACGACTTCTGCCAGTCGGCCCTCGGCCGCCAGGGGGGCGAGCAGCACGTGGGCTGCGCCGTGGGCGACGGCTTCGGCACCGGCAGCATCATTCACGAGATCGGCCACGCCGTGGGCTACCACCATGAGCAGCAGCGCCCCGATCGCGACATGTTCGTCACGGTGATCGACGACAACATCGAGCCGGGTAAGAAGGAGGTCAACTTCGACATCAAGCTGGGCGGCGTGATCCTCGGCCCCTACGACTACGGGTCGATCATGCACTACCCGCGCGATGCCTTCTCCACGGGCGGCGACACGATCGTCCCTCCCGCCGGCGTGTCCATCGGTCAGCGCGACGGGCTCAGCGAGCGCGACATCCTCGGGGTGTGCGTCATGTACGGAGCGCCCCATTTCGTGGTCGCGTTCGAGGACGACGGGGGCATCGAGGGCCGCTCCAACGTGTTGTGGACCGGGATGTCGCGCTGGGGCAAGCACTGCTGGGGTCCGAGGGCGGTCGCCGGCGGCACGGCGCACCGGTCCCTCCCGAACGTGGCGATGGATGCCGAGCGGACCTGCGTCGTGGTGTGGCAGGAGGGCCGGACGGGTGGCGAGGTGAGAGCGAGGTGCGTCACGGTCGATGGCGCCGAGCGATTCGACGAGATCGTCGTCGCGTCCGGAACGGACACGCATGCGGCGCCGGACATCGCCATGGCCGCCAACGGCGACTTCGTGGTCGCATGGCAGGCGACGACGGCCGCCGGGGCGGTGGAGATCCGGATCCGCGGCTTCGACCGGCGCGGCGAAGAGCGCTTCGCACCCGCCGCCATCAGCCGGGGGGACGGGGTGCCGGGCGCGCCGGCCATCGCGATGAGCGGCATCGGGACGTTCGACGTCGTCTGGGGCGAGCTTGCCGACGAATCACTGTCCGTGCGCGGACGGGCGTTCGTGCTCTCCGGCCAGGGCATCTTCGAGCAGTTCGTTGTCGCCGACGGCCTCGGCGACAACGACGTCTTCCCTCGCGTGGCGGCGGCGACGGGCGGCGACTTCGTCGTGGCGTGGGAGCGTGAGGTCCGCGACGTCCGTGCCCGTGGCTACGACCCCACCACGTCGGATCGGTTCGCCGAGATCGCGGTCAGCGAGACCGATGTCGGACCGCAGCTCTTCGCCGACCTCGCGATGGGCCCCACGGGGCGCTTCGTGCTGGTCTGGACCGACGATCGCAACGAGAACTCACTCGGGCAGATACGTGCGCGGGTCTTCGAGGCCGGCGGCGCCGCGATCGGAGCGGAGCATGCGGCGAATCTCCGCGGCGGGGGCGATCAGCGCCGGGCCCGTGTGGCCGTTGACCGCGATGGCTCGACGTGGGTGGTGTGGGAGGACGATGAGGACCGCAACGGCCTCTTCCAGATCCACGCCACGGGATTCGACTCCGACGGAACGCGGAGCCTGAGGTCGGCGACGGTCAACACGAAGTGGCCGGGTCAGCAGCGCCGCCCGGCCGTCGCGAGCCGCTGAAGCGCTCGCCGTCGCCGTGGCTGTCGCGTCGGCGGGGGTGGGGCAGATAGGCTCACCCGGGACCGGACCCCGGCGGTTTCTCGAGACCGCCGACGATGAAAGAGGCGCAGATGAAACGACGGCGCACGATGGCGTCACTCCTGATGGTCGGAGCCCTCGGCGTGGGCGGCGGCGTGCTCGCGGGTTGCGGAAGCGACAGCGGGGGCAGCGGTGATGTCGGTGATCTGAAGGTCGGGGTGCTCGTGCCCCTGACCGGAGACCTGGCTCCCTTCGGCGGACCGGGAGCCGAGGCGGCCAAGCTCGCCGAGGCCCAGGTGAACGCGGCGGCCGGAGACACCGGCCTCAAGCTGACCCTGATCCAGGAGGACACCAAGACCGACCCACAGGCCTCACAGGAGGCGGCAACGAAGCTCATCGAGAGCGATGGCGTCTCGGCGATCGCCGGACCTTGGGCCACCTCGGAGCTCGTCCCGACGGCCGAGAACGTCACGATCGCGGCGGGCATTCCGATCGTGAGCCCGTCGTCCACCTTCCCCGACGTGACCGACCTCAAGGACGACGGTCTCGTCTTCCGCACCCCGCCATCCGACGCGGTGCAGGGCAAGGTGATCGCCCAGGTGGTCGCCGACGCCCTCGGCGCCGACGCCAAGGTCGTCACCGCGAACCGCAACGATTCATACGGGACGGCCCTGGTGGAGGAGTTCACCGCGGCGTTCGAGGCCGGCGGCGGCACGGTGATCCGCAACGTGGCCTACAACCCCGAGGCGGCCAGCCTCAACTCGGAGGCCGGGCAGATCGTCTCGGGCAATCCCGATGGCTGGATGATCATCGACTTCCCCGAGAGCTGGGCCAAGATGGGCCCCGCGCTTGTGCGGACGGGCAAGTGGGACCCGGCCAAGACCTTCACCGGCGACGGCCTGCGGAGCAACAGCCTGCCCGCCGACACCGGCAGGCAGTCGACCGAGGGCATGCAGGGCACCGCGCCCACCTCGCTCGAGGCTCCGGCCGGGGCGGCGTTCGACGCCCTCTGGAAGAAGGAGGTCGGCGACCCCCGTCAGACCTACGACGCCCAGAACTTCGATGCCGTCGTCCTGATCGCGCTCGCCGCGGTCGCGGGCGGCTCGAGCGACTCGGCCACGATCGCGGAGAACCTCCAGGCGGTCTCGGTCGGCGGCACGAAGTACACGTTCGAGAACCTCGGTGAGGCGATGGCGGCCGCGGCGGCCGGCGACGACATCGACTACGAGGGTGCGTCCGGCCCGATCGACTTCGACGATGCGGGCGACCCGACATCGGCGAACTACGGCACCTGGGCCTACACGGGCGGCAAGCTCGTGGACAGCGACCAGGTGATCCCGGTCACGGAGGAGTAGCGGCAGACTCCCGGGGGGGCGGCTCCGGCCGCCCCCCCGCGGAGCCGCCGAGGTAGAGCTCGGCCACCTGAGGGTCGGTGAGCAGTGAGTCGCCCGGTCCCTCGAAGCGGTTCTGCCCGCCCTCCAGCACATAGCCGCGATCGGCCAACGCCAGGGCCCGCCGGGCGTTCTGCTCGATCATCACGATGGTGACGCCCGCGGCGTTGATCTCGCGGACGGTGTCGAACACCTCGCCCACCGCACGTGGGGCGAGCCCGGCGGAGGGCTCATCGAGCAGCAGCACCGAGGGGTCGGGCATCAGGGCGCGTGCCATGGCCAGCATCTGGCGCTCACCTCCCGAGAGGGTCCCCGCACGCTGTCGGCGCCGCTCGCCGAGACGCGGGAAGAGCTCCATCATCGCGCGCATGCGCTCGTCGATCGCACCCTTCTTCAGCACCCCACCGACCTCGAGGTTCTCCTGCACGGTGAGCGCGGGGAAGACATTCGCCACCTGGGGGACGTAGCTCATGCCGGCGGCCGTGATCCTGTGGGGCGACGCCCCGGTGACGTCCCGGCCCCGCAGGGTCACCCTGCCCTCCTTGACCTTCACGAGCCCGAAGACGGCCTTGGCGAGCGTCGACTTGCCGGCCCCGTTCGGCCCGATGACCACCACGATCTCGCCCTCGGCAGCGCTCAACGTGCATCCGCGGAGGATGTCCACCTCCTCCACGTAGCCACCAACGAGACCCTCTGCCTGGAGCACCGGCTCGGGGGCGGGGGCGGTCATCCGGCATCCGTCGTCTCGGCGCCCAGGTAGGCGTCGATGACACGCTGGTCGCTGCGCACATGCTCCGGGGTCCCCCGGCAGATCACCGCGCCCTCGGCCATGACGATCACCTCGTCGCTGGTCCTCATGACGGCCTCCATGTCGTGCTCCACGAAGAGAACCGTCAGGCCTCGCTCGGAACGGAGGCGATCGAGGTAGTCGAGCAGGCGACGGCCGAGAGTCGGGTTGACCCCGGCCATCGGCTCGTCGAGCAGCATCAGTCGCGGCTGGGTCATGAGTGCCCGGGCCAGCTCGAGCAGCTTGCGCTGACCGCCCGAGAGCGTCGCGGCGTAGGCCTCGGCATGGCCCTCGATCCCCACCTCGGCGAGCAGCTCCCGCGCCTGCTCTCGCACCTGCTCCTCGCGGATTCTCCAGTGGCGCCCGCGCAGGAGGGCCGTGCCTAGGCGCACCCCGGGCTGGTCGGGCGCGGCCAGCATGACGTTGTCGATGACCGTCATCTTCGAGAGCACCTTGGTGAGCTGGAAGGTCCGCACCATCCCGAGGCGCGTTATCCGGTCGGGGCGTGCGCGGAAGATGTCGTTGCCCGCGAAGCGGACCGCGCCCGAGTCGGCCCGGATGAAGCCCGTGAGCAGGTTGAAGGCCGTGGTCTTCCCAGCCCCGTTCGGGCCGATAAGGGCTGTCATCGACCCCTCGCGCACCGAGAAGGCCGCGCCGGCGACCGCCTGGAGGCCGCCGAAGCGCACGTGCAGATCGCTCACCTCGAGAAGAGCGGCAGGGCCCGTTTCAGGCATCGAGATGGAGCTCCTCCTTCTTGCCGAAGAGCCCCTGGGGGCGGAAGGCCATCATGGCCATGATGATCAGGCCGATCGCCACGAAGCGCAGCGCGGCCACCTTGTCGGCATCGAGCGGGAAGTCGAGGAAGCGCGTCCCCGACACGATGAACGAGATCACGACCGAGCCGACCACGACGCCGAAGTAGCTGCCGATGCCACCGAGGATCAGGATCGCGAAGCCGACGAAGGTGAAGATCGGCTCGAAGTTCTCCGGGAAGAGGGTGGTCGAGAACAGGGTGTAGAAGACCCCCGCGAGCCCGGCGATGGCGGACCCGAGCGCGAGCGATTGGAGCTTGTAGCTGAGCACCGGGGTGCCCGATGCCGCCGCCGCCTCCTCGTTTTCGCGCACCGCCCGCAGCGTGCGCCGCCAGGGGGTCCGGCCGAGGCGTACCAGCAGGAGCCCCACCAGCGCGGCCGCCACCCACACCAGCACCAGCAGCGGGACGCGTCGATCGAGGTTCACACCCCACCCGGAGAAGGTGTCGAGAACGTCGTTGTTGAAGCTGCGCCACGGGCCGCTCGCGGCGCGCAGGCCCTGGGTTCCCCCGGTGGTGCCCTGCTCGTTCTGGATCGTGATCCGCAGTATCTCGCCGGCCGCGATCGTGGTGATGGCGAAGTAGTCGGCGCGCAATCGCAGCGTCGGCAGTCCGAGCAGGGCACCGGCGGCCGCCGCCGCCAGCACCGCCGCGGGGATCGCCAGCCAGATCGCGATGTCGTTGGTGAGCATCAGGCCCATCGTGTAGGCCCCGATCGCCATGAAGGCGACGTGGCCGAAGTTGATGAGACCGGTGTCGCCGACCTCGATCTGCAGCCCGAGCACGAAGATCGCGTAGATGCCCGCGAAGGTGAGCACGAAGGCCCAGAACCCGAACGCGAGGAGCGGATCCACTAGATGCTCCGCGCCTGGCCGAAGATGCCCTGCGGGCGCACCAGCAGCACCAGGATCAACACGAGGAAGCCGATGGCCTCCTTGTAGGTCGGCCGGATGAGCATCGTGGACCACTCCTGGGCAAGCCCGAGGACCAGGCCGCCGACGAGCGCACCGTAGGCGTTTCCGATCCCACCGAGGACCACGGCCGCGAAGATCGACAGGAGCAGGAACCAGCCCGTGTTGGGCGTGAGGGTCGTGTAGATCGCGGCCAGCACGCCGGCCAGGCCCGCGAGGCTGCCGGCCAGCAGCCAGGTGTAGAGCACGATGCGCCGGGTGTTCACACCCGACACCTCGGCCAGGTCGAAGCTGTCCGAGAGAGCCCGCATCGACTTGCCCACGAGCGTGGTGCGCAGCATGAGGGCGACGGCCAGCAGAACGACCCCGGCGGTCACCATCACGACCACCTGGATCCGGGTGATGACGATGTCTCCGACCGGGTTCCACGACTGGAACTGGTCCACGTTCAGAGACCGCGTCTGGCCTCCCCATCCGAAGAGGATCATGTTGCGCACGACGAACGCCAGCCCGATGGAGAGCAGGAGCAGCTGCATCACGCCGGCGCCCTTTCGCCGCATCGGCGCCCAGACCGCGTACTCCAGCGCCAGGCCGAGCACGGCGACCGCGACGAGGGCCACGAGGAAGGCCACGACCAGCGGCACTCCGGCGCTCACGTTGACGGCGAAGGCCACGTACCCGCCGAGCGTCATGAAGTCGCCGTGGGCGAAGTTCACGAGCTTCAGGATTCCGTAGACGAGCGACAGGCCGATGGCTCCGAGCGCGTAGATCGCGCCGCTGGACAGGCCGTTGATCGTCGTGTTCAGGAACTCCTGCACGCGCGCGCCTCGGTCGGGATTGCGGGAAGGCTACCTTGTGGGCGTCCTGTGTCCGCGCCCCTGGGCGTGACATCGCCCGTCGTCGGGGCGCAGTCCGCCCCGTGACGGGTCTCGGACTTGATTCTCCAGACGCGTGGCCGATGGGGGGCGGTGACCTTCGCATCGCTCCCGAGGCGCTTCGACGTCCGCCTGGCGGGCGTCCTCGTCTTCGGCGCCTCCTACTTCCTGCTTTCCCGTCTCGGGCTCTCGCTGGTGTCCGAGGTGGATGGCGCGGCGGTGATCTGGCCAGCGAGCGGGCTCGCGCTCGGGGTCTTCGTCCTCTCGCCCCGGCGCTGGTGGCCCGCTCTGGTCGGCGCCATCTTCGCCTCCGCCCTGATTGCCCAGTTCCTCGCAAGGGGGTTGCATCCGACGGGCGCCGCGCTCGCCGCGGTCAACGCGATCGAGCCGGTGATCGCGGCGGCGCTCATGCTGCTGGTTCTCGGCCGCGGTGGCGAGACGACGTTCGGGTCGAAACGCGGCGTCGTGGGCCTCTTGGCCGCCGTCACGCTCTCGAACGGTGCCACGGCGATCCTCGGAGGCCTCGTCCTCTCGGTCGGTGTCGGGGCCCCGCTCATCTCGGCGGCGTCGACCTGGTGGACGGCTGACGGCCTGGGGATGCTCGCCGTGGCGCCTGTCGTCTTCGGGATGGCCAGATCCTGGGGCGGACGATTCCCGGGCATCGAGGAGATCTGCCTGATCCTCGCCACGACGGTCACCACCGCGGCCGTGTTCTTTCCGACCGTCTGGTCGCTCTCGCCGCAGTTCCGCCACGCCTACTTCGTCTTGATGATCCTCGCGTGGACCGCGGTGCGGAGCACGCCGCGGACGACCAGCATCGCCACCCTGATCGTCGCTTTGGGGGGGACCGCCGGCACGCTCGCCGGTGGAGGGCCTTTCGCCGCGTCGGGCCCCGCCTCGCTGGAGCGACTGGAGGACCTCCAGAGCTTCCTCGGAGCGTCGGCTCTGCTGGCGCTGGTGTTGGGCGGTGTCCTCGCCGAACGGCGCGCGCTAGAGGCACGCCTCGCGGCCGGCAGGGAGCGCTTCTCCTCTGTCCTGCGCGCCGCGACCGAGTTCTCGGTGATCGGAACCGACCTCAACGGAACGATCACCGTCTTCAACGAGGGTGCCGAGCGGATGCTCGGCTACGAGGCGCGGGAGATGATCGACCGTCTGACTCCCGCCGTCATCCACGATCCGATCGAGGTGTCCGCCCGGGCTGCGGAGCTCGGCATCGCGCCGGGGTTCGACGTCTTCGTGCACGCCCTCCGCGAGAGGGAGTCGGAGACGCGCGAATGGACCTACATCCGCAGCGACCGCACCAGGATCCGCGTCTCGCTGACCGTCACGGCCATGTGGGATGCGGGTGGGAACCTGGTGGGCTACATCGGCATCGGCCGGGACGTCACCGAGAGCGCTCGCGCCGATGCCGAGCGATCCGCCCTGGAGCGGGTCTCGCGCGCGGTTGCCGGCAACGAGGATCTGGATGCGATCCTGAGTCTCGTTGCACGGGAGGCCGGGCAGCTCCATGGCGCCGGCTCCGCGCTGATCACCCGCTTCGACACCGGTGAGGTGGGCACCGTGATCGGTGCCTGGACCGAGGAGGGTTGGCTGTCCTCCCTCCAGGTGGATCTCGACGGCGAGACCGCGCCGGCCCTGGTCCGCCGAACCGGAGCGGTCGGGCGCACGCATGTCTCCGCCGATCCGGGAGGTCTTCCGCCCGAGGTCCTCGAAGAAGGCGGCCTCTGTGCCGGGGTCGCCGCCCCCGTGGTGGTGGGAGGGCGCGTGTGGGGCACGATCGGCATCGAGGCCGGGACCCACCGCTTCTTCGCGCAGGACCCGAGCGAGAGCCTCGGCAGGCTCGCCGCCCTCGTCGGTCTGGCCGTCACCAACGCCAACTACCGAACCGCCCTCGTGCGCAGGGGCGACGAGCTCTCGGCGATCATGGACGGCCTGCCCGGCATGGTCTGGGTCTGGAGCCGCTCCGGGCATCTGATGCTCGCCAACCGTGCGTACAGGGACTTCACGACCGTGGACCCGCTCACCGGCGGACAGAAGGACGGGGCGTTCGACTCCGCCGACGAGGCCCTTCACATCGAGGCGATGGCCTCCGGGGATGTCACCTACTCGGAGCAGTCGATCGTCACCGCATCGGGAGAGGAGAGGCGACTGCTGGTTGCTCGTTCGCCCCTCGTCGACCGATGGGGTGAGGTCTACGCCCTCTGCTGCACGGCGACCGACATCACCGAGCGCCACGAGATGGAGCGTGCCAAGGACGAGTTCGTCTCGGTGGTGAGCCACGAGTTGCGCACGCCCCTCAGCTCGATCCGCGGGGCCCTCGCCCTCCTCGTCGATGACACCGACGAGCTCCCGCCGGGCGCCCAGCGGCGCATGATCGAGATCGCTCTGGAGAACACCAAGCGCCTCGTCGCGCTCATCAACGACATCCTCGACCTCCAGCGCATCGCATCGGGCAGCGCCGTGGTCGATCTGCGCAAGTGCGACGGCGGCGAGCTGGTCGTCAAGGCCGCCGAGGCCATGGGGCCCGCGGCCCTCGAGTCCGGTGTGCAGATCACGGTCGCAGGCGCGGAGGCTCCGCTCAGAGCCGATCCGGACCGGATCCTCCAGGTGCTCAACAATCTCCTCGGCAACGCGGTCAAGTTCACGCCGAGCGGAGGCCTCATCACGATCGGGACGACTCAGGTCGGCGACGAGATCCGCTTCTTCGTCCGTGACGACGGCCGGGGCATACCCGCCGACAAGCTGGAGACGATCTTCGGCCGCTTCGAGCAGGTTGACTCGTCGGACTCGCGTCGCGTGGGCGGCACGGGTCTCGGCCTGGCGATCTGCCGCGAGATCGCCGAGCAGCACGAGGGCCGCATCTGGGCGGAGAGCGAGCTCGGCCATGGGAGTTGCTTCTGGGTGGCCGTGCCGGCCGCCACGGCTGCCGACGACCACCTCGACGAGCCGGACGCCCCCGCCGGCACGGTGCTCATCTGCGATGACGATCCGGGCGCGCGCGCCAACTCGCGGGCGGTCGTCGAGGGCCTCGGTCTCACGGTGCTCGAGGCCTCCTCGGGCCGCGCCGCGGTGCGCCTGGCCGAGGCCGCGCAACCCACGGCGATCCTCCTGGATCTGGTCATGCCCGGGATGGACGGGTTCGACACCCTGAAGGCCCTCTCGAGCGCGGAGAAGACCGCGGACATCCCGGTGATCGTGGTCAGTGCCCTCTCGGCGGACGTCGAGGACGCACCGGCGCCGGTGCTCGACTGGGTCACCAAGCCCTTTCCCGCCGAGCGCCTCGCTCAGGCCGTCGCGGTGGCAGTTCGCCTCTCGGGTCCGCGGCGCGTGCTCGTGGTCGAGGACGACGAGAGCCTCGCGGACGTCCTGATCGAGGGCCTGCGCCGCAACGGGCTGATGGCCATCCACGCCCGGACCGGGCGGGAGGGCATCGACCTCGTGGTCAGCATCCGGCCCGACCTCGTCATCCTGGACGTCGGTCTGCCCGAGGGCGACGGCTTCGCCGTCGTCGAGGCCCTCCGGGAGCGGCAGATCGCCCCCGCCCTGGTCGTCTATTCGGCGCTGGATCTCGACGCCCGCGATCGTGAGCGCCTCACGCTCGGCGCCACCGAGTTCGTCACGAAGGGGCGTGTGAGCCCTGAGGAGTTCCAGGAGCGCGTCGCCGAGCTGGCCGACCAGATCAGGTCGCAGCAGCCGTGACCGCTCCCCACCGATCAAGATCCCTCGGTCGGCGACCGAGGGAATTGCGGAATCCCGACGACCGGAGACAGTCATGCCCCCTCGCATTCTCGTAGTCGACGACGATCCGGACCTGCGGGAGATCGTCCTCCTGAAGCTCGAGATCTCGGGCTTCGAGACCCACGCCGAAGCCGATGGCGAAGCGGGGCTCGCCGCCGCCCTCGAGCTGGTGCCCGACCTCATCCTGCTCGACTGGATGATGCCGAAGCTGACGGGCATCGAGGTGTGTCGCCTGCTTCGGGACGACCTGCGCACGAGCCGCGTTCCCGTGATCCTCCTGACCGCCAAGGCGCAGGTGTCGGACATCGAGCGCGGTTTCGCGGCCGGCGCGGACGACTACATCGTGAAGCCGTTCAGCCCGACCGAGCTCCTCGCCCGCATCAACGGGATCATGAGCCGGGCTGTTTAGCGGCGTGCAGATCGCCGATCTCGCAGGCCCTGCCCTCGCCGGGCTTGCGGGCGTCATCATCGCGCTGGCGGGGGCATCAGCGGTGGCCAAGGCGCTGCGCGACCGGCGCTCGGGCCGTCGGCAGGCCGCCGGCCTCGCGCTTCGTCCGATCGTCGTCGCCCTCGCCGGCGGGGAGGGGGCATCCGATGGGACGCCCGAGCTGGGCGCACACGACCCGCGAGAGCTCGAGAGGGCGATCGTCGACATCCTGCCCCTCCTGCGCGGCGACGACCGTGCGGGGCTCGTGCGCGTCCTGGAGGACCGCGGCGCGATCGATCGGGTTCGGAACGCGACCTATTCGCGCTCGAGTCTCGCGCGCGCCCGGGCTGCCGAGACGCTCGGGGTGTGCGGCGTGCGGCGCGCGCTGCCGGAGCTCGGACGGCTGCTGCGGGATCGCGACCGCGAGGTGCGCATCGTGGCGGCCCGAGCCCTCGGCAAGCTCGGTGGGGCCGGGGCGGTGCCGTTCCTGCTGGCCAGCCTCGAGAAGCCCCGGCCGCTGCCCATGAGCATCGTCACGATGGCTCTCATGCACATCGGCCCGCCGGGCGTCGACGAGATGCGCGAGGGGCTTCGGGCGCCGTCGGCGCGGGCCCGGGAGGCGTCCGCCGAGGTCCTCGGCCAGTTCGGCGCCGCCACCGCCCTGGAGGAGCTGATCGACTCCCTGGCGGACCCGGACGACCATGTTCGCGCACGGAGCGCCTCCGCGCTCGGTCGTATCGGCTCTCCTCGGGCGGTCGGCCCCCTCGTGGAGCTGCTCGTCGCCTCACGCGGCGCGGGCATCGGCGTGCAGGGGCTCGCAGCGGGTCGGTGGCGTCCCACCACGCCGTCCGGGCGGGACGCCGTCGGGACCCTCCGCGCGGCGGTGACCGCGCTCGGCGACATCGGGTCCCCCGGGGCCGTCGAGGCAGTGGAGGCCACCCTCGGAGCCCGCGAGTCGGACATCTCGTGGCGGTCGGCGCGGGCCCTGGCGCAGATGGGCGCTCCCGGGCTCCGAGCGCTCCGCGCACGCGCCGAGGGCGCCGACCGCGCCGCGGCCCACGCTCGGGAAGCGCTGGCGGGCGTCGAGACGGAGTCGGCCTCAAGCGCGAGGTCCCTCTCGGGGGCGAGGCGATGAGGGACGTCGTCATCGCCGCCCTGACCGGCTTCAACTGGTTCGTGCTGGTCTATTTCCTGGTGCTGAACAGCGGCTACCTCGGGCTGATCGGCCTCGCCGCGGTCGACCTGGCCAAGCGGGTGCGCCGAGAGGAGGTCAACGGCCAGGACGACATCTTCGCGAACCCGCTCACCCCGGGGATCACCGTCGTCGCGCCGGCGTTCAACGAGGCGCTGTCGATCATCGACAGCGTCCACTCGCTGCTCGCCCTCCGCTACCCCCAGCTCGAGGTCGTCGTGGTCGACGACGGCTCGACCGACGAGACCTTCGAGCGCCTGCGGGCCACCTTCGATCTCGTGCCGATCGAGCGGACGATTCCCGATGACATCCCCACCATCGGGGCGGTCCGCTCCGTCCACGCCGCCGCGACGGGCGACCCGTTGATCGTGGTGCGAAAGGACAACGCCGGCCGGCGCTCCGATCCGATCAACGTGGGCATCAACGCCGCCCGGACCCCCCTCGTGTGCGTGATCGACGCCGATTCCCTGCTCGACGAGGGCGCACTCCTGGCCGTCGCCAAGCCGTTCGTCGACGAGCCCGAGCGGGTGGTCGCAAGCGGCGGGGTGATCCGCGCCGTGAACGGATCGCGCGTGGAGCGCGGCCGTATCGTCGAGAGCCGCATGCCGGCGACCTGGCTCGCCCGCATCCAGGTCGTCGAGTACCTGCGCTCGTTCCTGCTCGGACGGACGGGCTGGTCCCGGATGGGCGCCCTTCTCATCATCTCGGGGGCCTTCGGCCTCTTCCGCCGAGACGTGCTGGTCGAGGTCGGCGGCCTCCACCACGACTGCATCGGCGAGGACGCCGAGCTCACCGCGCGCATCCACCGCCACATGCGTGATCGCGGGCGCGACTACCGCGTCGTCTTCGTCTCCGAGCCGGTGTGCTGGACGGAGGTTCCCGACCGGGCTCCGACCCTCGCGCGTCAGCGCCGCCGCTGGTCGCGCGGTCTTGCCGAGGTCCTCTGGATCCATCGCCGCATGATGCTGAACCCGAGGTACGGAGCGGTGGGGATGCTGACGCTGCCCTACTACCTGGCCTTCGAGCTGCTCGGGCCGGTCGTCGAGCTGATCGGCCTCGCGTCGATCTCGGCCGGATTCGCCCTCGGCATCGTCGACCCGCTCCTGGCCGCGCTCGTGGCGGGCGCCGCGCTGGGGTACGGGTTGATGCTCGGCCTCGCGGCGATCTGCGTCGAGGAGCTCTCGTACCACCGCTACCACCGCTGGCGGGACCTCGGCCTCCTGATCGCGGCCACGTTCCTGGAGCAGGCAGGCCCGCGTCAGCTGCAGGCGTACTGGCGGCTCCAGGGGCTCTGGGGGGCGATCCGCTCCCGAGAGGCGACCTGGGAGCCGATGGTGCGTACCGGCTTCGACCAGGCCAACCCGCTCGCCACCGCTCGGCTGGAGACCGCGGCGACCGCGCAGGCCGACACGACCCCGTCGTCGTCCGGCGGTCCGCCGCGCCCGTAACGCTCCCAGCTGGAGCCGGGACGCTGCCGAGGCACGCCTCCGTCCCGGCGAGGGCGCGGATGCATCGCTGCTAGCCTGAGGATTCGCGACGCGGCGACGTGGCGAAGTGGCTAACGCGGCGGTCTGCAAAACCGTTATTCATGGGTTCGACTCCCATCGTCGCCTCTCCCTCTTCAGGGCGGATTAAGGCCCTGAGCAGGACTATCCGGGCGCTTGAACGAGAATCAGTGGTCCGCTCGGCACCGCCTGGAACCGCACCAGCATGTCGCGCGTTGTCGCGCGTTTGTCGCGCACAAGCTCGGCTCCTCGGCCGTCTACGTCGGTCGAAGGGTTCTTCACCCCAACCCGCGGTCTAGTCGCGAGCCGCCCGTGGGGTGGACTCGAGAACGATCTTCGAGAGGTCGTCGGCGCGGATCGGCTCTACGTGATCAGCGAGTTGGCGCAGTTCGGTCGCAACGCCGGCGCCCTCAGGGTGGGCGACGATGACCTTGGCGCCGGCGTCCTGGACCGCTCGCACGGCGGGCGCGATGTCCCGGTCTCCCGCGATCAGCACCGCAACGTCGTAGGCCCGGCGTTCCGCGAGCCGAACAAGATCCAGAACGATCAGCGAGTCCACGCCCTTCTGGTACTGCTCCGGACGAAAGGTGAAGTGGCGCTGGAACTCGGCCAGCTCGACCCCGCACGCCTCGATAGCCCTCTTGATCGCGTGCTGCCAGCGGGGGTCGCGCTCCTGCAGGTGACCGAGCCTGACCTGGACGCCGGGTGTCGCAGCGATCGCGTCAAAGTAGCGGCGCTGGGCGCCGTAGCGAGGGTCACGCGGGTCGTAGGCGCCGTCGTACCAGTAGGCGCGCAGGAACGACCCCAAGTCCTTGGGATAGCGACTGCTCAGGATGTCGAGCCATTCGATGACCTCGCCCGCGTTGACGGTGATGCGGGACGATGGCGAGAGGCCGCGGGCTCTGCGTCCTTCGGCCTTCAGAAAGCCGGCGTCGATGAACCCGGCATAGGTCGGGCCGGTCGGTGGCATTCCCCTCCAAAAAGAAAGGGCCCCAACGGGGCCCGATCGAAATGCCACCCAAGGGGCGACAAAAGGAGTATCGCCCGGAAGTGGGGTCGAGTCAAACTTCGCGCTCTGCAGGGGCGAAGTCGCCGACGTGGCCTCATGGTCTCCCCGCCGTCTCGTCGCGCGTGAGAAGGGCGTCCAGAAGGCTCGCCGCCTCGTTCTCATTGCCCGGCAAGAGATGACCGTAGCGGTCTAGCGTGATCGTGATGCTCGCGTGACCCATGTAGGTGGACAGCGCCTTGGCATTGACGCCGGCGGCGATCATGAGGCTTGCGAAGGTGTGACGGCATTCGTGCAGCCCGATCGGCTGGAGCCCGGCCGCGTGCCAGGCCTTGATAGCCCGCGCACGGGTGGAGGAGTAGTCGAACGGCAGGACAGGGCTTCTTCCGAATACGAGCCCCTCGCTCGAGCCGGTCAGCAGCCGGTGCTCCAACAGGTGACGCCGCAGGGCACCCGCCATCGGCACCCGCCGGCGACCGCCCCGAGACTTCGTGGCCACGGTGACCCGTTCCTTCGGGTCCCAGGACCGCTCGACCCGAATCAGGCCCGTCGCAAGGTCGACGTCGGTCCAGAGCAGCGCCATGAGCTCGCCCCGCCGGAGGCCGCCGTAGAGGGCGGTAGCCCACATGGCACGGTCACGGTCGGACACCGCTGCGACGAGGCGCGCGGCCTCGTCGGGTGAAGCGATCCGCTCACGACGCCCCCTGACCGCAGGCAGCTGGATCCGATCGCAGGGGTTCACGGTGATCTCGCCGCGCCCGACCGCGCGTCGGAAGATGACGCGTAGCGGCATGAGCGCGTTCCTGATGCTGCTCGGATCGAGCCCTTCGGCGAGCAGCCGGTCAGCGAGGTCCTGGACGTCCGAGCGCCGGATGTCGGCCAGGCGCATGGCGCCCAGGTCGGGCAGGAGGCGCCTGCGGAACGAGGCCTCGTAGCTGCGGATCACGCTGGGCTTGTACTCGTCGCCGGAGCGGTTCCGGATCGTCCCGTCCCGCGCTCCGACGAGCCATGCCTCGCCGGCTTCGCGGAGGCTGATCGTCGCCGGCGCCCGCATCTCTCCCCGGTTGAGCGCGACGGTCGCCTCGGCCCGCCACGACTTCGCGGCCGCGAGCGTCGGGAAGGTCTTCCGGATGCGCGTCCGGTCCCGGCCGCTCCAGACGTTGGCCTGGTAGCTCGGGCTGCAGTTGCAGCGCGCGCCTGAGCGGCTCGCGCAGGAGCGCGCATGGCGGACCTCGATCCCGGTTGTGCGGCCCATGCCTAACCTCCCCTCCGAGCGTATCGCCGGCCTCGGACCACCAGGCGGGACTTGGGTGCGCGGTTCGTGTACATCGACTGGATGGCCCCTCCCCGCCGCCGACGACCGCGCGGGCTGCGACACATGGCTGAGACCGCGCCAGAGCAGCTCGCTTTCGATCAGCCTGGCCCGGGCTCTCTCGAGTCCCCGCGGCCTCCGCGGGTCCTGGGGCGGGCATTGCCGGAAGCGCTACCGGGTGACCGACGCGGCGAAGCTTCTGCGGATCACTCCCGGCGCTCTCCGCCGCCGCGCCGCCAATGGTGCGATCGTCTTGGAACGATCCGAGTACGGCGAGTACTTCGTCACGCGTGTCGAGCTGGCCCGCCACGTCGCCGAGTACAGGCCTCGCTCAGGCGGGCGGCCCCCCGCGGTCTCGGACGAGATCGTCTGCCGCATCGAGGCCCTGCGGGGCGACGGATGGAGCTACGCGCGTATCGCGGCGCTCCTGACCTTGGAGGACGTGCCGACCGCTCATGGAGCCAGCCGCTGGTGGCCATCGAGCGTGCGGGCGGTCCTGGTGCGCGCTGCCGCTTGCGGCGGAACGAACTCCGACTAGCCTCAAGGCTCCGCGGTATACACGATGCTCGTACAGAAACGCATCACCATGATGCAAGTGCGCCCGCCATCTTTGCGGATCCGTTGAGACCACGTGGCGAACTGGTTCACGGCGGTGCCGGACGGGGAGGCGCTCGGAACGCGGCTGTGCATGAGGAGCCTGCTCGGCGTGTCCGCCTCCTGGGAGCGGTCGTCCTCGGCGGGCGCTCGCGCTCCGCAGCGACGGGCGCGGCCCGGCGGGCCATCAAGAGCCCGCCGAGCATCCCGCCAGCGCGCAGCGGAGCGAAGGCGGGACGGATGCCGCCGCGCGTCGCCATGACCCCGCCGTGCCAGTCCCGGCCGGTGCCGGGCTACGCCGTGAGTGCCTTGGTCTCCGAGGACTCGCGCACCGTCCGCCGCGATCCGCTCGGGCACCGGCCGAACCATGTCGGTGAGGAGGGCGTCGAGGTCGGCGGCGATGCCGCCGCCGTAGCGGCCCGGCACGATCGCCGACCGCGGGTAGCTGCGCGGCAGGAGGACAGCACGACCGAGAGCCGGCCGTCATGGCCAGAAGGGCCGCGACGGCTCGATGTGCGCTTCGACCTGCGCGCGGCTCGGGCATCGACGAGGCGTCCGCACGCGGGTCGTCACGCTTCGACCACGAATGGCGTCCCGTCGGCGACCATCCCCTCCCACAGCTCCGCGTGGTGCCTTTCCGCGGTGCTGTGGCCGATCCCGGAGATCGGCGTGGCGCGGGCGGGAAGGGTCGCCGCCCGCACCGGTCGCGGGCTCCTCCCTCGTCGGCGTCGGGCCCCGGCCCGTCGCCTTCATTGGATCCCAGATGACTGCTGTCGTCGCCCAGGTGCCGGTACGTTTCTCGCGTGGGTACCGAGGCGCTCCCGGAACCGCCCGTCGAACAGTGGTTGCGCGAAGGCGCGATCCACACCCTGAGCCGCTTCGCCGCGGATCTGCACGACGTGGACGGTGAGGAGGCGTCGAGCTGGCTCGGGCGCCTCACGGACGACCAGCGCTCATGGGTGCTGCACCATCTGGAGGCATGGGGCGCCGGACCCACACCCGGCGATCTCGGTGCTCGTTAGCGCACTCGCCGCCGGCAGGCGCGTCCGCGAAAGGTTCGACTGCGTTCTCGACGTCCAGCCGTTGCCGTCGTCGAGAGCCAACGGGCCAGCTGATCAAACGGAGCCGCTCCCGGACGAAGGGCGTCGCGGCCGAGGCACCCCGGCCCCTGCCCTGACGGCGCGCCTGGCTAGCGCAGACGCAGACGCGGGGCGCCCCCGCGCGGGAGGCGCTGCTAGCCCGACCGTATCGAGGTCGGCGGCGATCGTTGCGAGGTCCGCGCCCCGATTCGCGCGGCGACGACGCTCCCGCCGGACGGTGCTCGGCCCCGGCCACGGGTTCTCGGTGGAGCGCGCCCGCGGTCGTCCGGATACTCCATCCGCAGTAGCCGGAAGCCCGCGCCGGGACGACGACGGGCGCGCGGTCATCGCCGATCCTTCTGGCCATCGCCGAGTCACGGAACTGACCAAGCGATACGGCGACACGCTCGCCGTTCGACGAATTGAGCTTCACCGTCCGCGGGCCCCAGAAGGGCCGCGCACCGACCGGAAGGACGCCCCATGCGCGAACACGCCGATAGCTCGATCCTCCGGCGCCGCGGTCGCCCTGCGCTCGTCGCGGCGCTCGCGGCCGTCGCCGTCGTCGCATCGCTCCTCGTCGGGCTCGTCGCATCGCCCGGCGCGACGATCGCCGACGAGGACCGCTTCGTCGCGGCGACGGTGGCCGCCGTGCAGTCCGGAGCCGGGGCGGAACAGATCGGCGAGCGCGTTCTCGAGCAACGAGAGGAGGCGGCCGGCGGCCTGATCCTGGCGCCCGAGGCCGCTCGTAGAATCGTCACGTCGGCGATCTCGAGCCCCGCCGCCGGAGAGGGGCTCGCAGAAGCCGCCCGCCAGGCCCACGGCCAGCTCATCGCGCCGACGCCTGCGGACACGATCACGCTCGACCTTGCGGCGATCCGGGAGGCGGTCGGCAGGGAGGCTCCGCGCCTCAGAGCCGCGGCGGCCGCCGACCTGGACGAGGTCGAGGTGGCCGCCGGCCCGGCGGTCGCCGCCGCCGGCGGGACGGGCTGGGTCTCGTCCCTTCCCGGGAGCCTTGCGGCTGTCCTCGTCCTGATGATCGGCGCGCTCGCCGCCGCGATGGCGCTCGCGCGCGATCGGGCTCGCCTCGCTCGGGCGCTCGGGATCGGCCTCGTCGGCGCGGCGGCGGTTCCTCTCGTGCTGGCGCTTGCGGGGGGAGCCTTCGCATCGGCCGCCGGCGGCCCGATCGCCGGTGAGCTCACGAGCCGCCTGGCCGGGCTGAACGCCGAGGCGATCGTCCTCCTGCCCGTTGCAGGCATCGGCGTGACGCTGCTCGCGTGGTCCGCTGCAGCTCGTGCCGCGGGCGCGCTCCGGCCCCGCTGAGGCGACCCGTGCCGCCCCGGCACTCACCGTCACGCCGATCCGCCGTCGTCCAGGGTCGGGCCGCGGGGCCCGCCTCCGCCGCGCTCGCAGCGCCGCGAGAGGTCGGGGAGGGCCCGCCGTCAGGCGTCGGGAGTCGTGGTGGAGCTTCGCTTCGGCGCCACGGCGACCCGTTCCGGGTCGAAGGCGCCGTCGGTCGCGGATCGAAAGCACCAGGCCGCCCGGAGCACGAGGCCGACAGACACGGCGATGAACACCGCCGCCGGGACCGGCAGCGCTTCTTCGATCCCCACCCGGGCCAGGTTGAGGCCTACGACGACCACTGCCGCGAGCCCACACACGACGGCAGCGGCCTTCGGACCGCCCCGTGCGCGGAGCGCCGCCCAGCTGAGCCCGAGCGCCACGGGCACTGTGGCGTCACCCGGGATGCGAAGTGGCTCGACCTCGCCGACCGCCACGTGAACGAGCGGATCGAAGACCGCCTGGAGCGCGCCGGCGAGCAGGACGGCCGGGCCGGATCGACATGTCGTCAACGAGCCAGGCGTTCGACGTGGACGTCCTCGCTCACGGGAGCACGAGAACCGCACACACCGCCGCCGTCGATTCCGCTGCACGCAATCCGGGGATGGCGGGCATGCGGGCGCGAGTCTCGCCGACTCCGGGCGCTCCGCGGGCTTCCGGCGAACCCCAGTGTGCATGGATCGCAGAAGGCCACTCGCGATCCGTGACGACGGCCCACGTGCGAGGAGGCCCCGCGTGACCCGTCTGCTGGATGGCTTCGCATCCGCCGTCACAGGTCGGCCAAGGACGGCGCTGGCGGCGCTGGCGGTGGTCACGCTCGCGCTCGCCAGCGGACTCGGATTACTCACCGAGCAGGCGGACAACTCGGTGTTCCTCCCGGAGGACAGCGACTTCGTCGTCGCCACGGAGACTCTCAATGAGTCGTTCCCCGACTCTGCCGGTCTGACGAGCGTCACCATCCTGCACCGCGGCGATGTCCTGACCCCGGCGGGACTCGCCCAGATCGACGACGTGGTCGCGTCGGCTGTCGCCCAGCCCGCTGTGGAAGAGCGCCTGGCGCTCTCGAACCCTGTTGTCTCCGTCGCCGAGATCTACCGGCAGGCGCTCCAGGTGACCGACCTCTCGACCGTCTCGCAGGCCCAGGTTGACCGCGCCACCGCGTCACTGTCCGAGGACCCCGAGCTCGCCGAGACCCTCGATCGCCTGGTGGGCGAGGCCGACGGCGAAGGTCTCGCGATCTCGTCCATCACGCTGCGCCGGCTGGGCGACCCCGACGGGCTGGACGACACGGAGTCGCTGATCGCCGACGTCGTCCCGGGCGTTCGACGGGCCACTCGCGGTCCGCAGCCTCTCGTCCGAGACCGCCGACGAGGAGTCGGCCGAGGCGGCGACGTCCTCGATGACCGCGCTCGCCGGCGTGGCAGCCGTTGTGATCGTGCTTCTGCTGTTCCTGTTCTACCGCGCCGCCTCCGACGTCGCGCTCTCGCTGATCGGACTCGGCCTGGCGGTCGTCGGCACGCTGGGCTTCCAGGGCCTCGTCGGCCCCGACGGACTCGATCTCATCGGTCCGCCGAACAGAATCACGACGCTGGTGCCGATCATGCTCATCGGCCTCGTCGTGGACTACGCGATCCAGTCGGTGGCGCGCTACCGGGAGATGCGCGGCGAGGGCTTCGACGCGGCCGCGGCCGCCCGGCGGGGTCTGAGCGGCGTGGCGCTGCCGCTCGGGCTGGCCGCGGGAACGACCATCATCGCCTTCCTCAGCAACGTCGCCTCGCCCATCCCCGCGACGCGCGACTTCGGGATCGTCGCCGCGTTCGGCGTGCTCTTCGGGCTCGTTGTGATGCTCACCCTCGTGCCGGCGGCGCGCGCGCTGCTGGACGGACGGCGCCAGGCCAAGGGCCGCCTCGGCGAGCCCGAAGCCGATGGCCGAGGCGATCCCCGGGGCTGGACCGGTCGTCGAACGGGTCGGCGTGTTCGTCACTCGCAGGCCGATGGTCGCCCTGGTCGCCACGGCGGTCGCGACGGTCGCGCTCGGCTTCTCGGCGTTCGGCATCAGCACCGAGTTCGACTCCGACGACTTCCTGCCGTCGGGAGGCCAGACCCTCACCGATTCCGAGGCCCTCGAGGAGGCCTTCGGCGGACAGACCGAGACCGTCACCATGCTCGTCGAGGCCGAGCTCACCGACGACCGCACGGTCCGCGACCTGCTCGAGGTCAACGACGCGTTCGACGACGACCTCACCCGACCGACCGGCGCGGCCAGCGACATCACCCTGTCGCTCGGCACGCTCCTCCTCGACTGGACTCGACGACTGCGGCGAGCCCAACGACAACTTCGACCCCCGACTCCTGGCCGATCGCCGAGGACATCGATCAGGGCGTCGACCCTCGACCCGGCCGGCATCCAGGCGCTGCTCGACCGCCTCGAGGTCCTCGACCCGGAGGGCTTCGCCCAGGTGACGGTCAACGACCCGGACGGGACGGACCTCACGCTCGTGCAGTTCGACGCCTTCGCCGGAGACCAGGACCGCACCCGGGAGCTGGTCGACGACGTCGAGGCACTGCTGGTTCGGCGACCGGGACCAGATCACCCTCACCTCGGGCGACGTGCTCGGCCTCGTGGTCGCCGACGCCATGTCCGACAGCCAGACCGCGTCGATCGTCATCACGGTCGCTCGCCGCCCTGATCGTGCTCATGCTGTTCTTCTGGATCACCGAGTTCAGCCGATGCTCGCCGTGATCGCCGTCCTTCCGGTCGTGTTCGTGCTGCTGTGGGTGCTCGGCGTCATGGCACTGACCGGGATCCCCTACAACGTCGTCACCGCCCTCATCGCCGCCCTCTCGATCGGGATCGGAATCGACTACACGATCCACCTCATCCACCGCTTCACCGAGGAGCTCGAGCACCGAGGCTCCATCGAGGCCGCGACCACGCAGACCTTGGCGACCACCGGATCGGCCCTGCTCGGGCTCGGCCCTCACGACGGCGCTCGGTTTCGGCGTGCTGCTGTTCAGCCCGCTCGTTCCGTTCCAGCAGTTCGGGCTGGTGACCGCCATGACGATCCTCTTCGCGCTCGTCGCCGCCATCGTCGTCGTGCCCCCGATGCTCGCGGTGTGGGCCGCCTACCACCGATGGCGTCAGGAGACCGGCGATACCGAGCTGTTCGCCACGCCCCCGGCCACAGCCGAGCGCGATCCGACGACGGCACGGGCGGACGGGTGGCGCCGCCGCCGCCGACGGAGAGCTGAGGCCGTTGTCCGATTGCGGTGGTCGGGCCGCTCGGCATGATCTGTTGACTCGATCCGGGGTCGCGGGCTCGCCCCGGCAGACCTGGAGTCCCCCGGATCGAAGGTCGGATCCTCGGTCGAGTTGCGCCCTGGGTGTCAGCCGGACGACCACGGCACATTCCGTCTGGGTCGTACCCGGGTTCCGGACGAAGCTGCGCCAGTCATGACCCCCCTGGCTCGCGCGTGGATGACGCCCCGCTGGACCGGCGCTCGATCAGGGCGGCGGGTTCTCGATGGCTCACGTCGGCGGTCGTCCGGATACTCCATCCGCGGTAGCCGGAAGCCCGCGCCGAGACGACGACGGCGCGCGGTCATCGCCGATCCTCTGGGCATGATCAAAATCACCGAACTGACCAAGCGGTACGGCGACACGCTCGCCGTTCGACGGATTGAGCTTTACCGTCCGCCCCGGCGTGGTGACGGGCTTCCTCGGACCGAACGGCGCCGGGAAGTCGACCACCATGCGGATGGTCCTGGGCCTCGACTCGCCGAGCAGCGGCACGGCGACCGTCGACGGCCGACACGTGCGGAACAGCGCCGCCCCCCTCACGAAGATCGGGGCGCTCCTCGAGGCGCGCGCGGTGCACCCCAAGCGCTCGGGCGCGACCACCTGCGCTGGCTCGCGACGACCAACGGCATCCCGCAGAGCCGGGTTGACGAGGTCCTCGAACTGGTCGGCCTCGGCGCGGTCGCTCGCCGGGCGGCCGGGGGTTTCTCGCTGGGAATGGGCCAGCGGCTCGGCATCGCCGCGGCGCTGCTCGGCGATCCGGAGACCATTATGCTCGACGAGCCGGTCAACGGGCTCGACCCGGAGGGGATCGTCTGGATCCGCGAGCTCCTGCAGGGATTCGCGCGCGAGGGGCGCGCCGTCCTCGGTGTCCTCCCATCTCATGAGCGAGATGGCGCTCACCGCGGAGCGGTTCCTGATCGTCGGCCGAGGGCGGCTCCTCGCCGATGCCACGGGCGAGGAGCTCAGGGCCGGGGCCGGCGAGCGGACGGTGACCGTCCGCACCGCGCATGCCGCTGCCCTCCGCGATGCGATCGCGGGACCCGGCATCGCCGTGCGGAGCCCCGAGCGCGGCCTCCTCGTCGTCAGCGGCATGTCTTCGGAGGACGTCGGCACGCGGGCCCTGCACGCGGGAGTGGCCCTCACCGAGCTGACGCCCCATCGCGTGACCCTCGAGGAGGCGTTCCTCGAGCTCACGCACGGCGCGGTCCAGTACAACGCACACGGTCTCGAGAAGGAGGCGATCGCGTGAGCACCACTGTTTCCACGGCGACGAGGTGGCGGGTCTCCCGGGCGCGCCCGGCGGGAGTCACCTTCACCCGGGTCCTGCGAGCCGAGTGGATCAAGCTCTGGTCGGTCCGCGCCAACGTCCTCATGCTCGTCTGCGCCGCCGCCGGGGCGATCGCGCTGGGAGTCCTGATCGCGGGGGTCGGTGGCGGGACCGAGCGGGCCATCCCCGCGGACTCGGTCTCGCTGAGCCTCGCCGGGATGGACCTGGCGATCATCGCCATCGGGGCGCTCGGCGTGAGCCTGGTCGCCGGTGAGTACGCAACCAAGCTGGTGTACGTCTCCTTCGCCGCAGTCCCGACCCGGTGGCCGGTGCTCGCGGCGAAGTCCCTGGTCTTCGGCGGGGCTGCGGGCGTGCTCATGGCGGTGGCCGCCGTGGTGGCCTTCCTCGGCGGGCAGGCGGTTTTCGACGGGCCGACCGCGTCGCTCACGGAACCCGAGGTGTGGCGGGTCGTGCTCGGTCAGGCGGCCTACTGCGTCGCCGCGGGCCTCATGGGCATCTCGCTCGCGTTCGTCCTCCGCAGCACCGCCGCGTCGATCGGCATCCTCTTGGCGGGCCTCCTCGTCGTGCCCGGCCTGATGAGCTTCTTCCCCGACTCCATCTCGGAGTGGATCATCCCGTACCTCCCGAGCAGTGCCGCCGACGCCTTCGCCACGATCGATCCCTCGGGGGATCTGCTGTCGGCGCAGGCCGGAGCGCTCGTCCTCGGGCATGGGTCGTCGGGCTGCTGCTCGCCGCCGCGGCGAGCCTGCGATGGCGCGACGCGTAGCGACCACCGAGGCCTCGCGAGCCTGGTGGGCCCCCGCGTTCCAGCTGCGCTGGGACGTGGGGGCCCTCGTGCTCGCCGTGGGGCTGCCGCTCCTCGTGCGTCGCGGGACGGGCGGGACCCGGACTCACCCAGGGCGAGCTGGTCTCCGCCCTCGTCGCGACCCCGCTCGTGCTGTTGCGGCGCGCTCCGCTTCCCGCGCTCGGCGCGGCGCTCGGCGCGACCGTCGTGGTCATGGCCGTGACCGGAGACGGCCTCGTGCTGGCGGCGACGGCGATCGTCCTGCTCTACACGGTGTCGTCCCGGTTCCCCCGCCGGACCGCGTGGGCGGCGGGGGTCGTCACGGCGCTGACGCTCTGGGCGTCGGCCGTGGCGCTGCTCGACCAGGAGCCGCGCTCGCCGGGCAACCTCGGGGCGATCGCCTGGGCCGCGGCCGCGGTGGCGCTCGGCGAGGCGGCCCGAGGGCGACGGGCGTACCTGGCGGCGGTCGAGGAGCGTGCGCTCCGGGCCGAGCAGACGCGAGAGGAGGAGGCCGGCCGGCGCGTGGCCGAGGAGCGGCTTCGCATCGCCCGCGAGCTGCACGACGCGGTCGCGCACCGAGTGACCATCATCAACATCCAGGCGGCCGCAGCCGCGCAGCTGCTGCCGGACCGTCCGGACGCCGCGGCGGAGGCCCTCGGCGTGGTCCAGGACTCCGCGCGGAACGGTGCTCGACGAGATGGCGGGCATGCTGGGCCTGCTCCGCGCCTCGGAGACGCCCGGCGATCCCTCGGAGCCGCTTCCGACGCTCGCGGGCCTCGACGCGCTCGCGGAGTCCTTTCGCGCCGCGGGTCTGGCCGTCGATCTGCAGCGGTTCGGACGATTCGAGGGCGTCGCGGAATCCGTGCAGCTCACGGCCTACCGGATCGTGCAGGAGGGGCTGACCAACGCCCGTCGCCATGGGGACGGCGCCGCTGTCGTGCGGGTCGCGCGCGAGCCCTCCTCGCTTCGGGTCGCGATCTCGAACGGCATCGGCCCGCAGACGGACGGCGGTGGGCCCGGCGGTGGGTTCGGCCTTTCCGGGATGCGCGAGCGGGTCGCCGCCGTCGGTGGCACCATCCGGGCCGGGCGGGCGGGACGGCCGGTTCCGTGTTGACGCGACGCTGCCGACGGGAAGGAGCGGGTCCGAGTGAGCATCGAGACGGAGCCGACGAGGGTACTCCTGGCCGACGATCAGGCCCTTCTTCGAAGCGGCCTGCGGGTGCTGATCGACGCGGTCGGCGACCTCGAGGTCGTCGGGGAGGCATCCGACGGGGCCGAGGCGGTCGAGCTGGCCCGTGAGACGCGGGCCGATGTCGTCCTGATGGACATCCGCATGCCGGGCACCGACGGGATAGAGGCGACGAGGGCGATCTCGGCCGATGACGATCTGGCGGGCGTCCGGGTGCTCGTGCTCACCACCTTCGAGCTCGACGAGTACGTCCTCGAGGCGATCCGGGCGGGAGCGAGCGGGTTCCTCGGCAAGGGGGTTGACGGGCCGGAGCTCATCGAGGCCATCCGCACCGTGGCCCGCGGGGAGGCCCTCCTCTCGCCGCGGGCGACCCGGGCGATGATCGCGCGTCTTGCGAGCGGGCCCCAGCCACGCTCGGCCGCGGCGCCCGAGCTGGCGGACCTGACGGCCCGCGAGCGCGAGATGGTCGCCCTCGTCGGAACCGGGCTCTCGAACCAGGAGATCGCCGAACAGCTCCACCTCTCGCGCCTGACCGTGAAGACTCACGTGAATCGCGCGATGGCAAAGCTTGGGGCGCGGGATCGCGCCCAGCTGGTGGTCATCGCCTTCCGCTCGGGGCTCGCCGCGCCCTGAGCGGAAGGCGCGGGCGATCAGATCACTGAGGGAGGCTGGAAGTCTCCCGAAGAAGGCCGACATCGGTTGGGGGATCCATGAGAGCGATTGTCGGTGCCGCCTGAATACTGACCCCCCCGCGCCGGTCGAAAAGCGCCCCCCCGGCGAGGGGCGCGCACCCGTTCGGGGGGGAACCTGGCTAGCGAGATGAACTCGCAGCGTCCCGGCGGCGGGCCGGATCGGGTTCCGGGTGCACTTCCTCCAGCGCATGGGGGGCGCCGACCGCAGGGGCGGTCGGCGCCGGGGCGGTGACGGCGGGTCTGGCCGCAGTTGGCGTTGACGAGTCCAACGCGTTCGCGATCGCGCTCACCCACCGCTTCTGCACGCACTACCTCCCGCCGATCTGGGGGTCGCTCGCGCTCCGCTGGCTCGGCCGCGAGGGCTACGTGTAGGTCCCGGCCCGCCGCCGCCGGTACGCCCCAGCGTGACGTTGGAGGCGGCGCGGATCTACACCACTGGGCGCGACACGGCCGGCAGTGCGTGTCAGGGGGAACCGTCAATGCCGCTGTCGCGACGGTGGATGTTGCGACGACTCGTGGCCTACGGGTCAGCGACGTGGGAGCACGAGCCTGCCACCGTCGGTCGCCCCGTTTGCGCGACTCACTGTCGCACACGTTGTCGCGCGTTACCCGCCCGTCCCACGAGATCCTAGTTGGGAAGCGGATTGAGGCCCCCTCGAGTGCGGTCTGCAAAACCGTTATTCATGGGTTCGACTCCCATCGTCGCCTCTAACCTGCGAGGGCTCAACGGCCCCGTGTGGGGACACCGCCGGCCCGCGCCCGCACGGTGCATCGCCTTGCGCCGGAGCGCCGCCGGCATGGAACTCACCTCGGCGGGGGCCAGCGCTCCTCGTCGCGTAGCTCGCCTCCGCGCACCACGCGCACGCCCTGCGAGCCGGTGGCCAGATAGGGCGCCACCGCCGGCCGGCGCCAGCGCTCGTACTCGGCGAGCGCCCGATCGGGATCGCCGCGATTCTGACCGATGGCGATCGCGAGCGCCTGCGCGTCGGCCATCCCCAGCCCGCTGCCGATACCGGCCTCCGGGTTCATGGCGTGAAGCGCCTCGCCGATCAGGGTCACGCCGGGACGCCACCATGTCTCGCACCGGACCTCGGTCACCTCGCGGTAGTGAAGGGAGCGGACCGGGGCGATCGCCGCCGCAGCGCCCGGGAGCAGCCGCAGGTACGCCGCCTTGAAGGCCTCCACCCCGGGTGCCAGCGCCTCCGCTTCGCCGCCAGCAGGACGCTCGATCTGCCAACCGCCGGCGCTGCCGCCCGGCCAGTCGAGGAGCGTCAGTTGGCGGCCGTCGCTCGTGAAGTCGATGAGGAAGGCCTCCGCGGAGCGAACCGGACTGCGGAAACCGATGAAGGCGGTATCCGAGAGAGCGAGCGTCGCCTCGATGCCGGCCAGCTCGCGCACGCGGGAGTGCGTGCCGTCGGCCCCGACGACGATGTCGGCTCCGATCTCCTGCTCGCCATCCGTTCCCCGTGCCACGACACCGGCCACCCGGTCACCGTTGCGCAGGAGGTCCACGACCTCCTGCCCCCAGAGCATCCGGAGACCCTCGCGCAGGCGCTCGAGCACCAGTTGCCGCCCGACGCCGATCGCCACCGGCTGGTCGTTGCGCATCGGTGGGACATCGCGTCCGGTGGCCCGGATGCCCTCGAGCAGCCCGAGCTCCTCGAGCGCGTCGAAGGCCTGGAACGGGAGCATGATCGGCCCCTCGGTGACCGCGGCTGCCGGCATGCGCTCCAGCACAACCGGCGCGACCCCGCGATGCTGGAGCCCACGGGCGAGTACCAGTCCGGCCATCCCACCGCCCACGACGACGACCCGCATCTCGACCTCCCCATCCGCTCCGGCGGCGGTCATTCTCGGCGACCGCGCGACCGGGCGCCAGTTCCGATGGGGGATCGAGGCGTCCCCGGTGTTCTCACGCTCTCTGCGGATAACCGCCATGGACCGGATGAGTCGGGGGCGATCACCGACTAACCTTGTCCGTCGCATGCCCGGCCGCCGACCCTCCCGATCGCATCTCCGGCGGTCGCTCGAGGTGGCCCTCGCGGTTGCGGCTCTCGCGCATCTCGCACCGACGGCCTCCGCGGCACCCGCGATCTCCGGCACCGATGGGGACGTGTGGAACGCGTCGAACCCGGTCCCCACCTACGTCATGACGGGGTCGAGGGATCGCGCGACGATCTTCTGGCAGGTGCCGACCTTCGCGGCCGCCTCCGGGCGTTCGCCGGCCACGGTGCGCCTGGAGGGGATCCCCGACGGCACCTACCGCCTCCTCGCCCTGGAGCCCTTCCGCGGCGCGCCCGACATCTCCGAGCGCACGTTCCGCGTCGATGTCACGCCGCCGGTGATCTCGATCCGTCAGCCGGTCTCCGGTGCGTCGTTCGCCAAGGGCGCGAAGGCGCTCGCCGACTACTCCTGCGAGGGGGCGGCGACCTGCGAGGGGAGCGTGGCCGCCGGCCGGCCCCTCGCCACCTCCCGCACCGGTCCCGCGACCCTGAGCGTGAAGGCGCGCGACGATGCGGGCAACGAGACGACCGCCGCGGTCAACTACGTCGTCGCGCCGCCCGCACGCACGGCGTCGACTCCACCGAAGGCGATCAACGCCCGCGCTCTACGGCCTCGGATCGGGGTGAGGGTCACCAGCCGCCGCCCGGTGCTGCGCTGGCGCGGGCGCGCCGGGGCACGGCTCTACAACGTCCAGGTCTTCCGCCTGCGGGGAGGAGTGGCGAAGAAGGTGCTCTCGGCGTTTCCCCGGCGCAGCCGCTATCGGTTCCCTGCCAGGCGCCTCGCCTTCGGCGAGCGGTACGTGTGGCGGGTCTGGCCCCACATCGGCGGTCGGTACGCGGGCAAGCCCCTGGGGCTCAGCTACTTCGACGTGCGCCGGCCCCCCGCCGGTCGGCGAAGCGCCTCGGCCAGCTCGATCAGGTCGGCAGCGACCAGGTCGTAGTCGCCCGTGGGCGCGAGGTCGGTCGTCTGGCCGGGCCCGTGCTCGCGGGGCCGCGGTATGAACGCCGTGCGCAGACCGCACGCGGCGGCGGCGATCAGGTCGTCGTTGTGGGCCGCCACCATCATCACCTCCCCCGGTTCCAAGCCGATCGCGGTCACGTTGCGCAGGTAGGACTCGGGCAGCGGCTTGTAGGCCCGCGCGGTCTCGGAACCGAGGATCGCGTCCCACGGCAAGCCGGCACGTTTCGCCATGTTCACGAGGAGCGCGATCCCGCCGTTCGAGTGGGGGGCGATCACGTGCCGGCGCTTCAGCCGGGTGAGGCCCTCCACCGTGTCGGGCCAGGGGTCGAGGCGATGCCAGGCGAGCGTCAGCTCGCCCCTCTGCCGCGGCCCGATCTCCGCGAGAGGGGTACCCGCCAACACGCCCTCGAGCGATTCGCGATGGAGCACGTCGAGCGTGACCCAGGGGCGCGCCCCACTCCTGACGGTCTCGAGCTGGGGTTGGTACTCGGCCCGCCACGCGTCGGCGATCGCCGCCCCGTCAACGGGGGCGCCCACTTCGCCGGCGAGCGCCTCGAGCGCCGCGGCGATACCGGAGCGCCAGTCCACGCACGTGCCGAAGACGTCGAAGAAGAGGGCGCGGGGCTGCATCGCTCAGGCGGCGCCTGCGGTCGCCGTCTCGCGTCGCGCGACCTCGGCCCGCACGATCGGGGCCACCTCCGACCCGTAGAGCTCGATCGACCGCATCACATCGCGATGGGGCATGGTGCCGACGCTCATCTGCATCAGGAAGCGCCGGTTGCCGAAGATGCGGTGCTGGTCGAGGATCCTCTCGGCCACCTCCTGCGGGCTGCCCACGGCGAGGGCTCCGCCGGGTGCGCGCATCGCGTCGTACTGCCCGGGGGTCATCGGGCCCCACCCACGCTCGCGCCCGATCACGGTCATCGTGTGGGCGAACGGGGGATAGAACTCGCGTGCCGCGCGCTCGGTGGTGTCGGCCACGTAGCCGTGGATGTTGATGCCGACCGGGATTGCGTCCGGGTCGTGGCCCGCGGCGCGCGCGGCGTCACGGTGGAGGTCGACCAGCGGGCGAAAGCGCGCCGGCGCCCCCCCGATGATGGCGAGGGCGAGCGGGAGCCCAAGCGTTCCGGCGCGCGCCACCGACTGCGGCGTGCCGCCGACGGCGATCCAGATCGGCAGGAGGCTCTGCTCCGGTCGCGGATAGACGCCCCGGTCGTCGATCGCCGCCCGGTGGCGCCCCGACCACGAGACCCGCTCGGATCCGCGGACGGCAAGCAGCAGGTCCAGCTTCTCGGCGAACAGCTCGTCGTAGTGGTCGAGGTCGTATCCGAAGAGAGGGAACGACTCGATGAAGGAGCCCCGCCCGGCCATGATCTCGGCCCGCCCGCCCGACAGCAGGTCGAGGGTCGCAAAGTCCTGGAAGACGCGCACCGGGTCGTCGGAGCTCAATACCGAGACAGCGCTGGTCAGGCGGATGCGGCGGGTGGAGGCCGCCGCCGCCGCCAGCACGACGGCCGGGGACGACACGGCGAAGTCGGGGCGATGGTGCTCACCCACCCCGAAGACGTCCAGCCCGAGCTCGTCGGCCAGCGCGATCTCCTCCATCAGATCGCGCAGGCGCTCGCCGGCTCCGACGATCGTCCCGGTCGCCGGGTCGGGAGTGCGCTCGGCGAAGGTGTAGATGCCGAGCTCGATCATGCGGGGATCAGCCGCGCGGCTCCTCGCGCCCGCAGCGGGGGCACTTCCAGGTGTCGACGTAGCCCTCCTGGGGAATCGCCTTGCCGTCGGCGAGCCGGTGTCTCAGCATCTTGCGCCGCGAGGGGAAGGTGCGGGTGCCGCAGCGCTCGCATGCGGGGGATTCGGTGGGGGCGGTGCTCTCGGTCTGGGTCATTCCCGGAGCTTAGCGTCGCTAGAGAACGAGGCGCGCCTGGAGGTGATCGAGCATCGCCTCGGGGTTCTCGCACATGCCGGTGTGGACCGCGGAGGCCTGCAGCATCGTGCTGGACGGGGCAACGAGCTGGTGGAAGCGCTGGGGGAAGGGCAGGCGCGCGATCGGCCCGGCATCCGGATCTCCGGCGGCGATCCTCATCAGGCCATCGAGTTGCGCCCGAAGGGGCGACGGATCGGTCTCGGGCGACAGGGCCCGCAACCGCTCCGCATCGAGCGCCACCCGCATCCCGAGGTAGTCCCGGGTACGGGCGAACAGCACCACGCCCACGTTGAGGCACTCGCCCCGCTCCACCCGGGGGACCACGCGCAGGATGGCGTACTGGAAGGGGCTACGCGGCGCGGGCGTGATCGGCCTCCTGCACGAATGCGCCGGCGTGGAGGCGGCGGCGCAGGTGATCGGCGTACGCGCCGCGGCGCTCGTCGGGCCGCACGTCGCGCGCGTCATCGAGCCACTCGTCGGGGATCAGGGAGACCACCTCTTCCAGCACCGTGCTCGTGAGAAGGGGCGCCAGGCGCTCGTGGGCGGACGCGATCGGTCCGGCGAGCGGCAGCAGCACGTGGTCGGCTCCGATCGGGAAGGGCCGGGTCCACGCGCCCTCGAGCAGCGGGTCGTTGTGGTGGCCGTAGAGGGCGGCTCCGTGGTCGATGAGCCAGATCCGCCCGTGCCACACCAGCAGGTTGGGATTCCGGGCCGAGCGGTCGACGTTGGTCAACAGGGCGTCGAACCAGACGATGTCGGCGGCGAGGCCGGGATCCACCTCCCGGCCGGCAGCAGGATCGTAGGTGAGGGAGCCGGGCAGGTAGTCGAGGCCGAGGTTGAGCCCCGGGCTCGCGCGCAGCAGGTCCTGGATCTCCGGGTCGGGCTCGGCCTGTCCGAGCGCCGGGTCGAGCATCACGAACGCGAGCACCGGCACCTTGAGGCCGAGCGCGCGCCCGAGCTCGCCGGCCACCAGCTCGGCCACAAGCGACTTCGGTCCCTGCCCGGCACCGCGGAACTTGAGGACGTAGAGCCCGTCGTCGTCGGCCTCGATCAGGGCGGGGAGGGAACCGCCCTCGCGCAGGGGCGCCACGTATCGGGTCGCCTCGACGGTCTGGGGGACGTCCACCCGATGAGCCTATCCGCTGGCCCCGACCCTCCCGCCCGCATTAGGCGGCCTGGGTGGGCCGGGGCGGGTGTCGTCCGTCGAGGCTAGGCTCGCCGGAATGATGCGGACCGTGATCGTGGGCGGCGGGATGGTCGGCCTGGCGCTCGCCCGGCACCTGCGCGCCCGGGGGCACGAGCCGGTGGTGCTGGAGCGAGCGGCGGCCGGGGCTCACCAGGCGCGACCCTTCATGCTCGGCTTTCAGGGCTTCCCGGCCCTCGAGGACCTGGGTCTTCTGGAGCACGTGCGTGGCGCGGGGTGGGACATCGCTCCCGGCGCCGACGGGACGCCGGTCGCCATCTGCGTGCAGGTCGGTCACCTTCTCGACGCCCTCGCCGAGGGTGTACCGGTGCGTCACGCCGAGAGCGTGACGGGTCTGGCGCGCGAGGGCGACCGTGTCGTCGGGGTGGAGGTGGAGAGCCCCTCGGGTGCGACGACGATCGCCGCCGATCTGGTGGTCGCCTGCGACGGGGTCGGCTCGCGGGTGCGCGCCATGGCCGGCCTCGAGGCCGAGGTCTCGCCGCTCGTGGACGCGACCCTGACGTTTATGAGCCCGGCGGTGATCGATCGCTCGTTCTCGATGCGCTATCTCTCCGACGGCGGTCAGATGGGGCTGCTCGGCTGGCCGGAGGGCTCGGCGGGATGGCGCACGATCGACCGGCTCGGGCGTGAGGCGGCGCTCGCGCCGGGAATCGAGGCCTTCCGCGATTCGTTCGCCGGCCTGATGCCCGAGGCCGCCGGCGCCCTGGCCGGGGTCACCTCCACCGACCAGCTGCTCTACCAGGAGCCCGCCGTTCTGCGCGCCGCCAGCTGGTGGCGGCCGGGCGTGCTGCTGATCGGTGACGCCGCCCATTTCTTCGGCCCCGAGACCGGGATCGGCGCCGCGCTCGGGCTCGGCGACGCCCACGCGCTGGCCCTGGCGATCGCCCGGAGTCCCGACGACCCCGATGTCGCCTGCGCGACCTACGAAGCATGGCGCGCCCCCGTCATCCGGCCCTACGAGGCCGCCGATCCCGCCGCGGGACGGATGGCCCAGCCGAACGCCGACCGCCCGGCCCGGGAGCGTTGGCCCCCGGCCGGGGGGCTCAGCGACCCCCCATCGAGAACGTCGAGGCGGTGATGTCCTCCCCGGTCCGCTCCAGCCGCCGGTGCTCGATCCGCTGCGCCCAGGGCTGGCTGAGCACGGGCCAGCGCGCGAGAGCGTCGGCGTGGCGCAGGTACCAGAGCAGCTCGGCCCGCGCGCGGCTGCGGGCGTCATCCCCGGCGGGCGGCGGCGGGGGAGCGGGCGACGGCGGCGTTGACATGTGAGCGATCTTGCCCCATGGGTCGGCCTGCGGATAACATCGCCGGACGTCCGCGAGCCGGGGCTAGTGTCCTGCCGTGGCCGCCATCGGGGCGAGTTCGCGCACTCCGGGTCCCAGCGGACCGGGTTGTCCGTGGCTCGCGACGCGCGCATCAGCGGGAGGCGACTTTGGCACGAAAGAGCGTGGTGATCCGGCTTGCCGGCGAGTCCGGCGAGGGGGTCATCTCCTCGGGGGACATCCTCACCCAGGCCGCGGCCCGGGGGGGCTACTGGACCCAGACGTTCCGCACCTACCCGGCCGAGATCAAGGGCGGCCCGTGCATGTACCAGGTGCGCATGGGTGAGGATCAGATCTACAGCCACGGCAAGTGGGTCGATCTGCTCGTCTGCTTCAACCAGGAGGCATGGGATCTCCACTGGGACTCCCTCGGCCCCGAGGGGGTCATCCTCTTCGACGAGACGGCGGTCGAGATCCCGGACGAGTACTCCCCTCGCGCCCGTCCGGTGCGGATGGAGAAGCTCGCGAAGGAGATCGGTGGATCCCTGCGCGCCAAGAACATGGTGGCCGTCGGAGCCGTCTCGGGCGTGATCTCGTTCGACACGACGCCCATCGAGGAGTTGGTGCTGCGGCGCTACGCCCACAAGCAGGGCGTGGCCGATGCCAACATCGCCGCGCTGCGCGCCGGCGGCGATGAGAGCGGCGACCTGAAGGGCTCCCTCGAGATCACCAAGGCGGTCGAGGTCGAGGCCGACCGGATCCTCCTCTCCGGGAATCAGGCGATCGCCGCGGGTGCCGTGGCGGCCGGTCTGCGGTTCTTCGCCGGCTACCCGATCACGCCGGCGTCGGACATCCTCGAGTGGCTGTCGGCCAAGCTGCCCCAGGTGGGCGGCATCACCATTCAGTGCGAGGACGAGATCGCCTCCATCTCGGCGGTCCTCGGGGCCTCCTACGCCGGGGCGAAGGCGATGACCGCCACCTCCGGACCGGGCCTGTCGCTCATGACCGAGATGCTCGGGTACTCGGGCACCGCGGAGATCCCCTGCGTGGTGATCGACGCCCAGCGCGGCGGACCCTCCACCGGGCTGCCCACCAAGACCGAGCAGTCCGACCTGCAGCACGCCCTCTACGGCGGTCACGGCGAGGCCCCGCGCGTGGTCATCGCTCCGATCACCGTGGAGGACTGCTTCTGGGCCACGATCGACGCCTTCAACTACTCGGAGCGATACCAGGTGCCGGTGATCCTCCTGACCGACCAGGGGCTGGCGACGCGGATGGAGGTCATCCACAAGCCGGACACGAGCGATCTCGATCTGTGGGAGCGCAAGACCGCCGCCGCCGTCGGCGAGGGCGAGTACAAGCGCTACGAGCTGACCCAGGACTCGGTCTCCCCGATGGGGATCCCGGGCGAGGCCAACGGCCGCTACGTCTCCACCGGCATCGAGCACGACGAGTTCGGCCACCCGGCCTACACGCCCGAGAACCACGTGGCGATGCAGACCAAGCGCTGGGCCAAGCTCGAGCCGCTGAAGGGCGATCTGGTCCGTCACGAGGTCTACGGGGAGGAGCAGCCCGAGATCGCGGTCATCGGTTTCGGTTCCACCTACGGCGCCGTCCGAGAGGCGGTCGCCCTGGCCCGCGCCGAGGGAGCCTCCGTCGGCGCCTTCTACCCGCGCGTGCTCGGTCCGTTCCCGGTCGAGCAGGTGACCCGCTTCGCCGCCAAGGCCAAGCGGATCATCGTTCCCGAGGTCAACTACACCGGCCAGCTCGCGCGCCTGGTGCGCGGCGAGTGCGGCCTCTCCGTCGATAGCCACGCCAAGTGCGAAGGCCTTCCGTTCACCGCCGACGACGTCCTCGACGTCATCATGGAAAGGGTTCCCAGTTGAGCATCGACCCCGTCGCCAAGCGCAAGCCCACCGACTACAAGTCGGACCTGAAGCCGATCTGGTGCCCGGGCTGCGGTGACTTCGGCGTGCTCGCGTCGCTCTACCGCGCCTTCGCCGAGCTCGACCTCGACCCCGTCAAGACTGTCGTGGTCTCGGGGATCGGCTGCTCCAGCCGTCTGCCGGGCTTCGTGTTGACCTATGGCTTCCACAGCCTTCACGGCCGCCCTCTCCCGGTGGCGATGGGCGTCAAGCTCGCCAACCCCGACCTCAACGTCATCGCCGTCGGCGGCGACGGCGATGGCTTCGCCATCGGCGCGGGCCACTTCCCCCACGCCGCCCGGCGCAACATCGACATCACCTACCTGGTGATGGACAACGAGATCTACGGCCTCACCAAGGGCCAGGTATCGCCGACCTCGCTCACCGACCAGAAGGCCCCCTCCACGCCGTGGGGCAACCTGGAGACGCCGCTCAACACCCTTGCGTTCGCGGTCGCCTCGGGCGCATCGTTCGTGGCCCGCGGGGCCTCGTTCAACACCAAGCTCCTCACCGAGCTGATCGTGCAGGCGATGGAGCACCGGGGCTTCTCCTACATCGACGCGATGTCGCCCTGCGTGGTGTTCAACAACCATCAGGAGGAGTGGAAGGAGCTCGTCACCGACGTCTCCCCCGAGCACGACGCCGCCGACAAGGTCGCGGCCTTCGATCTCGCCCTGAAGGGCGGCTTCAAGCTCGGAATCCTCTACCGCGAGCAGCGCGCCACGCTGAACGAGAAGTACAAGGCGCTCGTGGGCGCCTCCAAGGAGAGCAACGTCGAGGCCATGCTCGAGGCCTTCAATGCCCGAAAGGGCGCCGCCATCGGAAAGCCGGCGCTCTAGGGGCGCCGCACGAGCGCCTCAGCCGGAGGCCGGCTCCCCGCTGACCTTCGCGTCGGCGGTCCGAGCGGCTTCGGCCGTCTCGGCGCGGGCGGCCGCGATGCGGTGGCCGAGGGCGGGGTCGGAGAGGGCAAGGATCTGGGCGGCCAGCAGGCCCGCGTTGCGGCCGCCGTCGATCGCCACCGTGGCCACCGGCACTCCGCGCGGCATCTGGACGATCGACAGGAGCGAGTCCATGCCGTCGAGGGCGGTGGTGCGCACCGGCACCCCGATCACCGGCAGGGTGGTCACCGCCGCGAGCATTCCGGGAAGGTGGGCCGCTCCTCCGGCTCCGGCGATGATGACGCGCAGGCCGCGGTCGGCGGCCTCGCCGCCGTAGGCGATCATGTCGTGGGGGGTGCGGTGCGCGGAGACCACGCGCACCTCGTGCGGCACCTCCAGCTCGCGCAGGGCGTCGGCGGCGGCGCTCATCACGGGTAGGTCGCTGTCGCTGCCCATGACGACGGCGACCACAGGGGCGGGGCCGCTCACAGCGCCACCGCCGCGGCCGCGCGCCTCGCTATCGCGAGGGCCGTCTCGGGGTCTGCGGCCAGCGCGGTGACGTGGCCCATCTTGCGTCCGGGGCGGACCTCGGCTTTGTCGTAGAGGTGGAGGTGGGCGCCCTCCACCGTGAGGGCCGCGGCGAGATCGGGACGCGATGGCCCGGTGCTCGAGCCGAGCAGGTTGACCATCGCGGCGGCGGGCGAGCGCATCCGCACGTCGCCGAGCGGCAGGTCGAGGACTCCGCGCAGGTGATTCTCGAACTGCGAGGTCTCGCAGGCCTCGATGGAGTAGTGGCCCGAGTTGTGCGGGCGTGGAGCGAGCTCGTTCACGAGGACCTCACCGGTGGGGGACAGGAACATCTCAACGCCGGTGACCCCGATCCCCTCGGCCGCCCGGGTCGCGGCGAGCGCCACCGTGCGGGCGCGGGCTCGCGCGTCGGGCGGGATCGGCGCCGGTGCGATCACCTCGTGGCAGACGTGGTTGCGCTGCACCGTCTCCACCACCGGGTAGCAGGCCTCGCCGCCCCCCGGCGAGCGGGCGACCATCGCCGCGAGCTCGCGTTCGAACCGGACCATCGACTCGGCGAGGACGCCCTCTCCGGCGTCGAGTCGCGCCATCGCCTCGCGGGCCTCGGTCTCGTCGGCGCAGGTGGCGTTCCCGTAGCCGTCGTAGCCGAGGCGGCGCGCCTTCAGCATCATCGGCCAGCCCAGCTCGCGCCCGGCCGCCGCAAGCTCGCCGGGCTTGTCGATCACCAGGAAGGCCGCCGTCGGAAGGCCCTCATCGCGCAGGAGCTGCTTCTGGAGGGCCTTGTCCTGGACCTCGGCGAGCACCGCGGGGTCGGGGCGCACGGGGGTTCCGGCCTCCTGCACCGAGGCCAGCGCGGCGGCGTCGACGAACTCGTTCTCCAGCGTGACCACTGTGGCGCGTTCGCCGAGGGCGCGCACGGCCGCGGCGTCGCGCCAGTCGCCCTCCAGCACGCCGGCGGCCATCGGCGCCGCGGGCTCGTCGGAGCGGCCGAGCACGACGACGCGCAGGCCCAACGGCCATGCCGCCAGGCAGGTCATCCGCGCGAGCTGACCGGCTCCGGCGATTGCGACGTCGAAGTGCGTTGTGGCCGACACGATGCGCACGCTACACGCGAACGGCGCTCGCAAATCCCGAACATCCCTCTCACGGCGGCCTCATGGACCGGGGCAGATCGGCCGATAGCATCGAGGTCGATGTTCGTGCTGGCCGCCACGCCTGTGCTTGCTCCTGCGCCTCCCGCGCGGGTGCTCGCCTTCGCCGACGAGTTCCGTTTCAACGTCAGCCGCAGGAGCCTCCCTGCGGGGCGCCTGATCCTCCAGCTCAAGAACATCGGCGAGGACGACCACGATCTCAGGATCATCGGCCCGCGTGGCACGCCCCGCGCGGGGACCGGGCGGGTGAAGCCCGACGGCCTCGTCGCGATCCGCACGCGGCTCTCCCGGGGCAGGTACAGGTATCTCTGCACCGTCGGCGACCACGCCGCCCGGGGCATGCAGGGCAGCTTCGTCGTGAAGGCGCGAAAGAGGGGAAAGCGCTAGTTGGCACGTAAGGCGAGCGAGCGCGCGAGGGTGGACCGGCTGATGTGGCGCGCCGGCTTCGGCGGGCGTCCCAAGCAACTCGACGCCATGGCCAGGGCCGGCGTCAGCGCCTCCGTCGAGTCCCTCCTGCGCCCACGGGGGCGCGCCCTGAGAGGGCCGGCGCCGCGCATCGACGGCGCCCCGCTCGATCCGATCAACGCCTACGGGCACGACGTGCTGTGGTGGCTCGATCGCGCGGTGCGCGGGCAGCACCCGCTCGTCGAGCGGATGACCCTCAACTGGCACGATCACTTCGCCACGTCGAACAACGACGTGGGGGAGCCGCGGCTGATGATCAAGCAGTACTGGACGATGCGCCGGTACTCCCTCGGGCGCTTCCGCGATCTCGCGCGGGCGATGACCAAGGACCGGGCGATGCAGCTCTTCCTGAGCCTCGCCAACTCCGAGAAGGGCTCGCCGAACGAGAACTTCGCCCGCGAGCTGCTGGAGTTGTTCACTCTGGGGGTGAACAACGGGTACACGGAGCGCGACGTCCGCGAAGCCGCCCGTGCCCTCACCGGCTTCACCTTCGACTACGACAGCAAGAGGTTCGGCTACGACCCCGACCGCCACGACGGCGGGGTCAAGCGCATCATGGGCCGCACCGGGCGCTTCAAGCCGCTCGACGTGGTGGACATCGCCATCGGCCACAAGGCCCACGCCCCGTTCATCTGCGAGAAGCTCTGGAGCTACTTCACACCGCGCACCTGCCCGCCGAAGCTGCTGCGCAACCTGGCCCGCACCTATCGCGCCGCGGGCACCGACGTGCGGCCGGTGCTGCGCCAGATCCTCAACAACAAGCTCATCTACGCCGGTCTCTCCGAGGGCGACATGGTGAAGCCCCCCTTCGTCTACGCGGCGGGTCTGCTCCGGCAGACCGGGCGCGGGGTGACGGACGAGAGCTGGAGATGGCGGCTCGACCAGATGGGTCAGGTCCCCTTCTATCCGCCCAACGTGAGCGGCTGGGAGCAGGGCGTGGCCTGGTTGTCCACGAGTGCCATTCGCGCTCGCTTCGAGGCCGCCTCGGACGTGCTCGCCAAGAGCATCAAGGACGGGTCGATCTCCCAGAAGCAGACACCCTCGCAGGCACTCGCCAGCGCCTTCGCGGCCACCGGTCGCCCCCGGGTCGGCCCGCGCACCGCCAACGCGATGCGCCGCTACGCGATCCAGTCGGTGGCGGGGCGCACCGACAAGTGGGAGGTCGAGCACTACTACCCCGAGCGTCAGCGCGTGCTGCGTCACATCCTGCTGGCCGGCCCCGACGCCCAGGTCTGCTGAGGAGCGTGCGATGAGTAGATCCCCCATCCGCGGATGTCGCGATCTCCACGCCACCCGTCGGGCGTTCCTCGGACGCGCGGCGGAGGTGGTGCCGGTGCCCGCGGACGCCCTCGACGGCCTGGACGCCTTCGCCCGCTCCGGCGGCCTCACCCGCAAGAACCTGCTCGAGCGGGGCGTCGGCCTCTGGATCGGCGCATCCGCGCTCGCCGGCCTCTCCACCCGTAGCGTGCTCGAAGCGGCCTCGGCCCAGGCGGCGGCCGCGCCCGACGCCACGATCCTGGTCTCGCTCTACCTCGAGGGCGGCAACGACGGGCTGAACACCCTCGTGCCGCTCAGCGACCCGCTCTATCCCACGCTGCGCAGCCGCGTGGGCATCTCACCGGGCACGACGCTCCCGGTGCAGGGGACCGCCGACTTCGGCTGGCACCCGGCGCTGAAGAGCCTGGCGGCCCTCTACGACCAGGGCAAGGTGGCGGTGCTGCCGTCGGTCGACTTCGCCGACGCCGATCAGTCGCACTTCAACTCGGCGGGCTACTGGCGTACCGGCATCGTGGGGCCCTCCTTCGAGACCACCGGCTGGCTCGGCCGGACGCTCGACGTGGTGGGCGTGGCCGACAACCCGCTGCAGGGGATCAGCGTCTCCTACTCGCCCGACCCGGTGCTCACCTCGCGCCGCGCCGCGACCGCGACGGTCTTCGACCCGAGCAACTTCAACTTCTACATGGACGGCGTCTGGGACAGCGACGGGTTCGTGAACGCCTATCGCACGGCGTCCCGGGGGCGCTCGGCATCCGAGGCGCTCCGCGCGGCGCGCAACACGTACGCCAACGCCTTTCGGGTGCAGGATCAGCTCGCCCCCCTCAAGGTGGACGAGAGCAATCCGCTTCCCCCGGTGCCGGTCGCCTATCCGGACACCGATCTCGGCAAGGGCCTCCAGAACCTCGCCCGGATGCTGGGTGCGGGCTTCGGCACCCGGATCGCCGCCCTCTCGACCAGCGGCTTCGACACCCACGACGACCAGCCCGACAACCACACCGGCCTGCTCACCGACCTCGGGGACTCCCTGTCCGCCTGGCAGGCCGACCTCACCGCGCGCGGGCTCTCCGCGCGGGTGATGACGATGGTCTGGAGCGAGTTCGGTCGCCGCCCCGAGGACAACGAGTCGCGCGGCACCGACCACGGTGCCGGTGGACTCATGCTGCTGGTCGGCGATCGGGCCAACGGCGGCATCCGCAGCGAGTTCCCCGGGCTCGCCCAGCTCGACGAGGACGACAACCTGCGCGTCACGACCGAGTTCCGCACGGTGTACGCGACGCTGCTCGAGTCGTGGCTGGGCGTCGAGGCCGGCCGCGTGCTGCCGAAGATCGACGCCGCGCGGCTACCGCTGGTGAGGTAGGGCTCTCAGGCGGATCCGGGCGCACCGGCGGTGTCGAGGGCCGGTACGAAGTCGAGCTCGGTGACGATGTCGATCGCGGCGGCGACCGAGCGGGCGTTGGGGCAGTGGGCGGCGTGGTGGGCGTTGGCGCGCTCGGCGGCCTCGCGTGCCTCCTCGGGCGCCCGCAGCGTGTATCGGACCGTGATCGTGCGCAGGCGCAGCACGCCGTCGGGATCGACCACCACCTCGCCGAGCGCGTCGGCCGTGAGGAGATCGCCCGCGCTGTCGATACCACGCGCCTTCAGGGCCCCGCCGAAGGTGCCGATCAGGCAGCCGGCCACCGAGGCGACCAGGTAGTCGAGCGTGCCGGGGTGCTCCGGGACGGACCCGGGCGCGAACCCGTAGTGCTCCCCCTGCCATCCCGGGGTGCCGAAGGTCACCTCGTCGCCGGTCATCTCGAGCACGGCCCGCCGGATCGGGGGCCGCTCGCGGGTGAGGTGGACGCGCACCTCGTGGGTGGTCTGGTCGGCCATCTCGCCCTCCTCGGTGATCGCTGCCGTCCCGGGAAAACTACAAGCCGCGGGCGGCCCGCGGCGGACGCGTGGGCGCGCGGACCGGATGCTATGGTCCCCCACTCGCGGGGCGTTTAGCTCAGTTGGGAGAGCACCAGCTCGACAAGCTGGGGGTCACTGGTTCGAGCCCAGTAACGCCCATACGTAAGGCCCCGGGAACGGGGCCTTACTCGCGAGTTGGGGGGGGCGTGAGGGCATTGTGCCTCGGGCGGAGTACCATGGTGCCGGCAGCCATCGCTCGACGGACGAAGGCGTTGTCAGGATCTCTTCGATGGGACCGACGGGCTCGACGATGCTCTGGGCCGAGCCGTGACGGCAGGCGAGAACGCACTCGATGACGGGGCTCGCTTGCGCATGCTCGAGCAGGTCGGGGCCGGCAGCCGCGGCAGCCTCGCCGCGGAGTCCCTCGATCGCCTGACGCGTCTCGCGAGCCGCCTGCTGTCAGCACCGGTCGCCTTGGTGTCGCTCGTCGAGGCCGATCGACAGGTCTTCGCGAGTCAAACCGGGCTCGCCGAGCCGTGGGCGACCCGGGGGGAGACGCCCCTCTCGCACTCCTTCTGCCAGCACGCGGTGACGAGCGGCCAACCTCTCATCGTCACCGACGCCCGCAAGGACCCTCTCCTTCGCGGCAACTCGGCGATCTCCGACCTCGGGGTGGTGGCATACGCCGGCATCCCCCTGATCGTGGGGCGCCAGTGCGTCGGATCGTTCTGCGTGATCGACGCGACACCTCGCGACTGGAGCGAGGACGATCTCGCACTGCTGAGGGATCTCGCTGCCTCGGCGATGACCGAGCTGGAACTGCGCCGGGCCATGGATGAGCGGGCGATCGCCGCGGCCGATCTGGAGGAGAGCCTCGCGCGCTATCAGGCCCTCGCCCAGCACGTGCCCGGCGGGGCGGTCTTCCTCTTCGACGCCGAGCTGCGCTACCTGGTGGCCGAGGGACCGTCGATCGGGCGGTTGACCTCCGGCGTCGATCCGGTCGGTCGGACGCCCACCGAGGTGTTCACCGGCGACTCGTCGGATGACGCGGAGCGTATCCACACGGACGCACTCCGGGGTGCCTCCGGCGCCTTCGTCGCGACCATGGCGGACGGACGCTCATACGAGGTCACCGTCACCCCGATCGACTCGGATCGGTCGGCGGCGGCCGGGGTGACGCTGGCGCTCGACGTCACCGACCGGGCGCATCTCGAGGCGGAGCAGGGTGCGCTGCTCGAGATCGCCCAGGCCGTCGCCGAGGGGGCGGACCGCGAGGCCCTGCTCCAGCTCGTCGTGGAGCGGGTTGCCACGCTCTTCGACGCCGTGGGCGCGGCCATCTTCCAGTTCGAGCGGCCCGGCCGCGCCACTTTGGTCTCGTCGGCCCCGATACTCGCGCCCGATCTCCTCTCCGACCCGCAGATCGAGCTCAGTCCCACGACGGCCGTGGGGCGCGTCGCTCGCACCGGCGGCCCGGTCGTGGTGGCCGACTACGGCGATGCCGACGACCCTCTCGTCCGCGCGCTCCGCGCGTTGGGAGCAGTGGGCGGCGCCGCGGCGCCGATCGGCCTTCGCCGGCCGTGGGGGGCGCTCGGCATCGGCGGCGGGAATCCCGAGCTGCTCACCCATGAGACCGCCTCCCGGCTCGCCCGCTTCGCTTCGCTCGTCGGCACGAGCATCGAGAACGTCGAAGCGTGGGAGGCGCTCACTCGCGATGCGACGACCGATGAGCTCACCGGCCTGCCCAACCGGCGCACCTTCGACGCCCGGCTGGATGAGGAGGTGGCCCGTTCACGACGCCACGGCCGCGGGGTTGCGCTGGTCCTGTTGGACGTCGATCGCTTCAAGGCCATCAACGACCGTCACGGCCACCTCGTCGGCGACGACGTCCTCTCGACCCTTGGCGGGATCGTCGCCAGGGAGGTCCGAGGCGGTGAGATCGCGGCGCGCATCGGCGGCGAGGAGTTCGCCGTCCTGATGCCCGAAACCGCCGTCGGCGAGGCCTCCGCCCTCGCTGAGCGATTGCGGATCGCGATCGCCGGCGCCCGGTTCGGCCCGGCGGGGTCCGCGACGGTCAGTCTCGGGGTGGCGGTGCTGGAGGACGGGGAGGACGCGAGCACCCTGCTGGGCCGCGCCGACGTCGCCCTCTACCGGGCCAAGGCCGACGGGCGCGACACCGTCGCCGTATGGGCGGCCGACTGACGTCCTGTCGGCCGTCGCGAGGCCGCAGCGATGTGAGCGGTTCTCGTGGCGCAGACGGCACTCGCGAGAGCGTTCGAAGCCGCTTCGCTGCTCGCGAGGTCGTCTCCAGCGGGAATGGCCCACCCCGCCCCCTGGCGTTCGGCTTGATCGCCGGACCGATCGCCGTGAGGACCGGCCAGAACCTCTGATGACCGGCTGGCAGTTGGTGCGGTTCACGTTCGTCGCCAAGGGCACCACCAGCCGCTTCCAGGTGAACGACTTCCGGGTCGATCCCCGGGCGCTGTAGGCCCGCTCCCCACCGATAGATCGCGCATCGATCCGAACCCCGGCCTCCGCCCTGGAGAGCCGGGGTTCGGGCATCTCGGATCCTCAAGACCGAGCTGTCCGTTGTCGATTCCACTTCTGTGGTGCGGATCGCGGTCGAGCCGGTGCATCCGAGCCATTCCACCCCTCACGCGCCCCCGGGGCGTCACCGCCGCGGCTCAGGTCAGCTCCCAAGGTCCGCCGTGATCTCATCGCCCCCGCACCCCACATCCCCACCCCCGGACCGGCTCCGCCGGCACCGACGAGCAGCCATCGAGGGGACCGTCGGCTGCGCTCGGACCCTGCGCCCTCCGGCGTGACTGAGGAATCCGCATCGGGGCAGGGGGCCGTCCCCGACATGCTCGACCTCTACTGGGCGCCGAAGCCGGCGCCCTTCACGGTGCGCGGCCTGGTCGGCGGGCTCCTCGCCGCCGCCGCCTTCCTCGTCGTCGCAATCGCCGCGCTCTACACGATCGACGTCCCCGCGCGCGCTCCGGCGTTCGACATCGTGGCGCTGCTGGTCGTCTACGTCCTCGCGACCCAGGTTCGCTTCGAGTTCGGCCCGAGCTTCGTGCTGCCGACTGAGCTCACCCTCGTGCCGCTGCTCTTCCTCGCGCCGTTGGGGGCCGTTCCGCTGATGGTGGCCGCGGCCATGACACTCGGCACCGCCGTTTGGGTCGTGCGCGGCCGCCTCCCGCCCGATCGTCTCGTGTCAGCCGTTGCCGACAGCTGGCATGTCATCGGACCGGTCGGGGTCTTCGCCCTCGCAGGGGCCCCTGAGCCATCGCTCGGGGACTGGCATGTGTACGCCGCCGCCCTCGGGGCCCAGATGCTCATCGAGGGGCTCGTGCTCTCGGTCCGGGAGTGGGTTGACCGCGGAATCCCGCTCCTGCGCCACGTCATCGAACTCGGGGAGGGGCAGGCCGTCGACGGGCTGCTGTTCTGCGGAGGCCTCCTTGCGGCCACGGCGGCCACGAGCTCCGGTCAGCCGGCCTGGGCGCTGCTGACGGCACCGTTCATCGGCCTCCTCGCCCTCTTGGACCGCGGGCGCCGGCAGCGCATTCGGATCAGCCAGGAGCGACTGGTGGCTCTCGAGCAGGCGAGGTCGCGCGGCGAGGCGGCTCTCGTGCGCGTGGGCGAGGCCATGGGTGCTCGCCTCGACGCCGAGGCGCTCGTCGAACTCGGCATCCGCAGCGCCCTGGAGGCCGTGGGGGCCGACGGGGCGATCGTGCGAACGGATGGCGCCGTGCTGGCGACCGCGGGGGATCCGATCGGCTCAGCGGCCGACTCGGTGGGCCGAAGCGCTCTGGCCCAGAATGCGCCCGAGGCCGGCGAGGGTGCCGGGCGCTGGGCGCTCGCCATCCCCGTCGCCGGGCTGCCCGAGACCGCGGTGTTGGTCTGCGTGCGCACGGGCCCGCCCTTCTTGCCCGAGGAGCGCCACCGATTGCTGACGCTCGTCGCGCAACTCGGCGCGGCGCTGCAGGGCGCAGCGAACCACGAACGCGTACGCCAACAGGCGGCGACGGATCACCTGACAGGGCTCGCCAACCACAGGCGATTCCAGGAGTTGCTGGCGACCGCAGTGGGTGACGGCGCCCGGGCGGGAGCGTCGCCGGGGCTCCTGCTCGTGGACCTCGACCACTTCAAGCGGATCAACGACACCTACGGGCACCAGACGGGGGACCTGCTCCTGCAGGCCGTCGGGCGCCTCCTGAGCGGTAGCTGCCGCTCCGGCGACGAGGCCGCACGGTACGGGGGAGAGGAGCTCGCGGTGGTGATCACCGACACGACACCCGACCAGGCGATGGCGTTCGCCCAACGCGTCTGCGAGGGCATCGCGCGGCTCCGGCTGATGGCCCCGGGCGGTGACGAGGTCTCCATCACGGCGTCGATCGGCGTGGCTGTGCTGAGCGAGGAGCTGAGCACGGCGACGGCTCTGACCGCCGCCGCTGATTCCGCTCTCTACCGTGCCAAGCAGGCGGGGAGGAACCGCGCCATGTTCGCAGCGGACCACATCCGGTTCGCGACGGTGCCGGCACTCGAGCCGGGTACGGTTGACGCGAGGCCATGAGCCGGGGAGATCGCTCGCGATGAGCGCGGGGCGTAACCACTCGCACCCTGCGAGTGGTTACGCGAGCCTTCCTCCGTCGGTTGGGGGTGTCGAGGGCCCCACGTCGCGGGGTGGCAGGAGCCCGTGGCGGGCCGGTGGCGCGCCCGGTACGCTCGCGGCCTTCACGCACTGACACATCTCGAGCGCCCCGCTCGCGGGCGTGGCCGCTCGGCGACACCGGGGACCCGCATGCCGAAGATCCGCCGCACGATCCTCACCCTCGCTTTCGCGGGGCTTGCCGCCGCAACGCTCGCCGCCTGCGGCAGCGACGACGGTGAGAGCGCCGCTCCCACGACTCCGACACTCGCCGCCTCCTGCCAGAAGGCCGATCTCACCCTCGTCACGCCAGGGGTCCTCACCGTGGCGACCGACGTCCCGGCCTACCCGCCCTACGTCATCGACGACGATCCCACCACCGGGAAGGGCTTCGAGAGCGCCGTCGCGTTCGCGATCGCCGACAAGCTCGGCTTCGCTCCGGCTGAGGTGAAGTGGATCCGGGTGCCCTTCAACTCCACCTACGCCCCGGGGCCGAAGAAGTTCGACTTCGATGTCAACCAGATCTCCATCCAGCCGGCTCGCCAGAAGGCTGCCGACTTCTCATCCCCGTATTACACGACCCCGCAGGGGGTACTCGTGGCCGGCGGCTCCGACTTCGCCGATGCCGCGACGATCGCCGATCTGAAGGACGCGCGCATCGGCGTGCAGGTCGGCACGACGAGCCTCGAGGCCGTCAACTCCGTGATCGCGCCCTCGAAGCAGCCGCGGGTGTTCAACGACTCCAACGACGTCGTGCGCGCGCTCAAGAACGGCCAGGTGGACGCGATCGTGACCGACCTGCCGACGACGATCTACCTCCGCGACGCCGAGGTGGAGGGGTCGGAGCTCGTCGGCCAGTTCGCGGCGCCCGGGGGCGACGACTGGGGCGCGGTGCTCGAGAAGGACTCCCCGTTGACGGAATGCGTCTCGAGTGCGGTCGACCAGCTGAGGGAGTCGGGCGAGCTCTCCACCATCACCAACGAGTGGATCGGCGCAGAGGCGCCGGTGCTCGGTCTGGAGTAGCGGGCGAGACGGGCCCGGCCCTGATTCCGTGAACGTCGCCACCGATCGCCGGGCCGCCCGTGAGGCGGCCCGGCGCCGTCATGCCCGCCGGGGGGCGGTGGTGGCTGCGGTCTCCTCGGTGGTGGTGATCGGAGGGCTGGCCGCTCTCGTCGTGAGCAGTCCCGGTTGGGACGAGGTGCGCGAGACCTTCTTCTCGTGGGCCGCCTTCCGGGAGTCGTTCCCGGACGTGCTGCGTGGCTTCTGGCTCGACGTGAAGCTCTTCATGGTGGTGGAGGCCGTGGTCCTCGCGCTGGGGCTCATCGTCGCCCTGGTGCGCATCAGCCGCGCCCCCGCGCTGTTCCCGGTGCGGCTGCTGGCGACGATCTTCACCGACGTCATGCGGGGCGTGCCGGTGATCCTTGTGGTCTACCTGATCGGCTTCGGCGTCCCGGCCCTCGGCATCGCGCCCGATTGGCTGGTGGAGGACCCGGTCTACCTCGGCGGAATCGGCCTGGCCCTCTGCTACACCGCGTACGTCGCGGAGGTCTTCCGGGCGGGGCTCGATTCGGTCCACCCGAGCCAGCGCTCGGCGGCCCTCGCCGTGGGCCTCTCCGAGAACCAGGCGATGCGCCACGTGATCGTGCCGCAGGCCGTCCGCCGGGTGCTCCCGCCGCTTCTGAACGACTTCATCTCGCTCCAGAAGGACGTGGCGCTCGTGTCGATCCTGGGTCCGCAGGAGGCCTTCCGGGTTGCGCAGATCAGTGCGGCCTCCGACTTCAACTACACGCCCTTCCTCGCCGCGGCCCTCCTCTACCTCGCGGTCACGGTGCCGTTGGCGCGCGTCGTGGATCGACAGCAGGCTGCGGCACGCCGCCGCCAGGGACATGTGGTGGCCGCATGAGCGACCGCCCGCCGGTGCTGGAGCTGCGCGGGGTCACCAAGGCGTACGGCCCGCGGGCGGTGCTGCAGGGGATCGATCTCGAGGTGGGCGAGCACAAGGCAGTGGCGCTCATCGGCGCCTCGGGCTCGGGCAAGTCGACCCTGCTGAGGTGCGTCGATCTCCTCGAGACGATCGACGACGGCGACGTCTTCCTCGACGGCGAGGTCATCACCGATCCGTCGTGCTCGACGGTGGCGGTGCGCCGGCGCCTCGGGATGGTGTTCCAGGCCTTCAACCTCTTCCCGCACCTGTCGGTGCTGCAGAACGTGGTGCTCGCACCGATCCGCTCGCACGCGGTTCCGCGCGGCGAGGCCGAGGCGGCCGCGCGCGAGTTGCTCGCGCGCTTCGGCCTCGGCGGGCGTGAGGACGACTACCCCGATCGGCTCTCCGGCGGTCAGCAGCAGCGGGTCGCCATCGTCCGCGCGCTCGCCACCACCCCGCGGGCACTCCTGCTCGACGAGGTGACGAGCGCGCTCGACCCGGAGCTGGTGGGCGAGGTGCTCGCGCTGGTGCGAGGGCTGAAGGACCAGGGCATGACGATGGTGATCGCGACCCACGAGATGGCGTTCGCCCGGGATGTGGCCGACGAGGTCTGCTTCCTGCACGAAGGCCGGATCGTGGAGCGGGGCGAGCCCGAGCGCATGTTCGGCCGCCCCGAGCGGCCCGAGACCCAGCAGTTCCTACGGCGCGTCCTGGAGACCGGCCGGCTCTGAGGTTTCTAGCGCCGGATCTCGACCGGGGTGCCGGGCGTGCTGAGCTTGTAGAGGCGGCGCACGGCGTCGTTCGACACCCGGACGCATCCGTGGCTGGCGGCGGTGCCGAGGAGCCCCGGGGCGTTGGTGCCGTGGATCGCCACGAGGCCGTTGCCCCCCATGAAGCTCCTGAGAACCGGGCTGTATGCGGTGAGCGTGATGATGTACGGCCCGAGGTACGAGCGTTGCCAGCTCGCCGACGGAACGGGGTCCTGCACTGCGAAGAGCCCCTTCGGCGTGGGAGTCGAGCCGGTGCCGACGACGGCCGAGAAGCGGGCGGTCCGGCGGCCTGAGCGCCAGACCTCAACAGTGCGGGCGCGGAGTCGCACCACGATGCGAGTGCGGGTCTTGCGCAGGGTGACCGCGTCGAGGGGGACGAAGCCCTTGGCGCCGTTCGGGCGCTTGGGCAGGCGCACCAGCACCCAGCCGCGGTTGGTGGCGGGGTCCACCTGCACCGGGCTGAGCACCATCAGCCGCTCGGGGCGCCGCCAGAAATCGGTGTACGTGTCCACCCGCGCGACGACCCGTGCCCCGTTACGCGGAGCCGAGCGCACGGCGATCGGGCGCATGATCTGCGCCGTCCACGCCGCGGAGGCGCTCGGTGCGGCGGTCTCGGTCTGCCCGCCGGGAGCCGCCGAGGCGAGGGGCACGAGCCACATCAGGGAGGCGATTGCGAAAAGGCGGAGGAACGTATTGGTGGGCACGCGGCGCATCAGACAGGGATGCGACGGCGGATGCAACCGGACCTCACAGACTCCTCACACCCTCGGCGGTGAGGTCGCGGCGGGGCGGGGGCGGCTCACCGCGCCGCGTCCGAGCGACACCGCGGCGCCGACGAGGGCGATCATCGCCCCCACGGCCATGGCCAGTCGGTAACCGTCGAGATACGCAGCCGCATCGTCGATGCTCTGCGGCGTCGCCGAAGAGCGCCCGGGCGCCGGCGGCGCCCAGTGGCGCTGCGGCCAACGTTCCGAGTACCGCCAGCGAGAGCGCCTGGCCCATGGTGCGCATCATCGCCAGCACCGCCGCCGCCACCCCGAGGCGCGCGACCTCCACCGACCCCATCACGGCCGACGTGTTGGGAGAGCTGAAGGCGGCCATCCCGAGCCCGGTGGTCGCCAACCCGAGCATGACCCAGGGGAGCGGGATCCCTTCCGGTGTGAACGCCAGAATCCCCAAGCCGCCCGCCACGAGCGCCATCCCGCCGCTTGCCAGGGCGCGGGAGCCGATCGTGTCCGAGAGGCGACCTGCCGTGGGCGAGAGGGCCACCATCACCACCGGCTGCGCCAGCATCACCAGGCCCGCGCGAGTCGGGGACAGGCCGGCCACGATCTGGAGCAGGACCGCCGTCAGGGCGATGACCCCGAACATGGCGGAGTAGTTCAGCAGCGCCGCCAGGTTGCCGAGAGCGAACAGGCGGCTGCGCCGGAACATCGCGAGGTCGATGAGCGGGGCCACCGTGCGGATCTCCGCCACGACGAACGCCGCGAGGAGCACCGATCCGGTGCCGATCAGGCCGATCACCCGAGCCGACCCCCAGCCCCACAGCGGGCCGAAGGTGAGCCCGATCATCAGACCGCTGAGAGCGCTGCCGAGCAGGGCGATCCCGAGCGGGTCGAGGCGGGGTCGGCCGGGAGCCGGACGACCCTCCGAGAGCCCGGTCGAGCCCGCCATCGCGAGGGCGGCCATCGGCACGTTGATCAGGAAGATCCAGCGCCAACCGGCCTGGTCCACCAGGAGGCCGCCGATGAGCGGACCCAGGGCCAGGCCCAGATAGAGGGCCATGATGTTCAGGCCGAGCGCCCGCCCGCGCTCACTCGGGGGGAAGGCGGCTGTGACGAGCGCGGTCGAGGTGGCCGCCAGCATCGCCCCTCCGCCACCCTGGATCGCCCGCCAGGAGAGGAGCCAGGCATCGTCAGGGCTCGCCGCGGCCATCAGTGAGGCCACGGCGAAGAGGCTCAACCCGATACGCCACACCCTCAGCCGGCCCCACTGGTCGGCGATCCGCCCGGCGGGCACCAGCACCAGGGCGTACGCCAGCAGGTAGCCGGCCGAGACCCAGATCCCTCCGGAGAAGCTCAGACCGAGCTCGCGACCGATGGCGGGGAGGGCGAGCGCCACCGCGGTGATGTCGAGAGGGCCCATGAAGGCGCCCATCCCCGTGACGGCCAGGATCCGCCAGCGGTGCTCGCGGAGGGCGCCCGGCGGGTCGGAGGCGTCGGAGCGCACTTCTTCATCGTAGGGCGCAGCGGCACGCAGGCCTCCCCTTCGGAGAGGCCGCACCCCGCGCTTGAAGACCCCCTCGGTCCCAGAAATCTTGCAATACGTGAAACGCCGAATTCGCCCATCATGCAATGAGGGGCTCTTTACGCGGCGGGTGTCACCGTGTTGTGAGTGTCTCCACTGGTCGGCGTGTGCCCACGCCCGGACGATTCAAGAAGGAGTGCTCAATGGCTCGTAAGACCACCCCGCGCGTTCGAATGCGGAGGTTCGGCGCGATCACCGCGATCGGCGTAATCGGCGTGGGCGGGGCGGGCATCGCCGTCGCCGCCACCCCTCATCAGTCCGGGGTCGGTTTCACCTGCGAGGGCCGTCTGGCGACACAGGTGGGCACCGAGGCCGCCGACACGATCACCGGCACCGCGGGCGACGACGTCATCGTCGCCCTCGGCGGCAACGACACCGTCAACGGCCTGGGCGGGAACGACCTCATCTGCCTCGGCGCCGGTCAGGATTCCGCCAACGGCGGCGTCGGTGCTGACCGGATCTTCGGCGAGGACGGCAACGACTCCATCAACGGCGCTCAGGATGCCGACCACATCGACGGCGGGGCGGGCAACGACCGACTCGTCGGCTCGGCGGGCGATGACGTCCTGCTCGGGGCGGCCGGCGACGATCGGCTCGACGCCGGTTCGGGCGCCGACGTGGCCGATGGCGGTCTGGACAACGATCTGGTCCTCGGCGGCTCCGGCAACGACAAGAGGCTGAAGGGCGGCAAGGGCATCGACACCGTCCGCGGTGAGGCCGGCCGCGACAGGATCTTCGGCGGGCTCGGACGTGACACCCTCGAAGGGGGTGCCGGAATCGACATCATCACCGGCCAGGGCGGCGCCGACATCATCCTGGGAGGCTCCGCCGGGGACAGGATCAACGGCGGCCCCGGCAACGATGTCATCAACGGCGGGCCGGGGGCCGACCGGATCCGCAGCGGCGAGGGCGCCGACCGCCTGTTCGGGAATGCCGGGAACGACTTCCTCTTCGGCAACGGCGGTAACGACATCCTCGTGGGCGGCTCGGGTCCCGATTTCGCCAACGGCGGCCTCGGTCGCGACAGGTGCTCCGCAGAGGCCACCAGGAGCTGCGAGAACCGATAGGGAGCGCGACACCCGGGGCCGCCGCGGCGGCCCCGGGTGTCGGTGTCTCATCGGGTGTGCGGCCGAGCGGTGAGCCGAGCCGCTACGACGCGCTGAGGTCATCGTCGTCGCGGGGGCACCCGCCCCGTTGCGCGTGCGTCGTCCGCGCCAATTGACGATCGCCCCTCCGGTCAATTGGCCGAAGGAGCCGGGCGGCCGCGTCGTGCAGCCGCCCGGCTTCGTCACCTGCATCGTCGGTTGCCCGTGCGGGCGACGCCTGCGACGCCTCGCGAATCACTCGTACTGCAGGGCGCGCAGCACATCGAGACGTCCCGCGCGGCGCGCGGGCATCACCGCCGCCAGCACGCCCACCCAGATCGCCACGACCACGAACCAGACCAGCGTGGACGGGATGGTGAGGGCGACGCCCCAGTCGGACATCGCGCGGGTCGCGAGCGCCGCGAGGCCGATGCCCAGCGGGATCCCGAGCGCGGCGCCGATGAGCGCGGTGATGACGCTCTCGCCGCGCACCATCGCGCGCACCTGCCGGCGGGTCATCCCGACCGCCCGCAGCATCCCGACCTCCCGGGTGCGCTCGTGCACCGCGAGGACCAGCGTGTTGACCATGCCGAAGATGCTCACGATCACCGACAGCCCCAGAAGGACGTAGAGCATGTTGAGGATCGTGGAGAGGTCGGCGGTCGCGATGTCGGCGTAGCCGGCCGTCGTCGCGACCTTCGTGTCGGGGTAGGCCGACAGGGCGCTCTCGATGGCGGGGGCGCCGCCCGGCGCGTCGGAGACGAAGGTGTACCGGTCCTTCGCCCGCGGGAAGGCGATGTCGAACGCCTCCTGCGAGATCAGCACCGGTGCGAGGAGCGGGCTCAGCCGCGGCGGGTCGTAGACGCCGGTGACCGTCAGCGACGAGCGCGCGCCGGACGGGCTCACCATCGGGATGCGCGAGCCGATCTCCAGGTCGTGGTGCTCTGCGAAGACCCGGGCGACGACGACGCCGTCGTCGTCGAGGGCGGCCAGCGACGACGCGTCGCCGGCGGTCCAGGTGAAGCGGTAGGCGTCGGCGATGGTGGACGGGTCCACCCCGTCGACCGGGATGGCGTCGCCGGAGACCCGCGCCTGGTCCTCGCGGACGCTCGACACGACGCTGCCCGGCAGGGCGCCGGAGAGGTCCCGGCCGGCGGCCGTGGAGACCGGGCCCCACCCGTCCGAGGCCGTGACGACGTACGTCGCAGAGATCTGCTCGCGCACGTCGGAGCGGGCGGTGTCGGTGAGGCCGGCGCCCAGCACCGAGACGAAGGTGACGAGGGCGAGGCCGATCATCAGGGCCGCCGCCGTCGCAGCCGTGCGGGACGGGTTGCGGACGGCGTTCTCGCGTGCCAGCGCACCGGCGGCGCCGCGGCGGCCGATGGGCCACCCGACGACGGCGGCGATGGGCCGCACGAGGCGCGACGACACGACGGCCACGCCGATGAACAGCGCGAGCGTCCCGCCGCCGAGCATCAGGATCCGGTCCGTGCCGCTCAGGCCGTCGGCCAGAAGGCCGCGGACCAGCATTCCGCCGCCGCAGGCGACGGCGATCCCGGCGATGAGCGGGGAGCGGCGCGAGACGGCGCTCTCGGGGAGCGCGGCGCCGTCGCGGACGGCCGCGATCGACGGCACGCGGGTGGCGCGGATGGCCGGCACGATGCCCGCCAGCAGCGTCACCAGGGTCCCCACCAGCAGCGAGACCACGACGGTGCGGGTGGCGAAGACGGTTTCCCCCTGGGGCAGCTCGAGCCCCGCGGCGCGGAAGAACGCCGTGAGCCCCTTGGCCAGGCCGAGGCCGAGGCCGAGGCCGACCAACGAGGCGCCGAGGCCGATGATGCCGGCCTCGGCGATCACCGAGCGCAGCACCTGGCGGCGCGAGGCCCCCAGGGTCCGCAGGGTCGCCAGCTCGCGCGACCGCTGGGCCACCGTGATCGACAGCGTGTTGAAGATGACGAACGCGCCGACGAAGAGCGCGATGCCGCCGAACGACACCAGCAGCGCGCGGATGAACGTGATGGCCTGGGAGATCGATTCCTTGTCCTTGGCCGCCTGCTCGGCGCCCGTGGTCACCTCGGCGGTGGACGGAAGCAGCGGGGCGATCTCGCGGGCGAGGGCCTCGACGGAGACGCCCGGCCGGGCGGCGATCTGGATCGCCTCGAAGCCGGTCGTGGCGAGCACCGAGCGCGCCGTCGGGATGTCGAATACGGCGATGGTCGCGCCGCCCAGCGAGTTCAGGTCGCCGAACGTCGCGAGGCCGGTGATGCGGAAGGTGCGCAGTGGGCCCTCGCCGATGACGCCGATCTCGTCGCCCACCGCGTAGTCGTGACCGGCGGCGGTGCTGGAGTCGATGACCACCTGGCGCGGGCCGTGCGCCCAGGCCCCCTCAATGAGGGTCAGCGGGTTGAATCGCGGCTGGCTCGCGTCGATGCCGAAGCCGAAGGTCGGGTTGTTGGAGGTGATGACCTTCCCGTCGCGATCGACGAGCTTGGCCGTGGTGCTCGACCCGGCGAGGTCGATGAGGTTCCCGGCGGCCGCGGCGACGTCCGGGACCGCCTGGATGCGGGGGAGCAGGGACGCGGGGACCGTCGGGCCGCCGGCGAAGGAGCCCTGCACGACGGGGGTGCCGCGCACCACGAGGTCGGTGTTGGTGTACGAGCTGCTGAAGATGTTGGTGAACGCACGATCGATGGTGTCGGTGAGGATCAGGCTGCCCGCGATCATGGCCACGCCCAGCACGACGGCCAGGGCGGTGAGCGCCGCGCGGGTGCGGCGCTCCATCAGGCTCCGGAAGGCGACCCAGGTCATCGCGTCACCTCCGCCAGCGCCTCGAGCACCTCGGCCGCGGTGGACGGGCCCTGCGAGCGCACGATGCGCCCGTCGGCCAGGAAGACGATGCGGTCGGCGATCGTCGCCGCCTTCGCGTCGTGCGTGACCATGACGGTGGTCTGGCCGTGGTCGACCGCCGAGCTGCGGAGCATCTCGAGCACCTCGGCGCCCGAGCGCGAGTCGAGGTTGCCGGTGGGCTCGTCGGCGAACATGACCGTCGGGCGGGCGAGCATCGCGCGGGCGATCGCCACGCGCTGCTGCTGACCGCCCGAGAGCTGGGCCGGCCGGTGGCGCCGTCGCTCGCCGAGCCCGACGGAGGCGACCACCTGGTCGAGCCACGCACGATCCACGCCGTTGCCGGCGATCCGCGTCGGCAGGGTGATGTTCTCCTCCGCCGTGAGTGTCGGGAGTAGGTTGAAGAACTGGAATACGAAGCCGATGTGGCGCCGTCGGAGCTTGGTGAGGGCGGTGTCGCCCATCGAGGTGATGTCCTGGTCGCCGATCCAGACGTCGCCCTCCGAGGGGCGGTCGAGACCGGCGAGGATGTGCATGAGGGTCGACTTGCCGGACCCCGAAGGACCCATCACGGCGACGAGCTCGCCTCGATCGACCGAAAGGGACACGCCGCGCAGGGCGTCGACCGCCGCGTCCCCGTCTCCGTACCGGCGCACCAGGTCGCGGGCCACGACGGCGGGCGCAGCCTCCATCGGCTCTCGGCGGGCGCCCGGGGCGGTGTGTGGTGCGGTGGCTGCGGTGCTCATCTCATGTCCTCCTGGACGGGTGCGATCGGTATGCCGGCGACGCTACGACCGCCCGCCCGCCGCGCCATCGCCCGCTCTCCGGACCCGGAGACGGCGCGGGTGATGGTCTTTCGGGGGGCGGCGCTCGGCACTCCGGCGGTGGGTCGTCATCCCGGGGGATGACGACCCACCCGCCGTGCGGCCGACGACGCGCAATCCCGCGCGATGTACCGTCGCGGCATGAGCGTCCGGCGGATCCTCGAGCGCCACCTGGTCGACGCTCTCGTCGTCGTCTTGACCGGGACCGGGATCGCGGAGGTCTGGCTCAACACCGACATCGAGGGCTCCCCGTGGTGGCTCACCGCGTTCGCCCTGCTATGGGGTCTGCCGCTGGTCGCCCGTCGCCGCTGGCCGGTGGCCGCCCCGACCTTCGTGCTCGTCACGGTGATGCTCCAGGCGATCATCTGGACGCACACGGTGGGCTATTCCCTATCGATCTACCTGATCGTCGCTATCGCAGTCGGGTTCTACGGCGCGAATCTGGCGACGCGCCGCGAGCGGCTCGGCGGTGCGGCGCTCGCGCTGACGGCGGTCGTCGTCGTGGTCTTCCTCGATCCGGAGGGCGACTGGACCAACCTGTTCAACACGGTCCCGATCTTCGGCGTCGCCTGGCTCGCGGGCCACACGTATCGGACGAGCACCCGGCGAACCACCGAGCTCCGGGAGCGCGCCGATCGCCTCGAGCGCGAGACTGAGACCGAGGCGCGGGCGGCGGTCGCCGAGGAGCGGACCCGGATCGCGCGCGAGATGCACGACGTGGTCGCCCACAGCCTGAGCGTGATGGTCGTACAGGCGGAGGCGGCCGAGGCGATGCTGGACGTCGATCCCGAGCGCGCCCGGCAGCCGTTGGCCTCGGTCCAGGACACCGGGCGCTCGGCGCTCGGGGAGCTGCGCCGGATGCTCGGCGCGCTGCGGGAGGTCGGCGAGGACGGCGTCCCCCTGGCCCCCCAACCCGGACTCGGCGGTCTCTCCGAGCTGGTCGAGAGCGTCCGCGCGGCGGGGCTGCTGGTGAGCATCCACATCGATGGCGAGCCGAGACCGCTGCCCCCGAGCGTCGATCTGTCGGCCTACCGCATCGTCCAGGAGGGGCTCACCAACGCGCTCAAGCACGCGGGGCCGGCCCGCGCCGAGGTGCTGGTGCGCTACGGCGAGCACGACCTCGAGCTGTGCGTGAGCGACGACGGGCGCGGTCACGATCCCGCCCTCGACGGTGGCGGCCACGGGCTGCTGGGCATGCGCGAGCGGGTGGCCGTGTACGGCGGCGAGCTGGAGGCCGGAGCCGGGCCCAGGGGGGGCTTCCGGCTGCGCGCCCGGCTGCCCTTCGAGCCGGCGGGTGTCCGGTGACGATCCGCGTACTGATCGCCGACGACCAGGCCCTGGTGCGCGACGGCTTCGGGATGATCCTCGACGCCCAGCCCGACATCGAGGTCGTGGGCGGGGCGGCCGACGGCCGCGAGGCGATCGAGATGGCCCGCGCGCTGGCGCCCGACGTCGTTCTGATGGACATTCGGATGCCCGAGGTCAACGGCATCGAGGCCACCCGCCGCCTGGGCGCCGACGGCGGGAGCGCACCTCGAATACTGATGCTCACCACCTTCGACGAGAACGAGTACGTCTACGAGGCGATGAAAGCGGGCGCCGGCGGGTTCCTGCTCAAGGACGTCCGTCGCGAGGAACTGGTCGATGCCGTGCGTGTGATCGCGGCCGGAGACGCATTGCTCGCCCCGGCTCTCACCCGCCGCCTGATCGAGGACTTCGTCCGCCGCCCGCCGCCCGGGTCGACCGCACCGGAGGCCTTCGCCGAGCTGACCGAGCGCGAGACCGAGGTGATGCGTCTCATCGCGCGCGGCCTCTCGAACGCGGAGATCGCCGGGCAGCTCGTCGTGTCGGACGCGACGGTCAAGACCCACGTCGCGCGGATACTCTCCAAGCTGGGTCTTCGCGACCGGATACAGGCGGTCGTGATGGCATACGAGTCGGGCTTCGTGCAGCCGGGGGATCAATGAGACGCATCACCGAGGACGACCTCACACTGCGCGATGCCACCGGAAGGCGCTTCCTCCCGCGGCCGCTCGCCATCAAGCTCGCCGACACGGCGGCGCGCTCGGTCGGGGTGGCGCTGCTACTGGTGGCGATCGGCCTCGCCTGGGAGGCCTTCCATTGATCCCGGGGCCCCGCGCCGCCTGATGCCCCCCCGCCTCGGCGAGGGCATCGATCTCGAGGTCCTCGGCCTGGGGAGGGTGACGGCCGTGGTCGAGAGCGTCGGCGAGCTGGTGCAGGAGGGCGTCCGGGGCCTGGCGTGGCGCGTCGTCCTCCGGTTGCCCGACGGCACCCTCGCCCACGGGATCCAGCGCGGCCGGGCGCGCATCGCCTTCCTCGACCCCCGCCACCGGGTGGCGTGACGCTAGACGAGCACCTCCACGCCGAACCTCGCGCAGACGCGGATGGGCCACGCGGCCCGGCGGCCCGACCCCTCGGACATGCGGGCCAAGCTCATCGTCCCGCGCCCGCCGGCACTGGATGCGATCCGCATCGTCCACGAGGCCGGCGCCGACTTCGATCGCGATCTGCGCCACCGGCTCGGCTCCCGTGGGCACGCCGGCCTCGTTGCCGCGCTGCAGGCCGTCGCTCCCGACGCGCCGATCCAGCCCCGCATTCTCTGGACCCGCTGATGATGGCGCCGCCCGGCTGCGGTCAGCCCGGGATGAGGTCCGACGATGGCCGGACCGCCATCTCCCGCCGCTCGGCGAGGGCCTCCATCAGCATTGCGGTGTCGGCTACCGCCACGCCCGTGAGGTGCTGCTCGCGGCTCTCGAAATCGGCCACGATCGCCGCGACCGCCACGGCGTAGCGCCGCCCGTCCCGCGCGGCGAGCGCCGCGAGGGCCTCTCCCGCCCGCGCGAACGCCTCGCCGCCCTCGGCCATACCCGTCGCCGCCCGCGCGGCGAGGTCGTCGTCGTCCTCGATGAGCGCCGCCACTGCCAGTGCGTAGCAGGAGGTCGGCGAGTCGCAGCCGTCGCCGAGCTGCGCGCGTACGTAGGCCGCCGCCTCGTCCGGCTCGCCCGCGAGGGTGGCCGACTTCAGGTGCGCCACCAGGCGCCCGAAGCTTCGCGGCGGCGCCTCCTCCCACGATCTGCGATAGAGCGCGGCGGCGGCCTCGAGGCCGGCGTGGGCGTCGGCGATACGACCCGCGAACAGCGCCGTCCACGCGTCACCGTCGGCGGCGATGGCCTCGGCCAGCAGATCGGCGTGTGGACCCGCGGGCATCAACGCTCGGGAAGGCCCCGGTTCCGCGGGCGCGACAGGAGCTGATCCAGGTGGAGGGCCACGTCCACGGCATCCACCTTGGCGTCGCCCCCCACGCGATCGGCGACGTTCCAGGCCTCGGTCCGCAGGTATCCCAGCCGTGCCTCGGCGTCGGGCAGGAGTCGGACGCGGTCGGCCTCGGCGACCAGGTAGTCGAGGATCTCACGGGTCTCACGGTCGTCCCAGATCGGGGGACGCACCGGCCACTCCTTGTTCTTCACGATGAACCACCACAACAGCCCGACGAGCGGGAACTTCAGCAGGAAGACCGAGAACAGCACCCAGAGCGTCCGCAGGCCCTCATGGCCGCTGAGGAGCGGCGTCACCACGAGCAGGAAGCTGCCGAACAACGCGAAGGCCACGGTGGTGACCGCGAGCCCGATCATGCGACCCACATGCATGCGGCCGTCCGGCCGGTAGAGGAAGCGCTCCAGCATCATCGGATCATCACGCCCGAACCGCGCGCCCACAAGCCCTCCGGGAGTCGCCGGGGCCGTTGGTAGAGTCCGCGGGCGATGACCGTGACGCTTCCCGATGGCAGCCGGCTGGAGTTGCCCGAGGGGGCGACGGGCCACGATGCCGCTTCCGCGATCGGCCCCGGCCTGGCCAAGGCCGCGGTGGCCGTGCGGGTGGGAGACGAGATCCGCGACCTGGCGCGCCCGCTCGCCGACGGCGATGCGATCCAGATCGTCACCTCGAAGAGCGGCGACGACTACCTCTACGTGATGCGCCACTCGGCGGCGCACGTGATGGCCGAGGCGGTCCAGACGGTCGTGCCGGGAGCCAAGTTCGGCTTCGGACCGCCGATCGAGGACGGCTTCTACTACGACTTCGACCTTCCGCGCCCGCTCACGGAGGACGACTTCCCGGCCATCGAGGCCGAGATCTCCCGCATCATCTCCGCGAAGGCGCCCTTCCAGCGCAGCGTGATGAGCGTGGCCGATGCGCGCGCCTACTTCGCCGAGCGCGAGGATCCCTACAAGGTCAACCAGATCGACGAGCTCGAGCGCCAGGGCGAGACCGAGGTCTCTCTCTATCGCCAGCGCGACTTCATCGACCTCTGTCGCGGCCCGCACGTCCAGGACTCGGGGCGTATCGGCCCCGTCAGGCTGCAGTCGGTGGCCGGTGCCTACTGGCGCGGCAGCGAGAAGAACCCCCAGCTCACACGGCTCTATGCGACCGCCTTCACCAGCGCCAAGGACCTCGACGCCCACCTGCAGCGACTCGAGCAGGCCCGCGCCAACGACCATCGCCGGGTCGGCCGCGACCTCGACCTCTTCCACTTCGACGACATGGGCCCCGGCTTCCCCTTCTTCCTGCCCAAGGGGATGGTCGTCGTCAACGGCATCAAGGGCGCCGTGCGCGACGAGCTGGCCGGCATGGACTACGACGAGATCCAGACGCCCACGATGCTCTCCGACGAGCTGTGGAAGACCAGCGGCCACTGGGAGAACTACCGCGAGAACATGTACTTCTCGGAGGTGGAGGGCCAGAACTTCGCGATCAAGCCGATGAACTGTCCCGGTGCTTGCCTGGTCTATCGCAGCCGTCGCCACAGCTACCGCGATCTGCCGATCCGCTACGCCGAGTTCGGTCACGTACACCGCCATGAGCTCTCGGGCGTGCTGCACGGCCTGTTCCGGGTGCGCGCCTTCACCCAGGACGACGCCCACGTCTTCTGCCGGCTCGACCAGGTGCAGGACGAGGTCAACGCGATCCTCGACCTCACCGACCGCTTCTATGCCAGGTTCGGTTTTCACGAGGTGCAGCTCAAGCTGTCCACCCGGCCCGAGAAGGCCACCGGCACGCCGCAGATGTGGGACGCCGCCGAGGAGGCCTTGAGCAGCGCGCTGGGCGACCGCGAGTACGGGCTGAAGGTCGGCGACGGCGCCTTCTACGGACCGAAGATCGACTTCCAGGTGACCGACGTGATGGGACGCTCCTGGCAGCTGGGCACCTGCCAGCTCGACTTCTACCTGCCCGAGCGCTTCGGCCTCGTCTACACCACCGCCGAGGACAGCGAGGAGCGACCGGTGATGATCCACCGGGCGATCACCGGCTCCATCGAGCGCTTCCTCGGGATCCTGATCGAGAACACGGGCGGCGATTTCCCGCTCTGGCTGGCCCCCGTGCAGGCCCGGGTGGTCCCGGTCTCCGACCGCCATCACGGCTATGCCGAGTCGGTGCGCGCGCGCCTGCGCCGGGAGGGGCTGCGCGTCGAGGTCGATGCCCGCAGCGAGTCGATCGGGAGGCGCATCCGCGACGGCGAGCTCTCCAAGGTGCCCTACCTGCTGATCGTGGGCGACAAGGAAGCCGAGGCGGGCACCGCGTCGGCGCGGGCCCGCCACCAGGGCGATCGCGGTGCGGTGCCCCTCGAGGAGCTCGCCGCCCAGCTGGCGGACGAGGCCCGGCCGCCGGCCGAGCTGTGAGGATCAACTGGATCGCCGTCCGCAACGCCGCGATCGTCGCGGCGGTCGCGGGGCTGGTGTTCGTCTCCCAGGAGGGCTTCGGTGCGTCGGCCAACTCGCTCGGCCTGATCATCCAGGTGATCTTCGTCGCCGCGCTGGTCTCCTTCGCGTACAACTACTTCCGTCGCAACCAGCTCGCCTGGTTGGTGCTGAAGCCCTGGCAGCGCAATGTGGTGATCGCCTGCACGACCGCGATCGTGCTGCTGCTGTTCCTGGGGTTCCCGCTGCTCGGCGACCGCCTCACCCCCCTCGGCGTGCTGGCCCTGATCGCCGCCCTCGTGCTGGTCATCGTCTGGGTCGTCCGGGAGAGCCGCCGCTTCCGCTGATCGATCGCGACGGTGTGGTGCGCCATCCGGCACGCGTCGGCGCGGAGCTGTGACGGGGGGCTCTCCTAGCGTGGGGCCATGCGACGGCGACGTCCCCAGGCCCAGGAGGGCCAGACGCTGGTGGAGCTGGTGGCGCTCCTTCCCGCGCTCGTGCTCATCGGGTTGGTCGGCTGGCAGATGGCCATGGCCGGGTACGCCTGGATCCTCGCCGGCGGAGCGGCTCGGGCGGGAGCGCGCGCCGCCGAGGTGGGAGCACCGGCACGCGATGCCGCCCTGCGCTCCCTCCCGGAGGGCTACGCCCGGGGCGCGCGCGCCATGGTGCTCGACAGTCGCCCGGTCGTCCGCATCCGGCTGGTCGTCCCGCGCGTGGTGCCGTTCATACCCCGGCTCGCGTCGGTCGAGGCCGAGGCCCTGGTGCGCCGATGAGGCAGCGAGGGGGGAGCGGCCAGGCCGCGGTCGAGTTGCTGGCGATGGTTCCGGTGATCGTCCTCGCCGGGCTGCTCGGATGGCAGCTCATGGCCGCCATCGGGGCGGGGCTCGCGGCCCAGGAGGAGGTTCGCGATCGCGCACTGCACGCCGAGGGCGCGGGACGCCCGGTGGTCGTATCGGCCACCGCTCCGGTCCCGGTCGTGATTCCCGGCGTCACCGGATTGCGGGTCGTGGCCCGCGCGGGAATCCGGACCCCATGAGCCCCCGGCGGGGTCGCGATCCTCGGGCCGGTCAGGCCCTGCCCCTCGCGCTCGTGGTGGCGGCGATCGTGCTGGCCGGCTCGGTGTCGCTGTTCGTTCTCGGGCAGGCGCAACTGGCGGTGGCGCAGGCGCAGGGCGCGGCCGACGTCGCGGCCCTCTCCGCGGGCCGGGAGCTCGGCGCGCGCTTCGCAGAGGTGGCGCTCGACGGTCCCAGGCGGGCTGAGCGGTGGCGCGACCGCCTGATCGCCACCGCCCGCATCGCGGCCGCACCGGCTGGGGCGCGGGTCGAGGAGCTGCGCTTCCCGTCGAGGGCATGGCCTCCGACGACGGTCGAGGTCGTCGTCAGCGCCCCGGGCCCACGCGGGTCCCGATCCCGGGCGGCCGCCCGGGCGGGTCTCGTCGTCGCCGGGGCCCTCGCCGACGCCGGACCGGCGGGGTGGGCGAGGGGCGGGGGCTACGCGGGGCCGCTCCGCTATCGGGACGGCAAGCCGATGTGCCCCGCGGTCGCCGCCGCCTTCGATCTGATGGACGCCGCCGCCCGCTCCGAGGGGGTCGATCTGATCGTCGTGAGCGGTTTTCGCAGCGACGCCGAGCAGGCGGTGCTCTTCGCCCGCCATCCCGATCCGAGATGGGTGGCGCCGCCGGGACGCAGCCGCCATCGCGACGCCACCGAACTCGATCTGAACATGAACGCCGGGCGCGCCGCACATCCGTGGCTGGCGGCCAACGGCGAGCGCTTCGGCTTCGTGCAGCGCTACTCGTGGGAGCCCTGGCACTGGGGCTATGGTCCCGGCTGCGGGGGAGAGGGGGTGGGGATCGACTCCGGCCCGGGGCGCGCGTCCATCGCTGCCCTCCCGGCGTGGGTGCCCTCCGGCCTGCGAGCCGTCGTCGCCACCTCCGCCACGGCCAACGGCCTCTCGCCGACCCTCCTGGCCGCGCTCCTGAGAGCGGAGTCGGGGTTCGATCCGCGGGCGGTCAGCCCGGCCGGTGCCCAGGGGATCGCTCAGTTCATGCCCGCCACCGCGGCCGGGCTCGGCCTGCGCGATCCGTTCGACCCCGCCCAGGCGATCCCGGCGGCGGGTCGCCTCCTGGCGGGCCATGTCCGGGACTTCGGCTCGGTGCCCCTGGCGCTGGCCGCGTACAACGCCGGACCGGGTGCGGTCCGGCGCTTCGGGGGCATCCCGCCCTACCCCGAGACGCAGGCGTACGTGGCGCGCATCCTCGCCCTCGCCGGGGGCGTGGGCGTGGTCACCGGCGGGCCGGCAGGGGGAGTGAGGCTGATCCGCATCGACGACCGTTTCGTCTGAGGATCGTGGGAGGCGGGCCGTCCCGAGCGAGGCGACACCACCGGGCGCCTTGGCATCACGCGCCTCGCGCCCCATCCGCCGCCGCCCGGGCCCTCGGGACTCGTGTCACGGCAGGGCTGCAATACTCGACGTCGAGTGTCGGAATCCGCCCCACTCCGCGACCAGCTCGCGGCACTGCCGAGCGGTCCCGGCGTCTACATCTACCGCGACGACGCCGACCGGGTGCTCTACGTCGGCAAGGCCAAGTCGTTGCGACGCCGCGTGCTCTCGTACTTCCAGGCCCCCTTGCGGCCCGACGCGGCCGCGGCCCGCCGGCGGATGAGCGCGCGCTCGGGGCTGCATCCGAAGATCGACGACCTGGTCGCACGCATCGACCGGGTCGAGGTGTTCGTGACGGGCTCCGAGAGCGAGGCGCTGATACTGGAGGCGAATCTGGTCAAACGCCATCGACCGGCCTTCAACGTGCGCCTGCGCGACGACAAGAGCTACCCCTACATCGGGATCAGCCTCGACGAGGAGTATCCGCGGGTCTACTTCACCCGCGAGAAGCACCGCCGCGACCGGCTCTACTTCGGACCCTTCTCCAACGCGTACAAGGTGCGCGAGACGCTCAAGCTGATCGGCAAGATCTTCCCCAGCCGACCGTGCGAGGGGAGGGAGCCGGGTCGGCCGTCGGGGGTCCCGTGCCTCGACTACCACATCAAGCGCTGCCTGGCTCCGTGCGTCGGCTACATCTCCCGGGAGGAGTACCGGGCGTTGATCGACAAGATCATCGCCCTCCTGTCGGGGCGCTACCGCGGTCTCGAGCGCGAGCTGGAGCAGGAGATGCGCGAGGCGTCCGAGGCCCAGGAGTTCGAGCGGGCCGCGGCGGTGCGCAACCGGCTCTCGGCGGTGCGCCACCTGATGGAGCGCCAGTTCGCCACGGCGGGGTCGGTGGGCACGGCCGACGTGCTCGGCATCGCCGTCGACGGCGATTCGGCGAACGTGCAGGTGCTGCAGGTGCGCGACGGGGTGCTCCAGGACCGCCAGTCCTTCTTCCTCGACACCGCGGGCGCCGAGGACGAGGCCACTCTGCTCGTGCAGTTCGCATACGAGTACTACGCCATGGCCCTGGCGATCCCGGCCCTCGTGGTGGTGCCGCGCGGCAGCGCGGCCGAGGCCGACCTCGAGGCGCTTCTCACCGAGCGGCGCGGCAGCCGGGTGGAGGTGCGGGCCTCGGCCCGCGGCGACAAGCGCAAGCTGGCCGAGCTCGCCGAGCGCAACGCCCGCTTCGCCCTCGATCAGGACCAGCGCCGGCACGAGCAGGCGCGCGCCCGTCGACGCGACGCGCTGGCCGATCTCCAGGATCGCCTCGGTCTGCCGTCGCCCCCTGCGCGAATCGAGTGCTACGACATCTCCAACCTCGGCGACACCTACGCCGTGGCGTCGATGGTCGTCTTCGAGGGCGGCGCTCCGGCGAAGGCCAACTACCGCACGTTCACGATGCGCTACGAGGGTGGTCCCGACGACTTCGCCCGCATGGAGGAGGCGCTGCAGCGGCGCTTCGCCCGTCTCCTCGCACCCGAGGACGATCCGTCGTTCGCGGCACGGCCGGGGCTGGTGGTGATCGACGGCGGCAAGGGGCAACTCGGCGCGGCGCTGGCCGGCATGCGGTCCGCCGGCGTCGAGGACGTGCCCGTGGTGAGTCTCGCCAAGAAGCACGAGGAGGTGTTCCGGCCCGGGCGCTCCGACCCGCTGCTGCTCGAGGAGGGCTCCTCGGCGCTGCGCGTGCTGCAGCACATCCGCGACGAGGCCCACCGGTTCGCGCTGCGCCACCACCGGGGCAAACGCGACCGCGGCATGACGCAGAGCGTGCTCGACGCGCTGCCCGGCGTGGGGCCCGCTCGCAAGTCGGCGATCCTGCGCCACTTCGGCTCGACCGAGCGTTTCCTCGCGGCCAGCAGGGAGGAATTGGAGGCGGTGCCGGGGGTGCCGTCGAAGGTTGCCCGCGACGTCTACGACCGTCTCCACAAGACCGCGGGGCCGCGCGAGGGAGCGGCGCCGGTCGCCCGTGGGGCCGGTTCCGCCGGGGAGGATGAATGGAGCTGACGATCATCACCGGCATGAGCGGTGCCGGCAAGAGCAAGGCGATGGGCGCGTTCGAGGACGCGGGCTGGTTCTGCGTTGAACAACCTGCCACCGGGCCTCCTGCCCGCCTTCGCCGATCTCGTCCTGCTGGAGGGTTCGCGAGTGGACCGGGCCGCCGTCGCCTGTGACGTCCGCGGGGGCGTCTGGTTCAAGGAGCTCGAGCCGGTCCTCGAGCGCGTGGAGGGGGCACGCGGGGTGCGGCCTCGGGTGGTCTTCCTGGAGGCATCCGACGAGGCCCTCCTCGATCGCTTCCGAGAGACCCGCCGCCGCCATCCCCTCTCGGACGGCGGCACCGTGTCGGACGGCATCGAGCGGGAGCGGGCCGAGCTGGCCGAGGTGCGCGCCCGCGCCGACCTCGTGATCGATACGACCGGGATGTCGATCTGGGACCTTCGCCGCCAGGTGAGCGACGCCCTGCTGGCGCCCGAGACCCGCCCGCGGATGCACGTCGAGTTCGTCTCCTTCGGCTACAAGTACGGGATCCCGCGCGACGTGGACCTGCTCTTCGATGTCCGCTTCCTGCAGAACCCGCACTATGTGCCGGATCTGAAGCCGCTGACCGGGCTCGACAGGCCCGTCGCCGACTTCGTGGCCGCGGCGCCCGGGATGGACGAGTTCCGCACCCGCCTGGAGTCGCTCTTCGACTTCCTGCTCCCGGCGTACGCGCAGGAGGGCAAGAGCAGCGTGGTGATCGGAATCGGCTGCACCGGCGGGCGCCACCGGAGCGTCGCGATCGCCGAGATGCTGGCGGTCCGCTACTCGCGCGCCCTCGATGTGCGCGTGTCGCACCGGCATATCGGGCGCACGACAGGCGCCCCCGCCGACGCCGCGTGACCCGCAGCCCCCATATCGCGGCGCTCGGGGGCGGCACCGGGCTCGCCTCCCTGCTGCGCGGGCTCAAGAGGCACGAGCTCGACATCACGGCCATCGTCACCGTGGCCGACGACGGCGGATCGTCGGGACGGCTGCGGCGCGAGCTCGGCGTCCTGCCGCCGGGGGACATCCGCAACTGCCTGGTCGCCCTGGCCGAGGACGAGTCGCTGATGGGGCGCCTCTTCCAGCACCGCTTCGCCGCCGGCGACCTGTCGGGCCATTCCTTCGGCAACCTCTTCCTGGCGGCGCTCACCGAGGTCACCGGCAACTTCGACCTCGCGATCCAGTGGTCCAGTCACGTGCTGAACATCCGCGGCAACGTGCTGCCCTCGACGCTCTCCCAGATCAGCCTCTGGGCGGAACGAGCCGACGGCGCGCGGGTGTGCGGCGAGAGCGCCATCACCTCGGGCGCGGGGCCCTGCCGGCGCGTCTGGCTGGAACCCGAGCCGGAGGCGCACCCGCCCGCTCTCCAGGCGATCGCCGACGCCGATCTCGTGCTGCTCGGCCCCGGAAGCCTCTTCACGAGCGTGCTCCCGCACTTCGCCGTCCCGGAGCTGGTCGATGCGGTCGCGGCAGCCCGCGGAGTGCGCGCCTACGTCTGCAACGTCATGACCCAGCCCGGCGAGACCGACGGGTTCGACGCCGTCGACCACCTCGAGCGGGTCCTCGAGGCCGCCCGCGGCGGTGTCGATGTGATCCTGGTCCACGAGGGGGCGCTCGACCCGGTGGCGGCCGCCGCCTACGCGGCCCAGGGGCAGGAGCCGGTGAGGGCCGATCGGCAGCGGCTGCAGGCCCTCGGCGTGCGCGTGGTGGCTCGCGACCTGGCGGAGGAGGGGCGCATGGTGCGCCACTCCCCGGAGGCTCTCGCCGCGGCGCTGACCGACCTCGTCGCCGAGTCGGCCGGCCAGAGAACGCTGCGTTAGCGGGGAGTTAAGAAAGAAGGGCATGCAACGGTTGCCACGAACACCAGGGCAGCCTTACACTGGCCGCGCGGAGGGACCTCTTCCGGTTCCCTCCGTGGTTGCGCCGTCATCAAACGTCTTCTTTTCCGGCGGCGTGTCCCCCGTACTTCTCTTAAAGGAGCTAACGCCTCTATGAGCGCACGCGCGAAAGCGATCGCGCCCCTGGCGATTGTCATTGGGGTTCTTTCCTTCCTGTGGACCGAGTTCTCCCTGAACTTCACGTTCCACTGGGTAACCGTTCAGGACAACCTCGCCGGCGATGGCCAGCTCGGTCTTCCTGAGAACTTCCACCTGATCCTCCCGATCGCGTTCATCTCCTGGGGCCTGTTCTTTGCCGCAGGTGGCGACAACGCCGCGTTCGGCAAGATCTTCATCGCCTGCGTCTTCGGCTCGGTGGCCGCACTGATCACCATGCCGCTGGCGTTCTCGACGGCCGACGCCCCCGACTTCTGGGGCATCGCGCTGTGGGTCGGCGTCTTCGCATTCATCCTCGTCCTGGTTCTGGTCGCGGGTGACTGGTACTACGTCGCCGGTACTTTCCCGGCGTTCGCGTCCGTGTTCGTCTGGTGGATCGCGACCGGCCTCGACGGCTGGGTCCCGAACGGCGGCGGCACGGAGAACACCGTGGCTTCTCTGGGCGACCCCGCAACCGCCGGTATCGGCGCGGGTGGCGGTCTCCTCTCGACGCCGTGGCCGTGGGTGTGGTTCAGCGTCTTCGTCACCCTGGTCTGCGGTGTGGTCCTCGGTCTGCTGTCCGCCAAGATCACGGCGGCCGTCACCCCGAAGCCCAAGGCGGTCGAGGCCTAAGCCGCCTCTCACCACCTGCAGCACAGCGGTACGACCGGGGGGCCTTCGGGCCCCCCGGTTGCGTTCGCGCCCGGTCAGCCGCCCGGCCGGCAGGAGCGCCACAGGCCGAGCCGGCCCTCGCGCGCGGCGGCCTCGGCGGCGCGTAGGCGGGGCTGGAGGCGGCCCCGGCCGTCGCCACGGAAGACCTCGGCGTAGCCCCCGGCGATCAGGCGCTCGTTGACCGTGATCGCATCGCCGGGCAGCAAGACCTCGGCCAGCAGCCGGTCGAACCGGTCGCGCTCGCCCTGGCTCGGATCGCTGGTCAGGGTCACTCGGGCCCCCTTTGGCAGAAGCGCACGGGCCCGCGCCGAGGCCTCCGGACCGAAGCACTCGACCGGTCGGTCGGGCCTGACGCTCTCGGGGGCGTCCACGCCGAGCATCCTCACCCGTTCGTCGCGGCCCGCCACGCGCGCGATGAGCGTGTCGCCGTCGACCACGCGCTGCACCACCGCGCCTCGCCCCTCGCCGACGGCCGCGGCGTCCGGCCGCGTATCGGCCGACTCGCAGGCCGCGGTCAGGGCGAGGGCCGCCCCGAGGGCGGCGAGATGCACTCGGTACATGTGTCGGGAGTCCTCTCGGGGATGATGGAGGGGGCCTGGTAGATTGGCCCCCGTTTTCGACTTGGAGGATGGCCCCCAATGAGCGTACGCGTGGGAATCAACGGATTCGGCCGCATCGGCCGCAACGTCTTCCGGGCGGCCACGCTCGGAGAGACCGACGTCGAGATCGTCGCCGTGAACGACATCACCGATACCGGCACGCTCGCGCACCTCCTCGACTACGACTCGGTGTTCGGCCGCTATCCGGGCGACGTGCACGCCCACGACGATCACATCCACGTGGACGACAGTCAGGTGCGCGTGTTCGGCGAGCGCGACCCGGCCAAGCTCCCGTGGGGCGAGATCGGCGTGGACGTGGTCATCGAGAGCACCGGCTTCTTCACCGAGCGCTCCCAGGCCGCCGCACACCTCGCCGGTGGTGCGAAGAAGGTCATCATCTCGGCCCCGGCCAAGGGCCCGGACGTGACGGTCTGCATCGGCGTCAACGACGATGACTACGACGCCGGCGCGCACCACGTGATCTCCAACGCCTCCTGCACGACGAACTGCCTTGCGCCGCTCGCGAAGGTCCTGATGGACAACTTCGGCGTCGAGCATGGCTTCATGACCACCTGCCACGCGTACACCGGGGACCAGCGCCTGCTCGACGCGCCCCACAGCGACCTGCGCCGAGCGCGCTCGGCCGCCCTCTCGATCATCCCCACCTCGACCGGCGCGGCGCGGGCCATCGGCGAGGTGCTCCCGGCCATGAAGGGCAAGCTCGACGGTATCGCCCTGCGCGTGCCGACGCCGAACGGCTCGGTCGTGGACCTCACCGTCGAGGTGGGGCGCGCCACGAGCATCGAGGAGGTCAACGCCGCGTTCCTGGCGGCGTCGGAGGACGGCCCTCTCGCCGGCATCCTCGGGTACACCGAGGATCCGATCGTCTCCCGCGACGTGGTAGGGGATCCGCGCTCGTCGCTGCTCGACGCGTCCCTGACCATGGTGCGGGGCACCACCGTCAAGCTGATCAGCTGGTACGACAACGAGTGGGGCTACTCGTGCCGGGTCGTCGACCTGGCCGAGCGCGTCCTCCCCTCGTAGGCCGGGCATGTCGCGTCTGGCGGGCATCGCCGATCCGGGGGTCGACTGGGCGGGCGCGCGCGTTCTCGTGCGCGCAGATCTGAACGCCCCGCTCGACGACGGCCGGGTCAGCGACGACGCCAGGATCAGGGCGTCGGTTCCGACCCTCGAGCACCTGCTCGCGGCCGGTGCGGGAGTGGCTGTGTGCTCTCACCTCGGCCGTCCGAAGGGGCGGCGCTCCGACGACCTGTCGCTCGCGCCGTGCGCCGTGCGCCTCGGTGAGCTCATGGGGCGCCCCGTGGAGTTGCTCCCCGACTGCGCCGGCGACGCGGTCGCCGCCCGGGCCCGTGCGCTCGCTCCGGGCGAGCTGGTGATGCTCGAGAACCTGCGCTTCCATTCCGGCGAGGAGGCGAACGACCCGGCTTTCGCCGATCTGCTCGCCGCCGGCTTCACCCACTACGTCAACGACGCCTTCGGGGCGGCGCATCGCGCGCACGCCTCCACCGAGGGTGTCGCCCGTCGCCTCCCGGCCCGTGCCGGGATCCTCCTCTCCCGGGAGGTCGAGGTCCTGGAGGGGCTGCTGCGCCGTCCGCGCAGCCCCTTCGTCGCGGTGCTCGGGGGGTCGAAGGTGAGCGACAAGCTGCCACTCATCAGCAGCCTGCTCGAGCGCTGCGATCGCGTCCTGGTGGGCGGGGCGATGTGCTTCACCTTTCTCGCGGCCCAAGGTGAGCAGGTGGGGGCCTCGTTGCACGAGGGGCCCGAGGGTCAGGCCATGGCCACCGAGCTGATGGAGATGGCCGGCCGCCTCAACTGTGCCCTCCAGCTGCCGGTCGACGTCCTGGTGGCCGACCGCTTCTCGGCGGACGCCGACCTCGAGGTCGTGCCCACCGACGACATCGCCGCCGGCTGGATGGGCGTCGACATCGGCCCGCGCACCGCGGCCTCCTACCGCGAGGCCATCGCGACCGCCCGCACGGTGTTCTGGAACGGCCCCATGGGCGCGTTCGAGATCGAGCCCTTCGCCGACGGCACCCGCGCGGTGGCCGAGGCCATGGCCGCGTCCGAAGCGCAAACCGTTGCGGGAGGGGGCGATTCGGGCGCCGCCGTCGCGCAGTTCGGCCTCGCCGATCGCTTCACGCACGTATCGACCGGGGGAGGGGCCGCGTTGGAGATGCTCGAGGGCCACACACTCCCCGGTGTCGCGGCGCTGCCCACGATATGAGCGACCGCCCGCGCCGCCCGCTTGTCGCGGGCAACTGGAAGATGAACAAGACCGGGGTCGAGGCCCGCGAGTACGTCGCGCGCCTGCGTGCCCACCTCGGCGAGACCGCGCTGCCCGCCGACGTGGCCATCTGCCCGCCGTTCACCGCCCTCGAGGCGACGGCGCGCGCGGCCTCCGGCAGCTCCGTCAAGGTGCTGGCCCAGGCCGTCCACGAGGCGGCCAAAGGGGCTCACACCGGCGAGATCTCGGCCGCGATGATCACGGCGGCCGGCGCCGACGGTTGCCTGGTAGGCCACTCCGAGCGCCGCGCCGCCGGCGAGAGCGACGATCAGGTGGCGGCCCGTGTACGCGCCGGCCTCGACGCCGGGCTGTTCGTGATCCTCTGCGTGGGTGAGTCGCTCGAACAGCGCGAGGCCGGGGAGACCCAGGGTTGGCTCTCGGCCCAGGTCGCCGCGGCGCTCGCCTCCGTCGGCGCCGACGAGGTCTCGTCGCTCGCCATCGCCTACGAGCCGATCTGGGCGATCGGCACCGGTCGCACGGCGACCCCCGAGATCGCCCAGGAGGCCTGCGCCCACGTGCGCGCGGTTGCGGGGGCCGTGGTCGACCCGTCCACGCTGCGTGTGCTCTACGGCGGCAGCGTCACGCCCGACACCGCGGCGGCCCTGATGGCGCAGCCGGACATCGATGGCTCGTTGGTCGGCGGGGCGAGCCTGGACCCCGATTCCTTCGCCGCCATCGTGCGCGCGTCCTGATCCGATGAGCGGCGCGCCCCGTGGACCGCTGGTCCTGGTGGTGATCGACGGGTTCGGCATCGCCCCGCCCGGCCCCGGCAACGCGGTCACACTGGCGCGCACCCCCGCGCTCGACGCCCTCGCCCGCGAGGGCTCGGGCACGCGTATCGAGGCCTCTGGCCTGCCGGTGGGTCTGCCCGCCGGCCAGCAGGGAAACAGCGAGGTCGGCCATCTCAACCTCGGCGCAGGCCGGCGGGTGTCCCAGATGCTCGTGCGTGTGGACGAGGGGCTGGCCGACGGTTCGGTCGCCGCGAACCCGGTGATGCGGGAGGCGCTGGCGGTGGGCCGCGCGACGACCCTCCACCTCCTCGGGTTGATCGGCGACGGGGGCGTCCACGCCAGCCAGCGCCACCTGCTCTCGCTGATCGAGATGGCTCAGGAGCAGGGCGTCGAGCGGATCGTCGTACACGCCCTCACCGACGGTCGCGACACGCGACCCGACGCCGCGCTCGGGGCCGTGCAGCAGATCGAGGCGACCGGGGTCCGTGTCGGAACGGTGTGCGGTCGCTACTGGGGCATGGACCGTGACAAGCGCTGGGATCGCACCAAGCGCGCCTACGACGCCATCGTCCGGGGCATCGGGGAGCACCGCGCCACCGCCCACGATGCCGTGCGGGCCTCCTACGACGCGGGTGTCAGCGACGAGTTCCTCGAGCCGGCCGTCATCGGACCGGCCGGCGAGGCGCGGATCCGTGCCGAGGACGCCCTGATCTACTTCAACTTCCGCCCCGACCGCGCGCGCCAGCTGACGATGGCCCTCAGCGACCCCGACTTCGACGGCTTCGAGCGCGGGGCCGATCCGGTGCTGCCGGCCATGACCACGATGACTCGCTACAAGGCCGAGTTCACGCCGGCCGTCCTCTTCGAGGCCCAGGACGTGCGCCAGGGCCTCGCCGAGATCTCATCGGCCGCGGGCCGCCGCCAGCTGCACGTGGCCGAGACCGAGAAGTACGCCCACGTGACCTTCTTCTTCAACGGCGGCCGCGAGGAGCCCTTCGAGGGTGAGCGGCGGGTGCTCGTGCAATCGCCCCAGCACGTCGCCACCTACGACGAGGCTCCCGAGATGAGCGCCGCGGGCGTGCGGGACGCCGTGGTCCAGGCGCTGGCCGACCGCTCGCAGGAGCTGATCGTCGTCAACTTCGCGAACGCCGACATGGTCGGCCATACCGGGGTGGTCGAGGCGGCGGTGCGGGGCATCGAGACGGTCGACGGGTGCGTCGGGGCGGTGCGCGCGGCGGTTGCGGCGGCCGGCGGCCTGCTGTGCATCACCGCCGATCATGGCAACAGCGAGCACATGATCGAGCCGGACGGCTCCAAGAACACCGCCCACACCGCCAACCCCGTTCCGCTGTGGATCGACCGTCCCGGCCTCGTCCTCCGCGAGGGCGGCGCCCTCGGCGACGTCGCCCCGACCCTCTGCGGCCTGATGGGCTGGGACACCGGCCCCGCGATGACCGGGAAGCCGCTCCTCTAGCGCCGACGTCGGTCCTCCGGCGAAGGGCCTTCAGGCGCTTCTGGGCGTCGGCCTTCAGTGCCGCGATCCGTGTCCGCGCCGGGATGATCCTCCCGATTCCCGCCCCGAGGACCTGCCGTTGACGGTATCGGCGCGAGGCCGTAGCCTCTCGATCGTCGTGCACGGTGCGCGTCGCGAAGGAGGGCCTCGCATGATGGACACGGTGATGACCGAGCGGGCGGCGCAGCCGCCCCTGAAGTCCGTGTCGATCACGGGCGCCTCCACGTCGCTCTCCCGCTAGCCGGGATCGCCGAGCGGCACCGCGGGGCGCCCTCCACCAGGGAGTGCTCCACGTGCATGGGAACTACACCACGGCGCTTGCGTCGCTGGGATGGAATACGCAGCGCCGGTCGGAGTTCGACGCGCTCGGACGCGAGGACGCGATCCCCGCCCGCATCGGCCGGGTGGACCGCGGCGGCGCGCTGGCGATCGGGGCAGGGGAGACCATCCGCCTGGAGGGTGTGGGTCTCGTGGTGGGCGACTGGGTGGCGGTCGCCGCCGGGCGCCTTGTCGCGGTGCTCGAGCGGCGCTCCCTTCTGGCCCGCCGCGCGGCCGGCCGCGCCGACGCCCGCCAGGAGATCGCGGCCAACGTCGATGTCGTGGCGGTGGTCCAGGGCCTTGACCGCCCACTGCGCAACAGGCGCGCACACCGCGGCCTGGCGCTCGCGTGGGACGCGGGCGCGACGCCCGTGGTCGTGCTGACGAAGGCCGATCTCGACGACCAGGCGGCATCTCGCGCCCTGACGATGGAGGCCACCCTCGGAGTCGATGCCCATGCGGTCAGCGTGCGCACCGGCGAGGGCCTGGCGCGGGTCGCGGCCCTCGTCGCGCCCGACCGCACGCTGGTGTTGATCGGGGAGTCGGGGGCGGGGAAGTCGAGCCTGGTGAACGCGCTCGTGGGAGCCGAGGCACTCGCCACCGGGGACGTGCGCCGGGGAGACGCCAAGGGCCGCCACACCACCACGGCGCGGCACCTCGTGCCGCTTCCGGGCGGCGGAGCGCTGATCGACACGCCTGGTGTGCGTGAGCTCGGCCTCTGGGGGTCGGACGAGGGCGTGGCCGTCGCGTTCGCCGACATCACCGCGCTCGCCGAGGGCTGCCGCTTCGGGGATTGCCGCCACGACGGCGAGCCCGGCTGCGCCGTCGTGCGCGCGGTGGAGGAGGGCAGGCTCGCCCCTGAGCGTCTGGGCAGCCTGCGCGATCTCTCCCGGGAGACCGAGGCGCTGGCGCTGCGCGCGAACGACCGCGAGTGGCGCGCCAAGGGCCGCCGCGGATCACGTCTTGCGCGGGAGGCCATGCGCCTGAAGCGCCGCTGATGCGCCGCCGGTCACTCCAGATGCTCGGCCAGGTCCATTTCGCCGAGCGACAGCACGGGGATCCCCACGACGCTCTCGAAGGCGGTGTCGGCCGTCACGAGGGCCGCGGCACCGCGGGCGATCGCCGACGCCGCGAGCACGGCATCGAAGGAGCCCAGGCGCTCGGAGCCCTCGAATACCCGCAGGCCGGAGTCGAGGTCGTCCGGTCCCACGGTGATCAAGGGGGTGAGCAGGGTTGCGAAACTGCGCCCGAGAGCGGCCGCATCGTCGCGCGGACGCCGGCGCGCGCGGACGTGGACGAACTCCTGGATGACCTCGACCGTGGTCGTCGCACGAAGCCTCCCTGCCGCCACCGCCTCGACGATCGATCGCGCAGGCCCCGCGAGGGCGTGATCACCGCCCACCGCGTAGACGAGGACCGTGGTGTCGAGAACCATCACGCCCGCTGCGCCCGGGCCTCGTCGATCTCGCGCTTCAGATCGGAGGGATCCGGCACCGGCATCGGCCGCGCGTCAAGGATCGCGTGAGCGGCTGCGGCGCGCTCGGCGGCGCCGTTCGGGAACGCCGCGTCGATCGCCTCACGCACGACGACCGCCACCGGGACGCTCCGTCGATCCGCCTCCGACGCCAACCGGGCGTACCGGTCCTCGTCGAGCAGCACCTGGAGACGTCTCGTCAGCATGAGCAGACTTTAGCATGCTCATACATGCTCATAGCAGCGACATCTGCGAGGGGGTCTCCGGCGCGGGGGCGGCGGCCCGGCGACCGAAGCGACCGGGCGCCGGGTTCCGGGGGCCGCCGTGGCGCTCGACCATCCGGCGCACGAGACCGCCGAGGTCCCGGCGTGCAACCTCGGGGCCGTACGAGGTGCGGTAGCGCTCGCGCATCCCGGGGGCGAGCTCGGGGCGCGCGCCCTCCAGCCACGACAGGTAGTGGTCGCGCACGCCCGATCGCAGGTGGAGCATGATCGGGGTGATCGAGGTCGCCCCGGCCTCGATCGCGGCTCTCACGACTGCCTCGAGCTCGTCGGGCGCGTCGGAGATACCGGGCAGCACCGGGGCGATCATCACCCCACAGGGCACGCCGGCCTCGTTGAGCCGCGCGACGGTCTCGATGCGCCGCATCGGGTGCGGCGCGTGGGGCTCGGTCGCCCGCCAGACGTCCTCGTTCAGGCAGCCGATCGACAGCGCCGCGTGCACCATGCCATTGCGCCTGGTCGCTTCGACGAGGAGGTCGGTGTCGCGGCCGATCAGCGTCGACTTGGTGAGGATCGAGAACGGGTTGTTGGCGGCCGCGAGCGTCTCGATGATCCCCTGCGTGATGCGGTAGCGCCCCTCCACCGGCTGATACGGGTCGGTGTTGGTGCCCATCGCGATCGCCTCTCCTCGCCAGCGGGGCGACCGCAGCTCGGCGCGGAGCCGATCGACCGCGTTGACCTTGATCACGATGCGACGGTCGAAGTCCTCGCCGATGCCGAGGCCCAGGTACTCGTGGGTCGGCCGCGCGAAGCAGTAGACGCAGGCGTGGCTGCATCCCCGGTATGGGTTGATGGTCCACCGGAACGGCAGCCCGGAGGCCTCCGGCACCCGGTTGATGACCCGCTGGGCGCGCACGTGCAGTAGCTCGAGGCCCGCGAGTTCGTCGCGGCCGGGGATGCGCTCAGCGTCTGCGAAGAGGTCGGTCTGGCCCCCATCGTCGTCGGCGAGCCGCCACCGGATCTGGTCGGAGCCGCCCGAGGGGGCGAAGGGGGTCATCAGGCCACGATAGCGAACATGTGTTCGTATATCAGCCCCGGGTGCGCGCGGGCGGGACGCGAACCCGCCTTACGTCTTGTCGGGCGTCTTCGGTAGCGCCGTCTCGACGCGGCGGCGCATTGCGGCGAGGCGCTTCCTCACCTCGGCTCGCAGGGCCGCGATGGTGCCGGGGCGCGTGGCCCCGTGGCCCTCGGCGAGGAGGATCGCCCGGTCGGCGCGCATGCGGGCGCGCGCCAGCGCACGCTCGGCCTCCGCGCGGATCTGGTCGACCCGGGCGTCGTCCCTGCGGGCGCTGGCGAGGAGGGCGTCGATGCGCGTGCGGGTCCGCTCGAGATCGGCCGTCACGGAGGCGGGCGACAACCCGGATGCGCCCGAGATGTCCGAGCGGATCCCGGCCACGACGTCAACGGCCTCGTCGCTGAGGCTCCGGACGCCCAGAGCGCAGAGCACGAGCACCACGATCAGTATCAGTCGCCGCACGACACACTCCCGCAGGGGCTGTTCAACCACCTATCGGCGCCGATCACCCTCCTCCCGAGCGTGGCGCCCCGGGGCTGACAGGCCCCGCCGGCGCGCTCGGTCCATCGGGGAAGGGCGCGGGCGCGGACCGCTAAGTGAAACCCCCCGAGGACAAAGTTCCCTCTTTGCGTATGTGGCGCACACACGTTCCGTGGACATACCCAAATCTGATGGGATCATGCGGTCGAATCGTGGAAAATCCGCAATCCTGCTGCATGCAGTAACGGATGTCCCCATGTCCCACGGAATGGAGACTCCGTGGGGACTCCATCACGCCGGCCCGCCATGGATCGGTGAGCCGGTACTCACGGGAAGTGAGCACTATGTCCATCAGACATCTCGCACGGACAACAGGAGCGCTCCTCGCCGGCGTCCTCTGCGTGATCGCCGCGGCGGCACCGTTCGCAGCGGCGGCGCCGGGAACGCTGCGCGCCGTGGAGCTCAGCACGCCCGGTTTGGGAGAGCACATCGCGATCGCCGCTCCCGGCGGCGGTACGTTCAGCGCCAACCCCGGCCGGGCGACTCTCCGATTGACCCCGAGTGGAGGAGTCGCGACCCAGTCCATCGGTTGGTGCGTCGATCCGACCCGCGCCATCGAGGCGGGCGTCGACTACCCGGTGGACCTCCAGTCCTCGACCGAGACCCCCGCGCTCCTGACCCCCGCCTTCCGTGAGGCCGGCTGGTTGATCTCCGCCGCGGACGGGCTGATCGCGAGCGCGCCCGCCGCGGGCTTCGAGGCCGCGGCGATCCAGGTCACCGTGTGGCAGATCCTCGGCCTGACCGCTGACGTCCCGGCCGTGACCGCGAGCGCGGCGCTCAATGCCCGTGTCGCCGAGTTGAGGGCCCTCGCCGATGGGAAGTCCGTCGTGACCACGATCGCTCTCGCCGGCCCTGCGGCGGCCGTCACCGCCGGATCGCCCACCACCGTGACGCTGACCGGCACGCCCGGCGCGGTGGTGGAGTTGTCGGTGGCCGCCGGAGCCGCGACGCTGGCGGCTTCGTCCGTGACGCTCGGTCCGTCGGGCGCCGCTCAGGTCGCGGTGACCCCGGCTGCAGCCGGCAGCGTCGTCGTGCGGGCGAGCGCCCAGGGCGGTTCGCTCACCCGGGCGGCCCATCCGTCGGGCCAGAACCAGCCCCAGGACATGGCCTACGTCACCCCCGCGGTGCTGAGCGCCGAGGTGGCGATGACGGTGGTGGCACCCAGCGCTCCGGTTGTCACGCCGGCGGTCACGCCGGTGCCATCCGCGCCGGTCGCCGGCGCTCCCGCGGTGACGGTGGCCGCCAAGCTGCGGATCGTCAAGTCGGCCCCGTCGAAGGTGCGCCGCGGGCGCTTCATCCACTACCGGATCGTGGTGAAGAACACCGGCAAGGTCGCCGCGCGCAAGGTGGTCGTGCGCGACCGGCTCCCCTCCGGCACCTATCTGCGACGGGTGCCCGCACGCGCCCGCGTGGTGAAGCGCGTCGTCGTGTGGCGCGTCGGCACGATCGCTCCCGGCAAGAGGGTCATCATGCACCTCTGGCTCGGCACCCGGAACGCGCGTTCCGCCGTGGTCAACGGGGCCACGGTGAGCGGTGGGAACTCCCCGATCGTCGGTGCCCGCGTCAAGACCAGGGTGCTCGGCACGAGGCCCGCGCGCGTCACCCCGGCGGTGACCGGCTGACCGCCACTCGCCCCGTGTAGATCCCCCCCTGGTGTCGCAGGTCGAGCAGGTCGTTGCCCGAGCGGTGGCACCAGGCGGGGAGGTCCACCTCGATCAACGGGTCGTCGGCGAGGAGCTCGATCACGTCCCCCGGGTCGGCGCGACGCGCGGCGCGTTCGATGAGGTAGATCGGGACCGGGCACCAGGTGCCCACGGCGTCCACCACCCGGACCTCCCGCACGGTCACGGGGTGAGCGGGCTCATCGCACGCAGTGCGGCGACCGATTCGGCGAAGGCGGACACGGCGTGGTCGATCTCGGCCTCGGTGTTCGTGGCTCGCAGGGTGAAGAGCACCGCCGAGTGGGTCCAGGGGGGCTCGAGCCCTATCGCCTCCAGTGCGGGAGCCGCCTTGCCGCCATGGGCCGTGCAGGCGGAGCCGGGGGAGACGGCCACTCCGCGGGCCGCGAGGGAGAGGCAGAGGCTCTCTCCTTCGACCCAGCCGGCGGAGACCTGGACGTGACCCGGGATGCGCATCTCGGGGTGGCCGTTGAGCCGCACGTCGTCCACCGCCAGCAGGCCCGCACGCAGGCGCTCGCCGAGCATCGTCATCCGCGCCGAGCGCGCGGCCGACTCGGCCGCCGCGATCCCCGCCGCAGTGCCGAGGGCGACGATGCCGGGGAGGGCCTCGGCGCCGGCGCGCTTGCCGCCCTCCTGGAGCCCGCCGTGGATCAGGGGGTGCAGCCGAGCCCCCGGGCGCGCGATCAGGGCGCCGGTCCAGGAGGGAGCCCCGATCGACCCCCCTCCGAGCGCACACGCGTTGACCGCGAGGGCGGAGAGGTCCAGGTCCACCAGGCCCCCCGTCTCCCCTGCGTCGATCAGGATGCGGGCGTCGGGGCGCGCGGTCCGCGCGGCGGCGGCGAGCGCGGGCAGATCCTGCAGCGTTCCGATGTCGGGTTGGCCGTGGACGATCGCGACCAGCGCGGTCTCGTCGCCGATCGCCTCCGACAGGCGTTCGGGGTCCACCCGGCCCATTCGGTCCACCGGCACCAGGTCGAGACCGCCCGACTCGCGGACCGCGTTGCGGCACGCCGCGAGCGTGGCGGGGTGCTCGACCGCGGTCGCCGCGATACGGCGCCCCAGCTGACGGTTACCCGCCATCAATCCCGCGACGGCGAGGTTGCGCGACTCGGTCGCCCCGGAGGTGAAGATCACCCAATCCGGGTCGACGCCGACGAGGTCCGCGACGCTCTCGCGCGCCCTCTCGAGCGCCTCCGCCGGTCGGCGCCCCCACTCGTGGAGGCTGGACGCGCTCCCGAAGTGCTCGTGCAGGAAGGGCAGCATCGCCGCCCGCACCCGCGGATCGAGGGGCGACGCCGCGGCGTGGTCGAGGTAGGCGGTGGAGCCCCTCACCGTCCCTCGGCGAGGCGGTGGGCCAGCAGCGAGGGCAGGCCTGCCGCCAGGATGGCGCTCTGGGCCCCCCCGACGTCATAGGGCGTGCGACGGAAGCCGATCGTGCGTTCGTCGGGGTCGTAGAGCACCCATGAGGCGCGCGCATCGCGGTCGCGGGGCTGGCCCACCGACCCGGGGTTCACCAGCCAGCGGCCGTCGGACAGATCCAACTGCCCGCCAGGTGGCAGGTCGGGCCCCTCCATCGCGCCGTCGGCGGTCAGCTTCCAGACGGCCGGCATATGCGTGTGGCCGATGAAAGTCAGGGGGACCCGCCGATGCTCCAGTGCCTCGCGCGCCTGCTCCACCGTGATGACGTACTCCCACACCGGATCGCGCGGGCTGCCGTGGAACATGGGCACGTCGGCATCCGGATCGGAGGGCTGCAGGCGCCGGAGCTTGGCCCGGCCCACCGGCCCGAGGGTCTCGGCCGTCCAGATCAGGGCCTCGCGGGCGAGGTCGGCGAAGGTGTCGAGGGACACAGCGCCGGTCACGCCGAGGTCGTGGTTGCCCGCGATGCACCGCTCGGCCTTGGTCATCACCTCGCCGAGGCAGTAGACCGGATCGGCCCCGTATCCGACGACGTCCCCCACGCACCACCATGCCCGCGCGCCCGCCTCGCGGGCCGCCCGCAGGGCCGCGTCGAGCGCCTGGCGGTTGCCATGGATGTCACTGAGGATCGCGATCGGCGGCGTGGGACCCTCCGGGGTCTTGCGCGGGTCGCGAGCTACGATAGTCGTGTGCGGAGCCGACGGCAGAGGCCCAGCCCGACCTCGCCGACGCGCTCGGGCGCTCAGGCGGCGGGGATCGCCGCCGTGGCGGCGGTCGGAGCCGGGGGCATCGTGGCGCTGTTGCGCTGGAGGCTCGGGAGCTCCGGCGTACCGAGCGCCGACGCGGCGCCTCTGGGCGACTGGTTCGATTCCGCCGAGTTGGCCCGTAACCGCGAATACCGCCGCGGCACGTGGGCGATGGCCGTGGCGAGCGTGCCGCTCGCCTCCGCCACGGCTGTGGGCGTCGCGCTGGCCGGAGCGCGATGGCGTCCCGCCGTCGTGCGGGCGGCCCGCTCCCGCCCCTGGCGCGCGGGGATGCTGTTCGGCGCAGGCCTCACGCTGGCCACCGTCGCCGTCGGCCTTCCTCTCGCGGGCGCGCGCTACGCGTGGGGACGCCACTACGGGATCGTCACGCAGGGGGTGCCCGGTTGGCTGATCGATCTGGCGAAGGGGGTCGCGATCCAGCTCGTGATCGCCGCCCTCATCGCCGCCGGCGTCGCCGCCCTCATCGCCCGCGCCCCCAGGCTCTGGTGGGCGGGTACGGCCGCGGCCCTCGCCGCGTTCATCGCCCTGATGTCGCTGCTCTCCCCGCTCCTGATCGAGCCGCTCTTCCAGCGAACCGAGCCCCTGCGCGACCCCGAGCTCTCGGCGCAGGTGCTCGACCTGGCCGAGCGCTCCGGGGTCCAGGCGGACGACGTGAAGGTCAACGACGCGAGCGTGCGGACCACGGCGGCCAACGCCTACGTCTCAGGCCTGGGCGGCAGCCGCCATATCGTCCTCTACGACACGCTCCTGCGCGACTTCCCGCGCGACGAAGTGCGGGTGGTGGTGGCCCACGAGCTGGCCCACGTCGCGCGCCGTCACATCCTCGAGGGCTCCGGCTGGGGGGCGGCACTCGCCCTGCCGGGCTGCCTGCTCGCATTCGCGGTCGTCGGGTGGCGCACCGGGTTCGCCGCGCCGCAGCACGACGAGAGCGGATGCGACCTTGTTCTCCGGCGCCTGGCCGTCGCCGCCGCGGCCGCGGCGATCATCTCCGCGTCGAGTGCGCCCCTTTCGAACTGGGTGAGTCGCGGCTTCGAGCGCCAGGCCGACTGGGGCGCGCTGTCGGTCACCGGCGATTCCGAGGCGGCGATCGGCCTCCAGCAGAACCTGGTCAAGCGCAGCCTGGGCGTTCCCGATCCGCCGTTCGCCATCAGGATCTGGTTCGGGACCCACCCCACCGCGCTCGAGCGCATCGGCCTGGCGCTGCGCTACCGGGCAGCCGAGGAAGGCTAGCCCTGGGCCGCCGCGCGCCGCGGCTCCAGCTCGCCTGCGTCGGCAGGCTGCGCGCGCCGCACGACGCGCCCGGCAGGCTCTACGAGGAGCGCGTCGATCGCCTGGTCGGCCTGCGCGTGGACGAGGTCGCCGCGGAGCCACTGCAGAGGGGGGAGGAGCGGGCGCGCGCCGCCGAGGCCGACCGCCTGCGGGCGCGCCTGCTGCCCCGGGCCTGGCGCGTCGCCCTCGACCCCGATGCGCCCGCCCCGGCATCGAGCGTCGCCTTCGCGTCGTGGCTCGAGCGGCGCATGGCCGAGCGCCCGCTCTCCTTCGTCATCGGCGGGGCGGTCGGGATCAGCGCCGAACTCGTGGCCGAGTGCGACGAGCGGATGTCGCTCGGCCCGCTCACCATGCCGCACCAACTCGCCAGGGTCGTTCTCGCCGAGCAGCTCTACCGCGCGCTCTGCATCACCTCAGGGCACCCCTACCCTCACTAGCGAGGACCCGGATCGGGCCCTCACCCCTCCAAGGCCGCCGTCAGGAGGTCGTAGCGCGCGATCTGGCAGCCGTCCGTGCGGGTCACCTCGACCTCCACGGTGCGCCCCTCGACGGTCCCCGCTATCACCCTGCGCTCCGGGCCCCCGTAGACCTGGGCGCAGACCTCGCCGGGATCGGGCGCGAGCTGGGGCAGCAGATCCACCACGCGATCGCACGGGCCGCCCGCGGTCCCGCAATCGAGTGGGATCGTGCGGACCAGGCTCGTGCCGTCGAACTCGCGCACCTCGAGGGTCGCCTGCCCGGGGCGGGTGGTCCCCTCAGAGCTCCCGCCGGAGCTGCCGCAACCCGTGAGAGCAGCCGCGGCGATCGCGAGGGCCAGCGCTCGGTAAGCTCCCCGCCCGTGACGGACGCGCCCCTTCTGCATCACATCCGCACCGCCGTCGCCGACGCGGTGGGCGCGGCCCTCGGGACCCGGCCCGAGGCGATACCGCTCGCGGTGCCGGCGTCGGCGGAGATGGGCGACCTGGCCAGCCCGATCGCCATGGCGATGGCCAAGTCGGCTCGCCGGCCGCCACGGGAGATCGCCGAGGCCGTGGCCGCGCACCTCGTCGATGCCGACGGGAGCTCCGGTTGGCTGGACCGCGTGGACGTCGCCGGTCCCGGATTCATCAACATGTCGCTCACCTCATCCTGGTTCGCCGCCTCGGCCGCCGAGCTCGCGGCCGTGGGAGAGGGCCACGGAGCCGGACTGACGGCCGCTCCCCGCAGCATCCTCCTCGAGTTCGTCTCCGCCAACCCTACGGGACCCCTGCACGTGGGCCACGCCCGCCAGGCGGCGTACGGCGATTCGCTCGGCCGCATCCTCTCCTTCGCCGGTCACACGGTCACACGTGAGTACTACGCCAACGACTTCGGCCGCCAGATGCGTTTGTTCGGCGAGTCGGTGGCCGTCCGCTACGCGGGCCTCTTCGGGGTGGAGAAGCCGATCCCCGAGGGCGGCTACAACGGCGACTACGTCGTCGCGATCGCCGAGGCGGTCCGCGACGAGATCGGCGAGGGCCTGATGCCCGCCGCCGCCGAGCCGACCGCCGCCGCCGCCGCCGACCTCACCGAGCGGGGCGAACGGCTCATGCTCGCCGCCATGCAGGAGGTGCTCGGACGCTTCCGGGTGCGCTTCGACGCAGTGTTCTCGGAGCGGACGCTGCACGAGGGGGGCCACGTGCGGGAGGGCATCGCGGCGTTGCGCTCCTCAGGGGATGCCTACGAGGCCGAGGGCGCCGTCTGGTTCCGCGCCTCCGCCTACGGGGACGAGAAGGACCGCGTGCTCGTGCGCGGGGACGGGGAGACGACCTATCTCGCGGCCGATGTCGCCTACCACCTCCACAAGGCCGGTCGCGGCGACGATCTCCTCATCGATGTCCTCGGCGCCGACCATCACGGCTACATCGCGCGCCTCCGTGCCGTGCTGGAGGCCGGTGGGTACGACCCGGACTCGCTCGAGGTGATGATCATCCAGCTCGTGAGCCTGATGGAGCGCGGCGAAGCCAAGAAGATGAGCAAGCGCGCGGGGACCCTGGTGACCCTGGCCGACCTGATCGACGACATCGGCGTCGATGCGGCCCGCTTCTTCCTCGTGCAGCGCAGCCATGAGACCGCGCTCGAGCTCGATCTCGATCTGGCTCGCGAGCAGAGTCAGGAGAACCCGGTCTACTACGTCCAGTACGCCCACGCCCGCGTGTGCAGCATCCTCGCCCAGGTGCCGGAGGCGCCGGTGGCGCCCGCTCCCCCGGCCGAGCTCGACCCGGCCGAGCGCGCCCTCGCGATGTGCCTGGCCGACTGGCCGGTCGCCCTCTCCGAGGCCGAGGAGCGCCGCTCGCCTCATCGCGTGGCCGCCTACCTCGTCGACCTCGCGCGTGTCTTCCACGCCTTCTACCACCGCTGCCGGGTGGTGGGGGAGCCCCCGGAGGTCGCCGCCTTCCGCCTCGACCTCTGCCGCGCCACCGCCGCGACGACGAAGACCGGCCTGGATCTGCTCGGCGTCGAGGCCCCCGAGCACATGTAGCGCCCGGATCCAGGCTCAGCCCGGCGCGCGCCCCAGCACCACCATGTAGGCGCTGGCGAAGGTGACGGCCCCCTGGCCGTCGGCCTTTCCTGCGAAGAACTCGGTCACCGCATCGGCGAGCGGCTGCCAGCGGCCCTGGGGCTCGAGCATCGCGCGGGCGGCGACGAGCGGGCCGAACTCCCGGACGTGGACGTCGATGATCGCCTGGAGCGGCATGCGGGGGAACGTGACGCTTCCGGCCTCGAAGGAGAGTGCGAGCCCGGTGTCCGCGAAGATCTCCCGCCACGTGGTCCTTGTCGCCCCAGAGCAGGGGGGACTGGGCGACCGCCGGGGGAGGGGGCAGATGGGGCGCGGTGACCCGGAGGAACTGGGCGATGTCGCTGTCCGGGGTCCAGGTCAGCACCCCCATGCGCCCGCCGGGACGCAGTACGCGCGCCAGCTCGGCCGCCGTCACGGAGTGTCGCGGCGCGAACATGCAGGCGAAGGACGACATCACCACGTCGGCGCCGGCCGTCCCTACCGGCAGATCCTCCGCGTCGCCGTCGATGAAGCGAGCGGTGGACCCGGCCTCCTGCGCCGCGCGGCGAGCGCGAGCGATCATTTCGGGCGCGATGTCGATCCCCGTCACGGCGGCGCCGGTACGCGCCGCCTCGATCGCCAGGTTCCCGATCCCGCAGCCGACGTCGACGACATCCTCGCCGGGACGGATCTCGAGTAGCTCCAGCAGGTGCCCGCGCGACTCGGAGATCATGTCGGCGAAACGCGTGAAGTCGCCCGCGCTCCACGCCGCCCGTGCCCCCTGCTTCGCCCGCGCCAGCTCGTCCACGGCTCGTCCCCGTTCCTGTCGGCGTCGGGTCTGTCTATTCCCCTGCCGGTCCCGCGTCAACCGCTCCCGTGGCGTCCGGCGACGGGTCCGGCCCGTGGTACCGTTCGCCTCTCCGCGGATGTAGCTCAGTTGGTAGAGCGTCGGCTTCCCAAGCCGAAGGTCGCGAGTTCGAGCCTCGTCGTCCGCTTCGTCGAAAAGGCCCGCATCCGCGGGCCTTTCTCGTTCTCAGCCCGGGCCAAGATCGAGCCCCAGCTGCCCGTCATCCCACGCCTGCCCCACAGGCCGATCACCCGTCCCACCGAAGACGTGCGCCTCGAAGGCCACCGCTGCCTGGCGCCGAGCGCCCTTGTAGAGGTGCCCGTAGCGCTTCAGCACCAGGCCACCGCCATCCGAATGGCCCATCTGCTCGGCGATCACCTTCACGTGGCACCCGGCCGCGATCATCAGTGAGGCGCCGGAGTGGCGCAGGTCGTGGAAGGTCAGCTCGGGGATCCCCGCGGCCCTCGCCGCAGGCTTGAAGACCCGGTACATGAAGTTGTCCGGATCAAACGGTCGCCCGGCCCGTGACGGGAACAGGTAGCCCCCCTCGACCGGCCCGCGCGCCATCTGCTGCTCGCGCAGAAGGCGCACCGCCCGCGGGCCGATGTCCACCGTCCTCCGCGAGGAGCGGGTCTTGGTCGCCACGTGCTCGCCGTCCTGGTGCTGGGCGAAGACCGACACCGAGCCGGCCTCCAGGTCGAGGTCGGCATCGCGCAGCCCGAGGATCTCCCCGCGCCGCAGCAGAGTCAGGACCGCGATCGGCACGATCCGGCGCACGTACTCGGGCATCCAGGATGAGACCTCCTCGGCCTCGTCCCAGGTGAGGAAGCGCGGCTCGCGCTCGGCGGGCTTTGCGATCCTCACGCGAAACACAGAGGGATCGACCGGCTGCCCGCGCTCCTCGGCGTCGCGCAGGATCCGCTTCAAGAGAGCAAGCGCCATCTCGGCCCGCCGCGGCGCCCGTGCCGCCAGCGTCGTGATCAGGTCCTCGACCACCGGCCGGCGGATCCGCTCGAGCGAGAGCGGGTTGAGAGGGGAGAGGTACCCGAGGCACTCGGTGACCGCATCGACCGAGCGCGGCCGCGGGCGCACCCGCCCCGCCGCCCCGACCACGAAGCGCTCGAACCAGGCCGAGGCGACCTCGCCAAACCGCTCAGGAGCGGCCTTGTAGAGGATCCCCGCCTGGGCTCGCCGCTCGACGTCCAGCTTGAAGGCCCGCGCGTCCTTGTGGACCGAAAAGACCCGCGAGCGCTCGCGGTGGCCGCCGTCCCGGAAGCGCACCTCGTAGCGCCGCTCACCCCTGGCGGTCTCATAGGCGCGAATCGACGCCACGGCCGCTCAGCGGTACTCGGGCCGAGCGACCACCCGCCGGCTCTCCAGCCAGCGCACCACCTCGCCCTGATCGAACAGCCGCCTGCCCTCGACCTTGTAGGAGGGAAGCTCACCACGGGCCGCCAGGCGATAGACCTTCTCCGGCTGACAGCGCAGAACCAGAGCGAGTTCGTCGGCGGTGAGGAAGGTGGGAAGGGTGCTGGCCATGGCAGTCGAAGTTTTGGCAGCATAAATGCGGACAACCACGCAAACAAGACGGACGGGTACGCTGCCCCTGTCATGACCGCCGCCGAGCTCATCCGAAGCGCCCGCTCACGCGCCGGCCTCGCCCAGCACGAGCTGGCGCGGCGCCTCGACACCCCCCGCTCCCAGATCGGGCGATGGGAATCGGGAGAGGTCGAGCCGGCCTTCGCGACCGTGCGCCGGATCCTTCGGGCCTGCGGCTTCGACCTCTCGACGGCGCTGGTTCCCTTCGAGCCGGACGCCCCCGAGGTCGCCCGCCTTGCCGAGCTCTCGCGCCTCACACCCAAGGAGCGCCTCGATCAGGCGCTCATGCGCGGGGGCCACCGGCGCCTCGGCTACCTCTACGACCCCTACGCCCTGCTCGCGGCGCTCGACGGCCTCGGGATCGACTACATCCTGGTGGGCTCCTTGGCCCGGGTGCTTCAGGGGGCCGATGAGATCCCCGAGGACCTCGAGTTCGTCGTCCCAAAGGGCACCCGCCCCAAGAATCAGGAGGCCATCCTCACCATCGCCGGCCGGGGCATCGGCCTCGATCCGGACGGAGACGCCTGGTTCTACCGGGCAACCGGCGGCACGCTCATCACGATGCGCGAGTTACCCGACGGGACCAAGGGCCACCGCGACCTGCGCCGGCGCGCCGAGCGCGTCCACCTCGGCGGGGGCCTTCGACCATGGGTCGCCTCGCCGGGTGATCTGGTGCGGTTGATGGAGGCGCGGGGGCGGCCTGAGGAGGCCGAGCGGCTTGAGGAGATGCGGCGGGTTGTGGAACTCGATCGGGGGATCCGGCTAGGCCAGTGAGTTGGCGCGCAGGCCGAGCCCCCGGCGTCATGATGTCGCGATCCACCCCCTGCAGCCGCAGCGATATCCCCGGAGGCCCGCATGACGACCCAGCCGCCCTACCGCTCCCTAGAGGACTTCCTCGCCTCGACGATGCTGACCATCGACGGCGCGGGTATCGACGACGGCTGGGGCGGCGCGATGGCGGTTAAGGGCCGCGAGATCGAGGCCACGATCCTCTTTGCCGATATAGCCGGATTCTCGGTGCGCACTGCCAAGCTCGATCCCAGCGAGACCCTGGCCTTCGTCAATCACTTTTTCGCCTGGATCAGCGCGGAGGCCCTCGAGGGCAGCCGCTGCATTATCGACAAATACATCGGCGACGAGATCATGTTGATCTTCTCTGACGAGTTCGGCTCGCAGGATCCGTTTGCCGAAGCCCTCCGGGTGGCGCGCTGGATCGGTCAGAACGATGTATTCGCCTTCTGCCCCCATATGGGGATCGCCTCGGGTCGGGTGATCGTTGGTTACGTGGGCACTGCCCTGAAGTACAACTGCTCGGTCTTTGGTGGCCCGGTGGCCGTTGCGGCCCGCTGTGCCGGCCTGAAGCCTGACTACGACGGCCACTACTCGTCCTCTGCCGCCTTTCCGGCGGACGAGTGGGGCGGGCGCAACTTTGATGAAGTCTTCCCCGGCGACTATAGGGTTGACGAAGACGGCTCCCGCGCGGAAATCCCTCATGCCTGGAAGCTGCTCGAGCCGGCGCCCGCCGAGCTCAAGAACATGGGAAGCGTCAACGTTCGCCATCTCGTGCGCGCGGGCGGTTGGTTCCCCCAACAGAGCGCCGATGAGCGTGCCAGGGAGACGGTGGAGGCGATTGGCCGGGCCGGCCGCCGTTGGATGCGACCGAGCGCGGAGGGACCTCCCCGCGCGACCTGAGCATCCGAGCGTCCGGTCGCGACCCGGGGGTGCTGGACGCGGTGAAAACGCCCCGGCCAGCTGCACCGCCCCGACGCATCCCGCCGAAGACGGCGAACGTGACGTCAAAGCCGACCTGCATCGCTCTGCACATGGGCGAGCTGCCCGAGGGTCGGCTTGTGGCATCCTGTCCCGGGAGCGGCCACGTATGCGGTCGAGACCCGGAGCGGCGCCCGTTCTTCCGACGACGGCCTGAGGGCCTCAGCGCCCCGAGTGAGCCGAGTCGAAGGCATCGGCCACGCGCCGTCGCTCGTCCTGATCGCGCACCGCCTTAAGGGCCTCGCGGCTGGGCGCCGAGGTTCGTCTCCCCGCAAGGAGCGCACCAAGGAGCCCGGCGACCTCTTCGGTCGCCTCACCGATCAGATCGGGTAGCAATCCATCGACGCGGTCGATGTTGACCGCGACCCCACGCTGTCTGGCCAGCTGGGCGACCCGCAGGGTCCGGGCAGCCGTCTCGTTGGCGGCCGGCAGCGCCTCGAGGCCCTCCGTCACGAGCCCGGAAAGCCCATCCTGGGAGGCTGCCCCGACCAGCATCTCGAGCACACCATCGTCGATCGGGCGATCCGGCGGGCCCGCCAGACACTCAAGCGCGACCGCCTGCTGCTCAGAACTGGACAGGACCGACAACAGCCGCTCGGCGCTCGCCCGGTCCGGGCTGCCGGCGATCACCTCGCTGGCCTCCTCAGTCGAGAGCGCCAGCAGACGAGCATCGAGTTCGGAGTGAAACCCGACCCCTGTCTGCAGGACCCGTCGCTTCTGACTGCCCTCGAGCGCCTCCCAGGCCCGGGCCGCGCTGACCCCGGCCGGAGAATGCGAATCGCCCTCGAGGGTGACCACCATTCGCTCGATGAGCGAGTCGGGTATCGCGTCCTCGGACATGAACTCGAGTGCTCGCGCAATCAGCTCGAAGCTGCGAAGGAGCGCGTCGGGGGCGATCTCGTCACGACGCGCGTCGATGAGGGCCAGTGCCCGTGCCAGGATGTCATCGGGCCAGGGAAAGAGCGCCAGAGTGCGAGCCTGGTCCTCCGTGACAGCCGAACCGGGCGGAAGTCTCTCGTAGTAGGTCAGCACGCGGGGAGCGGCGTCGGTGACCACCTCGGGCGCGACTTGGGCGATTGCTGACATCGCCTCGACCTGGCTGCGGCGGTCCGAGCGGGTGGTGGCGGTGATGGCATCGGCAAGGGCAGAGGCATGCCGGGCTAGCCCCTCCTTGCCGGGAGGCGTCCTCGCAAGGATCGGAATCAGCCGGAGCGCGCTGACACAGGCCGGCTCTTCGGGTCGGCGCCCGTCCTCGCCAAGGGGAGCAAGCAGTTGGTCGATCATGGCGTCGGGCATCGGCGGGGAGAGCGCCGGGATGGCGTTCACGAGAGCGACAGCGATCTCCTCGGCAGCCGATCGGTGGGCCGGATCCTCGACGCCCTGCAGCGCGGCGGCCACCAGTGCGTCGATCAAGGGTGTCAGGGTGTCATCGAGCGCGGCGGCGAGCGTGTCGAACTGTCTCGCCACCCCGACCGCGGCGTCCGGTGTCGCTTCGACTGCGCTCGCAAGCGCCTCGACAATCGTCGGCGCCAGCCTTTCGACTTCCTCTTCCCCGTCGGCGGCCTCGGAGGTGGACGACGTGTCGGCCCACAGCGGGGCCCACTCAGCCGTCAGGCTTGCCGCCTTGGCCCGGACCTCGTCGGGGACCTCATCGGAGCCTGCCGCGCTCGCCGTCAGCTCCGAGGCCGCGACGCTTCCGGTGGAGCCGATTGCCGCGAGCAGGCGGGTCCCGAACGCCCAAAGCGGCGCCGCATCGGGATCGAGTGTGCCGACCTGATCGGTGATCGCCGCGGGATCTCGGGGTCGGGCGCGCTCGGCTAGGGCGACGATCCGATCCGCGTGAGAGTCGTCAAAGCCCTGCGGTCCGTGGATCAGGCCGACCAGGGCCGGCAGGATCTCCTCGGACGCCAGCTCCTGCGCCGGTTCTGAGTCGAGCGGTAAGGCCTCTGCAGCGTCGATCCAGACCGGCCCCAGCTCCCAGCCACCCTCGCTGGGAAGCTCGCTGAGCCAGGCGGTCAGGGCCGGCTGGAGGTGGGTTCGCAGCAGAGGATGAGTACCCGAGAACGCGGCCGCGCTCGCAAGACGGCGGTTGCGATCCGGGACCGGCTCGCCCTCCAGGGGGCGCACCATCTCCGCGCAGAGCGCCTCGTGGACGCTGGGTTCTGAGTGATCGATCAGGATGGCGATCTTGTCCGCCCCTGGGTTCGCATCCGGGGGAGAGGTCACTAGGAGGTCAACCGCAGCGGCCGTGACCGGCTGCGCGTGCGAACCAAGGACCGGGATCGCCGGGATCGCAGCTTCGAGGTAGTTGCCGGCGTCGACCGGGTCCACCTTCTTCAGGCTGCGCTCCAGCTCGCCTGCCACCGCTTCGACCAGGTTCTCCGGCGTGTCGTTCACGATCGCGACCATCCGCTCACCCTCTCTCGAGCGAAGCGCTGAACGAATCTGGTCGCGGCGCTCAGCGCCGAGCAGGCGACCTCCCTCGGACTGGGCAAAGAAGAAGAGCGCGGCGAGATCGTCTGGATAGGCGATCCGCCGGGATGTCGAGCGCAGATAGCGCCGCAGGAGCTCCCTCTTCCAGGCCCCGGAAGGACCCACGGTCAGTTGAGCCTTGCCGACCGCTTCCTGCTCGCTGGCGCTGAGGCTGGTGCTCCCCTGGGACAACTTGTCGGCGGCCTCCAATAGGACCGGATTGGCTGCCACCTGGCGATAGAACTCCGGGAACTCGTCGGCCAGCACGCATAGGCGCGCCAGCATGATCGGATGCGAGGTGACCGCGCCGTCGCTCAGTCGCTTCGACTGCTCCCGGGTTCGACCGAGTAGGTAGGCGGCAAAGAAACGATTGAGCAGCCGGATTACCGAACGGGGGTCGTTGACATTGTCGTGCATCAGTGTCGCCACGACCCGCTCGAGAGGGAAGTCGTCGATCTTGCGGAGAGGGTGATCGGACGGGATGACCTTTCTCGCGAAACCGCGCATGTCGTCCTCGATCACCGGTGGCATCGTGATCCTGACCGTGAAGAGCTTGTCGAGGAAGGCGCGCGCGCTGTCTCACCGGGAGCCCGGTCATCCGGTGAGGGGATGCCGGCATACGCGCGCGAGTTCGACGTGGCTATCGGCGTTGTCACCGTCCTCGTCCTGGTCGCCCGCCGCGATGCCGATGGTGGCGTCATAGGCACCGGCCGGGCTCTCGTCTGGGCCGGCCGACTCGATCGCCGCGAGGACGATGTCCTCATCGCATGCGAGAACGAAGATCGGCTCACTTCCCCGGGGCACCGCCTGCAGGGACTTGATCACCCGCAGGGCATCGAGCAAGTCCGGCGGCGCGAGCCGGTCGACGTCGTTCGACGATCACCACCAGCTGGCGCTTGCGCTGCTTGCGATGCAGGTCGACCAGCCCCGAGAAGATCAGCTCGACATCGTCAGCCGCCTCGGCTCGAGGCACGCTGTCGGTGCGCAACCCTGGCGTCAGCAGGACGCCTATCTGGCGCATCGTGCCACGACTGGCCGCGTACAGGACGATGGCAAGCAGAGGCAGGCTGGTGAGTGCGGCCAGGGCGTAGCCGACACCCCCTTGCACGACGACCGCTCCGAGCAGAAAGACGAGCGAGAGAAGGGTCAGGGCAATCCAGGCGACGGCGCTCGGGAGCAGCTTGCGCCAGTCATATTTGCCCTCAATCAGCCGGCGGGCGGCAGTGTCGGTCGGGTCGAGTACCGCCCGCGCCGTGGACTCGCGCAGCTGGCGTGCGAGGTCCTGGACATCGGACGACTGCACTCCACGGCCGACCAGCTCGCCGGCCACCGAGTGGACGAGATTGCGGGCACGGGCCTCGCCGGAGTGTTTGTCCGCCGAGACACGCACGACGTCGAAGCCGGTGTCGTTGGCGAACTTGGCCATGACCAGGTTCCCTGTGGACGACTTGCCCTTGCCGAAGCCGGCGAGCAGGCCGATCGTCGCTGGCGGAGTGGCGCCGCGTATCGCCTCGACGAGGATGTCCGCCACCGAGGCGTGGTCGAGGTGATCGTCGCCGACCTCGCTAATGGCGCGATCGGCAATGAACCACGGAGCGGCCGATGTCCCCTCGGCGCCTCGCTTAGGCACGTGCGTGGCGACTTGTCGTCATCACTTGACAGCACCCCCTTACAGGCGCGGAGTATCGCAGCCGTCCAGGACGACCCGCATTAGTCATCCCTTCCCGACGAGGTTGGGTCAGGACCCCTTCCCGTCGGCTCCGCGCAGCGGGCTTTCTGGGCAGCTGTTGCGCCATGATGCCTTGACCGGCATCATTCTGCGCATGGAACAGATCGCATCAGTTCTGCGCAGCGCGCGTCGTTCGGCAGGTGTCAGCCAGCGGCACCTCGCTAGGGCTGCCCAAACCTCACAGGCAGCAATCGCGCGCTACGAAGCGGGACGTGTCGTTCCGAGCATCGAGACCCTCGAGCGGCTGTTTCGCGCTCTTGGTTTGCGCCTTGAGCTACGGGCGGTGCCGCGGCTGAGCGGTCCACGGGGGCGCGTGCTCGAGCGGCACAGAGACGACATCCTCGAGATCTGCCGCCGGCATGGCGCCTCTTCGCCGCGAGTTTTTGGCTCGGTTGCGCGGGGTGAAGATCGCTTCGACAGCGACATCGACCTTCTTGTGGAGATGGAGACAGGGCGCACGCTTCTCGACCTCGAGCGCCTTCAGATCGAGCTTTCCGAGCGTCTCTCGGTCCCAGTGGATGTCGGAACCGAGCAGATGCTCAAAGGGGGCGTCTCCGAGGCGGTTTACGCAGACTTGATTGCGCTCTAGGTGACGCCGCGCGAGGCCAATGAACGACTCTGGGACATCCTCCAGGCGGTGGCGAGGATTGAGAGTCACACGAAGACCATGAAGGAGGCCTCCTACGAGCGTGACCCGGCCGAGGCGGATGTCTATAAGGACGCGGTGCACTACCAGTTGATCGTGATCGGCGAAGCGATCGCCGCCCTACCGGACGAGGTGAAGGAGCTGGATCCTGAGATCCCTTGGAGGGCGATCGTCGGACTGCGCAACCGGCTTGCCCACGAGTACTTCTTGATCGACCCGTCGGTCATCCGCGAGGTCGTCGAGAGGGACCTGGCCGATCTGTCGCTGCGAGTTAGAAGACTCACCGATACCTAGAGAATGCCGACCCCGGGCAAGCGCGCCGCCGCCGCCCCGGGGCTTCTCGACAGCACGGTCATCGTAGCCTCGGACGAGCTTCGCGACTCAATCCGAGCGCTGGCGTGTATGCGCCAAAGCCGCGCTCTCGCTGACTGGCCGTTCGATCAGGCCGGAGCGGCCGAACTGGACATCACCAACCGACCGACCGGCCCAGCCTCTCCGGCAGCCGTCGCGCTCACGGCTAGATCTCCGAACTTGACGACCTCTTCAGCGCGGATCGCGAGCCTGGCGCCTCGGCGCCTCGGCGCCTCGGCTCCTCGACGCCCGCGGGGTCGGCGCGGAGACCGACTCGAGCTGGCGGTCACCGCTCGGCGACTGCCCCGAGCGCGGTCGTAGCGTGGCGGGCTTCGCGATGCTCTGCGTGAGGAAGATCACGAAAAGCGTCGGAGTCGCGGAAGACTTCAGCGCTCGAGGTCCATCCCTCGCTTGATCGGCGGCTGGATGGACCGCTCGCTCTCGAGAGCCCACGACCGCTCGGGACCGAGCGGTCGTGGTCGAGGGTCGATGGCCGGAAGCCCGCGCAGCTTCAAGCGAAGGTCGGCGAGGGCGCGCAACTGGCCGTCGATCTGCTCGCGAAGGACAGGACCATGGAGGCGGCGACCGACCCAGCCGAGGTCCGCGAGCTGCTGCCGCGTCGATGCCAGCAGACGCCCTCGCGATTCGATCTCGCTCGCCAGTCGCTCGCGCGCCATCTGCCTCGGCGAGAGCGCTTCGGGGTCCCGTTCAGCCCTTCCGACCGCGGACGGCTCCGCCGCGGCCCGCGTGAGCGCGCCCGCGAGGCGGCGTGCCGCGGGCTCCGCGTCGTTGCGGGCGAGTCCGGCGTCGTCGACCAGCTCCGGTCCGACGGCGTAGAGGCGGGTCTCGGTCCGGGCACGCGAGGCGGCCACGTAGCCCCACTCGGCCATGGCGCCCTCCGCGCGCACGAGTACGAAGGCACGCTCGACGCTCGCCCCCTGGGCGGCGTGGCCGGTGAGTGCGTAGCCGTGCTCGAGGTGTTCGGCCGCATAGCGAGCCGGGACCTGACGGATCGGACCGCCGTCGAGCTGGAGGGTGACGATCCCGAGCACCGGCTCGATGTCGCGCACGGTCGCGCGCGTTCCGTTGCAGACCCCGAGCCTTGGATCGTTCTGGCGGCAGATCACTCGGTCGCCGGAGCGCCACTCACGCTCGCCGACCGTCAGGGCTTGCTCGCCCAATCGACCGGCCTGCCGCAGCAGCGCCCGCGCGCCCTCGTTCAGCTCGGCGACGTCGGCGCGCCGGTGGGCGAGCATGACGACCTCTCGGAGGTTGCCCTCGCCCGCAACAGACCACCAATCGTCCAGCAGCCGCTCCTTGGCATGGGTCGCATCGTCGGCCACGAGAAGGCGGCCCTCGCGAGCGGCGTGTCCGAGGTAGCCCTCGGCGTCACCGTCGCGCAGCTGAGAGAGAGCATCGCGCTCGGCCGGCTCGTGCTGGCGGCGGTTCTCGGTGAGTCGCACCGCCCCAAGCTGATCACAGAGCGTCGCGTAGAGCCCGCCCGCCCCGACGGCCGGAAGCTGGGCCGGGTCGCCGACCAGGATCGCCTTGCCGCCGGCCTCCTCCACCAGACGCAGGACAGGAGCGAGCACCCGTGTCTCGGCCATCCCTGCCTCGTCGATCACCAGGACGCACCCGTGCGGTAGCCCGCCGGAGCGACGGGCCTCGCCCAGCAGGGAGTGGAGGGTCCTCGCCGGGATCTCGGTCGCCTGGCGAAGCTCATCCGCCGCCCGACCGCTCGGTGCCGCTCCGAGCACCGGAACGCCTGAGCGCTCCAGGGCGTCACCGAGAACGCGAAGCCCGGTCGTCTTGCCCGCCCCGGCGAGCCCGACCACGCAGACGACCCGATCCGGAGACAGCGCGCCCGTTGCGACGAGCGTGCGCTGCTCCTCGGAGAGTCGGACGGGGGCATTGGCGAGCGCCGACATCACCTGCGAGATCTCGGCGCGCGGAGCACCCGCCTCACGACCCCCCAGGCCGATCTCGAGAGCCTCGCGCTCGAGATCGAGCAGGCTCGCCGTGGTGAAGCGCGCCGGTCGTCCGGGTGCCGCGTCGTCTCCGACTTGCGTGACCTCGGCTCCGCGGGCGATCCGCCCGACCTCGGCGAGCACCGACTCGACGCTCGCGCCCTCGCGCGCGGCGCCCGCCACGGCCCGCACGATCTCGGGCGTCGTGATCGTCGCCTGGTACGCGGTGAGGTCGTCCGCGGTGATCGTCGGCAACTCGAACTCCCGTGCCGGCTCGCGGTCGAGGAGGCCTCGGAGCTCGTTGGCTCCGAGGCCCATCTGCGATGCGCGGTCGAGCCAGGACTCGCGCAGCTGCGGCAGGTCGACCCGCTCCTTGCGCTCACGGGTCGCAAGGGCGGCGACCCGTGATGCCGCGAAGCCCGAGGTGCCCATCGCCTCCATGTGCTCGAGTAGCGACTGGCGACGGGTGGAGAAGGCGCGAAGCGCCTCGGTGGGCACGCCCTCGATCTCGCCCATCCCCTTGACCGGCTCGCTCCAGCGAACGCCGAGCGAACGCGAGAGCTCGCCGCGAAGGTTGGCCTCGTAGAGGTAGCCGGCCGCCAGGCGGTAGGTCCGAAGGATCGCCTCGCCGTCGAGCGCGCGCCACTTCCCATCCGAGGACCGCGCCAGGTTGGCCACGATCACGTGGGTGTGAAGGTGCGGATCCTGGGCGCGGCTGGTGCGATGACGGAAGGCAGCGGCGACGAAGCCGTCCCCGTGCTCTCGGATCGCACCGCCCCGGCCGCGGCGCACCACGCAGGCTTCCGACTCCAGGTAGGAGAGCGCCGTCTGCCAGGAGGCCTCGTGGGCGTCGGAGATCGCACGCCGCACCGACTCATCCTCGGTCAGCGCGTGCAGGAGGCTGACGCTCTTCGGGCACGAGAAGACCAGGTCGTATCCCGCCACCGGCGCGAGCGTCTTTGCCTCGCCGCGCCACTCGCCGCTCGCCTCATCGAGCGCGCGCACGGTGATCGTGCGCTCCTTGGCGGGGGCACGTAGACGGATACCGTCGGCGGGGCTCAGTCCGCGAAGGAGCGTGCCGAGGTCGCCGTCGCTGACGACGCCCGACAGATCGAGGCCCTCCGCTCCCGAGCCCGCCCAGAGCCCCGGCGACTCACCACGACCCGCGTAGTAGTCATCGAGGCCGAGGGCGACCTGCTGCTCGTAGTAGGCCTCCTGGCCCAGAGCGAGCTTTGCGACGCTCAGCACCGCGCACCGCCAAAGGAAGACCGATCGAGCGGGACGCAGATGCACCACGGTGCGAAATGAAGAAGGCTGGGCCCCGGCCGAGCCACGATTCCATCCCACGTCCATCCCACACGAGGCGCGCAGAAGCGCCGATTCGAGCGCACGAGCACCCCGCTCAGAACGCCAAGAAATCCCTGCGCCAGAGCGGATTTCAGGTCGCAACCGACGACCCCGCAGAACCGCCAGAACGTGCTTCCCAAGCCGAAGGTCGCGAGTTCGAGCCTCGTCGTCCGCTTCGTTGAAGACGCCCGCTCATGTGGGGCTCCGATCAACGTCCAGAACTGGTCAGCCAGCGAAGCTCGTGTCGAGCTGGGTGAGGCGCAGGTTGTTGCCCGACGGGTCGCGGAACCCGCAGTCGATGCCGTACTGCTGCTGCTGCTGCGGCGGCTCGGTGAACTCCACGCCCCGGGCCGACAGCTCCTCGTGGGACCCTGGCAGTCCGGGGTGGTCAGGAAGACGGTCCCGGCCATGCCCTTGCCCATCAGGTCGCGGATCTGTGCGGCGGTGGCCTCGTCGGCGACCGGCGGACCGGAGATCGCCATCAGCACGATCGCGATCTCCGGCTGACCCGGCGGGCCCACGGTGAGCCAGCGGAAGTCGCCCATCTCGGCCACCGTGACGTCGGCCCGGACCTCCATCCCGAGCTTGTCGGTGTAGAAGGCGAGCGCCTCGTCCTGGTCGTGCACCCACAGCTGGGAGGTGGCGATACGGATCATGATCGAGTCTCCTTCGGGTGGACCGCCTCGTCGTTCCCCGGTTCTACGAGGCCACCAGGGGTGGTGTCTTCTCGAAACGTCCGGACTCGCGGGCGGGAGTACGCACGCACCACACAGGCTGGGATGTACGCGTGCACGGCCGCCGGCGGGTAGGAGGCGCGATATGCAGTCGGAGTCACCCCGTATGTCCGCCGGAAGCTGGTGGTGAACGAACCGACACTGCTCGACCCGACGGCGAGGCAGATCCTCAGCACGGTCCAGTCCGTGGTGCGCAGGAGCGCAGCGGCCCGCTCCAGCCGGCGACTGAGCAGGTACTGGTGGGGCGGCTCCCCGAAGGTCCGGCGGAACTCGCTGCTGAAGTGTCCCCGCGAGAGCCGGGCCGCGCGCGCGAGATCCGCCACGGTGAGCGGCTCGCTGTACCGTGCGTCGGCCAGGTCCTTGGCCCGCAGCAGGTACCGGCTGCGTGGCAACCCCGACACCCTGCGAGCGTGTCATGCGGTGCCGTGAGCCGGAGATCCGCCGTGCGTCCTACCGTGGCGGGCGTCGGGTTGCCGACGCTGACCGGGCCGTCGGCGGTGGGCCTCGGATGGCCCGTCGGGGTCACGGACCCGCGCTCTGTGCTGCTCCTGGGGCTGGATTCGCAGCGATTACGGCCGATGAACTTCACAGGTTGTAGACGAAGGAAGAGGCCAGATGCCGGAGGGGCGGGCAACGCCCGGACAGCGAGCCGAGGGAATCGTGGCGGTCGCCGCGGGGCTGGGCGGTGCTCCGGACCTCGCCGGGACCCTGCAGGGCATCGCCGCCACCGCACGCAGCGCCCTCGGCGCCGATCGCGCCACCTGCTACGTCCACGATCCCGACGGCGACGACGTCTCGGCGGTGTACAGCACCGAGGAGGATCCTCGGCGGCGCGGCTATCTCGAGCGGTCGATCGGCTCGGGTACGGAGAACCTGCCGATCCTCCGGCTGCAGTTGTCCCAGCAGGACCCCCTCCTGGTCATCGAGGACACCGGTGCCAGCCGCCTGGTGCCGGCCGATCTCGCCGCGAGCCTCGGAGCGGGCGCGTTCCTGGGTCTGCGCCTGGATCACGCCTCGGTATCGGGCGACGGCGCTCCCGTCGTGCTGGGCACGCTCTTCATCAGCTACTCGCGGCGACGCACGTTCTCGTCGATCGAGCTCCAGGCCGCGCGGGGCCTCGCCCACCTGGCGAGCCTGGCGCTCGCGAACGCCCGCCTTCAGGTGGAGACCGCCCAGGCCCTCGAGGAGAACCGCGCCATGGCGGACGAGCAGGCCTCGCTGCGCCGGGTGGCCACGAGGATCGCGGGCGATATCTCCCCTGAGATCATCTTCGCCCAGGCCGCACGGGAGGCCGCTCGGCTGCTCGGAATGGAGGAGGCGATCGTCGCCCGGTTCTCGCCCGAGGGGGCGACGGTCGTCGGCACACGTGGAGCGCACTCGGTCATCGGGGATCTGTTGCCCACAGATGGGGGCGGCGCGCTCGCCACCGTCGCGCGCACGAGTGCGCCCGCTGAGATCGGCGACTACTCGCGGCTCGAGCCCGAGTCGCCCCTGCGCGCCCACGCGCTGGCGCACGGGTACCGCGCGAGCGTCGCTGCGCCGGTGGCCGTCGCGGGCCGCCTCTGGGGCGCCCTGCTCGCGACCACCAAGCGGGACGAAGGGCTGCCGCCTCGTGCCGCCGAGCGCCTGGGGCGGTTCGCCGATCTGATCGCCCTCGCCATCGCCAATGCCGAGAGCCGCCAGCGCCTCATCGACCAGGCGGGGACCGATCCTCTGACCGGGTTGGCCAACCACAGGGTGTTCCACGAGAGGCTGCGCGCCGACTTCGACCGGGCCGCCCGGCACGGACAGGCCCTGAGCCTCGTCCTGCTCGATCTGGATCACTTCAAGCGGATCAACGACAGCCACGGTCATCCGGTCGGCGACCGGGTTCTCGTCGAAGTGGCCCGGCGGTTGGGCGCCCTGGCGCGCTCGGTCGATACCTTGGCCCGGGTCGGGGGCGAGGAGTTCGTCTGGCTCCTTCCCGAGACGGACGCGGCAGCGGCCCGAACCGCGGCCGAGCGCGCCCGCCTGGCGATCGTCGGCACGCCCTTCCCCGAGGCCGGTCGCGTCACCGTCTCCGCCGGCGTCGCCCAGATGCATCCGGGCGCGAGCGTCGACGACCTCGTGCGGTATGCCGACGAGGCGCTCTACTGGGCCAAGGAGAAGGGGAGGAACACCTGCGTGCTCCATGTCCCGGGCAGCGGCGGGAACACCGGCCCGCTGTCGTCGGGACGGCCGCGGTGGCTCTCGGTGGCCGGAGCCGCGGACTGAGGATTCCCGGCGCCGCGGGTGGCGCCGGGGCGTCAAGCCACCGCACTCGCCGCCCAGGGGTGTGCCGTCCCCCATGCTTCCTACTGCGGGCTCGCCTCCGTCAGGCTCCTCCAGCTTGCGACCCGGTCGCGCCCGTCGGCCTTGGCCCTGTAGAGGGCTGCGTCGGCGTTCCGGAAGAGGCCTGCCGCATCGAGGGCGTCAGAGGCCTCGCCCACCCCGGCCGAGAGCGTCACGGTCAGGCGCGCCGGCAGCGGGGCCTGGGCGATCGCTGCCCGGGCGCGCTCCGCCGCCTGTATCGCGTCGTCGATTCCGGTCTCCGGGAGGAGCCAGGCGAACTCCTCGCCTCCGATGCGGGCCACAAGCTCGCCCAGGCGGGCCTGCCGGCCGAGTTCGGCGCCCACCCCGGTGAGCACGGCGTCGCCGACCGCATGGCCGTAGCGGTCGTTGATCACCTTGAAGTGGTCCAGATCGAGGAGCACGAGGGCCAGATCGCGGCCGTGGCGATGCGCCCGTTCGACCTCGGCGGCCAGGTGCGCATCGAACTCGCGGCGATTGGCGAGGCCGGTGAGGTGGTCCGTGATCGACTCCTCCCGGCGCAGCTCCAGAAGCGCGAGGTTCTCCCGGACCGTGAAGGCCGTCCGCACGAAGACCATGACCAGGGTCGCCCCCGCCAGCAGGACGGCAACCGTCGGCAGGGGGAAGAAGTGACCGAACATCAGGAGGCCCGCCGCGATGATCGAGCAGACCGCGGGCGTCATGAGCATCCCCCAGCGCTCGACATCGACCGGCGTGGGCCTCTCGGAGGGTTGCCAGGCCGCGGCGGCGAGCAGGAGCCCGGCGGCGGGGAACAGGGCGTCGAGCGCGGTCCCCTCGATGACCTCGGTGGTGGCGCTCATGTACACCAGGAGCCCGTCGGCGATCGCCGCGGTGGCGAGGCCGGCGCCGAGCAGGCTCCACGCCCGATCCGGTCGCCACCCCACCAGCGTGAACACGGCCGCTACGAGTCCGAGCTGGAGGGCGTCGGCAAGGGCGTAGGCGAGCAGCGTTCCGAGCGCGAGGTCACCGCCGGCCGGCGCGTCCAGGAGCGGCCGCCAGAGCGCCGCCACCCCTGTCGCGGCGACCGCCAGGGCGGCGATCGACCCGTTGACCACGAGGGTCGGGTGGATGCGGGAGAATCGCCTCCGGGCGAGCAGGAGGAGGGTCGCGCCGCCCGCGGGATAGACCAGGAGCCAGAGGCCGTGGCTGAGGGACGGCAGCGGCGGGAGGGCGGCCTCGGCGAATGCGATCGAGTGGTAGAGGTCCCCCGCGGCCCAGCAGGCCAGCCCGAGGCCGAGGACCAGCCAGGCGATCCGGTCGCCGCTCCGGACGAGTGGTCGCGCGAGGCAGATCAGGGCGCTCGCCACCACCAGCACGTCGCCGAGGAGCTGGTGGGGGAGTAGCTCCAGCGGGCCGCCGTCCAGGCCGAGGCCCGCCTGCACGGATCTCGCGGCGTAGAGGCTCCAGAGCACTCCGAGCACCACCCAACCGGCGCGGGAGAGGGTGGAGCGGGTCATCACCACGAAGCCCGCGAGAGGTCGATCCGGCTGACCGCGGTGGGCCGGCTGGCGGTCGCGATCGAGGAAGCGCGCTCGCCGAGGGCGACGACCAGCGAGCCATGGCGCCCTCGTCTGCGACGCGCTCGAGTCGGCCCCATCCTCGGTTCCCCTCCTTGGGACGCTCTGAAGGGAAGCCGTCCGGCGTCCCGACCGCACGTGCGCGGCTCTCCCGTTCCATCGGCGGAGCCCAGCGGTCAGTTGAGACCCGGGTCAGCGTCAGACCCGCTCGTCCAGGAGCCTCTCGAGGCGGCCGAGGTCGCTCGGCATCTGACGCGAGACCACGCCCCCCAGCGCGGGCTCCATCAGCCGTCGCGCGCCCCGGAGGTGGATCTCCACGACGACCGTGAGGTGGGTGGCCGCCGCGCCATCGTCGCGGAACCGAACGCTCACGCGACCGGTGCCACCCTCGGCCGAGCCGGCCTCCTCCCAGAGCACCCCGTCCTCGAAGCCGACCACCTCGGCGGCGATCGCCCCGAGTCCGCGCGACATCTCCCGCCAGCGCGTGCCGAACCCCGTCGGCGGCGGCGTCAGCATCACGACATCCGAGGTGTTCTCCTGCCACAGCGGGCGGCTCTCGGGGTCGGAGACCACCGCGAACACCCGCCCTACGGGGTGCGCGATGACGTGCTGAAGCTCGACCCTCACCCGTCGAGCCTACGTCCTCTCCAACTCCGCCGCTCCGGCGAGCATCGCGCCGTAGCGCCCGCCGGTGGTCAGGAGCTCCTCGTGGGAGCCTCGCTCCACCACGCGGCCGCGATCGAGCACGACGATCTGCTCGGCGCCGCGCACCGTGGACAGCCGGTGGGCGATGGCGATCACGGTCCGCCCCTGCGCGAGACTCCTCGAGGGCCTTCTGGACGGCCCGCTCGGTCTGGGTGTCGAGGGCGCTCGTGGCCTCGTCGAGGACCAGGATCGGCGGGTTGCGCAGAACGGTGCGCGCGATCGCGATGCGCTGCTTCTCCCCCCCGGAGAAGCGGTATCCGCGCTCGCCGACGACCGTGTCATACCCCTCCGGCAGGGCCGCGATGACATCGTGGATCTGGGCCGCGCGTGCGGCGGTCTCGATCTCGTCGTCGTTCGCCTCGGGCCGCGCGAAGCGGATGTTCTCGCGCACGGTCGCGTGTACGAGGTACGTCTCCTGGGCCACCACGCCGACCGCCTCGGCGAGCGACTCGAAGGAGATGTCGCGCACGTCGACGCCATCGATCGTCACCCGGCCCGACCCGGCATCGTAGAGGCGGGCCACCAGGTAGCCGAGCGTGGTCTTGCCCGATCCGGTCTCGCCGACGATCGCGGTGGTGGTGCCGGCGGGCACCGTCACCGTCACGTGGTCGAGCGTCCAGCGCTCCTCGTCGTAGCGGAAGCAGACGTCCTCGAAGGCGACCTCACCCCGCAGCGCGGTGCGGTCGAGCACGACCGGCTCGGGTCGTTCCCGGATATCGACCGGCAGATCGAGGTACTCGAAGATGCGATCGAAGAGCGCCAGAGAGGTCTGGATGTCGATCTGGACGTTGAGCAGCGACATGATCGGGCGGAAGAGGCGCGTCTGGACGGTGGTGAACGCGACGACGGTCCCGATCGACACCGCCTCGCCGGCCCAGGACTGACCGGCGAACCAGTAGACGGCGGCCGGCATCACTGCGAAGGCCGTTCCGATCGAGGCCATCACCCATCGGCCGGCCATGCGCTGGCGCACCTCGAGTTCGGCGAGGCGTTCCGACTCCCCGGAGAATCGCTCCGCGAGCGCGTCTGAGCGGCCCATCGTCTTGCCCAGCATGATCCCGGAGACCGACAGCGACTCCTGGACGATGCTCGACATGTCCGCCATCGTCTCCTGGCGGGTGGTGGTGATCCTCTTGCGTTGGGCGCCGACGCGGCGGGTGAGCGCCACGAAGAAGGGCAGCAGGCCGAGCGAGAACACCGCAAGGCGCCAGTCGAGGACGAACATCGCGATGACGCTGGCGAGGACCGTGGTGGCGTTCGCGACGATCGATGTCGCGGTCGACGTCACCACGGTCTGGACGCCGCCGATGTCGCTGGCGATCCGCGCCTGCACCTCCCCGGTGCGCGTTCTGGTGAAGAACGCGAGCGAGAGGCGCTGGAGATGGCGATAGACGGCCGAGCGCAGGTCGTGCATCACCCGCTGGCCGACCTGATTCGACAGCAGCGTCTGGAAGACGCCGAGGACGCCGCCGATCACGGCGATCGCGATCATCCCGCCCACGAGTGCCGACAGCAGGCCGCTGTCGCGCTCGGGAAGGGCGGTGTCGAGGATCGCCCTCAACAGGAACGGGGACACGATGTCCAGCCCCGCCGAGAGCACGATCAGGCCGAGAACCGCTCCGAGCCTGGCCCGATAGGGGCGGAAGAGGCTGAGGATCCTCGTGAGGCCGGCGCGATTCATCCGTGGGAGATACCACAGCCGATGAACGTCGCGGCGGCTGCGCCGGCGTCGGGACGTGCCCCTACCTCAGGCAGGCCGCCTTCGTGTAGATGACATTGGCGTTCCACATGATCCACTCGTCCACGCCCTCGGCCTCGGCGCCCTCCACCTGGGCGCAGACCTCCTTCGGCCCGTAGGCCACGCTGAGGGAGAAGTCCTGCAGCCAGGGGACCACTCGCGCGCCGCTCCCCTCCACGAGCTCGTTGAAGTGCACCAGCGACTGCTCGATGATCTTGCGGGGCTCGCGCTCGGGCTCGGCCACGCCGTAGATGCCCTTGCCCCAGTGGGAGGGGTAGATCAGGGGTGCGATGTAGTTGAACGTTGCGCGCGATCCTCGGCACGTCCTGGGCCACGTCCTGAGGCCGGAACGCGGCGATGCCGAAGAGGGACGCTCCGAGGAAGGCGCCCGAGGGTTCGAGGGCGGCGCGCGCCTCGGCGAGGAAGGAGACGATCGATGACTGTGCGCCCCCGCGCAGGCCGGGGAAGACCATCGTCTCGAGAGGGCCGTCGGGGCGCCGGACGTAGTCGTAGAGGATGTCGTCCACGCCGGCGGTCGCCCCCTCGACGGCGATGTCGATGTTGTAGTCCCGGACCGCCTGGTGCGAGAAGTTGGTGAATCCCCCATAGCCCGAGTAGCGGTCGCCGCCCGGCGCCTGGATGACCTGCTCGCGGCGCCCGTTCTCCCAGGCCCATTGCGCGAGGATCGGATCGCGGAATGCGACGATGCGGCCGATCACCCGGCCGCCCAGCTCGTGGATCTGCTTCACCGCCTGGCGGAGCTCGTAGCTCGGCTTGACGGCGCCGATCTGAAGGGCGAGAGGGACCTTCGAGTCGTAGCCGACCACCCCCGACTCGTCCTTCAGGTCGAGCTCGACGGTGTTGATCTGACCGCTGCGCAGCAGTGCGAGCACCGGCTCGCGCAGCGAGGGGGTCTGCCATGAGATGGCGGTCATGTGGACCGCCTTCGTCGGGACGATCGGGGGGCGGGGCGCCAGCGGGATCGACGTCCGCACCCCGCGCGTGTTGCCGGCGCGATCCACCGCCCGCACCGTGACCGCCGAGGCCGGCGGCTGCGGGAACGTGAGGGCGAAGGTGCCGTCGGCGGCGACCTCCACGGGGGCGTCGTCCACCGTGACGGTGGCGGCTTCGTTGACCTTTCCCGAGAGGGTCACCGGAGCCCCCCGCACGGCGGGGCGCGTGGGCCCCGTGATCGAGATCACCGGCTGGGTCGTGTCGACCGTGAAGGTCCAGCTGCGGCGCACCGGCCACGGCACGAAGGGCTGGTTCATGGTGAAGCTCAGCGTGTGCGTGCCCTCGCTCAGGTCGCGCGGGCGGAAGGTCAGCTCGCCGTCGCCGATGAAGGCCTGATCGCGCACGTCGCCGCCGTCGTAGTCGAGCGTGGCCGAGCTCATCAGGCTCGGGAGGTCGGAGACGATGCGAAAGAGAAGGTCCTCGGTGGCGCGGGCACCCAGATAGGCGTCCTTCGGGGGCCCGGTCGTGGACAGCTGCGGCCCCGACCCCCTCAGCGCGAAGCCGCTCAGAAACCCGAAGACCAGCGCGCCGAGGGCGATGGCGACCACCTTGGGCCAGCGTCGTTGCGGCCGCCGGTCACCGCCGGGGAGCCGCCCGCCCCCTCGCAGAGCCGGGAGCTCGCCGGTCGTCATGGGGCGCTCTCGCACCGATGGCCGACGCTTCGCCACGAGCGGGAGGGTAGCCGAGCGCCTCGTCGGCCGACAACGGGTGGCGCTATCCGGCGCTCGCCGGGGACCGGACCGGCGCTGTCAGCCCGCGATCTCGACCCGGTCCCGTCCGCCCTCTTTGGCCGCGTAGAGGGCGCGGTCCGCGAGGCGCAGGAGCTCGTCCATGCCGTGGGCCATCGTGCTGTCGCAGATGCCAGCCGAGCACGTGATCCCGCGCCCCCCCTCCACATCGATCTCGGCGATGGCGGCTCGCGCTCGCTCGACGGCGACGATGCTGCCCGCCGCGTCCACCTGGGGCAGGATCCAGGCGAACTCCTCGCCACCGACGCGGGCGACCAGCTCGCCCGCGCGGCAGGTCGCGGTCAATCGCCTGCCGACCTCGGCGAGCACCGCATCGCCGGTCTGATGCCCCAGGGTGTCGTTGATCGACTTGAAATCGTCGAGATCGAGGATCGCCAGCGAGAGCTTGTGTCCGTGGCGGCGCGCCCGCTCGACCTCTCCCGCGAGGCGGGCGGTCAGCGCCCGCCGGTTGGCGAGGCCGGTGAGCGGATCGGTGGCCGCCAGGTGATCCAGCTCCGCCCGCGTCTCGGCGTTCGCGACCGCGATCGACGCGAGTTCGGCGAAGGCGGCGAGGCGCCGCTCCTCCGGCGGGCCGAACGCCGACGCCCGTGAGGATCCGGCGGCGAGGGCACCCCACAGGCGGCCGCGGGTCCACAGGGGCGACGAGATCCCGCTGCGGAGTCCGGCCTGCAGGACCTCCCTGACCGAGCCGTCATCCGGAGCGGTGCGGTAGTCATCGACCCGGGTCGCCTTGCCGCTGCGGGCGGTGCGCCCGGTGGCCGTGGCGGTCGTGAGCGTCACGGTGCCGGCCTCGTCCGCATCGGGCGCGGCGGGCGGGTGGGCGGCGATGCAGGTCGCCGAGTCCTCCGACTCGAAGCGGTAGACGGCGCTGCCACTCGCGTTCAGCAGTAAGCATGCCTCCTGCGCCACCACGCGACCGATCTCGGCCAGGTCGGCCTCGCGCGCCACGACGGTGGCCACCCGGCGCAGGGCCGCCTGCTCCGCTTCGCGGTTGACACGGTCGGTCACGTCGGTGCAGGCGAGGATGACGTGCCCTGCGCGGTCGCCCTCCAGCGCGGGCAGAAGGCGCGCGCTGAACCAACGCGGCCCCTCCGCGGTGGTGAACCGGAAGTCGATCGCCAGGCGCTCGGCGGTGGCGAGCACGCTCCTCACGGCGAGCTCCAGCCGGGCCGCGACCTCACGGGAGAGCCCCACCTCGCCGATCGTGCGGCCGAGGATCGTGGACGCCGCTCGTCCCGAGACACGCTCCAGTCCGTCGTTCACGAAGGCGATCCGCAGGTCGCTGTCGATCAGCGCGATCGGGTCGGGTGAGTCCTCGACCAGGGCGCGGAAGGCGGCGCCCCCGGCGCTGAGGCGCAGCTCTGCGTGCTTGCGCGCCGTGATGTCGGTGGCGAAGAGGGTGACGTGGCCCGATGGGCCGCTCTCGGCCTCTCCGGGCACCAGGCGCAGGTGGAGCCAGCGCACTCCTTCGGTGGTGGGCATCTCCATCTCGAGCTGATGCTCGCGCCCCGAGGCGACCGCCGCCCGCAATTCCCGCTCGAGGGGATCGACCACCTGGGGGGGAAGGCCGGCCTCGCCGGAGGTCCGGCCGACCAGCGCCTCCGCCGGCAGGCCCATCATGGCGAGGGCGGCCTTGCTGGCGTGGACGTGGCGCAGATCCTCATCGAGCTCCATCACGATGGGCTCGTCCCCCTCCTCGGATCCCGCTCTCGCCCCCATCACCATCGATCGAGCTCCCGACCGCGTCGACCATCCCTCGATGGGACGCTCGAGGCGCTATTTGTCACATCTGACCGGCAGTGTGCAAGCGGGGTCCGCATTGGGCGTCCGACCTCGGCGAGTCTGGCGAATCGACAGGTGGCTAGAAGGATTCGTCGTCGGGTGGCCGATTCCGACTCGGCACGTCGTACTGTTCCAGGAGGAGGCCATGCTCCGCCGGGCTCCCCGTGCTGCTGCTCCAGAAGAACCCGCCGGCGAAGCGCCAGAGGACCGTCAGGATGAAGTCGCCGAAGGCCACCGGGGCCCGCACGACGACCGTGTAGGCGGCCCACCATCCGGGGCTGAACTCGCGCGGCTTGACCCGCGACGCCTTCGGGCTCTTGGCCCCCTCGAGCAGGACGTAGGTGGCGCCGGCCTTGCCTTCGACGTTGACCGTTGGATGGGAGGTGGTCGAGAAGCTCGACTCGGGGACGCGGCCACGCGACCACGCACGGCCGGATCGCAGGCTGAAGAGCACCCCCAGCACGACGGAGACGAACCACCACCACCCGATCAGCCAGATGCCTCCGAGCGTTGCGATGGCCGCGAGCACGGCGAACCCCGCGACTCCCACCAGGAAGGACCCCCAGCGCCACGGGGGGTCCTTGTGCTCGGGCCCGAAGGGGATCGAGCTCACACGTCTACGGGCGCCCGGCTTGGATGTTGACGGGGCCGCTCGGCTGATCCACCTTCACGCCGTTGCCCTCGGTGCGCAGGCAGCCGACACCCTTGATGCAGATGCCACCGGCCACGCCTCCGCTTGAGATGAGGATGCCGAAGATGACCACGATGCCGATGATGACGAAGAGAGTCTTCATATGGTCGCCAGTTCGCTGTCGGGCGTTGGGTTCCTTCGCCGGGTGCCCGAAAGCCTGTCACAGGTCGCGCCCGCGCACCGAACGGTACGGTTCGCTCTCCCTGGAGCGGCCGGGGCCCGGTGGCCCGACTCGTCTTCAAAACGAGCGGGGCGGGGTTCACCCTCGCCCGGTAGGTTCGACTCCTACGCCGCTCCGTGCGAGGAGGTGGCGTTGCGCGAGGTCGGGAGCAGCGATGCGCTTCGGGCAAGGGCGGCTCGGCTCGTGAGGAGCGCATGAGCCGGACGCCGATTCGCGTGGCCATCGTCGGATACGGGCTCGCCGGCCGGGTCTTCCACGCGCCGCTCGTCGCCGCGGAGAAGGGCATGGCCGTCGCAGCGATCGTCACCTCCGATCCAGAGCGGCGCTCCGCAGCCCGGCGCGAGCACCCGGGCGCCCGGCTGGTGGCGAGCGTCGAGGACCTCTGGAGCGCTCGCGACACGATCGACCTCGTCGTCGTCGCCACTCCCAACGTGGCGCACGTCCCGATCGCCCGGGCGGCGATCGAGGCCGGCCTCGCCGTGGTCGTCGACAAGCCACTCGCTCCCGGCGCCGAGCAGGCGCGCGAGTTGGTGGCAGCGGCGAAGGCGGCCGGGGTCGTCGTGACCGTCTTCCAGAATCGGCGCTGGGACGGGGATTTCCTCACGGTCCGCCGACTGCTGGAACGGGGCGAGGTGGGGCGGCCGGTGCGGTTCGAATCGCGCTTCGATCGCTGGCGCCCGGTGGTCGCGGCCGATCGCTGGCGTGAGCGCCCCGGCGTGGAGGAGGCAGGCGGTCTGCTCGCCGACCTCGGCAGCCACCTGATCGACCAGGCGATCGTGCTCTTCGGTCCGGTGGTTGCGGTTCACGCCGAGATCGATCGGCGCCGCCCCGGGGCGCAGGTCGATGACGACGTCTTCCTCTCGCTCACCCACGCGGGGGGCGTGCGGTCGCATCTGGCCGCACAGATGCTCGCCGCCGCACCGGCCCCGCGGATGAGGCTGACGGGGCTCGCGGGCACGTATGAGGTGTCCGGATTCGACCGGCAGGAGGACGACCTACGGGCCGGCGTGGCGCCCGGCAGCGCCGACTGGGGCCGGGCGCCATCGCGGTCGTGGGGAGTGCTCGCCGACGGCGGTGCCGCCCGGCGGGTGGAGACCGAGCGCGGCGACTACCCGGCCTTCTACGCCGGTGTGACGCGGTGCCTGCGCCATGGCGGCCCGGTGCCGGTCGACCCCGGCGACGCGGTCGCGGTGCTCGAGGTGATCGACGCGGCGCGAGACGGCGCGAACCACGCCTAGTCATGATTCAGGAGTCGGCTGCCGCTGGACTCCTGAGCCGGGTACTAGGCGGGGGCCGCCAGAGCGCGCAGGCCGTTCAGGAGGTGGGCCCGCTCGGCGGGCGTGAGCTGTGACAGGACCGCCTCCACCTCGGTGGGCTCCGGGGCGGCGACCGACTCGGCGTAGAGCTCGAGGCCCGCCTCGGTGAGGGCCACGCGCACGCGGCGGCGGTCGTTCTCCAGGCGCTCGCGCTCGGCCAGGCCGAGGGCCTCGAGGCGGGCGCAGAGGTCCGCGACCACCGGTCGGGAGACCTTCAGGCGGTTCGCCTGTTCGGCGACGCTGAGTGGCGAGTCGGCGAGGATCCGCATGAGGGCGAGCATCCGCGGCGTCACGCCGACGCGATCGCAGACGCGCGTGAACGGCACGAGGCCGTCGAGGAGCACGGGCACGAGATCGGCGATGGTCTCGCACTGCTCGGGGATCGAGTCCTCCTCCGCCGTGGCGGGCAGGCCGACCACGGCCTCGGCCCAGTCGACGACGAGAGCGGGGCCCTCCTCCTCGGCATCCACGTGTGGAGCGAGGTCCTGCTCCCCAGCGTCCACGTGCATCGGTGCCCGGGTCCCGGCGAGCTCCGGCTCGACCGCGTTCCACGCAACAATCGGAGCGGGGTCCGTCTCCGGCTCCGGGGCGACAGCGGGCTCAGACAGGGTTTCGACGACCTCGGCGTCCGGCGCGATGCCGATCTCATCAGTCGGATCCGTCCAGATGATCTCGGCCGACTCGACCGTCTCATCATCGGCCGGTTCGTCCTCGACGAGGGTCTCCACCGTTTCTGCGGGTGCCGAGGAGTCCTGCAGCCAGGCCGGAGGGTCGGCCGCCTGGGAGCCGCTCTCCTCCGGCTCCCAGGAGAGCGGTGGGGCATCCGGCACCGAGGCGCTCTCGGTCTGCCATGCGATCGCCTCTTCGGTGTGCGCCGAGGGCTCGATCTCGTTGACCGGGTCGATCGTCACGGTCTGGCCGGGGATCCAGAGCGGCGGACCGGATTCCTCTTCGAGGGGGGTGGAGTCGATGGCGGCCATCGCCCACTCCTCGGCGCTCGGCAGCTCGTCCGAGACCCCGATGCTCTGGTCGGAGTCGTCGTCGCTGCCGCCGGGGCCATCGCCCGGGGTCCACTGCATCACGGCGACCGAGTCCGCCGAGTCGTCGCGGAAGGGGGTCTCGACGGTCGGCTCCGGGGCCGGGGTCCATCCGCCGGAGATCTCGCCGGGGAGCGGCCATCCCGGTTCCACGATGGTCTCTGCGGGTGTCCAGTCGAGCATCGGGTTGAAGACCTCGCCGAGCATCGACGCCGTGGAGGGCGCCGTCTCGATCAGGGGGTCGTTCGACCGCGCCGCGGCGGTCTCGCTGCTCGCGCCGGCGGGTGAGCGGGGATCGGCTGCAGCGGGAGACGCGGGCTCTGGCGCCGGCCTGCGCCTGGCGCGCAGCGGGAAACGGCTGCTCGATGGGCTCGCAGTCGGTGTCTCGGCCGCCGCACGCGCCCGGTGTCCCCTGACGAGGTACACGGCGAGCAGAAGGATCAGGCCGATGATGAGGTATGTGGTCACGCTTCTGCGAGCCCTCCTCGCGATGGGACGTGCTCTTGCGGGTATCGGTCAAGCGCGCCGCCACTTGACCTCCGGGTGCCGTCCGGATTCGGAGCGCCCCGTTCTGCCGCTACCCTGGGGCCGTGACCCCGCCCGATCCGGCCCTCGCCACCCATTCGCTCACCGCGATGGCCCGGGGTGCGGGGTGTGGGTGCAAGCTGTCGCCCGCACTGCTCGCGCGCGCCCTCGCCCACATGCCCGCCCCCCCGGCGAACCCGGACATCCTCGTGGGACACGGCGGCATGGATGACGCGGCGGTCCACCGCCTGGGCGACGATCTGGCGGTGGTCGCGTCGATCGACTTCTTCACCCCGATGGTGGACGACCCAGAGGTGTTCGGCGCCATCGCCGCCACCAACGCCCTCAGCGACCTCTATGCGATGGGAGCGGAGCCCCTCATGGCGCTGGCGGTGGTCTGTTACCCCCGCGACGCCGACCCCGATGTGCTCGGCGCGGTGATGCGGGGGGGCGCGCGCGCCGCCGCCGATCACGGCTGTCCGGTGCTGGGCGGCCACACGGTCGACGACCCGGAGCCCAAGTACGGGCTCTCGGTGCTCGGCACCGCCCACCCCGACCGCCTTCTCACCAACGCCGCCGGCCGTCCGGGCGACCGCCTGCTGCTCACCAAGGACCTCGGCGTGGGCATCGCGGTGACCGCCGCGCAGGCCGGCGATGCGTCGGCGCTTCCGGCGGCGGTGGCCTCGATGCTGGCCTCGAACCGCGCGGCGTCGGTCGCGGCGCTGGCGCATGGCGTGCGTTGCGCCACCGACGTCACCGGTTTCGGCCTGCTCGGTCACCTCCGCGAGATGGCGTTGGCGAGTGGGCTCTCCGCAAGCGTCGACGCGGATGCCGTCGTCGCCCTTCCCGGAGTGCTGGAGCTGGCCGCTGCCGGACATCTCCCGGGCGGCGCCGTTCGTAACCGCGACTACCTTGACGAATGGCTGGACCTCGACCCATCGGTGTCGCCACAGATGGCCGCCCTGCTGACCGACCCCCAGACCAGCGGGGGCCTGCTCCTGGCGGTCGCCCCCGAGAGCGCGGAGGAGCTCGGGGAGGCGCTGCGTGCCGCAGGCGCGCGCGCCCACGACGTGGCCGAGCTGGTCGCGGGTGCGCCCGGACGGATCGCGGTCGGTGGACGCGCCTGATCCGCGTCGCCGGCTGCCCTCGGTGGATGCGGCGCTCCGCTCACCCGCGCTCGCGTCCCTCGTCGGTGGCCACCCGCGCGCCCTGGTGGTCGAGCGTGTGCGCGCTGCGCTCGAGCGCCGCCGCCGCGAGGGAGTGGGGGCCGAGGGGCTCGCCGACGAGGTGGCGAGCGCCTTGGAGCGGTCGCTGCGCCGGGTCGTCAACGCGACCGGCGTCGCCCTGAGCACCAATCTGGGTCGGGCGCCGCTCGCGCCCGAGGCGATCGAAGCGGCGATCGCGGCCGCCGGGTACTGCTCGCTCGAGTGGGATCCGATGAGCGGCGACCGAGGCGACCGGGGGGCGCACCTACGCGAGCACCTGCGGGCGCTCACCGGCGCCGAGGACGGAGTCGCCGTCAACACCAACGCCGGGGCGGTGATGCTGGCGTTGGTGGCCCTCTGCGCTCCCGGCGAAGCGCTCGTCTCGCGGGGCCAGCTCGTGGAGATCGGCGGGGGATTCCGCGTGCCGGAGATCCTCGCGGCCTCCGGGAGCCGGCTGGTGGAGGTGGGGACCACCAACCGGACCCGCATCGCCGATTTCTCACGCGCCGTCGGTCCCGCGACCCGGGCGATCCTGCGCGTACACCCCTCCAACTTCCGTCAGGTCGGCTTCACGGAGGAGGCGGGCCTCGAAGAGATGGCCGCGCTCGCGGCCGAGAGGGGCCTCGCGTTGATCGACGACCTCGGCAGCGGCTCGCTGGCTCCCGAGGTGGCGCACGGGGACGAGCCCGATGCTCGCGCGAGCGTCGCCGCCGGGAGCGCTCTGGTCTGCTTCAGCGCGGACAAGCTACTGGGCGGACCGCAGGCGGGGATCCTGGTGGGCACCCGGGAAGCCGTCGCGGCGGTGCGGGCACATCCGCTGATGCGGGCGCTCCGGCTCGACAAGCTGCGCATCGCAGCGCTCGAGGCGACCCTGGCCCTCCACCGTGATCCCGCCGCGGCGCGCCGGCGCATCCCGGCCCTCGCCATGCTCGCCGAAGATCCTGACGCCCGCCTGGCCCGCGCCGGGCGGCTGGCCGAGGCGGTCGGCGGCGAGGTCGTCGCGACGGTCGGCAGGGTGGGGGGCGGTGCCCTCCCGACGGCCGAGCTGTCGAGCGCTGCGGTCGCCCTCGATGCCCCGGACGGGCCCGACGCCCTTGCCGCGCGCCTGCGCGCACTCGATCCGCCCGTGGTCGGCCGCGTGCACCGGGGGCGGGTGCTGCTCGACGTGCTCGCCCTCTCGGAGGCCGACCACGCCGACCTCCCGGCGCTGGTGGCCCGCGCACGGGGATGAGCGGGACGCCGCTCACCTTCGGAACGGCCGGGCATGTCGACCACGGCAAGACCGCCCTCGTGCGCGCGCTCACCGGGCACGAGACGGACCGCCTCCCGCAGGAGCGCGCCCGTGGGCTCACGATCGAGCCGGGCTTCGCGCCCCTCGACCTGCCCTCGGGTCGCCGTGTCTCGCTGATCGATGTGCCCGGCCACGAGCGGTTCGTGCGCCACATGATCGCCGGCGCGAGCGGCGTGGACGCCTTTCTCCTCTGCGTCGCCGCCGACGATGGCGTCATGCCGCAGACGCGGGAGCACCTCGACGTGCTCCGGCTCCTCGGCGTGGAGGGGGGCGTCGCGGCGATCACCCGCTCCGACCTCGCCGATCCTGGGCCTGCCGCCGAGGCGGTCCGCGAGCTGCTCGGCCCCGACGTGCCCGTGGTGGCGGTGGCCTCGCCCACGGGACGCGGGGTCGGCGAGCTGTGCGCGGCCCTCGACGCGGTTGCCTCGGATCTCACCCGGCGTACGGCGGCCGGCCCGAGCCGGCTGTACATCGACCGGGCCTTCTCGGTGGCCGGCGCGGGAACGGTGGTCACCGGCACGCTCTGGGGCGCCCCCATGTCGCCGGGCGATCGGGTGCGCGTGCTGCCGGGCGCCGCCACCGCCCGGGTGCGCTCGATCGAGGCGCACGACCAGCCGCTCGAGCGCGCCACCGGCGGGCGTGTCGCCCTCGCCCTCGCCGGGCTGGAGCGCGCCGACGCGCCGCGCGGGGCCTGCGTCGTCGCCGCGGACGGCGGGTACGAGACGACCGAGCGCGTCGACGTGCGCCTCACCTGGCTCCCGGAGGCGGGGACGCCACTGCGCACGCGCCGACGGGTGCAGGCCTTCCTCGGCACCGCCGAGGTGGCGGCCACCTGCGTGCTGCTCGAATCCGACTCCCTCGCTCCCGGCCAAGAGGCTCTCGCCCAGCTCCGCCTGGAGCGGCCTCTGGTCGCTCGCGAGGGCGACCGGGTGATCCTCAGATCCGCGGAGCGGCGCACCGTGGGGGGTGGAGCGGTGCTCGACCCCTCTCCCGCACGGCACGGGCGCGGATCGGATGCCGCGCGACGGCTCTCGGGTGGCCCGCCCCCATCCCGCTCCGTCGCCCCCGAGCGCCCCGGTCCACCGGCGCGTGCGCGCCCGGCGCCGTCGAGCGTCCTCGTCGATGGTGTCGTGGCGCTCCTCGCGGAGGCCGGGCTACGCCCCCCGGGACGGGCGCAGCTCGCGGAGGCGCTTGGAGTTGACGAGCCCGGATGCTCTGCAGCGCTGGCGGGGGCTCGTGCCCAGGGCAGGGTGGTGGAGGCGGGCGGGCTGTGGTTCGCGACCGTCGCCGTGATCCCGGCGCGCGAGCGGGCGGTGGAGGCTCTCTCGGCCGCGCCGCTGTCGATCGCGGAGCTCCGCGATCTCTGGGGCGTGGGGCGCAAGCACGCCCTGGCGCTCGCTGCGCATCTCGACGCAGCCGGGATCACCCGCCGAGAGGGCGATCGGCGCGCCCTGCGGCGGGGGGCGCGCGAGGCCTGACCGCCGGCCTTTACAAATGGCTAACAAAGCGGGCGTGGGTCGAAGGAGCGGGGGCGGTTGTACGGGTGCAATCGCGAACTCGTCCCAAGGAGCGCACCATGTCCCGCAGTGTCCTCACCGCATCCGCCGCCGCCGCCCTCGCCGCCGTGGCGATCTCCGCCGGGGTCGTCGGCTCTCCGGTCGACGTGGCCGACGCGGCCAGGCCGTTCTCGGTCTCGAAGAAGCAGTTCACCTCGGTGAAGAAGACCTCCGTCGTGGCCCTCAAGACCTCGAGGAAGAACGCCAGGGCCATCAAGAAGCTCACCCAGGGATCGGTCGCCGGCGCGTCGGGGGCGCAGGGCCCGAAGGGCGACACCGGTGCCCAGGGGCCGGCAGGTGGCTTCGATCCGACGAAGGTCTCGCGGGTCGACGGGGTCAGCGTGGACGTGAGCAACGCCGTTGACTACGTCCAGGTCGCCGTGCAGTGCCCGGCGGGCGCGATCGCGATCGGGGGCGGCTGGTACATGTCGACCAGCGGCGGCGCCGACTACTCCAAGCTCCACATCGGCCGCTCCTCGCCGTACGACGCGAACCTCGGCGGCTGGTCATTCCGCTTCGCCTACGACAGCGCGGTCGCCAAGAGCATCAGGCCGTACGCGATCTGCGCGGGCGCCTGAGATCGCCCAGATGACCGACCTCCGACGCACGCTCGACGAGCAGATGCTGGCGGATTGGGCGACGGTGGGCCTCCGGAGGCTGGAGGCCCACCTCGCGCGTCACGCCGATTTCTGCGAGTTTCTCCGTCAGCAGTCGCAGCACCCGGACGAGCACGAGGAGCCATGCCCCCCCCGGCCAGCACAGTGAGTCCCGCCGACATCACCGACGAGAGGCTCGGACGTCAGGCCCTGGCAGGAGACCGAGCGGCGTTCACGGAGCTCTTCACCCGTCACGAGAGCGGTGTCTACAACGTCGCCTACCGGTTGACGGGCAACCGGGAGGACGCCGCCGACATCACCCAGGAGTCCTTCCTCAGGGTGTTCGCCCGCCTCGACGATCTGGCCGGCCGCGAGGTCAACCTGGCCGCCTACCTCCATCGCACCGCCCGCAACCTGGTCTACGACCGCAGTGCCCATCGCGAGGCCCCCTCCGACCGGATGGAGGTCATGGCGGGGGCGGATGAGACGCTCGACGCCGATCCCGAGCTCACCACGCTCGTGTCGGCCCAGGGCGACGACGTGCGCGCCGCCAACGCCCGCCTCCCCGAGCGCCACCGGCTCGTGCTGGCCCTCCGCGAGCTGGAGGACATGAGCTATGAGGACATCGGGCGCGTCTTGGACATCACCGCCGGCGCCGTCGGCCAGGTGCTCGCCCGCGCGCGGCTCGCCCTGCGCCGCGAGCTACGGCTGCAGCACGTGGATGTCGAGGCGATGGCGCCCGACTGCCGGGCCCGGCTCGGCGACATCGGCTCGTTGATCGACGGCGAGCTCGACGTCGACCGCACCCACGTCCTCACGCAACACCTCAGCGCGTGCGCGGCCTGCCGCGATGCCCAGGCCTCCTTCGAGAACGCGCGCGTGACCTACCGGGCGTGGCTGCCCCTGCCGATCCTCGCGCTCGGTTCGTCCACCGCCCGGGCCGCCGAGGGCCGGGGGCTCGTGCGCTTCACCGGCTCCGCGCGCCGGGCGGGGGCGGTGCGCCGCGCGGCCGGGGTCGGCCCGGGTGCCGGTGGCTTCTTCGGGGGTCATCGACGAGCGTGGGCGAGCGTGGGCGGGGGAGTGCTCGGCGCCCTGTTGCTGTTCGGAGCGCCGACCATCGTCGCGATCCGCTCGGGTTCGAATCCTCCTCCGCCCCCCTCGGCAGCGCCGGCCACGACCTCGACCACCGCACGTCCCGGCGCGACCCCCGCGCCGCCGCCCGCCGCGACTCCGACGACGACGACCCTCCCCGCGCCGGCGGCCCCCGCCGCCGCCCCACCCGTCGCGGCCCCACGCCGGACACCCGCCGCGCCGCCTCCTCCGCCCGCCGCCTCCACTCGCTCCCGCAGGGCGCCCAGTCCTCCACCGGCGGCCGCGCCGCGTCCTGCGACGAACGCCGGCGGACCCGCCACCGATGCTCCCGCCGCCCCCGATCCGGTCGTCCCGCCTCCCGCGACACCCCCGCCTGCGCCGGTCGAGCCCACCCCGCCGCCCCGGGAACCCCAACCGCCCCCCACCGATCCGCCGCCCTCCACGACTCCGCCGCCGAGACCCCCGAACCCGGACATCCCCACCTTCTTCGCCCCGATTCGCACCATCCCCAGCGTGCCCACCCGTCCGGTCCCGCCGAGCAGCGGCCCTCCACCGCGCGTCCCCTAGGAGCGCCGCGATGTGGTCACGGGCGACCATCACGCTGGCGCCCCGTCGGCGGGGCGTCCACCTCGTGACGGCAGAGGTGCTCGAGGCCCTGCCCGCGCTGGCCCGGGTCGAGGTCGGCCTGCTGCACCTGCTGATCCGTCACACCTCGGCCTCCCTCGCGCTCAACGAGAACGCCAGCCCCGACGTGAGGAGCGATCTGGAGGGGTGGCTGTCGCGGGCGGTTCGCGACGGCGATCCTGCGTTCGATCACACCCTCGAGGGCCCCGACGACATGCCCGCCCACGTCAAGGCGGTGCTCGTTGGTCCGTCGCTCAGCCTGCCCGTGACGGGCGGTCGGCTGGATCTGGGCACGTGGCAGGGGCTCTACCTGTGCGAGCACCGGGACGATGGCGGCCCGCGCTCGCTCACGGCGACCATCTGGGGCGAGGAGTGAGCACGCGCACCGGCGGGTAGGGTCCGCGCCGATGGCGACGACGATCCCAACCCGGCAGCTCGGCTCGCGCGGACCGCTGATCACCGAGGTCGGTTTCGGGGCGTGGGCGATCGGTGGCGGCGATTGGGCCTACGGATGGGGACCGCAGGACGACCGCCACTCCGTCGCCGCGATCCACCGGTCGCTCGAGCTCGGCATCGACTGGATCGACACCGCGGCTGTCTACGGCCTCGGCCACTCAGAGGAGGTGGTCGCGCGCGCCCTGCGCGGAATGGCGGACCGCCCGCTGGTCTTCACCAAGTGCGGAATGGTGTGGCACGACCAGCCCGACGGCGTCCCGCGCCCGAACCTACGACCGGATCAGATCCTCCGGGAGTGCGACGACTCGCTTCGGCGCCTGGGCGTGGAGCGCATCGATCTCTACCAGTTCCATTGGCCGGACAACGAGACCGGCACACCCGTGGAGGAGTCGTGGGGCGTCATGGCCGACCTCGTCCAGCAGGGCAAGGTGCGATGGGCGGGGGTCTCCAACTTCACGGTCGAGTTGCTGGAGCGGTGCGAGCCGATATTGCACGTGGACAGCCTCCAGCCGCCCTTCAACGCCGTCCAGCGCGCGGCGGGCGCGGCGCTGCTGCCTTGGTGTCTCGCCAACGGCACCGGCGTGATCGTCTACAGCCCGATGATGTCGGGGCTGCTCACCGAGCGGTTCAGCAGGGAGCGGATGGCCGCCCTCGATCCATCGGACTGGCGCAATGGCATGCCGGGGGTCTTCGCCGAACCCGCCCTCTCGCGAAACCTCGCACTGCGTGATGCGATGATCCCGATCGCCGAGGCGCAGGGCACCTCGGTCGCCGCGGTCGCCGTGGCCTGGACGCTTGCCTGGCCGGGCGTCACCGCCGGCATCGTGGGAGCTCGCGATGCCAGGCAGGTGGACGGCTGGATAGGGGCGCCCGGCGTCGCCCTGACCGATTCCGACCTCGATGCGATAGCGAGCGCCATCGAGGCCACCGGCGCCGGCGAGGGTCCCGCCCGCCCCGTCTGAGGGATCGCGTCAGTCGGTGGGGCTGAACTCGATCGCCTGGCGCCGGCGGGCGAGTTGAGAGAGAGCGACGGCAAGCACCAGGGCACCGCCGTAGAACAGCTGTTGGATGAACGTGTCCACGCCGAGCTGTTGCAGGCCGGTGATCCCGGTCGCCAGGAAGTAGACGGCGACGACGGCTCCGAACGAGTTGAAACGCCCGGGCTGGATCGCGGTGGCTCCGAGGAACGCCGCCGAGAAGGCGGGCAGCAGGAAGGTGAGCCCGCTGGTGGGGTCGGCCGAGCCGGTCGTGCCGGCGTAGATGACCCCGGCGGCTGCGGCGATCACGCCGGAGGTGATCATGGCCCCCCAGCGCAGGCGTCCGACGTTGAGGCCCGACAGCCGGGCGACGCTCCGGCCCCGGCCGCAGAACAGCAGGCGTCGGCCCGTGGGGGTGAACTCCAGGACGTAGAGCAGGAGGCCGGCCAGCGCCAGGGCGTACCAGAACCCGAGGGGGACTCCGAGGAACCGGTTGATGATCACGTTGTCGACGAGGTCCGGGGAGATGCCCCCCACGGTCCGCGAGTCGCTGATCCAGAGCACGATGCCCGAGATGAAGGTCGAGGTGCCGAGGGTGACGATGAACGAGTCGATGCCCAGCATCACGATCAGGCCGCCGTTGACGATCCCGATCACGGCACCGGCGGCGAGGGCGGCGAGGATCGCAAGCCAGATGCTGACGCCGTGGTCCACGTTGAGGAGGGCCACGATCATCGCCGCGAGGGCGAGGTTGGCGGCCACCGAGATGTCGTACTCGCCAGCCACCAGCGGGACGATCAGCGCGAGGGCGAGCACCACCTGCACGGCCTGCGTGCCGAGGATGTTGACGAGGAGGTTGTCGGTGGTGGCGAAGGTGTCGGGGCGGAGGATCGTGAAGATCACGATCGTCACGATCCAGACGGCGGGGAGCGCCAGGCGCTCGGCCATCTCGCGCCCCAGGAGGCCTGCGCCCCGGCGGGGCTCGGCCGCTGCGGGGGCGGGTGTCTCGCTCATCGCGGCGACCCGGCCTCGGCCACCGCATAGCACTGCTCGGTGATGCGATCCTTGACCACGTCGTCCCCTCTGAGCTCGCTGACGATGCGCCCCCTGCCGAACACCAGCACCCGGTCGCAGATCTGGGCGAGTTGCTCGTGATCGCTGCTCGCCAGGACCATGCAGGCACCACGGTCCGCGACCGCCCGGATGGTGGCGAAGATCTGTTGCCGCGCGCCGATGTCCACCCCTTGCGTCGGCTCGTGCACGAGGAGCAGCCGCGGGGAGGTGTCGAGCCACTTCGCGAGCAGGGCCTTCTGCTGGTTGCCTCCCGAGAAGGATCCGTAGTCGGCGCGCGGCGCCGGGGGGCGCACGTCGAACCGCTCCATGGCCTCCGCGGTGAGCCGGTGCATCCGGCCTCGGCCCAGCGTCCCATGTGCGCGGAAGCGGGGGAGCCGGGGGAGCGTGAGGTTGTCGGTGACCGAGAGGCTCCCCACCGCCCCGTCGCGCTGGCGGTCGCCCGGGATCAGCGCGATCCGGGCCCTGAGCGCACGCCCTGGCGTCATCCGTGTGAGGTCGTGGTCGTCTCCGTCGAGGCGGAGCCGTCCTGCGGAGGCCGTCCAGGCGCCTGTCAGCAGATAGGGGACCGCCTCGAACCCCGACCCCGCGAGGCCCGTGAGGCCCAGCACCTCTCCTTCGGCGACGCTCAGCGAGGCGTCCTCGATTCCCGGCCCCGCCAGGCCGGTCACGCTCGCCACGGGTGCTTCGCCGGCATGGTCGCGGTGGGCGCCGGCGAAGGCCGAGAGGCGCCGGCCGATGATCATCTCCACCAGGCGTGACTCGTCGGTCTCGGCCGTGACCGCGGTGCCGACGACCCGGCCGTCGCGCAGCACCGTGACCCGGTCGGTGATGTCGCCGACCTCGCTCAGGTCGTGGGAGACGAAGAGCACGCTGCCGCCGGAGGCGGCGATCTCCCTGACGAGGCTGAACAGGTGCTCCACCTCCGATCTCGGGAGGAAGACGGTCGGCTCGTCGAGCACCAGGATGCCGGGGCCCTCGTGCTCGCCGCGCACGTCCTCGATGGCCCGCACGATGGCGAGCAGCGCGCGGTCGACCGGCCGGAGGTCCGCCACCGTCGCGGTGGGATCGAGCGCCAGGCCGTAGCGCTCGAAGACGGCGCTCGCGCGGCGGGCCTCTCCGCGCCACGAGATCGACCGCAGCGATCCCGAGCGTGCGATCAGACCGGTCCTGAGGTTCTCGACCACCGTGAGGGTGGGGATGAGGGCGAGGTCCTGGTGGACGAAGCCGATCCCGAGCTCACGGAACCGGCCGGGCGGCAGGGGGAGTGGCACGGTTCTGCCGGCGAACTCGAGCTCGCCGGAGTCCGGCTCGTGGAAGCCCGCCAGGATCTTGATCAGCGTCGACTTGCCCGATCCGTTCTCGCCGAGCAGCCCGTGGACCTCTCCGGCCCGGATCGTGAGATCGGCCTTCAACAGCGCCTGGGCGCCGCCGAAGTGCTTGCTGACGCCCCGAAGCGACAGCGCGGGCGGCCCCTCGGCCGCCCGCGCGTCAGGTCCCGGTGGTGCTACTTCAGCCCCCAGAGCGCCGCGTAGTCGTCGCGGAAGGAGGTGCCGAAGCCGGCGCCGTCCTCCGTCGAACTCGCCGACGTTCGTCGCGTCGAAGACGCGGATCGGGACGTTCGGCGTGGTCGTCGGATCGGCCCCGCTCAGGAGGCGCAGGTGCTGGTCCACCGCGGCGTAGGCGATCCACTCCAGGTTCTCGCCGACGTCCATCTGGATCACCGAGTCGGGTGTGATCAGCTTGAGGATGTCGGGGGTGCCGTTGAACGTCGCGATCTTGAGGTCCTTGCCCAGCGTCTTGATGGCGGCCTCGGTCTGCGGGGCCTGGGCGCTGTCGTACAGGTTGATGACGTAGTTGATGTCGGCGTTGCTCGTCAGCGCGGACTGGACCTGCTGCTGGAGCTTGCCGAGGTCGGCGATCGTCGTGTCGATCTTGACGATGCTGCACCCGTCGCCGCAGCGGGTGGCGAACTCGTCCTCGATGCCCGCCATCATCGGCACGGTCGAGTTGACCTGGTTGATGGTGGTCACGAGCACCTTGGCCTTGCCCTCGGTCTTCGTGATCACCCAGTCGGCCAGCAGGCGGCCGGCCTGCTCGTAGGGGATGTTGGTGGCGGCGGCCAGGTTGGGGTTGACGGCCTGGTCGACGTCGTAGAGGTGGGTCGCCACGACCGGGATGCCCTTGCCCTTGGCCTGCCTGACCTGGGCCGAGACGGCGGCGGGGTCGAGGCCGGCGAGCAGGTCGATGCTGTCCGACTTCCTGCTGATGGCGTCGCTCACGCCCTTGGCCCACTCGGCCGGCGTGCCCTGGTTGTTGAACCGCGTGACCGTGAGCCCCGCCACGGTCCCGACATCCACCATGTTGTTGGCGATGGTGTTCACGAAGGGCACGTTGCTCGACGCCGGGACGATCGCGAGCGTCTTGCCCTTGGCGGCGGCGGCGTCAACCTCAGCGCCCGGGGCGACGAACTCGGGGACCGCGCTGAACTGGTCGATCTGCGCCTGCGCGCCGGCGACGTCCACGCCCCCGCTCGCGGCAGTCGATGAGTCGGAGGAGCTGTCGCTCCCACATCCGGTCGCCGCCACGCCCAGCGCGGCGATCATGACCAGCGGCAGCCAACGGCGCTTCAGCCTCATAGGGTCCCCCTTGCGATCAACGGTGCGCGGACTCTACGTCGGCGTGCGCGCGCGCGGCAACCGCGCGCTCCAAAGCGGTTAGAACGGGCCCTCAGCCGGCGGGCCCTGGGTACGACCGCGCAGCGGCCTCCTCGGCGATGAACCCGTCGGCGATATCGGCCTCCACGGCCGAGCGCTCGCGCTCGGAGGGCGGTCCGTAACCGCCGCCCGAGGGGGCCACCAGCAGGAGCCGCTCCCCCGCCACGGCCTTGCGGTAGGGGAACTTGGAGGGCAGCACCTGCTCGCGCTCGGTTCCCGCGTTCACGATCACCGCCCCCGGGGTGCCGTCGTCGCCGCCGAAGAGGCCCGGAGGGGCGTGCTTGGCGCCGTCCCCCTCCAGCGAGAATCCGCCGTCGGCCAGCATCTCTATCTCGCGGACCGTGCCGATCCCGCCGCGCCAGCGGCCCGCGCCGGATGAGTCGTCGCGCAGCTCGTAGCGGGTCACGCGAAGCGGGAAGTGGGTCTCGATGTCCTCGATCGGGTTGTTGCGGGTGTTGGCATAGAGCGTGTCGACGGCGTCGAGGCCGTCCTTGCCGTTGCGTCCGCCGTAGGAGCCTTCCTGGATGTCCATGTAGACCCAGAAGCCGCCGTCGGGCGCGAGGCCCGAGTAGGCCACCACCTTGAGGTTGCCGACGCCGGCGCTCACCCGGTCCGGCGCGATCGGGGCCAGCGCCCGCATGACCGTGTCGGCCAGCACGTTGCCGGTGCAGAAGCGGGCGATGACGGGCGCCGGGTAGCGCGGGTTGGCCAGGCACCCCTCCGGCGCGTGGATCGTGATCGGCCGGAAGAGGCCGGAGTTCGCCGGCACGTGCTCGTGGGTCGCGCTGTCGAGCAGTATCGAGCGGAGGGTGAGGTAGACGGCGATGTCGACGGTCCCCTCGAAGGGCATGTTCAGCGGCAGGTCGATCTGGTCGGAGGTCCCGGTCAGGTCGACCAGGATCTCGGATCCCTCCACCGTGACCGCCGCCGCGATGCGCAGATCGCGATACCTGGGATCGGGGTGGTCGAGGAATCCGTCCACGAAGCCCTCGGCGCGGTAGACGCCGTCGGGCAGCTTCTCGATCTCCGCGCGCAGCATGCGCTCGGAGTAGTCCATCAGGTCCTCGCTGGCCGCCTGGACGGTCTCGAGGCCGTAGCGCCCGACCAGCTCCAGGAAGCGCTCGGCCCCGATCCGCGCCGCCGCGATCTGGGCCTCCATGTCGCCCACCACGAGCGGCGAGGCGCGCACGTTGTCGCGCAGGATGCGCCAGACCCACTCGTTGCGCCGGCCGTTCTCCTCGACCTTCACGGCGTTGAACTGGAGGCCCTCCGCGTAGGCGTCGCAGGCATCGACGATGCCGCACGAGCCCGGGGTGAGTGCTCCCATGTCGAGGTGGTGGGCGGTGGTGGTGGAGAAGCCGATGAGCTGGTCGCCGATGAATATCGGGATGACGAAGGCCACGTCGGGGCCGTGGGAGGCCCCGTAGTAGCTGTGGTTGTGCATCACCAGGTCGCCCGGCCGCCACTCCTCGCCCAGCTCGGCGAAGCGGCGGTTGATGCCGCGGATGTAGCCGGGGATCGGGCCGGACTGCAGTGGGGTGGACTCGCGCGACTCGCAGAGCTGGCGGGCGTCGGCGTCGCAGATGACGCAGCCGAAGTCCTCGCTCTCGCGGATGATCGGCGAGTAGCTCATGCGGGCGAGCTTGTGCCCCATCTCGGTGGCGATCGAGTCGAGGGCTCCCGCGATGACCGAGGCCAGGACGGGGTCGACACGGGTGGGTGCGATGCTCATCGGGTCAACACCAGGTTTCCGGAGGGCTGGGCGGCACCGTGCCATCCCGGCGGGATGAGCACGGTGGTGTCGCGCTGGAAGATGATCGCCGGGCCCTCGATGCGCTGACCGGCGGGCAGGTGGGCGCGTTCGTAGTAGGCGGTGGGATGCGCGCCCAGGGCGTCGTCGAGGCGGAACACGGCCTCTCCTGCGCCGGCCAGCGCTTCGTCCATCGACCCGGCGGGAACCGGTAGGCGCTCGACCTTGGGACGGACACCGGAGGCCGTGACCCGCAGGTTCACGACCTCGATCGGGTCGGGGAAGGAGTGCCCGTACTCGAGCCGGTGCAGCCCGTGGAACTCCTCGAGCGCGGCTTCGGTGAAGCGCCCGTCGGGAAGCGGCACGCGGAGCTCGTAGCCCTGGCCGAGGTAGCGGCAGTCGAGGGCGGCGTTCACCTCGATGCCCTCGGACGGCACCCCGTCGTCGCGCAGCCGCCGGCGCAGCTCGGCGCTGATCGCGTCGAGCTCGGCGTCGATCCGGGCCCCGTCGATGGAGCCCTGGACCATGAAGATCGTCCTCATCTGGTCGTACTTCAGATCGCTGGTGAGGAGCCCGGTGGCGGCGGTGATGCCGGGGAAGGGTGGCACCAGCACCTCGCGCGCGCCGAGGATGTCGGCCACCTCGGCGGCGTGGAGGGGCCCGGCGCCGCCGAAGGCGACCAGCGTGAACTCGCGCGGGTCGTGTCCCTTCTGGATCGTGCGCGAGCGGATCGCAGCGGCCATGTTCGCGTTGGCGATCCTGATCACGCCCTCGGCCGTCTCCCACGCGGTCAGGCCGAGCTCGCCGGCGAGGCGCCCGATGGCGGCCTCGGCGCCGGCTCCCTCGAGCGCCATGTCCCCCCCGAGGAAGCGGTCGGGATCGATGCGGCCGAGCACCACGTTGGCGTCGGTCACGGTCGGCTCGAGGCCGCCGATGCCGTAGCACGCCGGACCCGGGCTGGCGCCGGCGCTCCGCGGCCCCACGCGGAAGGCTCCGCCGTGGTCGCGGTAGGCGATCGAGCCGCCTCCCGCCCCGATCGTGTCGATGTCCACCATGGGCACGAGGAGCGGATAGCCGGCGACCTGGGTGTCGCGGGCCTGGGCCTCCAGCACCCCGCGCTCGGTGACGATGCCGATGTCGGCGGAGGTGCCGCCGACATCGAAGGTGATCAGTCTCCGCCGCCCATCGAGCTCGGCCGCCCAGAGCCCGCCGAGCACGCCGGCGGCCGGGCCGGAGAGCATCAGCGTCACCGGCCGGCGGGCCGCCTGAGCGGCGCTCGCCACGCCGCCGTTGGACATCATCACGTGCAGCTCGCCGGGGATCCCGGCCTCTCGCAGGGATGCGGCCAGCCGCTCCAGGTACCTGCCGGTCAGGGGTCCCACGAACGCGTTCATGCAGGCGGTCGTGAAGCGCTCGAACTCCCGGAACTGCGGGAACACCTCGGCGCTGGCGGTGACGAACGCCCCGGGGATCTCCTCGGCCACGATCTCGGCGGCGCGGCGCTCGTGCTGCGGGTTGAGGTAGCTGAAGAGGAAGCACACGGCCACCGCGTCGACCCCCAGGGCCCGCAGTTCCCTCGCCGCGTCGCGGACCTCGGCCTCATCCAGCGGCTCGAGCTCCTCGCCGTGGGGAGGCGTCAGCCGGCCGCCGACGACCTTGCGCCGGCGCCGCGGCACGAACGGGCGCGCCTGCCAGGGGATGTCGAGCATGATCGAGTAGTGCTCGGGGCGCTGGTGGCGGCCGATGTGGACGACGTCGCGAAAGCCGCGATTCGTGATCATCCCGGCCGTGGCCCCCTCGAAGGTGAGGACCGCGTTCGTGGCCACGGTGGTGCCGTGGTAGACGGCCCCCACCTCGGCGGGCGCCACGCCCGACTGCCCGCAGAGCTCGAGGAGCCCTTCGATCATCGCCCGCTCGGGGTCGGACGGTGTGGAGCGCACCTTGTGCACCTGCACGTCGTGCGAGTCGGTGTCGTAGAGCATGAGGTCGGTGAAGGTCCCACCGATGTCGACGCCGACCACGATCATGGCGGGGATCCTAGTCGAGAGACCGCGGGGCGGCACCGGGCGGGTCCGCAACCAGGGCCTGCACCGATCGCGCCAGCACGCGGGCACCGAGCCGGCAGTCCTCGGGGGTCGTCAACTCCTCGCGGGAGTGGCTGATGCCGCCCTGGCTCGGCACGAAGAGCATCGCCGTGGGCACGTGGCGTCCCAGCACCATCGCGTCGTGCCCGGCTCCGCTCGGCAGAGTGATGGCGGTGGCCTCCTCCTGGCGGGCCGCGGCCTCGATCGTTCTCGCAAGGCGGGGGTCCATCGGTACCGCCGGCATCCGGTAGGCGCGCGCCAGATCCAACTCGAGGCCCTCGGCGCGGGCGATCGCCGCCAGGCGCTCACGGCATGCGCCGTCGAGTTCCTCCATCCGCGCGTCGTCCGGTGCTCGGAGGTCGATCGTGAAGGCGCAGGCTCCGGGAATGACGTTGCTGCTGCCCGGCCTCACGGTCATCACGCCGACGTTCGTGGTGTGGTCGGGGCGCGAGCGCCCCTCCTCGCGGACGGCGAGCACCATCCGGGCCGCCCCCGCCAGCGCGTCCCGGCGGGCTTCCATCGGAGTGGTGCCCGCGTGATTGGCCTGGCCGGTGACCTCGACCCGGTAGCCGGTCATCGCCACGATCGACGTGACGACGCCGATCTGCGCCCCCGAATCGACCAGCCGTGGGCCCTGCTCGATGTGGAGCTCGAGGTAGTCGCCGACCTCGTCGATGCGCCGGGCCGAGCCGGCCTCGCCGATGTCCCTGCCCCAGGCGCGCATCGCCTCGGCGAGGGTCGCGCCATCGGCGTCGCTGCGATCGCCCAGATCGGTGACGTCGTGGCCGCAGAAGGCCCGGCTTCCGAAGAGGGCCGTGTTGAAGCGGGTGTTCTCCTCGTCCATGAATGCGACCACCCAGACGGGGCGCCGTGGGCGCACCCCCCACGCCTGCAGCAGCCGCACGGCCTCGAGGCCGCCGAGCACCCCGAGCTGGCCGTCGAACCGCCCCCCCTCCGGCACGGTGTCGAGGTGCGAGCCCATGACCACGGCGGGCCCCTCGCCCACGTCCCAGCGCGCCACGAGGTTCCCGGCCGCATCCACCTCGACGACCATGCCGGCCTCCTCGCAGCGCCCGGCGAACCACGCATATGCGGCCCGCAGCTCCGGGCTCCAGGCGAGCCGGGTCACTCCCGGTCCGCCGGCGCTGAACCCGGCGACCGTGTCGAGGTCGGCGGCGAGCGAGGACGAGGGGGTGTCGCTGTCGCTCCTCATGGCGCTGAAGCGTAGACGGCGCTCTGCGATAGTGGCGGGGTGAGCGAGGAGCCGAACCCTCTGAGACGTCGCGACCCCGCCTGGGTGTGGTACTCGGCGGCCGTCGCCGCGCTCCTCCTTCTCGCGATCCTCGACGCGACCGGGATCCTCGACCGCCTCGGGCCCTGATCGCGGTGGCCCGGCGCACCTCCACGACGATCGAGGTCGCGGGGCGCGCGGTGCGGCTGTCCAATCCGGACAAGGTCTACTTCCCGACGATCGGCGTCACCAAGCGCGATCTCTGTGACTACTACATGACGGTCGCCGATGCTGCGCTCGCCCACCTGCGCGAGCGGCCGACCGTGCTCAAGCGCTGGGTCGATGGGGTCGAGGGTGAGCCCTTCTTCCAGAAGCGGGTCCCCCAGAGCGCGCCCGAGTGGCTCCAGACCGCCACCGTCACCTTCCCCAGCGGCCGCAGCGCGCGGGAGCTCGCCCCGGCCGACGCCGCCCACCTGGTCTGGGCGGTCAACCTCGGCGTGATCGACTTCAACCCCTGGCCGGTGCGCCGGCCCGACCTCGACCACCCCGACGAGCTGCGCGTGGACCTCGACCCGGGGCCCGGCGTCCCCTTCGCCGACGTCCGCACCGTGGCCCTCGTGGTGGGCGAGGTCCTGCGCGAGGCCGGCCTGGTCGGATGGCCGAAGACCTCCGGTTCGCGCGGCATGCACGTCCTGGCGCGCATCCATCCGCGCTGGGGGTTCGGCGACGTGCGCCGTGCGGCGCTCGCCCTGGCGCGCGAGGTGGAGCGTCGCGAGCCCGCGATCTCCACCAGCAGGTGGTGGAAGGAGGAGCGCCACGGCGTGTTCATCGACTACAACCAGAACGCCCGCGACCGCACCGTGGCCTCGGCGTACTCGGTGCGCGCCGTGCCCGACGCGCGCGTGTCGACGCCGCTGCGCTGGGACGAGGTGGCCGATGTCGAACCCGCCGATCTGCGCATCGACACCGTTCCCGCCCGGCTCGCCTCGCTCGGCGACCCGAGCGCGGGGATCGAGGGCTCTCCCGGCGGGCTGGAAGGCCTGCTCGCCCTGGCGGCGGCCGACGACGGGCGGGGCCTCGCCGATGCGCCGTGGCCCCCGCACTTCGCGAAGGGCGAGCGCGAACCGCGCCGCGCGCCGCCGAGCACGCGCCGATCCGAGCCCCGGTGAGCGCACCCGCGGCGCGCCTCCTGGTGGTTCACGACGACGACCTCGGCATGCGCTACGGCGGCGACCACCCGACCGACCGGCGCCGGCATCAGCTGGCCGTGGCGCTCTGCCGCGAAGCGGGGATCCTCGAGGCCGAGGGAGTCGTGCACGAGCCGGCCCCCGGGCCCCTGCCCGACGAGGCGCTCGCGCGGGTCTTCGCCCCGGCGTTCATCCGGGCGGTGCGCCGCTACAGCCGCACGCCCATCCTCGCCTCCGAGCCCGAGTCGGCGCAGTGGGGGATCGGGGGCGACAACAACGCGTATGTGGGGATGCACGAGGACTCGGCGCGCGCGTGCGCGGCGTGCGCCTCGGCGGCGGCGGCCGTGGCGTCCGGGCGCGCCCGCGGGGCCCTCGTGCCGGCGGGCGGTGCCCACCACGGCCTGGCCAACCGCGCCTGGGGGTTCGGGATCTACAACGAGACCGCCGTGGCCATCCAGACCCTGCTGGATGCCGGCATGGAGCGGGTGGCCTACATCGACCTCGACGTCCATCACGGCAACGGCACGCAATGGATCTACTACGACGACCCGCGCGTGCTCACCATCTCGGTGCACGAGAGCGGCCGCCATCTCTTCCCGGGCTCGGGCTTCCCGGTCGAGAGCGGCGGCCCCGAGGCTCCCGGATCGAGCGTCAACGTCGCCCTTCCCCCCTTCGCCGGCGACGAGGCCTATCGCCGTGCCATGGCGCGCGTCGTCGTGCCGGTCACCCGGGCCTTCGCCCCCGAGGCGATCGTGGCCCAGTGCGGGGTCGACCACCACCACGCCGACCCGCTCAGCCACATGCTCACCACGATGCCTCTCTACCCGGAGCTCTGGGGCACGCTGCGCGAGCTGGCCGACGAGGTGTGTCACGGGCGCCTGGTCGCGCTCGGGGGAGGTGGCTACGAGCCCTGCACGGCTCCGCCGCGCGCGTGGGCCGCGCTCGCGGCCGAGATGGCCGGCCTCGCGGTGGCGGACCCGATCCCCGAGAGCTGGCGGGCGATCGCCCTCGCCGCCGGATGCCCCGAGCCCGCCCGCGGATGGCGGGAGGACCGCGGCCCGGCCCCCGACGCCGATCGCGATCGGCGCGCCCGCGTCGAGAGCGACGCCGCCATCCAGCTGACGATCACCGCTCTCTCACGCTTCTTCACGGGCCTCGCGTGATGAGATCTCCATCCGGACGGCGACGCCGAGGAACCGTCCGACATGCGCCGCCTCGGCGCGCAGGCCGGGGAGTGAGCGGGGCGGGAGGCGCTCGAAGGGGGTGACCGCGAGAATGGTCTCGGGCCCCGCGCGGCGTCGCGACCAGGTGCCGACGACCCGACCCGCCACGATCACGCTCGGCAGGATCCAGGAGCCCGAGGTGAGTAGCGCCGCATGCTCCGGCGCGACGATCGGCGACCGGTCCCGGTGGCCGAGCAGGTAGCCGTCGAATGCAGGGAGCAGACGCGGAGGTGCCGCGCCGCCGCGGGGCGGCGCGCCGGTGGCGGGGTCGGCGAGGGCGAACGCGCGGCGTGCATCGACGGCGGGCAGGCCGCTCCAGTAGGCGAGGTCCCGCGCCCCCGCCGGGCCGTAGGAGCGCACGAAGCGCCGGGCGAGCTCGGCCAGCGCGAGGTCGCGGTCGATCGGAGGGGCCGGGTCGACCCAGTCGTCGAGCCGCACGTAGGTCGGTTCCTCGTCGGGTCGGTCGGGCCCGCGGCAGATGATCCCACGGGCCGCCGCCAGCAGCACGATGTGAGCCGGGGCCTGGTCGGAGGTGTCGATCGCAAGACCACGGGCGATCAGCGCCTCCATCAGGTCCCCCCGCACCAGGGGCCCGCGGTCGGCGAGAATCCGTGGGATGGCGGCGAGGATGCGCTCGCAGAGGGGCGGGTCGAGTCCGAGAGCCAGCCGCCGCCGGGCGCCCCTCGCCGCCACGGCCGGGCCGATCAACGCCACGATCCAGCGCACGTCGTCCGCGCAGACCATGTGCAGGGTGCCGCGCATCGCCCAGGTCCTGACGACCGAGCGCTCCTGCGAGCAGGCCCGACGGACGTCCTCGACCACCAGGCCCTCGCTGCGGGCCCTCACTCCCAGGCGTGAAGAGCGCGTGTCCTGGGCCTGGATGGCGAACGCGGCGCGCACCGCCCCGTGGGCGTCGCGCGCTCGCTCGGGCCCGAGGCCCTGCGCCGCCTGCCACGCGACGGTCGTCACGACTCGAGCTGGTCGGCCGTGCACGAGCGCGGGTCGCGGTCGGCGCGGAAGCGCACGAAGCGGGCTCCGTGGCGGATGCGCCCGTCGCTGACGTGGTCGTAGCTCACCTCCGCGACCAGCTCAGGTCGCAGGGACACCCACTCCAGGTCGCGCCCGCCGCTCCAGCGGCTGGCCTCACCGCTACCGCGCTCACCCGACTCGTACGGGGCCAGCTCGGCCGCCAGTTCGCGCTTGCGCGCGGCTGTGAACCCCGCGCAGTGGCCCACCGGGCGCAGGCTGTCGCCGTCGTAGAGCCCGAGTATCAGCGAGCCCACCGTGCCCGCGAGCTTCCCCGGCCGCCACCCGATCACCACGCAGTCGACGGTGCGAACCCGCTTCACCTTGACCATCCCGTGGCGCCGGCCCGGCAGGTAGGGGTCGCCGAGCCGCTTCGCGACGACGCCCTCCGCGGTGGCGAGCCACACGGCCGCGCGAGCCGGGTCGGGCGTGCACTCGACGGGAGTGATCGTCCCCGGTGCGAGCCTCTCCAGCCGCGTCCGCCGCTCGGCGAAGGGGTGCTCGAGCAGGGATTCCTCTCCGTGTGCCAGCAGATCGAAGGCGCTGAAGGTCGCGGGCGTCTGCTCTGCGAGGAGGGCGACGCGCGAGGCGGCGGGATGGATGCGCGCCTGAAGCGCTCCGAAGTCCTCGCCCCCATCCCCGCCGGCGATGACGATCTCGCCATCGAGCACGTACGTCCCCGCGGCGAAGGACAGCTCCGGAAAGTACCGCTCCAGGGGCTTGCCGCCGCGCGATTGGATCAGGACGTCGCCGCCGTCCACGAAGACGACCGCCCGGAAGCCGTCGAGCTTTCGCTCGTAGACCCAGTCCCGGCCGATCGGCAGCTCTCGCGCCGAGCGGGCGAGCTGGGGGGCCAGAGGTGGGGCGAGCGGGCTGCTCACCCCACCGAGCCTATCTGGGCGCCCCGGGTCCTACCTCTCCACCGGCACGCCCACGAGGCTGCCGTACTCGGTCCAGGATCCGTCGTAGTTGCGCACGCGCTCGTACCCGAGGAGCTCGTGGAGGACGAACCAGGTGTGGCTCGACCGCTCGCCGATGCGGCAGTAGGCGATCACGTCCGTGTCTGAGGTCACCCCGACGCCCCCGTAGAGCGCGGTCAGCTCGTCGTCGGACTTGAACGACCCATCCTCGCGCGCGGCGCTCGCCCACGGGATGTTGGCCGCCCCGGGGATGTGCCCCGGTACCTGCGCCTGCTCCTGGGGGAGGTGGGGAGGCGCCAGCATCTCGCCGGAGAACTCGGCCGGGCTGCGGACATCGACCATCGTCTTCCCGGCCGCGCCGATGTGGGCGAGCACGTCGTCGCGGAAGGCCCGTAGGCCGGCCCGCGTCCCGCTCAGTACGCCGGGGTCGGCGGACGCGGGCGCCGGGACGTCCACGACCAGCTCACGGCCCTCCAGCTCCCACTTCTTGCGGCCACCATCCATCAGGCGGACCCGGTCGAAGCCCCGGTAGCGAAGCACCCAGTAGGCGTACGTCGCGAACCAGTTGTTGTTGCCGCCATAGAGCACCACGGTCGTGTCCGGTCCCACGCCGGAGCGGCCGAGGAGCTCCCCCAGGGCCTGCGGATCGACGAACTCCCGCCGCAGCTCGTCGTGGAGGTCGTCCTTCCAGTGCCAGGCGAGAGCGTTGCGGATGTGGCCTCCCGTGTACGCCGCGGTGTCCTCGTCCACCTCGACCAGCAGGTAGGCGCGATCATCGGCGTGCTCGGCCACCCATTCGGTGGACACGAGCACCTCGTCACGACGACTCATATTCGCTCCTTGTGGTTCCGGCACGGGCGCCCGGAACTATACAACGTATAACCAGCGGGATTACCGACTATTGATTCGGAAGACGGCTCGCAGATAGGGAGCAACGTCCCGGCGACGGCGCGCTGGGGTGGTGTTAGCATCGTTTCCGATGCGCTCCCGCCTACGATTCATCGTCGCCATCAGCCTCGCCGTCGTCCTCGGCGGCTACCTGGCCTACACGAGTCTCGGCGGTTCGCTCGAGACCTACGCCGGGCCGGGCGATCTGGCGGCCCAGAAGACGTATCGGCTCAACGGCACCGTCGCCCCCGGATCCCCGAAGGACCCGGCTGGGCGCGCCCAGAGCGCCGGCGGGCTCGCCTTCACCGTGGTCAACAAGGAGAACCCCGAGAAGACCGTGCCGGTGCTCTACCGGGGTGACGTGCCCGACCAGTTCAAGGACGGGCGCGAGGTGGTGGTGACGGGCACTCTCGTGAACGGGACCTTCGTCGCCCGCCCGGACTCGCTGGTGACGCTCTGTCCGTCCAAGTTCACCGACAAGTCGACAGCCTCGGCCAGCTGACGGTGGGCGGCGCGTGAGCATCCTCGGCCGCGCCGCGCTGCTGCTGGCGCTGGCGGGTGCGGCGTACGTCGTGGTGATGGCCCTCGCCTCGCGCCGCCCCGGGCGACGCGCGTGGGAGCAGAGCGCCGAGCGGGGCGTCTACGCCGTGTTCGCGCTCACCAGCCTCGCGATCGGCACCCTCTGGGCCGCTCTTCTCACCGACGCCTTCGAGCTGCGCAATGTGGCCGAGTACAGCTCCACCACGCTCGGTGCGGGCTACAAGGCCACCGCGCTCTGGGGCAGTCAGGCCGGCTCGCTCCTGCTGTGGGCGTGGATCCTCTCGGGCTTCGCCGCGGTGGTCGTTTACACCAACCGCGCGCGCAACCGCCAGCTGATGCCCGTCGTGATGGCGGTGATGATGGGCATCGCGATCTTCTTCCTGGGGATCCTGTCGTTCGTCACCAGTCCCTTCGAGACCCTCGCCGAGGTTCCTGCGGAGGGCCGCGGCCTCAACCCGCTGCTCCAGAACTTCTACATGCAGATCCACCCGCCCCTCCTCTACCTGGGCTACGTGGGCCTCTCGGTGCCGTTCGCCTTCGCCATGGCGGCCCTCGTCACGCGCAAGCTCGACAGCACCTGGGTGGCGAGCGTGCGGCGCTGGACGATCGTCTCCTGGCTCTTCCTCGGAGCCGGGATCCTCCTCGGGGCGAAGTGGGCCTACGAGACACTCGGTTGGGGCGGCTACTGGGCCTGGGACCCGGTCGAGAACGCGGCCTTCATGCCGTGGCTGGTGGCCACCGCCTTCCTGCACTCGGTCATGGTGCAGGAGCGCCGCGGGATGCTGAAGGTGTGGAACATGGTCCTCGTGATCCTCACCTTCAGCCTCTGCCTGTTCGGCACCTTCCTCACGCGCTCGGGGATCATCGCGTCGGTGCACGCGTTCGGCGAGTCAACCCTCGGCCCGTACTTCCTCGCGTTCATCATCGCGGTGCTGGTGGGCTCGGTCGGGCTGCTCGTGTCGCGGTTGCCGCTGCTGCGCTCCCAGCACTCACTCGAGAGCTACCTCTCGCGCGAGGCCATCTTCCTCTTCAACAACCTGCTGCTCGTCGGGCTCGCGTTCGCGGTCTTCTGGGGCACGATGTTCCCGATCCTCTCCGAGGCCGCGCGCGGCGAGCGGATCACGGTCGGCGAGGGTTACTACGAGCAGGTCGCCATGCCCATCGGTATCGCGCTCCTGATCCTCACCGGCGTGGGCCCGCTGATCGCCTGGCGCAAGGCCTCCGCCGCGCAGTTGCGGCGGCGTTTCGTGGTCCCCCTCGCCGTAGCGCTTGTGTCGATCGCTCCGCTGCTGTTGCTCACCGATGCCGGCCAGAGCTGGACCGCTGCGGCCGTGATCGTGGCCGGGGTCTTCGTGGTCGCGTGCGTCTCGGGGGAGTTCTGGCGCGGGACGCGCGTCCGCCACGCGCTCGGCGGGGTCTCCTGGCCCGGTGCGCTCGTGAGCATGGTCGGTCGCAACCGCCGCCGGTACGGCGGATACATCGTTCACCTGGCGGTCGTGCTCCTCTTCATCGGGCTGGCGGGGTCGAAGGGGTTCTCCACCGAGGCCGACATCGCTCTGCGCCAGGGCGAGCGCGCCGACGTGGCGGGCTACACGCTCGTGAACGAGGGCTCGGCGAGGAGCACGGACGTCCACAAATCGACCGTGAGCGTGAAGGTCGGCGTCTTCCGCGATGGCGACCGGGTCGCGACGCTCACGCCAGGCGTCATCACCTATGCGGTCGATGAGACGCGGGCCTCCCAGCCCGCGATCGACTCGGGCCCGCGCCGCGACCTCTACCTGTTCCTCAGCCAGCTTCAGGACGACGGTCTCGCGCGGCTGTCGGTGTTCGTGAACCCCCTCGTCGCCTGGATCTGGGTCGCCGGGATCCTGATCGCCGCCGGCGGGCTCCTCGCGGCGTGGCCCGGCCCTCCCGGCTCGCGGCGCGAGCGCGCCGCAAGCCGGGCATCGGACGCTCGCTCGCCCGCGTGAGAGGCACGTGCTCGTAGGCATCCTGATCGTCGCCGTCGTGGCTCTGGCGGTGATGGTCGCCGTGGCCTGGCCGCTCGTGACCCACAGGGTCGACGACGCCCCGGACGATCCGGCCGCCGCCGCGCGACAGGCGGTCGACGAGGATCTGCAGAGGGCTCTCGCGGCGATCCGCGAGATCGACATGGATCACCGGGTCGGGAACCTCTCGGACGAGGATTTCGCGGCGCTCGACGCCGCCGAGCGAGCCCGGGCCGTCGAGTTGATGCGACGCTCCGACGAGCTCGCCACGCCGTGACCCGACGCCGCCGCACAGCCGCCGTCGCCGCCCTGCTCGCCATCGTCCTGGCGACCGGATGTCAGTCGACCCTGGATGTGGACGTCGAGCTGGATCGAAAGGGCCGCGGGTCCGTGGGGCTCCGACTCGCGCTCGATCGACCGGCCCAGGAGGCGCTGGGGCTCTCGGCCGGTGCCGATCCGGCCGACGCCGCCCAGCGCTTCGCCCCCCTCCTGGTCGACTCCGGCTGGATGGCGGGCGACGGCCAGATCGCGGCGACCCGCGACGCGGCGAGCGGGCAGCTCGTGCTGGAGACCGAGCGCCCGGTCGACAGCCCGGCCCAGCTCGACGAGGTGCTGTCCCTCGACCGCCCGATCGGGCTGATCGGCCCCGATCCGGCGACCCTCGCCGCGCTCACGGATCTCCCGGCGACGGCTCCGCTCCTGAACGCCGTCGACTTCCGGCTGGGGAGTGGCAGCGGGGACAACCCCGGGTTCGGGCTCTTCGCCCGCGGCGGGGTGGGGGACATCGGTCAGGAGACCTGCTCCGGCGGGAGCGTGAGCGGTTTCGGTCGCTCCTTGCGGGATGCCCTGCAGGTGCAGTACCGGTTCAAGCTGCCTGGAGGCCCCGGCAGCACCAACGCCGACCAGACGCCGGCCGGCGAGAACGTCTGGGTGGCGCGCTACGGCGATTGTCCGCCGCTTCAGGCGTCCTCCGGTGGCGGGAGCTCGAGCACGCTGGTCAACGGGATCATCCTCGCCGGACTGACCGGTCTGCTGGTGATCGTGTTCGCGTCGAAGGCCCTGCGGCGGCGCCGCGGCGCGCGCGAGAATACCGGCTGAAGTCTCGTTTTCCGCCACTCTGCGGCCGATAGGGCACGAAGGGACACCCGTCCCGAGCGGCCGCCAGGGGGGGTTGACCACCCGGCGTGGTGACGCTTAGAGTGCCCGCGTTCCATGCAGCTTCGAGGGACGCCGGAGAGAGTGCCCGAACCGGTGTGCCCGAGTCACGGCTCAGACCGTGGCGGAAAGGAGCCGAAGGATCAGAGCCCGATCGAACGATCACGATCACGCTCCCGCCCCGCGCTTCCTCGCGAAGGCGATGGTGATCGTGACGATCCTCCTCGCCGGCGCGGCCCCCGCGGTCGCCCAGAGCGTGGCGATCCCTTCGACTCCCTCCTCGGCACCCGCTCCCGGGGCCGCACCCGCACCTCCACCGAGACCGGCCGCCGCCGCTCCCGCGGCCGCCCCGACCCCGGTCCTGCGCCGCGGTCTGCGTCTGCGCATCGGATCCACCGGCCCGCTCGTCAAGGCGCTCCAGTCCGAGCTGCGACGCCGGGGCTTCAGGCTCGCCGTGGACGGTGCGTACGGCCCGCGCACCAAGCGCGCGGTCAAGGGCATGCAGAAGCGGCTCAAGCTCCGGCGCAACGGCGTCGCGAACGTGCGCCTGCTCAAACGCCTCGGCCTGGGGAAGCGGCTCGCCGCAGCTGCGCGGGCCCGGGTGCCGGCACGGATCGTTCCGGGGGCCTCGTCCCGGCTGTCCGTCTTCCCGGTTGCGGGCGAGCACAGCTACTCCGACGACTTCGGGGATGCGCGCCACCAAGGAAGCCATGAGGGCACCGACATCATGGCCGACCGCGGCACGCCGCTCCTCGCCGTGGACAGCGCCTCGGTCATCCGCCTCTCCCGCACCGAGACCAGCCTCGGCGGAATCTCGCTCTGGCTCGAACGTGCCGACGGGACCCAGTACTACTATGCCCACATGACCTCCATCACTGAGGGGCTCGACGTCGGCAGCCGGGTCCGTGTCGGTCAGGTCGTGGGCACGGTGGGCAACACGGGCGACGCGCGCTACGGCGCACCGCATCTCCACTTCGAGATCCATCCGGGCGGCGGCGCAGCGACGAACCCGTACCCCCACCTCGTGGCCGTGGATCCGACCGGTCGGACGCAGGCGCGCGCCACCCGTTGATCGGCGTACGCATTCCGGCGCCTACGCGCCGGGTGTCCGTGGTGATCGCGCTCGCGGCCGCGATCGTCGGCCTTCCCGCCGGCGCGAGCTCCGCTCCATCCGACGACAAGGCCGCCGTCGACCAGAAGCTCGAGCGCGCTCAGGATCGCGCTCAGCGAGCGCGCGAGCGGGAGAGCGTGCTCACCGGCGAGGTCGAGCAGTACACGCGCCGCATCCGCACCCTGGAGGCGCGCCTGACTCCCCTGCGCGCCCGCTCGCAGCGGCTCGATGAGCAGCTCGCGACGGTCCGGGCGCGGCTCAGCCTGCTCACCCGCCGCCTCGCCCTGGAGCGTGAGCGCCTCGCCGCCGCCGAGGCCACCCTCGACCGCCGCCGCGATCTGCTCGCCCGCCGCCTGGTGGACCTCTACGTACGGGGAGAGCCCGACCCGATCCTCGTCCTGGTGCAGTCGGGGAGCCTCAGCGAGGCGCTCGAGACGACCGACCTGATCGAGGGCATCGCCAACCGCGACGGCGACCTGGCCCGGTCGGTTTCCGACTTCGCCGAGGAGGTGCGCGACACCCGCGATGCGATCGCCGTGGTGCGGACCGAGGTCGCAGCCTCCGAGGAGCGCGCGGAGGCCGCCGCCGTCGAGGCGCGGGCGGTCAAGGCCGACCTCGAGAGGGAGGAGGCCGGGGCCGAGAGGCTGCTCGTCGGGCGCCGCGCGCTTCTCGACAGCGTCACGGGCGACCGCGAGGAGTTCGAGGCCGAAGCGCGCGACCTGCAGGCCCGCTCGGCAGAGCTCGCCGCCAGGATTCGCGAGGCGCAGGGGGTCGCTGCGGGGCCGAGCGGCTCGGTGGCCGTCGGGGCGCCGTCTGCTGCCGGTCTCGTTTGGCCGGTCAGCGGTCCGATCACCTCGGGTTTCGGCCCCCGCTGGGGGCGGATGCACGAGGGCATCGACATCTCGGGAGCGAGCGGCACCCCGATCGCCGCCGCGGCATCGGGAACCGTCATCATCGCGGGCTGGAGCGGCGGCTACGGCAACCTGGTGGTGATCGACCACGGCAACGGCATCAGCACCGCCTACGCGCACAACTCGAGCATCGCCGTCGGCGTCGGTCAGAGCGTCGGGCAGGGCACGATCATCGCGGGCATGGGCACGACCGGACATTCGACCGGGGTCCACTGCCACTTCGAGGTGCGGGTCAACGGCTCGGCCGTCGATCCCCTGGGGTACCTCTAGAGCTTCCGCGCGAGGTCCTTCGCCCGGACGAGGACGCCGTCGAGCATCTCGGGTGTGAGGCGGCCGGTGAAGACGTTCTGCTGGCTCGGATGGTAGGAGCCGATCAGCCACAGGTCTCCCACGCGCGCTTGTGCACCGTGCCCGAACTTCGGCCAGGGGCGCGCCGGATCGAGAGTGCGCAGAGCGGCGTCCCAACCGACCGCACCGAGGGCCATCATCACGCGAGTGCCGGCGCACAGCCGCAGCTCGTCGCGCAGGAAGGGCAGGCAGCGCGCCCGCTCGGCGGGCTCGGGTCGGTTGGCGGGCGGGGCACATCGCACCGCGGCCGTCACGCGACACCCGATCAGCCGGAGGCCGTCGTCGGCGCTCACCGACGTCGGCTGGGACGCGAGACCGGCCCGATGGAGGGCCGCGAAGAGGAAGTCACCGCTACGGTCGCCGGTGAAGACCCGGCCCGTGCGGTTGGCGCCATGGGCCGCCGGGGCGAGCCCCACCACGACCAGCCACGGGTCGGTGTCGCCGAATCCGGGCACCGGTCGGGCCCAGTACTCCTCCTCGGCGAACGCCCGACGCTTCACCCGTCCGACCTCCTCGCGCCAGGCCACCAGCCGCGGGCAGGCCCGGCACGCGATGATCCTGCGCTCCAGCGCGTCAAGGGTGTCTCTCACCGCGACGACCGCATCCACGCTGCGACCCTCATCGCCGGCCGAGGCTCTCGCAGAGGAAGTCGACCGTCTCCTCGATCACGATCGGGTCGTGCTGGAGCGTTCCGTGCCCACCGCCCAGGCTCACGCGCAGGCGCATCGGGTGGTGGGTCAGCCCTGCAAGAGCCGCCGTCGCGCCCCAGGGCACGCTCTCGTCGCCGGTGGCGTGCCAGTAGCCCCGCGCGATGCCGTCTCGGCGCGCGACGGCCGGCGTCGGATCCAGGGCCAGCGGCCACCGCGCTCCCACCCGCCGCGCCAGGCCCTCGGGCCGCGCCGGGCAGATCGCCACGACCGCCACCACCCGAGCGTCGCGCGCGGCCGCGTGCAGCGCCAGCAGCCCGCCCATCGACGAGCCCCGCAGCCCGAGCGGCGCGTGGCCTCGTCCCGCGAGGGCCGCGAGCCCGGCCAGGACGTCGTCGAGCACCCTGCCATCCAGCCTTCCCTCGCTCGCGCCATGGCCGCGCAGATCGAGGGCGATCACGCCCAGTCCACGCGCGGCGGCGGCGATCGCGAAGTCGGCATGGTTCTCCTTCCTGCTGCCGAAGCCCGGCACCACGAGGACTCCGGGTGCCCCGGTCGCGCCGGGCCACGAGAGCCCCGCGAGGGTGGGCCCGCCGGGCGCGCGCACCGCGATGGCGTCGGGGTGTGCCAAGCGATGAGGATATCCAGGCCGATCTGGTACGGTCACCACCGCCTATGAAGCCGCTCGATCAGGTGCTGCCCCCCTCAGCAGCGGTCACTGCCGAGGGCCACCTGTCGATCGGCGGGTGCGACCTCGTGGATCTCGCCGAGGAACACGGCACCCCCCTCGTGATCTACGACGAAGGCGCCCTGCGCGCGATGTCGCGGGCGTATCGGGCCGCGTTCGCCGCCCTGGCGCCCGAGGTGGATGTCATCTACGCGAGCAAGGCCTACTTCGGCCAGGCGATGCTGCGGCTCGCGTGCGAGGAGGGGCTCTGCGTCGATGTGGCCTCGGGCGGTGAGCTCTTCGCGGCGCTGCGCGCCGGGTTCCCGCCGGAGCGGATCTACATGCACGGCAACAACAAGGACGCCCGTGAGATCGGCGAGGCCCTCGAGGCCCGGGTGGGCACGATCATCGTCGACAACCTCGACGAGATCGCCCTGCTCGACGGCGAGGCCGCGGCTCGCGGAGCACGTCAGCGGGTGCTGGTGCGCGTCACACCCGGCGTGAAGCCCTCGACGCACTCCTACATCTCCACCGGCCAGCTCGACTCCAAGTTCGGGTTCTCCATCGAGGGCGGCCCGGCGCGCGAGGCCGTCGAGGCGGTTCGCGCCGCCCGCGCCCTGGATCTGGCCGGCCTGCACTGCCACATCGGCTCGCAGCTGTTCGACCTCTCCGGATACTCCGCGGCGGCGGCGATCGTGGCCGATTTCGCCGCGGCCTGCGGCGGCGACGATCTGGCCGTGATGGACATGGGAGGCGGGCTCGGCATCGCCTACACCCGCGAGGACCGGCCCGCAGCGGTCGAGGACTACGCCGAGGCCGTCGTGGAGGCGGTACGAGCCGAGTGGGGGCGCGTGGGCCTGCCGATGCCGCGCATCCTCGTGGAGCCCGGGCGCAGCATCGTGGGCCGTGCCGGCGTCACGCTCTACCGCGTGGGCGGGGTGAAGGCCATCCCGGGGGTCCGCACCTACGCCTCGGTCGACGGCGGCATGAGCGATCTGATGCGCCCGATGCTCTACGGAGCGGTCTACGAGCCGCTGTTGGCCAACCGGGCCGAGGCGGAGCCGACCGACACGGTGCGCCTCGTGGGCAAGCACTGCGAGAGCGGCGACGTGCTGGTGGGCGAGGCGTCCCTGCCACCGCTCGGCCCCGGCGACCTGGTGTGCCTGCCGGCCACCGGCGCGTACGGTGTCTCGATGGCCTCCAACTACAACGGGGTCACCCGGCCGGCGGTGGTGTTCGTGGACGCCGGCACCGCCCGCGTGGTCACCCGCCGCGAGACCTACGCCGACCTCGTGGCGCGGGACGTGTGAGCATGGCTCAGTCCGGCCCCCCGGTGCGCATCGGCTTCCTCGGGTGCGGCACCGTCGGCCAGGCCGTGGTCGGGATGATCAGCGGCGGCGGCTCCACGATCGAGCGCGCCTCGGGGCATCGCCTCGAGATCGGCCCGGTGCTGGTGAGGGATCTGTCGCGCCCCCGGCCCGGGGTCGATCCGGGCCTGCTGACCACGGACCCGGCGCGCGTCCTCGACGATCCCTCGGTTTCGATCGTGGTCGAGGTGATGGGCGGCCTGGATCCCGCGCTCGGATACCTGCGCACCGCTCTCGGCCGGGGGGCCTCCGTCGTGACGGCCAACAAGCAGCTGCTCGCGCGCCACGGTTCCGAGTTGCTCGCCGAGGCCGAGGCGGCCGGCGCCGAGCTGCGCTTCGAGGCCTCCGCGTGCGCCGCGATCCCGGTCATCAAGGTGCTGCGCGAGTCGCTCCTGGCCGCCGACATCACCGCCGTGACCGGGATCGTCAACGGCACCACGAACTTCATCCTCACCGAGATGGCCCGCGGCGGGCTCTCGTACGACGATGCCCTCGCCCGCGCCCACGATCTCGGGTACGCCGAGGCCGATCCCACCGAGGACGTCGGTGGCGCCGATGCGGCCGCCAAGATGGCCATCCTCTCCTCGATCGCCTTCCACTCGCGGGTGGGCATCGGCGATGTCCCCTTCGAGGGCATCGACCGGCTGGAGGCCGAGGATCTGGCCCATGCGGCCTCCCTGGGCTTCGTGGTGAAGCTGCTGGGGGTGGCGCGCCTGATCGACGGGGCGGTGAGCGTCCGCGTCTATCCGGCGCTCGTCCCCCGCGACCACCGCCTGGCGGCGATCGGGGGGCCCGACAACGCCGTCCTGATCGAGTCGGTCGCGACGCGCGAGATCATGCTGACCGGTCCGGGTGCGGGCGGGGTCGAGACGGCCTCGGCGGTCGTCGCGGACATCCTGTCCATCCTCGGCACCCACCAGGGCTCGTTCCTGCACAACGCCCTCGCCGACGCCGGCCGCCCGCTGGCCGCCACGGGGGGCGTGGAGTCGGCGTTCTACCTGCGGATGTCCGTCGCCGACCGGCCCGGCGTGCTGGCCCGGGTGGCCTCGATCTTCGCCGAAGAGGAGCTCTCCATCCGCACCGTCGTCCAGAGCGGCTCCGGTGACGAGGCCCGGCTGGTGCTGGTCCTCCACGCCGGCCCGGAGAAGCGGATGGAGGACGCCCTCGCCCGGATCCGCACGCTCGAGGACGTCCGCGGCGATCCTGTGATGATCCGGGTGCTCGGGTCGGGGAGGGGAGGGGAGGTCAGATGACGGCTCTCATCGAGCGCTACCGGGAGTTCCTTCCGGTCGGCCCCGCCACGCCGATCATCTCCCTCGGCGAGGGTGGCACCCCGCTGCTGCCGCTGCCGCGCCTGTCGGAGCGCTTCGGCATCGAGATCCACGCGAAGCTCGAGGGGATGAACCCGACGGCCAGCTTCAAGGACCGTGGCATGACGATGGCGGTCTCGAAGGCCGTGGAGGAGGGGGCCACGGCGGTCATCTGCGCCTCCACCGGCAACACCTCGGCCTCGGCCGCCGCCTACGCCGCCCGGGCGGGTATCACCGCCGCGGTCGTCATCCCCGAGGGCAAGATCGCCGCCGGCAAGCTGGCGCAGGCCCTGATGCACGGCGCGCGGGTGCTGGCTCTGGACGGCAGCTTCGACGATGCCCTGGTGGTCGTGCGCGAGCTCGCCGAGCGCCACCCGATCGCCCTTGTGAACTCGCTCAACGAGTACCGCATCGACGGCCAGCGGACCGCCGCGTTCGAGGTCTGCGATGTGCTCGGTGACGCCCCCGACGTGCTCTGCATCCCCGTCGGCAACGCCGGCAACATCAACGCGTACTGGCTCGGCTTCCAGGCCTACCGCGACGTGGAGCGCGCCACCCGGCTGCCGCGCCTCTACGGATTCCAGGCCGCCGGCGCCGCGCCGCTGGTGGACGGCGGCCCGGTGGCGCGCCCGGAGACGCTGGCGACGGCGATCCGCATCGGCAATCCCGCCCGCGGGGAGCAGGCGATGGACGCCATGCGCGATTCCGGCGGTGGAGTGGCCGCCGTGACCGACGAGCAGATCATCGCCGCCTACCGGCTCCTCGCGAGCGAGGAGGGTGTCTTCTGCGAGCCGGCCTCGGCCGCCTCGGTGGCCGGCCTGATCGCCCGCGCCGAGGCAGGCGACTTCGCTCGCGGCGAGCGGGTCGTCTGCGTGCTCACGGGGCACGGGCTCAAGGATCCCGACACGGCGATCGCCAACTCCGAGCCGGTGCGGCGCCTCTCCGCCGACATCGCGGCGGTCGAGGAGGCCGTCTTTGGCTGAGCGCCCGCCCGGCAGGGCTCTCGAGGCGCTCACGGTGAGCGCGCCTGCGACCTCTGCCAATCTCGGCCCGGGCTTCGATTGTCTCGCCGTCGCGCTCGACCTGGGGAACGCGGTCGTCATCACCCGCCGACCGGGTCCGCTCGAGGTGCGCGTCACCGGCGAGGGCGCGGGCGAGCTGGTCGAGGACGCCTCCAACCTCGTGTGCCGCGCCATCGCATCCGGTCTCGGCTCGCTCGAGGATCTGGACATCGAGTGCCGCAACCGCATCCCTCTGGGGCGGGGGCTCGGGTCCTCGGCCGCGGCGGTGTGCTCGGGCCTCGTGGCGGCCAACGCCCTCGGTGGGTTGCGCTGGACCCCCGACGACCTGCTCGCGCGGGCGGCCGACATCGAGGGCCATGCCGACAACGCCGCCGCCTGCCTGCTGGGGGGGCTGGTCTCCGTGTCGCCCGGCCCGGTGGGGCGGCTCGTCCCCGCTCCCGAGGATCTCGCCTTCGTCGCGGTCATCCCCGAGGCCCGCACCTCCACCGACATTGCGCGGCGCGCCCTTCCCGAGCAGGTCTCCCTCGCCGACGCCGCCCACACGCTCGCCAACGCGGTCGGCCTCACCCTCGCGCTCTGCGAGGGCCGCCTCGAGGACCTCCCCGGGCTCCTGGACGACCGCCTGCACGAGCCGCACCGCGGTGCGCTGACACCCGGCTTCGACGTCGTCCGTTCGCTTGTGGACGGCGAGCGGTGCCTCGGCGCGACGATCTCCGGCTCGGGTCCGACGATGCTGCTCTGGTGCCGTCACGAGGATTCCGAGGGGGTCGCGACGGCCGCGCGGGCCGCCCTTGCCGAGGTCGATGTCGCAGCCCGCGTGCGGCCCTCGCGGCGCAGCGCCGCCGGGGTGCGGGCGCGCTGGACCGGCGGGGCCGACCTGCGTCTCGCGCGCGCCGTGGGGTGATCTCGGCGCCGCTCCGCTGGGAGCACGCGGCCGGCGCCATCGATTGCTCCTCGGGCCGGCTCGTGGGGATCGTCAACGCGAACCCGGACTCCTTCAGCGATGGGGGAGCGCACGCCGGCACCGAGCGGGCCGTGGCACATGGCGTGCGGCTCGCGGCGCAGGGGGCCGACGTGGTCGAGGTGGGGGGCGAATCGCTCCGCTTCAGCGAGCCGACGCCCATCGACGTCGAGATCGCGCGCGTCGTGCCGGTCATCGAGCGCCTGGTGGCCGCCGTGGAGGTCCCCGTCGCCATCGACACCTACAAGCCCGCCGTGGCCGCCGCGGCCATCGCCGCCGGGGCCGCGATCCTCAACGATCCGACCGGGCTGCGCGAATCCGAGATGGCCCGCGTCGCCGCGGCGGGCGGGGTCGGGGTCGTGCTCACCCACTTCTTCGGCCCTCCCAAGGTGCGGCCGGCCGCTTTTCCCGACGTCGATGTGCCGCAGACCGTGTGCGCCTGGGCCCGTGAGCGGCTGGAGACCGCCGCCGCCGCCGGTGTTCCGGCGGAGAGGATCGTCATCGATCCGGGGGTCGGCCTCGGCAAGTCCCCCGAACAGGACCTCGACCTGCTGCACCGTATCGAGGAGGTGGTGGCCCTCGGGCGGCCGGTTCTCGTCCCGATCTCCAACAAGAAGGTCCTGGGGGCGATCACGGGGCAGCCGGCCTCTCGCCGCCTGGCCGGCACCGCGGCCGGGATGGTGTGGTGCCGGGCCCGCGGAGCGACCGTCTTCCGGGTCCACAATGTCCGATTCCTCCAGGCGGCACTGCGTACGGCCGATGCCCTGGTCGCGGGGCGACCCGCGCAGTGGCACGACGTAGTGAAGTAGCCGAGGGCGGTGCTAGCCTCGACGAGGGGCATCGACCGCATGCGATTCGAGTGAGGGGAAGGGTATGAAGCTCTTCATTGACACCGCCGACCTGGCCGACATCGAGACGATCGCCGGGTGGGGGGTACTCGCCGGAGTCACCACCAATCCGACCCTGTTGTCGAAGGTCGAGGGTGAGCCGGACGACATCTACCGCCGGGTCTGCGAGCTCGTCGACGGGCCGGTCTCGGCCGAGGTCGTCGCCGACGCGCGTGGGGACATGGTCGAGGAGGGGCGCCGGCTGGCGGCCATCCACCCCAACATCGTGGTCAAGCTGCCGATGTCCGCCGAGGGCCTCGCCGCCACCTCGGTGCTGGCCGCGAGCGACATCCGCGTGAACATGACGCTGGTCTTCACCCCGCCCCAGGCCCTGCTCGCCGCGGCGTCGGGTGCCGCCTTCGTATCGCCCTTCGTCGGTCGCTTCGACGACATCGGCCACGATGGCCTCGACTGCCTGCGGATGGTCGTGGAGGCGCTCGAGCCCTCGATGTACGACACCGAGGTCATCACGGCGTCGGTCCGCGGGCCGGTGCATGTGACGGAGGCCGCTCGGATGGGTGCGCACATCGCGACCATCCCGCCGAAGGTCTTCTACCAGATGCTCCAGCACCCCCTCACGGCGAGCGGCATCGCGACCTTCACCGAGGACGCCGAGACCCGCAAGGCGCGCGCCGGCAAATGAGCGACGACACCGACTTCCCCTTCCCCTTCGCCTTCGGCGAGGGGGCGGGGGAGGATTTCAAGGAACGCCTCAAGGAGCTGATGCGCGCCCAGCGCGAGGCCTTCGAGGAGATGCAGTCCGAGTCGGGAGGTCAGCTCGCCGCGGTCGACCGCTGGCAGGTCATCCAGCAGGCCGTGGTGCTCGCCTCGGCGGCGATGGGGGCCATGACGCCCCAGCCGACCGCCGACGAGGCCGCCGACGCGATGGGTCTGCTGTTCGCTCGCTCGATGGCCGCGCTCCAGGGAGCCCTGCGCCCCAGCGACTGAGCGCGCCTCTCAGGATCAGTCGTAGGAGCCGTTGGACCCCGGCGAGATCCGCAACTCCATGCGGGCATCGCGGAAACCGCCGACCGTCTCCTCGGCGAAGCTGCGAAGCTCCTGCATGTCGCGCCTGAGCGCGGCCAGCTGGTCGTTGGTGGACCGCCAGCTCACCCCGATCAGGTCCACCAGCCGCTCCATGTCCTCGACCAGCGCCTGACGCTCCCGTGCCGCGTCGGCGGCGATGCCGGCCCGCAGGTCCGAGAGGTCGCGCTCGCGGTCGCGCGCGCCGGCGCGGATCCGCACGAGGTCGGCCTCGAGTCGCCGCACGGCCTCGAGCACCTCCTGCGGGCTCTGCGCCATCATGAGCCGGGCCTCCTCATGCGGCTGCGTCTCCGAATGCCGATGCCGACCAGTCCGGTGTCTCGATCTCCGCGACGGCCTGTTGCCCGGTCTCCACGCTGCGGTACCGGAATCCGAGCGTTTCGTCGAACTCGGGCACGAGCACGCCATCGGCCACCTGTTGGTCGATCCAGGCGCCGCGGAATACCAGCCGGCGCAGCCAGTGGACGAGATCCCGCCCTCCGCCGAGGAGCGCATCGCGGTGGGCCTCGATGTGCGCCGCGAGGGTGCTGGCGGGGTCGGCGATGTCCCGGTGCGCGGCCACGGCCACGAGATCGGCGACCTCTCCGGCTCCGAGACGCTCGCGAGCGATCAGCCCGAGCTGAACGGCGGCCGCGCCGATCCTCGAGGCGAAGTCCTCGGCGCTGAAGTGAAAGCGCACTCCCTCGACCTCGACCGAGTAGTCGCGGCCGCTGGAGTAGGAGGGGGAGAGGGGTCGAGCACCCATTGCGGTCAGAGTAACAACGCCGCTCGGACGTCCCGGGCGGGGTTCTGCGGCTCGGGCCGGAGGGCGTGTCGCGATCCGGCATGCCCTGGTGCGTGATTCGACCCCGTCCGTGTGTTCGAGGTGGGTGCGCCTGGGCCAGGATCGGGCCGATGGGGATCTTGCGCATCGATCGCATCACCGGCCCCCCGGCCCCGCTCGTCGTCGCGGAGGGGCCCGCCCTCTGCTCACGCTGCCACCGCGCGCGCTCGCCGTTCTCGCGCTTCGTGGGGCTGCTCGCCACCGGAGACCTCTCGCGGGAGGAGGGGCTCTGGATCGAGCGCTGCTCCCGGGTCCACACGTTCGGGCTGCGGGCGCCGATCGGGGTCGCGTTCCTCGACGCGGACGGGCGCGTGCTGCGGGTGGTCGATCCGCTCCCTCGCTGGCGCATGGCGGCGGCGGCGGGGGCGAGGAGCGTCGTCGAGTGCAGGTCCGGCGTGCTGCAGGGCCTCGCGGTCGGCGGGACCCTCCGCATCTCACGGTGAGCGAGTGCCGTTTTCCGCTCCGAGCGCACGAAACGCAACATCCCCGGGGGGGATTCCGTGCCCTCCCGCGCCTCGTCACTGTGCGCATCGCGACGCCGTCGGGGCGGCCGGGCGCACTGCCGGGAGGTCGGTCATGTCAATCGGGCTCGGGAGCGTCGTGCCCTCGGTGCTCTTGGTGGAGGACGACGGCCCCACGCGGCTCTTCCTGTCGGAGAACCTCATCGCCGATCGCTTCGCACCGGTCTCCGCGACATCGGCGGAGGAGGCGATCGAGGTGCTCGGTACCTCCCGTCCGGACGTCGCGGTCGTCAACGTGGGTCTTCCGGGGATGAGCGGCCTCGATCTCGTCAGTCGCATTCGAGAGGGGGGCCCGGCGGCGGAGTGGGATGCAGGGATGCCGATCCTCCTGATCTCGGCCGACACGGGTCCGTTCGCCGTCGTGCGGGGCATCGACCGAGGGGCCGACGACTTCGTCGGAAAGCCGTTCCACTACCCCGAGGTGCTTGCCAGGCTCGCCGCGCTCGTCCGGCGCTCACGGGGTGCCACGGTCCAGGAGGAGATCCGCGTCGGTCCACTGGCGATCGATCGCCACTCGCGGCGCGCCTCGCTCGGCGGGCGCGTGCTCGATCTCTCGGCGAAGGAGTTCGCGCTCCTCGCGGCCCTCTCCAAGGATCCGACCCGAGTCCTCACCAAGGCCGAGCTCCTGCGTGACGTCTGGGGGTATCGGGCCGCGGCCCGCACCCGCACGGTCGATAGTCACGCCAGCCGCCTCCGGCGCAAGCTCGCGGCGAACGGGGGCGGCGAGAGCTGGGTCGTGAACGTGTGGGGGATCGGCTATCGACTGCTCCCCGGGGAGGCGTGACATGCGCGTACCCGCAGCGGACGCCATGGCGTCTCCATCTCCGGAGCTCGCTCGGATCGTCCACGACCTCCACGGTCCACTGACGGTGATCCGCGGGCTCTGCGCCACGCTCACTCGCGACGAGGCGCGCCCCGCCCGGCTGCGGGCGATCGAGCTCATCGACGAGGAGACGATGCGCCTTGCCGCCGGGCTGGCGGGGTTGGCCCGGGTCGGGGCACTCGATGGACGGTCCTTCGCGGTCCGCCTCGATCTCGCCGCACTGGTGGCCGGAATCGCGGAGCGCTTCTGCGCGATCGCGGAGAGCCACGGACTCCGCCTCGTCGCCCGCGGGACCGATCTGCCGGTGTGGATCGAGGGCGATGGCGCGCTGCTGGAGAGGCTGATCGAGAACCTCCTCCGCAACGCCTTCCGCCACTGCGCCACGAGGGGATGCGTCGAACTGACCGTCGCCGAGCGGGGTGACCTGGCGCTCGTGAAGGTCCGCGACGACGGCCCCGGGGTGCCGGTGCACGATCGAGAGAGGATATTTCGCGCCGGGGAGCGGGGGAGCGGCTCGCGGGGTGAGGGACGAGGGCTGGGTCTCGCAATCGCCCGGGAGATCGCGAGCGTGCACGGCGGGGGTCTCACCCTCGATCCCGTCGGCGAAGGCGCGTGTTTTCGCCTCAGCCTCCCCATCGCTCATCGGATCGAGCGCGGGCCCGGTGCCGCATGAGGTGCATCGTCGCCGAGCAGAGCATCGCCACCCAGGTGGCGAGAGGTCGGGACGGTCTCGTCGTCGTCCCACGTGACCGGCGTCGAATGGGGTCCGGCTGGGCGAGCATCGAGGCGGACAGGGTCGTCGACTCGCTCATGAGGGCCGGCCCCCGAGCGGTCGTTCTGGCACGCGATATCGACGGCGATCCCGCCGGCGGGGTGCTGCCGGAGCTCGCCCGGTCGATGGATCGCGACCTCGTCCTCCTGCACCCCGATCCGGGGGTCGCCGCCTGGTCGATCGGGGTCGCTCTGCACCGCGATTTCCATGGGAATGGGTTCGTGCGGCGGTTGGAGGCTCTCGTGGGGGTCACGAGCACCCAGGGGGCGATGCCGCGGCGCACGATCCCTCCCGAGGGCGCGTCGGTGCCGGCCCTGCGACCAGCGGCGTTGTCCAAGTGGGCCGAACGCGCCTGGCACCAGTGCGGGCGTTGCCCCGGTGGAGGCCCTGCGGGCGGGCGCTGCGGTCGGTGTGGGGCGCCAGGCATCCGGAGGTCGCCGCGGTGAGCCTCCGAGCAGTCGGGCGCAGGAGCGGGGCGTGGCTCGTGGCAGCCGGGCTGATCGGGATCATCGCGGCGGCGGCGACCATGCGCGCCGGCACCGAGGATCCTGTCGGCGCGTGGATCGTGGTCGCGCGAGAGCCGTTGCCGGTGGGGCTCCTCCTGGACGAGCGAACCGCGAATGCGGCTCTCGTGGCGGCCCCTTCTCCCCTGCCGGTCGGCCTCCGGGGTGTGTTCTCCGACCCCCGACAGGTGCTCGGCAGACGTCTTGCGGTGCCGGTCGGCGCGGGTGAGCCGGTGTCCGAGGCGGCGCTCGGCGGAGAGCCCGGCGCCGGAGCCGCACCACTGAAGCGGGGCGAGCGGGCAGTCGGGGTGCCCCTCTCGACTGCGGGGGCAGCGGGTCTCGGTCTCGTGGCGGGCGCAAGCGTCGACGTCGTCGCATCAACCGGCGAGGGGCTGACAGGCACGACCGCACTGGTCGTCGCGGGTGCCGAGGTCCTGGCGGTCGCCGTACCCACGCCGGACGGCGGCCCCGACGGCCCCGGTGAGGCTCTCCTGCGCGTCTCGGCGGCTCAGGCCCTGAGGGTCACCGCCGCCCTGAACTTCGCCCGCGAGGTCCGCTTGCTCGCCCGACCGGCGGATGAGGCACGGGGGTTCTCGGGACCGCGCCAGGTGGGCGCTCCATGAGCTCATCGCCCTCGTCTCCTCCCGCGTCGTCGGTCGTCCTCGTGCTCGGCGCGAACGGCGGCAGTGGCACAAGTCTCGCCGCGGGGGCGCTGGCTCTCGCCTGGGCGCGGGCGGGGAGCGGTGTCTGGCTCGTTGAGCTCGATCTCGGACGGGGCGATCTCGGCGACGCCTGGGGCCTCGCCCGAGAGCGCACCATCGACGATCTCGCAGGCGTCGCCGGCGAGCTCGATCGGTCCCACCTCGGCCATGCAGCGTGCGAGCACGCGGGCATGCGGGTGCTGCTCGCCTCCCCGCCGTCGCGGACTGCGCGGGAGTGGGCACCGGATGGCGTTCGTCAACTGGTGTCGGCTCTGCGGACCGCCTCGGGAGAGGCGGGGAGAGTGGTCATCGACGGAGGGGCCGGCCAGGGGGGCTTCCCTCTGACGGTGGCGGACGACGCCGATCGGATCATCATCGTCTGCAGTCCGACCGTCGCGGCCGCCCGGCGGTCGCGGAGGTTGATCCAGGCGATCGCAGCATCGGGTGCCGACTCCCGGTGCGGCCTGGTGGTGAACGCCGGCTTCGGTGAGGCGGAGATGAGCGCTCGTGCGATCGGGCGCCTCGCGGGCTCGCCGATCCTGGCCGAGCTGCCGCGCTCCCGCCGGGAGGGGCTCCGTCTCGCAGCCGGTCGCTGGCCTCTCGGCGGTCGGGGGCGGTTGACCAGGGCGGTCGAGGGATTGGCCGGTGTGATCGGGTGAGCAGCGTTCCCGCTGACCCCTCGCTCGTCGAGCATCTCCGGGCCCGGGCCGCCCGCGACGGTCGCACCCGTCCAGAGATGGACCGGGCGGATCTCGCGGACATCGTCGGCGAGATCCTCGATGAGGAGAGGAGAATCCTCACGAGCGCGGCTCGCGAGCGTCTCATCCTCGCCGTCGTGGACGAGGCACTTGGACTCGGCCCGCTCGAGGAGCTCCTGCGCGACCCGGCCGTCACGGAGGTCATGGTCTGTGGCCCCTCCCGCGTCTTCATCGAGAAGAAGGGGCGGATCACCTCCGCGGATGTGCGGTTCCACGACAGCGAGCACCTTCTCCACGTGATCGATCGCATCCTGGCGCCACTCGGGCGACGGGTCGACGAGGCGAGCCCGATGGTCGACGCGCGCCTGCCCGACGGATCCCGGGTGAACGTCGTGATCCCACCGCTCGCGCTCGATGGGCCCGCTCTAACCATTCGCCGTTTCGCAGGTGAGCCAATCACCGGAGAGGATCTCGTGTCGCTCGGAACCGTCGATGAGGCGATGCTCGACCTCTTGCGCGCCGCGGTTCGAGCGCGCCGCAACCTCCTCGTCACGGGCGGAACCGGAAGCGGAAAGACGACGACGCTCGCTGCACTGGCTGCCTTCGTTCCGCCCGCTGAGAGGGTTGTGACGATCGAGGACGCGGCTGAGCTGCGCATCTCGCTGCCCCACGTTGTGAGGCTCGAGAGCAGACCCCCATCGCTCGAGGGCGCCGGCGCCGTTCCGATCCGCGCCCTCGTCCGCAATGCGTTGCGCATGCGTCCTGATCGGATCGTCGTGGGCGAGGTGCGCGGCGGGGAGGCCCTCGACATGCTCACCGCGATGACCACTGGGCACGAGGGGTCCCTATCGACCCTCCACGCGTCCTCTCCGGCGGACGCCATACGCCGCGTACAGACACTGGCCCTCATGGGCGATCTCGACCTGCCGTATCGCGCTGTGGCCGATCAGGTGGCGAGCGCCCTCGACGTCATCGTGCATCAGACGCGACTCGCCGACGGGCGGCGGAGGGTCGTGGAGATCGCCGAGGTGGCGGCGTCTCCCGATGGTCCCGTGTTGACGAAGCTCGTGGGCTGGCGGCGGAGCATCGGCGACGCGGCGACTTTCGTTTGGACCACCGAGGCCGAGAGGTGGCTGGCCGCGGCGTCAGCCGACGCGGCAGCGGGCGGCGGCTCGTGAGCGCAGCGGTCGCATCCGCCGCCGCCGCCGGGTCTGCCTGCCTGGTGGTCCTCGGGGCGGGACGCCTGATCAAGACCCGCCGCGGCGTATCCGTCGCCGCCGACCGTGGGCCGATCGCGAGATCCTCTGCAGGGGCGTTGCTGGCGACGCGACTCGTGCGGGTGGGCATCCCCTTGGGGCCCGATGCCTTCGCCGTCGCGGTCGCGGGCTCAGCACTCGCTGCGGGTGTCGTGGCCTCCGCCGTTCTCCGCGTCGCTCTGGCGGCGCCGATCGCAGCGGCGGTTGTTCTGGCGCTCGCCGTCGGGGTGGTCCGCTCGGCTGATCGGCGCCACCTGGCGCGCATCGAGGCGCAGCTGCCGGGGATCGCACAGCAGCTCGCAGCGGCACTCTCGGCGGGCCTGTCGCTGCGTCAGGCACTCACCCGAGCCGCCCGGGATGCTCCTGTGCCGGCCCGCCAGGAACTCGCCCGGACCGTGGCCGAACTGGAGATGGGCACGCGGCTGGAATCGGCTCTGGAAGACCTCGCGAACCGGGTCCCGGTTCGAGACCTCCGGATCATGGTCACTGCGATCGTGGTGCAGCGCCGCACCGGCGGCAATCTGGCACGCGCGCTGGCGGCCCTCTCGGGGCGGCTGGAGGAACGGGCACAGCTCACGCGCGAGCTCCAAGGGGCGACGGCACAAGCGCGGATGACGGCTTGGGTGGTCGCGGTCCTGCCCGTAGGGGGAGGGCTCATGGCCGAGCTCGCGGCGCCGGGGACCCTTTCGCGGTCGCTCGGCCAGGGGCCGGGGCCGGCTCTGCTCGCCGTTGCATGCGCCCTCTACGCAGTCGGGGTCGTCGCGATCCGCCGGATCGGCCGGATCGATCCGTGAGCTCCGCCATCGCACTGCTCGCCTTGTGGTCGGTGGGTCTTGTCTGCGCTGCCGTCGGCCTGCTCCAGCGGCGTGCCGCTGGACGGGCGACCTCCACCCGGCGGCTCCCGCAGGGGGTTCCGAGCGTGCTGCAACTCGCCTCCTGCGCGCCCAGTCCCCCGGGCCTGGTCCGGCGGTTGCGGCGTCGCAGCGACGAGACCGGACTCCGTCGCGCGGGGCTCTCCTCACATCTCGCCCCGTGTGATCTCGCGCGGATGCGAGCGGCACTCGCCCTCGGCGGTCTGGTGGTCGGAGTGTGCGCGGTCGTTGCCGGCCCCATCGCCCTGCTGGCGTCACCGCTGATGGTCGGGATCGGGGTCGCCGTACCGGGTCGGTGGATCGCGCGACGCGAGAGGGTGCGCGGCAGGGCGATCGCCCACGAGCTCCCGGACCTGCTCGACCTGCTCGGGATCTGCATCGAGTCGGGTATGGCGCTCGATCCGGCTCTGCGACTGGCGGCCGATCGCCTCGGAGGCGCGCTCGGCGCCGAGATCTCCTGTGTGTTGCGCGACCTCTCTCTCGGAGCGCCACGGCGGGCCGCATACGCAGCACTCGTCGACCATGTCGGCACACCCGAGATGGCCCGCACGGTCGGTGCGCTCCTCCAGGCCGAGGAGCTCGGCGCCCCCCTGTCTCAGGCACTGCACGGCCAGTCGGAGGCGCTCCGCGCCGTCCGCCGGCAGGACGCGCGGGAGCGCGCGGCGCGGGCGGCACCGAAAATCCAGCTGGTCGTCGCCATGGTCATGGTTCCCGCAGTCCTCCTGCTCGTGATCGGAGTGCTGCTCATCGAGCTCGGGCGTCAGGTCGGGGCCGTGGTCGGATGAGGTACGCGGCGGAGAGCGGATCGGCGGTGGTGGACTACCTCGGCGCGGTCGCGGCGGTCGGTCTGTTGATGCTCGCCCTCGTGGCGGTCCGTGATCACAGACCGCACCGGCGACCACCGTTGGATCCCGTTGCGCGCGTCACGGCGATTTTGCGGCCTCCGGCTGCGGTCCGCCCCCCGCGGCCCGCTCGGCCGATCGTGCGGAGGCCTCCGTCGAAGCGTCCCCCAACGACCCCACCACGACGACCGACGGTCGTGGCGCCGGTCTGGGCGATCGGATGGTGACCGATGCGATGTGATGGATCCATCCGCGGCGGCGGATACTTCACGTGAGTGTCGCCTCCACCCTTCGCCACGAGATGAGCGCCCTGCCCGCTCAGCCACGGTTCGCGGACGTCGCGGAGGAGAACCTCGACGGCGTGCATCGCTACCTCTGCCATCTGGTGGGCGACCGCCATCTGGCCGACGACCTGACCTCGGCGACCTTCGAGCGCGCGCTGCGCGACTGGGGGCGCTTCGATCCCTCGCGCGGGCGGGCCTCGGTCTGGCTGGTGGAGGTGGCTCGCAGGGTGGCGCTCGATCACTTCCGGCGCGATGGGCGCCGGCGTGCGCGGGAGGAGCGGTACGCGGCCGGAGTGCCCGAGGCGGTTCCCGGGCCGCAGGATGTCGCCGGGTTCTCTCCCGATCTGCGGGCGGCGCTCGCGCGCCTCTCGCGCGCAGAGCGCGAGCTGGTGGCTCTGCGCGTGGTGCTGGGGATGGACGCCGCCGAGGCGGGGCGGGTGACGGGGATGACGGCCTCGGCCGTCGGTACGGGTCTGCACCGGGCCCTCACGAAGCTGCGTAAGGAGGTCGAGCGACCGTGACGGCATCTGACGGCATCGGACCGGAGCGCCTGGCGGAGATCGTCGACGGCGCCCCCCCACGCGACGACGAGGAGCGGACGCTCGTCGCGCTGATGGAGCAGACACGGGCACTGGAGCCCGGCGCCTCCGAGGAGCTGCGGCGGCGGGTCCTGGACGCCCCGCCGCCCGCCGCCGCGCGCCGGTTCGATCCACGGCGGTGGCTCGGGGCGGTCGACGGCCGGCGCCGACTGCTCGTGGCCGGCCCGGCCGTGGCCGGCGTGATCGCGCTCGCGATCGCCATCCCCGCGCTCGATGGCGGCTCGTCGTCATCGGCCCCGGCGGGGGGAGATCCGACGGCGACGCTCACGGCCCCCGAGGCCGAGCGCCAGCGGCTGGCCGACCCTGGAGCGGCGGAGGCGGCAGGGGATGAGGCCGCGCCGGCGCCGTCGGTGGCTCCGGTGGAGCCGAAGGCACTCCCTCCCGGGTCGGACCCCGGCCGGTCCCAGCAGGTGACCGCCACCACACGGGTGCAGGTGGAGGGCGTCACGGCCCTCTCCCGGACCAGCGGAGCGGCGATGCGCACCGTGCGCCGGCTCGGCGGGTTCACGGCGAGCTCGGACTACTCGGTCCCGAGCGGCTCGGAGGGTACGAACCGCCTGGTCTTCCGCGTTCCGGTCGCGCGGGCCGAGGACGCCCTGGCCGCGTTCGGGAGGCTGGGGGTGGTCACGGCGCAGAGCGCGAGCATCGTGGATCTCACCCCCCGGATCGAATCGGCGACCGATCGGATCGAGAAACTCGGAGTCCGGATCGCCGCACTGCGGGCGCGGGTCGCCGCACGACCCGGCGATACCGCTCGCGCGGCCGAGCTGGCCCGTGCGGAGGCGGTGCTGCGGCGCGCCGAGGGCTCCCGGAAGGAGGCGCTCTCGCGAACGAGGCTGGCCACCCTCCGCCTGACCCTCACCACAGTGGGCCCCCCGGCCCCTGCGACGAACGCCGGGCGGTTCGAGGGGCCGATCTCGCGCGCCGGTGGCCGCCTGGCCGATGCCACCGCCTGGCTCCTCGGCGCGCTCGTCCTGGTGGGGCCCTTCCTCCTGCTGGCCGGCGCGGCCGCGTGGGGCGCCGCTCGCCTCCGGGGCCGTTCGGAGCGGCGGCTCATGGGCTCCGCCTGAGCGCTTCCCGCGCCGACGACCGGGCCCGCCGCGAGCGCTCGCGGCGGGCCGGCCGCGGTTCGTGCTGCGAGGTGCTCTACGGCGTGCGGATGGTGGCCAGTTCGTCGTCCACCGTCTCGAAGTGCACGCGCAGACCGCCCCTGTGGGCCTCCAACCACGCCCAGTGCGGCCGGCGGTCGCCGTCGATCGCCTCGCCGACGCTACCGGGATTGACGAAGAGGCAGCCCCGCGCGCTGCGCACGAGCGCACGGTGGGTGTGGCCGCTCACGATGCAGTCGGGCGACCCGAGCGCGGACACCAGGCGACCGAGGTCCTTGCTGGAGGTGTCGGCGTCGATGGCATCCCGGGGATCGTCCGGTCCGCCGTGCATGAGCACGATCGTGGCGCCCTTCAGCGTCACCCGCACCACGAGGGGCAGATGGGCGAGGAACGCCAGGTTCTTGCGGCTGAGCTGATTCGTGCTCCACGCGCGCGAGCCGATCCGTCCGGCCTTGGGGTGCTTCGGGTCGCGGCGCGGCCGCGTGGCGACCTTGCGATCGGTGTTGCCCATCACGCAGGGCCACCCGCTGTCGCGCACCGCCGTCACGCAGGCATCGGGCTGGTCTCCGCGCATCACCAGGTCGCCGGTGCAGAGGCCCTTGCGAAGGCCCGCCGATGCGATCGCGGCGAACACCGCCGTCAGGGCCGGGGCGTTGGCGTGGATGTCGCCCATGAGGGCGAGCCGGTCAGGCATGCCCGGCGATCCCCAGGGCGCTCTCGAGACGGGCTCGGAAGCGCTCCGACTTCAGGCGCCGCCACTCGCCCATGAAGCGTGCGTAGAGAGCATCGCGCTCGCGTCGCCGCCGGCCGATCAGGGCGTGCACGCCGATGCGCTCGTCGCCGCGCCGGCCGGCCTCCAGGTCTCGGCGGAACGCGCGGAACGCCGCCTCCGACGCCGGGCCCGAGCGCCGGCCGCGCCGGCCGGCCGTCTCGTTCACGAGCCGCCGCGCCGCGCCGGACTCGCGGCCCGAGAGCCACGTGAGATGCCCCTGCAGCATCGGAATCTGGACGTCGCAGTCGTGGATGTCGCCGAGAATGTCCTGCAACGAAGCGATCTCGTCGGTGAAGGGCTTCGCGTCAGGGCCGAAGGCGACCGCGAAGATCTCGAGCAGGTAGCGCAGCCGCTTGCACGCGATGCGCATGTCGTGGAGCGCGGTGACGTTCCCCGGGTCGGCGACCAGGCCGTCGAACGCGTAGACCTCGTCGATGCGCACCGCCAGGATGCGCCGGGCGTTCGGGCGCAGCCGCTTGTCGGGTTGGAGGCCGGCCACGGGGCGGGGCTTCGCCACTAGGCCCCCCTCGGCGGTTGTGGATCGAGGCGCGCCATCCGCACGCCGGTGTGCTCGGCCACGTGGTTCACGAGCCTTCTCTCGAAGCGCTTCTCCTCGAGTCGCTCGAACAACGCGGCGATCGGGGCGTCCTCGGCGGCGCGGTCGTGGCGGTAGCGGGCGATCAGCCCCTCGATCCCGGGGCGCTCGTCCTGCCCCATCTCGGCGAGCGTGGCCGTGAGGCGCTCGATGGCCACGTCGAGGTCGCGCGCCCGCCCCAGCACGTCGGTGATCTCCTTCACCTGGCGGAGCAGGGGACGGAACGACTTGGCGGGGAAGGCGCTCTCGAAGGCGTCCATCGCCGCCCGCAGCCGACGCGACGAGACGCGCATCGCGTGCAGTTGCTCGATGTCCTCGCCGAGGAGCGTGCCGCCGCGGTAGCTCATCATCTCGCGCCAGCGCGTCAGGATCACCCGCCCGGCCGCATCCCGGAAGTCGGCTCCGGCGCGGAGCCCCGGCACTTCCCATGCCTTCGCCATCAGCCCGCGTTCGGGCGGCGCACCATCACCGATGCGCGCACTGCCGCGCGCAGCGACTTGCCGCTGGCGATCACCGGCCAGTCGATCGCCAGCTCCATCCCGAGGTCGATCAGCGCGCGCAGCACGGCGCCCTCGTCGACGTCCGGTCCTGAGAGCTCGAGGGCCTCCTTCAGCCACCGGGACTGGGGCTTCGAGATCGCGACGGTCACGTCGCGTCGCGCGTCCTTTCGGCGGGTGGCGACGGTCGCCTCTCCCAGCCTCACGTACACCCCGGCCGACTCGCCGGTGGGCGCTCCGAGAACCGACTGGTAGCTGACCCGCCTCAAGTCGCCGCCGCCGGCTCGTGCGACGCGGCGTCGAGGCTCATGCGGCGGTCCTCGGCCAGGTCGCGGATGGTGTCCTCGCCGATCTGGTGCTCGCCGCGCTCGGCCGAGACGAAGAGGGCGTTGGCGATCAGGAGGTTCACCAGCCGCGGAACGCCACCGGTCTCGGCGTGCACCGCGCGGGCCGCGCGTTTGGAGAGGATGCGTCGATCCGTCCCCGCCACGCGGGTGCGATGGAGCACGTACGCGTCGACCTCCTCCGGGGTCATCGCGCCCATGTGGTACCGCACCACCACGCGCTGGGCCACCTGAGGCTGGCGCTCCACGCGCCCGGTCAGCTCGGGCTGGCCGAGCAACACCACCGGCGCCCCCGGGCCGCCCCCGCCCCGATTGGTCAGCATGCGGATCTCGTCGAGCGCGCGGGCATCAAGGCGCTGCGCCTCGTCGATGGCCAGCACCACCCGCCGCCCCTCGGCCTCGCTCTCGGCCAGGCGGTCGCGCACGCGCCCGGCCAGACGCGCGGCCGATCCACCCGCGCTCTCGGCCCCCATCGCCGGCAGGGTGGCGGCGAGCAGGGCGGCGGCGGTGCGGGGCGGGTTCGCGACCTCGGCCACCCTGAAGCCCTCCCCATCGAGCGTGTGTCGGAGGGTCTGTGCCAGGAGGGTCTTGCCCGCGCCGATCTCGCCGGTGATCACCACCAGCCCGCCGAGCTGGGTGATGCCGAAGAGGATCCTCGCCAACCCCTCGCGGTGATCGGTTCGCTCGTACGCGAAGCGCGGGTCGGGCTCGAGCTGGAAGGGGGCCTCGGCCAGACCCCAATGCGCGAGGTAGGCGGGGGCGGTGCTCACCCGACCGCCTCCAGCACGAGGCCCTCGCGCAGCCCTGACCGGCTGACGCGCAGGTCGGTCAGGTCGAAGGAGCGTCGCACCGCCTCGAGGGCTGCGGCCCCGGCCAGCGAGAGGCGCACGCGCGCGGGCTCCAGTCCGCTCTCCTCCGCGATGTCCTCGGATGAGCCGGCGACCAGCCGCTCGACTGCTCGCAGCAGGGCGCCGCGGTCGAGGACGTCGGTGCCGGCGAGGGTCGCGAGCGCAACGGCCGATCCGCCCGTGGCGACCGCCTCGCGGCCGTGTATGGAGGCGGTGACCGGATCCACCATCTCGCGCACGGCGGCGATCATCGGCTCCAGCAGATCGATCTGGGGGGGATCTCCGGGCCCGAAGCGCTCGGTGAGCTGGCGCACGCCGATCGGCACCGAGGTGGCCCAGCGCAGCCGGCCCCCGTCGCCGCCCATCAGCTCCGTGCTTCCGCCGCCGAGGTCGATCGCCAGCAGCGGATCCGGCGCCCCGGACGCCACGACCCCCCGGAAGGAGAGCTCGGCCTCCTCGGCGCCCGACAGCACGCGCGGGATCACGCCCGATGCCTCCTCGAGGCGAGCGAGGAGCTGTGCCGCGTTGGCGGCGATCCGCCCGGGCGCGGTGCACGCGACGACGATGTGTGCTGCTCCCAGCGCTCTGGCCTCCGACGCCATCTGGCGCACGGTGACCTCCACCATGTCGAGGCCGTGATCGCTGATCCGCCGACCGGGGCGCAGGCCGGCGCCGAGCGCGGTCATCGCGCTGCCGCTGGCCAGAGGTTCGATGCGGCCCCGGCTCGCTCGGGCCACGAGCAATCGCGTCGTGTTCGTACCGACATCGATCGCCGCGATCGGGGCGGACGCGGCGGGGTGATCGTGGGGCAGCGAGGTCACCTGGGCTTCCATGTCGGGCCCGGAGTCTACCTTCGCCTGTGGGCCCGCCCCCCCGTGGCCGCCCGGAGTTACATGCCCGCCAGTCGCGCGTGCGCGCGCCGTCGCGTGACCGCGCGCGCGCGGGTGAGGGCGAGGCCGCCGATGATCGCTGCCAGGCCGGCCAGCTTGAGCTGGCCGGCGACGATCGCTCCTCCGCCCGGGGCGGAGGCGAGGGCGGCGAGCAGGAACCCGGCCATCAGGCCGAGCGAGTAGAGCGCGACGCTCGCCGCGGCGGGCAGCCGCCTGCGCCGGGCCGCCGGGACCTGTCGGAGGCGGGGGCGGGGGCGGCCGGGGGGCGCCTCGGGGAGCTGGTGGGAGCGGGCGGTTGCGTGCATGGGGGGAACTGTAGTTCGTCCGTCGGACGCGAACAAGTGTTCGGACGAGATTCGTGGCTCGGGGGCCTGCAACGCTCGCTTCACGGACGCCCGGTGACGTCCGGCATTGCACCGGGGGATGCGGGGGGGAATCCCCCTCGTTTGGGGGGGAGAATGGGTTGGCATGTGGGGTCATGTGGGGTACCGTGGGGCAATGCAACGCCGGCTGCTCAGCGGGACGTACGAGTGCAAGCTCGATGACCGGTTCCGTCTGGCCATCCCCGCGCGCATCCGAGAGCCCTTCGCCGCTGGTGCGACGATCGGCTGGTGGATCGATGACTGCCTCATCGTGGTGCCGAGCCTCGAGTGGAGCGGGCTGGTGGAGCGCACCTTCGGCACGATGAGCCTGTTCGACGACTCGGCGCGCGACATGAACCGCTTCATCATCGGGAGCGCGCTGCACCACGACCTCGACCGCCAGGGGCGGATCCCGCTCAGTGCCGAGCTGCGGGAGTACGCCGGCATCGGCGACGGGAGCGTCAAGCTGGTCGGGGTCGGGGAGTACCTCGAGGCCTGGGACCCGACCCAGCTCTCGGAGCGCTTCGCGACGTTGCGTCGAGAGGGGGTGTCCACCCATGCCAAGCGCCTTGCCGATCGAGTCGCGTAGACCCCGGAGCGGACACGAGCCCGTCATGGCCGATGAGGTCGTGCGGCTGCTCGGGCTGCGTCCCGGCGAGACGGTGGTCGACTGCACGTTCGGCGCCGGCGGTCACGCGCGGCGCCTCGCGCCGCTGCTCGGCGAGAGCGGCCGCTACATCGCCATCGACCAGGATCCCGAGGCCGGCGAGTGGTTCTCCGCCCTCGCCGACGACGTCGTCTGCGAGACCCGCTTCGTGCGCGCCAACTTCGCCGACGCCCTGCCGCGGCTCGCGGATCAGGGGCTGCGGGCGGATGCGGTGCTGATGGACCTCGGGATCTCGTCGATGCAGGTCGACCAGACCCGGCGCGGGTTCTCGTACTCGCGTCAGGCTCCGCTCGACATGCGGATGGATCCGTCCCAGGAGCGCTCGGCGGCCGACCTGGTGGCCGAGATTCCAGAGCGCGAGCTGGCCGACATCATGCGCTCCTTCGGCGAGGAGCGCTACGCTCGGCCGATCGCGCGGGCGATCGCGCGCAGGCGCGACGACGACCCGATCCTCACCACCGGAGACCTCGTCGAGGTGGTCCGCTCGGCGATCCCGACCCCCGCTCTGTTCGCCGGAGGACATCCCGCCAAGCGGGTGTTCCAGGCTCTGCGGATCGCCGTCAACGACGAGCTCGGCAGCCTCGAGCGTGGGCTCGGCTCGGCGTTCGAGCTGCTGTCGCCGGGAGGGCGTCTTGCGGTGATCTCCTTCCACTCGCTCGAGGACCGCATGGTCAAGCGCTTCATGAAGGCTCGCAGCCAGGGCTGCATCTGCCCGCCCGAGATGCCGGTCTGCGGCTGCGGCCGGGTGCCCGAGGGGGCCCTGCTGGCACAGAAGGCCCAGCGCTCGCGACAGGCCGAGCTCGACCGCAACCCGCGGGCGCGCTCGGCGCTCCTGCGCGGCATTCGCCGAGGCGAGGCCTCGTGAGCACCCGTGCCACCGCCCGGACCCGCTCGGCCGGGGCCGCGCCGTCGCGCCCGCGCTCGCGCCCGGTCGCCGTCCCACGCCCCGCCCCGGCGCCTCGGCCGCGCCGCCAGACCGCCCCCCGACCACGCCCTCGCGCGGCCCCCCGCGCCCGGTTGCGGGCGGGGCGGCTCGTCATCCCGCTGATCGCCCTGATCCTCGGGGGCATCGTCTGGGTCAACGTCGCCAAGCTGTCGCTGACGAACCAGACCGGTCAGGTCATCGAGCGGGCCCGGAGTGTCGAGAGCGAGACGGCCCGGCTGAAGGCGAGGCTCGAGCTGAAGGACGCATCGGTCCGTCTGAACGCGCAGCGCCAGCTCGGCATGATCGATCCCGGTCCGGTCAACTACCTCGACATCCCCCCCACCCCTTAGCGGTGCCCGGCGGATCATCGCGGCGACCGCCGTCGCGCCGCGGCCCGGCGCCGCCGCGGAGCGTGCCGGCGGGCGTCCGCTCGCGTCGGATCCGCGCCCTCGCCGCCGTGACGGTCGCCCTCCTGTGCCTGCTCGGCGCGCGCGCCGCGTTCCTCGGCACCGTCCGGGCCGGCGATCTCTCGGAGCGCGGCCGTCAGGCCCAGCGAGCGGAGGTTGACCTGCTCGCCCCTCGCGGATCGATCCTCCTCGCGGGTGGTACCGCCGACCTCGCCACCGACCAGCTCGCGGTGGACGTCAGCGCCTCCCCCAAGGTGGTGACCGATCCCGAGGCGGTGGCCGCGCAGCTCGGACCGATCCTCAAGCGCGACCCCAACGTGATCGCGAACACGCTCTCCGAGGGCGGCGGCTACGCGCTGATCGCCCGGGCCGTCCCCCCGCCGGCAGCCGACCGGGCACGCGCGCTCGGCCTGCCGGGGATCTACTTCACGGACACCTACAAGCGGTTCCTGCCCGGTCGCTACCTGGCCTCGCAGGTCGCCGGTCTCACCGGCGACGTCCACGAGGGCATCTCGGGCCTCGAGAAGCAGTACGACACCACCCTCACGGGCACGCCCGGCCGCCGCGTGGAGGTGCGCGACCTCTTCGGCCGGCCGATCCAGGTGCTCTCCGACCGCGAGGCGGTGGCGGGCGAGGACGTCGAGATCACGATCGATCCGGAGATCCAGGCCCAGGCCGAGACCACCCTGATCGGCGCTCGGGAGACCTACGGTGCCCGGAGCGCGATGGCGATCGTGATGAACCCGAGGAACGGGTCGATCCTGGCGATGGCCACCGTGCCGCGCCTCAACCCGAACGACCGCCGCAGCCTCAACCCGGAGCTCGAGCGAAACCGCCCCGTGGTGGACGGGTTCGAGCCGGGTTCCACCTTCAAGATCGTCCCGATGACCGCCGCCCTCGAGGAGGGCAAGGTCACGCCTCGGACGGTGTTCTCCCTTCCTGCGAGCCCGCTGGTGGTCGATTTCGACGACGGCCCGTTCACCCTCCGGGACGCCGAGGAGCACGGGCCCGAGACGCTCACGGCCACTGAGATCCTCGAGAAGTCGAGCAACATCGGCATCTCGCAGATCTCCCTCCGCGTGGGCAAGGAGCGCCTTCACGCATGGATGAAGCGCTTCGGGTTCGGCAGCCCGTCGGGCATCGACTTCCCCGGCGAGACCGCCGGCTATCTGCCGCCCGAGGACAAGTGGTTCGGCACCGGCATCTACACCTTCCCGATCGGCCAGGGCGTCACGGTCAACATGGTGCAGCTGGCGCGGGCCTACGCGGCCATCGCGAACGGCGGCTATCTGGTGCAGCCGCACCTGAACCGGAACGTCGGGGCGCAGCGGCGGCGGATCATGCACACCGCGACCGCCCGCAAGGTCGATCGCATGCTGCGCAAGGTGGTCTCCGAGCGCGGCACCGGCGATCTCGCCAAGGTCAACGACTACGACGTGGCGGGCAAGACCGGGACGGCCGAGAAGATCGACGAGACCACCGGCAGGTACAGCACCACCCGGTACTCGGCCTCCTTCGTCGGCTACGCCCCGGCGGACAACCCCCAGCTCCTGGTCGCCGTGGTGGTGGACGAGCCCTCGGGCGGGAGCTACTACGGAGGCGACGTCGCGGCGCCGGCTTTCGCGGAGCTCATGCAGTTTTCCCTGCAAAGAATGAGAATCCAACCCTGATCCGGCCCGTGCGGCTGTGGTAGCATCCGCTCCCGCATGACCCTGGACGAGCTGATCGGGAGCGGACCCGGAGGGCGTGTGCTCCCGCCGCCGGGTGGCACCCCGGACGCGGGCGCCGTGGTCGTCACCTCGGTGGTCGAGCGCGCCGATCAGGTCTCACCGGGAGCCCTCTTCTGCGCGATCCCGGGCCTGAGGGCCGACGGGCACGACTTCGCCGCCGACGCGGTGGCGCGCGGCGCCGTCGCGGTCCTGGTCGAGCGGCCCCTCGAGCTCGCCGTCCCCCAGGTCCTCGTCGGCGACGCGCGGCTGGGCGCGGCGCTCGCCGCGGCGGCCTTCGAGCGCCACCCCTCACACGCGCTGCGCGTGGTGGGGGTCACGGGCACGAACGGCAAGACCACCTCGGCGTTCCTGCTGCGGGCGGTGTTGGAGGCGGCCGGACACCGGTGCGGACTGATCGGAACCATCGAGGCGAGGGTCGGCGGCCGCGCGGTGCCCGTACGGCACACGACGCCGGACGCGGTCGAGCTCCAACGCCTGCTGTCCCGCATGCGCGAGGCGGGGGACACCGCGTGCGCCATGGAGGTCTCCTCTCACGCACTCGCGCAGCGAAGGGTGGCCGGCACGCGCTTCGCCGCAGCCCTGTTCACCAACCTCACCCGCGACCACCTCGACTACCACCCCGACGTCGAGCACTACTACGCCTCGAAACGCACCCTCTTCGCGCGGCCCGCGGCCGAGGGCGAGAATCCGCCGGGGGCGACGAACCTCGACGACGAGTTCGGCCGTCGCCTCGCGCGCGAGACCGGCGCGCTCGGCTACGCGGTCAACGCGCCCGCCGCGGTCCGCGCCACCCGCGTGAGCGGGCTCGAGACCGGGATCCGGGCGCGAATGGAGACCCCCCGCGGGCCGGTGTCGATCGAGAGCCGCCTGCGCGGCCGGTTCAACCTCTCCAACCTGGCGGGCGTGACCGCGGTGGCCGAGCTCCTCGAGCTGCCGCACGAGGCGCTCGTGTCCGGCATCGCATCGGTCGCCGGGGTGCCGGGCAGGTTCGAGGCGATCGAGGGAGGCCAGCCCTTCCCGGTCATCGTCGACTACGCCCACACCCCCGATTCGCTCGAGAACGTCCTGCGGGCCGCCCGCGAGATCGTCGCCGGTGGCCGCCTGATCGTCGTCTTCGGGTGCGGTGGCGACCGCGACCGGGGCAAGCGCCCCCAGATGGGCGCAGTTGCCCGACGACTCGCCGATGTGGCCGTGGTCACCTCGGACAATCCCCGTACGGAAGAGCCGGAGGCGATCGTGGCGGAGATCCTGGTGGGAGCAGAAGGGGGCCCGGCCGAGTTGGTGGTCGAGGTCGACCGCGGTGCGGCGATCGCCCGCGCGCTGAGGGACGGCACGGCCGGCGACGTCGTCGTGATCGCGGGCAAGGGGCATGAGCAGGGTCAGGAGCGCGACGGCGTCGTGACGCCGTTCGACGACCGCGAGGTGGCCCGCGCGCTTCTGGCCGGAGCGGCGGCGTGAGGCTCACGGTCAACGACCTGCTGAAGGCCGGTCCGGCCGCCCGCATTCCGGTGGGCAAGCCCGACGTCGAGATCGACGGCGCCTTCGTCGACTCGCGCGAGCCGCTGCCGGGCGCGCTCTTCTTCGGCCTCAAGGGGGAGTTCGCCGATGGCGGGATGCACGCCCCCGACGCCCTGCGCGACGGTGCCGTGGGGGCAGTGGTCTCCGAGTCGGCGTGGCGCTGGATCGAGGGCGACGTCCAGTCCATCCGCAAGCCGGTGATCGTCGCCCAGGATCCTCTCGAGGTGCTCCAGGCGGCCGGGCGCATCGCGCTCGAGCGCAGCGGGGCGCGGGTGGTCGGGGTCACCGGGGCAACGGGCAAGACCACGACCAAGGACATCCTCGTCGCGATGCTCCGCGCCGCCGGGGTCGCCGCGGAGGGGACTCCGGGAAACCGCAACACCGAGGTCGGCGTCCCGATGTCGCTACTGGGGCTCCCCGAGGGGTGCCAGGTGGCGGTCGTCGAGATGGGCATGCGCGGCATGGGGCAGATCGCCGCGCTCGCGGCTTTGGCCCCGCCCGAGGTGGCCTGCATCACCTCCATCGGCCCCGTGCACCTGGAGCTGCTCGGGACCGTCGAGGCCGTGGCCGCCGCCAAGGCCGAGATCCTCCAGGCGCTCCCCCCCGGGGGGACCGCGGTCGTGCCCGCCGATGAGCCGCTGCTGGAGCCGCACCTCGCCACCCTCGACCCCGGCGTGAGTGTCGTGCGCTTCGGTGACGCACCGGACCTCACTCTCGACCTGAGCCTGACCAAGGGATGGGAGTTGCGCAACGCCGCCGCCGCCCTCGCATGCTGCCGCGCGCTCGGGATGGCGCCCCCCGAGGGGGCCCGCATCGATGTCGCCCTCTCGGCCCTGCGCGGCCAGGAGCGCCCGCTCGCCGTCGGCGGGGTTCTGATCGAAGACTGCTACAACGCCAATCCGATCGCGATGCGCGCGGCGCTCGCCGATCTCGCCACGCGCCCGGGGCGCCGGGTGGCGATCCTGGCCGACATGATGGAGCTCGGCCCGGAGGAGGCGCGCTACCACCGCGAGGTCGGCGAGGCCGCGGCCGCCGACGGCATCGATCTGGTGATCGCCGTGGGGGAGCGGGCGGCCGCATACGCGGCCGGAGCCTCGGGGCGCGAAGCGGTGCACCTGGCCACGGTCGAGGAGGCCCTTGACCGGGTGCCGGGGCTGCTGCGCGAGGGCGACGCGGTGCTGTTGAAAGGGTCGCGATCGATGGGGCTCGAGCGCCTCGGCGACGTGATCGCGCCGAGACACTAGTGCCCCGCGTCCTCATCTCCGCCATCTCGGCGGCCACCCTGCTCATCTTCCTCGGGCCGAAGTTCATCGCGTGGTTGCGCGCCAACGAGGTCGGCCAGTTCGTGCGGCCGGCGGGGCTAATTCCGGCTGCTCACGCCGAGAAGCAGGGCACGCCCACCATGGGCGGCCTGCTGATCCTCGTGGCCACGACCCTGCCGTTCATCATCCTCTCGAGTCGCAGCACCGAGGCGATGCTGGTGCTCTTCACCACGATCGCCTGCGGCGCGATCGGCTTCGTCGACGACTTCATGAAGATCGTGAAGAAGCGCTCCCTGGGGCTCTCCGGTCGGTGGCGCATGTTCGGTTTGCTCCTGGTGGCCGCGGCCCTGGTGTGGGTGGCGGTGGAGGTCGTCGGCCTGCCCACCACCCTCACGGTCCCGGTGCTCGACGACTCGTTCGAGATCGGCATCGTGGCCTTCTTCATCATGGTGTTCCTGGTGGTCGCGGGCGCCGCGAACGCGGTCAACCTGACCGACGGCCTCGACGGCCTCGCAGCCGGCGTCTGCGCCATCGTGCTGCTGTCCTACACTGCCATCGCCTTCGTCTCCAACCAGCGGGATCTGGCCATCTTCGGCGCCACGCTCGTCGGGGCGTGCGTCGGCTTCCTCTGGTTCAACTCGTTCCCGGCGGCGGTCTTCATGGGCGACACGGGCTCCTACGCGCTCGGCGGGGCCATCGCCGCGATGGCGGTGATGACCGAGACCGAGGTCCTCCTGGTGGTGATCGGCGCGATCTTCGTCGCCGAGGCCCTCTCGGTGATCATCCAGGTGATCGTCTTCAAGCGCTTCCGGCGCCGCGTGTTCCTCATGACCCCCGTCCACCACCACTTCGAGATGGCCGCCTGGAGCGAGACCAAGATCATCGTCCGCTTCTGGCTGATCGCGGCCATCTTCGCGGCGGTCGGCTTCACGCTCTACTTCCGCGACCTGCAGACCCTCCCGACCCTGACGCCGTGAGCCCGCCCGGGCCCGCGTCCGCACCGGCGTTCTCCCCGGAGGCGATCGGCGCCTTCCGGTTCACCACCTGCGCCGCCGACTGGCGCACCGGGATCGTGGAGCTCGGCTATGCGCTCGATGACGAGCACCACTTCATCGAGTCGTACGCGTTCCCGGTCCCCGCCGGTCCCGCACCCCCGCCCGCGCGGCGCGCGGCGCTCGACCGGGCCGCACGGCTGCTGCACCTGGTGGCAGGCGTGAGCTACTTCAAGGCCGCGGCGCCCCCGCGCATCGTCATCGACGGCGAAGCGCCCACCCCTGCCACGGCGGCATTCCTCGCCCGGCTCTACACCCAGGGGCTCGGCGAGTTCGCGTGGCGCAACCGGCTGCCGCGCATCGGTGCGGGCATCGTGTTCCCGTCGGCCGGGGGCCGTGGAGGGCGTGCGGGGCCCGCGGGGCTCCGGGCGCGCTCCCTGGTCCCGATCGGCGGGGGCAAGGATTCGGTGGTGAGCCTGGTGGCGCTCTCGGCTGCGGGCGAGGATCTGATCGCGTTCTCCCTCGGTAGCAAGCCGTCGGCGGATGCCGCGGCGCAGATCGAGGGCGCCCCCATGATCCACGTCGATCGCTCCATCGCGCCGGAGCTCTTCGAACTCAACCGTCGCGGGGCATACAACGGCCACGTGCCGATCACCGCCATCGTCACGTGCGCCGCGGTCATCGCGGCGTTGCTCCACGAGTGCGACGCGGTGGTGATGTCGAACGAGCGCTCGGCCTCCTCGGGCAACTTCGCCTGGCCCGAGTTCGGCGCGACCATCAACCACCAGTTCAGCAAGAGCTGGGAGGCCGAGCGCGGCCTGGCCGAGGCGCTCGAGAGGGACGTGGCATCCGATCTGCGCTGCTTCTCCCTGCTGCGCCCGTGGTCGGAGCTGGCCATCAGCCGCGCCTTCGCCCGGCTCCCGGCCCACCACTCCAGCTTCATGAGCTGCAACCGCGGATTCCGCATCCACCAGCCGGCGGCGGCGGGCTGGTGCGGCGACTGCCCGAAGTGCCGATTCGTCTTCCTCGCTCTCGCGCCCTTCCTCGATCGCGCCGCCCTCGTGGCGATCTTCGGCCGCGATCTCCTCGATGACGCGTCCCAGGAGGAGGGCTTCCGGGCGATTCTCGGAATCGAGGCCGAGAAGCCCTTCGAGTGCGTGGGCGAGACCGACGAGGCGCGGGCGGCCCTCCGGGCCATCGCGGCGTCGCCGCAGTGGAGCGGCGACCTCCTGGTGGCCCGCCTCGCTCCGGCCGTGGGCGGGCCCGACGAGGGGGCCGTCGCTCCGTGGCTCGTCCGGGCGGGAGAAGACGCCATCCCTGAGCGGCACGATCGGGCCATCGGTGCGCTTCTCGGAGCTTGAGGGACGCCGGGTCGGCATCTGGGGCATGGGCCGCGAGGGGCGGGCCATCGCCGGTGCCGTGGCGGAGCGCCTTCGCGGGACTCCACTCGTGCTCGTGGACGAGGGCCCGCCGCCGCCGGGGCTCGCGGTGGCTTCCGACCCCGCGGTCCTGCTCGGCTGCGACGTCGTCGTGCGCTCCCCCGGGATCAGCCGGTACCGCCCTGAGGTGGCACGCCTCGCCGCCGCCGGCGTGGAGCTGACGACCGGCACCGACCTATGGTTCGCGGAGAATCCCACGGCCCTGACGATCGGCGTCACCGGGACGAAGGGCAAGAGCACCACGAGCGCCCTCATCGCCCACCTGGCCGCCGCCCGCGGGCGGCGGGTGCGGCTGGCCGGCAACATCGGCACGCCGCTGGTCGATCTCCTCGCCGACGACGCCGACGCGGTCGACCTCTGGGTGCTCGAGCTCTCGAGCTTCCAGACCAGCGACCTCACGGCGTCCCCGAGCGTCGGCGTGCTGCTCAACCTCTTCCGAGAGCACACGGACTGGCACGGCACCCAGGAGCGCTACTGGGCGGACAAGCTGAACCTGTTCGCCCATCGCCCCGGCATGCGCTCGGTGCTGAACGCGGCCGACCCGCGCATCCGCGAGCGCTCGGCCTCGCTCCCACACCCGATCTGGTTCCGCAGCGGCGACGGGTTCGACGTCACGCCCTCCGGCATCAGCCTCCGGGGGGAGCCGTATGCGGCGCGGGAGGGGATCTCCCTGGTGGGCGAGCACAACCTCGACAACGTCTGCGCCGCACTCGCCGCGCTGGCCGCGGTCGGTGTCGAGGGGCCGGATCTCGTGCCGGCCCTCGCGGACTTCCAGCCGCTGGCCCACCGCGTCGAGCCTCTCGGTGAGCGGGGAGGGGTCCTCTTCGTGAACGACAGCATCGCCACCATCCCCGAGGCCACCGTCGCCGCCGCGCGGGCGCTCGCCCCGCGACCGACCGTACTCCTGGTGGGTGGCCACGACCGCCGTCAGGACTACGCCCCGCTCGCGGCGTTCCTCGCCGAGGGGGGTTCGGTCGTCGGGGTCGTCGGCATGCCGGCGAACGGTCCGCGGATCGTCGAGCGGATCAAGGATCTGCCCGTGGCGGCGGCATGCGGCGACGATCTCGCAGGCGCCGTGGACAGGGCGCGCGCGATGGTCCCCGCCGGCGGCGCCGTGCTGCTGTCTCCGGGGGCTCCCACCGGGGACGAGTTCCGCGACTTCCGGGCGCGCGGCGATGCCTTCCGGACCATCGTGGAAGGCCTGCCTGACGCCTGAGATTCGCGGCGCCGGCGGCAGGGGAGGGGGGCCGGTCCGGCGAAGACACCTGGGCTGTGGCCTCCTCCCGATCAGCCGCGCGCTCCGCCCCGCGCCCCGCGGCGCGTGTCGCCCCCCGGCCGGCCCCCTCCCGCCGCCGGGCTCCGGCCAGGGCGAGCGGTCCCTCGATCGGCCCCGACCGCCTGCTCGGTGGCACGGTGTTGGCGCTCGTCTGCTTCGGCCTCGTCATGGTCTTCTCCACCTCGAGCGCCACCGCCCTTCTCTCCGACGGCGACCCCCTCGGGTTGGCGGTCCGCCAGGCCGCCTACGCCGTGGTCGGCCTGGGGGCCTACGCCGCCCTCGCTCGGATGACTCCCCAGGGGATCAAGCGACTCGGCCCGCCCGCCCTCGCCGTGTCGGCACTGCTCCTCGTCATGGTCCTCATCCCGTCGGTGGGTCTGGAGGTCAACGGCTCGAGTCGCTGGATCCCGCTCGGAGGTCTCGGGCAGCTCCAACCCTCGGAGCTGGCGAAGCTGGCGCTCGCACTCTGGATCGCGCAGGCCGTGGTGCGCCCACCCGCACGGATCACCACGCCGAAGGGGCTCACCCCGTTCCTGGTCGTGACCGGACTCATCGCCCTGCTGATCCTGGTCGAGCCCGACATGGGGACCGCGATGATCCTCTGCGCGATCGCGTTCGCCATGTTGATCGTCGCCGGAGCGCGGATGAAGCACCTCGGGATGATCGTCGGGATCGGAGGCCTGCTGGCAACCATCGCGATGCTGGCCGAGCCCTACCGGCGCGAGCGCTTCTTCACGTTCCTCGATCCCTGGAGCGATCCCGACGGAGCCGGGTTCCAGAGCGTGCAGGCGCAGGTCGCCCTCGGCTCGGGCGGGTTGCACGGCGTCGGCCTCGGCGACGGCGTCCAGAAGGCCTTCTATCTCCCCGAGGCGCACACCGATATGATCCTCGCGACGGTGGGGGAGGAACTGGGCCTCATCGGCGTGGTTGCGATTCTGGTGGCGTTCGGGCTCTTCGCGATCGCCGGCTTTCGCATCGCGCTGGGTGCGCGGGACCTTCACCAGCAGGTTCTGGCCGCGGGTCTCACCACGTTCGTCGTAATGCAGGCGGCCGTCAACATCGGGGCCGTCGTGGGCATGCTGCCCGTCACCGGTGTACCGCTCCCGTTCGTCTCCTTCGGGGGCAGCAACCTGATCATCCTCCTGGCCTCCACGGGCATCCTCGTCAACATAGGACGCCGATCATCCAGACAAACCGGTCGCCTTGTCGCCGTTGACACCGCTGAGGGTCACGATCGCCGCCGGAGGGACGGGCGGTCACGTGATGCCCGCGCTGGCGGTGGCCGACGCGCTCCGGGCCCGGGGCGCTGAGGTCCGCTTCATCGGGGCCCGCGGCACGGGCGCGTCGGGCACGGTCACTCGAGCGGGATACCCCGAGGACCTGATCCCGCTGCGGGGACTCGTGCGCCGCCTATCCGTGCGCAACGTCTGGGCGCTCCTGTTGGCCGGCGCCGCCGTCCCCCGGGCGATGTTCCTGCTCGCGCGGCAGCGCACCGACGCCGTCCTCGGGGGTGGCAGCTACGTGGCGGGCCCGGTCGCGCTGGCGGCATGGCTCACGCGCACGCCCCTGGTCGTCATGGAGGCGGACTCGCACCTGGGCGTCGCCAATCGCCTCGCCGCCCCGCTGGCGCGTCGCGTCACCCTCGCATTCCCCCTCGTGGGGCGATCGGGATCGCGTTATCTGGTGACCGGGCGCCCGGTCAGCCGAGCGGTGGCCGAGGCCACCCGCACCGCCGGCCGCCGGGTCTTCGGCATCGATCCCGGTGCGACGGTCATCCTCGTGGTCGGCGGGAGCCAGGGCGCGCGCACCCTCAACCTCGCGGCCGTCGAGGCCTTCGGTGACGCCCCTCCGTTCGAGGTGATCCACGTGGCCGGGCTCACGCAGGTCGACGCGGTCCGTCGCCTCCTCGAGCGGCGCTCTCCGGGCCCTCGCTACCGGCTGCACGGATGGCTCGACAACCTGCCCGAGGCGATCGCCGCCGCGGATCTGGTGATCTCGCGGTCGGGCGGCTCGGTCTTCGAGTTGGCCGCCATCGGCCGCCCCTCGATCCTCGTGCCGTACCCGAGCGCGACCGGGGATCATCAGGCCAAGAACGCCCGCTGGCTCGCCGAGGCCGGCGCCGCGGTGGTGTTGCCGGATGCCGACTGCACCGGTGAGCGCCTCCAGGGGCTCGTGGGTGCGCTTCTCGCGGACCGTCGCCGGCTGGAGGCGATGGCCGAGTCCGCCCGATCGGTGGGGCGCCCCGATGCGGCGGACCGCGTCGCCGAGGAGGTGGTCGCGATCGCCGCCGCCCGCGCCCGCCGCCGGCGCCTGCCGCGCCTGCGCATCCCGCGCCGCCTTCGCCGCGGGTGAGCGGGACGACGCCGGCCGCTCCTCGGCCGATTCACATGGTGGGGATCGGCGGCGCCGGCATGAGCGGGCTCGCGCTGCTGGCCCGGTCCGCGGGCTACCGGGTGGGCGGGACGGACCGCGAGGACTCCCCGATGCTCGCCGCTCTGCGCGCCGCCGGCGTGGACGCCCGGGCCGGTCACGGAGCCGGCTCCATCGCCGCCGATGCGGCGGCGGTCGTCGTCTCGACGGCGATCGCCGAGGACAACCCCGAGCTCGCAGAGGCCCGCCGCCGGGGGCTGCCGGTGCTCCACCGCTCGCAGCTGCTGGCGGAGCTGATGGCGGGCCGCGAGGGCCTCGCGGTGGCGGGTGCGCACGGCAAGTCCACCACGAGCGCCATGCTTCTCGCGGCGCTGGGCGACGCTTCCGCATGCGTCGGAGCGACGATCTCGGGCGGGAGGGGGACGGGCGCCGTCTGGGGTGAGGGCCCCTGGTTCGTGGCCGAGGCGGACGAGAGCGACCGGTCGCTCCTCAACCTCGCGCCGCGGGCCGCGATCCTGCTCAACGTCGATCACGATCATCACGCGACGTACGGGAGCCTCGACGAGGTGCGCGAGGTGTTCCGATCGTTCGTCGCGCGACTCCCGGCCGACGGCGTGCTGGTGGTCGGCCCCGACGAGGCCGCTCGCTCGTGTGCTCAGGACGCCCCCTGTCCGGTGCGCCTGGTCGGCGACTCCCCGGGCGCGTTCTGCCGCGTCGAGCGCCCGGCGGGTGCGGCCGGATTCCGTCTGGTGCTCTCCGACGGCCACAGCATCGAGGTGCCGCTGACCGTCGCCGGCCTCCACAACGCCGAGAACGCCGCCTGCGCGCTGGCGCTGGCCGACTGGTGCGGGGTTCCCCTGGCCGACGCGGCGGCCCGCCTGCGCGGCTTCACCGGGGTCGGCCGGCGGATGGAACCACGCGGAGCCGCGGCCGGCGTCGAGGTGATCGACGACTACGCACACCATCCGGCCGAGATCCGCGCCACCCTCACGGCCGCCCGCGAGCGCGGCGCCACGCGGGTGGTCGTGGTATTCCAACCGCACCTTCCCTCTCGCACGCGGGCGCTCGGTGCAGAGCTGGCGGAGGCGCTCGGCGGCGCCGACGTGGCGATCGTCACGGAGATCTACCTCGCTCGTGAGCCCGCCGATCCCTACGTGACGGGGCGATCGGTGGCCGAAGGCGTCCCACCGCCGACCCGCGCGGTCTTCGCCGCGACGCTCTCCGATGCGGCCGACGCGGTGATGTCGGAGGCCCGCCCCGGCGACCTGGTCCTCACGATGGGGGCCGGCGACATCACCGGTCTGGGGAAGGAGTTGGTGGCCCGCCTGGAAAGACTCTCCGGTGATGGCGACCGCGACACTCGTACCGACCCTGCCTGACATCCATCCCGACGCACCGCTCGCCCCCCTCACGACGATCCGCGTGGGCGGATCCGCCGACTGGCTCTGCCGGGCGGCGTCCTTCGGTGATGTGGTCGCGGCGCTCGCATGGGCCAGAGAGCGGAGCCTTCCCGTCGCGGTGATCGGACGCGGATCCAATCTGCTGGTTGCCGACGAGGGCTTCCGCGGTCTGGCGCTGCGACTGGTCGGACGCCTGACCTCGATCTCCGCCCGCGGTACCGACCTCTGGTGCGGGGGAGGCGCCTCGCTGCCACGGGCGGTGCAACGGGCGGCAGCTCACGGACTCGAGGGCCTCGAGTGGGGGGCGAGCATCCCGGGAACGGTCGGCGGGGCGGTCGCGATGAACGCGGGCGCGCACTCCGGCGATCTCGCCCAGGTGCTGCGCTGGGCGGTCATCTGCGCGCCCGATGGGCGCCGCCGCGTGGGCGTGGACGATCTCTCGTTGGGGTATCGCAGTTCGTCCGTCGCCGCGGGCGAGGTGGTGGCCGCCGCCGGCTTCGCCCTCACGCGGGGCGATGCCGCGGCGATCGCCGCGCGCCTCGCCGACTTCCGGGCCCGCCGGCGGGCCACCCAACCCCAACGGGCGCGCACCTTCGGCAGCGTCTTCACCAACCCGCCCGGCGACTCGTCGGGCCGGCTTCTCGAGGCCGCCGGGTGCAAGGGGCTCTCCGTCGGGGGCGCGCGCTTCTCGACGGTGCACGCGAACTTCATCGAGGCGACGCCCCAGTGCCGCGCCACCGATGTTCTCGATCTCATGCGAGCCGGACGCCGTCGGGTGATCGACGCGGGCGGACCCGCGCTCATGCCCGAGGTCCGCTACCTCCACCCCACGCGAGGCATCATCCACGCCCCGATGGAGCCCTCGTGAGCGGTCACTCCGCGCGGGCCTCCGCCTCCCGCCCGCATCCAGCGGTGGCCGAGCGCCGTCGGGAGATCGCCAGGGCCCAGGGGCGCCGCCGCCGTTCGGTCCTGCTGATCGGGCTCGGCACCTTGACGGTGCTCGCCGTCATCTACTGGATGGTGACGGGCCCGTTGCTCGCCGTGCACGGGGTCTCCGTGAGCGGCTACGATCGCCCCGATGGCGAGGAACTCGCCGCCGCGCTGAGGGATGCAGCGGCCGGGGGCACCGTGGTCTCACCGCCCGCCGACAGGATGCGGACGGTCGCCCGTGAGTTCCCCTGGGTGGAATCGATCAGCGTGGACCGGCGGTGGCCGCGGGCCCTCTCGGTGCGGGTGGTCGAGGCCACCCCCGTCGCGGTCGCGGCCTTCGAGGATCAGGCGGTTCTCCTCTCGTCGGCCGGCCGGGTGCTCGGGGTGAAGGACGGCTCACCGGGGCTCGGCTGGCTGCGGCTCGGGGAGAGCCCTCCTCCGGAGGGCGGGTTCCTGCGTCCCGACATGCGGGCGGCCCTCGCGTTCATCGCGGCAGCAGAACCGGAGACGGCGGCGCGCGTCCGCGCGCTGCACGTCACGAAGTACGGGTTGATCGAGGGAAAGCTCACCGCCGGTCCAGAGGTGCGTCTCGGGGCACCCGAGCGCATGGAGGCCAAGGCGCGCGTCCTCGGACTGATGCTCGCGAACCTCTCTCCCGAGCAGGAGGCCGAGGCCTCCTATATCGAGCTCTCCGTCCCGGAGAATCCGGCGGTGGGCGGTCTGTCATAACACTCATCTTTCAGTCGAGGGTCGCAGCCCATTCGGGTGCAAACACTCGAGTTGAACATGAGATCGTCTTGACAGGGCGTGGAGCGGTCCCTAGTTTCCAGGCTGGCGAAGCCGTGCCTGAGCCAGGTTCTTTTCGCTGGAAGTCGTTCCTTCACAGCCTCGATCATTGGTTGAGGCTTTCCTGTAGCACCGCATGAGCAGCGCCGATCGGGGGAGTCCGGTGGAGACGAGCAACTACTTGGCGGTCATCAAGGTCGTCGGCGTCGGCGGGGGTGGCGTCAACGCCGTCAACCGCATGATCGACGCGGGCGTCCGCGGCGTGGAGTTCATCGCCGTCAACACCGACGCCCAGGCGCTGTCGATGTGCGACGCCGACGTCAAGATCCACATCGGCGGGACGATCACGAAGGGTCTCGGCGCGGGCGCCGACCCCCGCGTCGGACGCGACGCCGCCGAGGAGAGCCGCGAGGAGCTGAAGGAGGCGGTGCGCGGCGCGGACATGGTGTTCGTGACCGCAGGCGAGGGCGGCGGCACCGGCACCGGTGCGGCCCCCGTCATCGCTCAGATCGCCCGCGAGCAGGGCGCCCTCACCGTCGGCGTCGTGACCCGCCCCTTCTCGTTCGAGGGCGCGCAGCGCACACGCCGCGCCGAGGACGGCATCGAGGAACTGCAGAAGCACGTCGACTCGGTCATCGTGATTCCGAACGAGCGGCTGATCCAGGTCGTCGAGAGGCGCACCTCGATCATCGACGCGTTCCGCATGGCCGACGACGTGCTGCGCCAGGGCGTCCAGGGCATCACCGACCTGATCACGGTGCCCGGGTTGATCAACCTCGACTTCGCCGACGTGCGCACGATCATGCAGGACGCGGGCGCCTCTCTGATGGGCATCGGAACCGCGTCCGGCGAGAACCGTGCGGCCGAGGCCGCCAAGGCCGCCATCTCGTCGCCTCTCCTCGAGACGACGGTCGCCGGCGCGACGGGCGTGCTGCTCAACATCACCGGCGGGGGCGACCTCGGCCTCTTCGAGATCGACGAGGCCGCCGGCATCATCCGCCAGGCGGCGCACGACGACTGCAACGTGATCTTCGGAGCGGTCATCGACGAGACCGCGGGCGACACGCTGCGCGTGACCGTCATCGCAACAGGATTCGACGGCGCGGAGTCCGCCTCCGCGTCCCAGGCCTCCGAGCCGCGGTTCGGGCGGCGCGAACGCGAACGCGAACGCGAGCCGGTGAGCGCGCGCCGTCAGCCGAGGGAGGGCGGGCGTCCCCCGATCACCCTCGAGTCGTCGGAGCGAAAGGGCTTCGAGATCCCCGACGACGCCTTGGAGATCCCCGACTTCCTCAAGTGAGTCGGCCCGCTCGGTTGGTCGGCAGCAGCGCGATGGCGAGCTCGGCAGTGACTCGTAACAGCCGGGCCCGGCCGTCGTTCGCGGTGACCAGGGCGGCGTGCCGCCGATCGGGCGAGACGATGGCGGTCGCGACCCACAGCCGGTTGGAGCCCTGTTGTCCGAAGCCGACACCGGCGCGTTGACCCCGGCGGCCGGGGTAGGCCCATCCCATCGCCTGCGCCGGGCCCCGCCCGACGGGCGCCGTGAGCATTCTCGCCACCGACTCCGGCCGGAGCACGGTTGCGCCTCCCTCCAGGAACTGCGCGACGAACCGCGCCCAGTCGGCGAGCGCCAGGTGGACCCGCCCGGCGGGCCCCATCACGGCCGGGTTGTCCGCCTCGGGCGCCGGCCGGCCGGTCTCTCCCGGGTGCACGGGAGGGCCGCAGCCGAACCCACGACACCGCGGTGCGTGCCCCTGCGGTTGCCGATCGACCGGGGCCCCGAAGCCGGCTGATGAGATCCCGAGGGGCGCGAAGAGCAGCTCGGCGATCGCGCCCTCCCAGCTCCGTCCCGTGATGCGCTCGATCGCCGCCCCCGCCAGGATGTAACCGAGGTTGGAGTAGTGGAAGCCGCCGGGTCGGCGGGGGGCGCGCCAGGGCGTCGGCGACGGCCGCCGTGCGCTGCTCCTCGATCGGGCGCGGGTCGCGTGCCAGCGAGGGCAGCTCGCGCCGGGGGAGGTTCCCTGGAAGGCCGGCCCGGTGGGTGAGCAGGTTGACGATCGTGGTTTCGTGCCATCCCGGGTCCACGGAGTCGGCGATGTCGGGGAAGAGGTCGGGCAGCCTCGCTCCCCAGTCGGCGGCGCCGCCCTCGACCAGGCGGGCGTAGCAGGAGGACGTCATCGCCTTGGCGCACGAGCCGATGTGCCAGAGGTCATCTGGGAGCGCCGGCTCCTCGCCACCCCTCACGCGCGTTCCGACGACCGCGACGTCCACCGCCCCGCGGGCGTCCACCAGACAGCCGCCGAGCGCCGGAGGTCGGTACCTTCGGTGAGCCTCCTCGAGAGTCATCGCAGACAATATCACGTAATTACGGAGTAGCGGACTTAGGGCCCATCCGACCGCCGCGACCCGGGCCGGTGGACCGGCGCTCGATCTGACCCGCGTGGTAGCGTCCTCGCGGATGGCGAGCGCCCCTGCGAAGACCTCTCTGCACGATCGCCACGTGGCGCTCGGCGCGCGGATGGGTGAGTTCGCCGGGTGGGACATGCCCCTCTACTACTCGAGCGCCGGAGCCGAGCACCGGGCGGTGCGCGAGCACTGCGGCCTCTTCGATGTGTCGCACATGGGGCAACTCGAGATCTCGGGCCCGGAGGCGCGCGAGGGCCTTGAGCGCGCTCTCACGAACGATCTCTCGGCGATCGGTCCGGGCCAGGGGCAGTACACGCTCATGTGCGAGGACGACGGAGGCGTGATCGACGACCTGATCGTCTACGCGCTCGCCGATCGCTACCTGCTGGTGGTCAACGCGTCCAACATCGGCGCCTGCCGCGAGCGCCTCGAGGACCGGCTGCCGCGGCGGGCCGATCTGGCCGACCGGTCGGCAGAGGTGGCGATGCTCGCCCTCCAGGGCCCTCGCTGGGCCGACGCGCTCGGCCCGCTGGCCGCGACCCCGAGCGCCTTTGCGCTCGACTACTTCGAGGTCGCCGAGGACACGATCGCCGGGGTTCCCTGCCTCATCGCGCGGACGGGCTACACCGGCGAGCCCGGCGTCGAGTTGATGTGCCCCTGGGAGGGCGCACCGGCCCTCTGGGACGCCCTGATGGCGAACGAGGGCGCCCCGGTCCCGACGGGGCTGGTGGCCCGGGACACGCTCCGCCTCGAGATGGGCTATCCGCTGTACGGGCAGGAGCTCTCGCGCGAGCGCACGCCGATCGAGGCAGGGCTGAAGTGGGCGTGCGACCTGGAGAGTGGCCGCTTCTTCGGCGCCGACGTGATGCGAGGCCAGGCCGAGAACGGCACGCCGGAGCGGCTCGCGATCTTCGCGCTGACCGAGCCGGGCATCCCGCGCGGGGGTCACGAGGTCCTCATCGACGGCCGGCGGGTCGGTCGCGTCACCAGCGGGACCCTCTCCCCGTCCCTCGATGTGGGTATCGGCATGGCGTACCTGCCGAGCCCCCACGCCTCGCCCGACCACGACATCGTCATCGACGTCCGTGGGAAGCCCAAGTCCGCCCGCACCGCCCGCCGCCCGCTCGTGGCGACATCCCCGAAGGAATGAAGGAGATCTGATGGCTGCCGCCGACGAGAGCTATCCCGCCGACCTGCGCTACCACCCCGAGCACGACTGGGTGAGAGCCGACGGCGACGAGCACGTCTTCGGGATCACCTGGTACGCGCAGGACGCGCTCGGCGAGGTCGTCTACTACGACCCGCCGAAGGTCGGCGCGACGATCACCAAGGACTCCGCCTACGGCGAGCTCGAGTCGGTGAAGGCCGTGTCCGACATCTTCGCCCCGGCGAGCGGCGAGGTGGTGGCCGTGAACCCGACTCGTCAACGAGCGCCCCGACGTGGTCAACGAGGACCCCTACGGCGAGGGCTGGCTCATCAGGGTGAGGCTCTCGGACCCCGGGGAACTCGAGACCCTCATGGACGAGCCCGCCTATCGGGCGTACCTGGCCGGCCTGTGAGCCGCTACACGTCCCTCACCGACGAGGATCTGCGCGAGATGCTCGCGGTGATCGGCGTGTCCTCGATCGAGGAGCTCTTCGCGTCGATCCCCGAGTCGCTGCGTCTGGGCCGCCCGCTCGATCTCCCTGCGGGGCTCCCCGAGCAGGAGGTCTTCGCCCGCCTGGGCCGCCTGGCATCGCGCAATGTCAGCGCCGAGGACGAGATCAGCTTCCTCGGCGCCGGGATGTACGACCACTACGTCCCGGCGCTGATCGACTCGATCCTGTCGCGCTCGGAGTTCCTCACGCCGTACACGCCCTACCAGCCGGAGATCTCCCAGGGCGGTCTGCAGGTGATGTTCGAGTACCAGACGGCGATCTCCGAGCTCACCGGGCTGCCGGTCTCGAACGCCTCGCTCTACGAGGGCCCCTCGGCGGTCGGCAACGCCGCCTACCTGGCCAAGCTCGCCAACGGGCGCCGCGACGTCGTCGTCTCCCGCGGGGTTCACCCGCACAGCCGCGCCACCCTCGCAGACGCTCGCGCCCGGCTACGGCCAGGAGGTCGTCGAGGTGCCGCTCCGAGATGGGGTCACCGACCTCGCCGAGCTCGAGTCGCGCATCGGCCCCGACACGGCGGCGGTCATCGTGCAGCAGCCGAACTTCCTCGGCGCGATCGAGGACCTCGAGCCGCATCGTCGCCGCCGCGAAGTGCGCCGGGGCGCTCGTGGTCTGCGCCTGCGACCCGCTCCCGCTCGCGCATCCTGAAGACCGCCGGGCGAGCTCGGCGTCGACGTGGCGGTCGGGGAGGGCCAGTCCGCTCGGCAACCGCCTCGACTTCGGCGGTCCCTCGTTCGGCTTCTTCGCCGCCAGCGAGGAGCACCTCCGCCGCATGCCCGGCCGCATCGCCGGCGAGACCCGCGACGTCGACGGCCGACGCGGGTTCGTGCTCACGCTCCAGACCCGCGAGCAGCACATCCGTCGCGAGAAGGCGACGAGCAACATCTGCACCGCCCAGGTGCTGAACGCGCTGGCCGGCGTGATCTACCTCTCCTGGCTCGGCAAGCGGGGCGCGGTGGAGCTCGCCGAGCTGATGCTGCGCCGCGCCGACTACGCCCGCCGTACGCTGAGCGCCGTTCGCCGGCGTCCGCGCGCTCCACGACCAGCCGATCGCGCGGGAGTTCGCGCTGGCGCTCGACGCCCCGGTCGAGGCGGTCATCGAGCGCTGCGCGGCCGAGGGCGTCAACGCGGGCTACGCCGCTCGGGCGCGAGTACCCGGAGTACGCCGACGGCCTGCTCGTCGCGATCACCGAGCAGCGCTCGCGCGCCGACATCGACCGCCTCGCCGACGTGCTGGGGCGGGCGGTGGCCGCCGAGTCGCGCGCTCTGGCCGGATCGGGGGCGAAGGCGTGAGCGCGGGCAACGGGAACGGGGTCACCGCCGTGCAGACGCCGCAGCAGCGCGAGGAGATCCTCACCATCTACGAGCGCTCGCGTCCGGGCCGGCGCGCCTTCACCGCTCCCGACGTCGACGTCCCCGAGCTGCCGATCGGCGAGCTGCTGCCCGACCGCCTGCGCCGAATCGCACCGCCGGAGCTGCCCGAGATCGCCGAGCCGGAGATCGTGCGCCACTACAACGGCTCTCGCAAGCGCAACTTCGACCTCGACAGCGGCTTCTACCCGCTCGGCTCGTGCACGATGAAGCACAACCCGCAAGCTCCACGAGCGCGTCGCGGCCCTGCCCGGGCAACGCGCGCCTGCATCCCGCTGCAGGCGCCCGGCGCGGGCCCAGGGCGCGCTGGAGCTGATGTGGAGCCTGCGAGCGCGCGCTCGCCGAGATCTGCGGGCTGCCTCACGTCTCGCTGCAGCCGAGCGCCGGCTCGCACGGCGAGCTCGCCGGCCTGCTGCTGACCCGGGCCTACCACGAGGACCGTGGCGAGACGAGCGCACGCTCGGTGCTCACGCCCGACACCGCGCACGGCACCAACCCGGCCACGGTGACGATGGCCGGCTACGAGGTGGTGAAGGTCGGCGACCGCGCCCGACGGCGGCGTCGACCTCGACGACCTGCGCGCGCAAGGCCGACGACCGGGTCGCCTGCCTGATGCTGACGAACCCGAACACGCTCGGGCTCTTCGACCCCAACATCGAGGAGATCGCGCGCATCGTCCACGACGCGGGGGCGACCCTCTACTACGACGGCGCCAACCTGAACGCGGTGATGGGCGATCAGCCGCCCGGGCGACATGGGCTTCGACATCGTGCACTTCAACCTGCACAAGTCGTTCACCCAGCCGCACGGCGGCGGCGGACCCGGCGCCGGGCCGATCGCCGTCTCCGACCGGATCGAGCCCTACCTGCTGGTGCCCCGGATCGTGCGCGACGAGAGCGCGGGCGATGGGCCGGCACGCTTCGACCTGGACGAGGAGCGCCCCAAGTCGATCGGGCGCCTGCGCGGCTTCCAGGGCAACTTCGGCGTCTTCGTGCGCTCCTACGCCTACATCTGCTCGCTCGGTGCGGAGGGCCTGCGCGAGGCGTCCGAGACCGCGGTCCTGAACGCCAACTACCTGCTCGCGCTGATGCGCCGTCCGGCGATCGGGCAGTACCTGCCGGCTGGCCTTCGGCGAACGCTGCATGCACGAGTTCGTGCTCTCCGGCGCCGCCGATGAAGCGGGAGCTGGGGATTCGGACCGCTCGACCTCGCCAAGCGCCTGCTCGACTTCGGCATACCACCCGCCCACGGTCTACTTCCCGCTGCTGGTCGAGGAGGCGCTGATGATCGAGCCGACCGAGACCGAGACGCGGGAGACCCTCGACGGCTTTCGCCGACGCGATCGAGGAGATCCTCGCGCGAGGCCGCGGTCGATCCGGGGATCGCCCGCGATGCGCCCTACAGCACCCCGGTGCGTCGCCTCGACGAGGCCGGCGCGGCGCGGTCTCCCGTGGTGCGCCAGCCCCGCCCGTAGCACCCCTCAGCGCAGGGGAGCGGCGCTCTCCAGCTGGAGGTCGGCGGTGATCGAGTACTCCGAATCGCCGCCGGTCTTCTGCGAGATCTTCCAGGTCACCGGCAGCGAGTGCTTGGGCGACCACTCGATCACGTCCAGGCGGGTCCCCGGGGTGGGGCCGGAGAAGGTGCTCTCGGTGCGCAGGACGACGATCGGGATCGTGGCGCCATCGAGCGTGGCGGTGCCCTTCGAGACGACCTTGCCGCGGTAGTCGGTCGTGAGCGCCCCGAGGGCGTAGCGCCCGCCCCAGGTGTCGCCGACCCGAAAGCTCGTCGGGTGGTCGACCGACGCGGGGCTGACATCGCTCCGGTCATCGGTCCCGATGCCGAGGAAGGTGATCTTCGTGCGCCGCCAGACGGCGGTGACCGCCTCCGGGCCCACCCGGAAGCGGGCCTCCTCCACGTGCTCCTGCGAGAGCCGCAGGTCCTCGCGGTAGCCCTCCGCGATCGGCGAGATGATGTAGGCGGCCTGCGCGGGCAGGGATCTGCTCACCGAGAGGACCCCGCTGCCCGCTTCCTCGGTGCCCTTCACGCTGAACCGGTAGACGCCGGGAGCGGGCGCCCCGGGAGGTGGATCCGTGTCGGTCACCCCGAGCGCGCGATAGTCCGCCAGGGCGCTGTCCTGGTCGGTCGCCGTGCTGCTGCTCGCCCCGGACCAGATGAGATAGCCGCCTGCCGCGGCTCCGACGAGGGCGATCAGGGCGATGAGCCGGAGCGGGCGCGTGAGGAGGAAGGCCACTGGGATCCGATCGGCGAGGGGAAAGGAAAGCCGTACCCTCTCTATCGGTCGCGCGCGCCGAGAACCTTTGCCGCGGGGTCCGGGTCTCAGGCCCCCGGCATCCCGGGTAGGTCGGCCAGATCGAGCAGTGCCGTGCTCCACGGGGCGGGCGTCGCCTCCCGGTGCGGGCGTGCGAGGAGGTAGCCCTGCCCGAGCGGGACGCCGAGCTCTCGGAGGGTTCTCAGCTCCTCCGTGCTCTCGATCCCCTCGGCGACGACCGACGCCCCGAGGTCCTTCTCGAGCGTGACCATCGAGCGCACGAGCGCCCGCTTCGCGTAGTCGAGGTGGACGTCGTGGATCAGTGAGCGGTCGATCTTGATGTAGTCGGGCGACAGCTGGGTCACGTGGCGCATCGAGGCGTGCCCCGCCCCGGCGTCGTCGATGGCCACCTTCGCCCCACGGCCGCGGTAGTCCGCCAGTCGCGCGGCGAGGCGGGCGTAGTCGCTCACCGCGTCGTGCTCGGTGATCTCGATCACCAGACCCTCGAGGCTCTCCGTGCCGAGGGCCGCTTCCATCTCGGGGGCCAGGATCGCATCCGGGCTCATGTTCACCGAGAGATAGGCCCCGGACGGGATCGTGCTGCGTAGGCGGCAGGCCCTTCGCACGCACTCGACCTCGATCTCGAGTCCGAGGCCGACGGCGTGCGCCTCGGCGATCCATCGATCCGGTCCACGCTGGGGTTCGGCACGGAAGCGCGACAGGGACTCGTAGCCGACCGTGCGGCCGTCCGCGAGCGACACGATCGGCTGGAACACCGTCGCGATCGTCTCGGGGGCGCCGAGGAGATCGGTGATCACCTGGCGTCGCTGGGCGAGCGAGGCGGTGTAGCCCTCCGCGTAGTCGAGCCCATCGAGGCGCCCGCGGTCGAAGGCGACGATCTCCCGTCCACCGGCCTTGGCGGCGGCGAGGCCCTCTTCGGCGGCCGCGAGCGCGTTCACCGCGTTCTCAGCGTCGTCGGGCAGCACGACGAAGGCCGCACGGGCGGGGAGGCCACCCTCGTTGGCCGAGGCGATCGAATGGACCATCTGGGCCAGGGCACGTCCGCACCCGGGTTCGCGGCCGATGCCGACCCACGCGAAGCGGTCGCCGCTCAGGCGGCTCCAGGCTCCTTCGACGAGGCCTGATCTCTCGAGCCGTGCGGCGAGGTCGACGAGAAGACGGTCGCCCGCCCCATAGCCGTGCTGGGCGTTCCACTTGCCGAATCCGTCCAGATCGACCGCGATGAGGATCGCCGGGCGCTCCGAGGATGCCGCCTGGGTCATACCGGCAACGTGGCTGGCGAAGGGGCGCTGCTCGAGGAAGCCCGACAGCGGGTCGGTGTCGCTCTGCCCGTGGACGCGCAGCAGGGCACCGAGACGCCAGAGGAGGAGGAGCGCGATCGTCCAGAGGACCGGCCGGAGCGCGTTCGGCACCAGGAGGCCGGCCGGGCCGCACAGAGCGAGCCCGATGGCGGCGAGGAGGGCCTTCGAGGGGCCGAGGACGGCCTGGGCCTCGGTGACCCGGATCGGCCGTCGGGCGGAGGCCGCCAGCAGCGACATCGCGATCATGAATCCCACCATCGAGGCGGCAGTGACCCAGACGGCGGCATCGCGCGTGACGAGGAAGGTGACGAGCCCGTCGGTGCAGGCCAGCGCGACGAACGCGTAGGCGAACCACACGAAGGCGGTCTGGGTGTTGACGGTTAACCGGCGGACCGCGTTGAAGAGCGCGGCCAGCAGAAGCAGGTCGAGGGCGACGGGCACTTGGAGGGCGACGTTCTGGATCGCCGGTATCGACGGCTCCCAGAGCACCGCGACCACGATCACGAAGAGGAGCGAGAGCACCGACAGCTCGATCGCCCAGCCCTCGATGCGGTGGGCGCGCGATGCGTTCAGCGCGGGCTGGCGAACCAGCCAGAGAGCCCGGTACCAGAACGGGTAGGCGAGCAGAAAGCCGATCTGCGACCAGGCCGCGGGGCTCCTGACGTCGCCTCCCGTGGCGATGAAGAGGAGGTAGGGGATACAGCCGAGGCTCCAGCTCGCGAGCCCGATCGAGAACAGCGTCCAGACCCGGGCCTCGACGCCGCTGGTTCGCGACGCCGCCCTGCGTGTGGCGATCAGGCCGAGGGCCGCGAGCCAACTCACCAGGAGCACGCCGACCGTCGTGGCGATCGCCAGGCGGACGTGCCCGGCTTCTGTCAGGAAGGCGGTGGCCATGAGGGCGCTCGTGGCGACCGCCAGCGACGCGATGATGCCGCGGTCGCTGAGGGCCGGGAGGCCCACGCGGGGGACGTGGATGGCGATCACGGGTGGGGTATCGGCATCCTGAAAGAGGGGCCTGAGCGGCCGGGACGTGCCTTCCGGGTTGCGGGCGGCTAGGCGACCACAGACGAGCCGGCCCGCCGGAGCACCCGCTCAAGTACTTGCGGATAGATCTGAGAAAGCAACTCAAGCTGTGCGGTCAGCGTGTCCGTGACGCCCTGCTCCTCGAGCAGGCTCTCGAGCCAGGCCGGCGGCGGCGGACGGCGCGAGCGCCGATCCGTCAACCACGCGGGGTTGGGCTCGCTGAGGAGTGCGTCGATCCGACGCTGGCTCGGCGTCTCCCGCGTGGCGCAGGTGTCCGCGGCCGTGGTGCCCGCGGGGGAGAGCAACAGCACCGCCGGAGCGCCGTAGAGCGGACGGGGGTCCGCCAGCCTCCGTCCTCCCGAGAGCGTCACGTAGAAGCGCTCGTTCTCGGGGGAGACGGACATCGAGATCGGCGAGGCGGGGATCTCCTCCTGCGCCGTCCGCATTATCGCTGCGAAGAGCCGCATCACGATGCGCCGCGTGCTGCGGCGGTATTCGCGACGCACCACGAGCGATCCGACCTCGTGGATCGTCTGATCCGTCCGCGCTCGGAGGGCGTCGGTCTCCTCCACGAACGCCCGGTCGGACGGCAGCCCGAACGGCCCGTCGGCGATCAGGGCGCAGGCCCCCACCGGCTCGCCGTCGATCCTCGCGAGGAAGAACGTCGTTCCCGGGTTCAGGTAGGAGGCATGCATGCGGCGCCCGGACGGCGTCGGCTCGAGGTAGCCGGCCTCCACGAAGCCGTCGTGCACGATGCCGAGGGCATCGTCGATGTCCTCGACCCGATCGGAGATGACGACCTCGATCTCGGCGACGCCGGAATCCGCACCGACGCTCCGGGGCATCGAGGTCGTCACGAGGTGGACCTCGCGGTGTAGGCGGGCTTGTGTTGGAAGTCCCCCGCCTCGTGGTAGGGGTACTCGCGGTACGGGTGGACGACGACCCGGGCGGGGGCTCCCGCCGCGACCGTCGCCATGTGGCGCAGCGCGGTCTCGATGCCCGGCCCGGGCCTCGCGGCGTCGCGCAGCTGCACGTGGAGGACCGGCCGCCCCTCCTCTGCCGCGATGCGGAAGCGGCCGGTCAGCGCCCCGGCGTGCGCGGCGGTGGCGAAGAGCCCCTCCTTGACCATCTCCGGCCGCAGCGACCAGCCCTCGCCGGACACGGCGGCGCCGCGACGCCCCCAGAGCGCGATCGTCGGACGGTCGAGCCGGATCTCGCTGCCCTGGCGGGCGAGCTCGGCGTTCGCCGCCTCCGGATCGATCAGCTCGGCCTCGTCGTCGAGGTCGTAGCGCACGAGCGGCAGGAGACGCCGCGTGAGTGCGGTCATGACGAGCGTCTTGACGCCGTCGTCGTGGGCGCGCTCCTCGATGAAGAGGCGGTTCGGGTCCCAGGTGAGAAGGGTCGGTGAGTAGCCGGGGTCACGCCCGAACAGCGCGCGCCGCGCCAGCGGGCCGTCGAGGATCCGCCGCGCTGCCCGCAGGGCGGGGGTCTCGTGGAGGACGTGCAGGCCGACCTCGGCCGCGCCCATCGAGACCATCAGGCCGAGCCGGTTGGAGGGCTCATCCGAGAATCCGAACAGCTCGGAGACGTAGCGGCGCCAGCTCTCGGCGACCCACTCCCCACCCACGAAGCAGGCGACGACCTGGGAGCCGAAGTCGGACCCTCGTTCGCGCAGGGCGGTCTCGGCAAGCTCCTTCAGGAAGAGAGGTTCGGCCGCGATGATCACCCGGTCGAAACTGGCTCCGGTCCGGGCGAGTAGCTCGACGGCCATCTCGAGGTGGACCGACGGGGTGGCAACCGTTGCGAGTCGCGTCGGGATCGAGATCCCCATCGGCAGGCAGTTGAGCAGGAGGGTGGAGGTGTCCTCGCCTCCGCCGAGCGATTGCAGGGTCATGTCGAAGGCGCGCTCCTGCGCGCGCCGCTCCGAGCGCGATGTGACCCCGACCGAGAACAGGCCGGTCGATCCGCTCGAGGTCAGCAGCTCCGCGGCCCCCGAGATGGTGCCGCCATCGACCCAGAAGTCGACGTGGTCGCCGAACACCGAGCGCTTGTCGGTGAACGGAACCTCGGAGAGCCGGGTCACGGTGCGGTGGTCCACACCGAGGTGATCGAGGTGCGCGCGGTAGCCACGCGACGTGAGCGCCGCCTTTCTGAAGCTGCGCAGGGCGGCCCGCTCGCCCGCGGTCAGCGGCTGCTCCGCACGACTCATGACCTGTGCCCCCGCTGTCGATGCCTCCACCGGAACCCCCGCTCATCACTGGTCTGGCCGGGGGCACGCTATCGACAGCACCCCGTGGCGATCATGGTCAGAATTGACCATCACCCCACTATCAGTTGCGGGCGCGATATTACGAAAAACTGGGTATGAGCGCCACTAGCGCATCGCTCAGATGTGTGGGTCGGCGCCCTCGGAGGAGATAAGCCCCCGCTCGTGGCCCGCGCGCACCGCGGCGGTGCGCGTCGAGACGCCGAGCTTGGCGTTGATCTGCACGAGGTGACGCGCAACGGTGCGCTCGCTGATGAAGAGCCGCGCTCCGATGTCGCGATTGCGCAGTCCGAGGGCGAGATGGGCGAGCACCTCGAGCTCGCGTGGCGAGAGCCCGGCGGTCGGCGTATTCGGCTGGGGCGCTCGGGTGGGGATGCGGCGTCCGATGGCCCGCAGACGGGCTTCGGCGCGCCGGCGCCAGCCCTCGGCACCGATCGTGCGGAAGGCGTGCCGGGCGGAGAGAAGATCCTCCGCCGCCCGATCGGAGCGCCCGTCCGCGAGGCCTGCGAGGAAGAGGCAGCGGGCCGCCCACCAGCGCAGGCCGATCCCCTCGAAGGCCGCTGCAGCGCTCCGAAGGCGCTCCGCCCCCGCGTCGTCCGACGTCCTGCGCCCCCGGCTCCCCTCGGCGTAGGCGTGGGCCGCGGCGGCCAGCGGAACACCGGCGGTCGCCGCCTCGGCAAGCGCCCGGACGCAGTCGTCGGCGCTCGTGCCTGTCAGCACCTCCGCACCCGTCGCGAGCAGGAGGATCGAGGTCAGGCGGTCGTCGGTCCGCTTCCACGCGTCCAGGGCCCCGAGGAGGATCCGCGCCGCCTCCGCCTCCTCCCCCGCTGAGAAAGCGGCGAGTGCGTGCCCGGCGGCGACCGGGGCAAGCTGCTCAAAGAGGCGCGCCTCATCGCCGGCGTGCCGTGCGAGATCGCGGTAGTGGCCGAGGGCGTCCTCGACGCGGCCCTCGGCGAGGAGAAGCCAGGCCAGCCCCGGATCCGCCGGCGAGGGTGATCCGCGCCCGAGCTGCGACCATCCCTCGGCGGCTCGCTCGAGCTCGCGCCGACCCTCGGCCAGCTCGCCGCCGGCCGTCAGGGCCTCGCCGAGATTCCCGGCCAGCACCAGCTCGTGGTCGCGCAGGCCGAGCTCGCGCGCACGATCGGCACCCTGGCGCGCACAAGCCGCGGCCTCATCGGGTCGACCGAGCGCCAGGAGCACATGGCTCTCGTGGATCATTGCCAGCGTCTCGTTCCGGCGGCCCGATCCGATGGCCTGCTCACCCTCACGGCGGGCACGCGCGAGGTGGAGCAGGCCGCCCTGACTACCGCGCCCGCTCTCGGCCATTCCCATGAAGATGAGCGCGCGCGTGGAGATCTCGTTCGCGCCGGCAGCGCTCGCCTCGTGGCGCGCCTCGCCGGCGAGGGTCATCGCATCGCCGAAACGCGAGGTCATCACCGCCATCCCCGCCGCCTGGGTAAGCGCCTCGCCACGCTCGGCAGATGAAGGCCGCCCCGCATCGCGGCTGCGGGCGAGGTGCTCCTGCAGCATCCGTAGGGCGACGTCGTGCTGGCCGAGGTTCCAGCGGGCACCTGATGCCGCGGAGATGCTGGCGAGCGCCGCGTCCCTCTCGCCGAGCTCCCGCCGGCCGCCGGCGGCCTCCTCGAGCGTCTCGGCGGCTTCGGCCCACGCCGCCAGGTCGAGCAGCGCCATGCCCTTCTCGTGGAGCGCGGCGAGGCGCGTCGATTCGCCCATCTCCGCGCTCCACCAGTTGAGAGCGCGGCCGGCATGGGTCAGGGCCGTCTCCGGCGCGCCGTCTCCGCGCGCGCGCCGGGCGGCCCGTGTGCCGTAGGCGATCACGGCCGGCGAGTCGGCTGCACCGAGGGCATGGCGCAGGAGCTCGGCCGCCTCCTGGCCCGCGGCGCGTCCGGCCACCAGGGCCGCTGCGTGGCGCCGGCGCAGCTCGATGCCGCCGAGGTCGTCCCTCACGACGGCTCTCACGATCCGGTCGCGAAAGATCCAGCGGGTGGACGGTGGCGCGGGAACCTCGTCGAGGATCCCACCGCGCACGAGGCCTTCGAGCCCGCGTTCGATCCGGGGCAGGCTCTCCCGGCACAGTCGCGCGAGCGCCCGCGCGTCGGCGGGCTCCGAGGCTACGGCGATCCACCCCGCCAGATCGCGCGGCCATGACTCGAGGCGGTCGAGGCGGCGGTCGGCCCACTGGCGCAGATCGTCGGGAAGTGGGAGCGGCGCCTCGCCTCCCGGCCAGTGCCGGGCGGCGAGCGCGAGGGGGATGATTCGCCCCGGCAGGCCGTCTCCGAGCGTCCCGATGGCCGCGCTCGTGTCGCGATCGAGCCCCGGGGTCACCAGGCTGGCGAGCATGGCGGAGTCCTCGTCCCCGAGGCGGTCGATGAGGACGGTGGCCGCCTCGGCCGGTACCCGCCGTGCCGTGAGGAGGACGAGGGCTCGGGTCCCGGCGAGTCTCTGGGACAGCTCCCGCGCGAGGAGGGGCTCGTCGTCTCGGTCGCCGAGGAGGACCACCACCGGGCGCAGCCGAGCGGCCCGGGCGGGATCCGGGGTGTGCCCGGCGGTGAGGAGGGCGGTCTCGAGCCGTTCGAGGCCGGACCCCGGCTCCTCCGCGACGATGACGACCGCGCCGTCGAGGGAGAGCCGCCCCGCCGCCTCCCGCGCGAGGCGCGAGGTGCCGACTCCGGGCTCCCCGGCGACGACGATGACCCCGGGTCGCTCAGCGGTGAGATCGAGCATCTCCGCGAGCTCTTCGGAGCGCCCGACGAGCTGGGGTGCGGTGACGACGTGTCGTGGAGCGCCCTTCACGATGGCGACCACCACCCTCTGTTCGCTGTGGGCTCTCGCGATGCGGCCCCATCTGTCGGGGTGCTGCCCGACGGGCATCGCCCCGACCCTGCATCCGTGCCTCGTCCGGGTCTTGCGCCGGGACGGTCGCGGGTCACCGCGAAACGCGCTCTGGGGGACGGGCTCACGTGTCGATCGTAGGGAGCCGACGACGCTCGGGCGAAATCGAGCTCCCCCGCCTGTCAGGATCCCGCGATGCTCGCCGGATTCGAACAGCGACGAATCGAGGTCGCGGGGTCGGTGGTCTCACTGTCCATTGGAGGTTCTGGACCGCCGGTCCTGCTCCTTCACGGCTATCCCCAGACGCGGACCTGCTGGCACCGCGTGGCTCCCGTCCTCGCCGAGCGCTTCACGGTGGTGGCCGCCGACCTCCGCGGATACGGCGACAGCGCCAAACCGCAGGGAGGCGACGACCACCGCGCGTACTCCAAGCGCGAGATGGCGAGCGATCTGGTGGGCGCGATGGCGGCGCTCGGGCACCCGCGTTTCGCCGTGGCCGGGCACGACCGGGGTGGGCGGGTCGCGCACCGGATGGCCCTCGACCATCCCGAGCTGGTCGGGCGGGCCGCCGTCCTCGACATCGTTCCCACCCGGACGCTGTTCGAGACGACCGATCAGGCCTTCGCCACGGCGTACTACCACTGGTTCTTCCTGATCCAGCCCGACGGTCTTCCCGAGACGATGATCGGCCACGACCCCGACTGGTTCGTGCGCGAGACGCTGCGGCGGTGGTCCGGGCGAGCCGAGCCGATCGCCGAGGAGGCCATCCGCGAATACGTCGCCGCGTTCCGCGATCCGGCGGCCATCCACGCATCCTGCGAGGACTACCGGGCGGCGGCCTCGATCGATCTCGAGCACGATGCTGCCGACTCGGACGCCCGCATCGCCTGCCCCCTGCTGGTCCTCTGGGGCGAGCAGGGGGCGATGCACCGGCTCTTCGACGTCCTGGCCACGTGGTCGCCCCTGGGAGTGGACGTACACGGTACGGCGCTGCCGTGCGGACACTTCCTGCCCGAGGAGTGCCCTCGGGAGACGGCCGAGGCTCTAGCCGACTTCTTCGCCTGACGACGCCCGGCTCGGTGGGGCAGCCCGTGCCCCGAGGGTCTCAGCCCGGCGGGCTCGCGGTGGCGGGCTTGGGTGGCGGGCTCGCCGGAGGGGCCGGGCTGGCCGGGGGGCCGGGCTGGCCGGGGGGGCCGGGGTGGTCGCGTCCTCAGGCGTGGGCTCGTCCGGCGGGCGCGACTCCTTCGGCTTGGGCTTCGGTGGCTTTCGCTTCGGGGGGCCGACCTTCACGAAGGCGTCCTGCGCGTCGTACTTCCAGGTGTAGCGGTCGTCGTGCTTGACGGTGTCTCCTCCGTAGACGCGACGCGTATAGCTGATCGTGAACCCGCTGCCACCCATTTCCTGCTCGACCACGCGCTCCCCCGGCTCGAGCGAGGGATCGAGCGTCTCGCGGGTGGTCGGCTCCACGACGTCGGCCACCTCTCCGCTCTCCGTCTCGACCCGACGCCCGAGCTTGGAGGAGAAGAGGCGAACCGTGACGCCGTTCGGGCCGGCGCTCATCGAGATCAGGATCGCGGCAGGCCAGTCGTTGACGAAGACCAGCTCCGGCCCGCCGAAGGAGAGGGTGGCCTCGCGGCCTCTTGGATAGCGCGAGATCCAGAACTGGTGGGGCGTGTGCGCCACCAGCTCGAGGCCGGCGAAGAAGGCCGCGTTGTACATCGTGGTGGCCACCTGTGAAACGCCGCCGCCCACCGCATCCTCCAGCCGCCCGGCGGCGATCTGGGGAGCGGCGACGAAGCCCGCGGCGAGCGTGCGCCTGCCCAGGGCCTCGTTGAGCGAGAACCGGCCCCCGGCCGGGATGATCGTGCCGTCGAGGATCTCGGCGGCCCGTTGGATGTTGGTGACCCGTGGTTCGCAGCAGTTGTACGGCGTCGTGTACTCGGATACCAACTCCGTGATCCGCAGAGCTCGTGCCTGCTCCGTCGTCCGCGAGGGACGCGTCACCCGGAAGCGCGCACGCACCGAGGGTGTGCCCGGCTTCGCGACGATCTCTCGGGCGATCGCCTGCATGTCGAGGCTTCGTCCGATCCGCGACGGGATCAGCTTCACCGATGATCCGGACACGCGGAAGGCCGCGTCGCGGGCGGGCTGCTCCCGGGTCTCGAACGCCGATGCGATGTCGTCGTAGAGAGTGTCGGGGTCCAGGGAGACCTGGAGGTCGGGTGGGCGGGGGGAGATCCTCAGGGCCGTCCGCAGCACCGTTGGCTCGATCGGCACCCCGCGCCCCTGGAACGTCACCGAGACGGGCCTGGCGACCAGCGCCAGCGCGCGCGCTCGTGCGGACTCGGCCGCGGCATCGCTGACGGGCGGTGGCAGCTCGACCGGGGCCAGCGCGATCCGGTCGGGGAACTCCCGGACCCGGTCGCGGAGCTCCCCCGCGTCGATCCCGCGTCCGGCGGTGCCCGGCACGACGGTGATGTCGTCGGGACCCACCTCCAGCCCGGCGGGGCGCGCCGGCCGGTCGCGCGGCCTGCGAACGCGAGCCACCAGCGCCGAGACCTTGCGTTGGTCGAACGTGAACGCCAGCCGGACATCGCGCTCCGGGGCGAGGCCGATGAGGGAGACGAGCCGTCCTCCGAAGCTGCGTTGCTCGAGCGCCTGCGATACCGCGCGGCGGATCTGCGGCCGGCCGGCGAGGCTCCTGCGTGTCACCTCCACGCGCAACGACGGGTCGTCGTCGCGCGTGATCACCATCGGGACGTCCATCAGCGCCTCGGCTCGGGCACGGGCGGCGGCGGCGACCTCGCCCGCGTCCATGCCGCTGATGTCGGCCCCATCCAGCCGCACCTCGGCGGGGGCCGCTCCGTCGTCGGCGGACGCGGCGATCCCCATGCCGACGCCCGTCACGAGGAGCAGGACGACCACCGCAAGGAGCGTCAGCCGCCGCCGCCGGAGCACGCGCGGCCCGCGGATCGGGGTTCGCCTACTCGGGGATTCGGCCATATTCGACGGATTCTAGACAGGTGGAGTGGCGGAGCCCCCTGGAAACGTCAGCGCGCGTACGTCGCCCGGGGTCGATCGGATCACCGGCGAGCCGGAACTGTGATGTACCCCACCATGTGATCTGACTCACATGGTGACTCTCGCGCAATCGGGGATCCTCATCGGCATGACCGGTCTGCGCGAGGATCTCGCCCGTCGTCTCGACGCCACGCGGCGGCGCACGCTCGCCCTCTTCGCGCCCCTCTCATCGGAGCACCTTCGCGGCCAGGCGAGCCCGCTCCTCAGCCCTCCGCTCTGGGATCTGGGCCACATCGCCGCCTACGAGGAGCTCTGGCTCGCCCGTCGCCTCAGCGACCTCGCCTCGCTCCACCCCGATCTCGAGGATGTGTACGACGCGTCGGAGACGCCCCGCCGCGCCCGGGGTCGGGTGGCGATCCTCGACGAGGGGGCCGCGCGGCGGTACCTGGAGGCCGTGCGCTCTCGTTCGCTCGCCGCGCTCGAGGCCTGCGATACGAGCGACGACACGAACCCGCTCACCCACGCCGGGTTCGTCTTCGACATGGTCGCCGAGCACGAGGCCCAGCACACCGAGACGGTGCTCCAGGCCCTCCAGATGCTGCCGGCCGGCGCCTACCGTCCCCCGATCGGCAAGCACCTCCCGAGGCTCCGGCCCGCCGCCCTCGACGATGGTGAGTGGGTGGAGTTCGCACCCCGTGCCTTCGAGATGGGTGCCGCCGGGCCGCGCTTCGCGTACGACTGTGAGCGTCCCCGTCACCTGAGGACGCTCGACGGGTTTCGGATCGCGCGCGATCCGGTCACCGCCGGGCAGCACCTGGAGTTCATGCGCGATGGGGGCTACCGGCGTCCCGGTCTGTGGACGGACGAGGGCTGGCTCTGGCGCGAGAGCGAGGGCGCCGACGCGCCGCTCCACTGGGAGCGCGACGGCGAGGGCGGATGGCTCACGCGCGATTTCGACCGGCTCGAGACCGTCGACCCCTCGCGCATCCTCTGCCATGTCAGCGCCCACGAGGCCGACGCCCACGCTCGCTGGGCGGGTGCCCGGCTGCCCACCGAGGTGGAGTGGGAACGGGCCGCTCAGGGTGCTCGCGTGGATGTCGCCTCGGCGAATCTCGGCCAATTGACGTTCTCCACCTCGTCAATTGGCGCGTACGACCCCGCGCCCAGCGGGTGCCGCCAGATGATCGGCGACGTCTGGGAGTGGACGGCGAGCGAGTTCGACGGCTACGAGGGCTTCCGGGCCTTCCCCTACCGCGAGTACGCCGAGGTGTTCTTCGGTTGCGGCTACCGCGTCCTGCGCGGCGGATCATGGGCCACGCAGTCGATCGCCACCCGGGTGAGCTTCCGGAACTGGGACCTGCCACAGCGCCGCCAGATCTTCAGCGGCCTCCGCCTCGCAAAGGACCTCTCGTGACGACCCAGCTACTCGCGCCACGGCCGTACCGCCTCGACGTCCACCCGATCGGGGCGGGTGCCGAGGGTCTCGCCAAGGACGCGCGCACGGGCCTCGGCGCGGCCCGCAAGTGGATGCCGCCCAAGCACTTCTACGACGAGTGCGGATCTCACCTCTTCGAGCGCATCACGCATCTTCCCGAGTACTACCAGGGCCGCTCCGAGCTGGCGATCCTGAACCGGATCGCCGCCGGTCTCGTCGCGCGCCACGGGGTGGCTGAGCTGGTCGAGCTCGGATCGGGCGCCTCGCGGAAGACCCGGGCCCTTCTGGACGCGATGGGGGATGCCGGCCGCCTCGATCGCTACGTGCCCTTCGACGTCTGCCCGGAGGCGATCCTCGCCGCCGCCGGCCGTCTGGCGGAGGCCTACCCGGGCCTCGAGGTCCACGGCGTCGCGGGCGACTTCGATCGCCACCTCGCCGCCGTCCCCGCCCCGGAGGGATCCTCCCGGCGCCTGGTGGCCTTCCTCGGCGGCACGATCGGCAACCTCGAGCCGGGCTCGCGCACCCCTTTCCTCACAGCGGTCGCCGACCTGCTCGGCCCCGACGACGTCATGCTCCTCGGCACGGATCTGGCGGGGGACCCCGCCCGCATCCAGGCTGCCTACGACGATGCCGAGGGGGTCACCGCCGAGTTCAACCGCAACCTCCTGCGGGTGCTGAACCGCGAGCTCGAGGCGGACTTCGATGTGAAGGCGTTCGCCCACGTCGCCGTCTACGATCCTGGGCCGCCCTGGATCGAGATGCGCCTCCGATCGCTCGTGGACCAGGTGGTCCGCCTCGAGGCGCTCGACATGGAGGTCGAGTTCGCCGCGGGAGAGGAGATGCTCACGGAGATCTCCTGCAAGTTCACGCGCGGCTCGGTTGAGGTCATGTACGCGGCCGCCGGCCTCGAGCTGATCGAGTGGCACGAGGACGCGCGGGGGTGGTTCGCCGTCTCGCTGGCGCGCCGGGCCCGGTAGGGCCCTCAACCCGCATCGTGCGGTATGTCGGCGCGGGGGGTGCGTGCCGATCCGGGTGGCATGACGCGTCTTGCCTCCGCCTCGCTCGAGCTCCGAATCGTGGCGGCCGTGATGCTGGCGGCCGCGGGCGTCCGCTCGGTCGGCCTCCTGGTCGAGGGGCGGGCTGCCGACCGGCAGGCGCTGGCCGCCGGCTTCCTCGGTGGCGTCACCCTGCTGTGGCGGCTCTGGGGTGCCCGGGCCGTGAGAACTGCCATCCGGCTGGCGCTGCCGGCCCAGGCGCCTCGGGAGCCCGCCTGGGTGACCGCGGTGCGGGTACTGGCCGTCCAGGCCGTGCCGATCTGCGCGGTCCTGCTCGGCGCGGGCTTCGTGCTCGCCGACCGCGCTGCACTCGCCCCGGCGATCGCCGCCGGGGTGCTCCTCGGCGCCGGCACCGCGGCCGTGCTGGGGGCGCGCGGCATGCGACGCGCCGAGCGCCGGCTCGGACGCAGGCTCCTGCGCCGGCCACGGCCGGGTGTTCCCCTCCGGCGCAGCTCGCTCTTCCTCGAATCGCGCGCGCCCTCTGGAGCGCGACCGGCGCCATCAGCCAGGCCGTGGCCAGCACACTTACCGCCCTCACGCCCCCAGGGCACGTCCATCGAGCTCGATCCCGCCAACCCGCCGGCTCGCCACCCCGTCGGGGTGCGCCCTACCCGGGCGAGGGCCCCGCAGGTGCAGCCCCCGCCGGTCAGCCCCCCGCGTCGTCGCGGTCATCGGGGGACGGGATCTTGATCGTGAGCGTGCGGTTGCGCACGTCGATCTCGCCGGCCTCGGCAAGGCGGCCGAGGGCCAGCGTGATCGACTCCCGCACCGCACCGACCATGTTGGCAAGCTCCTGGTGGGTGAGGCGAAGGTCGAGGCGGATGCCCTCCGGTGTGACGCGGCCCCATCGCTCGGCCAGCTGGCGGAGCTTCAGCAGCAGGCGCCGCTCCAGACGCGGCTCGAGAGCGATCGCGACCGCCAGCTCGCGCTCGGCGATCTGCGCGCTCAGCACGCGGACGAAGTTCGCGGCGAGGGCGGGGTCGCGCATCCAGGCCCCCATGCGCGCGCCGTTGACCAGGTGGACGAGCGAGTCCTCGAGCGCGAAGCAGCGGACCTGAGGTCCCGCCACGGCCCAGCCCTCGAGCGGGCGCACGAGGAGGTCCCCCTCCTCGAGCATCCCGATCGTGCGCTCGCGTTCCTCCTCGGCGATCACTCCGAGAGCCAGCCTCCCTCCGCCGACGACCCCGCACACGGCTCCGCTGCGGATGATCGAGAACTCCTCACCGGCGGGAACCGAGATGGCCGCGAGGCCGTCGATGGCGCGCGCGATCGCGCCGTCGCCGAGGTCGGCGAAGAGATCGATCGTCCGGAGATCCGAGCCGTCGGTCACGATGCGGACGCGATCAGGGCGATCGACGCCACGGTGTTGACGGTGGCGTGGGCCGTCACGGATGCCCAATACCCCTTGCTCCGATAGATCAGCGCGAGCGCGACCCCGGTCAGCACCAGGGCGATCGCGCGCGGCCAGAGCAGGTACGCGTCGGCATGGGCGGCGGCGAACAGCACCGAGGTCACGATCGCCGCGGGCCAGAACCTGAGCCTGCGGGCGAAGGCGCGCAGGAGGAGGCCGCGGAACAGGAGTTCCTCGCCGAGCGGGGCCAGCACCACGAGCGCGGTGATCGTCAGGATCAGCTGCCACGGGCGGGTGCCGATGTCGTCGATCTCCTCGAGCCGGCGCTCCACGGCCGGGTCGATGGCGGACCCGGCGACGATGATCGCCCCGGCGCCGACGATGATCGCGAAACCCACCGCCACCCCGAGCCCGATCGCGGTGATCGGGGCATCCGGGCGGGCTATGGCCCAGCGGCGGTTGTGGTCGGGGAGCCGCCGCCACAGGAGCAGGGCGAAGACCACAAGCAGCAGGCTGGTCGCGAACGCGAGGATCGCCCCCAGCGAGGCGTCGGAGATATCCGCGACGCTCAGAGCCCCGGCACCGATCACCAGGAGTGCGAAGGCGAGTACGACCGCTCCGATCGGCGACCAGACGCGCCAGGCGAACCCGGGGGCTCGCGGGGGGCGCCGAGAGGCGCCTGATCGAGGGATCCCAACTCCGGAAACTCTAGAGAGGCGGCGACCCCTCCGGCCCCGCGGGAGGCCTAACCGAGGCCCACCGCGGAACGGACGGCGGTGAGGACCCCGCCCGCCCCTCTCGCGCCCGCTCGGCCCCGGACGTGAGGATCGCATCGAGTTCTCCGCGGTCGCCCATTAGCTTCTGGTACCGCTCGCGCGGTTCTGCCACGACGGCGTCGATCTGCTCGAAGACCAGGTCCTTCATCTCTCCCCAGCCGAGGCCTCCGGCGAGCATCCGGGCCCGCAATGCGTCGCGCTCGGAGGGCTCCGCGAACTGCCGGTAGATCGAGAAGAGCGGCGAGGAGTCCGGGTCCTTCGGCTCCTCGACAGGCGTGCTGTCCGTCTTCACGCGCCGAACGAGCTTGCGCAGGGCCGCTTGGTCGCAGAAGAGGGGGATCGCATTGTCGTACGACTTGCTCATCTTGCGTCCGTCGAGGCCGGGCACGGAGCTGTCGCCGAGATCCGCGGGCGTGATGTGCTCGGGAACGGCGAGCGCGCAGCGCTCGCCGTAGGCCAGGTTGAATCGCTCGGCGATGTCGCGCGCGTACTCGACGTGCTGCACCTGATCCCGGCCCACCGGGACGACGTCGGCTCCCATGATGAGGATGTCGGCCGCCATCAGGATCGGGTAGTTGTAGAGGCCCATGCTGATCCCGGCGTCCAGATCGTCGACCCCGGCGTCCCGATTCCGGTCCCGCGCCGCCTTGTAGGCGTGAGCCCGGTTCATGAGCCCCTTCGAGGTGAGGCACGACAGGACCCATTGCAGCTCGAAGGTCTCGGGTACGTCCGACTGCCGGTAGAGGGTCACCGCCCGCGGATCGAGACCGCAGGCGAGCCACGACGCGGCTACCGACCGCGAGTACTCGTCGAAGAGCGCGGGGTCCCGCAACGTGACGAGCGCGTGGTAGTCGGCGATGAAGTAGAAGGCGTCATAGTCGGCGGTCAAGGCGATCGCGGGGCGGATCGCCCCGACGTAGTTGCCGAGGTGAGGCATGCCGGTGGGTTTGATGCCGGTCAGCGAGACCGGGCGGGAGGCGGGGGGCATGACGCCCATCCTACGGGGCCGGGCGGCATGCCTCGCGGCGCCGGATTCCTCAACCCCCGACCCCCCGTTGGGCGCGCGAGAGGTCCGCGTCGAAGTCGGCGAGGACCCTCGCGAGCAGGCGAGCGAGCTCCCGAGCTCCCGGTGGAGCGTCCGTGTCGGCGGACATCAGGGCGTGTGCCATACGCGCCCCCGCGACGAGAGCCGAGAGCTCTTGACGCGTCGCGATGACCGTCACGACGTTCTCTCGGGTGTGGGCGATTCGCACCTACGCGACCGGCGTCGCCGCCTGCGAGCGCACGTACGCGGCGATCTGGTCGAACTCGGCCACGAACGCGTCGTAATCGATCTGCATCGCATTGAGGTAGGTGCTCCAGCCCATCGTGTGCTTGGCCATCACCGAGGCCTCGGTGACCTCCTCCTCGGTGGCCCCGAACAGCCGGGCGGCCTCCGTGTGGAAGTACGCGCAGTAGCGGCAGCGGGTGGCGCCCGAGACCGCCAGCCCGATGAGCTCCTTGTACTTGTTCGGAATCGCGGTCTCGGCGAGCTCGATGGCCTTGAAGCTGGCCCACTCGCTCTCGATCAGGTTGTCGGGCAGGCCCGCCCAGAAGCCCGGCACCAGACCGAGCGTGTTGCGGATGTCCGCCTCGACGTCGGCGCGTGACATGGCATGTCCCTCCCAGGTCCGGACGGCGGATCCGTCCGATCGCCATCGACGCTACGACCGCACCGGGACGCCCGCATCGGGCGAACGCCCCATTTCGGAGACCGCGGTCAGGTGCTCCGGGCCAGGGCTCGCTCGGTGGCGATCCGGGTCGCCTGGGCGCGGTTGTGGACCCCGAGCTTGCAGAAGAGGTTCGAGACGTGGCGTCCCACGGTCTTCTCGCTGATGTAGAGCCGTTCGCCGATGACGCGGTTCGAGAGGCCCTCGGCGACCAGGGAGAGGACCTCGTTCTCCCGCGGCGTGAGTCCCGTTCGGTCGGCCTCGCGCGGGCTGAGGGCAGCCTCCTGGGCGTCGATCTCCTCACCCACCAGGCGTCTCAGCCAGCCGTTGACGCTGCCCTCGCCGAAGTCGAGCCATACCGGCTGATGCAGCGCGCCACCCACGTCCACGGGGTCTCCGACCGACCTGAATCCCAGGGGCACGAAGATCGGGGCGAGCGCGTCCGGGTCGGCCATCACGGAGTAGAGGCGCGCCAATCGGGGACGCAGCTCCATGTAGACGCGCTTGACGTCCAGCCAGCAGGCCCCCACGGCCGGCGAGAGCATCTCGCCGGTGTCGCGGCCCAGCCAGCGGCGCATGACGAGCACACGATCGCCCGGGCGCGCCGGGCGGGAGGCCAGGTGATCGCGCCAGCTCCGGGCGACCGGGTCGACCTCGAGCAGCGCCGGGTCCACGTGGTCGAGCTGAACGAGCTGCAGGAGCGCGGCCACCTCCCCACCGGGACCCCGGGCGACCGAGAAGCTGAGCGGGTGGTGCTCCCACCAGAGTCCGAGGAGAGCGGCTGCGCCGCGGCCGTCGTGGGCCTCGGCGATCGCGCGTATGGCGGGCCCGTCGACCTCCGTCGCGGGCTCCACGCTGTCCTCGCCCGCGCCGACCGGGAAGCAGGCCGATCGGAGGACCGGGTTCTGGATCAGGTAGATCAGGTCGGCCGTGATCTCCCAGAGCCTCTCGCGGGCGGGCGAGCGGCCGCGAGCCTCGAAGTAGGCCCACGCCCGCCGTCGGTAGCGGGCGTGGGCTTCAGGGTCGCGCTGCTCCAGATCGCGTGCGACGACCTCGCGCACGACGTCGTGCATGACCAGCCCCTCGGGGGTGCGCTCCACGAACGGCAGGCGGCTCAGGCCGGCGAACTCCTCGCGCACCGAGGGGCGAGCCAGGAGCGATCGCAGGATCGGTTCGGTCACGCGGCGGGAGGTCGACGCCGCCTCGAGAGTCATCAACACCGACTCGGGCAGTTCGGCGATCAGGGCGTCGAGAAGTTGCCCGATCACCGCGGGGGGCGGTCCGAGCGCGATCTCCAGGTCCGGCTCGGTGCGCAGCGCCGCGGCTGCGAGCTCCAAGGCGAGCGGGTAGCCGCGCGCGAAACGATTGGCCGTCGCGGCCTGGAGCTCGGAGAGGCCCCGATGGCGCAGCATCGCGACCGATTCGGCCTGATCGAGCGGGGCGAGTCGGACCTGGCGCACGCGCCCGGCCCATCCCGGGGACGTGAGCCATGCCGTCGCGGGCGCGTCACGGCCGGCGATCATCGTCAGGGCGGACTCCGGCAGGGTCGGAAGGAAGACCTGGCGGAGCCAGGTGTCCATGAGACCGAACCGTTCGTAACTGTCCAGCGCGAGCACGATCCGCTCGAGGTCGGCGCCGGCGCGCCATGGGATCGTCGCGGGGCTCGGATCGGGATCGTCCGAGCCGAGGCCCGCGGCGACCGCGCGGAGAAATCCGCGCGGCGTCGGCTCCACCTCGCGGCAGTCGATCCGGATCGTGCGGGCCTGCTCGGACATGAGGGTGAGGGCCGCGCGGAGGAAGCACGACTTCCCGATCCCGCCCGGGCCGTGCACGAAGGCAACGAACGGCTCGTCGAGGCCTCGACGGCACAGCTCCTCCAGCTCGGATCGACGGCCGAAGAAGCCTTGGCCCGTCGCTTCCGAGAGCCGTTGGGCGATGGTACGTGTCGCTACCGTCACGGAGTCCCAGCTCGCGCCGCGGTAAGAATTCGACCCTGCCGAGCAACCATATTCCTCGGTCGCCGTTCCGGCCACCCCGCGGCGAGTGTCGCCGAGCCGCCCGGCTATGCTCCGTCAATCGCGATGTCCCCGCCAGACGCACTCCAGCAGCCCATCGAGCTGGACCTCTTCGAGGGGCCCTTCGACCTGCTGCTCACCCTGGTGCTCCGCGACGAGGTGGACCTGCTCGAGGTGCCGCTGCTCGAGGTGGTGACGGTTGCCCTCGGCGAGCGTGCCCGAGAGCGATGGGACACCGATACGGCGGGCGAGCTGATCGTGCTGCTGGCGGCGATGGCCGAGCTGAAGGCCCGCCGGCTCCTGGGTGAGCCCGGCGAGGAGGAGCCCGACCCCGACACGCTCGAGGCGCGGGAGCGTCTGGCCGCGCGCCTCGTGGCCTATGCGCCCTTCCAGAGGGCCGCGCTCTGGCTCGGAGAGCGCGGCCGCGATTGCGCCGGGCCGCGATACCGGCGGGTCTCCCTCGCGGGAGTTCCTGCGCCCCCGCCTCCCGGCGAGGACGCCGCGCGACTGCGCGAGGCGATGCTCCCCCTGCTCGCCGCCCCGCCGGCGCCTTCGCTCGCGCATCTCACCAATCGGCGGGTGAGCGTGCCCGCCGCCCTCGCGCGGCTGCAGAGCGCCCTGGCCCGCGCGCGCTCGGTGAGCTTCGACGCCCTCACCGCAGGCCTCGATCCGCTCGAGGAGGCGATCGCCCTCATGGCAGCGCTCGAGCTGGCACGCCGCGGGGACGTCACCCTCGTCCAGCCGGAGCCCTTCGGCGACATCGCGATCACGGGGTCTCGTCGTTGAGCCCGCTGGCGCGCCAACTCGAGGCGCTGCTGTTCCTCTCGCCTGAGCCGCTGGCCCTGGTTGACCTCTGCGAGATCGTCGAGGAAGCCCCGGGTCCGGTGCAGCGCGCGCTGGCCGAGCTGGGTGAGCGCCATGGGCCCGAGGGGGGATTGGAGGTGGCCGAGATCGCGGGCGGCTTCACGCTGCGCACCCGCGCCGACCTCGCGGCGGTCTGTGACCGTTTGCGCGATCGCCCGTCCGAGGACCGGGTCTCGCCCGCCGCCCTCGAGACCCTGGCGGTCGTGGCGTACCTCGAGCCCATCAGCCGCCCTCAGATCAGCCGCCTTCGCGGGGTGGCGGTCGACTCGACGGTCGTCTCGCTGCTCGATCGGGGCCTCCTGGAGGAGGTCGGACGCCCCGCGGCCGGGGGCGCGATGCGGTACCGGACCACGCGCCTCTTCCAGGAGCGCTTCGGCCTCCGCGCGGCGGGTGATCTTCCGCCTCTGGAGGGATTCGAGCTGAGCGGGCCCGAGGCGGAGCGCGTGCGCAGGCATCTGGTCGAGGCCGGGCACCTCCCGGAGGACGAAGCCGATGGCGGCTGAGCGGATGAGGGTCCATCGCGCCCTCGCCCTCGCGGGCGTCGCAAGCCGTCGTGCGGCCGAGGTGCTCGTGGCCGACGGGCGGGTGTCCGTGAACGGGGCCGTCGCCAGCGTGGGGCAGCTCGTGGAAACGGGCGACGCCCTGGCGGTCGACGGGCGCCCGGTGCGGGGGGCGGAGCCGCTGCGGGCCTATCTGCTTCACAAGACCGCCGGCGTGGTCTCCACCGCGCAGGATCCGCAGGGACGCCCGACCGTCCTCGACGAGCTGCCCGACGACATCCGCCTCTATCCGGTCGGCCGGCTCGATATCGACACCACGGGCGCGCTCCTGGTGACCAACGACGGCGAGCTCGCGGCGCGCCTGATGCATCCGAGCTCGAAGGCGCCGAAGACCTACGAGGTGTTGATGCGCGGACAGGTGTCCGCGACCACGCTGAGGAAGCTGCGCCACGGCGTGACCCTGGAGGACGGTGTGACGGCGCCTGCCCGTGTGGAGGCGATGGATCGGCTCGCGGCCGGGGGGACCTGGATCGAGATGGAGCTCACCGAGGGCCGCAACCGGCAGGTGCGCAGGATGGGGGAGGCCGTCGACCACCGGGTGCTCCGGCTCCACCGATCGCGGTACGCCGGCATCGGCGTGCAGAAGCTCTCGCCGGGGCGATGGCGTCCACTCACCCGCTCCGAATGGCGCAAGCTCGGTGTCCTCGTGGGGCTGGACCGCTGAGTCAGCGGGTCGTCAAGGCGGTGCGGGGAGCGACATCGGTGGGTGAGGACACACCCGAGGCGATCCTCGAGAGCACGACCGAGCTCCTCGCTGAGGTTCTGGCCCGCAACGAGCTGGTCGCCGACGACCTGATCTCGATCATCTTCACCGCCACGCACGACCTGACGGCCGAGTTCCCCGCCGTCGCCGCGAGAGTCGCCGGGCTCACCACCGTCCCTCTTCTGTGCACGAGCGAGATCCCCGTGCCGGGGTCCTTGGAGCGGTGCATCCGCCTCCTCCTGCACTGCACCGCTCCGCGCGACCGGCAGATCCACCACATCTATCTGCGCGAGGCGCGGGTCCTGAGGCCAGACCTCGCCGAGGAAGCCCAGTGAGACGGTTCGAGTGCCCGGCCTGCGCGGCCGAGGTCTTCGTCCTGAGCAGCCGGTGCGTGGCCTGTGGGACGGATCTCGTCCTCGATCCATCCGAGCCGGCATTCGGCGATCTCGAGGTGGTCACGGGTTGCGTCAACCGGCCGCACCTGAGCTGCAACTGGGCCGCCGGGGCGGGCGACGTGCGGTGCCTCGCATGCGCCATGACCCGGAGCGGACCGGGGGACCTCGACGGCGAGGTGCGCGCCGCGTGGACGCGCGCAGAACGGGCTAAGCGCCGCCTCGTCCTGCAGCTCATCGGGTTGGGACTGCCGTGCGAATCCGATGAGGCGCCGATCTTCGACATGCACTACTCCTCCGACGGATCGGTCACGATCGGGCACGCGGACGGGGTCATCACCCTCGACGTCGGCGAGGCCGATGATGCTCGCCGGGAGCGGCTGCGCGAGCGCCTCGACGAGCCGTATCGCACACTCCTCGGGCACATTCGCCATGAGGTCGGCCACTTCTACTGGCCCGCGCTGGTCGCCGACTCGCCGACGATGCTCGGCGGATTCCGGGAGCTCTTCGGCGATGAGCGCGCCGACTATTCCGAGGCTCTGCGCCGACACTACGCCGACGGACCGCCGGAGGATTGGCGGCACGATTTCGTCTCGGCGTACGCCACGATGCACCCCTGGGAGGACTGGGCCGAGTGCTTCGCCCACTATCTGCACATCCGAGACACTCTCGAGACCGCCGCCGCCCATGATCTCGCGCTCGGCGACCTGCGCGTCGCCGCCGTCGTGGCCGGCGGCGACGCGCACCTCGAGCCCATGCTCGACCTCTGGCTGCCGCTCTCGGTCGCGATCAACGCCGTGAACCGCAGCATGGATCAGCCGGACCTCTATCCCTTCGTCACGACGATGCGGATCCGGTCGAAGCTCGCCTTCGTGCACCGCGCTGTGTCGGCCCTCGCAGCGATGCGCCTGGCGGGGCCGGGTTCGTCCGGCGGCGCGGCGGCGGAACGAATGCCCGGGTCACCGTTGCCGAGGTCCTGAGGGCTTCCGCCCGCCTCGACGGGGGTGCGCCTCGCCACGTCCGCTCCCACCGCGGGCGTCGCGCGACGTAAACGGTGGTCCAATTGAACCGTGCGCGCGGGTCCGATTGGACCCGAGGACGGATCTCGTGGGACCCCCCGGCCACGATCGGCTCGAGGGCCGCGATCACCGGGAATCGCTCCACCCCGCGAGGGCGCGCGCCGGAGGCGTCCCCGTCGTCTCGGCGGGTCGACCCAGGTCAGCGCTCGTGGGGCGCGACATCTCCGATCGACTCGGCGAAGAGCGCGTGGGCTGCGGCATCGACGGGGCGATGGCGCCGCGATGTGGTCGGAGGGAAGGCGCCGAAGTGGTTATCGCCGCGCCAGTTGCGGATCGGCCTCACCGGACGGGGCGTGAATCCACCACCGCAGTTCGGACAGACGCCGTCCAGGATCTCCACAACGCACTCGGCGCAGAAGGTGCACTCGAAGCTGCAGATCATCGCGTCCGTCGATGCGGGCGGGAGCGCCCGCGCGCAGTGTTCGCAGATCGGGCGGAGCTCGAGCACCTCAGTCCTCCGCCGCTTCGATGTCGAGGCCGAGATCGAGCGCGGGCGCAGAGTGGGTGAGGGCGCCCACCGAGATCGCGTCGATGCCGGTGGCCGCTGCGGCACGGGCGCCCTCGAGGGTCATGCCGCCGGAGGCCTCCAGGAGGGCGCGGCCTCCGGTGAGCGCCACGGCGGTGCGCATCGCATCGGGGCTCATGTTGTCGAGAAGGATCCAATCGGCCCCGGCCTCGAGCGCCAGATGGACCCCCGCGAGGTCGTCGGCCTCGACCTCGACCAGCACCTCGGGCATCTCGGCCCGGGACCGTGTGACGGCCTCGACGAGCCCGGCACCCGCGAGGGCCAGGTGGTTGTCCTTCACCAGGACGCGGTCGAAGAGGCCCATCCGGTGGTTGGCACCACCTCCCGCCACGACGGCGGCCTTCTCGAGCGCGCGCAGGCCGGGGGTCGTCTTGCGGGTGTCGAGCACCGCCACCGGTGCGCAGGCGTCGACGTAGGCCGCCGTCAGGGTCGCGATGCCCGAGAGATGGCACAGCAGGTTGAGCAGGGTCCTCTCGGCGGTCAGCACGGCGCGCGCGGGCCCCTCGATGTCGACGACAACGGTCCCCGCCACCAGCCGGTCGCCGTCCGCGGAGCGCCAGGCGCCGTCCACGCCCGTCTGTCGCAGCACCTCGTCGGCGACCTGACGACCGGCCAGCACCCCGCTGCGCCGGGCGACCACCCTGGCGCTGGTCCGCCGTTGCGCCGGGATCAGAAGCGTCGAGGTGATGTCGCCGCCCTCGCCGAGGTCCTCGGCGAGGGCGGCCGCGACGACCTCCGCCGGCGTCATGCGAGCGCGAGCATCCGGTCCAGGGCGAGCCGCCCGAGGCGGCGCATCTCCTCGTCCACCGCCACCACGTTCACGATCTCTCCAGCCGCGAGCGACTCGAGGCACCAGGTGAGCTTCGGCAGGTCGATGCGGTTCATCGTCACGCACGGGCAGATGTTCTCGTTGAGGCACGAGATCACCTTGTCCGGGTGGCGCAGGCGCAGCCGGTTGACCAGGTTCCAGTCCGTGCCGATCACCGCGCTCGAGCCGGCGGGGAGTTCGGCGCAGCGCCGGATGATGTACTCGGTGCTGCCATCCTCGTCCGCCGCCTCGACCACCGGTCGCGGGCACTCGGGGTGGACGATCACCCGCACCGAGGGATCGGCCTCCCGCGCCTGGTCGATCTGGCGGGTGGTGAAGGCCGTGTGCACGTTGCAGAAGCCCTTCCAGAGGATGACCCGGGCATCTGCGATGTCGGCCGGGGCGATCCCCCCGAGTTCCGCCTTGCGCGGGTCCCAGACCAGCGGTTCGTCGGGCGCCATCCCCAAGCGGCAGCCCGTGTTGCGCCCGAGGTGCTCGTCGGGGAAGAAGAAGACCGCGTCGCCCTCCGAGAGGGCCCACCGGAAGGCCTTCTCCGCGTTGCCCGAGGTGCAGACGGCACCGCCGTGTTCGCCAACGAACGCCTTGAGGTCGGCACCTGAGTTCATGTACGTGAGCGGGATGACGCGCTTCCCGGGAAGGGCCGCGGTCATCTGCGTCCAGGCGTCGCGAACCGTGAAGATGTCGGCGCACTCGGCAAGGTGGCACCCTGCGCCGAGGTCGGGGAGAACGACGGTCTGATGCGGCGCCTTCAGCACGTCGGCGGCCTCGGCCATGAAGTAGACCCCCAGGAAGACGATCAGCTCGGCCTCGGTGGCCGCCGCGCCGCGCTGGGCGAGCAGGTACGAGTCGCCCGTGACGTCGGCGAAGGCGATGACCTCGTCGCGCTGGTAGTGGTGCCCGAGGATCACGGCGCGCGAGCCGAGGGCTCTGCGAGCGGCCCACGCGCGCTCCCAGAGGTCCTCCTGGCCGGCGGCCGTCTCGGTGGCCGGCAGCAGGCATGCCGGGGCGCTGATGGACGTGGTCATGCTGCCTCCATGGCGAGGGCCCGGGGGCGCCGGGCGATGGCGGACGGGAGGAAGAGCGGCTCGTCGCCCACCCAGGCGATGCGCCGTGCCAGGCGGGGGTCGGCGGCAGGGTGGTCGCGGCGGAAGTGAGCGCCGCGGCTCTCGACGCGCAGCGCCGCAGCGGCCGCCGCGAGCCGGGCGACCAGCAGCAGGTTGTCGGTCTCGCGGTCGGCGCCCTCGGGCACCTGTGCGAGGTCGCGAGCGGCCCCGGCGATACCCTCGGCGTCGCGCTCGACTCCGACGCTGCGCCACATGGCGCTCTGCAGTGCCAGGCGGGCGCCGGGATCCGGGCTCGCCGCCTCCGGTGGGGCGACGGCGTGCGCGACCGGCCCGTCGGGCCAGTCGTCGAGGTCGTGGAGCGCGTCGGCTGCACCGGCAGCGAGCACCGCGGCCTCGAGCAGTCCGTTGGAGGCCAGGCGGTTGGCCCCGTGCGCTCCGGTCGCTGCGCACTCGCCCACCGCGAACAGGCCGGGAAGGGTCGTGCGGCCCGACATGTCGGCCAGCGCGCCACCGATGGCGTAGTGGGCCGCAGGCGTGACCGGGATCGGGTCGCGCGCGAGATCGAGTCCGTGCTCGGCGCAGAGGGCCGCCACCGTCGGGAAGCGACGGCGCACGGCGTCGGGGTCGAGGTGGCGCAGATCCAGCGTGACGTCCGCGCCCAGCTCGGCCGCGTGTCGGGCGATCGCCCGCGCGACGACATCGCGCGGGCCCAGCTCGGCCATCGGGTGCTCATCGGGCATGAACCGGCGCCCGGCGGCGTCGCGGAGGATCCCGCCCTCCCCGCGCACGGCCTCGCTGACGAGGGCGAGGGGCCCGCCGCCGAGGGCGAGCGCGGTGGGGTGGAACTGGACCAGCTCGAGATCGGCGAGCGCCGCTCCCGCGCGCGCCGCCAGGGCCGGCCCATCGGCGGTGGCCCCGAGTGGGTTCGTGGTGCGCGAGTAGAGCTGACCCATGCCGCCGGCAGCCAGCGCGACGGCACGCGCGGAGCGGATCCGAACCCGCCCCTCGGGGTCCTCGCTGACCAGGCCCACGACGCGTCCGTCGCGCACGAGTACCTCGAGGGCGCGTTCGCTCTCGGCGAGCTCGATGCGCGGGTCGGCCCTCAGGGCGATCCCGAGCGCACCCACGATGTGGGCCCCGGTGGCGTCCCCGCCCGCGTGGACCACCCGGGCGGCCGAATGCGCGCCCTCCCGGGCGAGCCGCAGGCGCCCGTCGTGTCGGTCGAAGTCGACGCCGTGGGCCAGCAGCGCGGCGACCTGCCCCGGGCCCTTGCGGCAGATGCGCTCGACGGCCTCTCGGTCGCAGAGCCCGGCCCCCGCGGCGAGGGTGTCGGCGATGTGGGCCTCGACGGAGTCGAGTCCGTCGACCGCTGCGGCGATGCCCCCCTGCGCGCGGCGCGTGCTGCCGTCGCCGAGGGCACCCTTCGTGATCATCACCACGGGGCCGGAGGCCGCCGCCGCAAGGGCGAGGAGGCTTCCTGCGATGCCGCTCCCCACGACGATCACGGGGTCGATGTCACGGTACGAGGTCATTTGACGTTTCCTTGACGTAAAAGCAGAGATGAATTGACGTCGCTACGACAATAGCGCCGCCGGGGCGGGGTGGGAAGGCCCTCGGTGCGTGGGCCCGCGGGGCCCCTGTCGAGTGTCCTGCGCCAGAGGTCTCTTGGCGGCTCCCGGCTGCGTCTCATCGCGAGGCAGCGTCCTCGAGCACCGCGATACTCCCGACATTGCGGCGGATCTGCGCCCTCTCTTCGCGGGAGGCCCGCTCGGGAATCGCATACGAGCTTCTGATGCAGGGCACTAGACTGAGGCGGTGAACCTGGTCACATCGCCGCGACTGGCGGCCATCCCCCGCTACGAGCCCGGGCTGACGACGGCCGAGGTGCTGGCCCGCTTCGGCATCGAGAGCGCCGTGAAGCTGGCCTCGAACGAGAGCCCCTTCCCACCGATGCCCGAAGTCGTGGAGGTGGTGGCCGCCGGCACCCCGGGACTGAACCGTTATCCGGACGGACCCGCCCGCGCGCTGCGGCGGGCGGTGGCCGAACGCCACGGGGTGGGGCCCGACGAGGTTGTGATCGGCAACGGCTCCTGCGACCTGATCCTCCTGGCCGGCCAGGCCCTCCTCGATCCGGGCACGAGCGTCGTCCACGCCGACCCGTCCTTCGCCCTCTACCCGCACCTTGCCGCCGCGGCCGGCGCCGATGCGGTCGCCGTGCCGCTGGCGGTCGACGGCGGCCACGATCTCGACGCGATGGCGGCCGCGGTCGACGAGAGCACCCGCCTGGTGATCGTGTGCAACCCGAACAACCCGACCGGCGTCCACCGCTCGGGCGACGAGATCGAGCGGTTCGTCGATTCCCTCCCAGAGGACCTGGCGATCCTGGTGGACGAGGCCTACTACGACTTCGTCGACCGGCCGGATGCCGGACGCACGATGTCGCTTGCGCGCAGCCGACCGAACCTCCTGGTGACCCGCACCTTCAGCAAGGCGCACGGCCTGTGCGGCCTACGCGTCGGCTACGGGGTGGGCGGGTCGGCGTGGGTCGATGCCATCGACAGCGTGCGCCAGCCCTTCAACACGAACGCCCTCGCCCAGGCCGCCGCCCTCGAGAGCCTGCGCCACCCGCACGAGCTGGAGCGACGGGTGCGTCAGGTGATGGCGGAGCGCTCGCGGGTGGAGGCGGAGCTCGCGGAGTCGTCGTGGGGCTTTACGCCCAGCCAAGCCAACTTTATCCTGGTGTCGCCGGATTCCGATCCGGCTGCCGGATCGCCCGGCGTCCACGAGCAACTGCTGCGCGCCGGGATCATCGTCCGCGACGGCGCAGCGATCGGTTGCCCCGGGCGCCTGCGGGTGTCGATCGGAGCCCCGGACGAGAACACGGCATTCCTCTCCGCGCGCGCGTCGCTCGCCCGCTCGGCCCCCCGCGAGACCCAACCAGGACGGACAGCGAAATGATGATCGTGATGCAGGAGGGCGCGACCGAGGAGCAGGTCCGCCACGTCGTCGAGCGGATCGAGCAGGCAGGCGCTCGCGCACACCCCTCCCGGGGGGAGTTCGTGACGGTCATCGGAGCCATCGGCGACGACCGTGAGATCGTCGCCTCGCTGCAGCTCGAGGGCGAGCCGGGCGTGGAGAAGGTCGTTCCGATCCTGAAGCCCTACAAGCTCGTCTCGAGCGACTTCCGCGGCCGCGACGCCGTGGTGAAAGTCGCCGGGCGCGCCATCGGCGGCGGCGCCTTCGGCCTGATCGCCGGCCCGTGCGCCGTCGAGTCGCGCGAGCAGACCCTCGAGTCGGCCCGGGCCTGCAAGGCGGCCGGCGCGACGATGCTCCGCGGCGGGGCCTTCAAGCCCCGGACCTCGCCCTACGCCTTCTCCGGCCTTGGCAAGCAGGGCCTCGAGATCCTCGCGGAGGCGCGCGAGGAGACCGGGCTGCCGATCGTCACCGAGCTCATGGACGCCCGTCAGCTCGAGGACGTCCTCGAGGTGGCCGACATGATCCAGCTCGGCGCGCGCAACATGCAGAACTACGACCTGCTGCGCGAGGTGGGCCGGACCTCGACCCCGGTCCTCCTGAAGCGCGGGATGGCCAGCACCATCGAGGAGTGGCTGCTGTCGGCCGAGTACATCGCCCGCGAGGGCAATGGCGACATCGTGCTCTGCGAGCGGGGGATCCGCACCTTCGAGACCGCGACGCGCTCGACCCTCGACATCTCGGCGGTCCCGGTCGCGAAGGCACAGTCGAGCCTCCCCGTTATCGTCGATCCCTCCCACGCCGCCGGCAAGCGCGACCTGATCCTGCCGATGGCGCGCGCCGCGGTGGTCGCGGGCGCCGACGGTCTCATCGTCGAGGTCCACCCCGCGCCGGAGCACGCCCTCTGCGACGGGCCGCAGGCCCTGCACGCCGAGACCTTCGGAGCCTGGGTCGCCGACGTGAGGCGGTGCGTCGACCTGATGGGGAAGATCCTCGCCGAGAGCGCCGACGCTCCCGTACCCGTCGCCTGACACCGCACTAGCCATGAGGTCCGTCGCCATCGTCGGCGTCGGGCTCATGGGTGGCTCACTCGGGCTCGCCCTCCGTTCGCTCGGCGGCGTCGAGGTTCGGGGGGCGGACTCGGATCCCGATGCGCTCCGGGCGGCGCTCGCGATGGGCGCGATCGACGTGGCCGCCGATTCGCTCGAGGAGTGCGTCGCCGGGGCGCAGGCCGTGGTGATCGCGGCACCCGTTCCCGAGCTGGTGGCGCTCGTGAGGCGCGCCCTTGCGGCGAGTCCCGACCACTGCGTGGTGACCGATCTCGGCTCCACCAAGTCCGGCGTGCTCGGGGCGCTCACCGCGGCCGAGCGCGGGCGGTTCATCGGCGGCCACCCGGTCTGCGGGGGCGAGCGGACCGGAGTCGCGTTCGCCCGGGACGGGCTCTTCCGCGGTACGACCTGGTTCCTCACCCCGGGCGCGGAGGCCCGCTCGGATCTCTTCGGCCGCCTCCATGCGCTCGTGTCGTCGGTCGGCGCGCGCCCGGTGGCCATCGAGGCCGGGGTTCACGACCATCTGATGGCGCTCGTGTCGCACCTGCCGCACGTCCTCGCGGGTGCGCTGGTGAACCAGGCCGCCGATACGGCCCCCGGGGGACGGGAGGCGCTGCGCTCGGCCGGGCCCTCGTTCACCGACCTGACGCGCGTCGCGGGCTCCAACCCTCCGCTGTGGGCCGACATCCTCCTGTCCAACTCGGCCTCGGTGCGGCAGGTGCTGGGCGACTTCACCGCGCGCCTCGCCGAGGTGGCCGGCGCTCTGGAGCGCGGCGATCGCGGCTGGCTGCTGCGATTCGTGGGGGATGCCGCCGCGGGTCGCGAGCGCCTCCGCAGCGCAGGTGACGTCGGACCGGCCGCGCCGACGCGCGTCCTGGTCGCGGTCCCCAACCGCCCCGGGGCGATCTCCGAGATCGCGACGGCGCTCGGCCACGCCCACATCAACATCGAGGATCTCAGCCTGCGGCCCGGACCCCCGGACGGCGAGGGGGAGCTGGTGCTGGTGGTGGGCGGCCCGGACGCTGCGCGCGAGGCGGTGCGCCTGGTGGGGGCGAGGGGCTACCGCGCACGCGCCTCGGGGGTGCGGTGAGGGGTGTGGGATTCGGCGGGGGATGCCGATGATCCCCTGGATTCCGTTTCCGACTCGAGGGCCGTCATGCGCCAGCGAACCGTCATCGCACTCATCGCCGTCCTCGCAACCCTCGGAGTGGTGCTCACCGCGGCCGCGGCCCCGTCCCGGCACGCCGGGACCCGCCCGCCGGCGCGCGTCGCGTTGGAGGGGGGCGTGGTCGACTGGGATGCGCAGGCCTCGTCCCTCACCCTCGCTGAGCCGTCCGTGACCGGCGGGCCGCGGGCACTGCGCCGGGCTCTTCGCGCACTCGACGTGGTCGAGGTGGCGATCGGACGACGCACGCGCATCCTCTCGGAGGATGCGGACGGGGTGCGCGAGCGGATCGCTCCCGGCGATCTCTTCGCCGAGCTCGACGATGACGTCGACGGCCTCGACGCCGAGGTCGTGGCGCTCGTCGCCCGGTCGACCCGCCGTGGGTCGGCGGCGGCGCGCTCGATCACGGCCAAGCGGATCGTCGTCTACCTCCCGGTGTCCGACGACGAAGGGGAGACGGGTGAGGATGACCCGGATCCGTCGGACGACCTCCCGGCCTGGGATGAGGAGCCTCTGCCCGGGGACGGCGCGCCGGGGCTCGACTGACGCGCACCGCACGGGCCTCGGACGCCGAGGACGGCGGTCTCGGGTCCGGCCGCTCTCACACCAGGGGCAGGATCTCCTTCGAGAGTGCCCCGCCCCGCCAGGCGAGCGGCGATTCGCCCGGCTCCTCGAGCGCGAAGCGGGCGCCGGGGATGCGCCGCACGTACTCCTCGGCGACGGCGAGCGGGTGGTCGGGGTCCACGTCGTCGCGGCTGCCCACCACGAGCGTGGGCACGCTGATCGCCTCGAGCGCGCCGAGCCCGTCGAAGGCGGCCGAGCGCGGAATGCTGCGGAGTGCGTCCGCCACCGCCGACGGGTGCTCGTGCCGGCCGAGGCGCTGGAGGATGACCGTCCGCACGGCATCGCGCCAGCGCTCGCCGACGTGCATCGGGCCAAGGGCGGCGAGGAAGCCCTCGGGGCCACCCGCCTCCAGGCCCTCGGCCAACGTGTCCCACCGCCCGAGATCCCGACTCGGGGCGCCGAGGTGCGCGGGGGTGATGATGACCAGCCCGCTCACGCGCTCCGGGTGGGCGAGCGCCATCGCCACTGCGGTGGCCGAGCCCATGGACTGGCCCACGAGGGCCGCAGTGGCGATGTCGAGATGGTCGAGCACGGCGAACGCGTCGGAGACCAGCCGGTCGTAGTCGTAGGAGGAGGGATCCTCGGCCGGAGACGACGCACCGTGGCCGCGCGCGTCGAAGGCGACGACCCGCCGCCCCGCGCGCTCGAGGGCGCGCGAGCCATGCACCACGTAGCGGCGGGTCGCGGTCAGCCCGTGGAGCAGCAGCACGTCGTCACCGGTGCCGCTCGCCTCGCCCCTCAGCCTGACGCCCTCGCGGACGACCTCGAACGGAGCCGGGTTCTCCGGCGGACTCAGGCGGCGATCCCGAGAGGGGAGGCGCAGAACGGGCAGTAGGGCTCTCCGCCCGCTTCGTCGGGTCGCCCCGAGTCGGGTGCGAGCCAGATCTCCCGGCCCTCAGGCAGGGCCTCGCCGCAGTCGTGGCACAAGAAGGCGGGCATGGCGACAGGATGACGCGTCCCCCGGACGGACGAGTGTGCTCTGATGGGCCGGTGGATGACGTTGCGGGGTCCTTCAGGATGACGACCACGGCTGTCCGCTCGCCGCGAACCACCACCAGTCCTCGGCCGGGGCGACCCTCCACGGGCATCGCTCCCCTCCTGCGTCCTCGCCTCGCTCGGTTCTCGCGGCAGCCCGGCCGCGGTCGACTCTGAGCGACCCCCTCAGAGCGATCGCCGAGGCCGCTCTCGGGCACCGCGTGCTCGACGTGCTCGAGCCGCTCGGAGAGGGGCCGATCGTCGCCGGCTCGGTGGCGGGCGATCCGCCGCAGGCGCGGATCGCGTGGGTGGGTACCGACGGCCGGGTCGTGGCTCGGGTGGCATGTCCTCCGGGACGGCCGAGCCGGTGGCGTCCCGTGGTGGCCACCACGGTGTCGCTCGAGGCTCCCCCCCTCGCCACGGAGCGCGTACTCGTGGCCCGGCTCGCGCCCGAGGCCGTCGCGGTGCGGGCGTTGCTGGCCAGCGAGGACGCGGTGGCTCCGTCGCGGGTGGGGCCCGGCGGCCTGGCGCTCGTGCGTCTCGATTCGCAAGCGCCGGTGATCGCCGTGGACGCGCTCGACGCGTCGGGAGAGGCGATCGGCCGCCTCGTGCGGGCAGGGGTCTCGGAGTTGCGCTTCGACGGGGTCTCCCTGAGCGGCCGGATGGGCGCCACCCACGGGATGGGCGCGGGGATCGGTGACGGTCGCTGGGCAGCGCGGCTCGCCGATGCGGCCTTCGAGGCGGGTTACGACCCGTGGCTGCCCGATTGGGTCCCGCCCGGGCTGACCCGTGGCCGGCCGCGAGTGGAGCCGGACATCTCGTATCCGGCCGCGCCGCCCGCGGTGGTCATCGCCTGGACCGGCGCCGGCGGCGCGCGCGTCCTCCTGCGCCAGTGCCCGGCCCCGCTGGCGGCCCCCGATCCCGGTGGCCGGGGTGCCCGGGCGGTCGAGGTCGGCGACGCGCAGGGGGTGCTGCGCGGCCGCGGGCTCGTGACCCTGGTGTGGGAGACCCCTGAGCGCGCCTTCGGCCTCCAGGTCCGCGGCCCGTCTCTGGGGGAGGAGACGGCCCTTCGTGTGGCGCGCTCGATCTCTCCCTGAGCCCCATCGGCGGGTCCCGGCCGGTGGGCCGGAGGGGGTGTCGTTAGTCTTGACCCGATGGCGGCGGTCCGCGTAGCCCCAGTACCCCTGCTCCGCGGCACCCTCCAAGTGCCGCCGGACAAGTCGCTGACCCATCGGGCGCTCATGCTCGCGGCGGTCTCGGATCGTGAGGTGCGCGTCGGCAGGCCACTCGACTCGGCCGACACCGGCGCCACCCTGCAGGCCGTCGAGGACTGCGGGGTGGCGGTCGAGGGCCATCTCGGTGACGCCCTGCGGGTCGCCGGCCGGGGCCTGCGCGGGTTACGTCCTCCTCCGGCCCTCGACTGCGCGAACGCCGGGACCCTCATGAGGTTGATGGCCGGACTCCTGGTGGGGCAATCCGTCGATCACGTCGTGCTCGACGGCGACGCCTCGCTGCGCGGTCGTCCGATGACGCGCATCGCGCGGCCGCTGCGGGCGATGGGTGCGTCGGTCTTCAGCGCCCCTGGGGGCACCCCGCCCCTCGTCGTGAGTGGCGGAGTCCCGCTCGTGGGCGTCGAGCACCGCCTGGAGGTCGCCAGCGCGCAGGTCAAGAGCTGCCTCCTGTTCGCCGGGCTCTTCGCGGAGGGCACCACCTGGGTCCACGAGCCGATCCCGTCGCGGGATCACACCGAGCGGATGCTCGGTGCCGCCGGGGTCGTCGTGCTCCGGGAGGGCGGCGCGGTCGGCGTCCACGGCCCGGTCGACCGGCTCGCGCTGCCCGACGTTGACGTCCCGGGCGACTTCTCCTCGGCTGCGGCGCACCTGGTCGCGGGCGCGCTGCTCGGTGAGCCCGAGGTGCGCCTCGAGGGCGTGAACCTCAACCCCGGCCGCTGTGGGCTGCTCGCGGTGATGCGCCGGATGGGGGTGGAGGTACGTGAGGAGCTCGGTGATCCGGTGGCGGGCGAGCCGTGCGGCACGCTGTCGGTCTCGCGCACGGAGGGGCTGCGGGCCACCGAGGTCGAGCCGCACGAGGTGCCCTCGATGATCGACGAGCTTCCCCTCGTCGGGCTACTGGCCGCCCTCGCCACCGGGACCACGATCGTGCGCGGAGCGGGCGAGCTGCGGGTGAAGGAGAGCGACCGGATCTCCTCGGTGGTCCGTGCGTTGCGCGCGCTCGGCGTCGCCGCGGACGAGCGCGAGGACGGCTTCACCGTGACCGGTTCGGGGCAGATCGCGGGCGGCGCCATGGAGTCGCTCGGAGACCACCGGCTCGCCATGCTCGGTGCCGTCGCGGGTCTCGTGAGCCGCGACGGCGTCTCGGTGGGTGGATTCGACGCTGTCGCGGTGTCGTACCCGGGCTTCGCATCCGACCTCGCCCTGCTCGGTGCGGTGCCCGCGTGATCATCGCGATCGACGGGCCGGCCGGCGCCGGAAAGAGCACGGTCGCCCGCTCCGTGGCCCGTCGCCTGGGCGTCGCCTACCTCGATACCGGGGCCATGTACCGGGCCCTGACCTGGCTCGCCCTCGAGTCGTCGGTCCCCCCCTCGGACGAGCCGGGCCTCGTGGCGCTGGCCCGCGACAACCCGATCGAGATCGAGTCCACCGAGGACGGTGACCGGGTACGCGTCGTCGGTCGCGACGTGACCGCGGAGATCCGCCTGCCCGAGGTGGCCCGCCACGTATCGGAGGTCTCCGCCCACCCGGGGGTGCGCTCCGAGATCGTCGCGGCGCAGCGGGCGCTGCTGTCCCAGGGCTCCTGGGTCTCGGACGGCCGCGACGTCGGTACGGTCGTCTGCCCGGAGGCCGACCTCAAGGTGTTCCTGACCGCCTCGCTCCACGAACGCGCGCGTCGGCGCCGGGCCGATCTCGGAGCGCGTGGGGTGGTCAGCGACGAGCGCACCGTGCTCGACGACGTCCGCCGGCGCGATCACGCCGACAGCACGCGCTCGGCGAGCCCGCTGCGAATCGCGCAGGGAGCCGTGGTCATCGATTCCTCCCAGCTCGACGCCGACGCCGTCGCCGACCTGATCGTCTCGCTCGTGGCGGACGTGCGGTCCGGGGCCAGCGGGCATTCGGGATGATCGATCTCGACCGCGCGCCCGTCGTCAGCAGGCGGTGGTGGATCGCAGGCCACGTCCTCCTCCTGCCTCCCGTCCGCTGGCTCCTGCGCCTCCGGGTGACCGGTCGCGAGCACCTTCCGGCGACCGGGTCGGTCCTCATCGTGAGCAACCACATCTCCCAGGTCGACCCACCCATCCTCGGCGTCGCCGTCCTCCCGCGAAAGAGCTACTACATGGCCAAGGCAGAGCTCTTCCGAATGCCCGGCGTGCGACGGGCGGTCTACCGCATGGGGGCCTTTCCGGTGGAGCGGGGAGGCGCCGACCGGCGCGCGCTGCGCCTCGCCCGGGACATCCTGGAGCGCGGCGACGTCCTGCTGATGTTCCCCGAGGGCACGCGCTACCTCGACGGGCGCCTGCGCCCCGGGATGCCCGGGGCGGGTTCGCTCGCGCTCGAGTCCGGGCTGACGGTCGTTCCGGCGGCCGTGTGGGGAAGCCACAAGCTCTTGCGGCGGGTGAGCGTCGCGTTCGGTCCGCCGCTCGATCTGTCGGACATCCCACCCGGACCGCGCAGCCGGCGCTCGCGGGACGCCGTCGATCGGATGATGGCCGCGATCGCCGCCCTCGTCCCCCTCGCGGGCGGGCCGCACACCGACCCCCCGGGGCACGTCGATGGGTGATCGTGCCGAGCGCGCGCGATGGAGGCCGCGCAAGGAGGTCGCCGGCAGCACCCTCGCGACCGACCAGCCCGTCGTCGCGATCGTCGGGTTCCCGAACGTCGGCAAGTTGACCCTCTTCAACCGCCTCGCCGGACGGCGCGACGCCGTGGTTGACGCCGTGGCCGGGGTGACGAGGGACCGGCGCCAGGCTGGCGCCGAGTGGAACGGGCGCGCGTTCCAGCTGATCGACACCGGTGGTATCGACGACGCCGATCCGAGCGCCGTCGGACGCCAGATCGCCGCTCAGGCGATCCGCGGGATCGAGGAGGCGGACCTGATCGTCTTCGTCGTGGATGTCCAGACCGCTCCGACGCCGGGCGATCTGGAGGTGGCCGACCGCCTGCGCCGGGTGGGTCGTCCGCTGATGCTCGTCGCCAACAAGGTCGACAGCGCGGCACGCGAAGCCGAGGCCCACAATCTCGCCGCGATCGGTCTCGGCGAGGTGCATGCGGTGTCGGCGCAACACGGCCGCGGCATCGGCGACTTCCTCGACGCGCTCGTCGAGCGGCTGCCGGAGGCTCCGGCGGTCAACGCGAACCGCGAGCGGGTGCCGGCCATCTGCATCCTCGGCAGGCCGAACGTCGGCAAGAGCTCGATCCTCAACGCCATCCTCGGTGAGGACCGGGTGGTGGTGCACGACGCGCCGGGCACGACCCGCGACCCCATCGACACCCTCATCGAGGTGGACGGCCGGCGGGTGGTCCTGATCGATACCGCCGGGCTGCGCCGGCGAGGCCAGATGCGCGACGGCGTCGAGCACTACAGCCAGATCCGGGCGCTGCAGTCGGCCGAGCGCAGCGACGTCGCCATGGTCGTCTGCGACGCGACCGAGGGGCTGACCGACTCGGACCTGTCAGCGGTCGATCGGTCCGCGCGGGCGCATTGCGCGACCCTGGTGGTGGTCAACAAGTGGGATCTGGCTCAGCCCGACCTGGAGCACATCCGCGGCCGCCTGCGTTCCAAGTCGCGCCAACGACCCCCCATCGAGGTCTGCTCGGCGGCCACCGGGGAGGGGCTCCACCGGCTCCTCCCGGCCGCCCTGCGGCTGGAGGAGCGCTTCCGGTCTCGCATCTCGACCCGCGATCTCAACGTGGCGCTGCGCGAGCTGGCGGCCGAGCGACCGGGTCCCCGTCGAGGGCAGCGGCGCCTCTCGCTTCGCTATCTGGTGCAGACCGGCGAGCGGCCCCCGACCTTCCGCCTCGAGGTGAACGACCGGTCCCTCATGACCCGCGACTACGGCTTCTGGCTGGAGAACCGTCTGCGGCAGCGCTTCGACCTGGACGGCGTCCCGCTCGTCATCGAGGTCGCGACCCGCTCCTGAAGGGCCCTACGAAGCGCGAGCGCCTTCTGAACCATCTCTTTACCGGCCCCCTGGCCGAGATCCCGGGGGGCGTTGCTACTGTCGATCGCAGAGCATCTCATCCTACCCGGAGGTCCCCGCGCATGGCCGTGCAGATGATCGAGAGCCTGCGTCGACGTCGATCGGTCGTCCTCGTGACAAGCGCTCTGGCAGGGAGCGCCCTCGCGGTCTCCGGGTGCGGCGGCAACAGCGTCAGCACCGGCTCGAGCGCCGGCGAGGCGGCTTCGTACATCCCCGCGGGGAGCCCGGTCTACCTCGAGGCCACCACCGACTTCGACGGCGCCCAGTGGAAGCAGGTCGACACGCTGGCGAAGCTCTTCCCGGCGTATCCGGAACTGCGGACGATGGTCGATGACGCCCTGAAGTCGGACCAGGTCGACTTCGAGACCGAGGTGAAGCCCCTCCTCGGAGAGAAGGCCGCCGTTGCGACGCTGGGGCTGCCGGACGCCGCGGCGGTGGCGGGAGAGCTCTCGCAGGGCAACGCCGGCGACGCAGCGGCCGCATCGGGTGATTCCGAGTTCGTCGGGGTGGTCGAGCTGGCCGACGGCAAGGACGACGCCGTGACAGCCCTTCTCGTCAAGAGTGGGGGGACGAAGGCCGGGACCCACGACGGGGTCGACTACTACACCGACTCGTCCGAGACGGTCGCCGCCGTGACGAGCGGCGTGCTCCTGGTCTCCGACACGAAGGAGCAGTTGATCGCGGCCCTCGACGCCCACAAGGCGGGCGGCGACAAGACCCTCGGCGGGACGTCGAAGTTCGCCGATGCGCTTGCGAAGCTCCCCGCCGACGTCTTCGGGCAGGCGTACATCGACTTCGGGGCGATCGCCCAGACGGCCCAGAAGTCGGCGCCGCAGCTCGATCAGGTCGGTCTCGGCGACTACGCCAACGCCGTCATGGTGGCGTCGGTGGCCGCCGAGCCCGAGGGGCTGCGGATGAAGGGCCTCGTCACGGGAGCCCCCGACATGGGCACGAGCGAGTTCGCTCCGACGCTCACCGACAAGGTGCCCGCGGACGCGATCGCCTACGTCGGCTTCAACGATCTCGCCGCGCAGATCGCGACCGCGCTGGAGCAGGTGAGGGCCGCGCAGAGCAGCGAGGCCACCGACCAGATCGACGCGCTGGCCGGGCAGCTTCCCCAGCTCCTCGGGGTCTCGCTCGACGATCTCTCGGCGCTGGCCACCGGTGAGCACGCCATCGTCGTGACGCCCGGCAGCCCGAACATCGGCGCCGCTCTGATGCTGAAGGTCGCCGACGGAACCCGCGCCGGAAAGACCCTCGACGCCCTGCGTGTGGGCGTTCCCCAGCTCCTTCGGACCTTCAGCCCGGACGTGACGCTGCCGCCGTGGAAGCAGGTTCCCCTGGCGGCCGGTGTGACGGGATGGCAGCTGCCGATCTCTCCGGAGGCGAGTGCGGTCTACGGGGTGGACGGCGATCTGGCGATCGTCGGGACGAGCGTGCCGGCCGTCACCGCGGTCCAGCGCCCCGTCGCCCCGCTGTCGGGTTCGGCGGACTTCACGGCCGCCACCACCGGCATGCCCGACAAGGTCTCCTCGCTCCTCTGGCTGAACATCAGCGAGGGTGTCGCGGCGGCCGAGGCTGCGGGCGCGCTGAAGGACGCACCGGCCGAGACCCGCGCCAACCTGCGCCCGCTCAAGAGCATCACCGCCTGGGCGACCGGAGGCTCCACGCCGACCTTCGAGGTGTTCCTCAAGATCGGTAGCTGACACCGGGAGACCGAGGTTCCACGGGGGGCTTCGCGCGGGGCGCGGAGCCCCCCGTGGCATTTCCCGACCCCCACGGACCCCCTGTTATGCTCGCCGCCGCCGTGATCCACCAAGGGAGTTTCCACCGATGGCAGAGCACCTCTTCACCTCGGAGTCGGTCACCGAGGGCCACCCGGACAAGATCGCCGATCAGATCTCGGACGGGGTCCTCGACGCCGTTCTGACAGACGATCCGATGGGCCGGGTGGCGTGCGAGACGCTCATCACCACGGGCCAGGTGATGGTGGCGGGCGAGATCTCGACCTCGACCTACGTGGACATCCCCTCGATCGTGCGCTCCACGGTCCGCCGCATCGGCTACACCCGTGCCAAGTACGGCTTCGACGCGGACACCTGCGGGGTCTCGGTGGCTCTCGACGAGCAGAGCCCGGACATCGCCCAGGGCGTCAACACGGCCTACGAGAAGCGCGCCGGCGGGGCGGGCGACCCCTACGACCTGCAGGGAGCCGGCGACCAGGGCCTGATGTTCGGCTACGCGACCGACGAGACACCCGAGTTGATGCCACTCCCGATCACCCTCTCGCACCGCATCTGCGAGCGGCTCGCCGCGGCTCGGCGCGAGTCGCTGACCTACCTGCGGCCCGACGGGAAGTCCCAGGTCACCGTGCGCTACGTGGACGGGGTGCCGACCGAGGTCGTCTCGGTCGTGGTCTCGACCCAGCACGCGCCCGAGATCGGCTACGACCAGCTGCGCGAGGATGTCATCACGTCGGTCGTGCGTCCCGTGCTCGAGAGCTTCTCGCTCTGGAACGATCACATCACCTTCTTCATCAACCCGACCGGCATCTTCGTGGTGGGCGGTCCGCTGGGCGACTGCGGCCTCACGGGCCGCAAGATCATCGTCGACACGTACGGCGGCATGGCCCGTCACGGCGGCGGCGCCTTCAGCGGCAAGGACCCGTCGAAGGTCGATCGCTCGGCCGCCTACGCCGCCCGGTGGGTGGCGAAGAACATCGTCGCCGCCGGGTTCGCCCGCCGTGCCGAGGTGCAGGTGGCCTACGCCATCGGGGTCGCGCGCCCGGTCTCCGTGAGCCTCGAGACCTACGGCACCGAGACCCGTCCGGTCGAAGCGATCACGGCGTGGATCACCGAGAACTTCGACCTGCGCCCGGGTGCGATCGTCGAGAAGCTCGATCTGCGCCGGCCGATCTATCAGAAGACCGCCGCGTACGGTCACTTCGGGCGCTCCGATCCGGACTTCACGTGGGAGAGCACGGCCATCGCCCAGGAGGCCGGCGGAGTGCTGGCCGCCTCCGTCTAGGGCGCGGGGAGAACGGCCACGGCGCAGACCGCGCCCGCGGCGCTCGCCCTGCTCCCGCCCGAGCCGGTCGCCACCGCTCAGGTCTTCCCCCTGGTCGAGGCTCGCAGTCTCGACCGGATACTCGACTACGCGGTGCCCCCTGCGATGGAGGGTGCCGCGCAGCCGGGGGCGATGGTGGTCTGCCCCCTCGGTCCGCGCCGGGTGCTCGGCGTGGTGGTGGGGCGCGATGCGCCCAGCCACGAGGGTCGGCTGGTGTCGATCGCCGGTGTGGTCGAGGGGCGCCCCGTGCCGGCCGAGCTGCTCGAGCTGGCGGGGTGGATGGCGCGGTACTACATGGCGCCCGTCGCGGCGTGCCTTCGGTTGGTCCTGCCGCCGGGGGGAGGTGGCGCTCTGCGTCGGGACGCCTCCGGGGAGTGGGTTCTGGCGCCTCCGCCCGGGCGCCCGCGTGAGGTTCTCGTCGCGCGGCTCACCGGGGCCCCGGTCAACGGACTCCCGACCCGCCGCCGCCAGGTCGCCGAGATGCTCGCGGGTTCGGGTGGCCGCTTGGCGGCGGCCGAGCTCTGTCGGCGCGCATCGACGACGTCGGGGACCCTGCGGCGGATGGCCGAGGCCGGGATCCTCGCGCTGGCGCGCGAGCGCCTGGGACCGGACTCACTGGTGTCCACGGCCGGAGCGCCGCCGCCGCCCGACCACCCTCCCGACCTGACGCCGGACCAGGCCGCCGCGGTCGCCGACATCGTGCGGTTGATCAAGGCAGAGGGGGGATCGCTGCTCCTGCACGGCGTGACCGGTTCGGGGAAGACGGAGGTCTATCTGCGGGCGATCCAGGCCGCGCGTGAGCGCGGCTTGGGGAGCCTCGTCCTGGTTCCGGAGATCGCCCTGACCCCCCAGCTCCTGGACCGGCTGCGCGCGCGGCTGGGCGAGGGGGTAGCGATCTGGCATTCGGCCCTCACGCCGGCGCAGCGGGCCGCCGAGCACCGGCGGGTGCGGGAGGGGGAGGCGGACGTCGTGCTCGGCGCCCGCAGCGCGGTCTTCGCCCCTATCGTGAACCTTGGCCTGGTGGTGGTCGACGAGGAGCACGATCCCTCCTACAAACAGGACTCCTCACCGCGCTACGACGCTCGTCAGGTGGCGGCCAGGCGGGCGCGTGCCGCGGGAGCGGCTGTCGTCTTCGGGAGCGCCACCCCGCGCCCCGAGGCCTGGCACGCCCTGCCGCGCCGCGCGCTTCCCGTGCGCGCCGATGGCTCGCGCCTGCCCGCCGTCGAGGTCGTGGACATGCGCACCCAGGCGGCCGGCCCGATCTCGCGCCCGCTCGCCCGCGCCCTCCACGACGCTGCTCTGCGAGGCGAGAAGGCCATCGTGCTGGCGAGCCGCCGTGGCTTCTCCTTGATGGCCCTCTGCCGCGAGTGCGGATGGATCGCACGTTGCCCGGCCTGCGACGTCTCGTTGGTCCAGCACTCGTCGCCGCGCCGGCTGGCCTGTCATCACTGCGGGCACGAGGAGCCCGTACCGGGTGTCTGCCCGCGCTGCGCGAGCACCGACGTCGTGCGTCAGGGGACCGGCTCGCAGGGGGTCGAGGAGGCCCTTGCGCGCCTGGTGCCGTCCGCCCGCATCGTCCGGATGGACGGGTCAACGGCCTCCGGGAGGGGGGCGGTGGCCCGCCTGCTGGCCGAGTTCGCCCGGCCCGGTCCGGCGATCCTGCTCGGGACCCAGATGGTCGCCAAGGGGCACGACCTCCCCGACGTCACCGTCGCCGGGGCGGTGGACGCGGACGCCCCGCTCCAGCACGCCGGGTTCCGCTCGGAGGAGCGGGCGTTCGCCCTCATCGTCCAGCTCGCCGGGAGGGCGGGGCGCCGGGGGGAGCTCGCGCGGGTGATCGTCCAGGCATACGAGCCCGCCGCCCGCGCGGTCCAGCTGGGGGCCCGTCACGCCGTGGAGGAGTTCCTCGTGGGGGAGATCGAGCGCCGCCGCTCACACCACCTTCCTCCCTTCGGGCATCTGGTGCGTGTCGTGTTCGACGGAGAGAGCCCGGAGGAGGTCGCGCGGGCGGCTCTCGGTCTCGCCGAGACCCTCCGGCAGGGCGCGCCGGAGGTGGGAGTGCTCGGCCCCTCTCCCATGCACCGCCTGCGGGGACGCACCCGCAGAGCGCTCCTCCTGAGTGCACCGACTGCCTCCCGCATGACCATGCCGTTGCGCTCCGCCCTCGACCGCCATGCGGCCGAGCAAAGGCGCGGCGGCGTCCGGGTCGCCGTGGACGTCGATCCGCAGGACACCTGAGCCCTCCCCGCGCACCGGACCATCCGTGAGGTTTCGCTACGCTTGTCTGCGGCCAATCCCTCGTCAAGGAGTCCCCGTCGATGCCGGTACCCCGCCTGTTCGAGGCGTCAAGCGACCCGCGTGAGCAGTGGGTGCACGTCCTCGCCACCCTCCTCGCCCTGGGCGGGCCGGAGACGAGAACCGCGCTGGTGGAGGAGATCTCCGGGGAGTCCCTGCCGGATGCGGATGCCGTCCTGGTGCGGGAGCAGCGTCCCATTGCCGACGACCTGCTGGGCGACGTGGTCGCCCGCGGGGCGGGCTGGACCTTCGCCCTTCAGGCGACCCTGGCGTTCGACGCCGACGAGCAGGAGCGGTTGATCGCGACCTACGATGCGCTGACCGCGAGCGCGGACAAGTGCATCGTCATCGCAATCACCCCCGACCGTCGTCCGCCCGCCGCGGTCGAGGCCGCCGCGGCCGGCGGCCGCAACATCCGCCACCGCAGCTGGCTGCGTATGCGCGACTGGGTGCAGGAGCGCCCTGAGCGCGGGCGCGTGGAGGACGCGAACGATCTGATGCTGCTTCGCGAGGCGGAGTATTTCCTCACCCCGCGCGTAGCCGAGCTGTACCGGCTGGAGGGGCTGATGCCGATGGTCGAGCCCGCGCTCCGTCCGAGCCTGGCCGGCATCTTCTTCGACATGAACGAGCTCGCACCCGCGCCGCTGATCCAGAACGAGGCGGGTGGCGCCCGCGTCCGCTTCCCGAGAACCGGCGATCCCCAGGTGGAGATCGCCCTCGCCGGCGGGGGTCTCGCCGTGAAGGTGGCGAGCGCGGAGGCTGGGCCCGGGTACGGTGACGGGGGCGGGGGCTGGAAGACGCTCGCGGTCGGCGCGGAGTCGGACTACCTGGCCGGCCGGGCCTGGACCCAGGCCACGGCACGCGCGCTGCTCCCGGCGCGAAGGTAGCCCCTCCATGACCGCTGTCGTCGGAGCGCGACTCGTCGGGCGATGGGCTCTCGAGGAGTGGATCGGCGGGGGCGGGCAGGCCGACGTCTACCGGGCCCGACACGTCAACTCGGGTGTGCGAGCGGCGGTCAAGGTCTTTCACCGGTCGGTGTGGGGCGACCGCGCCTTCCGCGTGCGCTTCCACCGCGAGTGCGAGGCGCTCGAGTGCCTCGACCATCCGAACGTCGTCCCGATCCTCGATCGCGGCGAGGACGATGGGCGGGGGTATCTCGCGATGCGACTCGCCGCTTCCGGCAGCCTGGCCGAGCGCATCGCATCGGGCCCGCTGGCGCCGCCGCGCGCTCTGGAGATCCTCGCAGGGGTTGCAGCGGCCCTCGACTCCGCGCACGCGGCGGGCTTGGTGCATCGCGACGTGACCCCGGGCAATATCCTCCTCGATCCCTCGGGTGCTTGGCTCGCCGACTTCGGCATCGCACGCCGTCTGGACGCGACCCTGCTCACCGACGACGGCCGGCTGATCGGCACCGCCGGCTACATGGCCCCCGAGGTGCTGGCGGGTGGCAGGGCCGCCCCGGCCTCCGATCGGTACGCGCTGGCCGCGGTCGCCTTCGCAGCCCTCACGGGCCGCCCGGTGTTCGAGGCCGACGAGCTGGCCGGCGTGCTCTATGCGAACGCCCATCGCACCCCGCCCCGGCCCTCGCGCGTGGCGCCGTTCCTGCCCCGCTCACTCGACCACGCCCTCGAGCGCGGCCTCGCCAAGGATCCCCGGCAACGACCCGCGAGCGCCGCGGGCCTCATCGCCTCACTCGAGCGTGCGCTCGGGTGCGACGGTGACGCGACCCGGCGTATGACGCGAGTCCTCGAGCTCCGCCGCCGCCGCACCATCGCCCCCGCTCTCGTGGCGCTGGCCGGCCTCGCGGCGCTGGGTGGCGGTGCCCTGGCTGTCACGGGGGCGCTCTCCGAGCGTCCATCCCCCAACGTGCCGTCCGCGATCGAGATCGCGTCCGTTCCGCTCACCGTCCCGGCCGGCGGCGGCCGGGAGCTGGCCGGGAGGCCGGTTGGCGCGGGTGACCTGCCGGGTGACGCGACCGCGGCGGACGCCGTGGCGGCCGACGTGGCGGGGGGCGTGAGGGTGGTCGCCCTGCGCGGCGGATGGGAGACGCTGCGCGCCTCCCGCGCCCGCCTGAACTCATCGCAGTTCACCCTCGAGCCCCTCCGCGCCGGGGGGCGGTCGATCGGTATCCTCGCCAGCCCGCCGCTCGTCACGGACATCGCCGGGCTCGCGTCGCGGTGGGCGTTGGTGGTGATCGTCAACTCGTCGGGATCGCGAGCCCTCGTGATCCGCGGCCCGCAGGATGCTCCCGCGCGCTTCGCGGCCCGGTTGGCCGGCGAGAGGAGCGGGGCGATCGCCCCGGTCGCGTGACGGTTTTCGGAACCTGGGCGGCCACGACCCGCTGCTAGCATCCGGGGATGTCCTCGCGTGCCCTTGATGACCCCGTTCTCGAGCAGCGCCGCCTCGACGCCCTGGCGGAGATCCGTCAGATCGGCGACCCGGTGCTGCGGGCGCCGACGCTCGCGATCACCCAGTTCGATGACGTCCTGCGGGACGAGGCGCAGCGCATGATCGCGATCATGAACGCCGCCCGCGGCGTCGGCCTGGCCGCTCCTCAGGTGGGGTTTCTGCGCCGGCTCGCCGTGGTGCTGACCGGAGAGGATTCGGCGCCGCTCGTTCTCTGCAATCCCGAGATCACCTGGCGCTCCGAGGAGCAGGAGCACGACTACGAGGGCTGCCTGTCGATCGGGGAGATTAGTGTCGAGGTGCCGCGGGCGGTGGCCATCAAGGTGACGGCGCAGGATGTGCGTGGAGAGACCTTCGAGATCGCCCCCGAGGGCTTCGCGGCCCGCGTCATCCAGCACGAGATGGATCATCTGGACGGGATCCTGATCCTCGATCGCACGGCGCCCGAGCAGCGCCGGGAGGCTCTCCGGGCGCTGCGCGACGGCGGGTGATCCGGAGTGCGCGTCGCTTTCGCGGGCAGCCCTGACGCGGCCGTCCCACCGCTGCGCGCACTCGGCGCGTCCTCGCACGAGGTGGTCGTGGTCGTCACTCAGCCCGACCGGGCGCGGGGCCGCTCGCGCCGCCCCTCTCCGACTCCGGTCGCCTCGGCGGCCGAGGATCTCGGAATCCCCGTCCTGCGCCCCACCACGATCAACGACCCCGATGTGGTCCAGCGGATCGCCGATTCCGGAGCGGAGGCACTCGTCGTCGTGGCCTTCGGGCAGATCCTTCGTGAGGTGGTGCTCTCCCGTTGGCCCTGCATCAACGTCCACTTCTCGTTGCTCCCGGCGTACCGCGGCGCTGCCCCGGTCGAGCGTGCCCTCATGGACGGCGTCGAGCGGACCGGGGTGACGATCATGTTCATGGACGCGGGCCTCGACACCGGCCCGATGATCGCGACCGAATCGACCGCCGTCGCGGAGCTGGAGGACGCCGGCTCGTTGGTCGCGCGCCTATCGGCCATCGGTGGCCCGCTGCTGGTGCGGGCACTCGATGATCTCGATGCCGGGCGACTCGTGTCCACGCCGCAGCCGCAGGAAGGCATCTCGATCGCACCCAAGATCTCGGCGGACGATCGTACGCTCGAGCTCTCGCGGCCGGCGCCCGAGCTGGCCCTGCGCGTGCGGGCCCTCTCCCCCCACATCGGTGCGGTTGCGCGGATCGGCGGCGAGCCATTCAAGATCTGGGCGACGCGGCCCCTGCCGGAGCCCGCACCGCCGGGGCTATCGGTCGTCGACGGGCGGCTCGTCGCCGGATGCGGCGAGGGCTCGCTGGAGGTACTCGAGCTCCAGCCACCCGGCCGCGGACGCATGGACGCCGCCTCCTTCCTTCGCGGCTGGCGGGGATCGCTCGAATGGGAGAGTGTCGCGTGAGCAAGGGAGCCACCGCCGTCACGGGGATCGCGCCGGAGCGCAGCGTCGCCCTGCGGGTGCTGCGGAGGGTCGAGGAGGGGGCGTACGCAGACCGTGCCCTCTCGGCGGAGGTGCGCCGGGCCGACCTCGATCCCCGAGCCCGCGCCCACGCGATGCGGCTGGCCTATGGCGCCGTGCAGCGCCGCCGCACCCTCGACTGGCTCATCGACGGTGCGCTCGATCGGCCTGCAGCGCTCGAGCCGGCCGTCCGGGACATCCTCAGGATCGGTGCCTTCGAGGTGGCTTTCTCGGACGGGGTCCCCGATCATGCGGCCGTCGATCAGGCCGTCCGCCAGGCGCGCTCGCTCCGCGGCACCACGACGCGCTCGAACGCCCGGGCCGGTGTGGTGAACGCCGTGATGAGGAGGATCGCGGCCGATGCCGATGTCCGCCTGGCGGAGCTCCAGGCGGGCGGCGCCGCCACCGCGGCCCTCCAGCACTCGATGCCCGACTGGATCGCCGACCGGCTCGTCGCATCGCTCGGCGCCGAGGATGCCGCCGGTGTCATGAGAGCGGCCGCAGAGTCGGCGGAGTCGGCCGTGCGGTGGAACCCTCTGCGCGGGCCGAGAGCGGGCCTGGAGGAGGAGCTCCCGGCGGGCTGGAGCACCGATCCGTACGTTCCCGAGGCGTACGTCGTGCCCGGTGCGTTCGCCCTCGAGGAGTCGCGGTCGTGGGAGCGCGGTCTGGTGATGGGCCAGAGCCGCGCCTCGCAGCTGGTCGGGCATGTCGTGGCGCCCCGTCCCGGGGAGCGCATCCTCGACCTTTGCGCCGCACCCGGGGCGAAGGCGACGCATCTCGCGGCGTTGACCCGGGGCGGCGCCCGCATCACCGCGGTGGAGCTGCGACCCGCACGGGCGCAGGCCCTGAGGGCGCTCGCCCGCCGCATGGGCGCGGTGATCGAGGTGGTCGAGGGCGACGGGCTGTCCGTGCCCCTCGAGGGCGACTACGACGCTGTCCTGGTGGATCCGCCCTGCACGGGGCTCGGCGTTCTGTCGTCGCGCCCGGACGCGCGTTGGAGGCGACGGGAGGAGTCACTCGCGCCGCTCACGCGCCTTCAGCGGGGACTGCTCGATCGAGCCCTGGAGCTGGTGCGGGCGGGCGGGCGGGTGGTCTACTCGACCTGCACCTTGATCGCACCCGAGAATGAGGACGTGGTCCGCGCCACGGGCGCTCCTCTGGACGACCTCTCCGCCGAGTTCGCGGACTTCGCCCACCCGCGTCTGCTCGGCGCCCTGTTGACGCTTCCGCACGTGCACGGGACCGACGGCTTCTTCATCGCCAGGCTCCGCCGGACCGGTGGTCCATGAGCGATCTTCCCCGCGGGCCGGTGGTGCTGCCCTCGGTCATGTCGGCCGACATGCTGAACCTCGGCGTCCAGCTCGATTCCCTGATCGGTGCGGGCATGCGCGCGGTCCACGTCGACGTCATGGACGGCCGGTTCGTCCCCAACCTGACGGTCGGCCCCGACTTCACCCGCGCCGTCGCCGGGCCGGTCCGGGCGGCCGGGGGCTTCGTCGACGTCCATCTGATGGTCTCCCGCCCGGCCGAGATGATCCCCCTGTTCGCTCCGATGGCCGACGCCATCACGGTCCATGTGGAGGCCGATCCTCACGCCCACCGGCTTCTCGGCATGATCCGGGAGGCGGGCTGCGCAGCCGGGCTCGCGCTCAACCCGGGCACCCCGGTCGAGCACGTGGCGGAGCTCGCGGGAGAGCTCGACTACGTCAATGTCCTGGCGGTCGATCCCGGCTTCGCCGGGCAGTCGTTCATCGCCGCCACACCGACGCGAATCGCGCGTTTGCGAGCGCTTCTTCCCGACGAGGTGGTCATCGAGGTCGACGGGGGTATCGGCCTGGCCACCCTCCCGGCCGCGCGCGACGCGGGCGCGGCGATGTTCGTGTCGGCCTCGTCGATCTTCGGCGCTCCGGACCCGGTTGTCGCCTACCGCGAGCTCGCGGGGTCGGCGGCGGGAGGATGAACGCGGGGCCGCCGCCGGCTTCCGCGGCAGAGCTCTCCGCCCTGGCGCGTGCCCGCGAGCTCGCGCTGCGCGGACGCGGCCGGGTCAGCCCCAACCCCTTGGTGGGGGCGCTGATCGTGGATGGCGACACGACCGTCGCCGAGGGCTGGCACGAGGGTCCCGGCCTGCCGCATGCGGAGGCGATGGCGCTCGCGGAGGCGGGCGACGCCGCCCGCGGCTCGACGGTGGTCTGCACCCTGGAGCCCTGCTCGCACCACGGGCGGACACCGCCGTGCTCGGAGGCGCTGATCGCCGCCGGCGTCCGGCGCGTGGTGATCGGTGCGCTCGATCCGCTCGAGCGCGACCGTGCCCAGGGGCGTGAGGTGCTCGCGGCGGCCGGTCTGGAGGTCGTCGTGGCTCCGGAGGACGAGGCCCGTGCCTGCAGCGAGATGAACTCCGCGTTCGTCACCTGGGCGACCACAGGGCTCCCCGAGGTGACCCTCAAGCTCGCCACCAGCCTCGATGGGAAGATCGCCACGGCGTCGGGCGAGAGCCGCTGGATCTCCGGGCCGGAGTCGCGGGCGCTCGTTCACCGGTGGCGGGCCGACCACGATGCCGTGGCGGTCGGCCTCGGGACGGCGCTGGCCGACGACCCGCGTCTCACCGCCCGGGACGTCGCCGGGCCTGTTCGACAGCCGGCGCGGGTGGTGTTCGACTCGGCCGCGCGGCTACCCCTCGGCTCCGCGCTGGTTCGCGACGCCGGCGAGCACCCTGTCATCCTCCTCGCGGCGGAGGATGCGCCCACCGACCGGGTGGACGCGCTCGCCGCCGCCGGAGTGGACGTCGTCCCCCTCCCGGGGGCTGGGTCGGCTCGGATCTCCGGGGGTCTGCGCGTGCTGGCCGATCTCGGCATCCAGTCCGTGCTGGTGGAGGGCGGCGCCGTGCTCGCGGGTGCACTGATCGCAGCCGGCGCCGTCAACCGCGTGCTCTGGTTCCTCGCGCCCATGCTGATCGGGGGCGCTGCGGCGCCGTCGGCGCTGGGGGGCGAGGGTGCCGCCACCCTGGCCATGGCGCCGAGGTTGCGGGATCCGAGCGCCGAGCGAGTGGGGCAGGACCTGCTCGTGCGCGGACGCCTACGCCCCCTTGCGGGTACGGTCCCGGTGTGTTCACAGGACTGATCGAGGAGAGCGGGCGGATCGCGGAGATCCGCTCCACCGGGCAGGGCGCGCGCCTGGTGGTCTCGGCCGCCGCCGTTCTCGAGCGCCTGTCCCCGGGTGACTCCGTCGCGGTCAACGGGGCCTGCCTCACCGCCGTCGAGCTCACCAGCGGCGGCTTTGCGGTCGACTGCGTGGCCGAGACGCTGCGCCGAACCGCGCTCGGCGAGCTCCGCGCCGGTGATCCGGTCAACCTCGAGCGTCCGGTGCGCGTCGGCGACCGGCTCGACGGCCACATCGTGCAGGGCCACGTCGACGGCGTCGGGACGGTGCGGGCGGTCGAGCCCGAGGGCGAGAGCGCCGTGCTCGAGATCACCGGGTCCGCGGATCTCCTGCGGTACGTCGTGGAGAAGGGCAGCATCACGGTCGACGGCGTCAGCCTCACCGTCGCCGGGCGCCTCGCGGACGCGTTCACCGTGGCGCTCATCCCCCACACGATGTCGGTCACGAACCTCGGCCCGGGCGCTCTCGGTCGTCGGGTGAACCTGGAGGTGGACGTGGTGGCAAAATACGTGGAGTCGCTGGTGGCGCCCTACGCCCCGCCGGGAGGGAGTGTGCGATGACGAGCACGGCAGTCCAGTTCGCAACGATCGACGAGGCCATCGAGGAGATCCGCGCCGGCCGCATGGTCGTGATCCTCGACTCGGAGGACCGTGAGAACGAGGGCGACCTCGTCATGGCGGCGCAGTACGCGACCCCCGAGGCGATCAACTTCATGGCCACCCACGGACGGGGCCTGATCTGCCTGGCCCTCACCGAGGCCCGCTGCGACCAGCTCGGTCTGAAGCCGGTCGTCAAGCGCAACGAGGCGCGCAACGCGACCGCCTTCACCGAGCCGATCGAGGCCCGTCACGGGATCACGACCGGGATCTCGGCGCCCGACCGGTCGCGGACGATCATGGTGGCGATCGACCCCGACACCGACCCCGACGAGCTCGTCAAGCCGGGGCACGTCTTCCCGCTGAGAGCACAGGGCGGCGGCGTGCTCCGCCGGGCCGGTCACACCGAGGCGGCCGTCGACCTGGCGCGACTCGCCGGCCTGATCCCCGCCGGCGTCATCTGCGAGATCAGCAACCCGGACGGGACGATGGCGCGAGTTCCCGATCTCGTTCCGTACGCCGCCGAGCACGGCCTGAAGATGATCACCATCGCCCAGCTGATCGAGCACCGCCGTCACACCGAGCGCCTCATCGAGCGCGGCACCGCTGCCCGGCTGCCGACCGAGTACGGCGACTGGAGTGCGGTCGGCTTCCGTTCGGTCCTCGATGGCAAGCACCATCTGGCGCTGGTGAAGGGAGACGTGGCGGGTGCCGCGGACGTCCTGGTGCGCGTGCACTCCGAGTGTCTGACCGGCGACGTCTTCGGCTCCCAGCGCTGCGACTGCGGGGATCAGCTGAAGGCCGCGATGCGGACCATCGCGGAGGAGGGGCAGGGCGTCCTGCTCTACATCGCGCAGGAGGGCCGCGGCATCGGCCTGCTGAACAAGCTGCGCGCCTACGAGCTGCAGGATCAGGGGATGGACACGGTCGAGGCCAACATCGCGCTCGGTTTTCCACCCGATCTGCGCGACTATGGCATCGGCGCACAGATCCTGGTGGATCTCGGCCTGACCACCATCCGGCTCCTGACCAACAACCCCAAGAAGATCGTCGGCCTCGAGGGATACGGGCTGTCGGTCACCGACCGCGTCGCGATCGAGATGAATCCGGGAGACGAGAACGTGGAGTACCTGCGCACGAAGCGGGACAAGATGGGCCACGTGCTCCACCATCAGGACCTGCGCTTCGAGGAGCAGGACGCCGAAGCGGCGACCGGCGAGGCCGGGGGAGAGGGCTGATGGCCCGCTCCGGCCCACCACCACCGGCGCCTCGGCTGGAGCACCCCGGGATCCGTGTGGCGGCCGTCGTGGCCGGGTACCACGCGGAGCTCAGCACGCGCCTGCTCGCGGGCGCACACGACCGGTTGATGGAGGCCGGCCTTCACGAGGGCCAGCTCGAGGACTTCTGGGTGCCGGGTGCGTTCGAGCTTCCCCTCGCGGCGCACGCGATGGCCCATCGCCGCCGCTACGCGGCCGTCATCGCCCTCGGCGTGGTCATCCGCGGCGAGACGGCCCACTTCGAGCACATCTGCAACGCGGCGGCGACCGGTCTCACGGCGGTGGGCGTCGAGACCGGGATCCCATGCACGTTCGGGGTCCTGACCTGTGACACCTACGCCCAGGCGGAGGCCCGCGCCGGGGGGGACAAGGGGAACGCCGGGATCGACGCCGCCGACGCCGCCATCGCGATGGTGAACCTCCTGGCGGACTCCCGCTAGCGGGAGTCCGGCGAGCCGGACGCTCCCGGCGCGGTGGCGTCAGGCGGCCTTCGTCACCTTGCCGGCCTTGAGGCAGCGGGTGCACACGTACACGCGCACCGGGGTGGCGCCCTTCAGGATGCGGACCTTCTGCACGTTCACGTTGAAGCGCCGCGGGGTCGCGCGCATCGAGTGACTGCGGTTGTTCCCGAAGGTGGGCGCCTTCTTGCAGACGCTGCAAACCCTTGCCATATCCGACGTCCTCGCTTGCGTTGACCCGTGGGCATGAACGCACGAGGCGTCCGAGCGACCCCGGATTATGCTCGTTCGATGGCCCCGAGCGCAACCACCACCGACGCATGGCCGCCGATCACGCCCCCGCTGGGCACCGGCCGGGGCCATCCCTGGCCGGAGCAGGCCCCACCGCGAAGGCCCGCGCCGGGGTGGTGGGAGGCCGTGATCACCGACCTCCCGGGGGTCGGACCCGCGATTGCGCGGCGTGCGGCCGAACTCGGGATCCGCACGGTGGGCGACCTGCTCGAGTACCTGCCCTCGCGCTACGAGGCCTTCGATCAGGACGTACGGCCGCTCTCGGGGTTGCGAGCCGGAGAGGAGGTGACGGTCAGGGTGCGGGTGGACGAGGTCTCGGTGCGTCCCACCCGTCGCCGCGGTCTGCGCATCGTGCGAGCCCGCGTGCACGATGCGAGCGGCCGCATCGTCGCGACCTGGTTCAACCAGGAGCACCTCCTCCGGCTGCTGTCCCCCGGGGATGAGCTGCTGCTGCGCGGGCGGGTGGGGGGCGAGGGGCGCCGCGAGCTGGCGGTCCGTAGCCATGAGATCCTCGGCGGAGGTGGTTCGGAGGGGCTCCACACGCGCGGGCTGGTGCCGGTGTACCGCGCCACCGAACAGATGCCCCCCCGTCGCATCCGCGAGCTGGTCGATCTGGCGCGACCGTTGGCTCGCGCCGCCCCCGAGCGGCTGCCCGCCTGGGTTCGCGTGCGCCTGGGCCTACCCGGCGCACCGGACGCGCTCGTGGCCGTCCACTTCCCCCGCTCCCGGCGCGAGGGGCGCCTCGGGCGCCGGCGCCTGGTGATCGAGGAGCTGCTCGTGCTCCAGCTCGGCCTGGAGGCCGTGAGGCGCTCCCAGGTCGCCCAACGCTCAGCGCCGCAGCTGTGCGGCACCGGGGAGCGCGCGCGTCCGCTCCTCGAGGCCCTGCCGTTCTCGCTGACCGCCGCGCAGCGTCGCGCCGCGCGCGAGATCGCTCGCGACCTGGCGTCTCCGCGGCCCATGCGGCGGCTGCTGCAGGGGGAGGTCGGTTCCGGAAAGACGCTCGTCGCGGTGCTCGCGATCTGCCAGGCCATCGAGGCGGGCGCCCAGGCGGCGATCCTGGTGCCGACCGAGACCCTCGCCGAGCAGCACCTTCGCACGCTCGACGGCCTCCTCGCCCCGGCCGGGGTCGCGCCGCTCCTGCTCACCGGGAGGGTGGGGCGCGCCGAACGCGAGCGGCGCCTGCTGGCGATGCGCACCGGCACGGCTCCGGTCGTCATCGGGACCCAGGCGCTCCTCTCGGAGGGGGTCGAGTTCGATCGCCTCGGCCTCGTGGTCGTGGACGAGCAGCACCGCTTCGGGGTGGAGCAGCGCCAGGCCCTCGCCGAGCGCGCCACCGGACGCGACGGGGCGGCCCACCTCCTCTACATGACGGCGACCCCGATCCCGCGCACGCTCGCTCTCACCGCCTACGGGGACCTGACCGTCTCGACCATCCGCACCCGACCCCCCGGGCGCTCGCCGGTGGAGACCCTCTGGGTGCGGGCTGCGGACCGCGAGGGCGCCTACGAGATGGTTCGCGCGGAGCTCCGGGCGGGGCGCCAGGCCTACGTGATCTGCCCGCTGGTCGAGGAGGGGGGGGTCGCCGAGGCGCGGGCCGCGACCAGCGAGGCGGCCCGCCTGAGCGAGGGGCCCTTCTCGGCCTTCTCGGTGGGTCTCGTCCACGGTGCCCAGCACACCGACGAGAAACGGGCGGCGATGCTCGACTTCGCCGAGGGCAGGACCGACCTCCTGGTGGCCACGACGGTCGTCGAGGTGGGCATCGACGTCGCGAACGCGACCACCATCGTGATCGAGGACGCCGAGAGGTTCGGGCTCGCGCAACTCCACCAGCTCCGCGGCCGGGTGGGCCGGGGCGACCACCCGGGGCGCTGCCTGCTGTTCGGCGAGCCCCAGACCGAGGACGGGGCGCGCAGGCTCGAGGCCCTCACCCAGAACTCCGACGGCTTCCGCTTGGCGGAGCTGGACCTCGAGATACGGGGGGAGGGGAGCATTCTCGGACTGCGACAGGCCGGGCCCACCGATCTGCGCTTCGCGCGGCTCGCCCGCGACCGGCGCGAGCTGGCGGAGGCCCGCCATGTCGCGAAGGGCCTGCTGGCTCGCGATCCGCTGCTCGAGTCGGCGGAGAACGCCCCCCTGCGATCCGCGGTCCTGCGGCGCTTCGACACGCTGCCGCGGTTGCTCGACGCGTGAGGATCATCGCCGGAACCCATCGCGGGAGGCGAATCGCCGCCCCGCGGGGGGATGCGACACGGCCTACGGCTGATCGCGTCCGCGAGGCGATGTTCTCGATCATCGGCCCGGTGGAGGGTCTCGACGTCCTGGACCTGTTCGCCGGATCCGGCGCCCTCGGGCTCGAGGCCCTCTCGCGCGGCGCCGCAACGGCGACCCTCGTGGAGCGCTCGGCGCGGGCGGTCGCGTGCACGCGCGCCAACGTCGCCGCCCTCGGCATGGAGGAGCGCGTGCGTGTGATCTCCCGCGACTGGAGAGCCGCCCTGGCCACCGAGCGGGCGGCGGGCCGCACGTTCGGGTTGTGCCTGTGTGACCCGCCGTATAGCCTCACCGATCGGGTTGTGGCCCGATTGGGGGCTGAACTGGCGCCCCTCTTGACGGCGTCCGGGATCGTGGTGATCGAGCACTCCGCCGCGTGTCCTCCTCCGGAGCCGAGCGGACTGGAGATCGTCTCGCGAACTGATCGGACCTATGGCGATACGGCGCTCAGCGTGATCCGGTCGAGGCGGCCGTGACCGTCCACCGGAGGCATCGCATCGCCGTCTGCCCGGGCACCTACGATCCTGTGACCCACGGCCACATCGACATCATCCGCCGGGCCTCGGGCCTCTTCGACGAGGTGGTCGTCTCGGTGACGACCGGCTCCGTCAAGAAGGTGCCGATCTTCGACGCGCAGGAGCGGATCGCATTCGTCGAGCAGAGCGTCGCCGATCTCGGGAACGTCCGCGTGGAGGGCTTCAACTGCCTGATCACCGAGCACGCGCGAAGCCTCGGCGCCTCAGTCATGGTAAAAGGTCTCCGCGCGATCTCGGATTTCGACTATGAGTTCCAGATGGCGCAACTCAACAGGCATCTGGCAGCGGAGATCGAAACTGTCTATCTGCCGGCATCGCCGCGCTACAGCTTCGTGAGCTCGAGCGGCGTGCGGGAGGTGGCGGCCTGGGGGGGCTCGGTCGATGACTGGGTTCCCGCCTTCGTCGCGGAGGCACTCCGGGCGCGGCGCCCACGAGGTGTCGGTTCGGTCCCCTGAGGAGGGTTCGTTGGACGTACTGGAGCTGATCGACAAGCTGGACGACCTGATCCACAACGCCCGGGCGGTCCCCCTGACCGACCAGGTGCGGATCGATCGCGAGGCGATCTACGACCTCCTCGACCAGATGAGGTCGACGATCCCCGAAGAGGTCAAGCAGGCCCGCTGGATCGTCAAGGAGCGCCAGGAGATGCTGGCGGAGGCCAAGCGCGAGGCCGAGCGCCTCGTGTTCGACGCCCGCGACAAGGCGGCGCAGGAGGCCTCCGAGATGGAGGTCGTCAAGCGCGCCGAGCGTGAGGCTGCCGAGATCCTGGAGGAGGCCCGCGGGCGTGAGCGCGAGGTCCGGCTCGGAGCGGAGGACTACGCCGACGAGGTGCTCGGCACCCTCGAGGTGAACCTCGGGAAGTTCCTCCAGGCGGTCCAGCGCGGCCGCGAGCGTCTTCAGGGGCGGGCCGAGGAGCCCTTGGACGACGAGGAGCTCCCGAACGAGTCACCGCTGTAGCCGGGACGCCTGAGGAGGTCGCCAAGCTCGACCTCCGCTCCCTCGACCTGTCATCGGGGGCCGGGGCCCACCTTCGGGTGCGGGTCCCGGCCATCGAGCTGAGGCTCGGCGGCCAGGACTACGTGACGGACCCGGCGACGCCCGAGGTCGACCTGACGGTGACGCGCTCGTCGGCCGGAGCGCACTTCCACCTGCGATCGGAGGCCTACATCGTGGGCCCCTGCTGGAGGTGCACGGGCCCGGCGCGGTTGCCCGTGATGATCGACACGTCGGAGTTCTCGGCCGACGGGCGCAGTGCCGAGGACCCGTTCGATGAGGACCTCGACTCCTCCTACGTGGAGGACGGGGCGCTTGCGCTGGGCCTGTGGGCGCGCGACGCCTTCGCGGAGGCGCTCCCGGCGATGATCCTCTGCCGGGAGGAGTGTGCCGGTCTCTGCCCGGGCTGCGGCGCCGATCGCAACGTCGTCACCTGCGACTGCGTGGAGGAGTCTGGCGACTCGCGCTGGGATGCCCTGCGCGAGATCTCCGAGCGGTTGGACCTGCGCGAGTAGGAGCGGTGCGTGGGCGCACCGGGATTTCTGGGAGTGCCCCTTTCTCTCGCGCGCGTGGACCGCTACCCTTCCGCGAGTCCTCCGACCGGTGGTGAGCACGTGGCCGTCCCGAAGCGAAAGACCTCCAAGCAGCGCCGCGACACGCGGCGCGCCACGCACGCGATCGACGCGGCGCGTCTCGGACGCTGTCCGCGGTGCGCCAGCCCCTCTCGCCCGCACCACGTGTGCGGTGTGTGTGGTTACTACCGGGGCCGCCCGGTCCTCGAGATCGAGGGGTAGTACCGCTTCACGACACGGTTGCGCTGGATGGCATGGGCGGTGACAACGCGCCCGCCGCGCCGGTGCAAGGAGCCCTCGCCGCCGCGGCCGACGGCATCGCCATCCTCCTGGTCGGCGATGAGGGGGTTCTGAGGGACGAGCTCGGCCGTCAGGGCGCCACGGGTCGTCCCGGCATCGAGATCGTGCACGCGGCCGAGACGGTGTCGTCCGCCGAGGAGGGCGCACGGGCCGTGCGGGCGAAACCCGACTCCTCCGTGTCCCTGGTCTGCCGGCTCGTGGGCGAGGGTCGTGCGGGAGCGGCCGTCTCGGCCGGCAACACCGGGGCGATGCTGGCGGCCGCGACCCTCTACATGCGGCGCGTCCCGGGCGTGATCCGGCCTGCGATCGCCGTGGTGCTCCCGAGCACGGGCGGAGGGCCGGTACTCCTGTTGGACGCCGGAGCGAGCGCCGAGGCCCGCGCCGAGCACTTCCCGCAGTTCGCCCTGATGGGCCGGCTCTTCGCGCGCGACGTCCTCGGCGTGGCCGAGCCGCGGGTCGGTCTCCTCTCGATCGGCGAGGAGGAGGGCAAGGGCAGCGAGCTGGTGCTCGCGGCGCACGCCCTCCTGCGGGGAACCCCGGGTTTCATCGGAAATGTCGAGGGTCGCGACATCCCCGCGGGTGGCGTGGATGTCGTCGTCACGGACGGATTCACCGGCAACGTCGTCCTCAAGACCATGGAGGGGCTCGCGGTCTTCCTCATGGGAGAGGTTCGCGACGCCGTCGCCTCCACGACCCTAGGTCGCGTCGGGGGCCTCCTGGTGCGACCTCCGCTGCGGAGGATGCGCGACCGGATCGACCCTGAGACCTACGGCGGGGCCGTGCTTCTGGGGGTGCGCGGCCTCGCCGTGATCGGCCACGGGAACTCGACCGGGCGCGGCATCGCCAACGCGGTGCGGGTCGCTGCACGGGGCACGCGCGGGCGCCTGGTGGAGCAATTCGGTGCCGCTCTCGCGCTCGAGGGCGCCGAGAGGTCCTCCACCACGTAGGATTCCGGCTCCGCCGGAGACGGCGGTTCGTCCGAGACCGTGTGTAAGTTGCCCAGCCAGGCCCGAGCGGCCATTGGCATGGTGAGAAAAATAGGGGGACGTGTTGGACCGAGAGAAAGCAGTCGATGAGGTCCGCGCCATCCTGGTGGAGCAGCTCGGGGTCGATCCGGTCGAGGTCACCGTCGAGTCGTCCTTCCAGGAGGATCTGAACGCGGACTCGCTGGATCTGGTCGAGCTCATCATGGAGATGGAGGACCGGTTCAAGATAAAGATCCCGGACGAGGAGGCCGAGAAGATCGCGACGGTCGGTCAGGCGGTCGACTACGTGATGTCGAATACCGGCTGATCGCTCCCGGTTCCGGGGAGACCGGCCTTGCCCGCATCGTCCGGGGCCTCGAAGGCCGTCGGCGCCGTCAGATCTTCACGCACAGCTCGTGGGCGCCTCGACGCGAGGCGTCCTACGAGCGGCTCGAGTTCCTCGGTGACAGCGTTCTCGGAGTGGTGGTGAGCGAAGAGCTCATGCGTCGTCATCCCGCGGTGGATGAGGGCGACCTCTCCTGGATGAGGCAGGCCGTGGTCGGCCGCGACTCCTGCGCTGCCGCGGCCGACGCCTCCGCGCTCCCCGACGCCTTCGTGGCGGCCGCCCCGTCGCCGCGCCGCCGCGCCGCGGCGCAGCTCGCAGAGCAACGGAGCCTGCGTGCCGCGCTCGCCGAGGCGGTCATCGGCGCCGGATGGCTCGATCTCGGGTTGGAGGCCACTCGCACCGCCGTCCTGGAGGCGTTCGCCCCGGCGCTGGAGGCCGCCATGCCCGGGTCACGGGACCCGAAGACTGCTCTTCAGGAGCGCGCCGCGCGCCGTCGGCTGGCCGTCGCCTACGAGCTCTCGGACAGTCAGGGGCCGCCCGAGAGGCGAGTCTTCACGAGTCGGGTGCGGGTCGGCGACGGGGTGGTCGGCGAGGGGTCGGGAGCGTCGAAGCAGGCGTCCGAGCAGGCCGCCGCGGCCGAGGCGCTCGGGCGCCTCGAGGAGCCGCGCTGATGCTGACCCGGCTGTCCGTACGCGGCTTCAAGTCGTTCGCCGATGCCACCACCTTGCAGCTCGGCCCCGGCGTGAACGTGGTGGTCGGACCGAACGGTTCCGGCAAGAGCAACCTCGCCGAGGCCGTCGTGTGGGCCCTCGGCGAGCAGCGGGCGGGGCGCCTGCGCGCCGGTGGGATGGCCGACGTCCTCTACTCCGGTGGCGATCGGCGTCCCGCATCCGCCTTCGCGGAGGTGAGCCTCGTCCTCGGCGGGGGCGACGGCGACGGTCGTGGCGGGCCGGCGGAGATCGAGGCCAGCCGGCGCCTCACCCGCGCCGGCGATGCCGACTACCGCCTGAACTCCGATGCATGCCGCCTCCTCGACGTCCAGGAGGCCCTCTCCTCGCGCGGCGTCGGTCCGGACGCCCTCGCCGTCATCCGCCAGGGGCAGGTGGAGGCGCTCTGCACCAGTACGCCCGTGGAGCGGCGGGCGATCGTCGACGCCGCCGCGGGCGTCGCGGTGGCCAAGCGCCGCCGCCGCCGGGCGGAGCAGAAGCTCGCGAGGGTCGCCGACCGGCTCGAGAGGGCGCGCGACATCGCAGGGGAGGTCCGCTCTCGCGCGCGGGCGCTCGACCGCCAGGCGCGCGCGGCCCTGCGCGCCGAGGCCCTCGACGCCGAGATCGACGCCGCCCGCCGGGCGGTCGGCGCCGCCCGTGCGCGGGCCGCCGCGGCTGCGCATGCGCACGCGCGTGCCGACGCGGAGCGCCTGCGCACGATCGCCGCCACCGATGCCCGGGCGCTCGAGGAAGCGCGTTCGGCACGATCGCGAGCGGCCGAGACCCGCGCGGACGCCGCCGGCTCAGCGGCTCGGGCGCAGGAGCTCGCCTCTGCCCTTCGCACGGCGGCCGATCGCACCGCCGGGCGTGCGGAGCTCGCCCACGAGAGGGTCACGGCCGCGGAGGGCGAGGCTCAGGATCGGGCACGCCGCCGCCAGGCCGCGAGCGACCTTCTCGAGTCCCTCGCCGAGAGCGCCGCGACCGCCACCGCGGCGGTCGCCGAGGCCCGCGGCTCCGCCGCCGCCGCCGACACCGCCGCAGCGGCCGCCGACGCCGCCGACTCGGCGGCGCGTGCCGAGCACCGCCGCCTGCAGGACGCAGCGGCGGCGGAGTCGGCGGCCTTGCTGGCGGCTGAGCGCGAGGCCGCCGCGAGCGCCCGTCGCGCCGACGAGGCCCGCAGCGCCCTGGACGTGGCGCGCCGGCACCTGCAGTCGCTCGAGGCCGACGTCGTCGAGGCCGGCGAGCTCGCCAGGGCCGAGCGTCGCGACGAGCTGTCGTCCAGCCGCGCGGTCCGTTGGGCAGAGCGCCACCGGCAGGCCGAGATGGAGGAGGCCGACGCGGCGGCGGTGCGCGGCGTGGCGGAGGTGCGTCTGCGCGAGGCACGCGTCGCGGCCCGCGCTCTCGCGCCCAGCGACGCGGGCCGTCCGGGACGGAGTCCGGGTCTGGGCGACGGCCTCGCGGTGGAGGAGGGGGCCGAGCATGCCGTGGCGGCTGCGCTCGGGATGTTGGCCGAGGCGGTTCCGGTCTCGACGATGGCCCAGGCACAGGCGGTTCTCGATGCGGGTGCCGACTGCGCCGTCGTGCCCGCCCCCTCTCGGCCCCGCGGCGTGGCTCCTCCGGGTGGGCGCGCCGTGCTCGACCTGGTTCTCTCGTGCTCCGAGGAGGCGCGCCCGCACCTGGACCGGCTGCTCGGCGACGCGTGGCTGGTGGAGGATCTCGAGCATGTGCCGACCGGGGTCACGGGCGTGCTCGTGACGCTCGAGGGGCTGGCGCTCCGCCCCGAGGACGGCCTGGTGCTCCGCACGGCGGGGGCGTGGGCACGGCGTGCCCTCCACGCGCGCGCGGTTGAGGTTGAGGCCGAGGCGGTGTCCGCGGCGAACCGGGCGGCGGCCGACGCTGGCGCGGCCTCGGCCGCCCTCGCCGGTGTTCGCCGGCGCCGCCGCGCCTCGGATCGCTGCGCGGCACGAGCGGCCGAGCGGGTGGCGAGGATCCGGGCCGAGGCCGGTGCCCGGGCGGCGCGGGCGGCTCAGGCCGCCGGGGACGCCGAGCGGTTGGAGGCCGAGCTCGCGCAGCTGGCTGCCGCGGCCGAGACGGCTGGTCCCGCCGCCGAGGCGGCGCGTGCCGGCGCGACCGCGGCCTCGGCCGCAGCCGTCAGCGCACGAGCGGCGGCGGAGACCGCGAGCGCGGAGCTGAGGGCGCTCGCGGCCGCAGCGGCGGATGCCCGCGCCGCATTGGCGGCCGCCCTTGCCCACGAGGCCGAGGCGGTGGCACGGGTCGAATCGACGCGCGCGAGGGCGACCGAGCCCGATCTCATCCACGACATGGAGCCGGCCCGGCGTGCCGCCCGCGCCCTCGAGGCCGCCGCCCGCGCGCTCGCCCCGGCCGCCGAGCAGGCACGGGCACTCCAGGTCGAAGCCGACGCCGGGGCCCGCGACCTCGACGCCGGTGTCGCCTCGGCCGACCGGGCGGTGGAGCAGGCCGAGCGGGTTGTGGCGGCGAGTGCCGGCCGGGCCCATGCGGCCGAGGTCGAGGCGGCGGTCGCCGGAGAGCGCGCAGCCGAGGCCGGGCCGCCTCCGCCCGCGGCTCCGGATGAGGCGCTCCCCGACCCGGAGGAGGCCGCGTCCCAGCTCGCGCAGATGGAGAGCCGTCGCGAGTCGATCGGGGCGGTGAACCCGCTCGCCTCGGCCGAGCGCGAGGAGCTCGGCACCCGCGAGTCGGAGATGCTGTCGCAGATCGAGGATCTCGAATCGACGGCCGACGCGCTGCGCGGTCATCTGAGCGAGCTCGACGCCGCGGTCGCCGAGGGCTTCGACTCGCTCTTCGATGCCTTCCGGGAGCGCTTCACCGAGGTGTGCGGGCTTCTCTTCCCGGGGGGCGAGGGGCGTCTGCGCGCAGTCGTGGCCGACGATGGAGAGGCCGGCATCGAGGTCGAGGTCGTCCCGGCGGGCAAGAGCGCTCGCTCGCTCGCCCTGATGTCCGGAGGGGAACGCTCCCTGGTGGCACTCGCCTTCTGCCTCGCCCTCGCAATGGCACGGCCGGCGCCGTTCTACCTCCTGGATGAGGTCGAGGCGGCCCTCGACGACATCAATCTGAGGCGTTTCCTGGGGGTCGTGCGGCGCCTCTCCGAGCGGACCCAGTTCCTCCTGATCACCCATCAGCAGCCCACTGTCGAGATCGCCGACACGATCTTCGGGGTCACGATGGGGGCCGAGGGAGTCTCGCAGGTGATCGCCCGGCGCCTGCGCCGGGACCTCGAGGGGCCGGCGCGCCCGTACGTCAGGCGCGCCCTGCACGCCGTCCCCGGCGGCCGCTCGGCATGAGCGAGGGCTCTCCCGACGCGGATCGGGAGGCGTGGGCGGAGCTGTTCGGCCTCGCGCCGCCCCCCGCCGACGACGAACCCCGTCGGCGAGGGCTCATGTCCCGGCTTCGGGAGAACCTCACCCGCCCCCGTCAGACGATCTCCCCTCAGCTCGCGGGGATCTTCGCTCCCACCCTCGTCAGCGCCGAGACCTGGGACGACCTCGAGGAGGCCCTGATCTCGGCTGACTGCGGTGTGGACGCCTCGCTCGGCCTGGTCGAGGAGCTCCGGGCCGAGGCCGCCCAGGGTCGCATCATCAGCGGTGCGGATCTCTCGCGGGCGCTCTGGCGCGCGGTCGCCACCCAGATGGCGCCGGAGCCGGCGCGCATCCCTCTGGACGGCGCGCCGACCGTGATCCTCATCGTCGGGGTGAACGGGAGCGGGAAGACCACCACGGTCGGGAAGCTCGCCCACCGCCTCTCCGAGCTCGGTCAGAGCGTGGTGATCGGTGCCGCCGACACGTTTCGCGCGGCCGCGATCGACCAGTTGGCGGTGTGGGCCGACCGCTCCGGCGCCCAGCTCGTGCGCCAGGCCCCCGGGGCGGACCCCGGCGCGGTCGCATTCGACACCGTCGCCTCGGCAACCGCGCGTGGGGCCGACGTGGCGCTCATCGACACCGCCGGCCGGCTCCAGACCCAGCACAACCTGATGGAGGAGTTGCGCAAGGTGGCGGCCGTGGTGGGCAAGGCCGACCCCGCCGCCCCGCACGAGGTGTTGTTGGTGCTCGACTCCACGACCGGGCAGAACGGCCTCAGTCAGGCGCGCCTCTTCGACGAGGCGGTCGGCCTGACGGGCGTCGTGCTGACCAAGGTCAACGGCACCGCACGGGGTGGCATCGCGGTGGCGATACGGCGCGAGCTGGGCACACCGGTCAAGCTCGTCGGGTCGGGGGAGAGGCTCGAGGATCTTCAGCCGTTCGACGCTCCGTCGTTCGCCCGGGCGATCTTCTCCCCCGAGGAGTAGCCCGCTGCTGTCCTGCGCCCCGGGAGGTGGAGCCGGGAACCGCCACGCAATTCCCGGCGCGAGACACTAGGATGAGCGGTTGCCGATGTTCGATGCGCTGACCGACAAGCTGCAAGGGATCTTCTCCGGGCTGAAGGGCCGGGGGAAGCTGACCGACGCCGACATCGACGTCGCCATGCGGGCGATCCGGCTCTCGCTGCTCGAGGCCGATGTGAGCCTGCCCGTGGTGAAGCAGCTCACCACGGCCATCGCGGCCCGCGCAAAGGGCGCGGAGGTCATGGATTCGCTCACGCCGGACCAGCAGGTCGTGAAGATCGTGAGCGAGGAGCTCACGACGCTCATGGGGGAGGCGAACGTCGCCCTCCCGGTCGCCTCGAAGCCGCCCACGATCGTGCTGATGGCGGGCCTCCAGGGCTCCGGCAAGACCACCTGCTGCGCGAAGCTGGCCCGCCACTTCCGGGCGCAGGGGCGCGCCCCGATGCTTGTCGCGTGCGACGTGCACCGCCCCGCCGCCGCCGAGCAGCTCTCGGTGCTCGGCGAGCAGATCGAGGTCCCGGTGCACCGCGAGCAGGGCAGCGACGCCGTGGCGATCGCCCGCAACGGCATCGAGGCCGCACGCCGTCAGGGGCGCGACCTGGTGATCGTCAACACGGCCGGCCGGCTCACCGTCGACGCCGAGATGATGGAAGAGCTGGTCGGCATCAGGGATGCGGTGCAGCCGACGAGCGTGGTGCTGGTGATCGACGCGATGACCGGGCAGACCGCCGTGGACGTCGCCAAGGCGTTCGCCGACGCGGTCGACTTCGACGGGGTGGCGCTCACGAAGCTCGACGGCGATGCCCGCGGCGGGGCGGCCCTCTCCGTGCGGGCCGTGAGCGGCAAGCCGATCCTCTTCATCGGGACCGGGGAGAAGCTCGAGGCCCTCGAGCCCTTCCATCCCGACCGCATGGCATCCCGGATCCTCGGCATGGGGGACGTGCTCAGCCTGATCGAGAAGGCCCAGTCGACGGTCAACACGGTCGACGCCAAGGCGCTCGAGCAGAAGATCCGCGGCGGTTCGATGACCCTCGAGGATTTCCTCGACCAGATGCAGCAGGTTCGCCGCATGGGACCGATGTCGCAGGTTCTCGGGATGATCCCCGGGTTCCGCAACGCAACCAAGGGGCGCGATCTCAACATCGACGACGGTCAGCTCGATCGCGTCGAGGCGATCGTGCGTAGCATGACGCTCCAGGAGCGTCGTCACCCCGAGATCATCAACGGCAGTCGCCGGCGCCGCATCGCGTCGGGGAGCGGCACCAGTGTGCAGGAGGTCAACCAGCTCCTGTCCCAGTTCAAGCAGATGCGAAAGCTGATGAAGCAGATGGGCCGCGGTGGCCTCCCCGGCCTCCTCGGCACCTAGTGCCGTGCACGGCACTGACCCAGACAAGGAGCACCGAATGGTGAAGATCAGGCTCGCCCGGGTGGGCGGGAAGAAGAACGCGATCTACCGCGTGGTCGTGGCCGACAGCCGCTCGCCCCGCGACGGTCGCAACATCGAGACGATCGGCCGTTACAACCCGCAGACGGACCCCTCCATCGTGGAGGTCGACGTGGAGAAGGCCAACACGTGGATCGCCAACGGCGCTCAGCCGACGGCGGCGGTGCGCAAGCTCATCAAGATCGCCACGAAGGCCCAGGCCGCCTAGTGCCCGCGCTCGCGTGAGCCCCTCCGATCCGAGCCCGCTCTCGGCCATGGTCGGCGCGCTGGCGCGCGGACTCGTGGACAACCCGGATCAGGTCGAGGTCAAGGAGGAGCGCGACGGGGAGACCCGCGTGATCTCGCTCTACGTGGCCGAGACCGACCTCGGTCAGGTCATCGGGCGGGGTGGCCGTGTGGCACGCGCCCTGCGCGTGATCCTGCGGACGGCATCGGCCGCGCGCGGCGAGCGGGCGTCGCTCGAGATCGTCGACTAGTCGTCCGCAAGTGAGCCCGCCGACGGTCGCCATCGGCCGCATCGGCCGCCCCCACGGCGTTGGGGGCGCAGTCCACTCACGTGCGTCGGGGCCGACCCTCCCGACCATCCTGGTGGGAGAGGCGGTCGAGGTGCGCCTGCGCGAGGGCGGATCGCGGAGCCTCACGGTCAGCGCGCGACACGGCATGCCCGACCGGCCGATCCTGGAGTTCGAGGGCGTCTCGTCCCGGGACGAGGCGGCTGCCCTCGTCGGCGCCGAGATCGCCGTACCCGAGGAGAGGGTGGCGGGCCTCGACGAGCCGGACACGTTCTTCGTCCGCGATCTGGTCGGATGCCGCGTGCTTGTCGGAGACACGGAGCTCGGTGCGGTGAGCCAGGTCATCCCGGCGCCCGCCAACGACGTCCTGGAGGTGGCCGGGGCGGACGGCGCTGTGCTCATCCCCTTCACGGCGGACGCGGTCGTAAAGCTCGATGTCCCCGGGCGTCAGATCGTGATCCGGCCGGATCTGCTCGGGCACGGATCCCCGTGAGGATCGACGTCTTCACCCTCTTTCCGGAATGGTTCGACTGGATGCGGCGGCCGCGGCACCTCGCCAACGCAGCACTGTCCTCGGGGCTCGAGCTGCGGTGCTTCTCGCCCCGTGACACGACGCCCCTGCCGCACGGGCAGGTGGACGACGCGCCCTATGGGGGAGGGCCCGGCATGGTCCTCCGCGCCGACGTGATGGCGGCCGCGCTCGAGGCGGTCTACGGAGAGCCGGCCGGGGCGGTGCGCGACCGGCGCCGGGTCATCGTGCTCACCCCGCGCGGGCGCCCCTTCACCGACTCCGTCGCGGAAGAGCTTGCCCGGGAACCCGAGATCGCGCTGCTCTGCGGGCGCTACGAGGGTTTCGACGAGCGTGTCCACGAGCTGCTGGCCAACGACGCCCTCTGTCTCGGCCCTTTCGTCCTGGCCGGCGGCGAGGTCGCGGCGATGGCGGTCGTCGACGCGGTCGCGCGCAAGCTCTCGGGCGCCCTCGGCAACGCCGAGAGCCTGCACGCGGAGTCGTTCTCGGAGGGGCTGGGGGGAGGGCTCGAGCATCCGCACTACACCCGGCCCGCCACGTTCCTCGACCACGGCGTGCCACGGGTGCTGTTGTCCGGTGACCATGGCGCGATCGCGCGATGGCGTGCCGAGAGGGTCCTGCCTCCGCCCACTTAGACCCCCGGAGATCCCTTGCTATGATCCCGGTCGTTTTGCCGGGACCCCACCGGGCACGCCGAGCCAGGAGCACGCGCCGTGAGCGTCATCGAGAGCCTTGAGCGCGAGCAGATTCGCGACGACATCCCGGTCTTCAAGGCCGGTGACACCGTGAAGGTCCACTTCCGGGTCGTCGAGGGCACGCGCCAGCGCGTGCAGGTCTTCGAGGGCACGTGCATCAAGCGCCAGGGCTCCACGAGCCGCGAGACCTTCACGGTCCGCAAGCAGAGCTTCGGCGTGGGCGTCGAGCGCACGTTCCCCGTTCATTCCCCGAAGATCGAGAGGATCGAGCGGGTCATGGAGGGCGACGTGAGTCGCGCAAAGCTCTACTACCTCCGCGGCAAGATCGGCAAGAAGGCCCGCATCCGCGAGAAGCAGCGCACCTAGGAGCGCTGCACGCGTGGGTGGTCGGCGACGACCGGGGGCCCACAGGCCTGCGGCGCGCCTTTTCGCGCACGATCGGGCGCTCGGTGTCCGTCGCGTCGCCGGGGTCGATGAGGCGGGCCGGGGGTGCCTCGCCGGTCCGCTGGTCGTCTCGGCGGTCTGTCTGGATCTGGAGTCCCTCGTCGGCGCGGGCCGGAGGGCGCTCGGCGACCTCGACGACTCCAAGCGGCTGCGCCCTGAGGTCCGCGCACGCGTCGCCGAGGCGGTCATGCGCCACGCGGAGCAGGTCGTGGTGCTCTGCGCGTCGCCCGCGACAATCGATCGAGAGGGTCTCCACCGCACCAACCTGGAGCTCCTCGCTCGCGCTCTCGCCGCGGTTCGTCCGTGCGCGGATGCCTGTCTGGTGGACGGGTTCTCGCTGGACCCGCCCGCACCGGATCACCGCGCCATCGTGGGCGGGGACCACCTGAGCGCGGCGATCGCGGCGGCCTCGGTGGTGGCCAAGACCGTGCGCGACCGCCTGATGGCGGGCCCCGTGGCCGAGGCGTATCCGCGCTTCGGTTTCGCGCGCCACGTGGGTTACGCCACCCGCGATCACCGCTCGGCCCTGAGGCGAGAGGGCCTCACTCCCTTCCATCGCTTGTCGTTCCGCTCGGTGGCGTACCCGACGCGCTGAGACGAGGCCGGGCGGGTGGGCGCCGTCACGGATCGCCGGCGTAGCCGGGGAGATGACGGACGCGCGCCAGATACCGGCCGGCCTCCACGGTGATCAGGTCGAGCCGGACCTCTCGGTCGGCCAGGCCGGGACGGAGGGCGATGAACGCCATGGCCGTCCGGGCCATTCGTGCGCGCTGGGCCGCGGTCAACGGCTCGACGAGCGCAGCCGGGTCGGTGCGCGTCTTCACCTCGCAGCCGATCACGAGCATCCCCCGGGCCGCGATCAGGTCGAGCTCGCCCCCGGCGGCGCGCCAGCGGACGGCGAGGATCCTCCAGCCACGCCGTGTGAGGTGGCGTCGGGCGGCACGCTCCCCTCGATGCCCCCGCTCACTTCGCCCGCTCATGGCCACATCATCCGTGGCCCGCTCGCTCCACTCGAGACCGGTGTCGGTCAGATCACGCGCGCGTCGCCACCGCGACCCGTCACACGTCCCAGCGGAAACCGATCGGCGATGCGGCGACGGGCAGGGGGCTCGACGGCAGCCGCTCCGGCGGGTGGGGGTCGTTGTAGCCGCCGGGCGCGATGTCGTTGGGCGCATCCGGGTGGAAGAGCGAGGCCAGATACTGCACCTGGCCGCGGCCGGGGCCGAGCTCGGTCTGGCCTCCGCTGTAGGCGCCGGTCCCCGAATCGCGCAGGTGATCGTAGGCGGCGAAGAGGCGGTGCAGCGGTCCGAATCGGGAGGGCTTCATGTTGACGACCCGCGGAGGCCACTCGCGTGCGGTGATGTCGTCGACCGAGTGGATGGGTGCGTCCCACGTGACGCGGTCCTCGCGGCCCGCGAGCGTCGCCCGCAGATCCGGTGTCAGCCGGGGGTCCTCGATCAACGCCTCGGGGAATGCGGAGAGGATCCGGGCGTAGGTGCGCGGATCGGTCGGCACGTCGAACGGCACCGTCTCGTACTGGCCCTTCATGTCCATGACGTCGACGACGGCGAGGGCCGCGAGCTCGTCGATCATCACCTGCGGCCAGTCGTCGGTGGGATCGAGCTTGAATCTCAGACCCGGGTCGCGCCGCAGCCACTCCACCACGCGCGCGGCGGTGGGAGGGTCGTCGAGCCGGGTCGAGACGACGAAGCGGACGGGGGAGAGGGTCATGCCGAGGGCGTCCGCCAGGGTGGTGCCGGCTTGGCGGAGGGCGAGATCCAGAGCCGCGCTCTCGAAGGCCCACCGGCGGTAGTCGAGCGATGCCCCCAGCGCGGCGGGTCCGGCATGGAAGAGATCGAGGCCGTCCAGGTGCCGTGAGAAGCCGTCGAGCGTGAACTCGCCCGCCAGGGGGAGGACCGGTCCGGCGGACGCCTGGCTCTCGTGTTCCGACGGGTCGTAGCAGACATCCTCGCCGACACCCTCGTGCCCCGCGCCGTGCATGTGGATGACCGTCGTGAGGCGACGGAAGTCCGGGCCGAGCGTGAGCGCCCTCACATCGAGCGCGTACCCCTCGATGGCGAGCGGGAGGTCGGCGAGGGCTGCGTAGGTGCTCACGGGGCGTCATCCGGCTCGGGGTAGCAGATGACCTCGGTCTGGAGAGATCCCGGTCCGACGAGGTAGATGCTGCGCGTCGCGTCGCGGTGGGTCGCGATCTGGACGCCGTTGGCGACGGCTAGGCTTTCGAGCTCCTGCGCGTCGACGCGGAATGCGAGATGGTCCGGGTGCTGGTCGGCGAGGACGAAGGCGAGCCGTGCACCTCCGGATTCCACGAGTCCCCAGGTCGGATCCTGGTGGAGGACGGTCGTCCCCGGGACGGTGCGCTGCTGCCACTCGATGGCCTCGGCGATGTCGGGCACCTGCTGGGCGATGTGATCGAAACGCATAGGGCCTCCCTTCGGTATCCACAGAGTAGGCCCTGAGGCCGTCACGCGCGGGGCGTTGGTCCGGCACGGTTCTGCGCAGACCCGTGAAGGGCTGCGGTGGGAGCGTGGAGGGGTGGTCGCGCAGATACTCAGCCCCGCCGTCCTCGGCCTCCAGGCATCCACCGTCCAGGTGGAGGTCGACCTTCGCGCGGGATTGCCCTCCTTCTCGATCGTCGGCCTTGCCGACGCCGCGGTCCAGGAGGCGCGCGAGAGGGTCCGTTCGGGCCTTGCCAACCAGGCGTTCGCGGTGCCCGCCCGGCGGATCGTCGCCAACCTCGCCCCGGCCGATCTGCGCAAGGCGGGGCCGCAGTACGATCTCCCGCTCGCCCTCGCGATCCTCGCCGCGTCCGCGCAGCTGGCGCCCGCGGCCCTCGCCGGTATCGGTGCCGTTGGTGAGCTGGCCCTGGACGGCACCCTGCGGCCGGTGCCCGGGGTGCTCGCGATGGCCGAGCACGCCGGGCAGGAAGGGTGGGCGAGGATCATCGTCCCCGAGGCGAACGCCGCCGAGGCATCCCTCGTGCCCGGGGTCGAGGTGCTCGGTCCGCGCAGCCTCCGTCACGCGGTCGATCTGCTGGAGGGGCGTGCCGAGGCGCTGCCGGTCGCGGCCGACGCGGCCGCTCTGCTCGCGGAGGCTCAGCACTCGGGCGGCGCCGACCTGGCCGAGGTGCGGGGTCAGGCTGCTGCCCGGCGTGCGCTCGAGGTGGCGGCTGCGGGTGGTCACTCGATGCTCATGATCGGGCCGCCGGGCAGCGGGAAGACCATGCTCGCGCGGCGGCTCTCCGGGATCCTCCCCCCGCTCTCGATCGAGGAGGCGATCGCCGTGACCCGTATCCACTCGGTCGCCGGCCTGCTCGATCCGGGGTGCCCCCTCGTCGTGCGGCGCCCCTTTCGGGCTCCTCACCACACCGTCTCCCCGGCCGGTCTCGTCGGCGGCGGCAGGGTGCCCCGGCCGGGTGAAGTCAGCCTGGCGCACTGCGGCGTCCTCTTCCTGGACGAGGTCTGCGCCTTCGCCCCCTCTGCGCTCGATGCGCTGCGTCAGCCTCTTGAGGAAGGGCGCATCGACGTCACGCGGTCGATGGTGAGCGCTCGCTTTCCCGCGCACCCGCTTCTGATCTGCGCGGGCAATCCGTGTCCATGCGGCTTCGACGGCGACCCGGCACGCCGGTGCGTCTGCCCGGTTGGGCGCGCGGAGGCCTATCGGAGTCGTCTCTCAGGGCCGGTGGCCGACCGCATCGACCTGCACGTGGAGGTCCCTCGTCTTGATCGAGAGGAGTTGATGGGGCGCTGCGATGCCGAGCCGAGCCAGGTCGTGCGCGTGCGCGTGACGGCCGCTCGGGCCCGGGCGGCCGCCCGGGGGCAATGGGGTCCCAACGCCGAGCTCGGACCATCCGAGGCACGGCGAGCGGCTGGGCTCGACGCGGAGGCGCGGGGTCTGCTGGGCCGCGCCGTCGACCGCCTGGCCCTGTCAGCCAGGGCCCATGACCGCCTCCTGCGCGTCGCCCGGACCATCGCCGACCTCGAGGGCGACGAGGGCGTGGGCTCGGACCATCTCGCCGAGGCCCTCGGCTATCGCGCGAGGCTCCCGGGTGGGGCGCGGTGAGGGACTCCGGCGACTGGCCTCTCGGCCTGGCCAGGATGGCCCAGTTTCTGGGACGCGACCTCCAGCGACCGGCTCGCGCGGCCGGAGGGCCTGAGCGCCTGTGGCGTGCGACCCGCGCAGAACTCGGGCGACACCTGCGGTGCGCGGGTCTCGAACTCGATGGCGCGGATCGTTTCCGGCGGCAGTTCGATCCCGTTGCCGAGGCAGGCCGTCTGGCGGCGGAGGGCATTGTCCATATCGGGATGGACGACACGGCGTACCCGGCGGACCTCCTCGCGTTGCCCGACCCACCCTTCGGGCTCTTCGCGCGCGGCGCCGCCGACGAGATCCTGGAACACCTGAGGGCGGGGCCGACCGTGGCGGTCGTCGGCAGTCGACGGGCCACGGGCGCGGGCGTCGCATTCGCGCGCGACCTCGCCGGGTCTCTCACAGAGCGCGGCGCAGTTGTGGTCAGCGGCCTCGCCCACGGAATCGACGCCGCCTCACACGAGGGGGCGCTCGATGCGGGCGGGCCGACCGTTGCGGTGCTCGGGTGCGGAATCGACGTCGCCTATCCGCGGCGCAATCGCGCTCTTGCGGCCAGGATCCGGGAGTCCGGGCTGCTGCTCTCCGAGTACTGGCCGGGCACGCCTCCGGCGCCGTGGCGATTCCCCGCGCGCAACCGGATCGTCGCGGGTCTTGCCGGTGCAGTCGCCGTGATCGAGGCCGGCCGGCGATCGGGTGCGTTGATAACTGCCGACTTCTGCCTGGAGATCGGGCGGCCCGTGCTCGCCGTACCGGGGTGGCCGACCGCTCTGGTCTCGCAGGGCTGCAACGGCCTTCTGAGGGCCGGCGCCGGCGTGCTCGAATCGGTCGAGGACGTGCTCGCGGAGATGCCGGTCGCATCGTGGCGCGAACCCGTGGCCCATGCGTCGTCGGCCATCGACGGCCTGGCCCGCCGGATCCACGACCAGCTCTCGCGCGAGCCGATGGACGCCGATCGGCTCGGCGAGGAACTGGGCGAGGCCGCCGCGGCGATCGCCGGCGGCCTCGCGCTGCTCGAGGTCGAGGGTCTTGCGGTTCGCGGCGAGGGGCAGCGATTCTGGGCGGCGCCGATGCACCGGGCGTCGTGATCCGCACTTGCGTTTTCGGGACCTGAACGACCGGTGAGTTGCGGAGGGATACCGTCGCGTCCGAGAATCGCCAGGTTCCGCAGGCGGCTTCTCCGCCGCCGTCCCTGCTGTCACGAAACCCGGGAGTGCCATGCCGAACCGCCCACGATCCTTGCTTCGCCTCGCTGTTCTTGGGGGGACGGTCGTCGGAGCGCTCTCCCTGCCGACGAGCGCCCTCGGTGCTGGAATCACGCTCGGCGCGCCTGCGCCCGAGAACGGGGCTCGGATCCAAACCACCCAGAGAGGCGTCCGAGTGCCGATCTCATGGGCCGGGGACACAACCGGGTGCCGGCCCGGCACCACGCTCCTCGTGCGGATCGACGACCAGGTGGCCGATCCGGCGATGGGTCTTGCCCAGTCTCCCGTCACTCTCCCCGCATCGGGAACCGCGGAGCTCTACCGGTTGACTCCGGTGACCGCCGACACGGTCGTCACCTGGCGGATGACGCTCAGCTGCCTCGCGGAGGTGCCCGGTCAGCCCCTTGTCGAGGTCGCATCGGAGACCCGCGCCTTCACGCTCCTGCGTCCCGATCCGCGCCCCACGGCGACAGGGCGCTACAACGTCTTCCTCGGCGGACGGATCATCCAGCGCTCGCGCCGCAGCAGCCTGTCCGGCACGAGTCGCTGGGTGTTCAAGCCGCTCTGCTCGGTGGGCCCCTGCCGGGCGCGCGTCAACATCTCGCGTGTCGGCAACGTCACCCTCAAGTACAGCGCGCCGCGCAAGACGTGGTCGGGGACGCTGGCGGGTGCCAAGGCCGGACGGGCGTTCGTGTGTCGTCGCTTCGGCTCGAGCACCAGGATCCGGGGCGCCTACACCGGCAAGCTCAAGATCAAGCTGCGCGCCCGGGCGGGACGGACGACGGTCGTGGGCTCTCAGACGCTCGCGCTGCAGATCGTCGGAACCCTCTCCGGGAAGATCGTCCCGAACGCCAAGGGGCGGGCTCGCGCCTGCCCGTCGGGCAAGGTGAAGGGGACCTTGAAGGGATTCGCCGTCTCCTGACAGGCACGCCAGGGCCGTAAGCCGCGCGCGCTGACTCCCTTCGGGGGTTCAGCGCGCCGGTGCGGTCCTGCGCCGTCGGCCGCTCGGGCGATCGATGCCGTAGCGATCGAGCACCTCCTCCGCGAGACCGGTGACGGTCCGGCGGAGGGCGACCGGCTCGAAGAGCACCGCCTCTCCCTGGTACTTGAGCAACTCCTTCACGAGCCAGTCCTCGCTCGCGTAGGGGATCTCGACCAGCACTGAGCCGTCCGAGAAGCGCTCGCGCGAGTGGTGCTTCTCGACCATCCAGCGGGCGAGGGCGGGGTTGCACCACACAGAGGCGCTCTGGGCAACGGTCTCACCCGGCTGAGGATGCGCGCCCCACGGCATGTACGGGCCCGACTTCGCGATCTCAGCGCGGCGGGCAAACCGTTCCTCCAGGAGGAGGGCGCTGCGGATGCGATCGAGGCGGAAGGTGCGCCGGTCCTCGGCGCGTCGGCAGAAGGCGACGACGTACCAGGCATCCTGCGCGTTCACGAGGAGGTGGGGCTCGATCGTGCGCTTGGTGATCGCGCCGCGGGACTCGGTCCAGTAGTCGATCTCGAGCAGTCGGTCCTCGCGGATCGCATGGCTCACGGCTGCGGCCACGCCGGAGTTCGCGACCTGGGCACGACCGAGCTCGACTGTCGGAAGCCCCTCGACCCCCATGGCCGCCTCCACTTTCGCCCTGACCGAGCTGAGCGAGCCGCCCGCCTCGACGGGGAGCCGGTCGCCGATGAAATCGAGCGCCCACAGGAGTGCCTTCGCCTCCAGCGGTGAGAGCCGGGCCGGACGCGCGAAGCGGTCTCCGTACGTCTCCTTCTGGACCGCGACGGTGTCGCCTTCGATCTGGGCGTAGAGGGCGTAGCAACCGCCACCGAAGTTGATCAGGTTGAGCAGCCCGATGTCGTCCTCCAGCACGCGGCGATCCAGGTTGAGGGACGCCCGTAGTTCCGAGATCGGGATGTGAGCCTCGGCGGAATCGCCGCAGGCCGCCAGCAGGCGCGTCATCAGGGCGAGCAACCGCGCGAAGCGCTCGGCCGGGACGACGCGCTCCGTGGCTCCGTGTCCGGCGCCGGCGGCGGCCGGGCTCGGCGCGCTCGGTGGCGGAGGCGCCGGTACCGCCGGTGCGAGGGTGGTCGGGGCGCCACCGTCCACCTGATGGCGGTCGGCCACGATCTCGAGGGCTGCGACGACCGCCTCGCGCAACTCGGGTGGATCGACGACCTGCGCCTCTGCCCCAAGACCCAGGATCCACGAGACGAGCTCGCGACGGCTGCTGTAGGCGGTCGTGTAGATCCCCGCTCCGTCGGCACCGATCGCGGTGGTGCCGTATGCGCCGAACATCTGCTCGACCCACCAGGCGATGGTCGGCGTGAGGGAGATGGTGGCGGTGCGTTCGTCGCCCTCGAGTTGCCAGGGCGCCCGGTCGCGGTAGCGCGAGAGGTCGAAGTCCTGCGGTGCCGGGAAGTCGTGCTCGGCCCGCGTCTTGAACGTGATGCGTCCTTCGATGCGCGAGAGCCGGAAGATGCGGGTTGCGTCGCGTTCGTGGGCGAAGCCGACCATGTACCAGTTGCCCGCCGAGTAGAGCAGGCTGTAAGGGTCGATCTCGCGCTCGGAGCGCTCGTCGCGGCCGATGGAGTAGTAGGTGAAGCGAATGGTCTTGCGGCGGCTGATCGCCGACTCGATCTTGGTGAGGTGCGCCGCCACCTCGGGCGAGTAGTCGCCGCCCAGCAGGTTGACCGACACCGTCCGTGCCGCGTGGTCGTCGAGGGGGCTCGGCCGCCCCAATGTGAGGTGCTGGAGGGCGAGCCGCAGCGGCTCGGCATAGGCGAACTGACCCTCGAGCAGGTACAGGCAGGTCTGCAGGGCCGAGAGCTCCGCCTGATCGAAGTCGAGCTCGGGCAGGTAGTAGTTCTCGGGCGGCAGCGCGTAGAGATCACCCTGGAAGGGGTCGTCGCCCGGGCGCTCAACGGCGAGCCGCAGGCCCATCGCCTCGATCTCGGCCCGGTCGGCGTAGAAGCGGCGCAGGAAGGCCTGCTCGGTCATGCCGCCGTAGCCCTCGACCGCCTCGTGTATCTCGTCGGCCGTCACTGGCCGCTGCTGCGACATCAGGTAGGCGACCAGCGAGAGCTGGCGGACCAGCTTGTCGTCGTCTCTCATGGCCATGATCGTGTGCGTAACGCCCGTCGCTCGGGGTGTCCGATGATAGCCGAGCGTGCACACCGGGGCCGATCAGGGGGTCCAGGCGATATCGCTCGGAGCGGGGAGTCGGCGGGGACGCGAGAGGGCTCCGGGGCGCTCACCCGCGCCGCTCGACAGCCGCCTGCGGGCGTGCCCTGGCGGACATCAGCTCGCGGTGCGCCGCGCCGGACAGCACGAGCTCGAGGGGCACGAGGACCAGTGCGGGGAGGAGGGCCCAGATCAGGACGGGCGCGAGCGCCGCCGAGGTTCCGAGGCCCGCGGCCATTCCGAGCACGATCACGCCGAGCTCCGCGCGCGTGACCGACGACGGATCGTCCGGGCTGACTCCCTGATGGAGGACGAGCGCCGCCGCGAACCCCGCCGCTGCGACGGCGAATCGACCATCCACGAGCACGGTCAGTGCGAGCGCCCCCGCCAGCGCGATCGTCGCCCACGCGGTCGCGTACCGCCGACCCATGCCGCCGAGGAGCACGATCGTGGTCGTCTTCGGGGGGAAAGCGCGACTGTCGGGGACCCGGTCAAGGTAATGGTGCATCATCAGCATCGCGACGCACGATGCCGCGTAGGCGATTCCGGCCAGCGCCACCCCGCCCGTCAGCTCGCCCCTCTGGAGCACGTACGCGCCCGTCGTGCACCCCCAGATGCAGGCGAACGCCACCATCTCCCCCGTGAAGGGCCGATAGGCCGCGCGCAGGGGCGGCAGCGTGTAGAGGATGGCGCCCGCCAGGCCCGCCAGCCCGTACGCGATCAGGATCCATCCCCAGGTGATGGCGGCGATCAGACCGATGACCGCCGCCGCGACGGCCGCGCTCGCACCGATCGCCGCCAGGGCTCGCTGTCCCAGGAGCCCGGAGGCGATCACCTTGCTCCCGCCGCTGATGATCCGTGGCGAGGGGTCTCGATCCGTCCCAGACCGCCAGTCGGCGATCTCGTTCACGCAATGCGCGACGAGGCCCTGAAGCAGCACGCCGACCGTCACGGCGGCGAGATAGCCGGGTATCGAGATGGTCCCGCCGTCGTGCCAGGCGAGAGCGGTCCCCAGCGTGATCGCGGTGTAGGACCACAGGAGGACCGGGATGATCCGGATCTCCAGCCAGAGGCCCAGCAACGCTCGGCGAACGCCGACCATGGGGCATCGTAGCCCGGTCGCCGTCCGCACTGGTACCCTGCCGGTCGTGTCGGTGTCCCAACACGTCCACGAGATGCCCTCGGAGGACGAGCTCGCCCAGCTGGTGGGCGCGGCCACGCCGCATTTCGCCTTCCAGGTGCGCTCACGGGTCGCTCAGTACGCGGCGGCGCTGCCCCCTGATCACCCGCGTCAGGCCGAGCTCACCCGCCATCTCGAGCACCTCGACCGCCTCGGCTTCCAGGGCGAGGACGGAGGCGTTGCCGCGCCGGATCTACCCACCCGCGCCTCGCTCACCGAGACGCCTCCGGGTCGCTGAGGGCGACGAGGGTCATCCGGCAGAAGGCCCGCAGGATGCGGGCGGTGGCGCCCCAGACGTCTTCGCCGCGCGAGGGGGTAGCGGAGGGCGAGAGGGGCGGGATCGGCCGGTAGATCGGAGTCGGCGCGCAGGAGGTCGGCCACGCGCACGTCGATGACCCGCGCCACCTCGTCGTCGCTCGGCACGGCGCTCATCGCTCCGGTGAGGACCGCGACGAACGGGCGGATGATGAAGCCCGACGACATCGTCCCGACCTCGTCGAGCTCGCCGACCACCCGCAGCGCGGAGCGGCAGAGCCCGACCTCCTCCTCGGTCTCGCGCAGCGCCGCCTGCTGCGCCGAGGGGTCGTCCCGCTCGATGACCCCCCCGGGGAGGGAGATCTGGCCCGGATGGGACGGGAGGGCGTCGCTTCTCTTGGTCAGCAACAGGTGGGGTTCCTCGCGCAGGTCGTAGAGCACGACGAGGACCGCCGCGCGACGGCCGACGCCCGCCACCCCCCGCGGTGGGCGCTGGGCGAGGGTGGTCTCCAGGGCCCGTCCGATGCCCGCGGCGCAGGGGAGCCGCTCAGGGGGTGGCGGAGGGCGCTCGATCGCGCGCGTCACGAGCGCGAGTCTACGCGCGGCCGACCGTCACGCCGAGTCCGGGTCTGCCACAGTTGTCGATGTGAACCTGACCGCAACCGACGGGGACCCGGTCGGCGACCTCGTGGTCGGCCTCGCCTCCGCGCGGGATGCGGCGGCCGGTCTGGTCGGTCGTGAGCCGCTGGGTGTACGTGCCGTCGAGCCGGCGATCGGGCGGCGTCGCTACCTGGTGGCCTTCGACGGGCCGGCCTTCCTCTGCCTGACGGGGGATCTCGTGGCCGAGACGGATCTACGGCCCGCGCGCGAAGCGGCCTCGGCCAGCCTCCTCTGGGAGACGGTGGAGGCCGTCGTAGACTCCGGCACGATGCGCGCACTGGCGCAGGCCGTGGCGAGACTTCTGGCCATGGACGGCGAGACCGCGGCCGTCTCGGAAACGCTCGAGGTGGTTGCCGCGCGCGCGCTCGAGCTGGCAGCGTGGCGCGACGATCCGCTGCGGGCGCTCGCCTCCCTGCCCGCTCTCGACGAGGCGGTCGCACTTCACGAGCGTTTCGTCGGGGCCTACGCGCGCTTCGTGCGGGCGTCGGAGCCTCTGGTCGCGGTTCAGGACGGCCTCTCTCCCGATCTCGTCGCCGCCCTCCGCGAGGTGGAGGAGTGCGCCGGACGGGCGCGCGCCACCGTGCGGCTCGCCGACCTCCTCGCCGGCGCCATGCCCGAGTGCGAGGAGGGGGCCGAGCAGATGGTGGCTGCCCACCTGACCCGCCTGCGTCCCGAGCGGCCGGCGTGAGCGGCTACGGCACCGAGGTGTCCTTCCGGCTCGGCCCGGAAAGCCTCGAGGAGGCGCGAGTCATCGCGGCCCGCCTCGCGGATGCCGCCGAGGGATGCCGGCGGCACGTGCTCTTCGCGGACGCCGCGGCGGGGGAGTACGGATGCCTGGCCGAGTGGGATAGCCGGCAGGACGCCGAGGACTTCATGCGGCGACCCGCGACTGCCGAGGAGATATCCGTACTGGGTGCGCGCCTGGGAAGGGAACCGCGGATCCGGCTGTACGCGATGGAGGAGGCTGGGTGAGCGACCCGTCGGAGCCGAAGACGCTCGTGGTGATGGAGGGGGATCAGACGGGCCAGGAGCTCCTCGAGGAGGCCCTGCGCGTCATCGACCCCGAGGTCACGGGCCTGCCGATCCTCGTCGAGCGCTACGACCTCTCTCTCGAGAACCGCAGGGACACGCGCAATCAGGTGGTGTTCGACGCCGCGCAGGCCACCCGGCATCACGGCTTCGGCCTGAAGGCGGCGACGGTGACCCCCGAGGAGACCGGCGATGTCGGCAGCCCGAACGCCCTCCTGCGGGAGGCGATCGGCGGAAAGGTGATCATCCGCACGGGCCGTCGCCTCTCCGGGGTGCGCCCGTTGGGCGGCATCCACTCGCCGATCTCGATCGTGCGGATGGCCGTGGACGACGCCTACAACGCACGCGAGCACCGGGAGATGGACGGCGACGACGAGATCGCCTGGCGGGTCGAGCACGTCTCGCGCCGCACCTGCCGGGCCGTCGCGGAGTTCTCGTTCCAGCAGGCGCGCCGCATGCACGCGACGGTCTTCGGGGGACCCAAGTGGACCGTCTCGCCGGTCTACGAGGGGATGCTCAAGGAGGAGCTCGACGCCGCCGCGACCCGGCACCCCGACATCCGGTACAAGCCGCTGCTCATCGACGCCCTCTATGCCGCGCTCATCAGCCATACCGGCGACGCGCTCGTGGTGCCCGCCCTCAATCGCGACGGGGACTGCCTCTCGGACATGATCCTCCAGCTCTTCGGGTCGATCGCGGGGGCCGAATCGCAGCTGCTGGCCTTCGACGACGAGTTCCGGGCGTCGGCGGTGATGGCGGAGGCGCCCCACGGCACCGCTCCGACCCTGGAGGGCAAGAACGTCGCCAACCCGCTCGCGATGATCCTCGCGGCCGCCTCGGTGCTGCCCTACATGGGTGGTGCACACGCGCCGGTGGTCTCGCGGGCGATCTACGAGGGGGCGCTGGAGGCGATCAGCGACGGCATCCGCACCGCCGATCTCGGCGGAGGCTACGGCACCGACGACTTCACCGACGAGGTGATCAAGCGGGTGCGCACCAAGCTCGACGTCTGGTCGGCCCTTGGCGAGAGCGCCATGCGCTTCTGAGCCGCCCTCCGGGGCGTCGCTGGCCCTCCCGCCGCGCGACCTCGGCGTGGGTGCGGCGCCCGGCGGCGCGAGCGCGGGCCGCCGGGCCGTCCGCGAGGCGGCTGCTCAGCCGTTCGGCGACACCGCCACCTTCACCGTGCCCTCCTGGCGGGTGGCCATCGTCGCGTAGCCCGCCGCCGCCTCCTCCATGCCCAGATCGTGGGTCAGGACCGGCGAGGGGTCGATCGCGCCGCTCTCGAGGAGGGGCCACAGCTGTGGCAGGTAGCGCTTGACCGGCGCCACCCCGCCCCGGATCGTGAGGTTGCGCATGAAGCACTGGTCCCAGGCCAGCTCGGGCGCGCCGAGGAAGACCTCCATACCTACCCAGCTCACCGTCCCGCCGGCCTGGGCGGTATCGGTCGAGAGTCTCATCGACGTGGGACTCGAGACGGCATCCACCACCGCCTGAGGGCCGTGCCCGTCGGTCAGTCCGCCGATCAGCTCCTCCAGGCCGCCGTCGGCCGAGGTGTTGACCGTGTGGGTGGCCCCGAGGCGCCGCCCCACCTCGAGGCGGTCGTCGTGGTGGCCGGCCAGCACGATGGCGGCCGGGTCGAACAGCCGAGCCGCGTGGCAGGCGAGCAGGCCGACCGCCCCGTCGCCGATGACCAGGACCGTGTCGCCCTCGGAGATGTCGGCCCCCGCGACCGCGTGATAGGCGGTGGTAAAGACGTCGGTCATCGGCAGAACCCGCGCGTCGTGCGCGTCGTCGGCCAGCGACTCGGGCACGACCTCGAGGGTCCCGTCGGCCATCGGCACCCGGACGTACTGCGACTGGCCCCCCTGCACCTCTCCGCCGCCCGGCCAGAACGGTTCGAAGCCGTACGCGCCGCCACGTACGCAGGAGGTCTGGAGCCCCCGGCGGCAGAAGTGGCACTCGCCGCACGAGATCCAGAACGGAGAGGCGACTTTCTGCCCTGCGCGGACGTTGGCGACCTCGCCGCCAACCTCCTCGACCACGCCGACGAACTCGTGGCCGAGGCGGCAGCCCGGGCTGAACCCGAAGGCATCGCCGTGGTTGTAGATGTGCATGTCCGAGCCGCAGATGCCCGCCTTGGTCACCCTGACGACGGCATCGCCGGGCTCCATGATCGTCGGATCCGGGACGGTCTCGACCGAGACATCCTTGGGTGCGTTGAAGACGATTCCGCGCATGAATCCTCCTGCCGTGCCCCGTATCGGGGGCTGTCGAGGGCGCGCCGCTCAACGCTGGGCGATCCCGCGCGCGAGGGGCGCACGACGATCCGGATGGCCGGGACGGGTGGGCGGATACCCCGGGCGTGGTGTCGGGGACTACGTGAGGGGAAGTGTGGTCCGACACTCCATCAGTCGGCGCCGGTATTCAACCGGGCCGCCCCCACTTCTCGTCTGCCGAGACGGGGAGGCCCGCGCGATCACGGCTCGCGGCGGTTGCGGACCGCGATCAGCGTGACGATGAGGGCGAAGAGCGCAACCACGACCGCGGCCGGGATCGCGAAGGCGACGCTCACCCGTCCGCGCCGGTGGGGCCCTCGGCGAGGAATGCCAGCAGGTCCTCGACGGTGAAGCGGCCGCTCTGCATCGAGGCCACCAGCCCGTACACCGTGGCGGTGTGAGGGCGCTCGACGACGTACGCGCGCATCGCCTCGTTGGCCTCGTCCTCGAGCCGCGCGGCCTCGGCCATGCCCGCATCGGTCGCCGCCACCCCGCTCCCGCGGGTGGCGGCGAGACCTGCATCGGCGAGGCGCTTGCACAACCCGGCAATCTCCTCCGGGTCGGCGGCGAACCGCTCGGCGAGGGCGGTGACCGGGGCCGGCTCGGCCGTGGTGACGAGCTCGCGCAGGATCAGGTACGAGCCCGAGGTCAGGCCCGCCGCGTTCACGGTCTGGTCGAGCACGCCCCCGAGCTCGGCGAGGAGCTGCAGGTCATCCTCGTCGCGGATCACGGACCGTAGCGGTGGGGCGGGGCGGGGCGGGTGCTGCTGCGGGTGGCACCCCCCCAGGTGCGCCCGGTGATGCCGCGGTCGTCCAGTATCCGGAGCGCCGAGCGGACCACGCCCGCGCGAGCCCCGTGGCCGTGTGTATTCGCGACCGTGATCTCGAAGTCGTGGTCGCCGGCCGTGCGCACCGGGCGCGCGTTGGCCCTCGCGAGCGACACCCGCGCCTCCGAGAGGTTGCTCGCGTCGTCGAGGGTGACGTACACCTCGAAGAACGACCAGTCCGACGCCTGCTCGGCGAGCAGCTCGTCGAATGCCTCGGTGTGGTTCATTCGCCCTCCTCCAGTCGCGCGGCCACGAGGCGCTCGACCACGGCGCCCTCCGCGAGGTCCTCGGCCACGATCTCGGCCACGTCGGCCGTCTCCACGCCCGCATACCAGACCCCGGCCGGATAGCTGCAGATCACCGGGCCCTGCCCGCAGAGGGGCGCCACGCATCCGCTCTGGGTCTGCACGACCTCGTCCGAGAGGCCCTGGGCGAAGACCTGGGACGCCATCTCGGTGTAGATGTCCTGGGCTCCGCGCGAGGCGCAGTCCGGCCCCCGGCACACGAGCACATGCGCGCGCGTCACGTGCGCACCACGGCCGACGCGAGGGCGCTCTCGACGGCCCCGGCCGCGTCGGCGAACTCCCCATCGGAGAGGGCCGGCACGCGCTCGAGCGGAGCGCCGATCGACTCGGGCAGGTCGACCCAGCTGACGCACCCGCCGTGCTCGGCGCCCACTTTGAGCACGGCGGGAACGGGGATGGTCCAGACCCGCAGCACGGCCGCCCAGAGGGGGTGGATCCGCCGCCAGCGCAGCCTCTCGCTCGCGTACTCGGGCGAGAGGACGTGGAGGTGGTCGATGGCCGCCAGCGCCTCGGGGTCGACGATCGGGTGGGCCGCGTGCAGCTCGGCGTAGACCGCCAGCGGCAGCCGGTCGGGTTCCTCGCGCTGCGCGAGCGGGTCGGCGAAGCGCCGGCGCGCCGCCGGCTTCACCAGCTCGGGGCGCTGATGGGCGTAGGTCGGGAAGAGGTGGAAGCGCGGGTGGGGGAGCTCGAAACGCTTCTCCCCGATGCCCCCCTTGCGGACGATCAGGACCTGGTCGCCCGCGGCGAGGGCGGCGATCGTCACCGCCCACTCTTTGAGCGCATGCTCCGGCACATGGTCAGACTAGCGCGGCCGGCCGGGACGGGTGTCCGCTGCCCCCGCCGGGGCCCCTGGTAGTCTGGAGCCCGATGATCGACGCAATCCTCTCCCGCGCCGCCGAGGGTGGGCGCATCACCTCGGACGAGGCGATCGCCCTCTTCCTCGAGGCCCCCCTCGAGGAGCTCGGGGAGGCCGCCGACACCGTCGTGCGCCGGCGCTACTCGGACGCGATCACCTACAACGTCAACGCGCACCTCAACCCGACGAACATCTGCGTGGTCGGGTGCGGGTTCTGCGCGTTCGCCGTCTGGACCGAGAAGGACGAGCGCGCCTACGCCTACAGCGTCGATCAGCTGGTCGACCGGGCCACGCAGCTGTCGGAGCTCGGCATCACCGAGCTCCACATCGTTGGCGGCATGACCAAGGAGTACGACCTCCCCTACTACGAGGAGCTCTTCTCCGAGCTGAAGGCCCAGCTGCCTCACGTCTCGCTCACCGCGCTGACCGCCGTCGAGGTCGATTTCATCGCCCGCATCTCGAAGGTGGATCACGCCGAGGCCCTGCGCCGGCTGCGTGCGGCCGGCCACGACACGATGCCGGGTGGTGGCGCCGAGGTCTTCAGCCAGCGCGTGCGCAAGATCATCGCCGATCGCAAGGTCCCGGCGGAGACCTGGCTGGAGGTGCACCGCGAGGCTCACGCCCAGGGGATGCGGACCAACGCCACTCTCCTCTTCGGCCACTTCGAGACGCCTGAGGAGCAGGTCGACCACATGAGCCGGCTGCGCTCCCTCCAGGACGAAACGAGTGGCTTCCAGGCGTTCATCCCCCTGCCCTTCCTGCCGGGCAACACCGACTTCGCCTATCTGCCGGGCCCCACGCGGGAGGAGAAGCTGCGCACCATCGCCGTCGCGCGTCTCTTCCTCGACAACTTCCCCCACATCAAGGGGCACTGGGTCATGCTCGGCGAGGAGATCACCTCCGAGGCTCTCTCGTACGGGCTCGACGATCTGTCGGGCACGCTCACCGAGGAGCGCATCGCCCACGCCACCACGGTGCAGACGCCGCTCGGGCTCTCCCAGGAGCGGATGCAGAACCTGATCCGCAACGGCGGCAAGACACCCGCCGAGCGCGGCACGCTCTACGAGCCCGTCAGCCGGGACGAGGTCGCGGTCTAGCGCTTGTACTAGTTCAAGGGGCGGCGCCGGAGCCCCGCTGCGCAGAGCAATGCCAGCAGGACGCACCAGGCGAGCGTCCAGGCCACGGAGTCCCATCCGGATGCCGGCACCAGCACGGTGTTCTGGTTGATCTCCACGCGCGGAGCGGCCGCCCCGGCGGCGTTGCGCAGCTGGAGCTCGGCGATCATGGGCGAGGTGATGGTGCGCGGGACGATGTAGTAGAGGGTGCGCACGAGCGTGTCGGCCGTGCCGATCAGCCCCTGGTCGGCGGCGGCCTTCAGGTTGACCACCGCCTGGGCTGCCACGTAGACGGATCCTCCGAAGATCGCCGCAGCGGCGGGGCCGACGATCGAGCTCGCGGCGGCGGCGGCCATCAGTGCCACCACGAGGCCCAGGCCCACGGCGAGGCTGTGCACGGCGAGCGGACCATCCAGCCCGAGCCCGAGCGCGAGGCTGCCGGCCTGCAGCACCAAGGCCCACGCTGCGCCGGCGCCGAGCAGCAACATGAGTCGCGCACCGACCGCCCCGGCCACCAACTCGGGCCGCGACGCTCCCGATCCGACGAGAGCCCCGAAGTGCCCGGTCTCGGCGTTGACGTTCAGCGCTGCGCTCCCCAGCGCGAGGGCCAGGGCCAGCCCCCCGAGCAGCAGCAGCGCGGCCGCTCCCCGGCGAAGCGTGTCCTCGCGCACGCTGCCCTCGTGCGTCGCGGCGACGGCCGCGGCGACCAGGGCCAAGGCGATCCCGGCCACCACCCCCACCTGGATCCATCGGCGGCGCGTCAGGCGCAGCGCCTGCAGGTGGACGAGTGCGGCGATCCGCCTCACCGCAGGACCCCGTCGACGAGGACCACGCGACGCCCGAGAGCAGGAGCGAGCCCGGCCGGCCGCCGGGCGGCCGCGAGCACCGCGGCCCCCCGTGCCCGCGCCGTGGCGATCTCACGAAGGGTGTCCGCGAAGGTCCATGGGTCGTCCAGGACGACCACGGGGGGGTCGCCGGCGATCGCGAGGGCGAGGCTCAGCCGCCTCCAGCCCTCGGCGTCGAGGCGGCTGGTGCGCCAGTCGCCGACGAAGCCGAGGCCGGCGCGCTCGAGGGCCCGCTCCACGAGTCGCGTCGTGGGCACGGCGGACTCCCGGCGGAGCGCTTGCGCGGCGGCCACTGTTTCTCGCACCCGCAGGCCCGTTGCGAAGCGCTCTCCCTGGGGTCCGTAGCCCACCCGGCCGGACACAAGGATCTCGCCCCGGCAGGCCACAAGGCCGAGCAGCCCGCGTACCAGGCTCGTCTTGCCGGATCCGGCCGATCCGGACACCAGCAGGCCCTCCCCGGCGGCGAGCGAGAGCGACGCGCCCCGCACGGCGGGCTCGGGGCCCCCGTGGTAGCGCACCTCGACCTCCCGTGCCTCGATGACCGCTGTCGGCGCGGTCACCCTGAGAGGATGACCTCGAGCACCTCGTCGCGGCGGCGCTCCATGTCCGCCTCGGACACCAGCGACTCCAGGTTGAGGCGCAGCAGGGGCTCGGTGTTGGAGGACCGGACATTGAAGTGCCAGTCGTCGTACTCGATCGATAGGCCGTCGATCTCGCTCTGGCGGCCGTCGGCGAAGCGGGTACGGATGCGCTCGATCGCTGCCGGCGCGTCGGAGACGGTCGAGTTGATCTCGCCGGAGATGTGGTAGCGGGCGCGGAACTCCGCGATCAGCTCGGAGAGCGGCCGGCCGGTGGTGGCGACCATCTCCATCACGAGGAGGGCGGGGATGAGCCCGCTGTCGGCGAACGAGAAGTCCTTGAAGTAGTAGTGGCCGCTGACCTCGCCGGCGAAGAGCGCGTCCACCTCGCGCATGCGGCGCTTGATGAACGCGTGGCCCACGCGGTGCATGTCGGCCGTGCCGCCGGCGGCCTCCACGGTGTCGCGCACCGCCCAGGAGGCCCTCAGGTCGTAGACGACCGTCGCGGGGCCCGTGCGCGCCATGAGATGGCGGGCGAGCAGCGCCGTGAGGAAATCGCCTGCCACGAAGTCGCCGGCATCGTCGATGAAGAAGCAGCGATCGGCGTCCCCGTCGAAGGCGATCCCGAGGTCGGCCTGCTCCTCGCGGACCTTGGCCATGATGAACTCGCGGTTCTCCGGCAGGAGCGGGTTGGGCTCGTGATTCGGGAAGCGCCCGTCGAGGTCGAGGAAGAAGGGCACCGCGTCGATCCCGAGCCGCTCCAGGACCGGCGGCAGGTAGAGGCCCGACATCCCGTTGGCAGCGTCCAGCACCACGCGCAGGCCCTGGATCGCCTCGGGATCGACGAACGACAGGCACTTGTCCACGAACCGACCGAGGAGACCGTCCTCGGTCGAGCGGGTTCCGGGCGTGGCCGCCCGCGGGGGTCCGGCCAGCGCGATGCGCCCGACCTCGCCGATCCCGGCATCGCCCGACAGGGGCACGGCGCCGGCCGTCACCATCTTCGCGCCCGTGTACTCGGGGGGGTTGTGGCTTGCGGTGATGCAGGCCCCGCCGTCGAAGCCGCCTTCGGCGACGGCGAAGTAGAGCATCTCGGTGGCGCAGAGCCCGAGCTCCACCACGTCTGCTCCCGCCTCGATCGCGCCCTCGGTGAAGCTCTCAGCGATCGAGGGCGACGACAGGCGCGTGTCGTGTCCGACGGCGATCCGCGAGGCTCCGGTGACGGCGATGAAGGCGGCGCCGACACTCCGCGCGCCCTCCTCGTCGAGCTCGCCCGGGTAGAGGCCGCGGACGTCGTAGGCCTTGAAGACGCTTGGGTCGATGGTCATTCGGAGAACCCCGGCAGGAGGAGTGAGTACGTCTCGTCCAAGTGTTGCGGCATCACGCGGACGTCGCCGAGCGCCGGCATGAAGTTGGTGTCGCCCACCCAGCGCGGCAGCAGGTGCATGTGAAGGTGGTCGGCGATGCCCGCTCCGGCGGCGCGCCCCTGGTTGATCCCGAGGTTGAAGCCCTGCGGCCGCATCCGCTCCTGAACGACCGCCTGGGAGCGCTTTGCGAGACCGATCATCTCGCCGAGGGTCGATTCGTCGAGCGCCGCGAGCGAGTCCTCATGGGCGTAGGGCACCACCATCAGGTGCCCGTTGTTGTACGGGTAGAGGTTCATGATCACGAAAGCGCGGGCGCCACGGTACAGGATGTAGGTGCGCGCATCGTCCTGGCGCGCGGGCAGGTCGCAGAAGACGCACGAGGGGCCCTCGAAGCCGTGCTCCTTCTCGGCGGAGACGTAGGTCATCCGCCAGGGCGACCACATGATGTCGGGCCCCCTTCCGGGAGGGACGGAGGGGTCTAGCGCCACGTCGGACGACCTTCACCCGGTTCCCTCGGACTGACTGGACCCGGCACTAGTGTCCTGCGTCAGAAGTTCGTATGCGGTTCCCGAGCGAGACTCCCGCGAGGGGAGGACGCAGATCCACCGCAATATCGGGAGTACTGCGGTGGTCGAGGACGCTGCCTCGCGATGAGACGCAGCCGGGAACCGCCAAGAGATTTCTGGCGCAGGACACTAGAGCCAACGCTTGTGCCGGAACCACGCGAACAGGGCGACGCCCGTGATCCCCATCAGCAGCAGGGGGAAGATGAACGAGAAGGCCCCCGAGCGCGCGAACGGAAGGGTCTCGGTGTTCATGCCGTAGATGCTGGCGATGAGGGTCATGGGGAGAAGGGTGGCCGACATGATGGTGAGCAACCGGATGATGTCGTTGAGCTTGTGGGTGATGACCGACTCGTTGGTGGCCTCGAGGGCCTCGGCGACCTCCTTGTAGTTCTCGAGGAGGTCCCAGATGCGCTCGCTCTTGTCGACGATGTCGTCGAAGTAGATCTCCAGGTCCTGCGGGGCGTAGCGCTGGTTGCTGCGCTCCAGCAGTCGCAGCGTGGGCCGCTGGGGCTTCACGATCTTGCGGTAGTTGATGATCTCCTGCTTGATGTTCGAGATGTCCCGCACGAGGTCATCGCTCTCCCCCTCGAAGAGGGCGTCCTCGATCGAGTCGAGCTTGAAGCCGATCTTGTCGAGGATCGGGAAGCAGTAGTCGTACATGGTGTCGACGATCTCGTAGAGCAGGTAGCCCGACCCCTTGCTCATGTACTGCTCGCGCGCGGACTCGCCGCGCTCGCAGCGCGACCAGAGCGCGTTGAGTGGCTTCAGCGGCTCGTTGGGCAGCGTGATGACCAGGTCCTCGGCGACGAAGACGTTGAGCTCGGTCGCCTGCAGCCGCCCCGTGCTCTTGTCGAAGCGGGGGAAGTGCAGGACGATGAACAGGTAGTCGGCGTACTCGTCGATCTTCGCCCGCTGGCGCCGACGCGAGATCACGTCCTCGAGGTCGAGGGGGTGGAACTCGTAGTGCTCGGCGAGCCAGGCCGTCTCGATCTCGGTTGGCGCCTCGATGTTCAGCCACGTGAGCCCCGACGCCTCCAGGCGCTGGATGTCCGGCCGAACGCGCTCAGCCTCGGACGGATTCCCGGCTCCCGGCCCGCGGCCCTGGCTCCGGCGGATCTTCGGAAGGTTCGCCATCATCCGCCCGGGCGCTTGCAGGTTCGCATGAGAGTGCAGGAGGCACCCGGGGAGTCTGGCACACGGGGTGCGCGTTTACCGGTTGGCGCCCGCCCCATGGTCCAGAATGGCTGAATGACACAGCCCCTGACCCAGTACTACACGGCCACCAGCCTGGACGGCTTCATCGCCGACCCCGAGAACTCTCTCGAGTGGCTGTTCACGCGCTCCCTGGACGAGGACGGACCCCTGAACTACGGGGAGTTCATCGGGGCGGTGGGCGCGCTGGCGATGGGAGCGGCGACGTATCTCTGGATTCTCGAGCACCAGGGCGCCGTTTCGGACGGGGCGGAGGCGGAGTGGCCCTACGAGGTCCCGTGCTGGGTCTTCACCCACCGCGACCTCCCCGAGATCGCGGGCTCCGAGGTCATGTTCACAGCCGATGACGTCGGAGCGGTCCATGCGGCGATGGTCTCGGCGGCCGGCGGTCGCAACCTCTGGATCGTCGGCGGTGGCGACCTGGCGGGCCAGTTCGCCGATCGAGGGCTGTTGGACGAGGTCATCGTCTCGATCGCGCCGGTCACGCTTGGCGACGGCGCCCCGCTGTTGCCGCGCCGGATCGATCTCCGCACCGAGCAGGTCTCGAGGAACGGGGACTTCGCCTGCATCCGCTACTCCGTCGTGCGGTGAGCGATGCCGGCCCGGCGGCCGGCGGCACGCGCTGCTACTCGATCATTCCGTTGCGGTAGGCGAAGCGGGTCGCCTCGGTGCGGTTGCCCACGCCGAGCTTGCGATAGATGTTCGAGAGGTGGAACTTCACGGTCTGCTCCGTGACGTAGAGCTTGCTCGCGATGTCGAGGTTCGAGAGGCCCTCGGCCACGAGTCGCAGGATCGACAACTCTCGGTCGGTGAGCCCCCCCGGATGGCCGCTGCCCGACCCGCTCGGCGCGGAGCCCCCGTCGCCACCTCGCCCACGCGGGTGGTAGACCGTCCCCTCGACGACCTGACGGATCGTCGAGGGCAGGTCGAGGGGGTTGATCGACTTGACCACATACCCCGAGGCGCCCTGGTGGAGCGCCTGGTCGATGTGCTCGGAGTCCTCGAACATCGACAGGATGATGATCTTGAGATCGGGGTAATCCTTGCGCAGTGCCGCGAGGGTGGTGAGCCCGTCTCCCTTGGGCATGCGCAGGTCGAGGATCACCACGTCCGGGCGCACCCGGGGGACCAGCGCCAGCATCTCCTCGCCGCTCATCGCCTCGCCGACCACCTTGATGTCGGGGGCGGTCTCCAGCGCCCGCCGGATGCCATCCAACATCAGCCGGTGATCATCCGCGATCGCCACGCGGAGAGGTGTTTTCGTCGGGGAGGGGGGGTTGGGCACGTGAGTGGTTGCCACGATACTGATATCGGCGGGGCCGAGATGGTCCTTGAGGACCTTCGCTGCACCCTATTGGGTTCCTCCCGGCCCTACTACCGGGAGTTGTGACCGTGCTGCACGGGGCGCTCCGCGCCCGGAGGACGGGTCAGGCGGTCCCCGGAACCGGCCCGTAGCGCTTGATGGCATCCACGATCTCCCGCGCCGGGCCGCCCTTGACCAGGTACTCGGCGGCTCCGCCGGCGAGGCCGGCTGCTATCTCCTGCTCCTTGTCTCCGACTGAGAGCATGAGCACCGTGACGTCGGGGTGCTGGGCCTTGAGAGCGTATGTGGCCTCGAGGCCGTCGAGACCCGGCATCGACACGTCCATCAGGACCACGTCGGGGTGGTAGGACTCGGCCAGGTCGAGGGCCTGGGCACCATCGCCGGCCTCCGCGACCACCATGATGTCGGGATCGCGCTCCAGCAGCCTGCGGAGCACTCCCCGAAAGCGGGCATTGTCATCGGCCAAGAGAACGCGAACCAATGGGTGGAGCCCCTCCTCGAGCCTGTGAGCGGCGCGGGGCTCTCTCACCCCGTCCTGAAAAACCCTACGCCCAGATTCGTCTGAGGTCGCCTAGACTCCTTGGTAGTTCGGTGCATCAGGAGGTATAGGCGATTGTTTCTCGTCGTACGAGCCCCTTTCGGGGGATCGCTACGATATCCCCTATGTCGCCTGCCGTGTCCACCCCGCACACCGATCCGGTCGCGGCGCTGGTGTCAGTGGCCACCTGCGAGGCCGACTCCTCTCGTGGTGCCGCCGCGGTCGAGGATCTCTGCGAGGCCGTCCGGACGGCCTCCGGCGCGGGCCTCGTGGCGGCCTGGGTCCACCATCCACGGGACGCACAGGGGAGCATCGTGGCGACGGCCGGAGTCGCCGACGGCGACCTCGGCACCCTGGCGGAGGCCCTGGCCTCGGCCGGGCACATCCAGGGCGAGCGGGAGTTCGATCCGTCGCATGGCGATCCGATCTCCGCGGCGCTCGAGGCCCTGGGAGCTCCTCGCGGGCTGCTGATCGCCGTCGCCCCTGCGTCCTGCGGCATGGTGATCGTGGCCGGCGACGATGCGCCCACCCAGGATGACCTGCGCCGGCACGCCGTGCGGGCGGGCGCGATGCGCATCGGCACCGTCCTCGACGCGATGAGGGTGCGCGACAATCTCGAGCGCGCGATGGCCCAGATCCTCGCCACCGACGAGCGCATGCTCGGGAGGATGGGGCTGGACATCCACGACGGTCCCACCCAGCAGCTCTCGGTGGCCCTGCTCGAGGTCCAGTTGCTGGAGGCCGACCTCGCCGACGCGGAGGACGGCGATCTGCCGACACCCGAGTCGCTCCGGCCCGCCCTCGGGCGGATCTACGAGACCGTCGGCGGAGCCCTTCACGAGATGCGCGAGCTGATCGGGCATCTGCGGCCCGCGCAGTTCGAGGATCGGCGCCTCTGCGACATCCTCCAGGACGCCATCACCGCCTTCGAGGTGCGCGCGGATTGCGAGACGCTCACCGACTGGGACGGGGAGTTCCCGGTCAACGGTGTCTCGATCACCCAGCGCATCACCCTCTACCGCATCCTCCAGGAGACCCTCACGAACGCGCAGCGCCATGGCCGGGCCACTCGCGTGTCGGTGCGCGCGGCCGAGGACGCCTCGGGCGTGACGCTCGAGGTGACCGACGACGGAGTGGGCTTCGATCCGGTGTCGGTGCAGCGGCGGCGTCCGGGGATGCCGCTCGCCCGGTTCGGCCTCTACGGCATGCGCGATCGCGCCCAGATCCTCGGCGGATCATTCGATGCCGTGAGCGCACCCGGCGAGGGGGCGACCATCCGGGTCTTCCTGCCGCGATGGGACGGCCCGGCTCCCGAGGTGTCCGTCGATGTGGCCTGAGCTCGTTGCCGGACCCGGGGTCGCGATCAAGGTCTGCGGCCTCACCACGCCCGACGACGCGCAGGCGTGCGTGCGGCTCGGCGTCTGGGGTATCGGCCTGGTCTTCGCGCCCGCCAGCCCGCGCTGCATCGACCCAGGCACGGCCGTGGCGGTGGTGGCGGGCCTCCCCTCGTCCGTTGCGCGGGTGGGGGTCTTCGTCGGCGCGTCCGCGCGGGAGATGGCCGACACGGCGGCCCGCGTCGGGCTCACGCACATCCAGATCCACGGCGACGCCGACCCTCTCGAGGTACGCGGCGAGAGCGGCCTGCCGGTCATCCAGGGGATCGCGGTGGAGGGCCCGGCCGCCCTCCGGCGCGCGCGGGAGAGCGCCGCCGATCTGGTGCTGCTCGACGCGGCCGTCCCCGGGTCGCACGGCGGCACCGGGACGAGCTTCGACTGGTCTCTGCTCGAGGGGGCGGCGCTCGGCCGGCCCTTCGCCCTCGCCGGAGGGCTGCGTCCTGAGAACGTCGCGGCCGCCCTGGGCCGCCTGCGCCCGGTGCTCGTCGATGTGTCGAGCGGGGTCGAGTCGTCTCCCGGACGCAAGGACGCCGCTCGCGTCGCGGCCTTCTGCGACGCCGTGGCCGGGGCGCGGGCGAAGGCGGCGTGAGCGAGGTGCGCAGCCCCGACGGCGAGCTGGCCGTGCGCTACGGCGACTTCGGCGGGCGCTACGTTCCGGAGACGGTCATCGGGGCGCTGGATGAGCTGACCGAGGCCTACCTGCGCCAGCGCGACGACCCCGCTTTCCGCGCCGAGCTCGACGGCCTGCTCGACAGGTATGTCGGGCGGCCGACGCCGCTCTACCGCGCGAAGGGCCTCGAGGCGGCCTACGGCGTCGAGCGCCTCTACCTGAAGCGCGAGGACCTCTGTCACACCGGGGCCCACAAGATCAACAACGCGCTCGGCCAGGTGCTGCTCGCGTCGAAGATGGGCAAGAGGCGCATCATCGCCGAGACCGGGGCCGGCCAGCACGGCGTGGCCACCGCCACCGCCGCCGCCCTGCTCGGGCTCGATTGCTGCGTCTACATGGGGCGCGTGGACATGGCCCGCCAACGCCTGAACGTGATCAGGATGCGCATGCTGGGCGCCGAGGTGCGGCCCGTCGACTCCGGCATCGGGACGCTGAAGGACGCCCTGAACGAGGCGATCAGGGACTGGGTCACGAACGTCCGGGGCACCCACTACGTGATCGGCACGGCCGCTGGCCCCGCGCCCTATCCGGAGATCGTCGCCGAGCTCCAGTCGGTGATCGGCGCGGAGGCGCGGGCGCAGATCCTGGAGGAGGAAGGGCGCCTGCCGGGAACCGTCGTCGCCTGCATCGGGGGCGGATCGAACGCGATCGGCACCTTCCGCGCCTTCCTCGGCGACGCCGGGGTCGCCCTCGTCGGGGTGGAGGCGGGGGGCGAGGGCATCGACAGCGGCCGCCATGGAGCATCGCTCGGCCACGGACAGCCGGGCGTGCTGCACGGGATGTACTCCTACCTCCTACAGACGCCCGACGGTCAGGTCACCGAGCCCCACTCGATCTCCGCCGGCCTCGACTACCCCGGTGTGGGCCCGGAGCACAGCCACCTGCGCGACACCGGTCGCGTGCGCTATGTCAGCGCCACCGACGACGAGGCGCTGACCGCCTTCCAGGCCTGCTCGCGGGCGGAGGGCATCATCCCCGCGCTCGAGAGCTCGCACGCGCTGGCCCTCGTCGGGCGTGAGGGCCGGGAACTGAGCGGCGCGGGGCCGGTGCTGGTGTGCCTCTCGGGGCGTGGTGACAAGGACGTCGACGCTGTGGGTGCGGCCCTCGGTATCGATGTCTGAGGGCGTTCAGCGCATCCGGGCCGCGTTCGAGGACGCGGGGCGCCCGTTGTTCATGCCCTACGTGATGGGCGGCTACCCCGACCTCGACGCGAGCGCCGCGCACCTGGCGGCTGCCGCCCGTCACGCCGACCTGATCGAGCTCGGCATCCCCTTCTCCGACCCGCTCGCGGACGGGCCGACGATCCAGGCGGCTGGCCAGCGGGCCCTCGAGGCCGGCGTGCACCCCGAGGACGTGATCGAGATGGCCGCGGCGGTCGCCGACGAAACGCCGGTCGTGCTGATGACCTACGTCAACATCGTGCTCTCGGCCGGCCCACGGGCCTTCATGGAGCGCGCCGCCCGAGCCGGCGTGGCCGGTGTGATCCTCCCCGACCTGCCGATCGACGAGGGCGACGATCTGCGCGACCAGGCCCGGCGGGCCGGGCTCGCGGTGATCCCGTTCGTCGCCCCGACGACCGACGACCGGCGGATGGCGGCCATCGGCGGACAGGCGGAGGGCTTCGTCTACTGCGTCGCGGTCACCGGCGTCACGGGCGCCGAGATCCAGGTTGACGGGGACATGAGGAGCTTCCTCGCGCGGGCACGGGCGACCATCGACGTGCCGCTCGCCGTCGGATTCGGAATCCGCACGCCCGCCCACGTCGCGGCGATCGGGGCGATCGCCGACGGGGTCATCGTCGGCAGCGAGCTGATCAAGCGCATCGGCGAAGCGCCGTCCCTCGAGGCGGCGGTCGCCGAGGTCGACCACTTCTGCTCGGCGGCGGTCGATGCCCTGCGCGGGCTCGCGCCCGCCGCTCCCGCGGCCTAGCCGTGGCCGCGGCCCTCCACGCCGCGCCGCCGGCGTCCGCACCGATCGTATGGGTGCAGGCTGGGCACCAGGGGCCCCGCGAGCCCGGGTACCGCGCTCAGACGGGCGCGGGCTCGAGCCCCTTCGGCAGCGAGGTCGGGTTCACCACGCGCCTCGCCGCCCGCGTCGTGGCGCGCCTGCGCGCCGCCGGGGTCGACGCCCGCCGGACCCCCGGTCGCGTAAGGCCGCTCGCGGCCCGGGGCGCGGTCTTTATCAGCCTCCACCACGACGCCGCGGGGGGCCGCGCCGGCATCGGCCGGGCGATCACCGGGGCGGGGGAGAACTGGTACCACGGCGAGGGGTACGGCACGGGCAGGCCCAGGCCATACCCCGACAGTGCGCGCCACCGCAAGGCGACCAGGGTGTCGCGCACCGTCGAGCGGCGATCGCTGCAGCTCGCCCGGCGCCTCGACGCGGCGTTCGGCGCCATCCACACCCGGGCCAACGGGGCCCGGGGGGCGGACGGCGGTATCGAGCCCCGCCACGGCAACGCGCGCATGGTGCGCTACTACGGCTTCTACCGGACCAGGGCGGCGGCTCGGGTGCTGCTGGAGGCCGGCGCCCCGGGGTGGACGACGTCTTCCTGCGACGCGTGGACCTCATCTCCGTCGCCGTCTCGCGGGCGATCACGCGCTACCTGCGCGACCGCGGGCTGCGCCGCTAGACCGTATGGAGCGCCGGGACCTGTGCCGGCGCCCCGCTCATGCGTGATCGTGGGGGCGCCAAGGCGGCCGGTGGCGGTCCTGCCGTCGCCCGGCGATGTGGCGGGCTGTGCCACGTCCTGTCGGAGGCGGTGATCCCGAGTCGCTGGTCAGCCGATCAGCGTGTTGGCGAAGATCTGCCACGCCAGCAGGCTCTTGGCAACCAGGCTGAGCACGATGTAGGTGATCTCGCCGTAGACGTAGTCGGACCACTTACCCACCTTGCGGTACTGCAGCCACTGGTTGATCGCGAAGATGTTGAACAACACGAAGATCGTGATCAGGATCACGGCGACGAAGCCCGGTGGGCTCTCGGCTCCCTCCTGATTGATATTGACGAACAGGTAGACCGCGATCGCGATCCACGGCCCGATTCCGGCGATCGAGCCGAACCAGAACGGGGTCCACCAGGTCGGGCGATCAGGGGCGTTGACCATCTCCATGATCCAGCCGAAGAGGATCATCGCCACGTTGACGAACGCGATGGCGATCAGCGCGGCGAGGTCGGTGATGCCCGTGATCAGCGCGATCAGGACGATCATGAGCGTCGATGACAACGCGTATTCGACCCAGCGGAATCGGTTCCGCCCCCGCCGCAGCTCGGAGCCGTACTTCGCGAATCCGATCGGCGACGCGATGAGGAAGTGGAAGAACGCGGACAGCAGGAGAAAGGCTGCCGTGCCCCAGGCCAGCGGCACGCCCAGGACGGAGTATTGCGTTCCTTCGGAGAGGGGGGTCCCGGGGGGGCCGTTCAGGCCGAAGGTGCTGATGTCCAGCTCGAAGTCGTTTCCGAGGATGACCATCAGCGCACCCGAGACGAGGTGGATGACCCCCATCACCAGGTTGAAGTAGCGGAGCTTCGCGAGCCGGGCGTCCGAGATGGAAACCGTCTCACGCGAGAAGTCGAGTGCGTTCGTCGTCACGGAAGTGCCTCAGGTGGTCGTGGATGGGCGCCGCGCTGCGATGCCGGCGGTGGGTGGGGCACCACAAACCGCTCGCATCGTCCGTTAGTACCGTATCCGGGAGCCCCCGGTGTTTCGGATGTCGCCGTTCACTGGGCCGACGCCCGCGGTCGCGAAAGCGAGCGCACCGACGGCGCCCTATTGGACGCAGTGGCCTGATCCGGAGGTCGGCCTGCAGCCGGGGGCTGCCGGCGGATCTCTGGATAAGGGAACTAGGTCACGGTGGCCAGCATCCAGGCCACGACGGCCCCCCGGCCGCTCCAGGCCACCGTGCGCACCCAGTTCCCCACCACCAGCCGGCGCACGTCGCCGGTTCCGCCCGCGAGCGCTCTGTGCGCGGGCACCTGCAGGAAGGCCGTCGAGGCCCAGACGACCGCCAGGAGAGTCGCCCCGATCCACGCGGCGGCGGCCGGGACGCCGGCGGGCCGGTCCACAACCAGCAGTGCCGCGGTGACGGCCTCCACCGCCATCGGGGCCGCCACCATGTAGCCGGTACGGCGCTGGTGCTCGGCGATGCCGGCAGGGTCGAGCCGCGAGAGCATCGGGTAGTGCACCACCTGGACGAACCAGATCAGCCCCACCATCGCCAGCGTGGCGGCGGCGTTGGCGATCAGCAGGCCGTGACTCAGCAGGGGCCGCTCAGGACGCTCGTGCCCGAGACGGTGTAGCACTGGCTGGCATCGCTGGTGACCGGTGCCGAGCTCGCGACGACGGGGCCGACGTCGTCCCGGCCGAGCCGGACGATGTACCAGCCGCTCGACGAGAGGCCGCCGAGCGCCGCCGCGCGACCGGACGAGACCCCCGAGGCGAACCCGGCCTTCTGTCCCTCGGCCAGGCCTGCCTTCCGGCCTGCGGCGAGCCCCTCGGTCCTCCCCTTCTTGGTTCCCGCCTTGACGCCCGAGGCGTTGCCGATCCTGATGCCCTTCTTCTGGCCGGCAGCGAAGCCCTTGGTCTCGCCCTCGGCCTGGCCGGCCCGAAAGCCACGTGCCTCCGCACCCGTGAGGTCGGCGTTCGCCGAACCGATCGCGTAGCCACCCACGCCGATGCCGATCAGCAGCACGGCGGCCGCCGCGGCGCCCCATATCGCGACGTCGCGCTTCACCGCGATCGCCCGGCGGCGCGCGGCGTCGCCGAAGGCCTGTGTCAGTCGCTCGGCCTCGGGTTCCGGGCCTCCGTCGCCCGAGAAATGCTCCAGGGCCGCCTGCCACGGGTCGGCATCGATCGCCACGGGCATCGGGATCGCCTGACCGACGGCGGTCGGTCGCATCTGGGAGGTGCCCAGGGCGTGCCGGAGCTGCTCGACCATGTCGTGGGCGCCGCCCGGGCGGGCCGAGGGATCCTTCGACAGGCCGCGGGCCAGTACGTCATCGACGGCCACGGGGAGGCCGGGGGCGATGGACGACGCGTCCGGCGCGGGATCCCTCACCTGGGCGAGAAGCACGGCGCTCGGCTCGCGCCGCACGAAGGGTGCTCGTCCGGTGAGGGTCTCGAACGCCACGACGGCCAGGGAGTAGAGGTCGGAGCGGGCCGTCGCCGGATCGCCCTCCACCTGCTCGGGCGACACGTACTCGGCCGTTCCGAGCCAGTCGCCCCGGCGCGTGAGGCCGGGCATGTCGTCGAGGCGCACGAGCCCGAAGTCGCTCAGGTAGGAGGAGCCGTCGGGGCCGAGCAGGATGTTCGCGGGCTTCACGTCCCGGTGGATCGTGCCTCGCGCGTGGGCGAAGTCGAGGGCCTCGGCGATGTCGGAGAGCACCGAGATCGCCTCATCTCCCGGGAGGGGGCCCGTGCGGGCGATCCGCTCGGCGAGGCTGTCGCCGGGGATCAGGCGCATCGACATGAATGCCCGCCCCTCGATCTCGCCCGCATCGTAGACCGTGACGATGCGCGGGTGCTCGAGCCGGCCGGCGGCGATCGCCTCTCGGCGGAAGCGCTCGAGGGCGCCCCCGCGCGACAGGTAGCCCTCTTCGAACAGCTTGAGGGCAACCGGGCGATCGAGGTCGAGTTGGGTCGCGCGGTAGACGACCGCCTGGCCCCCACGGCCGATCTCCGCTTCGATGCGGTAGCGGCCGAACTCCTCTCCGGATACGAGTCTCACCCCAAGGAGGTTCGCGCTCCGGCGGCGCGCTCCTTGCCGGCGTGCGCCGACTCGACCTCCGGGTAGCAGACGGGAGCGCCCGCACCCCCTAGATTTCTCGCTCTCGTGGCCTCGCTCGCCGTCACACTCCCCGAGATCGAGCTCCTTCCCGGGGAGGTCTCACCGCGGGCCGAGCGGCCCGCGGTGCCCTCGCCGTTCAGCGCGCAGCCGCTCCCGGAGATCGAGCGGATCGCAGTCGCGCTCGATCGAACGCTACGGTCCGGGCCGTCGCGGGCCGCCCCATCGTCGCGGCGCGCGGCTGGCGCGCGGTCTCCCGCTCCTGCGCCCCGACGGACCTACTGGCCCACGCCGCCCCCGCGCCCCCCCGCGCGCTCGCCACAGGTCGATCCGCCGGCCGCTCCACGGCCGGCCCGCCCGGTCGTCGCCGACCCGGTCGCCCGACGGCAGGCGGCGGAGCCCGCGGCCGAGCTGGTCGTGCCCGCATTCCTGTCGCGGACGCCGCTCCCCGACGCCTCGGCGGCCGAGGCGCCGCCCCTGGCGGATCCGGCGCTGCCGCAGAGCTCGGCGGCCGTCAGGGGGCGGAAGGTGCGCTCGGCGCCGCGGTGGGGGCGGATCGGCCTGGTGGCGGTGGTCGTGACCGGCGTCGCCGCGCTTGCCGGCCTCGCCCGGATCAGTCCGGACGTCGCCGCGGGTGATCCCCCGGTGGCATCGATGCCCCCGCTCGGGCCCGCCGCCGTCGCCGTGGCGGAGATCCCGCCCGACTACCTCGCCCTCTATCAGCGCTTCGGGCGGGCGATGGACATCGACTGGCGTTTCTTGGCGGCGATCGGTGGCCAGGAGTCCGACCACGGCCGCAACCCCTGGGCCTCTCGCGTCAACGCCGACGGATGCGTCGGTCCGATGCAGTTGGGCGTCGGCGGCCGTTGTGGCGACTTCGTCGGCGCCTGGGGCGTCGACGGAGACGGCGACGGGCGCATCGATCCCCTCCAGCCGGCCGACGCCATCGCGACGGCCGCCCGTGGTCTGCGAGTCGGCAAGGGTGCCCCGCCGCGCGGCGGGGATGCTGCGGGATACCGGCGTGCGGCGTGCGGCTACTACGGCGCCTGCCGCGATGCCCGCGCGGACTACGCCGACGAGGTCATGGCACGCGCCGCCCGCTACGGGTTCACCGGCTGACCCCCCGCCGCCCGGCGGGCGGCGGGGGGTCAGGTGCGATCAGTACGGGCTCTCCTGCTGGCGTTCGCCGCCGTTGGTCCGACCGACGAGCGCCGGCTCCTGCTCGTGCACGGCGGGGGCAGGGGCGTGGGTAGGGGCGCCCCAGGTCTGGACTCCGAGCTTCCGGAAGCCGCGGACGTTGTTCATGCGCGCGTCGCGCGTCCCGTCCACCGGGAGCACCTTGCCGTCGAGGAGTGGGGCAAGAAATGGCGCCAGCACGGCTCCACCACCGCCGGTGATGACGATCGCGTCCATGTCCCACTCGTCCGCCCAGAGGCGGTTCGCGTCAGCTGCGATGTCGGAGGCGAGCTGCCCCATCACGTGCTCGATCAGCCTGCTGAGATCGAAGCTCTCGCCGCGGATCTTGATGCGGCCCTCCTCCATGGCGTCGTAGAGCCGGTACAGCTCGACGCTGACCCCGCTCTTCTCCCGGATCTGGCCGGCGATCGTGGCGAACGCGCGGCCGACTCCGCTGTCGGTGCTCTGGCTGGCACGCTCGATGAACGTGCCCCGGTCGGACACGGTGAGGTCGGCGGTCTGGAAGCCGACGTTGACCACGCCGACCTTCTGCTGCAGCGTCTGGCGGTCGCCGACCGTGCCTGCGTCGTTCAGCACCATGTCGTACACCGAGCCGAAGGGCTGGGGGATCACCTTCACGTCGGTGATCTCGAGAACCTGGCGGCTGCGCCTGCCGTCGGGCGCGATGGTGGTCAGGACGTGGCGGTCGCGCAGTATCCGAGAGAGATCCTCGGCCTTGCTGCGGTAGGTCGAGATCGGCAGCCCGGTGACCACGCCGATCGGCTGGTCCGGCTCGGCCAGGTCGGCGGCCACCGCCAGCGCGAGCACCTTCGCAGATTCGGCGATGAAGCGATCCTGGTCGAGGGTGAATGAGCGCAGGCTGCTCTTGCGCTCGGCGAGGTCGCCGGCGAAGACGGCGTGATCCTCGATCTCCAGGTGGAGGTGGTCGTTGCCCGGCCGGGCATCGGACATCGGTCCGCCGAGACGGTCATCGACCGCTTCGCCGATCACGGACTTGACGACGAGCGAGCGCTCTCCGTCTGTTGCTTTGGTGAATCCGAATCCAAGGTCGATACCGAGGATCTGCACGGGTGGGCCTCCTGGTGCGGGGGGGACGAGCCTACGAGCGTCCGCGTGACCCTGGCTCCTCCCCGGAAGACCGGCGATTCCCTGGCCGATCGTGTGTAAACGCCAGAATCTCTGCAGACAAGGGGCGTTCAGGCCTCGATCAGCGCCGCCAGGACCCGTCATGAGGCCCAGGATCATCCGGTGCGCTACGAGGACCACCGCGACCCGTCGGCCGAGGGCACGAACCCGCCGCGTTCGCGCTCCTCGCATCCTGCGGAGGTTCCGTGTTCCAATCGAGCGGGCCGTCCGGCTGGGCTGGCACTCTGGACCAGTGAGCACCGCACCTTCACCGGCGATGCCCGGCTGCGATGCGATCGCGGGCGAGGAGATCCCGCTCGGCGTGATGTCTGAGCTCGCCCGCTGGATCGAGGCCTCCGTCGCGGCGGGGTGCGAGTCGCCCGGCGCCCACGCGCGCATCGAGGCCCTGCTCGCCGAGCTGCGGGAGGCGTGGCCGGCCGCCACCCCTGCCGACCGCGCGCTCCTCGGCCGTCTCGTGACCGGCCTCGTGGCGCGGCGCCCCGGCTGTGGAGAGGGGGCGGTGGCGTCCCTGGGGGAGAGTCTGCAAGAGGCGCTCGAGCACCTCGGCGTGCGCCGTCTGCGCCCGGGTCAGGACCGTGCGATCGCCGCGGGCCTCAGCGGACGCGACGCGCTGGTGGTGATGGCGACCGGCTCGGGCAAGTCGCTCTGCTACCAGGCCCCCGCCGCCGTGCTGCGCGGTCTGACCGTCGTGGTCTCGCCGCTGATCGCCCTCATGACCGACCAGCTGGCAGGGCTCGACCGTGCGGGGATCACCGCCGCGGCCCTCCACTCGGGGCTCTCCGACGACGAGCAGCGCGCCGCCATCGCCCGGGCGCGCGAGGGAGCGCTGTCGCTTCTCTACGTCGCCCCCGAGCGCTTCCATTCGTCTGTCTTCCGTCGCGCGATGGCCGAGGCGCGCGTTGCGCTCCTGGTCATCGACGAGGCCCACTGCGTGTCGGAGTGGGGGCACGAGTTCCGCCCCGACTACCGCCGGGTCGGTCAGTTCCGCGAGGAGCTGCGACCACGGGCGACCATGGCCCTCACGGCCACCGCCACCGCGCGCGTGCGCGCCGACATCGTGGCGCGCCTCGGGCTGGACTCCCCGGTGGAGATCACGGGCGGCTTCGACCGGCCCAACCTCACCTTCGACGCGCTCTGGGTCGAGGGCAAGGGATCGGTGGCGCGCAAGCGTCAGGCCCTTCTGGCGGCTCTTGCGGGGGCCGACGGGGGCAAGGCGATCGTCTACTGCGGCACCCGCCGGGCGGCCGAGGAGACGGCGTCCGCGGTCGCAGCAGCCGGACACGCATCCGTCGTCTATCACGCCGGACGCTCGGACCGGGCCGAGGCGCAGGAGGCCTTCTCGAGCGGTAGGGCCCAGGTTGTCGCGGCGACCAACGCCTTCGGCATGGGCGTCAATGTTCCCGACGTCCGGCTGGTGGTGCACACGGCGCTGCCGGACTCGCTCGAGCAGCTCTACCAGGAGGCCGGCCGGGCCGGCCGCGACGGCGAACCCTCTCGTCATCTGATCGTCGCCGGGCCCGCCGACGAGGTCGCCATCCGCCGACGCATCACCGGCGCCCGCATCGGCACCGGCGAGGTGGAGGAGCTCCTCGGGCGTCTCTCCTCTCGGGCCGGCGGGGACGGCGCCTTCCAGCTCGAGCGTCGCGAGGTCGACGACCAGACCGGTTTCCGGCTGGCCATGGCCGAGAGGGTCGGGGCACTTCGCGTGGAGGGCGCACCCGGAGGCGGCCGACGCGGCCTGCTCGCGGTATCCCGGCTGTCGCCGGAGCAACGCGACGATCTCACCGGGCTGGTCTCCACCGAGCTGCGACGCCGGTACCGGGCCCTCGACCAGGCCGTCGCGTACGTCCGTAGCGACGACTGCCGCCGCCGGGCCTTCCTGACCCACTTCGACGACGATCTCGAGCCCTCTCCGGAGGAGCGATGCTGCAACGCCTGCGCCACCCCCGACGACCTCGTCGCGGCTCTCGCAGGTCCGGTGGCGGAGGCTCCAGGGCGCGCCGGGGCGAGCGCGCCGGTGGAGGCCCTCGACGTGGAGGAGCGGCGGGTCTACGACGCTCTGCGCGCATGGCGTGGAGGGGTGGCCAAGGAACTCGGCTGGCCGGCGTTCCGAGTGGCCTCCAACCGCACTCTCGCAGGGATCGCCCGTGCGTCCCCGGCCGACGCCGACGCCCTCACCGGCGTCCGAGGCGTTGGCCCGTGGCTCATGGAGAGCCACGGGCCGCGCATCCTGGAGCTCGTCGCCGAGGCCGGGGAGCCCCGATGACCGATTCGTCGCCCCACGAGACCCGGATGTGTCAGTTCGTGTTCCCCGGCGACACCAATCACCTCGGCACGCTCTACGGGGGGACGCTGATGGCCTGGATGGACTCGGCGGCCGCCGTCGCGGGAGTGCGCAGGGCGGGATCGGCCGCCGTCGTCACGGCGGCGGTTGACCGACTGGAGTTCCAGGTGGCCATCCACCAGGGCGAGCTGGTGGAGCTGGTCTCGGTCGTCGAATCCGTGGGGCGCACGAGCATGAAGGTGCGTGTCGAGGCGCACCGCGAGGACCCCGCAACCCACGAGCGGCGGCTCTGCACGGTAGGGACCTTCACGATGGTCGCCGTCAACGAGAACGGCGCGCCGACGGCGGTCAGGCAGTGATCGCGCGGCCGGGGCCCGTCCCCCGGCCGCTCACTCGGTCTCGAATGCAGGCACCTGGCTTGCGCCGCCCCGCAACGAGCCCACCGGCTCCAGATCGAGGGGCACCGACCCCCGGGTCTCGGGAGCGGGGAGGCTGGGCTCGACGCGCAGGATCCGGGCGGCCCAGACCGGCATCCACCAGTTCCAGCGCCCGAGCACCGACACGAACGCGGGCAGAAGGAGGCTCCTCACGATGGTGGCGTCGAGGATGATCCCCACGGCCAGAGCCGTGGCGAAGACCTTGATATCGGTGCCCGGTGAGGCGCCCAGCGCGACGAATGCGAGGAAGAGGATGAGCGACCCGGCCGTCACGAGACGCCCGGTGCGGGCGAGCCCGGCGACGACCGCCCGGTCGGTGGATCCGTCGCGGTCGTACTCCTCGCGCATCCGGCTGAGGATGAACACCTCGTAGTCCATCGAGAGGCCGTAGAGGAAGGCGAACACCATGACCGGGATCCAGAAGGTCAGGGTCCCGGTCGGCTCGATGCCGAAGATCGCACCCGATCCGTGGCCGTTCTGCCAGAAGAACACCATGAAGCCCCACACCGCGCCGATGGAGACGACGTTGAAGAGCACGGCCTTCAGCGGAAGCAGCAAGGAGCGGAACACGCGGGCGAGCATGACGTAGGAGATCAGCAGGATGAGCAGGACGACCCAGACGAAGTTGCCGTACACGGCCTCGTTGAAGTCGGCGGCACCCGGTGCGGCCCCGCCCACGAGCACCGAGCCCGGGAGCTCGCCTGCCGCCGATCGCACCGCCTCGACGTTGGCCGCATCATCCTCCGCGACAGGGAAGACGTTGACCACGGCGCTGTCGCCGCGGCGCCACTGCTCGTCGGAGGGTGCGATCACTCCGCGGACGCCGTTGACGCCGGCGATGGCACGTGCCGCCGTGTCCGGGTCGCCGTCGAGGACGATGACGTCGTAGGGGGACAGCACGCCCGCCCCGATGCCCGAACCCGTCAGCTGGTCGAGGGCGCCGCGGGCCTTGCCGCCGGTCGCCAGGGCGTCGGCGCGCGGGGCTCCGGTCGAGAACCCGAACACCGGGATGAACAGAGCGGCGAGGATCGCGACGGCGATACCGCCCATGATCCACCGGCGGCGCACGACGAGGCGCCCCCAGGGGACCCAGCCCTCGCCGGCGTTCGAGGTGCGACGTCCGATGCCGATCCGATCGAGCCGCGGGCCGATCGTGGCCAGGATCACCGGGAGGAGGGTCATGGCGACCGCGACGCTCACGACCGGGATCAGCATGCCGCCGTACCCGATGCTCCGCAGGAAGGGCACCGGGAGGACGACCATCGCGATCAGCCCGATTGCCACTGCGACTCCGCTGAAGATGACCGCCCGCCCGGCGTGCTCCATCGCCTCGACGACGGCCTCGCCCTTCGCGCGTCCGGCGGCCATCTCCTCGCGCCAGCGCATGACGACAAGAAGGGAGTAGTCGATCGCCACGCCGAGGCCGATCAGGGAGATCAGGAACTGCACGACGACGGAGACCTCGGTGAACTCCGCGAGCGGCCAGAGCAGGAGGAAGGTCGTGGGGATCGCGACCGCCGCCATCAGGAGCGGGATGAACGCCATGGTCGATCCGAAGACGAAGAGCAGGACGATCAGTGCACCGAGTCCCCCGACCAGCGTCTCGGCGAGCACGCTCGGCCCGCCCGACTCGTCGCTCGCAGTGGCGAGGGCGTCGATCCCGGTGATGCCGACCCCCGCCCCCCGAACCGATTGCGCCGCCGCCGACGCCTCGGCGGCGGCGATCGCCTCCTTGGCGGGCTCGAAGGCGATCGGGCCCGCCGGGAACCAGATCACCCCGAACGTCGTACGGCCGTCCTCCGAGACGAACACGCGGTCGCCGGTGGTCGCGAAGTCAGCCGAACGGGAGCCGGGAATGGACGCGGAGATCGCACCGAAGGCGGCGGAGATCTCCTCGCGGACGCCCTCGCTGTTGACCGTCGTCCCCTCCGGTAGCTGAACGACGGAGACGATCGGCCCGGAGACGCGGAGGCCGCCGTTGCCGTAGCGCTGCTCGATCAGCGCGGCGGCGTCCGTGCTCTCGCGGCCGGGAAGCTGGAACTCGGTGGACAGGGCGTCGGCGGACGACTGCACCGAGGCGAAGGCGGCGATCACGATGATGATCCAGCCCACCACGACAGTGGCCTTATGGGCGAGGACCCAGCGGATGAGGGGCGTCACGGTTGTCTCCCACGGCGGTCCGACGGATGATCGGGGCCGGGACGCTACCGCACGACACCGACGGCGTGCCCGCGCCGGTCGGATCTTCGCCACGTCTTTTCCGAGGCGGTCTGCGGTCCCCGTCCGGCGCCCCGGCTAGTGTCACCGGCTCGGATGGCGCAATCGATCAGACTCCGCCGCTGGCAACGGGCCGCGCTCGAATCGTTCCGGGCCCGCCCGGGCGATGACTTCCTCGCCGTGGCAACCCCCGGCGCAGGGAAGACGACCTTCGCGCTCGCGGCGGCCCGACAGCACCTGGGCGACCATCCCCGGCGACGCGTGCTGGTCGTCGCGCCGACCCAGCACCTGAAGACCCAGTGGGCCGACGCCGCCGAGGCTCTCGACCTCCACCTCGAGCCCTCCTGGTCGTCGTCCGACGGACGTCTGCCCGCCGACGTCCACGGCATGGTCACGACCTACCAGCAGGTCTCCTCGAGCGTCGACCACCTCGCGCCGCTCGCGCGCGACGCCTTCGTGGTGCTCGACGAGGCCCACCATTCGGGCGAGGAGAGGGCCTGGGGCGACGCCGTGCGGGCGGCCTTCGGCGGCGCGGCCGTGCGGCTCAGCCTCTCGGGAACGCCCTTTCGATCGGACACCCGGGCAATTCCCTTCGTCCGTTACGACGACGACGGTCTCGCGCAGGCCGACGTCGAGTACGGCTACGGGGATGCGCTCTCGGACGGGGGCGTGGTCCGGCCGGTCCGGTTTCCGCGCACGGACGGCCAGATGGAGTGGGTGGCTGCCGATGGCACCTACTCGAGCGCCTCATTCCAGGACTCCCTCGACGCGGTCGGCGCGGCCCAGCGCCTGCGCACCGCCCTGTCGGTCGACGGCGAGTGGCTCCCGGACGTGCTCGTCGGTGCCCACGAGCGTCTGCTCGACGTGCGGCGGAGCCATCCGGGGGCCGGAGGGATGGTGATCGCCATCGACCAGGACCACGCCCGCGGCATCGCCAACCTCCTGCGTCGGCGCGTCGGCGTGGATCCTGTGCTGGTGGTCTCCGAGGACCCCGGGGCGTCCGATCGGATCGCGGACTTCGCGCACGGCACTCGGCCGTGGATCGTCGCGGTGCGGATGCTCTCGGAGGGGGTCGACATACCGCGGCTGCGCGTCGGAGTCTTCGCCACCACGACCACGACGGAGCTGTTCTTCCGTCAGGCGGTGGGCCGCCTCGTGCGCTGGACGCGCGGCCTCGGCTCCCAGCCGAGCCACATGTTCATCCCCGACGACCCGCGTCTGCGCGCCCACGCCTTCGCGATCGCCGAGCAGCGCCGGCACAGCCTGCGACGCGACGACGGCCAAGGGGTGGACGCGCAGGAGCTGGAGCCCCGGGAGATCGAGCGCTCCGAGACGGAGGACCAGCTCTCGCTCTTCGCCGCCATCTCGGCGGTGCCCCTCGGCGCGCCGTCCGACCATTCGTCCGACGGGTTCGCCGCCGCCACCTCGGTGGCCGACGGGGTCGAGGAGGATCTGCTCCTCGAGCTGGCGCCGGCTCCCGCGCTCTCGCTTCCGCCTCCGCCCCCGGGATCCGGCGAGGAGGAGTCACTGCGTCCCCGCGAGCGCCGTCGCCGCCTTCGCGATGCCAACGCCGCCATCGTCCGCCACATCTCGCGCATCACCGGGCTCTCGCACTCCCAGGTCAACGCCGAGCTCAACCGCCGGGTGGGCGTCGAGCGGATCGGCGAGGCGACCATCGCCCAGCTCGAGGGCCGCCGAGATCAGGGAAGGCGCTGGCTGGCGACGGCCTGAGTCGGCGCCGGTCGTGCGCCGCGTCGGGTCACCGCCTCACCCTGAAGCGGTAGCTGACCCTCAGTCGGTGGCCGTCGGCGGACCTGACCGTCACCTTCACGGTGTAGATGCCGACCCTGTTCCACTTCGTGGTGATGCGGACCTGCCTCGCGTTCCTCGGGTTCAGTCGCGTCCGCCTCGCATGGTTCCGTCCGCCTCGCAGGACGACGCCACGTCCGGCGCTCTGGAGGGCTTCGGCGAAGTTCAGCACGATCGTCCTCGGCATCTTCTTGACCACCGCGCCCTTCGGGGGTCCGCTCGAGACCAGGCCGGAGTGGGCGAGGGAGGGAGCTGCTCCGACGGCGGCGATGCCGCAGGCGAGCAGGGTGATCAGGGCGCGACGTGTGCGCATGGGGACTCCGATGATCGGCGAGGGCGGACCCGCGCGTCGCGCGGCCCGTGGATCGACTACGCCGCGAGCGGGGGTCCGCGCGCCGGATGCGCCCGCCGCCGGCGTCCACGGAGGGCGCGCTCGGCGGCGTGCGCCCGCGCCGGGTGAGGGGGCGCCTTCGTGGTCGTGCGAGCGAGCGCCCTGCGCACCGCGCGGGCCATGGCTTGCGCCAGTGAGAGCAGTCGCTCGGCGCGGGCGAGGAGAGTGGCCAGCAGGATCGTCGCCACCGCGTGCGCGATGAGCGCGAGCGGCGTGACGAGGGCCGTGCGGTGGTGCACCGCGAGGCCGAACGCCCAAGGCGCCGCGGTCATCGCGCAGTGGAGCGAGATCTGCAACGCCGCGAGTCGGGCGAGGATGCCCCACGGCGACAGCTCACGCCATGCAGGGTGCGCAGGCCGGGGCACGAGGATCGCCAGCGATGCCAGAGATCCCCATACGAGCGGGGCCATCGGCAGGAGTCCCAACCCTCCGGCCGCGGCCGCGTGGGCGCCGAGGGTCGCTCCGAGCGCGCAGACCATCATCAGGAGCCGGCGCGCGGCGAGCGCGTGCTGCGGCGAGATCATCGCGAGGGCTCTCTCACGGCCTCTCCGTCGCCGGCGTTGCGCGGGGCGAAGCCCGAGCACCGGCTCACGGGCAGGGGCGGGTAACGCGGGAAGCGCCGATCGTCCGCGGCCAGGCCGCAGAGCGAGTACATCGTGCGCGCGGTGGGAACCGGCCGCTGGTGCGCGCAGGAGTTGCACAGACCGGCTGAAGGCGACGTGTTCATCGGACTGCCTGCATCGTCCAGCGACCCTAACGCGCGCCCGCTCGGGGAGGCGTCCTGCGGGTTCCTACCGAGGCGAGTGCGTAGAAGGTGCCCTCCCGGATCCGGTGGGCTCTTGGATACCTTCCGGGTCAGGAGCCGTGACGCCCGGGAGTGGAGGTTCGCATGGACGATGGGAGCAGGGTGGTGGAGACCGGCCGTTGTGAGAGCTGCGGCGCGGGCCGCGAGGCCCCCGCGCCGGGCGCGGGGACCGACGACGACGCGATCACTCATTGCGAGTGGTGCGGTGCCGAATATCCCGCGCCGGCGTCGCGCTCGGACGACGACAGCGACGAAGGGGCGCCTGGCGCATAGTCGGCCCTGGGCTTCTCAGGAGCGCGTCCGAGCTCCTGAGAAGGGGGCACCGATCGCCGGCGCAATCAGGCAGACGTTGAAGACCCCCGCCGCGATCGGCAGCAGTCCCACGGCGGCGAGGGCCCACCAGGCGCCTCCGATCGATGCCCCGATCGCGATCAGGGCGGCACCGATGACGATCCGGGCGAGCCGGCCGGCCGGAGCGGACATGAAACGGGCGAATCCCATCGTGATCGTCTCCTCTGACGATTTCGCAGAGATCCCAGCCTAGGAACCGGCGCTCGCGGCGTCAGTGACCCAGGTCACGCTCCAGGTCCTCGACGCCGGTCAGCCTCACCTCGCCACGATGGAGCGCCACCAGCCCGCGCCGGGAGAGCTGCCCGAGCAGGCGCGACACGACCTCTCGGACGGTGCCCAGATGCTCGGCGATCTGATCGTGGGTCAGGCGCACGACCGGCGGCTCACCCCGGGCCTCGCGTCTCAGGAAGGCGACCAGGCGCTCGTCCATCCTGCGGAATGCGACCTCCTGCACGAGCTGCATCACGCTCGCCAGGCGGGTGGAGAGGAAGGTGAACACGAATTGCTGGACGCCGGGATCCACAGCGAGCAGCCCGAGCAGGGCGTCCGCCGGGACCACGAGGGCGCGACCGGCGGTGGTGGCAGCGGCGCGGGCCGGGTAGCCGCTACGGCCCATCGCGGCGGCCAGCTCGAGGATGCAGGGCTCGACGGCGACCACGCGATACAGCTCGATCTCCCTGCCCTCGGGTCCCGCTTTGGAGATGGTGATCTCGCCCTCGATGACGAACGCGACGCGATCGCAGGCGTCCCCCTCGTGGCGGATGAGGTCGCCCGGACCGAAGGCGACCTCGCGCAGGCGCGATGCGATCGGCCGCAGGAGATCGTCCGGGGTGTCGCCGAACAGCGGCAGGGCGCGGGCGAGTTCGAGATCGCTCATCGCCACAGCATGGCGGGTCGCCGGACTGAGCGACTCAGGCTCAGGCGGGAGTGGGGGCGAGGTCGATACGGGCGCCGGTGAGCGCCTCGAACGGACCCGGCCGCCCGACCAGATACCCCTGCAGCAGGTCGCAGCCCAGTCCCCGCAGGGTGGCCACCCCTGCGGGCGTCTCCACGCCTTCGGCCACGACCGAGAGCCCGAGGTCGTGGCCCATGCGGATGAGGCTTCCCACCAGAGCCGCGTCGCGCGCCCGTTCGTCCATCGCCGAGACGAACGAGCGGTCGATCTTCAGCTCGTCAACCGGCAGGTTGCGGAGCGTGGTGAGCGGGCCGATCCCCGTGCCGAAGTCGTCGAGCGCCACCCGCACGCCCCCCGAGCGGAGGCGCTCGAGCTGGACGCCCCCATCTCGTGCGACGATGAGCGCGTTCTCCGTGACCTCGAGGGTGAGCGCATCCGCAGGGAGGTCGTGCAGCGCCAAGGCTCCCGTCACCCGGTCGGGAAGGGCCGGATCGCGGATGTCGAGGGAGCTGACGTTCACCGACATCCTGAGGGCGGGCGTCTCCGTTCGCCAGCGGGCGAGGTCGGCGAGCGCGAGCGTCAGAACCTCGTCGGTCAGACGGCAGATGAGCTCGGTGTCCTCGGTCACCGACAGGAAGACATCGGGCATCAGAAGACCGCGCAGCGGATGTCTCCAGCGCACGAGGGCCTCCACCGCGAGGACGTGCCCCTCCGGGGTGGCCTGGGGCTGGTAGTGCAGCGAGAACTCGTGTTCCTCGAGGGCGCGTCGCAGCTCGTGGCGAAGGATGAGGCGCTCGGGCCTCCGCGTGTCGAGGTCGGGGTGGTAGACCGCCCAGCGTCCGGCGGTGCGCTTGGCGTGGTACATCGCGACGTCGGCCGCGTGCACCAGGTCGTCGGCGTCCGCTCCGTGCTCGGGGCCGAATGCCAGCCCGACGCTCGCTTCGAGAGCGACGTCGGTATCTCCGGCGGTGAACGGCAGCCGGAAGACGCTCAGCAGACGCTCTGCGGTCGCCAGCGCCGGTGGGCGGGCGGACGAGGGGAGGATGACGGCGAACTCGTCCCCGGCGAGGCGCGCGACCAGGGCATCGGGGTCGGCGGCATGCTCGAGTCGCACCGAGAGCTCGCTGAGGACCCGGTCTCCGGCGCGGTGGCCGAACGTGTCGTTGAGCCCCTTGAAACCATCGAGGTCCAGGATCAGGAGCGTGCAATCGGCGTCCGACGCGAGCGTGGCGCGGAGCCGGCTGAACAGAAGCGTCCGGTTCGGCAGGCCGGTCAGCGGGTCGTGCAGCGATGCGTGCAGATGCTTGGCCGCACTCCGCTCCAGAGTGGCCTGGGCGGCTCGTTGCTCGGTGACATCGCGCAACAGCAGCAGGGTGCCGTCGCGCCGACCTCGGCCGCGCAGCACGCCGGCGCGGGCCTCGATGATGCGCTCGGGCGGCCCGTCGGGCGAGGCGAACTCCCAGACCGGTGCCACCGCAGGGTCGTCGGGCCATCCCGGGACGACCAGCGACACCGGCTCCGCCACCGGGCGCCGGCCGGGGATCGAAAGTAGATCCGCGGCGGCCGGGTTCAGATCGACGACGCGGCCCCGTTGGTCGACCACCACCACCCCCTCGGACATCGACTCCACCACGACATCACGGGCCACCGGCAGCAGCGCGGTCTCGACGTCGAGAATGCGCATGCGGCGCATAGCCCAGACGAGGCCCAGCACCGCCAGGAGCGCGGCGATCGGCGTCGGGTCGTGGCCTCGGAGCGGCGCGGCACCTGTCGCGAGGACCGCATTCGCCACGAGTGGCGCGGCCACCGCCGTGATCATGAGGAAGGAGAGGCGCCGGTCGCGCCGCGAGATCTGAAGGGCAAGCCAGGCGAAGGCGGCGAGCGCCCAGATCATCAGTCCATAGGCCCAGATCAGGTGCAGCACCAGCCACGGCCCGGGCATTCCCACCACCGGCCCCGTCCCGGCCGGGATGTCCAGCTCGCGGAAGAAGGGACCGGGCGCATCGGTCGCGCTGACCAGCGCGACGGTGACGATGGCCGGCGCCGCGAGGAGCGTCGAGACGAGGGGCGGCACCCGCCAGGGCCAGGCCACGCGCTCGATGATGGCCCGCCAGAACGAGTAGACCGTGACGCAGATGCAAGCGAAGGCCACGACGACCGTGAAGCGCTTGAGGTCTCGGTCGGTGGTGTTGATCTGCACGGCGTTCGCGCAGGCCCACAACGCGACGGCCGCGCACATTGCCACCAGCGCGCGCGCGCCCGGCTCGGAGCGCTGTCGAACCAGGACGACTCCGAGGCCGACGGCGGCGATCATCGACAGGCCGAGCAGGAACGAGACGGTTGCACCGAGCGACACGCACCGACGAAAGCGCCAAACTCGTAAGCGCACAACTCAACTTCCCGGGGGTTCCCGCGCAGAAAACTCCTAAAAACTCCTTTTCGAGTCGTTTCCGTCGGGCCGCCGCCCCAAAAATGGGGCTAGTCTGGCCGTGCCAGCGCAGGACGACGAAACCCCGTGCTGAACTAGTTGACACCCCGCTTGCGAGCCGGCCGGCTCTGTCGGCGGACCTGAACGGTCACGAACTCACAGGGGATGGCGATGCACGAGAATGCGATGGCACAGCTCGGTCTCGCTCCGAAGGCGGCCAACGGATACGAATCGCACCCGGGTCAGCAGGCGCCGAACGAGGCCGACACGGCCCGCGCGACCGGTGAGTCCTCCATCAGCGCCGAGGTCCTCAACCACGCCCTGTCGGAGGCGAGCGGATGGGTCGCGTCGCGTCGCGTGCGCGCCCAGCAGAAGGCGCCCGTGACGCGCGCCTCGACGCAGGCTTGGATCCTGCGCGGCGCCTTCGGGCTCTTCGCCGCGGTCGTGCTCGGCTCGTTCGTGTTCATCGCGGTCGGGCTCATGAGCGTCGCCGAGGCGTCGGCCCTGCTCATGCCGGTGGCCATCCTGGCGGCGATGTCGATCGGCCTCTTCCTGGGTGGCAGCGGGGACTGACCCCCGGCACCACCTACTGCTCGGGCGTGTCTTCGCCCGTAGCGGCGAAGTGCCGCACGGCAGCCGCGAGCTGCTCCTCGGTCGGTTCGATCCCCACCTCCGCCGCCGGCCCGGCGCGGAGCGCCTCCCGGGTGTGGGGAAGGCTGACCCCACGCGCGACCTCGTCGATCGCGGTCGGTGCGATCGGCACGAGGATGTGGGGTTCGGAGCCTCCGGGGCTCACCGCGACGGCGGTGACCCTGTGGGTGTCCAGATCGACGTAGGCGTCGCTCACCAGCCCGATGGGCTCGCCGAGCGGGTCGGTGACCCGGCTCTGGGTGATGGCGGCGAGCGACACGATCCTCCGATGCCCAGCGGCCGGCGGGAGGGAGCGGACGATGTCCCGCAGCCCGGCGAGATCGCCCGTCGTGCCACCCGGCAGGCCGGTGTCGGGATCGTGATCGATCCTCAGGGTGACGAGCGTCCGCTCGGCGCTCACGGACTCGAGCGTGATCACCCCCGAGTGGATCAGATCCCCGCGCGAGGTCCACGCCACCGAGACCTCGGGGTTCATCTCGGTGATCACGGCGTCCCACCTCCGCGAGCCACCGGCCGCGTCGGCGACGAACTCGAGCGCTGCGTCGTCGAGACGCCTGACCTCGCTCACCCCGTGGAGGAGGCGCGGGAGCACGGAGAGGTCGGAGACGATCGCGTAGGCCTCGGCGATCGGGGCGTCGATCTCGATCGAGTGCTCTGTCGAGGTGATCATCGCGATCCACCCTAACGAACGGCCCTGATCGCTTCGCCCCGGTCGGGTGCATGCCGCATCCCGGCGCCGCGCTCATGTTGCCGGCCGCCGCGCCGATCCCTGCCGTCATGGAGTGGAGGATCGTCATGGCGCAGGCGACCCGGCGCGTGAGCTCGCTCGGGGTGACCGCCTCCGCCGGGCTCGGCGAGGCGGTGCCGCGGCCGACGGTGCGGCGAGGCGTGCGGCTCCTCGGGCGCGCCGCGCCCTGGGCTCCGGCGGCCGAGGCGGCGTCCCGCGAGCCGGTCGCCTGGTGGCGGATGGCCACGGGCGCGGTGGCGACGTTCGTCGTCATCGTCGTCGCCGGCCTCGCGATCCTCGCGAGCGCGCCGAGCGCGCTCGGCTATCGGCCGGTTGTCGTGGCCTCGGGCTCGATGCGCCCCGCCATCCAGGTCGCCGACGTCGTGGTCACCGTCCCCTCGTCGGGCGATCGTCTGGCTCCGGGCACCGTGATCGACTACATCACGCCGGATGGCACTCGGATCCACCGTGTGACGGAGGTCGTCCGCGGGGGCTATCGCGCCAAGGGCGACGCCAATCGCAGCGACGACACCCAGGTCGTGAAGCCGGCGCAGATTCGCGGCGTGGGTGTGATGGTCGTGCCGTTCATCGGCTGGATGAGCCTCTGGTTCGACCGAGGGATGTGGATCCATCTGTTCCTCGCCACGGCCTCCCTGGTGGCGGCCCTCTTCGCCGCCGGGCGCCACTGGGGCGCGCCCCAGGCCGCACCTCCCTCACGGTGAGGCGCGCCACCAGGGGAGGGGCACAGCCCGCCGATGATCCTCGTCAGGCCGAGACCGCGTTCAACGCGGCGCGGGTCGCCCTGTACGTCGCGACGGGCTTCGTCGCGCTCGGCTATCGGCCGCTCGTCGCGTCGGACCCGTGGGGCAGGCTGGCTCTCGAGCTGCTGGCGCTCGCCATCGCAGCGGTCGTCCTCGGTTGGATCGGGTCCCGGGTCGCATCGGGGGAGGCCTCCTCGCCGCCCTGGGTCGCGGGCCTTCAGGCCCTTGACCTCGCTGCGATCCTCGGGCTGATCGTCATCCTCGACGCACCGCTCGCGGGCGCCGGTTGGGCGCTGATCTGCATCCCGCTCGTGATGGCGTCGGTTCGCCTCGGGGCACTGGGCTCCCTGTCCTCGTGGGCGGCGGGCTGCGCCGGCTACTCCGGCCTTGCGCTGGTCGGCGCGATCGAGGGGGTCTCGCAGGTGGCGGTGGCGCAGCGCGCCGGCATGCTTCTGGCGGTCGCCGTGAGCGTGGGCATCGTGGCTCTCTGGCTTCGCGAGGGCTGGATTGTCCAGGCCCGACTGAACGAGGAAGTGGCAGAGAGGAAGCGCCAGATAGCGGCGATCCAGCGGGCCGCGAGCGGGATGGCCGGGCTGAGCGGCAAGGGCCTGCTCCGGGCCTGCGCCGGGCACGCGCTCGAGCTCGGGTTCGCCGCCGTGACCGTGTCCGAGCCTGGCGGGGTCAGCCACCCGGTGGTGGTGGGTGACGGCAGCATCGTCCCCGCGTCCGAGCGGCTGGACTCGCCGCCGGGCGGGAACGTGGTCGTGACGACATGGCTCGCCGGCCGCACCGGGAGCGTGGTGAGCGCGTCGGTCACCGAGCCCGCCTCCCGGCACATCATCACCGGTTGGCAGCGGGAACCGGTATCGAGCGTCCGGGCGGAAGGCCTCGGCGAGCTGGTCGGTCAGGCGGCTGTCGTGAGCAAGGCCGTCACCAGACGATCCCCGGGGCGGGATGAGTTCGATCGCCGCCTCTCGGCGGCCGCAGCCACCAACGGCCCGATCGCCGTCCTGAGGCTCGACCTCGAGCACGTCACCCCCGGCGGCGATCCTGCCGGGCGCGACGAGCTCCACATGCACGTCGCGGCCCGCCTGATCGAGATCTGCCGGGTCGCCGGCGCGACCGTCCGCGTCGCGGACGGCGAGTTCGCGGTGCTCCTGAGCGGCGAGCAGGTGCGGCGCGGTCCGGGCCTCGCACGTGAGATCCAAGCCGCCATCGCCCGGCCGTCCGCAGTGATCGGACCGCCGGCTTTCGCCGTTCCGAGCATCGGCGTGGCCGCTGCGATCGCGCCGGTCGATGGGCGCGAGCTGATGCAGACCGCCGACGAGGCCGCCCGACGGGCGAGGCAAGCGAGGTCCGGGGCGATCAGGGCGATCCTGATGCCGGCCCTGTCCGTCCCGTCCGCTAAGGACGACGTCCTCGCCCGCCGATAGGTCGGCAGGACCATTCCCCGACGCTCGGACCGTGCCATGACACCCGAACGCCTACGCCCCGCCTTCACCACCATTGCGCGCCTGACCGTCATCGCCGCGGCCCTGCTGATGCTCACGGTGCTCGTGGTCAATCGCTCGCAGGCGGCCTTCTCGGACACCACGGGGAACCCGGGCAACACCTTCGCCAGCGGCGACATCGTGCTCGACGACGATGACGGCGGGGTCACCGCCCTCTTCGAGACGACCGACATGGCTCCAGGCAACCCGGTCGTCAAGTGCCTGGAGCTGACCTACTCCGGTTCGATCGTGCCTTCGGCGATCCGCACGTACGGCACGAGCTCGGGCGCCCTCGCACCCTATCTCGACCTGCAGATCGAGATCGGCACCGGCGGTGACTTCAGCGACTGCACCGGCTTTACGCCGAGCGCGACGCTCTTCAACAACACCCTCGCGAACTTCTCCGCGACGCACGCCAACTGGTCGGGCGGGCTTGCGACCATCACTGCGGCGGCCAACCCGACCGTCCGCACGCTGCGCTTCACGGTCAACGTCCAGGACACGGATGCCGCCCAGGCCCTTGCGGCAGCGGCCGCCTTCACCTTCGAGGCCCAGAGCTCGCCGTGATCGGCGGTCGGGCGGAAAGCCCATCGCCGGCCCGTCGGTGACGGGCCGGCTCGGCCGGGCCCTCGCGCCGGCGACTGCGTTGCTGGCGGCGATCGCCATCGCCGTGGCCGTCCTCGGCATCCCTCGCACCGAAGCGGCGTTCACCGACACGGCTCTCAACCCCGCCAACAGCTTCGCCGCCGCCGCGAGCTTCGCGGACCCGCTGGAGTACTCGGCGATCGGTCCCTCCTCCACGCGGACGGACCCCGGGACGTTGAACGTGGCCTACCCGGCCGGCACCCAGGCGAACGACCTGCTCCTCCTGGTCGAGGTCAACGGCGCGAACCTCAGTGCCACGACGCCGAGCGGGTGGACCCAGCTCGCCGACGTCGGGTCCGGCTCCCCGGACCAGCTCCACTTCACCGTCTCGTGGAAGCCGGCGGGGGTCGAGACGGCTGTCGCTCTCGCGGTCAACGCGGATCCGAGCGCGACGACGGCATGGGTGGTGCGCTACACGCGGCCGGGCGGGTATCCGCCCAATGCCACCGTGGCGACTCTGGCCGCCTCGAGCGGCACGGCGGGGGCGCTGGCCACGACGACGCCGAGCCCCGATGTCACCACCAGCGAACCCGACGCACGGGTGATCTCGATCGTCGCGTTGCGTTCAGCGAATCCGCTCTCCCTCTCAGCCCCCCAGGGCTTCACCTCCCAGCTGACGGCGACCCAGACGGCCACCGGAGCCCCGGTCTCCGTCGCGGTCGCGGACATCGGGGTTTCCGCGAGCTCGACGGCCGTCTCCTCTCCTACCTGGGCGCAGACCGGCACACCGGCGCAGTGGGCCTGGGCGACGGTCGCGTTCAGCTGATGGCGCCGATCTCGGCGGCATCCCCCGCTGGTGGCATCGGGGGGCCGAAATCGGCGTCTGTGTATGCTCGACCGCCATGCAGATACCCATTGCGCTTCCCGAGCCCAACCAGAGCTACCCGCAGGACGAGGAGTGGTGCTTGGCCAAGATCGACGGAGAGTGGCGTGAGATGCGCTTTCACGACTACTCCGAGATCTACGAGGTCGTGGGGCTCTACGAGCGGCTCTTCTACGACGTCCTGCGCTGCGACTCGCCGGCGACCATCTGCGGGATGCTCGGCGAGCAACTGTCGGAGGCGGGGGTCCCCGCCTCCGATCTGAGGGTGCTCGACCTCGGGGCCGGCAACGGCATCGTCGGCGCCGAGCTCGCGGGCCTGGGGGTCAACAAGGTCGTCGGAGTGGACATCCTCGCCGAGGCGGCCGAGGCCGCCGAGCGTGATCGCCCCGACATCTACGACGACTACCACGTGCTCGACCTCACCGATCTCCGCGACGGCGAGCGCGAGGATCTCTCGGATCACGATTTCAATTGCATGACCTGCGTCGCGGCCCTCGGTTTCGGAGATATCCCGCCGGAGGCCTTCCGCGCCGCTTACAACACGGTCGCGACCGGCGGGTGGGTGGCGTTCAACCTGAAAGAGGACTTCATGAACGGCGCCGATCGCAGCGGGTTCTCGGCGCTCGTCTCGCGGGGCATCGAGGAGGGGGTCCTCGAGGTGCGGTCCCAGCAGCGCTACCGCCACCGGCTCTCCACCACCGGGGAGCCCCTCCACTACATCGCCGTGGTCGCCACCAAGTGCGAGGACATGTCCGAGGCGCTGATCGACTGATCGGCCGGAGCGGCGCTCACCCGTCCTCGAGCACCGGCCGGCCCCCTCTGGCGCCGATCCGGACGTGGGTGCGCCGACGGTCGAATCTGACGGCGCGCCCGCCGATGACCACCTCGACACCGGCTGCGACGACATCCGCACGCACGGCGTCGTCGCGCGAGCGGGTGTCCTCGATCACCACCCGGAGCCCGGCGCCTCCGTGGCCCGCCAGCTCGCGCACCCGCACACGGCCGCCCACGTGCACCTGGCCTCCGCGGATCGCGCCGCCCGCTCCCATCGCGATCAGGTCACCGCCGACGCTGATGTCGCAGTCCGTCGCGCCGGCGCCGGTCAGGCGCAGCGGGCCCCAGGTCTCGATGCTGCAGGCCTGCGCGCTCGACAGCCGGATGCCCACGTCCGGGGCCGGCGCCCGGTGCAGCGCCGCGGCGGAGAGAAAGGCGGCCGCTCGGTTCAGCACGGCCAGCGGATCCTCGCTGCGCTCCGGCTCCGCCAGGGCCTGGCGGGCGGCGGCCACCTCGGCAGCGAGGCCGCCGCAGAGCCCCGGCCACGACCTACCGGCCGAGGCGATCAGCCTCTGTCCAAGGGCCAGACGTGCCTCGAGGGTGGCGAAGCGCTCCGTGCCGAGGACCACGATCACGCGGGCGGGTGTCGGCCGCCCGGCGCGCGACCCGCCGGCCAGGAAGAGGCCGGCCATCTCGACGAGAGCGTCGATCTCATCGGCCACGCCAGCCAGCGGGGGGCGCAACTGGCGTCGCAGGGCGGTCAGCGAGCCGCCGACCAGGCTCGCCCCCGCCGCCCGCCCCGTGATGCAGAGCTCGCCCCCGGCGCGAACCTCCGAGCGGTCGATGTTGCCGTCCACCTTCGCCGGTCCGGTCGCGCTCATCTGCCGTCCAGGGGCTATGTGGCCTGCGATCCGCAGCGACCCGCGCACCGCGCGATCACCGGTCGCCCGATCCACATTGCCCTCGAGATCGTGGCGGCGGATCACCGTGACGCCGCCATCCTGGACCGACGGCACGCCGTCGTGGCCCGCGCGCAGCTCCACCCGCCCGCCGGGCCGGGCGACGGCGATCGCCCCTTCCCGGGCGAGAGCGGCGGCCGATCGCCCGCCGGCCCCGAGGAGGGTCCCGGCCTCCACACCGGCCGGCGGCTCGGCGGTCGCGACGGACGTCCAGTTCACGGTGTGCTCCCGGTCAGGTGCCTCGGCGGTCGGTGCTCTCACGCCATCTCCATCGGCCGACCTGAGGGTTGGGGCGCACCGCCTAGAGGAATCTCGCCTCGGGAGGCCGGGCCAACCCGTGCCGGTGAACGGGGGTGCGCTGCCTGCGGCCGCCGCGAAGGGCGGCAACGGCGTCGGCAGATCTGGCGTCCGACGGTCCGATGCGCCTCGCGCCGCGTGGGGACGCGGTCGAGGCGAGGTATCGCATCTGGGGAGCCGAACCCGTCCCACCGAAAAGAAAACCCCGCCGATAGCGGGGCTTTCATGGAACTCCTCGGGCAAGACTCGAACTTGCAACCCTCCGGTTAACAGCCGGATGCTCTACCATTGAGCTACCGAGGAAAGCTCGCTCGTCAGCTTATCGGACTCGGGTGGGGAGGACTCAAGCGGACGGTCATCCCCCCGGCGCGGTCAGCCGGTGCAGGTGGATGACGCGCCCGGCTTCATCCGGCCGCACGGTGTACTCGACCTCGGTCATCTCGTGGTGCCAACCATCGGCGGCCAGGGGCACGAGGAGGGCGTCGGCGTGGGGCCGTCGCGGATCGGCGATGAGGGCCTCGGCGCCGGGCTTCAGGATCTTCGGCAGCAGCGCCGCGAGGGCCGGTCCGTTGCGTTCCTCGTAGAGCAGGTCGGCACCGATGACGAGATCGTTCGCGGCGGCCGGGGAGAGGAGACGGCCGGCCGGAGCGTTCCAGTCGAGGTGCTCTGCGACGAGGCTCGCTCCGGCCGACTCCGCGTTGGACCGTACGAAGCCCAGAGCATCGCCGTACCAGTCCGTTGCGGTGACCTGCGCTCCGCGGAGGGCCGCCACCAGTGACGGCAGTCCCACCCCGCAGCCCAGCTCCAGGACCCGGATTCCATCGAGCCCGCGCGACTCCAGCGCGGCGGCCAGGACGTGGGCGCTCGGCCACAGCTCCGCCCAGTAGGGCAGCCGCTCGTCACGGGCATAATCGTCCTCGTCGATGAGGTCCTCGGCCGATCGGGGTCGGGCGATCGGGAGGCGGAGGGCGCCCACCACGACCTCCTCGCGAACGACTTCGAAGAGGGAGAGGGCGTCGTCCATGGTCGCTGAACCTAGTACGCCGACGAAAAGATCGTGCTGTCGCCCCTTTCGCTGGGGTCCGCCCACCCGTAATCTGCGCCTCCCGATGGCCTCCAATCCCCTTCCCGATCGTCGCCCATCCCTGCCGACGGTCAGCGACGAGCCACTCTCCTCCGCCGTCGCGGCCGTGCTCGAGCGGCGCGGCATCTCGGTCTCGGCGCTCGGGAGCCTCCTGCGGGCCGAGGGGATCGCGATCAGCCGTACCCGGCTGCATCAACTCTGTTCGGGCACCGGCGCCCCCCCGACGGCGGAGCAGCTCGAGCGACTCGCAAGCGTGCTGGGCGTGAGCCCCGGGTACTTCGCCGAGTACCGGCTGTGGAGATCGCGGGCTCTCCTCGACCCTTCGATCGTCGGCTTCGACCGGGCGATGGCCAATTTCGACCGCCTGCGCGGCCGCCGCGACCTGGCGATCGGCCGCAGCGAGGGGCCCTCGTCGGCGTCGCGCTATTCTGACGAGGTCAGCAGCCAGTCGAAGGAGCGTGCATGAGCGAGACCGAGCAGGCCGCAGAGGCGGTCGCCGAGGAGGAGGTCGCGCCCGAGGAGACCGTCGCCGTGGCAGAGACCGCCGAGGCCGAGCCGGTTAACGAGGCGCCGATCGAGGGCGAGCCGGTGGCCGAAGCGGAGCCCGAGGCAGAGCCCGAGTCCGAGCCCGGCGAGGAGGCGCCCCTCGAGGGCCTCGTGGTCGCCCAGACCTCGGCGCGGCAGGCGAAGGTCCTTCTCTGCGAGCGGGGGCATCGCACGTTCGCCGTGTGGAGCTCGCCCGGCAACTGCCACGCGCGCCCCACGCGTAGCGGTCCGGAGTGCGGCCGCCAGCTCTATCCGATCGACCAGCTGCCCGAGCAGGTGCAGAAGGCGCTCAACCCGCTCAAGGCCTCGAAGAAGGCCTCCAAGGGCTGAGAACTTCGGAGGGCCGAGGCGGGGATCACCCCGCCTCGGCCACCTCCACCAGCCGCTCCATCTCGCGGAATCCGGGATCCCAGACGGCGGGGTCCTCGAGGTCCACTCCGAGGGCGCCGAGAAGCTCGGCTGGTCCGTCCGAGCCTCCGGCCGAGAGGAAGCCGATGTAGGCGTCCACGAAGGCCTCGCCCATCTCGCGGTAGCGCGCGTAGAGGGCGAGCGTCGACAGGTGCGCGAAGACGTACGCGTAGGTGTAGAAGCGGGTCGAGATGAAGTGGGGGATGTACGACCAGCCCATGCGGTAGCGCTCCGGGAGCCCCACCGAGTCGCCGTAGTACTTCGCGTTCTCCGCGAACCAGATCTCCGAGAGGCGGTCGGCGGTGAGGGTGCCCCCCTCGCTGCGCAGCTCATAGGCACCCTGTTCGTAGCGGGTGAGCACGGTCTGGCGAAAGACCGTGGCGAAGGAACCCTCGATGCGCTCGGAGATGAGAGAGCGACGGGTCGCGGGGTCGGCCTCCTGCTCCAGTAGATGGTCGAAGGTGAGGAGCTCGGCGAAGGTCGAGGGAACCTCGGCGAGGGCGATCCCGGTGCCGAAGGAGAGGGCGGTCTGCGCGCCGGAGGCCAGGGCGAAGTGCATCCCGTGCCCGAGTTCGTGCGCGAGCGTCATGACATCGTCCATGCGATCGGTGAAGTTCATCAGCACGAAGGGGGAGGCGTCCTGGGCCACCGGGGAGCAGAAGGCGCCACCGCGCTTGCCCGAGCGGGGCTCGGCGTCGACGCGATCGTCGGCGAAGAAGCCCTCGGCCACATCGGCGATGCGCGGGGAGAAGCGCCCGAACGAGTCGCCGATCAGACGGCGGGCCTCCGGGTAGTCGACCGCCCGGGCCTCTCCGATGGGGGCGTACTGGTCGTGTAGCTCGAGGCGATCGAGTCCGAGGATGCCCGCCTTGATCGCGAACCAGCGGTGGGCGATCGGGTAGTGGTGCTCGACCGAGTCGAGCATCCCCTCCACCACGGGCCCCGGGAGCTCGTTGCGCAGATGGGTCGGGTCCATCGGACCCGTGTAGCCGCGCAGCTTGTCCATCGCCAGACGGTCGCCCACCAGGGTGTCGTAGACGTGGGCCAGCGTGTCCGTGTGGGGCTCGAGGCCGTCGTAGAGAGCCTCGAGAGCCCGTCGCCGCAGGTCACGATCCGGGTTGCGCACGTGGGCGAGCAGGCGGTCGATGGTGTGCGGCTCGACGCCCTCGCCCGCATCGAACGGCACCTCGAGCGTCGAGGTGATCCGGCCGAAGAGGGTGTGCCAGGCGCTCACCGCGGCAGGGCTGCGCTCGGAGAGCATCCGCTCCTCGGGCTCGCTGAGGGTGTGCGGCGCGAAGCGGCGCATCGCCATCAGGTAGTGGCGGTCGGCGGCCACCGCAGGGGCGTCGTAGAGCTCCCGTGCCCGCTCCTCGGAGAGCGCCAGCCATTCGAGGTCGAAGAACCGCAGCGCGTTCCCGGCCTCGACCAGCCCGCGGTCGATCGCCGCCGAGAGGTCCTTGTTCTCCTGGCTCGCGACGTCGACCGACTCCCGCAGGTGGGCGTATGAGCCGACCCGCGAGATCTGGTTGTCGATGGCCGCCAGCTCGGCGAGCGCTTCGCCGAGGCCGGGCCCGCCGATCGTGGCGAGCGCGCCCCGGTAGCGGGCCTCGAACGCGCGCGATCGGTCGAGTGCCTCCTCGAGCTGCGCACGTGCCGTCTCGGCGTCGGCGACGAGGGGGGAGAGGTTCCAGTGGACTCCGGCCGCGCGGGGGCCGGACGAGGGTGTTCCCGTTGCTGTGGTCATGGATCCCACGGTAGCCGATGCCCGCCGGGTCAGGTCGGGAGCAGGCGGTCGATCGTGTCGAGGGGGAGTGGGGGATCCCCGGTGTCTCCAGGGCGCACGGCGTCCTCCGGGCGGTGGAAGTCGGAGCCACCCGCTGCGACGATCCGGTTGCGGTGCGCCAGTTCCGCGTAGCTCGCCCGGCGCTCGGGGGTGTGCTCGGGGCGGTGCACCTCGATACCGGCGAGTCCCCACCCGACCAATCGCCGGACGAACGAGGCGAGATCGCGCCCGCTCATTCTCAGGGAGGCCGGGTGTGCGAGCACGGCGGCTCCTGCGGAGTCGCGCACCATGGCGATCGCCTCGCGGGGCTCGAGGCCCGCGTGCGGGACCCACGCGGGGCCTTCGTCGGCGAGGAAGCGGTCGAAGGCGTCCTGACGATCCCTGGCATGGCCGGCGGCCACGAGGGCGTCGGCCACATGCGGGCGGCCGATGGCCCCTGCGGCGCGTCGTGCGACGTCGGCGAAGTCGATCGGGGCGCCGAGCCTCGGCGAGTCGGGCCACGATTCGCCGGGCACGGGACTCCCGCGCGGCGCGCAGCTCGTCGAGCCGGCCCGCGAGCGGTTGGGGCGCGGCGTCGCGGAAGTAGCCGAGCAGGTGCATCGACCCGGAGGGCGCGTGCACCGACAGCTCCACCCCCGGGACGATCCGGACATCCCGCGTCGCCCCGGCTGCGATCGCCTCAGGGAGTCCGGCGAGCGTGTCGTGGTCGGTCACCGCGAGGACCGCCACCCCCGCCGCCGCGGCGAGATCGACCAGCGCCGACGGCGCCAGCGACCCGTCCGAGGCGACGGTGTGGGAGTGGAGATCCGCTCGGGGAACGGCCGCTACGCGGAGATCAGGCCACGCGACGCCAGCTCGGCGATCACCGTGGCCGCGCTCTCCTGCGGAGTCTGCGACTCGGTCGTGATGTGCACCTCGGGGTTCTCGGGCGCCTCGTAAGGGTCGCTCACACCCGTGAACTCCTTGATCTCACCCGAGAACGCCTTGGCGTAGAGCCCCTTGACGTCCCGGGCGGCGCACTCCTCGACAGAGGTGTCGACGAAGATCTCGATGAAGGTCCCGTGCTCCTCGACCATCGTGCGCGCGGCGGCGCGGGTGTCCGCGTAGGGCGAGATGGCCGACACCAGGGTCACGGCTCCGGCGCGGGTCAGGCGGCTGGCGACCCACCCGATGCGGCCGATGTTGGTGTCGCGATCCTCTTTCGAGAACCCGAGCCCCTTCGAGAGGTGGGTGCGAACGACGTCGCCGTCGAGGTACTCCACCAGCGCCCCGCGTTGCTCCAGCTCGGGGCCGACGAGCCCGGCGATGGTCGACTTGCCGGTGCCCGACAGGCCGGTGAACCACAGGGTCAAGCCGTTGCGGTCGCTCACTCGCGCCCTCCTCCGGGGCGAGAGAGCCCCGATCGTTTTCAGCGGTTGGTGGTGGACGCTTCCTGAGCGGGCGTGTGGAGCCCGCACTCGGTCTTCTCGGCATCGGCCCAGCGGCCGGCCCGGGAGTCCTCCCCCGGGCGGATCGCCCGTGTGCAATGGGTGCAGCCGATCGACGGAAAGCCCCGATCGTGGAGCGGATTGTATGGGACGTCGTGGGCCAGGAGATAGCCCTTGCAGTCCTCGTCGCTCCAATAGGCGAGCGGCTGCACCTTGACCACGCCGCGTGGATCGAGCTCGAGCATCCGCGCACCGGCGCGCGTGGGGCTCTGCGATCGGCGGATACCCGTGATCCAGGCGTCCATTCCGACGAGAGCGCGCTCGAGCGGCTCCACCTTGCGCAGAGCGCAGCAGCGGTCGGGGTCGCGGCTCCAGAGCGCGGGACCCTCCGATTCCTCCTGCTCCGCCACCGTCTGCCGCGGATCGATGCGCTCGATACGCAGGTCGTAGCGCTCGATCAGCCGATCCCTGGTCTCGTAGGTCTCGGCGAAGAGCAGACCGGTGTCGAGTTCGACGATCCGGATCTCGGCGCCGAGACGATGGAGCATGTCCACGAGGATCGACGATTGGTGCTGCCACGAGCAGGTGAGCACGATGCGCCCGGAGAAGCGCTCGAGCGCCCACGCCAGCAACTCCTGCGCCGTGCCCCCCTCGAATCGCTCGGCGAGCTGGTCGACATCATCGCGCGAGAGGGTCAGAGTGGACATCGCCGCGAGGGTATCAGAGAAGGAAAAGGATATGCCGCCGATAAGCGATGACAATACGAGACTCGTCTACTCGAGCGAGGGTGGGAGAGTCCCCGATCGGCCCGCCCGACCGACAGGAGGCGCGTCGCGGCCGGGTGCCGCGCCCGCCGACGGCGTGGTGCGGGTGAGCCGCACCACCTCGGGGCGGCGCGGGAAGACCGTGACCCTGGTCTCCGGCCTGCCGGCCGCCGACATCGCGGCGGTCGCCAGGGAGCTGAAGAGGCTCTGCGGCTCCGGCGGCGGGGTGAAGGACGGAGTCGTCGAGATCCAGGGAGACCAGCGCCAGAGGATCATCGGCCACCTGCAGGGCCGCTACCCGGTGAAGGCCGCCGGAGGCTGAGGAGGCTCCTTCACCTCACTCGTCCACTGACAGCTCGAGGCGGCGCCCGAAGGCGCGCTGCGCGATCGGGGATTCCAGGCCGGCCGACCAGAGCGCGACCGAGGGATCGCCGACCGCGGTGACCCGCAGGCGCAGGGCGTTCTTCGTGGCTTCCACCCGCAGGCCGCGGATACCGCGGGCCCGCCCCCGCTCGAGTTGCTCGGCGATGCGCAGGCAGCAGGCGAGCCGTCGCAGTGCCCCTTCGTCGCTGGGGTCCTCCACGGAGTTCCGGTCGCGTTCTTTGGCCTTCCTCAGGATCTCCTCGAGTGGTGAGATGCTCGGCTGGCCCTTGCGGTGCGCCCGGACCAACAGGGCGACCATCGCCAGCTCCCGATGCGAGTAGCCGGGTAGGCCCGCGTTCAGCACCAGGTAGTAGCCGTGCTTGTGGTGGTCGTTGTAGTCCACCAACACGCCGGCGTCGTGGAGCATCCCCGCCGCCCAGAGCATCTCGCGCTCGCTCTCCAGAGGGGTCTGCACGCCCAGTCGCGAGAGCTCGTCGTACATCTGGAGCGCAAGGGTGCAGACGTGCTCGACGTGGGGCAGATCGCACCGGTAGGTATCGACCAGGTTCATCACGCTCTGACGCCGGATGTCGGGGATCAGCGGCGGCTTCGTGGGGGAGAGGAAGCGCTCGTAGAAGATCCCCTCGCGCAGGCCCTGGCTGCAGATCTCGACGTGCTCGACGCCCGCCCTCTCGAGCACGGCGCCGATCACCACCGCGCCGGCGAGGGTGATGTCGGCGCGGTCCTGCTTGAGGCCGGGGATCCGGCTGCGCTCCGAGGCCGGTAGGGCGAGCATCGTGTCCACGAGGTCGTCGAGTCCCGCCCGCGGCAGCCGGTAGCCGTGCAGCTCCCCGAGGAGCGGGTAGCCGACGGCGCGCTGGTGCATCGAGGCCAGCGTCCGGACCGTGCCGCCGATGGCCACCATGCGTCCTTGCGCGTCGGTGAGCCAGTCGAGCCCATCGAGCTCCTCGTTGACGTGACGCCGCAGCGCCCGGATGTCGGAGCGTTCCGATCTCTCGGCCGAGAGGAAGCGCTCTGTCATGCGCACCGCCCCCAGCGGCCGGGAGACCACCTCGCCCAGCTCGCGCCCGGCGACCTGCGAGACCTGGACGCTGCCGCCACCGAGATCGAGAACGTGCCCGTCGACCAGCGTCGTGCTGTTGACCGCTCCGAGGTAGCCGTACCAGGCCTCCTCCCGGGCCGAGAGCACTCGAACCTCGAGCTCCCCATCCACCGAGAGGGCCGCGAGCGCCTGGTCGCGGTTCTCCGCGTCGCGAACGGCGCTCGTCGTGACCGCGACCACGTCGTCCACTCCCGCCGACGCGCAGAAGGCGCGATAGAGGTTGGCCGCGTGGCCTGCGCGCTCCAGCGCGTCGGGGTGGAGCCCCTTCGGCCCCGCCCCCCCGGAGAGCCGGACGGCGTGGCGGACCTCATCGACGAGCTGGAACGAGCCGCCCGGCCGGTAGCGGAAGACCACGAGCCGGAAGGTGTTGGAGCCCATGTCCATCACCGCGAGCCGGCGCTCGGCTGAGCGTCGGGACGGCGCTAATCTAGGAGCCATGGCTCCTACTCCGCTTCGGCCCCCGGCGATCAGCGACGCGGGCGACGGCGGTCCTTCGAGCCCCGAGGGCCGTGCATGGCCGGGGGTGTTCGATGCCGCGGTCACGGTGGAGCGCGTGTGGACCGACTTCGTGGCGGCGCTGCCCGATCCGGCTCACCGGACCGCGCTGCGCCAGGCATTGGCGTTCGCCCGGGCCCGTCACGGCACGCAGTTCCGGCGCGGCAGTGAGACGCCCTACTGGGTGCACCTCGTGCGCGTCGCGATGGAGCTCGCCCGCTGGGGCGAGGGTTCGCCGGTGCTCCTGCAGGCGGCCCTCCTCCATGACACGGTGGAGGACACCCGGACCAGCGTCGAGGAGATCCGGGTCGGCTTCGGCCAGGAGGTCGCCGATCTCGTCAACTGGCTGACGGCCCCCTCCGCCCACGCGGAGCTGCCGGCCTACTACGAGCGGCTTCACGCGCGGGCCCCGTTCCCTGCCCAGATCCTCAAGATCGCCGACCGGGTCGACAACCTGCGCAGCATCCAGGCGCTCGTGATGAGGACCGGGGAGCGCCACACGAAGTGGGCGGGCGCCTATCTGCGCCGCACCGTGTGGCAGGTGCTCCCCCTCGCCGCCGGGGCGCCGTCGGTGGCGCGGGTCGCCCTCGTGACCGCCATGGCCGACCTCGCGCCGCTGGTCGATGACGACGACTTGACCGAGCCCTAACGCGCGCTCAACCGCACTGACACGGTCGGAGGATTGGATGCGCACTGCAATCGCACCCCGACCTCCAGGAGACACCATGACCGCCACTCTCACCATCGCCGAGGCCGCTTCTCTCGAGGAGCTCCTCTCGCGGCTCGACCCTGACCCGGCTGGGGTCTGCGAGGTGCCGGGCTGCGTCCACATGCACCTGACATCGACGATCCGGGAGGACGTCCCGGCGCTCGCCGCGTAACGCCCCCCCGGGAGGATCTTCGCGGGCGGCTACTCCCCCCGGGGGTGGCCGCCCGCAGCACGCCGGGGTTCAGTTGACGCTGCCGGCCGGAGGCACGAGCAGCACCGGGCAAGGCGCGTGGTGCGCGATGTGGCCGGCGAAGCTACCGAGCAGGGATCGCTCGACCAGGCCACGGTGGGTGGCGACGACCATGAGGTCGCACCCGGCCTCGCGCGCCCAGTCGCACGCCACGCTCGCTGGGTGACCCTCGAGCAGGACGGCCTCCGTGCCCTCGAGGTCGCGGACCTCCTCATCGAGCCACATGCGGGCGGCCTCTCGCTCGAGGGCGGCGTCCTGCACTGGAGCGCCCCCCACGCCGGCAGCGAAGGAGACCAGGAAGGCCGGCGATGCGACGACGTGGACCACGCTCAGGCGGCCCCCGGAGAGCGTGCGCAGGGCGACCGCGTGGGCGAGGCCCAGTCGTGCGGCATCGGAGCCGTCGATGAAGCAGGCGACGTGCTGGTAGCCGATACGGGTGGTCATGGTGTCCTCGCGTCGCTGTCGGGAGATTGGTGGGCGGTGCGGGGGATCTCGGCGAGGTAGGGGCGGCCGGCGTCGGCACCCAGTGCGAGACGGCCCTCGGCGAGATCGATGAGAGCGTCTCCCGCCAGCTCGCGCCGCCAACCGGTGCCGAGCTGCAGGTCGTCGAGATCCTCTCCCTTCAGGACCGCGACCAGGAACCCCGAGATGTCGTCGCGCGTGGCGAGGAGCGTCGGAGCGAGGTCGACCCCGGCCGCGCGGGCAGCCACGAGCACGGCGCCGAGCGGGGCGAGCACTTCCAGGCGCCGTTGGATCTCGGGCGACGGGGGCGGGGGCATGGCCAGGGGGGCCGCGCTCTCACCCTCGCGGATCGCCGCGAGCATGGCGTCGGCATCGGCCCCGCGGATGCGGTCGGGGAGCCCACGCTCGTTCTCCAGCGCCTGGCGGTTCGCGGGTCGGCGATGGGCGATCTCCACGAGGGTGCGATCGGGCACGATCCAGGAGGCCGGCTTGTCGCGGCGTTGGGCCTCGCGCTCGCGCCAGGCGGCCAGAGCGACGAGAACGGCGCGGTCGCGTGGTTTGAGGCGCCCGCCGCCCTTGACCTTGCGCCAGGAGCTCTCGGGGTCGGGGAGGAGGCGGGCGCCGGGTCCGTAGCGGCGCACGTGCTCCTCGCTCACCCACGCCGTGCGGCCCAGGGCCTCGGCACGACGCGCGAGCTCGTCGGCAAGGGCGAGCAGGTGGATCACGTCGCCGGCGCCGTACTCGAGCTGGGCCGGCGAGAGTGGCCGCTTGCTCCAATCGGTGTAGCGCTCGGCCTTGTCCAGCGTCACGCCGAGGACCCGCTCGAGGAGGGCCGCGAGACCCTGTCCGGCCCCGAGGCCGACGAACCCGGCCGTGATCTGCATGTCGGTGAGTGCCTGCGGGCGGACTCCGTACGCCATGCCGAGCAGGGTGAGGTCGGCCGAGGGTGCGTGCATGACGACCGCGATCTCGGGGTCGGCCACGAGCTCGGCGATCGGGGCGAGGGGCGCCCCCTCGATCGGATCGATCAGGTGGACTCCCTGCGGGGTCGCGACCTGCGCGAGGCAGGCGATGGGCGCGTAGGTCCGCTCCCAGAGGAACTCGAGATCGATCGCCGCGCGCCCGCTCTCGCGGGCTTCGCGCACCACTGCATCCACCCCCGATGCGGTGGTGATCGTCTCCTTCGTGGACATCCTCGCTACCCTAGCCGTTCGTGCAGGCCATTCAGATCAGCAAGGCGTTCGGCGCGCGGGACGTCCTCACGGATGTCAGCTTCCGCATCGCTCCCGGGGAGCGGCTGGCCGTGGTGGGGCGCAATGGGGAGGGAAAGACCACCCTCCTGCGGATCCTCGCCGGTCAGCTCGATCCCGACGGGGGCAGCATCAGCCTGCCCAAGGGCGCCCAGACCGCGCTCCACGATCAGCGGCCGCCCCTCACCTCCGAGCTCACCCTCGAGCAGTACGTCGCCGAGGGGATGGCGGGCGCACAGCAGGCGGAGCGTGACCTGGCCGACCTGGAGGCCCGCATGGCGGACGGCGACGCCTCCCCCTCGGTGCTGGCGGCCTACGAGACCGCTCACGCCCAGCTCGAGCGGGCGGGAGGGTACGCATGGCGCTCGTGGCTGGAGCGCGTACTGCGCGGTCTGGGCATCGGACAGGAGCAACTGACCCGGCCCCTGCGTGGCTTCTCCGGTGGCGAGCTGACCCGGGCTTCACTGGCGCGCTCCCTCGTGTCGCGTCCCGATGTTCTGCTGCTCGATGAGCCGACCAACCACCTCGACCTCGACGCGGTGGAGTGGCTCGAGCGCGCCATCGGTGAGCTCGGCGCTGCGGTGGTGCTGGTGTCGCACGATCGCTGGTTCCTGGAATCGGTGTCTACCGCCGTGCTGGAGCTCGATCGCGGCCGCTCCAAACTGTGGCCGATGCGCTACTCGACCTTCCGGCGCGAGCGCGCCCTGGCCATCGACCGCCAGGGCGCGGAAGCCGCGCGCCAGGCGGCTGAGATCGCCCGGCTGGAGAGGTTTGTAACCCGGTGGAAGGCGGGCACCAAGTCGCGGCAGGCCTCCTCGCGCCAGAAGCGCCTCGACAAGATCGAGCGGGTCGAGGCGCCGACGCGGGCGGCGCACCTCGCCTTCGGGTTCCCCAAGTCGGAGCGCAGTGGACGCGTCGTGGTGGAGGTCGACGGCCTAGGGCTGGAGGTTCCCGGGCGGACGCTTCTCGCCGATGTCGGCTTCACGCTCGAGCGCGGCCAGCGCCTGGCGGTGATCGGGCCCAACGGCACCGGCAAGACCACCCTCATGGAGACCCTCATCGGTCGCCGTCCCGCCTCGTCGGGGCGGGTCAGCATGGGGCACAAGGTGGTCCCGGCATACTTCTCCCAGCACGGGGAGGAGATGCGCGACGATCGGACCGTCGTGGAGACGGTGCTCGCGTCGAGCGATCTCACCCCGACCCAGGCGCGGACGCTGCTCGGCGGGTTCCTCTTCTCCGGGGAGGCGGCCGAGGCGCGGGTGGAGCGCCTCTCGGGCGGGGAGCGCCGCCGTCTGGAGCTCGTGGCCCTGATCGCGAGGGGGGGAACCTGCTCGTGCTGGACGAGCCGACCAACCACCTCGACGTGGAGAGCTGCGAGGCGCTCGAGGCCGCCCTGGAGGCGTTCGACGGCACCGTGCTAATGGTCTCGCACGACCGGGCCCTGGTGGATGCGATCGCGACGCACACCCTGGCGCTCGAGGACGGCGTGGCCCGTCTGCGCGCCGGCGGCTATACGGATCTTCTCAACCTGCGGGCTGAACGGGAGGACACTGCGCCGCTGCCGTCCGCCAAGCGCCGTGCGCCGACCGCGAGCCGCGAGCGCCGTCCCAGGGAGACTCCGCCCGAACGGCGGCCGTCCTCCGGCGGGCAGCGGGAGGTGCGGCGACTGGAGAAGGAGATCGCCCGCGTCGAGGTCAGCATCGCCGAGGTCGAGGCCGCGCTCTCCGACCCGGCGACCCTCGGGGATCGTGAATTGGTCGCCGCGCGGGGGGACGAGCATCGCGGTCTTCAGGAGGAGCTCGCCTGGCTACTGCGCGAGTGGGAGCGAGCCGCGGAGGCGGCCACGGGCTGAGCCGTGGCCGCCTCGGGTCCCTACTCGGTCGAGATGTTCGGGTCGGCCTGCTGGGTCACCGGGTTGATGGCGATGAAGTGCTCGGCAGGATCGTCGATCAGAACCTGGACGGCGTCGGCCGCCTCCTGCTGGCCGCTCTCGTTCAGCGCCCGCTGGTAGGCCCCCAGCAACTCCACCACGTTGGCGCAGTCGGAGTCCTCCAGCTCTGCGAGGCTGACCTTGGCCGCCTTCGAGAGGCGCCTGCGGACGGCCGCCTCGTCGAGGCCCCAGTCCTGGTTCTGCCGCACGTAGACGACGCCCCCCGTCATCCCGCTGCAGAGCCACGGCCCCGGGTCGCCGAGCACCACCACCCGCCCCCCGGTCATGTACTCGAAGGCGAAGCCCTTGCAGTTGGAGCGGGCGGCCAGGGTGCCCAGGCGATCGTTGATGGGAGTGCGCGGCTCGGCGCCGAGGACCATGTCCGCGCCCGACATCCTGATCCCGGCGCGGGCATCGGCGTTGCCCTGGATCAGGAACAAACCGCGCTGGGCTCCGTAGGCGAAACTCTTGCCCACGTGCCCGCCGACCCAGTCCCCTGCGCCGTTGGGCGCCTTCAGGATCTGGATCTCGCCGCCGAGAGCGCACTTGCCGACGCCGTCCTGCGCTCCGCCGGAGACACGGATCCGGACGCCGTCGAGCGTGAACGCGCCGAGCCCGCTGCCGACGGCCGCGCCCTTGGTGAAGGCGAGGTCCACGAGCGTCGTGCCGTGGCCGTTGCGGTTCCCGTTGCCGTTCCCATCGTCGCTCGAGTTGGTCGGGGACACCCCGCCCCCCGAGCCGTTGACCCAGGCGTTGTTGACCCCTGTCGTCGCGCGGGCGATCAACCCGGCGAGATCGGTGCCGAGGTTGCGGTCCGCAGCCGTCGTCGTCTCCTCCTCCACGGCGAGGGCCGAGCCGGCGGCGAGGCGCTCCGCGGCGACCTCGGGCGCACGGTGCGGGGGCGGCGGGTGGAACGGCCGGAAGAAGCGGGGGGTGCCTGCCGGGGCGGTGATGATGGACTCGCGGACCGGCGTGAGGAGGCTGGTCAGGTCCAGCCGCTCGTGATGGGAGACCTGCACGAGGCGGTCGGCCTGCCCCACGAGTTCCTGGACCTCGGACACGCCCATCTGGCCAGCCAGATCCCGGAGCGCGACGCCCATCTCGGTGAAGTACCGCACCAGCGTGTTGACGGAGGGGTCGAAGACGCGCGGCACGAAGCGCTTGAGGCCGCGCTCGCGGGCCTCTTCCTCGTCGAGCTGTGTGGCGATGCCGACATGGCAGGTGTCGAGCTGGCAGCCGCGGCAGATCGTGCAGCCGATCGCGACCATCGAGGCCGTGCCGAAACCGAGCCGGTTCGCGCCCATGCAGATCAGCTTGATGCAGTCCACCGCGCTGCGCAGGCCGCCGTCGGCCCAGATCTCCACGCGGTCGCGGATGCCCGCTTCGGTGAGCGCATGATGGGCCAGGACCGTGCCGATCTCGCACGGGAGCCCGGCACGTCGCAGCGCGTGCTGGCGGGCAGCGCCGGTACCGCCGTCGTAGCCCGACATCGTGATGACGTCGGCGCCCGCCTTGACGATCCCGATGGCGATCGTCCCGATGCCCGGCACCACCGGGACCTTGACGATCACCTTGGCGTGCGGGTTCGACGTCTTGAGCTCGTCGATCAGCTGCGCGAGGTCCTCGATCGAGTAGAGGTCGTGGTTGTTCGACGGGCTGATGAGGTCGCTGCCCACCTGCGCGTTGCGCGCCTGGGCGATCGCCTGGGTCACCTTGGAACCGGGTAGGTGGCCGCCCTCTCCGGGCTTGGCTCCCTGGCCGATCTTGATCTCCACCCACTCGGAGGAGTTCAGGAGCAGGGCCGAGACTCCGAAGCGCCCGCTGGCGATCTGCTGGCCACGGTGCTTGGGGTACCTGCCGTACATGTCGGGGATCTCGCCGCCCTCGCCGTTCATGCAGAGCATGTCGGCCCGGTAGGCGGCCTCCGCGTAGGAGCGGAACGCGATCTCACCCTGGCTGCCGAAGCTCATCGAGCTGATGAGGAAGGGGAGGGTCTGCTCGCCCACGCGGGAGCTGACCTGCTCGGCGGGGATGCGGTCCTCGAGCGTGGCAAGTTGGGGCTGGACGGCGTGGCGGAGAGCCACCGGCTGCTCGGTCTCGAGCTTGTCGAGCGTCTCCGCGTACTCCTCGTAGCCGCGTTCGGACGTGGCGACGCGCGCGAGGGCCTTCCACACCTTGGGATACATGCGCGGGAGCTTGACCTTGGCGGGGTTCTCCTCGCCGGCGCGGATCTGACGCCCCTGCTCGGCAAGCGCATCGAGGGCCTCGAGCCCCAGGCCGCGGCCATCCGACGCGCAGAACCCCGGGATCGCGAGGATGTCGAGCACCTCGGGCGAGACCCCGATGGCCGAGACCAGGCGTCCGTACCCGCGCAGCTCGTGGATCCCGAGCGTGGAGAGGACCTTCTCGATCCCCTTCTGCAGACCCTCGAGCAGATGAGTCGCGGCCGCCGAGGGCTCGGGCGAGCCGTCGAGCGCCTTCTCGAGCATCGCGTAGGGGCACAGCGCCTGCGCTCCGAAGCCGAGAGCCACCATCAGGTCGTGGACGTTGCGGATGCCGGCGGCCTGGAGGACCAGGCTCGCGTCGCGCCGCCACGAGGAGCCATCGTCCTTGCGGGCCTCGCGGAGAGCCTTGTCGACCGCCGCGACCGCCAGGTGGGGGTCGCAGACGCGCTCGTCCGCTCCAGCGCCGAGGTCGTGGAGCACGATCAGCTCCGCGCCCGAGCAGACGGCGGCGACGGCGGCTTCCGCCAGGTGCCCGAGGTGCGAGCGGACGCTCTCACCGGCGCCGAAGTGCAGGGGCAGGCGCGCCACGCGCCAGTCCCACGCCGCCAGGACATCTTCCATGCAGGCGATTCCCTGCCCCACGGCGACGCGACGCATCTCGGGCAACGAGAGGATCTCCGCGCCCGGGCGCAGGCCGCCGACGATCAACGGCATCCGCAGCTCGCAGCGCTGGGGCGGGTCGGGCTCCACGCCCTCGATCGGCGGGCGGCGTCCGAGCACGACGCGCGTGGAGAAGTGCTCCACCTCGCGCTCCCGGTCGATCGCCGGGTTGGTGACGACGGCGACCGTCTCCTGGAGGTAGTCCGAGAGCGGCATCGGCACGGGCATGAAGGGTCCGAGCGGACCGTCCCATCCCAGTGAGCCGATCGGCTCGGCACCGCGGTCCGCGTGGAATTGGAGCTGCTGCTTGTCGCTCTCGATCCATCCGGCCGAGGCGAGCAGCGTGTCGAGTTCGAGGTCGGGCGCCAGGATCTCCTCGTCCGGGTACTCCTCCAGGGCCACCGGCTCGAGGCCTCCCGCAAGACGCGCGCGCGTCTCGGCGCTGGGCAGGGCGCCCCGGCTCTTCGCCCGCGCGTAGACCTCGCGCTGGACCTCCCAGTAGTCGAGGACGATCGGCGCGCCGTCCTCGCCGATGACCAGTGCGACCTTCTCTCCCGGGGCGAGCGGCGCCGGATCGCAGGTCAGCTCGGCCACCGGCACGATGCCCGGCTCGGACGAGACCACGTAGATGTCCTCGGTCTCCATCCACCAGAGCGGCCGCAGACCCATCGCATCGACCGCGAAGACCATCTCGTCGGCCGCCCGGCACGCGAGGCCCACCGGACCCTGCGCGTACGGGCCGAGCGCCTCGCGGTAGTGGACGTAGAGATCCTGGAGCTTGGCGGGCAGGCGGTGAACCTCGCCGAGGATGGGCGGGAAGGCGAACTCCACGGCCTCGAGCAGCGACAGGCCCTTCTCGAAGATCAGGCCCTCGAGGAGCCGGTTGAGGTCCTGGCTGTCGGAGCCGAGGTTGCTCGTCGGCAAGCCGAGCTGCTCGCTCTGCTCGCGGAGCTGGGCGATGGTGTTGATCTCGCCGTTGTGCCCGAGGATCGAGAACGGCTGCACCCGGCTGAAGGTGGGGTAGGTGTTCGTCGAGTAGCGGTTGTGGGCGATGATCCGTGATGCGGCGAAGTCGGGTTCCGCCATCTCCGGGTAGAAGCGGGCGATCACCTCCGGCTGGCCCTGCACCTTGTAGACCGCGTCGTTCGAGGAGAAGGACGCCACGTGACAGTCCAGCTCACGCTCGATCTGGACCATCGCGCGATAGCAGTTGGTCGAAGCCGCTCCGCCGGCCTCGGCCGCCAGGCATGCGATCTGCCAGAAGATCGGCGGTGTCTCCGATGCGCGCGGCCCGAGCGCGCCGCGATCGACGGTGCCCTCTCCGCTCCACACGATCGTGAAGCCGTGCTCCCCGATGAGGGCCTCGATGCGCGGCACCTGAGCCTCGGCGCCCTCGGCCGTGTCGAAGAAGATATGGGCCACCGTGAAGCGGGCGTCCTCCGCGACCGCAGGGTCGAGGCCCTCGTGCTCCAGCCGCCGCCGCCAGGCCGGCCGGGGCAGGTCGAGGAGCAGCCCGCTCCCGTCGCCTTCGCCGTCCACGCTCCCGGACCGGTGCACCATCATCTGGAGCGACGTCAGAGCGCGCTCCACCATGCTCCTGCTCGGCTTGCCGTCGCGGGTCGCGAAGGCGGCGAGGGCGCAGGCGTCGTGCTCGATGAGATCCGGGAGGCCGCTGGGCGGCGTGGTGGCGAACGGCGGGGGAGCGGTCATGCACGGGCCTCTCGATCGTGGGGCCTGCGAACACGCTGACGCCGGCCCATGACGGACCGGCGTGCGAACGCCAAGTAAACCCGGCTGCGGTGATGCCGTCAACGCGTTCGCGGGGGCGCTCAAGTCGGACGCATCGGTGCCGAGGAGTGGTCTGAGATGCGTTCAGCCACCCCCACCGACGCGGAACTCGCGGTCGTCGCCCGCGTCGCCGGTCGGGAGGCGTGGAGCGACCTCGCGGCGCCGCCCGAGAGGCATGGCCCGCGCACGCTCGAGGAGGAGCTCGCGGTCGATCGCTTCCGGGCCGCCGTCCCCTCCCGCCGCCGACCTCGATCCACCCTCATGCGGGCGCGACTCGCCCTGATCGTGTGTGCCGTCCTCGTGCTGGGCGTCTGCTGGTTGGTGAGCCCTACGCGCACCGCGATCGGCCTCTTCGCCGCCGCCCTCGTGAGCTTCGTCGCGTCCCACCGCCGCCGGGCCGTCGCACGCCCAACGGCGCGGATGGGCGTGCGACGGAGAGGATGAGGGCCCGCTCACGCGGGCAACGACCCGATGGCGCGCTACCCTTGCGCGTCGATGGACGCTTCCACCGAGACATCGGCGTCGGAGACGATGCACTGCTACCGGCATCCGAACCGCGAGACCCTCCTCTCGTGCTCGAGCTGCGAGAGGCCGATCTGCACCTCGTGCATGACGACCGCCGCGGTCGGGGTCCGCTGCCCCGAGTGCGCCCGGGGCGGCGCCTCCGCGGCATCGGCCGGGGTGAGCCGTCTGCGCACCCGCGCGGGTGCGGGCGCCGACACCATGATCGCGACCGGTGCGCTGCTCGCGCTGAACATCGTCTTCTACCTGGCCCAGGCCATCCAGGCGGGCGGGCTCCAGAATGCCGATGCGTCGAGCCTGGTCGGGGACGGGGCGGTCTTCGGGCCGGCGATCGCCGATGGCGAGTGGTGGCGCATGCTGACCGGCGCCTTCCTCCACGCCTCGATCATCCACATCGGCTTCAACATGTACCTGTTGTGGATCCTCGGAGGAGCGCTCGAGCGCTACGTCGGCACCGGGCGCTTCCTCGCGGTCTACTTCTCCGCCGTGCTCTGGGGGTCGGTCGGCGCGCTCGCCCTGAGCCCCGACTCGCCGACCATCGGGGCATCGGGAGGGGTCTTCGGTCTCATGGCCGCCCTCTACCTGCTCGAGCGCCAACGCGGTGTTGCGCTGCTCGGATCATCCGTCGGGATGCTGCTGCTCCTGAACCTGGGCATCACGTTCGTGCTCCCGGGCATTTCGATCGGTGGTCACATCGGCGGGATCGTCGGCGGTGCCGCTGCGGGGCTGGTGCTCTCGGGTTTCGGGCGCGGGCACCTCGCCTACGGGCGGATCGGGACACCGGGTTGGGCGGCGGTCGGGGGCCTTCTGGTCGGCGCCCTGGCCGTCGGCATCCTCATCGCCTGAGCCCGGATCGGTCACGTCTCGCGGCATGGCACGCGCGGATCCCTCGCCTCAGGCGGGGCCTTCCAGCTCGCCGATGCGCTCGATGAGCCCCGCGACCAGCCGGATCGAAGCCTCGATGTCGTCTGGGTGGCACGCCTCCACGCTGGAGTGGACATAGCGGGTCGGGATCGAGACGCACCCTGCGATCGCCCCCTCTCCTGCCAGCTGGAGGCTCCCGGTGTCCGTGCCCCCGCGGTTGGCCACGTGGAACTGGTGCGGGATGTCCCGCTCGGAGGCGACGCGGGTGAGTAGATCGACCAGCGCGGGCGCGCCGATCGCGCTCGCGTCCATGACGCGGATGGCGGTACCGAGGCCGAGGCGCGTCGTAGCGCCGCCGGGCGGCGCGCCGGGGCCGTCGTTCGCGGGGCACGTGTCGATGGCGAGTGCGATCTGGGGCCTCACGCGGGTCGTGGCGACGCGCGCCCCGCGCAGGCCCACCTCCTCCTGCACCGTGGCGGTGGCCACGACCTCGGCCGGCGACGGGCCGGCTATCCGGAGGGCCTCGAGCATCACGAACACCCCGACGCGGTCGTCGAGGCTCTTGCCGGTCACCAGGTCGCCCATCCGTCGGAGGGGGCGGATGCGGGTCGCGGCGTCGCCCGCGCGCACCAGTTCCCGCACGCGATCGCCGGGCAGTCCCAGGTCGATGGCGAGATCGGTCACCTCGAGGGCCTTCGCGCGGTCCTTCTGATCGAGCAGGTGGACCGGCGGCAGGCCCACGATGCCCTCGAGGTCCTCCCTCCCGTGCACGCACACGCGCTGGCCGACCAGCGTGCGCGCGTCCCAGCCGCCGATCGGGATCATGCGGACGAAGCCGCGCTCATCGACGTGAGTGACCATCAGGCCGATCTCGTCCATGTGCGCCGCGAGCATCAGGCGCGGCCCGTCACCCGGCCGGATGCCCGTCAGGTTTCCGAGCGGATCGATTTCGACGCGCTCGCAGAGCTCCTCGAGTCGCGGGCGCACGACCTCGCGGACCCGATCCTCGCGCCCGGATGTCCCGGCCACCTCGCAGAGGGTCGTGAGCAGGTCGAGATCCACGGCTGGGGACCCTAGCGAAGGGCATGCTCGGCCAGCCGGTCGATCCGCGACGCCGTGGCCGCCACCAGCTCTGGTCGGTGGCGCTCAGATCGTGAGCACGAGCTTCCCGAAGTGCTCTCCCGCCTCCTCGCGGGCGTGGGCGGCTGCCACCTCCGCCAGGGGGCGCACGGAGTCGATCACCGGGGTCCAGTCCTGATGGGCGACGGCGGCCAGTAGACCGGCGAAATCGCGGGGGCTCCCCATGGTGGTGCCGAGGAGCGAGATCTGCCCCATCGTCACCGGGCGGACCATCATCTCCACCTTGCCGCCCCCGGTGCCGCCGAAGACGACGACGCGGCCCCCGGGTCGCACGCAGTTGACGCTGTCGGCCCAGGTGGACCCGACCGAGTCGATCACCACGTCGACGCCACCCCTGGACAGCTCCTTCACGGCGGCGACCCAATCGCCGTCGGCGTAGTTGACGCCCCCGGCCGCGCCGAGGTCCCTTGCACGCGCCAGCTTGGCGTCGGACGAGGAGGTGGCGATCACGCGGCACCCGGCGGCGCGCGCGAGATGGAGGGCGATCGTGGCCACCCCGCCGCCGATGCCCAGGATCAGGACGGTCTCGCCGGAGCGGATCCCGGCCCGGCTGACCAGCGCGCGGTAGGCGGTGAGGCCGGCCAGGGGGAGCGCGGCGGCCTCCTCGAACGAGAGGCGCGCGGGCTTCGGGAAGACATTCTCGGCCGGGACGCGGATCAGCTCGGCGTAGGTGCCGTCGTCGGGGCCGCCCAGGATGCGGAAGCCGGGGGATGGGGCGTCCTCGCCGCCGCCCCATCCCAGCGAGGGCAGGATGACGACCTCGTCGCCCTCCGAAACACCCGCGGCGCCTTCTCCGAGCGAGTGGACGACACCGGCGCCGTCGGAGCCGGGGATGACCGGCAGGGGGCTCGGCGCGATGCCCTTGCGCAGGAAGACGTCACGGCGGTTGAGGGCGGCGGCCCGCAGCGCGACGACCACCTCGCCCGCCCCGGCGACGGGGTCAGGCGCCGTGGTCGTGCGGAGGACCTCCGGTGCCCCGGTCTCGGTGAGGACGATGGCGTTCACTTTCCCGCCTCTCGGTGGCTGAGCGGATCAACCCCAGCCTACGCGCGATCGTCCCCCTCACGCCGACGTCGGATCGGCGGCGGATCGACCGCCGGTCGCGCGCCGCCGTCCTCCCAGCGCCCGAAGGAGCGCCTGAGACCGGGAGCGGCCGCGTGGCAGGCGGAGATGTCGATGCCGAGGGATCCGGCGGGCGCGTGCGCCAGGTTCCGCATCGCCCGCTCGAGCAGGACCCGGGCGCCGTGGGCATTGCCCCTCCGGTGGTGCTCGAGTGACACCGCCCACTGGATGAGCCCCTGCAGGAAGGGCATGGGCGCCTCGGGAGAGCGACGCCAGGCTCCCTCGAGCACCTCGTGGGCCTCGAAGAAGCGCCCCGCCGCGTAGAGCTCCAGGAACTCGCCGAGGACGTCCTGGGGGTCCGGAACCTCCGGCACGGTGTGGCGTCTCGTGGACGCTAGCCGCTCGGCGGGCGGGTGGCCTCGAGCAGCGGGAAGGGATTGATCCGCTGCCCGGCGCGCTCCCAGGCGATCCGGACCCACCCTGCGACCCGCCCCAGCGGGTGGCCCGCGGCGACGGCGACGCCATCGCCGATCCCGTCCGAATACGACGCGAGAGGCCCGTAGCCGAGGCGATCGCCCTCGGAGGTCTCGATCCAGAAGGCCATGCCCTGCTCGGACTCGGCCGGCTCGGCCCGCCGCAGGGTGCCGGCGACCATCGCCACCGCGACCGTTCCCGGCGCGCTCGCCAGGGTGAGGGCGCACTGGTGGCGGCCGCCTGCGCATTCGGTTGCGCCGGGCTCGGAGAACGCGTCTCGGTAGACCGCCGGGTCGCCCTGGGGCAGGGCGAGTGGGAACACGAAGCCCTCGAGGAGGGCGGGTGCGCCCGATTCCGGGTCGGCTCCGTCGCCCGCTGTCGGCCCGCCCACTCGCGGCGCGGCGCCACCCCACGCGGTCACGACGGGTGGTCCGGACGCCGGTCGGGAGGCGATCGGGGGTGAGAGGGAAGGCGCTCCGAGGCAGGCCGGGCTCGCGTCCTGCGAGGCGCTCAGCACGGGACGGCCGGGGTCGCCCCCGAGCGCCGAGTAGTAGGCGCCGACGCCGGTCGTCCAGTTCCGGTTGAGCCCCGTCGGATCGTTGGCGACCCCGATCGGGGCCCACTTCGCCCCGATGGCGCCGAGCGTGATGCGTCCCTCCGGGAGGTAGTAGGCGGCCAGGGTGCGCGCCGCACGCGCGATCGCGTGGGCGTCCGACGCGAAGGCGATGCCGGGGCCCAGGCCGAACGGATTGTGGATCGCCTGCGAGGGGACGTAGGTCGAGAGCAACGTCTCGTGGGCGGCGATCGCCACCAGCGCGCGCGGGTCGACCCCCGATGCCAGGCCTTCCGCGACGAAGGCGCTGCCCTCGCCAGCGAGCGGGCTGCCGGCGCGTCCCAGCATCGCGTCGATCCCCGCGGCGTCGGTCTGGGCGATGCAGCTCATCGACGACACGACCGTCGTCTGGGCGGGTGCCGTGGACGGCATGGCGGCGACGGCCGCGGTGGCGGCGAGCGCGGCGGACAGGACCCGGAGACGCATCCGGAGGAGTGTAGGGGAGGTGTTCACGCAGTCCTGTGGAGGTCGGTCACAACGGGTCCGATACTCTCGTCGGCGTATGGAGCGCTCTCCTGAAGAGGCCCGCCGCCGCCGCGTCGGCATCGCGCTGGTCGCCGCCGCCTGCGCCCTCTTCGCCGTGCAGATGGTCGCCCTCGCCCTCGGCGCGCTGGAGGTGGCAGGGCTGATCTTCCTGGTCTTCGTCGCCGGATGGTTCGCGCTGCGCTCGCATCAGCGCCGGACGGGCGGTTGATCTCACCGTCTTCCGAGCCCCGCGAGTCCGGACAGCGCCCACGTTCCGAGCGCCGCGATCAGGCCCGTCACCGCGAGGATCGCGGGCCATAGCTCGCCCCATCCGATGGTCTGCAGCTCCGCGGCCCGGGACGCCTCGATCAGGTAGGTCACTGGGTTGACGTTGGCCGCGTGGTGCAGCCAGCCGGTGAGGACCTCCCGCGGGGCGTAGGCCACCGACGTGAAGACCGACAGGAAGACGACGACCTGCATCAGTGGGGCGGCCTGGATCGTCCGCGCCCGGAAGGCGACCCCCATCGCCCAGCACGCGGTCGCCGCCGAGAAGCCGATCGCCAGGAGGTAGATCACGGCGGTCTCGAGGACCCCGGGCAGTCCGACCCCGCCGATCAGGCCCGCGCACAGCACGACGGTCGTCGTGAAGAGGCTGCGGGCCGCCGCCGCGAGCAGGGGCCCGAGCACCAGGGTGACGCGCGGGGCCGGGCTCGCCACGAGGCGGTCGACGAAGCCACCCTCGATGTCGCGCGCCAGCGTCATGCCGGCGTTGATCCCGGCGAACCCGGCTCCCATCACGGTGGCCAGGGGGATGGTGAACGCGAGGTAGGAGGCTCCGGAGAACTGAGGCAACTGGGAGATCCCCCGGAACGCCCCCGCGGTCGCGACCAGGATGAAGAGGGGCATGATGAGCGAGGGCAGGAACACCGAGGGCATGCGGCGCACCAGGATCAGGCTCCGCCACGCGAGCCCCCGGCTCACGGCGAGGACGTGCATCACAGCGCGCTCCTCAGCCGGCTCCGGAAGGCGAGGTAGCTGCCCGCCACGGCTGATGCGGCCAGTCCGAGGACCACGGCGAGGCCGATCAGGGTCGGTCGCGGCTCCACGCCGACGACGATCTGATCGCGCATCGCCTCGACCAGGTACGAGATCGGGTTCGCGTCGGCGACCGCCTTGAACCAGCCGGTCATCGTCTCGCGCGGGAAGAAGGCGGAGGAGAAGAAGAGCAGCGCGAAGAACAGCGGGAAGGTCCCCTGGACGGCCTCGGCCGATCCGGTACGCAGCGCGAGTACGATCCCGAGCCCTCCGACGGCCACTGCCAACAGCGCGGCGAGTACGAGGAGGATGGCGAGGCCCGCCACGCCACCCTCCACGCGCGCACCGAACGCGATCCCGATGGCGACGAACAGGAGCGTCTGGGCTACCGCGAACACCACCCCGCCCACGAGGCGGCCGACGAGGATCGCCGTGCGGGCGACCGGCGACGAGACGAGGCGGTCGAAGAAGCCGCCCTCGATGTCGAGGGCGAAGGCCGATCCGGCGCTCGTGCCGCCGATCAGGATCCCCTGGAGGACCGCTCCCGCGAGCGCGAAGTCGAGGAATCCCCGCACCGGGGGGAATCCCGGGATGGTCCCCGGTGCGTTTCCGAACGAGCCCGTGAAGATCGCCATCAGTACGAGGGGGAAGAAGAGGCTCGGCACGAGGGCCTGGGGGCTGCGCAGGGTCCCGACGATCGCCCGCTTCGCCAGGGCCCCGGTCTGCTCGAGCGCCAGCCTCATTGCGCGGGCGCGGTGAGCGCCGCGGCATCGTCGGCGCCCTCGCCCTCGAGGTGGCGCCCCGTCTTCGCGACGAATACGTCGTCGAGGGAGGGCAGGGCGAAGTCGAGCTCGGTCGCCGGCACGCCGGCCTCATCGAGGGAGCGGACCACCGATGGCAGGGCGGCCGCGCCCTCCGGCAGCCGGACGGCGATCGTCCCGGGCCGCGCGGGCAGCGGCTCGCCGAACCGCGCCAGCGCCAGGGCTGCGCGGGGCACGTCGCCGGCGTCCCCGAAGGTGATCGTGAGCGTCGGGTCGCCGACCTGCGCCTTCAGCTCGGAGGGAGTGCCCTCGGCGACGATCCTGCCCCCGTCGATGATCCCGACGCGGCCGGCGAGCTGGTCGGCCTCCTCCAGATACTGGGTCGTGAGGAAGACGGTCGTGCCCGACTCGGAGTTGAGGCGCCGGACCTCGTTCCAGAGCGTGAGCCGTGAAATGGGGTCGAGGCCGGTCGTGGGCTCGTCCAGGAAGAGGACCTCGGGTTCGTGCACCAGGGCGAGAGCCAGATCGAGTCGCCGCCGCATTCCGCCCGAGTAGGTCCCCACCCGCCGGTCGGCGGCACCCTGGAGATCGACCCTCTCGAGCAGATCGAGTGCACGCGAGCGCCCGCGCGCGCGGTCGAAGCCGTGGAGGACGGCCTGCAGGTGCAGCAGCTCGCGGCCGGTCATGTACGGGTCGATGGCGGCATCCTGGAGCGCCACTCCGATGCTGCGCCGGACCGCTGCCGGATCACCGACGAGGTCATGACCGGCCACGGAAGCCCGCCCGCCGGTCGGGCGAAGCAGGGTGACGAGCATGCGCACGGTGGTGCTCTTGCCCGCTCCGTTCGGACCGAGGAAGCCGAAGACCTCGCCGCGCTCGATGGCGAGGTCGACACCGTCCACCGCCCGGATCCCGCCCTTGAACACCCGCTCGAGGGCTTCGGCCTCGACTGCCAGCACGCGCGACATCGGACACCTCCTCAGGCGACGCCGAGGGCCAGGCTAGTGGAGATCCCCTGGGAGGCGCCCTAGCATCGAGCGAATGCCGGACGACGAGACACAGGCCGAGCGCATCGAGCGGTTGCGTCAAGAGGTCACGGCTGCCCTGCAGCAGCGCGATCTCGCAAGCGACGCCGAAGAGCGCAGCGACGGGCACCACCACCCGGCCGAGGCTGCCACCGACGCCGAGCTTCGCGAGCGCGAGCTGCGTGAGCAGCTGCGCTGGCGCGAGCGCGAGGAGCGTCTGCGGACGGCCCTCGCCGCGATCGACGCCGGGACCTACGGCATCTGCGTGGACTGCGGCGCCGAGATACCGGAGGGGCGCCTGAGGGCGCTACCGGACTCCGTTCGCTGCGTCCCCTGCCAGCGGGTGGCGTCGCGCCGGCCATAGGTCGTCGGACGTGCGATACCCGAGCAGGCGGCCACGATCACGATCCACACGAGGGCCGCGGTCGCGACGTGCGCGACCACCACGCCCCACGGCAGGCCGTTGCGGTACTGGTACTCGCCGATGCCGATCTGCATGGCGATCAGCGGGAGCGCCGACCAGGTGAGGCGGGAGGTCATCCGGTCGGTCCCACCTTCGCGCACGACCCAGGCGATGAGGACCGTGGCGAGCAGGACGAACGCGATGGCGGCCCGGACGTGGACCTCCACCGCCCCCAGCAGGTCGCCGAAGCGCTTGGTGACGTCATCGTCTCCCGAGTGCGGTCCCGCCGCGGTCACGACGACTCCCGTGCTGAGCACCACGCCCGCGCTGAGGGCCACGGCCACGGCGAGGGGTCCGCGCCGCATGTCCCAGCGGCGCTCGCGCCCCTCGCGCCAGTCGGCCGCCCGCATCCAGAGCAGCGTGGCGAAGACCAGCGCGATCATCGAGAGTAGGAAGTGGGCGCCCACGGCCAGCGGGTGGAGGCCGGTCTGCACCGTGACCGCGCCGAGGGGGACTTGTCCTGCGGTTGCGAGCGCGAGGAGTGCCGACCAGCGTCCGAGGGAGCGGGGCGCGTCGGGCAGCCGCCGGGCCACCACCCAGGTGAGCACCGCGACCGCTCCGACGACGGCCGAGAGGGCACGGTTGGTGTACTCGATCCACGCGTGAGCGGCGCTCTCGGGGACAACGCCGCCGTCGCAGAGCGGCCAGTCCGGGCACCCGAGCCCGGATGCCGTCAGGCGCACGATGGCGCCGCTCGGAACGATCACCCAGAGGAACCCGAGCGTCACGAGGCAGAGACGCGCGAACGGCCGGGGACCACGGAGGGGGTGGAGGCGGATCATCCCGCGCATCGTAGCCGCGGCGGGCGCCGGGGACCGGTGTCAAGATCCCCCCATGGCGCTGCCTGACGACACCGGTTCCGATCCTGCCGACCGGCCCCGCCGCGTCGGTTTGGTCGCGGGACTGCTCGTCACCGTCCTGGCCGCCGCCCTGGCCGTCGCATTCGGGCTGGCGCGCGTGGACGACCCCGGGGAGATCGTGCTCGGGGTGGTGGCTCTGCACGACCAGGGAGCGACGGGACCGCCGCCGCCCTCGATCCCCGAGACCGGGCCGCGCGACAGCTTCGCCGACTTCGCCTCGCGCGCCGGCTGGGTGCCCTCCGGCGTGCGGGAGGACCGGGTGGAGGGTCGCAGCACGGCCACCGTCTTCTGGGACCGCGCGGGACGCCGGATCGCCTACACCCGCGTCTCGGGGGGGCCCGTGGACGCGCCCGGCGAGTCGCGGCGCATCGGCCGTCGCGGCGTGCTCCTGCGCAGCTTCGGCGTGGCGGGGCGCACAGGGGTGACGTGGAACGAGAACGGCCACACCGCGGTGATCTCGGCCATCGGAATCTCGCGCGCCGCTCTCTACAACCTCGCGGGAGGGCCGCCGCCCACGAGGTGATTAATGCTCGGGGGCCTTTCTGCCGAGGACATCGGTGACAACCGACACCCCCGTCCCCCGGAGCACCGATGGCTCTTCGAGAGGCCCGGCTCGCCGCCGCGAGTTTCGTGTTCACATCGCTTCTCATCGTCGCGGTGCATCTCCTGACGAACTGACGCTCCGGGGGCCGCCGCGCGCTCCGGTCGCTGGTAGCGTCGGGCCGTGCGCGGTTCGTCGTGGCTCGTGGGTGTCGTGGTCGCGGTCGGCCTGCTGGCGGCGCCGGCGATCGGATACGCCCACGCCGGCCTGACATCGGCAGAGCCCGCACCGGGCTCCGTTGTCGAACGAGGCGCCCGCCTCGGTGCGCCTGGTGCTCTCCACGCGCGTCGAGGACGAGTTCCTCTCGCTGCGGGTCACCGGGCCGAGTGGAGAGGTGGTCTCCGGCGCCGGCCGCCGGGATCCTCGTGACGCCCGCGCGATCATCGCTCCGGTCGATTGGTCGGGCTCCGGGGCGCTGACCGTCCGCTGGAGGGTCCTCTCGGAAGACGGCCACCCCTCGGGCGGCGCCTACGCGCTTCGCGTCGGCGGTGGCCCCGACGGGGCTCTCGACTCCGGGGACGCCCTCTCGGATCACGGGATCGTCCCGGTCGCCGCCCGCCTCCTCGCCCTCGCGGGCCCCCTCGGCCTGATCGGCCTGATCGGCCTGATCGCGGGAGTCCTGGGCCCGGCGGTCCGGGCCGGGGGCATGGTCGTGCCGGGCGAGGGGCCCGCGCCGCGGGCGGGCTTCCGGGAGCGTGCCGTCCGGGCTCTGCGCTCGTCGGCGGGTGGTTGGTGGACGGCCTGGTGGGGGCTGGTCGCGGCTCAGGCGCTCGGGCTCGCGCTGGCGCCCATCGCGGTTCTGCGTGGACTGCGCGCGGGTGCGGACGACCTCGGACCGCTCCTCGGCGGGACCCGGTTCGGGGAGGCGTGGCGGCTGCAGGTCGCGGGCCTCGTCGTCGCCGTCGCCGCCGCGCTGATCGCCCGTCGCGCCCTTGCTCCCGGGTGGCTTCCCGGGCCCCGCGTGGGGGTGGTGCTCGCCATCGGCCCGCTCGCCGCCCTCGCGGCGATCAGCTGGGGCGGGCACGCCTCGGCCGGTGGCGACGCGGCCGCCAACATCGTCATCGATCTCCTCCACAGCGTGGCGACCGCCGCTTGGATCGGAGGTGTGCTCGGGCTCGCCGTCCTGGTGATCCCGGCGGCGGCCCGGCTGGCCGACGGCGACCGGGTCCGGCTGGGCGCCGCCGTGGTCGTGCGGTTCTCGACCCTCGCGATGTCCTGCGTCGCCGTCCTGGTCGTGACCGGCGTCTACCGCGCGCTCGCGGAGATCTCGATCGGCCGGCTCGCCGACACCGGGTACGGCCGGGTGCTCCTGGTCAAGGTCGGGGTGTTCGCTCTGCTTCTCTGCGTGGGGGGCTACAACCGGTTGGTCGTCCACACGCGCCTCGAGCGGGCCGCTCTCGGGCTCGAACCTGGAGACCGGGACGCATCGTCGGCACTCCGTACGAGCCTGCGCCTCGAGCTGGGCCTCGCCGCCGCGTTGCTCGTCTGCGTCGCCCTCCTCGCGAGCCTCGCCCCCCCGGGTTGAGAGCCGTTGTCGCCGTGAGCATCACGGGCGCGGTTCGTCGCGGAACGGTCGCTCAGTCGAGCGACTATCATCCCAGCCGTGATCGACGAGGCGACCGTCCGGCACGTCGCGCGCCTGGCGCGGCTGCACCTGGACCCCGATGAGGAGCGGCGCATGGGCGTCGAGCTCTCGGGCATCCTCGAGCACGTCGACCGGATCCAGGCGCTCGACCTCGACGGCGTGGAGCCGACAACCCACGTCGTCGCCCTCGAGAACGTGATGCGCGACGACGTCCCGCGGCCGAGCCTTCCGGCCGACGAGGCGCTGCGCGAGGCCCCCGAGGTCGTGGAGGATCGCTTCGCGGTCGTGAAGTTCGACTGATGACGGCCTCCCACGCGATGACCGCCCACGAGTGCGTGGACGCCCTGCACGGCGGCGAGATCGGGGCGCTCGAGCTGGTGGATGCGGCTCTTGCGCGGGTGCAGGACGACAGGTGGGGAAGCTTCCTCGCGGTCGATGCCGAGCGGGCCCGCGCCAGGGCGAGGGAGATCGACGCGATGCCCGTGCGCCCTCCTCTCGGGGGCGTCCCGATCGCGATCAAGGACGCGCTGTCCACTCGCGACATCCCCACCACGGCGGGATCGCGGATCCTCGAGGGCTTCCGCCCGCTCTACACCGCCACCTGCGTCGAGCGCCTCGAGAGGGCCGGCGCGATCGTGGTCGGGAAGACCAACATGGATGAGTTCGCCATGGGGTCGAGCACCGAGAACTCCGCCTATCAGGTGACTCGCAACCCCTGGGACGGCGATCGGGTCCCCGGGGGCTCGAGCGGGGGATCGGCCGCAGCGGTGGCCGCGTTCCAGGCGCCCTGGTCGCTCGGCAGCGATACGGGCGGGTCCATCCGCCAGCCGGCGGCCCTCTGCGGGATCGTGGGGATGAAGCCGACCTACGGCGCGGTGTCGCGCTACGGCCTGATCGCCTTCGCGTCGTCGCTCGATCAGGTCGGGCCGTTCGCCCGCACGGTGAGGGACTCCGCGCTGCTCCTCTCTCACATCGTGGGGCGGGATCCGATGGACTCGACCTCCCTCGATTGGCCCGATCCGATCCGGGTTCCGACCGCGACGGATCTGCGCGGGATCCGCGTCGGGGTGGTCGAGGAACTGATGGGTGATGGGGTCGAGCCGGGAGTGCGCGCCGCGGTGGAGGCAGCCATCGAGAGGGCGGAGGAGCTCGGCGCGAACGTCGAGCGCGTGAGCCTGCCGGCGAGCGAGCACGGCATCTCCACCTACTACCTGATCGCCCCCGCCGAGTGCTCGTCGAACCTCGCCCGGTTCGACGGGATCCGCTACGGGCCGCGCACCGAGACAGCCGACGACATCCTCGAGCACTACGAGAACACCCGCGGGCACGGCTTCGGGCCCGAGGTGAAGCGCCGCGTCATGCTGGGGACCTTCGCGCTCGCATCCGGCTACTACGACGCCTACTACCTGCGCGCGCAGAAGGTCCGGACTCTCATCCGGCGCGACTTCGAAGCGGCGTTCTCGGCGGTCGACTTCGTGATCTCACCGACCTCGCCGACGGTGGCCTTCCCGCTGGGCGAGCGGGTGTCCGATCCTCTCGCCATGTACCTGTCCGACGTGTGCACCATCCCGGTGAGTCTCGCCGGCCTCCCGGCGATCTCGATCCCCTGCGGCCTCTCGGCGGGTCTGCCCGTCGGCCTCCAGATCGCCGGACCGGCCTTCAGTGAGAACCGCCTCTTCGAGGTGGCCCACGCCCTCGAGGGCGCACTCGCCTTCGACCCGACGCCGCCGGGGGTCCTGTGAGCCCGGACGCGCCGCGCTGGGAACCGGTGATCGGGTTGGAGATCCACGTCCAGCTCTCCACCCGCACCAAGATGTTCTGCGGCTGCGCGCTCAGCTTCGGGGACGCCCCCGAACACCCATACGTGCCCGGTCTGCCTCGCGCACCCGGGGGCGCTGCCGGTGCTGAACCGCGAGGCGGTGCGCCTGGCGATCATCACGGGCCTCGCGCTCGGGTGCGACGTGGCGCAGGTCTCCGAGTTCCACCGCAAGAACTACTTCTATCCAGACCTCTCGAAGGCCTACCAGATCTCCCAGTACGACGAGCCGATCTGCGTCGGCGGGAGGGTGTCGGTGCTGACCGCCGAGGGCGAGTTCGAGGTGGGCATCACGCGCGTGCACCTCGAGGAGGACGCCGCCAAGCTGGTCCACGTCGGCGGTGGAGGGCGCCGCGCGGGCGCCGAGGGCTCCGGCGTCGACTTCAACCGCGGTGGTACCCCGCTGCTCGAGATCGTCTCCGAGCCCGACATCCGCACCTCTGCCCAGGCGGGAGCGTTCCTGCGGCAACTGCGCTCCACCCTGCGCCGTCTGGACGTGAGCGACTGCAACATGGACGAGGGCTCCATGCGCGCCGACGCCAACGTCAGCGTGCGCCCCGCCGGCTCGCGATGTGCTCGGCACCAAGACCGAGCTGAAGAACATGAACAGCTTCCGGTTCCTGGAGCGGGGTGTCGATGCCGAGATCGCGCGGCAGATCGCGATTCTGGAGAGCGGTGAGCGCGTCGCCCAGGAGACGCTGCACTTCGACCCGGACTCGGGCGAGATCCACTCGCTGCGCAGCAAGGAGGAGGCGCACGACTACCGCTACTTCCCCGAGCCCGACCTCGTCCCGATGGTGCCGGACCGGGTCTGGATCGAGGAGCTGCGCGACGGGTCTCCCCGAGCTGCCCCCGGACCTGCGCCGCCGTTGGGTGCGCGATCTCGGCATCAGCTTCGAGGACGCCGAGGTGCTCTCCGAGCCCCAGGAGCTGGTGTCCTACTTCGAGGACGTCGCCGGGCGCGTGGACCCGAAGGCGGCCGCCAACTGGGTGCGTGGCGAGCTGCGAGCGCAGCTGCGCGAGCTCGGCCAGGAGCCCTGGGAGAGCAATGTCACACCCGAGCGTCTCGCCGCGTTGATCGGGCTCCTCGACGACCGGACGCTGTCGGTCCCGCTGGCGAAGGAGGTGCTCGCCGAGGTCGTCGCGAGCGGGGCCGATCCGGCGGCCATCGTGAAGGACAAGGGGCTCGGCCAGATCTCCGACGAGGGTGCGCTCGTGGAGATCGTGGAGCGCCTGCTGGCCGAGAACCCCGATCAGGCCGAACAGCTGCGCGGGGGCAAGGACAAGCTGGTCGGCTTCTTCGTCGGACAGGCGATGAAGGCCTCCGGCGGCCGCGCCGACCCCGCCCGCGTGGGCGCACTCGTCAGGGAGCGGAGCGGGCTCTCGTAGCGCCTCGGTCCGCCGGATCGCCGGCCTCCGGGAGCCGGATCTCGAAGGTACTGCCCGGTTCTGAGGGCAGAAGTCGCAGCGAGCCACCCCAGCGTTCGGCCGTGGCCCGGGCGATCGACAGTCCGAGTCCGACGCCCGGAGTCGTCCGTCGATCGGCGGCCCGGTAGAAGCGGTCGAAGATCCGCTCACGGTCGCCGGGGGCGACGCCCGGGCCGTCGTCGCTCACCTCGATCACCGCCTCGCCATCCTCCCGGCGCAGCGCGACCGACACCCGTCCGCCGTGGCGGCGACCGTTCTCGAGCAGATTGACGAGCATGCCCCGGGTGGCCGCGTGCTCGGCGAGCACGATCACGCCCTCGACGGGCTCCGGGAACTCGTCGACGTCGGTCAACTCGCCGACCATCTCGCCGAGGTCGATCGGCTCCGCCCGATCGCCGTCCCCGTCGACGCGGGCGAGGCCGAGGAGCCCGGCCACCAGCCGGTCCATCCGGTCAACGGCCTCCGCCATGTCGGCGAGCGCCTCACCGCGCTCGGCCACCGGCGGATCGTGCGCCCGGAGCGTCTCGATCTCCCCCCGTAGCGCCGTCAGGGGGGTGCGCATCTCGTGCGAGGCGTCGGCGGCGAAGCGCCGCTGCTCGGCGAGCGTCGTTCGCAGCCGCGCCTGGGCGTCCTCGAGCCGGCCGAGCATCCGGTTCATCGCTCGGGCCAGCCCGCCCACCTCGTCGGCGCGCCCCTCCGGGACGCGTAGCGAGGGGTCCTGGCTGTCGGCGATCGAGTCCGCTGCGCGGTGGGCCTCTGTCAGTGGACGCAGGGCGCGGCGCACGATCAGCAGGACGAAGCCGGTCGCGAGAAGCGCCGCCGCCAGCGCCGCGATCCCGAGCGCCAGGGCGACCTCGTCGAGGGTCTGCTCCACGTCTGTGAGCGGGCGCGCAACGGCCACGGTGCGGCGCCCGCCGTCGGCGCTCTCGGTGAGGGCGCGCACGAGCAACCGGTAGCGCTCACCCTGCAGGACCACGGTCCGCGGCCCGCTCGGCGGAGTGCGTCCGAGGGGGTCGAGCTCCACCCGCGTACCCGCCGGGTCGGGATCGGTGGTCTGCGCGGGGCGGACCGGCGCGCTCGGGGAGGGCGGCTCCTCGAAGTCCCGCCCTCCCAGATCGGGCCCCGAGAGCTCCTCGGTCACGCGGTCGGCGGTCTCGTTCAGCGATCGGTCGACCCGGTCGTAGGCCCGCTCGGAGATGAGCAGGTATGCGCCCACCGCGAAGAGCGCCGACGCGGCCAGCACGACCGCGGCGGCGGAGAGCGCGATCCGGGTCTGGAGCCGCACTACCTGAGCTCCCTGAGCATGTAGCCCACGCCGCGGACCGTGTGGATGAGGCGCGGCTCCCCGCCCTCCTCGAGTTTCCGGCGGAGGTAGCCGATGTAGACGTCCACCGAGTTGGTCTCGACGGTCGATGCGAAGCCCCAGGCGTCCGTCAGGAGGCGCTCGCGGGCGAGTACGGCGTCGGGGTTGTCGAGGAAGAACGCCAGAAGGTCGAACTCCCGCCGGGTCAGGGGGAGGGGGCGTCCACCGCGGTGCACCTCGCGGCTCGAGGAGTCGAGCGTCACATCGGCGAAGCGGCGGACGGACCCGGTCGAGCGGTCGCGCGAGCGGCGCAGCAGGGCGCGCACCCGCGCCACGAGCTCGGCGGTCGAGAACGGCTTCACGAGATAGTCGTCGGCTCCCGCCTCGAGCCCGGCGATCCGGTCGGCGACGGTGTCCCGGGCCGTCAGCATCAGGATCGGCATCTGCTCGCCGGCAGCCCGTAGACGGCGGCACACCTCGAGACCGTCGTCGTCGGGGAGCAGGAGGTCCAGGAGCAGGAGCTCGGGCGCCCCGGAGCGGAGCTCCGTCATCGCCGCCTCGGCGGTGGCGGCGGCGGTCACCTCGAAGCCCTCGTATCCCAGCGCGCGGGCCAGCATCGCCCTCACCTGAGGGTCGTCCTCCACCACCAGGAGCCGCCCGTCCATCGCCCAAGCGTAGTGCCTCGCGGCGGGGATCCGGGAAGCGGAGAGCCCGTCGGGTATGCTGCCCGGCCGTGAAGCACACTCTTTCGGTCCTGGTCGAGAACAAGCCAGGAGTCCTCTCCCGCATCGCGGGGCTGTTCACCCGCCGCGGGTACAACATCGACTCCCTGGCGGTCAGCCCCACCGAGGACCCCGGTCGCTCCCGGATGACCATCGCGGTCGACGCCAGCCGCTTCCCCGTCGAGCAGATCACCAAGCAGCTCGACAAGCTCGTCAACGTCATCAAGATCCGCGACATGGACCCGGAGAACACGGTGTCCCGCGAGATGGCCCTGATGAAGGTCTCCGCCGACGCGCGGACACGGAGCGAGGTGATCCAGCTCGTAGAGATCTTCGAGGCGAGGATCATCGACGTCACCCCGGAGTCGCTCACGATCCAGGTGACCGGGGAGACCGACGAGCTCGTCAACTTCGAGCAGCTCCTTCGCCCGTTCGGCCTGATCGAGCTCGTGAAGACCGGCGTCGTCGCGCTCGCGCGCGGCGCCTCCATCACCTGAGCCCCCGGGCTCGAGTCCGTCACTTCCACGCCCCCGGAGCCGACACCGTGCCGATGTACTACGACGATGACGCAGACCTCGAGGTCCTGAAGAGCAAGACGGTTGCCGTGATCGGCTACGGCAGCCAGGGCCACGCCCACGCACTGAACCTGCGCGACTCCGGCGTGAAGGTCGTCGTGGGGCTCCGCGAGTCATCCGACTCGGTCGCCGCCGCGCGCGAGGAGGGCCTCGAGATCCTCTCTCCGTCGGCCGCCGCGGCCGCCGGCGACCTGGTCATGATCCTGACACCGGACGAGTTCCAGGCGAAGCTCCACATCAGCGACATCGCACCGGGCCTCGTCCCCGGCAACACCCTCTTGTTCGCCCACGGCTTCGCGATCCACTTCGGCCAGGTCGTCCCGCCGCCCGGCGTGGACGTGATCATGTGCGCTCCCAAGGGGCCGGGGCACCTGGTGCGCCGGACCTACGCCGAGGGTGCGGGCACCCCCGGCCTGATCGCCGTCGCCCAGGACGCGACCGGCAACGCCAAGGCGACCGCGCTCGCCTACGCCAAAGGCATCGGCTGCACGCGCGCGGGGGTCATCGAGACGACCTTCGCCGAGGAGACCGAGACCGACCTCTTCGGAGAGCAGGTCGTGCTCTGCGGCGGCCTCACGGAGTTGGTCCGCGCCGGCTTCGACACGCTGACCGAGGCCGGCTACAACCCCGACCTCGCGTACTTCGAGTGCCTGCACGAGCTGAAGCTGATCGTCGATCTCATGTACGAGAAGGGCATCGCGGGGATGCGCTACTCGATCTCGAACACCGCCGAGTTCGGCGATCTCACCCGCGGCCGGCGGATCATCACAGACGAGACCAGGGCCGAGATGAAGAAGATCCTCGCGGAGATTCAGAACGGCGAGTTCGCCAACGAGTGGCTCAGCGAGAACCTGATCGGCCGGCCCCGCTTCAACGCCATGGAGCGCCGTGACGCCGAGCATCCGGTGGAAGAGGTCGGCAAGCGCCTGCGCTCGATGATGAGCTGGATCGACACGGAGTTCTGAGCTGACTTCCTCCCCGTCATCCGCGGGAACGCTCGCCCGCGCAGATGTGCGCGTCCTGGTCAGCGAGAAGATCGCAGATGCCGGCGTCGCGCTGCTCTCGGAGCATTTCGACGTCGATGTCGAGCTCGCGTGGAGCGCGCAGGAGCTCGCCGACCACATCGCCGACTACGACGCGATCGTGGTCCGCAGCGCCACCAAGGTGACGGCCGAGCTGATCGCCCGCGCCGACCGCATGAAGGTGGTGGGCCGTGCGGGCACCGGAGTGGACAACGTCGACGTGCCGGCCGCGACCCGTCGCGGCATCGTGGTCTGCAACGCGGCGGGCTCCAACTCGCTCTCGGCCGCCGAGCACGCGATCGCGCTGCTGGTGTCCCAGGCGCGCAACATCCCCCAGGCCCACGCCAGTCTTGTGCAGGGCAGGTGGGAGCGCTCCAAGTTCGGCGGCGTCGAGGTCACCGGCAAGACCCTCGGGCTGGTGGGATTCGGTCGCATCGGCCAGATGGTGGCCGAGCGCGCGAAGGGCCTCGGCTTGAACGTCGTCGCCTACGACCCGCTCGTCGCCGAGGGGCGCTACCGCGAGCTCGGGGTCGAGAAGGCCGACTCCCCCGAGGACCTCTACGCGGTGAGCGACTTCATCTCGCTCCACCTCGCCTCGACGCCCGAGACCCGCGGATTCGTCGGGGCCGCCGCGTTCGCGGCGATGAAGCCCGGAGCACGTCTGATCAACGCCGCCCGCGGCGATGTGGTCGATCAGGATGCCCTCGTGGAGGCGCTCACCTCGGGCCACCTGGGCGGCGCCGGGATCGACGTCTTCCCGACCGAGCCCGTCACCGAGAGCCCGTTGTTCGGACTTCCCGGCGTCGTGGTGACGCCCCACCTCGGGGCCTCCACCGAGGAGGCCCAGGACCGGGCCGGAGTGGTCGTGGCCGAGCAGGTCGTCGCGGCGCTCACCGGCGGCGTCGTCACGTCCGCCGTGAACATCCCATCGGTCGGGCCGGAGGCGCTCGCGGTGCTCGGCCCCTTCCTGCCGCTCGCGAACCAGCTCGGACAGCTCATCACCGCTCTCACCGGCGGACCCTCGCCCCTGGAGATCTCCTACGAGGGGCAGCTTGCGAATCTCGACACCCGGCTACTGACCTCGGCGGTGCTCGCCGGCGTCCTCAACGGGCGCGTCGAGGAGCCGGTCAACGTGGTCAACGCGGCGTCGCTCGCGGCCGAGCGCGGCATCGAATGGTCCGAGACCACGTCGCCGCGATCCCGCGAGTACACCAACCGGCTCTCCCTGCGCTCGGGCGACGTGAGCCTGAGCGGCACCACTGTCGGCACCACGTCGCGACCGCGCCTCGTGTCGGCGTTCGATCAGGAGATCGAGATCGAGCTGGGCCCGAACATCGCCATCTTCCGCTACCTCGACGTCCCCGGTCAGATCGGCCGCGTCGGCACGATCCTGGGAAGCGCCAACGTAAACATCGCCTCGATGGCCGTATCGCGCTCGCGCGACGACGGCGGTGCGGTGATGGCCGTCACGGTCGATTCGCCCGTGCCCGGCCTGGCGGCCCAGAAGATCGCGGCCATCGACGGCTTCGAGAAGGCGTGGTTCGTCTCGCTGGACGTCGAGTAGGCCCGACGGGGAGCGGAGCGTGCAGCTCCCCGATTTCGCGCTCGAGCGCTGGTTCGCGCGGTTCGAGTTCAGCGTCCGGTTCAACCTCTGCGCGTCCGACGTCGAGGGGATGCCGCTCGAGGATCTCCTCGCGCTGGCCGATCCGGCCTCGCGGGCCCTCTGGGAGGGTCTCGGACTGGGCTACACCGAGTCGGCCGGGCACCCGGAGCTGCGCGAGGAGATCGCCGGGCTCTACCAGGGCGTCTGCGCGGAGGACGTCCTGGTCTGCGCCGGCGCCGAGGAGGCGGTCTTCCTGCTGGCGAACGCCCTCGTCGAGCCCGGCGACCGGGCCGTCTGCGTGAGCCCGGCGTACCAATCCCTCCACGAGGTGGCGCGCGCGGCGGGCGCCGAGGTCCTCTCGCTCGAACTGGAGCCGGCGAAGGGGTGGGCGCCCGACCTCGAGGTCCTGCAGGCGGTCCTCGTCGACGGTGTCCGCGCCGTGCTGGTCAACTGGCCGCACAACCCCACCGGCGCGCTTCTCTCCCGGGAGGCCTTCGCCGATGTCGTGGCGATGACCGACGCGGCCGGGGCGACGCTCGTGGCCGACGAGGTGTACCGCCTGCTCGAACACGACCCGGCCGACCGGCTGCCCGCCGCGGTGGAGGTGTCGGAGCGGGCGGTCAGCATCGGGGTGATGTCGAAGGCCTTCGGCCTCGCCGGGCTGCGAATCGGGTGGATCGCGACCCGTGATCGGGCGCTCCTCGGACGGGTCGCCGCGCTCAAGGACTACACCAGCATCTGCTCGTCGGCCCCGTCCGAGGTCCTCGCCCTCATCGCGCTGCGCTCGCGCGAGGCGGTCCTCGGGCGGAGCCGGTCGATTCTGGAGGCGAACCTCCCGGTGCTCGGCGCGTTCATGGAGGACCAGGCGGACCGGCTCGACTGGGTGCCGCCTACCGCGGGCACGGTCGCGTTCGCGCGACTGCGCGACGGTGGTCCGGTCGATCGCTTCGCCGAGGAGCTGGTCGTGCGAGAGGGCGTGCTCGTCCTGCCCGACACCGTCTTCGGGGAGAGCGGCGACCGCTTCCGGATCGGTTTCGGGCGGCGCGACATGCCCGAGGGGCTCGAGCGCCTCGGGCGGTTCCTCCAGCACTAGCCCAGGCGCACGGGCACCTGCACAAGGCATTCGAGCGAGCCGTCCTTGGCCGACGCCGACCAGGCCTCCAGCATGGCCCTCCCCGAGGAGCCCGCGGGGGTCGAGAGCGGTCCGCCCCAGCGCCCCGGCCTCGAGTAGCCGGAGAAGTCGGCCCGGAACGTGCCCTCGGAGGCGATCAACGGCCGCTCGGCGATGGCGGTCGTGCTCTGACCGGCGCCGCGCAGCGACAGGGCCAGACCGTGCTCGAACAGCGGGGTCAGCTCCAATCCACGCGCCCGGGGGCGAGCTCCGCCGCGCCAGCCCGTCATGCGCAGGCAGCCGTCGTCCAGGACCGTGGCCGCGCGGGCGACCGTGCTCCGCCAGAGCTGGATGACCAGATGTCGCCGGTCCCCTGAGAGGCGGTACTGGACGAACTTGTACCTCCCCCTGGCCGAGCCGAGCAGCACCAGGATGCTCCCGGGGCGCCGCCGCACGCGCACCTCGACCCCCCTCCGGGTGAGCGGCTTGGCGGCGCTGTGGATCCCGGTCCCGTTGATGCGCACCACCGCGCGCCCGTCGGCCACCGCGGGATCGGGGGTATCGACCTGGTGCTCGAGCCCGGTGAGCTCGCCGTCGAAGCGCACCACCACCCGATCGAAGGCCGCGCGGCCGGAGATGGTCACCGCCGTCGCCCGGAGGGCCCCCGAGCCGGGGGACGGGAGCCCGAGCCCGATCAGGGCCAGCATGCCGACCGCACCCGCGGCGGACGCGAGCGGCCTGCGCGATCGGGCGAGGATGGTCACGGCGGGACCCTCCTCCCCGGGTGGGTCGGCGTCAAGGTGGCGAGCGTTTGCCCGTCCCCCTTCCCATGGGTATCCTCCGGCCATGCTCGTGGGCGCCGCACACCTCCCGTTCGTTCCGTGCGACCTCCCGGGGCTTCGTGGGCTCCTCCCCCGGTAGGGGGAGCTTGCCGACACCCACGCCCGGATGTGCCGGGCCCAGAGGCCTCGATGACCATTCGTGAGGAGGACGTCTCCGTGACCGTCGACGAGCAGCACCCCGCAGCAGAGCAGGATCCCGCCAAGCGCATCACCTTCTTCGACACCACCCTGCGCGACGGCGAGCAGGCGCCGGGCATCACGCTCAACACGCGCGAGAAGGTGGAGATCGGCCACCAACTCGCGCGCCTGGGCGTCGATGTCGTCGAGGCCGGCTTCCCGATCTCGTCGCCGGGAGACTTCGAGGCGGTGCGGGCGGTCGCCGCCGAGGTGCCGGGCATCACCGTGGCGGCCCTGGCACGGGCCAACGAGAAGGATGTGACCATCGCGGGTGAGGCGGTGCGCGAGGCCGAGCGCGGGCGCATCCACACCTTCATCGCCACCAGCGACATCCACCTCACCTACAAGCTGAAGATGGACCGCGGCCGGGTTCTCGCCGCGGCCACCGACGCCGTCCGACTGGCCCGCTCGATCGTCGACGACGTGGAGTTCTCCTGCGAGGACGCGACCCGCTCGGACGTGCTCTACGTGGCCGAGGTCGTCGGCGCGGCGATCGCCGAGGGCGCGACCACGATCAACATCCCGGACACCGTGGGCTACACGATGCCCAACGAGTTCCAGCGCTTCCTGCTCGACCTCTACGAGGCGTGCCCGAGCCTGCGCGACGTGGTCCTGTCGGTGCACTGCCACAACGACCTCGGGTTGGCCGTCGCGAACTCCCTGGCCGGCTGCCAGGTCGGTGCGCGCCAGGTGGAGGGGTGCGTCAACGGCATCGGCGAGCGGGCGGGCAATGCCAGCCTCGAGGAGCTGGCGATGATCCTGCGCACGCGCGCCGAGGCGCTCGGCGGGCTGTGGTGCGAGGTCAACACCACCGAGATCACGCGCTCCAGCCGCCTGGTCAGCCGCATGACCGGCTACGTGGTGCAGCCCAACAAGGCGATCGTCGGACGCAACGCCTTCGCCCACGAGGCGGGCATCCATCAGCACGGGGTGCTGGCCAACCCGCTGACCTACGAGATCATGGACGTGGCCTCGGTAGGGCTCTCGGAGAGCGAGATCGTGCTCGGCAAGCACTCCGGCCGCCACGCGCTGCGCAACGCGCTCGAGGAGCTGGGCTACGAGCTGGATCGCGAGGAGCTCGACCAGGCGTTCGCGCGGTTCAAGGAGGTCGCCGATCGCAAGGGGCGGATCTCCGCGGCCGATCTCGAAGCGATCGTCGGCGACGAGATGCGGGTCGAGGGGGCGGGGGAGGGCTATACGCTGCGCGAGATCCACTTCGAGGGAGGAACGGGGGATGAGGCCGCCGCCCGCGTCGTCGTCGCCGACTCGGACGGGGACGTGAGCGAGGCGGTGAGCTCCGGCGACGGGCCGGTCGATGCCCTCATGAAGGCGATCGACGCCGCCGTGGGAACGGCCGGAACGCTCATCGAGTACCAGGTCTCCGCGGTGACGAGCGGCAAGGACGCGCTGGGCGAGGCGCGCGTGGTGTGTGAGATCGACGGGCGGCGGTTCGCCGGTCAGTCGGTCTCGACCGATGTCCTGGAGGCGAGCGCCATCGCCTACGTTCGTGCCGTCAACGCCAGCCGCCACGCCGAGCACGGTGAGCGCATCGCGGCGGGGGGAGTCTGATGCCGGGAAAGACGCTGTTCCAGAAGGTGTGGGACGATCACGTGGTCCGTGCGGCCGACGAGTCCGGGCCGGCGATCCTCTTCGTCGATCTGCACCTCGTGCACGAGGTGACATCTCCGCAGGCCTTCGAGGGCCTGCGGCTGGCCGGCCGCCGGGTGCGGCGGCCCGACCGCACGCTCGCGACGGTGGACCACAACGTGCCGACGATCGGACGTGAGGCGGGCATCGCCGACCCCCTCTCGCGGGCCCAGATCGAGGCGCTCGAGCGCAACTGCGCCGAGTTCGGCGTGCCGCTGTTCTCGCTGCGCAGCTCGCGCCAGGGGATCGTCCACATCATCGGCCCTGAGCTCGGGGTGACCCAGCCGGGCATGACGATCGTCTGCGGCGACAGCCACACGTCCACCCACGGGGCCTTCGGCGCGCTCGCCTTCGGCATCGGCACGAGCGAGGTGGAGCACGTCCTCGCCACCCAGACGCTGACGCAGGCCCCTCCCCGAACGATGCGCATCACCATCGACGGCGACGTGGGCGTCGGGGTCGGCGCCAAGGACCTGATCCTCGGAACCATCGGCCAGATCGGCGTCGCCGGAGCCCAGGGGCACGTCATCGAGTACGCCGGCTCGGCCATCCGGGCGCTCTCGATGGAGGGGCGCATGACCGTGTGCAACATGTCGATCGAGGGTGGCGGGCGCGCCGGCATGATCGCCCCGGACGAGACCACCTTCGCGTGGCTGGAGGGACGCCCCGGCGCCCCGGGCGACTTCGCCGAGGCCGTCGAGCGCTGGAGAGGGCTTCCGAGCGACTGGGACGCGCGCTTCGACCGCGAGGTCCAGGTGGATGCGGCCTCGCTCGCTCCCCAGGTCACCTGGGGCACCAACCCGGGCATGGTCGCGCCGATCACGGGGAGGGTTCCCACCCCCGACGACTACGACGACGCCGCCGACCGCGAGGGCGTGCGGCGGGCGCTCGAGTACATGGGGCTCGGCGGCGGAGAGGCCATCGAGGACATCGCCGTCGACACGGTCTTCATCGGCTCCTGCACCAACGGGCGCCTGCCCGATCTGCGCGCGGCCGCGGCGGTCGTGCGCGGACGTTCGGTGGCCGACGGCGTCCGGGCGATGGTCGTCCCCGGCTCGATGCAGGTGAAGGCCGAGGCCGAGGCCGAGGGTCTCGACGAGGTGTTCCGCGCCGCGGGCTTCGAATGGCGCGACGCCGGTTGCTCGATGTGCCTGGCGATGAACGACGACGTGCTGCAGCCGGGCGAGCGATGCGCCTCGACCAGCAACCGCAACTTCGAGGGTCGCCAGGGCAAGGGCGGGCGCACGCACCTGGTGAGCCCTCCGATGGCGGCCGCCGCGGCGATCGCCGGGCACCTCGTGGACGTGCGTTCCTTCGATGCCGACCTGGCGGAGGTGGTCTGATGGAGCCCGTCACCCGCGTCGAGGGCGTGGTCTGCCCGCTCGATCGCTCCGACGTCGACACCGACCAGATCATCCCGAAGCAGTTCCTGAAGAGCATCGAGCGCACCGGTTTCGGCGAGTTCCTCTTCTGGGACTGGCGCGGCGAGGAGGGCTTCCCGCTGGAGCGCCCCGAGTACGCGGGCGCGCCGATCCTGGTCGCCGGTCGCAACTTCGGCTGCGGCTCATCGCGCGAGCACGCGCCATGGGCGCTGGAGGATCACGGCTTCCGGGTCGTCATCGCGCCGAGCTTCGCCGACATCTTCCGCACCAACTGCACCAAGATCGGCCTGCTTCCGGTGGAGCTCCCCGAGTCGGAGGTCCGGGCGTTGCTCGACCAGGCCCAGGGCGAGCCGGGGGCGACCGCGACGGTGGACCTGGAGCGACAGGTCGTGACGGCGCCGGACGGACGCGAGTTCACCTTCGACATCGACGCCGTGGTGCGCGGGCGCCTGCTCAACGGCTGGGACGACATCGCCCTAACCCTCGCCCACGAGGACGAGATCTCCGGCTACGAGAGGGATCGCGAGCGCGAAGGGCCGGTGACCACGCCCTTCGCGTGAGTCGCCTCGCCGCCGGTTGGTACCCTCCGCGGCCGTTTGCGGTCGACGAGGGAGGGCGGGTGCGCGAGGTCTCGGTGGTGGTTCTTGCGGGTGACGGCATCGGACCGGAGGTGGTCGCGCAGGCGCGGCGGGTGGTCGATGCCCTCGCTCCCGATCACGCGCTCACGATCGAGTGGGTCGAGCACCTCATGGGCGGGGTCTCGATCGACGCCGACGGCACGGCGCTGACCGACGAGGTCCTCGCCGCCTGCGCCGGCGCGGACGCGGTCCTGCTCGGCGCGGTGGGCGGCCCCAAGTGGGACACGACCGATCCCGACAAGCCCCGGCCCGAGCAGGGCCTGCTCGGATTGCGCTCGGGGCTCGGTCTCTACGCCAACCTGCGCCCGGTGCGCCCGTGGCCCGCCCTCTACGACGCCAGCCCGCTGCGCCGGGAGCGGATCGAGGGCACCGACCTCCTGGTCGTCCGCGAGCTCACCGGCGGTCTCTACTTCGGCGATCGTGGCCGCGAACCCGACCGCGCCTTCGACACGTGCGTCTACACGACGGCCGAGGTCGAGCGGCTCGCCGAATGGGGGTTCCGGGCCGCCGCCGGACGACGCGGAAGGGTCACGTCGGTCGACAAGGCGAACGTCCTCGAGACCTCCCGGCTCTGGCGCGAGAAGGTCAACGGCGTCGCGGCCGGGCACCCGGACATCGCTCTGGAGCACATGCTGGTCGACAACGCGGCCATGCAGCTCGTGAGCAGGCCGGCCGACTTCGACGTGATCATCACCGAGAACCTCTTCGGGGACATCCTCTCCGACGAGGCCGCGATGATCACCGGGTCGATCGGGATGCTCCCCTCGGCCAGCCTCGGGCCCGGGCGCCTCGGGCTCTACGAGCCGGTGCACGGATCGGCACCGGACATCGCCGGCCAGGGCATCGCCAACCCGATCGCGACCTGTCTGTCGGCCGCGATGATGCTGCGCTACTCGCTCGACGCCCCCGAGGGAGCCGACCGCATCGACACGGCCGTGGAGCGCGTCCTGGCGCAGGGGCACCGCACGAGGGACCTCGGGGGCGATCTGGGGACCTCGGAGGTCGGGGATCTGATCCTGGCGGCGCTCTGATGCCCGAGGTGCCGGGCTGGGAGGGGCGCTTCTTCGAGGACTTCGCGGTCGGAGACGTCTACGTCCACCGCCTCGGCAGGACGGTGCTCGACGTTGACAACTCCTGGTTCACGCTGCTCACGCAGAACACGGCCCCGATCCATTTCGATCGCCACTACGCCGCCGGCACCGAGTTCGGCCGGCCGCTGGTCGACTCCACCTTCACGCTGGCGCTGGTCACGGGCCAGAGCGTCGCCGACATCTCCCAGAACGTCCTGGCGAACCTCGGCTGGGACGAGGTGCGCCTGCCCCACCCGGTCTACGAGGGCGACACCATCTACTCCGAGAGCGAGGTCCTGAGCGCCCGCCCGTCGCGTTCGCGGCCCGCGGTCGGCATCGTCACCGTGCGCACGACGGGCTCCAACCAGAATGGCGTCGTCGTCATCACGTTCGCGCGGACGATCATGGTCTACCGCCGCGGCGAGGGGCCGTCGTCCAACCGCCCCCGTCCCGCCTCTCCCCCTGGACCTGCCCGGTAACCTAGGCCGAACCGCCGTCGCAAAGGACCCGTGAGCATGCAGGAAGCCGAGAAGATCTGGATGAACGGCGAGTTGGTCGACTGGCCCGATGCCAAGGTGCACGTGCTCTCGCACGGGCTGCACTACGGCACGACGGTGTTCGAGGGCATCCGCTCCTACGCCGCCGAGGGCGGCACCGCCGTCTTCCGGCTCGACGACCACCTGGCGCGCCTGGAGCGCTCGGCCCAGATGTACTACATGCCGATCCCGTACTCGCGGGAGGAACTGCGGGCCGCCGTCCATCAGGTGATCTCCTCCAACGGGCTCGCGGGCTGCTACATCCGGCCGATCGTCCTCCGCGGCTACGGCACCATGGGGCTCTTCCCGCTCGAGGCGTCCGTCGATGTGGCCATCGCGGCGTGGGAATGGGGCGCCTACCTGGGTGAGGACGGACTGCGCGACGGGATCCGGGCGAAGATCTCGAGCTGGCGGCGCATCGGATCGACGACCATCCCCGCGACGGCCAAGGCCGGCGGTCAGTACCTCAACTCGATTCTCGCGAAGGTCGAGACGCACAAGGCCGGATACCAGGAGGCCATCCTGCTCAACGAGGCCGGCTACGTCGCCGACGGCTCCGGCGAGAACCTCTTCCTGGTCCGCGACGGCGTGTTGATCACCCCGCCGGTGCAGGCCTCGATCCTCGAGGGCATCACCCGGGCGAGCATCATCGCCCTGGCCGCAGACGAGGGCATCACCGTGCTGGAGCGCGAGGTCGCGCGGGCAGAGCTCTACACCGCCGACGAGGTGTTCATCACGGGCACCGCCGCCGAGGTCTGCCCGATCGTCGAGGTCGACGATCACGTGCTCGGGCTCCCCGGCCCGATCACCAAGCGCCTGCAGGGCCGGTTCTTCGCCGCCACCGAGGGGCGCGACCCACGGTCGGCGGAGTGGCTCGACTACGTCGCCTCCCCGGCATCGAGTCTGTCGCCCTGATCCCCATGGGCGAGCGGATCCATATCTACGACACGACGCTGCGCGATGGGATGCAGCGCGAGGGGCTGAGCCTCTCGGTGGGCGAGCAGCTTGCGATCGCGCTCCGCCTTGCCGAGTTCGGCGTCGAATACCTCGAGGCCGGCTTTCCGGCCAGCAACCCGAAGTACGGCGAGCTTTTCGGCCTCCTCGAGCGCGAGGACCTCGGCGCGACCCGTCTCGCGGCGTTCGGGATGACGCGCCGGCGCGGGGTCGCTCCGGAGGAGGACCCTGCCATGCGGGGGCTGGCCGAGAGCTTCGCCCCCGTCATCACCGTCGTGGGCAAGACCTGGGATCTGCACATCGAGAAGGTCACGAGGGTCACGCGCGAGGAGAACCTGCGCATGATCGAGGAGTCGGTCGCCTTCCTGGTCTCCCAGGGCAAGGAGGTCGTCTATGACGCCGAGCACTTCTTCGACGCCTACGACGCCCACCCCGACTACGCGATCGAGTGCCTGCGCGCCGCGGAGGCCGGGGGAGCGGCGTGGGTCACCCCGTGCGACACCAACGGGGCGACCCTCCCCGTGCGGGTGGCCACCGTGATGCGCGCCGTCCGCACCGCGCTCCCCGGCGTGCCCCTGGGCATCCACACCCACAACGACGCCGAGTGCGGGGTTGCCAACAGCCTCGCCGCGGTCGATGAGGGCGCCCGCCTCGTCCAGGGCACCATCAACGGCTACGGAGAGCGGTGCGGCAACGCCAATCTCGTCTCGATCATCCCCGCCCTGTCGCTGAAGATGGGCTACGAGGTCCTCGATCCCGAGCGTCTCGGAGAGCTCACCTCGATCAGCGTCTTCGTCGCCGAGACGGCCAACCTCAACCCCGACGCCTGGGCGCCCTACGTGGGGCGCAACGCGTTCGGGCACAAGGGGGGCATGCACCAGCAGGGCATGAACGCCGATGCGCGGACCTACGAGCACATCGATCCGGCCGACGTGGGCAACGAGCGGCGCGTGCTCGTCTCAGAGCTCTCGGGCCGTGGGACGATCGTCGCGAAGGCCCGTGAGCTCGGCGTCAGCGTCGAGGAGGACCCCGAGCGCATCGCGAGCATCCTCGCCCGCCTCAAGGATCTCGAGCACCAGGGTTACCACTTCGAGGTGGCCGACGGGTCGTTCGAGCTCCTTCTCGAGCGCGAGACCGGCGTCTACGAGCCGCTCTTCACGCTCGAGAGCTTCCGCGTGATCACCGAGAAGCGGGCCGACGGACGGGTCGAGACGGAAGCGACGATCAAGATCCTTCACGCGGGCGAGCGCCTGGTCGCGACCGCCGAGGGCAATGGGCCGATCAACGCCCTCGACAGCGCGCTGCGCAGCGCGCTCGGGGCGCGCGTGCCCGAGCTGGGCGAGATCTCACTCGTCAACTTCAAGGTCCGGATACTCGACGAGCACAAGGGCACGGCCGCCGTGACGCGGGTGCTGCTGGACTCGACCGACGGGCACGGCACATGGGGGTCGATCGGAGTGAGCGAGAACGTCATCGAGGCATCCTGGGAAGCGCTGCTCGACAGCATCGAGCACGGAACGCGTCGCATCGCCCGCCTCCGGGCGCCGGCGGCGGGGTGAGCGGGGCGCCGGAGCGCATCCCGCTGGCCAAGCCGGTCATCGGGGACCGGGAGCGCGAGCTGGTCGATGAGGTGCTCCGCTCCGGCCAGCTCTCGCTGGGGCCGATGGGCCCCCGCTTCGAGCGCGCGTGGGCCGAGCGCATCGGCGTGAAGCACGCGGTGGCCGTCTCGAGCGGCACCGCGGGCCTGCATCTGTGCCTGCACGCTCTGGGCCTCGGCCCCGGCGACGAGGTCATCACCTCGTCGTTCTCGTTCGTGGCGTCCGCCAACGCCATCCTCTTCACGGGCGCGACGCCGGTGTTCGCAGAGGTCGATCCGCTCACCTTCAACATGGACCCCGAGGCGGTCGAGGCGGCCATCACGCCCCGCACCAAGGCGATTCTGATCGTCGATATCTTCGGCTACCCGGCCGAGGTGCCGGCGCTCGTGGCCATCGCAGAGCGCCACGGCCTGGCGCGCGTCGAGGACGCCTGCCAGTCGATCGACGGCGCCTACGACGGCCGGAAGCTGGGCACCTTCGGACACCCGGCCGTCTATGGCTTCTACGCCAACAAGCAGCTCACCACCGCCGAGGGCGGGGTCGTGCTGACCGACGACGACGAGCTCGCCCGGGTCCTGTCGAGCCTGCGCAACCAGGGGCGCTCCGACGACGGCGCGTGGCTGGTGCACTCGCGCCTCGGTTTCAACTACCGGCTCTCGGACGTCCACAGCGCCATCGGCGTCGCCCAGCTCGAGCGGCTGAGCGACATGCTGAGCGCCCGCGCGCGCGTCGCCGGGTGGTATCAGGCGCGGGTGGCCGAGATCGACGGCGTCACGCCGATGTACGAGGGCCCTCAGTCGCGGTCGTGGTTCGTCTATGCCCCACGCCTCGACTCCGGCATCGATCGCGATGAGATCATCGGCAGGCTCGAGCCGCTCGGCGTCTCGGCCAAGCCCTATCTGCCCTGCATCCACCTGCAGCCCTACTACCGGGACGAGCACGGGCACGGCCCGGGGGAGTTCCCGGTGACCGAGGCGATCAGCGCCTCCACGATCGCGCTGCCGTTCTTCCCGGAGATGACCGAGGATCAGGTCGATCGCGTCTGCCGCGCCCTCGCCGACGTGATCGGGGCATGACCGAGCCGGCGCGCCTCTGGGGCGGGCGGTTCGGATCCGGGCCTGCGGACGCGTTCGACCGGCTCAACGCGTCGCTCGATGTCGACCGGCGCCTGTGGCCGCAGGACGTCCGCGCCTCCCGTGCCCATGCACGGATGCTCGGCGCGCAGGGGATCATCCCCGACGCCGATGCGCGGGCCATCGACGAGGGGCTCGCGCGGATCGTCGACGAGCTCGCCGCGGGTGAGTTCGCCTTCCGGGCCGGCGACGAGGACATCCACACGGCGATCGAGCGGCGGCTGACCGAGCTGGTCGGCGATCCCGGCCGGCGCCTCCATACGGCCCGCAGCCGCAACGACCAGGTGATCACGGACACCCTCCTGTACCTGCGCGAGCGCTCCCTGGAGCAGGTGGCCCTGCTGCGGGCCCTCGGCGAGACCCTGCTGATGCAGGCGCAGGCGCACCTCGACACGCTCCTGCCCGGCTACACGCACTCCCAGCGCGCCCAGCCGGTCCGCCTCGCGCACCATCTCCTGGCCTACGTGTGGATGCTCGACCGCGACCGGGTCCGGCTCGGACACGCGATCGACGCCACGGCCGAGTGCCCCCTCGGATCGGGGGCGCTCTCGGGGGTCGGCTTCCCGATCGACCGGGATGCGACGGCCGCAGAGCTCGGCTTCTCCCGTCCCAGTCCCAACAGCCTCGATGCCGTGGGCAGTCGGGACGCTCTGGTGGACTACCTTCATTTCGCCGCTCAGCTCGGCGTCCACCTCTCGCGCCTGGGCGCCGAGATCGTGCAGTGGGCTGGTGACGAGTACGGGTTCGTCGAGCTCGACGACGCCTTCACCTCCGGGTCGTCGATGCTCCCGCAGAAGAAGAACCCCGATGCCGCGGAGCTGGCTCGCGCCAAGGCGCCGCGTCTGCAGGCCGACCTGGCGGGCCTGCTCGGCACGCTCTCCGGGCTGCCCCTCGCGTACAACAAGGATCTGCAGGAGGACAAGGAGTACCTGTTCGATGCCATCGACACGGTCGAGCTCCTCGTGCCGGCGATGACCGGGATGCTCGCGGGGGCCCGCTTCCGCGAGGACCGGATGGCGGCCTCCGTCGGCGGGGGTTTTCTGGCGGCCACCGACCTCGCCGACCACCTCGTGCGGCTCGGATGGCCGTTCCGGCGGGCCCACGAGGCGGTCGGCCGCCTTGTGCGGGCGTGCCTCGGGCGGGGCGTCGGGCTCGAGGGGGCCGGAGCGGCGGAGATCGCCGAGGCGGGACTCGAGGGGATCGCCCTTCCGGCGATGACTGCGGAGGCGTCGGTGGAGGCCAAGGCGGCGCCCGGAGGCACCGCGCGCGCCGCCGTGGTGGCGCAGCTCGAGCAGGCGCGCGCCCGGGTCGCGGAATGGTGAGCGCTCTCGCTCCGGCCGCCGACGGCGTGAGGCTCGACCGGGAGTTCTTCGCCCGCCCGGTCGCCGAGGTCGCACCCGACCTCGTGGGCTGCGTGCTCACCGTCGACGGCGTCGGCGGCGTGATCGTCGAGACCGAGCGCTATCAGGAGGACGATCCGGCATCCCACAGCTTCCGAGGCCCGAGGGGCCGGGCGCGCGTCATGTTCGGCCCGCCGGGGCATCTCTATGTCTACCGCTCCTACGGTCTGCACTGGTGTGCCAACCTCGTCTGCGAGCCCGAGGGGCGCGGTGCGGCGGTGTTGATACGTGCGCTCGCACCGCTCCACGGCATACCCACCATGCGCGCCCGCCGGCGGGGGATCGCCGACCGGCTTCTCTGCGCGGGCCCCGGGCGCCTGGCCGAGGCGCTCGCGATCGACCGGCACCTCGATGGCGTCGACGCGCTCCGTCCGGACGGGCGCGTCGCACTCAGCGCGGGCGTCAGGCCGGGGAGGATCGTCGTCGGCCCCCGCATCGGCATCTCCATCGCCACCGACCGCCCATGGCGATTCGGCCTGGAGGGATCCCCGTACCTGTCCAGGCCCTTCAGGGCGGCCGCGTGAGCTCCCCCGCGGCGGCGCTCGCGGCCCGCGCCATCGACTGCCTGCCCCCCGATGGCCTCGCGCAGAAACTCGCGCTCGGACGTCCGCTGCGTGTGAAGCTGGGGGTGGACCCCACCGCTCCGGACATCCACCTCGGTCACTCGGTCGTGCTCGGGAAGCTGCGCGAGTTCCAGGATGCCGGCCACCTCGCCGTGTTGATCATCGGCGACTGGACCGCCCGCGTCGGCGACCCGTCCGGCCGTACGTCCACCCGGCCGATCCTCGAAGGCGAGGACATCGAGCGCAACGCCACCTCGTACCGCGAGCAGGCCTTCCGGATCCTCGACCCGGAGCGCACCGAGATCCGCTCGAACGGCGAGTGGTTCTCCACCATGGGGATGGAGCAGCTCTTCGCCCTCGCCGGGTCGGCCACGGTCAACCAGCTTCTACGGCGCAACGACTTCGCCGAGCGGATCGGGGCGGATCGCCCGATATCGATCCTCGAGCTGCTCTACCCGCTGATGCAGGCCTATGACTCGGTCATGGTCGAGGCCGACGTCGAGCTCGGTGGAACCGACCAGCTCTTCAACCTCATGCTCGGCCGGGAGATCCAGGCCGCCTTCGGGCAACCCGCCCAGGTCGTCATGACCCTGCCTCTCCTGCCCGGCATCGACGGCGTCCAGAAGATGAGCAAGTCGCTCGCCAACCACATCGGCGTCGCCGATGCTCCCGAGGAGCAGTTCGGCCGCACGATGCGCATACCCGACGAGGTGCTCGGCGAGTGGTACCGCCTTCTCGCGCCGGACGCCCCCCCGCCGACGGGGCACCCCGGCGCCGAGAAGCGCCGCCTCGCGGCCCAGATCGCGGACCGATTCCACGGCGACGGGGCCGGCGCGCGGGCGGAGGATCACTTCAACCGCGTCGTCCGCGACAGGGGCATTCCCGACGAGATGCCGGAGTTCACGCTGCCCCCGGGCACCGTCCACCTGCCGGCCCTCCTCGTGGACGGCCTCGGAATCGCGTCACGGAGCGAAGCCCGGCGCCTGATCGCCGCGGGGGGAGTGAGCCTCGACGGGGAACCGCTCTCCGAGCTGGACATCGACTCCGCGCGCCTCGCCGGACGCGTTCTGAAGGCGGGAAAGCGTCGCTTTGCACGGCTTCTTCCGTCGGGCTGATCCTCGCCGGCGCACGGGTCCGGATCCCCCCTCGAATGCGCTTGACTCGCCTTTCGCGAGGGCTATACTCCCAAGACCGCTGGGGGGGCATCGGTCCCACCAGCATGGAAAAGGACCCGATTGAGACTCCACCTCTTCGACCTTCATCCCATGGAGACGTCCGCGTAAGAGGCGCGCTATGCGCCCGCGCTGGAGGCCTCCGGTGGAATGGAGGCCGCGAAGATGGAAATCGGCCAGATCCGACGGCTGCAACTGCAGGCGTCTCGATCCTTGAAAACTGAACAGCATGCATTATGGCCGTGGGGCGCGAGTCCCATCGGTCACGATGGCCAGGTTTGCACGAACCCCGTCTATCCGACGGTACGGCGTGAGCCGCACCTGAGGGGATGACACAACAGCTCGGATCGCCAGAGCTCCTCGGAGCGATGGCAATCTCCGAACTTTCGGTGACGGCCCGGCCGGCTAATTCAGCGGCAGAGTCATCATCGAGCAGTTTCTTCATGGAGAGTTTGATCCTGGCTCAGGACGAACGCTGGCGGCGTGCTTAACACATGCAAGTCGAACGAGAAAGGTCCTTCGGGACTGAGTACAGTGGCGAACGGGTGAGTAACACGTGGGCAACCTGCCCTAGGGAGCGGGATAACCCGAGGAAACTCGGGCTAATACCGCATAATTCGCAGGGTCTCAAGACCTTGCGGGAAATGGTAGCTTCGGCCTCCGCCCTAGGATGGGCCCGCGGCGCATTAGCTTGTTGGTGGGGTAACGGCCCACCAAGGCGACGATGCGTAGCTGGTCTGAGAGGACGATCAGCCACACTGGGACTGAGACACGGCCCAGACTCCTACGGGAGGCAGCAGTGGGGAATCTTGCGCAATGGGCGAAAGCCTGACGCAGCAACGCCGCGTGTGGGAAGACGGCCTTCGGGTTGTAAACCACTTTCAGGGGGGACGAAGCTTCCGAGGTTAATAGCCTACGGGGTGACGGTACCCCCAGAAGAAGCCCCGGCTAACTACGTGCCAGCAGCCGCGGTAATACGTAGGGGGCGAGCGTTGTCCGGAATCATTGGGCGTAAAGCGCGTGTAGGCGGCTTGATAAGTCTGGTGTGAAATCTTGGGGCTCAACCCCAAGCCTGCACTGGAAACTGTCTGGCTTGAGTCCGGGAGAGGAGAGTGGAATTCCTGGTGTAGCGGTGAAATGCGCAGATATTAGGAAGAACACCGGTGGCGAAGGCGGCTCTCTGGAACGGTACTGACGCTGAGACGCGAAAGCGTGGGGAGCGAACAGGATTAGATACCCTGGTAGTCCACGCCGTAAACGATGGGCACTAGATGTGGGCGGTGTCGACTCCGTCCGTGCCGAAGCTAACGCATTAAGTGCCCCGCCTGGGGAGTACGGCCGCAAGGCTAAAACTCAAAGGAATTGACGGGGGCCCGCACAAGCAGCGGAGCATGTGGTTTAATTCGACGCAACGCGAAGAACCTTACCTGGGCTTGACATGTCCGTGTAAACCCTGGAAACAGGGTCCCTCTTCGGAGCGCGGTCACAGGTGGTGCATGGCTGTCGTCAGCTCGTGTCGTGAGATGTTGGGTTAAGTCCCGCAACGAGCGCAACCCCTGTCCTATGTTGCCAGCGGTTCGGCCGGGGACTCATAGGAGACTGCCGGTGACAAACCGGAGGAAGGTGGGGATGACGTCAAGTCATCATGCCCCTTATGTCCAGGGCTACACACGTGCTACAATGGCCGGTACAAAGAGCTGCAAAGCCGCGAGGTGGAGCGAATCCCATAAAGCCGGTCCCAGTTCGGATTGGAGGCTGAAACTCGCCTCCATGAAGTCGGAGTTGCTAGTAATCGCGAATCAGCAACGTCGCGGTGAATACGTTCCCGGGCCTTGTACACACCGCCCGTCACACCACGAAAGTTGGCAACACCCGAAGCCGGTGGGCTAACCCGCAAGGGAGGCAGCCGTCGAAGGTGGGGTCGGTGATTGGGGTGAAGTCGTAACAAGGTAGCCGTAGCGGAAGCTGCGGCTGGATCACCTCCTTTCTAGGGAGTGGCGCATGAGCGCCACCAGGGCTCCGGAGTCCTCTTGAGGACACCGTTGAGCTCCCTCGGGTCTCCCGAGCGAGCCATGCCCTAGAAGAACGTCGACAACCTGGCGCCATTCGGATCATCCGTGCGGACCCACACCATTGAGGGGTTCGTGACGCGCGGGGAGTGAGCCGGATGGCAATGCTGTTCAGTCTTGAGGGATCGCGGTCGGCATCATCCGGCCGGGATGTTCTCGTACAAGCCGATCTCCGCCCCACAGGCTGGGTCGGCCGCGTACCTTGAAAACTGCATAGCGGCAGTCAGGTGTGCTCTTATATCTGATCAAGATATTAAGGGCACACGGTGGATGCCTTGGCGCCAGGAGCCGATGAAGGACGTGGACGGCTGCGATAAGCCGCGGTGAGGTGCTGAACAACCTTTGACCCGCGGATTTCCGAATGGGGAAACCCACGCGTGGTAATGCGCGCGTACCCCTGCCTGAACACATAGGGCAGGTAGAAGGCAAGCCGGCGAACTGAAACATCTAAGTACCCAGAGGAAAGGAAAGAAACCTCGACTCCCTGAGTAGTGGCGAGCGAAAAGGGATCAGCCCAAACCCGTGTGATGTGACAGCCTGCAGGCGTTAGCTCATGCGGGGTTGTAGGAGCTGTCATGATCCGTCCTGCAGGCGGTCGGGGAGTTACAAAACCGCAGTGTTAGCCGAAGCAGCTTGGAACGGCTGGCCACAGAGGGTAAGAGCCCCGTAGGCGAAAGCGCTGCGGACTCCCTCGTCAGCTACCTGAGTACGGCCGGGCACGGGAAACCCGGTCGGAATCTGCGGGGACCACCCCGTAAGGCTAAGTACTCTCTGGCGACCGATAGCGAACTAGTACCGTGAGGGAAAGGTGAAAAGTACCCCGGAAGGGGAGTGAAATAGTACCTGAAACCGTGTGCCTACAAGCGGTCGGAGCCGACTTCGGTCTGGTGACGGCGTGCTTTTTGCATAACGAGCCAGCGAGTTACTCGTGTGCGGCAAGGTTAAGGAAACGGAGCCGTAGCGAAAGCGAGTCTGAATAGGGCGATTCAGTCGGAGGCGGTAGACCCGAAACCGAGTGATCTATCCATGGGCAGGTTGAAGCGGGGGTAAGACCTCGTGGAGGACCGAACCCACGTCGGTTGAAAACGGCGGGGATGACCTGTGGATCGGAGTGAAAGGCTAATCAAACTCGGAGATATCTGGTTCTCCCCGAAATATATTTAGGTATAGCCTCGCGTGTTCAGTTCCGGTTGTAGAGCACTGTTTGGTCTAGGGGCCCTACCAGCTTACCGAAATCAGACAAACTCCGAATGCCGGGACTCCAGAGCGCGGGAGTCAGACTGCGGGGGATAAGCTTCGTAGTCGAGAGGGAAACAGCCCAGACCGTCAGCTAAGGTCCCTAAGTCCCTGGCTAAGTGGAAAACGATGTGCGAGTGCACAGACAACCAGGATGTTGGCTTAGAAGCAGCCATTCATTTAAAGAGTGCGTAATAGCTCACTGGTCAAGTGGTCGTGCGCGGATAATGTAACGGGGCTCAAGCAAGGCACCGAAGCTGTGGACTTCGCCTTTGACGGAGTGGTAGGAGAGCGTTCCTCAGTGCAGTGAAGCGGCGGCGGTAAGCCAGCCGTGGAGCGCTGGGAAGTGAGAATGCTGGCATGAGTAACGAAAGAGGAGTGAGAAACTCCTCCACCGAATGCCTAAGGTTTCCTGAGTAAAGCTAATCTGCTCAGGGTTAGTCGGGACCTAAGCCGAGGCCGAAAGGCGTAGGCGATGGACAACAGGTTGATATTCCTGTACCACGTACTTCCGCGTTATCACCGATGGGGGGACGGGGAAGGATAGGCGAACCGTGGCGATGGTCGTCCACGGACAACCGCGGTAGGAGCGGGCGTAGGAAAATCCGGCGTCCACATAGCCTGAGACGGGATGTCGAGTCGGCGTAAGCCGGCAAGTCGTCGATTCCATGCCTCCAAGAAAAGCCTCTAGGGAGTGGGAACGTGCCCGTACCAAAACCGACACAGGTGGGCAGGTAGAGAATACCAAGGTGATCGAGAGAACCCTCGTTAAGGAACTCGGCAAAATGGCCCCGTAACTTCGGGAGAAGGGGCGCCCCGGTAGAGTGACGGACTTCGCGTCTCGAGCTCGAGGGGGCCGCAGTGAATCGGCCCAAGCGACTGTTTACCAAAAACACAGGTCTCTGCGAAGTCGTAAGACGACGTATAGGGGCTGACGCCTGCCCGGTGCCGGAAGGTCAAGAGGAGAGGTTAGCCTTCGGGCGAAGCTTTGAATCCAAGCCCCGGTAAACGGCGGCCGTAACTATAACGGTCCTAAGGTAGCGAAATTCCTTGTCGGGTAAGTTCCGACCTGCACGAATGGCGTAACGACTTGGGCGCTGTCTCAACGAGGGACTCGGTGAAATTGTAGTATCGGTGAAGATGCCGATTACCCGCGGCAGGACGGAAAGACCCCGTGAACCTTTACTGCAGCTTGACATTGGTGTTTGGGACATCGCTGTCCAGGATAGGTGGGAGGCTGTGAAGCCGGGGCGTCAGCTCTCGGTGGAGCCAACCTTGGGATACCACCCTTGGTGTTCTGAGCTTCTAACGCGAAGACCGTGATCCGGCGTCGGGACAGTGTCAGGTGGGCAGTTTGACTGGGGCGGTCGCCTCCTAAAATGTAACGGAGGCGCACAAAGGTTCCCTCAGCACGGTTGGAAATCGTGCGTAGAGTGTAAAGGCATAAGGGAGCTTGACTGCGAGACTGACAAGTCGAGCAGGTACGAAAGTCGGTCTTAGTGATCCGGCGGTAGAGAGTGGAATTGCCGTCGCTCAACGGATAAAAGGTACTCCGGGGATAACAGGCTTATCCTCCCCAAGAGTCCACATCGACGGGAGGGTTTGGCACCTCGATGTCGGCTCGTCGCATCCTGGGGCTGGAGTAGGTCCCAAGGGTTGGGCTGTTCGCCCATTAAAGCGGTACGCGAGCTGGGTTCAGAACGTCGTGAGACAGTTCGGTCCCTATCCGCCGTGGGCGCTGGAGATTTGAGAGGAGTCGTCCCTAGTACGAGAGGACCGGGATGAACAGACCTCTGGTGTATCAGTTGTCGTGCCAACGGCACTGCTGACTAGCTACGTCTGGATGGGATAACCGCTGAAAGCATCTAAGCGGGAAGCCCACCTCGAGATGAGATCTCCCACCCCTTTAAGGGGGTAAGGCCCCTGGTAGACCACCTGGTTGATAGGCTGGATGTGTAAGCGCAGCAATGTGTTCAGCAGACCAGTACTAATAGGCCGAGGGCTTGACCAACACAGGAGCACACCGACGCCGCTATGCAGTCTTGAGGGTATGCCCTCAGGTTTTTCCGGTGGTCATAGCGAGGGGGAAACACCTCTTCCCATTCCGAACAGAGTAGTTAAGCCCCTCCGCGCCGATGGTACTCCGAGTGAAGACTCGCGGGAGAGTAGGTCGCCGCCGGGATTAGTGTTGTAACGCGTCGTTGGCCGCCGGGTTCCCGGCGGCTTTCGTCGCTCTCGGACCCGGGTCGGCTGGGTCGTCAGCAGCCGTGCGGCGCGTAGTGGCCGGGGGGGCACTCCGTTACCGGGCGGGCGGGAGCGCGGGTGATCTCCGGGTCGGGCGCCTGGGAGGGCGACGCGCGCCGTGCACGGATGAGCGACCACGCCGGCCTCCGGCGGGGAGGGGGCGCGTGTTCGGTCCCAGGCTCTGCTCGGCGTCGTGCCTGGGCCTCGGCCATGGCGTTGAGTTCCGTGTAGTGCATGACGCATCACCTCCGGCGGGTCGTCGAATGGCCACGCCGAGCCTGCCGCGAGTGGACCATCAGGACAAATCGGGTTAGCGTTGGATGCCATCATGGAACGCGATGGATGGCTCAGGGTTGAGGTGCGCCACCTGGCCGCGCTGCGCGCGGTGGCCCAGGAGGGCTCGTTCGGGGCCGCGGCGACACGGCTCGGCTACACGCAGTCGGCGGTGTCCCAGCAGATCGCGACGCTGGAGCGCGCGGTCGGTGAGCGGCTGGTCGAGCGCCCCGGCGGTCCTCGGAAGATCTCGATGACCCAGGCGGGGATCGTTCTCCTGCGTCACGCGGAGCGGATCGTCGCCGGGATGGAGGCAGCGCGGGCCGACCTCGAGGCGCTGGCGTCGGGCGGGGCGGGCAGCGTGCGCGTCGGGACATACCAGAGCGTGGGCGCGCGGATCCTGCCCGCGCTGATGGGTCGTTTCCTCACGGAGCGGCCGGGCGTGGAGGTGGTGCTGACCGAGTCGGGATCGGACCGGGAACTCCTGGACCAGCTCGAGCGTGGGGAGATCGACCTCAGCTTCACGGTACTGCCGCTGCCGGAGGGGCCGTTCGAGGGCGTCGAGCTGATGCGCGATCCGTACGTGCTGATGGTTGCCGCCGACCATCCGATGGCCGGCGGGGGTGCGATGCCGGATCTCTCCGCGCTCGCCGGCCTGTCGATGATCGGCTTCCGGCATTGCGTCAGCGGCGAGCGGACCGACGAGTACCTGCGGTCGCAGGGGGTTGATCTGCAGGTCGTGTTCCGGTCGGACGACAACGGGACCGTGCAGGGGCTCGTGGGCGCCGGGATGGCCGCCGCGCTGGTGCCGTTGCTCGCGGCGGACCTCGGCGACGATCGCGTCGTGGTGCTTCCCATGGGGACGTCGGTGCCCGAGCGGCAGATCGCGATCGCCTGGCATCGCGATCGGGCGCTGTCGCCGGCGTCGCGGGCGTTCATCGAGGTCACCCGCGCCCTCTGCGCCGAGCTGCAGCCCACGGTCGCGGTGGCCGTTCCGGACGGGTAGGCGCCCTCGGGGCCGCTGGTACGATCGCCCCGATGACCGATCCGGGGCCGCCGGCCGAAGAACGCGACTGCATCATCGTGGGTGGAGGCCTCGCCGGCCTGGCCTGCGCGCAGCGGCTCACGGCGAGCGGGCGGAGCGTGACGGTGCTGGAGGCGGAGGAGGCGCCCGGCGGACGGGCCCGAACGGTGTGGCATCGGGGAATGCCGGTTGACCGGGGCTTCCAGGTGGTCTTCAAGGCGTACCCCGAGGTTGGAAGGCTCCTCAAGGCGATCGGGCTGCCGGCGCGGGATCTGCGTCCGATGTCGGGCGGCGCGGTGTTCGTGGGTGACTCGACGAGCCGGCTGGGTGGCTCGAGGCTCGGGCTCCTGCGGTTCGGGGGGTTGGCAGCGCGCGACCGGCTGCTTCTGATGAAGCTCGGCGCCTCCGTGCTGGGCCGGAGCCCTGCGGCGCTCCTCGACGTCGCCGCCGCACGGCTCTCGACGCAGGAGTACCTCGGGGGGTACGGCTTCTCCCGCGAGGCGATCGAGGGGTTCTTCCGGCCGTTCTTCGGCGTCGTGACGCTCGACCGCACCCTCGGTGCGGATGAGGGGTACTTCCGCTTCCTGATCGCGATGTTGGCCCGCGGCCCCGCTGTGATCCCGAGCGACGGGCTCGGGATGATCGCCGAATGGACTTCGGCCGCGATCCGCCAGGCGGGAGGACGAGTGGAGCTCGGCGCACGGGTCGTGGCCCTCGAGCCCGATCCGGAGGGTGGCAGGGTGGTGGGTGTCCGCACGGACGACGGCCGCACCCATACGGGGCGCCACGTGGTGCTGGCGGTCGAGGCCCCGGCCGCGCGCGCCCTGCTCGGGCCTCTGGACTCGGGTGCGGCCGAGCGGATGCCGCGCGAGCCCGCCTCGTCGGTCTCGGCGGCGTTCGCGTTGCGGAGGCCGCTCTACCGTGGGCGATCGATCATCCTCAACGCGGCGCACGACCACGACGACGGCCCGCGGGTGGATCTGCTGTGCCAGACGACGAACATCACCCGCCCGGGCGCGCCCGAGGGGCCCCACATCCTCCTCGCGACCCGGGTGACCACTGGGACAGGAGGTACGGAGGGCCTCACCGAGGCGGTCGAGGCGCTGGTCGCGCGCTGGGCGCCGCGCTTCGACTGGGCCGGCCTGGCCGAGCCGTTGGGCGAGTACGTGCATGACTTCGCCCAGTTCCGTCCGCTGGTCGGCGTGCGGGCCGGCCTGCCGGGGCCACGGACCGCCGTCGAGAACCTCATCCTGGCGGGCGATCTGACACACCATCCCTCCCTGGAGGGGGCTGTGGCGAGCGGATTCCGTGCGGCCGACATCGTCGGCGCCGCGACCGGGTGAGGCACGATGGGGATCGACGGGTGTTCAGCGTCGAGGACGTCACCGCTCGCCTGGCCGGGATGTTCGAGGGGCTGAAGTCCTTCTGGGTCGAGGCCGAGATCCAGGACCTGCGGCCGGCGCGCACCCAGATGCGCTTCACCCTGCGGGGCGATCACGTCCTCGACGCGTCGATGAACGGGATCGTCTTCGAGCGCCTCGCCCACCGGCCGGGGAACGGCGCGATGGTCCAGGCGTACGGTCGCATCGAGTTCTGGCGCCAGCGGGGGCAGATCTCCATGCGCGTCGAGAAGCTCGAGCCGTCGGGCGAGGGCCTGTTGCGCGCTCGGGTCGACGAGCTCCGGAACCGGCTCGAGGCCGAGGGGCTCCTGGCGCCCGGGCGCAAGCGACGGCCTCCCGCGCTTCCTCGGAGGGTGGGCCTGGTGACAAGCCCCGACGGCGCGGCGCGCGACGATGTCCTCACCACCCTCTGGGCGCGATTCCCGGACGCCGACGTCGTGCTGGTGAGCGCCCCCGTGCAGGGGGACGCGGCGCCCGATCTGATCGTCCGGGCTCTGCGCCATCTCGACCGGCTGCCGGAGGTCGAGGTCATCATCGTGGCCCGCGGCGGAGGCTCCCTCGAGGACCTGATGGCCTTCAACAGCGAGCCCGTGTGCCGGGCGGTGGCGGGGTGCGGGACTCCCGTCGTCTCGGCCGTGGGCCACGAGCGGGACGTGACGCTCTGCGATCTCGTGGCCGATGTCCGCGCATCGACGCCGACCGCCGCGGCCGCGGCGGTCGTGCCGAGCCTGGAGGCGGTGGAGGCGCGCCTCGGGGATGCATCCGTGGCGCTCACCCGCGGTCTCTCGAGGGCCGGAGCGGTGGCGCGCGGGACGCTCGAGCGGCGCGCAGAGGCCCTCGTCTCCGCGCTGCGCGCGCGCGGGGAGATGGGGCGCGATCGAGTCGTCCGGCTGGCACCGCGGCTCGGCGTGGCACTGCGGCGCGCGGCAGCGGGCGCCCCGGCCGACGTGAGGGCCCGAAGGGACGGGCTCGATCGCGTCATCGCACACCGGCTCGAGACGGCCGCGGGCCGGGTGGAGAGATCGGCGGCACTGCTCGCGCTGCTCTCTCCCGAGAGCACGGTGGCCCGCGGGTACGCCATCATCCGCGACGCAGAAGAGGGGAGGGTGATCCCCTCGGTCGAGGGGATCGACGCCGGGCGCCGCCTTCTCATCGGCCTGAGGGACGGGTGTATCTCGGCCCGGGTCGAGCGGGGTGCGGCGTGAGCTCGGCCGAGCAGGGCCCGCCGACGTTCGAGGAGGCCCTCAGGCTCCTGGACGAGGTCGTGGCGCGGATGGAGAGCGGAGAGGTCGGCCTCGAGGAGGCGGTCGCTCTCTTCGAGCGGGGCCAGGGCTATCTCGCCGCGTGTCGCGAGAGGCTGGCGGCGGCCCAGCAGCGCATCGAAGAGCTGACCGCCGAGGATCTGCCGCCGGAGCGCCCCGGTGGCGCGGGCGAAGCTCCCGCCCCGCCGTTCTGAGCCACGCGCCACATCAAGGTGGTCATCATGGCGGCCGCTGATCCCGACCTGCGGGCGGTTCGCGCATCGCTGCCCAGCCTCGGGAAGGAGGTCTACCTCAACACCGGCGGATGCGGACCGCTGCCGGTTGCCGCCGCCCGAGCGCTCTCGGCGTGGGCCGAGAGCGCACCGCATCGGGGTCGCGGGAGCGGTCCCGGATTCGAGGCGGTCGCCGCCGAGGCGTCGGCGACGCGGGCCGCGGCTGGCGCGCTCGTGGGCTCGCCACCCGAGGAGATCGGCCTCACCGCCAACACCACCGACGGACTGAACGCCGTCATCTGGGGGCTCGACTGGGCGCCTGGAGACGAGATCGTGGCCCCCGCCCTCGAGCACCCGGGGCTCACCGTCCCCCTGGCGGTCGTCGCGCGCAGGAGCGGCGCCGTGGTGCGGTGGATCGATCCGGACGGTACGGGGGAGGGGCTCGAGACGGCGGTGGCCGATGCCTGCGGGCCGCGGACCCGGCTGGTGGCGCTCTCGCATGTCTCATGGGCGACCGGCGCGGTGCTCGACGTCGCCGGGGCCGCCCGCGCAGCGCATTCGGTGGGGGCCCTCGTCGTGGTGGACGGTGCCCAGTCGGTGGGCGCGATCCCGGTTGATGTCGCCGAGTCGGGTGCCGACGCCTACGCCTTTCCGGCACACAAGTGGTTGCTCGGCCCGGAGGGGCTGGGGGCTCTCTGGGTGTCGCGGGAGGCCGTGGGGCGTGTCGAGCTGACGGCGTCGGGGTACGACAGCGGCACCGAGCACGGGCTCTCAGGGGCGATCGTCCCCCATCCCGGGGCCGCCCGCTACGAGGTATCGACGCTGCCCGCGGCGCTCCTGCCCGCGTGGCGGGCGGCGCTCGAGTGGCTCGATGGCGACCTGGGCTGGGACTGGGTCCACCGGCGCGTCGCGGAGGCGCAGTCGCTCGCCCGGGACGGTCTCGAGGCCGTGCCGGGAGTCCGGGTGCTGACTCCGGGTGGCCGCCAGGCCGGTCTCGTGACCTTCGTCATTCCCGGTGTCGTCGCCCAGGAGGCCTGCGTCGCGCTCGCCGCGCGGGGCGTCGTGGTGCGTTGGCTCGATCGTCCTGCCGCGTTGCGTGCATCACCCGGGTTCTTCACCGACGACGATGACCTTCGGCGGCTGGTGGACGGCGTTGCGGCGATCGCCCGCGACGGCTGCTAGCTTCCACGGCCGTGAGTCAGGACAGGCTGGTCATCCGGGGCGGCCGTGCGCTGTCCGGCACCGTTGTGCCGAGCGGCAACAAGAACGCCGCTCTGCCGATCCTTGCCGCCTGCCTTCTCACGGACGAGGAGGTGGTGCTCGAGAACGTCCCCGACATCCTCGACGTCCACGTCATGCTCGCGTTGCTCGACGATCTCGGTGTCAGCGTCCGCGACGAGGGACCCAACGCGCTCGCGCTGCGTGCCGACAGGGTCCGCACCACGCACCTCGACCCCGATCTCTGCCGCCGTCTGCGCGCATCGCTCCTGCTGGCAGGCCCCCTGCTCGCCCGCTGCGGCGAGGTCGAACTCCCCCTCGCCGGAGGCGACTTCATCGGCCGCAGGCGCGTGGACACCCACCTGCTGGCATTCCGCGCCCTCGGCGCCGAGTGCGAGGTGAACCGCAGCTACGCGCTGCGTCACACGGGGTTGCGCGGTACGGAGATCTTCCTGGACGAGGCGTCCGTCACGGCCACCGAGAACGCGCTCATGGCCGCGGTGATCGCCACCGGCCGGACCGTCATCCTCAACGCGGCGAGCGAGCCCCACGTTCAAGATCTCGCGCGCTTCCTGGTGGAGCTCGGAGGGCGGATCGAGGGGATCGGCACCAACCGCCTCGTGATCGACGGGGTGGAGCGACTTCGGGGCGGGCGCTTCCGGATCGGCCCCGACCACATAGAGATCGCCTCCTTCATCGGTCTCGGAGCGATCACCGGGTCGGATCTGACGATCACCGACGTCCGCGCGGACGATCTGCGCATGATCAACCTGACCTTCGCCCGGATGGGCATCCGCGTGGAGATGCAGGGCGACACCCTGAGGGTGCCGCCCGACCAGGACCTGCGCGTCGTCTCCGACGAGGGCGATGCGATCCCGAAGATCGACGATGGCATCTGGCCGGCGTTCCCCGCCGACCTCACCAGCATCGCGACCGCGGTCGCCACCCAGACGCACGGCACCGTGATGATCTTCGAGAAGATGTTCGAGAACCGCCTCTTCTTCGTGGACAAACTGGTCGCGATGGGAGCTCGCATCGTTCTCTGCGATCCCCACAGGGTGCTTGTGAGCGGGCCGTCCCAGCTCTTCGGGGAGCGCCTCGAGAGCCCGGACATCCGGGCCGGCATGTCGATGCTCATCGCCAGTCTCGCCGCCGAGGGCGTGAGCGTCATCGGCAACGTCGGTCAGATCGATCGCGGCTACGAGCGGATCGACCAACGACTGCGCGACCTCGGCGCCGACATCGAGCGTGTTCGTGAGTGAGTCGGACGCGGGGCGCGGGGCCGCCCTGCCTTCGGGGGGCAAGGATGTCCTGGCGGTCGAGGCCGAGGAGCTCCGGGGGATCGAGGCTGCTCTTCGTGCGCGGTTCGAGGCGTTCGGCTACCGGGAGGTGATGACGCCGGTGCTGGAGTTCGCCGACGTGGTCGATCGTGCCCAGGAGGGGCGCCTGCGCGACACGTTCCGGCTGTTCGACGAGGGCGGCCGCGTCGTGGTGCTGCGGCCCGATCTCACCATCCCGGTGGCACGCCTGATCGCGACGCGGATGGCCGATCACCCCGGTCCGGTTCGCGTGTCCTACGTCGCCCGCGCATTCCGCCCACCCGCGCCGGGTCGCCCGCGGGCGTCCGAGCAAAGGCAGGCCGGGATCGAGTTGGTGGGGGAGGAGGGTGCGGGCGCCGACGCCGAGGTGCTCGCCCTGTTGGTGGAGAGCCTTCGATCCGCCGGCCTTCCCGGCCTGCGGGTGGCAGTGGGAGATGTCTCGCTGATGGCCGCCGTGCTGGACGGTCTCGGCATCGCGCCCGAGATCCGGAGGGATCTCGGCGGAGCGCTCGCAGCAAGGAACTTCGTCGAGTGGCGGCGCCTCGCGCGGGCCGTCCTCCCCACGGGCCCGGGGTCGGCTCTGCTCTGCGACCTGCCGTCGCTGCGCGGCGGGCCCGAGGTGCTCGCTCGGATCACCACCGAGGTGCCCTCGGCGGCGGGTGCCTGCGAGCGCCTCGCACGCACACTCTCCCTCATCGCCGAGCACGGGGCCGACGATGCGGTCATCCTCGACCTCGGCGTGCTGCGGGAGTGGACCTACTATTCGGGCGTGGTGTTCGAGGCCTACGCACCGGGAGTCGGAACCCCGATCGCGATGGGCGGCCGCTATGACGGCCTCGGCGCGCGGTTCGGCTGCGACCGCCCCGCCGTGGGATTCGGGATCACCCTCGATCTGCTGCACCAGGGGCTGATCGCCGCCGACGCCTGTCCGAGCGCACTGCGCTCCGGGATCGTCCTCGCCGGCGGTCTCGACGGCGACCCGGCGGCAGCCGCACCGGTCCGCTCCGCGGGGATCGCCGTCGTGGCCGTGTCGGACGAGGGCACCGCCGATCCTGAGGCGCTCGCCGCGGCGGACGGCTGGCGCTGGGTCGCCCGCCGGATCGAGGGCGGATACTCGGTCATCGATCGACTGACCGGACGAACGCGCGAGGTCGCGCATCTGCAGGATGTGGCCGGATGGCGGGACTGAGGATCTGCGTCCCGCTGGGGGCGCTTCTTCCCGGCTCGGTCGACGTGCTCGAGCGAGCGGGCGTGGACGTCGAGCCCCTGCGCGACGCGGGTCGGCGCCTGATCGTGGAGAGCTCGAGCGGGACCACATTCATCACCACCCGTCCGAGCGACGTCCCGACGTACGTCGAGAGCGGTGCGGCCGATCTCGGCATCGTCGGAAAGGACGTCCTGCGAGAGCGAGACCCCGACGTCTACGAGGTGCTCGATCTCGGCTTCGGCGATTGCCGGATGGTCTATGCGACCCGGGCAGGAGAGGATCCCACCCCGGCAGCGCTGGAGCACCTCGGCGTGGTGCGGGTGGCCACGAAGTATCCGATCTGCGCCACCGGCTACTTCACGTCCACCGGACGACAGGCGGAGGTCGTCAAGGTGAACGGTTCGGTCGAGCTGGCCCCGCTGGTCGGTCTCGCCCACGGCATCGTTGACCTCGTGGCCACCGGCCGGACCCTGCGCGAGAACGGCCTCGTCGAGCGCGAGGAGATCTTCCTGTCGTCTGCCCGCCTGATCGTCAACCGTGTGAGCCAGACGCTCCGGATGGAGGAGCTCGACGCGCTCGTGCGCAACATGGCCGAGGCGGTTCGATGAGTGGGGCCCCGCGCCGCGAGCACCTTCGGCCGGGAGGTGCGGACGCGCTTGCGCTCACCCTGCGGCCGGCGCTGGACGTCGCCGGGCTGGCGGGCGGCGTGGCAGAGGTCCTCGAGGCCGTTCGCATGCGCGGCGACGAGGCGCTCGTCGAGGGCGTCCGGCGGTTCGACTGCGCCGCCTTCACCCGCGATGACCTCAGGGTCCCCGCGCGGGCGCTGAAGGAGGCCGCGGAGCAGATCGGCGACGACCTGCGGGCCGCTCTGTCGACCGCCGCCGATCAGGTGAGGACCGTCGCCGAGGCGATCCTGCCCGGGGACCGGCGTGTGCGCCTGGCCGCGGGCCAGAGTGTGGAGATCCGCTCCGTGCCGGTGGACTCGGCCGGCTGCTACGTGCCGGGCGGGCGAGCGGCCTACCCGTCGAGCCTCATCATGGGCGTCGTTCCGGCACAGGTGGCGGGTGTCCCGCGGATCGCGGTGGTGAGCCCGCCCGGCGCCGACGGCCGGCCCGACCCGACGATTCTCGCGACGGCGTCCATGCTGGGGGTCGACGAGGTCTACGCCGCAGGGGGGGCCGCCGCGATCGGCGCACTCGCATTCGGCACCGACACCATCGCGCCGGTGGCCGTCATCGTCGGACCCGGGAGCCCGTGGGTGCAGGAGGCCAAGCGTCAGGTTGTGGGAACCGTCGGGATCGATGGCGTGGCCGGCCCCAGCGAGGTGATGATCATCGCCGATACCTCGTGCGACGTTCGCGCGATCGCGCTGGATCTCCTGGCGCAGGCCGAGCACGGCCCCGATTCACCGGCGGTTCTCGTGAGCGCGGATCGGCGGGTGCTCGCCGCTGTCGCGGGTGAACTCGGCGACCTCCCGGAATCCGTCGGACCCATCACCCTTGTGGAGTGTGCCAGCATGGACGTGGCGATCGAGCTGGCCGAGGCGTTCGCTCCCGAGCACCTGGAGATCGCGACCCTCGACGCAGCCGACACTGCGTCGCGCATCGGGCGATCGGGAGCGGTCTTCATCGGGCCGAACTGCGCCACCGCGTTCGGCGACTACGTCGCCGGTTCCAACCACGTCCTGCCCACCGGGGGCGCCGCGCGTCACGCGTCCGCCCTCGGACCCACCACCTTCCTGCGGAGGATGTCCGTGGTCGACATGACCGACGAGGCCGTCGAGGCGTTGACCCCCCACCTGGTCGCGCTAGCCGATGCGGAGGGGTTCGCGATGCACCGGCGCTCGGCCGAGGCCCGCAGGCGGTCGGCGTGAGCCGCGGGGCGCAGACCCACCGGAAGACCGGTGAGACCGACGTGCGCGTCCGCGTCGATCTCGACGGTGCGGGCGCCTCGACGGTGTCGACCGGTGTCGGGTTCTTCGATCACATGCTGACGTTGCTCGCCCGGCACTCGCTGATCGACATCGAGGTCGAGGCGCGGGGGGATCTCGAGACCGGTAGCCACCACACGGTGGAGGACGTCGGCATCACCCTCGGTCAGGCGCTCGGCGCCGCGCTCGGCGACCGTTCGGGGATCGAGCGCTACGGCTCCGCATTGATCCCGATGGACGAGTGCCTGGTGCAGGCGGCGGTGGACCTCTCGGGGCGGCCGTACGCAGCCGTCGACGTGCCGTTGCCGACGACGGTGATCGGCGGCTTCGAGACCGAGCTCGTCGAGGAGTTCGTCCGCGGACTCGCGAACCATGCCGGCCTCACGATCCACATCCGGCTGCTCGTGCCCGGCAACGCCCACCACGTGATCGAGTGCACCTTCAAGGCGCTTGCCCGCGCTTTGGCCCAGGCGGTGGCGCCGAACCCGCGCGTATCGGGCGTGCCGTCGACGAAGGGGAGCCTGTGACGCCGCTCGTCGCCGTCCTCGACTACGAGATGAGCAACCTGCGTAGCGCCACCAAGGCCCTCGAGCGCGTCGGGGCCCGGGTTCGCGTCGTTCGCGAGCCCGGGGGCGCCAAGGACGCCGATGCGGTCGTGCTCCCGGGCGTCGGTCACTTCGGAGAGGCGATGCGCCGGATTCGCGCCACGGGGCTCGACCGGGTCGTCCTCGACGCCGCCGCCGCCGGGGTCCCGGTGATGGGGATCTGCCTCGGTCTGCAGCTCCTGTTCGACGAGAGCGAGGAGAGCCCCGGGGTCGCCGGGCTCGGGCTTCTGCCGGGCGCCGCGCGGCGACTGGGAACCGATCTCAAGCTTCCGCACATCGGGTGGAGCCGCGTCCGCTGGACGACCGACTCGGTGTTGAGCCCCGACGACGACGACGATGCGCCATCCACCTTCTACTTCGTCCACACCTACGGTTGCGAGCCCGAGGACGACTCGCTCGTGCTGGGACGGGCCGACCATGGGGTCGAGTTCTGCGCCGCGGCGGGGCGCGAGGGCGTGACGGGCGTCCAGTTCCATCCCGAGAAATCCAGCGCGGCGGGCCTTGGACTGCTCGGGCGCTGGCTCGCCGGCGTCGCGTCCGCGCGCGACCCGCTCCCGATCCGCCCGTGATCACCCTCTATCCCGCCATCGATCTCCAGCACGGGCAGGCCGTGCGTCTGCGGCAGGGCGATTTCTCGCAGTCGACCGTGTTCAGTGACGACCCTGTCGATCAGGCCCGGCATTTCGCCGACGAGGGGGCCACATCGCTGCACGTCGTCGACCTCGACGGGGCGCGGGCCGGCGAGCCCGTCCACGCCGCTCTCGTGGCGAGCATCGCCGCCGCCTTCCCGGGGTCGATACACCTCGGCGGCGGGCTGAGGTCGCGTCCGGCGATCGAGACGGCGCTCGCCACCGGGGTGACCAGGGTCGTGGTGGGCACAGCCGTCATCGACGACAAGGATCTCCTGAGCTGGGCGATCGATCGCCTCGGCGACGGGCTCGTGGTGGCCCTCGACGCCCGTCAGGGCAAGGTCGCCACCCACGGATGGACCCAGATATCGGATCGCGACGCGGTCGAGGTCGCCACCGGTCTGGTCTCGATGGGTGTCCGGCGTCTCGCGTACACCGACATCAATCGCGATGGGACGCTCGGCGGCCCGAACCTTGCTGCGATGCGTCGCCTGGCCGAGGCCGCTCCGCCCCTGCGGCTGATCGCGTCCGGCGGAGTCTCCTCCCTCGAGGATCTCGGCCGTCTCCGCGATCTCGGCATACCGAATCTCGACGGGGTCATCGTGGGGCGGGCGCTCTACGAGGGGCGCTTCACCATCGCCGAGGCTCTCGAGGTGCTGGGAGCCGGGGCCCGCTGATGATCCGTGTCATCCCGTGCCTCGACGTCAACGACGGCAGGGTGGTCAAGGGGGTCAACTTCGTGGGGCTCCGGGACGCTGGGGATCCGGTCGAGCTCGCCGCGCGGTACGACGCGGAGGGAGCCGACGAGCTGGTGTTCCTCGACATCACGGCCAGCCATGAGGGCCGTGCGACGATCGTCGAGCTCGCCCGGCGGACCGCGGAGCAGGTGTTCATCCCGTTCACGATCGGCGGCGGCTTGCGCTCGGAGGACGACATCCAGGCGGTGCTCGCCGCCGGCGCCGACAAGGTGTCGCTCAACTCGGCCGCGGTGCGTGATGCCCGCCTCATCGAGCGGGCGTCGGCCCGCTTCGGCGCGCAGTGCATCGTCGTGGCGATCGACGCCAAGCGCCGCGAGGACGGCTCGGGCTGGGAGGTCTTCCTGAACGGGGGGAGGCTTCCGACGGGCCGCGAGGCGGTCGCCTGGGCGGCCGAGGCCGCCGGCCGCGGTGCCGGGGAGATCCTGCTGACCAGCATGGACCGCGACGGCACGCAGGACGGCTTCGACGTCGATCTGCTGGCGGCCGTGTCGGCAGCCGTCCCTGTGCCCGTGATCGCCTCCGGCGGCGCCGGGCGATTGGAGCACTTCGCCCAGGCCGTGACCGCCGGCAAGGCCGATGCGGTCCTGGCCGCGTCGGTCTTCCACGACGGCATCTATTCGATCGCCCAGGTGAAGGCCGCGATGGCGACGGCGGGAGTCCCGGTCCGCAAGTAGTCTCCCGGGCATGAGACGCGTTCGCACCGAGGCCGCCCCTGCGCCCGTGGCCGGGGCTCCCTACAGCCAGGCCGTGGTGGCCGGGCCGGGTGAGATGGTCTTCGTGTCCGGCCAGCTGGGCATCGACCCGGCGACCGGGGAGCTCGTGGCCGCCGACGTCCGGGAGCAGGCTGCGGTGGCCCTGCGCCACCTGGCCACGATCCTCGCCGCGGCGGGCGCAACGATGGGGGATGTGGCGAAGACGACCGTGTACCTCACGGATCTTGCCGGCGACTTCGCAGCGATGAACGAGGTCTACGCCACGGCCTTCACCGGACACGCCCCCGCCCGAGCGACGGTCGGGGTCTCACGTCTGCCCCTGGGTGCTCGCGTCGAGGTCGAGGCCGTGGCGCTGATCGCATCGCGATAGCGGCGTGGCCGGTGTCACTCAGCCCAGGTGCGCCGCTCCAGGAGGCTGTCGAGCGCGATCCGATCGAGGTAGTCGGGCGCCTCGGAGATCGGTCGTCCCTCGTTCTCGGGCGATCGCACCCACTCCTGGAAGCGACGGTCCGCCCCGTCGAAGGCCTCACGCAGCTCGAGCAGCGTGAGGGCCTCGAAGCGCTCGAAGCGGGCGAGCAGATCGGGGGCCACGGGGGCCACGGCCGCGAGCTTTCTGGAGACCGGATCGTAGGCCACGACGTGAATCCTAGTCTGGTGGCGACCCGCGTGGGCGCTCACCCGCTCGTGCGGCGGGTCGCGTCCGTGCTCGACGGCGAGGTGAGCGTCGTGGGCGGTGTCGTGCGCGACGCGCTGCTGGATCTGCCCGCTGGGGACGAGCTGGACCTGGTGGTGGAGGGCGACGCGCTGGCCGCCGCCACGCACCTCGGACGGACGCTGGGCGCCCGCGTGGTGACCCATCCGCGCTTCGGCACGGCCCACATCGAGCTCCCTCACGGAGGGCACATCGACCTCGTCAGCGCGCGAACCGAGAGCTACGCGGCGCCCGGCGCCCTGCCGACGGTCGGCCCCGGGGATCTGTCCGACGACCTCGCGCGACGGGACTTCACGGCCAACGCCATGGCGCTTCGCCTGACCGGGGTCCGCCGGGGCGAGCTCGTCGATCCTCTCGGCGGTGCGGCCGATCTGGCTGAAGGTCTCCTGCGCGCCGCTCGGCCGGAGGCCTTCGTCGAGGACCCCAGCCGTCTTGTGCGCGCCGCTCGCTACGCGGCTCGGCTCGGGCTGCGCCTGGCAGAGGACACCGAAGCCGCGGCCCGCGCGGTGGCGCCGGACCTCGACCCGTCCTCCTCCAGGGTGGGCGAGGAGCTGCGCCGGGTACTCACCGAAGGTGGAGCCGCGCGGGCGCTGGCGGTGTTGAGGAGGCTCGGTGTGCCCTGGGTCCGCTCCGATGCGACATCGGCGATCGATGCCGTCGAAAGCGCCGCCGCTCACTCCGCCGCGCCGCCGCTCCCGGTCTGGGCGCTGCGGCTCGGCGCAGGCCTGCGGGAGGAGGCCATCGATCGGGTGGCGCTCCCGGGCTGGGCCCGGGCGATCGCCAAGGAGGGCCGGGACGGGGTCACTCTCGCGCAGGAGCTGGGCAGGGCGGAGGCGCCATCGCGCGTCGACCGGCTGTTGCGCGCGGCCCCTCCGGCCACAGCCGTCGGGGCCCTCGCGGCCGGCGCCGCGGTGGTCGGCGACTGGTGGGCATCGGACCTTGCCCCGACCGTCACGGGGGCAGATCTCGTCCGCCGGGGCGTCACGCCCGGCCCGGCGATCGGCCATGCGCTGTCCGAGGTGCGCGCTGCGCTGCTCGATGGGCGCGTGGGGGGGCACGAGGACCAGGTCGCGATGGCCCTGCAGATCGTCCGGGAGCATCGGGAGTGAGCGGTCTGGAGTTGATCGAGGTGCCCACGCAGGCCCCGGCGCGCGCGGTCTTCACCACTCGTCGCGGGGGGGTGAGCACCGGCGGTTTCGCCGGGCTCAACCTCGGGATGGATCGCGACGACCCCGACGAGCGCGTGCGGGCCAACCGCGCGCTGGTCTGCGACGAGCTCGGGCTCGACCCCGCGCACGTCGCCATGGGCTGCCAGGTGCACGGCGCCGGCGTGCGCGAGGTGACGGGCGCCGACGGCGGATTCCTCGGCCATCTCCGCGAATGGCCCGAGGGAGACGGCCTCGTGACCGGGTTGCCGGGGGTGGCCCTCGTGGTGCTGGGCGCCGACTGCCTGCCCGTGGCCATGTGGAGGCGGGACCGGCTGCGGGTGGCGGCGGCGCACGCGGGCTGGCGTGGACTGGTGTCCGGCGTCCTGGAGGCGACCGTCGCCGCGCTCGGGGAGCCCGCCCGTGTGGGCGCCGCGATCGGCCCGGGGATCGGCCCCTGTTGCTACGCGGTCTCGGCTCAGGTGCGGACGACCTTCGCCCAGCGCTTCGGCGAGCAGGTCGTCTCCGGCGACGCGGTGGACCTGGCGGCGGCGGCCCGGGTCGCGCTGGCCTCGGCGGGGGTGCCGGATGAGGCGATCGGTTCGGTCGGGGCGTGCACGTCGTGCGAGCCCGAGCGGTTCTACTCATACCGACGCGACGGCGCCGGCACCGGCCGCCAGGCCGCTGTGGTCTGGGCGGTGGCCGGGTGATCGACGCCGAAGTCCTGCGCGAAGCGCTGACCGAGACCCGGGCGCTGCTCGACGAGGCGGCCCGGCGCGGAGGCCGGGCCGGCGGCGCGGTGGAGCTGGTCGTGGCCGGGAAGTACCTCCCGACAGAGGACGTCCCCGCTCTGATCGAGGCGGGGGTCGGGGTGGTGGGGGAGAACCGCCTGCAGGATCTCCAGGCGAAGGCGGCCCTTGCAGAAGGGCGGCTGACGTTCGACTTCATCGGCCACCTCCAGCGGCGCAAGGTGCGTGACGTGCTCCCCCTGGTGCGGCTCGTGCACTCGCTCGACTCCCTCGCCCTGGCCAAGGAGATCGCCTCCCGGTCGGAAGGTCCCACCAGGGTTCTCGTCGAAGTGAACGTCGCCGAGGAACCAACCAAAGGTGGTATCGTGCCGCCCCAACTTCGGGCGTTCGTGGATGATGTGTCGGCCCAATCGGACCTCGTGATCGGTGGTCTCATGGCCATGCCCCCGTCGCACAGCGATGCAGAGATGAGCAGGCCCCACTTCGCCGCGGTGCGGCGCATGGCCGACGATCTTCGCCGCGAGTGGGCCGGGCGTCACGACTTCCGCGATCTCTCGATGGGTACGAGCCAGGACTACCTCGTCGCCGCCGAGGAGGGTGCCACGATGGTCCGCGTGGGGCGCGGCCTCCTCGAGCGCGTCCAGACAACCACCCAGGGACTCTCGTAGATGGCCGTCACCGACATCTGGCATCGCACACTCGTCTACTTCGGGATGGCCGACGAGGTCAACGACTACGCGGACGAGTACGACGATGATCTGGATCGTCGCGACCGGGAGCGCGACCGGGAGCGGCGCGCATCGGCACACGAGGATCTCGAGCGCACCTACCGCGAGCGGCCCAACGTGCGGCGGCTCGGACCGCGGCGGCGCGACAACGAGTTCGACGACATCTTCTCGGAGGAGACGCGCACCAGCAGCCGCCCGGTCATGCGGTCGGTCGAATCGAGACCCCAGCCGGCCGAGGTCCACCTGGTCGTCCCCAAGAGCTTCAACGACGCCCAGCAGATCGCCGACAAGTTCAAGGGCACGATTCCGGTCATCCTGAACCTCCAGAGCGCGGAGACGGACCTCGCCAAGCGCCTGATCGACTTCTCCAGCGGGCTCACCTACGCCCTCGACGGCGGAATGCAGCGTGTCGCCGACAAGGTGTTCATGCTGACGCCGCGCAACGTGGAGGTCTCGGCGGAGGAGAGGGCTCGTCTCCTGGAGAAGGGCTTCTTCAACCAATACTGACGGTGGGTGCCTGGCCGGCCAGTATCGGGCTCATCGGGGCGGGTGCCATGGGGCGGGCGCTCGCCGTCGGCATTGCTCGGGATCGTTCCGAGTTGGCCCGCCGGCTGGTTATCGCCGACGCGCTTCCGGCGGTCGCCCGCTCGGCCGTGGCCGAGACCGGGGCGAGAGAGGGAACGATCGACGAGGCCGGCTCCTGCGATCTGGTGTGCGTCGCCGTCAAACCCGGCGATGCGCAAGGCGTCCTGTCGAGCTTCGCCGCGGCGATGCGACCCGGTGCGGTCCTCCTCTCGGTGGTCGCGGGATGGGACCTCGACCGGCTGGCGGTGGCGGCACCGGGGGCGGGCCTGGTGCGCACCATGCCGAACCTCGCCGTGCGCCACGGGGCCGGGATCGTCGCTCTGGCGACGCGCGGGCTCGATGAGGCTCGCGCGTCCGAGGTCGCCGAGCTCCTCGACCCCCTCGGAGCCGTCGTCCCGCTCCCCGAGTCGTTGTTCGCCGCAGCCACCGCACTCGCCGGAAGCGGACCGGGCCTCGTGGCGGTGGTGGCCGAGGGGCTCGAGGAGGGCGCGGTCGCCGCCGGCCTCACCCGCTCCCAGGCCCGGCAGATGGTCGGCGCAGTGCTCGGCGGGACGGCGGCGCTTCTCGCGGACGGCACCGATCCGGCGGTCCTGCGCCAGAGGGTCAGCTCCCCAGCCGGGACGACCATCGCCGGCGTCGCGGTGCTCGAGCGGGGTGCCGTTCGGGCGCACGTCGCCGACGCCGTTCTCGCCGCCGCCGCCCGCGCCGAGGAGATCTAGTCCCAGTGCCGCGTCAGGCAACGTCCGCCCGGTTGTGGCACGCTGCGGATCATCGCGGATACAGCGTCCCCATATCGCCCGACAGCCCACGGCCACACACCACGTCTGCGCCCTCGCCCGGTGGGATCGTCGTGGCCGGGCCGCGGTCCAGGCCACCGGACGCGGCACTAGTCTCGTGAACACCGTGCAGACCTACGTCGAGGCCCTCTTCACGGTCTTCATCATCCTCATCTTCGTGAGGATCGTGCTGTCGTTCGTCCCGATGGCGCCCGGCTCGCGCGCTGCACGCGCGTTCTGGGACTTCGTCCATCAGAGCACGGACTGGTACCTGAACATCTTCCGGCGGATGATCCCGCCCCTCGGGATGTTCGATCTGTCCCCGATCATCGCGATCATCGTCCTCTACATCGTCCGCGGTCTGCTCATTTCGCTGCTGGGCTCCTTCTGAGCGCTCTGCCCCCCTGGCTGACCGTGGGGCGCGATGGTGTCATCGTCGCGGTGAAGGCGGTGCCCCGCTCGCGTGCGACACGTGCGGTCGGGGTCCAGGACGGAGCGCTGCGCGTGCAGATCGCTGCGCCGCCCCATCGTGGGCAGTCGAATGCTGCGCTCTGCGCCTATCTCGCCGCCGCGGCCGGAGTGCGTCCGGGCGCTGTGCGCCTGCGTCGCGGGTCGAGCGGGGCGCGCAAGCTGATCGAGGTGGATGGAGATCCGGGCGTGGTAGCGGCCCGCCTGTTCGACGGCGCTCGGAGCTCTCGGGAGTCCGGTGTGAGCGAGGTCCGTCCCAGCACCCGCGACGCGGTCATCGAGGCGATCGACCGGCGTCAGCGCCGCCAGATCCAGGCCCGTTGGCGGCGCTTCGCCCTGCTCGCCGCGGTCGTCGTGGTCGTCGACCAGATCGCGAAGACCGCGGTGCGCGCATCGCTCGACCCGGGTGAGAGCGTGCGGGTGATCCCGGGTCTGTCGATCTCCCGGGTGGCGAACGAGGGCATCGCGTTCGGCCTCTTCCCGGGCAGACAGGGCGTCGTGGTCGTCCTCACGCTGGTGGCCCTCTCGGTCATCTCGATCGCCCTCGCCGGCCTCGTGGGACGCAGCCCGATGGTTGCGGCCGGGGCGGGGATGCTGGTGGGGGGGAGCCTCGGGAATCTGGTGGACCGGCTCGCCCATGGATCGGTCACCGACTTCATCGATCCCGCGCGCTGGCCCGGTGATGTGGCCTTCAATCTGGCCGACTGCGGGATAACCGTCGGGGCGGTGCTCATCGTGCTGGGGCTGTTGCGCGATACGGAGGAGGGCGACGAGCCTGACTGAGCCTCGCGACCCGCGACCCTTGCGTGTCGTCGTCGGGCCCGATCTCGCCGGACGTCGCCTCGATGCCGGGGTGGGATCGATCGAGCGGGTCGGGAGCCGCGCCGAGGCACAGCGGCTCATCGACGCGGGGCGTGTGCTGGTCGACGGGGTGGCGCGGCCCAAGCGCCACCTGCTGAGCATCGCCGAGGTGCTCGAGGTGCGCCCCACACCCGCGCCCCTGTCGGAGCTCGTGCCCGAGGTCGTGCCGATGACGGTGCGGTACGAGGATGAGCACCTGCTCGTGGTGGACAAGCCGGCGGGTGTCGTGACCCACCCCTCCGCCGGCCACTCGGCCGGCACCCTCGTGCACGGCCTCCTGGCGCGCGCGATCGCGGGGGGAGGGGACCCGACCCGCCCCGGCATCGTCCACCGCCTCGATCGCGACACCTCCGGGCTCCTGGTCGTTGCCCGCTCCGAGCGCTCGCACCGGCGACTGCAGCGGATGCTCCGGGAGCGCCTCCTCGAGCGCACCTACCTCGCGCTGGTGCACGGCGCGACGCCCCCGGCGCTCACCATCGATCGCCCGATCGGCAGGGATCGCCGCATCCGTACCCGCATGGCGATCGCCGGCGACGAGGGGCGCGTTGCCATCACGCACCTGCGCCGACTGGAGGATCTCGCGCGCTTCTCCCTCGTCGAGGTACGCCTCGAGACCGGTCGCACGCACCAGATCAGGGTCCACCTCGAGTCGGTCGGTCATCCGGTGGTGGGAGATCGGGTCTACGGGCGCCGCGAGGAGTCGCTCGGCCTCGAGCGTCAGTTCCTGCACGCGGCGCGGCTGGCGTTCCCCCATCCGGAGACCGGCGAGCCGATCGAGGTCGAGAGCCCCCTGCCGCACGACCTCGAACTGGCCCTCGCCCGCGCCCGTCGCGGGGCCCGGGACACCCGGAGCAGCACCCCGGGATTCAGGCGCTAACATACCTCGCCTCATCTTCAACTGACCCCTCCCCGGCGCACTCGGCCAGATGGCGGTGCTCGGGCCCTTTCGCGCGTCCGCACGCGGGACGCCCGGGTTCCATCGGCTCCGCTCCGGCGCACCGCCACGAGAAAACCGTTCGCAGCAAGGGAGTCGCCCATGCCCACGATCACCATGAAGCAACTGCTCGAGTCTGGGGTCCATTTCGGCCATCAGACGCGGCGCTGGAACCCGAAGATGAAGCGCTACATCTTCGGTGAGCGCGGTGGGATCTACATCATCGACCTCCAGCAGACCATCGTCCTGCTGGAGCAGGCCTGCGATGTCGTCCGCGAGATCTCGCAGCGCGGCGGGGCCGTTCTGTTCGTCGGCACCAAGAAGCAGTCGCAGGAGGCCGTCGCCGAGCAGGCGCGCCGATGCGGCATGCCCTATGTGTCGCACCGCTGGCTCGGTGGCCTGCTGACCAACTGGGGGACGATCTCCCAGCGGATCCGCCGCCTCCACGAGCTGCGCAACCAGAAGCGCGAGGGCCAGCTCGAGCTGCTTCCGACGCGCGAACGCCTCGCTCGCGAGGGCGAGCTGGTGAAGCTGGAGACCAACCTCGGCGGCGTCGCCGACATGCAGCGCCTCCCGGATGCCGTCGTGATCGTGGACCTGAAGAAGGAGGCCATCGGCGTGAGGGAGGCGAATCGCCTCGGCCTCGCTGTGATCGGCCTGGTGGACACCAACTGCGACCCGGACGAGGCGACCTACGTCATCCCGGGCAACGACGACGCAATCCGCGCATGCGGATTGGTGCTCGGCGCCCTCGCGGACGCCGTCCTCGAGGGCAAGGGCACGCTGCCGACCTCGGGCATCCCCGCGCCCTCCGGCGAGGAGGACCCCGCAGGCGGCCAGCAGGAGGAGGAGGCCGCCGCTGCGCCCGAGGATGCTGCCGCAGGCGAGGCGCCTGCGGCCCCCGACGCGGAGGCCGGGGCGTGAGCAGCAGCATCTCGGCCAAGCTCGTCAAGGAGCTTCGCGACAAGACCGGCGCCGGCATGATGGACTGCAAGAAGGCCCTCGAGGAGGCCTCGGGCGACATCGAGGAGGCCACGAAGGCGCTCCGGACGAAGGGTCTCGCGGACGCCGCCAAGCGCGCCGGGCGGGCGGTGAACGAGGGCATCGTGGACAGCTACATCCACGCCGGCGGCCGGGTCGGGGTGCTGGTGGAGGTCAACTGTGAGACGGATTTCGTCGCCCGGACCGACCAGTTCAAGGATTTCGTTCACGACATCGCTCTCCACATCGCGGCCCTCAAGCCGCGCTTTGTGAGCACCGACGACGTGCCGGAGGACTACGTGGCATCCGAGCGCGCGATCTACGAGGCGCAGGCCGCGGACATCCCCGAGCATGCGCGGGCGCGGGCGATCGAGGGCAAGCTGGCCAAGCACCTCTCCTCGATATGCCTGCTCGAGCAGGAGTACGTGCGCGATCAGGGCGAGAAGAAGCCGCGCACCATCGAGCAGCTGCGCGTGGAGGCCACCAGCAGCCTCGGGGAGAACGTCACCATCCGGCGCTTCACCCTCTACGAGCTTGGCCAGTAGCCGCGACGACGATGACGCCCGCGCCGATCTGCGGCCGGGCGGCTCGGTGTTCGGGAGGGTGGTTCTGAAGCTCTCGGGCGAGGCCCTGATGGGCGACGAGCCCTATGGCATCGACCCCGAGCGCATTGCTGCGATCGCCCGCCAGGTGAAGGGTGCGAGCGAGCGCGGCGTCGATGTGGCCATCGTCGTGGGGGCCGGGAACATCTTCCGAGGCCTCCAGGGCATGGCGATCGGCATGGATCGGGCGACGGCCGACTACATGGGCATGATCGCGACGATGCTGAACGCCCTGGCGATCCAGGACGCGCTCGAGAAGATCGGCCTCACGACGCGGGTGCAGTCGGCGATCGCCATGCAGGAGGTCGCCGAGCCGTACATCCGCCGCCGGGCGATCCGCCACCTCGAGAAGCAGCGCGTCGTCATCTTCGCGGGCGGAACCGGGAACCCGTTCTTCACCACCGACACCACGGCCGCGTTGCGGGCCCTCGAGATCGGAGCCGAGTGCATCCTCATGGCGAAGAACGCCGTGGAGGGCGTGCTCGATGCCGATCCCCGCCTCGTGCCGGAGGCCAAGCTCATCCCGAGGATCAGCCACATGGAGGCGATCGAGCGCGGGCTGAGGGTGATGGACACCACCGCGCTCACACTCTGCATGGACAACGACCTTCCCATCTTCGTCTTCAACATGGGCGATGAGCGAAACATCGGTCGGCTGCTCGAGGGAGAGCGGATTGGGACGATGGTCGCAACCGAATCAGGACACTAGGAGCGTTCCGTGGAGGAGAGACTCAAAGACGCCAAGAGACGGATGGAGGGGGCCGTGTCGGCTCTCGGTTCCGAGTTCGGATCGGTACGCACCGGCCGCGCCTCGACCACCCTGCTTGATCGGGTGAGCGTCGATGCGTACGGCACCCGGACCCCCCTCAACCAGCTCGCCACGATCAATGCCCCGGAGCCCCGGCTGCTCACGATCCAGCCCTTCGACCGCACCATCATGCCGTCGATCGAGAAGGCCATCATGGAGTCGGATCTCGGACTCACCCCGAACAACGACGGGCAGATGATCCGACTCGGCGTACCGCAGCTCACCGAGGAGCGCCGCAAGGAGATGGTGCGCCTGGTGCACAAGATGGCCGAGGAGGGTCGCATCGCCATCCGCAACGTCCGTCGGGACATTCTCAACGAGATGAAGAGGGCCGAGAAGGACGGGGAGCTCTCGCAGGACGAGCTGAAGGCCGGTCAGGACGAGGTTCAGAAGCTCACCGACGCCGAGGTGAAGGCCATCGACGAGCTGATGAACCGCAAGGAAGCCGAGATCCTGGAGGTCTGAGCTCCGGCTCCCTCGAATCCCGATGACACTGCTCACTCGCCTGCGCACGGCGCGCTCGGTCCTCGGGCTTGGCCGCGCGCCCCGCCTCGAGCGACCATCCGGGCTCACCGAGATCCCCGAGTCCATCGCGATCATCATGGATGGCAACGGGCGCTGGGCGCGGGACCGTCATCTGCCGGTGGGGGCCGGCCATCGCGCCGGCGCAAAGGCCCTCAAGCGCGTCGTCCGGGCGGCCTCCGACTCCGGAGTGAAGGATCTGACGGTCTTCTCGTTCTCGACCGAGAACTGGACGCGGCCTGACGCCGAGGTCGGCGACCTGATGGGGTTGTTCTGCGAGCTCATCGATCGCGAGGTCCCCGAGCTCAACGCCGAGAACGTGCAGATGCGGTTCATCGGCCGCCTGGCGGAGCTCGACCCCGACCTGCGGGCGCGGATCGCCTCGGCGGAGGCCGAGACGGCCGGGAACACCGGCCTGCGGCTGTTCGTGGCGATGAACTACGGGGGGCGCCGGGAGATCATGGACGCCGCGCGGCGCTTCGCCGCCGAGTGCGGGCCGGAGGCCGGGGAGGCCGAGTTCGCCCAGTTTCTCTACGCTCCCGAGCTCCGCGATCCGGAGCTGGTCATCCGCACGAGCGGCGAGCAGCGCCTGTCCAACTTCCTTCTCTGGCAGAGCGCATACGCGGAGCTCCACTTCTCGGCACGGCTCTGGCCCGACTTCGGCCCGGAGGATCTCGCGATCGCGATCGCGGAGTATGGGAGACGGCATCGTCGGTTCGGTGGACGCTAGCCGCTTCTCCTCGACGGGCCTGACCAGCAGACTCGTCGTCGCGGTGCCGGGCGTGATCCTCGCGATCGCCGTAGTGGCGCTCGGCGGGGTCGCGTTCGCCCTGGTCCTGGCCGTCATCGCGGCGCTCGGGCTCTACGAGCTCTACAGCCTCACCGCCGCCGCGCGCCCCCTCCGTTGGGCCGGCTACCTCGGATCGCTCGCCATGATCGGTCTCAGCTGGGCGATGGACAACCCCGAGCGGGGGATCCTGCTCGGCCTCGGCCTGAGCCTCGTCCTCGTCGCCGTCGCCGCGCTGATCCTTCCGCGGCGCGACGAGATCACGGCGCGCATGGCGACGACCCTGCTCGGTGTCATCTATCTCGGCCTGCCGCTCTCCTTGCTGGTGATCATGCGGGATCTGCCGGATGGGGCCGGGGCGGTCGTCAACGTCCTCGTCGGCGTCTGGATCTTCGACACCGCGTCGTACGTCGGTGGGAGGCTCTGGGGCCGTCGGCCGATCGCCCCGCTGACCTCGCCCAAGAAGACCATCGAGGGTGCCGCCGTCGGGGTGGTGGCGGCCACGTTCGCGGTGTGGGTCGCGGGCCTCTACATGGACTGGATCGGCGGCTGGGAGTCGCTCATCCTCGGCCTCGCGATCTGCCCCGCGGCCTTCCTCGGGGATCTCTTCGAATCGGTCCTCAAGCGGGATGCCGGCGCCAAGGACTCCGGACGCCTCCTCCTCGGCCACGGGGGCGTCCTCGATCGCTTCGACGCCCTGCTGTTCGGTTCGGTCGTGGCCTACTTCGTGACGGTCTGGCTGATCTACTGATGAACCTCGCCCTTCTCACCGAGCTCTGTGAGACACCGGGCGCGCCCGGCCGGGAGGAGCGCATCCGCGCCGTCGCACGGCGCGAGCTGGAGTCGCACGCCGATTCGATCGAGGTGGATCCCCTCGGCAACCTCGTGGCCCGTCGTCGGGGCGGGGGCGGGCCGCGCCTCATGCTCTCGGCGCACATGGACGAGATCGGCTTCATGGTGACCCACGTGGAGGAGGGGGGGCAGCTGCGGTTGATTCCGCTCGGCGGATTCGATCCGAAGACGCTCACCGCACAACGGGTGACCGTCCACGGACGGGAGGACCTCCTCGGGGTGCTCGGGTCGAAGGCGGTCCACCTCATGAGCGATGAGGAGAAGCGCAAGGCGCCCGCTCTCGAGGACTACTTCGTCGATCTCGGCCTGCCCGCCGCGCGGGTCTGCGAGCTGGTGCGGCCGGGCGACGTCGTCACCCGAGAACGCGCGATGGCCCGGCTCGGCGATCTGGTTACGTGCAAGAGCCTCGACAACCGCGCCGGCCTCTACGTGATGATCGAGGCCTTCCGCTCCCTGGGCGATCATCGCTGCGAGGTGGTGGCGGTGGCCAGCGTGCAGGAGGAGGTCGGCCTGAGAGGGGCACGGGTGGCCACCGCCCGGGTGCGTCCGGAGATCGGGCTGGCCATCGACATCACCCTCGCCAACGACGGCCCCGACGCTAAGCCCCACCAGCGCATCACCACGCTCGGCCACGGCGCCGCGATCAAGGTCTACGACACGAGCGCGATCGTCCCGCGGGCGGTCGTCGATCACCTCCTCACCATCGGTACCGAGCGGGGCATCCCGACCCAGCTCGAGGTGATGGTCCGCGGTGGCACCGACACCCGCGAGCTCGGCCTCTCGGGCGACGGAGCCCCCGCCGGCTGCGTCTCGATCCCCACCCGCTACGTCCACACCGTCGTCGAATCGTGTCACCCGGACGACCTCGACGCCTGCGTCGCCCTGGTCACCGCCTTCTGCGAGACGGCCCACGCGCTGGTGGAGTGAGCGCGGAGGGCGGGCCGGGAGGCGTGGCGTGCCACTCCCTCGCCGATCCGTCTCCGCAGAGCCCTCCCTGTGAACCTCGCTCGGCCTGCCCCGACGGCCGAGCGAGGGCGCCGGACCACGAGGGCGACGGGGTGGGGGCGCTCATCGTCACGCCGATCCTGGTCGGGTGCTTCCGCCGGCGTCGCAGCGGTCCCATTGGACCGGGGAGTCAGGTCCAATGGGATCAATTGGACCGGAAAGTCGGGTCCAATTGGACCGATGCGACAGACGCATCGTCCCGAGCCCCAGCTCTCGCGGCCGGTGATGCTGCTGGCAGGGTCGGCGTATGACTCGGTCCGATTGGACCCGTCGGACCGGTCCGATCGCTCCATTCTCGGCACGAGTGCATCACCACGCCGACACCCCCAGGTCTCGTTCCGTGGAGCCCGGCGCGTCAGGGTGGGCTCGTGGCGAGGAGCTTCTACAAGGGCGAGCGGTTGGGAGGCCGTCCTGCGTGCGCGATATGCGTGGGCGCCGGAGAGGGCGCGCGGGCGCCTCTTCACCTGCCCTGCGGGGTGAGCGTGTGGCTGTGCGCTGCCCATCGCTCACCCTCGTTCACCACACGCCGGGCGGGCCGGGATCTCGAGGCGAGCCTTCTGCATGTCTGGCGGGCGGCGGGGTGTCTCACGAGCGCCCGCTCCCGGGCGCTCGAGCTTCACCGCGCCCGCCTCACCGGCCCGCCGCGGGTCAGGACCGCTCCCGGTTCCTACGCGTGGCCGGGCCTGCGGGGCGAGGCGGAGGCCGCCTTCGCCGCGGGTGAGCCCCCCGCATCGGTCATCGGCCGGCTGCGCGCCCGCGAGAGGCGCGGCTCCGCAGTGCCCCCGAGTGTGCGCACCATGCGCCGGTGGTTCCGCGAGGGGCGATGGTTCGGCGGGGGATCCGCGGCATCGCCCGGCCCGCCCGGCGGCTCACCCGAAGGTGAAGGCGAAGGCCCTCGTACCTGGGGCGAGCTCGATGCGGATGCGGCCGCTCCGGGAGCCCCGGAGCTGCAGCAGGCGATAGAGACGGGGGCCGGTGACCACCAGCCGGCCGTCGGTGCCGACGTCGGGCCCCGCCTCATCGAGCCTCGGGGGCCGGCCGTCGACGAGCACCCTGCCGACGCGGCGCTCGCCGTCCCCGTCCAGCACGAGGTAGACGCCCTTCGCCCGAAAGCTGAGCTCGATCGCCGCGCCCTTCCCGGCGCGACCGGCCTCCTCCTCCAGCGTCCACTCGCCGTCGAACGCGAGGTTGTCGGAGGGGATCGCCCGAGGCAGCCGGTAACGCGTCGCGAGAGTGGGGCGCACGGTCTGAGGGGGCGCCAGGCGCTGGATGCGCGCCGCCCCGACGTAGGTCTCGGGCGTGATCGCCGCATGGCCGGGGGGCGCATCGCCCCCGCCGGCTCCCGTCCGGGGGCTGCCGGGCGGCACCTCCAGCGCTTGGCGCACGAGCGTCTCGGTCCGCTCTTCGTCGCCCTCGCCGATATGAAGGTCGCGGACGTGACCGTCGCGGTCGATCAGGTAGGTGGCCGGCCAGTACCGGTTGCCATAGGCATCCCAGGTGCCGTAGTCGGCGTCGAGAACGACCGGATAGGTGATGCCGAGGTCTCTCACGGCGTCCCCGACGTTCCCGGGATCCCCCTCGAAGGCGAACTCGGGGGTGTGGACGCCGACGATGGTCAGCCCGTCGGAGCGATAGCGCTCGTAGAGCCCCTTGAGGTGCGGCAGCGTGCGAAGGCAGTTGATGCAGGAGTAGGTCCAGAAATCGAGCAGCACGACGCGTCCGCGAAGGCTCGCGAGCGTGACGGGGGCATCGGCGGTGTTGAAGGTCGCCGAGATGTCGCGCAACTCGGGTGCCGGCCCGGCATCGGGCAGATCGAGCGCGCCGCCCCCCGCCGGTGTCGACCCGCGCGCCGCCGAGAGCAGGGGAGGGATATCGGTCGGGGCGCCCGGGCGCAGGCCGCGCAGCTCCCGGTTGACCGAGGCCGTGCGCTCGAGCGCCTGCAGGGTGTCGGTGTAGGCCGGCACGTCCCGCACGAGGGCGGTCGTCAAGCGCGTGTCGACCCCCAGGGCGATCATCGCTCCCGCTCCGATCATCAGGGCGCCGAGCACCGGCCGGACGGCCGCCCCCCGCGGCCGCGCATGCGCTCGATCAGCCGCTGGCCCCCGGCGGCGATCAGGCAGAGGGGTACCACGGCGCCGATCGCGTAGGCGCTCAGCACGGCGAAGGCCGTCGGACCCGCGTCGCCCGCGGCCGCCACGGCGGCGATCGTCGCGAAGACCGGCCCTGCGCACGGCGTCCAGACGAGGCCGAGAGCGACCCCGACCAGGAGTCCGCCTGCCAAGCCCGACCGCCCTCGCGGGATCCGCTCGCCGAGTCGCCCCACCGGCCCGAGGACCGTGGCGATCCGCTCTCCGAGAGCGGGCACCAGGAGTGTCACGCCGAAGCCGATCAGGGCGGCGATGGCGAGGTTGCGGAGCGCGTCCGGGCTGAGGCCGATCTCCCTCAGGGCCGCGGTCAGCGTGAGGGTGAACAGCACGAAAGAGGCGACGAAGCCCGCGGCGATACCGGCCACTCGCCGCGATCCGCCCCCGGCCGATCCGGCGAGCACCACCGGGAGGGCCGGCAGGACGCATGGAGAGAGGGCCGTGACAACTCCCGCGAGAAACGCCACGGCGATCAGGAGCAGCATCACTCAAAGCTACCCGGGAGGTCTTAAGGAGCCCTTACCACGACCGGCGCGACGTGCTCGCTACAATCGACGGGTGGCACGTGTACTCGTTCTGGGGTCTACGGGTTCGATAGGGGTCCAGGCCCTTCAGGTCATCGACCGTGCGCCCGATCTCGTCGCCTGCGGGCTGGCGTGCGGCAGCCGTGTCTCGGACATGGTGGCCCAGGCCGTCGATCGCGGGATCGCGCATACGGCGGCGGCCGTGGGGGGTGGAAGCGTCGCGTTCGATGCCGACCTCGCCGGGCTCATCGACGCGAGCGAGCCCGACATCGTGCTGAACGCCCTGGTCGGAGCGGCTGGGTTGCGGCCGACGCTGGCGGCGCTCGAGCGCGGGATCACGGTTGCTCTCGCCAACAAGGAGAGCCTGGTGGTCGGCGGTGACCTGGTCTCCGCGGTCCAGGCCCGCACGGGCGCCGCCCTCGTTCCGATCGACTCGGAGCACTCCGCGCTCCTCCAGTTGCTCGAGGGGGTCCCGCGGGAGCGGGTGCGCGCGGCCATCCTCACCGCGTCGGGGGGTCCCTTCCGCGGCCGCGCTGCCGATGATCTGGTGGGCGTGACCCGCTCGGATGCGCTGCGGCACCCCACATGGGCGATGGGGGACAAGATCACCATCGATTCGGCGACGCTGATGAACAAGGGGCTCGAGGTGATCGAGGCCCATCACCTGTTCGGCTTGTCCTACGACCGCATCGAGGTCGTGGTGCACCCCCAGTCGCTCGTCCACGCGCTGGTGCGCCTGGAGGACGGGGGCATCCTCGCCCATTGCGGTCCCCCCGACATGCGAGTGCCGATCGGGCACGCCCTCCGGCACCCGGCCGCCCCGCCTCCCGGTGAGCCGATGGACCTCGTCGGGAGCCGCCTTGACTTTGAGGCTCCGGACGAGACGGCCTTTCCGTGCTTGGGGCTGGCCCGCGCCGCCGGTATCGAGGGGGGCACGGCCCCGGCCGTGCTGAACGCGGCCAACGAGGTGGCCGTCGCGGCCTTTCTGGCGGAGAGGATCGGATTCATGGACATCGCCCGTATCGTCGAAGCCGCCCTCGAGGCGATCCCCTCGAGGGCGGTCGACTCCCTCGACGCGGTGACCGAGTGCGACGCCCGTGCCCGCGATGCGGCCGCCCTCGCCATCGGCGCGGTGCCGGCGTGATCCTGCACCTCTTCTACTTCGTCGTGATCCTGATGGCTCTCGTGCTGATCCACGAGGCCGGCCACATGGTGGTCGCCAAGTGGTGCGGGATGCGCGTCGAGCGGTTCTCGATCTTCTTCGGGAGGCCGATCGCCTCGTTCACCCGCGGAGAGACCGAGTACGCGATCGGCTGGCTGCCCCTCGGCGGCTACGTGAAGATCAGCGGCATGACGGTCGGCGAGGAGCTGGACGATGAGGTCGCCCATCGCGCGTACGCCGCGAAGCCGGCCTGGCGGAAGGTCGCAACCATCCTGGCCGGACCAGCCGTCAACATCGTGCTCGCGATCGGGATCTTCGCCGCCATCTTCTGGATCGGGGTGCCGACGGCGAACCCGACCACCTCGGTGTCGAGTGTCTCGCGCGATTCCGCTGCACAGCAGGCGGGCCTCGAACCCGGCGACCGGGTGCTCGCCGTGGATGGGGTTGCGGCGAACGGCGACAGCGAGCGTGTGCGGTCCGCCTTGCAGTCGGGTCGCGAGGGGGAGACCGTCGTCCTGCGACTGGAGCGCGACGGAAGCGTGATCGAGCGCCCCGCCCAGCTTCAGGTGCTCAGGGATCTGACCGGCGATCGGCTCACCAATCCGGACACCGGCCGACCGCTCACCGGGTTGGGCTTCACGTTCGATACGGTGGCCGGCCCGACGATCCGCTCCGGGCCTCTCGAGGGGCTCTCCGAGGGCTGGAACTTCACCTGGTTCATCATCACGACCAACGTGGAGGTGATCGGGGACTCGTTCACCAGCAGCCAGGCCCGCGGGGAGGTGTCGAGCATCGTCGGGGTCGGGGCGGTCTTCGACCAGGTCGCCGACAACGGGCTGATCGACGTGCTCCAGTTCATCGGTGTGATCAGCCTCGCGCTCGGCATCTTCAACCTCCTGCCGATCCTGCCCCTCGACGGGGGGCACATCCTCTTCGCGCTCGCCGAGAGGGTGAAGGGATCCGCGTTCAGCGCCGCCACATACGGGCGGGCCTCCTTCGTCGGGTTCGCGATCGTGATGCTGATCTTCGTGGTCGCCCTGCAGAACGACATCGGCCGCCTAACGGGCGACGGCTTTCAGATCGACCGCTAGCGCGGGCGGCGCCCGCCGGAGCCGGCGGGCGCCGCACCGTGGCTAGGCGTCCCAGGCCTGCACGATCGTCTGGCGGGCGATGAGGCCGTCGTCGAGCTCGGCGATCGTCATGCAGAGGACCCGGGTGCCGTCCGGGTAGAGGCAGCGGACCGTGTGGGCGACGCTCCGCTCGCCCTCGACCAGGTCGCGGACCTCGTGGGTCATCTCGCGCGAGCAGGTGTCCTCCAGGTAGGCGACGACCTCGCCCTTGCCGTGGAGGACCCGGGGGCTGCTGGGTGGCGTGGTGCGGTCGATGATCGAGACCTCGGCGTGGTCGGCGTAGAGGCGTGCGAGGCCGGCGGCGTCGCGCGCCTCGGTCGCCGTGCGGATGGACTCGATGACGCTGTGCGTGGAGGTGCTCATGGTGTGTCTCCTTGGCTGCGGTGTGGGTGTGCGACCCGTGCTCGACGGGTCAGGGACGGGCTTCGAGGACGAGGTTCACGGGGGTCTCGGCGACGCGGCGCACGCGGGAGAACCCGCCGCGCCGAATCACCTCGGCCAGGGCCGCCTCGCCGGCCTGGGCTCCGAGCGCCGCGCGACCGGGCTGGGCGAGCGACGCGGGGGTGCAGACCAGCGTGCTGGCCGAGTAGAAGAGGCGCCCGACCGGGTTGAGGTTGTCCTCCACCCGGTCGCCCGCCATGGGCTCGACGATCATCCAGGCGCCCTGTGCGGTGAGCGCGGCGCGCACGTGCCGCGCGACGCCCGCCGGGTCGCCCATGTCGTGCAGGCAGTCGAACATGGTGACGAGGTCGTAGCCTTCTCCCGGGAAGTCGTCGGCCGGGGCGACCACGAACGAGACGCGATCCTCCACGCCGGCGACGCGTGCCGCCTCGCGCGCGTGCACGATCGAGGCCTCGTGATAGTCGAAGCCGGTGAAGATCGAGGCGGGGAAGGCCTCGGCCATCAGGATCGTGGAGGCGCCGTGGCCACAGCCGACGTCGGCGGCGCGGGCGCCCGCCGTCAGGACGCTCCCCACGCCGTCGAGGGCGGGGATCCATTCATCCACGAGGTGGGCGGCGTACTGGGGCCGGAAGAAGCGCTCCGTGCCCTCGAAGAGATCGTCGTCGTGCTCGTGCCAGCCGAGGCCCTCGCCGCTCACGAAGCGCTCGGCCACGCGGCCGGTGGCCTCCAGGGCGCCGAGTACGACCTGGCACGCGCCGGGCACGCTCGGCCCCTGCGGGTCGGCCATCGCGAACGCGACCTCGTCGCTGATTGCGTAGGTGTCTCCGGCGGGCGCGTACTCGACGTAGCCGCCGGCGGCCATCGCGCGCAGCCACTCGCGGGCGTAGCGCTCGTCGGTCCCGCTGCGCGCGGCGAGGCTCTCGGAGGTCATGGACCCCGCTCCGGCAAGGGCGGCCCACAGGCCTGCACGCTCACCGACGACGATCAGCCCGGCGCCGAGGGCGCCACCGAGCTCGTCGACGACCCTCCCCATCAGCTGCTCGAGTCGTTCGCGATCCACCATCTTGGCCGTCCTCCTGCTCGTGGGGTGCACCGGCAGCGTCCATCCGCGCCGTCAACGTGCCGTGGGGACGGGCGTCATCGCAGTGTCAATAGAGCGGGCGCGCCGTTGACGGTCCGTCTGCGCGGGCGCATGATCGGCCCATGCTTCGCGCCCGTCTGTTCGGTGGGCTCGCCGCGTGGGTGGACGACCGGCCCGTGCCGGAGATCGGCGGCGTCAAGTCGCGGTCGCTCTTCGCGTACCTTCTCGTCAACGCCGGGCCGCATCCGCGCGTACGCCTCGCGGGCCGGTTCTGGCCCGACGTGCTCGACACCAGTGCCCGGGGATCGCTGCGCAGCGCGCTCTGGGCGATCCGATCGGCACTCGAGGCGGCGGGCGGCGGCGATCTGCTCGTCGCCGACCGCCTCGGCGCCGGTCTCGATCCGGCGGCGGTCGCCGACGTGGACGTGCGGGAGGTCGATCGCCTCCTGGCCCTGGGAGACGAGGATTCGCTGCGGCGGGCGGTGTTGCTCGGCTCAGAGCCCCTGCTGCCCGAGATCCCGGACGAGTGGGTGCTCGACGCGCAGGACCGCCATCGCGACCGGATGATCGACGCCCTCGGGGCGCTGGCCGACGCGGCGGAGGCCGCCGGCGACCTGCCACGCGCCCTGTCCTACTCGCGCGAGGCTCTCGCGCGCGACCGCCTGCGCGAGTCGGGCCACCGCGCGCTGATGCGGCGCCTGGGTGCCGCCGGGGACCGCGGCGGCGCGCTGGCCGCCTTCCGGCGCTGCCGGGACACCCTGGCCGCCGAGCTCGGTGTGGTGCCCTCGGCGGAGACCCGCCTGCTCGCCGACGAGATCCGGGCGGGCGCGTCGCCGTCCGGGCCTCCGCTGCCCCGGGGCGCCGCCGCCGCGCCGCCGCGCGCCGGGTCGCCGGCCGGGATGGTCGGCCGAGCCGTCGAGATGGAGAGATGTCGGGCCGCGTGGGAGGGGGCGACGGCCGGCCGCGGCGGCGTGCTCTTGATCGAGGGCGCCGCGGGCGTCGGCAAGAGCCGCCTGGCGGCCGAGCTGAGGGCTTTGGCGGGTCTCGCGGGCGCGCGGACGGCGGTCGGCCACGCGCTCGACATGGACGAGCGGCCGCCCTTCGGGCCGTGGACCGACGCGCTGCGCCAGCTGGTGCGCGCGAGCGAGGCGCCCCCCCAGGCGGTCGGCTGGCCGGAGGATCTCGCCCGCCTCTGTCCCGCCGTGGAGGCTGCGTGGGGCCGCCGGCCGGCGCCCGCTCCCGCCGAGCCGGCGCTCGGCCAGGCGCGCCTTTTCGAGGCCGTCGCCGAAGCACTCGACTGGTGCGCGCGCGGGGCCTCCGTCCTGCTGGTGCTCGAGGACCTCCACCGCGCGGACTCCTCGACGCTTGCGCTGCTGGCGCAGCTCGGGCTGCCGCTCCAGAGCGCGCACGTCCTGGTCGTCGTGACGGCCCGCAGCGGAGGGGTGGCCGATGGGCTCGACCGCGCCCGCGACGCCCTCGCCCGGCGCGGGGGGTTGCGCGAGGCCGTGTCCCTGGCGCCCCTCCGCGAGGAGGACGTGGAGCTCCTGGTCCATCGCGAGGCGCCGGGGCTCGACCCCCAGGTCCTCGCGCAGGTGACCGCGGCGGCGGGCGGCAACCCGCTGCTGGCGCTGCACGCGGCCCGGGCCGCAGCGGCCGGCGGGGATCCCGAGGAGGGCCTGCGCGACGCCGTGCGCGGCCCGCTCGCCGGGCTGTCCGGTCCCGCCCGCGACCTCGTGGCCGCGACGGCGGCGGCCGGGCGTGCGCTCACCATCCCCGAGGCCGTCTCGCTGATGGGTCCCGACGCCCTCGACGACGCCGTCGCCGAGGGCGTGGCCTGCGGGCTGCTCGATCCGGTCGCCGGCACCGACGTCGCCTTCACCCACGATCTCGTGCGCCGGGCCTGCTACGGCGAGCTGCCCGCCGGCCGCCGCCGCGCGGCCCATGCCCGGCTCGCCCGGATGATGTCGGCCAATCCGGGCCGGCCCCCCGCGGAGGTGGCCCACCACCTGCGCGGGGCGGGCGACGACGAGCGCGCCCGCGCCTACCTCGTGGCCGCGGCCGGCTCGGCGCGCGCCCTCGGGGCCCTCGACCAGGCGGCGACATACCTCGCCGAGGCGGCGGCCTCCGCGGCCACGGCGGGTGTCCCCGCCGCCGAGGCCGAGGCGTGGCTCGCGCTCGCCGAGATCGAGGCGTGGAGGGGGGACCAGCCGGCCATGGACGCCGCATTCGCGCACGTGCGCACGCTCCTCTCCGAGGTCGGGGACGTCCGCGGACTCGCCGCCGCCCTGGCGGAGAGGTCGCGGTGGCTGAGGACCACCACGTGCTATCCGCAGGAGGCGGTCCGCTCGAGCCAGGAGGCCGTAGAGCTGCTCGATGCGTCGGGCGTGGACGCCCCCGAGACCCGGTTGCTCGCCATGGCCGGGATGGCATGGGGCGAGGCCGTCGCGGGCGATCCGGTCCGCGCCCAGCGCATGCTGGCCGACACCCAGGCGAGGCTCGGAGGCGAGGACGACGTCCTGCAGGCCGAGCTGGTGATGGCCTGGGGCTTCGCGCTCGTGCGCTCGGGGCAGGGCGCGCGTGCCCGGGAGCGCTGCCGCGAGGCGGCCGAGCTCGCCGAGCTCGCCGGACGCCCGGCGCTCGCCCTCGATGCCCGCATCGGGGAGGCCGCCTGCGCCGCGGCGCTGGGACTCATCCCGGACGTGCTGGAGGTTCTGGCGCGCGCGCCCGACCCGTCGCGCACCGGGCCGGGCCTGGCCTGCCAGAGCTGGGCGGGGGTCGCGCACGCCCTCTCGCGGCTCGAGCGGCACGACGCGGCCGTCGAGGCGGCCCGCGAGGAGGTGCGGGTGGCGGAGCGTTTCGGAACCGCCGACCTCGAGGTCGCCGCAGCGGCCGATCTCGGCGCGACCCTCCTCGCGGCCGGCAGGCCCGCGGAGGCCCGCGCCGCCCTCGCGACATGCCTGGCGGCGGAGGACGGGCGCGTGCCGCGCGCGGCGCTCCGCCTCGCGGCCGCCGAGGCGGCGATGGCCGACGGCGACCTTCCCGCCGCCCGGGCGCAGCTGGATCTCTTCCCGTTCGAGCCGGTGGGCGCGGGCGACGACCCCGCCGGTCTCATCGCCCACCTGGACCGCGTCACCGGCCTCGTGCTGCTCGCGTGCGGCGAGCGCGAGGAGGGTCTGGCCCATCTCGACGCCGCCGTGCAGCGGTGGGAGCGCCTGGTGAGGGAGGCCCGGCCGGCGGCGGAGGCCGGGGAGGAACTCCTCTCGGTGATGATCGACCTCGGCCGCCCCCCGGTCGCCGGCCTCAGTGACCCCGTCCGCGAGCTGGCGCGCGTGAGCGACGAGCGCGCCCGCGCGGCGGCGGAGGTCGTCGCGGGAGGGGGGTCGTAGTGCCGATCTTCCGCGAATCGATCGTCTGCGGGGCCTCGCCTGCCGGCGTGTGGCGCATCGTCCACGACCCGGAGCGCTTCGCCGAGTGGATGGTCGACACCGCGCGTGTCGAGCCCGGCGATGGGGGCACCGTCACCCGTTATCTGCACGGCTGGCCCGACTTCGCCATGCCCACGCGGGTCGAAAGCCGCGCCGACGGCGCCCGCGTGGTGATCTCGTGCCTGGTATCCGAGATCGACTTCCGCGTCTCGCTCGCCCCTGAGGGCACGGGTTGCGCGGTGGTCATCGAGGTCGCGATCCCGGAGGCCGAGGCCCATCGCGAGGGCGACTTGCGGGCCGTGGTGGCCGCGTCCCTGGCGCGCCTGGCCGAGCGGGCGGCGGCAGCCGCGACCCCGCTCGGCTAACGTCCGTGGGGTGGTGACGAACCGCAGAGTCTCCCGCACGTGCATGGTCGGCGCGATCCCGGTCGGCTCCGGGGCCCCGGTGGTGGTGCAGTCGATGACGAACACCGACACCGCCGACGCCGCGGCGACCGCTGCCCAGGTCGCCGAGCTGGCCGAGGCGGGCTCCGAGATCGTCCGCATCACGGTCAACAACCGCGCCGCTGCGGCCCGGGTGGCCGAGATCCGCGACCGGCTGCGCGACGAACATGGCCTCGAGGTGCCGCTGGTCGGCGACTTTCACTACAACGGCCACACCCTCCTGCGCGAGTTCCCCGACTGCGCCGACGCCCTCGCCAAGTTCCGTATCAACCCCGGCAACGTCGGTCGGGGGGCGCGCCACGACGCCAACTTCGCCACGATGGTCCAGGCGGCGATCGATCACGCAAAACCGGTGCGCATCGGCGTCAACGCCGGGTCGCTCGACCCGGAGCTTCTCGACACGCTGATGGACGAGAACGGGCGGCTGGCCGCGCCGCTCCCCGCCGACGCGGTCCTGCGCGAGGCCATGGTGTGCAGCGCGATTTCGTCCGCCGAGGCCGCCGAGGAGCTCGGTCTTCCCGGCGACCGGATCATCCTGTCGTGCAAGACCAGCCGGCTGCAGGACATGGTGGCGGTCTACCGCGACCTCGCGGCCCGCTGCGACTACCCACTGCATCTGGGCCTGACCGAGGCGGGCATGGGCAGCAAGGGCATCGTCTCGACCACCGCGGCCCTGGGCATCCTGCTCCAGGAGGGCATCGGCGACACGATCCGGGCGAGCCTGACGCCGGAGCCGGGGGGTGATCGCACGATCGAGGTGCGGGTCTGCCGCGAGCTGCTGCAGAGCCTCGGCTTGCGGGCGTTCCGCCCCGAGGTGACCGCATGCCCGGGCTGCGGCCGCACGACCAGCACGGTCTTTCAGGAGCTGGCCCAGTCCATCGAGCGGCACCTCGACGAGCGGATGGCCGGCTGGCACGCCGAGCGCCCCGGTGTGGTCGACCTGAAGGTGGCGGTGATGGGCTGCATCGTCAACGGGCCGGGGGAGAGCCGGGCCGCCGACATCGGCATCAGTCTGCCGGGCACCGGCGAGTCGCCGCGGGCGCCCGTCTACGTGGACGGCGAGAAGGTGGCCACGCTCGAGGGGGCCGGCCTCGCCGAGGAGTTCATACGGATGGTCGAGGACTACGTCGAGACCCACTACCCGCGCGCGGAGGCCGCGGTTCCGGGCTGACTAGTAGGAGCGGGCGACGACGGCGTGCAGGGGGCCGTCGAGGCCGTCCGGCACCGCCCCGTCGGGCGTCTGGAGGCAGCGCACGCTGATCGCGTGCTCGGCGAGGCGGTCCTCGCCATCCTCGCCGACGAGCTCCCAGGGGATGCGGGCGAAGCCGGTGCGACCGGCCTCGATCGCCTCTTCGATGCTGGTCACGTCGGCCGTGCGGTCGTCGCGGAAGGCGGTCGCCTCGGCGAGCAGGCTCGCCTGGATCTCCTCGAGCAGCGCCGTCACCGTCGCGGCGATGCCTGCTGCGGGCGCGGTGTCCTTGGTGCGTGCGTCGCGGCGCACCAGCGTCACGACGCTCTCGGCCAGGTCGCGCGGGCCGATCTCGATCCGCACCGGTACGCCCTTCAGTTCCCAGTCCGTGGCCCGCCGGCCGAAGCCGGTCGCCACCTGGTCGTCGAGCCGCGCCCGCACGCCGGCGGCGATCAGCTCGGCCACGAGGCGGCGCCCCTCGGCGACGACCGCCCCGGTGTCGTCGTCGCGCACGACCATCACGACGGCCTGGACGTGGGCCACCGCGGGCGGCACCCGCAGGCCGTTGTCGTCGCCGTGACACATGATCAGGCCGCCGACCATTCGCGTCGAGGTCCCCCACGAGGTGGTCCAGCAGTGCGAGAGGGTGCCGCTGTCGCCGAGGTACTCCATCCCGAAGGCCGTGGCGAAGTTCTGACCGAGCTCGTGGCTGGTGCCCATCTGAAGCGCCTTGCCGTCACCCATCATGCCCTCACAGGTCATGGTGTTGACCGCACCGGCGAAGCGCTCGCGGGCCGTCTTCGCACCCACCAGGACCGGCATGGCGAGGACGCGGACCATGAAGTCGCGGTAGGCCTCGAGGAGGATCCGTCGCGCGTAGTCGGCGGCGTCCTCCTGGGTCGCGTGCGCCGTGTGGCCCTCCTGCCAGAGGAACTCGGTGGTCCGCAGGAAGATGCGCGGGCGCAGCTCCCAGCGCACGACGTTGGCCCACTGGTTGAGCAAGAGAGGCAGGTCGCGGTACGACTGGATCCACTTGGCCATCAGCTCGCCGAAGAGCGTCTCGGATGTCGGCCGCACCACCAGCGGCTCCTCGAGCTCCTTGCCGCCGGCGACGGTCACGACGGCGAGCTCGGGGCTGAAGCCCTCGACGTGCTCGGCCTCGCGCTTCAGATACGACTCGGGGATGAACAGCGGGCAGATAGACGTTCTGCGCCCCGCACGCCTTGATGCGCAGGTCCATCTCGGCCTGCATGCGCTCCCAGAGGCCGTATCCGTACGGTCGTATCACCATCGTGCCGCGGGCGGCGCCGTTCTCGGCGAGCTCGGCCTTGGCCACGACGTCCTGGTACCACTGGGCGAAGTCGTCGGCGCGGGGCGCGAGAATGGGGGCCTTGGCCATCGGCGGCCGATCTTAGTGGAGCCGCGGGCGCGCGACACGGAGCCCGCGCTGCGGTAACCTGATCGCTCTCGGGGCGTGGCGCAGCCTGGTAGCGCACCCGGCTGGGGGCCGGGCGGTCGGAGGTTCAAATCCTCTCGCCCCGATTCTCTCGCGACGTGGACAGGTCAGACACGCGACACCGCGGCGCTCGACTCGGCTGGTTGCCCAACGCGCTCACCATCGCGCGTCTGGCCGCCCTGCCCCTGCTGCTCGTGGTGCTGATCCGCGCCGAGGGCACGACCTCGACGCTGGGCTGGTCGATCTTCGCCGTCGTCGCGGTGACCGACTTCCTCGACGGCTTCCTGGCGCGCCGCCTGGGCGCCGAGAGCCGCTTCGGCAGGATCGCCGATCCGCTCGCCGATCGGCTGCTGGTCGGCGTCGGGCTCGTCGGGGTCCTGGTGCTCGGGGGCGTCTCTCCGATCGCCCCGATCATCCTGCTCGTGCGCGACGTGGTGATCGTGGCGGCCGCGGTGCATCTGTTCCGCCGGGGGGTCGACCTGCGGGTGGACATGGCCGGCAAGATCTCCTCGACGCTGACGATGCTCGCCACCGGCACGGCGATCCTCCTCGACTACGCCTGGGTGGACGCGCTGATGTGGGCGGCCGTCGCTCTCGCGCTCGCGACCTTCGCCAACTACGCCCGGCGGGCTCTCTCCGCTGTGCGGCCCGCTGAGGAAACCTCGACCAGGCCCTGAGGGTTCGCGTCCAGGTCGCTATGCTGGAAGCCAACCCTCACGAGGAGTTCCGATGGACGCCCACCCCGATCTCAGCACCCTGACGGACGCCGAGTTGAAGGACTTGATCCGCAGCCTCACCGCCGAGGAGCTGGAGGTGTCAAAGCAGCGGCGCCTGCTCCATGGCCGGATCGAGCTCCTGAAGAGCGAGCTGGTGGGGCGACTGAAGGGTCGGGACGAGGGCGCTCTCTCGGTGGTCGACCTCGACGCGCTCAGCAGGATCCTGGCCGGGCGCCTTCCCGACCTGGACCAGCTCCAGGGCGACTGAGCGACCGACGGGCGGCCACGAGCCGGCCGGGAGGACCACGCGATGTATTGCTCCGAATGCGGGTTCCATCAGAGCGAGGCGCACAAGTACTGCGGTCGCTGCGGGGCCCTGCTGATCCTCGAGAACCAGGGGACCGGTGAGATCACCGGCCCACTGGCGGTCAGTGACGAGGAGGCTCAGTCGGGCGCCTGGAAGGGCCCGGCCCTCGACGGACCCACCTTGGCCGTGCGCTCGGGGGGGCCGGCGGGGAGCGTATTCGCGCTCGATCGCGAGACCGTGACCATCGGGCGCGAGCCGTCGGCCGACGTCTTTCTCGACGACGTGACCGTGTCGCGCAACCACGCCGTCATCACCATGGGCCCCTCCGGAGCCGCGCTCCGCGACCTCGGAAGCCTCAACGGGACCTACGTCAACCGGCGGCGCATCGAGCGCGACGAGGTGCTCGAGGACGGCGACGAGCTCCAGATCGGCAAGTTCCGACTGACGTTCCTTCTCGGGTGACGCAGCCGAGTCTGCTTCCGGAGGACGGCCGGCCCGCGGACGAGGGGGCGCTGACGATCGGTGCCGTCTGCGATCTGTTGAAGGCCGATCACCCCTCGATCTCCATCTCGAAGATCCGGTACCTCGAGGATCAGCGCCTCATCACGCCCAAGCGCACCGCGGGCGGCTATCGCCTCTACAGCCCGCTCGAGGTGGAGCGACTGCGCACGATCCTGCGCCTGCAGCGCGACGAGTTCCTACCCCTGAGAGTCATCCGCCAGGAGCTGGAGTCATCCACCACCGGCGCCTTCAGCGTGGCCAACCAGGCAAAGCAGCTCAAGCGCGCCCAGCTGGCCGAGCCCACTCCGAGCCGGCGCTACGACGGTCAGGAGATCATCGCTGCGACGGGCGCGAGCACGGCACTGCTGAAGGCCTTGGCCGAGTACGGGCTCGTCGGAGGGCACGGCGAGAACACCTACGACGAGACCGACCGTGAGGTCGTCCAGACCGCGCTCGAGCTCTCGAGCTATGGCGTCGAGCCCCGCCATCTACGGCTCTTCCGGGTCGCCGCCGAACGCGAGGCCGGTCTGTTGCAGCAGCTCCTGACGGTGGGGCTGCGATCGCGGAACCCGGAGCGGCGCAGAGAGGCCCTCGAGTCCCTCGAGAACCTCGCTGCCCTGGCGTCCCACATGCGCCACCTGATGCTGATCTCGGAGCTCCGCGGGATCGCCAGCCCGTGAGTCCGCCCGCCAGCTCGTCGGCCTTCGACATCGATGGGGCGATTCGGCGGATTCCCGACCATCCGAACGAGGGGATCCTCTTCTACGACCTGATGCCCCTCTTCCAGAGCGCCGCGGGGCTGGCGGCCGGCGTGGAGCGCATCAGCGAGTGGGCGCGGCCGCTGGCCCCCGATGTCGTGCTCGGCGTCGAGGCGCGCGGCTTCGTGCTGGGAGGTGCGATCGCCTCGGCGCTCGGGGTCGGATTCGCCGCGGCGCGCAAGCCGGGCAAGCTGCCCGGCGCGACCGTGAGCGAGAGCTACGAGCTGGAATACGGGCGCGACTCGATCGAGCTGCATCGCGACGCCGTCCGGCCGGGTCAGGCGGTCCTCCTGCACGACGACCTGCTGGCAACAGGGGGGACGGCACTCGCGGCGTGCCGCCTGGTCGAGGCCCTCGGCGGCGTCGTCGTGGGCATCGCCGTGGTCGCCGAGCTCGTCTTCCTCCCCGGACGCGCCAGGCTCTCCGAGTACGAGGTCATGTCACTGGTGAGGTACGACAGCGAGGTGGTGGAGCCGTGAAGGGTCTGATCGGGGTGGACATCGGCGGCTCGGGCATCAAGGCGGGGGTCGTAGACGCCCGGCGCGGGGTGCTGGTGGGTGAGCGGGTGAGGGTGGATACCCCGCAGCCCGCCTCCCCCGAGGCGGTGGTCGCTGCCACCGCCCAGCTCGTCGCCGGGCTCGGCCCGGACGCCGGGCCGGTCGGGATCGGCGTTCCCGGTGCGATCGTGGGCGGCCGCCTGATGACGGCGGCGAACATCGACTCCGGCTGGATCGGCGTGCATGCCGAAGCGCTGTTCGCCCAGGCCATCGGCCGCCCGTGCGTGACCCTGAACGACGCCGACGCCGGCGGCGTCGCGGAGGTCCGCTTCGGAGCGGGCCGCGGAGTGAAGGGCGTGATCCTGTTCCTGACCCTTGGCACGGGCATCGGCTCGGCGCTCTTCGTCGACGGGGTGCTCGTGCCCAACACGGAGTTCGGTCACATCGAGATCCGCGGCAAGGACGCGGAGCTGCGGGCGTCGGCCGGCGCCCGCGAGCGGCGCGAGCTCTCGTTCGCGAAGTGGGCGCCGCTGCTCAACGAGTACCTCAACCGGATCGACGCTCTGGTGTGGCCGGATCTCGTCATCCTCGGCGGCGGCATCTCGCGCAAGGGCGGCAAGTTCATCCCGCTCCTCGACGTCCGTCCGCCGGTGGTCGCCGCCGCCCTTCAGAATCAGGCCGGCATCGTGGGGGCCGCGCTGCACGCGCGCGCGCTCCTCACCCCACCGAGGGCTCCCGCTAGGCGCGCGTCGCCGGCCCGGAGTAGGTCGGCAGGATCTGGGCGGTGACCAGGCCCACTCCCGGGAGCCCGAGCGCTGCCGCTGCGGCCTGGGACAGCTCCAGGTCGCGACCGCGGACGTAGGGTCCGCGGTCGTTGACCCGGACGGTCACGACGCGCCCACCGTAGGCGATGCGCAGAAGGGTTCCGAGACGGAGCGTCCGCGAGGCCGTGCTGTAGGCGGCCGGGTCGTAGGGCTCTCCGCTCGCCAGGCGCGCCCGGGTGAAGCCCGGTCCGTACCAGGAGGCGACCGCTGTGAAGGTGGGGAGCGACCCGGAGAGCGGGGCGCCCGCCGCGGGGCCGACCGCCCCGAGCCCGGGGTAGGCGCGGGTCGCGGCCGGGCCCGCCGGGGCCGGCTCCGCATCGACCCGGGCCCCTGTGCGCGCGTTGACCGGCGCTTCGCCCGGGAGGGCACGGCTCTCGATGAGCGAGGTGGGGAGGCCGCGCGTGGACCCGGTGGGCGTCGTCGGGGCCGGGCTCGCATCGGGCGTCGGGAGTCCGAACGGTGCGGTCAGCGCGAACCCGCCCCCGCTCGTGAGAGTGGGCGCGGTCACGGCCTGCGGCGCCACGGTCGCGATCCGCTCGCGCCGGACGGCCGCGGCGAGGTCGCCCTCGATCAGCCGACGTCGCACGTCGAGCTGCCGGCGGGCTTCGACGAGTCGGTCCTTGCGCCGCTGCATCGAGGCCTCCGCCTTACGGAGCTCACCGATCGAGAGGCGGTAGCCATAGACCAGGTCGCGGTCGCGGTTGCCGAGCGCCTCCAGGAGGTCGAGCCCCGCCTGGGCGCCGTCGAGGTCCCCGCCTGTGAGGACCTCGATCACGGGGCTCGGGTCCGGGGTGACGTAGATCCCGGTGAGGCGGCGCTCCAGGCCCTCCAGCGCCCGTCGGTGGCGGGCCCTCGCCTGGTCGAGCCGCGCGCGGCCGCGGGCCAGCGCGCTCTCGGCACGGACCAGTTCGCTGCCGATGGTCGCGTCTCGGCTCGCGAGGGCGTCGCGCTGACCTCGCAGGTCGTCGGTTGACGGCGCCGCGATCGCCATCGGGGCGCCGATCAGGGCGAGGGCGGCCAGCGCGCACAGGCGCCGGGCGGTACCGAACGACGGCGAAGAGGGCATCACCCTCACCTATCGGTCGGACGGGGCTCCGTCTGGACCGTCGGGACGGTCCGTCGTGAATCGTCTACTCGTAGGTGAGGTAGGAGCGCTCCAGATGTGCGACGAGCGCGTCCGAGCCGAGCTCGGCGCCCGTCGCGCGGCGCATCAGCTCGCGGGTGGGAAGGCGGGCCCCGTGGCGGTGCACCCTCTCGCGCATGAAGGCGAGGATCTCGGCGAAGCGCCCTTCGGCGACGGCGTGCTCCAAGCCGCCGAGCTCTGCCTCGGCCACCTCGGCGAGCTGCGCGGCGTAGAGGTTGCCGAGCGTATACGTGGGGAAATAGCCGAAGAGGCCATCCGCCCAGTGGATGTCCTGCATGGCACCCAGCGCATCCGAGGGGGGTCGGATGCCGAGGAGCTCCTGCATCCCGTCCGAGAAGGCCCCGGGCAGGTCGGCCACGGCGAGATCGCCGCGGATCAGGGCCAGCTCGATCTGGAAGCGCAGCACGACGTGCAGGTTGTAGGTCACCTCGTCGGCCTCGACGCGGATCAGTGACGGGCTCACGACGCGGGCGGCACGGTGCAGTAGGCCGGCGTCCAGGCCGCTCATCGCCTCAGGGAAGATGCGGCGCATGGCGGGCTCGATCTGTTGCCAGAAGGCCAGCGTATGGCCGATCTGGTTCTCCCAGAACCGCGACTGGGACTCGTGTGCGCCCAGCGAGGGTGCGTCGTAGAGCGGCGAGCGGACGACCTCCGCGGGGAATCCCTGCTCGTAGAGCGCGTGTCCGAGCTCGTGCAGCACCGCGCTGATGCTGCCGATCGGGCTGTCGGGCATCAGTCGCGTGGTGAAGCGGACATCCCCCCGGTGCGGCGACCCGGTGAACGGATGGGCCGACAGTGCGATCACCCCGGATGATCGGTCGAATCCGACCATCTGCGCGATCTCCCGGGCGATGGCCATCTGACCCTCGGCGCTCCACTCCCGGGGAGGGAGCTCCACCGGCGGGCGCTCGCTCGCGGCCGCGACGATCGGGGCGAGCCGGCCGCGCAGGTCGGCGAAGACGGGTTCGAGGTCGGCCGCCCGGGCGCCGGGCTCGAACTCGTCGAGCAGGGCGTCGTAGGGCTCGTTCCCGACCTCGATGGCCTCGGCCTCGCGGCGCTTGAGCGACACCACCAGTCCGAGCGGCTTCGCGTAGGAGTCGAAGTCGTCGCCGGCCCGGGCATCGACCCACGCGGTGACGCAGCGCGAGCAGGCCTCGCTGATCTCCCGGACCAGAGCCTCGGGCACCCGCAGCGCCCGCTCGCGCTCCCGGGTGGCGAGGCGCACCATGCCGCGAGCGTCCTCGTCGAGGTCGTCCCGAGCGTCGAGGGCGGCGAGCGCCTCACCGGCGTCCGGGCGCACCATCTCTCGGTGGCGGAGCGCGGCCAGCGTTCCGAGCTGACGGGCGCGCCCCTCGGCTCCGCCCGGGGGCATCAGCGTCTCGCGATCCCATCCGAGCAGGCTCGACGCCCCGGCCAGGTCGGCCAGCGTCCCCATCCAGCCGGCGGCGAGGTCCCACTCGGATTGCGATGCCCCCGGCACGGCCCGGATACTACGCCCGGCGTATCCTGAAAGGGTGACCCCCGTCCGCGATCGATCGATCCCCACCTGGCTGCGCTGGTGGGAGGACCTGCACGTCGTCGCCCAGGTGGCGGTGGTCCTGCCGGTGACGGTCCTCGTCCTCTGGGTGGCCCACATCTTCCTGCTTGCCCAGCCCGTCGGACGCGCCCTCGGCTACGGAGTCTTCTGGGGGGTCCTCGCCACCGCCGCCATCGTGGGCGCGAGCCGCTCCGAGAAGGCGCGGCGCATGCCCTGACCTTCCAGAGCGGACCCTGCGCGGGCCCGCTCTGGAGGGACGGCGGTGCTCAGCCGGTGGCGGCCTTCTGGAACTCCGCGATCGTCGAGGTGACCTCCGGCAGCAGCTTCTGGATCGCGCCGACGTCGCCCGTGCCGGCTGCGTCCAGGAAGCGGCGCAGCACGTCGCTCACCTTGGGGCCCGTCCGGGTGAGGCCCGCCCGCTGCCGCTCGAGGCGTGGGACGTCCAGGGTGTAGCCGTCGAGCTTGGCGATGGCCGAATCGAAGTCGTCGAGGTCGGCCTGAGCCTTGGATGTCTTGGACTTGAGGTCGGCGACGCTGGTCGTGCTCTGCAAGAGCGTTCCGAAGTCCTGGAGGGCGGTCGCGGCCGACTGGACATCGGTGACGTAGGCGGCCGTGCTGCCCTCGGCGGTTGTGGGGGCCGTGCTGGTTGTCTCCTCGGTCGTCGCCTCCGCCGTGGTGGGTGCGGTGGGAGCGGTCGAGGTTGACGTGGTCGTCGAGGTGTCGTTGCCGTTCGTGCCGCAGACGGTGAGGCCGAGATCCTTGGCCTTGGTGTCGGCCTCGTCCCCGATCGGTCCGGCCTCGTCACTGATCTCGCCGATCACCGTCAGCGGATCCTCTCCTGCGGTGATGCGGCTCTCGGCCGAGGTGAGGATCGCGGACTGCTTGTCGAGCAGCGCCAGCGCCTCGTCGAAGGTCCCGGAGAGCTCCGAGGGGGGCTCGAGGGCCTTCAGCTTGGTGAGCTGGTCCTGTTGGAGCGGGAGGATCTCCTTGAGGGAGGGGAGGATCTCATCGGGGCTGCTCGGATCCGAGAGCGCGTCGGACTGGCGGTTGTAGTCGGCACAGATCGCGTCCGCCTGTGTGCGGAACTCGTCGGCGGTGAGGGAGTCTGAGCCCCCGCCACACCCTGCGATCACGGCCACCGCACCGAGTGCGGCGATTCCGGCGAGCGGCCGGCGACGAGCGAGAGGCATACCAGGTCTCCTTGACGAGATGACGCCGGCAAGGGTAACGGCGGCGACGGACGGGCACGACCCCCCGGATGGGGGGCCCAGCTACACTGACCGGACACGTCCGAGGAGGTCACGAATGCCCGTTGAGAAGTCCGTCATCGATGCCCTCAACATCCACATGGGGCGTGAGTTCGAGGCACACCTCCAGTACCTGTCGGTCTCGAGCTGGTTCGACGCGGAGGGGCTCCCCGAGCTGTCGAAGTTCTATGCGGAGCAGGCCGCAGAGGAGCACGTCCACGCGATGAAGTTCCTCACCTACGTGCAGGACGTGGGCGGGCCGGTCGTGATCCCGGCGCTGAGCGCGCCGAAGCCGAGTTTCGAGAGCGCCGAGGAGGCGGTCGCCGGCAGCCTCGAGTGGGAGGTCGCAATCACCGGCCACATCGACGCCGTGCTCGATCTCGCGATCGCCAAGAAGGATCACGCCACGCAGGTCTTCCTGCAGTGGTTCGTGACCGAGCAGGTGGAGGAGGTCGCCACCATGGGCGAGCTGCTCCAGGTGACGCGGCGTGCCGGCGAGGACAACCTCCTGCTCCTCGAGGACTACGTGGCCCGCCTCGCGGGCGCCCCCGCCTGAGGGTGCCTCCCGGGATGAACCGTGGCCGTCGTGAGACAGGCGCTCCTCGGCGGAGCATGTGGCGGGCATGGATCGCGATGACCTGACCTCGCGCCCGCTGCGCGCCGACGACTATCCGCGTGCCCGTGCCGTCGTGGACGGCTGGTTCGGCCACCCGGTGGGCCTGGTGATGCACCGGCTGTTCTTCGAGCAGCTCGGCCCCTCGGGTGTGTGGTTGGAAGACGGGAACGGCGCTCCGGTCGGCTTTCTGCTGGGGCTGGTCAGCGAGGCCGAGCCCGACCTCGCATACGTCCACATGCACGTCGTCGATCCCGCGTGGAGGGGCCGTGGGGTCGGTGCGCGCCTCTATCGGGATTTCTGCGCACGGGCGGACGCCCGCGGATGTCGTCGTGTGCGCGCCCTCGCGGCCCCCGAGCGGGAGGCCTCCCGCCGCTTTCACGAGCGCCTGGGGTTCGCCGGCCGGATGGAGCGGGATCATCTGGGCCCCGGGGCGCATCGGATCGTTTTCGAACGCGGTTTGCCGCTCGTCCGCTAGCATCGCGGGCCGGTGGACGACGCGACCCTGGGAGCACTGCAATGGGCGATCCGACCCCCCACGACGATCGACGCGCCTTCCAGCGCGAGGATGTCGAGCTCTCGGCGAGGGTGCTGGCCGACGGCGAGGCGATCGACGCGCAGAGCGTCAACCTCAGCGAGGGGGGGATCCTGCTCGCGGGAACCGACTTCCCCTCGGCCACCCAGGTGAGGATCGAGATCGAGCTCGCCGAGATCGGATGGCACTCGCTCGATGCCGAGGTGGTGCGCACGGATGGCGGGGGAGCTCTGGCCGCCCGCTTCGCCGAGGTCGCCACCGAGGGCGGGCGCGACGCCATCCGGGCCTTCTTCGCGTCCCGCCTCTCGGGGTCCGCCGGGGAGTCCGCGATCGACTGAACCCTGGGCTGCTCTTCGGCTCAGGCCTGGAGGTCCACCAGCGAGCCCATGCCGGGCTCGTCATCGGGCTCGTGGCCGCCCTCGCGTCTGCGGCGGCGATCCCGCGGATCGCGCTCGCGTCGCGACCGGCGGCTGATCTGGTTCCCCGCCTCGGCCTCGGGAATGTGATCCGCGTGGGCCTGATCGGCCCGCTGGCCGGCGACCACGACGATTCCCGTCTCCGCTCCGCGGTGGATGACGGTGTGTGCGACCCGGGTCGCCTCGGCGATCCCGGCGGTGACGACGCCGTTCAGGTAGGGCATCGGATACTCGCAATGATCGGGTCTTCTGGACATCGGCAGGTCGCGATCGATACCTGAGCGCCGCGGATGCATCTGGGGGGGTTATCCCCCGAATGGGTGATGCCGATAACCGAGGCACAACGCCCCACTCCCACTGACGGGAACGTGCCCCGGGGTCGTATCAATCGCTGACGTCCTGGCAAGGAGGCCGTGCCGTCTCGACTCACCCACCCCACTCGGGAGCCTCCGGGCTGCCCGTCCACCCACGGCTGCGCGCAGCCGCTGCGGCATGGTCCCTGACCGTGCTTGCGCTCGGCTCGGTCGCCGCGTCCGCCTCCGCCGCCGAGGCTGTCCCTCCGCGCGGAGACTCGGTTCTCGTGCGCGTGGATCCCGACGCCTCCGCCCGTGATCGCTCCGCCGTCGGGCACGCCCTCGACGCCGACTCGGCTCGCGCTCTGGTCGCCGGATGGCGGGTCTACGACCTCGAGAAGCCACTCACCCTCTCCCAGGCCCGCAAGAGGCTGCGCGGTGTCGCGGCTGCCGAGGCCGTCCAGGCCGATGCGCCCCTCCACGTCCTTGAGACGACCAACGACACTCACTTCCCTCTCCAGTGGCCGCTCAGCGCGATCGCAGCGCCCTCGGGCTGGGACCTCGCCGGGCAGGCCGCCCCGGTCACGGTGGCCGTCGTGGACACGGGCGTGGACACGAGTCATCCGGATCTGGCGGGGCGCGTCTGGACCAACCCGGACGAGATCGCCGGCAACGGGATCGACGACGACGGCAACGGCTACGTGGACGATGTCGGCGGCTGGAACTTCTACGACTGGAACAATCAGGTCTACAACGCGGTGGACGGCGACAGCCATGGCACCCACGTGGCCGGGATCATCGCCGCGCGCCGGGGCAACGGCATCGGCATCGCCGGCGTCGCCGACAACGCCCGGATCATGCCGCTGAAGTTCCTGAAGCCCGGCGGCGGTTACACCTCGGATGCGATCGTCGCGATCCAGTACGCCGTGGACGAGGGCGCGAGCGTCATCAACGCCTCGTGGGGCGGCACCGGCTACTCCCAGGCCCTCTGCGATGCGATCGCCCAGGCCGGCGCCGCCGGCGTCACCTTCGTGGCCGCCGCGGGCAACGCCGGTGCCGACAACGACACCGCCCCGATGTGGCCGTCCAACTGCCCGACCTCGTCGCTGATCGGCGTCGCCGCGACGGGCACCGACGACGGCCTTGCCGCGTTCTCGAACCGGGGCGCCACCAAGGTCGATGTCGGTGCTCCCGGAGTTGATGTCCTCAGCACGATTCCGGGCGGAGGATATGGCTACAAGTCCGGCACCTCGATGGCCGCGCCCGTGGTCTCGGGGATCGCCGCCGCTCTCGCCGGCGCGCACCCGGGGATCGCCCCCGAGCAGGTCGCCTCGACGATCGCAGCGGGCGGCGACGCGGTTCCCGCTCTGTCGGGCGCGACCGCCTCGGGCCGACGGGTCGATCTGCTCGGCACGCTCACGGTGGCCGCAGGCGGTACCGCCGACACCACCCTTCCCACCGCGTTCGGGCTGCTCTCACCGGCCCCGGGGGGAGCGACCGCCAGCGCGACCCCCACCTTCCGCTGGAGTGCCGCCACCGACGGCGGCAGCGGCATCTCCGGGTACCGGCTCACCATCGACGGCGCCCCCGCCGTCGAGCTGGGCGCGGGCGCGACGACTGCGACGCTCCCGTCGCCGCTGTCGGACGGCGCCCACCGCTGGAGCGTCTCGGCGGTCGACGGTGCCGGAAACCGGCGCTCGACCGAGACGCGCACCCTGCTGATCGACCGAACGGCCCCCTCCGCCCCGGCGCTGTCGTCCCCCGCGGACGGCGCCCGGCGGAAGGGGCGCGTGCTCACCCTCGTCTGGACGCCCTCCACAGACGCGGTGAGCGGGGTCGCCGGATACAGGGTGCTCGTGGACGGGGCCGGCGTCGCCACCGCCGGCCCCGGCGCGACCTCCGCCCGCGTACGAGTCGCGCCGGGGCGTCACAGCTTCGCGGTGGTCGCCGCGGACGCGGTCGGCAACGAGTCGACAAGTCGCACGCGGTCCGTCCTCGTCGTCGATGCGAAGGCGAAGGTCTCCACACGTGCGCGCGCCCTGCGGGTGCGCGCCCCGCGTCGGGTGGCACCCGGCGCCCGGCCCCGCCTGGCCCTCAAGCTCACACGCCGTGCCCGGGTGACCTTCACCGTGCGCAGCAGCGCGAAGGCCCGTCCGCTCGCCCGCTTCGTGCGCACGGCGCGCGCGGGGTCGACGAAGGTGGTCCCGCCCAAGTCGTTCTCGCGCCCCCTGAAGGAGGGTGCGACCTACGTGATCGTCGCGCGTGCGTCCGGTGGCCGCAAGGACACCGCGCGGATGAAGGTCCGGTCCAAGGTGCGGGCGGCGAAGGGCTCGTCGGGCCGGGTGTAGCGGAGTGTCGCTAGCCGACGCGCCACCCGACATCGAGTCCCCCGCCGTGGACCACCGCGTAGATCGGGCGGGAGGTGCGGGGGTGGAACACGATCGAGAAGAGCTCGCCCTCGGAGAGGGCGAGCTCTTGCGGGAGGCGGCGGAAGGTCACGCCGCTCCGCCGTCCGGCGGCGTCGGCGAAGACCGCCTCGTAGCGAAGCCCCATCCAGCGTCTCTCAAGGCGCGGTCGCTCCACGCAGCGAGCGCGGATCATCGCGGTGAAGATCTCTCCACAGCCCGGGCAGGCCAGCTCGCCGATGCGGCCTCCGGTGTCCGGACACGGGCAACGCGTCGCGCAGGTGGGGCAGGGGAGCTCATGGCGGGCGGCCGGCGCCGCCGGCGCAGGCGGCGCATCGGTCGCGGCGGCACCTCGCCGCAGGTCGTAGCGCTGTCGTAGTCCGGGATCGCCGAGAACCTGCCAGGCGCCGTTCACGCGCTTGGTGATCTCCTCCGCCCGTGCGCGCTGGCCGGGATCCCGGAAGCGGTCGGGGTGGAAGGCGATGAGGAGGAATCGCCAGGCCTCGCGCACCTCGGCGGCGCTCGCGTCCGGCGGCAGGTTCAGGGCCTCGTAGTGGTCGTTGCCATCGCTCACGCCACCGCGGAGCATGACGGATCACGCGCGCGAGCCCGCGTGGCGTAGGCTCCTGGGTGTGGAGGATCGACCCCCGATCGGCGCCACCCTGCGCGAGGCCCGCATTCGACAGGATCTCGCGATCGCGGAGTGCGCGCGGGCCACCCGCATCAGAGAGCGCTATCTGGTGGCGATCGAGGACGGCCGCTTCGAGTCGCTCCCCGACCCGGCCTACGTCAACGGCTTCGTGCGCGCCTACGCGACGCACCTGGGGGTGAGGGTCGATGGGCCCGTGCGCGAGTTGCCCTCAGATCACTCGCTCCCGTCCCCGCAGGCCGGCCCCGCCCACCATGTCCGGGCCACCCGCGCCCGTCCGCGTCGGGGTTCCCGGCGGGGTTCGCGGCGACGGCTCGCGCTGGTCGCCGTCGTCGCGCTGGCCGTCGTCCTTGTCGTGCTGTCGCTGTCGGGTGCTATCGACCTTCCCGTCGTCTGAGCGGCAACCGGGTCGAGAGCAGCGCGCGGTCGATCAGCGTGCTCCTGGGGGAGCGCGGCCCCGTGTCGCTGATCCGCTCCCGCCTCGCTCGCTAGCCTCCCGCCCACGAGCCGGCCACGGCGTGCGAGAGGTCGCGCGCCGCGTTGATCAGCCCGACATGCGAGAACGCCTGGGGGAAGTTGCCGACCAGGCGTCTCTCGTGCAGATCGAACTCCTCGGAGAGGAGCCCGACGTCGTTGCGAAGGGCGAGCAACTGATCGAAGTTGTGCCGCGCCTCCGCCACCCGGCCTGACCGCGCGAGCGCGGAGACCAGCCAGAACGAGCAGATGAAGAAGGCTCCCTCGCCCGGAGGCAGGCCGTCCGCCGACTCCTCGTGCGCGTAGCGGAAGACGTGGGGCCCTGAGCAGAGGCGGCGCTGGATCTCGTCGATCGTGCCCTGGATCCGCGGGTCCGTCGCGGGCAGGAATCCGACGAGGGGAAGGAGCAGAAGGCTGGCATCGACGTCGGGCGACCCGTAGCTGCGTGTGAAGGAGCCGAGGGACCGGTCGTAGCCCTTGCGGCAGACATCCGCGTGGATCTCGTCGCGCGCGGCCCTCCACGATGCCGGGGCACCCGACCCGCCTCGGTCTTCCGCCATCCTGATCGCCCTGTCGAGGGCGACCCAGGCCATCACCTTGGAGTGGGTGAAGTGCTCGCGCGGCCCCCGGATCTCCCAGATCCCCTCATCGGGGTCGCGCCAGTGCTCGATCACGAACCCGACGATCGCCTCGAAGAGCGGCCACGACTCAACGTCGGGATCGTCGCCGATCCCGGCCCGCATCGCCTCGTGGCCGGCCTCGAGCAGCTCGCCGTACACGTCGAGCTGGAACTGCTCGCTGGCGGCGTTGCCAACGCGCACCGGGGAGGCACCCTCGTACCCGGCCAGCCAGGGGATCTCGCGCTCGGGAAGCTGCCGCTCTCCCGCGATCCCGTACATGATCTGCATCTGGGCCGGATCGCCCGCCACGGCGCGGAGGAGCCAATGCTCCCACTGGGCGGCCTCCTCGGTGAACCCCGCGGCGGTGAAGGCGGACAGCGTCAGAGAGGCGTCCCGGATCCAGCAGTAGCGATAGTCCCAGTTGCGGACGCCCCCGAGCTTCTCGGGCAGCGATGTGGTCGGCGCGGCGACGATGCCGCCCGTCGGCAGGTAGGTCAGCGACTTCAGGGTGATGAGGGAGCGCAGCTCGGCGTCGCGATACTCGCTCGCCTGCTGGTAGCGACCCGACCACTCCTGCCACCACTGGTCGGTCGAGGCGATCTGCTCCATGGCGTCGACACGCTCGGGCGGGGGGGTGTGCGACGAGAACCAGATCAGGCGGAACGAAACCCGCTCCCCCTCGCGGACGACGAACTCGGCCACCGTCGTCGCACCCTCGCCGCGGGTCTCGACAGACGTACGCAGGCAGAGCGCGTCCGGACCCGCGATGGCGATCAGGTCACCGTCCAACCGGCGGACCCAGGGCACCCGTGATCCGTAGTCGAAGCGGATCGTCAGGCTCATCCGCATGCGCACCTGTCCGCGTAGGCCCTCGACCACCCGGATCACGTCGGCCTCCCCGTTTCGCGGGGTCATGCAGTCGGTGACCCTGACCAGTCCGTCGGAGGTCTCCGTCTCGGTCTCCAGGACGAGAGTCCCCGGGCGGTAGCAGCGGTGCCGCCGAACGACATCGCCCAGCGGCGCGATCATCCAGCGCCCGTTCTCCTCGTCCCCGAGCAGGGCGGCGAAGCAGGCGCCCGAGTCGAAGCGGGGCAGGCAGAGCCAGTCGATCGACCCCTCCATATCGACGAGGGCGACGGTCTGGAGATCCCCGATGAGGGCGTAGTCCTCGATTCTCGACGGCATGGATTCCCTGGCTCGCGGTTCGACAGCCATCCCCGGTCGCTCCCGCGACGGACGCTACAGACACGCCTTCGCAGGTCGGGGATCGCCCTCACCCCCAGGGGTGCGCCGAGGGTGACGATCGGCCGGCTCAGCCCCCGGGGTGCTCCCGGGGGTGGGTCGGTTCGCGCAGCGTGCCCGCGTGGGCGCGGGCGGTCGGGTCACGGCGCGACTTCACGATGCTCGCGATGGTCGTGATGGTGAGGACGATGGCGATCACCGCGAGCGACAGCCCGGTGGAGATCTCCGGGATGTCGTCGTTGCGCAGGTGCAGGTAGTGGAGCACCAGCTTGCCGCCGATGAACGCGAGGATCAGCGAAAGGCCCGTCGAGAGGTAGACGAGCCGGTCCAGCAGGCCCGACACGAGGAAGTAGAGCGCGCGCAGACCGAGCAGCGCGAACGCGTTGGCGGTGAAGACGATGTAGGCCTGCTCGGTGACCCCGAACACGGCGGGGATCGAGTCGAGGGCGAAGAGGAGGTCGGTCGTCCCGATCGTCAGCAGCACCAGGAACATCGGCGTCAGCACGCGCCTGCCGGCGATCCGCGTGATGATGCGCCCGCCGTCGTACGTCTCGGCGAGGGGGAGCCGCCGGCGCGCGAGGGCTACGAGGCGATTGTCCTCCACCGTCGGATCCTGGTCGCGGTGCCGGAAGAGCTGGACGGCGGTCCCCAGCAGCAGCAGCCCGAACAGCAGGAACATGAACGAGAAGGCGGCCAGGAGCGCTGCGCCCAGGGCGATGAAGATCACGCGCAGGACCAGCGCCATGATGATCCCGAAGGTCAGCACGCGCTGCTGATGCTCGGCGGGCACGGCGAAGGTCGCCATGATGATGACGAAGACGAAGAGGTTGTCGACCGACAGGCTCTTCTCGACGACGTAGCCCGCGAAGTACTCGGTGCCGTAGTCCCACCCGGCGATGAACCCGAACACGATGCCGAAGCCGATCGCCACGCCGATGTAGAACACCGACCAGGCCACGGCCTCGCGGAAGCCGACGACATGGGCACGGCCACCCGCCGTGATGGTGAGATCGAGGGCGAGCAGGCCGATGACCAGGGCGATGGTCACCGCCCAGGCGACCAGGGTGACATCGAGCACGATGCCATTATCGCGATTCTTCCGTCGTATCGCCTTCTGGCGGTTCGGCGATGCCCTCGCGCGAAGCCTCACGTCTCCCTAACGCGACTCGCACAGTTCGCGTACCGCCGCGCCGTAGCCTCGTCCACGATGCCGAGCAGATGGACCACCACCCTCGCTGCAACGGTCGCGGCCCTCGCGGTCGGCGCGCCGACCGCGGCCCTCGCGGAGATCACCACCCGGCCGGATGCGTCGGGCCGCACCATCACCTTCGATCTCCAGGCCGCCGGTGTGGATGTGGACGGCTATGCCGGGCTGCTCGCGGGCACCCTCCACGGCGACGAGATCAGCGCGGTCACCGTGCGCGTGGTGCCGGCGTCGGCGATGCTGGTCGAATGCGGCGCCGGTGCGGCGGCCTGCTATCGGCGGAGCGGAAGCAATGCCCGGATCACCGTGCCCGCGGCCTCGGTCGCGGCGGTGCGCGATTCGCTCGTCCACGAGTACGGCCACCACGTCGACTCGTCCGTCCGCCACCTGTCCGCCACCAACTGCTCGGACGGCACGCCACGCTGGTGGGCGGCCCGCGGCGCCGCGGCGTCGCTCGCCTCGGGCAATCTGCGCTGCGACTACGGCGCCGGCTGGGAGCGCTCGGTCGCCGAGGTCTTCGCCGAGGACTACCGGGTGCTCAACGTCCCGGGGGCCGTCAGCCGCGGGGCGCTCGGCCAGCCCGGCCCGGCGGTTCTCGACGCGCTGCGGCTGGATCTGGCCGACCTCGTCCGCTCCGTCCCCGCGCCGCCCCCCGGAGCTCCACCCGAGCCGGTTCCGCCGCCCGACCCCGCATCGCCCGGCGCCGGGGCTCCGGGTCCCGGCACCCCGGGCAAGACGGCCGGCGCTCCACTGCTGCGGCGCGGCGCGAACCTTGCGCGCTCGGGTCGCCTGCGCGCCGGCAAGGTCGCGAAGATCCGCTTCCGCGTCACGGGGCGCCAGCGCATCGCGCTCGTGGTGCGGCGCCGGGGCTCGGTGCGTCGTGACTTCTCGGTCGTCCTGCGGTGTGGTCGCGCCAAGGCCATCATCGGCGACGGGCGGAGGCGCTCGCGCGTGGTGGTCCGAGGGCGTGTTGGGCCGGGTCTCTGCACGGCCAAGGTGCGCGCCGGTCGCCGCGGTCTGGCCTACGGCCTGGTTGTGCGCATCCGGCGCTGAGCGGTGTCGTCCGCGGCGAATCTCGCAGAACCACCGGACCCGGATCCCCGGCTCCTAGAACCCAGGGTATCCCCCGGTGCCGCGGGGCTTCGCCCAGGGGATGGTCTCACCGGCCCGACGGACCGTCCAGGTTCGCCACGACCTCAAAGGAGAAGGATGATGAGGCGATCACACACGCGCATGGTCGGCATGCTCGCGGCAGGGGCGCTGGCGCTCGCGAGCACCGCGCCCGGTGGATCGGTCTTCGGCGGTACCGGTGTCGGAAACCCCGGCTCCACCCAGATCACGTCGCCCATCGGTGGGGGCGGACCGGGAGGTCCGGCAGTCGGCACCGCGCCGCAGCGCTCCGCGGCCACATAGTCCCCGCTCATCGATAGCGAAGCCGAGCTCTCCCAGTGGCCGGACCATTCCGGGCACAGCGGGTGGGCCCACGCGCGCGCTGGAATGGTGCCAGACGTCATGTGAGGCATAGATGAGTACTTATCAACTACAGCGCATCATTTTTGCTACATTAAGTCGATGCCGGCCCGCGCGCATCCCACTCCTCCCGCCATCCGCCGCGCGACCCGCGAGGTCGGTCAGCACCTGTCGGATTGGCGGCGCCTGCAGAACCTGAGCGCGGAGCAGGTCGCCGACCGCGCCGGGGTCTCGCGTGCGACCGTGCACCGGATCGAGACCGGAGCCGGAGCGAGCCTCGAGAACATCCTTCGAATCGCACGCGCGCTCGGCGTGCTCGACAAGGTGATCGCCGCGTTCGATCCGACGACGACCGACCTCGGGCGAGCCCGCGCGCTGGACGCTCTGCCGCGCCGCGTCTCGGGGCCGCGAGGGTCGAAGCGGTGAGCGACATCGAGGTCGAGGTCTGCCTCGATGCGCCTGACCAGAGCACCATGGCCATCGGCCGGCTCTTCCTGCACCGTCGTCGCGGTTCGGAGTCCGCGACGTTCCGCTACGAGGACGAGTGGATCGCTCACCCATCGGCGTACGCGATCGACCCGCAGCTCCCGCTGGCCTCGGGCTCGTTCCACACGGGTGTGGACCAGCAACTCTTTCGGGCACTTGCCGACTCCGCGCCGGACCGCTGGGGCGTCGAGCTCGCGCTCCGCTACGAGCGCCGCCTTGCAGAGAGGGAGGGGGCGACGCCGCGCTCGCTCGGCGAGGCGGAGTTCCTCCTGGCCGTCCGCGATCGGCTACGCCAGGGCGCCTTGCGCCTGCGCGATCCGAGGGAGAGGACCTTCCTGGCGCCCGACGGCGAGGGCGTCCCCCTTCTCGTCGACCTCCCGCGCCTGCTCAGCGCCTCTTCGAAGCTCGAGCGCGATGCCGAGACCGACGACGAGCTCCGCCTGCTGCTCGAAGCCGGGAGCTCACTCGGCGGCGCGCGGCCGAAGGCTCACGTTCTGGACTCGGGCACGCTCATGATCGCGAAGTTCCCCCGGCTCACACGAGACCCCTGGTCGGTGATCGTGTGGGAGCAGATCGCGCTCGAGATGGCCGCGGCGGGAGGCATCCGTGCCGCCTCCTCCGGCCTCGTGGACGTGGCCGGACGCGCGGTGCTTCTCGTGGAGCGCTTCGACCGGACGGCCCAGGGCGAGCGCATCGGGTACGTCAGCGCGCTGACGATGCTCGAGGCACGAGACAACGACCGCCGCAGCTACATCGAGATCGCCGAGGTGATCGAGACATCGTCGCCTCGGGCCACCGACGATCTGCAGGAACTGTGGCGCCGGGTCGCCTTCTCGATCCTGATCTCGAATGCGGACGATCACCTTCGCAACCATGGGTTCCTCCGCATCGGGCCGGGCTGGGTCCTCTCTCCGGCCTTCGACCTGAATCCCGCGCCGGAGTCGGCCGGGCTGCTCAGCACGGCGATCGAGTCGCCCCGTGACCGGAGCGCCGACATCGCCCTGCTCGTCAACTGGGCGGACCACTTCCGCGTCGGGGATCCCGCCGACGAGCTGCGTCGCCTCCTCGACGCGACCGAGACCTGGCGCGAGCGTGCGGAGCGCTACGGCGTCGCCTCGGAGGTGGCGCGTCTCGCTCCCGCCTTCGAGCACGAGCAGCGCGAGCTGGCGCGCCAGCTCGCCGGCGGGTAGCGGTCTCCCCGTGATTCGGGCCCTGCGTCTGGCGTGAGCCCGGCTGAGAAGCCGCGGGGTGTCTGGAGGAGCGCTCACCGGCGGCGACCTACGCGATGGCCAGGTCGGCGGAGGGCAGCTCGTCCTCGACCTCGTGATCAGCGCCGCGGCTCCCTCGCCCGCGCCGGTGGCCTCGTTGATCACGGTCGCACCGCGCAGCGGGGCAAGCAAGGCGCGGTCGCTCTCTGGGCGACCCATCTGGCGATCAACCAGAAGATCGCCCAGGCCGGCGCGCGCGGGGCCAATGCCTTACGCGCGTCGGCCGCTTTCAGCCGGTTATCCTCGAGCCCGCCTCAAAGCGGCTCACGAGGCGATCAAGCGTGCCCGCCGACTCGGCAACCCGACCCGCGACCGAGCTGACCAGCTCGACGGAGGCGGCGCTCTCCTCAGTGGAAGCCGACACCTGCTGGGCGGCGGCCGCGTTCTCCTCGGAGACCGCGGCGACGGCGCCGACGGCGTCGAGCGCCGAATCGGCTCCCGAGCGCAGCTGCACGGCCGCCGAGGCGACCTGAGCGACCTCGTCCGACACGTGCGCGACGCGCTCGCGGATCGCATCGAAGGCATCCGCCGCCGCGCTCATCCTCTCCGATCCGCCTTCGACGGCGCCGGTTCCGTCCTCCATGGCCGCAACCGCGCGCCGCGCCTCGGTCTGGATCTCTTCGATGATGCCCGAGATGGAGGAGGCCGACTCCTGGGAGCTCTCGGCGAGCTTGCGCACCTCTTCGGCGACGACCGCGAAGCCCTTGCCGGCCTCGCCGGCGCGTGCGGCCTCGATGGCCGCGTTCAGCGCGAGGAGATTGGTCTGGGCGGAGATGTCGGAGATGGTCCCGACGATCGCCCCGATCGCCTCGGAGTGCCGGCCGAGGCCTGCCACCACCTCGCCGGCGCGCACGACCGATTCGCGGATTTCGTCCATGGCGCGAGCGGCCTCGGAGAGCGTCTCGCTTCCCTCCTGTGCTGCCGTGTCGGCCTCGCCAGCGGCCTCGGCCGCCGACTGCGAGCGCTCGGCAACCTGGCCCACGTCCGAGCCGATCTGATCCACCGTCGCCGACGCTCTCTGGCTCGAATGGGCCTGATCCGAGGCGCCGGTGGCCACGTGATCCATGGTCGAGGCGATCTCGCTCACTGCGCTGCGGGCCGCGCCCGCCGCCGACGCCATCTCCTCGGCCGAGCTGCTGAGGGAGTTCGAGTTCGTGCCGACCTCCGCGATGATCTGCTCGAACTCGCCGATCATCTCGTTGAAGGCGGCGCCGACCTGGCCGATCTCGTCTCCGCGGGCGGCGTCGACGCGCGCGGTCAGGTCACCACTGGCACCGATGTGGCGCATCTTGTCGCGCAGCGCCGCGAGCGGCCGGGCGAAGCCGCGACCGAGGAACCATGCTGCCGCTCCGAGCAGCGCGAGGATGGCGACCCCGCTGAGCAGCATGGATCTGCGCAGCGAGGTGACCGCCGACAGCGCCTCGTCGGAGGACTCGGTGGCGAGGAAGGTCCAGCCGACGCCCGGGTAGGTCTCGAAGCCACTGCTGCGCGCGAACCCGCCGAAGACGCTCCCACCGGTCGCGATCTGTGATCCGCGCGCCGTGCCCTCCTTGGAGCTGAGGGCGGCGGTCGCGAGGGAGTTGCCCGTCGCAGAGGCGGTGAACGGCTGAACCCCCGCGTCGGTCGACGCGATGACCGTGCCTTCGCGTCCGAGCATCGTGATGTTCAGCGAACCGGCTCCCGTAGCGACGGCCCGCTCGCGGACGCTGTCGATCACTGCGCTCGTGACGTCCCAATTGAAGCGGTTCGTCCAAACCCCCACGATCTTGCCGGCATCGTCTCGGATTGGATACGTGAAGCTCATCGCGCGGCTCTGCGGGCTGTCCGCTCCGAAGACCGCGCTGGTCAGGTCGTCGCCGTGCACGTCCTCGACCAGGGTCGTGCCCGCCTTCCAGGAGCGCGAGATCGCGTTCTTGAACCAGTCGGACCCCGACACGTCGCGCCCGAGCAACCGGCGCGTCGCGCCCTGGATGCTGTCGCCCGTGATATCCACGCCGTTGACCGCGATGACCCGGCCGTTTGCGTCGGCCACGACCATCAGGTTGTAGATAGGGGTGTAGATCCCCATCATGGCGTCGATCCACTCCGTGATCCGCGCCGGGTCCATCGACCGGGCGGGTGCGCTGAGCGCGAAGGCCTGGACATCGCCGTAGCGCTCGAAGAGGTTCCGATCGAGCGTGTCGGCGGTGGTGAACGAGACGTCCTGGAGCTTGACTTCGGCATTCCGCGTGAGCGCGTTGCTCGCCCCTCGGTAGGCGATCAGGCCGATCACCAGGAGGGGCACCAGGCCAGCGATCACAAAAGCTCTCACAAGCTTCGCCTTGACGCTCGCGCGTTCGAGCGGCTTTCGGGGTGTTCATCTCACAACGGTGCCTCCAGCAGGGCCGACGGTCACTCGTGCATCGGCCGCCCGCATGGTGGCTTGAGCGTTGGAGGCCTTCCCGGGCCTCCTGACCCACGCGGGCCGCCCGTCGGTCCTGGTGTTTCTGCGCGGGCGTGCATCAGCGGTCACGTCAGTGAGCAACGCCCGCGGCGCCGTCCCTTTCCGTGCGTTTGCGCCGGGCCGGCACTTGCACGTCGTCACGGGCTCGGGCGGTCGTCCGGGGCCCCGCTGACCGCTCTCCTTTTCGGGCCCGGCCTACGGCTTGGTTGGCTCTCGCGTTGCCGTGGGGACCGGAGGGTCTCGACCTTGAGGTGGGCTTGGTACCTTCGCCTTCGTCGCTCCCAAGTCCCGCACGAGCCCGCGCGAGGTGCCCGTCCGCCGGAGCGGCCTGGCCCTTCTCCAGCGCCACCGGCTGGCGAGCGGGCGACCCCCCGACGGAGAGCTCGTCTTCGCCGACGAGGGCGGTCGGGCGCCCGCGCCCAACGGCCGGCCGCGCTACGCGTTTACGCACGCGGTGCGAGCGACCGGCATCGTTGACCCCCCTAAGCAGCACGACCTGCGGCACGCCTATCCGAGCGTTCTACTCGCCGCGGGGCTCACGGTGCATGCCGTCGCGGAGCTGCTCGGACACTCCTCGCCGGCCCTCGTGATGGCGCGCTACGGGCACGCCTACGCGGCCGAGAAGGCCGGGTCGGCGATGGCCCTCGAGCGCTTCTGCCACGGCGGGACCTGACCCCAGCCCGGGCCAATCGGGGGCCAAAACGGGCGGCCCCTGGCTTTTCCTGACATTTCCTGTCGCCTGGTGACGGCAACAAAAAACCCCGCCTGAGCGGGGTTTTCGGTGTCCCACGTTGAGTAGCGCATACGGGATTTGAACCCGTGTTACCGCCGTGAGAGGGCGGCGTCCTAGGCCCCTAGACGAATGCGCCACGGACCGGCGTGGACCGGAGTTGATTGGGGGAGGAGGATTCGAACCCCCGCTACCGGGGCCAGAACCCGGCGTCCTACCGCTAGACGATCCCCCACCACCGGACGGGCCGTTGGCGATCCTACCAAACCTCGGCACGGGGGCGCTCAGCTTGAGTCGGCGACCGCCGCCCAGTCGCCGTAGAGGCCGGCATAGTGCCCGCCGGCCTCTACCAGCTCGTCGTGCGTGCCCTGCTCCACGATCCGCCCGCCCTCGAGAACCACGATCCGGTCGGCGTCGCGGATCGTGGACAGGCGGTGGGCGATGATGATCGCGGTGCGGCCCTCGAGCAGTCCCCGCAGCGCATCTTCGATCAGCTGCTCGGCGCGGAGGTCCACCGACGAGGTCGCCTCGTCGAGGATCAGAAGGCGCGGGTCGGCGACGAGGGCCCGGGCGAAGGAGATCAGCTGCCGCTGCCCGGCCGACAGGCCCGAGCCCTTGTCGTTGATGCGGGTGTCGAAGCCGTCGGGCATCGCCTCGATGAATCCCGTGGCACCAACGGCGTCGGCGGCCGCCCGCAGCTCGTCGTCCCCGGCGTCGGGGCGGCCGAAAGCCAGGTTCTCGGCCACGGTGCCGGCGAAGAGGTGGCCCTCCTGGGGGACGATCGCGAGCTGGTCGCGCAGTGAGCGCATGCTCACGGAGCGCAGGTCGTGCCCATCGATCAGCACCTGGCCCTCGATCGGGTCGTAGAAGCGCGACACCAGCTTGGCGAGGGTCGACTTGCCCGCGCCGGTGGTTCCGACCAGCGCAACGGTCTCGCCGGCGGGGATGATCAGGCTGAGATCGCGGAGGACCGGGGTGCGGTCGTAGGCGAAGGTGACCTCGCGCAGCTCGATACGACCGTCGATGTGGGGGAGCTCGACGGCGTCCGGGCCGTCAGCGATCTCGGGTTCGGTGTCGAGCACGCCGAAGATCTTCTCCAGCGCGGCCATCGCCGACTGGAAGGTGCTGTAGAGCTGGGAGAGCTGCTGGATCGGGTCGAAGAAGCTCGACAGGTAGCCGACGAAGGCGACCATGACGCCGACGGTCACCTCCTGATCGAGCACCCGGGTGGCCCCGAAGTAGAGGATGATCGCCGTGCCCACGCCCGACAGCAGCTCGACGCCCGGGAAGTAGGCGCCCGAGAGCCGGATGGTGGACATGTTGGCCTCGCGGTACTCCTGGTTGACGCGCCGGAAGACCGCCTCGGAGGGTTCCTGCCGCCCGAACCCCTGCACGACGCGGATCCCCGAAAGGGTCTCCTGCAGCGTGGCGAGGACGTCGGCGACGCGCTCGCGGGTGCGTCGGTAGGCCCGGGTGGAGTAGACGCGGAACGCCGCGGTGCCCGCCGCGAGCGCAGGGAAGATCACGAAGGTGAGGAGGGCGAGCTCGACGTCGTAGGTGAACAGGATCACGACCACGCCGATGAAGGTGAGCCCGTTGATCACCAGCGAGGTGAAACCGTCGGTGACCAGCTGCACGAGGGCCTCGATGTCGCTCGTGAGCCTGCTCACCGTGCGTCCGGTCGGGGTGCGCTCGTGGTAGCCCAGCTCGAGGCGCATGAGGTGCCGGAAGGTGTCGGTGCGCAGGTCGAGGAGCACGCGCTCGCCGACCCAGCTCGACAGGTAGGTCTGGAAGTAGCCGGCGAGCCAGCCGATCAGCCCGGCGACCACGAAGAGGCCGACCGCGATCACGAGCACGCCCTTGTCCTTCGCGGTGATGCCGTGGTCGATCGCGTACTGGGCGAGGGCGGGGATTGCGAGGCCGCTCCCGGCGACCACCAGCATCAAGGCCACCGTCGCGAGCGCGCGGCCGCGATAGGGGCCGAAGTAGGGCAGCAGGCGCCGCAGCTTGCGCCGGGCGGGCGGCGGCTCGGCGGCTCCGCGGCGGGCCAGCCCGGGTGCTGGTGCGGGAGCCGCGGTGGTGCTCACGTGTCCCGCGCGATCAGGTCGGGCCGGGCGAGCCCGCCGTCGTGGATCTCGCGATACACCGCGCTGGTCCCGTAGAGCTCGTCGTGGGTCCCCCGGGCCACGATGCGCCCCTCCTCGAGCACCACGAGCTCGTCGGCGAGGGAGAGGGTGGAGAGGCGATGGGCGATCACGAGCGTCGTGCGCCCCCTCATGACCGCGGCGAGAGCGGTCTGGATCTCCCGCTCGGTGGAGGCGTCGACCGACGCGGTGGCCTCGTCGAGGATGAGGATGCGCGGGTCGGTGATGATGGCGCGGGCGATCGCCACGCGCTGGCGCTGGCCGCCCGAGAGGGTCAGGCCGCGCTCTCCGACGACGGTGTCGAAACCCTCGGGCAGGGCATCGATGAACCCCTCCGCCTGGGCCATCCGTGCCGCAGCGCGCACCTCGTCCTCGGAGGCGTCAGGCCGCCCGTACGCGATGTTGCCGCGAACGGTGGTCGAGAAGAGGAACGGGTCCTGGGAGACCATCCCGACCGCGTGGCGCAGCTGGTCGAGGCGGAGGTCGCGGACGTCCGCCCCGTCGATCAGCACCCTCCCCGCCGAGGCGTCGTAGAAGCGCGGGATGAGCTGGGTGAGGGTCGTCTTGCCGGAGCCGGTCGGCCCGATGAGGGCGATCGTGCGGCCCGCGGCCACATCGAGGTCGATGTCCGAGAGCGTGGGCGGCGCGTCGGGCCCGTACGAGAACGAGACCCCCTCGAGGCGGATGTGGCCCCGGCCGTCCGGCAGGGGCCGGGCATCGGCGGGCTCCACGATCTCGGATCCGGCGTCGAGGACCTCGAAGATGCGGGTGCCGCCGGCGATCGCCCGCTGCGCCTGCCCGACCAGCATCCCGAGCGATCGGAACGGTGCCATCAGCAGGGTCAGGTAGAGGAAGAAGGCGACGAACTCGCCGAGGCTCATGCGCTCGTCGATGGTCAGCATGCCGCCGTAGATCAGGACGACGGCGAGCCCGAGCACCGGTAGGAAGCCCATCAGGGGCTGGTAGAGCGATCTGATCCGGGCCGCGTCCATGCTCCGGTCGAACGCGCGCCGGGCGGTGCCGCCGAAGCGGTCGGTGCGGTCGGACTCGCGTCCGAAGGCCTTGATCACGCGGATGCCGACGGCGCTCTCCTCGGCCATCTCGGTGACCTCGCCCACGCGCTGCTGGACGTCGATGAGCACCGGGTTGGAGCGGCGGGTGTAGCGCCAGGCGACGGCGAGCAGCGCCGGGCCCATCGACAGCGCCAGCAGGGCCAGCGCCCAGTTCATCCAGAGCAGGATCCCGGTGATCAGGATCAGCGTGAAGGCCTGCATGAACAGGAAGATGAGCCCGTACCCGAGGAAGAAGCGCACGGTTTGCAGGTCGCTCGTCGCGCGCGACATGAGCTGCCCAACCGGCATGCGGTCGAAATACGACAGGGACATGTGCTGGAGGTGGGCGAAGAGCCGCGCCCGCAGGTCGAACTCGACCGCGAGGCTGACCTGACCGGACACCCAGCGGCGCAGGACGCCGAACACCATGCGGATCGCGACGATCGCGACGACGGCCCAGACGAGCGGAGCGAGCGCACTTCTGTCGCCGCCTTGGAGAACGTCGTCGATCACCCGGCCGGTCAGGTATGGCAAGGTGACGCTGCACGCCATCAGACCGGCGGCGCTGACGGCGGTGACCGTGACCTTGCCCGAGTACGGCGCGAGGAAGCGGAGGAGGCGGAGGAGGACTCTCAAGGTGATTCACTGGTGAACGATATAGAAGGCTCCTGGACGGCACAAGGACGCTCGGCGCTGCTCGACGAGCCCCCGCCCGCCGTGCCCGTCGCTCCCACCGCGTACGCGGTGCCGAACGTCAGCGAGGGGCGCGACCAGGCGACCATCGACGCCCTGGTCGACGCCTGCGTGCGCCCTCGCGTGCAGGTGCTCGACGTCCACTCCGACCCCGATCACCACCGCACGGTCATCACGCTCTCGGGTGAGCCGCTCGCCCTTCAGGACGCGCTGGTGTCGCTTGCGGGGGAGTGCGTGGATCGCATCGATCTACGACGCCACCGTGGGGCGCACCCGCGCACCGGGGCCCTGGACGTGGCGCCGGTGGTCGCCTTCGACCACGACGATGTCCCGTTCGCGTCGGGGGTCGCCCTCGGTCTCGCGGCCCGCCTGGCGACCGATCTCAACCTGCCGGTATTCCTCTACGGAGCGGTCGCGACCGATCCGGACCGCGCCACCCCGCGCGACTTCCGCCGCGGCGGGCTGGAGGAGTTGGGGCGGCTGATCGAGGAGGGCGAGCTCGTGCCCGATGCCGGGCCCCCGCGCCTGCACCCCAGTGCCGGGGCGGTGCTGGTGGGCGTGCGAAAGCCCCTGATCGCACTCAACGTCTGGCTGCCGGAGGGCACTCTCACCGATGCCCGTGCCATCGCCGCGCGCGTGCGCGAGAGCGGCGGCGGTCCTCCGGGCGTCCGCGCTCTCGGGCTCTACCTGCCCGAGGCCGGCATGGCACAGGTCTCGATGAACATCGAGGATCACCGCGCCGCGCCGCCTGCGGTGGTCATCGCCGCCGTGCGGAGCGCAGCCGATCAGATCGGCGTCGAGCCCGGCGACGCGGAGCTGGTCGGGCTGATCCCAGCGGAGGCGCTCCGCGGGGGGCCGTCGCCGGCGGCCCTGGGGATCGCGGGCTTCCGGCCGGGGCAGATCCTCGAGATGCGCTCGGGCCCGTCCGGGACGGCCGCCTGATGGCTCGCCGCAAGCCGCGCAAGGGAGCCGGACCGCCCCCTGCGGTCAGCCCGCGCCGCGCGGCGCAGGAGGCGGCGCAGTCGCGGGCGAAGCCCGGTGCGAAGTCCACGCCGCGGCGGCCGTCCGGCGAGCCGGTCCCATCGTCCCCGCGCGGCGTCCTGGTGCGTGCCGGCATCGTCGCCGGGCTCTTCTACCCCTACCTCGTCTTCCTTGCCGGGGAGACGCCCGCCGTGGCCCTGGTGATCGCGGTCATCGCCTTCGCCCTGATGGTGCCCCTGGGCCTCTTCCTCGATCGCGTCCGCTACAGCCGTCAGATGCGGCGATACACGGAGAAGCGGGCGGGGTCGGCGAAGAAGTGAGCGGCGGGATCCGCCGCGCGGCGGCGCCGAAGGGGACGCGCGACGTCCTGCCGGCCGAGAGCCGACTGCGCCAGCGCGTCGTGGACGTGGCCCGCGATGCCTTCGAGCGCTACGGCTACTCGCGGATCGTGACGCCGACCTTCGAGGAGACCGAGGTCTTCGTGCGGGGCGTCGGCACCAGCACCGACGTGGTGCGCAAGGAGATGTACACCTTCCAGGACCAGGCCGGACGCAGCCTCAGCCTGCGTCCTGAGGGCACCGCCCCGGTCGTTCGTGCCTTCGTGCAGCACGGAATGCACAAGCTGCCCCTCCCGGTGAAGCTCTGGTACGTGGCGCCCATGTTCCGCTACGAGGCGCCCCAGGCCGGGCGCTTCCGCGAGCACTGGCAGATCGGAGCCGAGGCGATCGGCAGCGACGACCCGTTGCTCGACGCCGAGGTGATCGCCCTGCTCAGCGCCATCTACCGGCGTCTCGGCCTCACGGGGCTGCGGCTGCGCCTGGGGAGCATGGGAGACCCGGAGAGCCGGGGGCCGTATCGTGCGCTGCTGGTGGAGTACCTCGAGCGCCACCTGTCGGCGCTCGACGCGGACTCCCAGGAGCGGATGCGGGTCAACCCACTCCGGCTCTTCGATACCAAGAACCCGCGGGTCGCCGAGGTGATGGCGGATGCGCCCAAGCTGCTCGATCACCTCTCGCCGGCAGCGCAGGCGCACCGCGAGCGCGTGCTCGACGCCCTGGGGAGGCTGGGGATCTTCTACGAGGAGGACCCGGCGCTGGTGCGCGGCTTCGACTACTACACCATGACCGTCTTCGAGTTCACCAGCGACGCCCTGGGTGCCCAGAGCGCGGTGGGTGGGGGAGGGCGCTATGACGGACTCGTCGAGGGCCTCGGCGGCCCTCCCACCCCCGGGATCGGCTTCGGGGCCGGCATCGAGAGGATCGTGCTCGCGCTTCAGGCCCAGGGGGCCGAGGATGCCCCGTCGCTCGACTGCTATCTGGCGGTGCTCGAGGACGAGTGGCGTCCGGCGATGCTGCCGGTGCTCGAGGGGCTGCGCGCCGCCGGCCTGCGCTGCGAGAGCGATCTGCGTGGGCGCAGCCTGAAGGCGATGATGAAGCACGCCGCCACCCTCGGCGCGCGGTATGCCGTGATCGTCGGAGCGCGCGAGCACGAGGCCGGCGTGGCCACCGTGCGGGACATGGCCGGCGGTGGGCAGCGTGAGATCCCGTTGGACGACCTGGCAAAGGAACTGAGTCGATGATCGGTGCGCAGCGCTATCGGAGCCACACCTGCGTCGAGGCCGTCGAGGCCCTCGGCGAGCAGGTCCGGGTGGCGGGGTGGGTGCACCGGCGGCGCGATCACGGCGGCGTCGTCTTCATCGATCTGCGCGATCGCTCCGGCCTGCTGCAGCTCGTGTTCCATCCGGAGGCCGGCGATGTGCATCGGGCCGCCGGGACTCTCAGCCCGGAGGATGTCGTGTCGGTGAGCGGCGAGGTGGTGGCGCGCTCGGCTCAGACCGTCAACCCGGCCCTCGCGACGGGGGCGATCGAGCTCAGCGTGCGGGACCTCGAGATGTTGTCCGAGGCCGATCCGCTGCCGTTCTCCGTGGAGGACGACACCCAGGAGGCATCGGAGGAGCTGCGCCTGGCCTATCGCTACCTCGACATCCGCCGCCCTCGGCGTCTACGGGCGCTGGAGATGCGCAGTCGCGTGGCCTCGGCGATGCGCCGCGTGCTCGAGCAGGAGGGCTTCCTGGAGGTCGAGACGCCGGTGCTCACGCGCTCCACCCCCGAGGGCGCACGCGACTTCCTGGTGCCGAGCCGCATGCAGCGCGGCTCCTGGTACGCCCTGCCCCAGAGCCCGCAGCTCTTCAAGCAGCTGCTCATGGTGGGGGGTATCGAGCGCTACTACCAGGTCGTGCGCTGCTTCCGCGACGAGGATCTGCGCGCCGACCGCCAGCCGGAGTTCACCCAGCTCGACGTCGAGGCCTCGTTCGTCGAGCCGCGGGACGTGCAGGATCTGATGGAGCGCGTGTTGAGCGAATCGTTCGCGGCCGCGGGGGTCGAGATCGCCACGCCCTTCCCCCGCATCACCCACGCCGAAGCCGTGCGGCGCTTCGGCATCGACCGGCCGGACACGCGTTTCGGCATGGAGATCCTCGATTGGAGCGGCCCCGCGTCGCGCTCCGGGTTCGGGGTGTTCGAAGGTGCGATCGCAGCCGGGGGCGTGGTGCGCGGCCTGGTCGTCGCCGGGGCGGGGGCCGGCGTGAGCCGCAAGGTGGGCGACGGCTTGATGGAGGAAGCCCGGGAGCTCGGGGCCAAGGGCCTGGTCTGGGCGGCCGTCGAGGACGACGGCTCGCTGCGGTCGCCGATCGCGAAGTTCCTCGGCTCCCTCGCGGGCGACCTCGGGGCAACCCCCGGCGATCTGATCGCCCTCGTCGCCGATGCGGAGCCGGTCGCCCAGGCCGTGCTCGGCACCCTCCGCACCCGCCTCGCCGAGCGCCACGGCCTCATTCCCGATGGCTCCTGGGCACCGATCTGGGTGGTCGACTTCCCCCTGGTCAACTGGAACGAGGGCGAGGTGCGCTGGGATTCCACCCACCACCCCTTCACCGCCCCGCGCTCCGAGGATCTGGAACGGCTCGAGAGCGAACCCGCGACCGTCCTCTCTCAGGCCTACGACGTCGTGCTCAACGGGCTCGAGATCGGCGGCGGGAGCATCCGCATCCACGATCGCGACACCCAGGAGCGGGTCTTCGCCCTCATCGGCCTCTCTCCGGAGGAGGCCGAGGCGAAGTTCGGCTTCCTGCTGAAGGCGCTTCGTCTGGGCGCGCCGCCCCACGGAGGGATCGCCCTGGGGCTCGACCGCATCGTGATGCTGCTCGCGGGCGAGCGCTCGATCCGCGATGTCATCGCCTTCCCGAAGACCGCCACCGGGGCCGATCCGCTGACCGGGGCGCCCGCGGCGGTCGACGCCCTCCAGCTGCGCGAGCTCGGCGTGACCCCGGCCAAGCCGCCCGCGGCCGGATAGGCCTACCCGCGACCGAAGAGGCGGCGGGCATCACTGCGGAGGTCGTCGGCGAGGCCGACGAGGGCTTGGCCCGCGGCGGCGCCGAGGGGCCACGAGACCCGCACCAGGCCGCGGTCCTCGAGCTCGCCGAGGGCGGCCATCACCAGCAGCATCCCGCTGCGGTCGGGCGCGAGACCGAGCTCGTCCGCAACCGCGGCGACCGACACGGTCACCTCGCCCTCCTCGCGCGCGCCCTCCTCGAGCCACCGCGCGACCAGCAGCATCTCCAGGCGTTCCCCTGCACCGTCGCTCACCCCGACAGGGTACCGCGCGGTGCGGCGGATCCGGGCTCAGCCCAGCGAGACGCGCTCCATGGCGAGCAGAGCGCCCGCGGGCGTGACCAGCTCGATCACGTGGTGGTCGGCCGTCGTGACGGCGCTCATCACGAGCACCCCGCTGATGCGCCCGGTGAGCGCCGACAGGCAGGCCTCGAGGGCCGCCTGCTGCCCCGCCGTGAGCGGCTTCATGCCGGGCGCGAGGGTGTAGGAGGGGAGGGGGGCGGGAACGAGCACCGAAAGGCTCCAGGGAGGCGTGGGCTGCCCATCGAGGGTCACCCATGCCGGTACGGGAGCCAAGGGCGCATGGATCAATTGCCCATGCGGATTCTGGTCGGCCGTTCAAGCCGACGCCGCCATGTGCCGACTCACGGGTAGCGGCTAGACTCGGAGGTGCCCTGCTGTGTTCGCCACCGGCTCACATCTTGAGCCAATACGAGTGATGAGGGAGACGGCTTCGCGGCCACGTCCTGGCGTGGTCGGGTCGGCTCCCACCTGCTACCGCAGGTTCAAGTCACAGGCCGGAGCGGCATCGCGGGGCACCACGCCCGCCCGCTCGTGAGGCGCGCCGGCGGCCTGGCCGCGGCCCTCGCGGCATCTTCGCTGCTCGCGGTCGGATGCGGCGGCGGGGGGGACTCCGCCGACACTCCGCCGGCTGCCACGGCGCCGGCCATCGCGGCCGCCCCGGTCGCCGTCGCGCCCGTTGGGCTCGGCGGCACGGTCGCCCCCGGCCCGACCACTCCCAAGCGGGTGGCCAAGGCGCTCGAGGGCAGCGGTGTCGTGGTGGTCAGCTTCGTCGTGAAGGGCGCGGCCGACGACGACCGCGTCGCGGCGGCGATCAAGGAGATCCGATCGGACCGCGCCACGCGCAAGGGCGTCTCGTTCTTCAACTACAAGGTGGGTCCGGGCAAGCCCGGCGATCTGGCCGATCTCCTCGGGGTGACCGGAACCCCGTCGGTCGCCGTCATCGGGCGGGACCGCACGCTGATCAACCTGTGGACCGGCTTCGTCGACGCCGACATCCTGCGCCAGTCGATCTCCGACGCCAAGGACACGGCCGCCGCGAACCCCGATGCGGGCAAGGCCTCGGCGACGTCCTCGGGCACCGGCGCGACCGGCGACGCGAAGGGCATCGCCCTCGCGAAGAAGGTCAACGCGAAGTTCGCCGGCCTCGCGGGGATCAAGATGAGCGGCTCGTTTCCGGTTGCCGGCGTCGGCACCATGGAGATGAACGTCGCCGTCGCCGTGGACAAGGGGCGCACCTCCGGGATGGCCGGAACCTTCACGGTGGACGGCGCCTCGTTCGAGGTGGCCGCCACGCGCACGAGCGCGAGCATCCGCTCGGGCGCTGCGAGCTGCTGGGCGACGCTTCCGAGCAGCGCGACCACCTTCGGCTCGACGCCCCAGCCATCGGTCTCCTTCACGGGAGCCCGCGTGGGGAAGCCCCGCTCCAAGGGGGATTCGATCCTGCTCGACGTGACCGCCGTCGGACAGAAGCTGACCTACGTCGTCGATGCGAAGACGTTCGCCGTCAGCGAGGTCCGCACCAGTGCGGGCACGATGGCCTTCGAGGGGCTCGAGAGCGCTCCGGCGATCTCTCCCGGAACGCCGGTCTGCAACGACCCCAAGGAGGCCCTCACGGGCCTTCCCGCCTCGTTCGGGGGAACCGGCACCGGCTGAGCGATCGCAGGGCGGCGGTAGCCTCGCCCGATGCGACGGTTGCGCGGGGCACTCGCGGTCCTGGTCGTGCTCGCCTCGGCCTCGGCCGCGTGGGGCATGCCGGCACGCGCTCCGGCTCCGTCCGCCGGCGCGACGTCGCTCGAGCGGCTCGCCGCGGTCGAGACGTTCGCGCTCGCGCTCGGCGACGGCGCCCTTTCCGGGGATCCGGCTCGGCGCTACTCGGACTACGACCTCGTGGTCCTCGACGGGGCGAGCGCACCGCCGGCCGCGGTGAGGGCGCTGCGGTCGTCGGGCGCGATCGTGCTCGGCTACCTCAGCGTGGGAACGATCGAGCGTTATCGTCCGTGGTACGCCGCGGCTAAGCGCTACCGAATGGAGCGCTGGGACGACTGGCCCGGCGAGCACTTCGCCGACGTCGCGCGGCCGGGGTACCGCGCTCTGATCGCACGGCGGGTGGCCCCCCGGATCCTCGCGCGCGGCTTCGACGGCCTCTTCCTGGACAACGTCGACATGATCGAGGGTCGGCCCGCCCGCTTCTCCCGTGGCATGCGGAGCCTCGTCCGGACGCTCGGCGCGCTGGCGCATCGGCGCGGGGGGCTCCTGATGGCCCAGAACGGCGAGGACGTGATCGGTCCGATGCTCGCCCATCTCGATGCCTGGAACCGCGAGGACGTCTCCACGTCGTACGACTTCGATCGCCGTCGCTACCTGCGGGTGCCCCCCGGCGTCCGGGCCGCGAACACCGCGGCGCTGAGGAGGATCGCCCGCCGCGTGCGGCTGGTCACGTCAACCGACTACACGCGACGCGCCGGCGATGCGGCCGCTCGCCGTGCGATCGCCACCGCGTGCGCGGCGCGGGCCGTTCCGTTCGTCAGCGACATCGGCCTGCGGCGCATCCCCCGGAGGGCTCCTCGCTGCGGGTGAGCCCGGGCCTACGGGCGTGCGGACGCCGGTCGATGGGCAGCGCCTGACCCTGCGGCAGGCGGTGGCCGCCGGCCGGAGGGTGGTGGAGCGGCGACCCTGAAAAGCACCGTGGTAGCCTCGGCGGGTGCCTCCCTATCCACCAGAGGCGATGCGCCATCTGGCGTCCCCAGTGGGCGCCGGGGCGATGGATGAGCCCGATGCGGTGGGCGAGTCGGGGAGCACGTCCTGCGGCGACCTGGTGCGGATCCTTCTGCGGATCGCGGGCGGCCGGGTGCGCGAGGCGCGCTTCGAGGCCTTCGGTTGTGGTGCCGCGACGGCGGCCGCCAGCGCCGCCTGCGCGCGCCTGAGGGGCGCCTCGCTCGCCGCGTCCATGCGGCTCTCGCGCGATCTCCTCGACGCCGATCTCGGCGGCCTCGGGCCCGCGCGCCGTCATGGGGTGGAGATCGTGGAGGACGCGGTGGCCCGCGCCCTCGAGTCGTGGCACTCGCAGCGGCTCGGCGACGTGGGCGTCCCCCGACAGGCCGGCAGGGTCGCCGTCGCCATGAGCGGAGGGGTGGACAGCGCCGTCGCCGCGATGCTCCTGCGCGATGCCGGCTACGACGTGGTGGGCGTCACCATGCGCCTGTGGCACGACCCCTCGGCGGCGGCCGCGGAGCGCTCGTGCTGCTCGCCCGAGACGGTCCGGCTGGCCCGCGCGGGCGCCCACGCGCTCGGCATCCCGCACCTCACTCTCGACGTGGCCGAGCGCTTCCGCGCGGGGGTGGTGGACGACTTCATCGCCGGCTACCGGGAGGGGCGCACCCCGAACCCCTGCGTCACCTGCAACGGCCGCGTGCGCTTCAGCGTCCTGGCAGACGCGGCGGCGCTCGTCGGAGCACGGATGATGGCCACCGGCCACTACGCCCGGATCGAGCGCGACAGCTCGGGCCGGGCACTCGTTTCGCGTGCGCGCGATGCGGGCAAGGATCAGAGTTACATGCTGGCGATGCTCGACCACGCCACGCGCGAGCGGTTGATGTTCCCCCTCGGCGGGTTGGCGAAGGACCAGGTGCGCGCGATGGCGGCGGCGGCCGGGCTTCCGGCTGCGGACGCGGTGGAGAGCCAGGAGGTCTGCTTCGTCGGCGAGGGCGGCTATGCCCCCTTCCTCGAGCGAACCGGCGGGCTGGTGCCGCGGCCGGGTCCGATCGAGGACGCGGCCGGCCGGCGCCTGGGAACCCACGGAGGGTACTGGCGCTTCACGATCGGCCAGCGTCGGGGAATCGGCGTAGCGGGGGCGGAGCCGCTCTACGTGCTCGCGACCGACGCCGAGCGCAACGCCGTGGTCGTCGGCCCGCGCGAGGGGTTGTCGGTGCGGGAGGTGGCGCTCGAGCCCGCGCGGGTACACGGGGAACTGGGCGACGGTCCGCTGGAGGTGCGCCTGCGCTACCGGGGGCGCCCGCTGGCCGGCACCGTGCGCGCATCGGGCGGACGGGCGCGAATCGATCTCGCCGAGAGCGCCGACGGCGCGGCGCCCGGGCAGACAGCGGCCCTCTATCGCGACGGCCGCCTGGTCGGGGCCGGTACCATCGCCGGGTCGCAGACACGAGAAGCCCCGCACGGGAGGCCCGAGTAGTGGATTGGTCGGATGTTCTGAAGCTCGCCCTGTCGATCTTCCTGGTGCTCACCGGGGTCGGGCTGGCATACCTGTTCCTGCGCATGGCGGGCGTCTTCGCCCGTCTCGGCGTGTCGGTGACGCGCGTCACCGACGAGGTCGTGCCGATCCTCAACAAGGCCCAGACGACGGTGGACGGCGTCAACCTGGAGCTGCTGCGGGTGGACGAGATGATGAAGACCGCGGTCGGCGCGACCAAGGGTGCCGAGCGCACGGTGCAGACCGTCTCGAGCGCCGTCACCAAGCCGGTGCGCAAGCTGACCGGCATGGCCGCCGGCGCCCGCGAGGCGGTTGCCACCCTCCGCGCTCGCCGCGCCGCGGACGCCGTGCTGCCGATGGCCCCGCTGCCCCCGCCTCCCGCCCCGCCCGCCACCCCGCTCGAGGCGGCCTCGGAGCCACCGCCGCCGACCCCACCGCCGCCGACCCCGCCGCCGTCCGGCCCGCCGCCGTCCACTCCGCCGCCACCCGTCCAGCCGCCGCCGACGCCCCCGCCTTCGGGGGGCGACGCCCGCCACGACAGCCCCTACTGATGGGCAAGCTGATCAAGCTCGGCCTTGTCGCGGGCGCCGTGGGCTGGCTCCACTCGATCGGGGCGCTCGATCCGAAGCTCTGGGCCGACACCATCCGGCGCGAGCGCGAGCGTATTCCCGGGCAACTCAGGGAGGCCCTCGGCGCTGGCAAGCGCGCCGCGGCCCAGGCGGAGGAGGATCTCGACCGCGACATCCGCAACTCCTTCCGGAGCGACGGCTGACACGTCCCCTCGGGATGCTCGTCTAGACTCGGCCGGATGACCACCAACGAGATCCGCGCGGCCTTCCTGGCGTACTTCGAGCGTCAGGGCCATCTGGCCATCCCCTCGGCGTCGCTGATCCCCTTCGAGGACGATCCCTCGGTGCTGCTGACCATCGCGGGCATGCAGCCGCTGAAGTCGTACTTCATGGGCGCCGACACGCCGCCCGCGCCGCGCATGACGAGCTCGCAGAAGTGCTTTCGCACCAACGACATCGACCAGGTCGGCCACACCGCCCGGCATCTCACCTTCTTCGAGATGCTCGGCAACTTCTCGATCGGCGATTACTTCAAGGACGACGCGATCCGCTTCGGATGGGAGGTCTCCACCGAGGTGTTCGGGCTCGACCCCGAGAAGATCTGGATCACGGTCTTCGAGGGCATGGAGGGGGTTCCGGGCGACGACGAGGCGCTCGAGCGGTGGGTCGAGCTCGGCGTTCCGCGCGAGCGCATCCAGCGTCTGGGAGAGGCGGACAACTTCTGGAAGGCCGGGCCCACCGGGCCCTGTGGGCCGAACACCGAGCTCTACCTCGATCGCGGCGATTCGTTCGGCCCCGCCGGAGGCCCCGTTGTCGGCGGCGACCGGTACCTCGAGTACTGGAACCTGGTGTTCATGCAGTACGACCGGGCGGCAGACGGCACGCTGGCGCCGCTGCCGGCGAAGAACATCGATACCGGCGCCGGGCTCGAGCGGATGGCCGCCATCCTCCAGGACGTCCCCTCGGTCTTCGAGACCGACGGCTTTCGTCCGCTGGTCACCTGGGCTGAGGACCGGTCGGGGCGCCGCTACGGGGTGGACGCACGCGATGATCGCGCCTTCCGCGTGCTGGCCGACCACGGGCGCGCGATGACCTTCCTGGCATCGGACGGCGTGCGGCCGGGCAACGAGGGTCGCGACTACGTCCTGCGCAGGATCATCCGGCGGGCCGTGAGTGAGGCGCGCCATCTCGGGCTCGCGCCCGCGGCCGTCGCGTCGCTCGCGGAGCCCGTCGTGGACGGCTGGGGCGATGCGTACCCGGAGTTGCGGGCGCGTGCGGGCGAGGTCCGCGATGCCATCGGCGACGAGGCCGAGCAGTTCGCCCGCACTCTGACCCAGGGGCGGCGTCTCCTGGCGGAGGTGATCGACCGATCGCAGGCGGCGGGCACGGTGACCGGCGAGGATGCCTTTCGCCTTCACGACACCTTCGGCTTCCCGCTCGATCTCACGCTCGAGGCGGCCCAGGAGGCTGGGCTCGCGGTGGATGCCGACGGCTTCGAGGCGCTGATGCACGAGCAACGTGTGCGCTCGCGCGCCGGCGGGGGCCCCGCGGACGACACCTCGGGGGTGGGAGAGCGCGCAGCGGCGCTTGCGCGCGAGAGCGTGGCCAGCGATTTCGTCGGGTGGGACGCCACCCGCGCCGACACGCGCCTCATCGCCTGGGAGGATCTCCCGGATGGGACCGCCCTGGTGAAGCTGGAGCGCTCCCCCTTCTACCCGGAGGGCGGTGGCCAGGTCTCGGACACCGGCGAGATCTCTGGTCCCGAGGGGCGTGCCGAGGTCAGCGACGCCTTTCGGCTCGGTTCCGACCAGGTGCTGCGCGCGCGGCTCGTGAACGGCTCAATCGCGGTCGGGTCGGAGGTTGTCGCGACGGTCGATCGGCCGCGTCGCCGCCTGATCCAGGCCAACCACACGGCCACCCACGTGCTCAACTGGGCGCTGCGGGGCACTCTCGGCGACGGCGTCCGCCAGGCGGGCTCCTACGTCGGGCCGGACAAGCTGCGCTTCGACTTCACCCATCGCGGCCGGGTCGAGCCCGATGTGCTCTCGACCATCGAGGAGATGGTCAACGCCCGGGTGGCCGAGGACCAGCCGGTCGGGTGGGAGATCATGGATCGCCAGGAGGCGACCGACGGTGGCGCGCTGGGGCTCTTCGAGGAGAAATACGGCGAACGGGTCCGCGTCGTCCGGACCGGCGACTTCTCCCAGGAGCTCTGCGGAGGGACCCACGTTGCGAGCACCGGCGAAATCGGCCCCTTCGTGATCGTCTCCGAGGCCTCCACCGGGGCGGGCGCCCGCCGGATCGAGGCGCTCACCGGAGTGGCCGCCGTCGAGTGGCTGCGTTCGACGCGAGCGGGCGCTGCTCGAGGACGTCGCGGCGCGCGACGAGCGGATCCGCGAGCTGCAAGCCGAGCTGAAGAGGACCAAGACCGCGCGCACCGACATCGGCGACCTCACCAGGGGCGCGATCACGGTGGGCGCGGTCACGGCCCTCGCCGCCCAGGTCGATGCCGGGGACATGGACGAGCTCCTATCGATCTCCGACCGGGTCAAGCAGTCGCTCGGCGACGGGGCCGCGGTCGTGCTGGGGGCGGTCGCCGACGGCAAGGCTCTGCTGACGGCGAACCTGACCGCGGGGGCGGTGGCGGCCGGCCTGTCGGCGGGCGAGATCATCCGCGAGGTCGCCCCGATCGTGGGGGGAGGCGGGGGAGGCAAGGAGGCGATGGCGCGCGCCGGCGGCAAGGACCCCTCGCGGCTCGCCGAGGCCCTCGAGGTCGCCCGCGCGATCCTGTCGGCGCCGCCGGAGGCGTGAAGGTTCTCGCCCTCGACCACGGGTCGGCTCGGACGGGTGTCGCGGTGAGCGACTCGACCGGCACGATCGCCCGCCCCCTGGCGACGATCGTCCGCGTTGACGCTCCGGCCGGGCGGCGCGAGCTCGACGCCCTGATCGCCGATCAGGCCCCCGATCGGATCGTGGTGGGCGAGCCGCGTTCGCTCTCCGGGGAGCGCGGCTCGCAGGCGCGTGCCGCGGCGGGCTTCGCCGGGCGCCTGCGTGCCCGGGTCGATGTCCCGGTCGATCTCTGGGATGAGCGCCTCACCACGGTGGAGGCCACCCGGCGGGGGCGGGAGGGCGGCTCGCGCGCCGAGATCGACAGCCTGGCGGCCTGCGTGCTGCTGGAGGCCTACCTGGCGGCGCAGCGATGAGCCGGCGCGACTACCGTCGTCACGGCCGCCGCTCGAGGGCCGGAAGCGGCCGCACCCTGCTGTGGCTGCTGTTGATCGTCGTAATGGTGGGCGCGGCCGCCGTGGCCCTGACCCGCGACGCCTTCACCGACAGCGCGCCGCCGGCCGCGCAGACCGGCGCGCTGCCGGTTCAGAGGCTGCTGATCCGAGAGGGGCTGCGCCGCGAGGACGTGGCGGCCCTCCTCGACGCCGAGACCGGCATCCCCGGGGCGCGCTACCTGGAGCTGACGGCCCCGGGAGCCCGCGGGCGCTCGCTGGCCGGCGCGAAGCGGCCCACCTCGCTCGAGGGCTTCCTCTTTCCGGCGACCTACGACATCACCACCGCCACCACCGCCGAGGAGCTGGTCGACAGGCAGCTCGCCGCCTACCGCAACAACACCTCCGACATCTCGTACGCATACGCGCGGTCGCGCAACCTGACCCGCTTCGACGTGCTCACCATCGCGGCGATGGTCGAGCGCGAGGTGGCCGTTCCGCGGGAGCGGCCGGTCGTGGCGGCCGTGATCTACAACCGCCTGAAGGCGGGGATGATCCTCGGCATCGACGCGACCGTGCAGTACGCCATCGGGGAGTGGAAGACCGAGCTCACGGTGAGCGATCTGCAGGTCGACTCGCCCTACAACACCCGCCGGTTCGCCGGGCTCCCTCCCGGACCGATCGCGAGCCCGGGTGCCGACAGCATCCGGGCCGCCGCCCGGCCGGCGGGTGCGCCCTACCTCTTCTACGTGGCCCGCAACGACGGCACCGGCCGCCACTACTTCTCCACCACCCCGGAGCAGTTCGAGCTCGACGTCCAACGTTCGCGGACGAACGGCGGGTGAGCATCGACGGGCGGACGCGCCTCGCGGGGATCATCGGCTGGCCGGTCGAGCACTCGCTGTCTCCCGCCATGCACAACGCCGCCTTCGCGGAGCTCGGCTTGAACTGGGCCTATCTCGCCTTCCCGGTCCATCCGGATCGGGTCGCCGAGGCCGTCCGGGGTCTTGCAGCTGCCGGGTGCGCCGGGCTGAATGTCACGATTCCCCACAAGCAGGACGTGCTCGGATGCTGCTCAGCCGTCTCTGAAGCGGCTGCGGCGATCGGCGCGGCCAACACCCTCGTCCCCGACGGGGCCGGCGGCTTCCGCGCGGACAACACCGACGCCGCCGGTTTCCTGCGCGCCCTCGACGAGCAGGCGCCCCTCGACCTCTTCGAGCGCGACGCGCTGGTGATCGGCGCGGGAGGCGCGGCGCGGGCGGTGGTCTTCGCGTTGCGCTCTCGCGGCGCGAGGGTGCGCGTGGCCAACCGCACCCCCGCGAAGGCGGCCGAGCTCGGAGACCCGGTTCCCTTCGTGAGCCAAGCCCTCGAGACCGTCGCGGCCCAGTCGGCGCTGGTCGTCAACACCACCAGCCTGGGGCTGCACGGCGACCTCGCCCCGTCCGAGCTGCCGCTCGCCGGGCTCGGTCGTGACCAGGTGGTGGCCGACATCGTCTACCGACCCGGGGGCACTCCCTGGCTCGGTGCGGTGGCCGCCCGCGGCGCCCGGACGGTCGACGGCCTCGGCATGCTCCTCCACCAGGGCGCCGCCGCCTTCGAGCAGTGGACCGGCCGGCCGGCCCCCCTCGAGGCGATGCGCACCGCCCTCGCCGCTCCCCCGGAGTAGCCCCCGCCGGCGGCGGACGCCGGGACCCATCAAGCGATTCGTCGGTGCGGCCGATCCATGTGGAGACGATTTCGCCTCCGAGGACGTGCCCTGTGCCTCTCTTTGCCAGACCCCCGGCTCCGCAGCCGCGGGTCACAGCAAGTGCTCCCGTGACATCGGGGCCCCCGACGCTCTCCCGGGCACTGGATGCCCCGGCTGTGCGCCCCGCCGGGCCCACGCCCCCCGCGACGCGACCGGCGCTCCCGTCCGGTCCGCCTGCCCCGCCGCGAGCGCCCGCGGCCGGCGTCCCCGCTCTCCGCCCCGGGGCCTCGCGGATCCCGCGCGGTGAGCCGCTCGGCCAGGTGCTCGTGCGGATGGGCGCGATCTCGGCCGAGGAGCTGGCGGCCGCGGTCGATCGCCAGAAATGGTCGGACGGTCAGAAGCTCGGCGATCTCCTGATCGCCGAGGGGAGGATCACACCCGATCAGCTGGCCCGGGCGATGGCCCAGCGCATGGGTGTGTCCCTCTTCACGCTCGCCGACGGCGTCGACCCCTCGGTGGGCCGGCTCATCGACGAGAAGAGCGCGCGCCGCTACCAGGCGGTGCCGGTGCGGCTGGAGGCCGACGGGCGCCTGCTCGTGGCCATGGCCGACCCCTCGAACGTCTTCGCCATCGACGACCTGCGCATCCTCACCCAGCACGAGATCCGGCCGGCGCTCGCGAGCGTCGAGGAGATCCAGACGCTTCTCGGCCAGTCGTCGCGGCTCGACGCCGTGGTCGCCGACCTGGTGCTGGAGAGCGGGGGAGACGATCTGCCGATCGATCCGGCCGACATCTCCGACGCCTCGGATGACGCGCCGATCGTGCGACTGATCAACTCGCTCATCGCGCGGGCGGTGGACGAGCGGGCCTCGGACATCCACTTCGAGCCCCAGGCGAAGGAGATGGTGGTGCGCTACCGGGTGGACGGGGTGCTGCGCACGGTCACCGCGGTGCCCTTCCGGATGGCGGTGGGGGTCGCAAGCCGCGTGAAGATCATGGCCGACCTCGACATCTCGGAGCGTCGCGTGCCGCAGGACGGGCGGGTGAGCCTCGGGGTGGGCGGCCGCCCGATCGACCTGCGCGTGGCGACCCTGCCGACGGTGTACGGCGAGAAGATCGTCATGCGGCTCCTCGACAAGAGCAACGTGATGATGAAGCTCGCCGACCTCGGCTTCACCAAGGACGTGCTGGCCAAGTTCGAGGAGTGCTATCGGCGCCCGTACGGCGCGGTGCTGGTGACCGGGCCGACCGGTTCGGGCAAGTCCACCAGCCTGTACGGGGCGCTCAATCAGCTCAACTCCACCGACAAGAACATCATCACGGTGGAGGATCCGGTCGAGTATCGCCTGGCGGGGATCAACCAGGTGCAGGTCAACCCGAAGGCGGGGCTGACGTTCGCCGCCGGCCTGCGCTCGATTCTGCGGTGCGACCCCGACATCGTCATGATCGGAGAGATCCGAGACCGCGAGACGGCGCAGATCGCCGTGGAATCGGCGCTCACCGGCCATATGGTGCTGGCGACGATCCACACCAACGACGCCGCCGGCGCCCTCACGCGCCTCAGCGAGATGGGGGTCGAGCCCTTCCTGTCGGCGAGCGCCGTCGCCGGCATCCTTGCGCAGCGGCTCGCGCGCCGGCTCTGCAGTCACTGCAAGCAGCAGGCCCTGATCTCGCAGGCGACCCTCATGGAGATGATGGACATCACCGCGCTGCCTCTCGGCCTGTCCGATCCGGTGCCGGTGTTCCGGCCCGTCGGATGTCCGCGATGCCAGGAGACCGGCTATCGCGGCCGCGTGGGCGTCTACGAGATGCTCGTGATGAGCGAGACGATGGAGCGCCTCACCGTGGCCGGGGCCTCGGGTGAGGAGATCGCCCGCCAGGCGCGCCGTGAGGGCATGCGCACGCTGCGCGAGGACGGGCTGCTGAAGATCCTCGCCGGCCACACGAGCATCGAGGAGATCGCCCGCGCCGTCGGATGAGATGCCCCGAACCCTTGAGGGCGGGTGGGGTCCGGCCGATACGACTCGGGAGCGGACTGCCCGCTGCCCTCCAACGAGCCACCACGGAAGGTGTTCATGGTCAACTTCGCCGAGCTCATCACCAACGTGATCGCCAGTGGTGCGAGCGACCTCCATCTCTCGGTGGGCGCGCCGCCGGTCATGCGCCTGAACGGCGAGCTGGTGCGTCTGGGCGATGCGCCCCTCACCTCTCAGGACACGCGCGAGCTGGTGTACGGCCTGCTCAACCAGGACCAGCGCCAGCGGCTGGAGACCGACCTCGAGCTAGACCTCTCTTACGCGGTGCCCGGCAAGGTCCGCTTCCGCGTCAACGCCTACTACCAGCGCGCGTCCCTGGGCGCGGCCTTCCGCGTGGTCCCGAGCGGGCTGAAGACGCTCGAGGAGCTGAGCCTCCCGTCGGCGCTGCGCGAGTGGACCAACAAGCCCCGCGGCCTGGTGCTGGTGACCGGCCCGACCGGCTCGGGCAAGTCGACCACCCTCGCCTCGCTCATCAACGAGATCAACGAGCGCCGCTCCTGTCACATCATGACCGTCGAGGATCCGATCGAGTTCCTGCACCGGCACAAGCGCTCGATGATCAACCAGCGCGAGGTCGGCGCCGACACCCTCTCGTTCGCCAACGCGCTGCGCAGCGTCCTCCGCCAGGACCCCGACGTCATCCTCGTCGGCGAGATGCGCGACCTCGAGACGATGCAGATCGCCCTGACCGCGGCCGAGACCGGCCACCTGGTCTTCGCCACGCTCCACACCTCGGACGCGCCGCAGACGATCGACCGCATCATCGACGTCTTCCCGCCCCACCAGCAGGAGCAGGTGCGCATCATGCTCGCCAACGGCCTTCAGGGCGTGTGCTGCCAGCAGCTGGTCCCGACGGTCTCGGGCAGCCGGGTGGCCGCCTGCGAGGTCCTGATGCCCACGCCCGCGGTGCGCAACCTGATCCGCGAGGGCAAGACGCACCAGATCTACTCGGTCATGCAGACCGGCTCCGCCCACGGCATGCAGACCATGGACGCCACCCTCGCGACCCTCGTGCGCCAGGGCGCCATCACCCTCGACATGGCCATCGAGCGCGCCGGTCACGCCGACGAGCTGAAGCGCCTGCTCGGGATGGTGAAGGCCGCATGAGCAGCACCACCTTCGTCTACAAGGCCCTCGACCGGGCCGGGGATTCCCAGGTCGGCGAGATCGAGGGCGATTCGAAGGCCTCCGTCGCAGCCCAGCTACGCCTGCGCGGGCTCACCGTCACCGACGTCGACAAGAAGTCGGCTGCCCCCACCGTGGAGGAGCTGCTCGATCGCTACCGCGGCCTGAAGGCCCGGCACGTGACGGTGCTGGCCCGCCAGCTCGCCACGATGATCGCGAGCGGCCTGTCGCTGCTGCGCGCCCTCTACGTGCTGGAGGAGCAGACCGAGGCGCCCAAGCTCAAGCGGGCGATAATCGAGGTGCGCAACGACGTCGAGGCCGGCCTCGCGCTCTCGCAGGCGATGGCCAAGCACCCGAAGGTCTTCAACGACCTCTTCGTCGCGATGGTCCGCGCGGGAGAGACGGGCGGAAACCTCGAGGAGGTCCTCGAGCGGGTCGCGATCCAGCTCGAGAAGGACGACAACCTGAAGCGGACGGTCCGCTCGGCCATGGTCTACCCGGTTCTGATCGGCGTGTTCGCCGTCCTGGTGCTGATCGGGATGATCCTGTTCATCATCCCGGTGTTCGCGAACATCTTCAAAGACCTCGGCGGCGACCTGCCCGCGCTGACCCAGCTCATGATCACGTTCTCGGACGCGATGAGGTCCTACTGGTACCTGATGATCGTCGTCCCGGTGATCCTGGTCGTGATCTTCCGCAAGTGGAAGGCGACCCAGCGCGGCGCCTATATCTGGGACTCCATCAAGTTGCGCCTGCCCATGCGCGTCGGCGACATCGTGCGCAAGATCGCGGTGGCCCGCTTCGCGAGGACGCTCGGCACCCTGACCGCGTCGGGGGTGCCCATCCTCCAGGCCATCGACATCACCGCCAAGACCGCCGGCAACAGGGTGATCTCCGACCCGATGGGCGAGGTGGCCGAGCGCGTCCGCGAGGGCCAGCCCCTGGCGACCCCGCTCGCGCGCACCGGCGTCTTCCCCGTGATGGTCACGCAGATGCTCTCGGTGGGTGAGGAGACCGGCGCCGTCGACACCATGCTCCACAAGCTGGCCGACTTCTACGACGACGAGGTCGCGACGATGCTGAAGTCGCTCACCTCGATCATCGAACCGATCATGATGATCGGCGTCGGCTGCATCGTGGGCGTGGTCGTGATCTCGATGTACCTGCCGATGTTCAAGATCTTCGAGCTGGTTCAGTAGCCCCACGATCCCGGTCGCGCCGCGCTCGGCGCCCGAGCCCGAGCCGAGTGCGCGCGACCCCGAAGGGCCTGGAGAACGACGCATCCCCCCGGCCGCCCGGCTCCCCGGTTGCGGGCGAGTGATCCGGGCACGTCGGCACGCTCGGACGGTAGCGTTCGCCCCCGGTTCCTGATCGAACGGGAGGGCAGAGCGGGTCGTGGGCTGGCTTCCGTGGAAGGACGCGCTCGTCGCGGCGGTGCTGCTGCTGGTGATCGGGGTGCTGTGGCGCCCCACCGGCCGCCGTGGACGGACGGCCGTCGCGTTCGTGCGCGAGGCGGCCCTCGTGCTGGGCCTCTACGCCGTCTGGATCCTGTCGGGCCGGCTCTCGTTGATGCAGGTCGAACGGGGCGCGGGCCCGGGCGATCTCGATCTCTCGGATCGAGGGCGCCCTCGGCCTGCCCGCCGAGGTCAACGTCCAGGGGCTCGTCATCGGCCACGACTGGGTCATCCGGGCGTCGAACCTCTACTACGCCTGGATGCACGTCCCGACGCTGATCGTGTTCCTCGTATGGCTCTTCCTGCGCCACCGCGATCAGTACCCGGTCTGGCGGACCTCGCTGGCACTCCTCACGGCCGCCTGCGTTGCGATCCAGCTGATCCCGGTCGCCCCGCCGCGGATGTTCGGCCAACTCGGGCTGGTCAACACCGGCAACGCCTTCGGGCAGTCGGTCTACGGTCCGCTCGGATCGGCGGGCCCCGGTCAGCTGTCGGCGATGCCGTCGATCCACGTGGCCTGGGCGGTCCTGATCGGGTGGGCCGCGGTGGTCGTGAGCTCCCACCCCGTGCGCTGGTGGGCCCTGGCCCATGCGGTGCTCACCTTCCTGGTCGTGGTGGTCACCGCCAACCACTGGTGGCTGGACGGCATCGTCGCGTTGGCCCTCCTCGCAGCGATCCGGCTCGCGCTGCCGGGGGCCTACGCGCTCGCCGCTGCGGTGCGCGGGCTGCCCGGTCGCCCCGACGCCGGCCCGGCCGGGGTGCTCCTACCGCGTGAGCCCTCGCCGTAGAGACCGTCTCAGAATGAACCGCGGCGGTCATTCTGAGAACGGGCTCTCAGCCCCTCTGCGGAGAGTGGGGGGTCGGGGAGGGGTGGTTCTCGTCCTTCCGCTTCCCGTCGGACGGCGTGGCCGCGTGGTCGGAGTCGAGGTCGCACGCCGCCACGATCCGGCTCTTGTGGGTGAAGGTCCCCGGCGCCCGCCTGGGGACGATCCTCTCCCCGCATTCGGCGCATCTCAGGAGGCTCGTCGCGTCAGCGCTCACCCTCCCATCATCGCCGACGCGTCACGGGGCGTCGAGACGGCCTCTCCGGCTCGGGGAGAACCCGCAGACCCTCCGCGGGCGTCCGCCCTCGCACGTGCGTCGCCCCTGCGGGAGACTCTGGGCCTGTCCAGGCGCCGCGCGGGGGACCGTCTCCCCGGCTCCGGCGGTCCCCCATCCGAAGAGAGCCCACATGTCCGTTCATCTGACGCCCGCCGAGATCGCCAGCCTCCTCGAGGTCGAGCCCCACGTGGTGGAGCACGCCGCCAGCGAGGTCGGAGTGCCCGTATATCAAGGACGCGTCGACCGTGTGCTGTTCGCTGAGGCGCTCATCGCCGCCGATCACCACCTCGGCTCACTCGCCGCCGAGCGTCTGGTGAGAGACGGCGATACGTCCTCGGGTTGAGCGATCACGAGGGTGGTCCACGTCGTCGGCGCACCCGCACTCTCGTGTGGCGCACCCTGTTCGCGCCGATCCGGCAACACCCTGCGCAGAACGCATCCATCCTCGCCCGTCGCCGAATCCCGCGCCATCGTGTTGGCGCGTTGGAGCCGCGCGATGCGGTACCCGAAGGCCACGGATCACGGACGTCGAGGGCCGCCCGTCAGTGGATTCGCAATGACGTCGGGGCCAGGCCGTCATGTCCTGGCGCGCATATGTCAAACGCCGCCTCTGGGCCCCCGGGGCGAACCGTGGCGAACGGCGTGTCGGCATGGGTCCCTCCGAGTCACTCCTGGCTGTGTGACGAAACTCGACATGGTCCCCGCGCAGTGCCCGTCGATAGGCCCCCGGCGGCTCAGCGCGGCCCGGAGCGTATGACGGCACAGATCCGCACGACGAGGACGTGTATCCGCCACCCGGGTGCATCAGGAGTCCCGACAGGACCGGGAGGAGCCCTGATAGGACGCGTGTATCTCGAGTCGCGCATGAGGGTTGAGGCATGCTGAGGATGCCCATGAAGTAGGCGATCTCGCTCGTTAGATATCGACGTCACGCGACTCGGCGGGCGCTCCGCGCCACGCGGCCCGCCTGTGTCGCTTGCCTCAGCGTGTGCGCTCGTTCGTACGTTCGTGGCATGCGAAGCGGCGTTGCGGCGTTGATCGCAATCACATCGCAGCGGACTCGCGCAACTCATGGTCGTGACCTCGCATGATCATGCCTGCCGACCGCGGCCGTGCGGCTCGGCATCCGGGGTGTCCCACCAACCGCACCAGGTGTTGCGGTGGCAACGTCACGGCCTCGATGCCATGCGGGAACGCAACACCGAAACGCGCAGACGTCGTGCCGGGGCGATCGCGACAGGCACAGCAGCGCAGTGGCGTGCAGTCGGCCGCTATGCCATAGCGGGTGCCTGCCCGAGGGGGCGTGGAGAGAGACCGTCGTGGCTGTTGCGAGGTCGATCCTCCGAGGTGATGTCGCGATCCGCCATGATGGACGGACATGCGTTGAACGGATGGATGCTGAGCGGCCCGTCCTGTCGGATAGTGCGTGATCGCCCGAGGCGCCGGATGTGCGGTCTGGGCTCGCATGATCCGGGCACCACGCGGATGTCGAGGATCGCGTGCCCCGACGTCATGAGCGTGCGCAACCGGTGTCACGCGCGAGGTCGCGAACCGGCCCCCGTGGGTGCGGTAAGACGTGTCGGGGGCGATCGAGCATCGCAGCGGAGGACTTCGTGACGTAACGAGGTTGGCGGCGAGGTGGTGGGCGGCCACTGCACCGGTCGATGCGCTCGCCACCGGGCGGGAGCGGACGATGTGGGCGCCGGAGCAGGAATGGGGCGGGTTTGCGGAGAAACCGCAGGTGTTATCAGCCAGCGAATACGCGGACCGCTCCGAGATCGGCTTCGACGCGGGGGTCTGAGGAACAGGGGCGCGGAGTCATGGATGGGCTCCGTGGTGCGCGGGACCCCGGGAGGCACCTCGATGGGTGCCAGTTCACGTGGCGTGTTAGGTCCCGAGGCGTGGAATTGACACCTGTCGGGAGGGGTGATTCAGCGCGTTCGGATCGGTGTGGCTCCGCTTCGCGCCGGCGAGAGGGGCGAGGAGCCGCTCCCGTCGGCGATCAGCTCCCCGATGAGGCGCGCGTAGTCGCAGAGGTGGCGGAGGACGAGGAAATGGGAGCGCACGCGCTCGCGCCCCGAGTCGCCCAGGAGTCGCTGCCGGACAGGGTCTGCGAGAAGGCCGCCCAGAGCGGCTGCGAGGGCGCTCGGATCGTGTGGATCCGGCAGCAGCAGGCCGTCGCGGCCGTCCCGTATCTGGTCGCCGATGCCGCCGACGGCGCTCGCGACGACCGGCCGCCCCTTCCACATCCCCTCGGTCACCGTCAGGCCGAAGCCCTCCTCGAGGCTCTTCTGGACGAGGATTGAGGCGTGGCGTTGCAGAGCGTTGACGATGGCGGCGTTCTCCTGGGTATCCACCATCGGGAGCGCGACGAGCTGCACCCGTCGGCGGGTGTCGTGGGGGAGGGCGCGCCACGTGCGTGTGACCTCGCCGAGCACCTGGGGTCCCTCGGGGTCGTCGGCGACCGCCGTGACCGCCGGGCCCGCCAGGATGAGCTGGGCCCCCGCGGCCGCGGCCTCGTCGAGCCGGGCGAAGCCCTCCATGACCCCAGCGGGGTCTTTGAGACGATCCCAGCGTGAGACCTGCACCACGAGCGGGGTCTCCCAGAGGGGTGCCCGGCCGACGCGCAGGATGTCGGCGCCACGGTCGACCCGCCCCGGCGCCCCGTCGTCGCGGAGGAAGGTGGGGGCGTCGCCGTTCGGCGGCCCCTCCACCAGCCCGCTCTGAACGAGGATCGCGCGTGCGGCGGCGGGCGCGAGCTCCTGGTTCTTGGGCGAGAGGGGATCGATCGAGGGCTGGATGATGGCCACCCGCTCCGCGCTGCAGACCGCCGGGACCTGCGCCTGGCGCGAGAAGATCGTGGCGTGGGCCGACTCCAGGTAGGGCGCGAGGAACCTCCAGCCTTCGAGTACGCACGGGTCCTCCTGCCGCTCGCTTCCGATGTGGCAGCGCCACAGCACGATCGCCCCCCGCCTGCGCATGGCCGGAAGCAGGCCGGCGGTCTGGGGGTCGTGTAGCACCACGATGTCGCCGGGGCGCACCACGGCGGCGAGCTCCTCGGCGTTCTCCCGCAGCACGTCCTCATAGATCTCTCTCTCACGCTCCCCGAGCAGCCCGCCGTCGCCGGGGTCGGCGTGAAGGAGGTTGTGCAGGCGCTTGGTGATCGCAAAGAACTCGGGCGTCGCCGCGATCACGAGCCATCGCAGATCGGCGCCCCCGTCGCGCGCGTACCCCACCAGCGGGCCGATCATCTCCGCCACCCCGCCGCCCCGTGCGGTGGAGTTGACATGCCACACGACCCGCCCGCGCAGGAGCTGCGCAGAGACCCGGAGCTCCTGCGCGCCGGCGAGGCCCTCGGGTCCGATCACCTCGCCCAGGCGCTCGAGAGGGCGCAGGGTCACCTGGACCTCCGTCGGCCGCAGGCCGCGCGTGCTCCTGACGGGCGCTCTCACGCCTCGATCCCGTCGTCGAGGGTCGGCATGTCCGCGACGCTAGACCGCGCGCGGCCGCCTGTCACTCGGCCCTGCCCGGTGCGGTCTGCGGGGAATCCACACGTCCCCCGCCCCGCCCACCGATGAAACGGCCCGCGGGCATCGCGAGGATCTGCCGTACACGGGAGGAGGGCACGTGCCGAAGACGCATCGAGGGCCGGAGGGAGTGCTGCACCGCACACGGGTGCGGGAGGTCATGACGACACCGATCGTGACCTGCGCGCCGGAGGTGCACCTCGGCGAGGTCGCCGAGCTGATGACCGAGCACCGGATCCACAGCGTCGTGGTGCTCGCGCCCGTTCTCGGTGTCGGCGCGCCTGCCCACCGGCGCTGGGGCGTGCTCTCGAGCCTCGATCTGGTCGCGGCGGGCCGGTGGGACGAGGGCGCGGCCGACGCGGGGGGGATCGCCGCCTCGCCGCAGGCGGTCGTGCAGGCCGACGACCGCCTCGCTGCCGCCGCCCACCTCATGGCCGAGTACGCCACGACTCACCTGCTGGTCATCGAGGAGGGCGCGGACGAGCCCGTCGGCATCGTCTCGGCGCTCGACGTCGCACGCGTGCTCTCGCGGAGCGGCACCGTCGCTCTCGGGCGGCAGCCACGCCATCGGCGGGCCGCCGTGGGGGATCGGCTCACCATCGCCGCCCATCGTCAGGGTGGCCGCCCCCGGGTCGGGGAGATCGTGGAGATGCATGGCCCCCATGGGGGGCCTCCCTACCTCGTCCGGTGGGAGGACGGCGGCCTCTCGCTCCACTACCCGGGCTCGGACGCCGCCGTGGCGCCGGGTCGGTGAGCATGCCGAGCCGCGCGGGGTCGCCCCCGTTCGGCTTTCCCCCCACGGTGGGCACGTGAAATCCCGCGATCCCCGCTCGCGCAATCGCCGATGGAGCCCGCCGCGGTGGCCGTGAGAATCCCCTGTGGAGCGTTGCAGACCCATCGAAAGCGAAGACGATCGTGATTGGCGTGCTGCTGGTCGATGACCACCGGATCCTCCGCGATGGGCTCCATCTGCTGATCGATCGGTTCGAGGACATGCGGTGCGTGGGCGAGGCGGGAACCGCCGAGGAGGCGCTCGAGGTATGCGAGAGCACCACTCCCGACGTCGTCCTGATGGATATCGAGATGCCGGGCGTGGGCGGCATCGTCGGCACCCAGGAGATCCGGCGGCGGCACCCCGAGGTGCGGGTGGTGGTGCTCTCCGTGTACGACGACCGCAGCGCGATCCGGAGGGCCTTCGAGGCCGGTGCGCACGGCTACCTCCTGAAGAGCGCCGCGGACACCGACCTCGCCGAGGCGATCCGCTCCGTGGCCGCAGGCCGGCGCTACCTGCATCCGTCGCTGGGGGCGGCGCTCGTCCACCCACCGGAGGATCGGCTCGGCGACCTCTCCGAGCGCGAGCGCGAAGTGCTCCGGCTGCTGGCGCTGGGGTACGGGAATCAGGAGATCGCCGCGCTGCTGCACCTGTCGCCGCGGACCGTCGAGACCCACCGGGCGAACGCCCTCTCGAAACTCGGCATCGCCACCCGCGCCGACATCGTCCGGGTGGCGCTCGAGGCGAGGCTGTTGACCGTGGAGGCGGCGCTCGACGCGGCCTCTCGCTGAGGACCGGCTGCTCCGGTGCGCGTGCGGGATTCCCGCGCGACGGCTGCGAGGTTGCGCCGATGCGGCACACGGCTGGGCGGGCGACGATCTCGGGGTCAACAGCGGAGGTCGAGATGATCGTGCTCATGGCGCGGTATCGGATCGGTGACATGGCGCGCTTCCTCAGCGTCTTCAAGGGCTTCGAGCCCTCTCGGCGCGAGAGTGGATCCACCGCCCGGCGGGTTCTCGGCGATCCCGGCGACCCGAGCCGGGTCATCGCCGAGATCGAGTTCGCCAGCCGCGAGGAGGCCGAGGCCTTCGCCACCAGCGCGGCGCGCGCGAGCGCCCTCGAGGAGGCGGGAGTGCTGGAGCGGACCGACGAGATCCTCGAGGAGATCACCCCATGACGAACCCACCGCCGACCGCGCTTCAGACCGCCGAGCTGCGGGCTCTCGCCGTCGGGCGCGAGCCGATCGAGACCCTGGACCGTCTGAAGGCGATCGTCCGCCTCCTGGAATCCGACGCTGATCTCGGCGAGGGCGATCGGGAGCTCGTATCACGCATGCGCCACGTGTACGGGCACGAGCTCGCGGAGCTCAAGGATCCCGAGGTCTAGTGTCCCGATTCAGACGTCGAGTGGCAGCCGACTCCTGAATCAGGACACTGGGTCTGTCAGCCCCCCCGCCGGCCCGAGGACGACTCGCATCGGATCTCCGTCAGCGGGATGAGCCGCACGCACCCCGGGGACACCGTGTTGGACTCCCGCACGACCACGGCCCACCATGCCTCCCCGCCGCGGTGCACGGTGTAGATCGCCTCGCCCTTCAGCCTCACGTGCCGCTCCTCCTCCCATGCCTCGGCGGTCACGGAGATGTGGGGGAGGGGCATCAGCGCGGGAGGGAGCGCCTCCTCGAGGGTCTGCCGCGCGCGCTCGGCGGCGAGGTCGATTGCGGTCGGGAAGTCCACGTCATGCCTCCGTGGTCGGTGTGGTCCGGCGCCCGAGGTGGGCGAGGAACCAGTCTCGGGCGAGTGTCGCGACCATGTCGAGCGCGCCGGGCTCCTCGAACAGGTGGGTCGCCCCTGGGACGATCCGCAGCTCGCGCGGGGAGCCGAGCAGGTCGCGCGCCACCTCGTTGAAGCGGATCACCGCCGGATCGTCGCCTCCCACCACCAGCAGCGTCGGCGCGCGGACGTCCCCGAGCAGGTTCGCGACGAGATCGGGGCGACCGCCGCGCGATACGACCGCACCGACGCTCTCGGGGCGCAGCGCGGCCACCGCCAGGGCCGCCGCCGCCCCCGTGCTCGCTCCGAACAGCCCGACCGCAGGTGTAGGTCCATTCGAGCGGGCCCAGTCCACGACCTCGATCAGCCGGCCGGTCAGGAGGGGGATATCGAAGCGCAGTCCGCGCGTCACGGCGTCCTCGGCCTCCTCGTCCGCCGTCAGGAGGTCGGCGAGCAGGGTGGTCAGCCCGGCGGCCTGCAGCACCCCCGCGACCTGGCGATTGCGGGGGCTCAGGCGGCTGCTGCCCGATCCGTGCGCGAACACCACCGTCGCGGCGCCGTCCCGGGGGCGCACGAGGTCGCCGGCCAGCATCGCCCGGCCCACCGGGATCCTCACCGCCTCGGCCCTCATTGCTCGACCGGCCGGCGCGCGGACGCCCGCAGGTCGTCCGCGACCTCGCTTTCGTCCACCTGCCCGAAGTCCTCGTACCAGGCCCCGACCCATCCGAGATCGTCGGTCTCGCGCGGGCACACGACCGCGTCCGCCTCGCCGCGCAGTGCCTCGGCCGAGGTCCGCGCAGCGACCGGCACGGCTACGACCACCCGCGCGGCCCCGCACGCCCGCGCCCACTGCACGGCGGCGCGCATGCTCGCGCCGGTCGCCAGGCCGTCGTCGACCAGGATGCAGGGCACTCCCGTCAGCGGGACCCGGGAGCGCCCCCTCAGCAGGCGCGCATCGATCGCCCTGGCCTCCGACAGGGCATTGGCGACGGCCGTCTGGAGCGGGCGCCCAGCCTGCGCTCCTCCTGGCGGAAGGGCGACCTGACCGTCGGCGGTCACCGCTCCGAGGGCCAGCTCGGGCTGGAGCGGGTGCCCCACCTTGCGGACGACCACGACTTCGAGGGCGAGGTCGAGCGCCGAGGCCACCTCGGCCGCGACCGGCACGCCTCCACGGGCGAGGCCCACCACCACCGTCCCGGGCGCGGCCTCGGTCGCGAGCAGGAGGGCGAGCTCGCGGCCGGCGTGGCGTCGATCGAGGTACTGGGGGGCCCAGGCTGACACCGTGTCAGCCCGCGGCCCGTGGGTGCGGCGGAGTCACCCGCCGGGGTTGATCGCGATGACCCGCGGCTCTGCGCCGGACGGCTTGGGGATGCTGATCTTCAGCACCCCGTAGGCGACCCCCGCCGTGATGTCGCCCTCGCTCACCCCGGCCGGCAGCATGAAGCTGCGCTCGAATCCGCCGTAGGAGCGCTCGAGGCGGTGGAAGCGACCCTCGCTCCCCTCCTCCTCCAGACGCCGCTCGCCCGAGATCCGCAGGATCCCGTTCTGGACGGTGATGTGGACATCGGCGTCCTTGACGCCGGGCAACTCGGCCGTGATCACGATGGCATCCTCGGTCTCGATGACATCGCTGGTGGGCGCCCATCTCCGGGGAAGGGTGCCGCCGGAGCGCGAGCGCTCCATCAGCCGTTCCATGTCGCTTCTCAGCGCGCCGAGGTCGCCGATGGGATCCCGGCGCATCAGGTCGGTCAGCATGGTGCCTCCTCGCCTCGTGTCATACGAACCTAGAGCCCCCGGGGCGCCCGGGCGTCCGTGGCCTCCCTGATGGGCGCTGCGGGCATCCGGAGCCCCCGCCGCGACTGCCCCGCGGGCTCACATGGCCACGCCGCCGTTGACCGACAGCACCTGCCCGGTGATGAACGCCGCCGTGGGCGCCGCGAGGAAGGCCACCGCCTCGGCGATCTCCTCGGGCTCGGCCGCTCTGCGCATCGGAGTGGCGCGGATCGCGCCGTCCACGATCCTCGCCCCGATCGGATCCTCGCGTAGACGCTCCTCGAAGGCGGTTCGCGTGACCGAGGGCGAGACGCAGTTCACCCGGATGCCGTCGCGTGCGACCTCGCGCGCGAGCGACTTGGAGAACGCGACGACCGCGGCCTTGGCGCCCGCGTACACCGCCTCGCCCCAGCCTCCGACCCGGGCGGTGTCCGAGCTGATCGAGACGATCGCGCCTCCGCCGGGTGCCGCGCGCAGGCCCTCGAGCGCGGCGTGGCATCCGGCCAGGACCCCGAGGTAGTTGACCTCGACGATCTCCCGCCAACGCTCGGGTGGGCCGTCGGCGAACATGCCGGGCACGTCCCAGCCGGCTCCATTGATCCAGATGTCGAGGCGCCCATGGCGTTCGAGCACCGAGCGGGCGACCTCCTGAGATGAGCCGAGGTCGGTCACCTCGTGCGCCATCGCCTCGACCAGGCCGCCGAGAGACCGGGCGACCTCCTCGCGCCGGGGATCGCGGTCGGTGAGGACGACGCGGGCGCCGCGGGCGGCCAGCACCGCGGCGATCGCCCGGCCGATCCCCCCGGCGCCACCGGTCACGACGGCGACCCGGGCGTCGAGGCGGGTGGCGTCCTTCACGATGCGGCCTCCATCGAGAACGCCTGGAATGTCCCCTGGCCGCAGGCCACCATGCGACCCTCGCTGTCCCGAGCCTCGGCGTTCGCCACCAGCGTCCGCCGCCCCTGGTGCAGGACGGATCCGACCGCGACGAGCTCGCCCGGTGGTGCGGGAGCGGTGAAGTTGAGCTTCATCTCGACCGTCGCGCACCCCTGATCGGGAGCGAGGCGAGCGAGTACCGCGAGGCCCATGGCCGCGTCGAGCAGTCCGGCGATGACCCCCCCGTGCGCCGTGCCGTAGGCCTGCAGGTGCGACGGGGTCACGGTCACCTCGAGCTGGGCGGAGTCGGTGTCGGCACGGGTGACCCTCATGCCCACCAGCCCGTAGTAGCCGCAGGCGTTCCAGGTGTCGAGCAGTGCGCTGGCGGGGCTCATCGTGTCTCCATTGTCGGTGCGACCGGTTCCTTGAGCGCCTCGGCGACCAGCCGCCCGATGGCCGCCCGGTCGGGCTTGCCCGAGGCGAGCGCCGGGAGCTCGTCCATCTCGACGATGGCCCGGGGGATCTCGTGGGCGGCCAGCCGGGCGGCGCACCGCGCCCGCAGACGCCCGGCGACCCCGGGGGGCGCCTGCGCTCGAGGGTTCACGGCCGCGCCGAGGCGCGTCAGACCCTGCGCGTCCTCCACTCCGAGTACGATCGCGTGGGCGACATCTGGGTCGCGCAGCAGCTCGGCCTGCACTCGGGAGGGCATCACCCAGAAGGCGCCGACCTTCACACGCTCGCCGAGGCGCCCGAGGAACGTGTAGCTGCCGTCGCGCTCGCGGCGTACCAGATCGCCGGTGTGAAGCCATCCGCCCGCGAGCGCCCGGGCACTCGCGTCGGGGTCGCCCAGGTAACCGGGCATCACCGAGTCGCCGCGCACGAGCAGCTCCCCCTCTCCTGGGGAGTCGTCGTCCCCCGGCGAGGTCCGCAGGGAGAAGCCGGCCACCGGCCAGCCGACCGTGCCCGCTCGAGGATTGCCGGGGCGGTCGGAGAGGTAGAGATTGGTCGCCTCGGAGGATCCGAGGCCGTTCACCAGTGCGAGGCCGAGGGTGCTGCGCACCTCGCTCCACACGCGGGCGGGCAGGTGCTCGCCCGCGGACACCGCCAGCCGGACGCCCGCGAGGGCATCGGCGGCGATACGCCCCTCCGATGCGTGGCGCGCGACGCGGGCCCACCAGGTGGGGACGCCGAAGACGACGTTGACGCCCCCGAGGTTGACGGCGCGGACCAGGGCCTGCGGCGACCGGTCGACCCCGTCGATCCAGGCACAGGCGCCTGCACCGATCGGGAAGTAGCACGAGTTGCCGAACCCGTAGCTCGTGGCGAGCGCGGCCACCGACCACGTGACGTCGCCCGGGTGTAGGCGCAGGGTGCGGGCTCCGTAGGTCGCAAGGCAGGCCCTGATGTCGCGATGGCGGTGCATGGCCCACTTGGGCCGGCCGGTCGACCCTGAGGTGAGGAGCATGTAGCAGGGGTCATCGGCGCGCGTGGCGGCCGGGCCGGGGTCAGGGAGAGCGTCCCTCACGGCGGCGGCGAGCTCGTCGGGGTCGATCCAGGTGGCGCCGGGGAACGAAGCGGCTGTGTCGGCAACGATCATCTGCGGCCGCGCGCGTGCCAGGGCGTCGCGCATGCGCCCGATCGATGTCGCCGGGCTCACGAGCGCGCACACCGCTCCGAGGCGAGCCGCTCCCAGGACCACCGGGAGCCAATCGGCCTGGTCGGAGATCGTGACCGCGAGCATGTCTCCGCGCCGCAGGCCGGCCCGTGCGAGCCCCGCCGCCGTCGATCCCGTGCGGGCCGCCAGGTCGGCCAACGTCCACGCGAGTCCCGGTCCGCGCACGGCCCACAGCCCACCGCTCTCCGGGAGCCGATCGTCCAGGAGGAGGGCCGAGAGGTTCACCCTGATCTCGCCGCGTGCACGCGGCGATGCTCGCCCCCCCGGATGCCGGGGCTCATCGGGGTCCCTCCGTCGCGAACTGCGGCAATACCGCAGGCCGTCGGTCGCGTGCGGTCGGGGTGGGCCCGGTAACCTCGACCGATGCGCTCGCGCCCCCGACCCCGGACGGCGGCAGCCCTGCTCGCCGTGCTCATCGGGCTCGCCCTGCAGGCCTCGGCGGCGCTCGCGGCGGCCGGTGGTGGTAGCGGCGGCTTCGGAGGCGGAGGCGGAGGCGGAGGCGGTGGAGGCGGTGGGAGCGGCGGAGGCTCCGGCGGTGGTTCCGGAGAGCTCTCGTTCCCGGGCTTCCTGCTGATCGCAGGTGGCGCTGTGCTCTTCGCCTTCGCGGCGAGGCGCCAGAGCCGACACGCGACCTGGACCCGCGCGTATGCCGCCACCCGTGACCGGCTCACCGCGTCTCGTCGCCGTGAGCGCGCCGAGACGGTCGCCCGCCGTGCGCACGTCGCGGCCGAGGACGATCTGGCGTTCGACTCCGAGCGTGTCCGCGGTGAGGCCGCGGCGCTCTTCGCGGCCGTCCAGGACGCCTGGGATCGCGACGACCGGTCGGCGCTCGCCACGATGGTGGCGCCCGAGCTGATGGCCGAGTGGAAGCTGCGGCTGGCCGACTTCGCCGCCAAGGGCTGGCACAATCACGTCGCCGTGCGCTCCAGCGGCATCGAGTACGTCGGCATGACGAACCGGCTCGACGACGCCGACGACCGGGTGGTGGTGCGCGTCTCGGCCGAGCTCGACGACTACGTCCTGGATCGGGACGGCACGCGGATCAACCACACCGGCAACACCACCGGTCAATCGCATCTGCGCGAGTACTGGACGCTCGGAAAACGGGGCGGCCGTTGGACCCTTCTGTCGATCGAGCAGGACGAGGAGGGGGAGTACCAGCTGGGCGCCCCGCTCGAGGCGGAGCCCGGCGAGGATGCCCGTCTCACCGATCGCGCGCGGGTCGAGGCGGCGGTCGCCGGTGCGCTGCCCGCGGGGGTGAGCCCGGCCGATCTCGATGACGACGATGCGACGTCCGTCCTGGCCAAGGTGCGCGACCTCTCCGTCGCCGACCCGCGCTACGACCCCGACATCATCGAGGCGGCGGTGCGGCGGGGTGTGGCGGCCTGGGCGGAGGCGGTCGATGGCGACGACGCGCCGTTCGCCCACCTGGCCCAGCCGGGGCTGCTCCAGGAGATGCTCTATCCACCGGCTGCCGGGCGCAGCCTGCGGATGGTCGTGCGGGCCCCCGCGGTCACCTCGGTCACGCTCGTGGCAATCGACACCGATGCATCCCCGCCCACCGTCACGGTGCACTTGGGGCTCGAGGGGGTGCGCTACGTGGAGGATCGCGACACGCTGACGGTCGTCGCGGGCTCGCGCGATGACACGAGCCGCTTCGACGGCACCTGGACGCTCGCCCTCGATGGCTCCGCGGACGCGCCGTGGAGGATCTGCGCCGTCCGCGACGACGCCCCGCCCGGCGACCACTAGTGCGGTCCATGCGGATCGAGGCGCACGGCGTGCTGCGCGCGGCGGAGATCCCTCAGCCGTCGCCGGGCCCCGGTCAGGTGCTGGTGCGGGTGCACGCCTGCGGCGTCTGTCGCACCGATCTGCACCTGCTCGACGGTGAAGTGGCGATCCCGCATCTGCCTGTCGTGCCGGGCCACCAGATCGTCGGGACCGTCGAACGACGGGGAGAGGGGGGTTCCGATGGCGGGGCGCTCGAGCCGGGGGTCCGCGTGGGGGTCCCCTGGCTCGGTTGGACCTGCGGGGGCTGCCGGTTCTGCCTCGCGGGGCGGGAGAACCTCTGCGACCGGGCCCGCTTCACCGGGTGTGACATCGACGGCGGTTTCGCCGAGTGGACGGTGGCCGACGAGCGCTACTGCTTCCCCCTGCCCGAGGGCTGGTCGGATCTCCAGATCGCACCCCTGCTGTGTGCCGGGCTGATCGGCCACCGGGCCCTGCGCATGACCGGCGATGCCCCGCGGCTCGGCCTCTACGGCTTCGGCTCGGCCGCCACCATCATCGCCCAGGTGGCCGTCTTCGAGGGGCGGAGGGTCTTCGCCTTCACGCGCCCGGGCGACCGCGCCGGCCAGGACTTCGCGCGCTCTCTCGGCGCCGAGTGGGCCGGTGACTCGCTCGCGAGCGTCCCGGCCGAGCTCGACGCCGCCATCATCTTCGCGTCCGCGGGCGAACTTGTTCCGCTCGCGCTCGGCGCCCTCGCCAAGGGCGGCGTGGTGGTCTGCGCCGGGATCCACATGTCAGACATCCCGGCGTTCCCGTACGCCACCCTCTGGGGGGAGCGCTCGATCCGCTCGGTGGCCAACCTGACCCGCGAGGACGCCCGCGAGTTCCTTGCGCTCGCACCCCGCGTGCCGGTGCGCACCGAGGTGCATCCGTACGCCCTCGCCGACGCGGGGCGGGCGCTCGAGGACCTCCGCGTCGGGCGCTTCAACGGCGCTGCGGTCCTGCAGGTCTGACTACAGGGCGACCGGGACGGCGGCCGGCTCCGGGAGTTCCTCGAGGTGCGGCTCCTCGCCGCGCCGGAACACCAGGCGCGGACCGAGCCACGCGAGGGCTGCGGCGCCCATCAGGAGGGAGATCCCCAGCCCGGTCGCCTGGACGGCGACGCTGAACGCGAGGGCGGTGCTGGTCGGCATGCCGTAGGCGAGGGCGAGAGCCGGGATGAGGAGCACCTCGCGTGTGCCCGCGCCGCCGGGAGCGGCAGGGACGATGCCGGCGAGCACGATCACGCTGAAGGCGAGAGCCGCGGCCTGCGGGGGAGCCCCGATGGCGGCGAGCAGGGCCGCCAGGCTGAGCACGCGCGCCACCAGGCTGAGCAGTGCCAGGATCGCTGCGGTGCGGGCGGCCGAGCCGTCGCGAAGCACGCCCGCGCCCTCGCCGATGCGCGACGCGGCGCCATGCAGTCGACGCGGGATGAGCCTGAGGATCCGGCCGGCCCCGCCGAAGCGCCACGCGAGGACGGCGGCCGCGACGGCGACCAGGGCGGCGAGGGCGGTCCAGCGCAGGCTCCCGGCGGCGCCGGGGAGGGGAGAGGCGACGGCCACGGCGAGGACGGCAGCGCCGGTCACCGCCCCATCGATCGCCTTGTAGCCGGCGATGCCGCCGGTCACCCGCCAGCCACCGGCCCTCGAGCCGGCCGGATGACGCGTCACCAGGCCGACGCGGACGGCCTCGCCGAGGTTGGCCGGGAGCACCTCGCACGACGCCCTGGCGATCCAGTGGAGCCCGAGGGTGGTACGCAGGGGAACGCCACGCACCCCGCCGGCGTCCTGACACACCGCCCACATCGCACCGGAGATCGTCTGCGCGAGGGCGTAGAGGATGATGCTGCTGGCGAGCAGCCGGCCGTCCGCATGGGCGAGCGCGGAAGCCGCACCGCCGATGTCAACCTGTCCGATGCCGACGGCCATCGCGGCGGCGATCACAAGACCCAGGAACGCGACCGCGACCGTGCGCGGAGAGCGGCGTCGTCGGGTATCGACGGCTGTGGGGGGGTTTGGTTCGGTCAGGGGAGTGGAGCGACGTCGCTCGTTGATCACGTTAGCAGCCATCCCCGGCCCCGCCGCAAACCTCGGTGCGGAGCAGCGCCGTTTGCGGTGCGGGCGCCAGGGGTAGACCATCACGGGATGCCGTTCCACAGTCGCCGCGTCCCCCCCGTCGTGGACCGGGTGCGCCGTTTGCCCGGGCCGATCGGGCCCTCGGTGTGGAGATCGATGCTGGTGCAGGTCGCCCTGATCGTGGGCGCTGCGTTGGCCTACTTCGCCGTCCGGGACCTCACCGAGGGCAGCGAGGCCACCGCACTCGCCAACGCAGAGCGCCTGATCTCCTTCGAGCGCGACCTCGGGATCGACATCGAGGTCTGGCTCCAGGGGCTGATCATCGAGCGCGATTGGCTCGTGGACCTCTCCAACTGGATCTACATCTACGGCCATTGGCCCGTTATCGGCATCACGATGGTCTGGCTTTTCCTCCGGGTCCCCGAGGATTACCGGCTGCTGCGCAATGCGATGTTCCTCTCAGGGGCGATCGGGCTCATGGTCTTCGCCTCCTTCCCGGTTGCGCCTCCCCGCTTCGACGTCCTCGACGTGGCCGATACGGTGACTCGGCGCTCGGACTCCTACCGGACCCTGCAACCCCCGGGTCTCATCAACCGTTACGCGGCGATGCCCAGCCTCCACTTCGGCTGGAATCTCCTGGTCGGGGTCGTCCTCTGGAAGATCTCCGCCCTCCGGGTGAGCGGTGTCGTCGGCCGGCGGGTGCTGCGCGTCGCGGCCGTCGCCATGCCCGCCGCCATGGCCTTTGCGGTCGTGGTGACCGGAAACCACTACGTCATCGATGTCATCGCCGGTGGACTGGTGGCGTTGATCGGCTTCGCCGTGGCGATGCTCGTCCAACCGACCTCGCGGGACAGCGCCCACGACGAGGCCGTCGCTTGAGCGAGGGGGGGTTGGTCATCGCCCACCGGGCGGCCAACTCGGCCGAGACCTTGGCGAGGGTGGGTGGGCGTCCCGACGTGGTCGAGGCCGATGTCCACCTCTTCCGGGGCCGCCTCGAGGTGCGGCATGCCAAGACGCTCTGGCCGCTCGCAGTGCTCTGGGAGAAGTGGTATCTCCTCGATCGCGACACGCCCCGCCCGCTCCTCGGCGCGATCCTCCCGCTCGTCAACCCCGGCGTGGCCCTGATGGTCGATCTGAAGGGGCCCGACCCGCGGATGCCGAAGGCCATACTCGAGGCGACCCGCGACTTCGTGGCCGAACGGGGACTGATCGTCTCGGGCCGCGTGTGGAGGACCATCGATCGCCTTCGGGGCACGCCCGGGATACGGACCCTCCATTCGGTGGGCAGCCCGCGGGAGCTGCGGGCCCTGCTGCGCCGGCGCGGCCCGGATGCGTTCGAGGGCGTGTCGATCCACCGGCGGCTGCTGACGCCCTCCACGGTGTCCGTCCTGCGGGAGCGGGCGGATTGGGTCTGGAGCTGGCCGATCGACGATCCGCAGACGGCGGCTCTGCTCGGGTCCTGGGGGGTCACCGGCTTCATCAGCGACGCCCCGGAGCGGCTGCGGCCCCTCTGAGGCTCAGTCGGCGGAGGGCTCGTCCATGGTGATCAGATCCACCTCCTGCCGGAAGCGGTACACGCCGCCGGCGGCGTCGTGACACGAGGAGAGGTACTCGCCGACGGCGGGCGCGGCCAGCAGATCGCCGAGGGTGAGCCGGTCGTCGAACGCGCAGCGCTGCAGGTACCCCTCGAGGATGGCGGTCTCGGAGGCCGACACCACGTGCTCGTAGGAGAGGCGCCGGACCTCCGGCCGGGCTCCGGCCTCGGTGAGGGCACCCACGATCTGCTCGGACGAGGTGTACGGGGTTCCCCGGCCCCCGAGCGGCCCGGCGAGGTACGCACGATAGAAGGCGAGGTAGTGGCCCTCGTGGGAGCCCTGGGCGATGAGGCCGAGGCCACGGGGGGCGATCGCCCCCCGCAAGCGGGCGACGGCGGCCGGGAGGGCGACCTCGGGCAGCGCATAGAGTGCGTGGGTGGCCCACACGACGTCGAACGGTCCGACGGCGGGATCGAGGTCCTCCAGGAGTACCTGATGGCGCGCGCCGGGGACAAAGGGTGGCCGTAGGACTCCGGCGGCCTCGCTCAGGGAGAACGGTGAGGGATCGAGCAGCGCATAGTCGATCCAGGGGCCGCCCTCGGCCAGGGCATCCACCCCTGCGTGGAGCAGGAGCGCCTCGGGGAACTTCCCGGAGCCGCACGCCACGTCGAGGAGATCGAGGGACCCGCGACCACCGGCGCGGTCGTGGACGCGCCGGAGCAGGGCGGGATAGTCGAGCGCCTGGGCGAGCACCCGGTAGTCGAGCCGCGCGATCGCATAGAACGCCTCCATCTCGGCGCGGCCATCCTCGCTCCAGTGGGCGAGGCTGCGGGCGGCGGTGTCGGCGGTGGGGTCGGTAGTCTCGGCCATCGGGACCACCGTAGGCGATCGGGCGACCCCCGGCCCCGGTGCCGAGGAGGAAGACGCACGTGAGCATCGATCCGGAGGATCTGGAGGTCTGTCTGCGCGTCCTGGCCGCGGCCAACGCCCTGCCCCCGGACGATCCGGGCGCCATCGCCATCCGGCGGGCCACTGCCGGGCTCTACAAGGCTGTCCGCAAGCGCCGGAAGGTCGAGCGTCGCAACGCCATCCTCGCGGCCGACGCGGCCGTCGATGCCGCGACCGCCACCGCCGCTCCGGGCCGGATCGACGACGAGACCCAGGGGCTCCCGCTCGCGCCGGCCGCCGTGGGGGACTCCGCGGGCACCCTGCTCAGGGCGCGGGCCTGCTACATCTGCAAGACCCCCTACACGTCCGTCGACGCCTTCTACCATCAGCTCTGTCCGGACTGTGCCGCGGTCAACCACCAGCGGCGCGCGGCCCGCACCGATCTCACCGGGCGCACGGCCCTCCTCACCGGCGGACGCGCCAAGATCGGGATGTACATCGCCCTGCGGCTGCTGCGCGACGGCGCGCACACCACGATCACCACGCGCTTCCCGCGCGACGCCGCCCGGCGCTTCCGCGGGATGCCCGACAGCGGGGACTGGCTTCATCGTCTGCGCATCGTGGGGATCGATCTGCGCAACCCGGCGGCGGTGGTCGCGCTGGCGGATTCGGTGGGTGCGCGCGGGCCGCTCGACATCCTCATCAACAACGCGGCCCAGACCGTGCGTCGCTCTCCGGAGGCCTATTCGCTCCTCGCCTCCGCGGAGGCCGCGGAGCTGGCGGAGGGCCCTCTGCCGGAGATGCTGGTGCTCGGTCCCTCGGGCGCCGGCTCTCCGGCGGAGCTGGCCGCTCCCGGCGGAGGGCACTGGTCGCCCACGCCCCACGCGCTCACCAGCCTCGCCCTGACCGCCGGCTCGGCCTCGTTCGAGCGGATCGCGGAGAATCGCGCCATCGACGCGGGTGGGCTGATGCCGGACCTGGCTCCGATGAACAGCTGGATCCAGCGGGTCAACGAGGTCGACCCGCTGGAGCTGCTCGAGGTCCAGCTCTGCAACGCCACGGCACCGTTCATCCTGGTGAGTCGCCTGCGCGCCGCGATGGCCGCCTCCAGCGCCCGCCGGACCTATGTGGTCAACGTCTCGGCCATGGAGGGCCAGTTCGGTCGGGGGTACAAGGGGCCGGGCCATCCCCACACCAACATGGCGAAGGCGGCCCTCAACATGCTCACCCGCACGAGCGCGGGTGAGATGCTGAGCGACGGGATCCTGATGACGGCGGTCGACACCGGATGGATCACCGACGAGCGCCCGCACCCGACGCGCATGCGCCTGGCCCGGGAGGGCTTCCACGCGCCCCTCGACCTCGTCGATGGAGCCTCGCGCGTCTACGACCCGATCGTGCGCGGAGAGCTCGGCGAGGACCTCCACGGCTGCTTCCTGAAGGACTATCGGCCCTCGCCCTGGTGAGCGGATTCGCTACCGGGCTTCAGGGAGAGCAGAATGGGTCGATGGTGGAGCAGTCATGAAGCATCGACCCCTCGAGGCGATCGAGATCGCTTGCCCCTCGTGCGGCCTCATCGCGGAGCTCTACCGCCCCCGTGGCGCACGGCGGCCCAAGCTGTGCGCCTGCCCGAGCCCTGAGCGGATCGCACCCTCGACGCGCCCCCGCGTCTGCGAGACGTGTCCGACGGTCCTGAACCGGTACAACCGCGGCACCCAGTGCGGCGCCTGCAAGAAGGCGTTCGACGAGGGGCGCCCGCTGGCCCTCTAGTGACCGACTACCTGCGCGAGATCCTCACCGCGCGGGTCTACGACGTCGCGCGGGAGACCGAGCTCGAGGTGGCCCCCCAGCTCTCCGCGCGCACCGGCCGCACGGTGCTGCTGAAGCGGGAGGACAACCAGCCGGCCTTCTCGTTCAAGCTGCGTGGTGCCTACAACAAGATGGTGCGACTCGAGGCGTCAGAGCGGGCGCGCGGGGTCGTCGCCGCCTCGGCCGGCAACCACGCCCAGGGCGTGGCCCTCTCGGCGGCGCGACTCGCGTGTCGGGCGGTCATCGTGATGCCGGTGACCACGCCCCGGGTGAAGGTCGACGCCGTCCGTCGACTTGGAGGCGAGTGGGTAGAGGTGGTGCTGCACGGCGACTCCTACTCGGATGCGCAGGCGCGCGCCGACGAGCTGGCCCGCGAGCGCGGCGCGCTCTTCGTCCACCCGTTCGACGACCCCGATGTGATCGCGGGACAGGGCACGATCGGCATGGAGATCCTCCGCCAGCACCCCGGCCCGATCGACGCGATATTCGTGGCCGTCGGCGGCGGCGGGCTGATCGCCGGGATCGCCGCCTACGTCAAGGCGCTTCGGCCGCAGATCCGCATCGTCGGTGTCCAGACGCTCGACTCGGACGCGATGGCGCGCTCGCTGGAGGAGGGCACGAGGGTCGAGCTCGCAGATGTCGGCCTGTTCTCGGACGGCACCGCCGTGCGTCAGGTGGGGGAGGAGACGTTCCGCCTCTGTCGCGAGCTGGTGGACGAGATCGTGCGCGTGGACGCCGACGCGGTCTGCGCGGCGATCAAGGATGTCTTCCAGGACACCCGCAGCATTCTCGAGCCGGCCGGCGCGCTCGCGATCGCCGGTCTCAAGCGCTGGGTGGATCACAACGGCGATGGCGCTGGTGATCTGGTGGCGGTCGCGTGCGGGGCGAACATGAACTTCGACCGGCTGCGATTCGTGGCCGAGCGAGCCGAGCTCGGTGAAGCGCGCGAGGCGGTGTTCGCGGTCACCGTGCCCGAGGAGCGCGGTTCGTTCCGGCGCTTCTGCGCTGCGCTCGACGGCCACGGCATCACCGAGTTCAACTACCGGATCGCCGACGGCGGCCAGGCCCACCTGTTCGTCGGCGTCCAGATCGGCGGCCGAGACGATGCCGCACGGATAGCGACAGCACTGCGCGCGGGTGGTTTTCCCACGCTCGATCTCACCGACGACGAGCTGGCCAAGCAGCACCTGCGCCACATGGTCGGGGGCCGGTCGGCCCGCGCCGAGGACGAGCTGCTCTACCGCTTCGAGTTCCCCGAGCGGCCGGGCGCGCTGCTGCGGTTCCTCTCGGCGATGAGCCCGAACTGGAACATCTCCCTCTTCCACTACCGCAACGAGGGTGCCGACTTCGGGCGCATCCTCGTCGGCATCCAGGTGCCGCCGATCGAGATGGAGGCGTTCGCCGCCTTCCTCGCCGGCGTCGGCTACCCGTACCGCGACGAGAGCGAGAACCCCGCCTACCGGCTCTTTCTCCGGGACGCGTGAGCGCCGGCCGGCGCTGAGGCCCTGGAGTACCCTGAGATCGCCGGGGGCCGGCTGTCGCGGTCGCAGATCCCGGGTCGAGCGAAGGAGGAGGGGCGGTGGCCGAGACACCGGAGCGGTACGGGTACGACCCGGGCACCTGGGACCGCGCCATGGGGGGCGTGCGCGACGAGGCCCGGGCGATCTTCGCCAAGGTCATGTTCCTGGTCGCCATCACCGCAGGGTTCGCCGCGGTGGGGGCCTACGTCGGCCGCGACCTCTCCGGCGGCTGGGCCGTGCTCTGCTGGGTCGGCGCGCTCGGGTTGACCATCGGCATCAGCTTCGCCCGCCGCAGCGAGGAGGCCACCCGCCTGCAGATGACGATGCTCTTCGGCGTGGGAGCGCTGCTCGGCCTGGCGATCGGGCCGACCCTGCAGTCGTATGCGAGCCTCGAGGGCGGCAGCAGCCTGATCGCCCAGGCGGCCGGTCTCACCGCCCTCTTCATGGCCGTGATGGGCGCCGTCGGCTATCTCACCTCGCGCGACCTGACCGCCCTCGGCCGGGTCTCCTTCTTCGCCCTCATCGGCCTACTGGTCTTCGGGATCGTCGCGATCTTCGTGAACATCCCCGGGGAGAGGCTGATCTGGTGCATCGGTGGCCTGATCATCTTCGCGGGCCTCACGATGTTCGACTTCTGGCGCCTGCGTCGCGCCGGGAGCGGGGATGTCGCCCAAATCGCCCTGTCGATCTTCCTGGATGCCTTCAACGTCTTCCTCTTCATCCTCCGCCTAGTTGGAGGATCCCGGAACTGAGAGGGGCCGATGGGGGGCGACGGCCAGGCCGTCGCCCCCCATCGGCGCTGATCTCAGACCGTGAAGCGACCCACGAGCCCGCTGAGCTCCTGGGCTGCCGCGGCCAGCTCCTCGGCCGAGGCGGCGATCTCCTCGCTCGCGGCGGAGGTCTGCTCGGTGGAGGCGGCCACCTCCTGGGCGGCGGCGGCGTTCTCCTGGCTGACCGAGGCGGTGGTGGTGATGCCCTCCTGGACCTCCCGGGCACCGGCCTCGAGCTCCTCGGCGCCGGCGGCGACGTTGGAGACCTCGCTGGACAGACGCACGACCAGCTCGCGGATCGTCTCGAAGGCCTCGCCTGCGGCGTTGACCCGCGAGGCACCGGAGGTGACCTCCTCGCGACCATCGACCATCGCCGCGACGGCGCGCTCGGTCTCGGTCTGGATCTCGCCGATCAGCCCGGCGATCGACGCGGCCTGCGACTGGGTCAACTCGGCCAGCTTGCGGACCTCCTCGGCCACGACGGCAAAGCCGCGGCCCTGCTCGCCGGCGCGGGCCGCCTCGATGGCGGCGTTCAGCGCCAGCAGGTTGGTCTGACTGGCGATGTCGCCGATCGTCGAGACGATGTCGCCGATCGCCATGCTCTTCTCGCCGAGCAGGGTGACGACCTCGGCCGCCACATCGACCTTCTGCTCGATGAGAGCCATCGCGTCGGTGGCCGAGGCGACCGTCTCGGCGCCCTCGAGGGCCGCCCGGTCGGCGTCGCTTGCCACGGCGGCGGCGGTCTGGCCGCCGGCGGCGACCTGCTCGATGCCGCGGGTCATCTCCATCACGGTCTCGGTGACCCGCTGGGTGGCGCTCGCCTGCTCGCCGGCACCGGTCGCGACCTGCTCGACGGTGGCGGCGATCTGACCGATCGCCTGGCCCGACTGGGAGGCGGCCTGGGCCATCTCCTCGGCGGTGGCGCTCTGGGTGCGCGCGGCCTCGGCCACGCGGCCGACGATCTGGCGCAGCGAGCCGACCATCTCGTCGAAGGACCGCGAGACAGCGCCGATCTCATCGCGCGAGGTCGAGCCCAGCACGACCGTGAGATCCCCGCTCGCGGCGGTCTCGGTGGCCTCCCGGAGGCGACGTAGGGGCATGGTGATGGAGCGGACGATCAGTAGCGCGAGGCCGATCGTAAGGAGGACGCCGATGAGCGAGAGGGCGATCCCGGCCGACTGCGCCGTGGCGCCGGCGCTGGCGGCGGCCTCGATGTCCTGGGCCCGGAGCTCGGTCACGCGCTTCTGGATTGCAGTGAGGCTCTCGCGAACCGTGCCCACGTTCTTGTCGGCCTCCTTCAGACCGGCGACGGCGGTCGCCCGGTCGCCGGCGACGACCGCCGGGAACACGACTTTGGTGACGCCGGCGTCGTGCGCCAAGTCGGCGCTGAACGCGTTCTTCGCGATGTCGGCGATCTCAGGATCGCCGACTGCTGCCACGGCCTCGGATGCGGCCTCGGTTCGGGTCACCGCAGCCTCGAAGTCCTGGATGTAGCGCTCGTCCATCGTGGCGACCGCCATCGACTGGGCCCGCATCTGGTCCTGGGTCCCGCTGATCTGCGCGTTGGCGCCCGCGATGGCGCGATCCCACCGCGCCGTGTCCTCCCAGCTGCTCGCGGACGAGGATGAGAGCAGGAGGGACGTGCCCATGGCCGCCAGGAAGATGGCGATGGCCGCGCCGAACCCGAGCAGGAGGCGCAGGCGGATCGATATGTGGGACAGCCGGGCGTTCATCTGCGGACCTCGAGCTCGGTGGCGTGGGCGTGGCCCACCGGAGGTGGAGCCAGCATTGGATCGTCCACCGACCACGCGATCTTGAGGAAACGGCCGTCCGGAAGTGTCGATCGAGGACCGACGCGCCGGACGGGGCTCCCCGTCCGGCGCTTCGCGGTGCGGCGCGTTTCGCCACCGGTCGGACTGCGACGCGCGGCAGCTTGGCCCTAGGGTGCGGCCCTACAGCAGGCCGCACATCCGGGCGGTGTTCGGCCACGGCCAGAAGCCGCGCGTGGCGACGGCCTTCGCCGCGGTGAGCAGCTGCTCCTCGGCGGTCCAGTTGTCGGCCGTGCCCTTGGACCGATAGAGGCCGGGGGAGTACGTCCGTTGGAACTGGCGGTCCATCTGGAGGCCGCCGTAGTAGCCGTTCCCGGTCGAGATGTCCCACGTGTGGCTCGATTCGTGTCCTGCGATGCACATCAGCTCGCCGTAGTGGGGCACGCGGTCCGCGAGCGGGCGCTCGTGAGGTCTGATCCGCTCCGATCGCCCGCTCAACCACCCGGCCACCGTGCGCAACCGTTCGATCTGCTCGGCCCGGCCCTTCCGCGTGGAGGCCGGACGCGGTCGTGCCGGTCGATCGATGCCGAGGCGTGCGGCGAGCCGCGCAACCCTGGTGTGCGCGCGCGCGAGCCTCCGGGTGTTCGAGGTCCTCGTGCGACCCGGCGAGGCCGAGCGGCGCTCGTCGACCGCCAGGTCGACCTCGGCGCGGTGAGCGAGGAAGCCGGCGATCCGGGTCAGGCGACGCTCCTGGACGGCGAGGGCCTCGCCCGAGCGCGCGGGGTGGATCGTCGGCGGGATCCCGAGCCCGAGGCGCGCCGCATGGCGGCGGGTGTCCGCGCTCAGTCGGATCACCCGCGCCCGCAGGTGCGCGTCGCCGAGCCTGGGCGGAGGGTCGGGAAGGATGCCTGCAACGGACCCGGGGTTCGTGGGCGGAGTCGAAGTCGCGAGGTCGGGTCCCCCGATCGCGGAACCGACCGGGACGGCGGTGAGCGCAAGGGCAAGGGAGATGATCGTCTTCAAGTTGTTACCTTCTGCAGGGAACGGGCCCGCACGGATCCGTGCACGGGACCGACGCGGCGCGCGGACGCGCCCGGGTCGGGTTGCGGGCGAGCGGACGCGCGCCGGGGCACCGGGCGCCGCCTGCATCGCGTCGGCGTCGTTGCCGTCCGCGTGGTCCGCTCCGCGTTCGCCATCCGGCTGGGAGCGTGACCTCGCGCATGGAAGCCGAGTCGACGTGGATACGCAACCCCGTCCGTCGCGCCAAGCGTTCACTAGAGTGCGCTCGTGGCCGACGACGACGCACGAAAGCGCCGCGAGCGCTTTCTCCGTGAGCTGGCGGCGCGCGACCTCTACGCGTGGTTCGGCATCGCACAGGATGCCGGCCCGGACGCGATCCGAGCCGCGGCGCAGGTCAAGCGGGAGGAGATCTCGCACACGCCGATGCCCCAGCACACGCGCTCGATCGAGAAGGCGTTCTGCGACCAGGGCGAGAAGGCGTTGCTGCGCCCCGACGTGCGTCGTGAGTACGACGCCCTTCTGCACGCGGCCGCCTCACCTGTGCGCTCGGTCACCAGCCAGCAGCGCGCCGTCGCAGAGCGCGAGGAGCGCCTGAAGGCGGCGCGGGATCGCATCGAGCACTACGGTGACGACGATGCCCGTATGGCCGCCGGCCCGGCCATGTTCTTCTCGAGCCCCGAGGCGCGCGCGGAACTCGAAGCCGAGCGCGTGGCCGCCGCCACCGTGGCCGACCCGGCGGCCGCGCTACGGGCCGCCCGGCGCGCGCGGGTGGAGGGTGCCGCCGCCCGCGGGCTCGCCCTTGCCGAGCGCGCTCACGCCCTGCGGGTCACGGCGGGCTCGCTGAACACCCTCGGCGGGGCTCGGCGCGACGTGGGCGACCTGGCGGGCAGCGAGTCGGCGCTGCGCGAGAGCGTGGCGATGCTCCCAACCGTCCGGGAGAACGCCCCTGGCTGGATCGCCCTTTCGGCCACCCTGAGGGCCCGCGGTGATCTCGATGGCGCCGAGCAGGCCGCCATGAAGATCATCGAGGACGACGAGGACGATCCCTACGGCTGGCGTGCCCTCGCGTTCGTGCTCACCGACCGGGGGGAGGCCCTGCGCGCCGGCGACGCCTGGGAGCGCTCGGCCTCGCTGGGCCTCGACGTCCCGGGGGTGCTCGCCGGTCTGCAGGTTCTGCGCAAGGACTGCCTCGCCCGCAACGATCAGCTCGGCGCCGCGAACATCGAGGACCGGATCGCCCGGATCAGGAGGGGCTGAGCCCCGCCGCCCGGTCTCGCCAGGAGGGCCCGCGATGGAGCGCCTCCCCGTGCGCGCGCAGCCAGGCACGCGCGGCATCCGTCTCCGGATGGACCGTGCGGACCAGCGACCAGAAATCGGGCGAGTGGTCGGGGCGCAGCAGGTGACAGACCTCGTGGGCCACGACGTAGTCGAGCACGCGCTCGGGCGCGAGCAGGAGCCGCCACGAGAACGACAGGGTGCCTGCGCTCGAGCAGCTCCCCCAGCGCGAGCGGGTGTCCTTGATCGCCACGCGTCCGACGCCCACCCCGAGCGACCCCGCCAGATCATGGGCACGCCGCCCGAGGATGCTCGAGGCCTCCCTCCGGTACCAGCCCTCCACCAGGGCATCGAGAGTCGTGTGGCCCCCCGCCCGCGCAATGAGGCTCCCGCCCTCGCGCCAGACCCTCTGACGATCGGTGTCAGACCGCCGCAGCACCAGCTCCAGATCGCCGTCGAGATAGGCGAGCCGGTCTCCCGCGACAAGGGGTGCCGCAGGAGATGGGAGCCGCCCTCGCTGCTCGTCAACCCAGCCCTGCGATGCGCGCAGGAAGGCCTCGATGCGCCGGCGGGAGGTCCGCGGCGGCACGGTGAGGCGGGCGCCGTTCGCAGTGACCCTGAGGGTCATGCGTCGCGCACCACGGTGCCGCACCACGCGACAGGGATACGACTCGTCGTGACGCTCCACCTCTTAAGGACACTAGCATCGGGCCGGTGCGCCGCCCCCGCCTCGATCTCACCCTGGTCGCCGTCGCTGCGGGTGGCGCTCTCGGGGCGTGGGCGCGGCTCGGTCTGAGCGAGCTCCTGCCGACCGAGCCGGGGCGGTGGCCGTGGGGCACCTTCGCGGCGAACCTGATCGGATGCGCGCTGCTGGGCTACGCGAGCACCCGACTGCTCGAGCGGCTTCCCCCCAGCACCTATCGGCGTCCTCTGGTGGGGAGCGGCCTCTGCGGGGGGCTCACGACCTTCTCCGCCCTCCAGTTGGAGGTCGTGGAGCTCGGGCGCGATGGCCACGTCCCCCTGGGGATGCTCTATCTGACGACTTCGATCGTCCTTGGCCTCGCGACGGTGGTGTTCATGACGGGGCTGGTCCGCCGTGCGCGAGTGCGTCCGGTGTGAGCGGCGTGATGGTGTGGATCGCGGCCGGGGCTCTCGGCGCCCTTGGCGCGGTCGGCCGATTCGTCGTGGACGGGGCGGTCGCCCGGCGGCTGGCCGGCGAACTGCCCTGGGGCACCCTGACCGTCAACGTGGTGGGCTCGCTCGCCCTCGGAGTGCTGGTGGGCGCCGGGGTCGCCGGTGACCAGCTCTTTCTCGCCGGGGGCGCCCTCATCGGGTCGTTCACGACGTTCTCCACCTGGATGCTGGAGACCCATCGACTGGCGCAGGACGGCGAGGACCGCCTGGCGCTGGCGAACCTCGCCCTCGGCGTGGCGCTCGGCCTGGCGGGCGTGGCGGCGGGCTGGTGGATCGGCGGGCGGTTGTGACGGGATCGGCGAGGTCGTCATCCTGAGAGACCTTCTCAAGCTCGTGGTCCACGTCGGCGAATCGAGCCGCGTCGGCGGGCATCTGATCAGCGACGTGCTGATGGACATGATCGATGACATCGAGGCCGATGCGGCGATCATGCTGCGCGGTGTCGAGGGCTTCGGCGCGCGGCACCGGCTGCGCACCGACCGTCTGCTGAGCCTCTCGGAGGATCTCCCTCTCGTGGTGGTCGTCGTCGGATCGGCGACAGGCATCGCTCCGCTCGCCGACCGCGTCAGCGCCCTGATCCCGGCCGGCCTGATCACCGTGGAGCGCGTTGCGATGGCCGAAGCGGTTGCCGGCGATCACACGGCGGCGCGGCGCGGCGAAGAAGCCAAGCTGGTGGTGTACTGCGGTCGTGGCGAGGAGTACCGCGGGCGTCCCGTTCCGGTGGCGGTGGCCGAGGCCGTGCGGGACGCGGGGCTCGCCGGGGCCATCGTGCTGAGCGGGGTCGACGGGGTCCTTCTCGGCGAGCGCCGGCGGGCTCGGTTGATCGCCCGCAACCGGTGTGTTCCCGCGATGGTGGTGGCCGTCGGCGCGTCAGAGCGGATCGCGCGCGCGCTGGCCTCCGTGCGGGGGATCGCGGGGGGGCACGTCGCCACCCTGGAGCGGGTCAGCATCCTCCGCCGCGACGGGGGCGCTGTCGGTCCGCTCCCGACGCCACCCCCGCGGCCCGACGGCCGAGCGCTGTGGCAGCGCATGACGGTGACCGGGGGCGAGCGGGACGGGAACGGGGGGCGACCCTTCCACGTCGGCCTCATCCACGACCTGCGCGCCGTGGGAGCGGCCGGGGCGACGGCGCTGCGCGGATCGTGGGGGCACACCGGCGGGGACACCCACCATGCCGAGAGGCTTCTCTCGATCCGGCGCCACGCCCCGGTGCTCGTGACCCTGATCGACCGCCCGGCCGAGATGGCGCGGCTCTGGCCGATCGTCGAGCGTGCGACCGCGGCGAGCGGGTTGGTGACATGCGAACTGGTGCCCAGCGCGCGTACCGTCGGTGGGCACTAGACTCCGGCAGATCACCGACGACGGGAGCCGGAAATGGACCTCAGCAAGCTCACCGACAAGGCCAAGAAGCTCGTGGAGGAGCGCGGCGGCATGGACTCCCTCAAGGAGGACGCGGCCGAGCTCAAGGACATCGCCACCGGCGAGGGCAGCATCTCCGACAAGGCCAAGGCCGCCCTCGACGCGGTGAAGGACCCGGGCCGTCCCGGCGAGGACCCACCCGCTTCGTAGGCACGTCGCCCCCCGGCGCTCCGGGCCGGGGGGCCGTGCCGACTACTCGGCGCGCAGCTCGGAGGCCGGCAGGTCCTCGGGGAGCGCCACCTCTTGGGGCGGGCGCGGATCGTCGTCGTCCCAGTCGCTGTAGGCGCGGCCGTCGCGGCCCTCGTGGTCGCCCGAGGCCCCGAGGGCGATGAGGCTGCAGACACCCGGTCCGCGATTGACGAGGCGCCGGCGCACCTCGGGGCCGACCCGCACCACCTCATCGACGCCGAGATCGCGCTGCTCGCCTTCGATCTCGAGCGTGAGGGTGCCGCGCAGCACCACGAAGACCTCCTCCTGGCGCTCGTGGGCGTGGATGCGCCCGCGCTGTCCGGGGCGCAGCACGATCTGGTTCATCCCGAAGCTCGACACACCGAGCGCCCGCCGGAGTGGCACGAACCGCTCGGGGGAGTCGTGGTCGAGGCGTGTCATGCCGATCCCGGATTCCATCGGGAGCAGGTTATAGATCCGATTGACAGCCGTCGGGCGCCTGAATAGCGTGCGCCGCGCCGTGGGGGCTTCCTTGGGACGTGTCGAGACTCAACGCGCCGTCCTCTTCACCACGGATCGGCCGCTGACCCTCGACTCGGGGGCGTCCCTCGGCCCGGTCGAGGTCGCCTACGAGACGTACGGGACGCTCGATGCCGGCCGGTCGAATGCGGTCTTCGTGTGCCACGCGCTGACCGGCGACGCTCACGCGGCCGGACATCACGGCGACCCCTCGCGTCCGGGTTGGTGGAACACCATCATCGGACCGGGGCGTCCCCTCGACACCGACCGGCTCTTCGTGGTCTGCGCCAACCTTCTCGGCGGCTGCCAGGGCACGACGGGGCCCTCGTCGATCGATCCGTCAACCGGCCGCGCCTACGGCCTGCGGTTCCCCTTGATGACCGTCCGCGACCTGGTGAGGGTGCACCGCGCCCTGGTGGCGCATCTGGGAATCGAGCGCCTCCTCGCCGTGATCGGCGGCTCCCTCGGCGGGATGCAGGCGCTGCAGTGGGCCCTGGATGCCCCACACGAGCTCGAGTCGGCGCTCGTCATCTGTGCGAGCAGCCGCCTCTCCGCCCAGAACATCGCCTTCTCGGCGGTGGCTCGAGAGGCGATCATGGGCGACCCGGAGTTCCGGGGCGGCGATTATTATGAGAACGGATCTCACCCCGACCGGGGGCTTTCGGTCGCCAGGATGCTCGCCCACATCACCTACCTCTCCGAGGAATCGATGCGGCGCAAGTTCGGCCGGCGCATCCAGGACGCGGATGCCCCCCGGTTCGGATTCGACGTCGATTTCCAGGTCGAGAGCTACCTCCAGTACCAGGGTGCGTCGTTCCTCAAGCGCTTCGATGCGAACAGCTACCTCTACCTGTCGCGGGTGATGGACTACTTCGACGCGTTCACCGATCTCGCCGCCACGGCGCGGGCCCTCGCCGGCACGCCGACCCGCTTCCTCGTGATGTCCTTCGACAGCGACTGGCGCTTCGACACCAGCCACTCCCGCGAGATCGTCAGGACGCTCGCCGCGCACGGGGCGGCCGTCACGTTCCGGGAGGTGGCATCGCCGCACGGCCACGACTCGTTCCTCCTGGAGATCCCCGAGTACCACCGCACGGTGGCGGGCTTTCTCGATCGCGCGATGGCCGAGCGCGCGTGAGGCCCGATCTGGCCGTGGTGGCGGGGATGGTGCCGGCAGGCTCACGGGTGCTGGATCTCGGATGCGGCGACGGGGACCTCCTGGCCGAGCTGATCGCCCGCGGGTGCCGCGGTCAGGGCGTGGAGGCATCGCCCGACGCGTTCCATGCCTGCATCACCCGCGGGATCCCGGTTGTCCAGGCCGACATCGACGCCGGGCTGCCGGATTTCGAGGAGGCCTCCTTCGACGTCGTCGTGCTCTCGCAGACCCTCCAGGCGACGCGGCACCCCGCGCTCGTCCTGCGGGAGATGATGCGCGTGGGGCGTGTCGGAATCGTGTCGTTCCCCAACTTCGGCCACTGGCGGGCGCGCGCGCACCTCGGGGTGCGCGGCCGGATGCCCGTCAGCCGCTCGCTGCCCTACCCATGGCACGAGACCCCCAACATCCACCTGTGCACGCTCCGCGACTTCGAGGAGCTCGCGTCGGCCGAGGGGCTCCACGTCGCCGAACGGCGCCTGCTCGACGCGACCGGGCGCGCGGCGTCGCCCCGGGTGGGGCTGCGGCCCAACCTGCTCGCCGCCGGCGCCGTCTACCTGCTGACGCGCTGACGCCGTCCCATGAACTCGATCGGTGGCTTCGTCGATGCGGTCCAGGCGTTCGGCGAGCGCCTCGCGTCGGTGCACTGGGGGCTGCTCACCGCCGCCGTGGCGCTCAGCTGGATCAACCTGGTCCTGCGATCGCGCGCCTGGCAGGCGATCCTGCAGGCGGCGCTGCCGTCTGAGCGGATCCGCTACCGGACGGCGTTCGGCGCCTATTGCGCCGGGGTCGGCGTGAACGCCGCGATCCCCGCCCGGGCAGGTGATCTCGTCAAGGTCTTCCTGGTCAAGCGCGAAGCGCCTCGCGCGTCGTACCCCACCCTCGGCGGCACCCTGGTCGCCGAGACGCTCTTCGACTTCGTGGTGGCGAGCGCGCTGCTGATCTGGGCCCTTCAGGCGGGCGTGCTGCCCGGGGTGCGCCTGCCGGAGATCTCCGCGTTCGAGATCTCGTTCGTGGTGCGGCACTGGCTGGTCAGCCTCGTCGTCTTCGCGATGGTCGCCGTCGCGATGGTGCTCGTGGCGCGTCGCATTCGAGCCTTCTGGCAGCAGGTCGGCCAGGGGTTCGCCATCGTCCGCACCCCGCGGCGCTACCTGCGCTCGGTGGCCTCGTATCAGGCGCTTGGATGGGGTTGCCGCATCGGCGGCGCGGCGTGCTTTCTGGGCGCCTTCCACCTTCCGATCAGCATCGAGAACGGCCTCATCGTGCAGGTGGCGGGTTCGCTCGGGAGCCTTCTGCCCGCCACCCCGGGCGGGCTGGGACCCAAACAGGCGCTGCTGGTGGTGATGCTCGCGGGCACCGCCGGCCGCACCGACGTGCTGGCCTTCAGCGCGGGGATGGAGATCACGATCCTGCTGGCCAACGCGCTGCTGGGGCTCACCTGCCTGGCGCTGATGGTGCGACACCTGCGCTTCCGGCAGGCGATCGCGCAGGCGCGCTCGGAGGGCGGCGGTTCCGCCTCGGGGTAGGCTCCGGCAGACCGAGGATCACGGGAGGGAGCGGAGATGGCAAATGACTTCGAGGTGGGCGTCGACGTCGCGGTTCCGGCCGACGATGCATGGGCGCTGGCCGGCGATCCGGGCCGAGTGGGGGAGTGGTTCGGCCCGGTCGTTGCGTGCGAGATCACCGGTGATGAGCGACGGGCCACGATGGGCAACGGGGCCGTGCTCGTGGAGCGCCTGATCGACCGGGACGAGGCGGGGCGCTCCTACGCGTACACGGTACTCTCCGGAATCCCCGGCCTCACCAGTCATCGCGCCGTGGTGCGGGTGGTCGAGGCGCCGGGCGGCTCGCGGGTGCTCTGGCGCCAGACGGCGACGTCCGAGATCGAGGGGTACGACATCGAGGCCCGTCTCGGCGCGGTGATGTCCGCGGGGCTCGAGGCCCTCCGGGATCAGCTCGAGGCGGCTGACTAGGAAGAAGGAGCCCGGTCGGCGAGGGCGCGGGCGATGTCGGCGTCGCTGAGCAGGCCCACGAGTTGCTCGCCATCGAGCACCAGCGCGCTCCGGACGGGAGCGCGGCCGAGGGCGGCGAGGGCGGCCGGCAGGCCGTCGCGTGCCGACAGGATCGGCACCCGGTGGCGGTCGAGCATCAGGTCGCCGACGCGGTGTGAGCCCCACTCCTCGTGGGGGACGCCATCGAGTGCGGCGAGGGGCAGGAGCCCGCACACGCGGCCGCCCTCGACCACCGGATACGCCGCCTGCCCGGGTGCCGCCCCCGCCGCCGCCGCGACGTCCCGGAGGGTGCGGTCCGGCGCCGTCGTCGCCACCTCTGCGCGCATCATGTCCCCGACGAGCATGGTGCCCGGATCCGAGGCCATCACGTACCGGGCCTCGGCGTCGGCGGCCTGGAGCACGAACCATCCGATGAACGCCAGCCAGACGCCGCTCACCGTGTCGAGGAAGATCGCCGCGGCGATGCCCAGGCCGATCAGGCTCATCGCGAGCACCCGGCCGGCTCCCGAGGCCAGGACCGTGGCTCTGCGCAGATCGCCGGTTCGCCTCCAGAGCGCCGCTCTCAGCATGCGCCCGCCATCGAGGGGCAGGGCCGGAATGAGATTGAAGAGCAGGAGGGCCAGGTTGGTGAATCCCAGCCACGAGGCGACGCCGTCGACGGGCCCGGCGATGCCGGGGACGAGCGCGATGCCGATGAAGCCGGCGCCCAGAAACGCGGAGACCACCGGCCCGGCGATCGCGATCCTGAACTCCGCGCCCGCCGAGGGGAACATCCCCCCGAAGCGGGCCACGCCCCCGAAGAGCCAGAGGGTGATGCCGTCGATCCGCATCCCGTCGCGCCGGGCCTGCAGGGCATGGCCGAGCTCGTGGAGCAGGATCGATGTGAAGAACGCGAGCGAGGCGACGACCGCCATCGCGAAGTGGACGTCGTCGCCGAGCCCCGGGTTGGTCTCCGGGAAGATCCCGGTCGCGAGGGTCCACATGAGGAGCGCGAGCAGGCCGAGGACGCTCCAGTTGAGACCGATCTCGATTCCCGCGACCCGACCCAGGGAGAAGCTGTTCCTCATCCGTCCAGTGTAAGCGCCCGCACGCCGCTCGCCTCGAACTGGCCTGTCGGGGGGCGGTCCACCCCGCGCGCGACCGGTGCGTGTTCGGTCCCGCCCTCGCACACTTGCCCTCGATGCACGGACGCCAGGAGGCGCAGATGGGACGGGAACGCACGGATGCGATGAGGGTTCTGATGGCCGCGTCGATCGGGGGCCTGATCGCCGGTGTCGCGCTCGTCGCGACCGGGGCGGTCCTCGGAGTGGGGCTCGCCCCCGTCGGCGGGCGCGAGGGCGGCGCCGACGACGTCCGCGCGATCTACCGTGAGGCATCGCCCGCGGTGGTGTCGGTGTCGGGCGCCGGCCGGACCGGTTCGGGCTTTCTCATCGACGGCGATGGCCACGTCGTGACCAACGCTCACGTCGTGGGCGATGCGACGACCCTGGTGGTGGCGATCGGCGGCCGGCGGGTGGGGGCGCACGTGCGGGGCGTCGAGCCCTCGGTCGATCTAGCCGTGCTGGATCTGGATGCGCCCGCCGGTGATGTCCGCCCCCTGTCGTTCGCCGACGCCGGCGACCTGCGGGTGGGCGATCCGGTCGTCGCCATCGGTGCCCCCTTCGGCCTCCAGGGGTCGCTCTCGAGCGGCATCGTGTCGGGTCTGCGTCGCCAGATCGACTCGCCCAACGGATTCGCGATCACCGGGGTGATCCAGACCGATGCCGCGCTCAACCCCGGCAACTCGGGCGGGCCGCTCCTCGACCTCTCGGGCCGCGTGGTCGGCGTGGCCACGCAGATCGCGACCGAGGGGGGGCGCAACGAGGGGATCGGGTTCGCCGTCCCGGCGGACGTCGTGCGCCGGACCGCAGCCGCGATCATCGCGAGCGGCGACGCCGATCTGCCCTATCTGGGCATCGTCGGCCAGGACGTGGGCGTGGGGGTGCGTCTGGAGGCGGTACTCGAGAGCGGCCCCGCGGTCGGCCGGCTCCGCCGTGAGGACGTCATCGTCTCGCTGGACGGCGATGTGGTGGTCGACAACCAGGGCCTTGCGGCCCGCCTCGCCGGCCACGCGCCCGGCGATGCGGTCAGTGTGGGCGTGAGGAGGGGCGAGCGCTCTCTGGAGGTCACCGTGACCCTGATCGGCCGCCCGTCCGGGGGCCCCTGACGCCGCGTCAGAGATCCAGGTCGAGCTGACCCTGGCCCGCGCGGGACGGCGCGGAGGGGGGAGGGGGGGCCGCGCCCGGCTCGGCCCGCGGCGTCGCGTCGCGTGCAGCCTCCTGGGCGAGCCGGTCGGCCCGCTCGTTGGCCTCGTGCCCGGCGTGTCCTCGCACGACCGTGGTCGTGACGGCGTGGTGGCGCGCGAGCTCCACGATCATCCGCTCCCAGAGGTCGCGGTTGGCGACCGGCTGCTTGCTCGCGGTGCGCCACCCCTTGCGCTGCCAGCCTGCGAGCCAGCCCTTGGAGATGGCGTTCGCGAGATAGGTGGAGTCGGTCACCAGCTCCACCCGCGCGCCTTCTGGAGCCGCGCGCAGGCCCTCGAGGGCCGCCATCAGCTCCATGCGGTTGTTCGTGGTCGGGTACTCGCCGCCGGTGAGGACGGTCTCCGTGCCGTCGCCGGCGGTGAGGATCGCGGCCCAACCGCCGCGGGCGTCGTCGGTCCCGTTGCCGCTGCACGCGCCGTCCGTCACGAGGGTGAGGGTCTCGGGCATACGTGTACCTTAGGCGCTCGGCGGCTCATCCTCGGAGGAGGATCCGCAGATCACGGATCCGATGGGGGATGGGATGGGCGACGGCCGCCAGGTGGGCGAGGGGTTCGACCGCGCCGCGCAGGAGTACGACGACCTGCTCCGCCACAACCGCGAGGGTGCCGCCCGGCTGGTCGGGGCCTTGCCGGCGGGACGCTACGAGGAGATCCTCGACGTCGGGTGCGGAACCGGCTTCGTAAGCGAGGAGATGATCTCCCGCTTCGCCACAGCACGCGTGACCGGCGTCGATCCTTCGGCGGGCATGCTGGAGCAGTTCCGCGACAAGCTCACCCGCCTCTCCGTGGAGGCGACTCTGATCCAGGCCGGTGTGCACGAGATGCCGGTGGAGGACGGGGCGTTCGACGCGGTGGTCAGCGGGATGGCCTTCCACTGGTTCCCCGAGAAACCGGCGGCCGTGGCCGCCATGGCGCGCCCGTTGCGACCGGGAGGGACACTCGGCATCCTCGCCGCGGGAACCGGCACGGACGAGGAGTTCCGCCAGATCCTCGAGGCCATCGACCCCCCGGTTCCGAGCGAGTGGGTCGGCGTCTTCCCCCTGATCCACCGCGGCGCGAGCCAGCTCGCCGACTACATGGAACAGGCCGGGCTCGAGGTCGTCGAACGCATGGGAGGAGCGACGCGTGCGGCGGGTCGCCCCCGAGGCCTACATGGCGCGCATCGACGCCGTCGCGAGCCACCTGTCGGCCGACCTGGATCCGGTCGAGGCGGCCGAACACGGCGCGCGGGTGGCCCAGGCGGTCGTGGCCGCAAGCGGCCCGCGCGGCTTCGAGTACGCCTTCGTGAAGCTCTTCGGCATCGGTCGGCGCCCGGCTTGAGGCCCTCTTCGAGCGCCGCGATCGCGGCCTCCGGCGGGGGTTGGGAGCGCACGGAAGTGGACCGCTCCTAAAGAGATCGGCCCTGTCGCTCGATGAGACATGTGAACCGCGAGAGCCCGCGCCGCGGGCAGGAGGCTCGCGGACGTCACGTTCTCATGGAGGAGAGCTACATGCTTGAGCGACTCCGCCGCCGTAAGGGCCAGGAGGGTTTCACCCTCATCGAGCTCCTTGTGGTGGTCATCATCATCGGCCTTCTGGCCGCGATCGCCATCCCGGCGTTCCTCGGCCAGCGCAACAAGGCCAACGACGCTGCTGCCAAGTCGCTGGTGCGCAACGGCGCGACCGCGATGGAGGCCTACTTCAGCGACGGCAACAGCTACGCCGGTGCCACCGCTGCCAACCTGCGCGCGATCGAGCCCAACATCGCGTGGCAGATCACCGCAGCCGACGCCGCCCAGGACCAGCTGAACTTCGGCACGCCGACGGCCACCACCTACAGCCTGTTCAACCGTCAGCAAGTCCGGCACCACCTACACGTACGCCAAGGACCTCAACCCCGCCGCCGGAGCCTCGACGGTGACCCGCTCGTGCACCCCGACCACCGCCTGCACCGCCAATGGCGTGGCAGGGCGCTGGTAGCACCACGGTATGACCCGGCGACCGCGAGCCCGTCCTGAGGGGCGGGCTCGCGACTTCCGGCCCCGCCTCACCCTCTTTTACGCCCGGATGCTCGGCAACCCCGAGCGGGACACCAATCGACGCAAGGAAGCGCTGTGCCCTCGCTCGAACGGACTCGAGACTCGATGCACTCACGCCACGCACTCGACACGAATCGCGCGCCCGGCGCGCGGCCGCCGGCCGTAGCGTCGCGGGCCATGCGTCGATCCCGCCGTCTCGCCGTCGCACTGTCGGTCTGCATTCTCGGAGCACCCGCCCTCGTGCAGGTCGCAAGCCCGCCGGCCGCCGCAGCCGCTCCGTCGCCGTTCGCCGCCGACCGGCTGTCGAGCAAGCCCTCGGGTCTCACGCCCGACAACCTCACCGCCCCCGTCCGCTACCCCGACCAGTCCGTCGTGCTGACCTGGGGCGAGATCCCGACGGCGGCCGGCTACACGGTCGAGATCGCCGACAACCCCGGCTTCAGCAACATCGTCTGGACGGCCGAGACCTCCCAGGCGATCGCCGTGCCGGAGATCCTGCTTCCCGACGGCGCCTACTGGTGGCGCGTGCGGGCGGTGGACGAGGCCGGCACGCAGGGCATCTGGAGTGACGTCGCCCGGGTGTCCAAGACCTGGCCGAACCAGATCACCGGGACGCGGCTTGCCGCCAGCCCCACCGGCTCCGCGGCGACCTTCACCGCCCTCAACCCGTACCTGTTCTGGAACCCGGTGCCAGGCGCCAAGAGCTACGACGTCCAGGTCTCCCCGGGCGACCAGTTCAACAGCGTCATCTTCGCCGGCAACGATCTGCCCGAGCCGTTCGCCACCCCGGCGGCGGTGGGCGCCATCCCCGACGACACCTACAGCTGGCGGGTGCGCGCTCGCGACCCGAAGGGCAACCCCGGCCCCTGGACGGTGGCCTCCACCTTCACGAAGGCCTGGGTCGCGCCGACCCAGCTCACCCCGGCGGACAACGTCACCACGGACAATCTCCTCTTCGCCTGGGAGCCGATCGACGGTGCGCAGCACTACCAGGTCCAGGTGACGGACCTTCAGTACAACTACGTCGGTCAGCACCTGAAGGTCAACTCGCTCACCTCCGCCAACGGACTCGTGCCCTCGTTCTCCGAGGAGCGGGCCAGGAGCATGGGCTACGGCAACCTCTGGTGGCGCGTGCGCCCGGTCATCGACGGCGTCTACGGCGCATGGTCGGCGTCGCCGGACCGCAGGGTCAACTGGCAGGCGCCGACGACCACCACGGCTGTGGCCACCCTCAGCTCGACGGGCGACAGCGACACCGGTCTCTCGCCGCTGCTCTCCTGGACCGCCGTCACCGGGGCGAGCATCTACCGCGTCAACATCGCCACCGACCCGCAGTTCACGAACGTCCTCGAGAGCGAGGTGACCTCGAACACGTCGTGGGTCTCGCGCAACCCCCTCCCCGACAATCAGATCGGTACCGGGTACTACTGGCGCGTCGTCTGGGGCGCGGGGACCACGCTCGACGACCCCCAGTGGTTGGTGGGCGAGGACGACGTCGCATCCGCCCAGTTCCGCAAGCAGACGCGGGTCACCCTGGGAGAGCCGAGCTCCGGTGGCAACGTCGCCGAGGCCCCGCTGCTCAACTGGGCCTCGGTTCCCGGCATCGCCAAGTACGAGGTCGAGCTCAGCCAGGACGGCCAGTTCGGGCCCTCGACCACGCGCAAGGCGACGATCTTCGGCCGCGGCGCCGTCCCCGGATCGATGGCCGATGGCGAGAAGCGGCTGCCCGAGGGCACCTGGAACTGGCGCGTCCGCGCTGTCGATGGCGGAAACGCCGGCCAGTCCTGGAGCTCGGTCGGCCGCTTCACCCTCAGCTCGCCGCGCCCCCAGCAGCAGGAGCCCTCGAACAGCGCGGCGGTGGTGTACTCGCCGCTCATCTCGTGGTCTCCGGTGTCGGGTGCTTGCAGCTACGACGTGCAGGTTGCCCAGGATCCGGCATTCACGACCGGGGCGACCGGTAGCGATGGCATCCTGACCACCGCCCAGACCGCCCTCGTCCCGCCCAGGAGCAGGGTTACGACGCCGGGCGTGAACTACTGGCGCGTCCGCGCCGACTACTGCGGCGAGATCAAGGGCCAGTGGTCGACGACGCGCACCTTCAACAGCGTCAAGCCGCCCGATTTCAACCTCAACAGCATCCCGGCCACGGTCGGCTTCCGCACTCGGGTCCGCGTGAGCGGCCGGCTCAGGAACAACGGGGCGGGAGTCTCGAAGGCCCGTCTCTTCCTCGAGCGCCGCCTCTATCCGAGCGACCGCTATCGCTCGGCCGGCGTGGTCCGCACGCGCTCCGGTGGCGTGTTCCGCTTCACGCTGAAGATGAACCGCTCGGCCGACTACCGACTCGTCTGGCGCGAGTCCGCGACCAACCCCGAGGGCGTGGCCGCGTTCGGCATCCGGGTCAAGCCCCGGGTGACCTTCCGGCTGGCGACGACCCGGGTGGCGCGCGGAGCCCGGCTCCGGGTCAAGGGGAGCGTCTATCCCCGCCGCCCCGCCGTGATCCAGGTGAGGACCTCCGACGGCTGGCAGACCATCCGCAAGGTGTCCGCCCGCCGGGCCCGCTTCTCGGTCACGGTGCCCACCCTTCGCCTCGACCCGGGTCGGCAGCGCCTGCGCCTCTACGTCCGCCGCGACGCCAAGCGGCGCTTCGTCAACGTCTCGAGCCGCCAGCGCAGCACCTTCGTCTATGACCGGTTCGTGATCCGCTGATGCTCGCCGGCGCCCCCACCGCGTACTGGGCGATCGTCGCCGGGATGCTCGGCCTCGCCCTCGGGTCGTTCTCGACCGTCGTGGCTTCGCGATGGCCGGCCGGCGGGTCGCTCGTCAGCCCGCGCTCCCACTGCACGGGCTGTGAGCGGACGCTCACCTCCCTCGAGCTCGTGCCCGTGCTGTCGTGGGTCGCGCTCCGCGGCCGGTGCCGCGGCTGCGGCGCCGGCGTGTCGTGGCGCTACCCGGCCATCGAGCTCGCCAGCGGCGCGCTCGCGGCGGCGGCGATCGCGAGCTTCGGACCGACGTGGGAGGGCCTTGCGGCCGCCGTGCTCGGCGTCGCCCTGGTCCCGGTGGTGGTGATCGATCTCGAGCACCACCTGATCCCCGACATCATCGTCCTCCCGGCGGCCGCCGTCTGCCTCGCCGCCGCCATCGCCGCCGATCCCCGCCAGTGGTGGGTGTCGGTCTCCGCCGCCCTCGGTGCGGCGGGCTTCCTCTTCCTCCTCTGGCTCGTCCACCCGGGTGGCATGGGCCTCGGAGACGTCAAGCTGGCGCTGCTGCTCGGTGCCGTGCTCGGTGCGTCGGTCATCCCGGCGCTCCTGGTCGCCTTCGCCGGGGGCGCAGCCCTCGGAGTCGTGCTGCTCGCCCGTTTCGGGTCGCACGCGCGGAAGATGGCCGTGCCCTTCGGACCGTTCCTCGCGGCCGGCGCCCTCGCCGGTCTCTGGTTCGGCCCGGCCATGATCGGTTGGTACGCCGAGAGACTCGGCTAGTCACGCCTTTGCCTCCCCTGCCCTCCCAGACACGGACGTCAACGCCATGAGTACGGTCGTAGCCCTCGACATCGGCTCCAGCTCCATCGCTGGCGTCGAACTCAAGACCGCACGCGAGCGGGTCGCCCTCTCCAAGGCCGCGGTCGAGCCCCTTCCCCCGGGGCTCGTCCACGACGGTGAGATCGTGCGCCCCGACGAGCTCGCGAGCGAGATCAAGCGCTTCTGGCGCAACGCCCACTTCTCCGGGAAGCGCGTCCGCCTCGGCGTCGCCAACCAGCGCGTCGTCGTCCGCACGATCGAGCTCCCGGCGCTCGAGGACGAGCGCGAGCGGCGTGCGGCGGTCGAGTTCGAGGCCGCCGAGCAGATCCCGATCCCGCCCGATCAGACGGTGGTCGACTCCCAGCCGGTCCTGAGGTTCTCGAACGAGGCCGGGGATCGCGAGCGCCATGTCGTGGTCGCCGCCCACCGCGAGATGGTGGATGGCCTCGTCGCCACGGTGCGCCAGGCGGGTTTGCAGCCGGTCGGGATCGACCTCGAGGCATTCGCGATCCTGCGGGCCCTCCTGCCTCCACCGATGGTCATCGACGAGGGGTCCACGGACACGCCGGCGCTGGCCGTCTGCCACGTCGGAGCGGAGGTCACGAACATGATCGTCTCCGTCGATCGGCGCTGCCACTTCACGCGACTCGTCGGATTCGGCGGCAGCCACCTGACGACGGCGGTCGCCGAGCGGACCGGGCTGCCCGCCGAGGAGGCCGAGGCCGTGAAGACGGCCTGCGGACTGATCGGCGATCCGCTGGACGGTTGGGACGCCGACACGGTCGCCGAGGTGCGGCACGCCCTCGCGCTCGGCACGCGTCCCCTGGTCCGGGAGATCAGCCGCTCGCTCGACTACTACCGCTCACAGTCATTCGCCCGGCCGATCGGCCAACTGGTCATCTCGGGTGGCACGTCCCTCTGCACCGGGATCGACCGCTATCTCCAGCAGGGCCTCGGGATTCCCGTAGTCATGGGAGACCCCAGCCGCCAGCTCGACGACAGCACCCTCCTCACCCCGGACCTCTCCGCCCGCGTGGCGGTGGCCCTCGGCCTGGCGCTCGACGCGCCGGAGCAGTCATGAGGGCGGTCAACCTCCTTCCGGAGACCAAGCGCCGCCGCCCCGGGTTCTCGGGTGCGCGGACTCCGCTCGCCGTCCTCGGCGCAGCGCTCGTGCTCGGTGGCCTGGGCTTCTGGGGCTACTCGATCAGCGCGGAGGCCGACCGGGTTGCCGAGCAGGTCGCCGTGGCGAGCTCCGAGCGCGACGATCTGCGCGGACAGCTCGGTGCCTACCAGCAGGCTCAGGCCCGCGTGGCCGCGCAGGCGGTCCGTCGCGGCGCGATCGTCGGTCTGGCGGAGGGCCGGGTGAACTGGGAGAGGCTCATCCGCGACGTCTCGGCGGTCATGCCGCGACAGGTCTGGCTCACGAACCTCAAGGGCGAGACCGACGCCGCAGCGATCACGCCGGCCGGCGCCGCAGCCGTGCCGAACGTCAACAACTCGAACGCACCCCGCGGTATCCACCTGGACGGTTTCGCCTACACCCAGGCCCAGGTCGCGCTCCTGATGGCGCGCGTCTCGACGGTGCCCGGCCTCGGCGAGCCGCGCCTCGCGACCAGCGAGACGCAGGACCGAGGTGACCGCACGGTCATCCACTTCATCATCGACATCCCCATCGACCAGAGGGCACAGGACCGTCCGACGCTCACCCCGGTGAGCGGCCAGTCGACCGCTGCGACCCCCGGAGTGACGCCATGAAGGTCAGCAAGCGCGATCTCATACTGCTCGCGGCAATCGGCGCGATCGCGGTCATCGGGGGCTTCTGGTGGTTCATCGTGAAGCCCGCCAAGGCCGACCTCAGCGCGCAGCGCGATCAGCTGGCGCAGGTCCAGTCCGAGACCGGCGATCTCCGCGACACCCTCGCGCGGTTGTCCAGCTCCACCAAGAGCCCGAACGCGCTGACCTCGGAGCGGCTGCGGCTGGCCAAGGCCCTGCCCGAGGCCACTGAGACCTCCGGCATCATGATCCAGCTCCAGCGACTGGCCAACAGGTCCAACGTCGAGTTGACCTCGATCAAGACCAACAGCTTCAGCGACTACGGCTCGATCCGGGGCACCGAGTTCGAGGTCCGGGTGAGCGGTCGCTTCTTCGACACCGACGACTTCCTGTATCGCCTCCACCGCCAGGTGACGGTCGATGAGAAGGACCGCCCGATCGTGGGCGGCCGCCTCTTCGCGACGACCTCGGTCGATCTGACCCTGGACCAGAGCGAGGAGGCCAAGACCGGTCCGCTCGCGGACAACGACCTCGTGGTCGCCACGGTCAGGATCCTTGCGTTTTCGAGCATCCCCGGCGGCACGGCGAGCGCGTCGGCAGCGCCGGCGACGCCCGTCTCCACGCCTTCCGGCGACGCCGCCCAGGCAACCGCAACGCCCTCCGGAGGTACACAGTGAACCGCCGTAAGCTCGTGCCCGTCACCGCGGTCGCGGCCACGGTCCTCCTGATCGCCGGCTGCGGCGGAGGGGGCGGCGGCGGCGCCGATGCGCAGGGCGACGTCCCTGCGCCGGACACCTCCCTGCCGATCGCGACGGGAGCCGGAGCCGACGAGTCGGCCTCGCTCGCCATCGCGGCACTCGGCACCCCGGGGCCGGTGGATCCGAGCGGCCTCGGCCGCACGCTGGGTGGCTACGACCGGTTCGGTGCGCCCCACAACCTCTTCGCCCAGCAGGTGGACGAGCAGGCGACCTCCGGCTCGGAGGCGGCATCGGGCGTTCCGCTCCCCGCCGACACCCCCATCAACGGAGATCCGCTCGTCGCGGTTCCGGGCGATGCCGTCCCGGTTCCGGGCACCACCGCCCCGACGCCGGGCGGACCGGTCGACCCGGGCGCGGGGACTCCGGCCCCGAGTCCCCGGGCGTTGGAGGCCGACTTCGACATCTCGGGGGAGCCCGTCGTGGCCCAGGAGGGTGACGCGATCCCTCCGGACACGCAGCAGTTCATCGTCTCCCGCATCGGCGCGAACACGGTGACGCTGACGCTGAGCGGCGGCCTTCTGCCGGATGGCAGCGACAAGGTCACGCTCCGTGAGGGCGAGTCGATCACGCTCTTCAACGCGACCGCCAAGCGCTCCTACAAGGTCAAGCTGGTGGACGTCCGAGCGGTCTGAGCGCCGTGGGGGCGGTGCCGAACGGCACCGCCCCCACGCTCTCGCAGGTGGGAGCGTGCCTGGCCGGTCAGCCCCGTCCCGGATCGACGCTCCGCAATGGGGGCGCCTCGAGCGCCTGGCTCACCGCCATCGTCACGGCGTCAACGAGCCAGGGGACCGCCTCCTCGCGGTGGACGTCCACGTCCAAGATCGCGATCAGTCGGGTCACGCCGTCCGGGTTCTCGTGTCTCACCAAGCGGGTCTCCGACGCCCACGGCCCGTCTGCGCGGCTCGTTGCCGATGTGAGCGAGAGGATGCTCGTCGCCACCGCGTCGGGATCGCGTGTGAGGAACTCCACCCGGTGGCGCCGGCGGCCTCGGGGGATCATCCGCACCGCGGTGATCTGGCCGTTCGGCACGATCATCCTCTCCGCGCCGGGGCCCTCCAGCTCGGTGGTCCGCAGGCCAAGCGCGGTGACCTCGCCCGTATAGCCGCTCGGCTCGAGGCGCACGACGTCGCCGACCACGTACTGATCCTCGAAGAGGATGAAGAAGCCGGCGATGACGTCCACCAGCAGGCGCTGCGAGGCGAAGCTCGCCAGGAGCACGATCAGTGCGCCACCGCTGACGGCCGCGAGTCCGCCGCCGCCCGCGAGCGCGAAGGCCAGGGCGACCAGCGCGGCCACCAGGACGACGTAGCGGAGGCCGGTGGCGAGGGCTGAGACCGCGGTCTGGCGCTGACGGCTGCGCGGTCCGTCGGCCGGCCCTGTACGCGCCAGCAGTCGCGGAAGGGACCACGCGATCGCGTACAGCAGGGCGAGCGCGACCATGATGACCAGCCCGGCGAGCACCAGGCGCCCCGCCCACTCGGGCAGCCCGAAGATGGCGGCGCTGAACGGCGGCGGCGGGCCGGTCACGGGGTGGGGTGCCTTCGCTCGTCTTCGACGGTGAACGCCTGCACCCCGACGATCGCAAAGACCCGCATTCCCGGCATCTCCCAGAGATGGCCGTCGTGGGGACCGAGGCGTCGCACCGTGAGCTCCCCGGCCGCGAGGGCCGCGTCGATGAGTGCCGCCTGCTCGTCATCGAGCCGGGAGCGCAGGGTCTCGAGGTCGCGCATCGCGGCGGTCCGCTCACGCGCCGACATCGCGGCGGGGACGCTCGGACGCTCGGGCCGTCCCCGGTCGCGCCAGCGCCCGAGGCGCGTCAGCAGGGCGATGTCCTTCGCCGGTCGTCGGATCGGTTGTCGATCGGGCCTCTCAGGCCCGATCGGGTCCGACGGCGTGGAGCGACCGTGGCGCCCGAGGCCGCCGACGGAGCGGGCCCTCCGGAGCAATCGTCGAATCCCGCGTATCCGATCCACCAGTCCCACGTGCTCTCCCGGACGTCGCCCGCCGGAGCGGGGTGTGTGCGCGCAAGACTGCCAGGTCCGGTGCGACGCCAGGGAGTGATGGCCGGCCCGCAGGCCGGCGGGATCGTCCATTACACTTCCCGGCCGTGCCATTGACCTATCGCACAGCCGGTGAGTCCCACGGCCCGGCGCTCGTCGCGTTGGTCGAAGGACTGCCCGCCGGCCTTCCGCTCGTGCCGTTCGACATCGACGGCGATCTCGCGCGGCGCCAGCTCGGCTACGGTCGCGGCGGTCGCATGAAGATCGAGACCGATCGCGTGCAGGTGAAGTCGGGCCTGCGCCACGGCCGCACCATCGGCAGCCCCCTGACGCTCGAGATACCCAATCTGGACTTCGCCAACTGGGCGGCCGACCGGATGGCGGTGTGGGCGCCCGAGGAGGATGTCGCGGTTCCGGCGATCACCCTGCCCCGGCCCGGGCACGCCGATCTCGCAGGGATGCTCAAGTACGGCACGGACGACCTGCGGCCGATCCTCGAGCGCGCCAGCGCCCGCGAGACCGCCGCGCGCGTCGCCGCCGGCGGTGTCGCAAAGGCCCTCCTGCGCCGGTTCGGCACCGAGGTCCGTAGTCACGTGGTGCGTATCGGTCCGGAGTCGGTGCCCCTCCGCGACGACCTGGTCCTCGCCGACTTCGAGGGGGTCGACGACAGCCCGGTCCGCTGCCTCGACCCCGGTGCCTCCGCACGCATGCGTGAGGCCATCAAGGCCGCCGGCCAGGACCACGACACCGTCGGCGGCATCTTCGAGGTGTGGGCCTTCGATCCGCTGCCGGGACTCGGATCGCACGTCAGCGGCGACGTCCGTCTCGACGGGCGGCTCGCCCAGGCCCTGATGGGCATCCAGGCGATCAAGGGGGTCGAGATCGGCGCGGGGTTCGAGCTGGGGCGTATCCCCGGTAGCGAGGCGCACGACGAGATCTTCCACGATCCGGAGCATGGCTACTTCCGCCGCACCAACCGCTCGGGTGGGATCGAGGGCGGCATGACCCACGGCGCTCCGGTCGTCGTCCGCGCGGTGATGAAGCCGATCAGCACGTTGAGCCGCCCTCTCGCCTCGGTCGATGTCGCCACCAAGGAGGCGACGAAGGCCTTCAAAGAGCGCTCCGACATCTGTGCCGTCCCGGCGGCCGCGGTGGTGGCGGAGGCGGCCGTCGCCTTCGTTCTCGCCCAGGCTCTCCTCGAGAAGTTCGGCGGCGACTCGATCGCGCACCTGGATGCCGCCGTCGAGCGCTACCGGGTCGAGATCTCCGACTAGTGTCCCGCTGGCTCGTACTCACCGGGTACATGGGGGCCGGCAAGACATCGGTGGGTCGCCGGGTGGCCTCGCGCCTCGGGCGGCCGTTCGTGGATCTCGACCGGGAGATCGAGGAGCGGGCGTCTATGGCGATCCCCGAGATCTTCTCGCGCCGCGGCGAGCTGTGGTTCCGGCGCACCGAGGAGAGGACCATCCGCGAGCTGCTCTCCGACGAGGCCGGTGTGCTGGCCCTCGGGGGAGGGGCCCTGGAGAGCGAGCGCACCCGGGGCCTGGTCGGCCGGGTGGCCGACGTCGTCTGGCTGCGGGCCAGCGTCGAGGTCGCCTGGGACCGCGTCAAGGACTCCGATCGCCCGCTCGCATCCGACCCCGGCCGCTTCGCGCGCCGCGCGCTTGCGCGCGAGGAGAACTACCGGGCGGTGGCCGGCCTCGAGGTGGATGCCGACCGGCCGGCCGACGAGGTGGCAGCCCGTGTCGCCGCGTGGGCCCAGCGCGAGACGGCCGAGCGCGAGGCTGCGCCGTGAGCGCCACGACTCCCGCGCCCGCGCTGTGGGCCGAGATCGGCGCCGCGCGCTTCCCGATCCACCTCGGCGGGGAGCTGCTCGATCACGTCGGAGCGCTCTGGGCCGAGCACGCCCCCGAGGGGGGGGCGGTGCTGCTCGTCAGCGACGGCAACCTCCCCGAGCTCGCCCGGCGCGCGCGCGCCTCCTTCCAGGACCGCGGCATCCGGGTCATCACCGCCACCGTGCCGCCGGGCGAGGGGTCGAAGAGCCTCGCGCAGGTGGAGCGGCTCACCCGCCTCGCGGCCGAGGCGGGCCTTCGGCGCACCGATGCGGTGGCCGCCCTCGGCGGCGGCGTCGTGGGGGACCTCGCGGGCTTCGTCGCGGCCACCTACCAGCGCGGAGTGAGGTTGGTCCACCTGCCCACAACCCTCCTCGCGATGGTCGACTCGTCGATCGGCGGCAAGACGGGGGTGGACCTGCCGGAGGGCAAGAACTACGTGGGCGCCATCTGGCAGCCCGACCTGGTCGTGATGGACACCGACGTGCTCTCGACCCTGCCGGCTCGCGAGCTCGCCTGTGGTTTCGCAGAGGTGGTCAAGTACGGCCTGCTCGACGGAGTCGAGCTCTTCGAGCTGGTCGAGGGGTGGCCTGCGCTGCCCGGACCGGGCGACGAGCTCGTCGCCCTCATCCGTCGTTGCGTCGACCACAAGCTCGGGGTCGTGGGTCAGGATGAGCGCGACCTCGGCATGCGGGCCTCCCTCAACCTGGGCCACACCGTCGGTCACGGCATCGAGGCTGCTGCCGGATACGAGCTGTACCACCACGGCGAAGCCATCGCGCTCGGGCTGTTGGCCGCCCTGCGCCTGGCCGAGGGCGCGGTGGGGCTGGACCGCTCCTGGCGTCCGCGGGTGGCCGGGATCCTCGCCCGCCACGGGCTGCCGACCCGCCTCGACGACGACGTGCCGACCCCGGCGATCCTCGAGGCGATCGGCAGGGACAAGAAGGCCGGTGCCGACGCCCTCAACATGGTGATGATCTCCGCGCCCGGGGACGTGCGGCTGCGGATCAGTCCCGCCCGTGACCGGCTCGTGTCGGCGATCGAGGAGCTCCGCCCGTGAGTCGTCCGCTGCGCATCGCCCTCCTCCACGGGCCCAACCTCAACATGCTCGGACGTCGTCCCTCTGCCCATTACGGCACCCTCACACTGCGCGAGCTGGAGGAGCGGGTGCGGGGCTGGGGCGAGGAGCGCGGCATGAGCGTGGGGTGCTTCCAGACCAACCACGAGGGCGCGTTCCTCGAGCACGTCCACGGCCTCGCCGGCCTGGTGGACGGCGCGATCGTCAACCCCGGCGCGTGGACCCACTACCAGTGGTCGATCCGCGATGCCCTCGAGGTGATGGGGGCCCCGTTCGTGGAGGTCCACCTGTCGGACATCGAGGCCCGTGAGCCCCACCGGCGCATCTCGGTGATCCGCGAGATCGCCTCGGCGGCGGTTTGGGGCAAGGGCCCCGACGGCTACCGCGACGCGCTCGACCACCTCGCGGCGCGCCTCTCGTGAACGCGCATCACGTGGAGCGGCAGGAGCGGCTGCTCGCCGTGCTGGCCGAGCAGGACCTCGCCGCGCTCGTCGTGACCGACGCCGCGAACGTCAGGTACCTGACCGGATACGTCGGCTCCAACGGGATCGCGGTGCTCGGTCCCGGTGGCCGGGTGCTCGTCACCGACTCGCGCTACGCCGTGAGCGCCCGGGAGCAGGTGCGGGGAGCCGAGGTGGTCGTCGGCGCACGCGATCTGCTCGGCCTCGTCGCCTCATCGACGGCGGAGGTCGCGGCGGGAGGTGCGGTCGGCGTCGAGGCCGAGGATCTCACGGTGGCGCGCTTCGAACGCCTCACCGCCCTGCTGGAGGGGGCACCGGTGACCACGACGCGGGGGGTGGTCGAGGAACTGCGCCAGATCAAGGACGCGGACGAGGTGTCGGCCATGCGCGAGGCGGCGGCGGTCGTCGATCGCGCCCTCGCCGGGGTCCTCGAGCGCGGGATCGTGGGGCGCACCGAACGGGCGGTGGCCTTCTCCCTGCACGAGGCGATGCTCACCGAGGGCGCACAGGGCCCGAGCTTCGGGATCATCGTGGCGTCCGGGCCGCGCGGAGCGCGCCCCCATCACGTCCCGGGCGCCGACCCGATTCCCGCGGGCGCGCTCGTGGTCATCGACATGGGGGCCGTGGTCGATGGCTACTGCTCGGACATGACCCGCACGGTTGCCACCGGCACCCCGTCCGGGCGACTGCAGGAGATCTACGCGATCTGCCTCGACGCCCAGGAGGCGGCGCTCGCCGCGGTCGCGCCGGGCATGACCGGTGCCGAGCTCGACGCGGTCGCCCGCGCGCGCATCGCCGCGGCCGGGTACGGTGACGCCTTCGGCCACGGACTCGGCCACGGCGTCGGCCTCGTCATCCATGAACGACCGGGCGTCCGGTCGGAGAGCGGCGACGTCCTCCTGGCCGGTATGGCGATCACGATCGAGCCGGGGATCTACATCGAGGGCGAGGGTGGGGTGAGGATCGAGGACCTGATCGTGCTGAGGGAGGAGGGGTACGAACTGCTCTCGCACACCTCCAAGGAGCTGAGGATCGTCGAGTGAGAACGACAGGGGGGCGTAGACCATGATCACCACCAACGACCTGAAGAACGGCTACGTGCTCGACATCGAGGGCGAGCTGGTCAGCGTCGTCTCGTTCCAGCACGTCAAGCCCGGCAAGGGCGGCGCCTTCGTGCGGACCAAGCTCAAGAGCATGACCAGCGGCGCCGTGGTCGAGCGCACCTTCCGTGCGGGGGAGAAGGTGGAGCGGGTCACCACCGAGAGCCGCACGATGCAGTTCCTCTACCGCGACGGCGATGAGCTCCACCTCATGGACAACGTCACGTACGAGCAGATCCCCGTGTCGGCGTCCCTCGTCGAGAACGACGACCTCCTGGGGCCGAACACCGACGTGCAGGTCCTGTTCGTCCGGGATGCCCCGATCCGGATCGAGCTGCCGACCTTCGTCGAGCTCGCGGTGACGCAGACCGACCCGGGGGTCAAGGGAGACACGGTCTCGAACGTCACCAAGCCGGCACAGGTCGAGACCGGAGCGACGATTGACGTACCGCTATTCGTGAATGAGGGTGACCGCCTCAAGATCGACACCCGCACGCGGGCATACTCCGCTCGCGCGTAGCTGGAGTCCGACTGGTGCCGACCGGATCATCGAAGGGAGACATGTGACGCCCGCATCCGACATGGTCGGCTACGTCGACGCGACCCTGCGCGACCTCGCCCCGTTCCCGTGGGGTACCGCGGTGGGGACCGACGACCTCGCCGCGGCTGCGGCCGCGCTCTCGGAGGTCGGCGCCCGGGTGCTGGAGGCCCTCGATGCCCGCTGCGCGCGCGCAGCGCTCGAGGCCCGCTCGGAGAGCCCCTGGGACCGCCTGCGGGCCGTTCTGCGCGAGGCGGGCACCACGCCCGTCGGCGTGGTCGTGGGGGCGCGCAACCTCTGGGGCGACCGGCCCCTGGCGCCCGACCTGGTCCGGCGCTTCGTGCTCTGCGCGGTCGACTCGGGGGCGTCGCGGGTTCGTGCCACGGATCCGCTCAACGACGCCGAGGCCCTGCTGCCCGTGGCCCGCGCGTGCGAAGAGGCCGCCGCCGAGTTCGTCCCCACCCTGATCGTGGGGCCCACCCCCGTCATGGACGATTCCCGCTGGCTCTCGGAGGCCGTCGCGCTCGCCGAGCTCCCCGGCGCGGCGACGCTGTGCCTCTCAGACGGAGCCGGCCACATCTCGCCGGCCGCTCTCGGGCGCCTCGTGGAGGCGGTGGCGGCGTCCACCGGATTGCCGGTCGAGGTCCAGGTGCAGGCCCCGGGTGGGCTCGCGCCGCTCTCGGCGACGGCCGCCGTGCTCTCGGGCGCCGCGGCGGTGCAGGCCTCGGCCGGCCCCGTGGCCCTCGTCTCGGCCCGGCCCTCGGCCGAGACCCTGCGGGCCGCACTCGTGGGTGGCGACCGGATGTTCGACTGCAACGCGTCGGCACTCGACCGAGCTGCTCGCGTCGTGGGCCCGATGCTCCCCACGGACCGCCTGAGACAGGCGGCCGCCGCCGTCTTCGGCCCGGCCATCGCCGTTCCGCCGGCCCTCGAGGCCGGCCTCATCTCGCGCCTCGGCCGCCTCGGCCTCTCGCGAAGTCTGGTGGCGGTCGCCAACGAGGCTGCGGCGGTCGCCCGCGACATCGGGGGGGCGACCTTCGCCTACCCGCTCGGAGCGCCCATCCTCGCCCAGGCCGCGCGGCACGTCATCGAGGGTCACCGCTGGACAGAGATGGAGCCCGAGCTCGTCCACGTCGCTCTCGGCCGCGGCGGACGGCTGCGCGGTCCGGTGGCCGATGCCGTGCTCGCACGGGCGAGATCCATCGACCCGGGCCCTCCGCCGCCGCGCGACCTCGCCGTGGTCGCCGAGGAGGCCCCCCAGGGCCTGTCGGACGAGGATCTGGTGCTGTGGGCGATGTTCGCCGAGGGCACCGAGCAGGTGGTTGCGCGGCGGCGCTCGCTGGGGGCGGAGGCCGCCAACCGGCCCGGCCAACCTGCGATCGATCGCGACCTCCTCGACACGCTGGTGGGGGTGGTCGAGGCCTCGGACGAGGCAGAGGTGACCGTCGAGGTCTCCGGAGCCCGGGTCACGGTGAGGCGGGCGGTCGCCGCACCCGGTGAGCCCGCCGGACCTCCGCCGGCCGGGCGCACCGAGGACACGAGCCCCGCCCCGAGCGCCGACGAGGGTCTCACGAAGGTCACGAGCCCGATGGTCGGCACCTTCTACCGGCGCCCCGGCCCGGACCAGGAGGCGTTCGTCACCGAGGGCCAGCGCGTGGAGGTCGGCGACACCCTCTGCCTGATCGAGGCCATGAAGCTCTTCAACGAGATCGTGGCCGAGGAGGCCGGAACGGTGCGCACGATCTGCCTCCAGGACTCGGACCCTGCGGAGTTCGGCCAGCTCCTGTTCCTGATCGAGCCATGAAGCTGCTCATCGCCAACCGCGGCGAGATCGCCGTGCGCGTCATCCGCACGGCGCGCGAGCTCGGCATCCCGACCGTGGCGGTCTACTCGACCGCCGACGCCGACACCCTCGCCGTCGATCTCGCCGACGAGGCGGTCTGCATCGGCCCGCCGCCCGCCCGCGATTCGTACCTGAACATCTCGAACGTGCTTGCTGCGGCCGAGATCACGGGATGCGACGCCGTGCACCCCGGCTACGGCTTCCTCTCGGAGAACGCGACCTTCGCCCGGGCCTGCGCGAGCGAGGGGATCGTCTTCGTGGGCCCCTCGCCGGAGGTGATGGAGCAGATGGGCGACAAGATCGCCGCCAAGGACGCGGCCCGCGCGGCGGATCTTCCGGTGCTCGGCGGCTCCGACGGGCCCGTCTCCGACGTCGCGGCAGCCCTCGCGGCCGCCGACAGCGCCGGCTACCCGGTGCTCCTGAAGGCGGCGGCCGGGGGAGGGGGCAAGGGCATGCGCCGCGTAGAGCGTCCCGGCGATCTGGCGCAGGCGTTCGAGGTGGCCCAGCGGGAGGCGGAGGCCGCATTCAGTGACGGGAGCCTCTACGTGGAGCGGCTGCTCGAGGGCGCCCGGCATGTCGAGATCCAGGTGATGGCCGACGGCCAGGGCGGAGCGCTGGTGTGCGGCGACCGCGAGTGCTCCATCCAGCGGCGCCACCAGAAGCTCATCGAGGAGGCCTCTGCCCCGCACCTGCCGGCCGCGACCCGCGAGGCGATGCAGCAGGCTGCGCTGCGCGCGGTGAAGGCGTGGGACTACCGGAGCGCCGGGACCCTGGAGTTCCTCGTCGATCCCGCCGGGGACTTCTTCTTCCTCGAGCTGAACGCCCGGCTGCAGGTGGAGCACCCGGTCACCGAGTTGGTGACGGGCCTCGATCTGGTGGCGGAGCAGCTCAACGTGGCGGCGGGCGGGCTGCTCTCGCGCACGGGTGTCGCCGAGGCCAGGGGCCACGCGATCGAGTGCCGTATCAACGCGGAGGATCCCTCGCGCGACTTCCGCCCCGGGGCCGGACGGCTCGACGACTTCCGCATCGCCCAGGGTCCGGGGATCCGGGTCGATACGCACTGCGAGCCGGGAGAGAACATCCCGCCCTACTACGACAGCCTTCTGGGCAAGCTCTGCGTGTGGGCCCCCGATCGCCCACGCGCGGTCGCGCGGCTGCGACGGGCGCTGGCCGAGACGTCGGTGACCGGGATTCCCACGACCCTCCCGCTGCTGGCCGACATCGCCCACGACGCGCCGTTCGTCGAGGGGCGCTACACCACCTCCTACCTGCCCGAGCGCGAGGAATACCTTCCCTCGCTGCGCCCCACGCCGGTGGCGTGAGCGGCGCCGTGGCCGGGCGTGTCGGCAGGGAGGGCGGCCGGCGCACCGCGCGCCGGCAGGCGGTCGTGCTGCTCTATCAGCACGATGTGACGGGGTTGGGGCTGGAGGAACTGGAGGCGAACACCGCCCGCGACGGCCAGCCCGTCGACCCGTTCGCGCGTGCGCTGATGGAGGGCGTGGCGTCGGACCCCCGCAGTCTGGACGATCTGATCACCGGGGCCGCGGAGGGGTGGACCGCCGAGCGCCTCGCCCCTCTGGAGCGCAACATCCTGAGGGTGGCGATCCACGAGATGCTCGACTGGCCCGAGATCCCAACCGCCGTGTCCATCAACGAGGCGGTGGACATGGCCAAGCGCTACTGCCAGGCGGAGGCCGCGGGACTGATCAACGGGATCCTCGGTCGGATCGCTGCCGAGCAGACCGAGGTGCCGCGGTGAGCGCGGCCGGCCCGTCCGGGGACATGGCGGCTCTGGAGCGCGTCGCCGCCCGCCTCGAGGAGGTGGCCGGCCGTATCGCGGGCGGCGCCGTCCCACCAGAGGAGCTGCGCGCCCTGGCCGACGAGGCACTCGCCCTCGGGGCGGAGATCACCGAGAGACTGCCGCGCGCCCTGCGCGCGCCGGGATCCTCGGCAGGGGCCGATGGCACGGGCTGACGACCCCCTCGACCCGCGCGTCCAGGTGTCGGTGAGACCTCCGAGCGACCCCGGATCGCCCGGTCACGCGGAGCTGCAGGGCGTCGGCAGCGGCGACGACCGACCCCCCATGGACGAGCTCGCGGAGCGCCCATGGCTCACGCAGGCCGCCTCGATCCGCGGTGCAGAGCTCGAGACGCTCGGCCTCTCGGTCTACGGTGGGCATCCGGAGCTCTCGCTCGTGAACCTCCCCACGGCGTTCATCGAGGGCGGGGTGCGCCTGCTCAAGGAGCTGGGGACCTACGTGCTCGCCGGAGGCGCGCTCGAGGCCGGCGACATCATGCAGATGCGCGCGGACCTGCCGTATCTGATCGGGGTCGTCGAGGCACCCTCGGCCGACGACGGGATGCCGATGCTGCGCGTGGTGCTCCTCGCCTAGCGCCCCGATCCAGAAGCTCAGCGGCAGCCAACTTCGGAATCAGGACACTAGCGTCACGAGACGATCGTCCTTGAACGATGCGGATCCCGGTCCGGCGGCGCCGGTATCCGGGGGCGTCGTCTAACATCGCCTGATGGCCGAATCCGACAAGCGGTTCCCGATCATCTCGGGGCTGACGAGCCCGGGCGAACTCAGCGACATGGGCGATGCGCAGCTCGAGGCCCTCGCGGCCGAGATGCGCGAGGCGATCATCGAGACCGTCTCGCAGACCGGGGGGCATCTCGGGGCCAGCCTCGGCACCGTCGAGCTCACCATCGCGCTCCACGCCGAGCTCCAGTCGCCGCGCGATCGCATCGTCTGGGACGTGGGCCATCAGGCCTACGGCCACAAGCTCCTCACCGGACGCCTCGACGACTTCGCCACGCTGCGCCAGCACGGGGGCATCAGCGGCTTCCTCAGCCGCGCCGAGAGCGAGCACGACGTGATGGGCGCAGGCCATGCCAGCACGTCCATCAGCTACGCCACGGGCCTGGCGGAGGCGGAGCGCCACAGCCGGCGCGACGGCCGGGTGGTGTGCGTCATCGGCGACGGTGCCCTCACGGGCGGCATGGCCTACGAGGGGCTCAACCAGGCCGGAGCGCTCGGCTCGCCGGTGACGGTGATACTCAACGACAACGGCATGAGCATCTCCGAGAACGTGGGAGCGCTCTCGAAGCTCTTCCAGCGGGTTCGCGTGGACCCCACCCTGACGCGGGTCCGCGAGGAGCTCGAGCGCGGCCTGTCGCGGCTCCCCGGCGCGGCTGAGCTGGGCGGACACATCCGCGACGCCACCAAATCGCTCTGGTTCGTGCCGGGGGCCTTGTTCGAGGCCCTGGGCTTCGCCTATATCGGGCCGATCGACGGACACGACGTCGAGGGGATGCGGCGCGCGCTGCGCAGCACGCTCGAGATGAACCGGCCCGTGGTGATCCATGCCAAGACGGTCAAGGGGCGCGGCTACGCGCCCGCGGAGGCCGATGGCGAGGCCATGCACGGCGCGACCCCGTTCGTCGTCGAGAGCGGCAAGGCGGCTGCGAAGAGGGCGCCCGGGCCGGCCGCCTACACGGAGGTCTTCGGTCGCGCCCTGGTGAGGGAGGCCGAGCGCGACCCGCGCGTCGTGGGGATCACGGCCGCCATGCTGAAGGGCACCGGGATGCAGCACATGATGTCGCGCTTTCCGGAGCGGACCTACGACGTCGGCATCGCCGAACAGCACGCGGTCGTCTTCGCCTGCGGGCTCGCGATCGCGGGCTACCGGCCGGTGTGCGCGATCTACTCCACCTTCCTCCAGCGCGCGTTCGACCCGATCGTCCACGACGCAGCGATCCAGGATCTCCCGGTGGTCTTCGCGATCGACCGGGGCGGACTGGTCGGCGACGACGGCCCCACGCACCACGGTGCCTTCGACATCGCCTACCTGCGCTCGGTCCCGGGCCTGACGATCATGGCGCCGATGGACGAGGCCGAGCTGGTCACGATGCTCCACACGGCACTGCGCCTCGACGGCCCGGTGGCGATCCGGTACCCGCGCGGTGCGGGCACCGGCGCGCCGATCCCCGAACGGCCCGAGCCGGTGGAGATCGGGCGCGCCCAGGTCCTCGAGGCCGGCGAGGGCGTGGCGTTGGTGGGATACGGCTACGGCGCGACCCTCGCGGTCGGGGCCGCCGAGCTGGTCGCCGACGGCCTCGGGGTGCGCCCCACGGTGGTCAACGCCCGCTTCTGCAAGCCGATCGACAGCGCCCTGATGCGCCAGTTGGCCGACCGCCACGAGATGATCGTCACCATCGAGGACCATGCCCGGATGGGCGGCTTCGGAAGCGCGGTGCTCGAATCCGTCGAGGACACCTCCGTCCGCGTGATGCGGGTCGGCATACCCGATCGCTTCATCGACCACGGCAAGCGCGAGATCCTCCTCGAGGATGCAGGGCTCACCGCGCCGCAGATCGCCGCCCGGGTGGTGCGGGCGATGGGCGCACCCTCGCGCATGCTGGTCGCCGAGGGCTGACAGCCGGGAGCGCCGATCACCCGGCTATCATGCCGGCGGTGGTGACCCGCTCCCGACTCGACGTGGTGCTCGTGCGGCGGGGCCTGTTCCCGACGCGCGCCCGTGCCCAGGCGGCCGTGATGGCCGGACGGGTGACGGTCGATGGCCGCGACGTCGACAAGCCGGGAGCCGGGGTGACCGACGACGCGGCGGTCTCGGTCCGCGAGGGTGCCGAGTACGTCTCGCGAGGGGGCCACAAGCTCGCCGCCGCCCTCGATGATCTGGCCGTGGACGTGGCCGGGGCGGCAGCCCTCGATCTCGGCGCCTCGACCGGGGGCTTCACGGACTGCATGCTCGGCCGGGGTGCGGCACGGGTGATCGCCCTCGACGTCGGCTACGGCCAGCTGGCGTGGAGCCTGCGGCAGGATCCCCGGGTGCACGTCATGGAGAGGACCAACGCGCGCCACCTGTCGCCCGGCGACCTCCCCTACGCGGCGGACTTCGTCACCTGTGACCTGTCGTTCATCTCGATCGGAACGGTCTGGGGTGCGGTGGTGCCGTGTCTCGCGCGCGGCTGGCGTGCGATGGTGATGGTGAAGCCACAGTTCGAGGTCGGTCGTGAGCGGGTCGGCTCCGGGGGGGTCGTGCGCGACGAGACGGCGCGGGAGGATGCGGTGCGCGGTGTGATCGAGGTGCTCGAGCGGACCGGTGGACGGGTGCTCGGCACGGCCGAGGCCGGTCTGCCGGGCCCGAAGGGCAATCGCGAGGTCTTCGTGCTCGCCGTCGACGCGGCGGGGGCGGCATGAGCCCGAGCGTGCCGCGCTCGGCGTCTGCGCCGATCGCCATCGAGGATGCCCACCCGGTCAAGCGGGTGCTCTTGCTGACGCACCGTGAGCCCAGCGTCACGGCGCCGACGCTCCCGGCCATCCTGTCGATACTGCGGGATGCCGGGGTGAGCGTGCTCGTGCCCGCCGGCGAGGTCGTCAAGCACCGCATCCTGGCTCCGTTCGCCTCAGGCGACGGGATGCTGCCTCCAGCCGGGAGGGGAGGATCTCATCCTCGTCCTCGGGGGGGACGGGAGCATCCTGCGGGCGCTGGCCCGCGAGGCGGGCTCGGGTGCTCCGGTCATCGGCGTCAACTACGGGCGCGTCGGCTTCCTCGCGTCGATCGAGCGCGAGACCCTCGAGCGCGATCTGCGCCGCGCGCTGGCCGGCGAGTTCGTGGTGCTCGGCCTGCCCTCGCTGAAGGCCGACTGGGCCGACGGCGAGGTGATGGCGGTCAACGACCTGGCCCTCTTCCGCGGCGGCGACTCGCGCATCGCCGACATCACGTACGCGGTCGACGGCGAACTCGTGGCGACGGTGCGCTGCGACGGCGTCATCCTCAGCACGCCGGTGGGATCCACGGCCTACAACCTGGCCGCGGGAGGGCCCACCGTCTCCTGGCGGGTCCGCTGCTTCGTCCTCTCCTTCATCGCGCTCCACCACCTCGACAGCCGCCCCCTCGTTATCGGAGCAGAGGAACAACTCACCGTCACCAACAGCGCCTTCGACGGCGACTGCGACATCCAGGCCGACGGACAGAGGATCGGCGTGCTCCGCCCGGGCCGCTCGATCACCGTCAGCCTCGGTGGCTCCGAGGTCCACCTGGCCACATTCCCCGAGGCATCCTTCTTCCGGCGCTACCGGGAGAAGTTCGGCCGGCCGTGATCCGTTCTCTCGAGGTCAGGGACCTCGTGGTCATCGAGCGGGCCGAGCTCGCCCCGGCCGCCGGGCTGACGGCGATCACCGGGGAGACCGGCGCCGGGAAGACGGTGCTGGCACAGGCCCTCGGCCTGCTCACCGGCGCGCCCGCCGACCCGGCTGCGGTCCGTCCCGGCGCCCGACACGCACTTGTTCAGGCCACCCTCGCCGTGCCGGCGGGATTCTGGGATCGGCTGGACGAGGACGATCCGGCGTTGGCGCTGCGCGAGCTCGCCGAGGACGAGGGCGAGGTCGTGCTCGCCCGCCGGGTTCCCGCCGAGGGGCGGGCGCGCGCCCTCATCGACGGCCAGGCCGCCCCGCGCGACGCGGTCGCGGCCCTGGCGCGCCATCTGGTGCGCTTCTCGGCTCAGCACGAGCACCGCCGGCTGGTGAATCCCGCGAGCCAGCTCGCGGTGCTCGACGCCTTCGCCGGACCCGAGGCGGTTCAGGGCGCCGAGCGCCTGGCCGGCCTCCGTCGCCGGCTCGCCGCGCTCGACCGCTCCCTCGCGGAGTCCCGCGGCCGGCGCGAGGCGGCCGAGCGCGAGCGCGGCGAGCTGGAGCAGCTCGTGGCCGACGTCGACGAGGCGGCCCTCGACCTCGCCGAGCAGGAGGCGCTCACCCGTGAGCGCGAGCGACTCAGGCACGCCGAGGGCCTGGCCGCCGCGGCCTCCACCGCCGCGGAGGCTCTCTCGCCGAGCGACGGCGAGGGCGGCGCCCAGGACGCCACCGGTGTGGCGGTCGCAGCGCTGGCTCCTATGGTGGAGGTGGACGAGGCGCTGGCGGGGCCTCACACCGAGCTGGTCTCGGCGCAGGCGGCCCTGCAGGAGGCCGCCCTCGGCCTCCGGGCGTACCTGCAGGACCTCGAGGCGGAGCCGGGGCGCCTCGCGCAGGTGGAGGACCGTCTGGAGGTCTACAGCCGCCTCGGGCGCCGGTACGGCCCGGGTACCGAGGCGGTGTTGGAGCGGGTGGCCCGGGCGCGCGAGGCGCTCCACGGCCTCGACGAGGGTGCCGGCGACGTGCTGGGGCTCGCCCAGGAGCGCGAGAGCGTTCTCGATGAGGCGATCGAGGTGGCCATCGCGCTCCGCGCCACCCGGGCCGATGCCGCTCCTCGCCTGGCGGAAGCGGTTCGCGGCCAGCTCGCCGATCTGGCCATGCCCCGTGCCGAGCTGCGTGTCGAGATCGTCGAGGACGCGGGCGATCCGCCTCTCGACTCGTGCGTCATCTGGCTGCGGGCCAACCCCGGGCTGCCCGAGGCTCCGCTCGCGGCGACGGCGTCGGGCGGCGAGCTCTCGCGGGTGCTCCTCGCGCTGCACGGCCTCGCGGCCGCCGCCGACGAGGCGACCTGGGTGCTCGACGAGGTGGATGCGGGCATCGGCGGGGTCACCGCCACGGCCGTGGGTGCCCGCCTGCGCGACTTCGCCCGCAGTCGTCAGGTCGTGGTCATCACGCACCTGCCCCAGGTGGCGGCGATGGCCGACGCCCACTACCGGCTGGTGAAGGGCCTCGACGAGGGTGGCCGCGCGACGACCAGGATCGAGCCGGTGGAGGGCGACGAGCTGATCGAGGAGCTCTGTCGCATGCTCGGCTCCGAGACGGGTGACGAGGGCGCACGGCGCCACGCCGAGGAGCTGCTCGCCCGGCGATCCGCCTGAGCGGCGACCGTCGCAAGATCGTCGTGACGACGCTCACGCGGATTCCACCCGGGCCGCAGACGCCGTGTACCCGTCGCCGGACCACCCGCTGAGGAGCTGATCCACCGGGGCGCGGTCGGACGCCTCGTGGGACCACCCGGAGGCGCCACCTCTTCATGGGCTCGTCGCCGGCCTCCACGGCGCGATCCTGATCGGGGGCGTCCGGGATGATCGGCGCTGCGGGCCCCCGAGCGCCGTACCGGTCAATCGACCGATCACACGTCGGTCAATTGGCACACCGACCCGGCGGGCCCTCCCACGCTCCCACCTCGGCGCCCCGCCGTCCGTGCCGAGAGTCGTTCGCACGGAGCGGGAGTGACAGGGTGTCGGGGGGTGCCGGCACCCTGCGCGTCCGCCGACCCGCCCGCTATCCTCCCGCGGGTCGTCGGGGAACAGGAGCGCACGTGGTCGAGACACCGGTGAAGTACGTCTTCGTGACCGGGGGTGTGGTCTCCGGCTTGGGGAAGGGGATCTCAGCGGCGTCCCTCGGGACCCTGCTGAAGGCGCGCGGGGTGAAGGTGTCGCTCCAGAAGTGCGATCCCTACCTGAACGTCGATCCCGGCACGATGAGCCCCTTCCAGCACGGGGAGGTGTTCGTCACCGAGGACGGCGCGGAGACCGATCTCGATCTCGGCCACTACGAGCGCTTCACCGACGAGAGCCTGACCCGGATCTCCAACGTGACGACCGGTGCCGTCTACGACGCCGTCATCAAGAAGGAGCGTCGCGGCGACTTCCTGGGCGCGACGGTGCAGGTGATCCCCCACGTGACCGACGAGATCAAGGGGAGGATCCGCCAGGCGGCGGCCAGCTCCAACGCCGAGGTGGTGATCGTCGAGATCGGCGGCACCGTGGGCGACATCGAGTCGCTCCCGTTCCTCGAGGCCATCCGCCAGCTGCGCAACGACGTGGGCCGCGAGCACGTCTGCTTCGTCCACGTCACGCTGGTCCCGTACCTCGATGCATCGGGCGAGCTGAAGAGCAAGACGACCCAGCACTCGGTCAACGAGTTGCGGCGCATCGGAATCGAGCCCGACGTCCTCGTGCTGCGATCCGATCGCGAGCTGACCGACGACATCCGCCGCAAGATCGCCCTCTACGGCGGCATCCCGATGAACGCCGTGATCTCGGCCGTGGACGCCGGCGACATCTACGAGGTCCCGCTCAACCTCGAGGCGGAGGGCTTCGCGACCGTCGTCTGTCAGCGTCTCGGGCGCGCGGTTCCGGCGCCGGACCTCTCCGACTGGCGTGCCCTGGTCGGGCGGATCCACGCATGCGAGGGCCGGGTCAGGATCGCCCTCGTCGGGAAGTACGTGCAGCTTCACGACGCGTACCTCTCCGTCGCCGAGGCCCTCAAGCATGCCGCCATCCATCACGGGGTCGAGCTCGAGATCGACTGGGTCGATGCCGAGGCCGAGGATCTGGAGATCCTCCTGTCCCGCGCCGACGGCGTCCTGGTACCCGGGGGATTCGGCGGGCGGGGGATCGAGGGCAAGATCGCCGCGACCCGCTACGCCCGCGAGCGCGAGGTGCCCTTCCTGGGCATATGCCTCGGCATGCAGATCGCCGTGATCGAGTTCGCCCGCCATGTGTGCGCCATGGACGGGGCCAACTCCAGCGAGGCCGACCCCGAGACGCCGTATCCGGTCATCGACCTCCTCCCCGAGCAGCGCGCGGTCGAGGAGCGTGGAGGCACGATGCGGCTCGGCGCCGATCCCGTCCACCTGGTCGAAGGCACGCGCGCCCGCGCCGCCTACGACGATCAGGCCGTGATCTACGAGCGGCACCGCCACCGGTACGAGGTCAACCCCTCGATGCACGACGAGCTGGAGGCCGCGGGCCTGGTGCTCAGCGGGCGCTCGCCCAACGGCCGGCTGGTCGAGGTCGTGGAGCTGCCCGATCACCCCTGGTTCTGCGCATCGCAGTTCCACCCCGAGTTCAAGAGCCGCCCCACCCGTCCCCAGCCGCTCTTCCGTGAGTTCGTGGGAGCAGCGGCCGATCGGTCACGGGCGCGCGAGGGCGCGCCGTCGCACACGCACGCGCAGCTCGGCGGTTGAGTCTGAGCCCTCTCGACCTGGACGGGCTGCCCGAGGTGGCCCGCCTGATGGTGCGACTCTGCGAGATCCCGTCGCCTTCCCGCGAGGAGAGCGCCGTGGCGGAGGTGGTCCGGGCCGAGCTGCGCTCGCTCGGTGCCGAGGTCCACGAGGACGATGCCGGCGCCGCCCTTCCCGCGGGGTGCGGGAACATCGTCGGGCGCTTCCCGGCCACCGCTCCATCCGGCACCCCGATCATGTTCGGGACGCATCTGGACACCGTCCCGCTCTCCGGCCCGGTCGAGGTCGAGTCGGTCGATGGGGTGCTCACCAACCGTCATCCGACCATCCTCGGCGGGGACAACAAGTCGGCGGTCGCGGTGGTCCTCCAGGCGATGCGGCAGGTGGTCGCCGAGAGCCGGCCCCATGGGGGTGTCGAGCTGGTCTTCACGCCCTGCGAGGAAATCGGGCTGCGCGGCGCGCAGGCCTTCGACCCCTCGCCGCTCGCCGCCCGCTTCGGCTTCGTCTACGACCACACCGGCCCGGTGGGCGACATCGTCTCATCGGCGCCCTCACTCCACCGGATCGAGGCGACCTTCGTCGGACGCAGCGCGCACGCGGGGATCTCTCCAGAGGTAGGCCGCAGCGCCATTTTGGCGGCATCGCGCGCGATCGCCCGCATGCCGCTCGGGCGGATCGACGCCGAGACCACGGCCAATGTCGGGACGATCGCCGGAGGCACCGCGACCAACGTCGTCGCCGAGCGGTGCACGGTGACGGCCGAGGTTCGCAGCCGCGACGAGCGGGCGCTCTCGGTGCAGCTCACGGCGATGCTCGATGCGCTCACGTGGGCGGCGAGCGAGTGCGAGGTCGACCTGGAGACCCGGGTCGAGAAGGAGTTCTGGGCCTACCGGCTCGGCGAGGCCGATCCCCAGGTACGCATGGCGAGCGAGGTGCTCGGCGCCCTCGGTCACACCCCGCGCCTGGTGGCGAGCGGAGGAGGCTCGGACGTCAACGCCTTCATCCGCAACGGGCTTCCCTCGGTCAACCTCTGCAATGGCATGGTGGCGCCGCACACCCCCGACGAGAGCATCTCGGTGGCGAGCCTCGAGCAGATGCTCGAGGTGACCCTCGGGCTCATCGACGCGGCCCGCACCGCGGGCTGATGGACCGATCGGGCGGGCTCGGGCCGCCCATCCGCACGACCCCGATTCACCGCGGCGCCATCGTCAACCTGAGGGAGTCCGACTACCGGCGCCCGGACGGCACGATCGTGCGACGCGAGGTGATGGACCACCCCGGCGCGGTCGTGATGGTCCCGGTCGAGGCGGGCAGCGTCCTGCTCGTGCGCCAGCCGCGGGAGGCGGTCGAGGAGTACACGCTCGAGCTTCCGGCCGGCAAGCTCGACCACGCCGGCGAGGAGCCCCTCGCGTGCGCGCGCCGTGAGCTGGCGGAGGAGGTCGGTCGGGCAGCCGCGACCTGGCGCGATCTGGGCGGCTTCTACACGGCGCCGGCGATCCTAACCGAGTTCATCCACTGCTTCATGGCGACGGACCTGTCGCCCGCCGAGGAGGCCTGCGGAGACGACGACGAGCAGATCGAGGTCGTGGAGTGGCCGCTCGCCGATCTCTCGTCGGCCATCGCCGAGGTGCGCGATGCGAAGACCCTGATCGGCCTGCTCCGCCTCGAGCGGGAGATCCGCGCTGGATCCTGAGGAGTCGCTGGAGTCGCCGCCGGAGGGGGAGGGCCCGCGGCGGGCCGCGAATGTGGCCCTCGCGGCCCTCGCGGTCGGCGACACGCTGGTCGCGGCGGCGCTCATCGACGACATCCGAGGCCACGGCGCGACGGCGCCGCTCCTCTGCATCCTGATCGCGGCAATCGCGGTGGCGGTGCTGCTGGCCGTGCGCAGGCGCTCCGCCGAGGACCCGGCGGGCGCCCGGGCGCTGATGGTCCTCGGCGGCGGCCTCACCTTCGCGGCGCTCTCGGCGTCGGCCCTCCTCCTGGCGGTCTACTCGATCAGCTGACCTCGGGTCCGTCCGAGGACCCGGATAACGTCCCGCGCCCATGTCGACCGCAAAGGGATATCCGCGCTGGCAATCGGCACCGCCGACGCTGCCCCATATCGAGGCGCAGAAGGCCGCACGCGACGCTCGCGAGCCACGCGACCCACTCGCCGCCGAGCCCTCGGTTCGCACGGTCTACCGCCTGCGGCCCTCCGGCCCCGCCGCGCGCGGCGCCTCCGCGCGTCTGCGCGAGATGCTCGACGCCGAGCAACTCGCGGCGGTGGAGGGGGCGGGAGGCCGCGTCCTGGTGCTCGCGTCGGCGGGATCGGGCAAGACGCGGACCATCATCGCGACACTGGCCCATCTGGTGGAGACCGGCACGCCGCCCGAGGCGATCATGCTCGTCACGTTCACTCGCCGCGCCGCACGCGACATGATCGACCGCGCCGGGCGGGTCTCGCAGATCGACCTCGCCCCGGTCACCGCCGGCACATTCCACTCGGTGTGTCGCCGCATCCTCTCGCGCTACGGGCCGCTGATCGGACTCCCGTCGGCCTTCACCGTCCTCGATGCCGAGGACCAGGCCCAGGTCGCCTCGATCGCCCGGGACGCCGTGCTGGCGGACCGCACGACCCGCCCGTCACTCCCCAAGCCGGGGGCGATCGTCGGGTGGGCCTCCCTCGCCGCCGAGAGCGGCCGCTCGCTGGAGGAGGTGGTGGTCGATGCCAACCCCCGGCTCGGCGACCGGCTCGACGAGCTGCGCGCCATCGCCGACGGCTACGCCGAGCGCAAGCGCGCGATGGCCGCCGTGGACTATGCCGATCTCCTGGTGCTCACCGCCCGGCTGCTCGACGAGCATCCCCGGGTGTGCCGCCGGCTGGCGGAGGCGTACCGGTGGATCCTGGTCGACGAGCTGCACGACACCAACCCGGTGCAGGCGCGCCTGGTGGAGGCGATCGCGGGGGAGGGGGGCAACCTGATCGCCGTCGCCGACCCCGATCAGTCGATCTACTCGTGGCGGGGAGCCGACCCCGAGGTCGTGCAGCGCTTCGCGGCGGTCGAGGGCACCCGCGTTTTCCCGCTTCAGACCAACTACCGCTCCACGCCCGAGGTGGTCGGCCTGGCCCAGGCGACGCTGCCCGCGGGGAACCCGTTCGGCAAGCTCCTGCGGGCCGCCCGGCCACCGTCGGGAGTGCGACCGGTGGTCGCCCACCTCTCCTCGGTGCAGGATGAGGCCGCGTTCGTGACCCAGCGGATCGCCGATCTGATCACCGCCGGGCGCGCGCCGGGTGAGATCGCCGTCCTCTACCGCGCACACCATCACTCGGTGGACCTGCAGCTCGCGCTCTCGGAGGCGGGGGTCGAGTTCGAGATGTTCTCCGGCGCGCGCTTCGTGGAGAGCGCGCACGTCAAGGACGTGCTCGCCTTCTGCCGCCTCCGGCACAACCCGCGCGATGAGCTGGCCTGGAACCGGGCACTGCGACTGTTCGAGCGGGTCGGCGACGCGACCGCCGCGCGCACCTGGGCCCGGATCCACGACGCCCCCGACCCCCTCGCCGCCGCCGCGGCGCTGCGTCCGTCCGGTGCGGCAACGACCGGCCTCGAGCGATTCAGCGAGGCCGTCGCGGCGGTGGCGGGCATGTCGCGCCCGGAGGAGATCGTCCTGCTCGTGGCCCGATCGGACTGGTATCGCGACCATCTTCAGAGGGCCTATCCCAACTGGAGGGATCGCGAGGGCGATCTCGCGCGCCTTGCCGAGCTCGCCACCCGCTCGTCGACGCTCGAGCGTTTCCTCGGCGACCTGCAGCTCGCCGAGCGGGTGGAGGTGGACGAGGACATCTCCGGGCCGGCCCGGCGCGTCGCGCTCTCGAGCGTCCACCAGGCGAAGGGGCTCGAATGGCCGGTGGTGTTCGTGCTCCAGCTCGAATCGGGGTCGTTTCCCTCGGGCTGGGCCGTGAGCGAGGGCAATCTCGACGAGGAGGAGCGGCTCTTCCACGTGGCGGTCACGCGGGCCGCCGACGAGCTGTACCTGTGCCGGCCGATCGCGGCGCGCCGCCCGTGGGACACGGGAGCAGACGCGGTCGTGATCAACTCGGGTCAGGGTTTTCTCGATCGCGACCTGAGCGGCATCGTGGACGAGTGGTCCGTGCGGTGATCCCGGCCCGCACCGCGTCGTGATCGTCTCGCGACGCCCCGAGGGCATGCTCCTGGTGCGTCAGGTCGACCACCAGGAGCAGTGCGCCCTCCTGGCCGGAGCGTGGGGGAACGCCGTCTTCTCACGGCCTGAGCCCTTCGCGCCCATCGAGGAGGCGGCGGCGTGCCACGACGAGGGCTGGCGTGCGTGGGAGGCGGCTCCGTGCGTCCAGGGCGGAGCGCCGGTCAACTTCACCGAGATCGATCGCCCGACCCACGTCGCCCTCTATCGCGCGGGGATCCGCACGGCCATCGGGCGGGGGCCCCGCACCGGCCTGCTCGTCAGCCTTCACGGCCAGCGGCTCTACGAGGGCCGCGGGGGGCTCGATCCCGGACCTCCGCCCGCCCGAACCGCCCGCGAGCCCGTCGTGCGCGCCTTCCTCGAAGAGCAGGACGCCGTCCAGCGCGAGCTGCGCGAGGCGATCGATGCCGACGCGGCGCTCGGGCCCTGGGAATCCGCGGGTTACCGCCTCCTGCAGACCTGGGATGCCCTCAGCATCCATCTGACCTGGCGCGGGCTGTCAGCGGGGCGCTCTCTCGTGCTGCCCCAGGTGCCCCGCGCCTCCCACGATCCGGGCCTCGACATACACGTGCTCCCCGAGGGGCCGATGGCCTGCGCGCTCACTCCGTGGCCGTTCGCCGGGGAACGGCTCGATCTGCCGGTGAAGGCACGGGTGATCGAGGATCGCCCCTACGCCTCGGACCTCGAGCTTCGCGAGAGCCTCGGGCGAGCACCCTGGATCACCCTCACCTTCAGGGTGCGGCCGGCGTGAGGGACGGATCCGGGCATGACCCGGGTCCGTCCCTCACGAGCCGAAGGGCCTCTCTCAGTCGTCCTGGTACTTGAACGAGAGCGACAGCCGGCTGCGGTACTGGTCGACCGAGCCGTCGTCGTTGATCGTGACGTCCTGCTTGATGACCTCGGCCACTCGCAGGTCACGGAGGGTCTTGGCGGCGGTCGAGATGGCGGCCGCGGTCGCGTCCTCCCACGAGGAGTCGCTGGTGCCGACGATCTCGATGACCTTGTAGACGCTGTTGCCCATCGGGGTACATCCTTTTTCCGGGTGCTGGACACGTGGCCCCGAGGGGCTCGGCCTCAGTCTCACGAATGCCATGGGGCCAGGGCAAGCCCCAAGACCGATCAGATGACGATGGCCCCCTCGGAACGGAGTCGTTCGAGCGTCATGACGAGGCGCTCGCTCAGGTTCGCGTCGACCGGCAGGGCCACCTCGCCTCGCGCGGGGGTTCCGACGCTGAGGCCGGTGCCCTGCATCAGCCGGAGGCCGGCGTATGCGCAGCAGATCGCGTCGATGCAGGCGGCATCGCCGATGGCGGTCCAGTCGTCGGGATCCTCGGTCGGCCTCCAGTCATTCATGTTGACCACCGTCGCGAGCGACCTCCAGGCGGCGCGGATTCCCTCCACCCGTGCCCTCCCGAGCCCCTTCGGGCGGTAGCGCGGCGCGCGTACCCGCGGCCATGCGCTCCGGTAGTGAGCGAGATCGAGTGGTCCGTCGTCCGAGCCCTGCGACTCCCATGCGATCTGTCGGAGCACCTGGTCGGGCAGCGCCTCCACGGCCCGCATGCCGCTTCCGCCGAGCGCGCGCGCCAGGTCCACGCCGCGGGCACCGCCGAAGACCTTCTCCATACGTCGCGCGGAGACCGGGAACGCAGGGATGTCGCACCAGGCGAGCACCGCCTCGACGTCGCGCCTGCCCTCGGTGTTCGGCACGGCCAGGGGCGCGTCGACCACCACCAGACCAGGCGACCGGGCCGCGACGAGATCGACGATCTGCTCGTCGCCGCCGGCGTGCTCCAGGGTGTGCAGCCGGGCCGAGGCGTCGAGGCGCGCCACCACGGACGGGCGCGGCGAGTCCACGAGATCCACGTGCGCGACGAGGTGGAGGCCGACGACATCCTTCATGACCGCGCACGCTACCGTGGTCTGCCCGCGCTGGACGCCGGGGTCGGGAGCCCACTACGCTCCCTCGGATGGTCGTCCGCCCGCCGAATCGCTGGAGCCCCCCGTGAGCACGATCCTGCTGCTCGTCATCGCCTTGCTGGCTCCCTGGGTCGTGCACCTTGCGGCGCCTCGCCAGCGCGCCCTCGCCCTCGTGGGAGTGGTCGTGGTGTTCCTGCTCTACGGCATCTTTGCCGAGAACCCGGTCGTGCGCTGGGAGCTGTGGGCCGGGCTCGCCGCGGGCATCCTCACCGTTCTCTTCCTCGCCTCCGGCGCCACCTCGTCGGGACGCCCGCGCGGGGGGCGCTCGCGGCGGCCTCCCCGCGGTGGATCCGGCATCGACGACCCGAACGAGCCCACCGGCGAGATCTAGGGGTTGACGGGGTCCAGGTGCTTGGAGATCAGGCCCGCCACCCTGTCCTGCTCCTCCAGGAGGACCAGCCCCCGCCGGAGCGCCTTGATGCCCGCCGATCGGTTCCCGCTGGCGAGAAGGCTGATCCCGAAGGGCAGGAAGGCGTCCGCATAACGGGGGTCGAGGGCGACCGCCCGTCGTGATGCGATGAGCGCCTCAGGGATGTCCTTCGCGTTGATACGCGCGTAGGCCTCGAATCCGGCGGCCGCGGCGTCGGTCGGGTCGAGCCGTGCCGCCGCGGCGAAGGCGGCCCCCGACCGGGCCCCCTTCTTCATCGAGGACAGGGCGACGCCGCGGCCGAACTCGGCCGCGGCCAGGGTCTTGTCCCGGGCGCGCGCCCGGTTGAAGGCCCCGAGCGCCGGCTTCCAGCGGTTCTGCTTGAAGAGCAGGTCGCCCTGCAGGAGCTGGCCGGGCGCGCTGGTGCGCCAGCTCTTCGGCCACCTGCGGATCACGGCCCGGGCCTCGGTGAGCTTTCCGGAATCCACCATCTGCCGGGCCTGGGCGATCGAGTAGGCGAGCGTGCGGGGCTCCCGCCTCACGGCGACGACCAGCGATTTCGCCAGGTCGGCGGACGCCTCCCAGTCGGGGCCGGCTTCGAGGGAGCCGGTGCGAGCCACGCCCTTGCGCAGGTACTCGACCGGAACGGCCTTGTCTGCGGGAAGCGCTCGCAGAGCCGTGGCCCAGGCCCCCGGCGCCTCCACGGAGCGACCGGCGACCGAGGTGATGACGTCGCCGCGCCGCAGTCCGGCCGCCGCGGCCGCGCCCTTGGGCGCGACGACCGCGACCAGGCGCCCGCCGGGCTTCGTACCCGCCTGGCGCGCAAAGGCCCGCATCAGGGGGAGGGTGTAGGCGTCGAAGAGGCCACGAGGTGGGGTCAGCTTCAGGCGGAACGGCCGCTCGATCGCCGCCGAGACCCGCCCTTGCGAGTCGGTGGCCTGCAGGCGCACGCGGTAGGCGCCCTGGAGCAGCTGGAACCCGGAGCTGTCGGTCGCATCGAGCCGCAGGTAGGCACGCCCGGCAGGGCGCTCGGCGGTGTCGGTCGTGGTCTGCACGACGCGGCCGCCGGAGGCGGCGATGACCTGCACGGTGAGCTTCGACCGCGTCGCCAGCCGCACGCCGACAAGGAAGCGCGCGTGCCCCTGCTGCGCCGAGATGGTCGCGGGAAGGCGGACCGAGTTGATCGCGGGCGGGGCGGCCGCCGGCGCCGCGGTGGCCACTCCGGCTGCCGCGAGGGTCGTCGCGAGCAGTGTCGCAAGGGGTGCGGGACGCGCCACGCGGGGCACGATAGCAGCGCCTGCGCTCGGGCCCGGACCGCGCCGGTTCCCGGTGTCGCAGCGCACTCGGGAGTAGAGTTCCACCCCGTCATGGCCGAGCAACTCGCCCCCCTCGAGGTGATCGAGCGAACCCGGCGTGGCGAGCGGGTGGACGCCGCGAGCGTCGAATCGTTCGTGCGCTCGTGGATCGACGGCACCACCGCCGACTCCCTCATGTCCGCGTGGTGCATGGCAGCCTGCCTCACGGGACTCGACCGGGAGCCGGTCGAGGCGCTCACCCGCGCCCTGATCGCCTCCGGTGATCGCCTCGAGCTCGCCTCCCTGGGCTCTACGGGCGATGTCCAGTCGACCGGTGGCGTCGGCGACACCACGCCCCTGGTCGCCGCCCCGCTCGCGGCGGCCCTCGGGGTGCGTGTCGCCACCATGGCCGGCCGCGGCCTCGGCCACACCGGCGGTGCGATCGACAAGCTCGAGGCGATTCCGGGGTTCGAGGCCGATCTGACCCTGGCGCGCTTCGTCCGCCAGGTCCGCGATGTGGGGATCGCGATCATCTCGCAGACCTCGCGTCTGGCCCCCGCCGATCAGCGCCTGGAGGCCCTGCGCGACGCCACCGGAACGACGCCGGCCGCCGGCCTGGTTGCCGCATCCGTCATGAGCAGGGCGCTCGCGGGCGGCGCCGGGGCGATCGCGATCGAGATCACCTGCGGCGAGGGGGCGCATATCGCCGACGTGCAGGCCGCTCGGAAGGCGGCGAGCCTCATGGTCGAGCTGGCGGCGCCATGGGGTCGTCCCGTGCGATGGATCGTGACCGACATGAGCCGGCCGCGGGGGCGCAGCATCGGAAACGCCCTCGAGATCCGTGAGGCGGGCGAGGTGCTGCGCGGCGAGGGGCCCGACGAGGTACGGGATCTCGCCGTCCGGATGGCGGGTGACCTCGCGGAGGCGGCCGGTGTGCTGTCGGAGGGCGAGGGGCGCGCCGCGGCCGAGCGCGCGCTCCGCGACGGCAGCGCTCTGGCGAGCGCAGAGCGCTGGATCGAGGCCCAGCACGGAGATCCTGCGGCGTGGACCGATCCGGGCGCCCTCCCCATGGCCCCTGTGCGGGTCGACGTCCTCGCGCCCCGCGACGGCTGGGTTGCAGCCGTCTCCGCGCTGCGCATCGGCGAGGTGACCCGCTGGCTCGGGGCGGGGCGGCTCCACAGCGATCAGACCATCGATCCCGTCGCCGGCATCGAGCTGCTCGCCGCCGTCGGGGATCGCATCGGAGCGGGCGACCCGATCGCGGTCGTCCACGCGCGCGACGAGTGGGCCGGCAGGCGTGCGCGCGCCATGACGGCCGCCGCGATCCGCCTGTCCGCTGACGAGATCGAGGGCACCCCCCTGATTCTGGGAGAGGGTGGATCGGGTGCCCGAGCTTCCTGAGGTCGAGACGATCCGTGCGCAGCTGGCCGACCGGATCCCCGGTCGCAGTTTCGCGCGCGTCGAGGTGTTCGACGCCAAGCTCGTGAGCCCGGAGGAGCCGGCGGCCTTCGTGGAGCGGGTGGTCGGCCGGCGCATCGAATCGGTCGACCGGCGTGGGAAGTACCTGCTCATCGAGCTCGATTCGGATGAGACCCTGGCCGTGCACCTGCGCATGACCGGCCGGCTGCACTGGTCCATCGGCGCCCCACCCGAGGAGGAGCGGTTCCTGAGGGCGCGCTTCCACCTGGATGACGCGAGCACCCTCACCTTCGGCGACATGCGCCGTTTCGGCCGGGCCTGGATCATTCCGGGAGCCGAGAGCGAGGAGCATTGGCGCGGGCGGGTGGGCGTCGAGCCACTCTCGCCACGCTTCACCGCCCGGGTGCTCGAGGGCCTTCTCTCAGGCCGCCGGGGGCCGATCAAGGCGGTGCTGCTGAACCAGGCCCTCGTCGCCGGTCTCGGGAACATGTACGTCGACGAGGCGCTCTTCCAGGCCGGCATCCATCCCGAGCGGATGGCGGGAAGCCTCGAGGAGGGTGAGCTGCGACGTCTCCACCGCGCAATCCGCGATCGCCTCCGGGCCGCCGTCGCGGCCGGGGGGGCGTCGATCGACAGCTACCGGGACTCGCTGGGGGAGATGGGCTCCATGCAGGACCTGCTGCGGGCGCACCTCCACGCCGGCGAGCCCTGCCCCCGGTGTCGCACGCCCATACGAAAGACGCGCGTCGCCCAGCGCGGCACCTACTGGTGCCCCGGGTGCCAGCCCGCCCCCGCGCCGTGGTGAGCTCGATCGAGGGGGTCCGGGTGGGGCATTGGTCCGACGCGGGCGCCGGCACCGGCTGCACCGTGATCCTGCCCCCTCCCGGCACGACCGCCGCGGTGGAGGTGCGCGGCGGCGGTCCGGCCACGCGGGAGACGGAGCTTCTGGCGCCCCTCTCCTCGGTCTCGGCCATCTCGGCGCTGCTCCTCACGGGGGGGAGCGCCTTCGGCCTGGATGCCGCATCGGGCGTGGTGCGGTGGTGCGAGGAGCGGGGGATCGGCCACGACACGGGCGTCGCCCGGGTCCCGATCGTCCCCGCTGCCGCTATCTACGACCTCGGGATCAGCGGCAACGGCCGCCGACCCGGCTCCGCTGAGGGCTACGCCGCATGCGAGGCGGCGAACTCGGGACCGCACGCCGTCGGGAGCGTCGGAGCGGGCACCGGCGCCACCGTGGGAAAGCTGCGCGGTCAGGCAGGGTGGTGCAAGGGGGGGCTCGGCGCGGCCGCGAGGACGCTCCACGACGGGGTCGCGGTCGCGGCGCTCGCGGTGGTCAACGCATGGGGCGACGTCCTCGATGAGGAGGGCGCCGTGCTCGCCGGGGCCTTCGAGCGCGAGCACGGCTTCCTGGTGGCCGCGGAGCGGGTCATCGACTCGCCGCCGGAGCACCCCCGGCTGGCGGCTCCGACCAACACCACCCTCGCCTGCGTGGTCACCGACGGGCGCCTCACCCGCGCCGAAGCGGCGGTGGTCGCGCGCATGGCCCACGCCGGCATGGCGCGTGCCGTGTCGCCCGTCCACACGCCGATCGACGGCGACGCAGCCTTCTGCCTGGCCACGGGCGCCCGGCCGGCCAGCGTGTTCGCGTGCGGCGTAGCGGCCGCCGACGTGGTTGCGAGGGCGATCCGGGACGCCGTCCGGAGCGCCACCGCCGTGCGGGGCGTGGCAACCGCCGCCGAGCGCCGCTCGTCGATGTCGAGGTAATCTCCCGGGCGTCTCCGACGAGGGAACCCCGAACCGTGCCCGACCTCACCGCGCCGATCGTCAACTTCGCCACCGACCAGGTCGGGGCGTACGGCGTCCTGGCGGTCTTCATCCTGATGATCCTCGAGAGCGCCTGCATCCCCGTCCCGAGCGAGGCCATCATGCTCTACGGGGGCTTTCTCGTGAGCCGGGGGGACGAGAGCCTGTTCCTCGTCGTGGCCGCGGGCGTGGCCGGCAACGTGATCGGCTCCTGGATCGCCTACGCCGTCGGGCGCTACCGGGGACGCGAGTGGGCGCTGCAGTGGCACTGGCTCCACATCACCCCCAAGCGGCTCGACTCCGCCGACAGGTGGTTCCAGCGCTACGGCTCGTGGGCCGTGCTGGTCTCCCGGTGCCTGCCGATCATCCGCACGTTCATCTCTCTGCCGGCCGGCATCGCGCGCATGCCCTTCTGGCGCTTCAGCGTCCTGACGTTCGTGGGGTGCATTCCGTGGGTGCTGATGCTGGCGCTGGCCGGCCGGGCGGTGGGCGACAACTGGGAGGAGCTGCAGAAGCAGCTTCACTACGCCGACTACGCTCTCGCCGCGGCGATCGTGGCCGGCGCGGTGTACGTCGTGATCCGCCGGCGTCGCGCGCGTCCTGCCCCCGACGCGGCGTAGACCAGCCTCAGCCGGCGCCGAGCAGTGCGTCCAGCTCGCCGGCGTCGTGGAGGGCCTTCATGTCGTCCCAGCCCCCGATCGGCGTGTCGCCGATGATGATCTGGGGGACCGTGTAGCGGCCGGTGAGCGCGATGAGGTGCTCGCGCGCGGCGGTGTCGCGCCGGTCGATGTGGATCTCCTCGAACGGCAGGCCGCGCTGGTCCAGGAACCGCTTGGCGCGGGTGCAGTAGGGGCACGCGTCGCCCGTGTACATGCGGATGTGGGGTTTGGTCATCCGGACAGGGTAGCGAGGCGGGCGATCCGAGCGCCTTGCCACACTGCCGCCATGGCGACCTACGAGACCGAGGCGGTGGTGCTCCGCAGCATCCGGTACTCGGAGGCCGACGCGGTGCTGGCCCTCTCCACCCGTGCCAGGGGCCGGGTCTCGGCCATCGCGAAGGGCGCGCGCAAGACCACCTCCCGGCTCGGCGGCAGGTTGCAGCCGGGTGTGAGGGTGCTGGTGAGCATCCACGAAGGGCGCGGCGACCTGGGCGCCATCCGAGGCGCGTCCGTCGTGGATGCCCACGCGGGCCTGTGGGTCGAGGGGCACCGCCTCCAATCGGCGGCCTGCGTCCTCGAGTCGGTGATGCGGGTGATGCCCGAGCACGAGGCGTCCGAGGATGCCTGGAATCTGCTCACCCGCACGCTCTCACTGCTCTGCCGCGCCCCGGCGCCCCCGGGCCCCGCGCGACTCGACCCGCTCGTGCTCGGCTGTCAGGCCAAGCTCCTCGTGGTGAGCGGCCTGCTGCCGATGCTGACGGCCTGTGCCCGCTGCGGCGCGGGTCCTCCGCTGCCGGCCTTCTCCGCCGCGGCCGGGGGCGCCGTGTGCGAGGCGTGCGGCGCCGGCGCCGACCCCGTCGACCCGGGCGCTCTGGCGGCCCTCGCGGCGCTTGTCGGGCGACCGCTGGCCGAAGCGAACGGTGCCCTGCCGCAGGAAAGCGCCACCGGCGTCGAACGGATGATCGGCCTGGTGCTGCGCGAGCACCTGGGCGTCCGGCTGCGATCCGCCGCGCCCCTGTAGGGGCTGGTGCCTCTAGGCGGTGGGAAGCTTCCGCCGGGACCGCCGGGCCACCAGCGCGAGGACGACCCCGCCCACGACGAGAACGGCCACCACGACGTAACTCGCTCCGCTCATCCGCTCCTCGACCGCCCGCCAGCGATCCTCGAGCGCCCAGCCCAGGCTGATGAGCGTCGTGTTCCAGACGGCGCTCCCGATCGTGGTCAGCACCAGGAACCTCGGCAGGGAGTAGCGGGCGAGACCCGCAGGGAGGGAGACGGTGCTGCGGACGAACGGCACGGCCCGGCAGGCCAGGACGGTCGCCGAGCCCCACCTGTCGAACCAGCGCTCGAGCAGGATCAGGCGCTCGGGGGTCGCCCCGACGCGCGCGCCATGGCGCTGCAGGAGGGCGACGCCGCCGCGGCGCGCGGCGACGTAGAGCACGACGTTCCCGGCGAGCGATCCCGCCGTCGCGGCCAGGATCACCAGGGGGAACGACAGGGTCCCCTCGGCGACGGCGAAGCCCACGAAGGGCAGGATCGCCTCGCTCGGGATGGGGGGGAAGACGCATTCGAGGAACATCAGGCCGAACAGCCCGGCATACCCGAGCGTGTCGATCACCTCGATGATCCAGTCGCTCACGCCCGCCGAGGGTAACAGGCTTTGACGGTCATGTTCGCAGCGGGTCGGGCATGAACCACGCCCGTCACCTTGGGGGGTCCTCCTCGAAGAGGAGCCGCAGATGGGCGCGGTACTGGCGCAGCTGGCGGGCCACGATCGACGGATCGCCGAGTGCCCGCGCCAGGACGACGGCGCCCTCGCGCAGGCTGAGCAGCTCGTCGGCGAGGGCGACGGGGTCGATCCAGGTCCGGGGGCGCCGCCTCAGTGCCGCCCGGGCGATCAGGGTGGCGACGCGCCTCCGCCACAGGAGCATCGCGTCCGCGATGATCGTCTGCGAGTCCCCGTCGAGCGCGCGCCGCTCGTAGAGGAGGCACGCCGGCAGGGAACCCGCGTCGCCGCGAGCCAGGTCGTCGGCCTCGTCGATCAGCAAACCGACGAACAGCAGCAGGCGCTCGGCGGGATCGTCGGCGAGACCCTCGGCACGCCGCAGCGCCCGATCGAGGCGCTCGCCCTCGTCGCGGGACCAGCGCTCGATGAGGGCACGCCGAAGATCCGCCTTCGATTCGAAGTGATGGAAGAACCCACCCTTGGTGGAACCGGCCTCGGCGAGCACGTCGTCGATGCTCGTGCCGGCGAAGCCGCCCTCGAGCATCAGGGCGTGCGCGGCCTCGAGCAGGCGGGTGCGGGTGGCGGCGCCGTCGCGAGGCATGCATCGACGATAACCGACCGGGCGGTCTTCTCCAAGAACCCTATGAAATGGTCTTTCGGCTCTTTCATGCCCCGTCGAGAGGGAGAACGGTCGGCACCTGGGAGAGGGCGCCGATTCCTGCCCCGATCGATTTCACCCCGGGTGAAATCGATCGGGGGTGATGACCGCTCACCCCGGGGATGTCGAGAGTGGCGGTGTCACAGCGGTCGTGCTTATGGAGGTCGGAAGATGGACGAGGGGTACCGGGTCACGGTGGACGGGGTCATGAGCGAGCGGTTCTGCCGGGGGTTCCCCGGGCTGAGCCGCGGCGTCGACGCCGGACGCACCACGCTCTCGGCCGGCTCCCCCGGGGCGCCGATCCTCGGTGATCTCCTCCTGGCTCTCGGTAATCTCGGGCTCGTGGTCGTCCGGGTCGAGCAGCTGCACGACACCCCACACAGCCCCCTGGAGGCCTGATGTCACGCCTAGCCGCTCTCCTCGCCCGCCGCCCATGGAGGGTCGTCGCCCTCGCGATCGCCTTCATGGTCGTCGCGGTCCTCGTAGGAGGTCCACTGACGGGCAACCTGACCAGCGCCGGCTTCGAGGACCCCGACTCGGAGTGGGTCCACGCCCGCGAGAGCCTCGAGCAGGCCAGTGGAGCCAATCCCGGGCCGGGCGTGATCGCCCTCGTGCAGCCGGGCAGCGACGTGCGCAGCGGCCCCGGGCGCGCCGCCGTGGAGCGGACCGCCGCGACCATCGCCGCTGACCCGGACGTCGCGCAGGTCGTGAGCGCCTTCACGGGCGGAGGCGAGGCTCTCGTCTCGAGGGACGGGAAGGCCTCCTACATGGCGGTCTTCTTCCGGCCGATCAGCGACGACGCGGCCGAGACCGCCGCGAACCGCCTTCGCAGCGGCCTCGGCCGCGATGCCACGGTGACCCTGGGCGGGGCCGCGATCATCGGCGACGAGGTGGGGACGATCATCGGCGAGGATCTCGCCAGGGCCGAGGCGCTCGCCTTCCCGCTGATCTTCCTCCTGTCGCTCTGGGTCTTCCGCGGAGTGATCGCGGCCCTCCTGCCCTCGCTGATGGGGGCCCTCGTCATCTTCGGCTCCTTCCTGGCGATCGGGCTCTTCAACGAGCTGCGAACCCTCTCGATCTACGCCCTGAACCTGGCGATCGGCCTCAGCCTCGGCCTCGCGATCGACTACAGCCTTCTGATCGTCTCGCGCTACCGAGAGGAGATGGCGGCCCACGGGCCGGGCGCGACGGCGCTCTCGCGCACGATGCAGACCGCAGGCAAGAGCGTCCTGTTCAGTGCCGTCACGGTGGCGGCCGCCCTCGCGGGGCTGATGGTGTTCCCGCAGCGATTCCTCTTCTCGATGGGGATCGCCGGGGTGATGGTGGCGCTCGTGGCGGCCGTGGTCGCCCTCGTGGTGCTGCCGGCAGTTCTCGTCCTGCTCGGGGCGCGCATCAACTCCCTCGCCCCGAAGGCCTGGCGCCGCCACAGCGAGGCGGCCGATCGGGAGATCACCTCAGGCTTCTGGTACCGCCTCTCGCGCTCGGTCATGCGGCGCCCGGGCACCGTCGCTGCTGCCACCGCGATCGTGCTCGTGGTGGTCGCCCTCCCGGCGTTCGGTATCAACTTCACATCGGTCGATTCCAGCGTGCTCCCCACCAGCGCGACGGGCCGTCAGGTGGCCGACACGATCTCCCGGGATTTCCCGCAGGATCGCAGCGATCCCAACTACATCGCGATCGACGCCCCCGACTCGCCCGCCGCGCGCGCCGCGATCGCAGGGTACGCGCGAGAGCTCGCAGCCCTCCCGGGTACGACAGGTGTCACACCCCCGGCGATCGTCGGCGCGGGGACCTGGCGGATCGACGTGTACGGCGAAGGGGAGGGCCTCTCCGCAGCCGGCCAGAGGCTGGTCGCCGACATCCGCGAGACCCCGGCTCCCTACCCGACGCTCGTCGGCGGCCTCGGCGCCAGCTTCCTCGACCAGAAGGACAGCCTCGCAGCGCACCTGCCGTGGGCGATCGGGCTCATCGCGTTGACGACCGTGGTCGCGCTCTTCGTCATGACCGGGTCGGTGGTGCTGCCGCTCAAGGCGGTGCTGATGAACCTGCTCACCCTCGGCGCCACCCTCGGGCTCCTGGTCTGGATCTTCCAGGACGGGCGGCTCGAGGGGCTCCTCAGCTACGACGCCGTCGGCGCGCTGGACCTCACCCAACCGATCCTCCTCGGCGCGATGGCCTTCGGCCTCTCCACCGACTACGCGGTCTTCCTCCTGTCGCGCATCAAGGAGGCGCACGACGGCGGGGCCGGCACCTCCGAGGCGGTCGCGATCGGCCTGCAGCGGACCGGCCGGATCGTGACGGCCGCGGCGCTGTTGTTCGCGATCGCGATCGGCGCGTTCGCGACCTCCCGGATCACCCTGATCAAGGAGCTCGGGGTGGGGACGGCGCTCGCCGTGCTGATCGACGCCACGATCATCAGGGCTCTGCTGGTTCCGTCACTGATGGGTCTGCTCGGCCGCTGGAACTGGTGGGCGCCACGCCCGCTGCGCCGCCTGCACGAGCGGATCGGCTTCAGCGAGAGCGCCCCGGCCGCGCCGGCGCCCGCGAGCTCGAGCTGACCGGCGAGGCCAGAGAGCGGGGCAGGATGCCCCGCTCTCTGGCGCGGCGGACGGCCTCGCCGCGGGTCGCGACCCCGAGCTTGCGGTAGATCGACCGCAACTGGGTCTTCACCGTGTTGTGGGAGACGTAGAGGTCGGCCGCGATCTCACGCGCCGACCCGCTCCCGGTGAGCCGGCGGAGCACGGCGAGCTCCCGGTCGGTCAGGTCGCCGGCGGCGTCCTTGGCGGACCCCCTCGGCTCTCCACCCGCGCGAGCCTCCAGGGCGTCGATCAGGCGATGCAGGTGCGTCGCCTCGCGTGCGACGGAGGCCAACTCGCGGGCCTCGACGGCGCGCTCGAGGGCCACCGCGGGTTCCCCGGCCATGAGGCTGACCTCGCCCCTCACGACGAGGGTGTGGGCGAGCTCCGTCGGGGCCCGACCCCGTCGTGCGAGCCGCACCCCCCGCTCGGCCTCCTCGGTGGCCTCGGCTATCCATCCGCGCGCCGCCAGTGTCCGGGCCAGGTTGACGTGGGCGCCGGCTGCATGCGGGTACTCGGCGTGGCGCTCGTGCGCGGCGAGAGCGATCGCTTCGCGCGCGCGGGCTTCCGAGAGGTCGAGGTCGCCCCGCCGGAAGTCCTCGTCGGCCATGTGGCTCAGCGACACCACCACGAGTGCCGACGCGCCGCACTCGCCGCCCGCGGCGACGGCTTCCTCGAGGACCGGATACGCAGCGGCGGTCTCATCGACGGCGTGGAGCGCGATGCCGAGGGCCATGCAGGCCAGGCATCGCCACCACGGGGCGGCCGCGGAGGTCAGCGCGAGAGCTCTGCGCCCGTGCGCGACGGCGGAGGTGTGGTCTCCGGCGAGGAGTCGCTCCAGCGAGCGGCCGGCGGCAAGGCCCCCTGCCATGAGCCCGGGGTCGCCCGGCGCCCGCGTCGAGTGCGTGGCGTGCTCTGCGGCGTCGAGCCATGGCGCGGCGTCGTCCGGCCGCCCGAGGTTCAGGCGGATGAGCGCCTCCGCCAGGCACAGACGGGGATCGGAGCGAACCCGCTCGGCCGGGAGCAGAGAAAGCCAGCGCTCGGTGGTGGCGGTCCAGCCGCTGCGCTCGTACCCGCTCCAGTGCTCGGCGATCAGGTCGGCCGCCCCGTCGAGGTCGCCGGCGGCCGCCGAGTGGTGGACGGCCTCGTCGATGGCTCCGGCGGCCAGGTGCCAATCGGCCGCGCGCCGGTGCAGCTCGGCGAGTGCGTCCGGATCGGTCAGGGAGATCTCGTGGCGCAGGAGCTCACCGAAGAGGTGGTGGTAGCGGTACCACTCGCGGCGGTTGTCGAGCGGGACGAGGAAGAGATTCGACCGCTCGAGCTCGATCAGGATCCGCGCCGAGCCGGTCGCGCCGGTGACCGCGTCGCACAGAGGCCCGGTCAGCCGGCTCAGGATCGCCGTGCGCAGCAGGAAATCCCGGCGCTCGGAGGTCAGACCCTCCAGCACCTCCGCCCCCAGGAAGTCGACCACGAGCCGGTCGTCGCCGGCGAAGTCGTCGATGAAGCCCGCGGGATCGTCGCGGCCTCTCAGCGAGAGCCCGGCCAGATAGAGACCGGCGGCCCACCCCTCGGTGCGCGTCCGCAACGCCGCGACCTGCGCCCCGGGCAGCTCGAGGCCGATCGCCCTGTCAAGCAGAGCCGCGGCCTCGTGGTCGTCGAAGCGGAGCTCGTCGGCGCGGATCTCCGCGAGGTGGCCGCGCGCCCGCAGCCGGGCGAGGCCGATGGGGGGATCGCTGCGCGTGATCACCACGAGCCGCAGGGCCTCGGGGAGGTTCTCGACGATGAAGGCGATCCCCAGGTGGATCGTGGGCTCGGTGATGCAGTGGAGGTCGTCGAGCACGATCGTCGTCTGCGCGCCCCCGTCGGCGACGGCGTTCAGGAGGATCGCCAGCCCGGCTTCGCGCATCTCCGAGCTGCCCGAGAGGGCCCCGACGGCCTGGTCGTCGACCGCCACCCCGGCGCGGTGCAGCGATTCGGCGAGGTAGCGCCAGAAGCGTGCCGGGTCGTCGTCGCCGGGGTCGAGCGCCAGCCAGGCGCAGGCTCCCTCGTTACCCGCGAGCCACTCGCCCACCAGCGTGCTCTTGCCCCACCCGGCGGCGGCGCTCACCAGCGTGACCGGATGCGCGGCCACCGCGCGGTCGAGGCGCTCGATGAGCATCGGGCGCGGCACGGTTCCGGGGCGTGCGCCCGGGGCGCGGAGCTTGGTCTCGAGGAGCGGAGGGCGGGACAGGGAGGACACCGCCCTCCATTGACGCGGCTGGTGGGTCCGCGGTCAAGCGGGCGGGCCATCGGTCTCCCGAGGGTGGGTACACTCCCGCGTCGTGGCGGGGGCCAGCTTCCAGGATGTGATTTCGCGCCTGTCGGGGTACTGGGCCGACCAGGGCTGTCTCGTCACGACCCCGTACCACACCGAGGTCGGCGCCGGCACGTTCAACCCCGCGACCCTTCTGCGCAGCCTCGGCCCGGACCCGTGGCGGGTGGCCTACGTGGAGCCCTCGATCCGGCCGACCGACGGCCGCTACGGCGAGAACCCGTTCCGCCTGCAGCACTACTTCCAGTACCAGGTGCTGATGAAGCCCTCGCCTGACGATGTCCAGGACCTCTACCTCGGGTCGCTGCGCGCCCTCGGCATCCGGCCCGAGGAGCACGACATCCGCTTCGTGGAGGACGACTGGGAGGGGCCGACCCTCGGGGCGTGGGGGCTCGGATGGGAGGTGTGGATGGACGGGATGGAGATCACCCAGTTCACCTACTTCCAGCAGGCCGGCGGCATCGATCTGACACCCGTCTCGGTGGAGCTGACCTACGGGCTGGAGCGCATCGCGATGTACCTGCAGGACGTGCGCTCGGTCTACGACCTCGAATGGGGGCACGGGGTCACCTACGGCGAGATCTACCAGCGCAACGAGGCGCAGTGGAGCCGCTACAACTTCGAGGTCGCCGACACCGAGGCCCTGTTCGCCGCGTTCGGGCGCCATGAGGCCGAGTGCCTCAGCTGCCTCGAGGCGGACCTCGTCCTGCCGGCGTACGACCAGGTGCTGAAGTGCAGCCACTCGTTCAACCTGTTGGATGCCCGCGGGGTGATCAGCGTCACCGAGCGCGGCGCCTACATCTGGCGCGTGCGCGCGCTCGCCGCCAAGTGCGCGCGGGCGTACCTGGAGACCATCCACCCGGCCGCGGTCGCGGATGCCTGATCTCCTCCTCGAGGTCGGCTGCGAGGAGCTCCCCTCCAGCGCCTGCCGCGAGATCGTGGAGCAGGTGCCCCGTCTCTACACCGCCGCCCTCGCCGCGGTGGGCCTCGGCGGCGGACTGACCGCCACCGTCTCGGTCGCGCCGCGGCGCTTCGCGGTCCACGGAGCCGGCCTCCCCGTCGAGCTCGCCGCGGCCTCCCGCTCGGTTCGAGGCCCGGCGGCGAGCGCCGCCTTCGGCTCCGACGGGGCCCCTACCCGGGCCGCCGAGGGCTTCGCCCGCGGCCAGGGCATCGGGGTGGGCGATCTGGTGGTCCGCGACGACGGCGGGCGCGATTTCGTCTTCGCCGAGATCGCGCAGAAGGCCCGCCCCCTGGCCGAGTTGGTGCCCGACATCGCCGGGCGGATCGTCAACGGGCTGCGTTTCTCGAAAACCATGCGGTGGGGAGCGGGCACGGGCCTGCGCTTCTCCCGCCCGGTGCGGTGGATCGTCGCAAAGGTCGGCGATCGTACGATCCCCTTCGACCTCCACGGGCTGAGGGCCGGCGAGGTCAGCCAGGGCCACCGCTTCCTGGGGGAGCCGGTGACGATCGCCTCCGCCTCGACCTACCCCGACGACCTGCGCTCGGTGGCGGTGATCGCCGGCCACGATGAGCGCCGCGCCACGATCCTGGCCGGACTCGACGCCGCCGCCCTCGCGGCCGGCGGCGCATGGAGCGATCCGGGCGGAAAGCTCGAGGAGGTGGTCTTCCTCGTCGAGTGGCCGAGTGTCATCACCGGCCGCTTCGACGAGCGCCACCTCCGGCTGCCGGCCCGCGTGCTCGTCACCGCCATGCAGGGGCACCAGCGCTACTTCCCCCTGCGCGACGCCTCCGGAGATCTGCTTCCCGCATTCCTCGCCGTATCAAATGGCGATCCCGTCCACGCCTTCGTTATCACGCGTGGTAACGAAGGCGTGCTCGACGCTCGCCTGCAGGACGCCGAGTTCAGCTTCGACAAGGACCTCGAGGCCGGTCTCGGGGCGCTCGACGGGCGCCTCGACACGATCGTCTTCCACAAGCGCCTCGGCACGATGGCCGACAAGCGCGACCGCCTCGTCGCGGGAGTCGCGGCGCTGGCCGACGCGCTCGGGGTCGACGCCGCGGGCCGGGCGGCCGCCGAGCACGCCGCGCGGCTCGCCAAGGCCGACCAGGGCGCCGTTCTGGTGGCCGAGTTCTCCGAGCTCGAGGGCTACGTGGCCGCCGAGTACGCCCGCCGCGAGGGGGTCGACCCCGCGGTGGCGACCGCGGTGGAGGAGCAGTACCTGCCCGAGGGGCCGGACTCGCCGCTGCCGTCGGCGCGGACGGGCGCCCTCCTCGCCGCGGCGGAGAAGATCGACAACCTCGTCGGGGCCTTCGCGGTCAACGAGATCCCGACCGGATCGAAGGACCCCTACGGCCTGCGCCGGGCGGCCATGGGCCTGGTCAGGATCGGTCTCGACGCCGACTGGGACATCGACCTCATGCCGTTGCTCCAGGAGGCCTGGTCCCGCTTCGAGGGCCAGGGCGCCGATCTCCTGAGCGGGAGGGACGACACCGCCACGAAGGTCCGCGACTTCGTTCTGGATCGCCTCGGCCACCTCCTCGGCGGCGAGGGCGTGGGCATCGAGGCGCTCGAGGCGGCCAAGGGCGCCGGCCTCGGCAGCATTCCGGCGACGGCGACGTGGGCCCGGGGCGTGAACGCCGCGAAGGGCGCGGAGGAGTTCGCCGCGGTCCGCGCCGCCTTCATGCGGCTTGCCAAGGTGATCGTGGGAGAGCCCTCGCGGGCCCCGTACCGCGGCGCCGACGGCCCCGACGAGATCGCTCTGGACCAGGCGATCGACACCGCGGCGCAGCGGGTGGCTCAGGCGCGCGAGGCGCGCGCGTTCAGCTCCGCGTTCGCCGCGCTCGCGCCACTCGAGCAGGAGGTCGGCCGCTTCTTCGTCGCGGTGATGGTCAACGCGGACGACCCGGATGTGAAGGCGCGGCGCCACGGCCTGGTGGACAAGGCTCTCGGCGTTTTCGAGCAGGTTTCCGATTTCTCGAAGGTGACCGACGGGGGAGGGGCGCGGTGAGCAGATCAGGCCTGATCACCAAGCGGGTGTACGACTTCTCGGAGGGGGGTCGCGAGATGCGCGACCTCCTCGGCGGCAAGGGGGCCAACGTCGCCGAGATGACGCGGCTCGGCCTGCCCGTGCCCCGCGGCTTCACCATCACGACCGAGACCTGCATCGAGTATCTGCGCGCCGACCACTCCCTCCCGGTGGGCCTCACGCGCGAGGTCACCGCGCACCTCGCATCCCTCGAGGCGGCGGCCGGGAAGCGCCTCGGCGATGCCGAGAACCCCCTGCTCGTGTCGGTCCGCAGCGGCGCGAAGTTCTCGATGCCGGGCATGATGGACACCGTCCTGAACCTTGGGCTGAACGATGCCAGCGTGCGGGGACTGACCGCGCGGACCGGCAATCCGCGCTTCGCCTACGACTCGTACAGGCGCTTCATCCAGATGTTCGGCGACGTGGTCGCCGAGGTCGGCAAGGCGCACTTCGAGAAGGCCCTGTCGGCGATGAAGGCCCGGCGGCGCGTGGAACAGGACGTCGACCTGTCGGCCGAGGACCTGCGCCATCTGGCCGACGTCTTCAAGGACATCTACCGCGAGCACCGGGGGGAGCCCTTCCCCCAGGATCCGCGCGAGCAGCTCGACGCGGCGATCCGGGCGGTGTTCGAGTCGTGGGACAACCGGCGCGCGCGCGACTACCGGCGCCTTCACCGCATCGATCACGACCTGGGCACGGCCGTCAACGTGCAGCAGATGGTGTTCGGCAACACCGGGCCGAACTCGGGCACCGGGGTGGCGTTCACGCGCAACAACGTGACGGGCGAGAAGGGCGAGCCCTTCGGCGACTTCCTCATCAACGCGCAGGGCGAGGACGTGGTCGCGGGGATCCGCACCCCGCGCCCCTTGATCGAGCTCCGGGACGAGATCCCCGCGGCGTACGACCAGTTGATCCAGACGATGGGCCACCTCGAGAAGACCTACCGCAACATGCAGGACGTCGAGTTCACGATCGAGGACGGCTCCCTGTACATGCTGCAGACGCGCAACGGGAAGCGCAGCGCGCAGGCGATGGTCAGGATCGCGGTGGATCTGGTGGCCGAAGGCGTGATCGGCGAGGAGGAGGCGCTCGTGTCGTTGGTCGATCCCGACCAGGTGCGCCAGCTGCTTCTTCCCCAGCTCGACCTGGTGCGGGCCTCGGAGCCACTCGGAAAGGGCGTCAACGCCTCACCGGGGGCGGCCGTCGGCGCCGTCGTGTTCACGGCCGACGAGGCGGAGCGCCTCGGCAGGGCCGGCGAGCAGGTGATCCTGGTGCGCGATGAGACGACCCCCGACGACTTCCACGGCATGATCGAGGCCCAGGGCATCCTCACCGCCCGTGGCGGCAAGACCAGTCACGCGGCGATCGTCGCCGTCGGCATGGGCAAGCCGGCCGTCTGCGGGGTGACGGCGATCCGCTTCCGCGACGACGGGACGATGTCCGTCGGTGACGTCGTGTTCCGCGAGGGCGACCGCATGACCATCGACGGCACCACCGGGACCGTGTTCGCGGGCGATGCGCCGCTCGTGCCGCCGGACCCGGACAACCCCCACCTCGCCGAGATCCTCGAGTGGGCCGATCGCGCGCGCACCCTGTCGGTGCGCGCAAACGCCGACACGCCTGAGGATGCGACCCGCGCACGCGGGTTCGGGGCGCAGGGAATCGGCCTCTGCCGCACCGAGCACATGTTCCAGGGAGACGACCGGCTGCCCATCGTGCAGCAGATGATCATGGCCGACGACGCGGCCGAGCGCGTGCAGTACCTCGCCAAGCTGCGGGTGTTCCAGGAGCGGGACTTCGAGGGCATCTTCCGGGCGATGGCCGGCCTGCCGGTGACCATCCGCCTGCTGGATCCGCCGCTGCACGAGTTTCTGCCCAGCCTGATCGAGCTCTCCGAGCGCGTCGCCGTGGCGAAGGCCACCGGGGCGCCCGATGCCGAGGCGTCCGCGCAGATCGTCGCGGTCCAGAAGCTTCACGAGGAGAACCCGATGCTCGGCACCCGCGGGTGCCGTCTGGGCATCGAGTGGCCGGACGTGTACCGGATGCAGGTGGCGGCGATCATGACCGCCGCGTGCGTCATCAAGCGCGAGACGGGCAACGCGCCCATCGTGGAGATCATGATCCCGCTGGTGGGGTTCGAGGAGGAGCTGCGGATCATGCGGGCGGAGGTGATCGAGGTGGCCGAGATCGTCCTGATCGAGCAGGGCACCGAGGTGGAATACGCCGTGGGGACGATGATCGAGCTGCCGCGCGCCGCCCTGATGGCCGCCGAGATCTCCCGCCACGCCGATTTCTTCTCGTTCGGCACCAACGACCTCACGCAGACGACCCTCGGATTCAGCCGCGACGACGCCGAGAACAAGTTCCTCACGCACTACCTCGAGAGCAACGTGATCACCTTCAACCCCTTCGAGACGATCGACCGCGATGGTGTCGGCAAGCTCGTCGAAATGGCGGTCGCCTCGTCGCGCGCGCAGAAGCCGGGCATCAAGCTGGGCATCTGCGGCGAACATGGAGGCGACCCCGCGTCGGTGGCCTTCTTCCACGCGGCCGGCCTCGACTACGTCTCCTGCTCGCCCTTCCGCGTCCAGACGGCGCGGATCGCCGCGGCCCGAGCGGCCCTGGAGCCGCGGTGACGGCGGATGAGGACGCCTACGAGCTGGCGGGCCTCGGAGACCTGTTCGAGCTGATCGCGGACGGTTGGCGGATCACGCGGATGCACTACGCCGATCGCTCGGACCCCTCCGGTCCGCCCGCCGCGTACTTCGGCCTGGCGCGTGGACCCGACGAGGTGCGCGGCGTATTCGTCCCCGACGACGGTCGCGCCCTCTCGCATCACTCCCTGGTGCAGCTCTTCCGCGAGAGCCCCAACATCTGGAAGCACCGCTCCCCCGACACCATCGATGCCCCGGGCGTCGATCCGGACGTGGTGCCGGGCCGGTGGGGGAGCGTTCCCGAGCCGTTCCCCGAGAGCGTCTCCTTCGGCCCCTCCACCCTGCGCGAGGTGGTGAGGGTCGGCCAGATCCAGTCGATCGGCGGGCTCGACATCGCCCTGATCGCGCTCGAGCGCCACGAGGACGGCGCGCGTCTGCGGTACATGTGCCACGCCTCCGACCAACGCACGCGCGCCGAGATGGCGATGCTCGACGTGATCGCGGTCGACGATGCCGGCAGGCTCTATCGCGTGGCCAGCGTCCAGAGCCCGCCCGAGGGGAACCGACTGGAGGGCGACCTGGTCATCGCCCCGCCCATCCCGGCGGAGGTCCGCCGCCTGACGGTGACGGTGGGCACCGTCTGGGACGGAGGGGACGGACAGCAGACCTCCGGCCCCTGGGTCTTCCCGATCCCTCTCGCACCGGGGGGATGACCGCCGTGGAGAGCGTCTCGAGCGAGCCGCCGCTCGGGCCGCGGGCGGCCCGCGCGGCCGATGCCGTGCGGGTGCGGCCGGAGGCTCCGTGCCCCATGCGCACCGCCTTCCAGCGAGATCGCGACCGGATCCTGCACACCACCTCGTTCCGCCGTCTGAAGCACAAGACCCAGGTCTTCGTGGCCCCGGCGGGCGATCACTACCGCACGCGCCTCACCCATACGCTCGAGGTGTCGGCGGTCTCGCGCACCGCGGCCCGGGCCCTGGGGCTCAACGAGGACCTGGTGGAGGCGATCGCCATGGGGCACGACCTCGGGCACGCGCCCTTCGGCCACTCCGGCGAGGCGGCGCTCGACGCCCTCCTGACCGAGCGGCATGGGCGCCGCTTCGAGCACAACGTGCAGAGCCTGCGCGTGGTGGAGGTGCTGGAGCACGGGGGGGAGGGGCTCAACCTCACCGACGCGGTGCGCGACGGCATCCTCCACCACACCGGCCCGGGCCTCCCGGCCACGCTCGAGGGGCAGGTGGTGCGCCTGATGGACCGGATCGCCTATGTGAATCACGACATCGAGGACGCCCTCCGCGCGGGGGTCATCACCGACGCGGACCTGCCCCGAGGGGAGGTGGCCATCCTCGGTTCCTCAACCTCGGAGCGCCTCACCACCCTGGTCGCCGACGTCGTGAGCAACAGCGCCGAGGGTGATCGCATCCGCCAGTCGCCGGAGATCGGCACGGCTTTCCTGCGGCTACGCAAGTTCATGTTCCAGGAGGTGTACCTCGCTCCCCCGGCGAGCGACGAGGCCGATCGGGCGCGTGGCGTGGTGCAGGCGCTCTTTCGCTGGTACCTCGATCACCCTCGGTTCCTGCCCGCCTCCGCCGAGCCTGACCCCGTGCGGCGCGTCACCGATTTCGTCGCCGGGATGACCGATCGCTACGCGCTGCGGCTCTATCGGGAGCGGTTCATGCCGAGCGAGGGGCCGCTGTAGGCTCCGCCCACCGGTACCGACATGGAGCGTGGGCGATGGGGATCGACGATCTCGTGAACAAGGCGAAGGACCTGGCCGACAAGGGCATGGACATGGCCGGCGACCTCGCCGAGAAGGGCAAGGGCGTCGCGGGCGACCTGACCGAGAAGGGCAAGGGCGTGGCCGGCAAGCTCGCCGAGGACGCCAAGGAGGTCACCGAGATCGCGAAGGGCGAAGGCTCGCTCGGCGACAAGGCGAAGGCGGCCCTCGACGCCGTCAAGGATCCGGGAGCCCCGAAGCCCGAGTAGCGCCGCGGGGCGCCCACGGCCGCGGGGTCGTGGGCGCCGTGGTCAGTCGGCGGAGGCGACTCCGATCGGACAGGTCACTCCCGTTCCGCCCAGGCCGCAGTAGCCGTTCGGCACCTTGGCCAGGTACTGCTGGTGGTGGTCCTCGGCGTAGTAGAACTCCCCCGCCGGGACGATCTCGGTGGTGATCGGCCCGTAGCCGCGCTCGGCGAGGCGCGCCTGGAAGGCGTCGCGGGTGGCTTCGGCGATCGCGCGCTGAGCCTCGGAGTAGGTGTAGACGCCCGAGCGGTACTGCGTGCCCCGGTCGTTGCCCTGGCGCATGCCCTGGGTGGGGTCGTGACCCTCCCAGAAGAGGCGAAGGACGCTCTCGTAGCTCGTCACCTCGGGGTCGAAAACCACCCGCACGACCTCGTTGTGGCCGGTCATCCCCGAGCACACCTCGTCGTAGGTCGGGTTCGGGGTGTGGCCGCCGGCGTATCCGACGGCCGTCGTGTGGACGCCCCCGGCCTGCCAGAAGATCCGCTCCGCGCCCCAGAAGCAGCCCATGCCCACCAGGGCCAGTTCCATCCCCTCGGGAAAGGGCGGCTCGATCGAAGTGCCGAGCACGAAATGGCGCTCGGTCACGGGCATCGACTGCTCGCGACCCGGCAGCGCATCCGCGGGCGACGGGATCTGCCCCTTCAGGCGTGCGAAAAGCCCCATGCTGGTGCCTCCTGTTGGGCGTGAACACCGACAAGATAGGCAGGATGATCGCTCCGCGCCCCGTATCCTGTCCGACCTGACAACCAACCCTCCCATCACGTGCCGCTGATCTCACCCGACAGCGTCGAGTCGGTCCGCCAGGGCGTCGACCTGGTGGAGCTCGTGCGCGGCCGCGTGGAGTTGGTCCGGCGCGGCGGGCGCTGGTGGGGGCGGTGTCCGTTCCACGGCCCCGAGCGCACCCCCTCGTTCAGCCTTCTGCCACCCGACTTCCGGCGCTACTACTGCCACGGGTGCGGGGCCAGTGGCGACGCGATCACCTGGATGCGCGAGCAGGAGGGCGCGGCCACGTTCGGCGAGGCGATCGAGGCTCTTGCGGAGCGCTTCGGCATCCCGGTCTCGTTCGAGGAGGAAACCCCCCAGGACGCCGCTCGGCGCGAGGCCTCCGAGCGACGCCGTCGGCTGCTCGACCGGGCCGCCGCGTTCTATGCGGAGTTCCTCTGGAGGGCCGAGGAGGCCGCCCCCGCTCGCGAGTACCTGCTCGGACGGGGCTTCGCCGAGGACCTGATCCGGCGCCTGCGCGTCGGATACTCGCCCGGCGGGGGCAGCGTGCTCGCGGGGCGGGCGATCCGGGAGGGGTTCCGGCGCGAGGAGCTGATCGATGCGGGTCTGGCGCGCCGGCGGGGCGGCCAGGTGGGCGACTTCTTCACGTCCCGCATCATGTTCCCGATCGGTGACAGCCAGGGGCGGGTGCAGGGCTTCGGGGGGCGCACCCTCGACCCACAGGAGCGTGCGAAGTACGTCAACTCGCCCGAAGGGGCACACTTCACCAAGCGCAAGCTGCTGTTCGGTCTCGCCGAGGCGCGGGTGGCGGCGGCACGGTCGAAGTACTTCGTGGTCGTCGAGGGCTACACCGACGTGATGGGGTTGATGGCCGCCGGGATCGACTCGGCGGTGGCGTGCATGGGGACCTCGCTCACGAACGAGCAGATCCGCCTGCTGCGCCGATGGGCGCCGGAGGTGAAGCTCTGCTTCGACGCCGACGCGGCGGGAGAGCAGGCCGCATGGCGAAGCGTCGAGGCATCGACCGACGTCAACCTCGAGTGGTCGGCGGTGCAACTGCCCATCGGACGGGATCCCGGCGATCTGGCCGCCGACGAGGCCGGCCGCCAGGCTCTCGCCCGTGCCGTCGATGCCTCGCAACCTCTGGTAACTTCCCTCATCCGCTCACGAGTGGCGAGGGCGGGCCGGTCGTCCCGGGAACGGGAGGCGGCCCTCACGGCCATCGCCGAGCTGCTTCGGCGGTTCCCCGACTCGGTGGAGAAGGACGAGGGGGTTCGTTTGACCGCCGGCCTGCTTCAGCTGTCCCAGGGATTGGAGGAGCGCCTCCGGCAGGCGTCGCGCGGGGACGCGCCGGTGGCAGAGGTCGCGCCCGGGCGCGCGTCCTCTCCCGAGGAGATCCGCGAGCGGCGCTTCCTGGCGATGGCGGTAGCACGTCCGGCGGCCGCCCGTCCCTACCTCGAGAGCCTCTCACCGGGGGCGTTCCAGAGCGACGAGCACCGGAAGGCCTTCGAGCTGGTCCGTGCGGGTGAGTCCGATCTGGAAGGCTGGCCTGACGACCTGTCAGAGGTCACTCTCGCGCTCCGCATCGAGCTCGCCGACTCGGCGCCGAGTGACGCCGAGCTCCGGGAGGCCGCATACCGCGTGGAGCTACCGATGCTGGAGCGGCGCGCCGCGCAGATGCGCATGACCGGCGACGAGAAGGGGCGCCTCGAGGCGCTCGACCTCGCCCGCCGGGTGCGGGCGGCGTTGAGGGAGGGCGGATGAGCACCGACATCTCGGTCACCGGGCTGGAGGAGGTGCGCGAGCTGATCCAGGAGGGGCGGGAGCTCGGGGGCGTACCCCTGTCCCGCGTCGCCGACGTCGTCGAGTCGGCCGACCTCAGCGAGGAGCAGCAGGAGCGGCTGCTCCAGGTCCTGGCCGAGCTCAACATCGAGGTCCTCGGGGAGGGGGTGGAGCTCCCCGGTTCCAACGGGGCCCCGCGCCTGGACCTCTCCGTGAAGGCCAGCTCCAACGACCCCGTCCGGATGTACCTGCGCGAGATCGGTCGCGTGCCTCTCCTGACGGCGGCCCAGGAGGTGTCGCTGGCCAAGCGGATCGAGCGCCGCGACATGGGCGCCAAGGCGACCCTGATCGAGGCCAACCTGCGGCTCGTGGTCTCGGTCGCCAAGCGGTATGTCGGGCGCGGCCTCGCCTTCCTCGACCTGATCCAGGAGGGCAACCTCGGGTTGATCCGCGCCGTCGAGAAGTTCGACTACCGCCGCGGGTACAAGTTCTCGACATACGCCACATGGTGGATCCGCCAGGCGATCACGCGCGCGATCGCGGACCAGGCGCGCACCATCCGCGTCCCGGTGCACATGGTCGAGACGATCAACCGGCTCTCGCGGGTGCAGCGCCAGCTGCTGCAGGATCTCGGGCGCGAGCCCACAATCGACGAGATCGCCTTGGAGCTCGAGGTCACGCCCGACCGCGTGCGCGAGATCCAGAAGGTCGCCCAGGAACCCGTCTCGCTGGAGACGCCGGTGGGGGAGGACGAGGACTCCGAGCTGGGCGACCTGATCGAGGACGGGGCGATCCAGAGCCCCGCGGACGCGGTGGCGAGCCTGCTCCAGAGCGAGGAGCTGGCCGGCATCCTCGCGCAGCTCACCCATCGCGAGCGCAAGGTCCTGGAGCTGAGATTCGGTCTCCGCGGAGAGGAGCCCCGCACCCTCGAGGAGGTCGGTCAGCGCTTCGGGGTCACGCGTGAGCGGATCCGTCAGATCGAGGCCAAGACCCTCACCAAGCTGCAGGCCTACCGCGACACCGAGCGCCTGCGGGAGTTCCTGGACTGACGCGCCTGTCGGGCCCGCCCTCGCCCTCCATCAGGCGGTTCTCACGGACGGTCGATGAGGGCGACGGCCTCGGCGCGGCGGGTTGTTCCGTCCACATCGAGGGCGCATCGTGCGGCGAGGGCGATGCGATCGCCGGGATCCTCGGGGCGCCGCGGGGCGGGCCCGATCCAGCCGATGCGCGGCGCGGGTCCGAGCAGGGCGGCCCGCTGGGCCCACACCAGCAGACGCGCGAGTGACAACGCGCCCGCGCTGACCCCCTCCGGTCGGCCGCGGGCCGCCACGTAGGCGCGATGGGCGGCCACGCACGCGGCCAGCGAGAGGGTGTCGGGCGGGCCCTCGCGATCGAGGTCGAGCGAGATCAGGGTCGCCGCCGGGTCGGTGTCGCCCTCACCGAGCCGCGTGAGGCCGGGCGCGAGGCCTATGAGCTGATCGCGCAGGCTCACCCCGAGGGCCTCCGCCGCCGCCCGGAGCTCGGGCTCGACGGCCCGCAGGAGCTCCGACTGGTCATCGGCGAGGCGGAGCCCCACGGAGCCCGATCAGACCGCCGGGGGCGGGGGGCCGGCGGCGGGGTGGGCCTCGCCGGCCGGAGGCGCTTCCGTGAAGACGAACTCATCGGGCTCACCACCGAGGCGGTCCTTGACCAGCCAGTAGGCGAGTCCACCGAGGGCGAGCAGCATGAGGAGCTTCTTCATGAGGTCTCCGTTCCGGGGAAAGCAGGTCCCGAACCGTAGCGCATCAGACATCGCCCCCGACCCGCAGGACGACCTTTCCGACGGTCGTGTCACCGGCCACGAGGCGGTGGGCATCCGCGGCCTCGGCGAGAGGCATCACCCGCTCCACGATGGGGCGCAGGCGTCCGTCGGCGAACCGAGGCAGGCCCCAGGCGGCGAACTCCGCTGCGAGGTCGGCCTTCTCGGCGGCCGTACGCGCCCGCAGCGTGCTGGCGCGCACCGTGGCCTGAAGGGGGAGCAGCGCCGCGAAGTCGACCTCCGCCCGGCTTCCACCGACGAGACCGACCAGCGAGATCCGGCCCAGGCGCGCCAGTGAGCGCACGTTCTCGCTCCAATAGGCGGCGCCCACCAGATCGAGGATCACGTCGGCACCGAGGCCCCCGGTCGCCGCGCGCACCCCGTCGGCGAAGCTCCCCTCACGCACCACCAGGCAGCGCGCCCCGAGCTCCTCCACGGCTGCGGCCTTACCGGGGCCGCGCACCGTGCCGATGGTCCGAGCGCCGAGCTCCCGCGCCACCTGGAGGGCCGCCGTGCCCACGCCGCTTCCCGCCGCGTGCACCAGGAGGGTCTCCCCGGCGCTCAGGCGGGTCAGTCGTCGCAGCGATAGCCAGGCGGTCAGGAACACCTCCGGTATCGCGGCGGCCTCGGTCAGGTCCATGTCCTGCGGAACCGGCATCAGCTGTCCGGCAGGGACCGCCACCCGCTCTGCGTAGCCCCCGCCCGCCAGCAGGGCCATCGCCCGATCGCCCACCTCCCAGCCTCTCGCCCCCGCCCCCACCTGCACGACGGTGCCGGCGGCCTCCAGGCCCAGGATCTCGCTGGCGCCCGGCGGAGGCGGGTAGCGGCCCTCGCGCTGCATCAGGTCGGCGCGGTTGACCGCGGTCGCCGCGACCGCCAGCACGATCTCACCCTCGGCCGGGTTCGGATCGGCCACCTCGTCGAGGCGGAGCATCTCCGGGCCGCCCGGTTCCGCCACGACGACCGCCCTCATCGTCGCCGCTCACGATATCTGCCCACGATAACACCGGCGATCGCCCCCACCGCTGCACCCACACCGGCTGCGAGGTCGGCGCCGGTGGCGAGTGCGAGCACGGTGCCGAGCGCGAGCCCGACGGCCGCGCCGTAGGAGGTCCATGCCAGGCGCCGGATCGGGTTCGCGGAAGCCGGCGGGGTCGGGCGGCGATCGCGCTCCATGGCCGGGGATGTTGTCATGCCGCCCGATCCGAGGACCGGACCAGCGCCGCGCGCGTCGAGTGCGGGTTTTCCGTGGACGGCGCTCGGGCCGGCGCGGACGCCGAGGGGCGCCCGGCCGGTCACCCTCGGTCCATCCGAGAGGTCCCGCACGACAGGAGACCGGTGCCCGCCCCGTACGCGAAGATCGCCTGCTTCATCGACCAGGATCCGGCCTCCGAGGCGATCCTCGCCGAGGCGCTCGCCCTTCGGGCGACCTCGCCGGGCGAGCTCCACATGGTGCATGTCGCACCGACGCCGTGGCCGCTCTACGCCGACATGTACGCGATCGCCTATCCGATCGAGGACGTCGTGCAGGGCGCCCGGCGCTGGCTGGAAGAGCAGGCGGTGCAGGTTCCGGGCGCCATCCCGACGCTGCTCGAGGGCTGGGCGCCGGGGGCGGCGTGCGACTTCCTCGATCGCGAGGAGATCGACCTCTGCGTGGCGGCGGCCCATCGCGGGCGCTTCGAGCGCGCGATCCTCGGCGGATTCGCGTCCCATCTGGCCTACCACGCCCGTTGCTCGGTCCTTCTGGTGCATCCCCGCCCGGTCGCCGAGAGCGGGTGAGGGGGCTGCTCCGTTGACCCACGCCCGCGCGGGGGTGGGCGGGCCGCCATCGCTGACGGTCGTCTTCCTGGGCACGGGCGCGCGCTGGCCCACCCCGGAGCGTGGCGTGGCGTCGGCCGTCGTCACGCGCGGACCGGACCACCTGCTGGTCGACTGCGGAGAGGGGACCCAGCGCCAGATGATGCTCTCCATTCCCGGTCTGCGGCGGCTGCGGACGATTCTCATCACGCACTGCCATCCCGATCACGTGCTCGGGCTCCCCGGTCTGCTCCTCAGTCTCCCCGAATCGCGCGATGAGCCCCTCTCCATCCTCGGGCCGCCGGGTCTCGCCGCGGTCGTGGCGGATCTGCGCGGCCACGTGGGCGATCTGAGCTTCCCGCTCGAGGTGCGCGAGGTCGAGTCCGGGGGTGCAGAGCTGCATGACGGTTACCGACTGGTGGGCCTGGAAGCCGACCACGATTGCCCGGCGCTCGGGTGGGCGCTCGTCGAGGACCCTCTCCCCGGCCACCTCAGCGACGCCCGCCTGAACGACCGGGGCGTTCCTCCCGGACCCGAGCGGGAGCGGCTGGTCGGCGGGGAGCCGGTGGTCACCGCCGCCGGGAAGACGGTCACCCCCGCGGAGGTGACCGGACCGTCACGGCCCGGCAGGGCGGTCGTCTTCTCCGGCGACACCCGCCCGGCCGCGGCGATCGAGCGGGCGGCCACCGGGGCCGACCTCCTGATCCACGAGGCGACCTTCCTGGAGGCCGACCGGGACCTGGCGGCCCGCACCGGCCACTCCACGGCGGCCCAGGCGGCGAACCTCGCCGCGCGGGCGGGGGTGGGCATGCTGGCGCTCACGCATCGCTCGACCCGCTATCCGCGCGATGAGGTCCTGGCCGAGGCCCGGACGGCCTTCGGGCCCACGGTCGCGCCGGTGGACCTCGACGCGATCGAGGTCCCCCTGCCCGAGCGGGGTCCGCCCCGCCTCCTGCCCGGCGGCGGCCGCGCGCACCCCGGCTCCTGACGCGACGGATCGAGCCGCGGTTCTCCGCGGGTGGTCACCGCCCGTCGGCGGCGGCGTGGAGCGCGGCGAGGTCGATCTTCCCCATCCCGAGGATGGCCGCCATGGCGCGGTCCCGGCGCCCCTCGTCCGGATCGCCGAGGAGCTCCTCCATCCCGATCGGGCAGACCTGCCAGGAGAGGCCGTACCGGTCCTTCACCCATCCGCACGGACCCTCCACGCCGCCCGCGCCGAGCGCCGCCCAGTAGTAGTCGATCTCGTCCTGGTCGGAGCAGGCGACGAGGAACGAGACCGCCTCGTCGAACGTGAACTGGGGGCCGCCGTTGATCGCGGTGAACGCCTGGCCGTCGAGGACGAAGTTGACCGTCATGACCGTTCCGGCCTCTCGCGGCCCCGCCTGGCCGTAGTGCGTGATGCCGGCGATACGCGAGTTCGGGAACACGGAGGTGTAGAACGCGGCGGCCTCCTGCGCCTGGTCGTCGAACCAGAGGTTCGGAGTGATTCTCGGCATGGTGCTCCTCTCCTGGGTGTGATCCGCTTCCCCACGACCGCGGCGGCGGGCGAGGATCATCGGCACGCCGGGTCCATCAGCCCACGAGCGGCCTCTCCTGGGGGTGGTGGTAGAGCGGGGCCTGCTCGCGCAGCATCAACGCGACGAAGAGCGTCAGAGGTCCCACCCTGCCGATCAGCATCAGGGGCATCAGGAGCGCCTGGCCCACGGCGTTCAGGTCAGGCGTCAGGCCGGTGCTGAGGCCGACTGTGGCGAACGCCGAGATGCACTCGAACAGGGCGGGGGAGAGCGCCAGGTCGTTAGTGGCCATGAGGGTCAGGGTGGCGATCACGACCACGTTGAGCGAGACCACCGCCACGGTGAGCGCCTGGCGCTCCGACACGGCCGGAATCGCCCTGCGGAAGGCGCCGACCTCCCCGCCGCGCAGCTCGGCCCACACCACCAGTACCAGCACGGCGAGCGTCGTGACCTTGAGCCCGCCCGCGGTGCCGCCGCTCCCCCCGCCGGCGAACATGAGCATGTCGGTGGAGAGCAGCGTCTCCGGGGTCGCGGCGCCGTAGTCGATCGCGTTGAAGCCTGCGGTGCGCGGCATCACGGCGGCGAAGAACCCGGCCAGCAGGCGCCCGGGGCCCGAATGGGCGCCGATCGTCGCCTCGTTGCCCCACTCGAAGAGCGTGATGACGAGGGTCCCGACCACCAGGAGCGCCGCCGAGGCCATCAGGGTCAGCTTGGTGTGGAGGCTCCAGCGGCGAGGGCGCCGCGCACCCCCGCGCAGGTCCATCCACACCGGGAAGCCGAGCCCGCCGACGATCACCGCCGCGGCGACGGGCAGCAGGACCCACCCGTCGGTGGCGAACCCGATCAGGTTGTCCGAGTAGATCGAGAAGCCGGCGTTGTTGAACGCGGAGACGCCATGGAAGAGCCCCTCCCAGAGCGCATCGCCCGCCGGGCGTCCCTCTGCCCACAGCCGTCCGCCGATCGCTCCGCTCGTCAGGGCCTCGCACCCGAGGCTGAAGAGCACGATGGTCGCCAGAAGCCGCTTCAGGTCACCCAGGTTGGGCGTGTGCGTCTCGGTCTGTGCCGCCATCCGGCCGGCGAGGCCCATCCGGCGCGCCGCGAAGACCAGGAGCAGCGAGGCGCTCGTCATGATGCCGAGCCCGCCGATCTGGATCAGCACGAGGATCACGCCCTGGCCGAACGGGGTCCAGTAGGTCGCCGTGTCGACCGTCGCCAGGCCGGTGACGGTGATCGCCGAGGTCGCCGTGAACAGCGCCGTCTCGAACGGCGGTCCACCGGGCCCCGTCGTCGCGACGGGCATCCTCAGGAGTGCGGCGCCCACCAGGATGGCGATCACGAAACCGGCCACCACCAGGCGAGTGGGGTGGCGCAGGAAGCGCGGGCGGCGCTGTGCGACCGGCAATAGCGCTCCCGTTGGCATGCAGAGGGCGGCAATGAGCCGGGCGATTATCGCAGCCGGAAGCCGGTTTCACGTCCCGGGCTCCCCACGGATGTGCCGACGTCGTCGTCGAGTTCGGCGGCGCAGGCGAGAGCGGGCGACCCGGCGAGAGTGCCCGCGCGCGGGACCGGCTGGGTGCTCCCGAGTGACTACGCGGGGCTTGGGACTCCGGTCAGCGCGGCCGGCAGGGCCGTGCTGTAGACCTCCGCGACGCGCTGCAGGGCCACTTCCTCGCTGGGCGCCTCGACGTCGACGCTGACCGCGAGCTGGTCGTCAACATCGTGGACGGTGAAGCCCTCGGCCGTGAGCGCGAGCCACACCTCGTGGACCGCCCGGGTCGATACGCAAGGCAGTGGTGCGTCGGGGTGCAGCCGCACGGTGATGGTCATCGGGTCTTCCTCCAAGCGAGGTATGAGGTCACCCCGACCGTAGGCCCGAGCCGGTCTCCCGCGCACGTCCCAGCCGGTTAGTCCGGACGGCTAGACCGAAGGGGCGTCCCCTCCCTGTATGGCGGGAGCGCGGCCTCACACCGGTGTCCTTCGCGCGCGGGCCCGCCCGGGTCGGATCTCCCGGAGATCGCCTTCGCCGCGCCGGAAGGCCCCCATGGGGACGGTGGGAATCGAACCCACACGAGGTTTCCCTCAGCGGTGTTTGAGACCGCCGCGTCTGCCCTTCCGCCACGTCCCCCGGGTGCGAGTGTAGCCCCGCCCCGGGGATCTATCCGCCGAGGTCCTCGCCGGTCTCCGGGTCGCGGCGCGCGAGCCCCTCACTCTGGGCCACCTCGATCACCTTCTGGGCCACCGCCGGTGCCACGCTGCGGTTGAAGACGCTCGGGATGATGTAGTCCTCGTTCAGCTCGTCGTCGCCGATGCAGGCGGCGATCGCCTCGGCCGCGGCCACCTTCATCGCCTCGCTGATCATGCGGGCGCGGCAGTCCAGGGCGCCCCGGAAGATGCCGGGGAACGCCAGCACGTTGTTGATCTGATTGGGGTAGTCCGAGCGGCCGGTGGCCATGACGCGGACGTAGGGGGCGGCGAGCTCGGGCATGATCTCGGGCGTCGGGTTGGCCATCGCGAAGACGATCGGGTCCTTCGCCATCGTCTTCAGCTGATCGACCGAGAAGGTGCCGGGCCCGGAGAGGCCGAGGAAGAGGTTCGCGCCGGTCACGGCCTCGGTGAGGCCGCCGCGGATGCCCTCGGGGTTGGTGTTCTCGGCGTACCAGTCCTTCATCGAGTTCATGTTCTCGGTGCGGCCCTTGTAGATGGCGCCCTTCGAGTCGCAGCCGATGATGTTCGTGACCCCGGCGTTCATCAGGATCTTCGAGCAGGCGACGCCCGAGGCCCCGACGCCGCTCACCACGACCTTCAGATCGGCGATGTCATCGCCGGTGATCTTGCAGGCGTTGATGAGGGCGGCCAGCACGACGATCGCGGTGCCGTGCTGATCGTCGTGGAAGACCGGGATGTCGAGCATCTCCTTCAGGCGGTCCTCCACCTCGAAGCAGACCGGGGCGGCGATGTCCTCGAGGTTGATGCCGCCCCACACCGGGGCGATCGCCGCGATGGTCCTGATCAGCACCTCGGGATCCTTCGAGTCGATGCAGATCGGGTAGGAGTCGACCCCGCCGAACTCCTTGAAGAGCATGGACTTGCCCTCCATCACCGGCATGCCCGCGGCCGCGCCGATGTCGCCGAGGCCTAGCACGGCGGTGCCGTTGGTGATGACGGCGACCATGTTCCTCTTGATGGTGAAGTCGAAGGCCTTGGAGCGATCCTCGGCGATGGCCTGGGCCACGCGGGCGACGCCCGGCATGTAGGCGATCGAGAGATCGTCGCGGTCCTCCAGGGGGACGCGGGTCGTCATCCGGATCTTCCCGCCCTGGTGCATGCGGAACGTCCGGTCGAAGGAGGAGAGCACGCTCACGCCGTCGAGCCCTCCGGCGGCCGCGACGACCGCGCCCGCGTGCTCCTCGTCGGAGGCGTTCACCACCAGCTCGCGGATGACCGTGCGGTGGCCGCTGCCCACGATGTCGATCGCCCCGATGTCGCCGCCCACCTCGCCGATGGCCGTGGTGAGCCGGCCGAGGAGGTCCGTCTTCGCGGAATCCATCTCGACGCGGAGGGTGACGCTGTACTGAGCGCTCGGCGTGACGGCCAACATGACTCCTTGGGCGGGCGGGGGGCGATGCGATCGGGTGCGCCAGCATATCGGGCGCCCCGGGTATCCTGGCCGGGATGCCGCACGCGCTCGCCCCGCCGTCCACGGCGCCCCTGCTCCTGATCGACGGCAACAGCCTCGCCTACCGGGCCTTCCACGCCCTCCCCGACACCATCGCGACCGACGAGGGGTTCCCCACCAACGCCCTCTACGGCCTTGCGGCGATGATGATGAAGATGCTCGCCGAGGAGCGCCCGAGCCGGGTGGTCGTGGCCTGGGATCCCAAGGGCAAGACCTTCCGGCACGAGCAGGAGCCCACCTACAAGGCGAACCGGGCCGCCACGCCCGATCTCCTGCGCGAGCAGTCGGCGCACTTCCGGCCCCTCATGGAGGCCTTCGGCTTCGTCAACACCGAGGTGACCGGCTTCGAGGCCGACGACGTCCTCGGCACCCTCGCGCGCCGCGCCGAGGAGGCCGGCGAGGACGTGGTGATCCTCACCGGGGACCGCGACGCCTTCCAGCTCGTCAGCGACCGCGTGAGTGTCATGACCACGGGCCGGGGGGTGACAGACACCACGCTCTACACGCCCGCCGCGGTGCTCGAACGGTACGGCATCGGGCCCGAGCTGATGGTCGACTTCCGCGGCATGGTCGGCGACCCCAGCGACAACCTGCCCGGCGTGCCCGGCATCGGTGAGAAGGGCGCCTCTCAGCTCCTTCAGAAGTACGGGACCCTCGACGCGGTGCTCGAGCACGCGTCGGAGCAGACCCCCAAGCGCCGAGAGGCCCTCACCGAGCACGCCGACGCCGCCCGCAAGACCCGCGGCCTCGCGATCATCCGCACCGACGCGCCGGTGGACCTCGACCTGGCCGAGGTGCCTGCGCTGGACTTCGGCCCCGCGCGGATGCAGGCGCTCGAGGAGATCTTTGCCCGCTTCCAGTTCGGCACCCTGTCGCGCCGCCTGTCCGAGCTCGGCGAGGGCGGGCCGCCTCCGGCCGCGGCCGCGGCGTACACCGTCACGGCGGTCGCCGCCGCCGCCGCGCCCGAGGATCTCGCGATGCGCTTCGCCGGGGCATCGGGCCTCGCCCTGGCGGTGACGCCGGAGGGCTGGGCCGTGGCGGGGGAGGGCGACGAGGTCGCCACCGGCGAGATGGCGGAGGGCACCGGCTCCGCGCTGGCCGCCTCGCTCGCGGGGGCGAGCGTCGCGTGCCACGACGCCAAGTCGGTGGTCAGGGCCACCGGAGACCTCCTGCGCCCGGCGCACGACACGATGATCGCCGCCTATCTGCTGGAGCCCCGCCGGCGCGGCTACCCCCTCGACGAGCTGGCCGCCGAAGCCGGGCTCGGGGTGGAGGGAGAGGTGGAGCCGTGCGTCCGCGATGCGGTGCTCGTGCGTGAGCTCGCCGGGCGCCAGCGCGACGCGCTGCGCGCCGAGGGGCTCGAGATGCTCTACCGCGACATCGAGCTCCCCGTGACGCGTGTGCTCGCGGCGATGGAGCGCACCGGGGTGCGTCTCGACGTCCATCGGCTCGGAGAGATCGCCGCTCGCGTGCGCGATCGGGCCGACGAGCTGCGCGATCAGATCTGGGCCCACGCGGGCGGCGAGTTCGTCATCGACTCCCCCAAGCAACTCGGGGAGGTGCTCTTCGAGCGTCTCGGCCTTCCCACGTTCCGCAAGGGGAAGACCGGCTGGAGCACCGACCGGAAGGTGCTGCAGCTGCTGGCCGGCAAGCACCCGATCATCGAGCTGATCGGCCAGTACCGCGAGCTCACGAAGCTCGACAACACGTACCTCTCCGCCCTGCCCGAACTGGTCGACGACGCAGAGCGCCTCCACACCACCTTCAACCAGACCGTGGCCGAGACCGGGCGCCTCTCGTCGACCAGCCCCAACCTGCAGAACATCCCCGTCCGCACGCCGCTCGGCCGCGAGATACGTGGCGCCTTCATCACGGAGCCGGGATGGGTGATCGTGAGCTGCGACTACAGCCAGGTGGAGCTGCGGATCCTGGCGCACTGCTCGGGGGAGCCCGCTCTGGCGGAGGCATTCCGTCGCGGCGAGGACGTCCATCGGGCCACCGCGGCCGAGGTCTTCGGCATGGCGCCGGCCGACGTCAACCGGACCACCCGCGATCGCGCCAAGGCGGTCAACTTCGGCATCGTCTACGGCATCAGCGACTTCGGGTTGTCGGAGCAGCTCGGCATCCCTCGCGCCGACGCCCGGACCTACATCGACACCTACCTGGCCCGGTATCCGCGGGTGCGCAGCTTCATCGACACCACGATCGCGGCCGCCGCCCAGGAGGGCTTCGTGACGACGCTCCTCGGGCGCCGCCGGCCCATACCGGAGCTCGGCGGACGCACGGTGCAGCAGCGCCAGCTCGGAGAGCGGCTCGCGGTGAACACCGTGATCCAGGGCTCGGCGGCCGACATCATCAAGGTCGCGATGGTCGCCGCGCATGCCGCCCTCGAGGCTGAGGGGCTGGAGGCGCGGCTGATCCTCCAGATCCACGACGAGCTGCTGCTCGAGGCCCCGGCCGAGGAGGCCTCGCGCGCCGGGGCGGTGGTCCGGGCGGCGATGGTGGCCGCCTACCCGCTCGACCCGCCACTCTCCGTGGACGTGGGCACCGGCGAGACCTGGCTGGAGGCCAAGAAGTAGACCGGGACGATCCCTACCGCATCCTCCAGGTGGACCGCGCCGCCTGCCCGCAGGTGATCGACGCGGCCTTCACGGTGCTCCGCGAGATGGTGCTGCGCAGCGACGACGACGATGCGCCGCGCCGCCTGGCGCGCCTCGGAGCAGCCCATCGCATACTCTCGCATCCGGATCGTCGTGCCGCCCACGACCGTTCTCTTGCAGGAGACGCCTAGGCGGATCTCAAAAAGATCGGTATTCTATGGGTAATGCCATCTTTGTCTGCCGTGCACCCCCTCCAGCCTCGCTTCGCGCAGGCCATCACCGGCGCGCTCAGCCTCGAGGCCCTCGTCTTCGGGGCGCCGCCGGCCGTGATCGTGGCGCTCGTGCTGGTGCTGCTCTCACTGGCGGGGCCCCGGTGGTCGCCCGTGGCGTGGGTGTTCCGGCGCATCGCCCCCCCGCCGGTCGAGCTGGAGCCGGCCGCTCCGGTGCGCTTCTCCCAGACCCTGGCGGCGGTGTTCCTCTCCCTGGCTCTGGCGCTGCTCGCGGTGGGCCAGTCGATGGCGGGGTGGATCGTCGTCGGCCTCGTCGCCGCGTTGGCGCTGGTGTCGGCGATCTCCGGCTTCTGCGTCGGGTGCGAGGTCTACCGGCTGCTGCTCGCCGCACGGCGCGGGGGCGAGGGGGACGTGCGGGACGATCTCGGGCTCACCGGCGCGGGTCCGTGGCTGGTCGTCCTGACCGCGCCCGGGTGCGCCCGCTGCGAGCCGGTCGCCCGCGCGCTGCAGAGCGCCGCGGGCGAGCGCGAGGTGGTGCGCGTGAACCTCGCCGAGCACCCGCGCGCCGCCGGGCTGCCGGTGCGCAGCGTCCCGGCCGCGATGGTCGTGGGCCGCGACGGCAGGTTGCGCGTGGCGCGTGCCGGCCGGCTCGAGTCACCCGAGTTCGCCCAGGTGCTCGCCGCACTCTGAGTTTCCGGCGATTTCGGGTCCGGCCGCGACGCTCGTCGGGGCCGTGGTGCGGGTCTATACTCTTCGCCCCCCGGCGCGACCGGAATCCTGGTCTGTGCCTGGACTCATTTCCGCTACGAGGACAACCCACCTAATGACGACTGACCATCCCGAACTCGCCACGACCGCAGTCGAGGACGAAGCGCCCGACGCCACTGCTGCCGAGAGCCCCGTCGATTCTCCCGCAACCGCCACCGACGAGCCCGTCGCGATCGGCGAGATCGACTACGACGCGCCCGTGATCGATCTCGACTTCGACACTCCGGTCCGCGCCCTCGACGGCCCCGAGTACGTCGAGATCGACGGCGAGATGGTGCCGAACTACGACGGGACGCTCCCGGTGTTCTCCGAGGGGGATGTCGTCAGCGGCAGGGTCGTGCGCATCGACAAGGACGAGGTCCTGGTCGACATCGGGTACAAGAGCGAGGGCGTCATCCCGCTCCCCGAGCTCTCGATCCGCAAGAGCGTCAAGCCCGAGGACGAGGTGCAGCTCGGCGAGTGGGTCGATGCGCTGGTCATGCAGAAGGAGGATCCGGACGGCCGTCTGATCCTCTCCAAGAAGCGGGCGCGCTTCGAGAAGGCCTGGAAGCGCATCGAGGCCGCCGCCGCCGCCGGTGAGCACGTGGAGGGCACGGTCATCGAGGTGGTCAAGGGCGGCCTGATCCTCGACCTCGGGGTGCGCGGCTTCCTGCCCGCCTCGCTCGTCGACATCCGCCGGGTGCAGGACCTCGACGAGTTCCTCGGCCGCAAGCTCGAGTGCAAGGTGATCGAGCTCAACCGGAACCGCAACAACGTGGTGCTCTCGCGCCGGGCGGTCCTCGAGGACGAGCGGCGCGAGGTGCGCCAGAAGATCCTCGACGATCTCCAGCCCGGCCAGGTGGTGGAGGGCGTCATCTCGAACATCGTCGAGTTCGGCGCCTTCGTGGACCTCGACGGCATCGACGGCCTGATCCACATCTCCGAGCTCTCGTGGAGCCACGTCAACCACCCCTCCGAGGTTCTCACCATCGGTGAGAAGGTCAACGTGAAGGTGCTCGACATCGACCGCGACCGCCAGCGGATCTCCCTCGGCCTCAAGCAGACCCAGGCAGACCCGTGGCAGAGCGTCATCGAGAGCTACCAGGTCGACGACGTCGTGGAGGGGCGCGTCACGAAGGTCGTCACCTTCGGCGCGTTCGTCGAGATCCACGCCGGGGTGGAGGGGCTCGTGCACATCTCGGAGCTCGCGGCACACCACGTGGAGAACCCGCGCGAGGTCGTCAACCAGGGCGATCTGCTCGCCGTGCGGGTGATCGAGATCGACGCCGACCGGCGCCGCCTCTCGCTCAGCCTGAAGCGCGTGGCCGACAGCGACGAGATCCAGCACCACCTGCCCGACGACATCCGGGCGGCAGCGGTCGCGGACGCCGAGGCCGGCGCCGGGGGTGAGTACATCCCCGAGGGCTACGTGGCCGACGACGAGGGCGAGACGGTCGTCGAGGACGCGCCGGAGACGGACGCCGCCGAGGCCGAGGCCCCGGCCGACGAGATCGTCGCCGACGTCGATGGTGCGGTCGAGCCGGAGGCGGAGACCGAGGCTGCGATCGAGCCCGAGGCCGTGGTGGAGCCCGAGGCTGCGGTGGAGCCCGAGGTCGTGGTGGAGCCCGAGGTCGTGGTGGAGCCCGAGGCTCGTGGCGGAGCCCGAGGCTGCGGTGGAGCCCGAGGTCGCGATCGAGCCCGAGGTCGCCGTCGAAGCCGAGGCGGAGCCGGCGGACGACGCTGCGGAGGGCGACGACTCCCCCGAGGCCTGATCCTGCAGGGGGGCGCGCCGGCGCGCCCCCCTGCCTCGGTCTGACCGGCGGCATCGGCAGCGGCAAGTCCGAGGCGCTCGCGGCCTTCGCCCGGTGCGGGGCGGCCACGCTCTCGAGCGATGAGGCCGTCCATCTGATCTACGCGGAGCCGGAGGTGGTCGAGGCGGTCCGCGGCCGGTTCGGGGCCTCGGTCCTCGACGCGCAGGGCCTCGTCGATCGCGCCGCCCTCGGGCCACGGGCGTTCGCGGAAAAGGGTGGCCTCGCCTTCCTCGAGCAGCTCGTCTTCGCGCGCGTGGGCCGGATGCGGCGCGCGTGGATCGCCGAGTGCTGCGCCCGGACGCCCCCGCCCCCGCTGCTCGTCTGCGAGGTGCCGATCCTGTTCGAGGCGGGCGTCGAGGGCGAGTTCGACGCGGTGATCGTCGTGACCGCGTCGGATGCGGTGCGTCGCGGGCGGGTGGAGGCCCGGGGGCAGGATTTCGACCAGCGCCGCGCACGCCAGATCGCCGAGGAGGAGAAGGTCACCCGGGCGGATCGTGCCTACGTCAACGACGGCGACATCGCGGGCCTTCATGCGTGGATCGCAGACCGGTACGCCGAGTACGCTGGGCGACCATGTTCGACGAGTCACGATGAGTGATCAGCGCCCCGGGGGGAGCACCGCCCTGGCCGAGGCGGCCGCGGAGCGGCGACCATTTCCCACGCCACCGCCCCGACGTCGTCGGCGCCGGCGGCTGCTGGGGGCGCTGCTCGCCCTGGCCGCCGTGGGCGTGGTCGCGGGCGCCTGGTTCCAGGTCCACCAGGCGATGCCGTCGTGGTATGCGCGTCTCTGGTACCCGTTGGAGTACGAGGATTCGATTCGCACCGAGGCCGCGCGGAACGATCTCGACCCGGCGCTCGTCGCCGCCGTCATCAACACCGAGAGCGGCTTCGTGGCCGACTCCCGCTCCAGCCAGCGGGCGGTGGGGCTCATGCAGATCCTGCCGGAGACCGCACGTTTCATCGCCGAGGGGCCCGATCGACCGAGTCCGCCGCCCGATCGGCTCGAGGTGCCGGCGGTCAACATCGCCTATGGCTCGCGCTACCTGCGCTACCTCATCGACGGGTACGGCACCGTGCCCCTGGCGCTGGCGGCCTACAACGGCGGTGAGACCAACGTCACCGAATGGCTACGGGAATCGCGCCGGCGGGGGGAGCGTCTGGACATCCCCGGAGACATCCCGTTCCCCGAGACGCGCGAGTTCGTGTCGCGCGTCCTCGACGCCGTGCCGATCTACCGCCGGGCCTACGGGGAGCGCCTGTTCGTCGTGTCGCGCGAGGGCGCGACGGGCTGAGCGATCACGCCGTGCGGCTCAACCACGTCCAACTCCATGTGAGTGACATCGCCGAGTCGAGGCGCTTCTACGCGCGACACTTCGGGCTCGCCCGTGCGGTGCATGAGGAGCCCGGGTTCGTCATCCTGGCGGCCGAGGACGGCGGGTTGCTGGCGCTCCACCTGGGCGCGCCGCCCGATCCCTCGCAGCCGACGGGGCACTTCGGCTTCCAGGTGGCCGACGCCACCGCCGTGGTCGCCGCCCACGCGCGCTTCGTGGCGGAGGGGCTCGCGGTGAGCGCCCGTGAGATCTCGGAGGACGGCTTCGCCTTCGCGCGCGTCGTCGACCCCGATGGCCATCACGTCGAGGTCTACGCGCTCCCGAGCCCGTAGCTCGCGTCGGGTCAGTTCAGGCCGCGCTCGATCAGCTCGATCCGGTAGCCGTCGGGGTCGCGGATGAAGCAGATGCGAGAGCCGCCGGGGTACGCCGAGTAGGGCTCCTTCTCCGGGTGGATGCCCTTCTCCGCCAGGCCCGCGAGCTCGGAGTCCATGTCGGCCAGGGTCAGGGCGATGTGTCCGTAGGCCTCGCCGTGCTCGTACGGCTCGGTGCGGCCGTCGTTCACCGTCAACTCGAGGCGGTCTCCGTCGCCCGGGAGGCCCATGAAGATGATCGTCGCGGTGTCGTTGCCGACCCGCTTGCGGCCGCGGTCCTCGAAACCGAGCGCCGCGTAGAAGTCCATCGAGCGCTTCTCGTCGAGCACTCGGATCATTGTGTGGATGAGCTCGATGGGCATCGGCGGCCTCCGCGGCGTTGAACGTCTGCGACGTCGGCAAGCCTAACGCGGGTCCACGGTCCGAGGCCGCGCCCGCGGGCGTGGCGCGCTCGGACCCTGTAGAGATCATGCGGACGGACGCGACGAATGCGGCCGCGACAGAGGAGGAGACGGTGGCGGAGCTGAGCGAGCGCGAGCGAGGCGTTCTGCAGAAGCAGGCCTTCGTTCACTTGTCCACGCTGGATGCGGGCGGCGCACCCCACGGGAGCGTCGTCTGGGTCGACGTGGATGGCGACACGATCCTGATCAACACGGCCGAGGGGCGCTCCAAGGTGGACAACGTCCGCAAGGACCCCCGGGTCTCGGTGTCGGTGGCCGACCCCGACAACCCCTACGACTCGGTCTCGGTGACCGGAACGGTCACCGAGATCACCCACGATGGCGCCGACGCCCACATCGACGCCATGGCCAAGAAGTACCTCGGAGAGGACACCTACCCCTTCCGGGGACCGGACGAGGTGCGGGTTCTCCTGAAGATCACCCCGGACGCGGTGAAGTCGATGTTCATGTCCGACTTCATGTGATCGGGTGACGACGCCCTGGGTGCCCACTGTCGGGGCACCCAGGGCGGCAGATCCGGCCCTCGGCGCCTACGCACCGGGTGCCCACTATCGGGGCACCCAGGGCGGCAGATCCGGCCCTGGGCGCCTACGCACCGGGTGCCCACTATCGGGGCACCCAGGGCGGCAAATCCGGCCCTGGCCGGGCCCGATTTGCATCCGACCCTCCGGCCTTCGGCCGGGGTGACGGGTCGGGGCCCGAGGCCATCCATGGCCCCGGGTACGGCCGGTGACGCCTGCGCACCGGGTGCCCACTACGCACCGGGTGCCCACTATCGGGGCACCCAGGGCGGCAAATCCGGCCCTGGCCGGGCCCGATTTGCATCCGACCCTCCGGCCTGCGGCCGGGGTGACGGGTCGGGGCCCGAGGCCATCCATGGCCCCGGGTACGGCCGGTGACGCCTGCGCACCGGGTGCCCACTATCGGGGCACCCAGGGCGGCAAATCCGGCCCTGGCCGGGCCCGATCTGCATCCGACCCTCCGGCCTTCGGCCGGGGTGACGGGTCGGCCCTCGACGCCATCCATGGCCCGGGTACACCTGCCCGTGCGAACCCGGTGTGACGCTCCTGTCTGTCGGGCGCACGTGCCGCAAGAGACTTCGGCCTGAGAATGGGGGCAGCCGGCGGCGTCTGTGCGACGCCGCCGGCTGAGGTGCGAAGCCCCGAGTCCCGGTCTCGGGGCCCTGCGTGACATGAGGACGTCTCCCGTGTTGCCCTCACCTCACGAGTGGCAAGATAGGCGGCCGGCGGGGGTCTCACCTTGGCCCGGTCCACGAAGAATCGCCTGCTCCGATTGGCCCACCGGCGAGGAGACCGGGCGACCGGGCGCGGCGCTACTCTTCCACGGTGGCGACCACCCCCTTCCAGCTCACCCAGGCGTACCAGCCGACGGGCGACCAGCCGCAGGCGATCGCCGAGCTCACCGCGGGCCTCGCGCGTGGCGACCGGTTCCAGACGCTGCTCGGGGTCACGGGCTCCGGGAAGACCTTCACGATGGCCCAGGTCCTCGCCCAGGCGGCCCGGCCGGCGCTCGTGATCGCCCACAACAAGACCCTTGCCGCCCAGCTCTGCAACGAGTTCCGGGAGTTGCTGCCCGAGGCGGCGGTCGAGTACTTCGTGAGTTACTACGACTACTACCAGCCGGAGGCCTACATCGCGGCCACCGACACCTACATCGAGAAGGACTCGTCGATCAACGACGAGATCGATCGGCTGCGGCACTCGGCGACCGCGGCGCTGCTGGCGCGGCGCGACGTCGTCATCGTCGCCTCGGTGAGCTGCATCTACGGCGTGGGCTCGCCCGATATCTACCGCGACCGGGTGATCGTGCTCACGGTGGGCGAGGAGCACCCCCGCGAGCGGATCTTCCGTCGCCTGGTCGAGACCCAGTACCAGCGCAACGACACGGTCCTGGAGCGCGGGCGCTTCCGCGTCCGGGGCGACACGATCGAGGTGCAGCCGGCCGATGCGGAGACCGCCTACCGGATCTCGATGTTCGGCGACGAGGTGGAGAGCATCACCGAGTACGACCCGCTCACGGGCGAGGTCTACGGCGAGCTCGGGCACCTGGCGATCTACCCCGCCACGCACTACATCACCCCGCCCGAGACCATCGACCGCGCGCTCCGCGAGATCCGGGCCGAGCTGGAGGACCAGCTGCGCCGCTTCGAGGCGGCGGGCAAGCTCGTGGAGGCGCACCGGCTGCGCCAGCGCACCGAGTACGACATGGAGATGATCCGCGAGCTGGGTTTCTGCTCCGGTATCGAGAACTACTCCCGGATCCTCGACGGGCGCGACCCGGGCGGCCCGCCCTACACGCTGCTCGACTTCTTCCCCGACGACTTCCTCTGCTTCATCGACGAGTCGCACAACACGATGGGGCAACTGCGCGGGATGTACGAGGGAGACCGCTCGCGCAAGCTGGCCCTGATCGACGCGGGGTTCCGGCTCCCGTCGGCGCTCGACAACCGGCCGCTGCAGCTCCCCGAGTTCCTCGAGCGCGTCGATCAGGTCGTGTTCGTGTCGGCCACCCCCGGGGAGTTCGAGGCGCGGACCTCCGAGAACGTGGTCGAGCAGATCATCCGTCCGACGGGGCTGGTCGACCCCGAGGTGGACGTGCGCCCGACGACCAACCAGATCGACGATCTACTCGGCGAGATCAGGGATCGCGCCGACCGGGGCGAGCGGGCCCTGGTCACGACGCTCACGAAGAAGATGGCCGAGGACCTCACCGAGTACCTGACCGAGGCGGGCATCCGGGCGCGATACCTGCATTCGGAGATCGACACGCTCGAGAGGATCCGGATCGTGCGTTCGCTGCGGCTAGGCGAGTTCGACGTGCTCGTCGGGGTCAACCTGCTGCGCGAGGGGCTCGATCTGCCGGAGGTGACCCTCGTGGCGATCCTCGACGCCGACAAGGAGGGGTTCCTGCGGGGGGCCACCTCGCTGATCCAGACCATCGGGCGTGCGGCGCGCAACGCCGCCGGCCGGGTGGTGATGTACGCCGATCGCGAGACGGAGGCGATGCGCACGGCGATCGGGGAGACCGATCGCCGGCGGGCGATCCAGATCGCCCACAACACCGAGCACGGCATCACTCCGGAGTCGATCGTGAAGGGGGTCTCCGACATCGTCGCCCTCCTGGGCCTCACCGACGCGCCGTCGAGCCCGCGCACCCCCCGCCGCGGAGAGGTTGACCCCCTCGCCGAGGTGGACGCCACCGAGCTGGAGCGCATGATCATCGAGCGCGAGCAGGAGATGTTCGTGGCGGCCGAGGACCTCCGCTTCGAGCTCGCCGCCCGTCTGCGCGACGAGATCGCCGACCTTCGCAGGGAGCAGCGCGAGCGCAGCGAGGCCGGCACGGGTCCGGCACCGCCCGGCGAGGTGGCCGGCGATCGCCCTCGCAGAACCGGCGCAGCGCCCGTGCCGCGCAAGTCGGCCCGGCGGGCGGCCGGAGCACGCCGGCGGTGATCGACCCCCGCGATGAGGAGACCGTCTTCCGGTCGCTCGCGGCCCCCGGGTTGGAGGAGGACGACCTCTTCATCGCGCTCCACGGGCTGCCGGTCCCCGGCCCCTTCTGGGGCGACGGCCGGCCGGCAGCGCCCGCCCCCGACGGCCCGTGGAGCGAGGCCGCGGAGCGTCGCAGGCGCCACGAGGAGCTCCTGCGGCGTTGGGACGCAGCCGAGAGGGATCGCCGCGGCTAAGCCGGTTCCGAGCCCCCTGTTATCACACGGCGACTACGGGCGGCGGCGGGCCTGCTACCAGGCGTCCCAGTGCACGAAGCCCTCGAGCGGTTCCCGCGCCCCGGCCTTGAAATCGGTGCCGATCGAGTGGGCGAGGGGGATCAGCGCAACCTGGGAGACCTCCTCGTAGGGGATGCCCAGGATCTCGGAGGCCTCGCGCTCGTAGAAGAGGTGGATGGTCGTCCAGGCGGTCGCCAGGCCCCGTGCCCGGGCAGCCAGCATGAAGCTCCACACCGCGGGGAGCACCGAGCCGAAGGCCGATGCCTGCGCCACGAGGGGGCGGTCCTCGGTGCGGCCGGGGTGGCAGGGGACCACGTGCACGGGCACCTCGGCGAGATGGTCGGCGAGGTACTTCGCCGAGCTGCCGATCCTCCTCTGGAGAGTGCGCTTGGCCGGATCGTTCGTCGGCGTCGGCGGCCCCCCGAGAATGCCCTCGGCCAGATAGCGGTCCCATCCGCGCCGATAGACCTCGGCGAGGGCCCTGCGGCGGTCGGGATCGGTGACCACGACGAAACTGGCGCCCTGGCGGTTGCCCCCGCTCGGCGCCTGCTGGGCCATGCGCAGGCACTGCTCGATCAGACCTCGCTCCACCGGCCGCTCGAGGTCGAGTCGCTTGCGAACGCTACGCGTGGTGGAGAGCAGTTCGTCAGGAGTCAGGTCGAGCACGATGCGAATCATGTCACCCGCGGCGGGGGCGCCGCCCGCCGCCGGCGGTGAGCAGCCGTCGCATGGCGGGGATCATGGCCCGGGAATCCGGCAGCAGGGCCTCGGTAGTCGGAGGCATACGGGATCGGGGGCGGCCCCGACGTCGAGCGGGCCGCGAGGGCGGACGATGAGTTCTCACCCTGCACCCGACCCCAGGAGGTTAACGTCGTGCGTGCGTTGAACGGCCGGTATCGGGGCGCGAGTTGGCGAGACCGAGCCCGCGAGCCGGAGGTTGCGGTTGCGCTCGTGGCCGCCGTCTGCCTGCTCGTCGAGGCGGTCGTCGCCAAGAACGTGATCGACGTGGAGCTGGATGTCGTCAGCCAGTCGGCCCCGATGTGGATCTTCGTGGCCTATCTCGTGAGTGGCCTCCGCGATCGGACCAGTGAGCTGGCCTTCATCGTGGCGACCGTCCTGGCGACGGCGGCCATACTCGTCCTGTACGCCATCTGAGCCTGAAGCCGGCGCATCTCGCGCCGCCGCACGCGCGGATCGCGGGCCTCAGACGATCGGCTGCCTGCGGCGACGGCGCAGTCGCCCTGTCGCGGACGATCGCAGGCGCGGCAGGGTGAACGCGTAGACCGTCGCCGCCGCGGCCTCGACGCCCGATCGGATGCGACGACCGCTCGGACGGACCGGTCGTGCCAGGCGCCGGCGCCGTCGCGAGGGCTCCGGAGAGGCGGGGATGATCCGGGACGGCGTCGCATCGACGACCTCGGCGTACTCGCGCGGGGTGGGCAGCGCGTCGGCACGGACGGGCAGCCGGCGACCGCCGGAGGTGATGCCCGAGAGAATCTCCTCGATCTCGGCCCGATCCACCTGCTCGCGCTCCAGGAGGGCGTTGCCGAGCGCCTCGAGCTCGTCACTGTGATCGGTCAGAAGAGCGACGGCATCCTCGTACGCGGAGTTGACCATCCTCCGGATCTCCTCGTCGATGAGCCGGCGCGTCTCTCCGGAGAGCGGGATCTGGTTGGGGCCCGACGACGCCGACACGATCTGCCCGACGAGCGGCGAGAAGCCCAGGCGCTCAACGGCCTCGTGGGCCATCTCGTTGACCTTCTCGAGGTCGTTCGCGGCCCCTGAGGAGATCATCCCGAAGCCGATCTGCTCGGCTGCCCGCCCCGCCATGGCCACCACCATCCGCTCGTGCAGGTGCTGCTGGGAGGTGAGGGCGCGATCCTGGCTTCCGTAGAGGGCGAGCCCGCCGGCGTCGCCGCGGGCGAGGATCGTGACTCGCTGTGCCTTCTGATGGGTGGGGCAGAGCTCGGCGGCGAGGGCGTGCCCGGCCTCGTGCCAGGCGATCACCTCCAGCTCGCCCTCGGCGATGCGCCGGTCGGCCCGCTGGGGACCGGCGACGGCGCGCAGCAGGCCCTCGTCGAGGTCGCTTCCGAGGATGGCCTCGCGTCCGGCGCGGGCGGCCATGATCGCCGCCTCGTTGACGATGTTCGCGAGATCAGCGCCCGCGAAGCCGGCGGTGACCCGCGCGAGGGCGGCGAGGGCGGCGGGCTCTGCGATCGGCATGTGGCGCGAGTGGAGATCGAGGATCGCGAGCCGGCCGGTCTCGGCCGGGAGGCCCACCTGGACGCGCCGGTCGAAGCGACCGGGCCTCAGAAGGGCGGTGTCGAGCATGTCGAGCCGGTTGGTGGCCGCGATCACGACCACCCGGTCCCGTGCGCCGAAGCCGTCGAGCTCCACCAGCAGCTGGTTGAGGGTGCCCTCGCGCTCGGAGTCGGCTCCCGACATGCCCGCCCCGCGGGCCCGTCCGATCGCATCGATCTCGTCGAAGAAGATGATGGCGCCGGTCTCGCTCTTTCGTGCCGTGTCGAAGAGATCCCGCACGCGGGAGGCTCCGACGCCGACGAAGGTGTCCACGAAGTCCGAGCCCGAGAGTGCGAAGAAGGGAACGCCGGACTCGCCGGCGACGGCCTTGGCGAGCAGGGTCTTCCCGGTTCCCGGCGGACCGTGGAGGATGACTCCGCGCGGCATGCGGGCGCCGACCTTCTCGAAGCGCTCGGGCTCGCTCAGGAAGACGACCACCTCGCGGAGTTCCTCCACGGCCTCGTCGCATCCGGCCACGTCGTGGAAGCGGGCCGACGGAGGCTCGACCTGGGCGTTCTTGCGGATCTTGCCGTGGCTGGCAGCGCCGCCGCGCCCGCCGCCCGCGCGGCCGTTCGGGCTCCAGCGCCGGATGGCGGCGATGCCGCCGATCAGGATCGCCCCACCGATGGCGAAGCCGAGGGGCAGGAGGAGGAAGCGGGTGATACCCGAGAGGCCCGAATCCGACGGGGGCTCGACCGGTGCCGGGCCGAGCACCGCGACGCCGTCCTCGCGCAGGTGGGTGGCGAGGTCGAAGGCTCCGGGGGGGCTGCTCTTGGCGGCGGCGTCGTCCGTGGCGCCCACGCCCTGGGCGAAGTCGCGCCCGGCCTGGGGGCGCGGGATCTGGGCGGCGATGACGTTGCCCTCGCGGTCGATTGCGGCGACCCAGTAGTTGGAGGTGTTGACGACCGCGGCGTTGAGATTGCGCGCGTCCGCGGCGCCGACGAGCTTGCGGTAGGGCACCGTCGCCGGGCTCTCGACCCCACCGAGCGGCTCGACCACGCTGGCGGGCACCTGGGCGAGCGGCTCGGCCGCCACCGCCAGGCCCGCCACCCCGAGCAGCGCGATGAGCACCGCCCCGATCGTGGCGAGTGCGCTGCGGAGGCGGGCGGGCGGACGGCGTGCTGGCACCGGCGGAGTCCTCGGGTCGTCGTCGTGGCGTGTCACAACGGTTCGTCGGCCAGGGGCTTTCGGATCACGCTATCGGCGTCAGGACCGCCGGCCTGAGCGGTGAGGACGACCGAATCCACCTACACAGGTGATAGCAGCCCGTGCGGCCGATCAGCCTGGGCTCGGTCACCCCCGGTAGGCCGGGGCGGCGGCGCCGCCGACCTCCCGACTACACTGGCCCGATGCCCGCGTCCCGCGCCTCCGCCGCCAACATCATCCGCGTCGTCGGAGCCCGCGAGCACAATCTGCGCGACGTCTCCCTCGACATCCCGCGCGACGACCTGATCGTCATCACGGGGCTCTCCGGGAGCGGCAAGTCGAGCCTGGCGTTCGACACCCTCTACGCCGAAGGCCAGCGCCGCTACGTCGAGAGCCTGTCGGCCTACGCGCGCCAGTTTCTCGGCCAGATGGACAAGCCCGACGTCGACCACATCGAGGGCCTGTCGCCGGCGATCTCCATCGACCAGAAGACCACGAGCCGGAATCCGCGCTCGACCGTGGCCACGGTGACCGAGATCTACGACTATCTGCGGCTGCTCTTCGCGCGGGTCGGCGAGCCCCACTGCCCGGTCTGCGGGCGGCCGATCGCCGGGCAGAGCGTGGAGCAGATCGCCGACCAGGTGCTCGCTCTGCCCGAGGGGACCCGGTTCCTCGTGCTCGCCCCCCTGGTCCGCGGCCGCAAGGGGGAGCACAGGGACGTCCTCGAGCAGATCCGCACCGAGGGCTTCACGCGCGTCGCCGTGGACGGGACGGCGTACGTCATCGACGAGGTCCCCTCTCTCGACAAGAAGTTCAATCACACGATCGAGGTGGTGGTGGATCGCCTCGTGATGAAGGCCGACCTGCGCCGCCGCCTCAGCGACAGCCTCGAGACGGCAACTCGTATGGCCGACGGGCTGGTGCGCATCGAGGAGGTCGTCAGGGACGACTCCCCGCCGCGATCGTGGACCTACTCCGAGAAGTTCGCCTGCCCCGAGCACGGTGCCTCCCTGCCGGAGCTGGCCCCGCGCACCTTCTCCTTCAACTCGCCGCACGGCGCATGCCCCCAGTGCACCGGGCTGGGCTTCACCCCGGAGGTCGACCCGGAGCTGATCGTCGACTCCGAGCGGACCCTCGCCGAGGGTGCGCTGCTGCCCTGGACCGACCGCACCACCGACTACTACGACCTCCTGCTCGGGGTCATCGCCACCCAGCACGAGATCGACCTGAACGTGCCGTGGAAGGACCTTCCCGAGAGCCAGCGCGCGCTCCTGCTCGGGGGCCCGCGCCGGCGCGAGCGAGTCTTCCTGGGCTCGTCCCGCCGCAAGGGCGGAAGCTGGGGGTGGTTCGAGGGGGTGATCCCGCAGCTGCGTCGCCAGCACACCACGTCGATGTCGCAGGCGGTGCGTGACAGCGTGGAGCAGTTCATGTCGCTGCGCCCGTGCTCGTCGTGCGAGGGCGCGCGGCTGAAGCCGGAGGCCCTGGCCGTGACGGTCGCCGGGTGCAACATCCACGAGGCCTGCGAGCTCTCCGTGTCGGACGCGCTCGCCTTCTTCAGCGATCTCGCGCTGAGCGACACCCAGGCGTTCATCGGCGCGCGGATCATCCAGGAGATCCGGGAGCGCCTGCTCTTCCTCGACGAGGTCGGGGTGGGGTACCTCACCCTCGCGCGGGCGGCGGGCACCCTCTCCGGGGGCGAGGCCCAGCGCATCCGGCTGGCGACCCAGATCGGCTCGGGGCTGGTGGGGGTGCTGTACATCCTCGACGAACCCTCGATCGGGCTGCACCAACGCGACAACCGCAAGCTGATCGGCACGCTCGAGCGACTCCGCGATCAGGGGAACACCGTCCTCGTGGTCGAGCACGACGAGGAGATGATCCGCAGCGCCGACCACGTCATCGACATGGGTCCGGGAGCCGGGCAGCACGGCGGCTACGTCGTGGCCCAGGGAGCGGTCGCCGACGTCGAGGCCGAGGCCTCCTCGGTGACGGGGGCCTTTCTGGCGGGCCGCCGGGGGGTCGCCGTGCCCGCCGCGCGGCGCGGCGGGCACGGCTGGCTCACCGTGCACGGGGCCCGCGAGAACAACCTGCGCGGGATCGACGCGCGCTTCCCGGTGGGGGCCCTGACATGCGTCACGGGGGTCTCGGGCTCGGGCAAGAGCACCCTGGTGAACGAGGTGCTGCTCAAGGCGCTCGCAGGACGACTCGGGCGGCGGCCGCGGCGGCCTGGGGCGCACGACCGCATCGAGGGTCTCGAGCATATCGACAAGGTGATCGACATCGATCAGTCCCCGATCGGGCGCACTCCCCGCAGCAACCCCGCCACCTACACGGGTCTCTTCGATCACATCCGCCAGCTCTTCTCGATGACGCAGGAGGCTCGTTCCCGCGGGTACACGCCGGGGAGGTTCAGCTTCAATGTGAAGGGCGGGCGCTGCGAGGCGTGCAAGGGCGACGGCACGATCACGATCGAGATGCACTTCCTCCCCGACGTCCACATCCCCTGCGAGGTGTGCGGCGGCCGCCGCTTCAACCGGGAGACGCTGACCGTCCGCTACGGCGGCCGGACGATCCACGAGGTGCTCGAGATGAGCGTCGAGGAGGGCGTCGAGGCCTTCGCCGCGGTGCCGAAGATCCATCGGCGCCTGCAGACGCTGCACGACGTGGGGCTCGACTACGTGCGCCTGGGCCAGCCGGCCACGACGCTCTCGGGCGGTGAGGCGCAGCGCGTGAAGCTGGCGACCGAGCTCTCCAAGGTGGCCACCGGCCGAACGCTCTACGTGCTGGACGAGCCGACCACGGGGCTCCACTTCGCGGACATCGAGAAACTGCTCGAGGTGCTGCAGCGGCTGGTCGATCAGGGGAACACCGTGGTGGTGATCGAGCACAACCTCGACGTGATCAAGTGCGCGGACTGGGTGATCGATCTCGGCCCCGAGGGGGGCTCGGGAGGCGGGCAGCTGGTGGCATCCGGGATTCCCGAGGAGATCGCGGCGACCGCCGCGTCGCATACGGGGGAGTACCTGCGCCCGGTGCTCCTGGCCGCCCCGGCGCTCGTGGGATCGGCGCAGTCCTGAGCTCCGGGTCGGGCGCCCGGCCCCAGTTCGGAGCCGAGACCGATGGCGGCGGGCGCTTCGTGCGCCAGGTCAGCAGGTTCCGTGACACGGTCACCGCCGATGGCTCGTCGGGCTTCGCCGCGGCGCCGGGGCGGTACCACCTCTACGTCTCCCTGGCCTGCCCCTGGGCCCATCGAGCGATCATCGTCCGCCGCCTGAAAGGGCTGGAGGAGGCGATCTCGATGTCGGTGGTCGATCCCGTCCGGGACGAGCGCGGCTGGGCGTTCGGGGAAGGGGCGGGTCACGGGCCGGACCCCGTCAACGGCTTCTCGTTCCTCTCCGAGGCCTACCTCGCCTCGGACGCGGCATTCGAGGGACGCGTGACGGTGCCCGTGCTGTGGGACCGTGAGACGGGGCGGATCGTCAACAACGAGTCGTCGGAGATCCTGCGCATCCTCAACTCGGCCTTCGACGAGTGGGGCGACGCGTCGGTCGATCTCTATCCGAGCGACCTGCGCGACGAGATCGACGCCGTCAACGACGGGATCTACCGCGACGTCAACAACGGGGTCTACCGGACCGGGTTCGCGACCACGCAGGAGGCGTACGAGGAGGCATTCGACGCCCTCTTCGCGGCGCTGGACGGCCTCGACGCGCGACTGCGGTCACAGCGCTACCTGGTCGGCGACCGCCCGACCGAGGCCGACTGGCGTCTCTTCACCACCCTGATCCGCTTCGACGCGGTCTATGTCGGCCACTTCAAGTGCAACCTGCGGCGCATCGTGGACTATCCGGCGCTCTGGCCGTATCTGCGCGAGCTCTACCAGGTGCCCGGGGTGGCAGAGACCGTGGACTTCGACCACATCACCCGGCACTACTACGTGACACACGACTCCATCAACCCGACAGGAATCGTCCCGAAGGGACCCGCGCTCGACCTGAGCGCCCCGCCCGGCCGCGGCTGACACCGCCGTGCTGGCGGTCGCACTCGGCCTGATCTCGGGCCTGTCGTGGGGGGTGGCGGACTTCCTCGGAGGTCTCGCCAGCCGCCGGGCGGCGGTCCTCGCCATCGTCGCGCTCTCCCAGGCGGTGGGGCTGCTGGTGGCGCTGGGTGCCCTGGCGGTCGTCCGTCCGGGCCTGCCCCCCGCCCGCGAGCTGGGGATGAGCGCGATCGCCGGGCTGCTCGGCGTCGTGGGGCTGGTCGCCTTCTATCGGGCCATGAGCATCGGGAGCATCAGCCTGATCGCCCCGATCACCGCCCTCGGTGCGATCGTCCCGCTCGCCGCCGACCTCGCCGTGGGCCGGACGCCCGGAGCGGTCGGGCTGACGGGCATGTTCGTCGCGCTCGCCGGTTCGGCGCTGGCCGCGCGGGCGCCCGGCCCCGCAGTCCGGAGGGGTCTCGGGCTGGCGGTGCTCGCCGCGCTCTCGTTCGGCTGCTTCTTCCTGCTGATCGCCGAGGGCTCCTCCACCAGCGTGGTCTGGAGCCTGGTGGCGGCCCGCAGCGCATCGACGCCGTTGATCGTCGCCATCGCCCTCGCGGTGGGTGGCGGACGCTCCATGTCGCGTGGCATCTTCGGCCTGGTGGCCCTCTCCGGGGCCCTCGACCTGCTGGCGAACCTCCTCTTCGCCGCGGGCAGCCAGCACGGCCTCGTGAGCGTGGTGGCGGTCCTCGGATCGCTCTATCCGGTCGTGACCGTGGCCTTGGCCCGCGTCGTACTGCAGGAGCGTCTCGGGCGCCTCCAGGCCGCCGGCGCCTTCATCGCCCTCGCCGGGGTCGGGCTGATCGCGCTGGGGTGATCGGGGACGGAGGACCCCCCGGCGCGCGCGCCGCCCTCGGCTAACCTCCCTCGGGGGCCGATCCGCGCCCCGCCCGAGAGGAGCGATCGTGGCCGAGGTTCGCCCATTCCCCAGAAGACCAGGACCCGGCCGGCCGGGGGCATCGTGGCTGGCCCCGACGGCGATCGCGGTCGTCGCGATCCTGGTGGTGGGCTACCTGCTCCTGCGGGTGTGGGCGCACATCACCATCACCTGGGCGTTCTTCGACAGCCTCGGCATGGGCGGCGCCTACTCGACCCTGCTGCGGGCCTCGGTCGTGCTCGGCGTGCTCGGCCTCGTCGGAGCCATCGCGCTCGCCCTGCCCATCGGCCTCGTGGTGGGCCGCCGGGTGGGGCTGCTCCCGCTACGCCGGATCGGCTGGGCGGCGGGAGCGGCGGTCTTCCTGCTCGCCGTCCTCGTGCTCGTGCCCTCGCTGATCGGTGAGCGCGATGCGATCCTCGCGGCCCGAGAGGCGGTTTCCTTCGGGCAGACCGACCCCGTGTTCGGCCGCGACGCCAGCTTCTTCATCTTCACCGCGCCGGTGCTGGGGGACCTCGCCGCCCTGGCGCTCGGAGCGCTGATCGTCGCGCTGCTCGCCATCGGGGCGGTGGCCTTCTTCGCCACCGCCTTCGAGGCACCGGTCGGCGTCAAGCAGACCCTCCTGGCGAGGGCGGGGACCCTCGGGTCGGTCTACGGCGGGCTCGCGCTGGTGGCGGTCGGGATCCTGGTCTGGTTCCGCCGCTACGACACCGTGCATCAGGGCGACGAGCAGATCGCCGGCCCCGGCCGGGCGATGCGCGACGTCGGGATTCCCACGACAACCGTCGCGGCCATCGTCATCGCCATTCTGGGACTCGGCGTGGTCGCACTCGCCGTGCCCGCCGTGCGCCGACGGCTGGCCGGAACCCCGACGATGACGATCGCCCGGGCGGCCACCGCGGTGGTCGCGCTCGTCGTGGTCCTGCTCGTGGTGTTCGCCAGTCCGTGGTGGCTCATCCTCGTCGTCCCGGTCGCGGCTCTCGTCGTCGCGATCCGGCCCACCGGGGCCCTCACCCTGGCGGTGAACCAGCAGGCCGCCGCCGCCCTGCGCGGAAACGACGCGCCCTTCCGCATCCCGACCTGGTCGTTCGGCGTCGCCGCCACCGCGCTGTCGATCGCCCTCCTGATCATCGCCCCGGTCGGCACCGCGCTCTACGACGCCATCGGACTCCGTGGCTCGACCCTGCAGGTGGAGCGGCCGAACATCGAGGCGACCCTCACATCGACCCGGGCGGCGGCCGGCCTCGACGGCATCGACTCGACGCGGGCCACCTACCGGCGTGGCGGCGTGAGCCGCGCGGCGATCGAGAAGGCGCCGGCATCGGTGGGGTCGCTCCGCTTCCTCGACCTCGAGGCGGCGCTCGCGGCGTGTCGCCGCCTGCAGGCGATCAACCGCTTCTACACCTGCCAGGACGCGGATCTCGACCGGTACGTGCGCGACGGGGTTCCCCAGACGCTCTTCGTGTTCGGCCGCGAGGTCGACTACGCCGCGATCACCGACTTCCAGCGTCGCCACTTCTCGTTCACGCACGGGCGCGGCATCGCAATGGCGCCGGTGAACCAGATCGACCCCTCCGGGCGGCCGTCGTTCGTCGTGGGAGGGCTGCCCACCCGCGGGCTCGATCCGCCGCTTGCCCGGCCGGAGATCTACCACGGTGCTCAGCGCGACATGCCCTTCGCCATCGTGAACACCGATCAACCCGACGGGTTCACCGACGAGAGGCCCGCCACCTGGAAGGGCGCCGGGATCAGCGTGGAGGACCATCGCCTGGCCCTCACCATCGAGCTCGGCGGCGTGCCCTACCTGGGCGGCGGCCGCCAGCTCTGGAACGCCCTCTCGCGTGTGGAGACCTCCGATGCCCAGCTCCTCATCCACCGCGATCTGACGGCGCGCCTCGGTCGCCTGGCGCCCTTCCTGGCGCTCGACAGGGACCCCTGGTTCGTGGCCGAGGACGGCCGGATGTACGTGATGCAGAACGCCTACACGCGCACCGACCGCTACCCGTACGCCGCCCACTTCGACGGGATCTCGTACCAGCGGCACGCCATCACCGCGGTGATGGACGCCTACTCGGGCGAGACGAAGCTCTACGTCATGGACGAGGAGGATCCGATCATCGCCACGTGGCGCAAGGTCTATCCGGAGCTCTTCTCCGACCGGTCGCAGATCCCCGCCGGCATCGCCGCGCACCTGCGCTATGGCGAGGAGCAGTTCGACTACCAGGCCGCCGCGCTCGGGCGCTTCCACGTCACCGACACGGACCGCTTCTTCGCCAACGACGACGCCTGGGCGCCGACGGTCGAGACGACCGGACGCGGAACGGAGGGCCGACGCATCGTCTCACCGGCGCGCTACAGCTACGCCGTGTTGCCGGGCGAGGCGGAGGAGCGCTTCCTGCTCCTGCGCTACTTCAAGCCGGCGACCGAGGGGCGCGGAATCGCGTTCTCCGCCTGGCTGACCGCCGAGAGCGATCCGGACCGGTTCGGGCAGTTGCGCCTGCTCCGTTTCGACGTGGCCGAGGATTCGCTCGATTCGGTGGACACCTTCGTGAACAGCGTGGCCCGCGACTCGGAGCTCTCGGCCCAGATCGGCCTGCGCCGCGATCAGGTGCTGCGCGGCAACACCATCGTGGTGCCCATCGGGCAGGGCCTCCTCTACGTCCAACCGCTCTACCTCGACACGGCCGCCGACAGCCTGCCCACCCTCTGGCAGGTGGTCGTCTCGTTGGGAGACGGCCAGATCTACGCCGGGGCGACCTTCCTCGACGCCCTCGAAGCGGCTCTCGCCGGCCAGGCATCGGGACCCGACGGCGGCAGTGGGACGCCCGGAGGCACGCCGCTCCCCACGGGTATCCGCGACCTCGTCCGCGAGGCTGCCGCCAAGTACGAGGCGTATCGCGAGGCCTGGAGGAGGGGCGACTACGAGACGGCCGCGACGCGCCTGCGTGAGTTCGAGGCGCTCCTCGAGCGGGCGCGCACGCGCGCTCAGGCGCCGGGGTAGGTGAGCGGAACCACATCGCCCCTGACCCCGCAGGAGCGCCGCCTTCGCCGCGCGTCGGTCGCGATGGCCATCGTGGCGGCGCTGATGGTCCTGATGGTCGGGGCGGTCGTCTTCTACTGGTTTCGCTACGTGCTGCCCACCGAGCCCGACCCGTTCACCCGCGGTCCGTACCTGGTGGAGGTCGGCACGACGACCGCCACGCTCAGGTGGCGGGTGGAGGGCGACCGGCCGGTCGAGATCGTGGCCACGACACCCGACGGCCGGACCGTGACGAGCTCGGACGGCCGTCTGCGGGGGCTGGCGCCGGGCGCGCGGCAGGGGTGGGTGGCGGTCGTCGACGGCCAGGCGCGGGCCGCGGGAACGCTCACGACCGCGCCGGTCGATCCGCGCGCCCCCGTCCGCTTCACGGCCTTCGGCGACTACGGCGCGGGCGGTGAGGACGAGTGGGCCGTCGGGCGTGTGGCCGCGGCCCAGCAGCCGGCCTTCACCGTGGTGCCGGGCGACAACAGCTACCTGCTGGCCGCCCCGGTGCTCTTCGACCGGAACATCTTCGCCCCCATGCGCGCGCTCCTCGCGCAGGGGCCGTTCGTCGCGACGCTCGGCGAGCACGACATCGCCTACTTCGGCGGCCGCGATGTGGCGCGAGCTCTCGGCCTGCCCGGTGGCGGCCATCGCTACGTGCGCGACTATGGGCCACTGCGCTTCGTGGTGCTCGGGCTCGAGGCCGACGCTGCCGATGTGGCGGCCACCCGCGCCGCTCTGGAACGGCCCGGCGCGCGTCGGACCTACATCGTCGTGCACCGGCCGCCGCAACCCGGCAACCCCGTCCTGGCCATCGCCCGCGGCAGGGTGACGGCGGTCTTCGCCGGTCACAACCACCGGTACGAGCGCAGGATGATCGACGGAGTGCTCACCCTCACGGTGGGAACCGGTGGCGCCCCTCGCAACGCCGACGAGGCACTGACCCCACGCTCCGCCGACGCGCTCGCCTCACTCGCGGTGTTCGGGCTGGTCCGGGTGGACGACGGGCCCGACCGCGCCGTCATGACCTTCCTCGACTCACGCGGTCGGGTGCGAGATCGGGTGGAGGTGCCGTGATGGGCATCGCCGGGGCGGTATTGGCGGCGGCCGGCCTCGTGGGGGCGCTCGCGGTGCCGCTGGTGGGCCTCCCCGGGGCGTTTCCGGTGTTGCTCGGAGCAGCACTGGTGCTGTGGCTCGTGGGTGCGGGGACCGCCGCCGCGTCCTTGGCCCCACCACGGCCGGCAGAGGGCTTCGCCGCGCTCACGGCGGGAGTCGTGGGATGGCCGATGCTGTTCGCGTACGGGCTCTCCCCATTGTGGGGCGCACTCGCCCTCGCGTGCGGTGTGGTCGTCGCCGGTGGCCTGCGGCGGATGCGTCCGTCGGGACCGGTGAGGTGGCGGCGGTGATGGACGCCCGCTCTGACGAGACGAGGGGCGCGAAGGAAGGCCTCGCGCTCATCAACGGCACCGACGGCCCTACCTCCTGCGGGCGCGCCAGTCCTCGGCCGTCTGGCCCCACACCACCAGGTCCACCTCGTTCGGCGGCGGGAGTCGCGCTGTCCGCAGCCGCCGCGAGCCGAGCCTCTCGGCCACGCGGATCGAGGCGGCGTTCTCGTCCTCGATGCAGTGGACCACCTCGGCCCAGCCCAGGCGGTCGATCGCGTAGTCCATCGCGGCTGCGGCGCCTTCGGTGGCGTAGCCCCGGCCCCAGCGCGAGCGCACGATGCCCCAGCCCACCTCGGTGCCCGGCCAGCCGAGGGGCTCGATCGGTCCGAGGCGACCCACCCACTCGCCGGTCTCGCGCTCGATCGCCGAGAAGATCCCGAAGCCCTGGACGTGCCACCCTCCGACGGATGAGAGGAAGGAGCGCCACGCGACCGGCGCCGGCTGCACCCCTCCGAGGAACTCCATCGCCACCGGATCGGCAGCGAAGGCGGCGAACGCGGGGAAGTCCTCCTCACGCGGAGGCCGCAGCAGCAGGCGCTCGGTGAGAACCTCGACCGAGGAGACATCGATTGCGGGCATCGCCATAGACTGCCAGGGATGACCGCCGCCGAGATGGAGCGCCTCGAGGCCCTGCTGCGGGTGCCGAGCGTCAGCGCCCTGCCGGAGCACTCCCCCGACATGGAGCGTGCCGCGGCGATGGTGGTCGAGGAGATCGTGCTCGCGGGCGGGGATGCCAGGATCGTCAGGGGCACGGGGAAGCCCCTCGTGCTGGGCGAGGTCGCCGCCAGTCCGGGCTACCCCTCGGCTCCGAGGGTCGTCCTCTACGGCCACTACGACGTGCAGCCGGCCGGCGATCTGGCTCTCTGGACCACTCCGCCCTTCGAGCCCACCGTGCGCGACGGGAACCTCTACGCACGGGGGGCGAGCGACGACAAGGGCAATCTCTTCATGCTGATCGCCGCCGTCCAGCGCCTGGCCGCGGCCGGCGAGCTGCCGGTGCGCGCGGCCTTCGTCGTGGAGGGGGAGGAGGAGTGCGGCGGCGACTCGGCGCTCCGGCACTTCGCGGCCGACACCGAGGACACGCTCGCGGCCATCATCTTCGACAGCCCGATGATCGGCCCGGGCCGTCCGGCCGTCTGCACCGGCGTACGGGGCATGGTCTATCGCCGCATCCGCGTGCGCTCGGCAGCGAGCGACGCCCACAGCGGCCTCTTCGGGGGCGCCGCGCTCAACGCCGCCCACGCCCTGATGGGGATCCTGGCCGCGGTCGTGCCGCGCGAGGGGCGGTTGCCCGATGCCCTCTACGCGGGGGTCGCCTCCGCCGGCGCGAGCGAGGTCGAGGCATGGAGCGACCTCCCCGGGGGCGCGGAGGCCCTGGCCGGCGCCGGTCTGCGGCCGGCCGACGGCGGGGCCGCCGAGGGTTTCCACATGCGCACGCTGGCGTCGCCGTCGCTGGACGTCCACGGCCTCGCATGCGGTGAGCCCGACGCGGTGAAGACGAACGTCCCGGGGGTCGCGATGGCCACGCTGTCGCTGCGCCTTGCTCCGGGACAGGATGCGCCCGCCATCGCCGCGACGCTCGACGAGCTGCTGCGCGCCGCCGCACCCCACGGAGCCGAGGTGGATATCGAGGATCTCGGCCTGGCATCGCCCGCCGTCCTCGACCCCGCCCATCCCGTGCTGGCCGCGGCGTCGGATGGCATCGAGCGCGCCACCGGATGGCGGCCGGCGCCCGTGCGCCTGGGAGGCACCCTCCCCGTCGTGGCGGTGCTCGCGGAGCGGGGCGTGCCCACCGTCCTGACGGGCTTCGGCCTCCCGGACGATGCGATCCACGGCCCCGACGAGCACCTGCGCGTCGAGTACCTCGAGGTGGGGACGGTTGCCGCGATGGAGATCCTGCGCGAGCTCGCAGCCCTCGGGGGACATTCGGACTGATCGCCCAGCTGTAGGATCTGCGGCCGCATCGATGTCGATCGAGGGGGAGATGGTGGCGGAGCTCTGGGGCGGGGAAACCCGCAAGGCGGTCGAGAACTTCCCGGTGTCCGGCGAGCGCGTACCGATTCCGGTCGTCCGCTGGCTGGGCCGGATCAAGGGGGCCGCGGCGCTGGTGAACGGCGAGCTCGGCCTGATCGACGCCGGCACCGCCGAGAGGGTCGCCACGGCCGCCGCCGAGGTCGCCGACGGGAAGCACGACGACCAGTTCCCGGTCGACGTCTTCCAGACCGGCTCGGGCACGTCATCGAACATGAACGCCAACGAGGTGATCGCGAACCTCGCAGGCGAGGGCGTCCACCCGAACGACCACGTCAACTTCGGCCAGAGCTCGAACGACGTGTTCCCGTCGGCCGTCCACGCGGCCGCCCTGCAGGAGGTCGTGGACCGGCTGCTGCCTGCGCTCGACCACCTCGCCGACGCCCTCGGTGCCAAGGCCGAGGCGTGGAAGGACATCGTCAAGACCGGCCGCACGCACCTGATGGACGCCGTCCCGGTCACGCTCGGCCAGGAGTTCGCGGGCTACGCGGCCCAGATCCGCCAGGGCCGGGACCGCGTGTCCGACGCCACCAAGCGCCTCGGCCAGCTCCCCCTCGGCGGCACCGCCGCGGGCACCGGCCTCAACACCCACCCCGAGTTCGCCGCCCGCGTGCGGGCGCGCCTGGTCGCCGACACCGGCCTGCCGATCGCGGCGCCGGTCGACGGCTTCGAGGCGCAGGGTGCCCGTGACGGCCTCGTCGAGGTCTCCGGGGCGCTCAAGGTGGTGGCCGTCTCCCTCACCAAGATCGCCAACGACATCGCGCATCCTCGGCAGCGGCCCGCGGGCCGGCCTCGCCGAGGTGTTCCTGCCCGAGCTCCAGAAGGGCTCGTCGATCATGCCGGGCAAGGTGAACCCGGTGATCCCCGAGGTCGTGCTGCAGGTCTCCGCACAGGTGATCGGCAACGACACGGCGATCACGATCGGCGGCATGCAGGGCAACTTCGAGCTCAACGTGCGCATCCCGCTGATGGCCCGCAACCTGCTGGGCTCGATCCACCTGCTCACCACCACCTCGCACCTGTTCGCCGACCGCTGCATTGCGGGCATCGAGCCGAATCTGCCGCGGTTGGAGGAGCTGGCCGAGAGCAACCTGCAGGTGGCGACGGCCCTCAACCCGATCATCGGATACGACAAGGGCGCGGCGATCGTCAAGGAGGCGACCGCCAGCGGCCGGGGCCTTCGCGAGGTCGCACGAGAGCACGGCGTCGACGAGGCCGTCCTGAACGAGGCCCTCGACCTCCGCAAGATCGCGGCGGGCAGCTCCGCTTGAACTCGCACGCCCTCGGTGCCCGGCTTCGGCCCGGCACCGAGGCGGGGCGCGCTTCATGCGCAGATGCGATTCTGACGCCGTGATCGCGTCGGTCGCCATCGAGGTGCAGGGCCTGGTCAAGCGCTACGGCGACAAGACCGCGCTCGACGGGGTCTCCTTCGAGGTGCCGCGCGGCACCGTCTGCGGCCTCCTCGGGCCGAACGGGGCCGGCAAGACGACGGCCGTGCGGGTGCTCACCACCCTCACCGAGGCCGATGAGGGCTCGGCGTGGGTCGCCGGCATCGACGTCGCGGGCGATCCCCGTGCCGTGCGGCGCGTGCTCGGCCTCGCGGCCCAGGACGCCACCGTCGACGGGCTCCTCACGGGGCGCGAGAACCTCGTGATGATCGGCGAGCTCCACCACCTCGGCCGTCGCACCGCGAGGGCGCGGGCCGACGAGCTGCTGCGGCAGTTCGATCTGACCGATGCGGGCGGGCGGCTGGCGAAGACGTACTCCGGGGGCATGCGGCGCAAGCTCGATCTCGCCGCCACGCTGGTCGCACGGCCGGATGTCCTGTTCCTCGACGAGCCGACGACGGGGCTGGATCCCCGGGCCCGCAACGAGCTCTGGGACGTGCTCGAGACGCTGGTGGGGGAGGGGGCGACGATTCTGCTGACCACCCAGTACCTGGAGGAGGCCGATCGCCTCGCCGACGACATCGTGGTGGTCGACCGCGGCCGGGTGATCGCCCAGGGCGACGCGCGCGAGCTGAAGCGCCAGGTGGGCGGCGCTCAGGTCTTCGCGACGGTGGCCGACAGCGGGGCCCTGGAGCCGCTCGTCGATCTGGTGCGGAGGACGACCGGCGTGGAGCCCGGCGTCGATCCGGCAGGCCGCTCCGTCCAGGCGCCGACCGAAGAGGGCCCGAGCGCCGTGTCGGCCCTGGCCGACGCCCTTGTCGTCGCGGGCATCGCGGTGGAGGACATCGGCCTGCGCCAGCCCTCACTCGACGACGTCTTCCTGACCCTGACGGGCGAGCACATCGCCGACGACACGAGCGAAGACGTGCCCGGTTGACCGCCACCACGACCGCCCCGCCGGTTTCGGTTCCCCCCCTCGCCGAGCGCCGCGGCAACATCCTCGGAGACTCGTGGGTGGTGGCGCGCCGCAGTCTGAAGCACATGCGCCGCCAGCCCGAGGCGCTGGCCGACGTCACGCTCCAGCCGGTCATGTTCGTGCTCCTCTTCGCCTACGTCTTCGGTGGAGCGATCACCGTCGCCGACGGCAACTACCGCGAGTTCCTGATGGGCGGGATCTTCGCCCAGACGATCGTCTTCGGAGCGTTCGGCGTCGCCATCGGCCTGGCGTCCGACCGGGCCAACGGTGCCATCGACCGCTTCCGTTCGCTGCCGATGGCCCGCGGTGCCGTGCTGGGCGGACACGCCCTGGCGAGTCTGATGCGAGCGATGATCCCGATTCTGCTGATGTCGCTCTGCGGGCTGGTCGTGGGGTGGCGCATCAACGGCGGCATCGCCGATGCGCTCGGGGGCTACGCCCTGATGATCGCCTTCTCCTTCGCCGTGATCTGGATCGGCGTCCTCATGGGCACGATGCTGCCCTCGGTCGAGGCCGTGCAGGGCGTCGGGTTCACCGCGATCTTCCCGATCACCTTCATCGCGAGCACGTTCGTCCCTGTGGCGACCCTCCCCGGAGTGCTGCGGACCGTGGCCGAGTGGAATCCGGTCACCTCCATGGCGGAGGCCCTCAGGATGCTCTTCGGGAACCCGAGCGGCGACTTCGGCGCGGATCCGCCCTGGTCGCTGCAGCACCCCGTGCTCTACAGCCTGGCCTGGATCGTCGCCATCATCGCCGTCTGCGCCCCGCTGGCAGTTCGCGCCTACCAGCGGACCGTGGCCGGCTAGATGATCGATGCCATGCGCTCAGGCCAGACATAGCCCTTGTCGCAGACGACCGACTCTCCGCCCCGAAGCACATGGGGCAGGAGGCAGAGAGCGACCTGGCGGCGGCTCCAGCCGTGACCACCTGGGCGACGGCCAAGGTGGTCACCTCGGCGTCGTCGAGCATCCGGCGCGCGTTGGGCGCCCGAGCGGGCAGGAGATCATTGGCCGTGACAGAGACCGCGGTGAGAGAGGGTGTCGAGGTCGGCGTCCATCGTGGCCTCCAGGTTGACGGTGCGATCGCAACCGTCGACTTCGACCCCTCTGCCTCGAACCCCGGCACCACGGCGATGTCCGTGGAATCAATCACCTAGAAGGCGTTCAGCGGTGCGAGCGAGATGCACGACAGATCAGCACGAGTGGCGCGAGCGCCCGTCATGGGTAGGGCGCGTAGCGGTGGTGGAGCATCAGGTCGTTGCCGTCGGGGTCGCTGAAGAGGGCCATGTGGCAGACGCCCGTGTCGAGAGTGTCGCCCGTGAAGGCGACGCCCTCGGCTTCCAGCGCGGCGCGTGCCGCGTGCACGTCGTCCACGCCCAGCGCCCACGGATTCCCCTTCTGGGGGACGAAGAGCATCCCGACCTGCTCGGGCGACCAGATCGCGAAGCAGGTGTCGCCCGCCCAGCTCTCGTACTCGGCGTGGGCGTCGGGCCGCAGCCCGAGGATGTCGCGGTAGAAGGCCCGGGCGCGGTCCACGTCCCGTGACGGCACGCCGATGAAGTCGGTCCGGGTGATCATCGGAGCAGATGGTCTCACAGGAGGAGGCCACAGCCGAGCTCGACGGTGGGAGGTTCGATCAGGGCGCGGCCGATCCGGCGGCGCGCGACAGGCGCGCGCCGATCACGGCGAGGCGCTCCCGCAGTTCGGGTGGTCCGTGGACCTCGCACTCGGCATCGAGCGCGATGATCCGCAACGCCAGCCAGCCGAGGTCGTCGTCGCCGGTCCGAACCTCGCACGTGCCCGCGTCGATCGGGGTGACGTCGGCCCAGCCGCGGGCGATGCGGCGGCGCACCACCTCGGCGGAGGCCTTTACCGTCACGCGCGCCTCGTGGCCCTTCGCGCCGGCGCGCTGCCCCTCGGAGACGAAGGCCACCGGATCGCCTCCCGGCAGCTCGCGCGGGGAGAAGCGGACGCTCGCGGCGACCGGGTCGGCGATGCGATCGATGCGGAACGTCCGCCACCCGTCGCGCGCGACGTCCCAGGCCACGAGATACCAGCGCCGGTGCAGCGCCACGAGCGCGTGCGGCTCCACCTCGCGGCGGGCGGTCTCCCCGTCGCGGCGGCGGTAGGTGAAGCGCATGCGCTCGCCGTCACGGCGCGCGGCTCCCAGCAGCGCCAGATGCTGGGGGTCGATCGTCGGCCCGCCGCCGGGCGAGGGCATCGCGGTCGCGCTGACGGCCTGCACCCGGGTGCGAAGGTGGGCCGGCAGCACCTGCTCGAGCTTCACCAGCGCGCGGAGCGAGGTCTCCTCGATCCCCGCCACCGCCGACCAAGCCGCCGTCCGCAGCCCGACCGCGATCGCCACCGCCTCGTCCTCGTCGAGCAGCAGCGGGGGCATGGCCGTCCCCGCGGCGAGCCGGTATCCGCCGAGGGGCCCCGTGACCGAGGCCACGGGGTAGCCGAGCCGCCGCAACCGGTCGACGTCACGGCGGACGGTGCGCTCCGACACCCCCAGGCGCCCGGCGAGATCGGGCCCCGGCCAGTCGCGCCGGACCTGCAGCAGGGAGAGCAGCTCGAGCAGTCGGCTGGCGGTTCCGGTCACGCGTCGATCATCGCCGATATCGCGGACAGAAAGTGACCGGAATCCTTCGTAGGGTCGTCATGGAACCGATCCACGACGACGGGAGCCAACGATGATCGAGCAGCGAGACGGGTATCCGGCGGGAGTCCCCTGCTGGGTCGACCTGGAGCAGGACGACCCAGCTGCGGCGGCGGCCTTCTACGGCGGGCTGTTCGGGTGGGATCTGGCCGACGAGATGCCGCCGGAGGCCCCCGGCCACTACTTCGCCGCCACCCTGCGCGGCAAGGACGTGGCCGGCATCGGCTCGCGTCCGGAGGGCGCCCCGCCTTCGCCGTCGTGGAGGACGTACGTCTGGGTGGACGACGCCGACGCGACGGCTGCGCGGGCGACGGGGCTCGGCGGCACGGTGGCGACGGGCCCGATGGACATCTTCGACGCCGGTCGCATGGCCGTGATCGCCGACCCCGAGGGCGCGCGAATCGGCATCTGGCAGCCGGGCCGCCATCGCGGCGCCGTACTGGTGAACGAGCCGGGGACCTGGAACTTCAGCGCGCTGCACTGCCGCGACACGGACGCGGCGCTCGCCTTCTATGGCGGGCTCTTCGGCTGGGAGGGCGACGCGCCGGATCCGGAGGCGGGCGGCACCGTCCTGCTGCGCCGGCCCGGCTACGGCGACCATCTGGAGGAGCTCGATCCCGGCCTGCGGGCGCGGATGGCGGGGATGGGCGCTCCGGCAGGGTTCGAGGATGCCGTCGCGTGGCTGGTGCCGCTCGGCGACGAGGCCGAGCCCTACTGGGACGCGACGTTCGGCGTCGCCGACGCCGACGCGGTCGCCGCCAGGGCCGCCGAGCTCGGCGCGCAGGTGCTCGTGCCGCCCGTCGACATGCCGTGGGTGCGCACGACGGTGCTGCGGGACCCGCAGGGGGCCGTGTTCACCGCCAGCCAGTTCGTGCCCCCCGACGCCGCGGGCTGACCGCCCGGGTTCCGACCGGCGCGCACAGCACTACTAGTCGGCCACCCCGGCCTCGGCCACCGTGCGGGTCGGGGTGAGCCGCACCAGCAGCTCTCCCGGCACCGCGTTACGGTTCCCGTAGGCGTCGGCACGCTCCGGGCCCATGTACCGAGCGGCGATGCGGGTCGACCAGCCGAGCATCTCCCCGAGGTCCTCGCCGATCGACACCCGCCGTCGCAGCGGACGTAGGCGAACGGCGGCGCGTCGTCGTCCACGTAGAGCGTGGCACGGGGGTCGCGCCGCAGGTTGCGTCCCTTCACCGTCCCGGCACCGGTCATGAAGACGATGTCGTCGCCATCGAGGACGAACCAGACGGCCGCGACGTGCGGGCGTCCGTCCGCGCGCACGGTGCCGAGCTTGCCCGTGCGCGTCCCCTCCATGAGGAACGCGCGCCGCTCGGCGTCGGCCATCGGCCGGCTCACACCGCTCTACGCTCGGTTGCCTCGGTGGCCCCGCGCACGTCGTCGGCGAAGGCACGACCCGCGGCGACGACGATGCCGTGCACGTCGGCCTTGGGGGCCACGAAGCGCGGCGGGTCGGGGAGCTGCCCGAGGAGGTCGGTCGACACCAGAACCTGACCGTCGCACTCCGGGCCCGCGGCGATGCCGATCGTCGGACAGGAGACCTCGGTCGTGATCCGCTCGGCGAGTGCCGGCGGGACCGCCTCGATGACGATGGCGTAGCAGCCCGCGCGGTCGAGAGCCCCGGCCTCGGCGGCGATGCGGTCGGCCGCCTCCGGGGTGGTTCCCTCGCGTCGGTAGACGACGGCCGTCTGCGGGAGGAGCCCGACGTGCCCCATCACCGGGATGCCCGTCGGCGATGATCGCCTCCACCTGGGGGACGAGGGCGCCTTCGAGCTTCACCGAGTCGGCGCCGGCCTCCATCAGCACGCGGGCGCTCGCGACCGCCTCCTCCGCGGTGCGGTAGGTGCCGGCCGTGAGGTCGGCGCAGACGTGGGTGGCCGACGGTGCCGTTGCGGACCGCGCGCACGTGGTGGGCCATCATCTCGAGCGAGACCGCCCGGGTCGTGTCGTAGCCGAGCTCGACCTCCCCGAGGCTGTCGCCCACGAGGAGGATGTCGAGGCCGCAGGCGTCGAGGGCCAGCGCGGTCGGGTAGTCGTAGGCGGTCAGCATCGCCAGCCGCCGGCCCCCCTTGCGCGCCCGCAGGTCGGCGGCCGACGGCGCGGTGGTCACTGCTTCTCCCACGAGACCGGGACGCCGGCGTCGAGCGACTCGGCGGCGACCTGCCGGTTGGCCGCGTCCACGTGCACGACGATGGGCGAGAAGTCGTCGAGGTCGGCCTCGTCGTACTGGGCGTAGGTGAGCACGATGACCAGGTCGCCGGGCTGCGCGAGCCGCGCGGCCGCGCCGTTGAGGCAGATGTCGCCTCCACCGGCCGGGCCCTCGATGGCATAGGTCTCGAAGCGTGCGCCGGTGTTGATGTTCAGGACGAAGACCTGCTCATGGGTCCGGATGTCCGCCGCCTCGAGCAGATCGCGGTCGACCGTGATGCTGCCGACGTAGTTCAGGTTCGCGTCGGTGACGGTGGCGCGGTGGATCTTGCTCTTCATCATGGTGCGGGTGCGTGGCGGCACTTAGTCCCTCCGGGTGGGGAGCGGGGCGTTGTCGATGAGGCGGACCGGCCCGACACGGGCCGCCACCGCGAGGAGGGCATCGCCCTCGATGCGCGCGATGGGCCGGAAGGTGTGGGAGTCCACGACCGTGGCGTAGTCGAGCGCACACCGAGGCTCGGAGGCGATCGCCGATCGGGCGGCGTCCTCCACGCGGGCGGCGTCGCGCTCCCCGCCGGCGACCAGGGCCTCGGCGGTGGTGAGCGCCCGATGGAGGGCGGTCGCCGCCGCCCGATCCAGCGGGTCGAGGTAGGCGTTGCGGCTGCTCATGGCGAGGCCGTCCGACTCCCGGACCGTGGCCCCCACGACCAGCTCGATGTCGTCGAGGTGCAGGTCGGTCATCAGCCGGCGGACCACCGCCACCTGCTGGGCATCCTTCTGTCCGAAGACCGCCACGTCGGGGCGGACGGCGATGAGGAGCTTCGCGACGATCGTCGCCACCCCACCGAAGTGATCGGGACGGATCGCGCCCTCCAGGCCCGCGCTCGGGCCCGAGACCGTGATCGCGGTGCCGAAACCGGGCGGATAGATCTCCTCCGGGCCGGGCGCGAAGACCAGCGCGACCCCCTCGGCCGCCGCGAGCTCCAGGTCGCGCTCCTCGTCGCGGGGATAGCGGGAGAGGTCCTCCGTCGGAGCGAACTGGGTGGGGTTGACGAAGAGGGTCACGACGACGGCGTGACCCTGCTCGGCGGCACTGCGCATGAGCGCGAGGTGCCCTTCGTGGAAGGCTCCCATCGTCGGGACGACGGCGATCGACCGGCCGGCGCGTCGGAGTGCGCTCACCTCGCGGCGCAGGTCCTCCACCGAGCGGGAGACCACGAGGGCGGATGGCGGGGAGGTTGTGGAAGAAGAGGGCATGAGGGGCTACTTCAGTCGTCACCGGACACGCGGACGCGACCGCAATGCGGACCGCCCGTCCGACGCCTCTGCTCCAGCTCCCAGGGCGGGATGCCGGGCCGTGCGCGAACGACGTGGGAAGCATAACTCCACTCGTCGCGGCCCCACAAGCGCGGGCGCGTCCGGCCGGGGGCCGCGGTAGCCTGGGGCCGTGAGCGACCGCGCCGCCCGCCTCGCCGCGATCGAGGCCTACCATCGCGACGAGGTCACCGGATGCGTCCGGTGCGCCCTCAGCGAGGGGCGCACGCAGGTCGTGCTGGGCAGCGGCGATCTGGATGCGGATCTGATGTTCGTGGGGGAGGCCCCCGGGTATCACGAGGACCTCCAGGGGGTTCCGTTCGTGGGCGCGTCGGGCAAGCTCCTCGGCACCCTCCTCGGGGGGATCGGGCTCACGCGCGACGACGTCTTCGTGGCGAATGTCCTGAAGTGCCGTCCGCCCGGTAATCGCGATCCGCTGCCCGCGGAGATCCGCGAGTGCGAGCCGCACCTGTTCCGACAGGTCGCGCTGATCCGCCCGCGCGTCATCTGCACGCTCGGCAACTTCGCCACCAAGCTGCTGTCGGGCCGGCCCGACGGGATCTCCCGGGTCCACGGCCATGAGCTGTCGATCGAGATCGGCGGACTGCCGGTGCTCCTCTACCCGCTCTTCCATCCGGCGGCGGCCCTCTACACCCGCTCGATGCTCTCCACCCTCGAGGAGGACTTCGCCCGGATCCCCGGGCTCCTCGAAGATGTGCCGCCCGCCCCCGCACAGGTAACCGCACCGGCGCCGGTGCGGGAAGCGGCGACCCCTCCCGCGCCCGACGCCCCCGACACCCAGCTCGGGCTCTTCTGAGCGAGCCGCCGATCATCTGGGAGAGCGAGGGTCCCGACAGCTCCGCTGCCCTGGGGGAGGCGCTGGCCGGAATGCTGCGCCCGGGCGACCTGGTGCTCCTGCGCGGTGAGCTCGGTGCCGGCAAGACCACCCTGGTGCGGGCGATCGCGAGGGCCCTCGGGGTGACGGACCCGATCACGAGCCCGACCTTCACCGTGGCCCAGAGGTATCGGGGCGAGGTGGAGGTCGCGCACATCGACGCCTATCGCCTCGGCGGTCCGGACGACGAGGAGGCCGATCTGCTGCGGGCCGCCGTCGGCGACGACGCCATCGCGTTCGTGGAGTGGCCGGACGCGATCCTCGCCGCGCTCCCGGAGCCGCGCCTGGAGGTCGAGCTGCAGCACGCGGGCGGCGATCGGCGGCTGGTACTGTTGACGCCCCGGGGGACGGATGCCCGCTCCGACCTCGGCCGCCAGCTTGCTGACCTTCGCGCTCGACACCTCAACGGCGAGTCCGAGCCTGGCTCTCGTTCGGGATGAGGGCCCCATCGCCGAACTGTGGCTCGGCCCCGAGCCGGGATCCGGCCGCCGGGTGCTCGAGGCCGCCCACGGGATGCTGGTCGCCGCAGGGACGCGGGCGGGCGATCTCGACGAGATCGTCGTCGGCGTCGGGCCGGGAGGCTTCACCGGGCTGCGGATCGGCCTCGCGACCGCCCTCGGCCTGGGCCAGGCGCTGGCGATTCCGCTGACGGGCGCCTCCTCCCTCGAGGCTCTCGCGCTCGGCATCGCCGATTGCGCCCCGCCGGGCGCCCTGGTGGCTCCCATGCAGGATGCTCGCCGGAGCGAGCTCTTCGCCGCCGCCTACCGTGTCGAGGGCGACGCGCTCACCGAGATGATCGCGCCGGTCGCCCTCGCCGCCGCCGACTTCGTCGCGCGCCTGGTGGAGCTCGGCGAGCCGGTGTGGGCCGGTGGCGGCGGAGTCGGGGTGGCCGCGGACGCGCTCGCGGGGAGCGGTGTCCAAAGTCTCGCAGCCGGCTCGCCGGGGCACCGGCTGAGCGCCACGGCGCTCGTGCGTCGGGCGCGGGGCGGAGGCGGCCTTCCGGCCCGGCCGGTCTACGCGCGCCTACCGGACGCCGAGGTCAACCGCCTGAGGGCACTCGAGGCCGCCGGATGAGCCGGCGCAGAACGGCTCCACCCCAGCCCAAGGTGAAGATCCGCCAGATGCGAAACGGCGATCTCCCGCAGGTCACGGCCATCGAGGCGGCCAGCTCGCCCACCCCGTGGACGCGCGCCATGTTCCAATCGGAGCTGGGGCGGCCGGGCACGATCGATCTGGTCGCCGACCGCGGCGGAGACGTCCTCGGCTTCATGATGGTCTCGCGCTATGCGGACGTGTGGCATGTGCTCAACGTCTGCGTGAGGGAGGCCCAGCGTGGCCAGGGGATCGGGGGCTCCCTGCTGGAGGAGTTGTTCGATCGGGCCTCGGGCAAAGCCCATCTCGGTTTCACCCTCGAGGTTCGTGTGTCGAACACGACCGCGATACACCTCTATCGTCGCAAGGGATTCATGGAGCACGGCACCCGGCCGGGCTACTACTCGGACAACGGCGAGGACGCGATCATCATGTGGCGCGGCGGCGGTCCAGAGGATCTGCACTCAGGATGACCAACGGCCCGATCCTCGCCATCGAGACCTCGTGCGACGAGACGGCGGCGGCCGTGGTCGAGGGCCGTGTCATCCGCTCGAGCGTGGTCGCATCGCAGGCGGACCTGCACGCGCCCTACGGCGGCGTCGTGCCCGAGGTGGCGGCCCGCCACCACCTCGGGACGGTCAACGCCGTCGTCGACGCCGCCCTCCGCGAGGCCGGCCTCCCGCTCCAGGGCGTGTCGGCGATCGCCGTCACCCAGCGCCCCGGGCTGATCGGGGCACTCCTCATCGGGGTTGCCACGGCGAAGGCGCTCGCCTACGCGACGGGGGCGCCGCTCATCCTGGTGGACCACCTCCACGGGCACATCGCCGCCTCCTGGCTCGACCCCGTGGCGCTCGACCCGCCCTTCGTCAGCCTGATCGCCTCGGGTGGTCACACACGTCTCGATCTGGTGACGGACCTTCGCGCCCCGGTCGCTCTCGGCCAGACCATCGACGACGCCGCCGGCGAGGCGATCGACAAAGGCGCGCGCCTGCTCGGTCTCGGCTACCCGGGCGGCCCGGCCCTCGAGCGCCTCGCATCCCAGGGATCGCGGACCGCCCACGACTTCCCGGTGGGCCTGCGCGGCACGGGCATGCGCGACTTCTCGTTCGCCGGTGTCAAGACCTCCCTCCTCTACGCCGTGCGCGACATGGGCGAACCGCTCGATGAGCCGGTGCGGGCCGATCTGGCGGCCTCCTATCAGGAGGCCGTCGTACGGCCGCTGGCCGATCGCCTCATCGCGGCGGCCTGCGAGGAGGGGGTGCCGGCCGTGGCCCTCGGCGGAGGTGTGGCCGCCAACGGGCGGCTGCGCGAGCTGGTGGCCGAGGGGGCCGCGCGCGCCGGCCTGCGGGTGGCCGTGCCGGATCGATCGCTCTGCACCGACAACGCGGCCATGATCGGCGCCGCAGCCCAGTTCACCGACGCCATCCCCTGGCCGGACTACCTCGGCATGGATGCGGTGGCATCGGCACCGCCGGGCGGCATCGCCGCATGAGGCCCCTGCCGCGCGCTCTGCTGGCCTTCGCCGGGGCATCGGCGCTGATCGCGCCGAGCGCTCTCGGGGCCCCCATCGCCCCCGTGGCCCTCAGTGCGGGTGTCGGCGGCCCGGACCCGCTCTCGGTCCGCTCGGCGGGGCTCGATGCGTCCGCGGCCTGGCGAGACTCCCTCGAGGCTCATCGGGCCCCGTTGCTCCCGACCCCCGGCGACACCGAGTCGGCGATCCTGCTCCTGGCCGGACCCCCCGCCTCGGCGGCCGACGAGGCGAGCCGGGCGGCCGCCGCCGGCGCCATCGCCACGCGCCAGCGCGCGCTCGAGACGACGCTCACCAGCCTGGGCGTCACGATCACCTTCCGCTACCGGATGCTTCTGAACGCCGTGGCCGTGAGGCTCCCGGCCGGCCGCATGGAGGCCCTCGCCGCACTTCCCGAGGTGAGAGCGATCGTGCCGGTGACCTTCCTCGCCCCCGCGCAGGCCGCCGACGCCCCGCCGGCCACGCCCGCGCCGCCCGGAGGGCCCTCCCCGGTCGCGGGGCGCGGGCCGGCGCACATCGCCCTGATCGACGCCGGCGTGGACGTCTCTCACCCGTGGCTGGGCGGCGGCATGGGACCGACGTTCCCGATCGTCGGCGGCGTCGACCTGGTCGACGGCGACGACGATCCGCGCCCCGCCGCCGGAGCCGATCCCCGGCTGGAGGCTCATGGCACCCAGATGGCGAGCCTGGTGCTCCGCTCGAGGGCGCTCGAAGGCCTCGCGGCGTCGGACTTCCCACGGCTCCTCGCGTATCGGGTGGTGGCGACCGAGCCGATCGGGGGCCGCCTGCGCCCGCTGGCCCGCACCGATCGCGTCCTGGCGGCGCTGGAGCGCGCCGTCGATCCCGATGGCGACGGTGCGACCGACGACGGCGCCGAGGTGATCCTGCTCGGGTTGGCCGAGGGCTTCGCCGGGGGCGGCGTCGATCCCGTCGCGGCCGCCCTCGCGGCCGCCGACCGGGTCGGGGCCACGGTCGTGGCCCCGGCCGGCAACGACGGCCCCACGTTCTCACGGCCCGGTTCGGTGGGTGGTCCGGCCGCGGGGCGCACGGTCATCGCCGCCGGAGCGCTCTCGGCGCCCGCCGGACCCCGCACTGCTGCGCTCGACGTCCGGCTCGGGCCCGCCTCGGCCCGCCTGGGCCCGCTTCCGCTCATGGGCCCGGAGCCGTCGGCCGCGGAGCTGCGGGTGGTCGTCGTGAACGACGACGCCGGGATCTCCACGGGAGGCACCCCCGAGGCCTTCCGCTCGTCGGAAGGCGCCTCGCGGGTGGACGGGGCGCTGGTGGTACTCGCGCGCGGCGGCGGTTCCATCGCGGAGACGGTCGCGCGGGCGGCCGATGCAGGAGCGGCGGCGGTTGCGCTCTGGGACGAGGATGGCCACGCGGCCTTTCCCGCCATCCCCGGCGACTCGGGCCTCGCACTGCCCACGCTCGGCCTCGGGGCACGCCAGGGCTCGGCTCTCGTCGGCCTCACTGGAAGCGATCCCGACCTCACGGTGGCCCTGACCCCGGGGCCGACCCGGGAGGCCCCCCCCGAGGTCGCGTCCTTCTCATCCTGGGGTCCGACGCTCGACGGCCGCCAGAAGCCCGACGTCGTCGCCCCCGGTGTCGATGTGACGGCCGCCTGGCCGGGGCCCTCCTCCGACGGGAGGCCGGCCAGCGCACCCCTCACGGGTACCAGCGCGGCCGCTGCGGAGGTGGCCGCCCTCGCGCTGCGCCTGAGGGTGGATCAGCCGTCGCTCGGGCCGCGCGCGGTGCACTCGATGGTCATCCAGTCGGCGCAGCCGCTCCCCGAGGTCGCCCTCCAACGCCAGGGCGCGGGGGTGGTCGCGGCACCGGTTCTGCGCGCCGTGCGCATCGAGCCTGCGATCGTCGCCGGGCAGACCCGGAACGGAGGCATGCGCGCTCGCATCGGCCTGAGTCTCCGGGGTGGAGATGCGGGTCGCTACACCGTCGCCTTGGCCGACGGAGCCTCCGAGAAGACCATCGCGGACGACGTGCTGCTGGACCCCCGCGCGGTCCGCCGACTCGTCCTGCGCCTGCCGGCGGGAGCCGTCGGTCGGCTGGTGGTCCGCGACGCCGCCGGGAGCCTCGTGGCAAGCGCGCCGGTGCTGCCGCTGCGGCCGGTGCCGGCCGCTCCCGATGCCCTCGGGCGGCCCGAGGTGAGCAACGCCGGCGGGCTTGCCGAGGTGCGCGTGCGGCTGGGGGTCCTGGGCCGGGTGGAGGGACGTGTGAGGAGTATCCGGGTTCACGCGGTACGCCTCTGGCTCGTGCCCCAGCGCGGTGGTCCGCCACTGCCGGTCTCCGGCGCCAAGCAGGGGGGGGCCTGGCCCGCGGGGACCTACCGCTTCCTCGTCGCCAGGCGCCTGGCATCGGGTCTCGAGGTGCCCGCCGGCAGGTACCGTCTGCGCGTCGTCGCCACCGCTCCGGACGGGGCTGCGGTACGTCGCGAGAGCACGCCCTTCGCCCTCAAGTAGGCACTTGCGCTTTTCGCGGGTCCCGCGGGGATTGTGACACGCTGCACTTGCGGCGGGAGTCGCCGGGGGCGTAACTTGAGCACGTTGTCACAAAGTCCCCCGACGGGATCGGATCGATGGCTTCAGACCGCCTCACCCTGGGCGTCGCGTCACGGTTGTCGCGGTATCTCCAGGTGCTGACCCAGGCCAAGAAGATGGGGAAGGCCAGCATCTCCTCCCAGGCCATCTCCGAGTACACGAACGTGAACCCGACGCAGATCCGTCGCGACCTGTCTGGCTTCGGGAAATTCGGCAAGCGCGGCGTCGGCTACGACATCGATTCCCTGATCGACCAGATCCGGAAGATCCTCCGGACCTCGGGCCAGCACAACATCGCCCTCTTCGGCGCCGGCAACCTCGGGCAGGCGATCGCCACCTCGGGGGTCTTCGCCGACCACGGCTTCCGGATCTCGGCGATCTTCGACGTCGATCCCAGCCGTGTCGGGACGATGCTCAGCGATATCCCGGTTCGCCACTACCGTGAGCTGCAGTCCGTGGTGGCCGAGGGCGACGGGGTGATGGTCGGCGTTCTGGCGGTCCCGGGATCCGCAGCCCAGGAGGTCGCCGACGACCTGGTCGCCGCCGGCGTCAAGATCATCTTCAACTACTCGGACGCCCTGCTGACCGTTCCGTCCGATGTGACGGTCCACACCTCGAGCCCGGCCGTCGAGCTGCTCTACGCGCTCTACTTCTACCTGAGCTGAAAGCCGCAGGGGTGCGGACGTGATCGGGGGGTGCGTTGCTATGCTCGCCGCGGATGGCAGATCGCGACGCCCTTCCCGGCATCCTGGCCGGGTCCCGCGAACGATTCGAGAGCTCCACCGACCTGACGGTCGGCATCGAGGAGGAGTACCAGCTCCTCGATCCGGAGACCCTCGCGCTGACGAACCGGTTCGAGGAGATGATGGACGCCGCGGAGCCCGCTCTGCGCGAGCGCCTCGCCGGCGAGTTGATCGCGAGCGAGGTCGAGTTCCGCACCGGGCGTCACGCCACCTACGCCGACGCGGCGCGCGAGCTGGTCGAGGGGCGCCTGGCGACGATCGCGCTCGCCGACCGCCTCGGCCTGTCGCTGGCGGTCTCAGGGGTCCACCCCTTCAGCCCCTGGACCGAGCAGCAGATCATCGACACTCCCCACTACCGGCGCGTCGAGGAGGAGCTCGGGTACATCGCCTGGACCAACAACACCTGGTCGATGCACCTGCACGCCGGCGTGCGCGGCGCCGATCGGGCGGTGGCGGTGTCGACCGCGATGCGCAGCGTCCTGCCGGAGCTCCTCGCCCTGTCGGCGAACAGCGCGGTCTTCGGAGGCCGACCGACCCGGCTCCATTCCACCCGCACGCAGGTCTTCACCAAGAGCTTCCCCCGCTGCGGCGTTCCCGACGCCTACGCGAACTGGGATGAGTACTCCGGCTTCGTCGAGCTGCTGGAGGCGACCGGCTCGATCGTCGAGAGCACCCAGATCTGGTGGAGCGTTCGACCGCATCACAGCTTCGGCACCGTCGAGGTCAGGATCTGCGACGGTCAGACCGAGATGGCGCACGCGTTCGCCGTCGGCGCGCTCGCGCTGGCCTGCATCGCCGCCTTCGCAGCCGATCTGGATGCCGGCAGGCCCCCGCCGGTCCACGCCCGCGGCCTGATCGAGGAGAACATCTGGCGCGCGCAGCGCCACGGCCTCGAGGGGCGTCTCATCGACCTCGATCGTGGTGTGGAGCGCTCGACAGCGGCCGCCATCGAGGCCCTCATCGAGTGGAGTGCCCCGGTTCATGAGGCCCTCGGCCTCGCCCCGTTCATCGCGACGATCCCCACGATGCTGTCCGGGGGCAACGGCGCGATGCGCCAGATCGCCCGGCTCGACGAGCTGGGCGACGTGCGCGCCATGCACGCCGAGATCGTCGAGCGCACACGCCATTCGGCCCAGGAGGTCTTGAGCATGTTCGCGGTGACCGCATGACCGATCCCCAGAATCAGCCGGGGCAGGCCGAGCCCACCCAGGAGGAGATGGCGGCCATGTTGGCCGACCGCCTCGCACGCACCCCGGTGCGCGACGTGCTCCTGCAGTGCATGGCGACGTTCATCGACATGGCCGGCGTGCGGCTCGGGATGGGCCCGACCGGCAACGACGCGCGCGACCTGGCCCAGGCCCGCCAGGCCATCGAGGCGCTCCGCGCTCTGCTCGGTGTGGCCGAGCGCGAGCTCGGCCCCGCTCAGGTGAGGCCGTTCAAGGAGCCGTTGGCGGTCCTTCAGATGGCGTTCTCGCGCGCGAGTGAGGAGCGGGCCGGGCAGCCGGCCGAGGCGCCGTCGCCCGAGCCCGACCCGCCCCCGCCCGCGAACGACGCGGCAAGCCGTCTGTGGGTTCCCCCGGGCACGCCTCGCGGGGGCGAGTAGCGGGAGCACCCCGCCCCGGACGTCCGCGCGGTGTGGTAGAAAACCGCCCGTGGTCGTCCGAATCCGCACGAGCTCGGATGATCGACGGAACCCGGAGCGCTGGCCCCAGATCGGGCATATCGGCGCGTTCGACTGAACCCGATCTCGGAGGGATTAATTGGCCGACTTCCTGTCGGACAACACGGTATGGCTCGCCGTCGTCCTCGGCTTCGTTGCGGTGGCGTACGGCATCGGCCTCACGCTTTACCTCCTCAAGAAGCCGGCCGGCGATGAGAAGATGCAGGAGATCGCCGCGGCCGTGCAGGAGGGCGCCCAGGCCTACCTGAAGCGCCAGTACACGATCATCGCGGCCGTCGCCGCGGTCCTGTTCGTGGTCATCGGACTCCTCGGCTCCGCCGTCGACTCGGCATTGCTGGGCTGGACGGCCGCGATCGGCTTCCTGATCGGCGCGACGGCGTCCGCCGCCGCCGGCTTCATCGGAATGAACGTCTCGGTGCGCACGAACGTCCGCACGGCCGAGGCGGGCAGGAGCGGCCTCGGCGCTGCGCTGGGCGTGGCCTTCAAGGGCGGGTCCGTGACCGGACTGCTGGTGGTCGGGCTCGGGCTGCTGTCCGTGGCCGGCTACTTCCTGATCCTGGGCCAGGACATCGAGGATGTGAAGCCGCTGGTCGGACTGGCCTTCGGCTCGAGCCTCATCAGCGTCTTCGCCCGTCTGGGCGGCGGCATCTTCACCAAGGGAGCCGACGTCGGCGCCGACCTCGTCGGCAAGGTGGAGGCGGGCATCCCGGAGGACGACCCGCGCAACCCGGCCGTGATCGCCGACAACGTCGGCGACAACGTCGGCGACTGCGCGGGCATGGCCGCCGACCTCTTCGAGACATACGCGGTCACGACGGTCGCCGTCATGTTCCTCGGATCCCTGTTCCTCACCAACTTCTCCAACGCCCTGATCTTCCCGCTCGCCCTGGGCGGCGTCTCGATCATCGCTTCGATCGCCGGGACGTGGTTCGTGCGCGTGAAGGACAACGGATCGGTCACCGTCGCGCTCTACACGGGGCTCGGCGTCTCGGCGATCCTCGCGATCCTCGGCTTCCTGCCGGTGACCTACTGGATGATGGACGGAGCGTCCGACGTCATCCCCGGGGCCGGGTCGTGGACCGACTACTACTGGTGCGCGGTGATCGGCATCGGCGTCACCGTGATCCTCGTCGGCATCACTGAGTACTTCACCGGCACCATGTGGCCGCCGGTCAAGAAGATCGCGGCCGCCTCGGAGACGGGTGACGCGACCAACATCATCGCCGGCCTCGCAGTCGGGCTGAAGGCGACCGCCGCTCCGATCGTCGTGATCGGCGGGGCCATCGCCGCGAGCTACGAGCTGGGCGGCTACTACGGCATCGGCGTGGCCGTGATGGCCATGCTGTCCCTGACCGGTGTGGTCGTCGCGCTCGACGCGTTCGGCCCGATCACCGACAACGCCGGTGGTATCGCCGAGATGGCCGACATGCCGGAATCGGTGCGCAACATCACCGATCCGCTCGACGCCGTCGGCAACACGACGAAGGCCGTCACAAAGGGGTACGCCATCGGCTCGGCGGGGCTTGCCGCCGTCGTGCTGTTCGTGTCCTACGTCGAGGAGCTGAGGGAGGCGATCGGCGACCAGGCCGCCTCGGTCAACTTCAACCTCGAGAACCCCTTCGTGGTGATCGGGCTGTTCATCGGCGGCATGATGCCGTTCCTGTTCGCAGCCTTCTCCATGGAGGCGGTGGGCAAGGCCGGGGGTCAGGTGGTCGAGGAGGTCCGGCGCCAGTTCCGCGAGAAGCCGGGGATCATGGAGGGCACGGACAAGCCCGACTACGCACGCTGCGTTCGCATCGTGACCGCCTCGGCGCAGCGCGAGATGCTGCTGCCGGCGGCGATTCCGATCCTCTTCCCGATCATCACGGCGTTCATCTTCGGCGTCAACAACGGCCGTGAGATGCTCGGTGGACTCCTGCTCGGGGTCATCGTGACCGGCATCTTCGTCGCGATCTCCATGACCTCCGGCGGAGGTGCGTGGGACAACGCCAAGAAGATGATCGAGGACGGCCACCACGGTGGTAAGGGGTCGATCGCCCACAAGGCGTCGATCACCGGTGACACCGTAGGAGACCCCTACAAGGACACCGCCGGTCCCGCGATCAACCCGATGATCAAGGTCGCCAACATCGTGGCGCTCCTGCTGGTGCCCTTCCTGAGCTGATCCCGGGAGGGCAGGAGGTGAGCGGGGGCGCCGTCCGACAGGCGCCCCCGCTGTTTGGGGGAGGATTGCCGCGACCGAAGGGGGAAGGACAGCCGCGGTTCCGGTCGGACCCCTTACCAGTCGGCCCCCGTGATGGTCTCCTCCTCGGGCGCGATGGCCGCGACCGCGAGGGCGAGGCCGGCGCTCCGCAGCATGCGGCGCGCCTCGGCGATCTGACGCTCGTGGCCTGAGGGGGCTCCGACGAGGACGATCCTCGGCTCGAGGCCCGTCAGCGTCATCGCCCGCAGGCGGGCGACCGTGGTACGTCGGACCAGGGTCTCGGGGAGCTCGACCTCGAAGCAGAGCGGTCGTGCTTGGTGCCCCCGGTCGCAGAGCACGTCCGGCGGCTGGCCCACGGCCGGTGGGGGGATCGGGAAGTCCTCGCTTCCGACTGCGCGGATCGTCCACGGAGTGCGTGAGGCGAGGTCGCGGGCCAGTGCCGCGACACCCAGGTCGTGCTGGGCGAGGCGGTGGCGGAAGTCTGCGAGCCAGGCGTCGTAGGTGTCCGTGGGAACCCCGATTGCGAAAAGGTGGCTGCCTGTTGAAGCTAGCGTCGGCGTCGGACGGAATGGCCGCGTCGCCGCGCGGATAGACTGTCGGGCGATCCGGATCCCTCGAGGAATGGCCCAGACATGATCACGCGACAGCGATTCCCGCGGCCTGCGATGTGCGGCGATGGGTGATCCCAGCCGACGGCTCCCGAGAGGCCCTCACGCCGATAGGCCCGGGCCCGACGAGGAGATCCTCAAGCGCGGCGGCGCCGATCTGCAGAACGGCTGGCTCTCGCGTCACGGCGACCTGATCATCACCCACGACCGCCTGGTCTTCGTGCCGACGCTGCTCGACACCCTGCTGCGTGCCAAGCGGCGCGGGATCGACCTCGATCAGATCACCGAGATCGAGCGCTTCCCGGTGTCGCCGACGGGCATCCCGACCGGGGGCCGCCGACCGCGGATGCTGATCCATACCGCACAGTGCGTCTACGAGCTCATGGTCGGCGACCTGGATTCCTGGATCGACAGCATCGAGCGGGTCTATGTCCTGCGTGCCAAGAGCGGGCGGACCCACATGCCCACGATCACGCGCGAGGGCTACACCAACCTGCTGCTGGTGGAGGACTGAGCGCCATCCGCCGGCGACTCGGCTAAACTCCCGAACACGGCAAGGTTTTACGGGAGATTCCGCTGATCACGATCACCGAGAAGAGCCGGTCCGCCGTCCTCGCCCTGACCGAACTCGCGCAGCGCGGGTCGTGCGGGCCGGTTCCGATCCTCGAGGTCGCCGAGGCCCGCAGCATCCCGCTGCACTTCCTCGAGCAGGTCTTCGCCGGACTGCGTCGCGCAGGGATCCTCCAGAGCCAGCGGGGCGTGAAGGGCGGATACTCCTTCCGCAGGCTGCCGGCCGAGGTGAGCGTCCTCGAAGTGGTGGAGGCGGTGGACGGACGGCTGTCGCCCCCCGGCGGGGGGCACACCGAGGACCACGGTACCGAGACGGTCTGGACCGAGGCGCGGGCGAATCTCGCGGAGCTGCTGGCGGGCCTCACGATCGCCGACATGCAGGAGCGCGAGGCGCGTCTTCGGAGTGCGCCCATGTTCCACATCTGAGCCTCCGCTCAGCTCCCTCCGGGGCGGGCCGGCCGATGAACCGGGGGGCGGACGGTGCGGCGGCGTCCCCGCCGCGTTTTCGCGTCGGCAGCCCCACCGGGTCTCCCTGAAGCGCTCGGCGGGGGCATCTGGATCGCGCCCCTCGCCGCTGCGGCGATGCCTCCATCCGGCGCGGAATGCGATAGTGCCGGGGTGGAGGCCGATCCCTACATCCGGGCGCGCTCCGCCGGGCTCGCGATCCGCGAGCGGCTCGGCGTGCACGTGGCGGTACTGATCCTCGGATCGGGATGGGCCGAGGTGGTGGAGGCTATGGGGGAGGTGCGCGCAAGCGTCGCCATGCCGGAGCTCCCCGGCTTCCCGCAGCCCGCGGTTCTCGGCCACAGCGGCATGGCGCACTCGGTGGACGTCTCCGGGGTGCCTCTTCTGGTGCTGGCCGGGCGCTCGCATCTCTACGAGGGCCACCGGGTGGAGGCCGTCGTTCACGGCGTACGCGCCGCCGTCCTCGCCGGATGCGGTGTGGTGATGCTGACCAACGCGTGCGGCTCGCTCGATCCCGACAACCCGGTCGGCGAACCAGTGCTGATCCGCGATCAGCTCAACCTCACCGGCGTCACTCCGATGGGCGGCCCGGACCCACCTGAGGGCTTCCCGGCGCGCTTCTGCGACCTCACCGGTCTCTACAGCCAGAGGCTGCGCGCCGCCGCCGCCGCCGCGGCCCCGGGGATCGCCGAAGGCGTCTACGCCGGGCTGCTCGGAGGGGCGTATGAGACGCCGGCCGAGATCCGCATGCTGCGGGGCATGGGGGCCGATCTGGTGGGGATGTCCACCGTGCTCGAGGCGATCGCGGCCCGTCACCTCGGAGCTGAGGTGTTCGGCGTGTCGCTCGTGACCAATCTCGCCGCGGGGTTGTCACCCTCGGCGCTCGACCACCGCGAGGTCCTCGCCGCAGGAAAGGCCTCGGCGGGCCGTCTCGCCGAGCTCCTGCGCGCGGTGACCGCCGCCGCCTGATGGCGGCCGTCGGGCCCGCGCTGCGGCGCCGCGTCGAGGCCTGGATCGAGGACGACCCCGACCCCGAGACCCGGCAGGAGCTGGCCGCCCTGCTGGCCAGCGACGATGGAGCCGTCCTCGCAGAGCGGTTCGGTGGCCGCCTGGCCTTCGGCACCGCGGGTCTGCGGGGCAGGATGTCCGCCGGCCCGATGGGCATGAATCGCCTGGTCGTGCGCCAGTCGGCCGCGGGGATCGCCCGGTACCTCGTGGCCGAGGTCGAGGGCGCGGGCGCGCGAGGGGTGGTGGTCGCCCACGATGCGCGCCACCGCTCGGCGCGCTTCGCCGCCGACTGCGCCGAGGTGCTGGACGCCCACGGTATCCGGGTGCTGCTGGCGGGTGAGCCGACGCCGACGCCGGTCGGGGTGTTCGCGATCCGGCACCTTGGCTGCGCGGCGGGGATCGTGGTGACGGCGAGCCACAATCCCCCTGCGGACAACGGCCTGAAGCTCTACATGGGCGATGGCGCTCAGATCGTCCCGCCGGTAGATGGCCGTGTCGCGGCGGCGATCGACGCCGTGGTGGCCGACGGTCTGCTGACCCCCCGCTCACCGGCGCCGGCCTCGGTCGATCCGCTGCCTGCCGGCGTGGGCGAGGCCTACCGCGCCCGAACCCTTGCCCGGGTGCCGGCCCCGACCGCCCCGATCCGGATCGCGACCAGCGCGATGCACGGCGTGGGGGGTGCGCTGCTCGCCGAGCTCCTCGCGGCCGCCGGCCACCTGGATGTCCATCCCGTGCCGGAGCAGGAGGAACCGGACCCCGACTTCCCCACGGTTGCCTTCCCGAACCCCGAGGAGCCTGGCGCGACCGATCTCCTCGCCGCCAGAATGCGCGCCGTGGAGGCCGATCTCGGCTTGGCGGTCGACCCCGACGCGGACCGCGTCGCGGTCTTGGTGCCAATTGGACACCGGCACGAGGTCCAATTGACCGGCGACGACGTCGGCGCCCTGCTCGGCGACTGGCTCCTCGGCTCCGTGACAGCCGGGGCGAATCGCCTGGTGGTGTCGAGCGTGGTCTCGTCGTCTCTCCTCGCCCGGGTGGCCGAAGCCCACGGGGCCCGCCACGTGGAGACTCTCACGGGCTTCAAGTGGCTCTGTCGACCGGCGCTCGAGATCCCCGGGAGCGTCCAGGTGCTCGCCTACGAGGAGGCGATCGGCTACGCGATCGGGCCCGAGGTGCGCGACAAGGATGGCCTCTCCGCGTCCGTCGCGGTCGCGGCGATGGCCTCCGCGGCGCGCGCTGCGGGGCGCACGCTGCTCGACGAGCTCGACCGGCTGCACCTGACCCACGGGGCTCATGTCACCGACAACTTCTCTCTGCGCGACGAGGCCCCGGGGGGAGCGGAGCGGCGCGCGGCCCTGGTGGAGCGCCTGAGCGCCGGCCCTCCCCCGCACATCGGCGGCCTCGCAACGACGGGCGTCCAGGCCCTCGCGCCGGACGTCCTCAGGATCGCCCTCGCCTCCGGGGTGCGCGTCGTGGTGCGCCCGAGCGGGACCGAGCCGAAGCTGAAGTGCTACTGCGAGGCGGTCGAGGTGGTCGCCGACTCGGACCTTGCGGGCGCCCGGGCGCGGGCGCGGGCGCGGCTGGCGGACGTGCGACAGGGGCTCACCGCGCTGCTCCTCTCCTGACGCGAGCCCCCCGGCGTGCCAAGATCAGGGGGTGATCACCCTCGGTCGCGATCCTCGCGGTCCCACCCTGTCGGGCACGCTGGTCGGCCATCCGGTCCGGTCGGCGTCGGTTGACGGCTACGCGCTCGAGCGGCGGGCGGCGCGCCTGGCCGCGCGCTCGATCAAGCGCGAGAGCAAGGCGGCGGGCCTCGAGCTCGCGGCGCGGTGCATCGATCTCACCACCCTGGAGGGCGCCGACACACCCGGCAAGGTGCGCGCCCTCTGCGCCCGGGCCCTCCATCCCGATCCGGAGGACCCCGCGATGGCTCCCGTCGCGGCGGTGTGCGTCTACGGCGCCCGCGTGGCCGTCGCCCGCGAGGCTCTCGGGTCGGCACCGGTGAAGGTGGCCTCGGTCGCAGGAGCCTTCCCATCGGGGCAGAGCCATCTGCACGAGCGCCTCGACGAGATCCGCCGGGCCGTCGAGGACGGTGCCGATGAGATCGACATCGTGCTGAACCGCGGAGCCCTGCTCGCGGGCCGCCTCGACGTGGTCCACGACGAGGTGGCCGCATCGAAGGAGGCCTGCGGACATGCCCACCTCAAGACGATCCTCGAGACGGGCGAGCTCGGCTCCTACGAGATGGTGCGACTGGCATCGACGGTGGCGATGGCCGCGGGCAGCGACGTGATCAAGACCTCCACCGGCAAGCTCCCGGTCGGCGCCACGCCTCCCGTGGCGCTCTGCATGGCCGAGGCCATCCGCGACTTCGCCGACCAGACCGGTCGCGAGGTCGGGCTGAAGCTCGCCGGGGGGATACGCACCTCCAAGCAGGCGCTCGGCTACCTGGCCCTCGTGTCGGAGACGCTCGGCCCCGAATGGCTGACGCCTGATCGCTTCCGCATCGGGGCATCCACGCTGCTCAACGACATCGTGCTGCAGCGACGCTTCGCCCGGACGGGCCGCTACGCCCGCACCCACGACCTCCCGGTGGACTGATGACGACGACCCCCCGCCACGACGCCGGCGCCGAGACCGCTGACCTCGCCCGGACCTTCTCCGAGTACGTCCCGTCGGTCGAGGGGCGCGACGTGGTGTCGATCCGCTCCCGCTACGGCCTGGTGATCGACGGGGTCGAGCGCGAATCCCGCGAGGGCCGCACCTTCGCCACCAGCGAGCCGGCGACCGGGGACCGCCTTGCCGAGGTCGCCGAAGCGGGACCGGGCGACGTGGACGATGCCGTGGGCGCGGCGCGGCGCGCCTACGAGGGCGTGTGGCGCGACCTGCCCGGCAGGGCGCGCGCCAAGTATGTATTCCGCCTCGCCCGCCTTCTTCAGGACCGCTCGCGCGAGTTCGCCGTGCTGGAGTCGATCGACGGCGGCAAGCCGATCCGCGAATCGCGCGACATCGACGTCCCGCTCGCCGCCGCCCATCTCTTCCACCACGCCGGATGGGCCGACAAGCTCGAGTACGCGGTGCCGGGCATGTCCGCGCGCCCACTCGGCGTGGTGGGGCAGATCATCCCCTGGAACTTCCCGCTGCTGATGGCCTCCTGGAAGATCGCGCCGGCCCTCGCATGCGGCAACACCGTGGTGCTGAAGCCCGCCGAGACGACTCCGCTCACCGCGCTGCTGCTGGCCGAGCTGGTGGCCGAGGCCGGCATCCCGCCGGGGGTCGTCAACGTGATCACGGGCGCAGGCCCCACGGGCGCCGCCCTGGCCGCGCACCCGGGCATCGACAAGGTGGCCTTCACGGGGTTGACCGGCGTCGGCAAGGCGATCCGCCGGGCCCTCGCCGGCACCGACACCCGTTTGACGCTCGAGCTGGGCGGCAAGGGGGCGAACGTCGTGTTCGACGACGCCGCCCTCGACCAGGTGGTGGAGGGGATCGTGGACGGGATCTTCTTCAATCAGGGGCACGTGTGCTGCGCCGGCTCGCGGCTCCTTGTGCAGGAGGGCGTGGCCGACGACCTCCTCGGCCGGCTGACGCGTCGCATCGAGTTGCTCAGGGTGGGCGATCCGCTCGACAAGAACACCGATGTCGGAGCCATCAACTCCTCGGCCCAGCTCGAGCGGATCCGCGGCTTCGTGGACGGCGCCGCGGCCGAGGGGTGTCGCATCGATCAGCCGGAGCGGCCGGTCCCCGAGCACGGCCTCTTCTTCCCGCCCACCATCGTCAGCGGCCTGGGTGGCTCGGAGGCGATCGCCCGCGAGGAGGTCTTCGGGCCGGTGCTCACCGTCCAGACCTTCCGCACCGAGGCAGAGGCCGTGGCGAAGGCCAACGCCACCCGCTATGGCCTCTCCGCCGGGGTCTGGACCGAGAAGGGCTCGCGCATCCTCTGGATGTCCCAGCGCCTGCGCGCGGGAGTCGTCTGGGCGAACTGCTTCAACCAGTTCGATCCCTCCAGTCCGTTCGGTGGCGTGCGCGAGTCGGGCTTCGGGCGCGAGGGCGGCCGCCAGGGCCTCACCGAGTACCTCACGCTGGAGCCGGCGGCCCGATGAGCGACCGCGTCGAGGTCCACAAGACCTACAAGCTGTTCATCGGCGGTGCCTTCCCTCGATCGGAGTCGGGGCGCACCACCCCGGTGACCGGGGTGGACGGCGCCCTCCTGGCCCACGTGGCCCGCGCCTCGCGCAAGGACGTCCGGGATGCGGTGCGGGCCGCGCGGGGCGCACAGGCCGCCTGGGAGGGCCGCACCGCCTACAACCGGGCTCAGATCGTCTACCGCATCGCCGAGGTCCTCGAGGGTCGCGCGGCCCAGCTCGCCGAGGAGCTGCGCGCCGTCGGCGTCGAGGCCGACGCCGCCCGGGCGGACGTGGAGGGGGCCATCGACGCGGCGGTCTACTGGGCGGGGTTCGCCGACAAGCTCGACCAGCTCGTGGGAGGCGTCAATCCGGTGGCGGGGCCGTTCCTGAACCTCTCGACGACGGTTCCCGTCGGGGTGTGCGCCCTGGCCTGCCCGGAAACCGGACTGCGCGGCGTCGTCGGCCTCGTGTGTCCGGCCATCATGGCCGGCAATGCGGTGGTAGCCCTCGCGGGCGGTGCGGCGTCCCTCACCACCAGCACCCTCGGAGAGGTGATGGCCACCTCCGACGTACCCGCGGGCGTCGTGAACCTGCTGACGGGTGACCACGCCCAGCTGCTGCCATGGCTCGCCGACCACGACGACGTGGATCTGATCGACCTGAGTGGCGCGCCCGCCGCCCTGATGGCCGATCTCGAGGCGCGCGCGGCCGAGAACCTGAAGCGCACCGTGCGCTCGGGCGGAGCCGAGGACATCCGCACCGCGATGGCCTTCTGCGAGATCCGCACGGTGTGGCACCCCGCGCGGATCTGATGATGGTGGTCCGCGACGAGGTGGCGGCCGCCCTGGCGAGCGGCCGGCCGGTCGTAGCCCTCGAGTTGACGATCATCGCCCATGGCCTGCCGCGCCCGGACAACCTGGACGTGGCGCGGGAGATCGAGGAGGCCGTGCGCGCCGAGGGCGCCGTTCCGGCCACGATCGCCGTGCTCGGACGGCGGGTGCGGGTCGGGCTGGAGCCGGAGAGCCTGGAGGAGATCGCGACCACCTTCGACGTGGACAAGCTCAGCGTGCGCGACCTGGGCCCGGGCATCGCCAGCGGCCGGCCGGGGGCGACCACCGTGGCCAGCACCGCCTACATCGCCGCACGGGCCGGAATCCGCGTGTTCGCCACCGGCGGACTGGGCGGCGTGCATCGCGAGGCCTCCACCACCTTCGACGAGTCGGCCGACCTCGGCGGCCTGGCGTTCGACTCCGATCGTCGTGGTCTGTGCGGGCGTGAAGTCGATCCTCGACGTGGGTGCGACGCTGGAGCGTCTCGAGACGCTGTCGGTGCCCGTCGTGGGATTCGGAACCGATCGGCTGGCGGGCTTCTACCTGTCGGATTCGGGCTACTCGGTGCCGTGGTACGAGGACGGCGTGGAGGGGGTCGCCGCCATCCAGAGGGCGCGCGACGCCCTCGGGCTGCCGCAGGCCCTGATCGTGGCCAATCCGCTGCCCGTCGAGCTGCAGATGGACCCGGGCCTGCACGACCGCGTTCTGGCCGAGGCCCTCGCGGCCGCCGATGCGGCCGGTGTGGCGGGCAAGGACGTGACCCCGTTCATCCTCGGGCGCTTCCACGAGCGCACCGAGGGCGAGAGCCTGCGGGTGAACGTCGATCTGGCTCTGCGCAACGCGGGGCTCGCGGCGCGGATCGCGGGGGCCCTCGCCTCCTCCTGAGGCGATCCCCGGGGCTGCGCCGTTCGTGGTGTTGGGCGACGCGATGACCGACGTCATCACCCGGATGTCCGGCCCGCCCTCCGCCGGGAGCGACACCCCGGCCGCGATCACCCTGCGCCCGGGGGGATCGGCGGCGAACACCGCCGCCTGGCTCGGTCATCTCGGCGAGGAGGTCGTCTTCGTCGGATGTGTGGGCGACGACGCGTTCGGCCGCGACGCCGACGCCGCACTGCGCCGGCACGGCGTCACACCGGCGCTGGCGGTGAGGGCGGATGCCGCCAGCGGCGCCTGCGTGGTCCTCGTCGAGCCCGGAGGCGAGCGCACGATGCTCCCCGACTCCGGCGCCAATGCGCACCTGTGCCCGGAGGATCTCCCCCGGGAGGCCCTCCGGGCCGCTGGTCACCTGCATGTCTCCGGGTACGCGCTGATGCGGGCCGGCAGTCGTGCCGCGGCGGTCGAAGCCCTGCGCGTCGCGCGGGAGGCGGACGTTGACACCTCGGTTGATCCCGCGTCGGCCGCGCCCCTCGCCGCGATGGGGGCCGAGGGCTTCCGGCACCTGGTGCGGGGGGTCGACCTGATCCTCGTGACCCTCGACGAGGCGGCGGCGTTGTGCGGTTCGCGCGACCCGCGGTCGATCGCGTCCGATCTGCTGCGCGATCACCGGCAGGTCGTGATCAAGATGGGGGAGGGGGGAGCCGAGTGGCATGGACCCGACGGCGGGAGGGCTCACGCGGCTGCGGTCGCACCCCGCGGGGCCGTGGTCGACAGCACTGGGGCCGGCGACGCGTTCGCGGCGGCGTTCCTGTCGGCGCGGAACGCGGGGGCGGCGCCGGGAGAGGCGCTCGCGCGAGGATGCGCCCTGGCCGCGGAGGTCGTGGCGCGCGCGGGCGCGCGGCCGTGGGTCAGCCGTCGGCCCCCAGCATCGAGAAGCCGGGCTTGATGATGCGGTTGATGATCTGAAGGCGCTCGTCGAAGGGCAGGAAGGCGCTCTTCATCGCGTTGATCGTGCTCCAGCGGACGTCGTTCAGATCCCAGCCGAATGCCTCGCCAAGGTGCTCGAACTCCCGGCTCAGGGTGGTGTCGCTCATCAGGCGGTTGTCGGTGTTGACGGTCACGCGGAAGCGCAGGCGCGTGAGGAGGCCGATCGGGTGCTCGACGATCGAGGCGACCGCCCCCACGTGGACATTCGACGAGGGGCACAGCTCGAGCGGCACCCGCCGGTCGCGCACGAACGCGGCAAGCCGCCCGAGGAGGTGGTTGCCGTCGGCGTCCACCGAGATGTCGTCGATGATCCTGACGCCGTGGCCGAGGCGCTCGGCGCCGCAGACGTGGAGGGCCTCGGCGATCGAGGGGAGCCCGAAGGCCTCGCCGGCGTGGATCGTGATGTGGAAGTTCTCGCGCATGACGCGCGAAAAGGCGTCGAGGTGACGCGAGGGAGGGAACCCCGCCTCGGGCCCCGCGATGTCGAACCCGACGACGCCGGCGTCGCGGTGACGCAGCGCGAGCTCGGCGATCTCCAGGCTGCTGGCCTGCTGGCGCATCGCCGAGCAGAGCACGCGGATCGTCAGCGATGTGCCCGCGGAGCCCTTCGCGAAGCCGGCGATCACCGCCTCGACCACCGCATCCAGACTGAGCCCGCGCTCGATGTGCAGCTCCGGTGCGAAACGGATCTCGGCGTAGACGATACCGTCGGCGACGAGGTCCTCGGCGCACTCCGCGGCGACGCGCTCGATGGCCTCGCGGGTCTGCATCACCGCCACCGTGTGGGCGAAGGTCTCCAGGTAGAGGACGAGGTCGTTGCGGTTCGCGCCGCGCGATATGAGCCGGCGCAGCTCCTCGGGATCGGTGCTCGGGAGCCCGCCGTAGCCGGCCTCGGATGCGAGCTCGACGATCGTCGCGGGGCGCAGGCCGCCGTCGAGGTGATCGTGAAGGAGCACCTTGGGAGCGCGACGGATGGTCTCTGGATCGAGTGTCATGGGCGCACGTTAGCTCCCGGGTGACCGGTTCCGAAAGCCGACCCCTAGAATCGCGGACATGGACATCACTGCGATCGGCATCGACGGCGACGACACCCTCTGGCACAGCGAGGGCCACTTCCACGTCACCGAGGAGGCCTTCGCCGAGCTCCTCTCCCCGTGGGTGGAGGCCGAGGCGGCTGCGGCCGCGCTCCTCACCACCGAGCGGCGCAACCTCGAGATATTCGGCTACGGCGTCAAGGGCTTCACGCTCTCGATGATCGAGACCGCCCTCGCGCTCACCGACCAGAGGATCGACGGAGCCCACATCGAGCGGATCATCTCCCTCGGCAAGGAGCTTCTGACGCACCCCGTGGAGCTGCTCGACGGGGTGGCCGAGACCGTCGCCGAGCTCGGGCGCGACCACCGCCTGGTGCTGATCACCAAGGGCGATCTCTTCCACCAGGAGTCGAAGGTCGCGGCCTCGGGCGTGGCGGAGGTCTTCGAGCGCATCGAGATCGTCGCCGAGAAGGACACACCCACGTACATGCGCGTGCTCGCGGAGATGGAGGTGAGCGCCCCGGCGTTCTGCATGGTGGGCAACTCGGTGCGATCCGACATCGCCCCGGTTCTGGAGCTGGGTGGCGCGGGGGTCCACGTCCCGTACCACGTGACGTGGGCACTGGAGCACGCCGACGTTGACGAAGCGCACCCACGCCTCGCGCGCGTCGCGGGCATCCGGGAGGCGCCGGCGGCCATCGCGTCGCTGGGCAACGGGGGCGGCGGCGCGCGGTGAGCGTCGACTGGCCGCTCCTGCGCCGCGAGGCGGTCGCCATGACGCGGCGCTCGTACGCGCCCTACTCGCAGGTGCTCGTCGGCGCCTGCGGGGTGGCCGAGGACGGCCGTCTCGTGCGTGGATGCAACGTGGAGAACGCCAGCTACGGCGTGACCCTCTGCGCCGAGTGCGGCCTGGTGAGCGACCTCGCGGCCACCGGCGGCGGGCGCCTGCTGGCCGTCTGCGTGGTGGCCGGAGACGGGGCGCCCCTCGCGCCCTGCGGCCGCTGCCGCCAGTTGCTCCACGAGCACGGCGGCCCCGAGCTCGCAGTTGACCGCGGCGCAGGACGCGATCCCCTCCCGCTCGGGGAGTTGCTCCCGAACGCCTTCGGGCCGGACGACGTGCGCGGCAGGGCGGGGCGATGAGCACCTCGGCCGTCGAGGTGATCCTCGCCAAGCGGGACGGGCGGGAGCTGAGCGACGAGCAGATCCGTTGGTTCCTCGACGCCTACACGAAGGGGGTGGTGGCCGACGAGCAGGCGTCGGCGCTGCTCATGGCGATCGTCTTCCGCGGGCTGTCGGCGCGCGAGCTCGCCACCTGGACCGACGCGATGATCCATTCGGGCGAGCGCCTCGACCTCTCGGCCGTGCCGTACCCGACGGTCGACAAGCACTCGACCGGCGGCGTCGGCGACAAGGTCTCCCTTCCGCTCTGCCCGCTCGTCGCCGCCTGCGGCGCGGCGGTACCGCAGCTGTCGGGGCGCGGTCTGGGGCACACGGGCGGGACGCTGGACAAGCTCGAGGCGATTCCGGGTTTCCGGTCGGATCTCTCCGGAGCGGAGTTCGTGCGCCAGCTCGCAGACATCGGCGCGGCGATCTGCGCCGCCGGAGCCGACCTGGCCCCTGCCGACGGCAAGCTCTACGCCCTGCGCGATGTCACCGGCACGGTCGAGTCGATCCCCCTGATCGCCAGTTCGATCATGTCCAAGAAGATCGCCGAGGGCACCGATGCGCTCGTGCTCGACGTGAAGGTCGGGGCGGGCGCGTTCATGCGCGACCGCGACCAGGCGCTCGAGCTCGCACGCACGATGGCCGCCCTGGGTGAGGCCCACGGAGTCCGCACGACCGCGCTGCTCACGCAGATGGACACCCCCCTCGGGCGCGCGGTGGGCAACGCCCTGGAGGTGGCCGAGTCGCTCGAGATCCTCGAGGGCGGAGGCCCACCCGACGTCGTGGAGGTGACCCTGGCGCTCGCCCGGGAGATGCTCGCCCTGGCGGGCATCGACGCCGACCCGGCGGCGGCGCTCGCCGACGGGCGGGCGATGGACCGCTGGCGCCGCATGGTCCGCGCGCAGGGCGGCGACCCTGCGGCCCCTCTCACCACGGCCGCCCACATCGAGGAAGTTCGCGCCGATGCTGATGGCGTGGTGGCGGCGGTCGACGCCATGGCCGTCGGCATCGCAGCGGTCCGCCTCGGCGCCGGTCGCGCCCGCAAGGGGGATCCGGTGAGCCCCTCGGCGGGGATCCTTCTCCGCGTGCAGACGGGCGAGGCGGTCTCCGCCGGGCAGATCCTGGCCGAGCTCCACGCCGACGATGACGACCACATGGAGGCGGGGCGGAGCGCCTTCGCCGGTGCCGTCAGGATGGGCGGGCACCCGGCGCCCGCCGGGTCGCGGATTCTCGAGAGGGTCGCCGCGTCGCAGTGAATGGCCCGCCAGAATCGGCCGGAGCCGTTTCGCCGTCTGGGCCAACCCTGTATAAGCCCGCTACGGCCCATCCGACCGCGCGGACGCAAGGCCGCGGCGGGACGATCCAAGGAGTGGTGATGAGATCTCGACGCTGGAAGGTTCTTGCAGGTGCGATCGCCGCGACCGCGGCCCTCGGCCTGTTGGCCGCCGGGTGCGGCAGTGACGACGAATCCGCGGGTGGCGACACGACCGCCGCGCCCTCCTCGGACCTCAAGGCGGGTCTGGTCAGCGACGTCGGCAAGTTCAACGACCGCTCGTTCAACCAGTCGGCCCTCGAGGGCCTCGAGCGCGCCGAGACCGAGCTCGGTGTCCAGGGCCGGCCGATCGAGTCGGTCGCGGCCGGCGACTACATCGCCAACCTGACCACGCTCGCCCGCGGCAAGTACGACCTCAGCGTCGGGGTCGGATTCCTGATGGCCGACGCGATCGACACCGTGGCGAAGAAGTTCCCCGACCAGAACTTCGCGATCGTGGACTTCCCGAACGTCGCGCTGAAGAGCAAGCCCGCCAACGTGCGCGGCCTGACGTTCGCCACCAACGAGAACAGCTACCTCATTGGCTACATGGCTGCCAAGATGGCCGAGGCCGAGGGCGGCAAGGCGATCAGCGCGGTCGGCGGCCTGAAGATCCCGACGGTCAACATCTTCATCGCGGGCTACAAGGCGGGCGCCAAGGCGGCCGTCCCGAGCATGAGGGTGCTGGTGGACTACTCCCAGGACTTCGTCGCCCAGGCGAAGTGCAAGGAGAAGGCCCTCGACCAGATCTCCAAGGGCTCGAAGGTCGTCTTCCAGGTGGCCGGCGGCTGTGGCCTCGGCGCTCTCTCGGCAGCGGCCGACGAGGGCGTCTGGGGGGTCGGTGTCGACCGCGACCAGTCGGACCTCGGCGATCACATCCTGACCAGCGCCGTGAAGCGCGTCGACACCTCGGTGTTCGACAGCATCCAGGCAGTTCAGGACGGGACCTTCAAGGGCGGCGAGGACGCGACCTTCGACCTCGCCAACGAGGGCGTGTCGCTCGGCACCACCAGCCCCAAGGTGCCGCAGGATCTGCTCGACGAGGTCGAGGCCCTCAAGCAGCAGATCATCGACGGAGAGGTCACGGCCCCGTCGGAGCTGTAAGGACGATCCCGACGGACCGGTCGTGAGCACGACCGTCCCCGGAGGAACCGCTCCCCCGGCGCCCGGCGCGCCGGGGGAGATGGTGCTGGAGTTGAAGGGCATCACCAAGCGCTACCCGGGCGTCGTCGCGTCGGACGACGTCTCATTCGACTTGCGAAAGGGCGAGGTGCACGCCCTGCTCGGCGAGAACGGCGCCGGCAAGTCCACCCTCATGAACGTCCTCTACGGGCTCACGAAGCCCGACGAGGGCGAGATCTCCGTGAGAGGCATGGCGGTGGAGATCACCTCGCCGGCCGACGCGATCGCTCTGGGCATCGGCATGGTCCACCAGCACTTCATGCTCGTGCCGGTGATGACGGTCGCCGAGAACATCGTCCTCGCCGTCGAGCCGCGCCAGGGCCTGCTGCTCGACCGCGTCCAGGCCGCGGACCGCGTCCGCCATATCTCCGACAAGTTCGGCCTCTCGGTCGACCCCGACGCGCTCGTGCAGGACATCACCGTCGGGATGCAGCAGCGCGTGGAGATCCTGAAGGCGCTCTATCGCGGCGCCGACATCCTGATCCTCGACGAGCCCACCGCCGTGCTGACCCCTCAGGAGGCGAAGGAGCTCGAGGAGATCCTGCGAAGCCTGACCGCCCAGGGAACCTCGGTGATCTTCATCACCCACAAGCTGAACGAGGTCCTCGACATCGCGGATCGCGTCACCGTCCTGCGGCGCGGGAGCCACATCGCCACGACGCCGACGGCGGGCGCGACCGAGGCGAGCCTCGCCACCCTGATGGTGGGCCGCGAGGTGGTGCTGAGGATCGACAAGTCCCCCGCGAAGCCCGGCCGTCCGCGCCTCGAGATCGAGGATCTGGTGGTGCACGACGACCGCGGCCTCGAGGCGGTGCGCGGGATCTCGTTGCAGGTGGCGGCCGGCGAGATCGTGGGCATCGCGGGCGTGGACGGCAACGGCCAGGCCGAGCTGATCGACGCCATCACCGGCCTCCGCCATCCGACCTCCGGGCGGATCGCGGCCGACGGACGCGACATCACCGGCGCGACCCCGCACGGAGCCCTCGATGCCGGGGTCGGGCACATTCCGACCGACCGCCAGCACCGGGGTCTGGTGATGGACTTCAGCCTGGCCGAGAACATCATCCTGCACGACTTCGACAAGCCCCCCTCTGCGCGTCACGGCTGGATGTACCCGCGCCGGATCGAGGCCGCCGCGGGGCCGTTGCTGACCGAGTTCGACGTGCGCGGCGGCGGACCCGGGACGCGCGCGAGCTCGCTGTCGGGGGGCAATCAGCAGAAGGTGATCATCGCGCGGGAGATCTCGCGCGACCCCGCTGTGCTGGTCGCGTCCCAGCCCACCCGTGGCATCGACGTCGGCGCCATCGAGTACGTCCACGAGCGCCTGATCGCCGAGCGCGACGAGGGGCGGGCGATCCTCCTCGTCTCGCTGGAGTTGGAGGAGGTGCTGTCGCTCTCGGACCGGATCCTCGTGATCTACGAGGGGCGCATCGTGGCCGAGTTCGCGCCCGGCGTGAGCCGCGAGAAGCTGGGCGAGGCGATGCTCGGCATCGGACGCGCGCCGTGAGCACGGCAGCCCCGCCCACTCCGCCGGCCGCCCCGCCTCCGGCACCGCCGCAGGAGCCCTCACCCGAACGCCCGACGTTCTTGAGCCTGCTGGCACCGCACTCGGGGGGGTTCTTCACCTCCCTCGCCACGACGGTCCTCGCGTTCCTGATCGGCGGCGTCGTGGTGGCGGTGACCGGCCACAACCCGCTGAGCACCTACAAGGGCATCTTCAACGGCACCGGGCTGAACTGGTTCTTCCCCTGGGTCGGCGGCATCGACCGCGAGAACGCGGCCTTCAACCTGCAGCAGACGCTGCTCCTCACCACCACCCTGATCTTCGTGTCGATGGCGGTCGCCTTCGCCTTCCGCTGCGGCCTGTTCAACATCGGCGGCCAGGGCCAGTGGACCGTGGGCGCGATCGTCTCGGTGTGGGTCGGCTCGTCGTTCGCCGACCTGTTCGGCCCGGCCCACATCGTGCTCGCGATCCTGCTCGCGGCGCTCGCGGGGGCGGTCTGGGCCGGCATCGCGGGCATCCTCAAGGCGACGGTCGGCGCCCACGAGGTGATCACGACGATCATGCTCAACTGGATCGCCTACTGGATCGGCAGCTACCTCTTCGGCCTCGGCGGGCCGCTTCAGAACGACACGAATGCCTCCGTGCCGATCTCCAACGACGTCGTCGACAGCGCCAAGCTGCCGGTGATCTGGGGCGATGCCCAGCTGCAGGGCCTGCACATGGGCATCACGCTGGCCATCTTCGGCCTGGTCGCCTACTGGCTGATCCTCTCGCGCACCACGCTCGGCTTCCGCGTCCGCGCGGTCGGCCGCAACGCCGAGGCGGCCCGCTACGGCGGCATCAGCGTGGGGCGCAGCTACTTCCTGGCGATGGCGATCGCCGGCTCCTTCGCCGGCCTCGGCGGCGCGATGGACATGCTCGGGTGGCAGTTCCGCCTCGGCCAGCTCGACGTGCAGACCAACGTGATCGGCTTCACCGGGATCGCGGTGGCGATGCTCGGGCGCAACACCGCGGTCGGCGTCTTCTTCGCCTCGCTGCTCTTCGGTGCCCTGCTCTACGGCACCTCCACGCGCACCCTGGACCCGGACGTCTTCGCCCCGCAGCTCGCCGGCAACCTGGCGACGATGATCCAGGCGCTCGTGCTGCTGTTCATCGGCGCCGACGTCCTCATCCTCTACCTCTGGAGGCGCCGGGGCCTGCCCAGGCTCCGCCTTCCCCGGTTCCCGCACCGGACAGCGCCACCGCCTGCTCCGGTCGTGAGCGGGCTCGTGGTCCAGGGCGCTGTCGCCCGGCCAGCGCGGCCGCCCGCGCTCGAGCGCCTCCAGGCCTGGGCCGTGGCGCACGCGCCCGGGCGCGACCGGGCGATCGCCCTCGGCGGGCTCGCGCTCGGCGTCGTGGCGCTGCTGGTCGCCATCCCGCCGTTCCTCGTGCGCGAGCCCGCCGTCCCGATCGCGATCGGTGCCGCGGCGGCCGCACTCGCGATCTCCGGGGTGATGCGGGGAGAGCGGCGCCTCGGCTACATCGCCCTCGGTGTCGCCGTGATCTTCGGCGCTCTCGGCGCCATGGCGACCGAGTCGAGCGTGTCCAACCTGGAGTCGGTGGTCGTCTGGTCGGCGCTCACGGCCTCGATGCTGCGCTTCGCCACACCGCTGATGTTCGCGGCCCTCGGCGGGATGTTCTCGGAGCGCAGCGGGGTGGTGAACATCGGCCTCGAGGGCATGCTCCTGATGGGCGCGTTCTTCGGCATCCTCGGCGCGGACAAGTTCGACTCGTGGATCGCCGGCGTCGTCCTCGCCGCGGTCGCCGGCGGGGCGCTGGCCGCGATCCACGCGGTGCTGTCGATCCAGCTGCGCGCCGACCAGATCCTGAGCGGCACGGCGGTCTGGTTCCTCGCCACCGGACTGACCGGCTACCTGTTCATCGACATCTACGGGCCCGAGGGCACGCCGGGCGGGATCCCGGCGATCCCGGACGTCGAGCTCGGCTTCATCAAGGGCGTGCCCTACTTCGGCGACGCCTTCGGCAGCCTCAACCTGATGATCTGGGTCGCGCTCGCCCTGGTGCCGCTGTCGTACTACGTCATCTTCCGGACGCCCTTCGGCCTGCGCCTGCGCTCGGTGGGCGAGCATCCACGGGCGGCAGAGACGGTCGGCCTCTCCGTCTACCGGATCCGCTACACGGCGGTGATCCTCTCGGGCGTCCTCGGCGGCCTCGGCGGCGCGTTCCTGTCGATCGGATTCGTCAACTCGTTCAGCGAGAGGATGACCGCGGGCGCCGGCTTCATCGCCCTGGCGGCGCTGATCTTCGGCAACTGGCGACCGAGGGGGCTCTTCCTCGCCTGCCTGCTCTTCGGGTCGTCGAGCGCGATCGCGCAGCGGTTGCCGGTCTACTCGGAGTCGCTGGCGATCCTCTTCGAGGCGCTTCCCTACGTGCTGACGCTGATCGCCGTCGCCGGCATCGTCGGCCGCCCGAAGCCGCCCGCCGCCGTCGGCATCCCGTACGTCAGGAACTAGTTAAGAGCCCCGGTAGGTGCTGTAGGAGAAGGGGGAGACGAGCAGGGGTACGTGGTGGTGCTCGCCGGCGTCGGTCACGGTGAAGCGCACCGGCACGAGGTCGAGGAACCCCGAACCGGCGAAGTGCGGCCCGACCTCGAAGGTCAGCTCGTAGACGCCTGCGGTGAACGCGTCGCCCTCGAGGAGCGGGGCATCCGTGCGCCCATCGGCGTTCGTGAGGGCCTCGGCCACGAGGGCCCCGTCGCGGCGCAGGGTGATCGGAATGCCCGGCGCCGGGCGCCCCGCGGCCGTGTCGAGCACGTGGGTCGTGAGACGGCCGCTCACCGGCTGAGCGCCAGCGTGATGGTGCCCTGGGCGTTGAACGGGTCGGTGTAGACCCCCTCCACCACGGGGTCGCGGGTCAGGTTGCGGGCCGCGAACGAGACCTCGACCAGCCCGGCAAAGCGCTCCAGCACCCGCTCTCCCATGGCGTTCACGAGGTGCTGGATCGACTCGCTGACGAACTCCTCGAACACCGCCGCGCACACGTCGCGCACCTGCTCCGCGGCCACGTATCGCCCGGGCTCGGCGCCGAGCGCGTGCTCGGGTTCGTCGTAGCGCCACGCCACGTCGAGCGCGATGTAGAGCGGCCGGTCGCGGCGCTCCGCGAGAGTGGTGTAGTCGTCGCGTACGAATGCCGTGAAACTGCTCCCGCTGAGCTTCAGGAGGGCCATCCCCTCGCGCCCGGCCTCCAGCCCGGCGATGGCGATGCCATGGCCGCCTCGCTCCAGCCGCATCGCCGCCGTGGTGCGATCGCCGGGAACCCTCGTGAGGAGCGACCCCCGCGGGCCGGCGGGGTCGAAGCGGATCTCCTCGCCCTCCATGCGCAACGCCTCCATCTGCGGGTAATCCCGCAGGAGGTGTCCGCCGAGGTGGTGCAGCAGGCTCTCGAGGGTGGCGCCCTCCCACGAGCCGCTCTCGCGCAGGATCAGGTTCTTCATGCTGTCGGTGGCGACCACCATCGAGTTGTCGCCCTCGGTGTAGGACGGCAGGAAGTTGTCGCCGAACACCTCGACCGTGACGAGGGACGCGACGAGGGCGTTGGAGCGCCCGGTGAAGGTCGACTCGGGCACCGGGGCGATGCCGGCGAGGGGTGTCGCGTGATGGCGGTAGACCGGGACGGCGGCCTTGCCGTAGGTGATCGCGTGCTCGGTCATCCGATCCCCTGTCCGCGCGGTTCGTGTCGGGCGCCGAAGGATCGTATCCTCCCACCCTTGGAGGCCACCATTCAGCCGCGAGATCTCGCCGACGCGCTCGCCGCGCGCGCGGCCCACCCCGAGGCGCTCCCCCTGGCCGGCGGCACCGACCTGATGGTGGAGCTGAACTTCGACCGACGCCGGCCGGAGCGCATCCTCGACCTCACACGGGTCGGCGAGCTCGATGGCTGGCACCGCGACGGGGCCGACCTCGTCATCGGGGCCGGGGTCACCTACGCGCGGCTCGTGGCCGAGCTGAGCGCCCTCGCACCGGGCCTGGCGATCGCGGCGCGCACGGTCGGATCACCGCAGATCCGCAACCGGGGAACGATCGGCGGCAACCTCGCAACCTCCTCGCCGGCCGGCGATGCCCTTCCGCCGCTGCTCGCGGCGGACGCGCGCGTCGAGCTAGCGTCGGCGTCCGGGTCGCGCGGCGATGCCGCTCGCCGATTTCTGCACGGCGCCGAAGCGCAACCGCCTCGAGCCGGACGAGCTGATCGCGGCGGTGCGGGTGCCGGTGGCGCGCGGACCCCAGCAGTTCGCCAAGGTCGGCCCTCGGAACGCGATGGTGATCGCGGTCTGCTCGTTGGCGGTGCAGCTCGACCCCGGCGCGCGGACCGTCGCGGCCGCGATCGGCTCGGCCGCCCCGACCGTGATCCGCGCCACGGCCGCCGAGGCCTTCGCGGAGGGGGCGCTCGACGAGCTCGGCGCCTGGGAGCGGCGCGAGGCGCTGCCGGCATCCCTGCTGGCGCGCTTCGGAGAGGCCGTGGCCGACGCCGCACGTCCGATCGACGACGTCCGCGGCACCGCCGCCTACCGCCGGCACGCCCTTGCGGTGCTGGCGCGGCGCACCCTGTCGTGGTGCTGGCAGGAGTACCGCACGTGAAGCTCGCGCTCACGGTCAACGGAGAGCTCCACGAGGTCGACGACATCTGGGAGGGCGAGAGCCTGCTCTACGTCCTGCGCGAGCGGCTCGGCCTGCCCGGCTCCAAGAACGCCTGCGAGCAGGGCGAGTGCGGCTCGTGCTCCGTCGATGCTCGACGGCGTCCTGGTCTGCGCCTGCCTGGTGCTCGCGCGGCCAGGCCGAGGACCGCGACGTCGTGACCGTCGAGGGGCTCGCGCCCGCTGACGACGTGCGGCATCCGGTGCAGCAGGCGTTCGTCGAGACCGGCGCGGTCCAGTGCGGCTTCTGCACCCCGGGCTTCATCGTCGCGACCGCAGGACCTGCTGCGCCGCGAGCCCGGCGCCCGACGACGCCGAGATCCGGGAGGCGCTCGCCGGCAACCTCTGCCGCTGCACCGGCTACGAGAAGATCCTCGATGCCGTGCGGCTCGCTTCGGCGCGCCTCGGGGCGATGCGGTGAGCGCGGCGATCCTCATCGAGGGATGCGCCGTCGCCACGATGGACGCGGACGGGACCGAGCACGCCGACGGCTGGATCCTCGTCGAGGCCGGTGCCGATCTCGGCTCTGGCGGCGGGGTGCGCCTCCGCCCCTGCGCGGGGGCGGGCGGCGTCGTCGACGCGCGGGGCTGCCTCGCGACACCGGGACTCGTCAACTGCCACCACCACCTCTACCAGTGGGCCACCCGCGGCCTGGCTCAGGACGAAGACCTCTTCGACTGGCTGACGGCGCTCTACCCCGCTGTGGGCGAGCATCGACGACGAGATCGCGACGGCGGCGGCACCGGGCCGGGCTGGCGGCGCTCGCGCTGTCCGGCTGCACCACCACGACCGACCACCACTACGTCTTCCCGCGCGGCGGCGGAGACCTGCTGGAGGCGGAGATCGTCGCGGCGAGCGGGGATCGGGCTGCGCTTCCACCCGTGCCGCGGATCGATGGACCTCGGCAGCTCGGCCGGCGGGCTGCCGCCCGACGAGGTCGTGGAGGATCGCGACGCGATCCTGCTCGCAACCGACGACGGCCATCGACCGGTGGCACGATCCGGCCCCCGGACGCGATGCTCCGGGTGGCTGTCGCTCCGTGCTCGCCGTTCTCGGTGACCGGGCGATCTGATGCGCGAGTCGGCCGATCTGGCCCGCCGGCGCGGCGTGCGCCTGCACACCCACCTGGCCGAGACCGTCGAGGAGGAGGCGTTCTGCCTCGAGCGCTTCGGCGTCCGTCCGGTGGAGTACCTCGACGAGCTCGGCTGGCTCGGGGCGGACGTCTGGCTCGCGCACTGCGTGCACCTCGCGACCCGAGGAGATCGCCCGCTTCGCGCAGACCGGCACTTCGGTGGCCCACTGCCCCTCGTCCAACGGGCGCCTCGGCGCCGGCATCGCCCCGGTCGCCGACCTGCTCGCCGCCGGTGTCGCGGTCGGCCTCGGCGTGGACGGGGCCGCCTCGAACGAGTCGGGCGAGCTCGCGGTGGAGCTGCGCGCAGGCGCTCCTGCTCGCCCGCGCTTCGCGGAGGTCCTGCGGCGATGAGCGCCCGCGCCGCCCTGGCGCTCGGGACGATCCACGGCGCCCGTTGTCTCGGGCGCGACGACGAGATCGGGTCGCTCGAGCCGGGCAAGCGGGCCGACATCGCGCTCTGGCGCATCGATGGGGCCGGCCACGCCGGCATCGCCGACCCGATCGCCGCGTTGATCCTCGGGCCCCCCCGCCAGGTGGAGACCCTCGTGGTCGACGGAGCGCCCGTCGTGGAACGGGGCGAGCTCCTCGGAGCCGACATCGATGCGATCGCCCGCGACGCCGCCGCGGCGAGCGCCCGGCTGGTGGCATGAGCACCTCCGGCACCCGGGTCCTCCCGCTCGGAAGGATCGGCGAGAGCGTGCTGCGCAGCGACGGACGCCCAAAGGTGCGGGGAGAGTTCGCCTACGCCTCCGATCTGCGCGCCGACGGCATGTTGTGGGGGGCGACGCTGCGAAGCCCGCATCCGAGCGCCCTGATCCGCGGGATCGACATCACCGATGCGCTGACGCTGTCCGGAGTGCGCGCGGTGCTCACCCACGACGACGTGCCGGGCAGGCCCACCTACGGCATGGAGATCGCCGACCAGCCGGTGCTCGCCATCGACGGGTGCGCTACCAGGGCGAGCCCGTGGCGATCGTCGCCGCCGATCACCCCGAGACGGCCCGCCGGGCGGCCGAGCGGATCGCCGTCGACTACGAGGTGCGGGTTCCCCTCACCGGCGCCGAGGACGCCCTGCGCCGCGACGCGCCGGCGCTGCATCCCGGCGGGAACCTGCTGCGCCGGGTGGACATCGTGCACGGCGACCCCGACGCGCAGCGCCGACGGTGGTCGTGAGCGGGCGAGTACGAGGTCGGGATGCAGGACCAGGCGTTCCTCGGCCCCGAGTCCGGCGCTCGCCGTGCCCGCCGAGGACGGCGGCGTCGACCTCTACGTCGCCACCCAGTGGCTGCACGTCGACCAGGGCCAGGTGGCGGCCAGCCTCGGGCTGCCTGTCGCCGGCTCACGCGCCTCCACCTGGCCGGGGTCGGCGGCGCGTTCGGTGGGCGCGAGGACCTCTCGATGCAGGTGCACGTGGCGATGCTCGCGCTGCACACCGGCCGACCCGGTGAAGATGGTCTACTCGCGGGAGGAGTCGTTCTTCGGTCACGTCCACCGCCACCCCGCGCGGATGAGCTACGAGCACGGCGCGGACGGCGACGGCCGGCTGGTCTACGTTCGGGCCAGGATCGTCCTCGACGGCGGTGCCTACGCGTCGAGCAGCACGGCGGTGGTCGCCAACGCCGCGCACGTTCGCCTGCGGCCCGTACGACGTGCCCAACGCCCGCGTCGACGGCATCGTGGCGTACACCAACAACCCGCCGTGCGGTGCGATGCGCGGCTTCGGGGCGGTGCAGGTGGCCTTCGCCCACGAGTCGCAGATGGACCGCCTCGCCGCACGCGCTCGAGCTCGACCCGGTCGAGATCCGCCTGCGCAACGCTCTGCGCGACCGGTATGCGACTGCCCACCGGGCAGGTGGTGGACGGGCCCGCGCCGGTGCGCGAGCTGCTCGAGCGAGCTCCGGGCCATGCCGCTGCCGCTCCGGACGTGCGTCCCGACCGACCTCGCGGGATCTGCCGGGCGGGCGTGTCGAACACCACCCACGGCGAGGGCACGCGCCGAGGCGTCGGCTTCGCCGTGGGGTTCAAGAACATCGCCTTCTCCGAGGGCTTCGACGACTACTCCACGGCGCGGGTGCGGGTGTCGCGCGACGACGGCGGCCCGCTGGTGCAGATCCACACCGCCGCGGCCGAGGTGGGGCAGGGCCTCGAGACCGTGCTGGCGCAGATCGCCCGCACCGAGCTGGATCGTCGAGCGGGTCGAGATCTTGCCGGCCGACACGGATGTGGGCTCGGCCGGGAGCACGTCCGCGTCGCGCCAGACCTGGATGACCGGGGGAGCGGTGCAGCTGGCATGCTCGCGCCTGCGCCCGAGGCTGGACGAGCTGCTCGACCGGGCCGATCGAGGAGACCGCGGTGTACCGCCACCGGCCCACTGCGGCGCTCGACCCGAGACGGGCAGGGCGATTCGCTGGTCGCGCTGGCCTTCGCCGCCCACCGCGCGGTGTGCGACGTCGATCGCGAGCTCGGTCTGGTGAGGGCCGTCGAGATGGCGACCACCCAGGACGTCGGGCGCGTGATGAACCCCTGGCGCTCGAGGGCCAGATCCACGGCGGCATCGCCCAGGGCCTCGGCCTGGCGCTGATGGAGGAGATCCAGATGGATGACGGGCGCGTTCGCAACGCCTCGTTCACCGACTACCTGATGCCCACGGTCCTCGACATGCCCGCGGTCAGGATGCGCATCAGCGAGACCCCGCACCCGCACGCCCCGTACGGGCTGAACGGCGTGGGGGAGATGCCGACGATCGCGCTCCACCCCCGCCATCGTCGCCGCGGTGCGCGACGCGACCGGCCTGGCCCTCCCCAAGGTACCCCTCACGCCGGGGGACGTCTCCGGCGCCGACCGGTGAGCCCGGAGGAGGAGCGCGAGCGGTTCCTGCGTCGCTTCGGGCATGTCGCCGAGGGCTCGCCATGGGTCGCCGAGGCCGCCTGGGAGCGCGGGCCCTTCGCCGATCGGGAGGCCGTGATCGACGCCTTCGATCGCGTCGTGCGCGAGGCGGGGAGCGAGCGGCGGCTGGCACTGATCCGGGCCCACCCCGATCTTGCGGGCCGGGCCGCCCTGGCGGGCGATCTCACCCGCGAGTCGGCCACCGAGCAGGCCTCGGCGGGCCTCGATCGGCTCACGCCGGACGATCTCGACCGCGTGGCCCGCCTCAACGCCGCCTACCACCGCCGCTTCGGCTTTCCGTTCGTCATCTGCGTCCGCGGCCGCAGCGTCACCGAGATCCTCGCCGCCTGGGAGCGGCGGCTCGGCAACGACGAGGCCGACGAGCGCGCCGCGGCGATCGAGGAGATCCTCGCCATCATCGCCCTACGGCTTGAGGCGGCACCGTGAGCCACGACCTCGTGGTGCGCGGCGACGCCTGGGACATCGGGGTCCGCGAGGGCCTGATCGTGGACATCGGCCCGGATCTGCCCGGGGGCCTCCGGGAGATCGACGCCCGTGGGCACCTGGTGATGCCGGGTGGGGTCGATGCCCACGTGCACCTCGACGACCCGGGTCGTGCCGAGTGGGAGGGCTTTGCCACGGGCACCCGCGCCCTCGCCGCCGGAGGGATCACGTGCGCGGTCAACATGCCGCTCAACTCGCTGCCCCCGACACTCGACGGCGCCGCCTTCGATGCCAAGGTCCAGGCCGCGCAGGGGAGGGCCCGCATCGACTTCGCCCTGTGGGGTGGGTTGGTGCCCGGAGGCATCGACCGCATGGACGAGCTCGCCGAGCGGGGGGTGGTGGGCTTCAAGGCGTTCATGTGCCCGAGCGGCGTCGAGGAGTTTGCGGCGGTCACGCCGGACGATCTCGGCCGGGGCATGGAGCGCGCCGCCGCGCTCGGGCTGCCGGTCGCGGTGCACGCCGAGGATCCGGCGATCACCGAGCCGCTCGCCGCGCGTGCCGTGGCGCAGGGACGGACCACGATGCGCGACTGGCGGCTCAGCCGTCCGGCGCGGGCCGAGGAGTCGGCCGTGGCGACCGCCCTCGCGCTCGCCGCGCAGGCCGACTGCTCCCTCCACGTGGTGCACGTCTCCAGCGCCGGATCCGTGGATCTGATCTCCCGTGCCCGGGCGCGCGGGGTCGATGTCACCTGCGAGACCTGCCCCCACTACCTGGTTCTCGACGCCGACGATGCCGATCGCATCGGCGCGCTCGCCAAGTGCGCGCCACCTCTGCGATCATCCGCCGAGCGGGAGGAGCTCTGGAGTCGGCTGATCGCAGACGACATCGACCTGATCGCCTCCGACCACTCGCCCGGGCCACCGCAGTCGAAGGAGGGGCACGACATGTTCGCCGTGTGGGGCGGTGTCTCGGGGGCCCAGACGAGCCTGCCGCTCGCCCTGACCCACGGCCTGCGCCGGGGCGTTTCGGTCGCCCGCCTGGTGGAGATGCTGAGCGCCCGGCCGGCCGGCCGGCTCGGCCTCCGTACGAAGGGGCGACTCGAGGTGGGGGCGGATGCGGACATCACCCTCGTGCGTCTCGACGAGCCCTGGCGCCTCACCGCGGACGCTCTGGAGTACCGACACCGGCACTCGCCCTTCACGGGGCAGAGCCTGAGCGCCCGTGTCGTCGGCACCATCCTGCGCGGCGTCGCCGTGTTCGGCGACGGAATCGCGGCCGGGGACCCGATCGGGCGCCTGGTCACCCCGGCGGACGGGCCCTCGAGGTGAGCGGGCCGCATTCGCGCACCGTCGTGCGCCGCGACCACGCCCTCATCGCGCCGGAGACGCACGTCCGGGGACCGGTGCCCGGCTGGAGCGGATCGGAGCACGTCAGGATCATCGGCCCGGCGATGGGCGCCCGCTTCACGATGGCGTTGGTAGACATGGACGAGGGCGGCGCGGCCGGGGCGCCGCGGCCCGGCTCGGGCAGGTTCGTCTACGTCCTCGAGGGGGGCGTGCACCTCGAGGTGGCCGGTGCGCGCCACTCGCTGGCCGCCGGCGCCTACTGCTACATCCCGCCTGACGCCGAGCACACCCTCCGAGCCAACGGGCCCGCACGGATCTGCGTCATCGACAAGGCGCACGTACCCGTCCCGGGCGCAGCCCGCGGAACCCTCGTCGTCGGGCTCTCCGGCGACGTCCCCGCCGAGCCGATGCTCGGCGACCCGGCGCTCCGGGTGCGCGCGCTCCTGCCCGAGGATCCGAGCCTGGACCTGGCGGTCAACCTGATGTCCTTCGCCCCGGGAGCGGCCCTCCCGTTCGTCGAGAACCACGTGATGGAGCACGGCCTCCTGGTCCTCGAGGGATCGCTCGTCTACCGCCTCGGCGAGGCCTGGTACCCGGTGGAGGCCGGAGATGCGATCTGGATGGGGCCGTTCTGCCCGCAGTGGTGCTGCTCCCACGGCCCCGTGGGCGCCGAGTACCTCATCTACAAGGACTGGAATCGCGACGTGGAGCCGTGAGCGCCGCCGTCGACCGCGAGCGCCTGTCGAGGGAGATCGAGGAGATCGCTCGGTTCTCGGACAGTGAGTACCCGTCGGTCACGAGGGTCCTCTTCACCGAGTCCGATATGCGGGCCCGCGCCTGGCTGACCGGGCGCATGGAGGCGGCCGGCCTGAGCGTGCGCACGGACGCGGTGGGGAACATCTTCGGGCGCTGGGAGGGCGACGACCCGGCGGCGCCCGCGGTTGCGACCGGCTCGCACATCGATGCGATCCCCGATGCCGGGCGCTTCGACGGCGTCGTGGGCGTGCTCGGGGGCCTGGAGGCCATCCGCTCGCTGCGTGCGGCGGGCGTCCGCCCGCGCCGCTCCATCGAGCTGATCACGTTCACCGCCGAGGAGCCGACCCGGTTCTCGGTGGGGTGCCTCGGCAGCCGGGTGCTGGCCGGCGTCACGCCGGAGTGGCTCGCCCGGCTGCGCGACGCCGAGGGCACGTCGCTCGACGAGGTGAGAGCGGCCGCCGGTGTGGACGGGCCGCTCGCCGGGGCCGCGCTCTCGGCGGGCGCCTACTCCGCGTTCATCGAGCTCCACATCGAGCAGGGTCCGGACCTCGAGCGCACGGGGGTGCCGATCGGCGTCGTCACGGCCATCGCGGCGCCGGCCACGCTCCGCGTGGAGCTCTCTGGCGAGGGCGGGCACGCCGGAGCGGTGCTCATGGGGCTTCGCCACGATCCGCTCGTCGCCGCGGCCGAGGTCATCCAGGCGGTCGACCGTCTCGCCCGCGCGAGCGGCTCGCCGGACACCGTCGGCACGGTCGGTCTCCTTGCCCTCGAGCCGGGGGCCGTCAACAGCATCCCCCGGCGGGTCCGGATGGAGATCGACGTCCGTGACGTCGATCTCGCCCGTCGCGACGGAGTCCTTGCGGCCGTGCGCGACGCCGCCCGCGGCGCGGCCTCGAGGCGGGGGGTCGGGCACGGCGACGAGATCCTGAACGCCGACGGGCCGGCCACGTCGGACCCCGCCGTGCTCGCAGCGATCGAGGCGGCCTGCGAGGAGGCCGGGCTACCCTTCACGCGCATGGTCAGTCGCGCGTACCACGACGCCGTCTTCATGGCCCGGATCTGTCCGACGGCGATGATCTTCATCCCCTCGGCCGGGGGGGTCAGCCATCGGCCGGACGAGTACACCACTCCCGACGAGATCGCCGACGGAGTGGCGGTGCTGGCCGGTACGCTGGAGCGCCTCGCCACCTGAGCGGCGCACCTTTGAACAGGGTGTGGAGGACCCGGTGGGAAGTTCACGCGTGCGCAACCTCGGGTGTCACACGCATGCCCAGGTAGCATCTCGCGGGTTCACGAGAAGGGGGCGGGATGACGAAGGCCGCGGGATTCGACGTGGTGGGTATCGGAAACGCGATCGTCGACGTGTTGTCACACTGCGACGACGGCTTCCTCGAGGCGGAGGGGCTGCCGAAGGGGTCGATGACCCTCATCGAGCTCGACCGCGCCGCCGAGCTCTACGGCCGGATGGGGCCCGCCATCGAGATATCGGGTGGGGCCGCAGCCAACAGCATGGTGGGCGCCGCGTCCTTCGGCAGCCGCTCGGCCTACATCGGGAAGGTCCGCGACGACGAGCTCGGGGCGATCTTCGCTCACGACATCCGCGCCGCCGGGGTGCGCTTCGACGTGTCTCCGGCGCCCGATGGCCCGGAGACCGCACGCAGCCACATCCTGGTCACGCCGGACGCCCACCGGACGATGTCGACCTACCTCGGAGCGGCCGTCGAGCTGGGCCCGGAGGACGTCAACACGGAGCTCGTCGCCAGCTCGTCGATCCTCTACCTGGAGGGCTACCTCTGGGACAAGCCGCGCGCCAAGGAAGCCTTCCGGGTCGCCATGGCGGCGGCCCACGGCGCCGGGCGCCGGGTGTCCCTGACGCTCTCGGACTCCTTCTGCGTGGAGCGGCACCTGGAGGAGTTCCGCGGCCTGGTGGAGAACGATGTCGATCTGCTGTTCGCCAACGAGGAGGAGATCTTCGCGCTCACCGACACGCGCGACCTCTCGGCCGCGGTGGCTGCGGTACGCGGCCGGAGCGAGATCGTGGTCGTGACGCGATCGGAGCACGGCTCGCTGGTGGCGACAGCCGAGGACACCGTCGAGGTCCCCGCCGTCGCCGTGCCCGAGCTGGTAGACACGACGGGCGCCGGCGACCTCTATGCCGCCGGCTTCCTCCACGGACTGTCGCAGGGGATTGCGCTCGCGCAGTGCGCGGAGCTCGGCTCCCTGGCCGCCGCCGAGGTCATCTCCCACCTCGGTGCGCGACCCCAGACCGACCTGGCCTCTCTCGCCCCGAGCATCGCGTGATCGCGTTCCTGCGGCGCTGGTAGGGTCCTGCCGTGGCAATCGTCGACTCGATCACCGAGCTCATCGGGCGCACCCCGCTCGTCCGGCTCGGGCACATCGCCGAGGGCTCGGACGCGATCATCCTGGGCAAGCTCGAGTCGATGAACCCGGGCGGTTCGGTGAAGGATCGCATCGGCCTGGCGATGATCCAGGCCGCCGAAGCCGATGGGCGGCTGCGGCCGGGCAGCGTGGTGGTCGAGCCCACCTCCGGCAACACGGGCATCTCCCTGGCGTTCGTCTGCGCGGCCAAGGGCTATCGCTGCATCCTCACGATGCCGGAGACCATGAGCGTGGAGCGGCGGACGCTGCTGCGGGCCTATGGAGCGGAGCTGGTGCTGACTCCCGGAGCCGAGGGCATGCGCGGGGCGATCGCGAAGGCCGAGGAGATCGCCGCCGAGACCGAGGGCGCGTTCGTCCCCCAGCAGTTCCAGAATCCGGCCAACCCGGAGGCGCACCGGCGCACGACGGCCGAGGAGATCTGGGCCGACACGGGGGGCGAGATCGACGCCCTGGTGGCCGGCGTCGGCACCGGCGGCTCCATCACGGGGGTGGCCGAGATCCTGAAGGAGCGGCGCCCCGGCTTCCGGGCGATCGCTGTCGAGCCCGCTGACTCACCCGTGCTCTCCGGGGGCACCCCCGGGCCCCACAAGCTCCAGGGGATCGGCGCGGGGTTCGTTCCGGGCGTGTTGAACACCACCGTCTACGACGAGGTCATCACGTGCAGCGCGGAGGACGCCTTCGCGATGTCGCGCCGCCTCGCCCGCGAGGAGGGCATCCTCGTGGGTATCAGCGCCGGCGCGAACGTCTGGGCGGCTCGGGAGCTCGCCGGGCGGGCGGAGAGCTCGGGCACGACGATCGTGACCTTCCTCTGCGACACCGGCGAGCGCTACCTGAGCACTCCCCTCTTCGACGAGGCGTAGGCCCGCACCCGCGGAGGGATCGGATGTCCGCGAAGGCCAAGAAGGTGCGTCGTCTCGACCGTGCGCTCTATGAGGCGGAGTTGGCCCGGCTGCAGATCGAGCTGGTCAAGATGCACGAGTGGATCCGCCATCGCGGCCTCAAGGTGCTCGTGGTGTTCGAAGGGCGCGACGCCGCCGGCAAGGGCGGCGCCATCAAACGCATCACCGAGTGCCTCAGCCCCAGGATCTGCCGGGTGGTCGCGCTGCCGGCGCCCACCGAGCGCGAGAAGACCCAGTGGTACTTCCAGCGCTACGTCGCCCATCTGCCGGCGGCAGGGGAGATGGTGCTGCTCGACCGCAGTTGGTACAACCGCGCGGGCGTCGAGCGTGTGATGGATTTCTGCTCGGAAGAGGAGTACCGCGAGTTCCTCGGCACCTGTCCCGAGTTCGAGCGGATGCTCATCCGCTCCGGCATCGTGATCGTGAAGTACTGGTTCTCGGTGAGCGACGCCGAGCAGGAGCGGCGCTTCCAGGACCGCATCGACGATCCCACCAAGCGCTGGAAGCTCAGCCCGATGGATCTCGAGTCGCGGGCGCGCTGGGTGGAGTACTCGCGAGCGAAGGATGCGATGTTCGCGCACACCGACACCAAGCAGGCTCCGTGGTACGTGGTCGAGGCCGACGACAAACGTCGCGCCCGGATCAATTGCATCTCGCACCTGCTGAGCCTGATCCCATACGAGGACCTCACGCCGGACCCCGTGGTGCTGCCGCCCCGGCGCGACGAGCGGGCCTACGTACGCCCCCCGATGACCGAGCAGAGCTTCGTGCCGGACGTCCTGCCCTAGCCTAGCTCCGGCGGATCATCAGGGTGCGTCGGCCGCCTCGCTCCCGGAAGCCGAGCGCCGTGAGGAAGCGCTGCCCATCGGTGTCGGCCTCCACCAACGCGGCGAGGTGGGTCCCGCGGGCCTCCGCAACCTGGCGCGCGAGATCGGAGACCAGCAGGTGCCCGACGCCGCCCCGGCGCTTGTGGGGCACCACGCCGAGCCAGTTGATCCATCCCTCGGGGAGCATCGCCTGCGCGAAGCCCAGCAGGTCGCGATCGTCGCGAGCCACGCTGAAGGCGTCGAAGCCCTCGGCCTCCTCGTATCCGGTCGGCTGCCCCATCTCGCGAAACACGGACAGCCCCTCCATCGCCATCGCCTCGGCCGCGGTGAAGGCCTCCGCCCACTCGTTGCGGTAGGGCTCGACGCGGACTCCCGCCACGTGGGGCGCCCGGGGTAGGCCGGCGATCGGGCGGGCCATCACCACCATGCGGGCGTACTGCTCGAAGCCCTGGGCCGCGAGCAGGGCGCCGAGGGGGTCCTCGTCGGCGACCTCGGCGTCCCAGGGTGGATCCGAGAGCCGCTCGAGGAGGGCGGCGAGCGCCTCGGGCCCATCACACCGCAGGCCATCGAGGCGCAGAGCGCGGGCGGTGGGGGAGGGCCCGGGCTGACAGGAGGCCCCGGTCACGGAGACGCTAGCCGAGGTGGACCGCCGATCCACCGGTGGCCGGGGTGCCCCTCGCGGCGGTGAGCGCGGGGAGGGTCATCGGTTGCTGTGGGGCCTCGGCAGGGCGGCTCCTCGGGGGGGGTGCCTATACTAGCCCGCATGCCCCGGCGCTCGCTCCTGTCGCGCTTCGGCGCCGCCCGGAAGGCCTTCCACCGCGACATCGACGTCGCTCGGGAGCGCGACCCGGCCGCCACCTCGCTGACCGAGATCCTCCTCTGCTACCCGGGGCTCCATGCGGTGTGGCTCCACCGCGCCGCGCACGCGATGCACGTCAAGGGCATGCGCCTGCCGGCGCGGCTCGTGAGCCAGACCTCGCGCTTTCTCACCGGTATCGAGATCCACCCGGGCGCACGGATCGGGCCAGGGTTCTTCATCGACCATGGGATGGGGGTCGTCATCGGAGAGACGACCGAGATCGGCGAGGATGTCACGCTCTATCAGGGGGTGACCCTCGGGGGCACAGGCAAGGACGTCGGCAAGCGCCATCCCACGGTCCAGGACGGGGTCATCGTCGGAACCGGGGCCAACGTCCTCGGGCCGCTCGTGGTCGGCGAGGGCGCGAAGATCGGCGCGGGGGCGATCGTCGTGAAGGATGTCCCCGCCAACTCCACCGTGGTCGGAAACCCGGGGCGCGCGGTCGTCGTGGACGGTCAGAAGGTGCCGCGGGACATCCATCACCCCGACATCGACCACGTGCGCCTGCCCGACCCGGTGGCCGAGGCGATGGCCTGCCTGGTGCGCCGGGTCGGCGAGTTGGAGCGGGATCTGGCCGACATGCGCGCCGGACGCGAACCGGCTCCGCGCGCCGAGGACGCCGACTGCCTCCCGAGCGCCCAGGAGGAGATCTCCTCGATCCTCGGCCTCAACCCCGGGGCGGGCATCTGACGGAGGTGCCGGACGGCTCGGGTAGGATCGGAGCGTGTCCGACCTGCTCGACGGCCTCAACCCCCCGCAGCGCGAGGCCGTCCTCCACGGCGACGGCCCGCTGCTCGTACTGGCCGGGGCCGGGAGCGGCAAGACCCGCGTCCTGACTCACCGCGTTGCCCGCCTCATCGGCGAGGTCGGGGTGGCGCCGGAGGCCGTGCTGGCCATCACCTTCACCAACAAGGCGGCGGGCGAGATGCGGGATCGCATCGCGCGCCTGGTCGGTCCGCGGGCCCGCGCGATATGGGCGTCCACCTTCCACTCGGCCTGCGTTCGCATCCTCCGGCGCGAGGCGGGAGAGGCCGGCTACGCGCGCGACTTCTCGATCTACGACGGCGACGACCAGCTGCGGCTGCTGCGCCGCTGCCTGGTGGAGGAGGAGGTCGATCCGAAGCGGGTCGCCCCCCGGGCCGTGCAGGCGCGCATCTCCGACGCGAAGAGCCAGCTCCAGGGGCCAGAGGAGATGGCGGCGATGTCGGGCTCCTTCAACGACGAGATCATCGTGCGGGTCTACCGGCGCTACGCGAACGCCCTGCGCTCGAACGGGGCCATGGACTTCGACGATCTCCTGATGGTGACCGCCGAGCTGCTGGAGGGCAACGAAGCCGTGCGTCAACGCTGGCAGTCGCGCTTCCAGCATGTGCTCGTGGACGAGTACCAGGACACCAACCACGCCCAGTACCGGCTCGTGCGCGCTCTCGCGGAGCCACAGCGCAACGTGGTGGCGGTGGGCGACGACGACCAGGGCATCTACTCGTGGCGGGGCGCCGACGTGCGCAACATCCTCGATTTCGAGCGCGACTACCCCAGTGCCCACGTGGTCGCCCTCGAGCAGAACTATCGCTCGACCGGGACGATCCTGCGCGCCGCCAACGCCGTGGTGGAGAGAAACCCCCATCGGCACCCCAAGCGCCTCTGGACCGCTCTGGGCGAGGGAGAGGCGATCGGGGTCAGCTCATGCCGCGACGAGCACGAGGAGGCCCGGCTGGTCGCCGGAGAGATCGACGCCGCCCTCGGCCGCGGCTCCAGCCTGTCGGAGGTGGCGGTCTTCTACCGTACCAACGCCCAGAGCCGGTCGATCGAGGACCAACTGGTGCGGCGAGGAGTCTCGTACCAGGTGGTGGGTGGCCCACGCTTCTACGAACGGGCCGAGGTTCGCGACCTGCTCTCGTACCTGCGCGTCGTGGCCAACCCCGCCGACGGCGTGAGCCTGGCCCGGATGCTGGGCGCTCCCAAGCGAGGCCTCGGGCCGGGGTGCATCGCCAAGCTCGAGGCCTTCGCCGCGGCACATGAGCTGGCGATCGGCGACGCGCTCCTGCGACCGGACGAGGTGGCTGGGCTGCAGCCGGGCCAGCGCGCGACCATCGCCGCCACCGGTTCCCTGATCACCGACGTCCGGCTGCGCGTGTCGGGGGGCTCACCTCTGGACCGGATCCTGGAGGAGGTCCTCGACCGCTCCGGCCTGCGCGAGTCCCTCGAGCGCGAGGGCACGTTCGAGGCCCAGGGTCGGATCGAGAACCTCGAGGAGATGGTGCGGGTCGCCGCCGAGTACGAGCACTCGGAGGCGGATGCGACCCTGGCCGGCTTCCTCGAGGGGATCGCCCTCCAGGCGGACGCCGACACGATCGATCAGTCCGAGGGAGCGGTCACCCTGATGACGATCCACAACGCGAAGGGGCTCGAGTTCGACACGGTCATCATCACCGGGCTGGAGGAGGGGCTGTTCCCGCACTCGCGCTCGGACACGCCCGAGACGCTCGAGGAGGAGCGTCGCCTCTTCTACGTGGGCCTGACAAGGGCACGGCGGCATCTCTCGCTGACCCACGCGGAGAGTCGCGCGATGCACGGCGGGCGGGACTACCGACTGCCGTCGCGGTTCCTCGGCGAGATCCCGCTCGACGCGCTGGCGGACCCGCCCGGCGGGCGGAGATCCCGCACCGCGTTCGCGGCTGCGGCCGCGGGGCCCGCGATGCCCCCGCGATCGTCACTGGTGAGGGGTGATTCGGTGGTGCATGCCACGTTCGGCGAGGGTGTTGTGACGGCGATCGAAGGCGGGGGGGATCTCGTGAAGGTGCGCTTTGCGCAGGACGGGGCCGAGCGGCGGCTGATGGCCGGCGCGGCGCCGATGAGGAAGGTCGGCTGATGGCCGCCGTCATGATCGATGGCAAGGCGGAGGCCGCGGCCCTGCGGGCCCAAGTGGCCGAGGGCGTCGCCCGCTTCCGGTCGCGTCACGGCCGCGCGCCGGGGCTGGCGGGGGTGCAGGTCGGCGAAGATCCGGCCTCCGAGCTCTATCAGGCGGGCAAGGCGCGCGCCGCCGACGAGGCCGGGATGATCTCACGAAGGGTGGTGCTGCCCGCCCAGACCACCCAAGCCGAGCTCGATGCCCTGATCGACGAGCTGAACGCCGACGACGGCATCGACGGCGTGCTCGTGCAGTTGCCGGTTCCGGACCAGCTCTCCGAGGTGGCGATCGCCAACCGCATCGATCCGGACAAGGACGTGGACGGTTTCGCGCCGGTCAACCTGGGACGCCTCGTCCGCGGGGAGCCGGGCGCCGTGCCGTGCACTCCGGCGGGGGTGATGTGGGTCCTCGACCGCGCCGGGGTGCCGATCGAGGGGGCCCACGCCGTGGTCGTCGGGCGCAGCCTGATCGTGGGCAAGCCGATGGCCCTCCTTCTCACCGCGCGAAGCGCCACCGTGACCGTGGCCCACTCCCGGACGAAGGATCTCCCCGCGCTCTGTCGCTCCGCCGATATCCTCGTGGCGGCTGTCGGGCGTCCGGAGATGATCCGCGGCGACTGGATCAAGCCGGGCGCGGCCGTGGTCAACGTCGGCATCAATCGCACCGATGCGGGATTGCGCGGCGATGTCGCGACCGCAGAGGCGGCGGAGGTGGCCGGCTGGGTCACGCCGGTGCCCGGCGGCGTCGGACCGATGACCATCGCATACCTTTTGGCGAACACCCTCGACGCCGCCCGACGCCGGGCCGGCGATGACACCACGACGGGAGATGAGTGACCAGATGAAGATCGCGATCTTCGGCGGTACCGGCGACCTCGGCCGCGGCCTTGCCATCAACTTCGCGGCTGCGGGCCACGAGATAGTCGTGGGCTCGCGCAGCCAGGAGCGGGCCGATCAGGCCGCTGCGACGCTCTCGGAGGCATTCTCCGGCGGGACCTTCACGCCGCGAGAGAACGTGGCCGCCGCGGAGGAGGCGGAGCTCGCAATCGTGTCGATCCCCTGGGAGGGCATCGAGTCGAACGATCCCGCCCATGGCGGCCGCCCTCTCCGGCAAGGTCGTGATCTCCGTCGTCAACGCCCTGCGCTTCGGAAAGAGCGGGGCGATCGCAGAGCAGGGGGAGGCCATCGGCGGCGCCTCGTGTGCCCACCGCATCCAGGACCTGGCCCCGGAGGCCAAGGTCGTGGTCGCGTTCAACAACCTGCCGGCCGCCGGCCTCCAGGCCCAGCACCACCTGAACGCCGACGTGCTCGTGTGCGGCAAGAGCAAGGAGGCCCGTGAGACGGTCATCGCCCTCACCGAGGCGATCCCGGGAACCCGGGCGCTCGATGCCGGACCGCTTGCCAACGCCCTCATCCTCGAAGGGCTGACCGCCGTCATCATCAACCTGAACAAGCGCTACGGAGGAGAGGCGAGCATCTCGATCTCCGGGCTCGAGAACGCCCCGGAGCGGCCGGCCTGATCCCTCGTCAACTGGGGCGCCAATTGACCGGGGACGGTTCGGTCGATTGGCGCCCTACCAGCCGCGCCATTCGGTGACCATCTCCGCCCCGGGTCGGGGGGCGCCCGGGGCGGGGCTCGGTGAATCGGGCCAGCCCAGGTAGACGAACCCGACGATCGCATCATGTTCGACGAGGCCCAGCTCCTGACGGACCTCGGGCTCGTCCACCATCGCCCCGGTCCGCCACATGGCGCCCAGACCGAGTGCGTGGGCGGCCAGCAGCAGGTTCTGGATCGCCGCGGCCACGGCGTCGCGGTCCTCCCGAGCGCAGATCGGATCCTCCCCCGGAGCGACGCAGCACGCGATCACCACGGGAGCCCGCTCCAGCCGAGCGGCCTCCTTGCGCCGACCCTGGGCCGTGAGCGCAGGGTGCTGGCGTGCGACGGCGCGGGCGTGGGCCTCTCCGACCGCGCTCCGGGCATCTCCGGCGAGGACGATGAAGCGCCACGGGCCGGTCGCATGGTGATTCGGCGCCCGGACCGCCGCGTCGAGGATCTCCCGCACGACCTCTGCGGACACCGCCTCCGTGCCGACCCGTCCCACGCTGCGGCGCCCGTGGATCGCATCGAAGACGGGGTCAGGCATACCCCAACTCCTCCAGTTCGTCCTCATCGAAGCCCAGGTGGTGGCCCAGCTCGTGGAGCACCGTGATCCGCACCTGGGCCACGAGGGCCTCGGGTTCGGGGAAGTGGTCCACCAGGGGATGGATGTAGATGGCGATGCGCGGCGGCAGCACCCCGGAGGGAGCGCTCCCCCAGGCGAGCGGCACGCCTGTATAGAGCCCGTAGAGCGACCCCATCCGGGCAGGCGCGCGTTCTTCGACCACCACGGCGACCTCGTCGAGGGCTGTGGCGAATCGCTCGGGGATGTCGTCCATCGCCTCTGCCACCAGTCGTTCGAAGTCGTCCCTTGAGATGCTCACGCCCCCGATCGTAGTGACCTCCCCGGATCGGGGGGTGGCCGCCATCCGTCCGGCGGTTCTTGGATGAGGCCGATGGCGCTTCCATTCGCGTACGGACGGATCCCAGGGGAGTGGTATTGACGACGCGCGGACGGCTTCGTTACATCATGGTGGCGCTCATCGTCACCGTCTTCCTGGCCCCGGCGGTGCACGGTCAGACCGGACGGCCCCCCGCGACGATCTCCCTCTCGCGCGCACTCACGCTGCTCCAGACCGGCGGTGCGGAGTCGGCCCGGCTGACCGGAGGCTTCGGAGCGCAGAGGCTCGTCGTGCGGGTCGATGGCCGGGATCGCAGCACGCCGCTCCCCAGCGGCCTCACTGATCGGGCGATCGACGCAGCCCAGGCGGGAGGCGTTCCCCTCAGCGTCGTGACCCCGCCGGCGCCGGAGGCGACCGTGGGCGAGGATCCCGGAGCCGGGGCACGGGTCGAGGCCTTCGCGCAGACCTGGGGCCCCCTGATCCTCCTCGCCGGGCTCGTCCTGGTGTCCGCTCTCGCCCTGCGCGCGGCGGGCGGCGCCCGCTTCACCCACAACGTCCGCCCGGTGCGATCACCGGCGCGCTTCTCCGACGTTGCGGGCATCGACGAGATCCGCGACGAGGTGTCCGAGATCTCCGACGTGCTGCGCGAGCCGGAACGCTTCGAGCGCGTCGGCGCCCAGATGCCCCGAGGCATCATCCTGCACGGACCACCCGGCACGGGGAAGACGCTGCTCGCGCGCGCCGTTGCCGGCGAGGCGGGCGTGCCCTTCTTCAGCGCCTCGGGCTCGGAGTTCGTCGAGGTCTACGGGGGTCTTGGCTCGAAGCGCGTGCGCGCCCTCTTCGCCGCCGCGCGCAAGGCGGCGCCGTCGGTCGTCTACATCGACGAGATCGACGCCGTCGGCGGACGTCGGACCGGTCACGCCTCCTCGGGCGAGCGCGAGCAGACCCTCGACCAGCTGCTCTCCGAGATGGACGGCTTCACCCTCCGCTCGGAGCACACGGTCATCGTGCTCGCGTTCGACGAACCGGCTCGACGACCTCGATCCGGCCCTGGTCCGGTCCGGGCGGTTCGATCGCAAGATCGCGGTCGGCCTACCCGGAAGGGAGGCACGCCGAGAGATCCTGGACGTCCACCTGCGCGGTCGGCCGCTCACCCCCGGGACGGACTCCGCGGCGATCGCCGCCTTCACCGTTGGCATGGCGGGGGCCGATCTCGCGGCGCTCTGCAACGAGGCGTCCTTCGAGGCCGCCCGTTCCGGTAGCGACGCCCTCTCGATCCCCCACTTCCGCAAGGCGCTCATGCGATTGGTGGCCGGTCCCGAGCGACGCGGCCGGCTCCTGTCAGACGGCGAGCGGCTGCTCGTCGCCTACCACGAGATGGGGCACGCGCTCGTGGGCCACTTGTCACCCCTCTGCGATCCGGTCGAGCGGGTCACCGTGATCCCACAGGGCCAGGCGCTCGGCGTGACGATCGCCCTCCCGGACGAGGACAAGTACCTCGCCACGCGGGCGGAGTGCATCGAGCGGCTGGTCATGATCATGGCGGGCAGGGCCGCCGAGGAGCTGATCTTCGGGGAGTTCACGAGCGGAGCCGCTGACGATCTGGCGCGGGCCTCGACCCTGGCACGACGGATGGTGGGCGAGCTGGGAATGGGTGCGACGACCACCGTCCTCAGCCTCGCCTTCGGCCTCCCGGGGGCCCAGGGCACCGAGGCGACCGAGCGCTCCGACGTCGCGGCGCGCACGCTGGTGGAGGACGCCTTCCGGGCCGCAACCGAGCTGCTCATGGAGCACGTCGAGCTCCTGCACGCTGGCGCACGGGATCTGCTCAAGGCGGAGGCCCTCGAGCGCGACGATCTCATCGCCCTGTTCGGCCCGAGACCCGCGTCGCGGCGCCTCCACCCACGGGAGACGGCTGTGGGATGAGTCAAATGACGATCGACGAGGCGGTCAATTGACTCCCCGACCGGCACGGAGTCGAGCGGCATCGGATCGGCCCGTGCGCTGATTCGCGATGCCCGGCCCGCCAGGATGCCGACATGGCGCGAAGCCTCTACAAGGCGCGAGGGATGGGAACGCTGCCCCCATGTGCGATCTGCATGGGGCCGGGAGTCGGTGGCCGCTCTCAGCTTCACCTGCCCTTCGGTCTCAGCGTCTGGCTCTGCTCCGAGCACCGCTCCCCTGAGTTCCTCGCCCGGAGGGCCGGCCGCGATCTGGTGGTCAGCCTCTCCGGCGTCTGGGACGCCGCGGGGTGCATGACGGCGTCCCGTCGGCGCGCCCTTCACTCCCTGCTCGTCGCTCCCCGTCCATCGCGGTCGTCATCCCGCCCCGGCTCCTACGCGTGGCCGGATCTCCGTCGTGAGGCGGAGTCGCGCTTCGCGCGCGGAGAGGACCCGCGAGTGGTCATCCGCGAGCTGCGCAGCCGGCATGCGGGCGATCCGGCGAGGGCGCCGACGGTGCGCACGATGCGGCGATGGTTCACCGAGGAGCGCTGGCGTGATCAACAGGCACCGGTGTCCCCCCGGCCTCTCAGCGAGGATCCGGGAGGAACTCGGCGGTCACCGCCCGTCGGGCGTCCACCGGCGCCGGCAGGAGGTCGTTGACCCTCATCCAGTCGGCGAAGACCACCCACTGCGCCGGGTCGACGGTGAGGGTGGGCTCGTCCTTCGGGGAGAGGATCTCCGCGGTTACCTTCAGCTGGGCGGCGACCGTCTCCTGATCGAGATCCTTGTTGGCGTCGATCAGGGCCGCCACTGCCCCCGATTGGTCGGTGGCAGCCCAGTCCTGGCCCGAGCGCAGGCCGCGCAGGAACGAGCGGATCAGCTCGGGGCGATCTCTGATCGTGTCGTCGCTTGCAACGATCACCAGCTCGTCATAGTCGGGAACGCCGTTGTCCTCGAGGCGGAGCGCCGCCACGTCGACGCCCTGGCGCTCGAGGTCGATCTGCTCGACGTTCCAGTAGGCGCCGATCACGGCATCGACCTTTCCCGAGGCGAGGGCCGGACCGAGCGTGTAGCCGATCGTCCGGACCTTGAGGGTCGAAGGATCCCCGCCGGCCGAGCGCACAACCGACTCCAGGAGGGGACGATCCGAGGCGACTCCGGCGATGCCGACGGTCTTCCCCTCGAGATCGCCTGCCGTCGCGATGCCGCGATCGCGCCGCACGAGGACCGTGTTGAGCGGATGGGTCACGAGGGCGGCGACTGCGACGACCGGGACGCCCTGGGCCCGCGCGATGAGCACCTCCTGCTCGTAGGAGATGGCGAAGTCCGCGCGCCCCACGGCGACCTGCTTCAGCGCGGCGGCGGGATCGGCGGGCACCGAGGGCGCCACCGAGAGACCCTCGTCCGCGAAGTAGCCGCGGTCGATACCGCCGTAGATGCCGGCATGGTTGACGTTCGGGTACCAGTCGAGCACCAGGCTGACGGACGTCATGGTCTCCGGGTCGGAGGAGCCACCCCCGCACCCGGCGAGGACCGATCCGACGGCCGCGATGAGGGCTGCGAGTGGAAACAGGCGGCGGCGGATCATGAGCGTCTCCAGGGAGGGCGGGCGGAGTGCCGGCGGTGGGGGAGGGCGAGCCGTTCGGCGAGACCGACCGCGCCGAAGAAGATCATGCCGATCAGCGCCAGGAGGGTGATGGCGGCGAAACTGCGGGCGGTCCGGAACTCGGCGGTGGACAGCTCGGCCAGGTAGCCGAGGCCCCGGTCGGCCCCGACGTACTCGGCGACGACCGCCCCGGTCACGGCGAAGACCGCCGCCAGTCGCAATCCCGAGAAGAGGGTCGGCAGCGCCGCCGGAAACGTGATGTGGCGAAACGCCCACATTCGGCCCGCTCCGAGGGTGCGTGCGGTCTGAGCCAGGATGGGATCCGCGGCGCGCAGGCCGTCGACGCCGGTCACGACCACGGGAAAGAAGGCGATCACGAACGCCACCGCCACCTGGGCGGTGCCGTAGTTGAGCCAGATGGCGACGAGCGGCGCGACGGCGAGCACCGGTATCGCCTGACTCGCCACCAGCCACGGGTAGAGCGAGCGCTCCACGGCCGGCGAGCCGACGATCAGGATGGCGAGCATCACCCCGACCAGCACGGCGAGGCCGAAGCCGATGGCCGCTTCGGCGATCGTCGCCTGGGCATGGAACCAGAGCCGCGCACGGTCGGACCACAGCACCTCGCCGACCGATGCCGGGGAGGGCAGCAGCCACGGCCGCGGGGAGGCGATCCAGATCACGAGCTGCCACGCGAGGAGGCCGGAGAGCGGCAACAGCAGCAGCGCCAAGCGGCGCAGATGGACCGGTGTCTCACCGACTGCAACCGGCAGACGCTCGGCGGTGGTCACGCGAGCGCTCCGGCCTGCCGGAGGGCGTCGAGCAGCTCGCGACGCAGCCCCACGTACTCGGGGCTCAGGGTGTCGTCGAGGCCGCGGGGTCGAGCGAGGGGCACCGGGATCTCGCAGACGATGCGGGCAGGTCGGGGCCCGCAGACGAGGATCCGGTCGGCGAGCAGGAGGGCCTCATCCAGATCGTGGGTCACGAGGAGTGCCGTGGGGCGCTCACGGGTCCACGCCTCGGCCAGCACACCGCGGAGGTCGGCCCGCGTCAGGGCATCCAGCGCGCCGAAGGGCTCGTCCAACAGCCACGCCCGCCCGCCGCCGAGCAGGGTCCGGGCAAGGGCCGCGCGTTGGCGCATGCCCCCGGAGAGGGCGTGAGGGTAGTGGTCCTCGAAACCGCCGAGCCCGAAGCGATGCAGGGTACGCCACGCCGCCGCGTGGGCCTCGTCGCGCGGGGAGCCCGCGAGCATCGCCGCCAGCCGGACGTTCTCGAGCAGGGTCCGCCAGGGCATGAGGGCATCGCTCTGGGGCATGAGGGTCAGCAGTCCCAGCCTCTCGGGGGCTGGTGCCGAATCGATGAGCACCTGCCCCGCGTGCGGCGCGATGAGCCCGGCGAGCACCGACAGCAGCGTGCTCTTGCCGCATCCCGAAGGGCCGACGAGCGCGATGAACTCGGCGGGCCCGGCGCGCAGACTCAGCCGGTCGAGGACGAGCGTCCCTCCTCGGATCACCTCGAGATCCCGCACTTCGAGCGCCGGCGCGAGGGCGCGCTGAGCCTCAGACATCGTGCTCCCAGCCGAGCGCGGCCACCTCGACGAGGGCCCCCGACGATCGCCGCACCTCGATCTCAGCGGGCCCGTGGGCAAGGGCTCCGACGATCGTCAGCGGCACGTCGATAGCCGAGCGCGCCGCCTCGAGGCACTCGGGCGGGATCGCCGCCAGCAACTCGTAGTCCTCGCCACCGGTCGCCGCCATCATCTGCGCAGAGACCCCGCTGGCGACCGCGACGGCGGCGACTCCGCCGGCCATTGGCAGCGAGTCGAGATCGATACGTGCCGTGACCCGGCTCGCGCGCGCAAGCCGGCCGGCGTCCAAGAGCAACCCGTCGGAGATGTCCAGCATCGCGGTGGCGCCTCCAGCGGCCAGCGACCGCCCGGCCAGGAGCCGTGGCTCGGGGCGCCGGTGGGCGGCGATGAGGTCCGATCGAGACCGATGGCCGGGGAGCAGCGCCGGATCCTCGAGGAGCGCCAGGCCCGCGACCGAGGCGCCGAGGGCTCCGGTGACGCACAACAGGTCGCCGGCCCGCCCCCCGGTCCGGCGCACGGGCGCGATCCCGTTCGCGGGACGGCCGATCGCGGTGATCCCGATCACCAGGCAGGGTGCCGTGGTGACGTCGCCCCCGGCGACCGTGATGCCCTGGGCGTCGGCCGCCGCTTCGACCCCCGCCATGAGCGCATCTGCGCGGCCTCCGGTGGAGAAGCCCGGTGGCAGGCCGAGCCCGACGACCACGGAGACCGCGTCGACGCCCATCGCCGCGAGGTCGGAGAGGTTGACCGCCACGGCCTTGGCACCGAGGTCCTCCAGACCGGTCGTGTCGAGGCGGAAGTGAACGCCCTCCACGAGCATGTCGTGGGTGACCACGGCGCCGCCCTCGGCGTCGACGATGGCGGCGTCGTCGCCGATGCCGAGAGTGGTTCCCGGACGGACGACGCTTCGTGCGGCGATGCGCTCGACGAGCGCGAGCTCCGACATCGGAGTGGCATCTCCCTTCGCTGGCATTACCCAGATCAGGTTCAAGGGTCGAGGCCTCGTCGCCTCCTCTCAGCCGCCCTCCGGCAGCTCCCCTGCTGTTCGCGCACGATACCACCCGCGGCGGATCACCATCTCTCATGCCCGCGCGAGGAGTGGCCGATAACTGCCCCGGTGGGTGACCCAGGGAAGGGGGCGCCACCACTCGACCGCGGCCGGTGCTTCAGCCGGCCGCCTCCCGAGACTGCCGATAGCGATCGAGCGCGAGCTCGCGCCGCTCTCGGTGGTCCACCAGCGGTGCCGGGTAGTCGCGTCCGATGCGACACCCGGCACCGCGCTGCTCCTCGGCGGTCATGCGCCATGGCTCGTGGATGCGGGCGGGCGGGACGTCGCGCAGCTCGGGAACGAACCGGCGCACGTAGGTGCCGTCCGGATCGAACCGCTCTCCCTGGCGCGTCGGGCTGAGAATCCTGAAGTACGGGGCGGCGTCGGTACCTGTGCCCGCGGTCCACTGCCAGCCTCCGTTGTTGCTGGCGGGGTCTCCGTTGACGAGGCTCTGCATGAAGACCGACTCCCCCCGGCGCCAGTCGATCAGGAGGTCCTTGACCAGGAAGGACGCCACCACCATGCGCGCCCGGTTGTGGATCCACCCGGTCTGGGCCAGTTGGCGCATCCCGGCATCGACCAGCGGGTAGCCGGTCTCTGCGCCGGCCCATGCGGCGAGACCGCGCGGATCGTCGTCCCATCGGATCCCCCGGAGGTCGGCGCGCAGGGCCATTCGAGCGACCTCGGGATGGCGCGCCAGGTGGTGGTGGTAGAAGTCGCGCCAGCAGAGCTGCCGCCAGAAGGCCTGGCGGCCGGGAGAGAGCGGCGCCGGTAGTCCGAGAGCCCGGCCGATCTGCGCCGTCGTGCACATCCCGAGCCGCAGATGGGCCGAGAGGTGCGAGGTGGCATCCTCGCCCATCAGATCGCGATGCTCCGGGTAGTCGTCCGCCGCCCCGCTGCGGATGAAGGCGACCAACCGCTCCCTGGCGGCGACGGGGCCTGCCGGGAGCGGAGGATCGCCACCGGGGAATCGCCCGAGATCGGCTCCCGCGAGCGCGGGCCCCTGCAGGGCCTCGGGCGCCGGTATGTGAGCAGTTATCGGGATCTCGCACCACGCCCGGTAGAAGGGCGTGAAGACCAGGTATCCCTTGCCCGACGATCCGGGGAGATCGTCCGGCTCGGCGAACAGGTCGCCGCCCGTCTGCTCGACGGAGATGCCCTGTGTGCGTAGGGCGGCGGCCACGCGCGCGTCACGAGCGCGCCCGAACGGCGAGACCTCGCGTGCGTGGATCACCCGGCCCGCACCGGCCTCGGCGGCCACCGACGGCACGACCACCTCGGGCGGCCCCTCGCGAACCACGAGGCGCGACCCCCGGGAGGACAGCTCCCGGTCGAGGGCCTCGATGCCCGCCCGCAGGAAACGCAGTCGCGGTGGAGCGGAGTGGTGGCGCCGGGCGAGGAGTGCCGGATCCACGACGAACAGACAGACGACGGGGCCCCGCTCGGCGGCGGCGCGCAGTCCGGGGTTGTCGGCCACGCGCAGATCGCGCCGGAACCAGACCACCGTCGGCCGAGGCCCGCTCACGGCAGAGGCGGGGGTGGACCGTGGCGCTGCTCGAGCAGGTGGCGTGTGCGTCGGTGGCGCTCCTCGAAGGCCGCGCCGAGCTGCCGTCGCACCAGCAATCGATCCACGATCCGGCCGAGCGGGCCGCCCGGCAGACGGTACGTGACCCGATCGGTCATCCGGGTGCCCCCGTTCTCGAGGGGGGCGAAGAGGTGCTCGTGGCGCCACTGTGCAAATGGAGAGCGCTCGGCCACGTTGACGATCCGGGTGGGGGCCAGCACCTCCTCGATCCGTACGCGCCAGGTCATGGCGAAGGGCGTCGGGCGCTGGCGCATCCTCATCGTCACCTCGGCGCCCGTGCGCACGGGAAACGTGCCCTCGACGGCGAGGATCCGGGTTCCCTCCGGAGAGATGAGTGCGGCGTTGCGGGTATCGAGATGGAACGCGAACACGTCCTCGACGGGCATCGCGATCTCCACCGATCTCTCAAGAAGCGAAGGCTTGGGCATGACTCGATCCTAGACGCCCGATGGTCCTGGCCGACCGGGATCGTCCGGGGTCCAATTGGACCCGCGCTCTGGGTCCAATTGGACCAGACCCCGCTACTCGTGCCCCTCGCGTTCCCGGAGAGACCACTCTTCGCCTCGGGGACGCTTTCGCGCGGCTGGGCCGCCGGGCCCGCCGCGGTGGGCCACGCGCACCCGGCTGTTCAGCCGGGCAGACCGCGATCGCTTGCGAGCATCGCCCCCGGCGCGTCCCGCATCACGACCGGCGCGCGATGGCCCACCGCGTCCTCAGCGCCTGGTGGACTTCCGACGAGGAGGAAGCTTCCTACAGGCGCCCTTCAGCGCGAGCTTGCGCGTTGCCTTGGTCCTGCCGAAGGCCGAGGTCAACTTGATCGAGATCACCAAACGGCCGCGGCAGACCGGGACCCGGGAGAGGGGGATCTTTGCGACCACACGCCCCTTGGCGGGCACGATGCCGGTGCGGCGAATCGCCTTCACGCCCGCGCGTACGGGCCGCATGGTAATCGCCCACTTCACCCGACCTGAGCCGCGTGCGGTGAAGCGCACCCGCACGCATCTGGCACAGCGCCGGAGGCGCTGTGCAGCAAGCGCCTTCACGCGGGGCCTGACGGCCGGGGCGAGCTTCCTCACAGTGGCCGGTGGCGCGGCGGCGGCCTTCGCGGTCAGCCGGCCGGAGATCGCGCTGGCGCAGTTGCGGGTGGCATCGCACACCGTGCCCCGGTACCAGCGCGAGTGCGACGGCGTCAGGCTCTCGCTGAACTGGACTGGCGAGGACTGGGGCGCGACCACCGTCGAGTAGCTGAGGCCGTCCGACGAGCTCTCGAGGCTGTAGGTGGCGACCCCGGATGCGTGGCCCTTCGGGGAGGCGTCCGACGCAGAGAGGGTCACCGAGAGGGCGCCGACGGCCGCCACCGCCTTGAGGCTGGGCACGGGAGGGGCGGTGTCGTACTGGCCGGCCAGCGCGAGCGCGGCGCTCACGTCGAGCACCCCGCTCCCCGTGTGCGAGTTCCATCCCGAGCCGATCGTCTGACGTGCCGAGCGGCGGATGACGTCGGCCGTCTGCGCAGCCGTCAGGTCGGGGTTCGCGCTGCGCACGAGGGCCGCCGCACCGGCCACGAGGGGCGCAGCGAAGCTGGTGCCCTCTCCGTATCCGTAGCGCCCTGCCGCGTAGCTGTACGACCCGACGACACGGGAGCAGCCGTTGATGCCCGGGATGTCCCACAGGATGGTCGGGTTGGACGGGATGGTCGAGAAGACGCCGTCGCCGCACTGACCCGCTCCCGCCCCCGGAGCCGCCACCGAGACGAAGTCGTTGGCGGTCGAGAAGGGCGCGTGCCGCCCGAGCGGATCGGTCGCCGCGACGCTCAACCCTGAGCTCCAGGACCCCCGGTACCCGCCGACGGCGGCGGCCGGGTACAGCACCGGGTTGTTGACCTGATAGCTGTTGCCCGCCGCGGCGACGACGAGCACGTCCTTCTGCGCGGCGTATTCCAAAGCCGACTTCTCGACCTCGGAGAGAACCGAGCCACCGAAGCTGAGGTTGATGACACCGGCTCCCATGTCGACCGCCTCGACGATGCCCTCGGCCGCATCGGTGCTCTTGATCGCTCCGTTGGTCGTGATCCTGATCGGCAGGACGGTCGTCGCTCCCGCGACCCCGCGGCTGCCGAGCCCGTTGCCGTCGATCGCTGAGATCAGCCCTGCGACGAAGGTCCCGTGCCCCACGGTGTCCGTCACCGACGTGCCGCCCGTCAGAACGTCGTAGGTCGGACCTATCCGCCCCGCGAGGTCCGCATGGGTGACGTCGATGCCGCTGTCCACGATGCCCACCGTGACGGGCAGAGCATCCTGCCCCTGCCCGCTCGCGCCGCCCTCGGAGACGCTCTCGACGGCCCAGCCGTACTCGCGCCCGCTGAAGCTGTCGAAACCCGACGTGGATATCGCGAAGAGCGTGCGAGCGTGCGGGGCTTCGATCCACGCGACCCGGTCATCGCCGCGCAGGCGCTCGCGCAGGTCGTCGATGTCCTCCCCGAAGACCTTCACGGCATCGAGCCGCCGGTAGATCTTGGCGTCGATCCGGTCGCGTGCGAACCCCTTCACCAGGGATGCGGCCGCCCGGGGGGATGAGGCCCCGACGATCACGAGCGGGGCGGACGAACGGTCGACGGGTGTCCTCGGGGCACCGACGGCGGGTGCCCCCGCGGTCACGGCGAGGATGAGGGCGACGAGGAGAACGCATCTCAGGGCCCGTACGGGATGAGGCCGACGCACCCGTCGCACAATAGTGGGTAAGACGCCAAATCCCGCACTGGACGATCGGGTTGCATGCAGCCGCCGAAGGTCGGGGGTCGGTGGCAGGGCGGGGGGGGTGTGGGGATCGGCTCCGGCGGCCGATGCAGAGGGGGTGCCCCCGTCGAGCTGTCCCCGCAAGAGCCGCCGGAGCCGCTGCGCCGCCCCGCTCGCTCTCACCGCCGTAGTCGCTCTCCTGGCTCCCGGAGCGGGCTCGGCGCGGATGTCGATCCTCTACGACGAGCAGGAGGCCGTGCGGGCGCTCACCGACCCGAGTGGCCCCGGGGCCCCGATCGGCGGCGAGCGCGGGGCGTTCCGCCAGGACCCCGGCGTCGGGGGGATCTTCGATCCCCAGGGTAGAGATGATGCCTTTCGCATCGCCAAGCTCTCGGCGTCGGACCTGGCGGTGCTCTCGCCGGAAGCGATGGCCGACCGGATCCAGGATGAGATCGACGACCCGGAGCATGGCAACAGCTCGGGTCTGGTGGCGATCGACGAGATCGGCAACCGCTTCAACGACGGCCGCGTGAGGATCAAGCGGACGGTGAAGACGGTGCGCGGAAAGCGGATCCGGCTCGCCGCCGGTCACCGCCTGATCGTCACCAGGACCGGCTACCGCATCCGGCGCGGCCCGGCGGCGCTCCCCGCCGTCTCGCCCGCGAGCCCCGGAGCCAAGCTCTCGGTGGCGATGGGGATCCTCGCCGCCCGGCCGTACCCGGGCGGTGGCACCTACGCCGAACGGGTTCATCTCTACATCGCGCCGGCGTTCAGCACCTCGCTTGCCGCCGGGCGCGGCCCGCACCGCCACCTCGGGCGCGACGGACTCCCTCACCGCGCCACCTGGCGGGGGGTGATGCCGGCCGTCGCCCGCGCAGGAGGCGTCTGGCTCGAGATGTACCACTCGTCGCGCGCGGCCGGCATCACCACCATGACCGCGCGCGAGTGGCGCACGGTTCCGCGCGCGTTCGCCTCGTACGCGACCCGGTTCGGAGCCGACGCGGCGCGCATTCACCTGGTGATGACCGAGGCCGGCGCCGCACCGGCCCGTGCGGCCGGGTGCGGGGATCCGATGGAATGCCAGTGGCGCCTTGCCGCCGCCACGCCGGCCGGGGCGCGGCTGCTCGCGAACGGCCCGGGCGCATACCGGCTCGGTGCACAGGCCGGCACCTGGCGCGCCGAGTTCAACCGTACGTTCGGGGGTTCGTAACCGGCCTCGCGTGCTCTACAGTGCCGCCCGGCGCGTCGATGGGCCCGCCAGGGTCCACCAGGGGGGCGTGTGGCCGTACCACCGAGCACCGAGGCCAGGCCTCGCGAGGACACCGGCAGGCACCGGAGGCCGCTGCCGCCGTCCGCCCCTCTCGACGCCCCGGCGACGCTCTGGCAGCGCGCGATCCGCGATCGGGCACGAGCGGCCGTGTGGGCGATGGCGTCCGTCTACGCGGCGGTCTTCTCGTGGCTCTCGGTGCTGCGCTATCGCGGGTTCTCCACCGGCCGGTTCGACCTGGGCAACATGGTGCAGGCGGTGTGGAGCACGTCGGAGGGGCGTCTCCTCGAGACGACCGACGTCACCGGGCGCCAGTTCCTGCGGCTCGGCGCCCACGTCGATCCGGTGCTGGTGCTCTTCGCGCCGCTCTGGTGGCTCTGGTCGAGCCCGGAGATGCTCCTCGTCGCCCAGGCCGCCATCGTGGCCACCGGCGCACTGCCGGCGTTCTGGCTCGGGCGCCGGTGGCTCGGTGACGACCGACTGGCCCTCGCCGGCGCCGCCGCCTACCTGCTCTACCCGGCACTGCAGCACGCGACGCTGTTCGACTTCCATCCGGTCACTCTTGCCGCCCCCCTGCTGCTGTTCTGCATCTGGGCGGCCGAGGAGGCCCGCTGGGTGACGCTCGGGATCTGCGCGAGCCTGGCCGCGCTCACCCAGGAGCAGGTGGGATTGCTGATCGTCGCACTCGCGGTGTGGCTGTGGTTCCGGCATCCCTCGCGCCGCCGCGCCGCGACCATCCTCGGTGGCGCCGCCGTGACCTGGGTGGCCGTGGCCGTGCTGGTGATCATCCCGGCGTTCGCCCTTCAGTCGTCGAACCCGCACATCCAGCGCTACTCCCAGCTCGGCGACGGACCGGCGGAGATCGCGCTCACCTTCCTGACGCGCCCCTGGGAGGCTGTGGCCGTGATCGCAACCCCCGGGCGGGTGCTCTACCTGATGGCGCTCCTGCTGCCGCTCCTCCTGCTGCCCCTCGCGGCTCCGGGCCTGGCCCTCGTGGCCCTGCCGCAGGCCCTCATCAACCTCTTCGCCAGCACGGGCCCGGCCCAGACCGTCAACTACCACTACGCGGTGCTCCTGGTTCCCGTGCTCGTCGCGGCGAGCCTCCTCGGTCTGGCGCGCCTTCGGGCCCAGCGGCGCACGGACCCGATCGGCGCGTTCGTGTCCAGGCCCCGATGGGTCGCCTCGGGGCTCGTGGGCGCGGTCGTCATCGCGGGCGTGTTCCAGGGCCCTCTGCCCCTCTGGGGCTGGGTGCCCGGGGGGTGGGGCGGGACCCCGCGCAACGCGTTCACGCTCGACCCCCAGGCGAGGGCGATGAACGAGGCGATCGCACTGATCCCAGGCGACGCGGCGGTGGCCGCCACGAACAACGCCGCCTCCCACCTGTCCGCGCGCAGACGCATCCTGCTCCTGCCACGGCTCGGGAGCTCGGACTGGGCGCTGCTCGCCGATGGGCCGCGACTGCGCGCGATGGCCCTCGACCGACCCACCCTGCGCCCGATCGGGGGCGATGGCTATATCGGTCTGCGGGCTCGGGCGCGCCAGCTCCGCACGAGCAAGAAGTGGGCGCTGGTGTTCGAACGCAACGGGGTCAAGCTCTATCGGAGGGTCGCGAGCATCCCCGGGGCACCCGAGGCTCGCGTCGCGACTCAGCCGGTTGGAGGGTCCGCCGTACGCGCGTCGTCGTAGGCGCGCTGGGCACCCTCGACCGCTGCGATCCTCTGCTCTCCGGTGATGGCGGCCCGCGAGCGAGCGACCGCGTTCGACGACTCGATGCCGACGAGCGACGCCTGGAAATGGGGGAGGACGTGGCGGGCCAGCAGTTCGTAACTGCGGTGGACCTTGTCCTGTGGGGCCCACTCGTTGCCCCACACCATCATGCCGCCGAATCCTCCCGATCGTTCCTGCAGGCGCTGGATCGCGGCGATCGCGTCGTCGGGCGTGCCCACGACCCAGCTGCCCGCCTCGACCATCTGTTCCGCGATCCGCTCGCGCGGACCGGGCACCGGTCGCGGCCGTCCTGTTATCGCCTCGGCGTAGTCCAACACGTACGCCGCGGCGCCCTCGCGGACGTCGTCGAGGGCCTCTCGCCGCGTCTCGGCCACGTGGACGGGCATCGCGAGCCGCCACTCGGCGCGACTCACCGCGCGCCCGGCCCGCTCCGCCTCCTCCTCGGCCACCCGCCACTGCGCGGCAAGGTCGATCGGGCCACGGGGCCCCTTGGCGACGGTGAGCGAGAGCACCCCCGCCCCGTGGCGACCGGCGAGAGCCATGCCGGCGGGCGACTCCATGCTCGTGACGGCGATCGGGGGGTGGGGGTGCTGGAAGGGGCGTAGCTGGAGCACAGCATCGGTGAGGGAGAACCACTCGGACTCCATCGTGAAGGGAGCCGGGTCGGTCATCAGGCGCACGATGGCATCGAGCGCCTCGGCCATCCGCGGCCGCAGCTGGTCGGGGTGGATCCCGAGCATGCGCGCGTCGGTGAGATGCCCGCCCGGACCCACGCCGAAGTTGATCCGTCCGCGGGTGAGGTGGTCGAGCAGGACGATCCGGTCGGCCACCATCAACGGGTGGTGGTAGGGGAGGCTGACGACACCGGTGCCGAGCCGGATATGACGGGTGCGCTCGGCGGCGACGGCCAGGAAGATCTCTGGCGAGGCGATCGTCTCCCACCCGGTGCTGTGGTGCTCGCCCACCCAGGCCTCGTCGTAGCCGAGGGCGTCGAGGCGCTGGATGAGCTCGAGATCGCGCTCCAACGCCACCGTCGGATTCTCGCCGGGGGCGTGGAAGGGGGCGAGGAACACACCGAACCGCATCCGCATGGCCCAACCTTAGCCCGGCCGAGAGGCTCACTCGGCGCGCGGCGCCCCCCGATGGGCCTGCGGGTGCGGCTGAAGCGCTCGGTGTCGCCGTCGCCGGGTGCCGGCCACCGGGCATCCCCGGATGGGGACGCCCGGTGGGGGAGGCTACCCCGCGGACGGAGGCCCGGGGTCGTCCTTCGCGCGGGGGCTACCGAGAACGCCCCCGGCCAGGATCAGCACCAGGAAGCCGATGCCGACGAGCAGGAACACGACGCCGGTCGCGACCGAGAAGAGCGCGACCTGGTCTCCGACGTAGGCCAGTTCGAGTCCCGTGGCCAGCGCCCGCTGAGAGATCCATGTCTGTCGGACCGGGTTCTCCATCGGCCTGCCGGTGGCCGGGTTCTTCGCGGCCTGCTCCTCGGACGCCACCGGATTGCCCTGCGCATCGACATAGCGGGCGAGCTGGGAGTAGGTCTTTCCACCGCTCGCCTCGAGCGCGTGGACCCTCATGTACTCCGCGAAACACCGAGCGCGCGAAGAGCTGTCGATGGGCTTGTCGGCCACGTCGCAGTCGGGGACCTGGGTGACGAACTCGCTGTCGATGGCGCTCGGCTTCATGTCGGGGGTTCCGGTGATCTGCTCCTGCGTGATGGTGTCGTGAACCTCTCCGCGGGCATTGAGCCCCGCATAGATCCACACCGCCCCGAGGATGATGAGAAGCACTCCGGCGGCGATGCCACCGCCCCACATGAGGGTCCGGGCTCTCTTCATTTGGATCTTCTCCCGTCAGTCGATGGGGTTCCGACGCACGGCCAGCGGGCGTCGCCCGTCCATCCACGCCGTCCCCGCGGTAGCGGCCATCCGAGAGGCCCCGGATCCCGCCTGCGGAGACCCCGCCCAGGTCTCCGGAGAGGGCCGCAGCTGCCACTCGTACTCGATCCGCGCGGCTACGGAGGCGCCCCGACCCCGGCAGCGGAGTCGGGGACGCCGACGGCTGCCGGCTTCTCTGCGCGCGCTCCGGGGATCTGCGGCCTCCACGACGCGCCCATACCGGCCGGCATGGGCGGCCGGATCATGCCGGGGTGAGGGTCAACGCGAAACCGCCGACGAGGGCTTCCAGTCCGAAGCGGAACAGCTCCTCCTGGCTCTCCCCGTTGGCGTAGACCGACCGCAGCAGCGTCCGCAGGCGGGGAGTGGCGTCGGTGGGGAGGGGCGGGGGCACGTCCTGGAGCCCGACCTCCATGAGCACCGAGCCCACTACGAACCGGACCAGGGTACGAACCACGCCGCCGGCCGGGTCTCGCGCGATCCCGGCCCGCTCGAGCGAGGCCAGGGCCGAGTCGAACGAGCGGCCCGGCCGTCGAGTAGATGCTCGTCGAGCGTCCCACGAGGAGCGGGAAGGCGCGCGGATGGCTCAGCAGCCGCGCGCGGAGGGTGAACCCGAGCGACACCATCCAATCCGTCCACTCGTCGAAGGCCTCCGGCTCCTCGGGGGCTTCGCCGAGTATCTGCTCCACCACGCCGTCGTGGAGCGCCCGCTTGCCGGGAACGTGCCAGTAGAGGGACATCGCCTCCACTCCCAGCCGCGCTCCGACGGCACGCATCGTGCAGGCGGCGACGCCCTCGTCGTCGATGATGTCGAGCGCAGCGCCGAGCACTGCCGCACGGGTCAGGCCTCGTGGTCCGCGCGGCACGGCGGCCGCCTTTCCGGGAGAGATCGGATTCCGGGAAATCGCTACCCAGTGACTCCCAGGTTGAACCCTCTCCGGGCGCCTGTGAACCCCACCGCCAGAAACGGCACCTACGCGGAGACGGTCTCCCCGTCGGATGGGATGCGCACCCGCTCGCCCAGACCGGCTGCACGGAGGCGTCCCGCGAGATCCGCACGCGACTCGAGGCAGTGGTTGATCGCCTCCATGTGGACCGCGACGAGCCGGGCCGCGGGCGCCGCGCGACACACCGCGATGACGTCGTCGGCCTCCATCGTGATGGTCCCTCCGCTCAGGAAGCGGGCACCGCCGGCGTTCAGGACCACCCAATCGGGGGAGTACCGGGCGAGAGCTGTCTCGACCTCCGGGCACCAGACGGTGTCGCCCGCGACGTAGAGCGTGGGCTCGCCCTCTGCCCGGAGCACGAAGCCGCTCACCGGCCCGAGCCCCTGCACCGCGGCCTCCTCGCGACCGTGGCGCCCACCGGTGCGCTCGATCCGGATGCCGCTCCACTCGAGCCCGCCCTCGAGCGGCACCGGACGGACGTCGCGCAGCCCGATCGGCTCGAGGTCCTCGACGTCCTCGGGCTGGCAGAACCAGATGGTCTCGGGGGCGATGGACGTGACCCCGGCGGCGTCGAGGTGATCGACGTGGGTGTGGGTGAGTAGGACGGCCTCGACCCCGGCAGCCGCCTCGGCTGCGGGCATGGGCAGCTCGACGAGCGGGTTGGGCCGCTCCTGGGGCGTGCCGCGCACCGGCCCGCGGGCTCCGGCCGCATCGAGCATCGGATCCACCATCAGCCGCCGCCCGGCCATCTCGATCAGCACCGTGGCGTGGCGGACGAGGATCAGTCGCATCCCGGGGACGTTACCCGGCTGGGCCTTTCCCCGTCGCCTTCGGCACCTTCGGCGGCAGGGCGGCGGTGTGCGCGAACGCCCGTCCGATCGAGCGGCCCGCCACATCCGGCCGGTCGAGCCACTCCGACGGCAGGGCTGCGTACCCCTCCCATCCGGCGGTCGGCGGGGCGAAGGGGCCGGCGCCGTCCTCCCGCATCAAGCGCTCGCGCTCGTCCTCGGGCAGGCGCACGCCGATATCGCCGCCGAACAGCCCCATGAACATGTTCGCGCTCACTAACGCCGCGGGCTCGCCGAACATCGGCTTGACCTCGACCCGGGATCCACTCCATCGCGGAGGGCACTCGACCGAGTCCGCCGGCATGCAGAGGCGCTCATGCAATCGACGTCGTCGGTGCCCGGGCCGCCGGTATCGACCGGTCCTGGTCGATTCCTACGGGGACTGGCACGGCATCGACTGCCGCACGATCACGAGCGTCGCGGAGCTCGCGCGGCTGCTCTCGAGCGGTGGGGCGATGGGTGAGCCGCGCTCGCGCGTCGGAGTGGAGAGTCGGCCGGCATTGCATCGTGGCCCGGTTCCCCTAGAGTAACGGTACCGTTACTTCCAGGGAGGTAGGCGATGCCGCATGTTCTCCTCGGCCGGACGCTGGCAGCGAACGGCCTCTTCTCGTTCCTCAGCGGGGCGATGCTGACGCTTGTGCCGGGTCGGATCGGTTCGCTGCTCGGCATCGAGCAGTCCGCCCTGCTCCGAGCGATCGGCATCGGGCTCCTGGGCTTCGGCGTCGTGGTTCTTCTTCAGTCGATGCAGTCACGTCGCCGGATGACCCTCGTGTTGGCGATCACCCTCGCGGACGTGTTGTGGGTCGTCGGCACGCTTGTCCTCCTGGCGAGCCTCGCCGGGGCGTTCTCTGAGACCGGTGTCGTGCTGATCGGCGCTGTGGCCGCTGTCATCGCGGGGTTCGCGGTCGCGGAGTTTCGCGGTATCTCCCGTGCCTACGCCGTGTCCGCCGGCGGTGGAGGGGGCTACCGCGTTTGCCTCGAGGTACTGACGAGTGCCGATCCGCGGTCGCTCTGGACGTCGCTCCGCGACCTCGCGCGGATCGCCGATTTCGCTCCGGGGCTCGAATCCTCGCGTCTCCGGAATGGGGGCGAGGCCGGTCCCGGCACCGTCCGCGAGTGTCACGCAGTCAACGGGTCACGTTGGGCCGAGCGGTGCACGGCGCTCGACGACTCGCAGCGCCGAGTCGAGATGGAGTTCCTCACCCACGAGCCCGGGTTCCCGTTTCCGTTCCATCGGATGGCCGGAGGATGGGAGATCAATCACGACGCTTCCGGAAGCCGGGTCCGTGTCTGGTGGGAGGTGCACCCGAAGGCGCCGTGGCTCGCGCCGATGATCCTGCCGGTCATGGAGCAGCGAGCCGCCCGCGACATCGCACGAACGGTCAACGCGATGGCCGCCCGGCGGGCTGAGCGGCACTCTGGCGTCCGCTCGGGCAGGCGGCACCCACGGCGTGTCGCGACCGCGTGCTGAGTGAAACCACACCTCCCGGCCGAGGCGACGCAACGCGCGCGCGGATCCTCGAGGCGGCCGCGGTCGAGTTGTCCGAGCGAGGTGACGCGGGTCTTCGCATCGAGCACGTCGCCACCCGCGCGCGATGCAACAAGGCGCTTGTGTACCGCTACTTCGGCGATCGAACGGCGCTGATCCGTGAGGCCCTGCGCGCACGCTTCGCCGCTCGACGGGAAGTCGTTAACGCGCAACCCGAGTCGCTCTCGGAAGCGCTTGTCCACTGGACCTGGCAGACCGCGCGCGACCCGATCTTCGTGCGGCTGATCCTCCGCGAGGCGCTCGCCGATCGGGCCGAGGACGAGCCCGTCCACGCCGACGAGCGTCGCCGCTACTACGCACGACAGATCGAGGGCCTTCGCGCCCAGCAGGCCGCCGGTGCGATCCGCTCCGACATCGACGCAGAGATGTTGTTCCTGGCGCTCCTGGCGATCATCATGCTGCCCTCGGCGCTACCACAGATCGCGCGACTCGCCGTCGGGCTCGATCCAGGTACCGATCAGTTCACGACGCGCTGGAACGAGCTCCTCGCTCATCTCGCGGACGCTCTCGCGCCGACTCCACCACGGCACTCCTGATAGAGCGCGGTTCGCCCGGCGCCCGTGGAGCGGCCCGCCGGGGCATACCCCCTTGGTCCGCGTAATGCGACATAACTTCAGTTCCCGTGCGTTGCATGCGCGTCCGAGCCACCCGCTAGCGTGCCCGCATCCCGACGAACCCGAGTTGGAGATTCCTCGTGACGTCCACCACCGACCATCCACCGAGCACTGCGCCGGCAACCGGCCACTGGTCGCCGAGCGCGGCCTCCGTGCTGGCGAGCGCGCCGGCTCCGCTGCCGGCCGCGAACGAGAGCGCCTGGCCGGACGAGGACTATCGGGGCTGGGCAAGCCTCTAGGGAGGCGCTCCGGCACGGGACCCGTGGTATGACCACGGGATGAGCCGCGCCCGTCAGGCCCTCGCCCTGGCAGCGATCGGACTGGTCGCCGGAGCGGTTGGGTTCGCAGGAGCGTCGATGATCGCCGAGGCTCACACGCCGAAGGGCCCGGGAGCGTCGCGCACGGCTCGGCCGCTGGAGACCCGGGTCGAGCCCTTCGCGACGTGGAACCCGGCGCCCGCGGTTCCCTCGACCCGCGCCGCCGAACCGGTGAATCCCCCTGATTCCCCGGGCCCGCCCGAGGACAGCGCCCCGTCGTCGTCGCAGCACCGGGCCCAGGCCGAGCCGCCTCCGGCTCGGGGCGATCCGGAGACGGAGGCCGTGCCCGCGGAGCCCCTGGACCCGCAGATCGCCCCCGACGCACCGCTCCCGCCCGCGGCGGTCGCTCCCGAAGCCCGGGCGCCGGCACCGACACCGGCGCCTCCGGCCCGAGTGCTGCGGACACCCGCCGCACCTCCGGCCGGCGTCTCGATACCGGTCGGAGCTACGCCGACCGGTATCGAGTCGGCCCACCGCATCCTCGTCCGAGCTCTCTCGGCCGCGCGGCCGGGTTCGGTCGAGCGGGCCGACATCGGCCGCACGCTCGCGCTTTGGCGTGCGTATCTCGCCCCCGGCACCCCGCTCGCGCCTGCAGGACGCCGGGCCACCGTCGCGCGCGCCCTGCGGGCCAACGCATGGTGGTTCGGCCACCGGCACTCGCCGGCCCGGCGGGTTCTGCTGCGCGATGAGGACGGCGTCATCCTGACCTACCGGCCCGGGGGCGGATTCGTGGTGAACCCGGTTGCGACCACCGGTCGCTGGCGCGGACTCAACGATGAGGTGCCCGCCCCGACCCTCGGCATGTCGCTTCTCGAGATGGGCGTCGAGCGCAGGGACGGCGAGCGCACCTTCCTCGCCTGGGAGTACTACGACGTGGAAGGCGATCCGGACGCGATCGTGCCCGGCACTTCCGGCATGGCCCAGGCGCGGATCGCGCTGCTGATGGCACATGCCGCGGCGCAGTCGGGAGATCGCCGCTTCGCGGTCGCGGCGCGGCGTGCCCTCTCCGCCCTTACGGTCGCGGTCAACCGCGGGGGCGTGCGCAGCATGGTCCGGGTGGAGCATGCCGAGCCGGCGGTGCCGTGGTATGTCGAGCGTGCCTTCCCGGGTGAGGACCCCTGGAAGGGCGCCGCGCTGAACGGGTTCATGGTGACGCTGCTCAACCTCCAGGAGGCCGCCGGGATCCTCGATGGAGCCCCCCGTGGCGACGTGACGAGCCGCGCTGCTGCGAAGCTCGCCCGTGAGCTCGCCGATCGCGGCGCGCCGTCCCTCCAGCGGCACCTCGCCGACCACGATTCGGGCTCGTGGAGCTACTACGGCCTCCTGACGCCCGGCCGGCCCTGGAAGAGCTACCTGGCCGACCTCAACTACCACTGCTACCACGTGCGCCTGCTGGACCAACTCGCCGACCGCTACCCCGATCTCGGCTTCGGCGAGACAGCGAGGAGATGGCAGGGCTACGTCGATTCCGCGGGCGTCACATGCCCGGAGAAGAGCTAGCGCAGCACCGATCGCAGCGATGTCGGCCGCCACTCGGCGCCACCACGGGGCGTCGGGATGCTCTCGGCGTTCAGGGTGTCGCAGATCGCCTGCAGAGTCATGCCCTCCGCGCGGAGTTCACGGATGCGCTCCGCCACGGGAGCGGGGGTCGAGGAGGGTCGCCCGGGGCGTCCGGCCAGGGCGCGGCCCGCGGTCGCGATCGCGCGCGGCTGCCACGTGGCCGCCTCGGAGAGCACCTCCCCCACCGCCCGACCACCGTCTGCGGCGAGGTCGACCTCGGGCGCGAGCGAGACGATGGTGAAGCCCCCCTGCATCGCTTCGCGTACGAGGTCGGCGAGGTCGGTGAGCGAGTAGGTGAGCCGATCGAGCCGCGCCACGACGATGCCCTCCGCCTCGCCGGCCCGACAGCTGGCGAGGGCGGCGCGCAGGCCGGGCCGTCGGAGGGTGCGCCCGGAGCGCACATCCTCCCGGGAGTCAACGATGTCCCACTCCTTCGCCCGCGCGGCACGCGCTATGGCGGCGCGCTGCGCATCGAGCCCGGGCCGCTCGTCAGGCCGCTCGCGTGGCGCGACGCGAAGATATTCGATGAGGGGGCGTCCCATGGCTGCAAGGAGTAGTGTACACTAATCGTGATTTCGTGTAAAAACGCGAAATGCATTCGTGTATGAGCAGCGACCAGAGACGAGGAGAGCCGCCCGTGAGCGACACCGTCAACGTAGCCATCATCGGGGTGGGCAACTGCGCCTCCTCCCTCGTCCAGGGCGTCGAGTTCTACAAGGACGCCGACCCCGACCAGTTCGTGCCGGGGCTCATGCACGTGAACCTGGGCGGCTACCACGTCAGGGACATCAAGTTCACGGCCGCCTTCGACATCAACATCACCAAGGTCGGCTCCGACCTGTCGGCCGCGATCTTCGCGGAGCCCAACAACACCATCAAGCTCGCGGACGTCCCGAACCTGGGCGTCGAGGTGCATCGCGGCATGACCCACGACGGCCTCGGCAAGTACCTCTCCGAGGTCATCACCAAGGCCCCCGGGCCGACCGCGGACATCGCCGGCATCCTGCGTGACACGAAGACCGACGTGGTGGTGAGCTACCTGCCGGTCGGCTCGGAGAACGCCACCAAGTGGTACGTGGAGCAGATCCTGGCGGCCGGCTGCGCGTTCGTGAACTGCGTGCCGGTGTTCATCGGGCGCGAGCCCTACTGGCAGGAGCGCTTCCATGAGCGGGGCCTGCCGATCGTGGGGGATGACATCAAGAGCCAGGTCGGCGCGACGATCGTCCACCGCCAGCTCGCGCACCTCATGCGCGAGCGGGGGGTCAAGATGGCCCACACCTCCCAGCTCAACTTCGGCGGGAACACCGACTTCCTCAACATGCTCGAGCGCGAGCGCCTCGAGTCGAAGAAGATCTCCAAGACCAACGCGGTGACCTCGGTGATGGGCGACAAGATCGCCAAGGAGGACATCCACATCGGGCCGAGCGACTACGTGCCCTGGCTCACCGACCGGAAGTGGGCCCACATCCGCCTCGAGGGGACGGGCTTCGGCGAGGTGCCGATCAACATCGAGCTGAAGCTCGAGGTCTGGGACTCGCCGAACTCGGCCGGCATCGTGATCGACGCCGTCCGGTGCGCCAAGCTGGCGCTCGACCGGGGCATCGGGGGCACGCTCGAGGGTCCGTCCTCCTACTTCATGAAGAGCCCGCCCATCCAGCACCCGGACTCCGTGTGCCACGAGCTCACCGAGGCATTCATCGACGGCACCAACCTCGCCACGGTGGCGCCGGAGCCGACCCAGGCGCAGGCCGTCCCCGCCACCTGAGCCCCTGGATAGATCCCCCACCCGCGGCGCCGCGCGGGTGGGGGATCTACCATTCGTCGGGCATGACAACGGCCGCCCTCCCCCCCACCCCGCCCGCGGCCGCCCATCTGGCCGCCACGCGCGCCGTCTCCAAGCGGTTCGGCGCCGTCCAGGCGCTCGATGGCGTCACCGTGACCCTCACCGAGCGGGCGACCGGACTGCTCGGGGCGAACGGCGCCGGCAAGTCGACGCTCATGAAGGCCCTGCTCGGCCTGGTGCCGCCGGATGCGGGAAGCGTTGAAGTCCTCGGTATCGATGCGGCGCGGCATCCGGGTGAGATCCGCCGTCGCCTCGGCTACATGCCCGAACGCGATTGCCTCCCGCTGGAGATGACGGCCCGTGACCTCGTCGTCCATATGGCCGAGCTGCGTGGCCTGCCACGGCGCTCGGCGGTGCTGCGCGCCTCCGAGGTCCTCTTCCAGGTCGGCCTCGAGGAGGAGCGCTCACGGCTGATCGGGACGTTCTCGACGGGGATGAAGCAGCGCACCAAGCTCGCCCAGGCGCTCGTGCACTCCCCCGAGCTCGTCGTGCTGGACGAGCCCACCAACGGCCTCGATCCGTCCGGTCGCGAGGAGATGCTCTCCCTCGTGCGGCGCCTCTCGACGGACCTGGAGATCGCCGTGCTGCTCTCCTCCCATGTGCTCGAGGACGTCACCCGCACCTGCGACGCCGTCGTGGTGCTGCGGGAGGGCAGGTTGGTGAGGGCCGGGCGCATCGATGAGGTGCAGGCCCTCGCGTCGGACGGGGTCCTGGTGCGGGTCAGCGGCGAGGAGGGGGCGTTCCGGGACGACCTCGTCGCTCGCGGCCTGAGCGTGGAGCCCCGCGACGGGGGGCTCGTGGTCACGGGACCGGACCATGATGCGCTCCTCGACGCCATCCGGGACGGGGCGGCGGCGGCGGCCGTCGGACTGCGGGAGCTGAGGCCTGCCGGACCGACCCTCGAAGATGCGCTCGTGGACGCCCTCGAATGAGCACGCCCTCCGGTGACGCCGAGATCCGCGATGTGCGCTACTCCCGCTACGAGGGCGAGCGGCGGGGGCCCCTGGCAGGGGTCGTCTCCCTCGCGCGCTGGGGCGCCCTGCGCTCGCTCGGCGCACGCCGCGGCTGGAAGGCGAAGGCCGTGCCGATCACCCTGGCCCTGCTGGCCGCGGCTCCCGCCCTGATCGTACTCGGGGTCCGGGCGCTCTTCGCCGAGCAGAGCGGGATCGACCTCTCGGACGCCCTTCCCTTCTCCGACTACCAGGCCATCATCGGAATCGTGATCCTGCTCTTCGCCGGCATCACGGCCCCGGAGCTGCTCTGCCCGGACCGGCGCGACGGCACCCTCTCGCTCTACTTCTCGACCGCCGTCAGCCGCCGGGAGTACCTGACCGGCCGCATCCTGGCCTCCGTCGTGCCCCTGCTGCTCGTGACCCTGGTTCCGCTGCTGGTGCTCTACGGGGGGATCCTCGTCTTCGAGCTGCACCCGATCGCATACCTCCAGGACAACTGGGCGGAGCTGCCGCGCATCCTGGCCGCCGGCATCCTGCTCGCCGTCTACTACGGACTCGTCAGCCTGGCGGTGGCGTCGCTCACCGGCCGCCGGGCGTTCGCGATCGGGGGCTACCTCGTCGTCCTGATCGCCCCGAGCCTGGTCGCCGGGCTGGTCGGCGAAGCCCTGGGAAACCCCGACTGGCCGCTTCTGCTCCAGTTCTCGACCCTTCCGATCAGCTTCGCCGCCTCGCTCTTCCCGGACACGGACATCCCCAACTCCACCGCAGCCTGGGCCGCCGCGTACGCGCTGGTGGTGGCGCTGGCGATGGTCACGCTCCTGCGGCGTTACCGCCCGGGGGTCGACGGATGAGCGACGCGCTGATCTTCGAGAACGTCTCGCGCTGGTACGGCGACACCGTCGCGCTCGCGGACGTCTCGTTCACCGTCGGCCCCGGGGTTACGGGCCTGCTCGGACACAACGGCGCGGGCAAGTCGACCGCCCTGAAGCTCTGCGCCGGGTTCACCCAGCCCAGCTCCGGGGCGGTCCGCGTGCTCGGCACGGACCTCACCGAGAGCCCGGAGGCCTACCGGCGCATCGGTATCGCCCACGATCGCGACGCCCTGTGGCCGTTCATGACCGCGCGGGCATTGGTGGCGCTCTGCGCCCGGCTGCGCGGGGTGGCCGATCCCGATGCCGCCGCCTCTCGTGCGCTGGGTGAGGTCGGACTGCAGGACGTCGGCGACCGCAAGGTGAAGGGCTTCTCGCATGGAATGCGCCAGCGAGTGAAGATCGCCCAGGCCCTCGCCCACGATCCCGAGCTGCTCCTGCTGGATGAGCCGCTCAACGGGCTCGACCCGGCGCAGCGTCGCGGGGTGGTGGCACTCATCCAGAGGCTCGGCCACGAGGGGCGCACCGTGCTTGTCTCCTCGCATGTCCTGCACGAGGTGGAGCGGATGGCCCCGCGGGTGCTGGTGCTCGTGAACGGGCACCTCGTGGCGAGCGGCTCCACCGAGGCGATCCGCGACCTGATTGCCGATCGCCCCCGCAGTATCAGGGTGGAGGCCAGCGAGGGCCGCGCCCTCGCGCGCGAGCTCGTGGGCCAGGGCCTCGTTGAGTCCGTTCGCTTCGACGACGGCGCGCTTGTGCTCGAGTCCGCCGACGTGGAGCGGTTCAGCCGCGCTCTCGCCGGATTGGCCGGCGGAGTCGGTGCGCGTCTGCGGAGGGTCGAGCCGGTCGGCGACGACCTGGAGAGCGTCTATGCGTACCTGCATCAGCGCGCCCGCGGAGTGGGCCGTTGATCTCCTGGCCGATCTACCGCCTGACCCTCCAGAGCATCGTCGATGGCCGCAAGGTGCTCGGCCTCGGCATCCTTGCGCTGGTCCCGGTGGTCGCCGCGATCGCCTTCGCGGCGGCGGGCGACGTCGATCCGCGCATCTTCTGGGCCCGGCTCCTCCAGCGGCTGGTCATCCCGACCGTGACCGCGTTCGTCGCCGTGGTCCTCGGGGCCGGCGTGATCGGTGACGAACGCGAGGACGGCACGATCCTCTACCTGGTGGCCACGCCGATCCGCCGTGCCACCCTCGTCCTGACGAAGGTTTTCGCCGCCTGGACGGCGTGCCTCGCCCTCCTGCTCCCGACGGCCGTAGCGGCCGGCCTGATCAGCCTCGGATCCCGTGCCGACGCGCGACAGATCCTCTGGCCGCTCATCGGCATCGCCCTGAGTGCGCTCTGCTACTGCGGGCTCTCGGCGTGGCTATCCATGATCAGCCGCCGCCCGGTCGTGATCGGAGCGCTCTACATCCTGCTCTGGGAGGGCTCCATCGCGACCTTCGCGGCGTCGGCCGACCGCTTCTCGATCGCCGCCTACGGGAGGGCCCTGGCCGTGGAGGGCGTCGTCGACGTCAACGCACCCGATGCATCTGCTGCCACGGCGATCGCGCTCCTGATCGGCGCCACCGCAGTCTCCGCGTGGGCCGCCACCCGCCGCTTCACCCGGACGGAGCTCCCGTGACCTGTCCGCTCCAGGCGACAACCGCGTCGCGACCGCCGGCCTTGGCCCGATAGAGCGCGGCGTCGGCGTGGCGGGCCAGGTCGTCTGCCGACCCGCCGGCCAGGGTCGCCACACCGAGCGAGCCCGTGAGGCGCCCCACGACCGGGAAGTCGGCCCCGGCGATGCGAGCGCGCAGCCGCTCGGCAGCCTCCATCCCCTGCCCGAGATCGGAGCCGGGGAGGAGCCATGCGAACTCCTCTCCCCCGACTCGCGCCGGGACGTCCTCGCGTCGGGCGCACTCGAGCAGGCGGCGCGCGACCTCGCGCAGCACCTCGTCGCCCACCTGGTGCCCGTGGGTGTCGTTGACCCGCTTGAAGTGATCGAGGTCGATCATCACCAGAGTCAGCGGTGACGATGCCCGGCGGGCGCGGGCGCTCTCCTCGCCGAGTCGCCGATGGAAGGCGCCATGGTTGACCAGACCCGTGAGGGGGTCGGTGGCGGCGAGCGCGAGGAGCCTCTCCCTGCTGCGGGAGTTGGAGACGGCAAGGGAGGCCAGAGGCGCGATGCGGCCTAGTCGCTGGGCGTCCGGCTCCCCGGTCGGGGTGGGGGTGAGACCACGGGCGAGCACCATTCCCCATGGCTCGTGCTCGACCCAGATCGGGGCGACCAGACCGCCGGCGACCGAGGCGAGGAGGGGCACCCTGTCGCCGACCCTCAGCGAGGGTCCCGCGGCGCCGAGTACCAGGCCCTCATCCCCCTGGAAACGTACGAGGGCTCCGGACTCGGCGCCCACGAGGAGGGCCGCCTCCTTGGCGATCAGGTCGGCGATGGCCGAGAACTCACCGGCCTCTGCGACCGCGGTGGCGACACGTGAGAGCGCCCCTCTCTCGGCGTCGGCCCTCATCCGCCAGCTGACATCGCGTGAGTTGGTGTGGATCTCCTGAACCCGGCCGGACGGGTCGCGGAGGATCCGGGCGGTGGTCTCGAGCCACACCCATCCCCCGTCGCGCCGACGCACGCGATGGACGTGGGGCCGGGCGTCGGACTCGAGTGCGTCGGGCGGGAAGACCTCTCGGGCCCGTCCGCCGACGAGAGCAGCGGGATCACACCCGAGAATCTCGCGAGCCGCGCCCGACGCGAAGCGGATCGCGCCATCCGGAGCGTGGCGGGCAAGGAGATCACGCCCGCCCTCAGCGAGCTCCCGGAAGGTGGCCGTCTCCGCAGCCGCGACCCGCGCCGCGGCCGTCCTGCGTGCGACGGCCCGGGCCCGCGTGACCAGATCGCTTCCCATCGACCCGCCGCGCACGACATCGGCCACCCCCCCGTCGAGGGCCGCGGCCACGACAGTGGACGGGGCGTCCCCTCCCAGCACCAGGAGGAGCGGCGGCAGCGACGAGTGAGCGCCCAGCAGCTCGCGGACCGACGGCGTCGAACCCTCCGCGATCCACACCACGACATCCCACTCGTGACGGCCCAGATGAGCCGCGGCGTCGCGCCGACCGACCGCCGCCGGCGCGTCGAAACCCGCCTTCTGCAGGATCTTCTGCGCACGGTGGCGCTCGAGGCCGCTGTCGGAGACCACCAGGCAGAGGGGCCGAGGTCGAATCGGCTGCGAAGAGAGTGTCGACACTCGTGGATCTAGGATCGGCGCGCGGCATGCTCGCCATGACCTTTCGCGCGCTCCCGGGGTCGTGGTACGGTCCCTCGGTTGCCGGGCGGTCGTGCCCCCCGCCCGCAGGAGCGCTGTCCTCACCGATGAATCGTCTCTCCCCTCAGGGCCCGAGCCTGCGGCCCCGGCTGGTTATGCGCGCAGCCCTCGTGGTGGCATGCGTGGCTGCCGCCATGGGCTCGGTGGCGGCGATGACCCTGCGGGCGGCGCCGGCGACGGATGTGATCGACGGAAAGCGCGGCCAGATCCGCGTCCTCGAGGCCGAGATCCAACGCATCGACACGGACGCGACGGCGGCGGCCGACGCCCACGCCGCGGCACTCGGGCGCGCCGACCGGCTGCGAGCCCGCATCGCGGACACCACCCGTGGGCTGACCGAGGCGCGCGCCGCCCGCTCCGTCGCGCTCGCGCGCCTCTCCGAGCGCATCGTAGGCCTCTACCGGCGCGAGCCTCCGTCGCTCGTGGAGATCGTCCTGTCGTCAGGGGGTCTCGCCGCCGCGGCCGACACGCAGTCGGCGCTCGAGGCGGTGGGCGCGCAGGATCGTCACATCGTCGACCAGATCGCCGCCACCCGAAAGCGCCTCAGCCGGCTCAAGACCGCACTCCTGGACGATCGGGCGGCCGTCGAGGCCAGCGTCGCCGACTCGGGCAGGCGGCTGACCGAGCTGCGGAGCCTGCTGACGAGCCGTCGCGGAGTGCTCGACGAGGCCCAGGTGGCGCTCGGCGGGCTCGTGGCCCAGGGGCGCAGGGACCGAGCAGCGGCCGCGCGTGCCACGGCGGCCGCTGCCGTTGTGGAGCGCGATCTGCTGCGGCGCGCCGACCCCGCGCCCGCCGCGGCGGAGCCTCCGGCGCAAGAATCGACCCCCGCGCCGCCGGGGCCCTCGGGAGACGTCTCCTCCGCCCTCCAGCGCATCGCCCAGTGCGAGTCCGGCGGGAACCCGCGGGCCGTGTCCACGAGCGGCCAGTATCGCGGCAAGTACCAGTTCGACGTCCCCACGTGGGAGTCCCTCGGAGGCAGTGGCGATCCCGCAGCGGCCCCCGAGGCGGAGCAGGACCGGATCGCGGCGCTCCTCTACGCCAGTCGCGGACCGGCCCCATGGCCGGTGTGCGGGTACCGTTGACCCGATGCCAAGGGCATCTGGCACTTGACGGCGCGGGCGCCTCGGAACATAGTCTCGGGCTGGCCGATGACGGTCGAGATGCGGGTCGGCTCGCGGCGTCCGCGACGTTCGTCCCGGCGGCGGCCCTCTGCGGCCCTCGACTCCGGAGTCGGCTCGCTGTCATGCCGCGACGTCGGCCGGGCGTCCGGCGTCCGACTGACGGCTGAGCGGTACGGGCGGGCAGGTTCGATCAGACCACGGGCGACGGGAGGCGGATGACGACCCAGCAGGTGACCGCGTTGACGCGTGACGGGGAGCTCCGTGAGCTGATCGTCCGTGGGGGCGAGATGGGCTTCCTCGGCATGGAGGAGGTCGCCGAGGTCATCGACGGCCTCGGGCTGGACGCCGACGCCGTCGAGGCCATCTACCAGCACCTCGAAGAGGCCGGGGTCGAGCTCATCGAGCAGACCGAGGCGATCGCGCGGGCGGCCCAGCTGGCCGAGGAGAGCGAGCGCCCGCGGCGTGCCGCGACGACCGCCGTCGAGGCCACAACCGACTCGCTCCAGCTCTTCCTGAAGGACATCGGTCGCGTTCCGCTCCTCACCGCGGCCGACGAGGTCCGTCTCGCGAAACGCATCGAGCTCGGCGACCAGGCCGCCAAGCAGCAGATGGTCGAGGCCAACCTGCGCCTCGTGGTCTCCATCGCCAAGGGCTACCGCGGCCGGGGCCTCCCCTTCCTCGATCTGATCCAGGAGGGCACGCTCGGCCTCGTGCGTGCCGTGGAGAAGTTCGACTGGCGCCGGGGCTTCAAGTTCTCGACGTACGCCACCTGGTGGATCCGCCAGGCGGTCACCCGGGCCCTCGCCGACAAGGGCCGCACGATCCGCATACCGGTTCACGTCGTGGAGAAGCTCAACCAGATCAGCCGGGCCGAGCGGGTCCTGATCGGGCAGCTCGGTCGCGAGCCGACCGTCGAGGAGATCGGAGAGGCCGCCGGGCTTCCGCCGGGGGAGGTCGAGGAGATCCTCCGCAGCGCCCAGCCCACCGTTTCACTCGAGAAGCCGGTCGGCGAGGAGGAGGAGTCCGAGCTCGGTCGCTTCCTGGCCGACGAGAACAGCATCGCGCCCGAGGCCTCGGCCGAGACGAGCCTCCGGGAGCAGGCGCTGCGCGACCTCCTCGACCAGCTGAGCTACCGGGAGCGGCGCGTGCTCGAGTTGCGCTACGGGCTCCGGGGGGAGAAGCCGCGCACGCTCGACGAGCTGGGGCGGATGTTCAACGTCACCCGTGAACGGATCCGCCAGGTGGAGAGCCAGTCGCTGCAGAAGCTCGGCGCCCTCCCGGACTCGGGCCGCCTGGGATAGGCGGTGCTCCGGAGGCCGGATCCGCCCGAGAATCGGATCCGGCCTCCGGCGTCAGTTGACGCTCGGATCGTCGGGCATCCGAGCGATGAGCCGCCACGAGCCGCCCTTGCGCTCGAGCACCCGGCCCCAAAGGCCACGATGGTCCTGAGTGAACACATCCTCGGCGTCGGCCGGCGCATCGACCCAGGCATCCTCCTCAAGTTCCTCCTCGAGCTGCCCGGCACCCCAGCCGGAGTAGCCCCCGAAGGCCCTGATGGCGCGGACGGCCCCGTGGGCGGTGCTCCCGGCGTCGGGGTTGACGACGCCGACGCTGCCGAAGGCGATCGTCGCGGCCCGCGATGCGTCCTCGAAGTCGGCCAGCAGGATGACCGCCTCCGGCTGGACCGGCCCCCCTTGGAACACACGCTCCTCCATGGGCATGAGGTCGGCGAGACCTGCGGGAAGGGCCTCGCGCGATACCAGCGGCGTGGGCCGGTTGAGGACCAGGCCGAGGGCCCCCTCGGGAGAGTGCTCCAGCATGAGCAGGACCGCCCGACGGAAGTTCGGATCCTCGAGACCCGGGGCCGCGACCAGGAGTCGGCCCTGCCGGCTCGGCGGGGGCGTCCCGGTCACGGGAACATCTCGGCCACCAGCTCCACGAAGTCGACGAGCTCGTCGGCATCGCGCGCCAGGGCTGCGGCCAGGAGCCCGTCGAAGGTCTGCTCCGCGATCGGCCCGAGCCCCAGGCCGGTCAGGGCGAAATAGCCCTTCAGGTGGCGCGCCTGGGATGCGGCCGCATCCCAGCGCCCCTGCCGTGAGAGCTGATCCACCAGGGCCGTTCCGACCCTGGCGAGCTCTCCGTAGGTGGGCGCCCCCTCGGCTCTCTCGACGCCGACAGGAGACCGCGAGAGCTCTCGGAGCTCCGCGCTCCACGGCCCGTCGTCGAGCCAGTCCACGAGGCCGGCCAGCCGGGCGGCGACCCGATCGGCGGACGGCCCGGAGATCAGACGGTCCGCTTGCGGCGCCTCTCGCGAGAGATGTTGAACGCCGCGCCACCCGCGATCAGGACGACCGAGGCGAGCACCATGAGCCAGAAGACGGGCAGGTGGTTCGCAAGGGTCTCGCCCGTGTCCTTGATCGCAAAGCCCGCCGTGAACCAGACCATCGCGAAGACGAGGATCGTGGCGGCCGCCCGGAAGGGCCACGTAGCCGGGAGATCCTGGTGACCTGCGCCGTTGTGCGCCATAGCGTCCTTTCCAGCCGTCGACGAACGGCCCCAAGGCTACCATGGCGTTCGGACCCGATTCGCCCGTACCCTCGGCCCCTCCGAGGGGGCCGAACGTCATCGGTGAGACGCCCCCCCTGGGCCGCTCTGGCGCTCCGGGGTCTCGGCGATCGCGCGAGCGATACGGCGCTCGCGGGCGAGCACCTGGAAGCCCCCCTCCCCGGATCGGTACAGCCCGGCCGGGCGACCCGGCCCCTCGGCGCGGGATGAGCCCGTGGCCTCGACGACCCCGGCCCGCAGCACGTCGCGGCGGAAATTGCGCGTATCGAGCTCGTGGCCCAGCACCGCCTCGTACACCGTCTGGAGCTCACCCAGCGTGAAGGTCTCGGGAAGGAGCTGGAGCGTGATGGGCGCGTAGGCGGCTTTGGCGCGCACCCGGGAGCGCCCGTACCGCAGGACGGCGACGGCGTCGGCGTCGAGGGCGGGTGGGTCGTCCATCGGGAACCACCGCACCTCGACGATCCCCGGCCCGGGCGTCAGCACGTGTCGCTCCGAGGCCACGAGGCAGAGGTGGGCCACGCAGACCCCCTCCCCCCCATTCCGGTCGAAGCTGTAGAGCTGCTCGAGCCGGGCCTCGCGGATGCCGGTCTGCTCCGCCAGCGCGCCGGCGGCGGCCGCCTCGAGGGTCGCTCCCGGAGGTACGTCCACGCCGGGGAGCGCCCAGACGCTGCCCGGCAGGCGCAGGAGCAGCGCCTGCGCGCTGCCCTCACGGACCCCGATGACCACGATCTCGGTACGAACGGTCTTCATGTGGATCCGACAGTAACCAATGGCGGGATCCCCGCGTGCATCATCGCGCGCCGGCCTCGACCCATCCCGCAACCCCGGCCACGTTCGCCTCGGCCCATCCCAGCCTGCGCCACAACGCGAGCGCGGGGGCGGATCCGACCGTCTCCTCGAGGGGAAGGCGCGCTTCGATGGCCGCGCCGATGTCGGCGCAATCGACCACGCTGCGCGCGGCTTCGCGCAGGCGGGCGAGCTGACGGCGGGCGAGGGCGATCGCCCCCTCCGGGTCGTCGACGGCCCCATAGTGCGACAGGCAGAGGCACGCGGGCGCCAGGTCGGCGAGCCGGGTGAGGCTCGCGTCGGCCGCGTCGAGGTCGACATCGGGCGGGGGCAGCGCCGGGTAGAGCCCGCCACCGGCGAAGCGGACGCCCAGCGCGTCGCCGGCCAGGATCGTGCCCGTCCGCTCCTCGAGGACGGACATGTGGTGGCGGGCGTGCCCCAGGGTCTCGATCATGACCAGCCGCAACCCCCCGGAGAGGTCGACGCGGTCGCCGTCGTCGACGACCGCGATCCTGTCCGCCCCCACGGGATCGAGGCCGCCATAGAGCGACCAGCGCGCGCCGTAGACCGCTGCGGACCCGGCCACCAGCCGCCCCGGCGCAACGAGATGGCGGGCGCCACGGCGGTGGACCACGACGCGCGCTCGAGGGAAGGCCGCCGCGAGGATCCCCGCGCTGCCGCAATGGTCCAGATGCACGTGCGTGAGGACGATCCAGCGCAGATCATCCGGACCGACCCCCGCCGCCGCGAGCGCCGCGCGCACGGTGTCCGCGGACGTGCGCGCTCCGGGGTCGACGATCGCCACCTCGGGTGCCATGACGAGGTAGGCGGCGCTCACGCCGGCAAGCCCCGCGAGGCGGGTGTCGATGATCCGGATGTCGGGGGCGACCTCCTGCACGAGGCGATCGTCGCATAGCCTTGGAGCGTGAGCGATGAGCGACAGCGGGCGTGGGACGCCGCGGGCCGGAGCGCCGCGGCGCGGGTCGAGGATGGGATGCGCGTCGGTCTCGGGACGGGCCGCGCGGCGGCGGCGGGGATCCGCGCCCTCGGTGCGCGGGTCACGGGCGGCCTGCGCTGCACCGGGGTCCCGACCTCACGGGCGAGCGCGGCCCTGGCACGCGAGCTCGGAATACCCCTGGGCCGCCTGAGGGCCCCACTCGATCTCGCCTTCGACGGGGCCGACGCCGTCGCGCCGGACGGGCTGGTGATCAAGGGGGCGGGTGGGGCGCTGGTGCGCGAGCGGATCGTGGCCGACGCCGCCGCCACGTTCCTCGTCCTGGTCGACGCGCCGAAGATGGTCGGGAGCCTCGACGAGTGGGGATCCCTGCCGATCGCCGTCGTCCCCTTCGGAGCCGCCCGCGTTGCCGCGGGGCTCTCAGATCTCTCCCCGTCCCGTCGTACGGGACTGAGCGACGACGGGCTGGCGATCATCGACTTGAGGATCCCGGCCGGCTCGGACTGGTCGGTGGTGGCCGAGCGGGCCCGCTCCCTGGCAGGGGTCGTCGACCACGGCCTCTTCCGGGTGAGCATGTCCCACGTGCTGGTGGGCCGGACCGACGGCGGCTGCGACCCGGCCGGGCCCGTGGAGGGCGCCGCTACGATCCGGGGGTGACCGCACCGTCCCTGACACTCGCGCGCGCCGCCGGACGGCTCTCGCGACGACTCGGACGCGGTGGTGGCACCAGCCTGCCGGGCAAGCTCCTACTGCGCGTGCGCCCGCAGGCGCTCTCCGAGCTGGGCGGCGCACTCCCTCGAGGGGTCACGGTGATCTCGGCCACCAACGGCAAGACCACCACCTCGCGGCTGGTCGCCTCGTGCGCGCGTGAGGCGGGCTGGGAGGTGGTGGCGAACACCTCCGGGGCGAATCTCGTCTCGGGTGTCGCGACCGCCCTGCTGGACGCGCAAGGGCGCCGCCCGCCCCCTGAGGCCGGGCTGTTCGAGGTCGACGAGGCGGCCCTGCTCGAGGTGGCTCGCCAGATGCACCCCCGGGTCCTGGTGCTGATGAACCTCTTCCGCGACCAGCTCGACCGGTACGGCGAGCTGGAGCACCTCGCATCGCTCTGGGCCCGCATGGTGGCCGGGCTGCCGCCCTCGGCCACTCCCGTTCTCAATGCCGACGATCCCGCCATCTCCGCCCTGGGAGCCGGCCGACTCGGGGTGATGACCTTCGGCATCGACGACCCGTCCGTGGCGCTCTCCCGCCTTCCCCACGCCGCCGACTCGACACGGTGCCGCTCGTGCGCGCACCCGCTCACCTACAGCGTGGTGACGCTCGGCCACCTCGGCCATTGGAGCTGCGAGGGGTGCGGCATGGAGCGGGTGGCCCCCGACGTGCGCGCCACCCGGGTGACGCTTCGCGGCGCCCACGGAATCGCGGTCCGCATCGAGACGCCCGAGGGTCCGATCGACGCCGAGCTGCCGCTCCCGGGACTGCACAACGCCTACAACGCGACCGCAGCCGTGGCGGCGGCTCTGGCCATGGGCATCGGGCCCGGGGCCATCGCGCGCGGCCTCGCATCGAGCCCGGCCGCCTTCGGCCGGGGCGAGCGGGTGCGATTGGAGGGGCGCGAGCTCGTCCTGCTCCTCGCCAAGAACCCGACGGGCGCCAACGAGACGGTGCGCACCGTGCTCCTCGATCCCGATCCACTGCATCTGCTGATCGCCCTCAACGACCGCACGGCCGATGGCCACGACATCTCGTGGATCTGGGACGTCGATTACGGGCCCCTGCTGGAGCGAGCCGCGAGCCTCACGCTGACCGGGGACCGGGCCTACGACCTCGCCCTGCGCATGCGCTACGAGGGTCATCCCGCCGGGCGCATGTCCGTGATCGCCGAGCCCGAGGAGGCTCTCGAGCGGGCGCTGTCGGCGACACCGGGCGGCGGCACGCTGTACATCCTGCCGACCTACACCGCGATGCTCGGCCTTCGCGAGACCCTTGTACGGCGCGGTGTCGCGGAGGCCTTCTGGCGTGAGCGATGACGAGTCCCGCGCCTTCATGGCGGAGCACGCCCACTACACCGAGGACCTCCCCTTCTGGCGTTCCGCCGCCGCCCGGCTGGGATCGCCCGTGCTCGACCTGGGGGCGGCCGCGGGAAGGGTCTCCCTCGACCTCGCCCGGGCGGGGCACGAGGTCTGGGCGCTCGACCGCTCGCCGGACATGCTCGAGGAGATCGAACGCCGCCTCCGCGACGAGGGCTCTCCGGTCCGGAATCGGGTGACGGCGGTCCAGGGCGACCTTCGATCGCTCGAGCTGGGACGGCGCTTTCCGTTCGTGCTGGTTGCGATGAACACCCTTCAGGTCCTCACTGAGGCGGAAGACCGGGTCGCGTGCCTGCATGGCATCCGGGAGCACCTGGAGCGGGATGGCGAGCTGATCTTCGACGTGGCGCTTCCCGATGCCGACGAGATCACACGCTCGATGGGCACCGAGCGCGCGGGTGGGCGCCACCGTGATCCGGTCACGGGCGCCACGACCATCCACTCCGCCTGGTACGAAAGTTGGGAGCCCGACACCCAGACGCTGGAGTTCACGCTGCGCGTCGTGCTCGAGCGCCCCGGTATGGACCCCCGCGAGACCCTCCGCCGGCACCGGGTGCACCTCTTCCACCCCGACGAGCTCACGGAGCTCGTCGACGCCGCGGGAATGGAGTCGATCTCCGTGACCGGCGGCTTCGACGGCTCTCCGATCGGGCCGGCGTCCGAGCGTCAGATCCATCGCTGTCGGCGGATCAGATGACCCATCTCTCGCTCCGCCTGGCCCACCTCTACCCCGGCGAGATGAACATCTACGCGGACCGCGGCAACATCGCCGTCCTCGAACGCCGCCTGGCCTGGCGGGGGCTCTCCCTCGAGGTCGCCGAGATCGGGATCGGCGACGAGTTCGTCCCGGGGGAACACGACCTCTTCTACCTCGGAGGGGGGCAGGACCGCGACCAAGCGGTGGTCGCCGAGGATCTCGACCGGACCAAGGCGCAGGCGTTGCGCGCCGCGGTCGCCGGCGGTGCGGCGGGGCTCTGCGTCTGCGGGGGTTTCCAGCTCGCCGGCCACGGATACACCGGCACCGATGGATCGCGGATGCCGGGGGTCGGCGTCCTCGACCTCGACACGATCGCCGGGCCGACACGGCTGATCGGCAACCTCGTGATCGAGGCCGAGCTCGACGGCGAGACGCGGAGCGTGGTGGGCTTCGAGAATCACGCCGGTCGAACCCGCCTCGGCCCCGGCTGCCGCCCGCTCGGACGGGTGCTTCACGGGCACGGCAACAACGGAGAGGACGGCCTCGAGGGAGCCGTCACCGGGCGGGTGATCGGCACCTACCTCCACGGCCCGCTGCTCCCCAAGAACCCCTGGCTGGCGGACACCCTGATCGGGTGGGCGCTGGAGCACCGTACCGGCTCGCCGGTGGCGCTCGCCCCCCTCGACGATGCGCTCGAGCATGCCGCCCATGCCGCGGCGGTCGGCCGCGCTGCGCGCCGCGTCCCGCGGTCGCGCAGATGAGCGCAGGATTCCATCCGTGCGAGGGGGGTTTTCGTAAGCCCCTAGGTGTATGTTGCGCGGGTCTGTCCGAGGAGGCACTCGCGAGATATGGTGACCGCGCGATGACAACGGCATTGCAGAGGATGGCGAGCGGGACCGCGGCATGGCTGCGGGCCCTCATCGTCGTCGCGCTGCTCGCGCTCGCGCTGCCCGCCCTGGCGATCGCCGACGTGGGGCAGACCGTCGCCGTTCCCGAGACCGCCCCGCTCGAGGCGTCCCCCTCGCCCCCCGCCGAGGAGACGCCGGCGCCGGCCGGTGAGTCCCCCGTGGCCGCCGCCCCGCCGGCCGAAGCCGCCGTCGTCCAGGAGACGCTCGCGGCGGCTCAGGCGCCCGCCGAGCCCGTGGCCGTCGTCGAGCCGGTGGATCCCGCGGTCGGGCTCCCCAGCCCGCCGCCCGCGACGGCCGTCGCCCCCCCGGCCCCGCGCCCGGCCGCCGTCCCCGCGCTGGCAGAGCTCCGGCCGGACAGTCCCGAGCTGGTGACCGCGCCGCCGCCTCCCGCGGCACCGATCCGCCTCCCGCCGCCGCCGGCCGCCTCCGAGACCCCCAGCCCGGTGGCGCCCATGCTGCCCGCGCTGATCCCGCCCACGCCCGGAGTGGCCGCCGCCCTCGGAGTGCCGAACGCCCCACCGGCCGTCTTGATCGAGGGCCCTCAGGCACCCTCTCTCGAATCGCCCTTCGTCGGCGGCCGCGGCGCTCAGGCGGACATCGGGTTCGATTCGACCGGCCCCATCGGATCGGCCGCGCCGGCCGTCGCGGGCCCAGCCGTCTCGGTCGAGCCCCCCACCGTCTCCCTCATCGAGGCCACCAGCGCCGCTCCTCTGAACGTGGCGCCCTCGGGGTCGAGCCTGCTGGCGGTGCTGGCCAGCTACGCCCTTCCGGGTGGCTCCGGGGCCCCGGCATCGACGCTGGTGCTGTTCATCGTGATCGGCCTGATCCTCCTGGTCGCCGCCGCCCCGCGCCCCGGTCTTTCGGAGCGGGTCGTGGCGAGCGGGCTGCTCGGTGCGTCCAGCGGCCACCGCCTGGCGGTACGCCGACCCGGCTAGTCGACCCGCTCCCTGGAGTGGTGCGCCCTCATGAGGGGCGGATCCGGGGATATCGCGTCCCGCGCACGGCCCCCATGGGCCGCCTGCGCAGAACCTTTCGCGAGATGGGAAACGACAGATGCAGCCGATGCAGATCCTTGTCCTTGGACCCGACGGTGCCGCGCGCGGCGCCCTCGAGAAGACCCTCACCCGCCTGGGCTACGTGGTCATGGCCGCAGAGGCGGGCCCGCACCGCACCCCGCCCGCCAGCGGCGACGTGGTGATGCTCGACCTTCGCGGGCAGGAGTCGGAGTGGCGCGAGATGGCCGAGGCCCTCCACGCCGACGAGCGCCCGATGATGATCATCTCCGAGCGCCCGCGCCGGCTGGTGCGCACCCTCTCCGGGCGCCCCGGCGGCACGATGCTGCTCACCGGAGCCGAGTCGGATGCCGGCTACAAGGTGGCCCTCACCGTGTGCGAGGCCCTGCGCGAGAGCTCCCTGGCGCGCACGCGCGGCTCCGCGGCACGGGTGGCGGCACTCTGATGCCGATGCCCCCGACGCGCTACCGTCCATGAGTGACCGAGATCTCCCAACGCGACCCGTACGGCCTGGAACCACGCGACCTCGAGGCCGAGGGACGGACGCGCAACTGGCGGCGCTGGGTCGGGCCGCTCGTGGTGCTCGGGCTCCTGGCGACCAAGCTCAAGTGGCTCGCTCTTGCGGCCACGAAGGTCAAGTTCGTCGGCGCCGGCCTCTCTGCCCTGGTGTCGATCGGTGCCTACGCGCTGATCTGGGGGTGGAAGTTCGCCCTGGGCTTCGTCGCCCTCTTGTTCGTCCACGAGATGGGGCACGTCATCCAGCTGCGACGCGAGGGCATCCCGGCGAGCGCTCCCTACTTCATCCCCTTCCTCGGGGCCCTCGTCGCCATGAAGCGCATGCCGGACGACGCCGCGGCCGAGGCGCGCGTGGGCCTCGCCGGCCCGGTGCTCGGATCGCTCGGCATCCTCGCTCCTCTCGCGCTGTGGGCCGCGACCGGTGAGGAACTGTTCCAGGCGCTCGCCTTCGTGGGCTTCGTTCTCAACCTCTTCAACCTGCTCCCGGTGCTGCCCCTCGACGGCGGTCGCGCGATGGCGGCGCTCTCACCGTGGGTGTGGGTCCTCGGTCTGGTCGCCCTCGCGCTACTGATGGTCGTCTGGTTCAGCCCGATCCTGATCCTCGTACTGATCCTCGGCGGCTCCGAGGTCTACGGACGCATCAGGGCATGGCGCGCGAAGGACCCCTCGTCCCTGCGCTTCCACACCGTCTCGCCGAGGAATCGGAGCCTGATCCTCGGGACCTACCTCGGCCTCATCCTCGTCCTCGGCCTCGGGGCCTACGCGACCTATCTGCCCAAGACGATCTGACGCTCCACTGAGGGTCTCTCAGGCGCCCGTGGAGCCGAAGCCCCCCAGGTTGCGACCGTCGGAGGAGGGCAGATCGTCGGTCTCGCACGGGGCCGGCAGAGCGACCGGAACCACTACCAGCTGGGCGATCCGGTCCCCCGGGGAGATCGCATGCGTCTGCGCACCGAGATTGACCAACAGCACCATCAGTTCGCCCCGATAGCCGGCGTCGATCAACCCGGGGGCATTCGCGACCGTCACCCCATGACGACGAGCGAGGCCGGAGCGCGGAACGACGAGACCGGCGTGGCCCACCGGGATGGCGATGGCGAGCCCCGTGGAGATCGCCGCCCCCTCTCCCGGCAGCAGTTCGCAGGCCTCGATCGCCACGAGATCGAGGCCTGCATCACCCGGATGAGAGCGGCGCGGTACGACCGCCCTCGGATCGAGGCGCCGGACCGGCAGATCCGGCGCCTCGTCCGCCATCGCTACTTCCCGACCAACCCGGCGATCCGCTCGGCCGCCTCGTTGAGGCGGTCGTCGGGGACCGTCAGGCTCATCCGCACGAAGCCCTCGCCGCTCGGTCCGTAGGCCGCGCCCGGCGAGATCACGACGGCTGCCTCCTCGAGCACCTTCTCGGTGAAGCTCGCCGACGTCTCGCCATCCGGCACGCGCGCCCAGACGTAGATCGCGCCCTTGGGCGGGTCCACGCGCAGACCGATGCGCTGAAGGGCCCCCACCAGCACGTCGCGCCGACGCTGATAGACGGCGCACATCTCGACCACCGACGACTGGTCGGAGCGCAGTGCCGCCGCCGCGGCCTCCTGCAGGGCCTCGAACATGCCGCTGTCGATGTTGGTCTTCAACTGCCAGTAGGCGGCCACCACGTCGGCGTTGCCGACGACCGCCCCCGCCCGCCACCCGGTCATGTTGTAGGTCTTGGAGAGCGAGAAGATCTCGATGCCGACATCCATCGCCCCCGGCGTCTCGAGGAAGGAGGGCGCGCGGTACCCGTCGTAGGTGATCTCCGAGTACGCGTTGTCGTGCACGACGATGATCTCGTTGCGGCGGGCGAACTCCACGACCCGCGCGAAGAAATCGCCCTCCACGACCCCTCCGGTGGGGTTGTTGGGGTAGTTGATGAACATCACCCGTGCCCGCTTCAGGACCGCGGCCGGGATGGCGGCGAGGTCGGGCTGGAACCCCAGCTCGGGCAGGAGCGGCATGGGCACCGGCTCGGCGCCCGCCAGGAGGGGCCCGGTGGTGTAGACCGGATACCCCGGATCGCTGGCAAGGGCCACGTCTCCCGGGTCGAGCAGCGCGAGATTGACGTTGGCCACCGCCTCCTTGGCCCCCATCGCCGGGATGATCTGCGTGGCCGGGTCGAGCGCCACCGAGAAGCGGTCGGCGTAGAAGCCCGCCAGCGCATCGCGAAAGCTCTCGCGCCCGCGATTGGACGGGTACTGGTGCGTGTCCGGGCGCGCGACCTGGTCGCGCATCGTGTCGACGATGAAGCCGGGGGTGGGCGTATCGGGATCGCCGATGCCGAGCGAGATGATGTCGACGCCCTCCGCGCGCTTGGCGGCGATCTTCTGCTCGATCTGGGCGAACAGATACGGCGGCAGGAGGCGCAGGCGTGCGGCGCCGATGGGTCGGTCGGCCATCAGAGCTCCTCCAGCGCGCGCGCCAGGTCGGGGGACAGCTCGCCCCGGTAGATCTCCTCTGCCGGACCGGTCATCGTCACCTCCAGGTCGTCATCGACGGCGATCACAAGGTCGCCGCCCAACAAGTGCACCGTCACGGGGCTGACGAGGCCGGCGAGCCGCACGCCTGCGACCGCCGCCGCGCATGCCCCGGTGCCGCAGGCGAGCGTCTCCCCCACGCCGCGCTCCCATACCCGCATGGTCAGCTCCGACGGGCCGTCCGTGCGGACGAACTCGACATTGGTGCGCCCGGGGAAGCGCCGATCGACCTCGATGACGGGACCGAGTTCGCGCACCACCTCATCGGGCGCCGGGTGCTCGATGACGGCGTGCGGATTGCCCATCGACACCTCGGCGAGCGCCAGCGCCCGGCCCTCGACAGCGAGATCCTGGCGGCCCTCGCCCGAGGGAAAGAGCGCTCGCCCCATCGCCACCTCGACGCGGCCGTCCTCGAGGACCCCGACCGCGACGGGACCTCCTCCGGTCAGGATGCGGCCGTCGGCAGGCAGACGTCCGGCGCGCTCCAGGTACCGCGCCACGATGCGGATGCCGTTGCCGCAGTTCTCCGCCTGGCTCCCGTCCTGGTTCCAGACCGTCATCCGGGGGGTGCCGTCGCCCTCGTTCGAAACCTCGAGGATCCCGTCGCCACCGACACCGACGTGCGGGTCGAGTATGCGGCGGGCGCGATCGGAGGTGATGGCCAGCGGCCACTCCGCGTGCTCGACGACGAGGTGGTGATTGCCGAGCCCGTGCCACTTGGCGAACTTCATCCACCGGAGGCTACCGGATCGGCATCGGCCCCCCGCCAGAGCGCGAGCAGCCGCGGCAGGGCCATCTCGGCCGGACCATCCCCCAGCTCGAGGGGCACGACCCCAGGGGTCTTGCGCAGCCACGTGAGCTGCCGGCGTGCCAGGCGGCGGGTGCGACCGCCGATGCGGTCGGCGAGATCCTCGGGATCGAGGGCGCCCGAGCGGATGGCGGCCACCTCGCGGGCACCGATCACCTGGAGCGCCTCGCGCGAGACGCCGGCGGTGTCGAGAGCGGTCTCCAGCTCGCGTCGCAGGCCCTCGTCGAGCTCGCGCCGCACGCGTGCGGCGATCCGGCGGTCGAGCCTCCTCGCGCGAGCGCATCAGCCCCACCAGGAGCGTCGGGCGGCGGACGGCGGTGCTCCAGAGCGCGTCCCCGGTGGGCCGCGGCGATGGATCGGCGGCGATCTCGAGCGCGCGCGCCAACCGACGCGGGTTGGACGCATCGACGCGCTCGGCCGCTCGGGGATCGCGGGAGCGCAGCTCATGGAGGGCTCCTGCGGGATCGCGCGCTCACCATCCTCTCGGCCCACTCGCGCAGCGCCGGATCCGGGGCGGCGGGGAAGCCCAGGTCCGCGAGCGCCGCACGCAGATAGAGCCCCGTGCCCCCGGCGACGATCGGGACGCGCCCGCGAGCGAGCGCGTCGTCGATGGCGCCGTGGGCGAGCACGGCGAAGGCGGCGGCGCTCGAGCGCTCGTCGAGGCCGAGATCACCGACCCCGTGGTGGACGATCTGGCGCCTGGCGTCGACGCTGCGGGCTGTCGGCCGCGATCTCCAGGCCGCGATAGCGCTGGAAGGGATCGGCGACGATGATCTCGCCTCCCAGCGCGCGCGCCGCGGCGTGGGCGAGCGCGCTCTTGCCGCAGGCCGTCGGCCCGGCAAGCGCCAGGACCTCAGGAGTGGACGAGGTCCGCCTGCACCGGTGAGCCGACCTGCCGCCCCGAGAGGGAGGTCGAGCTGGCCCTCTCGATGAGCACGTTCGTGAACGTTCCGGGCTCGGCGGAGCCCGCGAAGTTGACGGCGATGTTCTGGCTGAGGCGCCCTCGCAGCCGTGTGGGATCGGTGCGCGAGGGTCCCTCGACGAGCACCTGCCGAGTGGTCCCGACGAAGCGCGCCGAACGACCGGCGGCCACCCGCTGGACGACCTCGACCAGGCGGCCGATGCGCTCGCGCTTGACCTCCGGCGGGACATCGTCGGGCAACGCGGCCGCGGCCTCGGTCCCGGGCCGGGGTGAGTAGAGGAAGGTATAAGCGCCGTCGTAGCCGCACTCCTCGACCAGGCTCAGGGACTCGGCGAAGTCCCTCTCGGTCTCACCGGGGAACCCGACGATGAGGTCGGTGGTCAGCGACAGATCCGGGATCGCCTCCCGCAATCGCGTCACCAGATCGAGATAACGCTCTCTCGAGTACGTGCGCCGCATGGCCTTGAGGATCCGCGTGCTCCCCGACTGCGCCGGCAGGTGGAGGTGGGCGCAGACCTCCGGGCACTCCGCCATGGCGGCGATCACGTCTGCCTTCATGTCCTTGGGGTGCGGGCTCGTGTAGCGGACGCGCGCGATGCCCTCGACGGCGGCAACCGCCCGCAGTAGCTCGGCGAAGCTCGCCCGCTCCTGTCGCGGGAGGTCGCGGCCATAGGAGTTGACGTTCTGCCCCAGCAGGGTCACCTCGACCACCCCGTCGGCGGCGAGCTCCCGGATCTCCCCCACCACCTCGGACGGGGGGCGGCTGCGCTCGCGGCCGCGCACCGCGGGCACGATGCAGTAGGCGCAGACGCAGTTGCAGCCCACCGAGATCTGCACCCACGCCTGGTACGGGCGCTCGCGCTTGGAGGGAAGGCTCCCGCTGAAGGCGCCGTCGAAGCTGAAGGCGCCCACCGCCTCGATCCGCTCCCGGGCGACCAGCTCGCCCAGCCGCGACACCTCTCCCGGCCCGAACGCGATGTCCACGAAGGGGAAGTCGCGGAAGACGTCCTCCTTCTGGCTCTGGGCCCAGCATCCGCCGACCGCCACGATGGCGTCGGGTCGCTCGCGCTTGACGCGCTTCGCGTCGCCGAGGTTGCCGAGGAAACGCTCGTCGGCGCTGCCGCGGATGGTGCAGGTGTTGAAGAGGATCAGATCCGCGTCGTCGCGGGCGTCCGACCTCCGCATAACCGAGGCCCTCGAGCAGACCCTTCATGCGCTCGGAGTCGTGGTCGTTCATCTGGCAGCCGAACGTGGTCAGGTGGTAGCGCACCGACTGATAGTAGTGGAGCGCGGACGCGCGCCTGGAGGGTGACACGCGAGCGCCCGCCGTGGGAGAGTCGGGGTCGTCATCGACCGGAGTTGACGTGGCGCCGCAATCGGAGCAATGCGCGCAGTGAGGTCCGTCCTCCGCCGACGGGCCCGATGGGTCGCCCTCGCCGCCGCGGCCGGCCTCGCGCCGCTCGTCTCGGGGTGCGTGGTCATCAAGTCCACCGGTTCGCTCGCGCAGATCGACGTGATCGGCGACAAGCCGATCGAGTTCACGGCCTGTGCTTCCGGTGCGGCCGGCTGTGAAGGGGGTCTCGGGTTCTCCAACGCGCCGGCGAGCACATCGCGGGCGCAGCTCCTGGTGGGGGTGCTGGTTCCTGAGGACACGCGGCTGCCCGCGGCGGTGGACTCGTCGGTCACTCTCTCGGAGAGCCCCTCATACGCCGATGAGCTCCAGCGGCTCTCCCCGGGTCCATCCGGCAGCACATGGCGCGGGTTCATCTCGAACACGATCAACTACGACACCGCGAGCGCGCTGCAGTCGTTCTCCGTGAGGCTGCTCTACCAGCTGCAGCGCGGAACGGACGGCGGCCCCTATGCCGGACCCTTCGCGACGAGGTACGTCGTCGGCGCACGCACCGTGACCGCGACCGCGCCCGCCACCCGACCGGTCGCGTGCGGACCGTCACTTCGGGCGCTGCACGACGACGACCCGAGCCCGACGACCGACGCGTGGAACATCTGCGAGGACTCCGGGGGCTCCAGCCTCGAGAGCTCGCTGCGCGACCTCGGGATCCTCTTCGGCGCGAGCGCGAGCGCGCCACAGGGGGGCCTGGCGAGCATGCCCTTCACGCTGAGGTACGTGGGCGCCCCGGCCCCCGGGGCCACCTTCCGCATGTGGGCGTCCTCCACCCTCCCGGGCGCGCTGTTCGCCGTGACCCCCGCCACCTTCGTCCCGTTCCAGGGCGTCGGCACCACGGTGGCGCGCGTGGGGATCGGCGTCCCGGCCGACGCACGCCCGGGCACCTACGACGTCACCCTGAGCGCCGTCCTGAACGGTCAGATCCGCGAATCAATCGGCACGCTCAGGGTGACCGCGGCGCCACCCGCCCCGTCGGGAACCGCCGCGGGCAGCGGTCGCGCCACTGCGCGCCTGCGGCTCACCACGATCCTTCCCCGTCGGCTCTCGGCCAGGCTCGCCCGGCGACGGGGGGTCGTCGTCCTGATCGGCGCCACCGCGGCGGTGCGCGGCCGGGTTCAGCTCTTCCAGGGCCGGGCCAAGCGCCCCAAGGCGGTCAAGCGGGTGCGCCTCAGGGCGCCCGGGCCCGTCAAGGTGGTCCTCAAGAGCAAGCGGCTCAAGAGGGGCCGCTACCGGATCGTGATCAGAGCGGACGGCAGGCGCTTCACCCGGCGGGGTGCGTTGAGCCGCTAGTGCCCTGATCAGAAGGTGGCGAGCAGTCCTGATCGCTCATCTGGCAGCCGAACGAGGTGAGGTGGCAGCGCCTGGAAACGTGAGTCGAGACCGCCCCGACTGCCCGGGCAGGCGATCGTGGCCACCGCTGGCGCGCCCGAGGCGAGTCGTCGTAGTCTGACCTCCCTGAGGGAGGGACCGCAGTGGCGCACGAACCTGCCGAGAAGGACGGACTGCGCAACGCCTGGGGGCGGGTCGCCGAGGTGTACGGGGGCATGTGGGCGGATCGCACCGCGCACCTCACCGCCCGCGGCCTGGATCTCCTGGCGCCCGCGGCCGGCGACAGCGGCGTCGACGTCGCCTGCGGGCCCGGGAATACGACCGTCGCCCTCGCCGAGCGCCTCGGCGGCGGACGCGCCCTCGGCGTCGATTTCGCGCCTGCGATGGTCGCGCGCGCCTCCGAGAGCTTCGCCGGCCGCAACGACGTCACGTTCGCGGTCGACGACGCCGAGCGGCTGTCCCTGCCGCCCGAGTCCGCCGACGTCCTCAGCTGCAGCTTCGGCCTCATGTACTGCTACGACGCGGCCGCGGCCGTCCATTCGGCCGCCCGGACCCTGCGCCCCGGCGGGCGGATGCTCCAAGTTGTCTGGGGGCGCGCCGCGAAGGTCTGGTGGGTACCCGTGATAGAGCTGATCGAGTCGCGGGCCGAGTACTTCTCGGCGGTCTGCCCGATGATGTTCTTCTACGGCCTGCCCGGCGTGATGCCGCGGATGGTCGACGAGGCGGGCCTCGACCTCGTCGAGCAGATGACCCTCCAGACCACCATGTCCTTCGATGCGGTGGACGACGCGATCGATGCCGCCATCCACGGTGGACCACTCGCAGGCCTCTACCGCAGCCGACTCGACGACAGCGCCCGGACCGAGGTGCGCGAGGCGCTCCGCGAACACGTCGTCGCCCTCGCCCAGCCCGACGTGGACGGCATCCGCTTGCCCGCCGAGGCCTCGCTGACCGTGGCGGCCCGGCCGGCGATCGCGTCCTGATGCCTCCGTCCGACCCCCTCGTCCCGATCTGGGTCCGCGCCGTCGCCGATCCGCACTTCCGCGAGGCCCTGATCGACGATCCCCTGCGGGCGCTCGCCACCGAGCGCGGTGTCGAGGCATCCGCCGACCAGGTGCGCCAACTGGAGAAGATGGACGCCGACGAGCGGGCCGTGTTCGTCCGCGGCGTCGTCCGAGAGGTGCACATGCGCGGCGGCGCGGCCCGTTTCGGCGCGATCGGCAGGGACGGGCGCATCGGCGGACCCCCATCGCCTGACGCGCCGGCGGGTGGCCAGGGCTAACTCCCGCCGGCCGCCGGGTGGTAGACGACCAGGACCACGCCCGAGTCCCACGACCGGGTCTCGACGAGTTCGAGCTCCATCCGGTCGGGCGAGTCGGGAAGTAGCCGCGCGCCAGATCCCAGCACCACCGGGAAGACCATCATTCGTAGCTCGTCCACCAGGCCACGCTTGAGGAGCGCCTGTGCGAGCGTCCGGCTGCCGAAGGTCAGGATGACCCCGTCGACCCGGTCCTTCAGGCCCTTTACCGCCTCGACGACCTCGCCCTTCAGCAGGTGCGAGTTGCTCCACTCCAGGGCCTCGAGCGTCGAGGACACCACGTACTTGGGCATCGCGTTCATCTTGTCCGCGAACCCCGCTTCGTCCTCCCTCTCGGGCCAGGCTCCCGCAAAGCTCTCGTACGTCACGCGCCCGAGCAGCTGCACCTCGGCATCGAGCACCTCCTGCAGTTTGTAGGCGAACTGGCCGCCGTCGGGGACCCGGGCCACCCAGCCGGTGTGGGCGTACCCGGGCTCGCCGCCCGGGGCCTCCATGACGCCGTCGAGCGAGACGAACTCCGTCACGACCACACGTCCCATGCCCGCTCCTCGCTGAGAGATCTCCCGACGGTGCGGGGGCTCCGCCCCCTTGGTGACAGAAGGACCGCCGGCCCGGCCGGGAATCATCGCCGGCCGCGTCCCCGACGCCACAGCCTCGCCGAGACGCGGCGCTCTGGCAAGCGGGCATGACCGCGCTATGGCGCGCGGGGAGATCCTCGTGGAGCATGGGGTCGTGCCCCTCCAGAGACACCGGTGCCTCTCTGGGTGAGGGCGATCGCCGCTCCCGCCTTTCGCGAAGCCCTGATCGACGATCCTCTGCGGGCGCTCACCGATGCCCCGTGGGGTGGAGGAGTCCCCGGGGCAGGTGCGTCAGCTCGAGGAGATGGAGCCCGGTCCGCGGGCCCAGTTCGTCAGGGGCGTGGTGCGGGAGGTGGACATGCGCGGCGACCAGGCCCGCTTCGGATCCATCCGCCGCGACGGCCGTCTGGGCGGGCCCCCCGGCGACGGCGACCAACTGGCGGCGGGGCGACGCTCTCTTTACATCTCCCTTACAAAGGAACCGTCAGAGCGGCGGCGTCACGGGGTTGGAGGGGCGAGTCACCAAACCCCTCGACCGCCGGAGGATGCCTTGACGCCCCGCCACCCGCTCACCCGCTCCGCCCGCAGCCTGGCCATCAGCGCCGCCGCCCTCGGCACCCTGGGCTCCGGCCTGGCGGCCGCCGTGCCGAGCGCCCCCGAGATCTACCCCGTGTCCACCTTCACGCAGGGCAGCTCACCCACCGTGGGCTGGGAAGCCTCGACCTTCAGTTCGCTCAGCTCGGACCGCACGTACCACGTGAGGGTGGACGATCTGAGCACCGGCGGCGGCACGACGAGCACCCAGCCTGCGGGAACCCGTACGAGGATGCTCCCCCTGATCAACGGCCACGAGTATTCGATCAAGGTCGGTGCCAGCGAGCGCGCCTGTACCACGGTCTTCGCGCTGCCGGGAGGCCTGCCGGCCTGCCTCGCGTGGGTCGGCGCAGTGAGCTTCAGCGGGTACGGGCCCGCCACCATCACCCGCCTGGATGCGACCAATCCGGTGGGCACCATGACCATCGCCGGGGGCGCCGCATTCACCAACACCCGTGAGGTGGCCCTCCACCTGAACGGCAGCGACCCGCTCTCCAACGGCTACCCCGGATCGGGCATCGACGGCGTGCACGTGAAGGACTACACCGGCGCGGCGAGCCCCGGTGCCTTCGCGTGCGACGTCCTCACGGACACCTCGGGGTGCGCCGTGCCGTACGCGCCACTGAAGCCGTTCACCCTGGCCGACGGCCCGGACGGCGAGCGCAAGGTGGCGGTGCGCTTCAGCGACAGTTCCCATAAGCCCTGGACCGGGCCCTTCGGCGTGCTCTTCGGCGACGCCGGAAACCAGTCGAGCACCCGCACCGACACGATCGTGCTCGACCGCACCGCGCCGACCGCGGAGCCGGGGATCAGCGACACCTCCGTGCCGCCGGGCGCGCCGGTGTCGTTCGCCCTCGGCATGAGCTCCGACGCGCTCGCGGGCCTCGATCCGGCCGCCACCACATGGGTGTTCGGCGACGGCAGCACCGCAACCGGGCCGAAGGTGAGCCACACCTACCCCGACCCGGGCACCTACGACGGAAGCGCCACGGTGTACGACCGGGCGGGCAACAGCGCAGAGGCCTCGTTCAGCATCTCGGTCCAGGTCGGCGCGACCGTCGCCAACGCGGTCAACCCGCTGAGCAAGCTGCGCAAGATCGGCCGGGCACGCCAGGGCAAGAAGATGCGCATGGCCGTGCGCGTCGCCGGCGAGCGGCGTGTGCTGACCGGCCGCCTCCAGTTCAAGCGGCCGGACGGCCGGTACCGGGTCGTGCGCCGCCAGGTGAAGGCGGGCGGCCCGGGGGGAGTGCTGTTCAGCTTCCGCGCGCCCAGGGCCCGCCCGTACACCTTCCGGGTCACCACCGACACCGGCACCATCGCCATCCCGGTGCGGGTGACCCGCCGATGATGCACCTGTTGACGGCTCGCCGGCCGTGCTCGCCGCGTCCGGGGATGAACCCCGGGACGGCGCGGCCGGCCGACGAGCCGCCCGCCAGGGTCAGCCCTTGACCGCCGCCAGGACGGGATCGGCCTTCTTCGCACCAGCCGCCTTCCCGGCCTTCGGCTCCTTCTCCGGCTCGATGACCTCACCCGTGACCGGGTCGAAAGGCAGGAGGTTCGGGTTGGGCACGCCCGCATCCTCGCGGATCCGGGCCTCGAGCTGAGCGGCGAGGTCGGTGTGCTCCTTGAGGAAGGCGCGCGCGGCGTGGCGCCCCTGACCGAGGCGCTCGTCGCCGAAGGAGAAGTACGCCCCGCTCTTCTGGACCATTCCTCGCTCGACCCCGAGGTCGAGGAGGTTGCCCTCGTGGGAGATCCCCTCGCCGTAGATGATGTCGAACTCCGCCTGTCGGAACGGCGGGGCGACCTTGTTCTTGACGACCTTCACCCGGGCACGGTTGCCGACGGCGTCGGTTCCCTCCTTGAGGGTCTCGATACGGCGGATGTCCAGGCGCACCGACGAGTAGAACTTCAGCGCTCGACCGCCGGGGGTCGTCTCGGGCGAGCCGAACATGACCCCGATCTTCTCCCGCAGCTGGTTGGTGAAGATGCAGATCGTGTTCGCCCGGTGGAGGTTCCCTGCGAGCTTGCGCAGCGCCTGCGACATGAGGCGGGCCTGCAGCCCGACGTGGGTGTCACCCATTTCGCCCTCGATCTCCGCCTTCGGCACCAACGCGGCGACGGAATCGATGGCGATCACGTCGAGGGCGGCCGAGCGGACCAGGAGGTCGGTGATCTCGAGCGCCTGCTCTCCGTGGTCCGGCTGGGAGAGCAGCAACTCGTCGACGTTGACACCGATGTTCTTGGCGTACGCGGGGTCCATCGCATGCTCGGCGTCGATGAAGGCGCACAGCCCGCCGCGCTTCTGGGCCTGCGCGATCAGGTGGTAGACCATCGTGGTCTTACCGGAGCTCTCCGGCCCGTAGATCTCGACGATCCGGCCGCGCGGGATGCCGCCGATGCCCAGGGCGATGTCGAGTGCGAGCGAGCCGGTCGGGACCGAGGACATCTCCGTCATCGGAGTGTCCCCCATCCTCATGATGGCGCCCTTGCCGAACTGCCGCTCGATCTGCGCAACGGCCGAGCCGAGCGCCTCGTGCTTCTCCACGGAGGGCCTCCCTCTGAGGGTGTGTTCGATGACTACCGCGATGGAGCCCCTCTGTGGGACGACCCTCTCGGCGACTGATGAAGAGCATAGTGCGCAGGTCGGCTGATATCGAACACGCGTTCGCCGCCTTCGCGTCCACATGGTGCCGATCCCCGCACCCGGTCGGTCACACCCCGGGCCCCTCGGCCAGGCCGCGGCGGAGCAGATGGAGCGCGCCGGCGACCGCGCGATCGCGGATCGCCTCGCGATCCCCGGCCCGGCGGTGCTCGACATGGCGGAGCCCCGTCGGGCCCGCGAGCGCGATGTGCACCAGTCCGACCGGCTTCTCCACGCTGCCGCCCCCCGGCCCGGCGATCCCGGTGATCGCGAGCGCCCAGTCGCTGCCGAGACGCTCGCGCACCCCGAGCGCCATCTGCGTCGCGCACTCGGACGACACCGCACCGTGGCGGCGGACCACCTCGGCGTCGACCCCGAGTATCGCCACCTTCACCGCGTCCGAATAGGAGATCACCCCGCCGAGCATGTACCCCGAGGACCCGGCGCGGGCGGTGAGGCGGGCCCCGAGGCCCCCGCCCGTGCACGACTCGGCGACCGCGAGGGTCTGGCCGGCGAGGGTCAGAGCCGATGCGACCGCGTCGTCGATCGTGGATCCGTCGCGACTGAAGAGGGCGTCGCCGAGCCTCTCGGCGACCCGCGCCTCGAAGGCCTCTGCGGCCCAGGCATCCCGGGGATCGGAGCGCACGGTGACCTCCAGCTCCCCATCGCGGGCGCAGATGCCCACCGTCAGGCGCGACCATGCCTCGCCGTCGAGCCCGGACACGGCGGCCACCAGACCCGACTCGGGTACACCGTGGATACGCAGGATCCGCTCGTCAACCCGGGGGGCTCGCGCGAGCACGCCGGCGATGTCGGGCTCGTCGAGCGCGGCCTCCCACATCGCCCGCAGCTCCCACGGGGGACCGGGGAGCACGACGATCGTCGTCGCGCCCACGCGGACGATGCAGCCGGGCGCCGTTCCGGGGGGCGGCAGCACCACCGCCCCGCCCGGGAGGGCCGCCTGCTTCTCCGCGACCTCTCTGAGGGTCGCGGCATCGCCCGGAAGGCCGACGCTGCGCGCCCGGACCATCTCGAGCGCACGCGGATCCACGGCGAGGGGCCTGCCGCTGGCATCGGCCACGGCCTGCATGGTCAGATCGTCATGAGTCGGTCCGAGGCCTCCTGATACGCAGATCAGGTCGTAACCATCGGCGATGAGGCGCGCCAGGGCGACGCCGATCGCCGCGAGGCCGTCGCCCACCATCTCGACACCGCCCACCACGATCCCGTACCCGTCCAGCGATCGCGCGAGGATCCCGGCGTTCCTCTCCTGGATCCGCCCCCGCAGGATCTCATCGCCCGTGATGAGGATAGCCGCCCGCGGCCCGCGCCCTCCGGGGTCAGGTGGCGCTCTTCACCCCTGTGGTCGAGATGACCCAGGTGCCGCTGGAAGAGCTGTCGAGCGACGCCCTCTTGCCGCCGATCGTCACCTTCAGCTCGGCGGGGTTCGTCGCCCGTACCCAGATCCCGGTCCGCACCTTGAACGTCACGGAGACCCCCGGGGTGAGGGTCCTCTGCACCACGAGCCGGCCCTTGGCGTTCTTGGCGCGCACCTCGACGTAGCACCCGTACGTACCGACGCCCTCGAGCACGATCGAGGTCTTCTTCGTGGGCACGGGGGCCTCGGTCGAAGCCGTGTCGGGCTCGCTGAGGGTCGGATCTGCCACACCGCCTGCGGTCGCAGTGGCTCCGCTCGGGAGCGCGGGCGGCGGGTCCTTCTCCCCCACCCCGAGCCAGATGAGCAGGGCGACCGACATCACCCCGCCGATGGCGAGCCAGAGGAGTTGCGCCTCCGTGCGTCGTCGACGCCGGGGGCGCAGCGCGCCCGGCGGGTCCGCGGCGCGACGGCGGATCGGGGGGCGCGCGGTCGGCACGTCCTGCGCCAGGGCGTAGTCGCCGAATCGCGATTCGTACTCGTCGAGCACCAGGCGACCGTCGAGGTCGAGGTACTCCGCGTAGGTACGCAGGAAGCCGCGGACGTAGGTCGGCGAGGGCATGAGGTCGAACTGCTCCTCCTCCATCGCCCTCAGATACTTCGCCCTGATCTTGGTATCGGCTTCGCATCCGAGGATGTCCAGGCCTCGGCGCAGGCGTGCCTCACGAAGTGTGTTTCCGATTTCGAACATGGGTTGCGGGCGAGCGGAGATCCTCCCGCTCGCGGCGCAACCCTAGCTCAGCATCCCCCCAGCGTCCAACTGGTCCTCCCCCTCGTCCGGCCCTTCACCCGCCGGCGCGCGGCGCAGGACGCGGTCGAGATCGCCCGTTCCGATGAGCACGGCGCGGGGCTTCGAGCCATCGTGCCCCGATACGACGCCCATGCGCTCCATCGTGTCCACCAGCCGCCCGGCCCGCGCGTATCCGACCCCCAATCTGCGCTGCAGGAGCGAGACGGAGGCGGTGCCCTGCTCGACGACCATCTCGACGGCCCGCTCCACCATGTCGTCGACCTCGGCGTCGTCCGGTTCCTCGACGGGTTCGGGCCGCTCCATCAGCTCCTTGCGCATCTCGGGCTTGCCCTGGGCGCGCCAGTGGTCGGTGATCGCGAGGATCTCCTCCTCGCTCACGTACGCGCCCTGCAGGCGCTGCAGGCGCGAGGTCCCGACCGGCCGGAAGAGCATGTCGCCGTGACCGAGCAGGGACTCGGCGCCTCCGGCGTCGAGCACCACGCGCGAGTCGACCTGGGAGGAGACCGCGAAGGCGATGCGCGAGGGCACGTTGGCCTTGATCATGCCGGTGATGACATCCGCGGAGGGTCGCTGGGTGGCGAGCACGAGATGGATCCCGACCGCACGGCTCTTCTGGGCCAGCCGGATGATCGAGTCCTCGACCTCCGCCGGTGAGACCATCATGAGGTCCGCGAGCTCGTCGATGAGAACCATGATGGTGGGCATCGGCGGCTCGCCCGCGGCCGCCCGCGCCTCGTTCCAGTCGCGCAGATTGCGTGCCCTCTTCATGCCCATCAACTCGTAGCGGCTCTCCATCTCGCGCACGATGTTGGCGAGCACGGCCGCGGCATCCTTCATGTTGGTGACGACCGGAGTGAGCAGGTGAGGGATGCTCTCGTAGTGGTTGAGCTCGACCTTCTTCGGATCGATGAGGATCATGCGCAGGTCCTCGGGCGTGGAGCGCAGCAGGACCGACGCCAGGAGCGCGTTGAGGCAGACGCTCTTTCCCGTGCCGGTCGAGCCCGCGATGAGGAGGTGGGGCATCTTCGCCAGATCGATGTAGACCGGCTTGCCACCGAGATCGAGGCCCAGCCAGGCCATCAGGGGGCCGGCGTGGTCCGGGAACTCCCGGGTGATGTCGCCGAGCGTGACGAGGGCGGCCTCCGGGTTGGGGACCTCCACGCCGACAGCCTGCTTGCCGGGGATCGGCGCGATGATGCGCAGCTCCTCGCGGGAGGCCAGCGCGTAGGCGAGATCGTCGCGCAGGGCGCTGATCCGCCCGACCTTCGTTCCGGGCGCCAGCTGGAGCTCGTAGCGGGTGACGCGCGGCCCCCCGACCGTGTCGGAGACCGTCGCCTCGATCCCGAAGTGGCCGAGGGTCTCCTCCAGGATGCGACTGGTGCGCCGGATCAGCTCCTCGGGCTGACTCGTCGGGCCGCTCGAGCGACGCAGAAGGCTCGCCGACGGGCGCCGGTACGCGCCGCCGCGGCCTCGGGTCGGGGCGGCCGGGGCGAACACGGGCTGGAGGTCGGGTGCCTCCTCGACGAGGCCGAGCTGCTCGGAGCGGGGCGCGCCCGTGGATCGGGCGCCTGGCGCCACCTCGGAGGACGGGGCGCCGGGCTCGGGTGCGCCGTGGATCTTCCCGAGCGCGGGCGAGCGGGGCATCACGGAGGGCCCGTCGAAGAGATCGGGGAAGGTGTCGGCGCCGTCCACCAGGGAGTGGGATTCCGCCGCGCGGGAGCGTCGGCGGCCGATGAGGGTCGGTGGCTCGATCGCGTCGATCCGCTCCCGCAGGCGCTGAGTGCCTCGAATCGCCGAGACGGATGCGGTTGCGACGCCCCTACCCACGCTGCGCGAGGCGACGGCCGCCCCCTCGCCCCCACGACGGAGCGCGAGTCCGAGGGACGCACCGGAGATGAGCACGGCGGCGGCCACGGCGGCCACGACCACGAGGAGGGCGGTGCCGAACCCGCCGATCGTGTTGCTGGTGGCCCAGTAGCCGATCTCGCCGAGGTAGCCGCCCCGCTCGCGCAGACCCTCGTCGAACCAGGCCTCACGGCCGGAGGCGCCGAGGCCGAGGCCGCCACCAGCGAGGGCGATGAGCACCGCTCCCGAACCAACCGCGAGGCCCATCCGCATCGGTCGGGCGGCGAGCAGGGGGTGGTCGAGCATCAGCGCGACCCCCATCGCGATGAGAACCGCGGGCGCCAGCGCCACGCCTCGCCCCACACCGAGGCGCAGGCCGTCCTCGAGCCAGCCCCCCATCGGGCCTCCCACGCCGAGGAAGAGCGACACGCCCAGGAAGATGCCGACGGCTACGAGCCCGAGCCCGGCCAGCTCGCGGGCCTGGGGGTCAACCTTCGGACCCCGCCGACGGGTGCGTCCCAGCGGACGCCGACGTGCTGCCTGTACGCGTGTGCTGATCTCGTACCTCCCAAGGGGGGCGACGTTAGAAGCGACAGCCTGCGGGTAGGGATTGGCCATGGGCGTGCCCGTTCCTGCCGGGCTAGGCTTCGACGGTCACCACCCCCCTGTTCTTCGACGAGGAGCCACACGTGCCGCCGCATCAGGTCAGCGCCATCGCCAAGCCCGACAAGATCCTGAAGCTCGACGGGATATCCGCCGAGTCGGTGGAGGCCCACTGGGCGCTCTACGAGGGCTACGTGAAGAAGTACAACGAGATCACCGAGAAGATGGCCGGCGCCGACCGCTCGGCGGCGAACCAGATCTTCTCCGACTACCGTGCCTACCGCTCGGCGATCACCTTCGCCATCGGCGGCATCAAGAACCACGAGGTCTACTTCGAGAACCTCGGCGGGGCCGGCTCCTCGCCCTCCGACGCCCTCGCGGGCCGGATCGAGCGCGACCTGGGCGGCCACGACGCCTTCCTCGCCGAGCTCCGCGCCGCCGGCATGGCCGCTCGCGGCTGGGCCTGGCTGGCATGGGACTGGGACTGGTCGCGGCTCGATCTCTACATCGGTGACGCCCAGGACACGTTCCCGGTGTGGAACGCCACACCGATCCTCGCGCTCGACGTCTACGAGCACTCCTACATCCGCGACTTCTCCACGGCGCGCCCCAAGTACATCGAGGCCTTCATCGCCAACATCGACTGGGCCGACGTGAGCGGCAAGTGGGAGCGCATCGCCCGGGAGATCTAGCCGTGGGCGGGCAGGGTGCCGGAGCGGGCTACTCCGGCACCCCTCTCCCCCGCAAGCTCGGCGTCCGCTCGGGCGCCCGGGTCGCCTTGGTGGGATCGCCGTCGTGCGCCCGGGCGACGCTCCCCGACCTGCCCGAGGGCGTCACCGTTCTCTCTCGGCTGGCCCCCGAGCTCGATGTCATCGTCCTCTTCGTCGATCGCCTCTCCGACCTGCGGCGCCGGTTGCCCGCCGTTCTCCGCGCGATGCGCCCCGACGCGGGCCTCTGGATCGCCTGGCCCAAGCGCTCTGCGGGCGTCGCAACCGACCTCACCGATGCGGTGGTGCGCGAGGTGGGCCTCGCCACAGGACTCGTCGACAACAAGGTCTGCGCCATCGATGCGACCTGGTCGGGGCTCAGGTTCGTGGTGCGGGTGCGCGACCGCGGCTGACAGCCCGGTCGGGCCCGGCCGCGGCCGGGCCCGACCGGTTCCCCTCAGATTTCGAGGATCACCGGGACGACCATCGGGCGCTGCTGGGTCCGCTTGCGCACGAGGGCGGCCACCGCGTCGTGCAGCTGGTGCTGCAGCACGCCCATCTCCGTGACGCGTTGCTCGGCCGAGGTCGTGAGGCTGCTCTCGACCGCGGCGCGGGTCTCCTCGATGAGGTCCTCGTCGGCTGCCGAGCCGAAGCCGCGGGTGACGATCTCGATCTCCCCCATCGGTTGCCCGGTCGAGGCATCGACGCGTGCGACCACCAGGATGAGCCCGTCGTCAGCGAGGTGCCTGCGGTCGCGCAGGACGCTCTCGGTGATGTCGCCACCCCCGGCTTGGTCCACGTAGCTCAGGCCGGCGTGCACCCGGTCGGTGACCCCGGCCGAGTCGGCGGTCAACTCGAGGACGTCGCCGTTGTCGAGGACGGTGATTCGTTCGGCCCCGATCCCGACCGCAGTCGCCAGCTGCGCGTGGGCCCGCTGGTGGCGGGCCTCGCCGTGGATCGGCGCGAAGAACCTCGGACGGATCAGCTCGAGCATCAGCAGGAGGTCGCTGGCGCTGCCGTGGCCCGAGACGTGCACCTTCGGGTTGGTGCGCTCGGTGATGAAGTCGGCGTCCGCGCGAACGAGGCGGTTGACGATCTCGTTGACCGCCAGCTCGTTGCCGGGCACCGTGCTCGATGAGTAGAGCACGGTGTCACCGGGCGCGATCTTCACCTGGTTGTGCTCCCCGCGGGCGATCCGGCTGAGCGCGGCCATCGGCTCCCCCTGGCTGCCGGTGCAGATGAGCACCTGCTCGTCCCGGGGGCGGCTCTCCAGCTCGCGCAGCTTGACGAGGGTCCCGGGCGGCGGCGAGAGGTAGGTCTCGCCGGTGTCCGGGTCGATGAGGCCGCTCGCCATGCTCACGTTGCGCATCAACGAGCGTCCCACGAGGGCGACGACGCGCCCGTCGGCATAGGCGGCGTCGAGGACCTGCTGCACGCGGTGGATGTGGGACGAGAAGGTCGTGACCAGCACGCGTCCGCGGGCGAGGGCGAAGATGCGGGCGAGCTCGCTCTGGACGTCGCGGGTCGGCAACGGCGAGGACATCGGGCCCTCTTCCGCGTTGGTCGAGTCGGCGAGCAGCAGCTGTACGCCGCGCTCGCCGAGGCGCGCCAGGGCCGCGAGGTCGCTGCGCCGGCCGCCGACCGGGGCGAACTCGATACCGAAGTCCCCGGTGTGCACGATGGTTCCCGCCGGTGTCGACAGCGCCACCGCCGAGCAGTCGGGCGTGGAATGGGTCAGCGGCACGAACTCGGTCGAGAACGGTCCGACCTGGACCGGGGTGCCGTAGGCGACCTCGATCAGCTCGGCCTGGTCGAGCAGCCTGTGCTCCTCCAGCTTCGCGCGCAGCAGACCGAGCGTGAACCGGCGTCCGTAGATCGCGATCCGGCCGACGGCGCGGATGAGAAACGGCACCGCTCCGATGTGGTCCTCGTGCCCGTGGGTGAGGATCAGCGCCTCGAGGTTGTCGCGCCGGTCGACGACGTAGCCGAAGTCCGGCAGGACGATGTCGACGCCCATCTGGTCGTTCTTCGGGAACGTGATGCCGCAGTCGATGAGGACCATGCGGTCCCCGCTCTCCACGACGTACATGTTCTTGCCGATCTCGCCGGCTCCGCCGAGCGGGATGACCCGCACGCTGGCGGTGGCTGCCATATGAATCTCCTGTGTTGTGGCGAGCGCGGGCTCTAGGCCCGGCTGAGAATGCCCTGGCGCTCGAGCGCGCTGCGCAGGATGTCGCGCTGGACCGGCGTCGCGTCGACCAGGGGAAGCCTGAGGCGCCCGGACGGGATGAGACCCGTCATCTCGAGGGCGGCCTTGATGAGGATCGGGCTGGTGGTGACGAAGAGGGCGGCGCAGAGGTCGGCGAGCGCGCTGTCGCGGCGGCGCGCCTCGTCGAGGTCACCGCGTCGCGCCACGGCGGCGATCGCCGCCATCTCCTCGCCGACCAGGTGGGAGGCGACGGAGATCACCCCGGCCCCGCCCATCTCGAGGACCGGGAAGAGCATGTCGTCGTTCCCGGCCCAGATGGTGAGATCGGTTGTCCGCGCGACCTCGCGGCACTGCTCGAGTTCGGGATTGGCCTGCTTGAGACCGACCACGTTCGGCATCTCGGCGAGCTCCGCGATGAGGTCGGGCTCCATGTTGACGCCCGACCGGCCCGGGATGTTGTAGAGGATCACCGGCAGGCCGACCTCCGCGATCGCCGCGACGTGACCCACGATCCCGGCCCGGGGCGGGCGGTTGTAGTACGGGGTCACCACCAGCACGGCATCCACGCCGACCTCGGCCGCCAGCCGCGTGAGATGGACCGAATGCGCGGTGTCGTTGCTCCCGGTGCCGGCCACCACGCTGGCGCGCCCGCCCACTTCGCGCACCGCGAGGCGATAGAGCGCCACCTTCTCGTCGTCGGTGAGCGTCGACGCCTCGCCGGTGGTCCCGGCCATCACCAGCCCGTCGGAGCCATGCTCCACGAGGTGGTTCGCGAGGGTGACGGTCGCCGCCTCATCCACCCTCAGGTCGACGTCGAACGGCGTGGCCATGGCCGTGAGGATCGTTCCGAACACCCGGTAAGTATAGAGAGGCCCCCGGACGCCCCTCTCACTCCGGGGCCACGCGCGTGGAGCGTCGCCGGAGGGGCGGACCCGGTACCAACGAGCGGGGCGGTCGAGGAGGCGGCTCGATGGGGCGAACCGACGACCCGCACGCGGTGGACGACTACCTGGGCGCGCTCCCCGAGTCGCCGCGCGCGGCACTCCAGCGCCTCCGGGAGCTCGTGCACAGGGCGGGGGTTCTCGGAAGCCGGCGCCACCTCTCACTGCACGTCATGAGCACCACCTCGAGCGCCATCCCGAGCTGAAGGGCTCCGGGGCGACCCTTCACTTCGCCGTGGACACGCCCCCCGACGCGCAGCTGATCGAACACCTCGTGGCCGCCCGCCTGAGGGAGAACCAGGAACGGCGAAACCGCGACGGGCCGATAGGCCCGAGCCCCGACCAGGGTCTCGTCCCGAGAGCGCGACCGTCAGGAACCGCGGCGCGAGGGCCGAAGGCCCGAGCCGACCAGACCCTCGTCACCCGCGCGCGATCGTCAGCACCCGCGGCGCGCCCCGGCCGCCAGGCCGGAGCCGCGGATGCAAATCGCCCGGCCAGGGCGATTTGCCGCCCTGAGGGCCCCGAAAGTGGGCCCTCAGGGCGCGTCACCCACCTCACGTCGCGCAGACGACCCAGATCTTCACCGGGACGTTCTTGGTGTAGTTCGAGTGGAAGACCACGTACCAGGTGCGCGGGGTGCCATCGAGATCCGCTCCGACCTGGCCCCCGATGATCGTGCCGTCGGTGCTGTTGACCAGGCTCGACGTGCCGCCGGTCGCGATGCCTCCGTTGGAGCAGGTCTTGCCCACGGTGACGTTCTGGTCGGCGGTCGCCGCGACGGTCTGGTCGAGCAGCTCGACCGTGAATCCGGTGATCGTGCCGCCTCCTCCTCCGCCCCCGCTCGCGCCCTTCTGTGCGAGGAGCTCCCAGACGGGGGCCACCCCGGGCACGAGACCGGCGCCCGCGATGGAGCTGGCGACGTACGAGGATCCGTTGTACTGGACGGCCGCGTCCTTCGCGTAGGTCGTGCCGCTCGACCACGCGCCCATCCAGGTCAGCCCACGCGGGCCGGCGGCGCCCTGTGGCCCGGTGTCCCCGGTGTTGCCCTTGGGTCCGAGTGGACCCTGGGGCCCCGATGGACCGACGGCCCCCGTGGGGCCCGCGGCGCCGGCAGGACCGGCCGGACCGACGCCACCCGCCCCGACGGCCTTGCTGAAGCGGGCCTCGAGCGCATCCACCCGTCCCTCGAGCGCCGCCATCTGGACCGAGAAGGCGCGCACCTGCGTCGTGAGCCGCTTGGCCTGCTTGGGCAGCACCTTGAGCTGCTTGGCGAGCTTGGGCGAGGTGATCACCGCCCGCTTGGACCGCGGCGCCGCGCCCGCGTCGGAGGCCACCACCCCGATCAGGATCGAGAGAGCGGCGAGTGCGGCGAGGGAGCGGCGTGGCGACATGGAACCTCCGGCGGCGGTCGGAAGCCGGCCGCGTCCCGGCATGCGGGGGGAGGCCGCGGCGACGGTGGGCACTGGTACTGCGGGACGCCATCTTCATCGGCATCCCCGCGCGAAAGCCTGACCCCTGCCGGAGCGCTCGGCCTCGCTCAGCGGGCTGTGCAGGCCGCCCGCGCCGCCACGACCGCGTCGATCGCCCGCCGTCGCTCGTCGACCCCGAGACGCTCCGTGGCGAGCATCCTCTCCTCTGCGCCGAGGGCGCGCAGCACCTCGTCGCGCGCCTTGGCCCCGCCCACCAGGTGCACCGCGGCCGATGCCTGGGCGGCGTAGGCATCGAGTGCCGCATCGCGGACCGGCCCCGGAGCCATGTCGGCGACCTCGTAACGCAGCGACATCAGGTCGCGCTCCCACGAGCCGACCGAGACGCGTCGCCTCTCGATCTCCTTCGACACGCGGGCGGCGAGGCGGGCGGCCGTGCCGCCCGCCCGGCCCGCCCCGACGCGGAGTTGGTCGAGCAGGGCCTGGCGCGCGGCGTCGTTGGCGGGATCGGCCATCCAGGCGCTCCCCTTGCGCATGAGCGCCTGCGCCGCGGCCGCTCCCTGGCGCCGCGCGAGGATGGCCGCAAGCCCGACCAGCCTGGGTCCCATCGCCTACGCTCCGACCCGGTTCACGTCCGGGGGATCTCCTCGCCCGTGGCGGGGTCGATGCGGATGCCATCGGTGATCCCGGTACCGGGGGGCGCTCCGATGGTGAGCCACATCGAGGGACGATCCGTGTGGTTCTGGATCCGGCGCGCGGTGCCCTTGTCGAAGCGCAGCCACTCACCGTCCTCGACGGACACGACCTCGCCCTCGACCAGGACCTCCTGCGGGCCGCCGGAGATCAGCTGGTAGACCTCCTCCTGCTCGCTGTGGCGGTGGTAGGCCATCTCGTTGCCGGGCTCGTAGCGCCAGACCCTCACGGTCATGCCCTGCGCGCCAAGCGCCCCGGCGATGTCCTGCGACCCCGCGCCGCCGCCGCGCCGCTCGCGCAACTCCACGTCGCCGCCGGCCACCTTGCTCCAGCCCTCGCTCATCGAATCCCCCCGGTGTTTGGTTCCACGCGCATCCTAGTGCCGTGGCTTTCGACGGTGGTCGCCTCGTGGCCGCGACCACCCGGCGGACGCGGCATCAGTCCGCCAAGACCATGAGCAGCTGCTTGGTCTCGACCTGCGCTCCGGCCGCGACGAGAACCTCCTCCACCACTCCGTCCCGATCCGCGAAGACGCCGGTCTCCATCTTCATCGCCTCGATCGACAGGAGTCGGTCGCCGCGGAGGACCCGATCGCCTGCGTGAGCGGTGACGGCGACCACCAAGCCCGGCATCGGCGCGGCGACATGGGCGGGATCGCCCTCGTCGGCCATGCGCCTGGCGGGCCCGGTCGGAGCGAGCGAGCGGTCGGTCACCTTGATCTCCCGCGGCTGCCCGTTCAGCTCGAAGAAGATGGTCCGCTTGCCCTCGGCGTCGGGCTCGCCCACCGCAAGGAAGCGGATCACGAGCGTCTTGCCCCGTTCGATGTCCACGAACAGCTCGTCGCCGCGCCGCAGGCCGTAGAAGAAGACCGGAGTCGGCAGCACGCTCACGTCCCCATGCAACCGGTGGTGCTCGGCGTACTCCACGAACACCTTCGGATACATCAGGTAGCTCGCAAGCTCGCGGTCGGAGATGTGGCGCCTCACCCGCTTCTCGGCCTCGGCGCGCGACTCCTCCAGGTCGATCGGATCGAGCACCTCCCCGGGGCGGACCCGGAGGGGCTCGCCGCCCTTCAGGACCTTGGCCTGGAGAGCCTCGGGAAAGCCCCCATAGGGCTGACCGAGATCGCCGTGGAAGTACTCCACCACCGAATCGGGGAACGCGACGTCCTTCTCGGGATCCACGATCTGCTCGGCGGTGAGATCGTTCGTCACCATGAAGACGGCCAGATCCCCCACCACCTTCGAGGTGGGTGTGACCTTGACGATGTCGCCGAACATCCGGTTGACGTCGGCGTAGGTCCGCGCGACCTCCCGCCAGCGGGCCTCGATGCCGAGGGCCCGCGCCTGCTGGCGCAGGTTGGTGTACTGCCCGCCGGGCATCTCGTGCTCGTAGACCTCCGAGGCGCCCGCCCGCTGGTCGCTCTCGAACCCCGCGTAGGCCGCCCGTACGGCCTCCCAGTATCCGGCCACCAGGGCCAGCGACTCGCGCCCCAGCTCGGTGTCGCGCGGGGTGCCGCGCAGCGCCTCCACCACCGCCCCGAGGTTGGGCTGGGAGGTGAGGCCGCTCATGGGGTCCATGGCCAGATCGACGGCGTCGACACCGGCATCGGACGCGGCGAGCACGGACGCTCCCGCGATGCCGCTCGTGTCGTGGGTGTGGAAGTGGATCGGGATGCCCACCTCGTCGCGGAGCGCCCCGACCAGCGTCCGCGCCGCCGCCGGCTTGCAGAGCCCGGCCATGTCCTTGATCCCCAGGATGTGGGCTCCCGCCGCCTCCAGCTCCTTGGCCATCCCCACGTAGTAGGCGAGGTCGTACTTGGTTCTGTTCGCGTCGGTGAGATCGCCCGTGTAGCAGATGCTCGCCTCGAGCAGCGCACCGGATTCGAGCACCGCGTCCATGGCGACGCGCATGTTCTCGACCCAGTTGAGGCTGTCGAAGACGCGGAAGAGGTCGATGCCGCCCTCCGCCGCCTGGGCGACGAAGTACCGCACCACGTTGTCGGGGTAGTTCGTGTAGCCGACCGCGTTGGACGAGCGCAGCAGCATCTGGATCAGGATGTTCGGCGCCGCTGCGCGCAGCTGGGAGAGCCGGTCCCAGGGGTCCTCCTTCAGGAATCGCATGGCGACGTCGAACGTGGCTCCTCCCCACGCCTCGATCGAGAAGAGCGCCGCGAGATTGCGCGCGTAGTACGCCGCGGGCGCGACGAGGTCGTGGGTACGAAAGCGCGTGGCGAGCAGCGACTGGTGGGCGTCGCGGAAGGTCGTGTCGGTGATGAGCAGCCGCCGCTCATCGCGCATCCACCGCGCGAAGCCGTCGGGCCCCAGCTCGAGCAGCCGGTCGCGGGTCCCCTTCGGCTCGGCCGGCTGGGCGGACACCTCGGGGATGTAGGGCCTCGGGAGGTGCACCGGCTCGACCCGCCCGGCCACCTCGGGGTTGCCGTTCACGATCACGTCGCCGACGAAGGCGAGCAGTCGTGTGGCCCGGTCGCGCCGGGGCCGGAAGCGGAAGAGCTCAGGGGTCTCGTCGATGAAGCGCGTGGTGTAGTCGCCGGCGCGGAACTGCGGGTGGGCGATCAGGGCCTCGAGGAACGCGAGGTTCGTCGTGACGCCGCGGATGCGGAACTCGCGCAGGGCCCGGTCCATGCGCCGCGTCGCCTCGTCGTGGGTCGGCGCCCACGCGGTGACCTTCTCGAGGAGCGAGTCGTAGAACGGCGTGATGACCGCCGACGAGTAGGCGGTGCCGCCGTCGAGCCGGATGCCGAACCCGGTCGCCTCCCGGTAGGCGGTGATCCGCCCGTAGTCGGGGATGAAGCTGTTCTCAGGGTCCTCGGTGGTGATCCGGCACTGCATGGCCGAGCCGCTCGGGCGGATGTCCTCCTGGAGCGGCACGCCGCTCGCGGCGGTGCCGATGGCCGCACCCTGGGAGATCCGGATCTGCGCCTTCACGATATCGATGCCGGTCACGACCTCGGTGACGGTGTGCTCCACCTGCACGCGCGGGTTGACCTCGATGAAGAAGTACTGGCCCGAATCGGCGTCCACCAGGAACTCCACGGTCCCGGCGCAGCGGTAGCGGGCCTCGGCCATGAGTCGCACGGCCGCCGCGCAGATCTCGTCGCGCACCGCCCCGTCGAGTCGGGGCGAGGGGGCGATCTCCACCACCTTCTGATGGCGCCGCTGCACCGTGCAATCGCGCTCGTACAGGTGCACCACGCCGCCCTGCTCGTCGGCGAGGATCTGCACCTCGATGTGCCATGCGCGCTCGACGAGGCGCTCGATGAAGACCTCCCCGTTGCCGAAGGCCGCCCGGGCCTCCCGCCGCGCCGCCTCGACCGACTCGTCGAGGGCGGCCGGGTCGTGAACCATGCGCATGCCGCGCCCGCCGCCGCCCCAGCTGGCCTTGACCATCAACGGGAAGCCCACCTGCTCGGCCAGACGCCGCACCGCCACCGGATCCTCCGGCAGGGCGGCGGTCGCCGGCATCACGGGCACTCCGGCCCGCTCGGCGAGGGCGCGCGCCTCCACCTTGTTGCCGAGGCGCTCCATCACCTCCCGAGGCGGGCCGATCCAGAGGATGTTCTCCCGCGAGCAGGCCAGCGCGAGGTCGGGGTTCTCGGCGAGAAAGCCGTACCCGGGATGGATCGCGTTGACGCCGGCGTCGTTCGCGACCCGCATGATGTCGTCGATGTCGAGGTAGGCGCGCACCGGCTCGGAGCCCCGACCCACCTGGTAGGCCTCGTCGGCCTTGAAGCGGTGCAGTGCGAAGCGATCCTCGAGCGAGTAGATCGCGACCGTGCGCAGTCCGAGCTCGGTGGCCGCGCGGAACACCCGGATCGCGATCTCGCTCCGATTGGCCACGAGGAGCTTGCGGATCCGGCGGGTGGCCGGCGGGCGGGCCATCAGTCTCCGAACAGCACGGGCTCGAGCCCCATCGTCAGGCCGGGGCGATCGCCGACGGCCCGCACCGCCAGCACGACGCCGGGCATGAAGCTCTCGCGCGAGAGCGAGTCGTGGCGGATGGTGAGGGTCTCGTCGTGTCCGCCGAGGATGACCTCCTGGTGGGCGACCAGCCCCGGCAACCGCACCGAGTGGATGACCGGATCACCCTCCATCAGGCCCGCGGTCCGCAACGCGGTACCCGAGGGGGCGTCGAGCTTCTTGTCGTGGTGGAGCTCGATGATCTCGGCCTTCTCCATGTGACGCGAGGCCTCGGCGGCGAACCGCATCAGGAGGACCGCCCCAACGGCGAAGTTGGGAGCGATGAGCGCGTTGGCCGGTCCGCCATCGGCCAGCGCACGCAGCTCGGCGACCTGGTCGTCGGACAGCCCCGTGGTCCCGATCACCACGTGCACCCCCGCCGCCAGCGCCCGGCGGGCGTTTGCGAAGACGGTCGCAGGGATCGTGAAGTCGATCATGACGTCGGGCGTCCCGGCCGCGAGCGCCGCGTCGAGGTCCGGATGGGCAGCCGGCACGCCGCCGAGTACGGGATCGACCGACATGACGACGCGCATGTCGCTCTCGCGGCCCACCGCGCCGACCACGGCCTGACCCATTCTCCCGGCGGCGCCGGAGACGCATACGTCGATCACGGGGCCAGACTACAGTGGGACACGAGGGCATCGAAGGGGGCCTGAGCACCCGACCCGACTCGGTCCGCGCCTCGCCGATCACCGACTGCGGCGCACCCGACCGTGCGGTTCATCGGCCACGCCGAGGACACGTACTCCGTTCTTCGCCGGTCCTCGCGGGTCACCGTGTCCCTCGGCACCCCGCCACGCGCTGCGCACGAGGGAGACGACCGATCCCGAGCGCGCTGTCGTCGGTGCGGAGTACCGCGTCAGGGGAATCGGCAAGGTCTCGGAGGCCTCGGTCAGGGGGCCGCGCGAGTTCCTCCGGCTGGTCGAGATCATCGGGTGACGGATGACTCACGTCCCGACGCCGGGCCGGGGCGCGATCGGCCCGTAGGGTGAGAGGGTGCGTCTGATCCTCGTCCGCCACGGCGAATCCGAGTGGAACGCCCTCGGGCGGGTCCAGGGCCAGGCCGACCCGCCCCTCCATCCCCGTGGCCAGGAGGAGGCGCGCCGCACGGCGCCGCTCGTGCGGGCGCTGGAGCCCGAGATGGCCGTCACCTCCGACCTGCGCCGCGCCGTCGAGACCGGCGCGCTCCTGTTCCCCGGCGCCGCCACCGACGCCCGCTGGCGCGAGTGCGCGATGGGCGACTGGACCGGCCGCGCGGCCGCCGAGCTCTACGCGGAGCCCTGCGGCCGCTTCGCCGCCTGGCGCGACGGCCTCGCCGACCCGCCCGGCGGCGAGTCGTGGCGGGATATGTGCGCGCGTATCGCCGAGGCGGCCCAGGACCTGCGGGCCTCCGGTGTCGAGCGCGCCCTCGTGGTCACCCATGGAGGCCCGGTGCGGGCCGCGTGCGCGACGCTCGCCGGCCTCGCCCCGGATCAGCTGGTGCCGGTGGGGAACGCGAGCATCACGATCATCGAGCTCGTGCGCGGTGGTGGGCGGCTGGCGGCGTTCTCCGTGCGCCCGCCGGCACAGGAGCCGCGAGCTCCGACGGCCGACGCCTGATACCGCTCAGGAGGGGGCGGGGACCAACTCGGGCGAGAGCTCGGCCACCGCCGAGCGGATGACGTCGCCCTTGGGACCGATCGCGGCGGCCGACATGTGTCCCGGCTGCCAGTACTCGGCGGCGAGGACCATGACATCCTCGGCGGTGACCGCCTCGATCCGCTCCTCGATCTCGTCGACCGTGAGCAGCTCGGTGCCGGTCAGCACCGAGCGCCCGATGCGGTTCATCCTCGTCCCCGAGCTCTCCATGCCGAGGATCATCCTGCCCTTCAGATGATCCTTGGCGCGGCGCAGCTCGGCCTCGGGCAGGGGGTCGCGCCCGATGCGCCGCAGCTCGGCGGCGACGATCTCACAGGCGGTCGCCAGGTTGTCCTCGCGCGTTCCCAGATAGACCCCGACCTGGCCGCCGTCCGAGTAGCCCACGGTGTACGAGCCCACCGAGTACGCCAGGCCGCGCTTCTCGCGCACCTCCTGGAAGAGCCGGCTGCTCATCGACCCCCCGAGAACCGTGTCGAGGACCGACTGGGCATGGCGGCGCGCGTCGTTGCGCGACAACCCTGGCCCCCCGATGCAGAGGTGGTACTGCTCGGTGGCCTTCTCCTTGACGACGAGCGTGGGCGGGCCTGGGCGGGCGGCCTCGAAGATGCCGGTGCTGGCCGTCGTCGGAAGGTGCCCGAGGAGGTCCTCGGCGAGCTCCATGACGTGCTCGTGGGTGACGTTCCCCGCGGCGGCGATCACCATGTTGGGTGCCGTGTAGTGACCGGAGTGATACGCGCGCACTCCCGGCTCCGACACACCGCCGATGACCTCGGCCGTCCCGATCACCGGCCTGCCGAGAGCCTGATCGGGGAAGACGGCGTGGGTCACCAGATCGTGGATCTGGTCTTGGGGATCGTCCTCGTACATCGCGATCTCCTCCAGCACCACCTCGCGCTCCTGATCGAGGTCGTTGAAGGCCGGGCGCTGGAGCATCTCGGTCAGGAGCGGCATCGCCCGGTCGAGGAGCTCGTCGAGCACCCGCGCGTAGAGCACCGTGTAGTCCTTACCGGTGGCCGCGTTGACCTCGCCGCCGAGCCCGTCGAAGGCCTGTGCGATCTCCTCCGCCGAGTGGCCGGGCGTCCCCTTGAACAGCATGTGCTCGAGGAAGTGGGAGATCCCGGCCTCCTCGGGCCGCTCGAAGCGCGAGCCCACCCCGATCCACGCCCCGATGGCGACCGAGCGCACGCCCGGGAGGGTCTCCGAGATGACCCGGAGCCCTCCCGACGTGACACCCTGGACCGGCGTCGACGCGATCGATGCCGGTCCGGCGCTCACTCGGCGGCGGTCAACCGGCGGCGGCGGCGGCGCGGCTCGCCGTTGCCCTCGGCCGCGGGCTCGCCGCCCTCGCCGCCCTCGCCCTCCGTGCCGACGATGCGCAGGCCGATACGCCCGCGGGCCTTGTCGACCTCCACCACCGTCACGTCGACCACGTCGCCGCGGTTGACGATGTCCTCCACCTTCTCGACCCGCCCGCTGCCGAGGTTCGAGATGTGCAGCAGGCCGTCGACGCCCTTGGTCAGCTCGACGAAGGCACCGAACGTGGTGGTCTTCACGACCTTGGCGCCGCTGAAGGTGTCGCCCACCTCGACGTCCTTGGTCATCGCGCGGATCGCCTCGACCGCCGAGTCGGCCTTCTCGCCGTTGACGCCGTACACCTTGACCGTGCCGTCGTCCTCGATCGAGATCTCGACCTCGTAGTCGGCCTCGAGGCCGCGGATGGTCTCGCCGCCCTTGCCGATGACGGTGCCGATGCGTTCCGGATCGATCTTGATGGCGGTGATGCGCGGCGCCCAGGCCGAGAGCTCCTCGCGGGGCCCGGCGAGGGTCTCCGCCATCTTGCCGAGGATGTGCTCACGGCCCGCCTTCGCCTGGGCCAGCGCGTCGCGCAGCATGTCGAAGGTGACGCCCGAGATCTTGCAGTCCATCTGGAGTGCGTTGATGCCCTCGGTCGTACCGGCCACCTTGAAGTCCATGTCGCCGAGGTGATCCTCGTCGCCCTGGATGTCGGAGAGGACGATGTAGTCGTCGCCCTCCTTGATCAGGCCCATCGCGATTCCGGCCACCGGCCGGGTGAGCGGGACGCCGGCGTCGAGCAGGGCCAGCGTCGAGCCACAGACGGAGGCCATCGACGACGAGCCGTTGGACTCGAGGGTCTCCGACACCAGCCGCAGGGTGTAGGGGAACTCCACATCGTCGGGGATCATCGGCAGGAGAGCCCGCTCGGCGAGCGCCCCGTGGCCGATGTCGCGGCGCTTCGGGCCGCGCATGAAGCCGGTCTCCCCCACGCTGAACGGCGGGAAGTTGTAGTGGTGGATGTAGCGCTTGGTGGTCTCGATGCCGAGCCCGTCGATGCGCTGCGCCTCCTTGGTGGTGCCGAGCGCGAGGCTCGTCAGCACCTGGGTCTCGCCGCGGGTGAACAGACCCGAACCGTGCACGCGCGGCAGGATGCCCGCCTCGGTGGTGATGGTCCGGATCTCGTCGGCCTTGCGGCCGTCGGGACGATGCTTTTCGACCGCGATGCGGCGGCGGATGATGCTCTTCTGGAGCGCGTCGAAGGCGCGGCTGAAGTCGGCGGCGGCCTCCGGATCGGGCTCGGCGCCGAGGATCGACTCGGCGGCGGCGGCCCGGACGGCGGCGACCTTGTCGCGGCGCAGCAGCTTCGCCTGCTCGAGGGTGGCCTCGGAGAGATCCTTGCCGAAGGCCTTCTCGACCTTGGCGGCGAGCTTCGCGTCCACCGCCAGAGGCGCGACGTCCCACTTGGGCTTGCCGGCCTTCTTCTGCAGCTCGAGCTGGGCGGCGCAGAGGGTCCGGATCTCCTCCTGGGCGATCTGGAGCGCCTCGAGCATGGTCTCCTCATCGACCTCGCTCGCGCCCGCCTCGACCATCGAGATCGCGTCCACCGTGCCCGCGACGACGAGGTCGAGCTCGGACTCCTCGGTCTCCTGGAGCGTCGGGTTGATGATGAACTCGTCGCCCATCAGGCCGATCCGGACCGCACCGACGGGACCCTGGAACGGCATCTCCGAGAGCATCAGCGCCATCGAGGCCCCGTTGAGGGCGAGGATGTCGAAGCCGTTGACCTGATCCACCGAGAGGATCGTCGCGACGACCTGGGTCTCGTTGCGGTAGCCCTTGGGCCACAGCGGCCGGATCGGCCGGTCGGTCATGCGCGCCGTGAGGGTCGCCCGATCGCTCGGACGGGACTCGCGCTTGATGAAGCCGCCGGGGATCTTTCCCGCGGCGTACATGCGCTCCTCCACGTCGACCGTCAGCGGGAAGAAATCCGCACCCGGCCGCGGGGACTGGGCCCCGGTCGCGGTCACGAGCACAACGGTGTCGCCGGATCGGACCAGCACCGAGCCGTTGGCCTGCTTGGCCAGCTTGCCCGTCTCGAACGAGATCGGCGAGTCGCCGACCTGGACGGTCACATTCTCTACTGCCATGTCACTTCACATCCCTTGTCTGCCCCGCGCCGCTCGGCCGGGGCGCCTCTGATGCCGGCACCGCCCGGCGCCGGACCTTCCATCCTCGTCGTACCCTGCGCGCTCGCCGTGCGCCTATCTGCGCAGTCCGAGCGTCTTCGTCAGCTCGCGGTATCCGTCCAGGTCGGTGCGCTGCATGTAGTTGAGCAGCCGCCGCCGACGTCCCACCATCTGGAGCAGGCCACGCCGCGAGTGGTGGTCCTTCTTGTGCATCTTGAGATGCTCGGTGAGGCCGTTGATCCTCTCGGTGAGGATGGCCACCTGCACCTGCGGCGATCCCGTATCCGACTCGTGGCGTCGGTGGGCGCCGATGACGCTGCTCTTGGCGTCCTTGGACAGCATTGCGTGTCTCCTGGCTCAGCCACGGCGCAGCCGTGGCCGCCCCGGGTCGTCTGTGGTCACGCGCCCAGCCGCGAGATACGCATGGCCACGGCGCCGGGCGAGGTTAGCAGACGCCCCCTGGACGGCCGCCCGGGGAGACGCCCGGCGGCGGCGGGCGGTCAGGCCTCCACGACACGAGGGGCGTAGCGATGGTGGAGCAGAAGCGCGTTACCGTCGGGGTCGGCGAAGAACGCCATGTGACACACGCCCGAGTCGAAGATGTCCCCGCCGAAGGTGACCCCGCGCTCCTCGAGCGTCGCCCGCGCGGCCGCCACGTCGTCCACGCGCAGAGCGATGTGATTCGAGTTGGCGACGAAGGGGCCGATCCCCATCCTCTCGGGGTTCAGAATGCTGAGGGTCAGGTTGCCGGTCTCGAACTCGGCGAAGTTGCGCTCTGGCATGTGGACCGAGCGGTGCAGGCCGAGCGTCGTGCCGTAGAACGCCACGGCCCGCTCGAGATCACGCGTCGGAACCGACACGAAGTCGACCCCGCTGACGATGGAAGCCTCCATCCCTCAACGCTATACCGCGGCGTGGGCGGTGAACAACGGGGAGGGCGAGTCCTCTAACCCGCCGCCAACTCCCTGACGCGCGCGATGTCCTCCGAGATCTGGGCCATCAGCGCCTCCGTCGAGTCGAACCGGCGCTCGTCGCGCAGCCGGTCGATGAAGTCGATGCGTATGGTCTGTCCGTAGAGATCGCTGCCATCGTGGTCGAGCAGGAACGCCTCCAGGCGGACCGTGGCGCGCGGCTCGGCGGTCGTGGCGAAGGTGGGCGCGACGCCGATGTTGATCGCCGCCGTGCTGCGGCCGCCCGCGAGCACGGCCCGTCCGGCATAGACGCCGCGGCTCGGCAGGGCCGTGTCCGCCGGCACCGCCAGATTGGCCGTCGGGATGCCCAGACCACGTCCGCGCCCGTCGCCGCTCACCACGACTCCCTCCACCGAGTGCATCCGGCCGAGGAGGGGGATGACGGCGGCCACCTGGTCCGTCGCGATCAGGCGCCGGATGCGCGTGGAGGAGATCGGCTTGCCGTCGGCGCTCGCCACCAACGCCGGGGATTCCACATCGAGTGCACGGGAGCGCCCGAACTGGGTGAGCATCTCGACGGTTCCCGTTCCTCCGCTTCCAAAGCGGAAGTTCTCCCCCACGATCACGGCGTTCGCGCCCACCGGCGGCGACACCAGCATCTCGGCGAACCGCTCTGCGCGGATCCGCGAGAAGGCCCGGGTGAAGGGCAGCACCAACAACTCGGCGATGCCCAGGCTCTCGATGAGCTGGGTCTTCAGGCCGAGGTGGGTGAGGACCGCCGGCTTCAACTCGGGGCGCAGCACGGCGATCGGCTGGGGCTCGAACGTGAGCGCCATAGAGCCCAGCCCGCGCTCGGCGGCCAGGGCGATGGCTCGGCGGATGACCTCCTGGTGGCCGACGTGCACGCCATCGAAGGTCCCGATCGCGAGCACCCGCCGAGGCCCTCCGAGCGGTAGGTCCCCGAGGGAGTGATATCGCCTCATCGCGGGTCATCCAGCACGACCGCCGGCTGCAGGGCGCCTCGGCCGTCTTCGTTCGCAATCGCCACGAGCCTCCCCCCGGACACCAGCACCACCGGCCCGGTGGTGGTGGCGAGCGCGGGGACGCGCCCGCCATGGACCACACGCGAGGTCTCCTCCTCGGTGAGCCGGCGCGTCGGCAGATGGCCGAGGCCCCGCAACGGATCGACGCCCCCCTCCGGCGTCATGTCCTCCACCGGGATGGCGTCCGCAACCGAGAGCGCCCCGATCGACAGCCTGCGCAGCGCGGCGCAGTAGGCCCCGCAACCGAGGCGCTCGCCGATGTCGCTCACGAGGCGACGGATGTAGGTCCCCGAGCCGCACTCGACGGCGATCGTGACGATGCCCTCGCCGAGATCCTCGACCAGGCGGAGGGAGTGGATCGCGACCTCGCGCGCCGGCAACTCGACCTCCTCGCCCCGCCGAGCCTTCGCGTAGAGCCGCTCGCCGTCGACGCGCACGGCCGACAGCGCGGGCACGACCTGGCTCTGGGCACCCACGAACGAGGGCAGCACCGCGTCGATCCGCTCCACGGTCGCGGGATCTCCCGACCTCTCGATCGGCCCTTCGGGATCGAGGGTGACTGAGGTGAATCCGGTGCGGACGGTTGCCAGATAGGACTTGTCCAGACCGGAAAGATAGGGCGCGAGGCGCGTAGCGCGTCCGATCATCACCACGAGAAGCCCGGTGGCGAAGGGATCGAGAGTGCCACAGTGCCCCACCTTCACGCCGCGGCCGACGCTTCGCCGCGCGCGCGCCACTATGTCGTGCGAGGTCGGTCCCGCCTCCTTGTCCACCAGCCAGAGTGCCGGCGCCGGCGCGAGCGCCGCGTCAGCCATCGGCTCCGTTTGCATCGAGGCGCGCGCTCATCTGCGCGTCGAGCCACACCAGGAGATCCTCCGGGGGGCGAGCGGTGCTGAATCCCGCCGCCGCACGATGTCCGCCACCACCCTCCTCGCGGGCGATGGCCGAGACGTCCACCTCCGGGTCGGCGGTTCGCAGCGACACGCGGTACATCCCCGCGGGGCCGGCCTCGCTCACGAGTGCGGCCGCGCGCATGCCGCGTACCCCGCGCATGACCTCCACGATCCCCTCGGTATCTGCGCCGCCCGCGGCCTCGAAGTCGGCTCTCGTGAGCACGGCCGCGAGCATCCGCCCTCCGGCGAGCGGCCGCGCGCCCTCGAGCGCCCTGCCCATCAGCAGGAGCCTGTCGAGCGGCTGCTCCTCGAAGAGGCGGCGCGACATCGCGGCGGGATCGACCCCCGCCTCGATCATCGCCGCCGCCACGCGGTGGGTGCGTGGATGGGTGTTCGAATAGCCGAAACGGCCGGTGTCGGTGATCATCCCCACATACAGCGGGTCCGCGGTCTCGGGGGTGAGCGGCCAGCCCGCCTGCTCGAGCACGCCGACGATCACCTCGGCGGTGCTCGACGCGGTCGGCTCGATCAGGTTGAGGTCGCCGAAGCGCGTGTTGTCCTGATGGTGGTCGATGTTGATGATCATGTGCGCGCCCTCGTGCACCGGCGTGCTCCACATCCGCAGCTCGCTGGCGCAGTCGACCGCGATCAGCACCCGCTCGCCGAGATCCTCCGGGAGGGCCTGGACGAACTCCTCCCCGTCTGCGACGAGGAAGCGCAGGTCGCCCGGAACGGCCGGCGAATCGGCATGCGCGAGTACGACGTCCTGGCCGGCGGCGCGAAGCGCACGGGCCAATCCGAGCGCCGACCCGATGGCGTCGCCGTCGGGGTTGTGGTGGGACGTGACCACGAACCTCCCGCCTCGGCGGGTGAGGATCTCGGCGATCTCCGCCGCCGACGCGTCGCGCGGATCGCGCCGGCTCATTTCCCTCCTCCCGACGCATCCGGCGGCTCCGCCGCCGTGTCGGCCGTCACCTCGTCGATGAAGCGGGTCAGCTCGACGGCATCCCGCTGGGTGCTGTCGTAGATGAAGGTCAGTTGCGGGGTGCTCCGGGAGCGCAGCTTCGTGGCGAGGCGCGACTGGAGGAGGCCGCGGGCCGACTCGAGCGCTTCCTGGCTGGCCCGGCGCTCACGGGTGCGCAGGGTCGTGAAGTAGACCTTGGCCTCGCGTACGTCGCGGGTGGCCTCGACGTGGGTCACCGTCACGAAGCCCAGTCGCGGATCGGACAGTTCGCGCCCGATGGTCTCGGCGAGAACCTGCCTCAGGGCGGTGTCCACACGGCGCATCCGGGTGCTACGGGGGCGGCGGGCCATCAGGATCGCGCCGCGACGGCGTCGCCCTCGACCGGGAGCACGTCATGGGCCTCGCCGACCACCTGGAAGGCCTCATCGCAGTGGAGGAACCGTGAGACCGCCGCCAGGCGCTCGTCGCACTCGCCCGGCGTCCGGCTGACGAGCGCCACCGTGAGGCGTGACCGCTGCCACAGATCGTGGTGGTCCACCTCGGCGACCGCGCAGGCGAAGCGCCGCGACAGGGCGCTCTTCACCCGCTGCAGCTCCTTGCGCTTGGCTTTCAGCGACGAGCCGGTCGGCAGGTGGAGATCCACCGTCAGGATGCCCACGTGCCCGCACTCCATGGCGGCGGCCGGCCTACTCGGTCTCGGTCTCGGCCTCGGAGGCGGGCTCCTCGGCCTCCGGCGACGGGGGCGGCGGGGGCGGGGGGGCCGCCGCCTGGGCGGTGCGGGCCACCTCGCGCAGCTCGTAGACCTCGAGCTGGTCGCCCTCCTTCACGTCGTTGAAGCTGTCGATCAGGACCCCGCACTCGAAGCCCGAGGCGACCTCGCGGGTGTCCTCGTTGAAGCGCTTCAGCGAGCCGATCTTGCCCTCGTGGACAACGACCCCGTCCCGCAGGAGCCGCACCTGCGCGGTGCGGCGGATCACGCCGTCGGTCACGTAGCAGCCGGCGATCGTCCCGATACGGCTGGCGCGGAAGGTGGCGCGCACCTCGAGGTGGCCGACCACGTCCTCGACGATGTCGGGTTCGAGCATGCCCACGAGGGCGTCCCTCACGTCCTCGATGGCGCGGTAGATGACCCGGTAGGTGCGGATATCGACCTTCTCGCGATCGGCGAGGACGCTCGCCTCGGGACGCGGGCGCACGTTGAAGCCGATGATGATCGCCTCCGAGGCCGACGCGAGCATCACGTCCGACTCGTTGATGGCGCCGACGCCGGTGTGGATCACCCGCAGCCGCACCTCGGTCTGCTCGACCTTGTTGAGGGCGTCGGCCAGCGCGCCGACAGAGCCCTGAACGTCGCCCTTGATGATGATGTTGAGCTCCTTCAGGCCCCCCTCCTTGATGCGCGCGAAGAGGTCGTCGAGGGACACCGGGCGGCGGTTGGCGAGCTCCTCGGCACGCAGGCGCTGGTTGCGCTCCGAGGCGCGCTGGCGTGCCTCGCGCTCGTTCTCGACGACCCTGAACCGCTCACCGGCGTCGACGACCCCGCCGAGCCCGAGCACCTCGACCGGCACCGAGGGGCCGGCGCTGGGGAGGCTCGCCCCGAGGTAGTCGCCCATCGCCCGCACGCGCCCGTAGACGTCGCCGGCAACGACCACGTCGCCGATGCGAAGGGTCCCGCGCTGCACCAGGAGCGATGCCACAGGGCCGCGGCCGGGGTCGAGGCGCGACTCGATGACCGTTCCCGAAGCCTCGGGACTGGGGTTGGCCTTCGGTTCGGCGTCGGCGTCGGCGACCAGCAGCACGGTCTCCAGGAGGGAGTCGATGCCGGTGCCCTCCAGCGCGGAGACGGGCACGAACTCGTGGGTGCCGCCCCAGTCCGAGGGGATCACCTCGCGCTGGGAGAGCTCCTGCTTCACCCGGTCGAGGTTGGCCCCGGGCTTGTCGATCTTGTTGATCGCCACCATGAACGGCACCTCGGCCGCGCGCGCGTGGTCGATCGCCTCGATCGTCTGCGGCATCACGCCGTCGTCCGCCGCCACCACGATCACCGCGACGTCGGTGATCTTCGCGCCGCGGGCGCGCATCGCGGTGAAGGCCTCGTGGCCCGGCGTGTCGAGGAACGTGATCTCGCGACCCGAGTGGTGGACCTGGTAGGCGCCGATGTGCTGGGTGATGCCGCCGGCCTCTCCGGCGGCGACCTCGGTCGAGCGGATCGCATCGAGCAGGGAGGTCTTTCCGTGGTTGACGTGGCCCATCACCGCGACCACCGGCGCGCGGGCGATGAGATCCTCCTCGGCGTCGTCGTACTCCTCGGGCCGCTCGGCCTCCTCCTCGGCGTGCACGACGGTGACCTTGCGCTCCATCTCGCCGGCGATCAGCTCGATGGCGTCGTCCGACAGCGACTGCGTGATCGTGGCGAGCTCGCCGAGACCCATCAGGAGCTTGATGATCTGGGCGGTGGAGACGCCGAGGATCTCGGCGAAGTCCTTCACCGTCGACCCCGAGGGCACCTCGACCATCGGCATGTCGGCCGGTTCGATGACGACGACCGGCTTCTCCTCGGCGCGCGGGCCGGGACGGCCGGAGCGCCGATCGCGCCCCTGGGGCGTCGGGCCCCTGCGCCCCGCCTGCGGGTCGATGACGACGCGGCGCCGCTTGCCCCGCGGACCGCCGGCGTTGGGTCCGGCGCCCGGGGTTCCGCCTGCGGGGGGTCGGGCATTCGGACCCGTCGGACCGGTGGGGCGCGGTCGCTCGCCCGGAGCCGGGCCACGGGCATTGGGGCCGGTGGGACCGGTGGGCCGGGGGCGGTCGCCCTGGGCCGGGCCACGGGCATTGGGGCCGGTGGGACCGCTGGGGCGCTGACGGGTGCCGGGCGCCTGGCCGAAGGCGTTCGGACCGGTGGGCCCGGTAGGCCGGGGGCGCGGGGCCGGGGGCGGTGCGGGCTCCGCCGCCTCCGGCGCCGGGGCGGGGGCGGCCTTCTCGGCCGGTGGCGTCTCCGGAGCGGGCACGGCGCTCGTGTCGGAAGGCGTGGCGGTGGGCGGCTTGCCGGCCGCTGGGGCCTCCTCGGCGGGCGCGGCAGCCGGTGCCGGCTTCGGGGCAGCGGCCCCCTCGGCGGCCGCGATCGGCGCCTTGGGAGCAGGGGCCTTCGCGGGCTCGGCCTCGATCGTCGCAGAGGCATCCGCGGCCGGGGCCGCCCGCTCCTCGGAGGCCGGCTCGACCGCCGCCTTCTTCGGTGCGGCCTTCGGCTTGGCGGGCTCCTTCGCCTTCGCCGGCTCCTCGGGCTTGGCGGGCCCCTTCGGCTTGGCGGGCTCCTTCGCCTTCGCCGGCTCCTCGGGCTTGGCGGGCCCCTTCGGCTTAGCTGGCTCCTTGGCCTTCGGCGGCTCGGGCTTCGGCTCCGGCTTGGGGTAGCGGTTGGGGTTCAGCACGTGAAGCGCCTCGGCGACGTCCACGGTCGAGGACGCCGTCTTCACATCGACTCCCGCCCGCTGCAGGCGCTGGAGCAGGAGAGAGCTCGGAAGCCCCTCCTCCTTGGCGATCTCGTAGATCCTCTTCTTATCCATCACGTCCCCCATTGACCCCACTCTCGAACCCCTCGCCAAGCTTCGAATCGATCGACAGCCCCGTGCGCAATCTCGCCCCCCGGGCGAACGCGCGACGCGCATCCGCACGCTCGAAGCACTCGCTCCTCCGGCAAACGTAGAGCCCCCGCCCGCCGTGCCGTGCCCGGTCGTCCCGCACCAGCACATGCGCGCCGTCCTGGGCCACTGCGGTGAAACGCGCCAGCTCGGCCTTGGGCCGCCGCTCGCCGCATCCGAGGCACCGTCGCTCGGGGACGTGTCGTTCGCGTTGCGTCGGGACCTCCTACTTCTCCGCCTCCTGCTCGTCGCCGTCGCCCGCGCTCACCGTGGCCACGGGTTCCGCGGCGAGTCCCGAGATACGCTCCCACCCCTTGGCGGTGCTGGCCTCCTCGGCCTCCTCGGTGGTGAGCGAGCGGCCGAGCGATGCCTCGACCTCGACGAAGCGGGAGTGCGCGGGCAGGGCACAGTAGCGTGTCCCCGGAACGCTGGCGTTCGGGCAGCGCTTGCCGGTGCGGAGCATCGCGGCGCACCGCGACACCCCGGACTCGGTCTCGTCGCCGAACTCGTCGCTCTCCTCCTCGCGCGCGAAGGTCGACTCGCTCTTGATGTCGATGTGCCACCCGGTGAGCCGGGCGGCGAGCCGGGCGTTCATGCCCTCGCGGCCGATCGAGAGCGAGAGCTGGTCATCCGGCACGATCACGGTGGCCTGGCGCCCGTCGTCATCCACCAGCACCTCCCGCACCCTCGCGGGCGAGAGGGCCTTTGCCACGTAGCGCGCAGGCTCCTCGTTGAAGGGGATGATGTCGATCTTCTCGCCCCGGAGCTCGCTGACGACCATGCGGACGCGCGAGCCGCGCGGGCCGACGCAGGCGCCCACGGGATCGACGCCCTGCACATGGGAGATGACGGCGATCTTCGACCGCCACCCGGGCTCGCGGGCGACGCCTTTGATCTCCACCAGGCCGTCGGCCATCTCGGGCACCTCGAGCTTGAACAGCTCGCGCACGAGCTGATCGGAGCGCCGGCTGACGATGACCTGCGGGCCCTTGGTGGAGCTGCGCACCTCGACGATGACCGCCTTGATGCGCGCCCCGTGGTCGTAGCGCTCGTTGTGGACCTGCTCGCTCTCGGGCAGGAGCGCCTCGACACGGCCGAGGTCGACCAACGTGTAGCGCGAGTCGGACTGCTGGATGATCCCTGTCACAACCTCGCCGACGCGGTCGACGTACTCCTCGTACATCATCTCGCGCTCCGCCTCGCGGATGCGCTGGAGGATCACCTGCTTGGCGGTCTGCGCGGCGATCCGGCCGAAGTTGTCGGGCGTCACGTTGACCTGGTCGATCTCGCTGTCGTCGTAGGCGGCCCAGTCGATGTCCGGAGGCGGCGGCTCGTACTCCTCGGGATCGACCCCCTCGGGGATCACCGGCTCCTCGCGGGGCAGCGTCCGCAGCTCCTCGCCCTCGGGCAGGATCACCTGGAACACGCGCATCTCGCCGCTCTCGCGATCGATGTCCACCCGGGCGAACTCGGCCGGGTCGGGCGTCTTCTTGTATGCGGCGAGCAGAGCGTCCTCGAGCGCCACGATGAGGGTCTCGGAGTCGATCCCCTTCTCGCGCTCGATCTGCTTGATGGCCTCGATGATCTCTCGGTTCATCTGCTGCTCCCCCCAACGAGCTGAACGGCACTGGTCGCATCGACCCGTGCCGCGAGGACGGTCGCGTTGACGCTCACCCGTGCGCCTCCACTTCTTCGAATGCGTGTGCGCGGCGGACCGACGAGAACGGGATCTCCACCACCTCGTCGGCCAACGAGAGGCTCATCGAGTCCTCGCCCGCCATGAGGATGGTTCCGGTGTAGGAGCGCGCTCCGGTGGCGAGCTCGGTGCGCACGCGCACCCTGCGCCCCACCGCACGGCGGAAGTGCTCGGGCGTCCGCAACGGCGGCTCCGGACCCGGCGACCAGACCTCCGCGCCGTGATCTCGGAGCAGGCCGGCATCGTCGAGTGCACGGGTGACGTCGGCGCAGAGCGCGTGATCGACGCCGGCGGGATGATCGACGACGACCCTCAGCATGCCGCCCTGGGCGGGCAGCACGGTCACTTCGAGGAGGTCGACCTCGGGGAGGGCTGCGGCGATCGCCGCCTCCACGCGCCTCTCCAGCTCTGCATGTCCGGACATCGTCACCCCCTCCCGGGAATCGCTCCTCGCCCACAAAAAAGGTGGGCTCGTGACCCACCTCCCGTCGCCACCCCTCTTCATCCCTGCGCAACGGCCAAGATAGCACTCCGGGGCCCGGCCCGTCCCGGCGGACGGGCATCGCGGCGGCTACCCTGTGGCCATGCCCGACGACGCTCCGACCCCCTCGCCGATGCTCGTCGAGTTCCCCGCAGACGATCCCGAGCGAGCGCTCCGCTTCTGGCGAGGGGTTCTCGACATCCCACTCACTCCGCGCCGCGACGAGCAGGGCGAGGGGTGGCAGAGCGGCCCCGGGCCGGCCGCCCTGGGGATCCATCCGCGCGCCTCCGGGCCGGGCGATCGGGTCTCCCTCCCCTACTTCGCCGTCGCCGACCTTGCGAGCGCCGTCGCCCGGGTGACCGAGCTCGGTGGAAGCGTCATCCACGCCGGCGAGCGCTGGACGATCTGCCGCGACTCGGAGGGCAGCCCCTTCGGCCTGGGACCGGTCTAACCGTCCAGGACGATCGTGACCGGGCCGTCGTTCTCCAGGCTCACCGCCATCGTGGCGCCGAAGCGGCCGCGGGCCACGGGGATGCCGTGGGCGGCGATCGCCTCGGCGTAGGCCTCGACCAGGGGTGCAGCGACCTCGGGCCGGGCGGCGCCGCTCCAACCCGGGCGGTTGCCACGGCGCAGATCGGCCAGCAACGTGAACTGGCTGACGCAGAGAAGCGCCGCGCCAGGGACGTCCGCCAGCGAGCGATCGAAGGGGCGCTCGTCTCTTGCGAAGATCCGGAGGCGAGCGGTCTTGTCGGCCAGTCGCCGGCAGGCGTCGGGTGTGTCGCCCTCTGCGACGCCGACCAGTGCGAGCAGGCCGGCGCCGATCGCTCCGACCTCCTCGCCCGCCACCTCGACCCGAGCCCATGTGACCCGCTGCAGGACGATCCGCATGGGGGGAATCGTATGCCGCGCGCCGGGTAGCATCGGGGGGAGATGGACGCCGCCTCCGCCCCCTCGCGCATCGCCCACTTCATCGAGGAGATCGGCGTGGTGGCCGACCGCCGCGGCGAGCGCGCCTGGACCGTCGCCGTGCCGTGCCGGACGCGGGGCGGCGTAGGGGTGCAGGTGCTCGCGCGCGAGCGCACCCTGGGTCTGCGCGCATTCATCATGCGCGCGCCCGACCGCGACCACCGCGCCGTCTACGAGCGCCTGCTCGGCAAGAACCTCACCACGCGCAACTGGCGCTTCGCGATCGACGCCCACGGAGACGTCTACGCCGCCGCCGACGCCCCGCTGGCGGCACTGGACGCCGACACCCTCGACGGACTCCTCGGAGCACTCAGCACCCTCGTCGACGAGACCTACGAGTCACTCATCAGGACCGGCTTCGACGTCCCGGACGGCACGACCTTCGGCCCACCCCCCGACTGAGGGCCGAAGGCCCGAGCGCAGCTAGAACGCCGCACGCGGGTGACCGTCCGCCGCCGCGGCGCGCCCCGGCCGCAAGGCCGGAGCCGCGGATGCAAATCGCCCGGCCAGGGCGATTTGCCGCACTGACGTCCCCGCAAGAGGGACGTCAGTGCGTGGAACGTCAGTGCGTGGGCTCCAAACCCGTCCCGAACACCTTGGCCAGCTTGTAGTGCCTGCGCGCCCGCGGGTCGCCCAGCCGGGAGAGGGAGCGGGCCAGGCCGTAGTGCGCGTAGCCGTCGGTCGGCGACAGGTTGACGGCTACGCCGAACTCGTCGGCCGCCCGCCGGTAGGCGCGCGAGGCGAGGTAGGCACGACCGAGGGCCTCGCGGATCGAGCCCTTGTCCGGCTCGAGAGCCTTGGCGCGCTCGAGCGCGATCACCGCCTGACGATACTCGCGCACCTCGAGCAACCACTCGCCGTTGCGGAATGCCTCATAGGCGTCAGGCGGCTCGTCCATCACCGCACGCTACCGCGCGGTGGGAGCCGGATCCCGAACGTGCCCATGAGCCGCCGGCCGCGCGGTGTGCTGCGGCGGATCTCCCGCAGCGCGGCTGCAAGCTCACCCCACGCGGCCGCCGCCTCGCCGCGGGCCGGTGGCTCGGGGGCGAAGCGGGCGAGCGCCGCGCGCCGGTAGAGGCTCGACGGATCCACTCCGGTGCGGAAGCGGATCGCCTCGGCGCGCTCGCTGGGCGATGCGGCAACAGGCGGTGCCCAGCCGAGCGGGGTGAGAGAGGCTTCGAGCTCGCGCGTGGCGGCGACGACCCTCGTGCGCTCGTCCCCTCCGCGCCGTCCCCGTAGCCGTCGCAGCCGCCGGAGGGCGGGTGCGACCACGAGGGGCGCGGCGAGGGCGAGGAGTGCCCAGCGCCAGCCGAACCCACCCTCCCCTGAGCGCTGCGACGGCTCGGCGGCCGTGGGGCCGGCGGTCTCGGGGGCGGCGCTCGGTGCCTCACCGCCCGGGGGGGGAGGATCCACCGCGGCATCGATGATGCCGCCCAGATCGATCTCGAAGGGCGTCGGCGCGTAGTCGGGAGACGACACGGACGCCGGGTTGGGTGCCGAACGCCCCGGGGTCGGATCGAAGGGCAACCACCCCTGACCGGGAAACCACACCTCGACCCACGCGTGGGCATCCCTGTCGAGCACCCTCCATCGGCCGCTGGGGAGGTCGTAGCGCCCGCCGGTGTAGCCGACGGCGACCCGCGCCGGGATTCCGACCGAGCGGAGCATCACGGCCATGGAGCCCGCGAACTGCTGGCAGAAGCCACGGCGGCTGTTGAGGAGGAAGTTGACGAGCGGAGGATCGACGCCGTTCGAGGTGGTCGATGCATCGTCGGGGAGGCTGGTCGGATAGGGGGGTTGCTCGTCATAGACATAGCGGGAGCGCAGATAGCCCTCGATGCGGTTGACCGCCGCATAGGGCGAGGCAGCATCGCCCACCACCCGTCGCGCGAGGTCGCGGACGGGGGCGTAGGGACCGAGTTGCCGGTCATCGGGCGGAGCCTCGCCCGCTCCCCACAGCGGGATGTCCACCGGTCGCTCCCAATAGCCCGGGCGCAGGCGGGTGCTGGCGGCCGGCAGGTCGCGCGCCTCGAGGGGGCCTGCGTTGACGAGCTGGGTCGGACTGGGCTGGGGGATCCGGGTGCGCACCCGGTAGCGATCGCCCGGCTGCAGCGGCGCTCCCAGCCGGATGGCATCGCCCACCAGATCGGCGGGGCCCTCGAACGACCCGAGGATCCGCTCCGGGCGCCCCGAAGCCAGCACCACCGGAGAGCTCACGGCCGAGAGGGCGATGTCCTGCGTCACGGCGAGACCGGAGGGATCCGACCCGGGCACCACGATCGCGCCGCCGTCGAAGGGCAGGGCCTCGGAGCCGACGCTCTCAGCGAGCGTGAAGGAGATGCCGTCGAACTCCCCGAGGCTCACCGCGCGCAGCGGGCGCGGTCGGTCGGTGGCCACCGTGAAGGCCACCCGCGGCGTGCTCGGCCAGTCGAGCTTGCCGTAGCGCTGGCTCAGGTCGAGCCCGCCCCCCGCCGCGCTCCCCGCCGCTCCGCTGAGGTCCCACTGCTTCCACGACCACCACGGGTCCCCGGCCTGTGCAGGCCCGGCGCCGAGGCCGGCGGCCACCGCGACCGTGGCGCCGCCGAGCACGAGGGCCCCCGCCAGATGGCGCAGCGGCCGGTGGGAGGCGCCCGCCTCCCACCCGCACAATGCCAGCACCACGACGACTGCGGCGAGGGCCGCCACCCCCGCGACGCCCGACGAGGCGGGCGGCTCGACGGTCCACCGATACGCGAGCCCGAGGGCAACGATCGACAGACCGGCTACCGGCCGCCGCCTGACCACGACCTGCCACGCCGCTGCGGCAGCGAGCACAGCCAGGGCGACGTCGAGCAACGCGACCAGGGCCGGCTCGTCGAGCGGGCTGACCGGCAGGCTCGCGTCGGAGCCGGCCGCCAGACCATCTGGGACGACGGACGCCACCGCGGTCCACGCGTCGGGATCGAGCGCGACGAGGCCCCACGGCCCGCCGCGTGTGGCGAGCGACGCGGCGACCAGGATCGCGAGCGTCGTCGCCACCGGGACCAGCGCCGCGCGTCCGCGCGGGAGCAGCATCGCCAGTGCGGGGAGCGCCCCGGCGGCGCAGATCGCGGCGAGGCGCTCGCTGCCGACCCCCTCGTAGAGGCCGCGCCATGCCACAACGAGCACGACCAGGGCGACGACCGCCCCGGCCACGGGACCCATGGCGGTTCGCAGGCTACGCGACACGTGCCCGTTCCCCCGATCCCTCCAGCGCCGCGACCACCCTGTCCGGGCCGGGCACCACCACGACCTCCGCCCCGAGGGCGGAGAGGTCGCCGGCGCTCGTCGCCGCCGGGCCGGAGAGGACCGCGGTGACCCGGATGCCGAGCGCTCGCGCACGCCCCACTCCGCCGGCGAGGCCCGCATCGGCCCCGCTCGTGATGGCGACGATGAGGTCGGGGGCGTCGGTGGCACCGGCCTCCGCGACCAGTGCGAGCGCGAGGGAGCGATCGCCTCCGGGTTCGACCCGGGCGAGTGCGACCTCGGCCACCGGCCAGGCGCAGTGCGCTGCGGCGAGCCTGGCCGGATGGCGGCCGGTGAGCACGAGGGAGACGGGGTCGCGCTTCGCGAGGAAGTGACGCGCGAGCGCGGCCGCGCAGGTCACGGTGGTCTCGAACGCCGCCCCCGCGGGGACGGCCCCGTCGAGAAGCACCAGCACGGTCCGGCCCGCCCCCTCGGCCGAGCGCATCTCCTTGGTTTGGAGGCGGCCGCGCTTGGCCGTCTGGGCCCAATGAACGCGCGAGAGCGCATCCCCCGCCTGGTAGTCGCGCACGCGGTCGAGCTCGCCGAAGCCGGCACCGGAACTGCGGCGGCGCAGCCCGCGACCGTGTGCCCTCGCCCCGAGGGGCGCCGAGTCGAGACCCGGCGCGAGCGGGACCACGAGCAGCCGCTCGTCGCCGGTCGCGACGCGCACACGACGCGCGAGGCCGAAGGGATCCGCGACGGTCACCCGAGCGGGTTCAAGGTGGTGGTCGCCGCGAGCCGCGACGATCGCCCACGCGCTCCCGGAGCGCTCGCGCCGTGAGCCTCCCCGGATGGCGGCCGCGCCGACCGCCGGGTCGACCGCGACGTTCAGGATGCGGTCGAGCCCGAGGCGGGCGGCCCATCCGTCGATGGCGATCCGCACTCTGACCGATTCGCCCACGACGCAGCGGGCGGGCTCGATACGGCGCTCGACGCTCATGCCGACGGCCGCCAGCCAGACGAGAGCGCCTACCAGAATCGGCAGGGCGACCAGCCCGGCACCGAAGGTGGCGAGGGCGGGAGTGCCGAAGCCCCGGCTCGCCACCAGGGCGGCGATGCCCGCCCCGGCCAGGCCGAGCGCCCGCCCCGAGGGTCCGCCGAACCGCGTCACAGCGGGACGGGCACCGCGGCGAGGGCGTCCGCCACCACCTCGCCCGCCTCCGCGCCGCGGGCGCGGGCGTCGGGCGTGAGGATCAACCGATGGGAGAGCGTGGCGTGCGTCAGGGCGCGCACGTCCTCGGGCAGGACGTAGCCGCGACCGTCCACGACCGCACGGGCTTTGGCCGCCCTCAGCAGCGCGAGCCCCGCCCGGGGGCTCGCGCCGAGCTCGACTCGGGAATCGCGCCGGGTGGCCCTCACCAGCTCCACCACGTACTGGGCGAGGGATGGATCGGTGTGGACCCGCTCCACCACCCGCCGGGCAGCCACGATGCCCGCCTCGTCGGTGACGGGGACGACACCGTCGAGGGGGTCGCGTCCGGCCAGATCGAGCAGCATCGCGGCCTCGTCCCCCGGGGCCGGGTAGCCGATCGCGACGCGGACCGCGAAGCGGTCGAGCTGCGCCTCGGGCAGCGGGAAGGTGCCCTCGTACTCCACCGGATTCTGGGTGGCGATGATCATGAAGGGGTCGGGAAGAACACGCGTCTCGCCGTCCACGGTCACCTGGCCCTCCTCCATGCACTCGAGCAGAGCCGACTGGGTCTTCGGAGAGGCGCGGTTGATCTCGTCGACGAGAATCACGTTCGCGAACACGGGGCCGGGCCGGAAGAGGAAGGTCGCGGCGTTCTGGTCCCAGACCGTCACCCCCGTGACGTCGGCCGGCAGAAGGTCGGCCGTGCACTGGAGACGCGAGAACTCACAGCCCGCGGCCCGGGCGAGGCTCTTGCCGAGAACGGTCTTGCCCACCCCGGGCACGTCCTCGATCATCACGTGGCCGCCCGACATGAGGGCGATCACGCAGTTCTCGATCGAGGCGCGGGGGGCGCGGACCGCCCCGGCGCAGGCATCCACAAGCGCGCCGGCCAGCGCAGTGACCGGGTCCAGCTCGACGGGCTCGAGCGGCGGGGTTGCGAGAGACGAGGACGTGCCCCGAGGGTAGCCCATCGGGCCGCGCCCACGACCCCCGGGCGGTCGCAGCCCCATCCGCCGACGGGCCGGGGCTCAGCCTCGGCGCAACAACGCGGCGGCGGCGTCGAGGATGCGTTCGGCGCACGCGTCCTTGCTCATGCGCGGCAGGGCATCCTCGTCCTGCGCCCCGATCAACGTGATCTGGTTGTCGCCGCTGCCGAAGCCGATCCCCTCAACCGAGACGTCGTTGTGGACGATCAGGTCGAGCTTCTTGCGCGCTCGCTTGGAGCGGGCGCGCTCGAGCCCCGCGGGTCCCTGCTCGGCGGCGAAGCCGACCACGACCTGGTGATCGCGGCGGGCGGCGAGGTCGGCGAGGATGTCGGGCGTCGGCTCGAGATCGAGGGCCCGCAGGCCCTCGGCGCTCTTGTCGATCTTCTGCTCGAGCGCCTCCCGGGGGCGGAAGTCGGCCACCGCGGCGGCCATCACGAGCAGGTCGCAAGCCGGGAACTCGACGAGGGCGGCGCGGTGCAGATCGGCCGCGCTCGGAGCCTCGACGTAGCGTATCGCCGGGTTGCGCGGCAGCTCCACGTTGGAGCAGATCACGGTCACGTCGGCGCCGCGGCGCCGGGCGGAGGCGGCGATCGCCCAGCCCATCCGCCCACTGGAGCGGTTCCCGATATAGCGCACCGGGTCGATCGGCTCGCGCGTGCCCCCGGCGCTCACCAGGACCTTGCGGCCGGCGAGGGTGCCCGCGCCCGCCAGCCGTTCGTCGACGGCATCGGCGATGTCCACCGGATCGGCGAGCCGACCGACTCCGATGTCGCCATCGGCCAGCAGCCCGGTGGCCGGATCGACCTCGGTCGCGCCGCGGGCGCGCAGGAGAGCGAGGTTGGCCGCCGTCGCCGGGTGCAGGTACATGCGGGTGTTCATGGCCGGCGCGATCACCAGCGGCCCCTCGAAGGCGAGGAGGGTCGCTCCGAGCAGGCCGTCTCCGAGGCCGGAGGCCATCCGCGCCACCGTGTTGGCCGAGGCCGGTGCGACGAGGGCCAGGTCGTGCGAGCGCGCAAGCTCCAAGTGGCCGTAGCCGGGCAGCTCCTCCGCACCGAACAGATCCACGCCCACCGGCCGGCCGGAGAGCGCCGAGAAGGTCGCCGGGCCCACGAAGCGCTGGGCCGAGCGGGTCATCACGACGGTGACCCCGTGGCCGCGGCGTTGGAGGATGCGCATCACATCGATCGCCTTGTAGGCGGCGATGCCCCCGGAGACCCCGAGCAGGATCTCAGCCAACGGGGGCCTCGATGGCCTCGGCGACGATCGCGGCCAGTTCGTCGATCGCAGCATCGCGGTCCTCGTTCACCACCACGTGGTCGAACTCGTGCCGTGCGGCCAGCTCGATCTGGCCGGTCCGCAGGCGCTCGGCGATCTCGAGCTCGGTGTCGGTGGCGCGCTGTTCCAGGCGGGCGCTCAGATCCTGCACGGAGGGGGGCGCGATGAACACCGAGACCGCGTCGGGGATCAGCTCGCGCACCGCTCGGGCTCCCGCCAGCTCGATCTCGACGACCGGCGAGCACCCCTCGCCGAGGATGCGGTCGATCTCGGAGCGGAGCGTGCCGTAGCGGTTGCCCGCATAGGTGACGTGCTCGAGGAAGTCGCCGGCCGTGACCCTCGATGCGAACTCGAGGGACGAGAGGAAGTGGTAGTGCTCCCCCTGGACCTCACCGGGCCGGATACCGCGCGTCGTGGCGGACACGGCCGTCCGCAGGCCGGGAAAGCGAGGGAGCACCCCCGCGATCAGCGTGCCCTTCCCTGCACCGGACGGCCCCGAGACGATGAAGACGCGTGGCCGCGTCGCTACGACAGGGTCAGGGGCCATGACCCACGGGCGCACGGCACTAGCGGTGAAGGAGCTCCAGCAGCTCTGAGCGCTGCCGGTCGGACAGGCCCCCGATGGTCTTCCCCTGCGATATGCGGCAGGTGTTGAGGAAGCGTGTCGCCTTGACCTTGCCGTACTTGGGCACCGCCATGAGCATGTCGAAGACCTTCGCCGTCATGACGAACTCGGGCGGGCTCGAGATGACGCTCCCGATCGAGGTGCGTCCGCTCTTCAGGTCCTTCTTGAGCTGAGCGCGGCGCGAGCGGATGTCGTTGGCGCGGCGGAGGGCCTCCATGCGCTGATCGAGAGAGCGCTCGGGCGCCTGCGATTGAGCTTTGGGAGATGTCGTCGCCATCGCGAGCCATTGTAGGTTCGTGATCGCCGCTGTGGCAAGCCGAGTTTTGCAGCCGTTTTACGATGATTTCACGCGTGTTGCAGGCGAAGCAACGGCTTCCCGGCCTTACAAAATCTATATCTCGACTTGAGGTTCATACGCTCGGTTCGTGGGACGAAAAGCTCCCCCCGGACGGATCGGAGGCCCACCGTCCTGCAGCGCTCGAGGGTGTCCGGGCCGACCGCCGGCGATCGCCGCGGCAGCGGCCGTGGCCGCCTCGATGGTGGTGATGCACGGGATCCCCGCCCGGATCGCCGCGGCGCGGATCTCAAAGCCGTCGGTGCGGGCCCCGTGTCCGCCCCGTGGCGTGTTGATGACCAGGTCGATCTCGCCGGCCTCGATCAGGTCGCCGACGTGCGGCGTTCCCTCGGAGATCTTCAGCACCGGGCGCACGGCGAGACCCGCCGCCGCCAGCGCCGCCGCCGTTCCGGCGGTGGCGATCAGCTCGATCCCGGCACGCGCCAGCCGTGCCGCGAGAGCGACCGCGGCGGGCTTGTCCGCATCGCGGGCCGAGATGAAGGCGGTGCCCTCCCGAGGAAGGGCCTGCCCGGCCCCGCGTTGAGCCTTCGCGAACGCCTCGGCGAAACTGCCGCCGAGACCCATCACCTCGCCCGTCGCACGCATCTCCGGACCGAGGACGGGATCGGCGCCGGCGAAGCGGGCGAACGGCAGCACCGCCTCTTTGACCGCCACGTGGCGCTCGGGCGCGGCGACCGGCAGGTGGAGGTCGCCGAGCGAGCCGCCGAGCATCAGGCGCACCGCATGGCGAACGAGCGGCACCCCCGTGGCCTTCGCCACGAAGGGGATGGTGCGCGAGGCCCGCGGGTTGGCCTCGATGACGAAGATCTCTCCATCGCGGACCGCGAACTGGACGTTGAGCAGGCCCACCACCCCGAGCCCACGCGCCAGGGCGGCGGTCTGCTCCTCGAGCTCGGCGACGAGGCCCGGTCCGGCGCTCTGGGCGGGCAGGACGCAGGCCGAGTCGCCCGAGTGGACGCCGGCCGCCTCGACGTGCTCCATCACGGCGGCCGTCCAGCAGTCGCGTCCATCCGAGAGGGCGTCCACGTCGAGCTCGACGGCGTTCTCCACGAAGCGGTCCACGAGCAGCACCCCTCGGGGCCGCTCGCGCTCGAGGTAGGCGCGTACGGCATCGGGCGAATCGCAGATGGCCATCGCCCGCCCGCCGAGCACGTACGAGGGGCGCACGAGCACCGGGTAGCCGACCTCGGCGGCAGCGGCGAGCGCCTCCTCCCCCCCGTCGGCCACCGCCCACGGCGGAGCGGCGAGGCCCAGCTCGTCGAGAAGCGCGCCGAACCGGCCTCGGTCCTCGGCAAGATCGATCGCGGCCGGCGAGGTCCCGAGCACCGGCACGCCCGCGTCGGCGAGCGCGCCCGCCAGCCGCAGCGGCGTCTGGCCGCCGAGCTGCGCGATCACCCCGAGGGGACGCTCGGCCTCGCAGATGTCGAGCACAGCGTCGATCGTGACGGGCTCGAGGTAGAGGCGGTCGCTGACTCCGTGGTCGGTCGAGACCGTCTCGGGATTGCAGTTGACCATCACCGAGGCGTAGCCGAGCTCACGGACGGTCTCGGCGGCATGTACGCAGCAGTAGTCGAACTCGATGCCCTGACCGATCCGGTTCGGGCCGGACCCCAGAACGACGATGGCCGGCCGGTCGTCGCGCGCGAGCTCGCTCTCTCCCTCGAAGCCCGCGTAGTAGTAGGGCGTGAGGGCGGCGAACTCGGCGGCACAGGTATCGACCGCATGGTACGAGGGCCTCACCCCCAGCGCCCGGCGCCGTTGGCCGACCGCGAGTTCCGTCGATCCCGTCGCGGAGGCGATGTCACGGTCGGCGAGCCCGGCCCGGCGCGCCTCTCGCAGCGCGTCGGCATTGAGCTCGTCGAGGGGGCCGACGAGCGCTCCGCCTGCGGCGGCGAGCTCCTCGAGCTGCGCGAGGAACCATGCGTCGATGCCGGTGGCCGCGCGCACGTCCTCGAGCGGGACCCCGTTGGCGAGCGCCCAGAGGATGACGTCGTAGCGATCCCAGGACGGCGTGCCGAGGATGGCGAGGGCGTCCTCGGCGTCCTCGGGGATGCGCGGAGAGGCGTCGAGCTCGCGCCCCGACATCGCCTTGCCGAACGCCTCGCCGAACGTGCGGCCGAGCGCCAGCACCTCGCCCACGCTCTTCATATGGGTGGTCAACTCGGTGGAGGCGCCGGGCACCTTCTCGAAGGCGAAGCGGGGGATCTTCACCGCGACGTAGTCGAGCGCAGGCTCGAAGCTGGCCGGGGTGACGCCCGTGATCTCGTTGGGAAGCTCGTCGAGCGTGTAGCCCACCGCAAGCCGGGCGGCGATCTTGGCGATCGGGAAACCGGTGGCCTTGGAGGCGAGCGCCGACGAACGCGAGACCCGCGGGTTCATCTCGATGACGACCATCTCCCCGGTGGTCCGGTTGAGCGCGAACTGGACGTTGGCGCCTCCGGTCGACACCCCGACGGCGCGGATCACCGCGATGGCGGCGTCGCGCAACATCTGCAACTCCGGATCGGTGAGGGTCATCACCGGCGCGACGGTCACCGAGTCGCCGGTGTGCACCCCCATCGGGTCGATGTTCTCGATCGAGCAGACGATCACCGCGTTGTCGGCCGCGTCCCGGACCACCTCGAGCTCGATCTCGGCCCAGCCGATGAGCGAACGGTCGATGAGCACCTGGCTGATGGGGCTCGCCGCCAGGGCGTGCTCGAGCATCGATTCGAACTCCTCGGGCGTATGCGCGGCTCCGCCTCCCTCCCCCCCCAGGGTGAAACCGGGCCGCAGGATCACCGGGAGCCCGAGATCGGCCATCGCCTGGCGGCCTCCCGCCATGTCCGACACCACGCGGTTGTCGGGCATGGCGAGCCCGGCCGCGGCCATCGTGTCGCGGAAGACCTCGCGATCCTCGGCGCGGCGGATGGCGGCCACGTCGGCGCCGATCAGCTCCACCCCGTGGAGCTTGAGCACGCCCGCGAGGCTCAGCTCCATCGCGAGGTTGAGCGCCGTCTGGCCACCGAGGGTCGGCAGCAGCGCGTCGGGGTGCTCGATCGCGATGATCGCCTCGAGCGAGGCCATGTCGAGGGGCTCCACGTAGGTCCGGTCGGCGACCGACGGGTCGGTCATGATCGTGGCCGGGTTCGAGTTGACGAGGATGACCCGGTAGCCCTCCTCGCGCAGGGCACGGGCCCCCTGGGTGCCCGAGTAGTCGAACTCTCCGGCCTGTCCGATGACGATCGGCCCGCTGCCGATGACCATGATCGATTCGATGTCGTCGCGACGCGGCATCAGCGCCTCAGCGAGCCGACGAACTCGGCGAACATGTAGCGCGCATCGTGCGGACCGGGGCTCGCCTCGGGGTGGTACTGCACCGACCACGCATCGAGTTCCGGAGCGGCGATGCCCTCGACCGAGCCGTCGAAGAGGCTCGTCCGCGTCACCTCGACACCGTCCGGCAGGTCGTCCGCCACCACCGCGTAGCCGTGGTTCTGCACCGTGATCTCGACCGTCCCGTCGTCGCTGCGGCGTACCGGGTGGTTGGCGCCCCGATGGCCGAAGGCGAGCTTGCGGGTGCTCAGGCCGAGTGCCTGGGCGAGCATCTGGTGGCCGAGGCAGATGCCGAACACCGGCACCTGGCCGAGCAGCCCCCGCACGGCCTCGACCACCGGTATCACCGCGGCCGGGTCGCCGGGGCCGTTGGAGAGGAAGACCGCCTCGGGTTCTCGGGCGAGGATGTCCGTGGAGCTCGTCCCTGCCGGGACGACGTCCAACCGGCACCCGGCGCCCACCAGGCCGCGGGCGATGCTCTCCTTCATGCCGCAGTCGACCGCGACCACGCGGGGGCCGTCGCGGCCCAGCGTGCGTGGTGCTCCGGCGGCCTCGGAGGCCAGGTCGCGACCGTCGAGCATCGGATGCGCGCGGACCCGGGCGAGCAGGTCCTCGGGGGTGAGCTCGGTCGTCACTCCGCCGCGCATGGCCCCGGCGTCGCGCAGCCGGCGCACCAGCCTGCGCGTGTCGCACTCCTCAACCGCCACCACGCCGCGATCGACGAGCCAGCGCCGCCAGCCGCCCGGGCCGCCGGCCCCGGGGGCATCGCCGGCGCGGCGCATGATGACCCCCTCCGGCCACGCCCGCGCGCTCTCGTCGTGGGCCGGTCCGGCGCCGTAGTTGCCGATCATCGGCGCCGAGAAGCAGAGGATCTGACCGAGGTAGGACGGGTCGGTGACCGCCTCCTGATACCCCGACATGCCGGTGGTGAAGACCATCTCCCCGAGCGCCGTCCCAGGGGCTCCGACGCCGCGGGCCTCCAGCACCAGCCCGTCCTCGAGCACGACCCACGCCGCGCCCGCAGAGGTCATCTGACCAGCCGGGAGATCGCCTTGAACTCGGGCGTACCCGCCACCTCGAGCATCTCGAAGAGGGCCATCTCGGTGCTGGTGATCTCGGCCCCCTCGGAGGCCATCTTCTCGAGTGCGAGCGTGCGGTTGAGCGCGGTGCGCGAGGAGACGGCGTCGCCGGCGACGTGGACGGTGAAGTCGCGGGCGAGCAGGTCGAGCACCGTCTGGTTCACGCAGACGTGGGTCTCGATGCCCGCCACCACCCATCCCGAGCAGCCCGCCTCCTGGAGGTGGGCGTCGAAGCCCTGCACGCCGCAGGCCGAGAAGCGCATCTTCTCCACGATCGGCGTGCCCTCGGGCAGGCGCTCGGCCAGCTCGGGCACGGTCTCGCCGAGGCCCTTCGTGTACTGGACGCTCACGAGCACCGGCCTCCCCAGCACGCCGAAGCCCTCGGCGAGGATCCCGCAGTTGGCGACGACGCTGTCGAAGCCCTCGATCACCGGCCGGAAGGCCTCCTGCACGTCCACCAGGATCAGCCCGGTCGATTCCCGGCGCAGCAGAGCCGGGTGGCGCGCGCTCATGGTCGCCATGCGATCTGTCCTCCCGCGATGGTCAGGTTGACCCGCCCGGTCAGCTCTTCGCCGAGCCAGGCCGAGTTGCGTGACTTGCTCTGAAAGCCCCCCTCACCCACCGTCACGGTGGACTCGGGGTCGATCAGGGCGACATCGGCCACCGCCCCGTCGGCGAGCGTCGGCACCGGCAGGCCGAGGGCGCTCGCGGCATCGGTGCTCATCCGCCGCACGAGCACCGCCAGCGGGACGTCGCCGGTGCGCACGAGGTTCGTGTTGCAGACCGCGAACGCGGTCTCCAGTCCGGTGATGCCGAACGGGGCCTCCTCGAAGGGCACCTCCTTCTCGTCGGCGTCGTGGGGTGCGTGGTCGGTGGCCACCAGATCCAGGGTCCCGTCGATGAGGGCCGCGATCAGCGCGCGGCGGTCGGACTCCTCACGGAGCGGCGGGTTCATCTTGTGCCGGGAGGCGTCGAGCGAAGCGATCGCCGCGTCGGTGAGCGCCAGATGATGGGGAGTGACCTCCGCGGTGATCCTCACCCCGTGGGCCTTGGCGCGACGTACCTCCTCCACGGTCTCGGACGCCGAGACGTGGCAGATGTGAATGCGCCCGCCCTCGTACTCGGCCAGCGCGGCATCGCGTGCCACCGCCACGCTCTCGGAGATCGGGGGGATCCCCGCCAGGCCGAGGCGGCTCGCCACCGCCCCCTCGTGGGCGACGCCGCGCCCCGAAAGGTGCGGGTCCTCCTCGTGCAGCACCAGTGGAAGCCCGGTGATCTGCTGATACTGCAGGGCACGGCGCATCACGCCGGCGTCGACCACCGGGTGGCCGTCGTCGCTGAAGCCCGCCGCGCCGAGCTGGGCCAGCTCGACCTGCTCGGTCAGCTCCTTGCCCTGCTGGCCGACGGTGATCGCCGCGAAGAAGCCCACCCGCACGGCCGCGTCGCGCTCGGCCTGGTCGAGAAGCGTCCCGAGCACGGCCGCCGAATCGACGACCGGGCTCGTGTTGGGCATCGCCACGATCGTGACGTAGCCCCCCGCCGCGGCCGCGAGGCTGCCGGTGGCGATGTCCTCGAGGTCCTCCCGCCCCGGAGTCCTCAGGTGCACGTGCGGATCGACGAAACCGGGCACGGCGATCATGCCGCTGCCGTCGATCACCTCGAGGCCGTCGGGATCGCCCCCGATCGTCCCGTCGCGCACCACCAGGTCGCGCACCTCGTCGATTCCGGCCGCGGGATCGAGCACACGCGCCCCCCGGATGACGAGGGAGGCCCGTGGGCCGGGACGCTGCACCAGGCGCGCGCCCATCAGGCGCTCACCGCGCCGATCGGGTGCTCGGCGGGTTCCGCACCCGCGGAGGGACCGGCCAGCAGGTCGTAGAGCACCGCCATCCGCACCACCATTCCGTTCGCCGCCTGTCGTTCGATGAGGGTCTTGGGGTCGTCTGCGAGCGCGCCGGATATCTCGACGCCCCGGTTGATCGGCCCCGCGTGCATCACGCGCTGGCCGGCGCGCAGGCGCCCGTGGTTCACGCCGTATGTGGACGCGTACTCGCGCAGGGAAGGAACGAAGCCGCCCGGCCCCATCCGCTCGAGTTGCATCCGCAGCACGTAGACCACATCGGCATCGGCGATGTCGCGGATGTCGGTCGATGTGGTCACGCCGAGCGCCTCATGGGCGTCGCGCGGGATCAACGTGGGGGGCGCGATCAGCGTCACATGCGCGCCCATCATCTGGAAGCCGCGGATCCCCGAGCGCGCCACTCGCGAGTGGGCGACGTCCCCGACGAACGCGACGTGCAGGCCGTCCAGAGGGCCGACCTCGCGTTCGATCGTGTACAGGTCGAGCAGGGTCTGGGTCGGGTGCTCGTGCTTTCCGTCGCCCGCGTTGATAACGGCGGCGTCGGTGAAGCGCGCTGCGAGCTGGCAGGCGCCGACCGACGCGTGGCGGATGACGAGGACGTCGGGCGCGTAGGAGTTGAGGGTGATGACCGTGTCCTTGAGGGTCTCGCCCTTCTCCACGCTCGACCCCGAGCCCTTAACGTTGACGACGTCGGCCGACAGCCGCTTTCCCGCCAGCTCGAAGGAGGTCGAGGTGCGCGTGGAGGCCTCGAAGAACATGTTGATGATGGTCCGGCCGCGGAGGGTGGGGACCTTCTTGATGTCGCGCTCCATCACCTCGGCGAACCGGTTGCCCACCCGCAGGATGCGTGCGATCTCGGCGCGGTCGAGGTCGGCGATCGTCAGGAGCGACCGCCGGGTCACGGGTTCTCCTCGAGCACGACCTCGTCGGCGCCGTCCACCTCCGCCAGGCGCACCGCGATACGCTCCGAACGCGCCGTGGGAAGGTTCTTCCCGACATAGTCGGGGCGGATCGGCAACTCGCGATGGCCGCGATCCACCAGCACGGCGAGCTGGACGAGCGGGGGCCGCCCGTAGTCGAAGACGGCGTCGATCGCGGCGCGGATGGTGCGCCCGGTGAAGAGCACGTCGTCCACCAGGATCACCGCCCGCTCGGCGACGTTGAAGTCGAGCACGGTGTCGCCCACGACCGGCAGGGCGCCGCGGCGGCCGTCAAGGCCGACGTCGTCCCGGTAGAGGGCGATGTCTACCGTCCCCGTGGCCGGCTGGGTGCCCGCGAACTCTCCGATCAGGCGCGCCAGGCGCGCCGCCAGTGGCACGCCGCGAGTGTGGATGCCGACCAGAGCGAGGTTCTCCGGCTCACCATGGCGCTCGACGATCTCGTGCGCGATGCGCGCGACGGTGCGACGAACCTGATCCGGATCGACCAGGACCCTCCCGCCGGGACCGCTCACGCCCACGGACGCGGGCAGGGTCCAGCAACACGGTGATGCATCCTCACTCCTTCTCGGCCTCGCCGGACCGGCTTAAAGGTCACTCCGCGCCCACGCTAGCAGGTGCCTCCGACGCCGCGTCGGACGGCCCGCGCCGCGACCCGCCGCGGGCGGGGTGGACGATCGGCGCTCCGCGCTCCGGAAAGGGGATCTCGATCTGGTCGAAGTCCCGCGGAACCAGCGTCCGCTCGAACTCGGCCGCCGCCTCGGCCCGGATCTCGCCCGGCGCGCAGCGGCTCGACAGATGCGTCAGGACCAGCAGCCCGACGTCGGCCCGGCGCGCCAGCTCGCCCGCCTCGCGGGCCGTGGTGTGCCGGGTCTCGCGGGCCCGGTCGCGGTCCTCGTCGAGGAACGTGGCCTCGTGCACGAGCACGGCGGCGCCGCGGGCCGCCTCCAGGGTGGCCTCGCAGGGCTCGGTGTCGCCCGACAGCACGACGGTGCGGCCGGGCCGGGCACCGCCGAGCACCTCGTCGGCGCGCACGGTGCGACCCTCGGCCGTGACCACCTCCCCCCCGCGCTGCAGCACGCCGAAGTCGGGCCCGGGAGTGACACCGAGACCCCGAGCGGCCTCCAGGTCGAAGGACCCGGGGCGCGGGTCCTCCACCAGCGCGTAACCGCGCGAGGGAACGGAGTGGCGCGTGGGGAAGGCCTCGATGCGGTACCCGTCGCCCACCATCGCCACGGCCGGGCCCTGCTCGTCGATCTCCTCGATGTCCACCGGGAACGGAAGACGACCGATTATCGGCTGCAGCGTCTCCATCAGCCGGATCAGGCCCCGTGGACCGAGCAGCTCCAGAGGCCGCGTACGACCTCGCAGGCCGTAGGTCTTGAAGAGGCCGGGAAGGCCGAGGTAATGGTCGCCGTGAAGGTGGGTGATCAGGATCAGGTCGAGATCGACCAGCCCCTGACCCGAGCGCAGCAGCTGCCGCTGGGTCCCCTCGCCGCAGTTGACGAGCCAGCGCTCGCCACCGCGCGCGACGAGAGTCGCCGCCGTGCCGCGGGCGGTGGTCGGCACAGAGGCGGCCGTGCCGATCAGGGTGACGAACAGGTCCATCCCGTGATCCTAGTCGCGCGCTCCGCGCACCAGATCGGGCCCGAGAGGACCTGCCGGCTCGTCGACGGCCCAGAAGCTCACCCCCGGAGGCTCACCCGGCACGAGGCGGATCTCGGCCATGCTGTGCCGTGGGGCGCGCCGCCGGTCGGTCGGGCTCCCCGGGTTGAGGATGAAGAACCCGTCCTCGGCCACCTCGTGGAGCGGGATGTGCGAGTGCCCGAACACCACTCCGGCCACTCCGGGAAAGCGCTTTCGCATCCTCTCGAGGCGGGCGGCCTGCGGCCCGCCGCTGTGGACCACGCCGATCACGATCCCTCCGACGGCGATCTCCGCCGTTGCAGGTAGGGCACGCCGCACGGCCGGCTCCTCCACGTTCCCGTGCACCGCCACCAGCGGCGGCCCGATCGATCGCACCATCGCGAGCGTCCCCGCATCCGACCAGTCGCCAGCGTGCACGATCAGGTCCGCGGCGCGCAGGCGCGCCAGGCAGGCATCGGGCAGCGCCCGCGCGCGCCCGGGCATGTGCGTGTCCGAGATCACGGCAACGACGCGCGCGTCGTCACGGCTGGCGGCGGACTCCATGTGGTCTAAGCTAGCGGCCGTTGCGCGCGTAGCTCAGTGGATAGAGCGCTGGCCTCCGGAGCCAGAAGTCGCAGGTTCGAATCCTGCCGCGCGCACTACCCGGAACCCCGCTTATCGTGGGGGGTTTCGTCGTTCTAGGAGACGAGCCTCAGGTGCGCCGGGGCGTCTCGGTACACATCTGGTACACATCCCGATCCGCCAAGGGCGCCGAACGGACCTCGAGGATGGCTTCCTCGGGGTCGCTCGAGGAGGCCAGGCACGATCGGGTTGTGGCCCCGTCCGCCCCGCAACGGAACGAGGGCTGAGAACCTAGCCGCGCGCCGTTCAGGACAGCGCGCCGGCGCTCTCCGCGGAAAGCCCTTGCGCAGGAACCGGCCGAGGGGACCGGACGGCGCCTCAGCTGATACCGGCTCGCGGAATCGGGTCAGGCTCGACCTGCACCAGGGCCTCGGAGAGGTGGTCCACCCGCTCCTGCAGCCGGGCGCTCACGGCGGCGGCGACCCGGTGGGCCTCCTCTAAGGTGGACGCGCCCGAGGCCACTACCCGCACGTCGGCTCGGATCTCGTGCCCGACCCAGCGTGCGCGCACCTCGCCGACGCTCTGCACCCCCGGGGCGTCGCCGGCCTGGTGGCGGATCGCCTCGATGATCTCGGGCTCGATTCCGTCGAGGATCCGTAGGCCGATCTCCTTCGCGGACGTACAGACGATGCGCAGGATCACCACCGCGATTGCCAACCCGACGATCGGGTCGGCGAGCCGGAAGCCGAGTGCGACGCCGATCGCGCCGGCCACGACCGCGAGGCTCGTGAAGCCGTCGATCCGAGCGTGGTAGCCGTCGGCGACAAGGGCGGCCGACCCGATGCGCCGGCCGGCGCGCAGGCGATAGACGGCGACCCATTCATTGCCGGCGAAGCCGACCGCCCCGGCGAAACCGACCGCCAGCAGGTAGCCGGGGTTGCTCGGGTGGATGAGGCGGTCGATCGCCTCATACCCGCGTAGACCGCAGAGAACAGGATGATCGCCAGCACCGCCAGGCCCGCCAAATCCTCGGTGCGCCCCCAGCCGTAGGTAAGGCGGCTCGTGGGAGGCCGCCTGCCGAGCAGGAACGCCGCAGCGAGCGGGATCGCGGTGAGCGCGTCGCCCACGTTGTGGACGGTGTCGGAGAGCAGAGCAACCGAGCCGGACACGATCACCACCACGATCTGCAGAGCGGCCGTCACCGCGAGGATGATCAGCGAGCGCCAGAGCGTTCGAATCGCCTCCTGACTCTTCAGCAGCGACGCGTTGACGCCGCCGTGGCTGTGACCGCCCGGGCCGTGGTGATGGGGGTGGTCGTGCGTGTGAGCCTCGTGGGCCTGGGCGTGAGGCCCGCTGCTCATGCCGCTCCGGGCGCGGCGGAGCGCCTCCGGCGGGCGAGCCGCACATGTTCGAGGTGGTAGACGGCCTGCGCGATCAGGTCGGCCACGTGGGGGTCGTGAAGGGCGTAGTGCACCTCGCGGCCCCGGCGCTCGCGCGTCACCCATCCCATGTTGCGAAGAAGGCGCAGCTGATGCGAGGTCGCCGATGGGCTGAGGGCGGCGGCCTGAGAGAGCTCGCTGACCGCGCACGGTCCCTCGCGCAGCCGGCCGAGGATCAGCAGCCGCGACGGGCTCGCGAGCGCCTTGAGGGCGTCCGCCACCTCCTCGGCCAGAGGCTCGTCGATGGTCGCTGGGCTCGCGGGACCTGAAACGCCATGGCTCATGACCTCAAAGAATATATGAGGCGCTGCTCATACCCTCATATCCCAGGCTGGGGTGAGCCCCACGCCATACGGGCAAGCACCAAAACCGATATTAGTATGATGCTCCATGGCCGACGATCGCTGTGACCTTCTCTGTCTCGATCTCCCGCGCGCGGAGGCGCTGCGGGCTCAGCGCCTGGTTCCCGGGACCGCTGACTCCGCCGCCGAGCGGGCGCGTGCGCTCGGCGATCCGACCCGCCTCGGGGTCGCGGCGGTGCTCGCGGGTGCCGAAGGCGAGGAACTCTGCGTGTGCGATCTGTCCTGGATCGCGGAGCGCTCGGAACAGCTCGTCGGCCATCACCTGCGGGTGCTCCGACGCGGGGGGATCGTCAACTCGCGTCGGGAGGGCAAGATGGTGCTCTACCGGCTCACCGATTCCGGACGCGCCCTCCTCGATGCCGTGCTCGACCCGGCTGAGGTCTCCCGATGAGCACCCGGCGGGTCGGCGTCGCAGTTCCGGCCGGACCCCCGATGCCGACCCCCGCGCCCGTCGGCAGCCCTGAGTGGCTTCGCATGGCCGCGTGGGCGCGGCGACTGTCGTGGATCAGCCTCGTGTGGATGACCGCCGAGGGGGCGATCGCGATCATCGCGGGCCTCGTCGCGGGCTCGGTGGCGCTGATCGGATTCGGCCTCGACTCCGGGATCGAGGGGTTTGCGAGCGCGATCATCATCTGGCGGTTCACCGGCCACCGCACGCTGTCCGAGCACGCCGAGCGGCGCGCACAGCAGCTCGTGGCAATTCAGTTCTTCCTGTTGGCGCCCTACGTGGGCGTCGAGGCAGTCCTTGCGTTGATGTCGGGCGAGCGCCCCGCCACGAGCTGGCTGGGGATCGTCCTCGCAGTCACGAGCCTCGTCGGCATGCCGATCCTCGGAGTCGCCAAGCGGCGGATCGGCGAGCGTCTGGGCTCGGTCGCGACCAAGGGCGAGGGCGCCCAGAACCTGCTCTGCGCCTACCTCGCCAGCGCGCTCCTGGTCGGACTGCTCGGCAACGCCCTCTTGGGCGCCTGGTGGCTCGACCCCGCGGTGGCCCTGCTGATCGCCGCGGTCGCCGTTCGCGAGGGCGTCCTTGCCTGGCGGGGTGAGGGGTGCGGATGCTGTGACCCCATGATCCCCGAGATCGCCCCGGCCCCGGGCTGTGCCGACGAGTGCTGCTCGAATACACGTGGGGCGCGCACACGTGGGGCGCGCGAATGACAGCCGCCACCATGCTTGCCTCGCCACGCCATCTCGCGGATCGCTCGAGATGGCGACGGTGCCGCTCACGCCGCGCTCAGCCCAGCGGCTCGTGTTCCCCGTCACCGCGGGAACCATGTGGGAACGACTGCCGAAAGACGGGAGTGATACGCCCCGACCGACGCGACGCGGAAGGGGTCCTGAGCAGGTGCTCTTGAACCTCTCGGCACTCTTGATCGCCCCCTCCCGGATCCGCTCCGGAGCCAGAAGTCGCAGGTTCGAATCCTGCCGCGCGCGCTTCCGTCGTTCTCCCGAGCGCCGTCGCTCCGCGCCTGCACAGACGGGTAAGGCCGTCCGCCTGCGCGGCTCCAGAGGACTCAGGAGGACGGCCCGCCCTCGCGCGTGAGAGCCGTCACTCCCGAGGGCCGGCCCCGGCGGATCCAGGCGACGTACAGGGCGAGCGAGATGGCCGCCGCCGCCGTGAGCGAGATCACAGGCCCGGCGCGACGCACGTTGAGGGCCAGGACCGTCGCCACCAGGACTGTCCCGAGCACGTCGACGGCGAAGGCACCGAAATGGTGATCGCGCCATGCGAGGACCGCGCAGGCGACGAGAGCCCCGAGGAAGCTCGCGAACACCGCGACCGCGTAGTACTGGACGATCTCCTGATCGCGGCCGCCCGAGACGACGATCAGGCCCACAGAGGCGGTCGCGAGGACGGCGAGACCCACGGGAGACGCGTAGAAGCCGTTCTCCCGCGCCAGGGGCCGCGGCAGCAGTCCGCCGTCGGCGCCGTGCCGAGCAAGGGCCTTCAACAGCCCCGAGCCGGCCAGGTAGGACGACGCCGCAGCGGCCAGCAGCAGTGCGGCGCTGGCCAGCTGGAACATCACGAACATCCGGTCCCTGCCGGTGACGCCCTCGGCGAGGTCGGCCAGGAGGGTCGAGTCGGGAGCCGGGGAGCCGATGCCCAAGTGAAGGTCGAGCGCCGCGAAGGCGATGGTGAGACCTCCCACCACGGCGAGCATCGCCCAGAGCGTGAGTTGGCCGAACAGCCGCCGTCCGCGCTCCTCGATCTGGCCCAACTGCGCCACGGCGTTGGAGGGCGCCTCCACGCCGGTGGCAAGAGCCATGCCGAGGGGCAGGGCCAGCAGCACCGGAAGGATGGCCGAACCCCCACTTGCAGTGACCGGGGGGCCGGCACCCGCCGGATGGAGCGCTCCCCGGACGATCAGGACAACGGCCAGGGCGATGAAGACCAGCGTCGCGGTGGCGAAGACCACCCGCCCCCGGTGGCCGAACAGGGAGCCGATCGCGACGAAGATCGCCAGCGAGAGCGCCAGGAGTGTTCGATGCGAGGAGAGCCCGGGGAGGTAGGCGATGAGGGCGGCCGCGCCAGCCGCGCAGCTGACTGCGATAGTGAGCGTGAAGTCGACGATCAGGGCTCCGACCGGCAGGAACGCCCAACCCTCACCGAACGCCGCGGCGAGGCCCTCCGCCCCGCCCCCGCCGTTCGGGAAGCGACCGATGAGCTGATGGTAGCCGCCCGCGATCACCGCGATCGTGCCGACGACCAGCGCCATGGTGAGGACGAGGTGCGTGGGATCCCCATCGAGGCCCTCGAGGGCCGCCTCCACCGCGTAGGTGACCGAGGAGACCGGGTCGGCCATCACGGTGAAGGCGAAGGCGACGAACAGATTGAACCGGGTGAGACGCTCCATGGCGCGCGAGCGTACCCGGCAAACGCGAGGTGGTCCGGAGCGGTGGAGCGCGTCCCGCCCCCGTCAATGCTCCCTGGAGCAAAGGTTCCTCGCCGACCAGGCGACCCACACGAACCGACGCCCGAGCGGCCTCCGCGACAGCACCATCGACGCCCAGGCGCGAGCGCCGACGATGCAGGCCACGGCCGCGGCGGCGATCTCGGCGACCACCGCAAGCGCGGCGAGGGTGGTGTTCGCGCTCTCGATCACGAGCGCACCGCGATGCGTTCGGCCATCGACCGGCCGGCGGCGACCGTCCGATGGCGGCGCTCCGGAGGCGAGGGACGTTCGGCACCCGCCCCCTGCCCCGCTCGACACGAGCCCCCGTCGAGACCCCCGGGTAGCCTCCCGGGGATGAGCCCCGTCATCGCACGCGCGCTGCGCCGGGCCGCACTCGCCGGTGGGGCACTGGCGGCGACTCTGATCGGCCACCTGGTCACCGTCGGTGACGTTCGGATCCTGCCGGCGGCACCGCTCATCTGGCTCACGGCGATCGCCCTCGCGATCCTCCCCGGAGCCGGCCTCCGGGGAGTCGCCGCCTTTCGTGCATGGAGCCCGCCGGCCCTCTTCGCCGCCCTGCTCGGTGCCCAGGCGGCCCTGCACGCGCTGCTCCACACTGCCCCGTGGGCCCTCGGCCTCGGGTCGCATCACCACGACACCGCGCTGATCAGCGCCGACGCGGTCGCGGTCCACCTCGCGGTCGCAGGAATCCTGCTCTGGGCGCTCTGCGCCGGCCAAAGGCTCTTGGTGCGGGCCCTCGCCATCGTGCGCGCGATCCTCGGCGCCGAGCCGCCCCGCGCCTCGGCCCGGCCCACGGGTGAGCCGGTGTGGACCCTCGTCGTCGCTCCGCGGCAATGGCGCCGGGGCCCGCGCTCCTCGCGCGGCCCGCCCCCGGCCGGCCCCCATCTGGCCGGACCCCCGCGGGCGCTGCTCTCGCACTAGGCGGAGCTCCGCCTCACCGCGCACGCCCCTGGACGGCCCGATGGGACACGCGATCGCCATTCGCGCGGCCCCGCCTGCCGGTTCCCGGACGATCGGGAGGGCGGCGGGACCGCTCCCACACCGGCCCGACGGGCCGGCGACCAGGAGGATTCCCATGAAACGATCCCGACGTTTCACCGCCATCGCGGCCTCGGTCCTGACGGCCGCGGGCATCACCGCATGCGCGACCGCCGTCACAGCGTCCGCTCACGCCGGGCACCAGCCCAGGATGAAGGTCACCCTGAAGTTCGCCGCGGTGGCCGGGAGCACCCCGGTCTCGTGCGCGGCCCCGATCACGGGTCTGGGCACGGGCGATACCACCGCCGCGCTCCAGGATCTGCGCTTCTACATCTCCAACGTGCGCATGATCCGCAAGAACCACACCTCGGTGCCCATGAAGCTCCGCAGGAACACCGCCTACGACCTCACGCGGGGCGGCAACCGGGTCAGCCTGATCGACCTCGAGAACGGAAGGGGCTCCTGCAACCAGGGCGACGCCAAGGTGCATGCGACGATCACCGGCACCGTGCCCAAGGGCAACTACGTGGGCGCGAGGATGTACATGGGCGTGCCGTTCCCGCTCAACCACACCGACATCACCGCCGCCCCCGCGCCGCTCGACCTCGCGGCCATGAACTGGTCGTGGCAGTCCGGTCGCAAGTTCGCGAAGATCGAGGTGGTGGACCCGGGCGGCGCGCCGGGCGCCTGGGCGGCCAAGGCCTTCCACGTCCACCTCGGCAGCACCGGTTGCACCGGCAACCCCGCCACGGGAGCGACCGCCTCGTGCTCGGGCTCCAGCCGGATGGCGATCCGCCTCGCGAGGTTCAACCCGGCCAAGCAGAAGATCGCCATCGACCTGAAGGCGCTGCTGGCGGGCAACGACATCACCGTCAACAGGGCCGGCGCGCCCGGCTGCATGTCCGGGGCGACGGACCCCGAGTGCCAGGCCGTCTTCGGTGCCATGAAGATCGGCTGGAAGGCGGACGGCTCGGGGAGCGGAAAGGCGATCGCGGGCGGCTCGGGCCAGAGGGTCTTCCGGGCCATCGCGCGATGAGGCCCGCCTCCGTCATCGCCGCCGCGCTCGGCCTTGCGCTCGCCGGCGCCGGGCCCGCCGCAGAGCCCGCTCAGGCGGCGACCAGGGGCTGGACCTGGAACCTGCCGGCCGGCTTCCCCACCCCGAAGGTCCCGGCATCGAACCGGATGACCCGCGCCAAGGTCGCGCTCGGCCGCCACCTCTTCTACGACACGCGCCTGTCGGGCAACGGGCGCCAAAGCTGCGGCAGCTGCCACCAGCAGGACAAGGCCTTCACCGACGGCCTTGCGCGCTCGATCGGCTCGACCGGCGAGAGCCACCCGCGCAACGCGCTCTCCCTGACGAATGTCGCCTACAACGCAACGCTGACGTGGGCCAACCCATCGCTGGTCACCCTCGAGAAGCAGATGGAGGTGCCCCTCTTCAACGATCGCCCGGTGGAGATGGGCCTCAACGATCGCAACATGAAGAAGGTGCTCCTGCGCCTGAAGCGCGTTCCCCGGTACCGGACGATGTTCAGGAAGGCGTTCCCCGGACGGCGGAACCCGATCGCGTTCACGAACGTGATCAAGGCCGTCTCCTCCTTCCAGCGCACGATCATCTCCGGCGACAGCCGCTACGACCGGTACCTCGCGGGCAAGGCGCGCCTCACAGCGTCCCAGACCCGCGGCAAGAACCTGTTCTTCGGCGAGCGGGCCGAGTGCAGCCACTGCCACACGAGCTTCAACCTCAACGACCAGACGGTCTATGCGGGCAAGCGGGTGATCGACACGCCGTTCCACAACACAGGGCTCTTCAACATCGGGGGCACGGGCGATTTCCCCGCCCCCAACCGTGGCGTGTTCGAGCTCACCGGCAGGGCCGCCGACATGGGCGCCTTCCGCGCGCCGACGCTGCGCAACGTCGCCGTCACGGGCCCGTACATGCACGACGGCTCCATCAGGACCCTGAAGGCCGTCGTGGCGTTCTACGCGGCGGGAGGCCGCAACATCACGAAGGGTCCCGAGGCCGGTGACGGCCGGCTCAACCCGCACAAGAGCACGCTGATCGAGAACATCTCGCTCGGGCCGAGGGAACGGGCCGACCTGGTCGCCTTCCTGAAGACGCTCACCGACCGCCGCCTCCTGAAGGACCCGGCGCTCTCGGACCCTTTCGCCCGGGCCAGGCGGTCCCGGTGAACACATGACGCGGCCTGGTCTGACGGCGACCATCGCCTCAGACCAGGCGATCCGCACCGGGCAACGCGGCGTCGTCGGGGTCCGGCGCCCATCGGCTCTTGCGGGCGGATCGGCGCTCGCCATCGGCCCGATCGCCCGAGCCGGGCGCAGTGTCGGCGGGCCTATCCTGCAGGAGCACCCCGGGTGTATCGTCCGCCGACTGCGACAGCGGAGACCCTCGTCGGCGCACTCCGCAGCCGGGGGCCCACGAGCGAGGGCGGCGGCGGATGCGAGCACGATGGCTGGTCGTCCTCGGCGCGACGGCGCTCCTGGTGCCGCTCCTCGGGGGTGCGTCATCGGCGGCGCCCGTGACGAAGTGCCCGAAGGGCAAGGTCCTGCGCGCGATCAACGGCACGCGGGCGTGCGTGTCGGTCAAGAAGTGCCCGAAGCTCACGGTCACCCGCACCGCGAACCGCACGCGGACATGCGTGTCGGCGGCGCGGTATCGCGCCCGCCCGAACCCGCCCTCGCCCACCGCCTCACTGCTGCGCGATGGCCTGACCCGCCCGAACCCGGGCCTTCGACGTAGAGGCGGCGGGGCGGTGCCGCGCACCATCCCCCCGCGACTCGCGGCGCAGCTGAGCACGCGGTTCGCGGCGGTCGAGTCGGCGCTCGCCACAGGTGTGCGCGCGACCCGCGCTCAGACCTCGAATGCCCGGTCCGACGAGATCGCCGTGACCGGTCAGACCCTGACCCGCAACGCCGACGGCTCTGCGACAGGCAGGATCGCCTTGACGGCGACGGGCGGCGGCAGCACCGTGGACGTCGCGGTCTCGCTGACGGGGCGCCCCACCGGCGCCCTCGACGTCGGCCTCGACATGACCGCCACCGCAGCGTCCGGATCCCGACTGACGCGGGGCATCGCCCTGCGTGATGTGCTGGGCGACAAGACCCCGAAGTGCCCGACCGGCAGCGGGCCGATTCGGGTCACCGGCGGCGTCAACGCCACGGCGCGCTCCCAGGAGAGCTTCGACACCCCGCGCGTCAAGCTCGGCACGGTGCGCGAGGCGACCACCCCGAAGATCAAGTCGAGTGCGCAGGCCGGGATCGGCGCCGACGGGCGCCTGCAGCCGATCGCCTTCTCGGTGAGCGCCAGCCTCGACTACTCCCGCAGCGCGCAGGCGCTGGCGTTCTTCCAGTCTCGCTCGCGTGCGGTCGCCACGGGAACGATGACCGGCACCGTCAACCCGGCGACGGGCAAGATCTCGGGGGCCCGCATCTCGAGCAACGCGCGCACCTCCGGCTTCGAGGGAACCCAGAGCGCCGCGGATGCGGCGTTCCGGAACACGATCGAGAAGATGATGACCGAGGAGGTCGCCCGCCTGCGCCAGAAGCTCGTGCAGGCGGCCGCCGAGTGCGGGCCGAGCTATCAGGTGACCCTGGCGCTCACCACCGACTCCGTCTTCGCAACCCATACGGCCTCCGGCACCCTCAGCGGGTTGCTGATCGCCACCCCCGCCAGCACCGGCGGCGGCTCACCCGCCAGGTTCACCGCGTCGGGACCGCTCGAATACCAGAACCTGACGTTCGCATCGCTGATCCCGCCCTGCTCCTACGGGAACCCCGTGAGCGCCGAGGGGACCTGGACCGTCACGGTCGAGGCGACGCCGGCGGGCCGGCTCTCGGTGACCTGGGGAGGCGGCTCGGCCGGGCTCCGGACGACGGCCACCGTGGTCTGCCCGGACGCACCGGCGATACCGGGCCAGCCGGGCCCCGCCCTGATCCGGCCCGATCCCACGACCTTCGAGTTGCCGCCGGAGGGCGGGCAGCAGCCGATCGGGGGCGGCCTGCAGGACGGCGGCGACGGCTTCACGCACACCGGGACCATGACGGTCACGCGCCGCAACGGTTAGGGAGGCGGATCGAAGCGCGCGGTCAGTGGCAGACCGAAACGTCGCGCCACGCCGTTCTCGGGGCCAGTGCAGGCCGATCGCATTCCCCACCGGCCCGGCCGTCCCCGGGGCGAGGTCGTCGGCCAGCGGACCGACCACGGCGACGGTGCGGGCCCGTCCGTCTTGGTGGCCTGGTTCAGAAGTTGGCGCCGCTGAGCCTCTGAATCGGGACACTGGTGTCCTTCAGCTCGCCACAACGAGAAATGCCGGACACGGTCGATGCGATGGCCGTGGCCCGAGCCGCGCTTCCGGAGCCGGAGCTGCCGAGAGCCCGCCTGGCCCGCGAGATGCTGGAGCGCATCGGCACCTTGAGCGAGGACATCGCCGCCCTGGACCGGGAGATCACCTGCCTGGTCACGCCCCGTGCGCCCCCACAGGGGCCTCGGTCTTTCAACGTCACCCCCGAGGGGACCGTGCGCCCGCGATCGCGACATACTGCAGCTCCGAGCCGGCACGGGCTTGCTGCGGGACCGTGAAGACGAAGGTGGAGCCCTCCCCCACGACGCTCTCCACCCAGATGCGCCCTCCGTGCTGCTCGACGATGCCGCGGCAGATCGCGAGCCCGAGCCCCGTGCCGCCCTGCTCCAGCGCGTCCGAGAGCCTGACCTGATGGAAGCGCTCGAAGATCGACTCGACCTCCCCCGCCGAAATGCCGCGACCTTCGTCAACGACACGGAAGACGGTGTCATCCCCCTCTCTCATCACCGAGACGTGGACGGATCCCCCGGGGGGCGAGAACTTGATCGCGTTACCGATCAGGTTCGTCAGCGTCTGAGCGATGCGATCGGGGTCGATCAGCGCACGCTTGACGCAGGACGTCAGGTGCAGGGTCACCGGGACGCGGTCCGCGAGTGGCTGCAGCTCGTCGATCACATGTCCCATGAGTGCGGCGGTGTCAACCTCCCGCACATCGATACTCGTCTTGCCCGACTTCAGCCGTTCCGCGTCCAGGATGTCGTTGATCAGACAGCTCAGACGATCGGCGTTCGAGGCGGCGATCTCCACCATCCTGCGCAACCTGGCCGAAAGCTCGCCAAGATCACCCTCCGTGATCAGGTGAAGGGCGCCCCGGATGGAGGCCAATGGCGTCCGGAGTTCGTGGCTCACCACCGAGACGAACTCGTCCTTCATCTGTTGGACAGCCCGCAGCTCGGTGACGTCCGAGAAGGAGGCGACAACGGCGTATGGCCGCGACTCGCCGTCCCGGATCAGGGGCTGCGCGTTCACGCTGATCCACGTCACCTCCGCGCCGGGTCGATCAATGCCAAGAATCACCCCCGAGCTGGCCTTTCCCGTTCGGAGAACGACGGCCGCCGGGTGGTCGGCGTCGCTGATCGGCGCGCCGGCGGCATCCACCGCGCGCCGTGGCGGATCGAGCGATGTCCGCCCGAGGATGTGCTTGGCGGGCAGCCCGAGAATCCGTTCTGCGCTGGCGTTGCAGGCGACGATCGACCCATCCTCGCCGCGCACGATGACACCCTCCTCCACCGCGGCGATCACGGACCGATAGAGATCCTCGCTCTCGCGAAGACGTTGCGTCGCCTGCTCGGCGCTGATCGTGCGGACCTCGCGCTCCGCGATGTCCGCGAGGGTCCGCAGGAGTTCCAGCTGGGCGCCATCGAGCGTGCGCGGACGCACGTCGATGATGCAGAGCGTCCCGAGAGCGTGGCCGTTCGAATGAGTGAGCGGAACCCCGGCGTAGAACCGGATTGCGGGGGCATCCACGACGAGCGGGTTGCGCGCGAACCTCTCGTCGTGGAGTGCATTCGGCACGACCATCGGCTCGCGACGGAGGATCGCATGACTGCAGAACGAGACCTCCCTGCTCGTCTCGCAGACATCGAGCCCCACGCGTGACTTGAACCACTGCCGGTCTTCGTCAACCAGGCTGATGAGGGCAATCGGGACGTCGAAGATCTGAGCGGCGAGTCGGGTGATCTGGTCGAACCGCTCCTCCGCCGGGGTATCGAGGATCTCGAGGTCCCGCAGGCTGACCAGGCGGGCCTGTTCGTTCCCAGGGCCCTCCATGCCAGCGATGGCTCTCCGAGGATCAGGCATATCTGCCTATCGGCCTCGCGATCAACCAGCCCAAGCAATGCGGCGGCTGCGATCGCGACCCGGCTACCGGATGTCATGAGAATCCGGTCCTTCTGAGACCACGGCCCCGTCGCGATGATCGCGGCGCTCGGTTATCCGCTCCGCGTCGCGATCGACATCCACAGACGCCTCTTCGCGGGGCCGTCATCGACCCTTACAGCGGCGAGCCCGTCGAGGAAGGGCTCACCGGTTCCGCGATGGCGGGGGTTTGATACCCCTCCATGCCGGCGAGACGGACCACGGTGTCCAGCTCGGGCGCCGATCCTGGGGCCACGGCGCTAAACGACATCAGCCCCGTTCCCACACGAGGGCCCACCAAGGCTGCGTTGGGCAGCGCGAGCAGGTCGGAAAGACAGGGGGTCTTGACGATGTCGGCGGCGGCTGGCCGATCGCATTCCCCACCGGCCCCACCGTCCCCGGGGCGAGTCCTGATGCACCGCTCAGGGCCGCGCGCATCGCCCGGCGCCCCCGTGGCCGGCGTTCATCCCCCGCGTCTCGTGTTGCTACCGTCGGCCGGTGTTGGAGCTGCTGCAGGCCGCCGACGAGCTCGGGGTCCGGGCCGTCCAGGCTCTTCGCTGGTCACCCGTGTCGTGGATCTTCGTCCTCCTGTCGGCCTGGTGGGTCAAGGGTCTCGTCTTCACCGCGGTGGCGGGTGTCGCAGATCTGCGACTGCCGCCACCGCGGCGCATCCCCACCGCCGCCGTATCGGTCCTCCTCGCCACGGTGGCCGCGGCGCCGATCACGGACCTCCTGAAGCGCGTCTTCGACCGCGACCGGCCCCCGGTCGCCACCACCGACATCGCCGCCCTGGTGGACATCCCGGCAACCGCGTCGTTTCCCTCCGGCCACGCCGCAATGGCGTTCGCGGGGGCCGCCGCGCTGGCCGCCTTCCACCCCCGCCTACGCCTGGGGGCCTTCGGCCTGGCGGGCGCCATCGCTTTCTCACGCGTCTACCTCGGCGTGCACTTCTGGTCGGATGTGCTTGCCGGCGCGGCCCTCGGCGCAGCGGTGGGGCTCGGCGTGGCGCTGCTCGTCCGGCGCGTCGCCTCCGTCCGAGGGCTCGCGGAACCGCCTGCGTCACCCCCGCGCGAGCCGTCGGGTTGACCGTCGCCGAGACGGGCCGCGCCGGGATGGCCTCGTCAGCCCCGTCGTGGCGCCCACAGGCGGTGCTTGAACCACTTCTCCACGCCCACCGCCGCGTAGACGCAGAGGCCGATCGCGACGATCGTGATCCACGTCTCGACGTCCAGAGGCGCGGTGTGGAACAGGGTCTGCATGAAGGGTGCGTACGTGATCAGGATCTGGAGGCCGACCGTCGTGAGGACGCCCCCGGTCACCCAGGGGTTGCTGAGCATGCCCACACTCAGCACCGACCGATCGAGGGAGCGGCAGTTGAAGAGATAGAAGAGCTCGCCCACCACGAAGACGTTCATGGCTGCGGTGCGGGCCTCGGCAAGCGACGCGCCGCCCGACTGCTCCCAGTGGAAGAGCAGGAACGAGCCTGCCATCAGGAGGCCGGACACCAGAAGGATCCGCCCGACCAGCTCGCCGCTGAGAATCGGGCGGGCCGGCTCGCGCGGCGGGCGCGCCATGATGCCCGGTTCCTTCGGCTCGAAGGCCAGCATCAGGCCCAGGGCGACGGCCGTGGTCATGTTGATCCAGAGGATCTGCACCGGCAGGATCGGAAGGGTGGCGCCCGCGGTGATCGCTGCCAAGATCAGGAGGCCCTCACCCATGTTCGTGGGAAGGGTCCAGACGATGAACTTGGTCAGGTTGTCGAATACTCGCCGCCCCTCCTCGACCGCGGCCGCGATCGAGGCGAAGTCGTCGTCGGTGAGCACCACGTCCGCCGCCTCCTTGGCAACTTCGGTGCCGGCCACGCCCATCGCCACGCCGATGTCGGCCCGCTTGAGCGCGGGGGCGTCGTTGACTCCGTCGCCGGTCATCGCCACCACGTGCCCGCGCGCCTGGAAGGCCTCGACGAGGCGCAGCTTCTGCTCGGGTGCCACGCGGGCGAACACACTCGCCCTCTCGGCCGCCGCCTCGAGCTCCCGCCCGGACAGCTCCGCGAGCTGCGCGCCGCTCAGAACCTCGGGCTCCGCGCTCTCGTCCTCGACTCCCGCTATCCGCAGGTGCCCGGCGATCGCCCGGGCGGTCTCCACGTGATCCCCGGTGATCATCTTCACCGCTATCCCCGCGGCCCGGCACGCGGCAACCGCCTCTGCGGCCTCGGGTCGAGGCGGGTCGAGCATCGCCGCGAAGCCGAGGAGAGTGAGGTTCTCCTCCACGAGGGCACGTTCGAGCACCTTCGTCTCGTGCGGAGCCTGCACGCGAGCAACGGCGAGCACCCGCAGGCCCTCGCCCGCCAGCTGCTCCGCCTCGGCGAGCGCCGCGGCCGGGTCGAGTGCAACCTCCTCGCCGTCGGGCCCGAGGGCCCCGCCGCACCGGGAGAGCACCCGCTCGGGGGCGCCCTTCAGGTAGACGACCGGGGCCTTCCCCGGTAGGCCCGAATGAAGCGTGGCCATGTACTGATGCTCCGACTCGAAGGGGATCGCGTCGATGCGGGGCCGCCGCGAGGCGAGAAGCGCCGGGTCGAGCCCGCCCTTGCGGGCGGCCACCAGGAGCGCGGCTTCGGTCGGGTCGCCGGTCGCCTCGTGCCGGCCCTCGCGCTCGCGCAGACGGGCATCGTTGCAGAGAGCGCCGGCGGTCAGACACTCGATCAGCACGGGCCACGCCCCCGCCTCCACGGCCGCGCCCGCGTGACGGATCGCCCCCCGCGGAGCGTATCCGGCACCCTCCACCGAGAAGCGCCGGCCGCCTGCCACGACCGCCTGGACGGTCATCTGGTTCTCGGTCAGGGTCCCTGTCTTGTCGCTGCAGATGACGGTCGTGCTCCCGAGCGTCTCGACCGCCGGCAGCTTGCGCACGATCGCGCGGCGCCGGGCCATGCGGCTCACCCCGATGGCGAGGGTGATCGTCACCGCCGCCGGGAGGCCCTCGGGAATCGCCCCGACCGCCAGGGCGACGGCGGCCACGAACATCTCGGACGCCGGCTCTCCACGGGCAACTCCGACGGCGAACGTGAAGGCCGCGAGGATCGCGATGACAACGCTGATGATCCTGCTGAAGCCCGCGATCTGTCGCGTGAGGGGCGTCTCCAGGGCATGGGCCTCGCCCACCAGGCGATGGATGCGGCCGAGCTCCGTGTCGCCCGCCGTGCTCATGACGATGCCCGCCCCCCTGCCGCCGCTCACGAGGGTGCCGGAGAAGGCGAGGTTCTCGCGATCGGCCACGACCGTCTCGTGCGGCATGGTCCGATCCGACTTGCTCACCGGCAACGACTCGCCGGTGAGTGCCGACTCGTCCGCGCGCAGCTCGCGCGCCGAGACCAGGCGCAGGTCGGCGGGAACCCTGTCGCCCGATTCGAGCAGCACGAGATCTCCGGGAACCAGCTCCCGTGAATCGACGGAGAGCCGCCGGCCGCTCCGCACCACCGTCGCCCTGGTGCGGGCCATCCGCACCAGGGACTCCAGCGCCTGCTCGGCGCGCGACTCCTGGATGAATCCGATCGCGGCGTTGATGATGACGACGCCGAATATGACGCTCGCGTTGACACGTCCGCCGATCAGTGCCGTGACCGTTCCAGCCGCGACGAGGATGTAGATGAGCGGGTTGCGGAACTGCAGAGCGAGGCGCGCAAGCGGACCGGGGCGTCGCCCGCGCGGGAGGACGTTGGGGCCGAAGCGGTCCTGCCTCGGCGCGACCTCCGCGTCCTCGAGTCCGTACTCGGGATCCGACTCGAGGAGCAACACGACCTCGTGGACCGGTAGGTGATGGAGCTCCTGCACGCCTCGCGGATGCCGGTGGGTGGTCGCCGGCGCGGTCATCGGTCGCGTCAGGAGCGAACGACGAGCACTGACGACGCGCAGAGGTGGGCGACCCGCTCGCTCACGCTGCCGAGCGCGCGAAGGCCGCTCATCCCGCGCGAGCCGACGACGAGGAGGTCGGCCGCGGCGGCGGCCTCGACGAGCGCCTCGACCGGGCGTCGCTGGTCCACCCTCACCGCGTGGGGGGCGGCCTCGGCTGCGAGCGCGGCTGCCTCGATCTGCTCATCGTGGGCTGCGACGACCAGGGTGAGGCTGCCTCCCGACACCTCGCAGAGGCTCACGGCGACATCGCGGGCGCGCAGACCGGCGTCGGAGCCGTCGAAGCCCACCACGACCCTCGCGGGAAAGCGACAGGGATCGAACGGCCTGCGGGCCAGCAGGACGGAGGCCGGGGAGTCGTGGAGGAGCATCGTGGCCACGCGGCCCAGGGCCGCGCCCACGACCCGGCGGCCACCGTGGGCTCCGACCGCGATCAACTGAGCGTCCTCCCGTTCTGCCGCGTCGCGGAGCGCCTCGGGCACGCGGGCGCTGACGACCAGTGTCTGCACTCGAAGAGCGTCACCCACCTGACGCTCGGCCCACGCCAGCGATTCCTCGGCGCGTGCTCGCAGGGCGGCATTCAGCGCGTCGAGGTTCCTCCCCGGCATCTCGACCAGGTCCCAGGGGACCAGCTCGGGGCCCCACCGACCGGAGATCGCACGCAGATAGTCGGTCACCGCGACCAGCACCAAGCGCCCGTCCGGCGAGGTGATCCGTGCCGCCTGCCGCGCGGCCTCGAACCCCTCGCGCGTGCCATCGATGCCGCACACGACGCGCGTGAACTGGCGGTTCGGCATCTGGCGCCCTCCTACTCGCGGTCTCCCTTCATCATAGGCTCACGTGCCGCGCCAGCGGCGCCGGCACGGCCCCAGCGGGCGCGACCGCATCCCGGCCGGCCGCCTTCGCGCCGCCGATGTGGCGCAGCGACCGGAGAGCGCCGAGCTGCTGAAAGCCTCGAGCTCGATGTGCGAGGACAGCACCTCGAGGAGGTCCCGCACCGCGGGCGCTCTCGCCGATCTCGTCGTTGGAGCCGATCGGAATGGCGCATGCCTCGGCGTCGCACGCCGACCAGTCGCCGGAACACGTCGCCGTACCGACCATTTCCCTCACGAGGCCCATGTGGCGCGCAAGCACGCGAAGCCGCTCTCCCACGACGCCGCGCGCGAGCAGGAAGTTCACTCCGCCGACCAACACCCCCGCCGCGAGGGTCGCAGCGAAGAACGAGACGCTGAGCGCCTGGCTCACCGGACCCCGAGCAACAGCGCAAGCAGTGGGAAGAGGGCTCCTGTGGCGAACCCGAGGCGGATCATCCACACGGCGAGATCCGTGTACACCGCGGCGGTCAGCCGCGGCGGGCGCCAAGGGACGGCGGCGCCCGCGGGCGATGGCCCCACAGGACGTTCGGGCTCTCGCGGTGGGCCCACTCCCCAGAGATCGGCATCCTCCGCCTCCGCAGTGAGCAGAGAGCGGGCCCTGCCGCGCGGCCTCACGCCTCCGGGCTGCGGCGCGCCTCGGACGGGAGGGCTCCGCAGGCGCGGAAGAGGCTCTGGACCATGTCGGCGAGCCGCACGACTCCACTGACCCGGTCGCCGGCGCTGACCACGGGAAGACTTCGCAGCCCGTGACGGAGGAACAGCTCGGCGGCGTGCGACTCGGAGTCGTCGATGTGCACCGAGACCGGATCCGTGGACATGTGATCGGCCACCGTGGTCGAGGCCGCTTCGCGTGCCTTGCGCACCAGCGAGGGGAAGTCGCGAGTGAGGAACCCGGTGTTGCGGAACTGCGTGAGATACGCGGGAAAGAGCGCCTCGAGGAGGTCGCGCTCGGCGAGGTACCCCACCAGGGCGCCGGTCGGGCCGACGACCGGGAGGCCCCCGCCGGCGTCGGCGAGCCGGTCGGCCGCGTTCACGAGGTCGTCGGTCTCGCGAAGAGGCTCCACCCTGCGCACCAGATCCGCGAGGGGACGACGTGAGAGGTGGTCGGGGGAGTCGCTCAAAGCCGGTGCGCTCGGTCGGGAACTGACACGTGGTCTCTGACTCGGGACACTAGACCTCCACCATGAGTATCCACAGGGTCGCGACCAGCATCGACGCGATGGTCGCGGGTACGCCCACACGCAGGAAGCGCAGGAACGACAGCTCGCGGCCGCCGCGCCGGAGCGCTCCGGCAGCGACGAGGTTGGCGCTCGCGGCGACCAGCGTCAGGTTGCCGCCGTAGCAGGCCCCGAGGGACAGGGCCCACCAGTTCACGTCGCCGCCGTCGAGATCGGACACCACGGGCGCCATCGCCGCCGTGAACGGGATGTTGTCGACGACCCCGCTGGCGATGGCCGACGCCCACAGGATTCCCAGCGCCTGCAGCGTGGCGGACCCGTCGGTCGCGTCGGCGAGCCAGTCGGTCACCCGGGCGAGGACGCCCGTCACCTCGAGGCCGCCGACGACGACGAACAGGCCGACGAAGAAGAAGAGAGTGGTCCACTCGATCGCCATCAGCGGAACCTCGATGTCCACCTGACTGATCAGCAGGTAGAGCGCCGCGCCGGAGAGTGCGACCGTCGCGGGTTCGAGTCCGAGTGCGCTGTGCGCGAAGAAGCCCGCGATCGTGAGGCCGAGGCACGCGAGCACGACCGTCACGTCGCGTCGCGGACCCAGACTCGCCGAGGCGTCCAGGAAGCGCAGCTCCTCGACGCGGTCGGGTGAGGGCGTGAGCCGCTTCCGGTAGAGAAGGAAGAGCCCGGCGGTGACGACGAAGAACGAGATCACGGCGGGGGGGCCCACGTGGACGATGAAGTCGATGAAGCCGAGGCCGCTCTCGCCGGCGATGATGATGTTCGGGGGATCGCCGATCAGCGTCGCCGCGCCGCCGATGTTGCTCGCGATCACCTCGGCGATGACGATCGGGATGAGGTCGAGGTCGAGGGCATCGGCGATCACGAAGGTGATCGGCACCACCAGCAGGATCGTCGTGACGTTGTCCAGGAAGGCGGAGGCCACGGCGGTGGTCCCGGTCAGCCCGAACAGCAGCCGCGCCGGATGCCCTCGCGAGGCTTGGCCGACGCGGATCGCGAGATAGGTGAAGACCCCCGTGCGCTCCGTGCCCCACACCAGGACCATCATCCCCGCGAGCAGACCGAGAACGCCCCAGTCGATGGCCTCGATCGCCTCCTCCTGGGAGAGCAGGCCGGCGAGCACCGCCACGGCCGCACCGGCCAGCGCCACCTTCGTGCGGTGGATGCGCTCGACCACGACGAGCCCCAGCACGATGGCGAACAGACCCGCGGCGACCGCTTCCTGCACGTGGTACTCCAGAGGTCGGGATTATCCCGGTCGGACGAGCCGAGCGTTCGAGCCTAGTGCTCCGGGTCAGACGCTCGCATGCAGCGGGGAGCCGACACTAGGTGCCCTCGACCACCTCTCCGGAGACCAGCGTGCGGGTATCGTCGCTCGCCACCCGGGTGAGCACGTCCTCGAGGCCGTTCTGGGTGGCGAACAGATGCTGGGTCAGCGCGTCGCGGACCTCGCGCATGTGCTGGATCGCTGCGAGCTCGGTCTCGCGGAGGGTAGACATCTCCTCCATGAGATCGCGCAGGCGCGCATCGGTCGCCTCGCGGGTCTCCGCCACCAGCGCCTCGGCGCCGGCGACCTTCGCGGCGGCGGTCTTCTCGGCCTCGGCGGTCATCCGGCGCGCATCGCGATCGGCGCCGGCCCGGGTGTCCGCCGCATAGTTGTCGGCTTCGCGACGGGTGACCAGCGAGTACTGGTCGGCCGAGCGCCGCAGCTCCACGGTCTCATGCTCGGCCTCCTCGCGGCTGAGCCGCGCCGCCGCCTGGGCATCGTGCTTCATCGCCTCGGCGTCTTGGCGCGCCTCGCCGATGATCGCGTCGGCGCGCTCCTGCGAGGCACGCCGCACCTCGAGGGCCTCTTCCTCGGCGGCGGTGATCATGGCCGCCGCATCGGCCTTTGCCGTCGCGAGCAGGCCCTCGATCTTGAGCGCGGTGTCGCCCTCGAGCCGTGCGGCCGACGAGCGGGCGGCCTTCAGGACGGCGCCGGCGGAGTCTCCGACCATCGCGAGGAGGTCGTCGTCGGAGGGGCGCGCCGTGCGCAGCACGTCCCGTTCGGCGATCGCCGCGTCGCGCTCCTCGCTGAGTGCGGTGACGGCCGCGCTCATCTCCTGGAGCTCGGCCTCCTGGGCGGTGTTCCGCGCATCGGCCTCGTCGAGCCGGGCCTTCAGCGCGGGGATCTCCTCCAGCTCGGCCCCTTGGGCGGCGTTGCGCTTGTCGGCCTCGCGCAGTCGCGCCTTCAGCTCGCGGAGCTCGGCCGCCTCCGCCTCGAGGGCGGAGTGGCGCTGCTCGGCCTGCGCGAGCTGCGCCCTCAGGGACTGGAGCTCGGCCAGGGCGGACTCATGCGCCGCGTGGCGGTCGTCCGCCTCGCGCGCCCGGGCCCGCAGCGCTTCCAGCTCGACCATCTCATCCGGGCCGGCCGCCTTCGCCTCGACCTTCGCGAGGCGGTCGCGCAGGCCGATGGCCTCCACTCGGGAGTGATCCAGGGCATCGGCGGCCAACCCCAGCAGAATGGTGACCTCGGAGGGGTCGTAGCCCTTGCGCACCGTGGAGAGGTCGGCGCGTCGGAGCATCTCGGCGCTCAGTTCCTCGGCGGTCAGCCGGCTCTCCAACTCGCTCGCGCGATCCATGCGGGCCAGTCTAGCCTGTCCCCCGGAGGGCCTACCAGATACGGAACCCGCCCGGCCGCGACCGCTCCGGAGCCCACTCGGAAGGATCAGGGTGCGGGGAGGGCCGAGTAGACTGATCGCGAACGGAGAGTCCGAGCTTCAGTTTGCGTGTCGGCCCCGCCGACGAACGCCCCACGAGACGGGACCGGCGATGACTGCTGGAAGAATCGACTTCGACGGCGGCGGTGCGTTCTACGCCGACCTCAAGGCGCGCGTGAAGGCCTTCCTGGCCGAACCGGGTCGCGAACGCTCCGCCTACCGGCGGATGTACGCCAAGACCGCAACCATGTTCGCCTGGGGAATCCTCTCGTGGGCGCTCCTGGTGTTCGCCGCCGCCACCTGGTGGCAGGCGGCGATCCTCAGCGTCTCGCTGGGCCTGGCCCTCGCGGGGATCGGGTTCAGCGTGACCCACGACGCCAACCACGGCGCCTATAGCCCCAGCAGCCGCGTCAACACCACGATGCGCTGGTCCCTGGACGTGATCGGGGCGAGCTCCTACGTGTGGCGCGTGAAGCACAACGTCGTCCACCACACCTACACGAACATCGCCGGTGCCGACACGGACATCGAGCAGCTCCCATTGGCGCGCCTCGCACCGGATCAGCGGCGCCGCTGGTTCCACCGCTACCAGCACGTCTACATCTGGCCGCTGTACGGCCTCTTCTCAGTGAAGTGGCACACCATCGGAGATCTCGGGTTGCTCATCGGGGGCCGGGTGGGCATGACGCCGCTGCGGTGGCCGCGCGGACGCGAGCTGGCTGGCCTGATCGCCGGCAAGCTGGTCTTCCTCTCCTGGTCGATCGGTATTCCCCTGTTGCTGCATCCGGCATGGCAGGTCGCGGTGCTCTTCCTCGCGACCTCCTTCGTGCTCGCCTTCACCATCGCGCTCGTATTCCAGCTCGCCCACTGCCTCGAGGAGGCCGACTTCTCGAGCGTCGAGGCGATGGGCGATGCCGGCCGCACCGAGTGGGCGCGCCACCAGGTGGAGACGACCGTCAACTTCGCGCCGCGCAACCGCTTCCTGGCCTGGTACCTGGGCGGGCTGAACTTCCAGATCGAGCATCATCTGTTCTCGCGCGTCTGCCACGTCCACTACCCGAGCCTGGCCTCGGTGGTGCGCGAGACCTGCGACGCTTACGGCGTCCGGTACCAGAGCCACAGGACCATCTGGAGCGCGATCGCCTCGCACGCGAGGTGGCTCAAGCGCATGGGCGGACCCGACGCAACCGGAATCGCGCCGGGCTCCTGAGCGCCTGAACCTGGCGCCGGTGACGCGCCTGCCGGCATCGGTCACACTCGGGGCGAACCGAGAGGAGACCCGATGACGTCCGACACCGATCCCACGATCACCACCGAGGGGCCCCCGGCGGAGGCCGCGGGCGAGGATTCCGCGGCCTCCGCCGGCGCTCCCCACGGCAGCACCTGGATCGCCGACTCGATCGTGGCCAAGGTCGCCGGCGCCGCGGCTCGCGAGGTCGAAGGCGTGGAGGATCTGCGCAGCGGCGGAGCCCGCCGCGGATGGACGAGGCCGGCCGAGCGGCGGCGCGGCGGAGCCAGCGTGCGCGTCACCGATGGATCGGCCGCGATCGAGGTGCGGCTGGTGGTGCGCGACGGAGTGGAGATCCCGCGCATCGTCGAGGACGTGCGCGCGCGCATCACCGAGCGCGTGGAGTTCGCCACCGGCATGAGGGTCACGACCGTCGATGTCGGCGTGGTGGACGTCGTCCCCCCGCCGGCGCCTCAGATGAGCGAACCAGGACCGGACGAGGTCGGAGAGACGCCAGGGTGAAACCATCCGGGTGGAGGGAGCATCCGGCTCCCTCCACCCGGATCGATCAGGCGGTGACCGCGGGCAGCAGAACTCGGGGCAGCGCCTTCACGGCGGTGCAGGCCTTCGCCGTCCGCCGCACCGCGCTCGAGCCGATGCCACCCGGGGCGGTCGCGATGGCGCGGTTGCAGCGACGACCCGAGATGTCGGCGTCGATACGCACGTTGACCCGGAAGGTGCGCGAGCCGCGGGCCTTCAGCGCGCCCACGCTCCACACGACCCTGCCGCCGCGCAGACGCGCGCCGGACGGGGTCCCGGTGAGGGACATCCCCTTGGGCAGGACGTCGGTCAGGGTGAGGTTGCGCAGGACGGACGTGCCACGGTTGCGAACCGTGATGGTGTAGCGGGTGCGTGCCCCGGCGGTGATGCGGGCCGGGCCCTTCTTGACGAGGGTGAACTTCGGGGTGGCCTGCGCGGGCTGCTGGGGCGCGACCGGTGTGCTCGGCACGACGGGCTTCGCGGTGGGCGTATCGAGCGGGGCGACGGGAGCGGCCGGGGTCGTCGGGGTCGTCGGACCCTCGAACGGGATCACCGGGCAGTCCTCGAAGGTCACGGTGGTCGTGGCCGAGTAGGCCTGCGGCACGAGGACCATCGTCTCCTGCGGGGTCTGCGCGGAGGCGCTGCTGCGCGCGAGGCGGGTGATGGTGCCGCCCTGGGAACGCGCGGTGATCGCCACCACGCCGGCCGTGGCGGAGGTCACCGAAGCCGCGGCGGTCCCGTCGGCGCCGAAGCGGACCTGCGCCGGGCTGACGGTGCCTGCACCGCTCGCCACAGAGAGGTCGGCCGTGCTGCCCGGCGCGCCGGTCAGGTTGACCGCCACCGAGCTGCGTCCCGCGCAGCCCCGGGTCATCGAGGGGGTCATCGTCAGCGGACCACCCACGGCCTTGCCCGCCGCGAGGGCGCGGAGGGCGGCCGTGCGGGCGTTGAGGACGGCATCGGAGCTCGGGTTGGTCTCACGGATCTGGTCGGTCAGCTGCCAGACGGCCGTCTGCAGGGCTCCGGACTCGAGGCTGCGCGCACTCGGCGCGGCGGCGGCGATGAGACCCTCCGCCGACTGGATCAGCCATGCCGCCTCGCCGTATCGAGCCGTTGCCAGGCGGGGATCGTCGGCTGCGGTCTGGAGGCTCACCGAGTAGTTGATGCCCTGGCCGATGACATGGAGGGCATCGATGCAGAAGCCCGGGCGCTCGACCGGCGCGCCGCCGGCCGGTGTGACCCGCAACCGGAAGAGACCCGGGGAGGTCGAGACGGTGGCTCCACTCGGCAGCGTCAGGGTGGTCGAACTTGTACGCGGACTCGGTCGCCAGCAGGGTCACAGTGCCCGGCTGAGCGGCACCGGCCACTCCCGGCACGAAGGCCAGGGCGATCAGCGACAGAAGGAGCGCCGTCGTCCAGCGTCGAGCGAGCGGGGGTATGCATGCAGCCATATCGAGTGCCTCGGATCTCGGGGGCTCAATCGCACGCACGCACAGGGAGCGTGGGTACGGCAGGGGTGCAATCGGTGCCGCGAAGCCGACCTTTAGCGGTGCGGTACCCTCGTTAACAATGACTAGCGGAAACCAGGTCTCGTCGATCCTACTGCCCGAAGGCGCAGAATCCTCTATCCGCGTCTATGTGAACGGCGAGGAGTGGGTCGAGAACACCGACTTCACGATCGACGGCCCGGTGCTCCGTTTCCTACGTCCGCTGAGAGCCCAACCGAAGCTCGGCTTGGGCCGCTCGCTGATGCTGGCGATCGGTATCGGCGTCTACGGCGACCTGAGGGGCGACAAGCTCGACATCATCTATCGCCGCGGAGAGCAGACGCTGTCCGCGTCGGTACCCCTCACCGCCGGGGAGGCGGCCCCGAGCCCTCCGCCATCCTGACGAGCTCCTCTCGCCAGTCCTGGCGGGGCTCCCAGCCGTGCTCGGAAAGGGCCCCGGTCCTGATCCAGAGCGAAGTCGACAGGGCCTCGCTCATGGCACCGCCCATCGAGAGGGCCGCAAAGCGGGGCGGGAGGCGGTCGGGCCGGCGGTGGCCGGGGACGGCGCACACGACGTCCACCACCTGCGACTGGGTCGGGACGTCGGCTTCGGCCGCCGTGTAGTGCCCGGATGGGGCGTCGAGGGCCGCGAGGAGCGCCGCGGCGGCGTCGTCGGCGCCGAGCATCGCCCAGCGGTTGTCGCCCGATCCCACCACGCGGAAGCGACCGAATCGCAGGCCGGCGATGAGATCGCGTGCCAACCCGCCGGGTCCGTGGATCCAGGGCACCCTCACCACCCTCAGATCGGCCCCGGCAAGAGCGTGCTCGGCGGCCAGGGCGGCCGCCGCGATCGCCGGGGTAGCGCCGGCGGGGTCGGCGTCCACCGCCGGGGACGATCGATCGCCGAAGGCGAGCCCGGTTGAGAGCATCACCACGGGCCGGCCGTCGGCGAGCGCAGCCACCGCCCCGGCACCGGCGGCGGCATCACCCGCGCGGCGGCGGGCGGCGAGCCTGCGCAGGGGCGGGTCCAAGCGCGGCAGGCCGAGGTGGAAGATGGCTTGCGCATCCGCGGTCTCCCGGACCCAGCCGCCCAGGCCGGCGGCGTCGGTATGGAGCGGCTCAGCGCCCGCCGCCAGGAGAGAGCGCTCGGCCACATGCGAACGGGCCGTCGCGAGCACCCGCACGCCGCAGGAGCGCAGTCGCGCAACGAGCGCCTCGCCCACGAGACCGGTCGCACCCGTGACGAGGGCGACCTCGATACTCAGATCGAGCCTCCGGCCATCGGTGCGGCCCGCGTCACAGCGAGCCGCCGGATCGGCCGAGGCGGCCCTCGGCCACCTGCCGCGAGAGCTCGAGCTCCAGCTCGGGGACGTCGTGGAGGGCCTCGATCAACCGGCGCTCGCGCCATTCCCGGAAGTAGGACGGCTCCACGTGCACACCGGCCGCGATTCGGCCCATGAGGTCGTCCCCCGGGACGCCGCGCTTGCCGCTGACGTGATCGTGGAGGTTCCCGACCGGCACGAGCGACCGGCTCTCGAGGTCACGAAAGCTCATCCCTCGGGCCCGCAGAGCCGCGCGAAGGGCCGGTCCGAAGGGCTCGGTGCTCCATTCCAGCGCGGGTTCGGCGCTCACCGCGCCAGGATATGTCACAACGCCGGAGTCCGTCGCGACCGTGGGGGCCCGTTACGATGCCAGCCGACACGATGAGCGCGCACCCCCCACCAGACGACGAGACGACCGACGACGACGCCCGTGCCGGGGAGGATGCACCCGCCGCACCCGAGCCCGTGGGGCGGCGTTGGGGCTTTCGACGCGATCGCCCCGAACCGACGGCGCAGGAGGGGCCCGAGCCCGCGGCCGAGAGCTCCGAGCCGGCCGAGGGCTCCGAGCAGACCGAGGCGATCCCGCAGCCGGCCCGCCCCGCCGGGCCACGGCGCCTGCGACGAGACCGGCGCCACCTGCTCAGCCAGCGCGAGGAATCCCTCTACCACCTCGGAGGCCTCGCCTTCGAGCTCTACCGCCACGACCTGCTTCCCGAGGGCGTCCTCCGCGCACGGGCGGTCGAGGTGGCCGAGCTGGACGACACGGTTCGCGACATCGACGTGCGACTGAGCGAGGTCGAGCGCGAGCGGCAGGAGCGACGGCACCCACAGGCCCCCGACCCGTCGGTGGGCTGCTGCCTCACCTGCCGCACCCCGTTCCAGGCCGAGGCGCGCTTCTGTTGGCAGTGCGGTACCCAGGTGGTCCCGCCCCCGGTCGGGGGCGACGACCAGGTGACCGCGGTCATCTCCTTCCGCGAGTCGACGTGAGCGAGGACAGGCCCACCGGCTGGGAGGGGGCCCAGCGCTGGTTCGCCTCCGGGGAGGGTGACGATCAGGCGGGCGGGGACCCACCCTCCGCGCCGCCCGACTGCCGGGTCTGCGGCGCTGAGCTCGAGAGCGACCAGACCTATTGCCTCGAGTGCGGCTCGCCAACGCCGCTCGCCCCGCGCCTGCGCCGCGGACGCATGCCGGCCGTCCTCGCGGGGGCGATGATCGTGCTGGGGCTCGGAGCGGGCATCCTCGCCTACGCGCTGCTCCGGGACGACGAAACGGCGGCCGGCCCGGCCGTCACCTCCGGCCAGAGCGCACCGACGGCCTTTCCCGGGGGCACGACGCCCACCATCACCGCGCTCCCGGATACCGGCCCGCTGCCCGCCGACACGTCGGTCACGACGCCCACGGCGCCGGTGTCCACGATCCCGGGCACCGCAGCCACGACCGGCTTCGACACGGTCACCGGGCCGTCCGGATCGACGCCCGGGTCAACGAGCGACGCGACCCCCACCCCCATCCCCGACCCCCACCCCGACGCCCGAGCCGGCGTCGGGCGCACTCCGACTGGCCGATCGGCAGGAACGCCTGGACGGCCGTGCTCGCCGCGGTGCGCAGCGAGAGCGACGCGCGCTCGGCCAAGAGCAGGGTCGCCGGAGGGGGCAATCCCGCCGGAGTGCTCTTCTCCTCGGACCACTCGGGGCTTCGCTCGGGTTACTGGGTCGTGTTCTCGGGCATCTACGACTCCCGAAGCACAGCCATCGGGCAGGCGGCCAAGCTCCGTCCGGAGTTCCCATCGGCATACGCCCGCCGCATCGAGGGGTAGACATGCCAGAGAGCCGCGTCGTGCTGATCACGGGGGCATCGAGCGGGATCGGTGAAGCCACTGCACGGGCGGCCGCGGGCGCGGGGTTCCGGGTGGTCCTCGCCGCGCGCTCGCTCGGGCGCCTCGAGGAGCTCGCCGCGGAGCTCGGAGGAGCGGAGCGGGCCCTCCCCGTCGAATGCGACGTCACCGAGTGGACCCAGCAGCAGGCGATGGTCCGCCGTGCCGTCGAGGCGTTCGGAGGCATCGACGTGGCGTTCGCCAATGCCGGATTCGGTGCCAAGCGCGGCTTCCTGGCCGAGTCCCCCGAGCACTGGCGCGAGATGGTGCTCACGAACGTACTCGGCGCGGCCCTCACCGTGCGTGCCTGCATCGAGGAGCTGCGCACCCGCAGAGGTCACCTGCTGCTGATGGGCTCGGTCGCCGGCCGGAAGGTGGCCCCGGGGTCGCTCTACTCGGCGACCAAATGGGCCGTGACGGCGATGTCCGAGGCGGCGCGCCAGGAGCTCGACGGCAGCGGGGTACGCGTGACCCTCATCTCCCCGGGGACGGTGGAGACGGCCTTCTACGACGAGCCGGTGGGCGGCGCCCAGCTGACGGCCGACGACGTCGCCCGGACCATCATCTTCGCCATCCAGCAGCCGCCCCACGTGGACGTCAACGAGATCCTCATGCGCCCGACCGTCCAGGGCTTCTGAACCTCAGGGCCCCCAGCCTGCGCAGCTCGAGGCCTCCGGGGCCGGGCGCCGCCACGACGCGCAGCGCGAGGGCCACACGGGAGCGGCGTCGGGAGGACGATCTCCACCCGCCGCCAGGCCGCTCCGGCGCGGCGGGCCGCGCGCCGGCCGGCCGCCGCCACCCGCACGACGCCGTCACCGCGCACCTCCACCGACACGGTGCGTCGCCGCGGAGCTGCAGTCGCGCGATAGGTCGGTGACCGGAGGATGAGGGGCTCGTCGCCCACGCGCACGGTGCGCCGTCCGCGTGCGCCCTTCACCTCCAGTGCCCCCCGCTCCACGGCCCAGCCGGCGAGGGAAGATGTCACGGGGCCGACACGGAGGATGTCCACGCTGGTACCCAGGGCGGGCACCGGATCGAGCACCACACGTACCGTGCGCCCGGCGACGGCTGCGGCCCCCACGGGCCACGACCGGCGGCGGGCACCGAGCTCGAGCATGCCGAGAGGGACCTCCGCCGAGCCGTCCTCGGGGCGTGCGCGCACCGCGAGAAGACCCCCACTCCCCTTCGCGCGCGCCGTGATGCGCAGGGTCTGAGCCGTGACGGGGATCGCGAGCGGCGGTGAGACGAGCGTCGGGTTGCCCACCAGCCGCGCGCCGGGCGCGAGCAGGAGCGGGGGATCGCGCCCTTCGAGGGTCCAGCCCTCGAGGCCCAGGGAGAGATCCCCGTTGGGCGGCCCCGGCGACAGCACCCTGGGAGCCAGCAGAAGCCTCCCGCCGGGCGCGGTGACCTGCGCAGCGGCGGGTGCGGCGGAGAGGGCGAGCAGGGCAAGCGCCAGACGGAGGGTGCGGATCCGAACTCCTCGACTACGACTAGTCTGCGCGGGCGATGATACGACCCGAGCACCTGGTGGGCGTCGATGTCGGTGGCACCTTCACGGACGCGGTGCTCGTCACCGGCGGTCGCCTCGTGACCGCGAAGGTGCCGACGACCCCGGCAGACCAGAGCGAGGGCGTGATCGCGGCGGTCCTCGCCACCCTGGAGCAGGCGGGCCTCGCCCCGGGGGCGGTCACCCGCTTCGCCCACGGCATGACGGTCGGGACGAACGCGCTCCTGGAGGGGACCGGAGCGCGGACGAGCTTGGTGGCCACCGAGGGCTTCGGCGATGTGCTCGAGCTCCGCCGGCAGGACCGGGCCCACCTGTACCGGCTCGGTGCGCACCATCCGGCGGCGCTCGTCCCCCCCGAGCGGACCCATGAGGTGGCCGAGCGCTGCGGGCCGCAGGGAGTCATCCGGCCCCTGGAGCAGGCCTCGCTCGTGAGGGTGGTGGAGGCCGTGCGCGCAGAGGGCGCGCGGGCCGTGGCCGTGGGCCTGCTCTTCTCCTTCGCCCACCCCGGGCATGAGGGCGCCGTGGCCGAGGCCCTACGGGAGGCGCTCCCGGGTGTCCACGTGAGCGTCTCGAGCGAGGTGCTCCCGGAGATCCGCGAGTACGAGCGGATCTCGACGACCGTCGTCGACGCCTATCTGACCCCCGTGCTCGGCACGTACCTGGCGCGGCTCGCCGGGCGCGCGGCGGCCGAGGGCCTGCCGTCGCCGGCCATCATGCAGTCGAGCGGTGGAGTGCTGCCGATCGGGGAAGCGGCCGAGCACGCGGCCTGGACCGTCCTGAGCGGACCGGCCGGGGGCGTGATCGGGGCGGCCCGGCTCGCAGCGGACGAGGGGCACCGGCTCGCGTTGACCTTCGACATGGGCGGGACCTCGTGCGATGTCGCGCTCGTCACCGACGGCGAGCCCGCGCGGACCAGCGGCACCGTCATCGCCGGCCATCCGATCCACATATCGATGCTCGACGTCACAACGGTCTCGGCAGGCGGCGGGAGCGTGGCGTGGGCCGACTCGGGCGGGGCGCTGAGGGTCGGCCCCCAGTCGGCCGGCGCGCGCCCCGGCCCGGCCGCGTACGGCCTCGGCGGAGAGCTTCCGACCGTGACCGACGCCGACGTGGTGCTCGGGCGTCTGCCGCTCGCAGCCGCGCTCGGCGGCGCGATCCGGCTCGATGCAGCGGCCGCCCGCGCCGCCGTGGGGCGGCTGGCGACCGAGCTCGGGCTGGGGCTGGAGGAGTGCGCCGAGGGCATCGTCACCGTCGCGGTGCTGGAGATGGTGCGTGCCCTGCGGCTGGTGAGCGTCGAGCGGGGCGAGGACCCCCGCGGGGCCACCCTGATCGCCTTCGGCGGGGCCGGGCCGCTGCACGCCTGTGCGGTGGCCGACGAGCTCGGCGTGCAGCGGGTCATCGCGCCCCCCGCCGCGGGGGTGCTGGCGGCGCTCGGTCTCGTGATGGCCGGAGAGCGGCGCGACTACGTGCAGACCGTCCTGATCCCGGTCGGTGACGGGAGGATGGCGCCCCTGCTCGACCCGCTGATCGCCCGGGCGGGTGGCGAGATCCCCGGGGCCGCGCAGACCGCTGCGGCAGACTGTCGCTATGTCGGCCAGAGCTACGCGCTGACGATCCCCTGGGATCCCCGGGCGCCTGAGGCTCACCTGGCCGAGGCCTTCCACGCCGCCCACCGCGACCGGTACGGGGACGCCGACCCGGCGCGCACCGTGGAGGCGGTCAGCCTGCGGCTCGCGGCCGAGCGGCCCGGGGTAGATCCGGATCTTCCTGCCGGCGCGCCGGGCCCGGAGATCGTGGGGCCGGCGGTCGTCCCAATGGAGGGCGCCACCTGCTGGGTGGCGCCCGGGTGGATGGCCCGGGTGGACGGGGGCGGCGCGATCACGATGGAGCGCACGGAGTGAGCGTCGATCCCGTGACGCTCCAGGTGATGGCGAACGCCCTGCGCGCGGTGGCGGAGGAGATGGAGGCATCACTGGTCCGGAGCGCGTTCAGCCCGAACATCAAGGAGCGCCGCGACTGCAGCACCGCGATCTTCGATGCGCAGGGCCGCATGGTGGTGCAGTCGGCATCGATCCCCGTGCACCTGGGCGCGATGCCGGAGGCGGTCGACGCAGTCCGCACCCGTGGTGCGGCTCCCGGAGAGATCTGGCTCGTCAACGATCCCTATCGAGGAGGAACCCACCTCCCCGACCTGACGATGATCAACGCCATCGCCCTCGACGGGAGGATCGCCGCCTACGCGGTCACGCGCGCGCACCATGCCGACATCGGAGGGATGACGCCCGGCAGCATGCCGGCGGGCTCACGCGAGCTGGTGCAGGAGGGCCTCGTGATCCCGCCGGTGCGTATCTCTCGCGGCGGCCTGCCCGTCGATGACGTGATGGCGCTGCTGCTGGCCAACACGCGCACCCCCATCGAGCGCGAGGGCGACCTCCGAGCGCAGATGGCCTCCCACCGGCTGGCCGAGCGCCGGCTGGCCGAGGTGGCGGACCGCCATGGCGCCGCGACGATCGAGGCGGCCTTCCGCTCCCTCTTCGCGTATGCCGAGCGGCGCACCCGGGCCGCCATCGCCGCGATGCCCGATGGGCGCTATGAGGCCGCCGAGGCGATCGAGGGGGACGGCGTCGTCGACGGCGATCTCTGGATCCGGGTGGCCGTGACGATCGCCGGCGAGGAGATGACCGTCGACTTCGCCGGCACGGATCCCACGGGGCCCGGCAATGCCAACTGCCCGCCGGCGGTCACGCGCTCGGCGGTCTACTTCGTGGTCCGTTGTCTCACGGACCCGGACATCCCGGCGTCGGCCGGGGCGTTCGCGCCGATCACCGTCGTCGCCCCGCCCGACACGCTGGTCAACGCACGCGCGCCCGCGGCCGTGGCCGGAGGCAACGTCGAGACGTCGAGCCGCATCGTCGACGCGGTCTTCACCGCCCTCGGCTCTGCGCTCGACGTGCCGGCGCAGGGCCAGGGCACCATGAACAACCTCACCATCGGTGGGCCCGGCTTCACCTACTACGAGACGATCGGAGGCGGCCAGGGCGCCTCGGCCGACGGCGACGGGCCGAGCGCAGTCCACGTGGCGATGAGCAATACCCTCAACACTCCCGTGGAGGCGTTGGAGGTGGCCTTCCCGCTGCACGTGGAGGCCTATCGCGTGCGCCGCGGCTCCGGGGGGGACGGAATCCACCGCGGAGGGGACGGTGTGGAGCGGCGGCTGCGCCTGCTGGTCGACGCGGAGGTGTCGGTCCTCGCCGAGCGTCGCCTGCGCGGCCCCTCAGGACGCCTCGGAGGCGAAGACGGCGCCGCGGGGCTCACCACCCTGAACGGCCGCCGTCTCCCAGCGAAGTGGCGTGGCAGGGCGAGCGCCGGTGACATCCTCGACATCCAAAGCCCGGGAGGGGGAGGCCACGGTCGACCGCTCCGTCTGAGAAGCTCCGCGTCGATGCCGAGCGACACGCCACCGCGCGACCTCCCCCTCACCGGACCGGACGAGTGACCGACCCGGGCTGGCGACCCGACACCCGAGCCGTGCGCGGCGGCGTGAACCGCACCGGTTTCGCGGAGACCTCCGAGGCGCTCTTCCTGACCCAGGGCTACACCTACGCCTCCGCCGCCGAGGCCGAGGCGTCGTTCGCCGGCGAGGTCGACCACTACGTCTACTCCCGCTACGGCAACCCGACGGTCACCACCTTCGAGGAGCGCCTGCGGCTGATGGAGGGTGCCGAGGACTGCTTCGCCACGGCAAGCGGAATGGCCGCGGTGTTCAACTCGCTGATCGCGATCCTCGACGCGGGCGACCGGGTGGTCGCGTCCCGCGCCCTCTTCGGCTCGTGTCTCAGCATCCTGGACGAGTTCCTCCCGCGCTGGGACATCCGGACCACCTTCGTCGACGGCCACGACCTGGATCAGTGGCGAGATGCCCTCGCCACCCCCGCGGCCGTGGTGTTCTTCGAGTCGCCCTCCAACCCCATGCAGGAGCTCATCGACATCCCCGCCGTCTGCGAGATCGCTCACGCGGCCGGCGCGAAGGTCATCGTGGACAATGTCTTCGCCACCCCCCTGCTGCAGAAGCCGATCGCGCTCGGCGCCGACATCGTGGTCTACTCGGCCACCAAGCACATCGACGGCCAGGGGCGGGTCCTGGGCGGAGCCATCCTCGGGCGCACGTCCTACGTACGCGGATACGTCGAGCCCCTGATGCGCCACATGGGGCCCTCGATCAGCCCCTTCAACGCCTGGGTGCTGCTCAAGAGCCTCGAGACGATGCGCCTTCGCCTGGATCACCAGTGCGCCTCCTCGCTGAGGATCGCCCGGGTGCTCGAGGAGCACCCGGGCGTGGACGCCGTGCGCTACCCGTTCCTGCCGAGCCACCCACAACACGACCTCGCGCTGCGGCAGATGAGCGGCGGGGGGAGCGTGGTGACCTTCCGGTTGGCCGGTGGGGACGAGGGCGCCAAGGCGAGGGCCTTCGCCGTGCTCGACGCGCTCCGGCTGATCGACATCTCGAACAACCTCGGCGACGCGAAGTCGCTGGTCACGCACCCGGCGACCACCACGCACCGCCGGATGACCCCCGATGCCCGGATCGCCGCCGGCATCACCGGCGGGGTCATCCGCCTCTCCGTCGGCCTCGAGGATCCCGACGACCTGATCGAGGACCTCGAACAGGCGCTCCGGCAGGCCTGACCGAGGCGAGGCTAGGGGGTCGGAGTGACCCCTCCGGTCGCGAGGTCGAGGCCGACGAGCACCACCACGTCGGCGTTGCCGATCTCCTTGTCGGTGTACCCGTCGACCCGCGGCGCGCGGGCGATCCCGAGATCCTTCGCCACGCTCCACGCCACCCTGCGCTTGCCCTTGGTCCACATCACGACCGAATCCTTGAGGCCGGTGACGCCGTCGGGCTCGTTCTGGACGTGCACGGCATCGTCGGGGACGGTCCAGCCCTCCCCCCTCAACGCAGGCGCCACCACATCCCCGGCTGCTCCGGCGATGCCGGTCGCGTTGAAGACGGTCAACGTGTAGATGCTCTTGTCGGGCAGCACCGGCACCTCCTCGGGCACCAGGGTGGTGTCGACCGGGGTCGGAGGCTCGACCGGGGTGGTGCCCGTGGTGCCCGCAGTGGTCGCCGCCGGCGTTCCGGCGCTGGACCCCGCTCCTGCGTCCCCGCGCACGAAGAGGTACCAGACGCCGCCGATCCCGGCCACGAGCGCCACCGCCACCAGGGCAACCAGTCCGGCGGTGCGCATCGACCCCGCGGTGGGCGTGACGCCGCTCGAGACGGCGTGGCGCTCCTGGAGCTCGGCGATCCGCCGCAGAGGCGCCTCGACCGCCGACTCACCGACGTCGGCCAGGCGCTCTTCGATACGGCGCAGCCTGCGCCCCTGGATGACGGCCACCACGACCAGCGCCACCACCGCGAAGAGAGCGAGGATGGCCGCCGAGGGGACCACGAGATCGAGCCATGCCATCGGCGCGGGACCGTATCAGTTGGGCGCGGCCATCAGGGGCTCGCCATGTTCGTCCTGAGCCCTTCCCGAACGAGCCCCCCGGCCTGCCACGGGAAGTCGCGGCGGGCGGGCGGCCGCGACGTCGACCGGGAAGTGCCCTAGGAGCCCGGCGTGACCCGGTAGGCGTCGAAGACCGATTCGACCTGGCGCAGGCCGTTGATGCACGACTTCAGGGTCTCGATGTCTCCGACCTCGACGACGAACCGATCGTGCACCATCTGGTCCTCCATCGAGGCGTTGGCGGACACGATGTTGACCCCCGCCTCGGCGAACGCCCGCGAGAGGTCCTCGAGAAGGCGCGATCGATCCCAGGCGTCGATGGCGATCTCGACCCGGAAGGACTGCTGGTTGGCGCCGGTCCATGTGACCGGGGTGAACCGCTCCGGGTTCTTCCTGAGCGCCTTCGCGTTCGGGCAGTCCTCGCGATGGATGGTGATGCCCCGGCCGAGCGAGATGTAGCCGAGGATCGGATCGCCGGGGACCGGCTTGCAGCACTTGGCCAGCCGCACGAGCACGTCCGAGAGACCGTCGATCTCGATGCCCAACTCGCTGGAGGCGGTCGAGGTGTGTGGGCGCCGCCCACGCGGCTCCGACCCCCGCAGGGGCGTCGTCGACAACGGCCTGGCCGGCCCGCAGACGCTGGATGATCTTGTTCACCACCACCTGCACCGAGGTCTTCTCCAGCCCCAGCGAGATGTAGAACTCGTCGGCCTTCTTGAACCCCAGCTCGCGGATCACCTCGAGCAACAGCGGCGACCCCGCCACGCGCTGGCTCGGCAGCCCGGCCTTGCGGAGCGACTCCTGCAGCATCTCGCGACCGCGGTGCTCGGCGTCCTCGCGGCGCTCCCGGCGGAAGAACTGGCTGATCTTGGACCGGGCCTTGGTGGTCGTGACCAGCTGCAACCAGTCGCGCGACGGCGCGCGCGAGGCCTTCGAGGTGAGGATCTCGACGAAGTCGCCCGACTGCAGGGTGTAGGCGAGCGGCACGATCCGGCCGTTGACCTTGGCGCTCCGACGCATCGGTGCCCGACGTCCGTGTGCACGTCGTACGCGAAATCCAGGGGCGTCGCGCCGGCGGGTAGGTCGCGCACATCGCCCTTGGGGGTGAAGACGTAGACCTCGTCCGAGTAGAGATCGGATCGCAGAGCCTCGAGGAACTCGCTCGGGTCGTGGGTCTCGCGCTGCCAGTCCATCATGCGAGCGACCCATGAGGGCTGCCCCCTCCGCTCGCATCCTTGTAGAGCCAGTGGGCGGCGACGCCGAACTCTGCCGTGGCGTGCATGGCGTAGGTGCGGATCTGGATCTCGAGCGGCTTTCCCTCGGGGCCGATCACGGTGGTGTGCAGGCTCTGGTAGAGGTTCAGCTTGGGCATGGCGACGTAGTCCTTGAAGCGCCCGGGCAGCGGCTTCCAGAGCGAGTGGATGATGCCCACCGCCCCGTAGCAGTCCTTCACCGAGTCGACCAGCACCCGCATGGCGGTGAGGTCGTAGATCTCGTTGAACTCCTTGCCCTTGCGGGTCATCTTCTCGTAGATCGAGTAGTAGTGCTTCGCCCGGCCGGTGATCTCCGCTCCGAGGATGCCCACCTCCTCGAGCGCCTCCCCGAGGACCTGCGCCCGCGTCCTCGATGAAGGCCTCGCGATCGGGCCGGCGCTGGTTGACCATCTGCTGGATCTCGCTGTACCGGCGCGGGTGCAGCGTGGCGAACGCCAGATCCTCCAGCTCCCACTTCAGCGAGTGGATGCCGAGGCGGTGGGCCAGCGGCGCGTAGACCTCGAGCGTCTCCTTGGCCTTCTGGATCTGCTTCGGCTTGGTCATGTACGCCAGCGTGCGCATGTTGTGGAGGCGATCGGCGAGCTTCACGACCAGCACGCGGATGTCGCTCGACATCGAGATGATCAGCTTGCGGTAGTTCTCGGCCTGGTGGGCCTCCTGGCTCTCGAAGTGGATCTTCGAGAGCTTGGTGACGCCGTCCACGAGCGCCGCCGCCTCGGGTCCGAAGGCCGCCTCTATCTCCTGCAGCGTCGCGCTCGTGTCCTCGACGGTGTCGTGCAGGAGCGCAGCCACCACCGCTGTGCCGTCGAGTCCCAGCCCGGCGCAGATGCGCGCGCAGCCGAGCGGATGGGTGATGAAGGGCTCACCCGAGTTGCGGACCTGCGTGCGGTGGTGCTCCTCCGCGTAGGTGTAGGCACGTCGCAGCGCATCGCTGTCGACCTCCGGGTGGTGCCCGGCCACCTCTGCGATCACCTGATCGAGCTCGGGCACCGCCGAGTCGAGAGCCAGATCGAGGTTTGCGAGATCCTTCGCCATGGATGAACGATACCGCTGCTGTCACCCGCCTCTCCCCTGGCGCCCGGGAGCGGGGTTGGGTTAGGTTCGCAATCCGATGCTGAGGACGCTCACCCGCCACCTGTCGCGCAACCTGATCGCCTACCTGGCGCTCTTCGTCGCGCTCGGGGGCACCTCGTATGCGGCGGTGAAGATCGGCAGCGAGCAGATCGCCGACAACAGCGTGCGAAGCGTCAACATCCGCAACGGCAACATCAAGGGCATCGACATCCGCAACGGCAGCATCAAGGGCATCGATATCCGCAACCGCAGCATCAAGGGCATCGACATCGGCCGGCGCACCCTGCGGGCCGACAACTTCCGGGCGGGCGAGCTGCCGGGCAGCGTCCAGGGCGCAGCCGGCCCTGCAGGCCCCGCCGGGCCGGCCGGCCCGGCCGGCGCCCGCGGTCCGAGCTTCGGCGATGGTCGCCAGGTCGGGAACCAGGCCGACCTGGCGTGCAACACGGTCACGACGATCGCCTCGTTGCCGGTCACGCTGACGCAACCCTCGCGCATCTGGGCGGCGACCCACGGAACGCTGCGAGAGGGGTCGTCGGGGGCCACCGAGGTGGGCCTCTGGGCTCGTCTGCGCAATGCGGGCGGCACCGCCGTCGCGAGCTCCGTCGCCGCGTGGAGTCCGCTGCAGACGAACACGGTGGTCCCACTGGCGAGCGCCGGCGTCATGCTCACCGGCGACGCACTCGAATCGCCGGCCGCGGTCTTCGTGGCGCCGGCCGGGACCTACAGCCTCGAGCTCGCGGTGTGGCCGATCGGCCCCTGCGCAGCGGCGCTCCCCGACTTCGGCTGGAACCAGGGCGCCGAGCTCAGCTACCTGGTGCTCGGCACCGGCTGACGGGCCGAACGACCCCGCTCAGCGGGAGACCGCCTCCCCCCGCGCGGGGCTGTCCGCCGCCAGGTCGAGCGTGGCGGCGCGAGCCAGATACGCGCGTGCCTCGTCCGATCTCGCCCGGCAGGCCCGATAGGTCGTCAACTCCTCGAGCTCTCGCCGGGCGGGGTCCGGGACCGCGCGCACGCCATCCGGGCCGTTCTCAACAAATCCGAGTTCGATCAACACCGCCAGCGCACGAGCCGCCACCGAGGGCGGCCGCGACGAGAAACCCGAACCCAGCAGGATCCCCTCGAGCTCGCCCTCCCAGGCACGGACGACGCCGTCGCGCAGGCCGCTCCAGATCTCGGTGACCGCGGGGCGCAGCTCCCACTCGTCCTCCGCAGCCCGTAGCGCCAAGGCGGTCTCGGGTTCGCCCCACGCCAGGTGCAGCCAGCGACCGGCCGCCCGGTGCATCGCCCACGCCCCGTGCTCGAGACACGCCGGCGGATCGACCAGCACGACGTGCACCTGCTCGGGGAGCGCGACCTCCGCGAGGCTCGCGTAGTCGAGCATCGCGAGGGATGGCACGCCACGCGCCAGCGCGAGGCGCTCCGCCATCGGGCCCGGATCGCACCGCACCCCGCCCAGCACCGCCACCTCGACCCCCAGGCGGCCCGGCTCGAGGGCTCCGACGAGCGCGGAGCGGCGTCGGGCGACGTCGGCCACCACCGCCACCACTCCGCGGTCGGCGCCTGCCAGCGCCGCCAACATGCTGAGCGCCGCTCCGTGGCCGCGTCGATCGCGCAGCCCACAGGGGGGTTCGGCTCGAACGGCGGGCATCGGCGCCGGGACGACGGGTGCGTCGACCATCGCCCTCACGTCGGCCAGACGGACGCGCTGCGGACACGCGGCGTCGCAGGCCTGCGGACACTGTCCCGCCAGCGGCGGGCGGGCGGCGATCGGGTCGATGGCATCGAGCGAGACGCGTGGGCCGACCACCCCCTGCCAGCGCTCCACCTCCAGCCCGATCACCGCGTCATGGCGCTCGTCGAGGTCGAGGCCCGCCGCCCTCTCACCCATCCGGAAGCCGATCGCCCGCGTGTGTACCCCGCCCGAACGCAGGCGCACCTGCAGGTGCTTTCCCTGCCCCACCCGGGAGGGCGCCTCCAGCTCGGCAGCGGGCACCACCAGCCGCACGGGGGGGTTGCCCCGGCCGAAGGGCGCGAGCCAGTCGAGCGCCTCGGCGGTCGCAAGCGTGAGGTCGGGCCCGCCCACGACCGCATCGACCGAGCGGATCCGTGCGCGATCGATGGCGGCCCGGGCGCCTTCGGCCGCTTCGATCAGCTCGTCGCGGAAGCGGGCGATGGACGAGGCGGGCAACTCCAGGCCGACAGCGCCGGGGTGTCCACCCCAGCGGATCAGTGAGCCGGCGGCGGCGGCCACGAGCGCGTGCAGATCGACGCCCGGGACGCTCCTCCCCGATCCCTTGGCGGTCTCACCCTGGCGCGAGACCACGACCGCCGGGCGCTCGAAGCGCTCGGCCAGGCGCGAGGCCACGATGCCCACGACGCCCTCGTGCCAGCCCTCCCCGGAGGCCACGATCACCCCTGCCCGGCGGATCTCGTCGGGTTCGGCCTCCACCTGGGCGATCGCCTGGTCGACGATCGCCCGCTCCACCTCACGGCGCTCGCCGTTCAGGTTCCAGAGCTCGAGCGCGATCGGGTCGGCGCTCTCCCGATCCGGCGCCAGGAGCAACTCGAGTGCGCGGTCGGGATGCGAGAGACGGCCCGCGGCGTTGATGCAGGGGGCGAGCGTGAACCCGAGGGAGCGCGCCCCGGCGACGCGCGGCTCCAGGGACGCAGCTGCGCAGAGGGCGGCGATTCCCGGCCGCGGCCTCTCGCGTATCGCCCGCAGCCCCTGCGCCACACGACGCCGGTTGTCGCCCACGAGAGGGACGGCGTCGGCGACCGTCGCCAGTGCGACGAGGTCGATGCACTCGTCGGCGTCGGGGGCGAGGCCACCGCCGTCCAGACGGTCGGAGAGCGCCCTTACCAGCATGTGGACCACCCCGGCCGCGGCCGGAAGGTCGTCGGCGGCGCGCCCGAGGGCCGGGTTGGCCAGGATTCCCGGAGGACGGACCCCACCGGCGAGGTGGTGGTCCAGGACGATCGGCTCCATCCCGAGATCGACGGCGCGCGTGAGCGCCTGGGTGGCGGACGTCCCGCAATCAACGCACACGAGCACACGCGCGCCGCGATCGGCGAGCATCTCGACGGTCGGGATGGCCACCCCGTACCCTTCCGTGAAGCGGCTGGGGAGGAACGCGTTGACGTCGGCTCCCCGTCCCCGCAGGGCCGATACGAGGATCGCCGTCGAACAGATGCCGTCGCAGTCGTAGTCGCCGTGCACGGCGATCTTCTCGCCCACCCGCACGGCGCGCGCGATCCGACCGGCCGCCTCGGCGATCCCCGCGAGGTCCTCGGCCGGGGCCAGGGGGCCGTCGGACGACATGAACTCGCGCGCCGCCGCCGGATCGCCCAGCCCACGCCGGACCAGCGCCCAGGCGAGCGGCTCGGGAACCTCGAGGGCGCCCTGCACCGCGGCGACCTGGGAGAAGGCCACCCGGCTGGTGCGCCAGCTCACCAGCGCCCCGAGCGGAAGATGCCGACGCAGAGCCAGGCGACGATCGCGAGGGCCAGCAACAGGCCGGGGATCGCGAAGAGCGAGAGGCCGACGACGTCCGCCGACCGGGCGAAGACAGCGATGATCGTGGAGCCGACGATCAGGGCGGAGGCGACGAGGGCGAGCACCAGGCGATTGACGCTGGCCTGCACCTTGCCGACCGCGTCGGCGAACCCCTCGGGCCGGATCGTGATGCCGATCTCGCCCTCCTTGAACTCCTCGAGCAGCTCGGAGACCTGGAAGGGGTAGTCGAGGAAGGCCTCCGTGTAGCGCCCCACGTCCACCCGCAGGCGATCGGCGACCCGATCGGGCCGCAGGCGCTGTGCGGCCATCCGCACGGCGTAGGGTCGGGCCACCTCGAAGACGTTCAGCTCGGGATAGATCTCGAGCGCCACCCCCGAGAGCGTCGCGAGCGTCTTGTCGAGCATCACCCAGCGGGCGGGGAGCGTGATGTCCAGGCGATAGATGGTCTGGAAGATCTCCCGCAGCACCTCGCGGGCATCGATCTCCCCGATGGCGCTCGCGGAGTAGCGCTCGAGGATGACTCCCAGGCGGTCGCCGAGCTCCTCCTCCATCTCACGCGGATACCGGATCCCCAGGGCACGGAGGCGGCGCGGGAGTCGCTCGGCGTCCTGATTGAGGATGTCGAGCAGCAGCCGCACCGCCGCCTCGCGGTCCCGCGGCGTGAGCTGCTCGGTCATCCCGAAATCGACCAGACTGAGCGCGTCCGCGCCGCGCACCAGCACGTTCGCCGGATGGGGATCGGCGTGGAAGAAGCCATGGACGAAGATCATCTCCATCCAGGTCCTGGCGAGCCGCTGCCCCAGCGTGCGGCGATCGTCCGGCGACCAGCCCGAGAGGTCGAGCTGACCGAGCGGGGTTCCCTCGACGCGCTCCATCGTGAGCACCCGCGAGGTGGTGTAGCGCCAGTAGATCCTCGGCACCGACACCCCGTCGTCGCCCGCGAAGTTGCGGCGGAAGATCTCCGCGTTGCGGGCCTCCACCCCGTAGTCGAGCTCACGCCTGACGGTGCGCGAGAACTCGTCGACAGTGCCCACGAGGTCGATGAACTGGAGCTTCTGGATGCGCTCGCGGGCCACCCGCGCCACCTGGTGCAGCAACTGTATGTCGGCGGCGAGTTGTCGCTCCGCATCGGGGCGCTGGACCTTGACGACCACCTCCTGGCCTCCCGGCAGGAGGGCCCGATGGACCTGCCCGATCGACGCTGCGGCGATCGGGCTCTCGTCGAACTCCAGGAAGACCCGCTCGAGCGTCAGCCCGAGCTCGCTCTCCACCACGCCACGCACGCGCGCGAAGGGCTCGGGATGCGCGTCGTCCTGCAGTCCGCGCAACTCGTTGAGGATGTCGGGGGCGACGATGTCGGGGCGGGTCGACAGCAGCTGGCCGAACTTCACGAAGGTGGGGCCGAGCTCGTCGAGCATCTCCCGCAACCGGCGTCCCCGGTTGCGCCCGGACCCCTCGCTCAGCGCAGCGGTTTCCGGCTCTCCGCGCCCGAATACGTATCCGAAACCATGGCGCGCGGCGACCTGCGCGATCTCCCCGAGACGCGCCAGGTTCTGCCGCCGTTCGCCTCGCGCCATGCGGGCCAACGTAGCAGGGCACGCGGACGGGGCCCGCACCCCCGAGGGGGGTCAGCGACCGAGCCGCCTCGGGGGTGCGTCAGTGAACCCGGAAGCTGCCGCTCGCCGCGAACGGGCCGGCGGCGAGTGCCGCCACCCGCACCGTGAAGCCCTGGGTGGTGGGTGCAAAGCCGGGGTCCATGACCACCTCGAGCCCCTCGGCCGAGCAGTTGATCGAACCGTCGAGCACCAGGCTGAGAGTGCCCCACGGGGCATCGGTCGCCTCCTCCTGGACGGTCCACGAGGTCGGAGCCCGGTCCAGATCGATGCGGAAGGTGACCCCCCCGAGGGCCTGCTGACCAGGCTGCATGGCGAAGCCTCCGAGCGCGAAGCGGCCCGTGAAGCGTCCGTCCTCGGACGCGGACATGGGCTCGTCCCACCAGGCCGTGGGCGGGGGCTCGGGCTCGGGGCCCTCGTCCCACCAGGCGCACGCCGGCTCGGCCGGGGCGGGCTCGGTCGGAGCCGGCGCGGGCGCCTCTGCGGCGACGGCCAGGGCGTCCGGGTCCGGGGACCCTGCCGGAACGTCCAGCGGCAGCAGCGTGTCGTCCCACACCGCGACCGGTGCCTCCTCCGCGTCGGACACGTAGCCCATCGGCGGATAGGGGTTCTCCGGGAACGTGTACCCGGGCTCGACCTCGACCCGCACCTCAGCCGCGGACGGAAGCCCTGCCTCGAAGTCGGGCTCGGGCTCGGGCTCGGGCTCGAACGCGAACTCGGGCTCGGGCTCGGGCTCGAACGCGAACTCGGGCTCGGGCTCGGGCTCGAACGCGAACGTGGGCTCGGGCTCGAACGCGAACGTGGGCTCGGGCTCGTGGAGGCTCTCCGGCTCGGAGAGGTGGATGACCGGGATCTCTCCCGTGGGCTGGGCATCGTGGTCGAACGCCGCCTCCGCGATGTCGGCGTACTGAGGGGAATCGCCCTCGACGGGACCCCAGACGGGTGACGCCTCGGCAGAGACATCCCAGGAGGACGACTCCTCGGTGGCGCCGACGTCCTCCTGAGCATCAGCCCAGACAGGTTCCTCGACGGGGTTCGCAGGCTCTGCCGAGGGCGCCCAGGCGGGCTCCTCGGTCGGATCCGCGGTCTCGGGCGAGGACGCCCAGACGGGTTCCTCGGCCGGGCCGGCGATCTCGGCGGCAGCGGCCCACACGGGCTCCTCGGTCGGGTCGGCGGTCTCAGCGGCCGCGGCCCCAACGGACTCCCCGGTCGGGTCGGCGGTCTCGGCGGCAGCGGCCCAGACGGGCTCCTCGCTCAGGTCGGCGTCAAGATCGACGGAGGGGCTCCAGCTCGTCTTCTCGCCATCGTTGGGGGCCCAGACGGGGATCTCGCCCTCGCCCTCCTGCTCGCCCTCCTCCTCGGAGGCCGGCTCGGCGCCGAGCCACTCGACGTGGGGCGCGGCCGTCGCGGCGGCCTCATCCCAGGCGGCAGCGGGCTCCGCGGCGACCGGATCCATCGAGGCCGACGACGCACCGATCGACTCATGGGCCGCCGAAGGCGACCACGCCACATCGACCTCGCCGGGCATGGGCCAGCCCGGGTCGGTGACCAGCTCGTCGTCGGCCCAGGCCGGCGAGGGGCTCGACGGTGCCGGCTCGGGCGAATCGCCCTGCGCTGTCTCGCTCTTCTCGGAGTTCCCTGCAGGGGGCCACTCCACCGGCGACGACTCCTCGCGGGTCGGCCACATCTCCGATGACGGAACGCCGGCCGGTTCCCACCCGGCGGAGGGCGGTCCCACGGGTGCGGTGGTTTTCGTCGCGCCGGTCTGTCCCGCGGCCGCGGCCAGGGGCATCGGCTCGGGGGGAGCGGGCGGCGCGTTCTTGGTCCGCTTGCGCCGGCGCTCCCCGCGCACGCGGCCGCGATTGGCCGCCGGAGGCGACTCCTCAGCCGACAAACGCCTCATCTTCGCGAGAACGAGGACGAGCAGAACGACGCCACCGATGATGGCGATGTTCACGGTGGACATTCCCGCGGCCTCCTTGGTGGTGCGACGAGACGCCGCGCTCTGGCGAGATCGGCGCCGATGAGATCGACAAGCGTCCCCACCTCATCGGCCGCGACCGCGAATGGTTGAGCCGTGGCGCCCGATCCGCTCAGGCGGCGAGGATCTCGTAGCGCCCCGCAACGGCGAAGGTGCCCGGGCCGGCGGCCGCGAGAAGGATCGTGAAACCCTCGGCATCGGGTGCGAACCCGGTATCCGACAGGACGACGGTGCCGCCCTCCGCAACATTGGTCCCGGCATCCACGATCAGACGGATCGACGCCGGGTCGAGCCGGCCGGTCCCGGCGGTCGCGGAAGGTGACCCCGCAGAGCGCCATGTGGCCGGCCTGCGTGGCCCATCCGCCGAGGGAGAACCGGCCGCTCTCGTCCACCACGACCTCGACCACGGATTCGGGCTCCGGCTCAGCCTTCGCCTTGGGCTTCGACCTCGGCTTGCGCCTCGGCTTCGGCCTCGGCTTCGGATCGGGTCGAGGAACGGGTGCCGGCTCCGGCTCCGGTGCGACCTCGGGCTCGACGGTGGCCTCGGGCTCGGGTGCGGCCTCGGGCTCGCGGTGGCCTCGGGCTCGACTGTGGCCTCGGGCTCGGGGCGAGCTCGGACTCGACGGTGGCCTCGGCCAGGAGCTCCGGCTCCATCAGGGCCTCGGGCTCCGCGGCGGGACCAGGAGCCAGCGTGGCTGCGATTTCGGCGATCCACTCCGAGAGGCCCGGAGCCTCCGTCACCGCGGATTCGGAAGAGGACCCAGGCGGTGGGGACCCGGGAGCGGTCGCCCACTCACAGAGGAAGGTCGGCTCGATCGCGTCGGCGATCGGACGGGCGCCGACCGTCGTGGCAGCCGTCTCGAGCTGGGCCAGGGCGAGGGCGTCGGCGGCTTCGGCCTCGGCGCGCAGGATCGGATCGGCCGGATCGTGCTCAGGGGTCGGCCGCGTCCGCCGCCCACCGCCGAGGAGGCCGGAATCCAGGCAACCCTTCACGTACGCGACGGTCACGAGCAGTGCCGCGGGTAGAACCAATCGCCTGCGCAAGGGGGTCTCCGTTCCGCCCAATACCGCGGGGTCGCTCGTGGCCCCCGCGCGGGGAGCCCTCGAAGTTAGGTATCGGGCGGCGGGCCCGGAGCTTTAGAGCCCGTTTCAGAATGAACCGCGCCCGTTCTGCCGCGAGAACCCGGCGAGGCAATGACGCAGGGAGGGCGCAACGCCCCTGGGGCTTTGCGCCGACCGAGGACGCCGCGCAGCGGTCTGCTCAGGCGGTGGTGGAGGGACCCTCCAGCAGGGAGATGCGGTGCTCCAGCTCCATCAGGCGCAGCTGGACATCTTCGAGCTCGGCGCGCGTGATGACCCCGAACTCGCGCAAGACGCCCTGGACGCCACCCTCCAGCCGCCCCACGATCCCCCCACCGGAGGCCCCCTCGCCGCGCACCCGCGCCATCATGCGATCGACGATCGCCGAGCCTTCGTCGCCGCCGATCTGCCCCTTGCGCACCAGTTCGGCCACCGCCGCCTCGGCACGCTCGCGGGTGAGCGAAGCAGCTCCGATCGAGAGCAGGATCGCCTGCTCGATCCCCTCGCGCACGGTCGGTGCCATCAGCGCCTCCTCTTCGGAACGTTGCGGTGGCGGCGAACCCGATCGGGGTCCGGGCGCTCGCGCGGGGTCGCAGGGGTGGTGTCCTTCCCGTCGCCGCCGTCCGCCGCGGGCCCACCACCATCCGGCCCGGGCTCGGGCTCGGGCGGCGCCTCGGGCGCCTCCCCCCCGTCGTCATCGTCATCGTCCGCGTCCGTGTCCGCGTCCTTGTCCGCATCGTCGCCGGCCTCGAGCGCGCGCACGGGCTCCTCATCAGCGCCGGGGGCGCCGGCGCCCTCTTCGATGGCGAGCTCGGCGCTGAGAGCCGCCTCGGCGCGCGCCAGGGTGGAAAGATCGACGACGTCGGAGTCGTAGGAGATCACCGGTGCCCGGCGCTCCGCCTTCACCGCCCGGCGCTTGTTCTCCGGCTCGCGCTCCTTCCAGAGCGCCGCCAGCGGCGCCGCGATCGCGATCGAGGAGAGGCCGCCCGACAGGATGCCGACCAGCAGCGCGAAGGCGAAGTCCTTCAGGGTGTCCCCACCGAAGAAGAAGAGCACGGTGAGCGGGATGAGGGTGGTCAGGGAGGTGATGATCGATCGCGTCAGCGTCTCGTGGACCGAGCGGTTGACGATCTCGCGGTACGTCGACTTGCGCATGATCGGGACGTTCTCGCGGATGCGGTCGAACACGATCACCACGTCGTAGAGCGAGTAGCCGAGGATCGTCAGCAGCGCTGCCACGGTGGCGCTCGTCACCTCGCGCCCCGTCACCGAGTACACGGCGACCGACAGGCCGACGTCGTGGATCACCGACAACAGGGCGGGGATCGCGAGCTTGTACTCGAACCGGATGCTCAGGTACAGGATGATCACCGCGAAGCTGAGAAGGATCGCGTAGATCGCGTTGCGGATCACCTGGTCGCCGAACGTCGCCCCGACGACCTCCACCTGCAAGGTCTCCGCGTTGATGCCGAACTCGGCGTCGAGCGCGCGCTCGAGGTCGATCCGCTCCGGCGGCTGGAGGGTCTCGGTCTGCATCTGGAAGCCGCGGACCTCCTGGCCGTCCACCTGTTGCGTGAACGACTGGATCTTCGCGTTCGCGTACCCCTGATCTGAGAACACCCTGCGCACCGCATCCTCGCTGGGCTGCCTGTCGAACGAGGTGGTGATGCGCGTGCCGCTCTCGAAGTCGAGTCCGAGGTTGAGGCCGTTGATGCCGATCCAGATCGCACCCGCGATCAGCGGGACGAACGAGATCGCCATCCAGAGCTTCCACTTGCCGACGAAGTCGAGCTTCCAGCGGATCTCGCGCTGGTTGAGGCCGAGGAACCGGTCGTCGCGCAGGAAGCGCGTCTCGGCGAGCACGTTGAACGCCGCGCGCGTTGCCACGACCGCCGTGAAGAGCGAGAGCAGGACTCCGACGAAGAGGGTGAAGGCGAAGCCCTTGACGCCGGCGGTGGCGAAGAGGAAGAGGATCGCGGCCGTCGCCAGCGTCACGACGTTGGCGTCGATGATCGCCGTGATCCCCTTCTTGTAGCCGGCCAGGATCGCCGCACGGGGAGACTTCCCGGATCTGGCCTCCTCTCTCACGCGTTCGAAAATGACGACGTTGGCGTCGGACGCCACGCCGATCGTCAGGATGATCCCGGCGATGCCCGGCAGGGTCATGGTGATCGGCACGACCACGATCACGGCGTACAGCAGGATCGCGTAGATGATCAGCGCGAGGGCCGCGATGACCCCGAGGAAGCGGTAGTAGGCGATGAGGAAGAGCATCACCAGGATCAGGCCGACGACCCCGGCGATCAGGCCCTGGCGCAGCGACTCCTTACCGAGGGTCGCGGAGACCTGCTTCTGGCTGATCACCGTGAGCTGAATCGGCAGCGCACCCGAGTTGATCTGCTTGGCGAGGGTCTGCGCCTCCGAACGGGTGAAACTGCCGGTGATCTGTGCGCGGCCACCTTGGATGCCGCTGGGGTTCTCGTTGTAGTCGATCGTCGGGTTCGAGACGATCCGGCCGTCGAGGATGATCGCGAAGCGCTGGAGCTCGCCGGCGATCTGCCCGTCCTGGGCCAGCTGGCGGGTGATGTCGGCGAACTTGCGCCCGCCCGCATCGGTGAAGTCCAGCGAGACGATCTGCTGGGTTCCCCCGAGTGCGCCGGTGTCGATGGAGGCCCGCGCCTCGCTGACGTCGGCGCCGGTGATCCCCGGCACGTTCTGGAACACGTACCAGCTCTTCACCGTGCCGGCGTTGCGCGTCTGGAGCCTCTGAGTCTCCTCGAAGGCGAGGAAGAGCCCCTTCTGCACCCTGAGAACCTGGACACCCGGCGGGATCGTGTTGTCCGGGAAGCTCTCGGCCAGCGTGACACGGTCGGGGGCCGGCGGGACTCCGGGGATCTCCTTCTTGTCCTTGAACGCGTAGAACGTGGCCTTTCCGCGCGTTCCGGTGGGCTCGGTGCGCCGAGCGAGCTGGACCGCATCGAAGAGGTCCGGCAGCCCCGCCTGGTTGGTGTTCACGACGTTGCGCTCGAAGTTGATGAACACGAGCTGAGCCGGCTGGATGAGGTCGGTCACGACCTGGTTCGGGTTGTCGGCGCCCGGCAGGGCGACGACGATCTGGTCGGAGCCCTGGGTCTGGATCTCGGGCTCGGAGACCCCGAACGCGTTGACGCGGCTGCGGATGATCTCGACCGAGCGGGTGATCGCCTCGGGCGTGACGGCGCTCTCGTCGGTGGGCTGGCCCTGCAGCACGACCTCGACCCCACCCTGGAGGTCGAGCCCCAGCACGGCCGGGCGGATCGCGATCGCCACGAGCGAAGCCGCCACCAGGCCGAGCACGACCGCGATCAAGAGGAGCGGGCGTTTCATCGACGGGCCTCGGTCAGAGCGCCGGCGCGCCGGGCGCTACCTGTCAGGCCGGGCACTAGGCGTCGTCGGCCGGCGCGTCGATGCCCGGCGCTTCCTGGCCGCGCTCATCCGCCTCGGACGACAGGACGCGCGCCACCGAGGCCTTGGCGATCCGGATGTCGGTGTCCTCGGCCACCTCGAGCAGGAGGGTCTCGCCGTCCTCCACCTCGGTGACCGTGCCGTAGAGCCCCGAGACGGTCACGATCTCGTCGCCCGGCCCAAGGCGGCTCATGATCGCCTCGAGCTCCCGGCGGCGGCGCTGCTGGGGGCGGACACCCACGAGGTAGATCAAGCCGACGAAGACGAGGATGTAGATCGGCAGCAGGAGAGCCGGCATTCCAGTTGACACCTTCCGGGGCGGCGGACATCGACCGGCGAAAACAGCCTCCGGCGCGGGCGACGATAGCAAAGGGTCCGGCCGCCCCGGATCCCCCTGGTTGCCGCGGTGATCGGCGACCCGCGTGCTACCTTCCGCCGCCGTGACGGTCGCCGCCCGCCCCTCGCCCCTCGCGCGCGCCTGGTCGGCCCGCTGGCCCCTCGTCGCCGAGGTCCTCCTGTTCCTGGTCCTCAACGTGGCCTACGAGTGGCTCCGTGATCTGGTGGCGGTGGAGAGCATCACCCGACCCCTCGCGCACGCCCGCCAGGTGATCGACCTCGAGAGGGCCCTCGGCCTCTTCGTGGAGCCCGGGATCCACGAATGGGTGCAGTCGGTCCCGGTGGCGGAGTTCCTCACCACGTGGACGTACACGCTCGCCCACACCACCGGCTTCCTCGCCATGTTCCTCTGGGTCTGGTTCTTCCGGCGCGAGCACTACGCGTTCTTCCGGAACTGGTTCTGGCTCACCAACGGGCTCGCCGTGGTCGGATACTGGCTCTACCCCCTCGCCCCGCCGCGGCTCACCGGCATCGAGGGCTTCGCCGATCCGACCAAGGAGAGCCTGGAGCTCGGCGGCGCCCTCTCGTGGTTCCAGCCGTTCCGCAACGAGTTCGCCGCCATGCCCTCGATGCACGTCGGCTACACCTCGCTCTTCGCACTCGCGCTCGTGTTGACCCTCGCCCCCTCCCCGTGGCGCTGGCTCGCCCTCCTGTGGCCGGCCACCATGCTCTTCGTGGTCATGGCCACCGCCAACCACTGGTGGCTCGACGGCGTCGGCGGAACCGTGGTCGTGCTACTCGCGCTCCTCATCGCCTCCCGGATCTGCGGTCCCGGGATGCTCCGCCCCTGGCAGCGGGCCGGCTCGCCGTGAGGATCGCGATGGTCACCGAGTACGCCTACCCGGTGCTCGGCGGCATCCCGGAGCACGTCCACAACCTCAGTCGCGAGCTCGCGGCGCGCGGCCACGAGGTCACCGTGCTCACGAGCCGGGCGCCCTTGGGCATGAGAGGGCGGGCGCGGGCGATCGACGGCGAGAACCGGAGCGCCCACGGCTACCGCACGGTGCGGGTCGGCCTCTCGATGCCCGTCGTCTCCAACGGCTCGGTGGCGCGCGTGAGCGTCGGGGCGGGGGTGAAGCGACGTGTCGCGCGTGCCCTCGCGGGCATGGACGTCGTGCACGCCCAGGGGCTCGCCTCCCCCATGGTCACCCTCTGGGCGCTGCGCAGCTCGACGGCGCCGGTCAACGTGGGGACCTTCCACACCTACTTCGAGGGCGGGCACTGGGCCTATCGCCACTTCTTCGCGTATGTGCGAAGCACCATGGCCCGCACCGACCGGCTGATCGCGGTCTCTGACGCCTGCGTCACAGCCCTGCGCCCCTACTTCGGCGACGACCACTTCGACATCATCCCGAACGGCGTCGATACGGAGCTCTACCGCCCGCTCGCCTCCGGCGAGAACCGCCCCGCCGGTCCGCCACGCATCCTCTTCATGGGCCGCTTCGATCCGCGAAACGGCCTCGACACCCTCCTCGCCGCCACGCGGATCCTCATGGACGAGGGGCGCGACTTCAGGGTGCAGGTGGTGGGCGACGGCCCGCTGCGCCCCAAGTACCACCACCAGGCCCGGAGCCTCGGCGTATGGGACCGCATCGAATGGCTCGGACTGCTCGACAAGGAACGCCCGCGGCTCTACCGCGAGGCCAGCGTGTTCGCATCCCCGTGCGTGCTGGCGTCGTTCGGGGTGGTCCTGCTCGAGGCGATGGCCAGCGGTACCCCGGTCGTGTGCGCCGACAACGTGGGCTTCCGCCAGGTGATCCGCGACGGCGTGCCGGGCCGCTTCGTCCCGCCCGCCGACCCGGTCGAGCTGGCGGCGGGCATCGGCGAGCTCCTCGACGACGCCGCGCGACGGGCCGACTGGGCGACCCGGGGGCGCGAGATCGTCGTCGACCGGTACTCGTGGCCGCAGGTGGCTCGCAGAGTGGAGACCGTCTACGAGGAGATACTCGCCGACAAGAGCGCCCACCCGCAGACGCGACCCCCGATCGGCCTGCGCTACAACCTCCGCCGCAACCCGGTGGACCTGATCAGGAACATCCCCTCCGCCCTGCGGGCGGGCTTCCCGGCGAAGGATCCGGAGCGATGAGGGCCTAGGAACCCCGAGCGGGGGGGACCGATCCGAGCGTCGCGGCCCCGGAGAGGATGCCCACCACGTCGCGCATGTTGAGCACACCCACGAGCTCGCCGCCGTTGCTCACCAGCAGGTGGCGGACGTTTCGCGCGATCATCAGGTCGCAGGCTTCCTCCAGGCCCATCGACGGGGGAACCGAGACGGGGTTCGCCGTCATGTGATCGCCGGCGATCGCGGCGTCGAGGTCCGTCCCCGCCGCGATCGCCCGCAACACGTCGCGCTCGGTGATGACGCCGTCGCCGGCGACGTCGACGATGCCCAGCCCGGTGCGTGCGCCCGCCAGGGCGACGGCCACCTGTCGCAGGGTGTCGTCCGGAGTCAGCCGGACCTTCACGGGGCCCATCACGTCGTTCACGGTCTGCGGCATCGGCCGACTCTACGAGGTGGCGGCCGCGCGCGCCACCCGGCCGCGGTCCAGTCCGAGGCAGACCCTCAGAACAACCCTGGCTGACCGGCGTCGGGCGGCGGCTCCAGCCCGAGGTGCCGGTAGGCCCGGGGGGTGGCCATCCGGCCCCGTGGCGTCCGCGTGAGCAGGCCCTCCTGCAGGAGAAACGGTTCGTAGACGTCCTCGATCGTGTCGGCCGACTCGCCGACGCTGTCGGCCAGCGTCCCCAAGCCGACCGCCCGCCCCTCGAAGGTCTCGGCCAGCAGCCTCAGGATCTGGCGGTCGAGCTCCTCCAAGCCGAGGGCGTTGACCTCGAGCAACTCCATGGCCTCTTCGGCGACCGCCCGATCCACGCTCCCCCGCCCCCGCACCTGGGCGACGTCGCGGACGCGCCGCAGGAGGCGGTTGGCGATGCGCGGCGTCCCGCGGGAACGCGAGGCCAGGGCCGCCGCCCCGTCGTCGTCGATCGCCACCTCGAGGAGGCGTGCCGATCGGCGCACGATGGAGGCGAGCTCGCCCGGCGTGTAGTAGTTGAGACGGTGGAACACGCCGAAACGCGCCCGCAGCGGCGTGGTGAGGAGGCCGGTCCGGGTGGTCGCGCCCACGAGGGTGAACCGGGGCAGGTCGAGGCGCAGCGTCCGGGCCGACGGCCCCTGACCGAGGACGACGTCGAGCTGGAAGTCCTCCATCGCCGGATAGAGGACCTCCTCGATCGCCCGGTTCAGACGGTGGATCTCGTCGATGAAGAGCACGTCGTGGGGCTCGAGCGCCGTCAGCACCGCGGCGAGATCGCCCTTGCGCTCGAGGATCGGGCCACTCGTGACATGGAATCCGACGCCCATCTCGGCGGCCACGATCGCCGCGAGCGAGGTCTTGCCGAGCCCCGGAGGGCCGGCAAGGAGGACGTGATCGAGGGCTTCGGCGCGCTGGCGGGCCGCCTCGAGGAAGATGCCGAGCTGTTGCTTGACCCCCTCCTGCCCGATGAAGTCCTCGAGTCGCCGGGGGCGCAGGGAGGTGTCGAGCTCGTCCTCGGCGCCGATGTCCTCCCCGTCGGCGAGGCGCTCGTCGCGGGCGATCGCGTCGGGATCGGTGCCCCAGCCCTCGCCCGTGTCCGGCGCGTCGGCCACGCTCACCCGCGCCTCAGGCGGGCGAGGCCGTGGCGCACGAGGCCCTCCGCATCGAGCTCCGCCGGCGCATCGGCCAGCGCGGCGTCGGCCTCATCGGACCGGAAGCCAAGGGCGACCAGGCCATCGCGGGCCGACAGGTGCTGGTCGGCGGCCGAGGGCGTGACGACCGCGACGTCACCGAGACCCGGCAGCGAGCCGATGCGGTCGCGCAGCTCGAGAACGAGGCGCTCTGCGGTTCGCTTGCCCACCCCACTCGCGGTCTGGAGGCGGGCGCTGTCGCCCCGGGCGATGGCCAGGCGCAGATCGTCGGGCTCGCCCACCGCGCAGATCGCCAGCGCGAGACGCGGACCGACGCCGCTGACGGAGGTGAAGGCCTCGAAGAGGGTCCGCTCGCCCGCCGTCGCGAAGCCGTAGAGGTCGAGCGACTCCTCCCGCACGACGAGCACCGTGGAGAGCGTGACCTCGGCGCCCACGGCCGGAAGCGAGGCACCGGTGGTCGATGAGACGCGCACCAGCAGACCGACGCCGCCGACCTCGACCACCGGGCCGTCGGGCTCGTGCGCCAGGACGCGCCCCCTGATGGAGCGGATCACACCCCGAACGCTAGCGCGCTCGACGGATGGCGCCCCGCAGCGGCGCGGAGCTCATGTGGCAGATCGCGGCTGCCAGGGCATCGGCGGCGTGGTCGGTCCCGGGAGCGACCCCGGTCAGGCGCGCGACCATCGCCCTCACCTGCAGCTTGTCGGCGGCGCCCGAGCCGGTGACCGACTGCTTGATGGTGTTGGGCGAGTACTCCACGACCTCGACGCCGGCCCCCGCAAGAGCGACCAGGATAGCCCCACGCGCTTCCGCCATGCCCATCGCGGACCGGCTCACCGGGTGGACGAACCAGGCCTCGATCGCCGCCGAGCCGACCGGGTGGACGGCGAGCAGGTCGGCGATGGCGTCGTGGAGCGTCCGGAGTCTCAGCGCGTGGTCGGTGCGCGGAGAGGTCTTCGCCGTCCCCAGCACGATGACGCGCGGCCGCGAGGGCGGCCCGGCGATCAGCGCGTAGCCGGTGGAGGCCAGTCCGGGGTCGATCCCGATCACCATGTCGCCCATATCGGCGGAGGAGTTCGGCGGCCCCACCCTGGATCCTGTCCGATCGGTCATGGGCGCAGTCAAGCGGGCGCTGCGGACGACAAGCGACCGCCCGAACAGCGAGGTGCATTCCTCCCGCGGTCGCCGTAAGGTCGCGCTCCCTCAACCGCATGCCAGGAGCACCCCGTAAAGCGCTCGTTCCTTCTGCACCCGGGCACCGTCCTCGCCACGGTGGTGCTGATCGCCGCCCTGAGCGGGTCGGTCTACGCGGCCGGCACCTCCCGCAGGGCCACGATCGGCTCGGCCCAGATCAAGAACGGCTCGATCAAGCTGGCGGACATCAACCCCAAAACGCGCCGGGCCTTGCGGGGAAAGCGCGGCCGCACGGGCCTGCCCGGGGTGGCGGGGACCGGGGCCCCGGGCCCCGCAGGCCCGACCGGCGCGGCGGGCCCCGTCGGCCCTGCGGGCAGCGCTCGTGCCTACGGGTTCGTGTCCTCGGCCGGTCTTCTCGACGCGGCCCGGAGCAAGAACCTCACGGCGACCAAGCTGACCGGGAGCGGAGCCGGCTTCTACTGCGTCACCCCGACCGCCGCAGCGGGCGTCACTCGGGAAACGGCCTTCCCGGTCGTCTCGGCCGACTTCAGCGACGGGACCGGCTTCTGGCATCTCGCCCAGCCGGTCTCCGGTGCCGTCGTCGGCTGTTCCAATGGCTGGGGCGTGGTGACCGACAACTTCACCGCCGGGGCCTTCGTCCGGGCCGACATCGCCTTCTCGATCGTGGTGCCCTAGGCCGAGGGTCTGCCGAGGCCGTCGCCCGCTCAGCCGGCGACGGCCTCCAGCACCTCGTCGGAGATGTCGAAGTTGGCGTAGACGTCCTGCACGTCGTCGTTGTCCTCGAGCTGATCGACCATCCGCAGTATCTGGCGCGCCTCGCTCTCGGAGGGGGCGACCGTGTTCTGGGGAACCATGGTCAGATCCGCCGACAGGAAGCCGATCTCCGCCTCCTCGAGCGCCGTGCGGACCGCCATGAAGTCGGAGGGGTCCGTCGTGATCTGCCAGTGGTCGCCGTCCTCGGCGATGTCTTCCGCGCCGCCCGCGAGGGCGACCTCCATCAGCGTGTCCTCGTCGACGCCCTCGCTCTCGACGGCGATCACGCCCTTGCGGTCGAACTGCCAGGCGACCGAGCCGGGCGTCCCGAGCGAGCCGCCGTTCTTGGTGAAGATGAAGCGCAGGTCGCTCGCGGTGCGATTGCGGTTGTCGGTGAGGATGGTGCAGATCACCGCAACGCCACCGGCGCCGTAGCCCTCGTAGAGCATCGACTCGTAGGCGTCTCCCTCGGCGCCGCCCGCGCCTCGCTGGATGGCGCGCTCGATGTTCTCCTTGGGCATGGAGTTGTCGCGCGCCTTCTGGATGGCGGTGGCCAGGGACGCGTTGGAGTCGGGGTCGCCCCCTCCCTCCTTGGCCGCGACGATGATCGCCCGGGAGAGCTTCGAGAAGAGCTGGCCGCGCTTGGCATCGGCGGCGCCCTTCTTCCGCTTGATGGTCGCCCACTTACTGTGCCCCGACATGACGCTCCCTCCTCTCGTCGCCGCGCTCGCGGCGCTGGCGCGCCCGCGCGACGAGCCACTCGTGGAACCGGCGCTCGCCCGAGAGCTCGGGGTGGAACGCCGTGACCAGCATCTCCCCCTCGCGCGCCGCCACCGCGTGACCCGAGTGCCGGGCGAGGATCTCCACCCCCGGCCCCGACTCCTCGATCCACGGCGCGCGGATGAAGACGGCATCGACGGGGCCGTCGCCGAGGCCCGAGACCTCCAGCGGGGCCTCGAACGAGCGGGCTTGGCGCCCGAAGGCGTTGCGGCGCACGACGATGTCCATCCCGCCGAGGAGCGGCTGGGCTCCCTCGGTGACGGCGCGCGCCAGCACGATCATCCCCGCGCAGGTGCCGAGGGCGGGGAGGCCGTCGAGGAGCCGCGCGCGAAGCGCCTCGAGGAGCCCCGACTGCTCGGCGACGAGGCCCAGAGTGGTGCTCTCGCCTCCCGGCAGAACGATCGCATCGATGCCCTGCAGGTCCGCCGGCGAGCGGACGTCCACAGGGTCGGCCCCGACGCGGGTGAGCACATCGGCGTGCTCGGCGAAGGCACCCTGTACGGAGAGAACCCCCACCCGGGGGCGGCCGAGGGCCGGCGCTACCACCCGCGCCCCTGCAGCATCTCGGTCGGTGCCAGCGAGGAGATCTCGATGCCCGGCATCGCCTCCTTCAGCCCGCGGGAGACGCGGGCGAGCACCTCGGGGTCGCGGAAGTGGGTCGCGGCCTCGACGATCGCCCGCGCTCGGGCCGGCGGATCCTCGCTCTTGTAGATCCCCGAGCCGACGAACACGCCCTCCGCCCCGAGCTGGAGCATCAGGGCGGCGTCGGCGGGGGTGGCGATGCCGCCCGCCGAGAAGAGAACCACCGGCAGGCGGCCGTCGGCGGCCACCCTGGCCACGAGCTCGTAGGGCGCGCGCAGATCCTTGGCCGCCGCGTACAGCTCCTCCGGAGGCAGGACCGCCAGGCGAGCGATGCCGGAGCGGATCGCCCGCATGTGGCGCACGGCCTCCACCACGTTGCCGGTTCCCGCCTCGCCCTTCGAGCGGATCATCGCCGCGCCCTCGGCGATGCGCCGCAGGGCCTCTCCCAGATCGGTCGCGCCACACACGAACGGAATCGTGAAGGCGTGCTTGTCGATGTGGTGGGCCTCGTCTGCGGGGGTGAGGACCTCGGACTCGTCGAGGAAGTCGACATCGAGCTGCTGCAGGACCTGGGCCTCGACGAAGTGGCCGATGCGGCACTTGGCCATCACGGGGATCGAGACGACCGACTGGATGCCCGTGATCATCTCCGGATCGCTCATACGAGCGACTCCGCCATCGGCCCGGATGTCCGACGGGATCCGCTCGAGCGCCATCACGGCACACGCGCCCGCGTCCTCAGCGATGCGCGCCTCATCAGGCGTGGTGACGTCCATGATGACGCCGCCCTTCAGCATCTGAGCGAGCCCCGCCTTGACCCGCATCGTGCCCGTGCGGCCGTTCTCGTCTGCCACGCGATCCCCTCGTCGGTCGGGTCCGAAGGGGAAGGAGTCTAGCGGACCACACCGCCCCAGCCGCGGGGGATCACGCCCCGACGGCCGCCAGGTCGGCCCGGACCGGAATGGGCGCGAGGGCCCCGGCGAGGGCTTGTGCCACGGCGACCATCGCCACCAGGCTCGGCGAGCCGTCGCGCGCATCGGCCGGGACCACCCGGGCCAGCGGCGAGCGCGCCAGCGGGCTGAGGCTGGAATCGACCAGCGCCGCGGCCGGCACGCCGGCGCCGCGCGCCGCCGAGACGGCGGCCTGGGCCAGACGCGACTCGCGCCCGATCGCGATCACGAGCACCCCGCCGCCGGGGCCGAGGGCATCGAGCCAGGCCCGAGCCGTGGGATCGAGCGAGGTGACCGCCGCCACGGGGCGCCCGGCGCGGGCCAGGCGCTCCTCGATGAGCGCCACGACAGGGCGAGCGTGCCCCTCGCCGGCGATGATCAGCGGCGTACGGGGCGCGAGGGCGGACACGACCGCCCCGAGGCCCGAGGCGGTGAGCCGCTCGGCCGCGTCGTCGAGGGCCAGACGCTCTGCCGCGAGAGTGGCATCGAGGCCCTCGGCCGACAACGGGAGCCCGAGCTGACGGTCGCCGGTTCTCGGAGGAAGACCCGGGCGCTGGGCGCGACGTACCATCCTCTGCATCTCCGGGTACCCGGCGTACCCGAGCGCCTGGGCGAAGCGGACGACGGTCGCCGGGCTGCAGTGGGAGGAGCGCGCGACCTCGTGCGCCGACAGCAGCGGAACGTCCGCGAGGTGGTCGGCGAGGTAGCGCGCGAGCGACTGCTGGGCGGGGCTGAAGCGCTCGTAGTCGCGCTTGAGCCGTTCCGCGAGGGCGTGTACGTCGGGGGGCACGAGCCCTCCTTTCGCCGTCGGCGCCCCGTCCCCTACCGGCGACGGGCGCGGAGGGTGATCGGCCGCCCCGGGACCACCACCACCCGCACCGAGGACACCGCGTTGGCGGCCGCCCCGTCGAGCACCAGGTACGCCGTCGCCGCGCCGCCGGCGGGGATTCGGGTGGTCTGCGCGCCCACGGCGCGCAGCGCACGCCGCGCCGCAGGTCCGCCCGACCGGGTGAGGATCTCGCCCGGTGGCCTGAGGGCGATCGACTGGCCGTTCTCGAGGTCGGCGAGGAAGCGCGGGACGGGGATCGCGAGCGGCCCGTCGTTGACGATCGAGGCCACCCCCACCGCGGGCACGCTCCCCGCCCGGCCGTCGCGCGCGAGCAATGCGAGGGCCACCGACCGGGCGATCCGATCGTCGGCGAGCAGGTCGACGGAGATGCCGATCCCACCCGGCCCGGTGCCCGCGAAGTAGCCGGTCCCCGTCGGCGGGGGTGCCGGCGCGGTGGTCGTGGGGTCGTCGACCTGCGCCGAGCACCCGGCGAGGGCCGTTGCCATCAGGAGGACGACCGGCGCGCATCGTCCGAGCGCGCCAATTGACACTCGCCGGGTCGGCCAATTGACCCGGGCGGCCCTCACGCCCCCCCCAACCGCGAGACGGCGTCGTCGAGGCTCTGGAGGTCGTCGATCAGACCGGCCGACAGATCCCCCTCGAGCTCCACCCGGCGCGCGACTACGCCCATGGTGAAACGACGCGGATCGAGGCCCTCGGCGACCTCGTCCCAGTGCAGGGGGGTGGCCACCGGGGCGCCGGGGCGCGGACGCACGGAGTAGAGGCTCGCGATGCTGCGCCCCCGGCCGTTCTGGTTCGCGTCGAGATAGACCCGCGGCCCGCGTGCCGCCACCGAGGTGACCGTGGTCACAAGGTCGGGGCGCGCGCGCACCAGCCCCTCGCTGACGACGCGGGCGAAGAGCCGGACCGCATCGAAGGTGAGCCCGGGGACCACGGGAACGAGGATGTGCATGCCCGTCGCGCCGGAGGTGCGTGGGTATCCGCGCAGGCCAAGGCTCTCGAGCGCCTCGCCCACCAGGCGCGCCGCCTCGACCACGCGTCCGAAGGGAAGCCCGTCCGCGGGATCGAGATCGAAGAGCACGTGGGTCGGCTCGTCGGGCATGTCCGCGCGGCTCTGCCACGGGTTGAGGTCGATGCAGCCGAGATTGACCAGCCACAGGAGCGCCATCGGGTCGTCGATCACCGCATACCGATTGGTCCGTTCGTCCGGCTTGCCACCCCGCGAGAGATCCACCCGGCGCAGCCACTCCGGAGCGTCGGCCACCGTGTGCTGGAAGAAGAACTCGCCCTCCACCCCGTCGGGGTAGCGCTTCAGGATCATGGGCCGGCCGCTCAGGTGGGGCACCAGCACCGGCGCCACGCGCAGGTAGTGGTCCAGCAGGTTCCCCTTGGCGATCCCCTCGCGCGGCCAGTAGGGCTTGTCGAGGTTGGTGAGGGTGACCGTCCGCGCACCCTCGCGCACGCTCCGGCTCCCGCTCGCATGACCGAAGGGACCACTCGGGACGTCGGTCACGCCCTCGTCCCCCTCGGACAACCGGTGGAGCACCGGGGCCCGCAGGCGGCCCTCGGGAGTTCGCTCCGAGAACCTCACCTCGCAAGAGATGCGGGGGGCCACCCAGCGCGGTGGCGCGGGAGCGGCGGGGACCGGATTGGCGAACGGCGACTCCTCCACTTCGCTTGCGCGCAGGCGGTCCCAGAGGCTGCGCGCAAGAGCGTCGGAGAGGCCGGAGCCGACGTGTGACAGATATGTCAGTCCGCCGTCATCTGCCCACTCGCCCACCAGCAGTGCGCCGACCGTGCCGCGGCGCGATCCCGCGCCCTCGGTGAAGCCGCCGATGGTGACGACCGCCTCCTGGTGGGTTTTCACCTTGACCCAGTCGTCGCTGCGCCGCCCCGCGCGGTAGGGCGCATCCATGCGCTTTCCGATCACCCCCTCGAGCTCGCGCTCGCGGGCGAGGGCGAACAGATCGACGCCGGCCCCCACGACGTGGTCGCTCAGGACCACAAGGGGCGGGCCCTCCGGCGCGACCGCCTCGGCGAGGCGGGCGCGGCGCCGGTGCCAGGGCTCCGTATCGATCCACCGGCCGTCCACGTGGAGGAGATCGAAGGCGACATAGGTGAAGGGGCCCCGCCCCGCCTGGAGGGCCGCGAAGTCGGGGGCTCCGTCGCGGGCGAGCACCACGATCTCCCCATCGAGCACCGCCTCCTGGCACAGGAGGGCACCACGCAGATCGGCGAGCCCCGGATAGGTCGCCGTGAAGTCGCGACCGCTGCGGCTGCGCAGGAGGGTGCCCTCGGAGGTGACGAGGGCGAGGGCCCGGTAGCCGTCCCACTTCACCTCGAACGCCCACGCCCGGTCGTCGAAGGGCTCGTTCACCCGCGAGGCGAGCATCGGGCGCAGGTCGCGGAAACCGACCAACGGGTCTGTTGGTCCGGGGGGGCCCGCCGAGGAGCGGAAGACCAGCCACTCGTCCCGCTCCTCGCGGCGGCCGGTGCGCACGAGGTGGTACTCGCCACGGAGGATCCCCCCGTCGAGGACCACCTTCCACTCGTCGTCGGTGCGCAGCCCCTCGGTCCAGGTGCCCGAGTCCCACACCGTCATGCGGCCGGCCCCGTACTGACCCGGGGGGATCACCGCCGCGAAGGTGAGGTACTCGAGGGGATGGTCCTCGGTCCGCACGGCGAGCCGCTTGACGCCCTCGCGCAGAGGAAGGCCCTTCGGCACGGCCCAGGAGGCCAGCACCCCGTCCACCTCGAGCCGCAGGTCGAAGTGGAGTGCGCGCGCGTCATGGCGCTGCACCACGAAGCGGGGGGGCCCGCCGGCGGACGCCGCCTGCGGTGGGGGCTCGGGCGTCGTCGCGAAGTCGCGGCGCTCCCCGTACTCGCGCAGCCGCTCAGGATCGGGAGCCAAACGCCTCCAATATCGCAGCCTGTGAGCGCCGCACCCCGTGGGCCGACTGCAGGTGGTGCGGAGGCGTGACCCAGAGCCGGTCGGCCAGGCCCTCGTAGACGCGGGCGCGGCCGAGCACTTCACCGCGGGTTCCGGTCGCGGCGAAGGTCGAGGTCATCTCGGATCCGACCGCCTCCACCAGGCGTTCGCGCTCACCGTCGAGGAACGCAGCGCGGATCGCGGGCAGCCGCGCGGAGAAGCCGTGCTCGGCGAACATCTCCTCGTAGGTCCTCACCGTCGCGTAGAACCCGACCGTCGTCGCGGCCGCGCGCAGCGCGCCCTCGGGGTCGTCCTCGGATGGCGAGCAGATCAGCGCCCCGGCGACCTGGGGCAGATCGCGGCCGGCCCGCTCGGCCCCGCGCCGCAGGGCGGGCACGAGCCGTTCGCGCAGCCACTCGGGCGAGGTCACCGGGTGGTCGAGGAAGCCGTCGGCGACCTCCCCTGCCAGGGCCGTCATCCCGGGGAGCACCGCCGCCAACCACACCGGAATGCGCGCGCGGGGGGCAGGCAGGGCCCTTCGCAGCCCGCGCACGTCCAGATCGTAGTGCGCACCGGGAAAGCGCGCGTCGCGCCCATCCGCCAGGGCCTCGGTGAGTTCGCGCACTGCCGCGACCACCTCGCGCATCCTGGCCAGCGGCGGGTCGTACGGCACCGCGTGCCAGCGCGCGTTGAGGCGGCGCACTCCCGCGCCCAGACCGAGCACCAGACGCCCGCCCGAGACCTGGTCGAGGTCGAGCGCCTCGAGGGCCAGCGCCATCGGGCTGCGCGTGAAGGCGAGCGCGATTCCAGTGGCGATCTCGATGCGCGCCGTGGCGGCTGCGGCGACGGCCAGGGGGATCGTCGCCGATCGGTGCAGCTCGGGCGCCCAGAGACGCGCGAAGCCCGCGTCCTCGGCCGATCGCGAGAAGGCGGCGAGCTCGCCGGCATCGTCTCCGACGAGCTGCGCGTCGACGGGTATGGCGAGGGGATGCTCCACTGTGTGCCAGTATCCCAGCCCGTGTCCGAGACCTCGCCCGCCCGGCCGATCGCGCGCCTCACCACCGAGCTCAGGGTGTCCGGGCTCGGTCAGTTCGCGCTCGGCCTCTCCTGCCTGGTGGTGGCGCTCACCGCCAGCGATCTGAGCGCGATCCGGGCGATCGTCCCGTTCGCGGTCGCCGCGCTCGTCATGGGTGCGCTCAGCCTCTACGGATCCCGCTGGCTCCGGCTGGTCGAACTGCTCGCGGCACCGTCGGACGCCGCCGTCGAGGCCTCGTTGACCACGACTCGCCGCAGCCTGGCGAAAGTCGCGGTCGCCCTCGTGCTGGTGGCGCTCGCCGTATCACTCGGTCCCGCGTTCGCCGCGGTGTTCGGGGGGATGCTCTGCGCCGTCGGCGCCGTGCAGTTGCGCGACTACGGTTGGTTGCGCGATCGCGAACGCGCCCTCGGCCGCGAGATCCATCGCGAGCTCGGCCGGTTCGGGCTCGGAGCCGGTGGCCGAGCCCTCTACACCCGGCCCACGAGCGAGAGCACGTTGGCCACGTAGCTCTTGGTGTCGTCGTAGGGCCCGCGCTGCCTCAGCGAGCTCAGCCCCTGGTAGTAGCCGCCCACCGCCACCCGCGTGCTGCCCCCGTGACGGCGCAGCCATCCGAGGTAGGCGACACCCCCCTCGACGTTGTCCTCGATCCGGCGTGGGTCCAGACGCCGGCCCACGACCGACGATCCCAGCCACTTCGCCGTCGCCGGCATGAGCTGCATCACCCCGACGGCCCCGGCGCTCGACACCACGCTCTGCGTCCATCCGCTCTCCTGCCAGGCGATCGCCCGCGCGAGCGCCGGATCGACGCCGTAGCGTGCGGCGTGGACCTGGATCAGGCCCGCCACCTGCGCGGACGAGGTCGGCCCGGAGGGCGCCGGGCCGCGGCGGGACGCCGGTAGCCTCAGCACGCGGCCGACGACGATCAGGCCGGGGTCGCGGATGCCGTTGGCGGCAGACAGGGCGCTCACGCTGATGCCCTGGCGCGAGGCGATCGCGCTGAGGGTGTCTCCGGGACGCACCGTGTAGGCGTTGGAGGCTCCGCCCGAGGAGACGGCGACGCCCCCGGTACGCCGGGAGATGACCAACCGCCGGCCGGCGGTGATCAGGTTCGGGTCGCGGATGCCGTTGCCCGCCGCGAGAGCCGCCACGCTCGTTCCGTGTCGTGAGGCGATCGATCCCAGGGAGTCGCCCGCCCGCACCACGTAGACCGTGCCGGTGGAGGACCCGCCGCCTGCGGTGGCTCCGGAGCCCGGCAGGACCAGGCGGCGCCCGGCTTGCACGTGGTCGGGGTCCCCGATCCCGTTCGCCCGCGCGAGTGCCGTGACCGAGAGCCCGTTGCGAGCGGCGATCGCGCCGAGGGTGTCGCCCGGCGCGACGGTGACCGTGGCCGCGCGGGCCGTCCCGGCGGCCAGCCAGATGCCGACGACCAGGGTCGCGATCACGAAGAGGGCGCGGACGCCGCGTGGGATGCAGAGCGCGTTCATGTCGGCCATGATCGGCGGTTTCGGCGGGATTTCCAGTCCTCCCACCCCCTCCCCGCCTCCCTCTTTTTCGCACCCGCCCCTCCCCCACCACCCCTGCACCCCTCCCCCGCCCCCGTGCCATCGGGTTCCCCTGGCATAGTCCCGCGGGGCGCACCGACCTGGAGGGCGGATGCACGAGGGCAGCAAGCGGGCGATCGCGGCGGCGGCAGGCGCCAATCTCGGCATTGCAGTCGCCAAATTCGCCGGCTTCCTGGTCACCGGCGCGTCGTCGTTGCTGGCGGAGTCGATCCACTCGGTGGCCGACACCGCCAACCAGGGGCTACTGCTGCTGGGAGGCTCGCGCGCCGCGCGGCCCGCCACCCCCGAGCACCCCTTCGGCTACGGGCGCGACCGCTACTTCTGGGCCTTCGTGGTCGCGCTGGTCCTCTTCATGGTCGGTGGGTTGTTCGCGATCTACGAGGGCATCGCGAAGCTCCGCGACCCCCACGAGGTCTCCTCCCCGGCCGTGGGCTTCGCGATCCTGGGCGCGGCGGTCGTGCTCGAGGCGTTCTCCCTGCGTACCGCCGTGCGGGCGGCACGTCCCGAGCGCGGCACCTTGTCGTGGACGACCTACATCCGCCGCTCAAAGAGCCCGGAGCTCCCGGTCGTGCTCCTGGAGGACCTCGGGGCCCTTCTGGGCCTGCTCCTGGCCCTGGCCGGGCTGACGCTCACCGTGGCGACCGGCGAACCGCGCTTCGACGGCGCCGCGACCCTCGCCATCGGCGTGCTTCTGGTGGTCATCGCCGTCATCCTCGTCGTCGAGATGAAGAGCCTGCTGATCGGCGAGGCGGCGACACCCGAGCAACAGCACCTGGTCCGCGCCGGCATCGAGGGGACCCCGGGAGTCCGCTCCCTCCTGCACATGCGCACGTTGCACCTGGGCCCCGACGAACTCCTCGTGGCGGCGAAGATCGAGATCGAGGCCGGCCTCGATCTGGCGCGGGTCGCCGCGACGATCAACGCCGCCGAGGCCCGCGTGCGCGAGGCCGTTCCGATCGCCCGGGCGATCTACCTCGAGCCCGACATCAGGGCCTGAGCCTGGGTCCTCAGGCCTCCTGAGCGGCCGCTTGGGGGGAGCCGTGGCCGAGGTCGCTGCGGTCGAGCAGGAACAGGGTGGCGATGAGGCCGACCACCGCCATGCCCGCGCCGACCGCGAAGGCGTACTGGAACCCCTCCGTGAGCGCGCCGGGAAGGGCCGCCTGATCCCCGCCGGCCTCCTCCACGAGCGAGGCCGTGTGGGAAGTCGCGATCGTGGACAGGATCGCGATGCCGAGGGCACCGCCGATCTGCTGCGAGGTGTTGATCAGGCCTGACGCGACGCCCGCCTCGCGCGGTTGCACCCCTTGGAGGGCCGCGATCGACACCGGCACGAAGGCGAAGCCGAGGCCGACGCCCACCAACAGGAATCCGGGAACGAGGTCGTTGAGATAGGAACCCTCCACGTCGATCTGCGTGAAGTAGAGGAGGCCCAGGGTGAGCAGGGCCATCCCGATCGCGAGGATCGACTTGGTGCCGAAGCGCGTCACCAATGCCTGAGACCCGCCTGCGGCGAAGATGATCGTCACGGCGACGAGCAGGTAGGCGAAGCCCGACTTCAGGGCCGAGTAGCCGAGCACCTGCTGCATGTAGAGCGACAGGAAGAAGAAGACCGAGAACACCGCCGCCCCGAGGAGCAGGCCGACGATGTTCGCCCCCGTCAGGCTGCGGAGTCGGAAGATGCCGAGCGGCATCAGCGGTGCCTTCGCCCGGAACTCGATGGCGATGAAGGCCCCGATGAGCGCGATGGAGATCGCGAACAGCCCGAGGGTCTCGCCCGAGAGCCAACCCGCACTGTCGGTGTTGACCAGGGCGTAGACGAGCAGCGCGAGGCCCGCGGTGACCGAGAGGGCTCCCGCCACGTCGAAGTTGCGCGTCGCGCCCTCCGCGTGGCTCTCGTCGATGAACCGCGGAACGAGCGCGAGGACCGCGATCCCGATCGGGACGTTCACGAAGAAGATCCACTCCCACCCGAGGGTGTCGGTGAGGATCCCGCCCGCGAGCACGCCGGCCGCGCCGCCGATACCCGCGATCGCTCCCCAGATGCCGAGCGCCTTGTTGCGCTCGGCGCCCTCGTCGAAGGTCGTGACCAGAATCGAGAGGGCGGCCGGAGAGATGACGGCCGCGCCCACGCCCTGCACCGCCCTGGCGATGATCAGGAGGGTGTCCGACGAGGCGAAGCCGCAGGCCAGCGAGGCGAGCGAGAAGATCAGGAGTCCGCCCATGAAGACCCGTCGGCGCCCCAGCAGGTCGGCCATCCGCCCACCCAGGAGCAGGAGCCCTCCGAAGGTCAGCGTGTAGGCGCTCACCACCCACTGGAGGTTCTCCTGCGAGAAGTCGAGGGCCGTCTGGATCGAGGGCAGGGCCACGTTGACGATGGCCACGTCCAGGACCACCAGGAACTGCGTCGCACACAGGAGCACGAGGGCGATCCACTTGCGGGAGTTGGGTGAGCTCAACACGTGCTCCTTGTCGGGCGGGCGCTTATGCTACGGTCGCGTAGCGAATCGGGCGTTACGATACGCAGCCGTAGCAGAGAACGCAAGGCATCGGGAGACACATCCAGATGGTGCGCGCCGATCCGCGTGTGATCCGATCGAAGGCCTCGATCGTCGAGGCCGCCGCGGCACTGATCGCCGAAGAGGGCTTCTCCGGCGTGAGCATCGAGGCCGTCGCGAGCCGCTCGGGCGCGGCCAAGACGACCATCTACCGGCACTGGCCCAGCCGCGAAGCCCTGCTGACCGAGGCGTTCGGCGTCTGCGCAGATGCCGGCCTGCCCTCGCCCGACACCGGATCGCTGCGCGAGGATCTTCGCGTCGTGCTCGGCGGGCTCGCCCTCAAGCTCAACGAACCCGGCTGGTGCTCGGCGATCGGCTCCCTGGCCGACGCCGCCAGCCGCGATCCCGGGTTGGAGCGGCTCCACCAATCGACGCTGAGCCGCGGGCGGCGCCCGCTCGCCGACATCCTCGAGCGAGCCGTCGCGCGTGGCGACCTCCCCCCCGACCTCGCAGTGGATGACGCCGTCGCCCTCATCGTCGGCCCGCTCTTCTATCGCGGGCTGATCGCGCGCGCGCCGGTTGACGAAGCCTTCGTCGCCCGCTCCGTTGACGCGGCGCTCGGGGAGCTGCGAGCTACCGGGACGTGATGCGCTCCCCCGGCACGGTGTCGGGGATGGCCACTCCGCCGCCGACCAGCGCGCGCAGCTTGGCCGGGCTGCCGTGCAGCGCCGGAAAGGTCCCGTAGTGGCCGCACAGCACCTGCGACGCACCGAGCAGACGCACCGCGTGGGCCGCCTGGCGGGGGCCCATCGTGTAGAAGTCGCCCACCGGGAGCACGCTCACGTCGGGTGAGTGGATCTGGCCGATCAGCGCCATGTCGCCGAAGACATCGGTGTCGCCCGCCTGGTACGCGACCAGCCCGTCGGGGAACTCGAGCACGAACCCCGCGGGCGGCCCGCCGTAGACGATCGAGCCGTCGTCGTCGGTGATGCCGCCCGAGTGGACCGCCTGCACCATCGTCGCCGTGACGCCGGCGACCTCGACCGCGCCGCCGATGTTGAAGCCGGTGACCTCGACCCCCTTCGTGCCGAGGTAGGCGGCCACCTCGAACATGGCGAACGTCTCCGGCCCGCCGTTCGCGCCGATGGCCGCCACCGCCTCGGCGCCGCCCTGGCCGATGTGGTCGAGATGCCCGTGCGTGATCAGGATGCCGTCCGCCTTCACGGCGGCCGGGTCCTTGAACGCCTCGGGGGTCGAGGGGTTGCCCTCGAGCCAGCAGTCGATGAGCAGGCGCTTGCCCTCGGAGGTCTCCCAAAGCCAGGTCCCATGACCGAGCCAGGTGACCGCGTTGCCCTTCAGATCCATGGTTCCCCCTTTGAGAGGTGCGACGAGGGCCTATCGGTCTGAGGTCAGATGACCCTCCTCGATGGCGCGCACCAGCGCGGTCACCGCAGGCGGCCAGAACTGCGTTCCCGAGCACCGCCTGCACTCGGCCAGCGCGTCCTCCCGCGAGAGCGGCGTGCCGTAGGGCCTCTCCGAGGTCATGACGTCCCATGCGTCGGCGAGGGTGAGGATACGTGCGCCCTCGGGGATCGCCTCTGCGCCGAGGCGATCGGGGTAGCCGCGCCCGTCCCATCGCTCGTGGTGCCCGCGGACCCAGGCCACCTGCGCCCCCGAGAGGACGTCGGCGACGATCTCCGCACCGAGGGCCGCGTGGGCGGTCACCCGCTGGAACTCGTCCGGGGTCAGACGATCGGGCTTGAAGAGGATCGCGTCGGGGACCGCGATCTTGCCGACATCGTGCACGAGCCCCGCATCGCGCAGTGCCGAGGCGTCTTCGGACGACCAGCCCAGGCCCGTCGCGAGGACCTTGGCCACCTCGGCGACGCGCTCGGAGTGCTGCCGGGTGGAGGGATCCTTCGCGTCCACCGCACGGGCCAGCACGCGGATGCTCTGGAGGGCCTGCAGCCGGGTCAGCCGCTCCGCATGCTCGGCGTCGGAGAGCACCTCGACCACCTCGGGCGAGTAGAGGAACGCCACGTCGCGACCGTGCTGCTTGGCCCAGTAGAGGGCGCCGTCGGCGAGCCTGAAGAGCTCGTTCTGCTCGGATGCCTGCTCGAGGTCGCAGACCCCCGCCGAGATGGTGAGGTGCCCGACACCCGGGAACGCGTCGGTCGCGACGGCCTCGCGTGCGCGATCGGCCGCCCTCCAGGCCTCCATCCCACCGGTCTCGGGCATCAGCCAGGCGAACTCGTCGCCGCCGATCCGTGCCATCAGATCGCCTGCCCGGGTGAGCGTGTCGAGGCGTCGCGCCGTCTCGCGGATGACGGCATCGCCCATCTGGTGGCCGAGATCGTCGTTGACGCGCTTGAAGTGATCGATATCGAGGAGGACGAGCGAGAAGCGGCGGCCGTGGCGACTCGCGCGGACGGCTTCCTGGGCGAGCCGTTCCTGGAAGGTCCGGTGGTTGGCGAGCCCGGTCAGGTGGTCGGTGGCCGCCAGCGCCGCGAGACGCCCGCGGGCCTCGGCGTTGCTGACGGCGATGCCCACGAGCTCCGCGAAACGCCCCAGCCGCCCGAGGGGATCGGCGGGGGTGCGCTCCCGCGCGACGCCGGAGACGCCGATCGCCCCCCAGACCCGCTCGCCCGCGCGTACCGGCACGGCCACGGCGATCTCCCGGCCATCGGCGTTGACGGTCCGGCCCGGCCGCCCCGTGCGCGCGATCTGAGCCGCCAGGCCGTCGCCCTCCCGGGATTCGCCCCGAGCGAAGGTGGGCTCCGAGCCGGCGCTCGACCACGAGGCGACCGCCGACACCGTGCCGTTGTCGTCGAAGCGCACGAGACCGGCCGCGCCGGCATCGATCAGACGCACCGCCTCCTCGCACACGAGGTCGAACACCGATTGTGGATCGTCTTCGCGCGCGACGGCGGTCGCCACGCGGCGCAATGCCCCCTGCTCCACCGCAAGGCGCCGGTTCTCAGCCTCCCGACGGCGGAGCTCGAGCTCCGCCGCGTGGCGCGCCGTGATGTCGAGTACGACCGCCGCGATGACCGGGGGCGTCTCCGCGCCCACCAGCTGCATCCGGACCTCGACCGGGTAGGTGGTCCCGTCTCGGCGGCGATGCACGGTCTGGAACTGGACCCGCTCGACGTCACCGATGCGCAGGGGTTCGACGATCGCCTCGAACGCTCTCGCGTTGACCTCCGACAAGAGGTCGAGTGGCGTCATCTCGGCCAGCTCGACCATCGAGTACCCCGTGTTGGCGACCGCGCTGCGATTGACCTGCACCAGGCGCAGCGTGCGTGAATCGAACACGTGCACCTCGTCCCGGGACTGCTCGAGTATCCGCCCGAGGCGGCCCACCAGGGTGTTGCGACGACGGCGCTCGGCGATGTCGGAGAAGCTCGCGACCACTGCCGATGCATGACCGTCCTCGCCCGGGACGGGCGCGGCGTTGACCGCGATCCATCGCGGGTCGCCCGCCCCGGTGTGCAGTCCCATCACGACGTCCGACTGGGTGCGCCCGCTGCGCGCTGCGAGCGCCGAGGGATCGTCGCCGGGCGCGACCGGAGCCCCATCCTCCCGGATCGCCCGCCAGTGGCCCCAGTCACGGCCGATGATCTCCTCCGCCCCGAGCTGCAGGATGCGCTCGGCGCTCGGATTGCACGACAGGATGACGCCGTCGCGGGACTGGACCACGATGCCCTCGCGCACCGCCTCGACGACCGAGCGGTAGCCGTCATCGCCCATCGGCAGGCCGGGCGCGGAGCTCGCGCGGGCGATGATCACCACGGTGCCCCGCGCCTCGGCGTCGAGGACGTCGGCGACCGGCACCCGGCGCACGATGGCCGGCATCGTCGTACCGTCACGGCGCACGAGCACCGCCGGAACCCTCGCGGCCCCGGTGGCGACGATGCGTGGAGGTCCCGGCGCGGCCATCCCGTCCACCCACCAGGGGTGCGGCGGGACACGCCCGAGGATCTCCTGTCGTGTATAGCCGAGGATCTCGCAGAGAGCCTGGTTGGCGTCCACGACGATGCCCTCGGGGTCGAGCACGAGCACCCCGTCGGGCACCGCGTCGAAGAGGGCGCGGGCGAGAGCCTCCGCAGGGAGATCAGAGAGGCGGCGAGAGGTCACCCGCCAAGATTAGGGCGACGTCCGGAATACGCCAATAAACCGGCCGACCACACTTCGCGCCTCTACTCCGCGTCAGCCCGATCTGCGGCAGCCGTCAGGAGGGCGGCTACGGATCGTGCCTGCGCGGGCGACAGCCGCGCATAGAGGGGCCGTAGGCCCTCGCTCACGAGCACGTTCACGGCCGATCGGCCGCGGAAGACCGGGCCGCACACGACCGCCTGGGCCACCACACGGGCCCGGCCGTCCCCGTATCGCACCGACTGGGGGTCGGGCGTGAGCGCCTCCTCCCCCTCCCAGAGAACCGTCGCATCGGGATCCGGGCGGCCGAGGCCGTCCTCCCAGATGGTTCGGGCCCGGTCGTTCTCGTCGTTCACCTGGCCTCCTCGGGTTCGAGCCCCAGATCGCTCGGCAGCAGGGAGAAGAGTGCCATGTCGGAGCGGCCGATCCCGCGATACCAGGCGCTGCGCATGGTGGCCTCGCGGACGAAGCCGCAGCGCTCGGCCACGCGGATCGACGCGACATTCGAGATCGCCGCCTGAAGGTCGATCCGGGCAAAGCGCCCATCGGTCACGGCCCATGTGGCCATCAGGGACAGTGCGCGCCCTGCGATGCCGCGGCCCCGCTCGGCAGGCACCACCCAGTACCCCACTTCGGCGCGATCGATGTCGTGCCGGTCGATGACGAGGCCGATCGCCCCGAGCAGCCGATCGCCTTCGTGCGCGGCCACCGCGAGGTCGATGCTCTCGCCGGCGAGCCTGCGCCCCGAGGCGCCGAGGATGAACGCGCGCGCATCGTCTTCGCAATAGGGCGAGGGGACACGGGTGTAGCGCTGGACCTGGGGGTCGCGGCAGGCGCGCGTGACGTGAGGGACGTCCTCTTCACGAAAGGGGCGCAGGCAGACGAGATCGTCGGCGAGGGGCGGCGCCGGCAGCAGTGGATCAGCCCCTGATCGACACGGGCGTCCCTGCGCGTGCGGCGGCGGCAACCCGCACGATGTCCTTGTTGCGCATGCGTATGCAGCCGTGGCTCACCGCGGAGCCGATCAGCGCGGGCAGGCTGGTGCCGTGGATGGCCACCCGCCCGTTTCCGCCGGCGAACTCGTTCAGCGTCTCCGAAAACCCCGTGAGAGGGAGCACGAGCGGGCCGAGAAAGGCTCCGGGCACGCCGGTGCGGACCGTCTCGGCGATGGCGAAGTAACGCCCACGGGGTGTCGGGGTGGCGGCGGCCCCGACCGCGATCCGAGCGCTGAACGCCCGCCTGCCCTTGCGATAGACCGTCAGGCGGCGATCGCCGAGATCGATCAAGACGCGGACCGGCGTGGTGCTGAGCGAGAGGACGTCAGCCGGGATCCAGCCGCGGCTCCCGTTGGGCCGCTTGGGCAGGTACACCTCGACCCAGCGCACATCCTTCTTGACGACGGAGCGCGTGATCAGCAGCGTCGTCGGCCCCTGGGCGAAGGGCGCTATCGGCTGAAGGACCATCCTGCGCTTGGCCGACTTGCGCGGAGCGGCGCGGGCGACGACCGGAGCGACGAGCCTCCCCGTCCACGCGAGCTTCTTGGTGGGCGACGCCGGCACCGGATCGGCGACCGCCACCGCGCGGGCGGCGCCCGGGCCACCGGCGGAGAGGGCTCCGAGCGCGAGTCCCAGGGCGAGGGATATGGAGAGGTTCCTCGATCGCATCATGCGCACGCTATCGGCGAGGACGGCGCATTCCTAAGATCAGAGGTAGCTCGGCGACCACCACCACCGAGCGAAGCGCGAGCGAGTGGCGCACGAGCAGCTCGCGCCCCGCGAGGGCGTGTGCGCGAACCTCCGAATCGGCCGCTATCGCCTTGGTCACGCCGAGGGCGGTCCGCGGGCCTGCCCGGCGCATCAGCTCGCTCGGCGCCGGCAGGTCGAGCTTGCCGAGCAACGATCCCACCACCACGAGACCGGCCGCCTCCATCGACGCGCGCCACTCCTCCACGGCCAGCAACGCGATTCCGATCCCGCCCAGATCGTCCCGCGCCTGCGAGATGCCCCCGGCGCCGGGAGCGGGAGCGATGTCGTGGACGGCGAGACGGCCGCCGGCTCGCAGGAGGCGGGCGGCCTCCGCGACGGCCTCCGCGCGCGGACCCGCGGTGAGGGTGCTGAGCAGGGAGTCGGCGACCACCACCGAGGCGCCGCCCTCCTCGAGGCCGGTTGCCGTGACCGGGGCGCCGACGACGGTGCGCCGCGCGCCGCCGTGCGCACGACGCAGGTGGGCGGCCGCCGACTGATCGGGCTCGACGCCCGTCCACGAGCGCGGGTTACGGGCGAGCAGGGCGGCCGACGTCGTCCCGAGTCCCGGCGCGAGCTCGACCACCCGACTGGCGTCGTCCACGGCGGCGCCCTCTATCAGCCGGGCGGTCATAGGCGGCCCCCCGGGCTGGGCGAAACCCGAGGCCACGCGCCGCGCGAGGGGCCAGGGTGCGACGGTCTGTGTCGGGATGATCGTGGTCATCGGCTTCCTCTGCCCGTGGGCGATCCGCGGATATCGAAGCAGCCGGGCGGCTCGAAGCCAAGGAACGGCCGGCGGTTCAGCCGGGGCGGAAGGTCGCGACGCGGATGCCGGCGGGCGACCCCTCCTCGGCCCAGACGGCGATCCCCCCGGCATCGCGCCCGGCCGCCACCGTCGGCGCCTCTCGGACACGCCCTGGCGTGAGGACCGCCCGGGTCCAGTCGGAGGCACCCACCCGACTCGCGGCGGCTCCCCCACTACCCGCGCCCGAACCGTCGGCGCGCCGCCAACCGACGAGAGCGTTGCCCGATCCGTCGATCGCCGCGCTGCCTACGCTGAGGACGCACCTGCAGTTGCTCCGCGGTACGACCGTCGTCGCACGCCACGGCCCGCGACCGCTGCGCGTGGTCGCCTCGATCCCCTGAGGGGCACCCGGGCCGGCCAAGCTCCACGCGACGACCGCGTCGCCGCGATCATTGATCGCGGCGCGCGGGACCTCGCCGATACCGAGGTCCCGCGACGCACCCCACTCCCGGGCCGGAGTGGTCCGACCGGCTCCCAGCACCACCGAGCTGCCCCCCGGCAGATCCGCTGCCCACGCCGCGAGCCCGACGCCGGAGGGGCTGAGCGCCGCGACCGGCGACCCCGAGTCCTCCGACGACAGCTCCACCGGCGGCTCGAACGCCCCGTCCACCGTCCGGGAGGCCCAGGTCCGCTGGTCGGCCGTCCAGGCGACCAGCGCGCCCGAACCGGCGCTGAGGGCGATGGCGGGAGGCGCAGGGCCCGGCACGGAGACCCGCGCGGGGCGCAGGCGCCAGCCGGCGCGGGGCGAGGTGTGGACGCTCAGGCGCACCACGAAACCCTGGCCGCGCCGCTCGCTCCACACGACGGTCGTGCGACGGTGTCTGTCGACCGCCACGTGGAGGTCCTGCACGGCTCCCCCGGCCCGGATCACCCGGGATACCGACCAGCGGCCGAGCGGGCCGCGGCGCACCGACGCGACCACGGACCGCCCTCGGACCCAGGCGGTCGCGGCATCGCCGCGGGCGTTCAGAGCGACTCGCGGGATCGTCGCGCCGCCGGCCGAGCGCTGGCGCGGCCGGCTCCAGCGGGCCCTCGGACGCGCCCGCGAGACGACCTCCACGCGGGCCGTCGACCGCCCCCCGGAGCGCGAGGTCCGGATCCAGGCCACCAGCGCCCTGCCCGAGATCGAGACGGCGGCATGCGGAGACGCATAGCGCGCGGAGCCGGCGGGCGAGATCGTCACCTGCGGCGCCCAGGCCGCCGCGGCCACGGTCGGGGAGAGGGCCAGCACGGCGAGCCCGACCAGATGGTGCCGGATCCGCATCGGGCGACGCTAGCACTCGCCGGGCACCCGGCGATCAGGGGATGTTGATCACGGGAGTGCCAACCGGGACGCGGTCCCACAGCCAGAGGATGTTGGCGTTGTAGTTGCGCGTGCAGCCGTGCGAGAAGTATCGGCTCGCCTGTGCCAGCAGGTACTCCTGATCGGTGCCGTGGATGCCGTATCCCCGGTAGTACCAGAGCACCCGTGGGCCGAAGGCCGAACGCGGGCCGTTGGTCTTCGAGTAGACGCGGAAGCGCCCGACCGGGGTCGGCGTGGAGGGCTTGCCGAACACGACCGGGAACACCCGGCGCAGCTTTCCGTGCTGGTAGTAGTAGAGATGGAGGTCGGAGATCCTCTGCACCAGATAGTGAGGTTCGGTCGCAGGCACCCGGTGCGGATTGGCGCCGTAGACCGGCGTCACCGGCGTCGTGGCCGCACCCCCGACGTCGCGGCCGGGTGTCGGGGCGACGGCGATGCGGAAGCGCCATGAGCCCCCGGAGGGCGGAGTGAACCGCGCCCGGACGCGGCCCGAGCGCACGGAGACGCGGGCGATGGTCCGGTAGGCACGCCCGTTCACGGAGCCCTCCAGCGCCACCCTCTCGCCCGGGCGCGCCGGTGTCACCGAGCCCTTCGCGATGAAGGGCCGGCCGGCGATGTTCTCGAGCTGTCCGGAGGACACGGTGAGGCCGACCCGGCGGCGCAGGGCAACCGAGCGGCGGCGGCTCGACACCAGGGCCCCGTCGGCGCGCTGGACGCTCACGCGCAGGTTGCTCGTGCGCGCCAGGGGGAGCTTCGCCGCGAAGCGCCCGTTCGCCGCGCTCCTCAGCGTCACGAGCGTGCGCCACGCGTCACCCTCCAGGCGCTCGACTGAAACCGGCACCGCCGCGGCGGGTGATACGCGGCCGGAGATGGCCGCCCGCTCTCTGAACTCGATGGAGGCCGGCGCGCGGAACGAGGCCACGTGGAGGTCCGCGGAAACCTCCGCGGAGGCGATGGCGGGAAGGGCCAGCGGCAGCAGTCCGGCGCCGAGGGCCGTGGCGACCACTCTCGAACGGGCTCTCATTGGTGCTCTCCTCATGACGGAAGACGGCAGTCGGGTATTCGGCACCGGGCGCCGAATCCTCGACTACCCGGCTACCGTATGTCGATGGCCTCGCCCACCCCCCTTCGCCTCTTCGCCGCCACCAGCGGATGGGAGGGACCGTTCCAGCACGAGCAGGTGCTCGTGGCGGCGGGCGACCCGGAGGGCGCCCGGCTCATCGCAGAGCGCGCTTTCGCGGAGGTGGTCCAGCCCGTCTGCCGGGCCAAGATGCGCATCGCCGACCTCGGCCCACTGGCCGCCGGCGTGATCGCGGGACCGCTGAAGGCGGGCGAGTCGCTCGCCGCCACCGGACGGCCGGTCGATCTGCGATGCGGAGACGACCCGGGCATCGACCCGGATTGACCGCGAGGACATGATCCGCTCGCGCTCCGCCGCCGCAGAACTCGGGTCGGCGTCGATCCTCGCCGCCCTGGCCACCGGCATGCTCTTCGCCCTGGCCGTGCACACTGCGGTCGGTCAGGACCTGGACGACGCGGCGGGCGGCGGCGTCTCGCTGGCGGACGGCACGCGCGCGTTCGTGGCGACCCAGCGACTACTCGACACGATCAGCCTGTCCTCTCTCGCGCTCTTCGGCCTCGGCATCATGGGGATCGCGCTGGCACGAGGGCGCCCCTGGCTGGCGATCGGGGCAGGCGTGGTGGTGCTCGGCTCCAACCTCACCACCCAGGTGATGAAGGCGCGGCTCGAGCGACCGGACCTCGGCGATGGTGGTGGTGGCGGCGAGGGCGCCTTCCCGAGCGGCCACTCGACGGTGGCGATGTCGCTGGCGATGGGCCTCGTGCTGGTTGCCCCACCTGCTCTGCGATGGACGGCGACACTCGCCGGGTGCGCCTACGCCACCGGCGTCGGGGTGGCGGTGGTGGCCCTCGACTGGCACCGGCCGAGCGAGGTGGTGGGCGCCTATCTCGTGACGGTCGCGTGGACGGCCGCCGTGGCCGCCGCACTGGTGGTGGGGCGCGAGAACCGGGGGGGCGCGCGGGCCACGGTGGTCGTGGCGGACCGCTACGGAGCGGCCGTCGCGGTGCTGCTCGGCTCAGTCTTCGCCGCCGTCGTGGGAACGACCGCGCTGCGCCGGATCGACGTGGTCTCGTTCGTGGAGGACCGACGGGCCCTCGCCTTCGCCGCGCTCGCGACCGGCATCGCGTGCGTCGCCCTCGGCGCAGTGATCGCGGCGCTGCTGCAGCGGGCCGAGCGTCCGCCATCGAGCGCCGCGGATCGTTAGTCTGCGGAGCATGCGAGTCGGATTGCTCACCGGCGGGGGCGACTGCCCGGGCCTGAACGCGGTCATCCGGGCCGCCGTGCGCGTGGGGGCCTCCCAGCACGGCCACGAGCACGTCGGCCTGCTCGGAGGCTGGCGCGGGCTCCTGCAACGGGACCAGCGCCCACTCGACCGCGACGCGGTGGCGGGCATCCTGACGCGGGGCGGCACGATCCTCGGCAGCTCGCGCACCAACCCCTTCAAGGCCGACGGCGGCGGCGAGGAGTGCGTGCGGGCGTTCGCCGACCTCGGCCTCGACGCCCTGATCGCCATCGGCGGCGAGGACACCCTCGGCGTCGCCCGGCGGCTCCACGACGAGCTTGGCCTGAACGTGATCGGCGTACCCAAGACGATCGACAACGACCTCTCGGGCACCGACTACACCTTCGGCTTCTGGACCGCGGTCCAGATCGCCACCGATGCGATCGACCGCCTGCACACCACCGCCGAGTCGCACGACCGGGTGATCGTGGTGGAGGTCATGGGGCGGCACGCGGGCTGGATCGCGCTCGAGTCGGGGCTCGCGAGCGGCGCCCACGCCATTCTGATCCCGGAGCAGCAGGCATCGCTCGAAGCCGTGTGCGCCCGCATCCGCGAGCGGCGCGAGAGAGGACGCGGCTACGCGATCATCGTCGTCAGCGAAGGCGTGATCCTCGAGGAGGGCGCGCACGAGGGCGAGGTGGACGAGTTCGGACACACTCTCCTCGCGAAGGTGGGAGTCGGCGAGCGTCTAGCCGAGCAGATCGAGGCTGAGATCGGCGGGGAGGCGCGCTCGGTGGTGCTGGGCCACGTCCAGCGCGGCGGGACCCCCACCGCTTTCGACCGCTCCCTGGCGACCAGGTTCGGGGCCCACGCCGCCGAACTCGTGGCCCAGGGGCGCTTTGGGCGGATGGTCGCGCTGGCAGGTGACAGCGTCTCGGACATCCCCCTCTCGGATGCCGTCAGCGTTCTCAAGACCGTTCCCGAAGACGTGTACCGCCGCGTCGAGGCGGTCGTCGCAGGCCCCTGAAACAGTCCGGGACGGCATCGCGGAAACCGGTGCTAACCTCCGCCGCCATGTCGTCCTTGGTCATCTGTGAGAAGCCGTCCGTCGCCCAGGACGTCGCGAAGGCCCTGCTCGGCTCCAAGGCCAAACGGGTCGGCGACCACTGGGAGGGAGCGGACGCGATCGTCGCCTTCGCGGTCGGCCATCTCGTGGAGCAGGTCGACCCCGACGCCTACGACGCCAAGTTCAAGAAGTGGAAGTACGAGGATCTCCCGATCCTGCCCGATCACTTCCGCTACCAGCCGCGCGACACCCGCGCAGGGAAGACGCTGAAGTCCCTGCATGCGCTCATGAAGCGCCCGGACGTTGACGTCATCGTCAACGCCTGCGACGCCGGGCGCGAGGGCGAGCTCATCTTCAAGCTCATTCTCGAGACGGCCCCGAAGGCCGCCCAGGGCAAGATGGTCAAGAGGGCCTGGTTCAGCTCGATGACGCAGAAGGCCATCAAGGACGCCTTCGCCGCCCTCCGCGACGACGAGGCCATGCAGCCGCTCGAGGCCGCTGCGCGGGCCCGCAGCGAGGCCGACTGGCTGGTGGGGATGAACGCGACCCGCGCGGCGACCACGAAAGCCGGCGGGATCCGCAAGGTCCTCTCTCTGGGGCGGGTCCAGACCCCGACCCTGGCGCTGATCGTCAACCGCGACCTCGCGATCGCCGCATTCGTCCCGAAGGACTACTGGGAGGTCACGGCCGGCTTCGACGCCGCGGGCGGTGCCCGCTACGAGGGCCTCTGGCACGAGGGCTCCACCACGCGGCTGAGCGAGGCGGCACCGGCCGAGGCGATCGCGGCGGCCGCCGGCGGACAGCCCGGCGTCGTCGAGTCGCTCGAGACCAAGCCGCAGGTCGAGCAGCCGCCGCTGCTCTACGACCTCACCACCCTCCAGCGCGAGGCCAACGGACGCTTCGGGTTCTCGGCGAGCCGCACTCTCAGTGCCGCCCAAGCGCTCTACGACCAGCACAAGCTCCTGACCTACCCGCGTACCAGCTCGCGCTACCTGTCGGGTGACATGGCCGGCCAGCTGAAGAGCGTCGTCAGCGGCGTCGGGGCGGCCGCCCGCGAGTACGCCGACCCGGCGCGTTACGTCCTCGGACTGGACTCGCTTCCGCTCGGGCGGGTGGTGAACGACGCCAAGGTCACCGATCACCACGCGATCATCCCCACCGAAGGGGATCACGATCTCTCGGGCCTCAGCCGCGACGAGCAGCGCATCTACGACATGGTCGCCCGCCGCTTCCTGGCGGTATTCCACCCGGCGGCCCGCTTCGAGCGCACGGTGGTGGAGACCCGTTGTGCGGAGCACCTCTTCCGCAGCCGCGGCAAGGTGATGATCGAGGCCGGCTGGCGCGCGGCCTACGGTGAATCGGCTGGGGCGCCGGCACCCACCGGCGACGAGACGCCCGCCCCGAAGGCCGACGACGAGGCCGAGCAGTCGCTGCCGGCACTCGAGGTCGGCCAGGTGGTGACCTGCTCGGCCGCCGAGGCCCTCGCAAAGCGCACCAAGCCGCCCGGGCGCTTCTCGGAGGGCACGCTGCTGCGAGCGATGGAGACCGCCGGCAAGCTGGTGGAGGACGACGAGGCAGCCGAGGCGATGAAGGACGCCGGCATCGGTACTCCGGCGACCCGCGCCGCCACCATCGAGCGTCTCGTCGACGCCGACTACGTGGAGCGCGAGGGGCGCAGCCTGCGCGCGACCGAGAAGGGCATCGGGCTGATAAAGATGCTCGGCGACCACCTGCTGACCAGCCCCGAGCTGACGGGCCGCTGGGAGCAGCGCCTCAACCGCATCGAGCGTGGTGAGGAGCAGCCCGAGGAGTTCCGCACGGAGATCGACGGCTTCACCCGCGAGGTGGTCGCGTGGTTCGCCGACAAGGAGCGCGCCGACCTGAAGATCGAGCGCGAGCCGCTCGCTCCCTGCCCGACCGAGGGCTGTGAGGGCCAGATCGTCGAGTACCCCAAGAGCTACGGCTGCAACAGCTACCACGGCAAGGACGACCCGGGCTGCGGCTACACGCTCTGGAAGCAGCAGAACGGCCGCACGATCACACGCGACGAGGCGCTCGAGCACGTCGCCGCGGGACGCTCGAGCAAGGATCTCGAGGACGAGCGCGAGATCATCGGCATGTGCCCCACCCCGGACTGCGGCGGCCAGATCATCGAGCGCACCAAGAGCTACGGCTGCACCAGTTGGAGGAGCCGTTCCGAGCCGGGCTGCGGGTACGTCATCTGGAAGCGGGTGCGCGGACAGAAGGGAGAGGTCGATGCCGAGGCTGCACGCGCGATGGTGTCGGCGGGCGAGACCAACGCCGCTCCGGCTCCCACCAAGGAGCCCATCGGCGCCTGCGCCACGCCGGGCTGCCCCGGTCAGATCGTGGAGAACAGCCGCGCCTACGGCTGCACGAGCTGGAAGAGCCGAAAGAACCCAGGGTGCGGTTTCGTCATCTGGAAGCGCGAGAAGGGCCACGAGGTGACGCGCGAGGAGGCCACCGCGCGCCTCGAGGAGGCCCGTGCCGAAGCGGCGACGGGAACCGCACCCAAGGTGGCGACACCCGCAGCGTGAGCCGGTCCCGCGCCGCGCGTCTGGCGGAGTCGATTGCGGCGCGTGCCGAATGGGCCTTCTCGCGCTCGTCGGGCCCGGGCGGACAGCGCCGTGACAAGACCGAGACGCGCGCCGAGCTGACGATCCGGCTCGCCGACCTCGAAGGGGTCGACGGGGTGAGCGAGCGCGACCGTGACCGCCTTGCCGCGGGGTTGCGGCTTGACACCCGGGCCCTGCGGCTCATGAGCCAGGCCCAGCGCTCACGCGAGCGCAATCGCCAGGTTGTGATGGAGCGCCTCGAACGACGGGTGGCCGAGGCGCTCGCCCCGCCTCCCGCCTCGCGACGCCCCACGAAGCCGAGCAGGGCCGCCAGGGAGCGTCGCCTCGCCGAGAAGACCCACCGCGCCCGGATCAAGTCGGGAAGGCGTTCCCCGGGCGACGACGGCTGATCCCGCGGCGCCTCGGTCAGCGGACGGCACGCGTGATCGCGTAGGACCCGTGCGCGCGGAAGGCCGGGGCGTCGTCACTGCCGGCACGCAGGGCGGCGATGCTTGCCTCGGGAGAGGCCGCCTCCCAGGTCAGATCCTCCACCTGCTGGGTGATCTCGCGTGCCCCGGCCTCCGCGACCAAACAGCGCACCCAGTCAGGATCGGCCCAGTCCACACGGGGCGCTCCGTCCACCGCCGGGAACGCCGCCCGCAGCAACGCCGAAGCCTCGTGGACCGGCCCGCGGCCGATCCAGCTCGCGATGACGAGGACCCCGCCGGGGCGCAGCGCCCCCAGCATCTGACCGACGGCAGCGGCCGGCTCGGACGCGAAGATCACCCCGAAGACGCTGATCGCCACATCGAACGCGCCCGGCGCGACCGGCGCCGCCCCGGGGCCGCGAAGGCCGCCGAGAGATCGCTGCACCGCTGCGGCCCCAGTGTCCCCCGTGCCCCACCGGCGCCACAAGCAGCGATCGGCGAATCTCCGAGAACCGCGGAGGGCGCCCCGTGGCCGGCCCGCTCAGTCGCTCGTGAACCCGACCCTCTTGTGCGAGCCGTCGCAGAACGGCTTGTTGGCCGATGCGCCGCAGCGGCAGAAGGCGGCCTTCTCGGTCGTCGTGGCCGGGCGCCCCGCGCCGGTGACGAGGGTGAGGGGGCCTGCCAGCAGCAGCGGTCCGTCCGGCGCCGGGGTGATCGTGAGGGGTCCGCCCGCGAGCCCGTCGCCGCCCCCCGGACCGGCCCCGATCGCCCCGGCGTCGTCGAAGTCGGCGGCCCGGTGGGAGTTGTCGCAGAACGGCTTGTTGGCCGAACGACCGCAGCGGCAGAGGGCCGCTCGCGTCCGCACGCCGGGCATGTCGTCGGCTGCGCCCTCGATCGCCAGATCGCCGTGGAAGTAGAGCGGGCCCCCGTTCGCGACGACCACCGTGTTCACGGCGGGCGGCGCCTCGTCGCGCGAGTGCGCCAGGGCTCCGCTCGGACAGCGCTCCACCACCTCGACCACCTCGTCGGCCGAGGCGCGGTCGGGGTCCCCCCAGGGAGTGCGCCCGGCCTCGAAGACCTCTCCCTGCGCCTTCGTGCACTCGGCGACATGGATGCACAGGCGACGATCCCACGTGACGTCGATCTCGTTACCGGGAAATGCGAACACGTTCCGTCGCTCGTCGCTCATCGTGGCTCCTTCGGCGGTCGAGGTGGGTCGGCGTACGCTATCCCCCGCCCGCTCCACGCCGCCCGGCCGGCGCGCGCGCCTCGCCGATAGGCTGTGGGCGCCCGGATCCGAGAACCCCAGGGGAGGCCCACGATGGAAGCGCTCGAGGCGATCCGCAAACGGCGCAGCGTACGGCGCTACACCGATCGGCCGGTGGCCGACGAGGACGTCGATGCCCTCTTGCGCCTGGCCCTGCTGGCGCCCACGGGCGGGATGGCTCAGGCGTGGAGCGTGATGGTGGTGCGGGACTCCGCCACCCGAGCCGCGCTCGCCGACGTCGTCGTCCGCGGCGGCGCCGAGTACTTCCGCACGGTCCGGCCGGCCGCTCCTGGTACGAGCGCCGACGAGCACGCCCGCTGGGCGAGTGACTACGCGCGCCAGGCGCTCGGGACGTACTCCGACGTCCCGGTCTGGATCGTGGGCCTTCTCGTACCCCGCAACGTGTTCCCGCCCGACCAGTCCGCCCTCGAGCGCGACGCCGACATCGTGTCGGTGGGGTTCATGATGGAGAACCTCTTCGTGGCGGCCCGCGCAAAGGGGCTCGGCACGGTTCCGACGGTCTTCCACTGGTTCCTCGAAGAGGAGTTCCGCGCTCTGCTCGGCATCCCGTCCGAGATCGAGGTCCCGCTGCTCACGCCGCTCGGCTATCCGGAGGAGTTCCCCGAGGGCCTGCCGCCGGCGCTCGCGGCCATCCGGCGACCGTGGCGCACGCTCGTGCACGACGATAGATGGGGCAACCCGCGGGCGTGAGCGATCCGGTTCCGCCGGGACAACTCTGGCGTCCCGGCCTGGACGGGCCGGTAGCGACAGGAGTACCGTCATCACTGGGCGCGGGATGCCGGAACCGAAGAGCGGGGCGCCTGGGATGGAAGCCCCGCCGCGCGCGTGCCACGGTCACAGTGACCGGGTGAGACGCTCCCCACCGGCACCCGCGCCCCGTCTCACCGAGCCGTACCGGCCACCCCGGATTGAGGCTCAGCTCACCAGGACACCCTCGGAGCTACCGAGCGGGGCCGGGCGCTCCCCCTCCCCCGCCCCGACGACGCCCGCTGCCACCAGTCGCTCCAGCGCCTCGACCGCGACCGGCCAGAACTGGAAACCCGAGCAGCGCCGCACCTCCGCCAGCGCGTCGGCGACGCTGCGGCCGGGTTTGTAGCTGCGCGAGCTCACGATCACGTCCCAGCAGTCGGCGAGCGTCAGGAGGCGCGCCTCCTCTGGGATCTCGTCGCCGAGGAGGCGGTCCGGATAGCCATCTCCGTCCCAGCGCTCATGGTGGGCTCTGACCCATGCCGCCTGCTCTGGCGACAACACGTCGGCGACGATCTGGGCACCGATCTCGGCGTGGGAGGCCATATGGGAGTACTCCTGCGGCGTGAGGCGGCCCGGCTTGAAGAGGATCGCGTCCGGCACCGCGATCTTGCCGACATCGTGGACCAGCCCGGCCTCGCGGAGCTGGGCGGCGCGCGTCACCGTCCAGCCGAGGGCGCTCGCCAACTGGACCGCCAGGTCGGCCACCCGGGCCGAGTGGCGATGGGTGTGCGGATCCTTTGCGTCGACTGCCCACGCCAGCGCCCGCATGGCCCGCAGGCTCGGCGTCTCGGCGCGGTCGGCACCGCGGCGCGAGAAGACCTCCTCGGCGACCTGGAAGGAGTAGGGGATCGCCCGATTGCGGCCGGACACCTTGGCCCAGTGGAGCGCGACCTCCGCCTGGCGATAGAGATCGGCGGCCCCCTCGGCCGAGGCGCTCGACGAGATGCCGAGGGATGCGGTGAGGTAGCCCACTCCCCCGAACGGCGCCTCCGACAGGGAGCGACGCAGCCTCTCCGCGGCGTCCCGGGCCGCCGCCTCGTCGGTCTCGGGCAGGAGCCATGCGTACTCGTCGCCACCCGTGCGACCGATCCAGTCCGAGGAGCGCACCAGGATCTGCAGCCGATCGGCCACCTCTCGCAGGACGGCGTCTGCGGTCACCTGCCCGTGTCGTTCGTTGATCTGGCGAAAGCCGTCGACGTCCACGAGCACGAGCGACAGGGATCGTCCGTAGCGCCGTGACCGCTCCGACTCCCGCTCCATCAACTCGGCGAAGGCCTGGGCGTCGGGCAGACCGACCAGCGGGTCGGCTCCCTCGCGGGCCACGATCTGCTCGCGTGCCCGCTCGGCCACGAGCGCCGACGCGACCAGCTCCGCCATGGCCTCCAGCGCCTCGTCGATGCCGTCCCACAGGGGCTGTTCGGGGCCCGCGGCCACCCCTACGCGACCCCAGGGCGTGCCGCCCACGACGATCGGGGCGCTGAGGGCTCCGGGCTCGTGCGCCGTGACCGGACCCCGCGACGATCCACCCGAGGAGGCGACCACGAGGGCATCGTCGCCCACTCCGCGCTCGACGCAACCGGCACCGCCCTGCACGAGGCTCGCGAGCTCGCATGCCACCCGCTCGAAGATCGCCTCGACGCCCGCGTCCATCGTGACCATCGCGCCGACGCGCTCCCGAGCGATGCGCACGCGCTCGGCGCGCACGCGCTCGGTGACGTCCTGGATCGTGAGGATGTACGGGCCGTCGGCGTCCGGGGTGCGCGCGATGCCGACGATCGCCGGAAACGACGTCCCGTCGGCCCGACGGAGCACCATCTCGTGCTCGGCGGAGCAGGAGGTGGCGCAGGCGCCGAGGGCGGCATCCAGGCGCGGGCGCTCGTCCTCGGGCCAGAGGGACTGGGGGGGATGGCCCACGAGTTCGTCGCGCGCCAGGCCGAACATGGCGCAGAGGCGGTCGTTGACCTCCAGCACGCGTCGGTCGGACGCGAGGACGAGCAGGCCGCTGGGCAGGCACGAGAAGACGACCGAGATTTGGTCGGCGTCGAATACCAGGGCGGGGGCGTCGTCGCGCGGTGTGGACATCCCCGTGCCCTTCGGCCAGAAGCGGGCATGAGTTGACTCGCGGGGCCGGACGGGCCGCGGGCCGCGGGCCGGCGCCGGCCCGCTGCTCTCTTCAGCGGGCGGAGGCGACCGCGCCCGTCTCGCGCGGCCGCGCCCTATCGTCCTCCTCTCGCTGAGCACGGCCGTCGAGGACCGCGCCGACGATCAGGATCGCGAGGGCGGAGAAGACGACCAGCGTCACGATCGCCCCGATGATGAACAGTCCGAGCGTGCTCACGACTCGGTCCTCCGGGGAAGCAGGAAGGCCCCGAGGCTGACGATCGAGGGCACCCAGATCCCGACGAAGATCCCCTGCTGCTCGTTGCCCGCGAACCAGAGCGACACGGACAGCACGAACGATGCGAAGGCCGCGAGCAGTATCAGCGCGCGCGCCATCTCCTCGCGCCGCTCACGCGACGCGAGCACACCCTGCGGGACACGACTCCGTACGGGCGGAGCCTGCGGCGACGACTGGTTCATTTCTCCATCCCTCCGTGCTCGATTGATGGCTCTGTCTGCTGTGCGGCCGCACCCCGCCGGACGGCGATCAGCCCGCGGAACGTGGGCCGGGCACGATCGGTCCCGAACAGGAGGCGACCGAGGACGGACCGCCGATCCGGGTCGATCACCACGAGCGTGCGCCCGCGGGCGTCCGCGACCCGGAGGGCCAGTCCGGCGTCGGCCGCCCGCCGGATGGCGGCGCGGCCGACGCGGAGACCGACGCCCGACCGGCCCTCGACGACGAGGGTCGGAGAGCCGTCGGCGCCCGCGCCCAGCCGCAGCGACACGCCCGGCCCGCTGATCGCGAGATCGCCGTCCACGACGATGCGGCGATCGATCAACGCCGGGGCTCGGACGTGCGGATGTTGAGCGTCCCGTTGAGCCTCCAGGTCGCCCGCGGCGCATCGCTCCCCGTGCGGTCGGGAACCTCGACGGCGAGGTCCTCGAACTCGTAGCTGATGGTCGCGCTCCGGCCGGTCAGGCGCTCGTACAAACCTTCGGCGAGGTCAGGCCAGCTCTTCGTGGATACGTCGCTCATCGGTTCGTCTCCTGGGAAGAGGTTTGAATGTGGACAGACTCTAGACACATCAGCCCCGCTCTGTCCAGGTTTGCCATTCAGATAGGTTCTTTTTGGCGATTACATGCGCCGATTCGGCCGTTATACGCCGAAAACTGAACAAGATCTGTTGACACTCGTCATACTGCGCTTGTGGACGCGATAGACGAGCGCATCAGGATCGGGGAGCTCGCTCGCAGGACGGGCGTCAGCGTTCCGCTCCTGCGCGCCTGGGAGCGGCGTTACGGCGTGCCGTCGCCCGAGCGCACCGCAGGTGGATTCCGGACGTACGGGCCGGAGGACGAGAGGCGGGTGCGTGCGATGCGGGAGAGCATCGACCGAGGCCTGTCCGCCTCGCGGGCGGCAGCGGCGGTGATCGCGGTCCCCGGTAGAGGTCGGAGTGCGTCGTTGGCGGTGCGCCCCGCGGACATCCGCGCCGCCCTCGACGACGCCGTTGACCGCTTCGACGATCGGGACGCCAACGCCGCCCTCGACCGCCTCCTGGCGGGCTTCAGCCTCGAGACGGCCCTCGGCGAGGGCGTCCTGCCGTACCTGCAGAGCCTCGGCGCGCGTTGGGAGACCGGGGATGTGACGATCGCCCAGGAGCACTTCGCGACGTCGATCATCCGCGGCCGGCTGCTGGTGCTCGCCCGCAACTGGGGCGACGGGACGGGCCGGCTCGCGCTGCTCGCATGTCCGCCGGGGGAGCAGCACGACCTCGGGCTGATCTGCTTCGGTCTGGGCCTGAGAGACAGGGGGTGGCGGATCACGCTGCTGGGACCGAACACCCCGATCGAGACGATCGCCGAGGCGGCCGATCGTCTCGATCCGGCCCTCGTGGTGATCGCGTCGATGCACGAGTCGCTGGGTGAGGAGGTCGCGGGGGAGATCGGGCGGCTGGCCGAGCGCCGTCGGGTCGCCCTCGCCGGCCCCGGTGCAGCCGACGCGCAGAGGTGGGCGACGGGGATCTGGCGGGTGGACGGGGCGCCGATGGAGGCTGCGGACCTCGTGGACGCGACGATCGGCCGCTGACCCGCCCCCCGTCACTTGATGACGTCCGGCCGGTGAGCGAACATATGTTCGATGATCGTCGCCGTCCACGTACCTCGCCTCGCTCTGCTCGTCGCCCTGCTGCGCGCCCGGCGGCCGCTGGACGCGTCGGTGGCCCTCGGCCCTGATCCCGGGAGCCCGCAGGTGGTGGGGCTCTGCACACCGGTGGCCGAAGCCCGGGGCGTGCGGCCGGGCCTGAGGGTCGGCGAGGCGCTCGCACGCTGCCCAGAGCTCGATCTGGTGGTGGCCGACCCCGATGCGACCGCAGATGCATCCGAGCGCACGCTCGAGCGCCTCGAGGCGGCCGGTTTCGCCGTCGAGCCGATCGGGATCGACGGCGCGGCCTTCGACGTGCGCGGCACGCTGCGCCTCCACGGCGGCATGGAGGGGGTGCTGCGACGGGTCCGGGCGGCCCTCCCCGTCGGCGCCGGCGGGCAGGTGGGCGCGGCACCCTTCTTGTTCGCCGCCCTCCAGGCGGCCCGTGAGGCGACATCCGGAAGACCTCTCGTCCTCGCCCGCGGGGATGTGGCCGAGTTCCTCGCCCCGCTCCCGGCGGCACGCCTGCCCCTGGCGCCCGATCTTGTGCGCGCCCTCGACGACCTGGGCCTGCGCACCATCGGCCAGGTCGCCGACCTCCCGAGGGCAGCGGCCCTCGACCGGTTGGGATTTCCTGGCCTGGGAGCGTGGCGTCTGGCACACGGTGAGGGGGATCGCGCACCGCGACCCCGCACCCCTCCACGCCCACTGCGCGCCACCGTCGCCTTCCCCGAGCCGGTCGGCGCGCGGCCGGCTCTCGATGCCGCTGCCCGGTTACTGCTGGGCGAGCTCTCGGCCGCGGCGCGTGGCCGCGGCGCCGCGCTCCGGACTCTCACGATGCGCGCCCGTCTCGCCGACGGCGGATCATGGGTCCGCGACCTGGCGCTGCGCGAGGCGACCGCCGACGCCGGGCGTCTGGCCCTTGCCGCCCTGCCCCGACTCGGAGAGATCAGCGGCCCGATCACCGATCTCTGGATCGGTGGCGACGCTTCGGGAGCGCTGGGCGGCCATCAGCTGACGGCGATCCCCTCCCCCGGCCAGGAGAGGCGCACACGTGCCGGTGAGGCGATCCGGCAGGTGCGGGCCGCCCAGGGGCCCGAGGCGATGCTGCGGCTCGTCGAGATCGAGCCCTGGTCGCGCCTACCCGAGCGGCGCTGGGCGCTCACCCCCTACGAACCATGACTCTTCGCGCCCTGGCGGTCCCACGCGCGGTGACGGTGGTCAGCGCGCGTGACGGCACCCCTCGAGAGATGACCCCGGACGGTGCTCGGCGCCATACCGTGGCGGCGATCCGCGACGACTGGCTGGTCCAGGACCTCTGGTGGACCGATCGGGCGATCGACCGCCATTACTTCGAGTTGGTTCTCGATTCGGGCCGGCTGGTGACGGTGTACCGCGAGGCATCCGATGGTTCCTGGCACGCCCACGGGTGAGGCTGGATCGAGAGCGTCCGTCGGCTCACCGGGCGGCAGGAGCGCCTCACCCGCCGCGGCCACCGCATCGGCGGTCCGCGGCCCGGCCGTGTTCACGATCACGCCATCGAGACCCAGCGCGGCCAGCTCCTCGCATCGCTCGCGCACCCCCTCCGGCCGCCCGGCGATGACGAGGCCCCCGAGGGCCTCCGGATCATCCCGGCCGCCTCGATCGCAACCGGTCAGGTCACGCTGGTCTTTCCTCGGTCACGGTACGGCCGCAGGGTCCGCGACGCCGGGCAGCGGCGCGGTCTTCGAGATCGCGAGCCAACCACCGCGCCCGACCTCGTTGCGTGGGCCGGTCTTCACCAGCCGGTATCCGGCCGGGATCCTCGTGGGACGGACGCGCCAGGGGCCGATCGTCGCCGCGAGCACGGGCTCCGTGGGCTGGCGGAAGCCGACGATCACCGCCAACCACCCGCCGCGGCCGATGGGGTTGGTGACGCCCGTCTTCACCAGCCGGTAGCCGGCCGGGACGGCTCGCGGCCGCGCCTTCCAGGGCCCGATGGTGGGAGCGAGCTCGGGTGGAGGAGCGATGCCGCGCGCCGCGTAGGCGGCGATCCCGCGGCCGATCGCCTCGGCGATGCGCTGGCGCACCGCCGGATCGGCCAGCAGGAGCGCCTCGTCGGTGTTGGAGAGGAACGCCCCCTCCACGAGGATCGCCGGCATCCTGGTGTTGCGCAGAACGGAGAAGCCGGCGCTCTTCACGCCGCGGTCGGGAAGGAGCAGGGCGGCCACCATCTGGGAGTGGACGCTCGCCGCCAGCGTCCGGGCGGCGGTGCTCGAGTAGTAGAAGTGGAAGGTCTCGGTGCCGCTGGTGGTCGCGGCGAGGTAGTTGTTGTGCACCGATACGAAGATGTTGACGGCCGCCGCGTTCGCCATGCTCGCACGCGCCCTCAGATCGGCCCCCTCGGTCGTGTAGGGCCGGTCTCCACCCGCGAGATCCCGGGTCCGGGTGAGGAGCGTGCGGGCGCCTCGGGCGCGCAGCCATGCATCGAGACGCAGGCCGATGTCGAGGTTGACGTCCTTCTCGTAGAGAAGGGTGCGCCCCTGGGCATCGATACGGGGCGCCAGCCCGGTGGGGGTCCCCACCGGCAGCGTCCCGACCGCCCCGCTGTCGCCACCGCCGTGCCCGGGATCGATCGCCACGAAGGGCAGCGCACCGAGCGCCGCGGCGGGAGCCGCAGCACACGCCACCAGGGCGAGGGCCAGCACGGTCATGCGCGATCGGATGGTCATGGGACCCCTGGGTGAGACGGAGGGCGCGAAGCGGCGGCATCGTATCCGCAGGTCCGTATCGTCCCAACGGCGGCGGGTCGGGAGATGTGGGCACGATCTCTACGGACGCTCGTCCCGGAGCGCTGCCCGGACGAAACATGCTGTGCAGGGCAGGGAAGCAAGGCACGGCGGACACCGGGCGGGCACCCGGTGATCGCACCCCTCCGAGAGAGCGCCGCGAGCACCGGCGCTCTCTCGGCGTTTGGGGGGCAACTTGCCGAGTGCCCCGAACGTCGCCTACAGTCCCCGCCCATGAGCCATCCCATCACTCTCACCGTCTCCGACGACCTCCGGCGGACCCGGTTGACGGTCGCGTTCCGCCTGATCCTCGTGATCCCGCACCTCATCTGGCTTGCGCTCTGGGGACTCGTCGCCGGCCTGGCGGTCATCGTGAGCTGGTTCGCGACGCTGTTCGCGGGCCAGACCCCGGCGGGCCTGCACAACTTCATCGCCCAGTACCTGCGCTACAACACCCAGGTCTACGGGTATCTGCTGTTCCTCGCCGATCCCTACCCGGGCTTCCTCGGCGACACCGATTACCCGGCCGATCTGAGGATCGCGCCGGCCGCTCCGCAGAATCGCTGGAAGACGGCCTTCCGCATCATCCTCGTGCTTCCCGCCGCGATCGTGTCCAGCGTGTTGCAGTACCTGATGTACGTGATCGCCGTGATCTCGTGGTTCGTCTGCCTGTTCACGGGATCGATGCCGCTCGGGCTGCGCAACATCACGGCCATGATCATCCGTTTCGGCGCCCAGACCAACGGCTACCTCTACCTGCTGACCGACCGCTACCCGAGCTTCTCGACCAGCCCCACCGAGTAGCCGCCTCCGCCCGGCGCCCTCGGGCGACTCAGCAGAGCAGCTCGCATCCATGAGCGATCGCTACGCCCGCCACCAGCTCCATGTCGGGGGCGGCGTCGGAGGGTGGCGGCAGGGTGCGCGCCGCCGCCGGCACGCTCATCTCCCGCACGAGCGCCTCGAAGCCTCCGGGGGTCGTGACGAAGAGCATCCGGCATCCCGCCGGGCCGACGACGTAGCGGTGCGGGATCCTGCGTGGCGCGAAGACCACGTCGCCGGCGACGGCGGGCACCGCCTCGCCTCCGACCTCCAACGAGACCTCGCCCTCCAGGATCACGAATGTCTCGTCCTCGCGGTGGTGGACGTGGAGCGGCGCGGCCGCGCCGGGCGGCTCGGTCACCTCGATCACGCTGAGCGCGCCTCCGGTCTGGTCTGAGGTCACGAGGATCTCGGCGAGGCCGTCGAACCACCAGCGCGCCTCCCCCTCGCCGCGCCGGCCGACGGCGGCGGCTGTGGCCGTGATCTCCTGCATTGGATCACCTCCTGACGAGTGCGTTCGGACGCCGCGAACGATAGGCCTGGGCCCCCGCCCGGGTCGATACCAGAAAGACGGCATTCCCCTCAGTGCGCCGGCGGTCGTACGCTGGGCCGATGAGCGAGCGTTCACGCACGCAGGCACTCGCCCGGATCGCTGCCCTGCCGGGCTCGGGGCTCGACCTGGTGGCGCTCTGGCGCGTGGCGGGCGAGTTGATCGCCCCGGTGGTCCCCAACCACATGGGGCCGTGTTGGTTCACCCTCGATCCCGCGTCCCTCCTGATCACCAGCCACGTCAACGCACACATGCCCGAGTTCCCGCGGGAGGCGCTCGCCATGGAGTACTACGGCGAAGACGCGCACGACCTGGCCACGGTGGCGCGCTCGGTGGCCGGCGCATCCACGCTGCACGACGCGACCGGCGGCGACCCCACGAGCAGCGCGCGCTGGCGGGCCAATATGGAGATGGACGGCGACCAGGAGCTGATCGTGAGCCTGCGGGACGCGGGCGGCGAGGCCTGGGCCGCCGTGAGCCTCTATCGCGAGCCCGGCCGGCCGCTCTTCTCCGACGACGAGATCGGGTTCGTGAGGTCCGCGGCGCCCGCGCTCGGGGAGGCCGCCCGGAGGGCGCTGCTGATGGGCGAGGCTCGCGATCCCGAGGGGCCCGACTCACCGGGCCTGATCGTCCTGACCGCGCGCTGGGAGCTCGAGTCGTCGACCCCGGGGGTCGAGCGATGGCTCGTCGATCTGCCCGGAGGGGACCCCGAAGCCGGGCGGCTGCCCCCGAGCGTCCTCGCGGTGGCGGGGCGGGCGCTGCGCTCGGCCGAGGGGCGCGACGCCCCCGGCGACGTGGCCGTGGCCCGCGTTCTGGGCAGATCGGGCACCTGGGTGGTGCTGCACGGCGCCACCCTCGTCACCGACGGCTCGCCCCGGGTGGCCGTCATCGTGGAGCCCGCCCACCCCGCCCGGATCGGTCCCCTGCTGATGGCCGCCTACGGTCTGACGGCTCGCGAGCAGGAGGTGACGCGCCTCGTGCTCCAGGGCGAGTCGACGGCCGCCATCGCGGCACGCCTGATCGTTTCGCCGCACACCGTCCAGCAGCACATGAAGGGGATCTTCGGGAAGACCGGCGTGCACAGCCGCCGGGACCTGGTCGGCAAGGTCTTCTTCTCGCACTACGAGCCGCGCCTGCGCGACAACGAGGCGCGCACCCGGGCCGACCGCCCCCTTCGCGGTGGGCCCATGGGCGGGGCGGGCGGGCCATCCCTTCCCGGGGAGCGGCCGGCGTCGTCGCCGGCCCGCCGAGGGTAACGGGTCCCATGGGATTGGGTACACGCGGGAGAGCGGGGAGATCTTCCCTTGCGCCCGGCCCGATCTCCTACGAACATGTGTTCGTATGGCGTCGCCCCCCTACGTCGAGCTGCACGCGCACTCGGCCTTCAGCTTCCTCGACGGCGCGTCGGCGCCCGAGGAGATGGCCGAGGCGGCGGCGCGACTGGGCCACTCGGCCCTGGCCCTCACCGACCATGACGGTCTCTGCGGATCGCTGGCCTTCGCCCACGCCGCGCGGGCAGCCGGTGTGCGTCCGATCACGGGCGCCGAGATCACGCTGGACGACGGCTCCCACCTCACCCTGCTGGCGGCCACGGCGGCCGGCTACGCCAACCTCTGCCGGCTCATCACCATCGCCCATGCCGGCACGCGCCCCCCGCCCGATCGCCGCCCCCTCCCCCCTCGACTCGAGCTCTCCCGTCTGGCGGCGCATGCCGAGGGGCTGATCTGCCTCACCGGATGCGCCCGCCACGGCCTGATCCCGCGCCTGGTGGCGGCGGGCAACAGACGCGGGGCGCAGGAGGCGGTGCGCGGCCTCATACGCGATCTCGGCCCGGAGAACGTCCGCGTGGAGATCCAGCGGCCCCGCTCACGGGGAGACCGCCGCCTGGCCCGCGATCTCGCTGACCTCGCCGTCGCCGTAGGGATCCCGTGCGTGGCCACCGGCGACCCCCACTCCCATGCCCCCGAGCGCGCCCTCCTGCAGGACGCCTTCGTGGCCATCCGCCATCGCCTCACGCTCGACGGATCCGAGGACGAGCGGCGTGGCAACCACCACTCCGTGCTGAGGGCACCACATGAGACGGCCGAGATGTTCCGCGACCATCCGGGTGCCGTGGCCGAGACGGTGCGCATCGCCGAACGGCTGGAGTTCGATCTCACCCGCGACCTGGGCTACCGCTTCCCCGACTTCGTGGGCTCCCACCCGGGCGAGACGGCCCAATCTGCCCTCGCGCGGATCTGCGCCCATCAGCTCGGCGCGCGCTACACCAACGCCGGCAAACGGGCGCTGGCCGCCGCGCGTCTGGACGAGGAGCTCTCCCTGATCGCCCACCACGACCTGGCGGGGTTCTTCCTGCTCCACCGCGACATCCTGGAGCTCGCGCGCGAGGTGGCGCTGCAGGTGAGACCGGCGGGTTCAGCCCGTCGCTGGCTCCCCCCCGGACGCGGCCGCGGGTCGTCGGTGGGCTCGATCGTCTGCTACCTGACCGGGCTCTCGCACATCGACCCGATCGACAACGGCCTCTTCCTCGGCCGCTTCCTCAACCGCGACATGGCGTCGGTGCCCGACATCGATCTCGATTTCCCCCGTGACGTCCGCGAGCGCCTCATCGAGGAGATCATCATCCGCTACGGGCCCGAGCACGCCGCGCTGGTCGCCGCCTTCCCCACCTTCCGCATCCGCATGGCCATCCGCCAGCTCGGCGCCGCGCTCGCGCTGCCGGAGGCCGACCTGGAGCGGCTCGCCCGGCTCGCCGACGGTTGGTCGTCGGCCGATGCGGTGGAGGAGGAGCTCGCCCGCCTACCCGATGGCCCGGCCAAGCTGGCCTCGCCCCGCTGGCGTGCCCTGGCCCTCCTGGCACGGGAGGCCGCCGGCCTGCCACGACACCTGTCACAGCACTCTGGAGGCATGGTGGTCAGTGCCCGGCCTCTGGTGGAGCTGGTCCCGGTCGTCCCCGCCGCGTTCCCGGGGCGACAGATCTGTCAGTGGGACAAGGACTCCTGCGCGGATGCCGGCTTCGTGAAGATCGACCTGCTCGGCCTGGGAATGCTGTCGGCGGTCGAGGAGTGCATCGACCTGATCGCCCGCGCGCGCGATCAGGTCGTCGATCTCTCGCGCATCGGGTTCCGCGATCCGTCGGTCTACGCCGAGATCCAGGATGCCGACACCGTCGGTGTCTTCCAGATCGAGAGCCGCGCCCAGATGCAGAGCCTGCTGCAGACCCGGCCCGAGAACCTCCACGACCTCACCATCCAGGTGGCGCTGATCCGCCCCGGGCCGGTCAGTGGCGGAGCGGTTCACCCCTACGTCAGGCATCGTCGGGCGCTGCGCGCCGATCCCTCCTTCGAGCCCCCCTACGATCACCCTCTGCTGGCCGACTGCCTGCGCGAGACGCTGGGGGTGGTGGTCTTCCAGGAGCAGGTGCTGGAGGTCTCGATGGCACTCGCCGGCTTCACTCCCGGCCAGGCGGAGATGCTGCGACGGGCGATGAGCCGCAAGCGCAGCCGCGAGGCGATGCTCGGGCTGTGGCGCGATTTCCGCGACGGCGCCCGCGAGCGCGGCGTGGACGACGAGGTCATCCGCGGGGTCTTCACCAAGCTCATCGGCTTCTCGAACTTCGGCTTCCCCAAGGCCCACTCGGCGGCGTTCGCCGTGCTGGCCTACCAGAGCGCCTGGCTGCGCCGTCGTTATCCGGCGGAGTTCCTGGCCGCCCTGTTGAACGCCCAGCCGATGGGCTTCTACCCACCCGCGAGCCTGGTGCGCGACGCCCAGCGACGGGGCGTGCGCGTGCTGGCGCCCTGCATCTCCCGCTCGGAGGCGATCTGCTCCATCGAGGAGGGGGCCGTGCGGGTTGGGCTCGGATACGTCCGCGAGGTGCGCCGCGACGCGGCCGAACGGCTGGTGGCCGAGCGCGCACTCGACGGGCCCTTTCGCGACATCGCCGATCTGGCTGCACGCGCCGACCTGCGCCGCGAGCAGATCGCCCAATTGGTGCGCGCGGGGGCGTGCGACGTCTTCGAAAGGCCGCGGCGCGCCATGCTCTGGGAGCTCGGAGTGCTCGCGCGTCCACGCGCAGGGGCACAGGGAACCCAGCTGGCGCTGCCGATCGCCGCGGGCCCCGCTCCACCGCTGCCCGAGCTCGGCCGCTTCGAGCGCACGCTCACCGACTACGAGACCACCGGGCTCTCCACCGGATGGCATCTGGTGGCGTTGGTACGCCCCGGATTCCCGGCGGGCGTCCTCACGGCCGCGGAGCTGCGCGAGACCCGCCACGGCAGCGAGGTCTGCGTCGCCGGAATGGTGATCGCCCGCCAACGACCGGCCACAGCGGGAGGCATCGTCTTCCTGCTCCTGGAGGACGAGACCGGCATGGTCAACTGCATCGTTCGCCCTGAGATCTACGAGCACCACCGCGCAGTGGTACGGGCCGACCCACTGGTGATGGCCTGGGGGCGCCTCGAGCGGCGCGAACGAACCCTGAACGTGCTGGTCCGCAGGATGGAACGGATCGAGCCTCCACGGGAGGATCGGGCGACGGCCGACACCCCTGCCCGAGTGGCCGAGATGGCGCGCGTCCGTGCCGCCGCCCCCGGTGGCCAGAACTTCGGGCGCGGGCGGCGCTGAGCCTCGTCGGCCGATCTCACGACCGGCTGAGGCTGGTGCAGCTACGGCTGCGCGAGCAGCATCCCGAGCAACAGGCCGAGCCCCCAGATCGAGAGCGAGACGATCCCGAGCACCAGCCCGGCGATCGCCATCCCCCGACCGCCCACGCGCCCGTCGCTCGCCTTCATGTCGTCCGTCGCATACATGGAGAGGCCGATCGCGGGTGCCGCCGCGAACGGCAGCACCACGCCGACGATCCCGACCACGAGCGACGCGACCGCCTTGCCCTCGGGCGCCGCCTGTCCGGCGTCGGGCTCCCGGACCGGCACCCTCAGCCAGATGAGGGCCATCGCGGTTCCGGCGAAGAGAAGCAGCGAGCCGAGCAACATCAACCAGCCCGCCCCGCCGAGGCTCACATCCACCCCCGGCGCAAGGTCGTCCGATGTCCGGAAGCCGATCAGCGCGAAGGCGACGACGATCGCGAAGAACGACGAGATGCCGACGCCTGCGAGCCGCGCCCAGAACCACGGCGCCACGGCCGCCCCGATGCAGAGCACCGCGGCGACCACCCCGATCCACGCGCCCCCGGCCACCTCGATGCTCCCGAACGCCGGCTGTTCCACCGCGGTGGAACCGACGGTGGCGGCCATCAGGATCCCGCCCAGCGCCGCGACCCCGAATCCGGCGCGTCCGAGGAGGGTCGGGGGGTACGGGGCCGCCCTCCGGGCGGGCGTTGGCCCCGGAAGCGGGGGCAGGGGCGGGGGCGGAGGTGCGGGCTCGAGCCCCGGCGGGGCGGGCGGAATGCCCACGATCGGGTCCGACGCGGTGCCACCGTCCTCGCTGACGTGCTCGGTCCACGCAGTGCCGTCCCAATAGCGCAACCTGCCCGATCGCGTCGGATCGGGATACCAGTCCGCGATGCTCATCGTCCGCCCGTCTCCTGGTCGTGGATCCGCCGGGAACCTACCGGCCGCCGACGCGGCGTGGCACGCTCCGGGCGCCGCAGATCCCCCCGCGAGCCAGCCGCGCGCGGGCGACCCGGGCCACCTCGGCGATGAAGCGGTCTCCGACCGCGTCGCTCACCCCCGATGCGCTCCAGGTCATCACGGCGGCCACGACCGGGCCACTCGCGAGGTAGATGACGCCGCCATCGTGCTTGACCTGCTTCGTGTAGCCGGTCTTGTGAGCCACCGGGACCCCCGGCGGCAGGCCCGCCACGAGCTTGCTGCGATCGCGCACGTCGAGCAGCCGGGCGAGCAGCTCCGCGCGGGCGGTGCGGCTCGCGATACCGAGCCGCGCGACCCCTCCCCCGCCCCCGACCGCTCCTCTGTGGATGTTCACCATCAGCCGTGCGAGCTCGAACGGGGTGGTCACGAAGTTCGTGAAGAGCGCCGGACGGGCGCTGGTCACGATCGAAAGGGGCCGGCGGGCCGTTTCGATGATGTAGGGGCGCCGGACGAGGGACCGGTCCAGGCCGAGGCGCCTGAGAGTGTCGGTGACACCCGCCGCTCCAACCTCTCCCGATCCGCCGCCCAGAGCCACGAGCACCCGGTTGGCGGCCCGGTCGTTGGAGGAGAGGATCATCCGATCGAGATCGCGGCCGAGCCGGGTGTGCTGCCCTCGCCGGACGGCGTCGACCAGGATCGCAGCCTTCAGGGTGCTCGCGGCCGGGAACTGGGCGTCGGCGTTGCTGCTGGCACCGCAGCCGCTCGCGAGGTGTTGGACGTAGACGCCCGCGATCGCCGGTACGCCCGCCACGAGGCGGTCCACGTCGCGCTGCAGGCGCCGATCCACGAAGCCCGGCACGCGCCCGGCGCGACGCGACGATGCGGGGAGGGCGCGCACCCGGATGGTCGCCGACCAGCGCGCGCCGCCCGCCCCGACGGCCCTGACCCGCACGGGGTTGACTCCGATGGGCACGGGAACCGAGACCCGCCTCGGCCCCGGGGCGACCGTGATTCGCGCCGTGATGCGCCCGCTCGCCTGCACCTCGAGGCGGTCGGTGCCGCTGCCCACGCCCACGGCGATCCGACCGAAGCCGACCGGGGCAGCCGCGATCACCGGCACCGCGGGCGCCGCGTGGGCGATCACCTGAGCGGGGGCCTCTCGACGACCATCGCGATGCCCTGGCCGCCCCCGATGCAGAGCGCGGCAAGGCCCAGGCGCAGGTCGCTGCGCTGCATCTCGTACAGCAGGGTCGTGAGGACGCGCGCCCCGGAGGCGCCGACCGGGTGGCCGAGGGCGATCGCTCCTCCGTGCACGTTGGTCCTGTCCGGATCGAGCCCGACCCGGCGGACCACGGCGAGCGACTGGGCCGCGAAGGCCTCGTTGAGCTCCACGACATCGATGTCGCCAAGGGCGACGCCGGCGCGCTCGAGGGCGCGCTCGATCGCCTGGACCGGGCCGAGCCCCATGACCCGCGGTGCCACCCCCACGGAGGCATAGCCGCGGATCTTCGCGAGCACGGGCACACCGGCATCGCGCGCGGCCTCGGAGCTCATCACCACCGTGGCCGCCGCGCCGTCGTTGATCCCCGAGGAGGAGCCTGCGGTCACCGTGCCCTCGGCGGTGAACGCCGGCCTCAGGCGGGCGAGGGTCTCGGGCGTGGTGTCCGGGCGCGGGTGCTCATCGCGGTCGAACGCGACCGGCCCGCCGCGGCGGGCGGGGACCATCACCGGGACGATCTCAGCCGAGAACGCGCCCGACTCGATCGCCGCCGCCGCGCGCAGCTGGCTGCGGAGGGCGAAGGCGTCCTGATCCTCGCGTGCGATGCCGTCCTCCGCTGCGATGTTCTCCGCGGTGACCCCCATGTGGACGTCGCACACGGCGCACCAGAGCCCGTCGCGCAGCATCGAGTCGATCGCCGCCGCATCCCCCATCCGCCGGCCGGCACGCAGAGCGGGCAGGAGATGGGGCGCGGCGCTCATGTTCTCCATACCCCCGGCCACGACGACGTCCGCATCCCCGGCCACGATCGCCTGCGCGGCGAGGGTGACCGCCTTCAGCCCCGATCCGCAGAGCTTGTTGACGGTGGTCGCCGGGACGCTCTCGGGGACGCCCGCCGCCAGCGCGGCCTGGCGGGCGGGGTTCTGTCCGAGCCCGGCCGAGAGGACGTTTCCCATCAGCACCTCGTCGACCGCGGCCGGCTCCACGCCCGCCCGGCTCAGCGCCTCGGCGATCACGACCGCCCCCAGCTCGGTGGCCGGGATCTCGCTGAGACCTCCCATGAACGCGCCGATCGGCGTGCGCGCGGCGCTGGCGATGACGACTCCACTCACGGCGGTCTCCTCGACGGATGGACCCACCGGGAAACTACTCCCGTGCCCGGCGGACGTTCAGCTTCGCGGCGAGCGGCCGATAAAGGAAGGGAATGCACGGATGCAGATCAGCGCTGGCCATGACGGCCGCAGCTCTCGCCCTCGCCGGCGCCGCGACCTCTGGAGCTGAGGCCAAGGGAGCCCGCGCCAGCCAGGCCACCGAGGCGAGTGTTCCCCGCACCGAGGCAGCCCTGCTGCGGGAGATGAACCGCGCTCGCGCTGAGCGCGGCCGGCGGCCCCTGCGTATGATTGCGACCCTCCGGCGGCCCGCCCGCGCCCACAGCCGCTATCTCGTGAGGACCGGCGGATTCGACCACGACGGCCGAGGTGGCGCCCCCTTCTGGAAGCGACTCTTCGCCGCAGGCTTTCCCCGCAACCGGACCGTCGGCGAGAACCTCGCCATGGTCTGGGGGTGCGGATCCGATGCCGCCAGGCAGACCGTGCGAATGTGGCTCGACAGCCCGCCGCACCGAGCCAACCTCCTCAACCCGCGCTTCCGCTGGGTGGGCACCGGCTCGGCGAGCGCGGCGGGCTGCTCCTCCACGATCCTCACGGCTGACTACGGCTCGTGAGAGCCGCGGTCACGCGCTAGGCCTGGAAGCTCTTCCCGCAGCCGCAGGACGCTGACGCGTTGGGGTTGTTCACCAGGAATCCGGCCCCCTGGAAACCCTCTTCGTAGTCCAACTCGACGCCGAGCAGATACGGCACGCTGAAGCGATCGATGATCACCCGCACCCCGTCGCCCTCGACGATCTCGTCGCCCTCGGACGGAGCCGCGAGCGAGAGGTCGTACTCGAAGCCCGAGCATCCCCCGGGGATGACCTGGACGCGCAGGCCGGCGCCCTCCTGCCCCTCGGCGGCGATCAGACTGCGCAACTTGTCCTGGGCCTCCTGGGTGAGCGTGACCATGGAAGGCGACCTCTCGGGACGAGGGAAGGTGACGTCCCGTCGAGTGTGGCAAAGGCGCGGCCGCCTGGCAAGCTCGTTCGCTCGTTAACGACCTGGGGCCACGATGCTCCAACGCACCGCGCGCGAGTTGCCCGCGCGATCCGAGAAGGCCAACCGGACCGTCTTCCGCCCGGCCGGCACCAGCTTGCGGGGGATCTTGAGAAGCTGGGGTGTCACCTTGGCACGTCGCGTGAGATCCCGCCCGCCGACGCGGATCCGCACCGACTTGGGATCGACGCCGGTGCCCCCCTTGTCATCCCGGTAGGCGATTGTCAGTGGCCCGCGCAACCGGCCCCCGCTCAGCGGGCGCCGTGCCACCACGCGGGGGGCGCGCAGGGGCACCGGACGCGGCACCACCCGCCGGTAGGGCAGATACTTGCCGCCGAAGGCGAGCGCGGTCTGACTGGTGGCCCACAGCGATGGGGACTTCGACTCGGGGGCGTTGCGGACACCCCCGTCGGCGACCTGCAGGGATCGCAGGAGGGCCAGGGGACCGCCGGCACGGTTCCAAGGGGGCTGACTCGAGCGCTCGCCCAGGGCGCGGATCGCCAGCGCGACCCATGCCGTCGTCAGCGACGTGCTGCCGCCGCCGACCACCGGCGGGAAGCCGCCGTCGGCGTTCTGCGCGGCGAGAAGGAAGGCACGCGCCCGGCGAAGCGCCCGCGAGGTCTCGGGGTCGTGCCCGGCGGCGGCCAGCGCCTGCACGACTGCAGCGGTCGTGTTGGGCCCGGAGCCGGGGTCGTTCGCGGTGAGCGTCCATCCCCCGTCGGACCCCTGCGCCCTCTCGAGCGCATCGGCCCCGATCTGGATCGCGTGCGACCCCGAGCCGAGGCCTCCGGCGCTGAGGGCCAGGATGCCCCAGGCGGTGGTCGATGAGTCGGGTCCGATCGTCCCGTCGGTGCGCTGCGCGCGCAGCACCTCCCGCACAAGATTGCGACCCCCCACCACCCTCGGATCCATTCCCGCCGCGGCGATGGCCACGGCGGTGCGTTGGACGTCGGCGAGAGTGGCGCCCGTGAGCGGTCGCCGGAGCGCCGAGCGCAAGGAGGTGCGGCCGCGGCGCCAGCGACCGGTGTCCTCGCCGGCCGCGGAGACGGCGAGAGAGGCCCAGGCGGTGTAGGCCGCATCTGTGCCCGGACCAGCCGCGAAACCGCCGCCCGCAACGTCCTGACGTGCCGCGAGGTAGTCGAGCGACCGCGCGAGGGGGCCGGCGGTGGCGATGGGCGGCAGGCAGAGGGCTGCACCGAGACTGAGCATCAGGAGCGGGAGCGGCCGGGCGGAGCCGCGACCCAGGGAACGGGATCGCATCATCGCCAGAACTACCTCTCCAGGGGTGACAGGGCAACCCCCCATCGGGCGAGGCAGCGACCACCCAAAGGACGCGAGCTTGGCCAAGGTTGGTAGCGTGGGGCTATGGACGCACCCGTTCGCGCGCTTCCCGCCCGACGCTCCCCCTTCGCCCTCGCGTTCACCGATCGCGAGGGGAATCTGCGGACCGGAGCCCTGCTGGGACTGGTCATGGCCGCGGTGGTCATCCTCGGCATCGGCACCTACGCCGCCCTTCTCGCCGCCGACGCGGGAAGCCCCGAGACGCTCGCCATGTGGGTGATCGGGGCGTTCCTCTTCGTCAAGCTGCCGATCCTCGCCGTGGTGTGGTGGGTGCTCGCCCGGCGCCGCGACCCTCCCGGAGGCGGCGGGTGGGCCAGCACGGAGTGCCGTGAGATCCTCGACTACCTCGAGTCCCAGGCCCGCGACAGCGCAGGCCGCCCCGACGCAGCCGAGCGACTCTCCTACTTCGCTCGCGAGGCCTGGTTCGTGGCCGATTCGGCGACGGATGCCGACACCCCTGCCGCCGTTGACACCGCGGTCCTGATCGAGGCGATGGCCGCCGAGGCAGGAGCCCCGGTCGACCGCTCGCGGGCGGGCGATCGCGCGACCGGAGCCGCGTAGAGCCGCCCGCGGTTATCCGTACACGATAACGGCAGGATCATGAATGGGGCTTCTCGACGGCGTGCTCGGTCGGGTGATCGTGCCGAAGGACGTGGCCGCCTCCGGGACGGCCGCCCCGCTGCCCTCGATCATCGGCAAGGTGACCCCCGACGGCCGGATCCCCGACTCGGGCGCTCTTGCCGACCGGCTCGGGAACCTCCCCGAGAAGGCCCTCTCAAGCCCCAGGGCCGGGAAGGCCGCGGCGGGCCGGCAGTTGCCGTGCCACCGCGCGCCACCCCACCAGCAGCACGCCGAGCGTCACCGCCGCCACCACCATGAAGGCCGGCGCGATGCCGCGGTCGAAGAGGGCGCTGCGAAGCCAGAGTCCTCCCACGACCGTGACCGCCCACACCACGGCGCCCGTGGTGAATGCGGCAGGCTCTCGCCACGCGCGGGCCAGCAGCCAACCGATCGCGAGGGCGATGAGGAAGGGTGCAGCCACCTCGAGGACCCCCGAGACATCGGAGCCCTCCTCGTGGCTGCGGCGCCCGAGCGCCGCGAAGGCGACAACGAGGGCGGCGTCGATGACCAAGAACGGGGCTGCGCGCACCCGGCAAGGATAGACGCGCGAAGCAGGGGGCCCGCAGCGCTCCGGCGACGGGCGGGCGCACGAGCGCGCGACCGGCCCTCAGATCCCCTCAGCCCTCGCGCTCCTCGAGGCGGAAGACCGGATGGTCGCCGGGATCGGGCAGCGCTTCGAAGAACGATCTGACGGCCCTGCCCGCCACCGCGCGGTAGGCGGAGATGACCGGCGGACGCTCGGCGGCCGGCAACTCCACCGCTCGGAACCGGCGCACCTCCTTCCGGCTGCGCAGCTCGCCCTCACCGGCGGCGCGCAGGTTGCGCGCCCAGTCGGTCTCGCCGCGGGGCGAGACGAGGTAGAGCGCCTCGTCGTGGTCGACCGGGATCACCGGCACCCGGTGGATCGCTCCGGAGCGCCGTCCGCGCACCGCGAGCGCCTGCGTGCCGGAGAGGCCGAGCTTCATGGCGATCGGATTGAAGATCCGCCGCACGAAGAACGGCGGTCGCATGTAGGGCACTGGGTCCTCCCCCGGATGATCGTCGCTCGGCCATCGTCTCGCAGTCCGGCGCCTCCCGCCACTACCGGGCGGCGCGCAGGAGCTCTCCGAACCTCGTCGCGTTCCGGAGGGCGTGATCCCGTGCGTTGTTGTTGAACACCACCGCCATCTCCTGGGCTCTGTCCGCCATGTCGAGAACCGGGGCGTGAGCTTTCCCTCCTGTGTGCGATCGTTTGGTCGCTGCGGCAAGGGTACGCCGGCGAACGGTGTCGGCGGGTTGCGGCCGTGAGAACGCGTTCGTAGGGTGGGTGCCCGATCCGACGAGGAGGCGCGCGTGGAGCCGCTTGGTGTGTCCGTGGAGGTCGCCTCGCTCGAGGACTGGCCGGACCACCGCCTTCGGGCGGCGTACGCGTTCATCGCGCGGAGGATGGATCGCTTGCTCGGTACGCCCGATGGCGATACCTCACGGCGCGAGATCGGCGAGCTGCGCTCCTACTGCGAGGAGCTCGGCATGGAGCTGGTCCGCCGCGACCTGATGTGACCCGGCGGAGCCCGCTGCCAAGGCAGCGGGCTCGCAGCACCGGCTCTCAGGCGTGGTAGTAGACCTGGAAGGGCTTGATGGTCTGGAAGCCGGCGAGGGCGCGCGGCTGGCCGTTCTTGCGGTATGTGATCATGACCGCCAGCTCGTACACGGCGGCCGGAATCGAGTTGGCCGGCACGTTGAAGGTCGTCGTGTTGGTGAAGTTGTTCGTGTTGACGGCCGCGACCATGCGTGGCGAGGGCGGAGCGGGGAGCTCGCCCTCATAGGTCGCGCCCAGGCCCTCGAGGAGGATGTGGACCTCCCAGGAGCCGCCCGGGGCCAGCACCCACGTGTCGCCGCTCTGGGTCCACTCGACCTTCAGGTCGAAGGGCTTGGTGCCGTCCACGATGAAGTTGGACGGGAGAGGCGATCCGACGGGCTCCAGGAGCGTGACGGTGACGTCGCCGATGATCGGCGCGAGCTGTGATTCGAGCATGATGGTTCCTCCTTGGCGATGTGGTCGGCGCCGATGGCCGGCGCCTGGAGGTACCTTCCATCGCGCCCGCGTCGCGCCCAATGCCCCAATGGGGTTGCCCGCACACACCCCCGGGGCCGGCTGATCAGTCCAGATCCGATCGGCTCACGATGCCCTCGCGAAGCGCGAGCTGCACCAGGCGCACGCGCTTTTGGTTCTGGGGCAGGTCGTCGATGCCGAAGAGCTTGAAGAGAGAGCGGAGGTTGGTCTTGACCGCCTCGACGCCGAGATGAACCCGATCGCCGACATCCCTATTGGTCGGCGGAGCTGCGAGCTCGCCGCCGCCCATGCTCGGCTCGCAGAGCGCAGCGAGCACGCGTCGTTGCGATCGGGTGATGACCTCCGCGACGGCCAGGCTCGAGGTGCCGGCCGTACGCTCGCTCTCTCCCGGCCCGGCGCGCGGAACCACAAGGCGGTGCGGCCGACCCGCACGACGTCGCCGTCGTCGAGGCGCCGGCGCTCCGACAGGGCCCGATCGTTCACGAAGGTCCGGTTGGTGGAGCCGTTGTCGACGAGCGCCCAGGACTCGCCCACCCTCTCGATCTGGGCATGGCTGCGCGAGACCTGATCATCCCACTCGATGGCGATGTCGCAGCTCTGGCGCCGGCCGATGACGAGGCGGTCGGTGTCGGCCGAGATGGCGACGACGCTTTGCACACCCATCCCATCGCGCAGTACGAGGAACGGCGCTCCAGCGCGTTCGGCTTCACGTATGCGAAGCCTGTCTAGTGGGTCGGCGGGACGAGGGTCGGGCACCGTGAGAGGTCTCCTCGCACTACAACTCACCGAAACCGCCGGAGGGCGCGGCCTCCCAGGATCTCCTCCCCGAACAGCCATCGACACTGAGGAGCACTCAGCAGGATAGTCGTCCGAGAAGACTCGATCCACGGCGGAGCGTGGCGTGCGCGATGCCTAAGGTTTGACCCGCGTCGCAGTCGAGCGCGACGAGACAGCACCCTCCGATCCCGTGCGCCGCAGGATCCCCCAGCCGTGCGCCTGAGCCGGGTGACAGGATCGGCGGCTACGTCGTCGAGGAGCGGATCAGCGCCGCGGGCATGGCGTCATCTACCGCGCGCACGACGACAACCTCGACCGATCGGTCGCCCTCAAGATCATCGCTCCCTTCCTCGCACAGGAAGCCGCGTTCGTCTCAGGCGTGATCCCGTGCGTTGTTGTTGAAGACCGCCATGGAAACTCCCCCGAGGGGAGGGGGTGAAGAGTTACGAGGTGACGGTCATAAGGCGGCCGGCCCACAACAGGCGCGACCCTGTCCTCTCTCTCCCTACGGGTGAAAGCTCAGCCGCTCAGCGATCAACTCGACCGCCAGGCCGGCACTACGGGCCAGCCCCCCAAAGCTGTCGAACCAACCCCCCCTGGCGCTGGAGAGCTAAGGCCGTCTTAGGCGTGCCGACGCGTCGAACCCACGCAGAGCCCGGACGCCAGCGGCCTTCGCCGCTGAGGTGACCTGCTTGCGCCAGGATGCGCGGATCGCGCGCAAGGGGCGATAGCGGCGGTCGGCGCGCCTGACGGCCCTCGTCACATCGGCGATCTTCGTTGCGCGCGCGAGGTCGGAATAGGCCCGAGTAAGGCTCGCATTGTTGCGCGCCGCGGTCGTACCGATGCGGTCGTTCGCCCGATTAGCCCGAGGACCGGTCGATCCACTCCTCCATCTCCTCGTCCGAGTAGACGTGGTCGAAGCGCTCGGCCACCGTGCGACCGGTGTTCCAGGTGGCGGCGTTCCGCCCGTGCAGGCGCATGTAGGCGAGGGCCGGAGTGGTCACCTCGACGATCGGCGGCATGACGTTCTTCGCGTCGATGCGCGGTGCGTCCACCACGACCCAGGCGGCATCGTGCCCGGCGAGGACCTCTGCGGCGGCCTCCCGCTCGCCGGGCTCGGCCCATGAGCGGTGGCGGAACTCCACCGCCGTGCGGGCCGGCCGCAGGCGCGAGATGATCCGGCCGATCTCCTTGCGCTGCTCCGGGCCCGAGACCACGTAGGGCGGTAGCTGAAGCAGGATCGCCCCGAGCTTGGAGCCGAGGGGCCCGACGGCCTCGAGCAGCGAGTCGATCACCGCGTCGCGCATCTCGCGACTTGGCTTGCGGATGCGTCCGCGCGAATCGGGCTGGTAGGGCAGCTCGCGCAGCGGAGCGGGCAGGCGGCCGGGCTCGGACGGGTGCCCGGAGATGACCTGATGCGCCTTCACGTGGAAGCGGAACGCGTCGGGTGTGCGCTCGGCCCAGGCCTCGGTGGTGCCGACGGTCGGCAGGGCGTAGAAGGTGGCGTTGACCTCGACCATGGCGAAGCGCTCGGCGTAGTAGCGCAGGCGCCCGGCGGGGTCCGACCTCACCTCAGGCGGATACCAGCCGGCCTTGATGAACTCGGGGTCGGTCCAGGATGCCGTCCCCACCCGCACGTCTCCCGCCATCGCGGCACTCAAGCAGACGCCGCGCCGGGGGGCGAGGCGGCCCGGATATCAGACCCAGCCCTTCTCCCGCGCCAGGAGCAGTGCCTGCGACTGACCCGAGACCTCGAGCTTGCCGTAGATGTGGTGGAGGTGGTTGTGGACGGTCGAGGCCGAGCAACCCAGCTCGTGCGCCACCTGCTTGGCGGCGGAGCCGCGCGCCAGCATCCGCAGCACCTGCACCTCGCGATCGGTGAGCCCCGGCGGCCGGCGGGGACCATCGGTCTCGGGGGTGGCCATGAGCACCGTCTCCAGGGCGTCGGAGGTCAGCCCACAGGCGGACGCGGCCTCGGCGAGGCGCTCCATCGCCGAGGCGTCGCCGGCGGCCGCGTGCACCGCGATGTCCGCGAGCCACACCGGGCGCGCCAGGGCCTCACCGGGCGGGTCGGCGTCGTGGTGGCGCTCCAGGGCGAGACAGAGGTCCTCGGGAAGCCCCCAGCGCCGCGCGATCCACCCCCCGACCTTGGCGTGGTCGGTGCCGAAGAGCTCCCGCTCCTCGGCGATCGAGGTGATGCTGCCCTCGGCCACCATCGACCGCTCCTCGGCCACGGTGGCGAGGATCGGCTTGCCGAGGTCGTGGAGGAGGCCCGCCAGGTAGGCCTGCGTGCCGAATGTCGCCGGGCCCTTGCGCGCGAGCGACTGGGCCATCGTCGCGACCTCACCGCTGTGATGCAGCAGGTAGAGGCGGGGGAAGCCGTAGCCGGCCGCCGCGCCCTCGAGCAACCGATAGGTGCTGGCTGCCAGGAGCAGGCCGCGAAGGGTGCGCTCGCCGATGCGGACGACGGCGCGCTCGATGGTGTCCACGGGCTCCGAGAAGAGCGCGGAGTTGCCCATGCGCAGCACCTGGGCGGCGATCTCCGGGCTCTGGGCGACCCGGGCGGCGATCAACCGGACCGGTGCCGAGCCCTGGTCGAGGAGCTCCAGGACTCCGTTCACCACGGCGGACGGGGCGGCGAGGCGGTCGGCCGCCTCGGCCACGATCCGTGCTGTGACATGGGTCGTGGGCGCCGAGGGCGTTTCGTTGAGTGCGGGGAATGCGGGCATTGGGGAGGCCTCCGTCAACCGATCCGCGGCGAGACGTCCGCCGCTCCACGTCCTACCAGGGCGCGTAGCGCCGCCACCGGCACCGGGTCGAACTCACTGCCGGACCGTCTCTCGAGATCGGCCATCGCGTCGGCCACGGCCATCGGCGCGCTCCCGGGGCCACCGCTCGCAAGGTGATCGAAGGCGTCTGCCACCGCCAGGATCCGTGCCTCGAGGGGGATCTGCTCCCCCACGAGGCCGGCCGGATAGCCGCCGCCGTCGAAGCGCTCGTGGTGGTGGAGCACCCAGGGCGCGATCGACGACAGCCGGCTGCCCGAGAGCATGCGCTCGCCGATCTCCGGGTGGCGGCGCAGTTCCTTCTCCTGCGCCTCACTGAGCGGCCCGTCGGCCACGACCACGTCGTCGCTCACGCCGACCTTGCCCACGTCGTGCAGGAGGCCGGCCACCCTCACATCCTCGACCCGGTCCAGTGGCAGGCCGATCTCGGAGGCCATGAGCGCCGCCACTCGTCCGACGTTCTCCGAGTGGAAGACGGTGCTCGGATGGCGGGCGTCGATCGATGCGGCCAGCGCGGCGACGGTGGTGAGGACCGCCTCGTCGTCGGCGATGCGCTCGCGCTCCTGCGAGCGGATGATCGCCGCGGTCTCGGCGTGGAAGAGGAAGGTGCGGTCCCCGCCGTGCGCGCGTGCCCACTCCAGGGCGCTGCGTGCGTTCTGCTCGAGGGCCTCGGGGCGGCCGGCCTGCGACGGGAACGACGCGACACCCACCGAGAGGGTGAACGCCTCCTCGAGCCCCTCCACCCTGCCGAGCTGGGCGCGCATGCGCTCACCCACCCGAAGGGCGTCGAGCCCCTCGACCTCCGGGAGGATGGCCGCCAGCTCATCGGTGCCGACCCGACACCCCACGTCCATCGTGCGCAGCCGCTCTGCGACGTAGCGGGAGAGGATCTCGATCGCTCTCTCCGCGGCCACCGCGCGCCCCTCGGCGCGCAACCGGTCCAACCCGTCGAGCGACATGATCGCCACGCTCACGGGTACCCCCGCCCGCATGGCCCGCTCGCACTCCTGCTCGAGGCGGGTCTGGAAGTAGCGGGCGTTGTAGAAACGGGTGGTGGGGTCGACGGCGCCGAGCTCGCGGACCTCCTGCTGCAGCACCGACACCGTCAGGGCGCTCGATACGTGCCCGGAGAGCTCCACGAGGACGTCCAGGTCGGAGGTGCTGACCGATTGCTCGTCGTGGCTCAGCACCGCCAGCGTCCCGAGTCCGCCGCGGGGGCCGATGCCCACCAGGGCCGCGCTCCCGAAGCCACGCCCGCGCAGGGCGCTCTCGGGCTCGAGCGCGCCGCGCCAGGGTCGCCCCGCAATGAGCTCCGCACGGCGCTCGGCCGGTATGAGGTGCGAGAGCTCGTCTGCTGAGAGGGCATCGAGCCCGTCGTAGGCGGCCACCTCCGGAGTGGGGGCGCCCGCCGCCACGAGGACGGCTGCGGGAGCTCCGACCAGACCCCGAGCCTGAGCGAGGACGCGCGTCACCGCCTCCTGGGGGTCGCCGGCCTCGCGCACGACGCTCGCCGCTGCCCCGAGCCGCCGGGCGCGGATGCGATCCTCGGCGCGCTCCCGCTCCATCGCGAGATTCTCGAGGCTCCGTGCGCACACCGCCGCCACCAGCCTCAGCGCGGCCTCGGCGCCCTCCTCCTCCGGGGCCCCCCACACCTCGAGGCGACCGAGGGTTCCCTCCCGACCGGGAAGATCGACGCCGATCAGGAGGCCTCCGCCCCTCTCCTCACCGTCCTCTGCCAGTAGCCCGCGTGGCCCGAAGGGGGTGGGACCGACGAGGCGTCCTCCACGGGCACCCGTCGCGGCAAGCGCCGCGGCGAGGGCAGACGGAGGCACACGCTCGGGTCGGCGCTCCGCCGACATCCGCTCGATGATCTCCGCCAGCCGCCCAGGACTGACGACACTCCACCCACTCCGCTTCCGTGCGGACAATGCATGGCCTCCTGCCGTCGCTCTCCAGGGATATCGGTCGCCCCGGGCGCGAAATGAAGCCCCAGCCTCAGCCCGGGGGGCCCAGCTCCTCGTCGAGGCGCCGCCGCTCCTCCTCGGTGATCGGCGTGATCGGCGCCGGCGCGCTCGGCGCGCGGCGCGCCCACGCCCTCGTGATCACGGGGATCGCCGCCAGGCCGAGGGCCACCACCAGGGCGGGAACGAGCCACGCAATCAGGTCGAAGCCCGATTTCGGTGGGGTCGCGAGCACCTGGGGACCGAACTCGTCGACGAGGCCGTCGATGATGCGCTCCTCGCTCCAGTCGAGCTCGATGCGCCGCGCGATGTAGGCCTTCATGTCCTGGGCGACGGGGGCGCTCGAGACGTTGAGGGGCGTGTTGCAGGTCGGGCACCGCACCTGCTTGGCGACGTCGTTCACCGTCAGCCCGAGCGCCGCCCCGGGCGCAGCGAGCAGCACGACCAGGACGACCAGGAGGACGCGCCGGATCACGACTCCTCCGCCCGGAGCTGCTCTATCGCTGTGGTCAGCTGCTCCGGGGCCTGGATCTGCCCGATCACCTTCAGCGCGATGCGCCCCTCGGGATCGATGATGAAGGTCTCGGGGAGCGCGGGGACCTGGTAGGCCTTTTGCACCCCGCCCCCGCCATCGCGCAGGGACGGGTAGGTCAGCGCATTGCGCTCGATGAACTCGAGGGCCTTCTCGCGCAGGTCCTGGACATCCACGCCCACGACCACGACGTCGGCGGAGCGGCGGTAGCGCCTGGCCACCTCCTCGAGCACCGGCGCCTCCTCCTCGCACGGATCGCACCAGGAGGCCCAGAAGTTCAGCACCACGATCCGCCCGTCGAGGTCGCCCAGTGACACCGACTCGCCCACCGGCCCGACCCCGTCGCCCGCGGCGAGCACCGGCAGGGACAGCTCCGGGGCGACCGGCCGGTCGCCGGCGTCCAGGGCGTCCTGGATGGAGGTCCCGAGATCCTTGTTGGCGAGCCCCACGACGAGCAGGACGACGACGGCCAGCACCAGGGCGCCGCCCACGATGGCGCCGATCGTGCGGCGACGGTCCCAGCGCGGGGAATCCTCGGCGGTCGGCTCGGGAGCATCCACGTCCCCAGCGTAGCGAGCAGCGCGGCCCGGTCCGCGGTCATTCGGCCGACTCGGGGCGGTCATTCGACCGCGGCCAGGTCAGATCACGCCGGAGGGGGATCCGATTCGTCGTCGGCCGCCGAGGCCCCGTAGGTGCGCTCGCGCTGACGCTCGATCGACTCCTCGAACCGGGCGATCAACCACGCGGGGATCGGGCCTTCGTCGCGGAGAGGGGATGGGGCTGCCGGATCGGCACGGGCGGCCTCAACGGCCGCGACGGGCTCCTCCTCGCCCGGAGCCTGGCCGGTCGTCGCTGCGACCGGCCCCACCGGGGTCTCGGCCTCCGGGCGCGGACGGGAGCGTGGGGCGCGCTCGGCCGCGCGCTGGCGGCGCTCCCCGGCCGGATACGGCGTCTCCTCCGCGAGGACCTCGTCGTCGCGCACCACCAACACCCGCCACGCGTTGGCGCCGTCGCCGTAGATCACCTCGAGACGAGCGCGCTCGAGGCTCGCGGTCTCCCGCGCCTCGGCCTCCGAGCGGTGGTCGGAGACCACGCTGCGGTGGGAGGCCGCCTGGCCGGACAGACCCTCGACCACGACCTCGTATCTGCGGCGGCGTCGCATGGCCACATCATGGTCCTCTCGACGACCAACCTCCACCGCCGTAGGTCCAGGTTGGAGGACTTCCCTACCTGAGTGCGACCGAGCCGCCCGGATCGCCGCCGAGCTCGGCATAGAGCACGGTGGTGTTGCGAAGCCAGTTGGAGTTGAGGTTGGTGGGATCGTTCGAGACACCGAGGGGGGCGTAGCGGCGCTGGATGGCCGCCAGCGTGGTGAGCCCGTCGTCGAGATAGCCCGAGCGCAGGCCTCTCGCCACCGTCGCGATGTTCTCCTCCCAGCTGCCGAAGCTCATGGTGGGGCCCCAGCCGAAGGCGTTGTGACGAGCCCGGGCACCGGCATCCGAACCGAGCGAGCTCTCGGCGCGGGCGATGGCGACCAGGGCACGCGGATCGATGCCGTTGGCCTGCCCCTCGCGCACGAAGACGTCGCCCATGCCGACGAGCGGCGAACCCGGGTTCTTGCGCGCCATCCAGGCATCGAGCTGAGCGCCCGTGACCGAGGACGCCGCGGTGGTGGCGCCCGCCGTGGGGCTCGCCGAGACGGCGGCCGCGCGGGCCCCGCTCAGGGCGGAGGCGAAGTCGGTGGCCGACGAGGCGCTCTGACCGGACACCGGCGCACCGGCGCCGAGCTCTCCGGTGATCGCGCGGATACGCGCCAGGGTGCTCGCAAGGCCCGAGACGGTGTCGACGCTCACGCCGTGCCCATCGACCGCTACGGGGCCGATCTTGAGGCGGGCGACGCGGAGTCGGGCCTAGCCGAGCAGCTCCTTGACAGCGCGGATCGGATCCTCGGCGTCCATCAGCGCCTCCCCCACCAGGATCGCGTCGACCCCCGCGCGCTCGAGGCTCTCGACGTCCTCCGGGCGGCGGATACCCGACTCTGCGACGACGACGGTCCCGGCCGGAACATCGGCGAGGAGGCGGAAGGTGGTCCCGAGGTCCACTGCGAGGGTATGGAGGTCCCGGTTGTTGATCCCGATCACCTCGGCGCCGGCGTCGACCGCGGCGAGGACCTCGTCCTCGTCGTGCACCTCCACCAGGCAGTCCATACCGAGATCGGATGCGGCCCCCATCAGCGCGTGCAAGCGGTCGGGCTCGAGGGCCGCGACGATCAACAGCACCGCGTCGGCCCCCGCCGCGCGCGCCTCGAGCAGCTGGTACTCGTCGACCACGAAGTCCTTGCGCAGCAGCGGCAGATCACAGGCCTCCCGCGCCGCGACGAGGTCGTCGAGGCTCCCACCGAAGTAGGCGCCCTCGGTCAGCACCGATACCGCGCGCGCACCGGCGAGCTCGTAGGCCCGCACCACCTCGGCCACGCTCGCACCGGGGCGGATCGGCCCTCGCGAGGGGCTCGCCCGCTTCATCTCGGCGATCAGCGAGACACCCTCGGCGATCAGAGCCTCCGAGAACGGCCGCCCGCGGCGGGCGGGCCCGAGCCGGCCCTCCAGCTCGGATACGGGCACCGCCCGCTTCCGGGCGGCCAGCTCGGCCTGGGTGCGCTCGACGACGGTCTCGAGGAAGGTGGGCATCGCTTCCGAAAGACTACGCGCCGGGAGAGAGCCTGAGGGTGGTGGCGACGAACAGCTCGAGCCGCTCACGAGCCGAGCCGTCGTCGATGGCGGCGGCCGCGAGGGGAAGCGCATCCTCAAGGGTGGGAGCGCGTCCCGCAACCCAGATGGCGGCCCCCGCGTTCAGGAGCACGACGTCGCGCGCCGGGCCGAGGGCGCCATCGAGGACAGCGCGCAGGACCGCGGCGTTGTGCTCGGGATCGCCTCCCGCGATGGTCCCCTCGCCCGGAGGGGCGAAGCCGAGCGCGGCCGGATCGATCGTCGAGGCGAGCACCCGCTCGCCCTCCACCGCGACGACGTCGGTGATCGCGCCGCTCGAGACCTCGTCGAGGCCGTCCCGACCGGTCACGAGCAACGCTCGCTCGGTCCCGAGCACGGCGAGGGCACGGCCCATCCGCTCGAGATAGGCCGGATCGGCCACGCCGAGAAGCTGGCGCGGCGCACCCGCCGGATTGGTCAGCGGCCCGAGCAGGTTGAAGACGGTGCGCACGCCGAGGGCGCGCCGCACGGGCGCGATGTGACGGAACGCCGGATGGTGGGCGGGCGCGAACAGAAAGCCGAGGCCGGTCTCCTCCAGGCAACGCGACACCGCGTCCGGGTCGAGGTCGATCCGGGCCCCGAGCGCCTCGAGGACGTCGGCGCTCCCGCACTTCGAGGTCGCCGATCGGTTGCCGTGCTTGGCCACGGCCACCCCCGCCCCCGCCACGACGAACGTCGCGGTGGTGGAGATGTTGAAGGTGGTCATCCCGTCGCCGCCGGTGCCGCAGGTGTCGATGAACGGGCCGCGGGGGGGGGCGACGCGCTCGGCCCGCGCCCGGACGGTCTGTGCGAGGCCGGCCAACTCCTCGGCGGTCTCGCCCTTGGCGCGAAGCGCGATCAGGAAGCCCGCGGTCTGGGCCTCCCCGGCCTCGCCGGACATGATCGCCTCGAGGGCCGCCGCGGCCGCGTCGCGGCGCAGATCCTCGCCGGCGAGCAGCAGGTCGATGGCGTCGGATATCAGCGCCGAGGACACGGAGGGGACCCTAGTGCCTCGCGAGGGCGAGGAAGTTCGCGAGCAGCGCCTTCCCCGACCCGGTGAGGATCGACTCGGGGTGGAACTGCACGCCCTCGACCGGCAGCTCGCGATGCCGCACGCCCATCACCACGTCGTCGTCGCACCAGGCGGTGCGCACGAGATCGGGCGCGAGCTGCGGATCGATCACCAGCGAGTGGTAGCGGGTTGCGAGCATCGGGTTGTCGAGGCCCGAGAACACGGCGCGCCCGTCGTGGTGGATCCGACTGGTCTTGCCGTGCACCGGCTCGCGTCCGCGGACGATGCGACCGCCGAACGCCTGCCCGATGGCCTGATGGCCGAGGCAGACGCCGAGGATCGGCATCGTGCCGGCGAGCGCGCGGACGGCGTCGACCGAGACGCCCGCCTGGTCGGGGCTCTTGGGCCCCGGCGAGACGACCAGATGCGAGGGCGCCAGCCCCGCGATGCCGGCCACGTCGATCGCGTCGTTCCGGTGCACCAGCACCTCGGCCCCCAGCTCGCCGAGGTACTGGACGAGGTTGTAGGTGAAGGTGTCGTAGTTGTCGATCAGGACCACACGCGGCGGCATCTGGCTACCAGTCGCTCTGGGCGGCGGCGACCTCGATCGCGCGAAAGAGCGCGGCCGCCTTGTTCTGGGTCTCCTCGTACTCGGTCGCCGGATCCGAGTCGGCCACGATGCCCGCTCCCGCCTGCACGTGCGCGACGCCGTCGCGGCAGACGATCGTGCGGATGGTGATGCAGGTGTCGAGGTCGCCGTCCCAGCCGAGCCAGCCCACCGCGCCGCCGTAGGGCCCGCGCTTGGTGGTCTCGAGCTCGTCGATGATCTCCATCGCCCGCACCTTCGGCGCGCCCGAGAGCGTGCCGGCCGGGAAGATCGCCCGCAGGGCGTCTGCGGCACGCCTGCCCTCGGCCAGGCGGCCGACGACGGAGCTCCGATGTGCATCACGTGGCTGTAGCGGTGGACGTCCATCAGCTCGGTCACGTGCACCGAGCCGATCTCCGAGACGCGCCCGACGTCGTTGCGCCCGAGGTCCACCAGCATGACGTGCTCGGCTCGCTCCTTCGGGTCGGCGAGCAGCTCCTCGCAGAACCGGTCGTCCTCTTCCTCGGTGCTCCCGCGGGGCCGGCTGCCGGCGATCGGGTGCATCTCGACCAGACCGTCCTCGACCTTGACGAGCATCTCGGGCGACGATCCCACCAGCGTCACCTCGTCGGTCTCGAGGAAGTACATGTAGGGCGAGGGATTGACCGTCCGCAGGCCACGGTAGACGGCGAACGGGTCGAGCTCCATCGGTGCCGAGAAGCGCTGCGAGGGGACCACCTGGAAGGCATCGCCGGCGAAGATGTACTCGCGCGTGCGCTCCACCGACGCCTCGAAGCGCTCACGGCTGACGTTGCTCGTCACCGGGCCGAGCGCGGGCCGCTCGGCGCGCTCGGCTCGCTGGGGGAGCGGCCCCGAGAGGCGCCCCTTGAGCTCGGCGAGCACCCCGACGGTGCTCTCGTACGCGTCCTCCAGGTCGCCCTCGGGATCGAGCGGGCAGGGGGCGACGAGTGTCAGGGAGCGACGCAGGTGATCGAACACGACGACCGGTCCGGTGATCAGCGCGATCAGATCGGGGATGCCGAGGTCGTCCGGGGGCTGGTCGGGGAGATGCTCGACGGTGCGCACGAGGTCGTACCCGAAGAAGCCCACGGCCCCGCCCCAGAATGCGAGCGGCTCCGGCGGTGGCGCCATGCCGACGCCGCGGACGACGTCCTCCACCGCGCCGAAGGGGTCGCTCGCGTCGAGCGCCCGGCTCGCGCCCCGCTCGTCGGTGACGGTCAGTTCTCCACCGGCACCGCGGATGATCCCCTGCGGGCGGACACCGATCATCGAATGGCGGCCGAGGCGGCCGTGCTCGACCGACTCGAGCAGGAACGCCGGGCCGCCATCGCGCAGCTTGAGGAAAGCGCTCACCGGCGTCTCGCAGTCGGCGATATAGGTGTGCGCGAGGGGCACCTGGCCGTACCGGCCGACCATCCGCCGGAGGGCGTCGAGGTCGGGAGCCACCTCCATCCGCCCATCTCTCGAGGCGGGCACCTCCAGGCGCAGACGGGTCATCCGGGCCTGCGGCGCGACGCGAGCTCCCCGGTCACCTCGGCGAGGCTCACGCCGCTCGCCCTCCAGAGGACCGCGAGGTGGAAGAGGAGGTCGGCGGACTCGTAGACGACCTGGTCGTGCTCCCGCCCCTTCGCGGCGATGGCGACCTCGGTGGCCTCCTCGCCCACCTTCTTGCACACGGTGTCGATGCCCTTGGCCAGGAGGCGGGCGGTATAGGAGGCCTCCGCGTCGGCCTCCTCGGCGCGCTCGGCGATGGTCCGCTCGAGGTCGGCAAGGGCGGCGTGCGGCTCCGCCGGATCGCCGCCCGAGAGGCGCTCGTGGAAGCATGTTGCCGCTCCGGTGTGACATGCGACGCCGGTCTGATCGACCCGCACCAGGATCGCGTCGCCGTCGCAGTCGAGATCGATCGAGCGCACGGCCTGCGTGTTGCCGCTGGTCGCCCCCTTGTGCCACAGCTCGTGGCGCGACCGGCTCCAGAACCAGGTCTCGCCGCGCTCGAGGGTGAGCTCGAGCGACTCCCGGTTCATCCACGCGAGGGTGAGCACCCGGCCGTCGCGCGCATCCTGGACGATGGCCGGCACCAAGCCGTCGGCGCCGAAGCGCACCCCGGCGAGCAGGTCGCCGGCCCGGGCCCCGCCGGGCGCCATCAGCCGGTCCCGTTGAGCTCGGCGAGCTCGGCCATGACCTCCACGGCCGCCGACGTGCCGACGCGGGCCGCCCCGGCGCCGATCATGGCCTGCACGGCCTCGAGCGTGCGCACGCCCCCTGAGGCCTTCACCCCGACACCCTCCGGCAGCGCGTCGCGCATCAGCTCGACATCGTGCACCGTGGCCAGGGTGCCCCCGGTTCCCGTGCACGTCTTCGCGAAATCCGCACCCGCATCGACGACGATCTTGCAGGCCAGCCTCTTGACCTTGTCGTTGAGCAGCGGCGCCTCGATGATGACCTTGACCAGCACGTCGCCACGGGCGTCGTTCGCCGCGCGCCCACGGACCGCCCGGACGACGCGCACGAGATCGTCACGGACACCCTTGAAGTCGCCCGCCAGCATCGCCCGGTAGTTCATGACCACATCGAGTTCATCCGCACCGTCGGCAACGGCGCGATCGGCCTCCCGGGCGCGGTCGAGGGGGCTCGCCGAGCCCCCGGGGAAGTCGATCACGGCGCAGGTCTTCACGTCGCACCCGCGCAGGAGCTCGGACATCTGGGGCACGAAACGCGGAAAGGAGCACAGCGCGGCGAAGTGGTGCTCGCGGGCCACCTGGCACAAGCGCTCCACATCCTCTGCGGTGGTCTCCGCCCCGAGGAGGTTCAGATCGAGCGTCTTGGTGAGATCCTCGGCCCGCATCAGGAGCGCGCGGGGCGTGGCGTGAGGCTCATCGGCGCGAGTATAGCGACGCCCCCGACGGACACCGATGCCTGAACTCCCCGAGCTCCAGGCCCTCTCGGAGGGGCTGGACGCCGCGCTCGGCGGCCGGGCGATCCTGGGCGCCCGGGTTCACCATCCCGCCACCCTGAAGACCGCCGATCCCCCGGTCGCCGAACTGACCGGCCGGAGCGTCGAGCGCGTCTGGCGGCGGGGCAAGCTGATCGGCCTCGATCTCGCTCAGGGACCGCACCTTGTGATCCACCTGATGCAGGCGGGCCGGCTCGGCGTGGTCCCCACCCCCGCCGGCCGCCCCGGCAGGACGGCCTCCTTCGACCTCGATCTCGCGGGGGGTGAGTCGCTGCGCCTGCGCGAGCTCTCCACCACCCGGCGCGCGTCGGTCCATCTCCTGGATGACGGCGGCCTCGGCGCGCACCGCCCGCTGACGCGCCTCGGACCCGAGCCGATCGGCCTCGGCCCCGCCGGTTGGCGCGCGGCCCTCGGCGGAGAGGGGGCCGTGCTCCACACCGCGCTGCGCGACGGCCGCCGGGTGGCGGGGATCGGTCGCGCCTACGCCAGCGACATCATGTGGGCGGCCCGCCTCGCCCCCTTCGCCCGAGCCGGTGGTCTCGACGACGCCGCGCTCGCCCGGTTGGCCACCGCGGCCGACGCCGTGCTCACCCAGGCCCTCGAGCGGGCCCGGGAGCGCATCTCGACGGATCTGCCCAACAAGGAGGCGCGCGTCACCGCCGTGCACGGGCACCACGGCGAGCCCTGCCTGCGCTGCGGGGCCCGCCTCGAACACGTGGCGTTCAACGAGTACGACCTCGTCTACTGCCCTGCCTGTCAGACGGACGGGCGCGTCTACCGCGACCGGCGCATGAGCCGCTTCCTGGGCTAGTCGCCCTCAGAACGGGCCGACACTGCATCTGTCACGAGCGCACCCTTGGCCGGATCGATCAGGTCGGCGGGATCCCGCCTCCTGATGATCCGGCCGCGGTGGGTGCGATCGGTGTCGTGGCAGTCGATGCAGGCGACCAGGCCACGCCCAAGCGCCGCCTCGGCGCGCCCGGCGACTACCGAGTGCGGATCACCACACCGCTGCGGCTCAGGCCGGGCTTCGGCTTGTTGCTGACCAGCCAGAGCGTCATCTTGGTCCGGGTGGTCTGCACCCCGATGCGCTCGTTCGTGTCGAACGGATTGAAGACCAGCGCCCGCTTGACGCTGCGGATGACGACCTTCCGGGCTCGGCCATTGAACTGCTTGCGCAGCTTGCCCTGGGGAACCTCGATCGACCGCCAGCCGGGCTTCTCGCCGGTCCGACCCGTGTAGCCCGGCACCTTCGGCCCCGCGAAGGCGAACACGCTGGCCGCACAGCCCGTCTGAGCGGGCGCGATCTCCGAGTAGGTGCGCGTGATCGAGAGATCGAGGGCGTCCGGACCGAGGAAGCCGAACTTGACGCGCCGCTTCGCCTCCGACGCCGGCCCCTCGACATCCAGCTGGAGGTCCCGCTCGCTCTTGGGCGCCTTCCCCTTGAGGACGCAGGTCGTGGGCGCCTGGCCCACGGCGCGGACGTGGAGGACCGACATGTTCGCCGACAGCGTGGCGGTGAACTTGCCCGCGGCCGTTTTCGAGAAGACACGATCGGCCACGAACGTCCGCTTTCTCGCGTTCCGGAAGTCGATGCTGACCAGGTTCTTGCCCCGTGGCCCCTTGAATCGGTACTTGGTGGCGATCCTCGCCGTCCGGGCGTAACCGAAGGCGTCGGTTCCGTTGACGGTGAGGGTCGACGTGCGCTGCACGTCGGCAACCGAGTACGTGGCGACGCTGACCGCGGCGAGCCCCGCGGCCGGGCTTGCGCCCAGGGCGATCAGGCTCGCGGAGCAGAGGAATGCGCCTACGTGGGAACGACGAAGTCTCATGGATCCTCCCTGCGGCCCCTGAGGCAGGGGAGTTGTCGGAGCTTGGCCCGGCGACGGTACACCCGCCGAGAGCGGCGGCAACTGGCCCTTCGGGCGGCGCCGCAGACCGCTGGGCCCCCCGCGCGGCCAGTCGGATCCGCGGGCGGTACCGGAGATCGTCGGCGGACGGCAAGCCTCGAGGGGGCCCGGGCTCGCCCACCTCCTCCCATCGCCTGCGCCGCGAGTCCAGGCTAGTGCTCCGCTCCCACCCGCAGGGCGTCGGCAAGAGCGAGAGCAGCGACGACGGCGGCCACGGTGCGCAGGTGGTTTCCGTCGGTCCAGCTGGAGAGGTAGCGGGCCCAATGGGCGTCGGCGCCGGGGTCGCTCGGGGAGATCGCCGCGAGGGCGTCGTTGCGGGGCACGTGGTAGACCGCCGTCGGGGCGATCACGCCCGCAAGGTACGCGACGCCACCGGCCAGCAGCCGCCCCGCGAAGGGCTCGCCCCACATCCGTACGGAGACGACGACGAGCACTGCACAGGCGAGCGCCGTTCCGAAGAGGGCGATCATGAAGGGCGGAGTGACCGCCGCGCGGTTGATCGACTGCATCGCCGCGATCCCCTGGGACGAGGGCAGGTCTCCGAGGGCCGGCATCACGAAGACCGAGAAGGCGAAGAAGGCCCCTCCCATCACCCCTGCCGAGATGGCGGTTGCGAGCGTGCTGCCCATGAGGAACCCGTTCATCTCGCGCCCTCCGCTGTCGATGATCTCTCGGACGCGATTGAAGACCGGCGGAGCAAGAGCTTCCATAGCTCAATCGCTCGCATTCATGTTCGAGCGTCTATAGTGGCCCGATGGACGCCGTCGCCGGACTGCTCGACGGTCCCCGAGCCCGGGGGGCGTTTCTCCTGCTCTCGATCATGGATCCGCCGTGGTCGCTGCGCATCGAGGACGAGGCCCCCCTGACCCTGGTCGCCCTCGTGCACGGGCGCGCCTGCGTCGCGCCCGACGTGGGCGAGACGATCCTGCTCGGCCCCGGCGACGTCGCGATCATCCGCGGGCCGGAGCCGTACACCGTGGCCGACGACCCCTCCACGCCGCCGCAGGCGGTGATCCTGCCCGGCCAGATCTGCTCCGCGGCCGGGGGCGCTGATCTCGATCGTATGGGGGACCTGGGAGTCCGCACCTGGGGCAACAGTCGCGACGGGCGGACCATGATGCTCACCGGCACCTACGCGCTGGAGGGCGAGGTCAGCGGCCGGCTGCTGCGGGCCCTGCCGACGGTGCTCCACCTGCGCGACGACGAGTGGGACTGCCCGCTGATCCCCCTGCTCGCCGAGGAGATCGTCAAGGACGAACCCGGCCAGGAGGCGGTGCTCGACAGGCTGCTCGATCTGCTCCTGATCGCCGTACTGCGGGCGTGGTTCGCCCGGCCCGAGGCCGGCGCCCCGGCGTGGTACCGAGCCCATGGCGATCCGGTGGTCGGCCCCGCCCTCCGCCTGTTGCACAACAGCCCCGAACGGCCCTGGACCGTTGCCGACCTGGCCCGCGCGACCGGCGCATCGCGGGCGGCGCTCGCGCGACGTTTCACCGATCTGGTCGGCGAGCCGCCGATGACCTTCCTCACCGGATGGCGCATCGCCCTTGCCGCCGACCTGCTGCGCGAGCCCGGCGCGACCGTCGGTTCCGTCGCCCCGCGGGTCGGCTACGGAAGCGCGTTCGCCCTGAGCGCCGCCTTCAAGCGCCTGCGCGGCGTCAGCCCGCGCGAGTACCGGGCCTCAGCGGCATGAGGACCGGTGGGCCGCGTGCACTCCTCCTCTACGACGCCGACTGCGGCTTCTGCCGGTGGAGCGTCGCCCGGGTGCTCGGCTGGGATCGCCGTCGCGTCCTTCGCCCGGTGCCGATCCAGGGCGCCGAAGGCGCGCGGCTGCTCGCCGACCTCGACGCCGACGCGCGAATGGACTCGTGGCACCTCGTGGAGGGCGACGGCGCGCGGACCTCGGCCGGTGCCGCGGTCGCCCCCCTGGCCCGGTTGCTCGTCGGCGGCGGCCCGGCCGCGCGCCTGGCGGAGCGATTCCCCGCCGCCGTCGAGCGCGTCTACCGCACGCTTGTGCGCCGGCGCGGCAGTCTCGGGGTCCTGATCACGGATGGAGCCGCCCGACGGGCACGGGAGCGCATCTCCGCGAGGGCCGAGGAGGCCTGAGCCCGTCCCACAGGCACTACGAGCGGCGGAGTCGGGACGGCAGCCCGGCGAGCCGGTCGGGGGCGAGCGTCGTGCCCTCGATCGTCTCGAAGGCCAGCGACGCACCGGGTGCTGCGCGCCGCAGGGGCTGGCCCACCCCGTAGGGCATGCGACGCGTGGTCGCGCCGATCAGGGCGCGGCGAAGGGCGCGGCGGGCCGCGGCGCCGGCCGAGGGGTGGAACTCCTGCGGGTGGCTGGTGACGATGCCGCACACCTCGGTGCCCGGTCGCGCCTGCGCCAGCGCGAGGGTGGCGCGAATCAGCGTCGAGGCGGTCGTGCCGTTGGCGTCGGAGAGGAACCGAGCGGGTCTCCCACGAGGCAGATGGGAGCCGCCGATGGGTTTCTGGCGCAGGGCGCTATAGCCCGAGGCGGGTGAGCATCGATTCGTCGTCGCGCCAGCGCTTGCGGACGCGCACCGTCAGGTCGAGGTGCACCTCGATGCCCCAGAGGCGCCCGAGCGCCGAGCGGGCGGCCGAGCCGATGTCGCGGATCATCCCCCCGCCCTTGCCGACCACGATGCCCTTCTGCGAGTCGGTCTCCACGACGATCGAGCCCCGCACGACGACCCCGTGCCGAGCCCGCTCGATCTCCTGGATGTCCACCGCGAGAGCATGCGGGATCTCCTGGCGCAGACGCAGGAGGGCCGCCTCCCGGATCAGCTCGGCGGCGAGCTCCTCCTCGGTCTGGTCGGTGGCCATCCCCTCGGGGAAATAGCGTGGCCCCTCGCCGAGCAGCTGGGGCAGGTCGGCGCGCAGCTCGGCGACGCCGAGGCCATCCCGGGCGCTGACGGGGTGCAGCTCGAGGAAGTCGACCAGGCCGGCGGCCCGGGCGATCGCGGCGGCAACCTCATTCGGAGTGAGCCTGTCGATCTGGTTGAGGACCGTGATCACGGGCAGGCGAGAGGCCTTCAGGCGCTCGGCGATGAACCGGTCGCCCCCGCCCACCGGCTCCGACGCGTTCAGCACGAACAGCGCGGCGTCGCAGTCGGCGAGGCTGGTGTTGACGGTCGACTGCATGCGCGCAGTGAGCCCGTCGGCCGGGCGCTGGAAACCGGGCAGGTCGAGGAGCACGGCCTGCCAGCCCTCGCCATGGGCGACCGCGGTGATGCGGCGCCGGGTGGTCTGCGGCCGGGGCGACACCGCCGCGACCTGACTGCCGGCGAGGGCGTTGGCGAGGGTTGACTTGCCGACGTTCGGCCGTCCGGCCAGGGCGACGAGGCCCGAGAGGTAGGGGGCGCTCACCCCCACAACTGGAAGATGATGATCGCGACGCAGGTGCCGAGCACCGCGCCGGCCACGGTCTCGACCAGCGAGTGGATGCCCGCCTCCACACGGGACTGGGCCACCAGGAGAGCCATCAGGAAGGCGAGCGTGGAGACCAGCACCGCGTGGCGCAGCGGCTCGGCCACGATGGTGATCGCGGCCCAGGCGGCGAACGCCGTCGCGGCGTGTCCCGAGGGCAGTCCGCCGCTCAGCGGCGTGCCGCGCCCCGTCCAGGCCTTGATCGCGATGACCGCGATCACCGTGACCATCAGCACCACGACCACGAGGTGGGTGGGCGAGCGCCGGACCCCGCCGAGCAGGTCGGTGCCGTCTTGGCCCAGGCGGTCGTAGAAGACGAAGTAGGCGACCGCCAGAGCGTTCACGGTGGCCACGAGCACCGCGCCCGCGGCCACGTCCTTGGCGATCTTCACGAGCGGGTGGTACGTGGTCACGACGGCGTCGATCGCCGCCTCGATGGCCGTGTTCATCATCTCGGCCACCAGGACCAGGCTCACCGCCCCCATCACGGCGACGAACTCGAGGCGGCTGAAGTCGAGCACCAGCCCCATCATCAGCGCCACGACGGCGACGCCGACATGGATCTGCATGTTCCGTTGGGTGCGGAGCACGTAGACGATGCCCTCGAACGCCCAGTTGAACGACCACCGCAGAGACCCCTGGGTGGGCAGGCTCGAGCGGGAGGCCCGGCGCAGCAGGCGGGACATCAGGCCCGCGGGAGGGCCGGCCGATTCGGGGGTCACGGCGCCTCGCCCACCAGGCGGTCCTGCAGCGCGAGCATCTCCCCCGCGTCGGCCTCATGGTCGTAGCCGAGCAGGTGCAGCAGCCCGTGCACGGCGAGGGTGCCGAGCTCCTCCTCCGCGAGGTCCGGGCAGATCACCACGTCCCCGAGCTCGGGCGCCGGCCCCTCGGCCGGCCACGCCAGGGCATCGGGGCCGTCGACCGGGAACGCGAGCACGTCGGTGGGGGTCGGCTTGCCACGGTGCTCGCCGTTGATGGCGGCCATCTCGTCGGGCCCCACGAGCATCAGGCCGAGGCTCGCGCGCTCCACGCCGAGCCGTCCGCAGGCCCACACGAGCCGAGCCACCAGAGGCGCCGTGTCCACGCCCCCGCCGCGTGCCTCGACCTCGATCATGCCTGCGCCCGATCCTCTGCGGCGCCGTAGGCATCGACGATGCGCTGCACGAGGCGGTGGCGCACGACGTCGCGGCGGTCCAGGTGGACGAACGCGATGTCCTCGACGCCCTCGAGCACGCCGAGCACGCTCATCAGCCCCGAGGTCTGGGCCTGCGGGAGATCGATCTGGGTGGTGTCGCCGTTGACCACCATGCGCGATCCGTAGCCGAGACGGGTGAGGAACATCTTCATCTGCTCGGGCGTCGTGTTCTGCGCCTCGTCCAGGATGATGAAGCTGTCGTTGAGCGAGCGCCCGCGCATGAACGCCAGTGGGGCGACCTCCACCTGCCCACGCTCGAAGAGCGCCTCGACCCGCTCGGCATCGAGCATGTCGTAGAGGGCGTCGAACAGCGGGCGCAGGTAGGGATCGACCTTCGCCGCCAGGTCGCCGGGAAGGAAGCCGAGGCGCTCGCCCGCCTCCACGGCGGGCCGGGTGAGGATGATGCGCGCGACCTCGCGGCGCATCAGGGCCGCCGTGGCGATGGCGACCGCGAGATAGGTCTTGCCGGTGCCCGCGGGCCCGATCCCGAACGTGATCGTGTTCGTGCGCACCGCGTCGACATAGCGCTTCTGCCCGAGGGTCCGCGGAGTCACGACGGTCTGGCCGTTGCGCCACACCACATCGTCGAGGATCGGGCCGACGGGCTCGGCGCCATCGACCGCGTCGGCCACGGCATCGACCGTGCCCGGCTCGATCGGGCGTCCGCCGTGCACCAGCCCGGCGAGCTGCTCGACGACCTGAGCCCCGGCCCGCACGCGCGGGTCGGGCCCGCTCAGCGTGAGCTGATTCCCACGCAGGGAGATCTCGATGGCGAGGCGGTCCTCCAGCGCGCGCAGAACCCGGTCGTGCTCGCCGGCCAGCTCCACCGAGACCCGGTCGTCGAGTTCGATGACCTGCTCCACGACCTCGCGGCGGTTGACGGCGCTCACATGCTCTCGGAGAGCGTCGTCCCGCCCATCAGGTGCCAGTGCAGGTGGAACACGCTCTGGCGCGCGTCGGGACCATGGTTGGTGGTGAGCCGGTAGCCGGTACCCTCCACGCCGGCCTCGCGGGCGAGATCGGCGATGAACAGCGGCATGGCCGCCCGCTCGCGCGCGTCGAGGCCCGCCACGCCGGCGATCGAGTTGACATGGCGCGTGGGGATCACCAGCAGGTGCACGGGCGCCTTGGGCGAGATGTCCGCGAAGGCGACGAAGTCATCGTCGCGCCGGACGATCCGGGCCGGGATCTCCCCCTCGACGATCCGGCAGAAGAGGCACGACTCGGTCATCGCGTCTGCGCCGCGGCCGCGGCGATGGCCACGGCGGCGATGGCGGCCGTTTCGGATCTCAGAGTGGTGGGGCCGAGCGTGCAGAGCGGCAGGCCCGCGCCGCGGGCGTAGGCGACCTCACCCTCGGAGAATCCCGCCTGGGGGCCGATCACCACGGCGACCGGCGCATCCGGGGATGCTCGGTCGCCCAGCGCCGAGAGCAGTGGCGCATCGCCTCGCGGGTCGATCAGGAACCCCTCCCCTGCCGGGATCTCAGCAATCACTTCCGTGAACGGTACCAGCCCCTGCACCTCGGCCAGCGGCGCCCCGCCCGACTGGCGGGCGGCCGAGCGCGCCACGCGCCCGAGCCTCTCGCGCCGCCGCGCCCACGCCTCGGGCCCGGGCACCCTCCCGGCGCGTTCAGAGAGGAAGAGCGTCACCGCGACGACCCCCAGCTCGACGGCCTTCTCCACGGCGACGTCGATGCGCCCCCACTCGGCGAGGCCCAGGTAGAGGGTCACCGGGGCAGGCTCAGATCCCCTCGGGATGCAGGCCGTCACGCGCACGACGGCCGGGGGTCCGATCCCGACCACCACCGCCCTCCAGCGCCGCCCCTCGGGGTCCATCAGCTCCACCTCGTCGCCCACGCCGCGACGGACGACGCGGACGAGGTGATGGCTGTCGTCGGCCGACAACGCGATCTGCCGGCCCGCCACCGGGACGCCCGCCAGCAGGTACCGGAATGTGTGCCTCACCGACGCCCCATGAGCAGGGTCGACCAGCCCTCGTCCTGGACCTCGCGCACGGGATGAACTCCCACCGCGGCGAAGGCCAGATGGACCCCGGCGACCTCGTCGTGCCGCATCCCCGAGGCCACCACCCAGCGTGGCGCGGGAGAGGGCAGGGCCGGCGCGAGGGCCCGCAGCACGCTGCCGGTGAGGTTGGCGAGAAGCACCTCCGACGCGGGCAGCCGGTCGGCGCCGATCGTGCGTCGCGCCACCGTCAGCCCGACCCCGTTGCGCCGCGCGTTGGCGAGGGTGGCCTCCACTGACAGCGGGTCGTAGTCGATCGCCGTCACGTCGGCGAAGCCGAGTCGCCGGGCGGAGATGGCGAGCACCCCCGTGCCGCAGCCGGCATCGAGCACCGCCCCGGTGACCGGGAGCCCGGCGAGAAGGGTGAGACACGCCCGTGTGGTGGCATGCTGCGCGGTGCCGAACGCCATGCCCGGGTCGATCTCGACGTCGAGCAGCGGTGGCCGCGGCGCCTCCCAGGGCGGCCGAACCAGCAGGCGCCCGCCGATCTCCACCGGCCGGTGGAAGGCCAGCATGGCCGTGCGCCACTCGTCCCCCTCCGGATGGGCATCGACCCGGGCGTCGATCCCCCGCGCCCGGAGCTCCTGCTCCAGGCCCTCCGGGCGCGCCGATCCGGCCGGCACCCAGAAGTCGAGCAGGGCCTCGCCGGCCGGGCCGGTCCGCTCCCGGCACCCGCAGCCCACGATCGCGCACGCCTCGGCGAGCGCGGGCTCGGCGTCGGCGGCGCCGACGGTCACCGTCAGGCGGATGAGCGGGTCGTTCAGAGGAGCATCAACGGAAGGCGTGCTTGAGCCGGTCGAAGAAGCCCTCATCCTCCTTGTAGCTGCGCGCGTCGAGGTTCTCGGCGAGCCTCTCGACGGCCCGCCGTCCGTCCTCGGTCTGCACCCGGGGGACCCGCACCTCGACCACGACGCGCTGGTCGCCACGGCCCCGGCCGCTGAGTGCGGGAAAGCCCTTGCCCCGGAGCACGTACTCGTCGCCGGGCTGTGTGCCGGGGCGCAACTCGACATGAGCCTCTCCGTTGACCGTCGGCACGGTCACCGATGCCCCGATCATCGCGTCCGTGACCGGCACCGCTACGCGCGTCACCACGTCGAGTCCCTCGCGGCGGAAGCGCTGGTCCTCGGCCACCTGGATCTGGACGTAGAGGTCGCCCGCCGGGGCCCCCCGCTCTCCGGCCGCTCCCCGCCCCGGGATGCGGATGCGCTGGCCGCTGGCGATGCCCGCGGGGATGTTGACCGTCAGGGAGAGCGTGGTCGGGCGCCGCCCCACCCCGTTGCATTCGGCGCACGGCTCGGCGGGCACCTCTCCGACTCCGCGGCACGCGGGGCAGACCTGGGTGCGCATGAACTGCCCGAAGGGGCCGCGGGCGACCTGGCGCACCTGGCCCTGTCCACCACAGGACCCGCACCGGGTCATGCTGCTCTCGGGCGCCGCTCCCGAGCCCTCGCAGACCTCGCAGCCGCCCACCACTCCGTACTCGATCGGCCGGGTGACCCCGAGCGCCGACTCGGCGAACGTGAGCTGGACGGCCACTCCAACGTCGTCGCCGCCCGCCGCTCCCTGGCCGCGGCCGAACATGTCGCCGCCGAAGAACGCGTCGAAGAGGTCCTGGAACGACCCGAAATCGGCGAAGTCGCCGGTCGAGCGCCCGCGCAGGCCGTCGTGGCCGTATCGGTCGTAGAGCCCGCGCGTCTCGGCGTTGGAGAGGGTCTCGTAGGCCTCCGCGGCCTCCTTGAACATCTCCTCGGCCCGGGGGTCGCCATTGACGTCCGGGTGGAGCTCGCGCGCCTTACGCCGGAACGCCTTCTTGATGTCGGCCTCGTCCGCGTCGCGGGGGACGCCGAGGATCTCGTAGTAGTCGCGCTTCATCGAGTTCGTCCCGGGAGGTTAGCAAGGGGTGGGTGCCCCCACTCCATGCCCATCGGTCCGTCGAGGGCGGGATCTGAAGGGCGGACGCGACCCGCCCCGGCCGCCGTCGCAGTGGCATCGACCCCCGGCTCCACCATGCACGACCTCGAACACGAGGCCTGCCGGAAAGGCGCTGCACCGTGTTGGATGCGTGCATGACCGGGGACGAGGAGCCCACACCCCCACCTGCCGACATGCCCATGGCCACTCTCGGGAAGGGCGGCCCGATCGTGTCGCGCCTCGCGCTCGGGACCATGGCCTTTGGAGTGGAGACCGGCGAGGCGGTCGCCCACCGCCAGCTCGACGCCTTCGTCGATGCCGGGGGCACGTTCATCGACACCGCCGAGGTCTACGGCGGAGGGGAATCCGAGCGGATCATCGGACGGTGGGCGGCCGGGCGCGGAGGCCTCGACGACCTCATCCTCTCGACCAAGGGTCGCTTCGCGCCCCCGGCCGGCTCCCATGGCGCCTCCCGCACAAGCTCGGTCCATTCCGTCGATGCGAGCCTGCAGCGCCTCGGCGTTGACGTCTGGCAGCGACTCGGCACGACGGGAGGAACGTGATCCCCCGGCCGAGGTGGACCCCGTCGCAGCACCGCCGGGCGAGCACGGCGCTCGTGGCGCTGGTCTGCCTCGGCCTGGCGACCGGCGTCGCAAACGCCGCGAGCCCCCCGCTCGGCCTGGGAACGCCCGATCTGCCCCCACCCTCTCCCCCTGTGGAGCGCATCCCGATACCCCCGCCCTCTCCGCCGGCCGAGCGCGATGCGACACCCGTGCCGGTGGCCCCGCCCGCGCCCTCCGCGGCACCGGCAACAGCCGCGTCGCCTGCGACCGGCGCGGACCCGAGCCCGCCCCCGACCGCGGGCTCCGCGGCAACGGCCCGGGTGCGCGCCGTCCAGCGAGCGCGCCTGATGGCCGCGCGACGCGCGCGGGCACTCCGCTTCGGCCTGATCAGAAGCCAGAGCACGAGGCTCGGCCGCGAGATCGTCGCCACATCGGCGGAGGTCGGCGGCTCAGGTGTCACCGCGCCGGTTTCGATCGCGACCGCGACCGGAGCCGGCGGCGCAGGCGAGACGAGGCTCGCGCTGCTGCTGCTCGCCCTCTCAGGGCTCACCGCGGGCATCGCCCTCGTGCCACTGCGCCGAGCGCGCGGAGGCGGCCATCGCTCGCCCGTCGCCTTCCTCGACCGCCACCGTCTCGAGCTGGCGGGCATCTCCACCTCCTGCCTGCTCGTCGCGCTCCTGGTGGTCGCCGGGCTCATCTGACGGCGGCGCGGCCGCCCGCGACTATCCTTTTCGAAGTGAAGAACTCACACGAGGAGGAAGCCATGAGCTGGAGCAAGGAAGAGGTCCACGCGTTCCTCGCCGAGGAGACCCGCCTCGGCCGGCTGGCCACGGTGTCGGGCGACGGCGAGCCCCATGTCGTGCCGATCTGGTTCCGCGTGACAGGCGATGACCTGCAGATCCACACCCTCGCCGATAGCACCAAGGCCCGCAACATCGCCGCGAGCGGCCGCTTTGCGATCACGATCGACAAGGAGACCATGCCCTACAAGGGGGTCACGCTCTTCGGCCCGGCCGAGGTGGTGGGCAACGAGGCCGTCGACTCCATCGCTCTCGTCAAGGAACTCGCCGTGCGGTATGTCGGGCCCGACCGCGGCCCCGGGTACGGCGACTACATCGTCTCGATGCCCGGCGAGCACGTCACGCTCGTGCTCCACGTCGAGCGCTGGGAGGCCTGGGACTACAGCTGAGGATCGGGGGCGGGCGGGCGGAGGGGGCGCGGGGTCGCCTCCTCGGGGAACGGCCGCGGCGTCACCCGCCCGCGGCGGCGGTCCTCCTCCTGGGGCTCGCCGAGCGGGGCGGGCTGGAGCGGGGCGCCGTTCGCCATCGCCATCTCGGCGAGCACGGCCATGATCCGGTCCGTCGCCTCACGGTTGCGCCGCTTGCGCGGGCCCGGGCCGGAGGCGATGTCGCCGACGTCGATCGGCTCCCCGAATGCGATCCGAGCGGGTCCGCGGAAGAGCTGCGTGTCCCACACGACGGCCGGCACGGTGATCACGCCCGGTCGCATCGAGAAGAACCCGGCGCCCGGGTGGCCGCGCCGCATGTGGCCGGTGCGGCTCACGTGCCCCTCGGGGAAGACGACCAGGCACTCCCCCCCGGCGAGCAGATCGAGGGCATGCCGGATGGCGCCGATGTCGGCCTGACCGCGACGCACGGGGAAGGCCTTCACCAGGCGCAGGAAGGCCGCCACCGGGCGGTGCTTGAACATCTCGGACTTGGTCATCATGTGCGTGCGGCGGGGCCGCGCGGCCGCCATCAGCACCAGTGGATCGGCGATCGAGACGTGCGTGCACACGATGAGCAGCGGCCCCGTGGAGGGCAGGTTCGCCGTGCCGCGGCGACGCATCCGCAGAGGCGGCAGGTAGAGCAGCGGCATCACCAGGGCGCGCGAGAGGAGCCACACGACGCGGTCGATCACCGGTCCTCGCCCCTGTCGTCGCCGTGCTCGTCCTCGGGGTGCTTGGCGAGGTTCGCCTGGGCGTCCTCGATGATGCGCTGCGCCTCCTCCAGGTTCACGGCCCCGTAGAGCAGGCGCGTCAGGCTGCGGGCGTCGCGGGCCGCCAGGTGGTCCACCGAGCCGTCCTCCACCCAGAAGGGCGCGGCGTCGGGGTCCTGGCGCAGCAGCTCCACCGCCTGGTGGCCACAGTCGAGGGTGAAGGTGGCGATCGCGTAGCGCCCCGGGGTGCTCGACTCGGCCTCCGGCTCCCAGGGAACGAGCGGCGCCGAGCGCAGGCCACCCGGCTCGATCACCTCCGCCTCGAGCTCCACCTCGCGCCAGGCGAGATCGACCGGCACTCGCAGGTCGAATAGCAGGCTCTCCGCGTCCTCCACCCGATCGGCCGCGCTCGCCAGCACCGCCGCGACCCAGTGGGCCTCGGCGAAGGAGAGCCCGGTGAACAGGTCGGCCTCGTCGAGCAGTGGAGCGAGGTGGGCGTCGGGCCGGGTGCTGATGCCGACCGCATACTCCTCCGGGCCGTAGGCCCCGGCCTCGACCTTGGCGAGAACCCTCACCGCCGCGGCTCCGTCGCCGCGCAGCGGCCGCCGCCACACCTCGAGGATCTCGAAGCGATCGTCCATCAGCCGCGGCCCGTCGTCCTCCTCACTCATAAACGCCCTCCACGTATCGCGACAGGATCTGGGCCGCCCCGCGGACGGTCGCCATCGCGAGTCGGTAGTCCATCCGGGTCGGGCCGAAGAGCGAAACGGTCCCGAGATTGCGCCGCGGCACCCCGTAGTTGGCGGCCACCATACTGAGGCCGAAGAAGTTCTGGTCGCGCAGCTCGGCGCCGATGCGCAGATAGACCTGATTCCGGCTGAGGGCGCCGCGCAGCAGCGACAGCAGCTGGTAGCGCTCTTCCAGGCTCTCCATCAGGGAGTCGATCGCCATCAGGTCGAGGTGGCGCTGGTCGGCGAGGAACCGGGCCTGCCCGCCGACGAAGATGCTCCCCGCGACACCCGACTCGAGGTCGATGATCGCAGGGGCGAGCACCGCGAGGAACATGTGCTCCTTGGGCGAGAGCGACGGGTCCTCGAGCCTGTCCTCGACGAGGCGGGACCCCACCGTGAGCCCCACGATCCGATCGTTGAGGAAGGCCCCGGCCCACTCGCAGAGCCCGGCGTCCACCGGGCCGTCGAAGGCGAAGACGCGCTTGGTGACCGCTCCGGTGGAGGTGATCACGACCACCATCACGACCTGCGGTTGCAGCAGCAGCACCTCGACGTGGCGGATCGACGACGACTGCGGGGCGGGCGCGGTGACGATCGCCAGGAGGCTGGTCACCTGGGCCACGACATCGGCCAGTCGCTCGAGGGCGGCGTCCACCTCGCGCTGCATCTCGCCCACATCGAGGGCCGCCTCCACGAGCGCGGGCGGCTCGGCGGGCGGGTCACGGGTGAGCAGCGTGTCCACGTAGTAGCGGTATCCGCGATCGGTGGGCACGCGCCCCGCCGACGTGTGGGGATGGTTGAGGTAGCCCAGCTCCTCGAGCCGGGCGAGCTCGTAGCGCACCGTCGAGGAGGCGAAGTCGATGCCCTCGCGGCCGGCGAGGTTCTTGCTGCCCACGGGCGCTCCCGAGGCGATGTGCTGCTCGATCACCGTGCGCAGGATCACCTCCTGACGTGCTTTCAGCAGCTCGCCGTCCCGGTTCTCGGCGGGGGCCTCGCTCACGCGTAGTCCATCAGCTCGTGGAGGATCGCGTTCTGTACGAAGCGCCCCTCCCGGGTGAGCGTCACCGCGCCGGAATCGTGATGCAGGAGGCCGGCGGAGCTCAGGCGCTCGAGGGCGTCCGGCCGATCCGGCGGCCCGGCCCACGCCAGCGGCATCCCTCCCTCGAGGCGCAGCCCGAGCATCCACCGCTCCCGTCGCAGGTCGTCGGCGTCGAGCGCCTCGCGGGTGCGCCGGGGCGCCTCTCCGGCCGAGAGAGCCGAGATGTAGGGCTCCAGGGCGGGAGCGTTGCGCCAGCGGCTCCCGGCCACCGTGCTCACCGCGCCGACACCGACGCCCAGGTAGTCGGCCGCACCCCAGTAGGCCAGGCTGTGGCGGCACTCGTGCCCGGGCCGGGCGAAGTTGGCCGTCTCGTACCAGCGATACCCCGCCTCCTCGAGCCCGCCGACGATCCGCCGGTACGCGTCGGCGCCCTCGTCCTCGTCGAATGCCGGGGTGCCCGACCGCGCGAGCGCCGTGCCGGGCTTCAGCTCGAGCTCGTACCATGAGATGTGATCGGGGCCGGCGGCGAGCGCCTCGGCCAGGTCGGCCTCCAGGTCGGCTCTCGTCTGGCCGGGGATGCCGAAGATCAGGTCGATGCTGAGGTCCTCGAACCCCGCGGCCCGCGCACAGCTGATGAGCCGGCGGGCCTGGGCGGGCGTGGCGGCGCGATCGAGGGCGCGCAGGAGGTGGGGCTGGAACGACTGCACTCCGAGCGACAGGCGCGTGACCCCGGCACGACGCAGGGCGGCGAGGGCGGGCCCGTCGACCGACTCCGGGTTGGCCTCGATGCTCACCTCGGCGTCCGTGGCGAGCCAGGGGCGGATGCGCTCCATGAGCGCCCCGAGCCGGGACGGGCGCATCAGGGTGGGGGTGCCGCCGCCGAGGTAGACCGTGTCCAGGACGCCGATGGCGCCCGCGGTCGCGCTCGCGGTCCAGCTCGGCCAGCAGCGCGGCCAGATACTCGTCGCGGCGCCCGAGGGCACCGACGTCGACCACGAACGCGCAGTATCCGCAGCGCGACGAGCAGAACGGCAGGTGCAGGTAGAGATGACGCACACCGGCGCGGGTCACTTGCCCCCGTTTCCGTCGTCTCCGATCCGGAGCACCGTGAGGAAGGCCTCCTGGGGCACCTCCACCGAGCCCACCTGCTTCATCCTCTTCTTCCCCTCCTTCTGGCGTTCGAGGAGCTTGCGCTTACGACTGATGTCGCCGCCGTAGCACTTGGCCAGAACATCCTTGCGGCGTGCCTTCACCGTCTCGCGGGCCAGGATCTTGCCGCCGATCGCGGCCTGGATCGGCACATCGAAGAGCTGGCGCGGAATGGTGCGAAAGAGGCGCTCCACGAGCTGCTTGCCCCGGGTATAGGCCTGCTCGCGGTGCACGATCATCGACAGCGCGTCGACGGTGTCGCCCGCGAGCAGCACGTCGAGCTTCACCAGCTGGCTCTCGCGATAGCCCACGATCTCGTAGTCGAGCGAGGCGTATCCGCGGGTGCGGCTCTTGAGCTGATCGTAGAAGTCGAGGACGATCTCCGCGAGCGGCATGTCGTACACGATCTGCTGGCGGTTCTCGATCGGCTCCATCGTGACGTAGACGCCGCGGCGGTCCTGGCAGAGGCCCATCACGGCCCCGACCCCGTCGCTCGGCACCAGGATGGTGCAGCGTACGAACGGCTCCTCGATGATCTCGATGTTCGTCGTGGGCGGCAGCTCCACGGGAGAGCGCACCGGGATCACCTCCCCTTGAGTGGTGGTGACCTGGTACTCGACGTTGGGCGTCGTGGCGAGCAGCTCGAGGTCGTACTCGCGCTCGAGGCGCTCGCGCACGATGTCCATGTGGAGCAGCCCGAGGAAGCCGCAGCGGAAGCCGAATCCGAGGGCCTGCGAGCTCTCGGGCTCCCACCGCAGCGAGGCGTCGTTGAGCGAGAGCTTCTCGAGGGCGTCGCGCAGATCGGGGTAGTCGTCGGCATCCACGGGGAAGAGCCCGCAGAAGACCATCGGCTTGACCTCGCGGTAGCCCGGCAGGGCGTCGGTTGCGGGATCGGCCACCCGCGTGAGCGTGTCGCCCACCCGCAGATCCCCGAGGTTCTTCAGACCGGTCACCAGGTAGCCGGTCTCTCCGGCGGCGAGCCGCCCGGTCGGGGTCATGACCGGCGCCATCACGCCGATCTCCTCGGAATCGACGACGAGCCCCGTCTGCATGCAGCGCAGGCGGTCGCCTCGGTCGAAGGTGCCGTCCATCACCCGTACGAAGGCCACCACTCCGCGGTACTGATCGTAGACCGAGTCGAAGATGAGCGCCCGGGCGGGCGCCGCCAGGTCGCCGTGCGGGGGCGGCACCCGCTCCACCACCGCCTCGAGCACCGCGTCGATGCCCTCACCGGTCTTGGCCGAGATGCGCAGCACGTTGTCCGGATCGTCGCCGATCAGGTCGGCCACGGCCCGCCCGTGGAGGTCCGGATCGGCGGCCGGCAGATCGATCTTGTTGAGCACCGGGATGACCTCGAGGTCGCCCTCGATGGCCAGATAGGTGTTGGCGAGGGTCTGGGCCTCTATCCCCTGGCTGGCGTCCACCACGAGCAGCGCGCCCTCGCAGGCCGCCAGGCTCCGCGAGACCTCGTAGCTGAAGTCCACGTGACCGGGGGTGTCGATCAGGTTGAGCTGGTAGGTCTCGCCGTCGGAGGCCGTGTAGTGAACGCGCACGGCCTGCGCCTTGATGGTGATGCCGCGCTCGCGCTCGAGGTCCATCGAGTCGAGCACCTGACTGCGCATGTCCCGCTCGCTCACCGCCCCGGTGAGCTGGAGGATGCGGTCGGCGAGCGTCGACTTGCCGTGGTCGATGTGGGCGATGATGCAGAAGTTCCGGATATGCCCCTGGTCCACGCGGCCTACTGTAGCGGTCGGCTCCTCGATCGCCTCAGCCGCGACAGCGCGGCCAGCTCGTGCATCTCGAAGGCCTGTGCCGCCGCGAGGTGCCCTGCGGCGGCTCCCGCCAGGGCGAGCGCCATCGTCACGACCTGCGCCCAGATGCTCCGCCCGAGGGCGTCATCGAGCGTGCGCCAGAGCGTCCACGCGAACAGCACCGACACGCCGCTGGCGGCGAGGCTGCGCACCACGCCGTCGAGGATCCAGGCCCGGTGGAGGCCGCCGAGCTCGCGCTCCAGCAGCCACAGCAGGGAGAGGAAGGTGACCACGCTGGCGATCGAGGTCGACAACGGGATGCCACCGGTGCCGAGCGGACGATAGAGGGCCGCGTCCAGAGCCACGTTCAGGACCACGCCGAGGGCCGCCACCTTGGTCGCGACGGCCGGCAGCTGCATGCTGAAGAAGGCCCGGATGACCAGCAGGCTGGCACCGTTGAACGCCAGCCCGATCGCGAAGTAGAGGAGCGCCGACGAGGTGAGCGGGGTGCTCGAGGCATCGAAGTTGCCGCGCTCGAAGAGCAGTCGCACCGTGGGCTCGGCGAGCACCAGGAGGAATGCCGAGGCCGGCAGGAGCATGAAGAAGATCTGGCGCGTGCCCTCGGCGATCGTGGTGCGCATCCCGGCCCAGTCCTCCCGTGCCGCGAGCCGCGAGATTGCCGGGAAGAGCACCGTGGCGATCGCCACGCTGAAGATCCCCTGCGGGAGCAGGTAGACGCGGAAGGCGACCTCGATCGCGCGGGGGGACTGCTCGCTCACGAGGGTCGCGAACGCGCTGTCGATGACGAGGTTGATGTTGATCAGCCCGAGCCCGATCGTCACGGGGAGCATCAGCACCAGCACCCGGCGCACGTACCGGTTGCCCAGCCCGAGCGAGAGCGGGAACGGGCCCATTCCGCGCAGAGCGAACACCAGGTAGAGGAGCTGGGCCAGGGTCCCGACGAGGATCGCGACGGCGTAGACCGTGATGCGCTCCTCCGTGGCCACGAAGGGGGTCGCCGCCACCAACAGGAGGATGATCACCACGTTCCAGAGCACCGGCACGAAGGCCGTCGGCCCGAAGCGCCCGCCCGCCTGGAGCACCGCGGAGGCGAGGCCGGTCAGCCCCAGGAGGGCCACGATCGGGAACATGAGCTGGGACAGGCGCACGGTCTCGTCCACGAGGGCGGGCGAAAGACCGGGGGCGAAGAGCGGCATCACCCAGGGTGCGCTCACCACCGCCGCCAGGCTCACCAGGCCGAGGCCGACGCAGATCACCCCGACCATCGCGCCGGCCAGCCGGCGGGCCTCGCGGTGGCGCCCCTGCTCCTCCATCTCGGTGAAGACCGGCAGGAACGCCGCCGACAGGGCCGAGTCCGCCACCAGGCTCCGCAGCAGGTTGGGCACCTGGAAGGCGATCACGAAAGCCGCAATCGCCCCCTGGGTGCCGAAGATGGCCGCCACGATGATCTCGCGGACGAGGCCGACGATGCGGCTGGCACCGGTCCAGAGGCCGAAGATGGCGGTCGAGCGGCCGACGCTCTTGCGCGGCGGCGGCGCGGGCGATTCCGGCTCGTTGCCGCTCACCTCTGGCCGTGCCCGACCCGGGCCGCTACCATGCAGCGCCGACCGACCGATGGAGGACGCCCCGCGTGGCGAACATCAAGCAGCAGAAGAAGCGCAACCGCCGCTCGCTCGCGCAGCACGAGCGCAACCTGAGGTACCGCTCCACCATCAAGACGCTGTTCCGCCGCCTCGACGACGCGGCGGAGTCGAAGGATGGCGAGCAGATCGGCGCCCAGGCGCGGGAACTCGAGCACCTGATCGACCGCGCATCCGCCGAGGGCGTCATCCACCGCAACAACGCGGCCCGCAAGAAGAGCCGCGTGGCCCGCATGGTCCAGAGGGTGGGCGGCGCAAGCTAGTCTCGCTCGGAGGGCGCGGGCCTCGCGCCGCGCGCCAGGGCCAGCAGGTCGCGCGCCGCAGTCTCGAGCACGAGGCGCTCCCCGTCGCCGGGCGAGCGCCCGAAGTCCCTCTGGGCCGAGACGCGCAGATCGAGCTCGAGGGCGGCGAGGCGGGCCAGCGCCTGTTGCGCGGCGCCCGCGGGCATCCGCTGCGCCTGCTCGGCGAGGATCCGCGCCGGATAGCCCTTCACCCCCGTGGCGGCGCTCACCGCATCGGGGGAGGCGGTGGGTCCGAGCGCCTGGGCCTGGGAGAGGGACCGGAACCGGTTCGACAACTGCACCTGCATGACGATCGGCGGCACCGGGTGGTCTCCGGTGGCCAGATCCTGCAGGAGGTCGTAGACCAGCGGGGCGTCCCCACCGCTGATCGCGTCGGCGAGCTCGTAGACCTTTGCATCCGGGTGCGGGGGCACCAGGGCGGCGATCATCTCGGCCGAGACCGGCTCTCCGTCTGAATAGGCCGCGAGTTTCTCGGCCTCGCGTGCGAGATCCATCGCCGTGAGCCCGGCCTTGCGCGCGTCGGCGCTGTCCACCATCACCCGTTCCACCACAGTGCGGGCAAGCGCCGGCGAGATCGAGCCGCCGGCACGGGCCACCTCGGCCCGAAAGTGGTCGACGAGCCACTTGACCCGCTCGGCCCGCTTGGCCTTGGGGTCGGGACCGAAGCGCAGCTCGCCCCCGAGGGCCACCACCGCGGCGTGAAGGGACGGGGTCAACGCCCCCGCGGCGACCATGGCGAGGCAGGTGCCCGGGTTCGGCGCCTCCAGGTACCCGACCAACGGGGCGGCGTCGGCGGCCTTCCAGGCGTCGGCGCCCTCCACGATCACCAGGCGCAGGCCGCCGAAGGAAAGCGCCTCGCACGAGGCCACCACCTCGCCCGCAGGCGTCTCCTCGGCGCTGACGCGCTCGGGGGGCATACCGCCATCGCGCTCGACCCGCGCGATGAGCCGGCCGATCGCCCGATCGATGGTGGCCCGGTCCTCGCCCCAGATGACGTAGGCGGGCTTGAGGGGTTCCGGAGCCATCGACCGGCCAGCCTAGCGGGTACCCACGACGGTGAGGGATCCCCGATCCATGGCCACGGTGAGGTCGCCCGAGAGATCCGTGCGCCCGATCGTGACGTGCTGCGCAGCGAGAGCCGCGAGCGTGCCAGGACGGGGATGCCGGAAGGGATTGCCATCGCCGGCGGATATCAGCGCGACCCGCGGGCGGAGCGTGAGCAGCTCCCGGGGGAGCCCGACATCCTCCGATCCGTGGTGCGAGACCTTGAGCACGTTGACCGGGCCGATGACCAGCGACGAGAGGGCGTCGCTCTCGGCGTCGGCGGTCAGGAGCGCATCGAGCGGACCCGCCGATGCGAGCACCACCAGGCTGTACGGGTTCGGGTCGGCCCCCACCGGGCGGCGCCCCGCCGGCGAGAGCACGCGCACGCTCCAGCGGCCGAGCGTGAGACCCGCGCCCGCCCGGATATCGCGCACGGGCACCCCGCGCCTTCGCGCCTCCGCGATCGCGGCACGGGCCGCCGGCGCCCAGCCGTTGACCGGATCGGGCGGGTGCAGCACGGCGCCCACGGGAAAGCGCTCGAGGATGTCGATCACCCCGCCGATGTGATCGAGCGAGTCGTGGGTCATCACCACCGCGTCGAGGCGCCGCACGCCCGCGCGCCGGAGCGCCGCCACCACCGGAGCGGGCGATCCCGGCGGCCCGGCGTCCACGACCGCGGCCGCGCCCTCCGGGCTGCGCAGCAGGATCGCGTCTCCCTGACCGATGTCGAGGACGGTCAGAGCGGGCGCAGCCGGCCAGCGCGGCGGCTCCGAGGGGCGGCCGAACGCCCACGCTCCCGCGACGACGGTCGCCGCGAGTGCGCAGAGCGCTCTCCAGGGAAGCCCGCGCGCCCGCTCGAGCGAGACGCCGGGTTGCGTGAGTCGCCAGATGGCGGACGGCATGAGCGCCGCCACGAGCAGGAGGGGGGCGGTCGCCGCGGGCAGGTTGACCGCCGCGCCCGGCACCGTGGCGGCCGCCCGCGCGGCGAGCAGGAGCACCTGGGCACCCACACCGGCAAGCCCGGCGAGAGCGACGCCGGCCGCCGGCAGCAGCGCCCCGGCGCCGAGCCCGGCGAGCGCGAGCACCACGATGGGGGCGGCGAGAGGAACGGCCACCACGTTGAGGACGAGGCCGACCAGCGACAGCCGCCCGAAATGCCACACGACCACCGGTGCGGTCGCGAGGCTCGCGGCGGCGGCGAGGCCGGCGAGGTCGGCGACGCGCGCCGGGATCCAGCCCCGGAGCCATCCGCCGAGCGGGGGCGCCAGCACGAAGAGGCCCGCCACGGCGGCGAACGAGAGCTGTAGGCCGGGGTCTCCGAGCGCCCGCGGCTGGTGGGCCAGCAGGACGGCCAGGCCCACCAGCAGCAGGTACCACCGCTCGCGCGCGCTGGAGCGCACCTCGGCCAGCAGCCCCAGACCGCCCACGATTCCGGCGCGCGCCACCGAGGCGCCGCCGTCACAGGCCAGGCAGTAGGTCACCATCAGAAGACCCGCGCCGACCACCGCCATGCGGCGCCTGACACCCAGAGCGCCGAGGAGCGCCATGGTCGCCAACGCCACGACGGCGACGTTCTGCCCGGAGACCGCCAACAGGTGCCAGAGGCCGGCGTCGCGGAAATCGGCCGCGGCCCCCTGGGAGAGCCCGGCTCCCCCTCCCAGGGCCATCCCGCGCACGATGGCACCGCGATCGCCGCCCACGCCGGCGCCGGCATGAGCCCCGGCCCACTCCCTCCACCGATCGCGGAGGCCGAGCAGCCCGCCCCGCCTCCCGTCGGCTCTCACCGTGCGGGGTCGCAGGCGCGCCGCGATGCCCTGGCGGGCGAGCCACGACCGCCACCACGACGGCGAATCGGGCCCGTACGCCGGTCGCAGGCGCCCGTTGACGGACAGGTGGGTACCCACCGCCGGCGGTGGGCCGGATCCGGCGAGATCCAGGATCAGCCGCGTTCCCGGCGGGATCGCGGGGCCATCCCGCGCAGCGAGGCTCTCGACCACGGTGCGTCCGCGCCAGCCACCGTGGGTGGCGGGGACCATCGGGGCGTCGAGCGTCACCCTGCCCTGGACCAGGGTCGGGAGATCGAGCGACGCGGGCTCGGTCGCGACGATCCGTGCACTTCCCCACACTCCCCCCACGAGGATGGCCACGGCGCAGAGCAACCCGAGGCACACCGCCGGTCGGCGCAGACCCGCCGCGAGCCCGGCACCGGTCGCCGCGCCGAGACAGACGAGGGTTGTCGCCGGCTGCGGTGGCGACACCGCCAGCGCGAGCGCGAGCCCGGCGCAGAAGAGGGCGAGCAGGAGGTGGGGCGCCGATCGCAGCGCAACGGGGGCGCGCTGCCAATCGCTGGGTCGTGCCGCGTCCACCTCCGGACCGTAGGACGGCCCGGCGCGCGCGAGTGCGCCGGCGATCACGATTCGCGACCACCCCGCGGCCGCAGCGCGTGGCTATCCGAGGATCGCGAGCACCCCGGCCATCATCACGAGCCCGATCGCCACCCCGATGCAGGCCACCACGATCTCGACCGCGTGGCGGCGCACGAGGGCCTGCAGCGCCCCGGGAACACCACCACGCAGCTGGCGCCGCGCCTTCGCCCGACCACGCGATGCGGCGTGCTGGGTACGGGCGGCGGTGACCTCGAAGCGAGGGATCCCATCGGCTTCGCGGCGGCGCGCCAACGCCGGCACCGCCGCCATCGCGAGCAGTGCGAGGAGCCCCCCACCCAGCACGAGTGCGATCATCTCGCCGTTCGGGCCTCCGCCGGGGTCGGCCGGCGCAGCGGGCGGCTCCGGCGTGGCCGGCGCCGGCGTGGGAGATGGCGCCGCGACCGACGGAGCGGGTGTCGTCACCACGGTCACGGGGAACCGGTCCCAGAGACTGCCCGGACCGACGGCTTCCTGCCCGACGCAGATCCCGGCGGGGAACAGCATCACGACGGCAACGGCCAGTGCCGCCACGGAGCGGTGCCCCCTCATCGGATCGTCACGGGCGTTCCCACCGGGAGCAGCCGGGCCAGGCGAAGGAGATCCTCGTTGCGCAGACGTATGCATCCGTGCGACACCGCCCCGGGTATCCGGCCGGGCCGGTTGGTGCCATGGATGCCGACGAATCCCCCAGCCGGCCAGTCCGTGAGCGACGAGCGGGCGCTCGTCCCGAAGGCCAGCGGGCCATAGAAGGCGCTGCGGTAGCGGCTGAGCTTGTTGCGGATGAAGAACTCGCCGGTCGGCGTCGGCGCGCCGGGCTTGCCCACACCGACCGGCGCCCGGAACACCTCGCGTCCGCGGCGCGCCAACGTGAGCGTGCGGCGAGAGAGATCCACGGTGAGCCGCGCCTCCACCGCCGTGTAGCCGCCCAGGGTGTCGCGTTGGACCCACCCCGAGGTGGTTCCCGAGCGCCCGGCCATGTTCACGCGCACCCAGAGCCCGCCGCCGTCCTCGGCGGCGACCGCGTCGGTCACCAACACGAGGTTCGGGGTGCCCTCCGGGGTGCGCGCGGGGAGGCGGGCGACGATCCGCGCGGACCGGCTCGGGCCCGAGGTGACCTGGGTGGTGTGGCGCACGGGGGCCCAGACGACCGCCGAGCCGAGGGCCATCGGCTCGCCCACCCCGAGGCTGCCCGCGACCGGTTCGGGGAGATCCGCCACGGTGCGCGAGGCGGACGGGCCGACGCCCTGGTGCACCCCGAGCGCCGCCGCCACGCCCATGACGAGCATCGCCAGGGCCACGGCGAACACCACGACGGGTCGCGCGCCCACGGGCGCCCTGCGCGGCGACGCGAGGGGACCGACGACGCGGGCAGCCACCGGCTCCGGCGGCGGCGGAGCCGGGGCGGCCGGTTCCTCCATGCGGGGAGCCGAGGTGCGCGACAACCGCCAGAGCAGGAAGAACGCCCCGCCCAAGAGGGTCCAGAACAGGATCCTGCGCCCGCGGCGCCGCCTCGACATGGGCTCAGCCCGCGAACGCGGGGGCGGAGTGGCTCTCCATTCGCGGCCTGGCCTTCACGAACCCGGTGGACGCCACCAGGCGCATCGCCTCGCCGTGGTCGATCGGGTCGTCGAGGCCGCGGGCGGCGGGCGAGGCCCCCTGCAGGAAGCGGAGCCAGGCGGCGTGGCGCGCCTCGACCGTGTGGATCGATGCCGCCCCGGAGATCACCTGCGGCTGGTTGAGCAGGCCGAGCGCGCCCTGATACGCCGCGGCGGAGAAGTCCTCGAAACCGACCGCGGTCTTGACGAAGGCGGCGTCGTCCTCGGTGGTGCCCTGGAAGTCGAAGAAGGGCCGCGCCACGGCATCACGGCCGAGCAGGCCCTTGAGGGCCTTGACGTGCGCCCGCTCGACCGAGCCGATCAGCTTCGCGGCCTGCGCGTTCTGCCCGGAGAGGGCGCCGCGCCGCTCCGCTTCCGAGTAGAAGGCCGCCTGGAAGTACTCGAGCGTGAGGGCGAAGTTCAGCACCGCGGTATCGCCGTTCTTGGCGAGCCCTCCGGGCGCCGCGAGGAGGGTGGCGCCGAGGGCGACTCCGCCCGCGATAAGCGTCCGTCTGGTGACCGATCGGGCGCGTTCGGCCGTCTCGGCGATGGCGCCGGTCGGATCCAACAGCGAGAGCTCGGCGGCCACGGGAGGAATCGCGCTCTGGCCGGATGGGTCGGTCGTCGGCATCTCTACCCGATTCCCTGGATGAATCCGAGGCGGTCGACGTCGGCCATCACGGCCTTCGACCGACGGCCCGGGTTCACCGGCTCGGGCGCCGGTACGTCGCCCGCCAGCGAACGCACCCACGCCGCGTGTCGCGCGTCCACCGAGACGATCCGAGCCGTCTGCACGAGGGCGGTGGTGCTGAGATTGGCCGCCTGCCCGTTGTAGGCGTCCACGCCGAGATCCTCGAGCACCACGGCCGCCCGCAGGAACGCAGGCTGATTCGTGGTGGCCTCTCCGAAGTCGAAGGTCGGCGGCCCCTCGGCCGCATCGCCGAGCAGGGCGCTCAACACGGCGATGTGCTCCTGCTCGTGGCCGGCGGCCGCCGATGCGAATGCGCGCACGTCGTCGTCGAGCCCGGTCGCGGTCGCCGCCTGGCCGTAGAAGGCGGCCTGGAGGTGCTCGAGTTGCAGTGCAAAACGCAGGATGTCCTCGTCATTGCCCTCTCCCCCGGCCGACCTCGCACCGGACACGAGCCCGGCGATCGAGACGCCTCCCACGCAGATCAGCGCGCCTGCGGTCCCTCCGCGACGCAGAAGCTGCGCCCGCGACAGCCCGGACCCCGGCTCGTTGACACGCACCGACACGCTCGCCTGCTCCACGCACGCCCCCTCGGATCGCCTCGGTCCGGGCATCGGAACCGGACGAGCGCGGGTCCGCGTACGCGAACTTCGCCGCCCCTCGATTCGGGATCACCGACCCTCCGCCGATAGTTTCTGCGCTTTTATACGATGGCGCAGGCGGAGGTGACTTCCCCCATTCGGTTAGTCATCCGGCCACGGAGAGCCCCACCGCGGCTCCCGGAGGAGGCGGTCGGTCCACCACCGCCGGTCAGCCCTCGGGCAGGGGCTCCTTGGCGCTCGGGTAGGGCAGGCTGCGCTTGGGCTTGGCGGGGTCGGCGTCGTCGTCGCGCTCGATCTCGGCGGCGGCGCGGGCGGCCTTGGCATCGCGCTCGGCGAAGACCAGCTCTTCGGGCTCGCCCTCGAGCAGGCCAAGGAACTCGTCGCGCTCGATCGTCTCGCGGCGCAGGAGCACCTGGGAGAGGTCCTCGAGCGCCCGGCGGTGCTCGGTGAGGATGTCGCGGGCGCGCTGGTGGGCCTCCTCGATGATGCGCCGGATCTCGGAGTCGATCGTGCGCGCCAGGTCGTCGGAGTAGTCGGGCTCAGAGTGCATGTCGCGCCCGAGGAAGGGGGCGCCGTGGTTGTGGCCGAGCACCCGCGGGCCGAGCTTCTCGGACATGCCAAAGCGCATCGTCATCTGCTTGGCGGTGGAGGTGACCTTCTCCAGGTCGTTGGCGGCGCCGGTGGTGATCTCCGAGAAGACCAGCTCCTCGGCGGCGCGCCCGCCCAGGGTCATCGCCATCTGGTCCTCGAGCTGGGCGCGGGTGGTGAGGAACTTGTCCTCGGTCGGCATCGAGATCGTGTAGCCGAGCGCCTGGCCGCGCGAGACCACGCTGATCTTGTGGACCGGGTCGGCGTCGGGCAGGAAGTGGCCCACCAGGGCGTGGCCCATCTCGTGGTAGGCGGTCACCACCCGCTCCTTCTCGGAGAGGATGCGGCTCTTCTTCTCGGGGCCGGCGATCACGCGCATGATCCCCTCCTCGAGCTCGGTCTGCTCGATCACGCGCTTGCCCTTGCGGGCGGCCAAGAGGGCCGCCTCGTTGACCAGGTTGGCCAGGTCGGCCCCGGTGAAGCCGGGGGTCTGGCCGGCCAGCACGCCCAGGTCGATCGACTTGGCGATCGGCTTGCCCTTGGTGTGGACGCGCAGGATCTGGGCGCGGCCGTCGCGGTCGGGGCGATCGACCATGATCTGGCGGTCGAAGCGCCCCGGGCGCAAGAGGGCCGGGTCGAGGATGTCGGGGCGGTTGGTGGCCGCGATCAGGATGATGTTGTCCTTGGCCTCGAAGCCGTCCATCTCGACCAGCAGCTGGTTGAGGGTCTGCTCGCGCTCGTCGTGGCCACCGCCCAGGCCCGCCCCGCGGTGGCGGCCGACCGCGTCGATCTCGTCCATGAAGATGATGCACGGGCTCGACTGCTTGGCCTGCTCGAACAGGTCGCGCACCCGGCTGGCGCCCACGCCCACGAACATCTCCACGAAGTCGGAGCCGGAGATCGAGAAGAACGGCACCCCGGCCTCGCCGGCGACCGCCCGCGCGAGCAGCGTCTTGCCGGTTCCCGGCGGCCCGAACAGGAGCACGCCCTTGGGGATGCGCGCCCCGAGGGCCTGGAACTTCTTGGGGTTCTCGAGGAACTCCTTGATCTCGTGCAGCTCCTCGACCGCCTCCTCGGCCCCGGCGACATCGCGGAAGGTGATCTTGGGGGCATCGACGGCCATCCGCTTGGCCCGGCTCTTGCCGAAGCTCATCACCTTGGACCCTCCCCCCTGCATGCGGTTCATCAGGAAGATCCAGAACCCGATGAAGAGGATGAAGGGGGCCAGCCAGATCAGGGAGGACCACCACGGCGAGCTGGGGATGCCCTTCACTTCGAAGGGCACGTCGTTGGCATCGAGCAGGCCCACCAGGGTCGGCGAGTAGTCCTGCGGGTAGCCGGTGGTGTAGGAGGTCTTGTCCCTGTTGAGGACCTTCGCCTCCTGGCTCTCCACCTCGATCGTGACCTTGGCGACCTTGTTGGCGCCGATGTCCTGCACGAACTGGCTGAAGGTCGGCGCGGGGGCGGACGGCTCGCTCGACACCACCAGCCGCTGGGCCACGAACACCAGCAGGATCACGATGAGGATCGGAAACGCCGCGCTCTTCAGGAACTTGTTCAGTCCTGCTCCCCCTCTGGGCCTCGTCCGAGGCTACCGTGTCCGCCGATGCCCTTCGCAGGATAGACGACCGAGCCGCGACCCGGCCCACCTCAGGGCACGACCTGCGACCGGAGCGCCTCGAGTCGAGTCGGCCCGATACCCGGCACCTCGAGGAGCTGATCGACCGATGCGAAGCCACCATGAGCCCTGCGCCACTCGACGATGCGGCCGGCGAGCGTCGGACCTATTCCGTCCAGGGCGTCGAGGGCCGCCTCGTCGGCCGATGAGAGGCTGACCGGACCCCCGCCGGAGCCGGCGGAGGCCGTCCCACCGGAGGCCCCGGCGGGCATCCGCGTGGGGACGAGTACCTGCTGGCCGTCCTGGAGGGTCGCGGCGAGGTTGAGCGCCGACATGTCGGCCCGGCGGGTGGGGCCCCCGGCGCGCCGGATCACGGCGATCACCCGCGCACCGGGTGCGATCGGATACACGCCGGGACGGCGCACGGCCCCGGCGACATGCACCAGGCCCCGCGGCCCGGGCGACGACTCGACCGAGACGGTGCCGGTTCCGGTGCCGGAGACCGCCGCCGACGGCTGCCCTCCACCCCCGCCTGCCGCCGGAGCGAGTCGCCAGGCCGCCAGCGCCAGCACGGCCGCCGCGGCGATGTAGGCCCAACCCGAGCGGCGCAGCCAGGGAAGCAGTCGATCCATGCAGCCCAGGCTAGGCGCGCCGGACGCACGCCCGGCGACCCGGATGTGCCTACTTCACGACGAGATTGACCAATCGCCCGGGCACCACGACCTCTCGCACCACGGTCTTGCCGGCGATCTCCTCCGCGATCCGGGGCAGGACCCGCACCATCGCGAGCAGGTCGGCATCGGATGTGGCCACCGCGACCTCTGTCCGCTCGCGCAGCTTGCCGTTGACCTGCACCACGATGGTCACGGACTCGCGCTCCAGCAAGGAGGGATCGGCCGCCGGCCAGGGGGCGCGCCAGAGATCATCTCCCCCGAGCGCCTCCCACATCTCGCTGGTGACATGGGGGGCGAACGGGAAGAGCAGCGACACCGCGGTCTGGGCGGCGTAGCGCAGGGCGGCGCGACCCGAGACCCCATCGAGCGTCCCCTCCGAGACGCCCTTGGTGCCCAGGTTGACCAACTCCTGGATGGCCGAGATCGCCGTGTGGAAGGAGAAGCGCTCGGAGATGTCGTCGCTGACCTTTGCGATCGTGCCCTCCGTCTTGCGCACGAGCTCGAGCGCCGCGGGATCGTCGTCGAGCGCCGCGCGGGCGGGCAGCGCACTCAGCCCGCCCGCCTCGAGGCCGCCGACCAGCCGCCACAGTCGGTCGATGAAGCGCCGCTGGCCCTCCACCCCGCGATCGCTCCACTCGATGTCGTCGGCCGCGGGGCCCATGAACAGCACGTAGAGGCGCAGCGTGTCGGCGCCGTAGCGCCCCACGATCTCGTCGGGCGCCACCACGTTGCCCTTGCTCTTGCTCATCTTCGCGCCGTCGCGATAGATCATCCCCTGGGTGAAGAGGCGTGCGAACGGCTCGCGCACGCCGATCAGGCCGGCGTCGTGCAGCACCTTCGTGAAGAAGCGCGCGTAGAGCAGGTGCAGCACGGCGTGCTCGACGCCCGCCGATGTACTGGTCGACCGGCATCCAGTAGTCGGCCGTGGCGCGGTCGAAGGGGGCGCTCGTCAGGTGGGGCGAGGTGTAGCGCAGGAAGTACCACGACGAGTCGACGAACGTGTCCATCGTGTCGGTCTCGCGCTCGGCGGCGCCACCGCACGACGGGCAATCGACGTTGACGAACGACGCGTCGGAGGCCAGCGGGCTCCGGCCCTGGGGAGCGTAGTCGTCGACGGCGGGGAGCACCACGGGCAGCTGGTCCTCGGGCACCGGCACCGGGCCGCACGCGGGGCAGTGGATGATCGGGATCGGCGCGCCCCAGTAGCGCTGGCGCGAGATCAGCCAGTCGCGCAGGCGATAGCCGACGGTGGCCTCGCCCCGGCCGTTCTCCGAGAGCCAGGCGGCCGCCGCGGCGATCGCCTCCCGCGAGTCCAGGCCGTCGAGGAAGGCGGAGCCGACCATCCGCCCCGGGCCGGAGTAGGCCTCCTCGAGGGGGGCGTCGGGCGCCTCGCCCTCGGCGGCGATCACCCGGCGCACCGGCAGGCCGTGCGCCGTGGCGAAGGCGAAGTCGCGCGCGTCGTGACCGGGCACGGCCATGATCGCCCCGGTGCCGTAGTCCATCAGGACGTAGTCGGCCACCCACACCGGGATCGCCTCGCCGTTGATCGGGTTGATGACGCTCCGCCCGGTGGGCACCCCCGTCTTCGGCCGGTCGGCATCGCCGCGGTCCGCCGCCGAGGCGCGGGCGGCGGCCGCGGCGTACTCGCGCACGGCGGCCTCCTCGGGCCGCCCGGCGACCAGCTGCCCCACCAGCGGGTGCTCCGGCGCGAGGATGAAGAAGGTCGCCCCGAAGAGGGTGTCCGGTCGGGTCGTGAATACGGGGATCTCCTGCGAGCCGTCCTCCAGCGCGAAGGCCACCCGGGCCCCCTCGGAGCGGCCGATCCAGTTGCGCTGCATCGTGAGCACGCGCTCGGGCCAATCGACCAGCTCGGACATGTCGTCGAGCAGGCGCTGGGCGTAGTCGGTGATGCGCAGGAACCACTGGGTGAGCTGGCGCAGCTCCACCTCCGCGCCGCAGCGCTCGCAGCGGCCGTCGACCACCTGCTCGTTGGCGAGCACGGTCTGATCGTTGGGGCACCAGTTGACCGCGGCCTCGCGGCGCTCGGCCAGGCCTCGCTCGAAGAAGCGCAGGAAGAGCCACTGCGTCCAGCGGTAGTACTCGGGGTCGCTCGTGGCGATCTCGGTGTTCCAGTCGATGGCGAAGCCCAGCCCCTTGAGCTGCCCCCGGATGCGCGCGATGTTGCGCGCGGTCACCGTGGCCGGCGGCTCTCCTGTGCGGATGGCGGCGTTCTCGGCGGGCAGGCCGAACGAGTCGTACCCCATCGGGTGGAACACGGCCGCGCCCGAGCGCCGCCGTTGGTGCGCGACCACGTCGCCCATCGTGTAGTTCTTGACGTGCCCCATGTGGATCTCGCCCGAGGGGTAGGGCAGCATCTCCAGCACGTAGGACTTCGGGCGATCGGGCAGCGGCCCGCCCTCGCCGTCGCGGGCGACCGGCTCCGCGCCGAAGGCGTTCTCGCGCTCCCAGACCTCCTGCCACTTCGACTCGACGGGCACCGGGTCGTAACGTTCCGGCAGGATTCGCGCAGGCGCCGACATCGGCGCGAGTATCGCATACGGGTTAGTCTGCCTCATGGCCACCACACGCCCGCCCGTGCTGATCCGGGAGGCCGACGTCGCCGAGCACTTCCTCGGCATCATCGGGCTCTACCAGGCGCACGACTGGACCCACGCGGGCGATCCCGCCCGCCTTCGCACCGCCATCGAGCGCTCCTCCTTCGCCGTCGTGGCGATGGAGGAGGATCGGGTCGTCGGCTTCGCCCGCGCGATGTCGGACGAGGCCTTCGCCGTCTACATCGCCGACATCCTCGTGAGCCCCGACCGCCAGCGCCAGGGCATCGGCCGCACGCTGGCCGAGTCGATCCTCGAGCACTACCCGATGGACACCTTCCACCACCAGGTGCTCGTGGCCGAGCGGGGCGCCGAGGGCTTCTACCGCCAGCTGGGCATGGTGCCGGTCACCTCTTACGGGCTGACGGCCTTCATCCGCACCCGCTCCTAGCGGTAGCGGCGCGCTACGAGGTGCTGCGGGCGAACCTCTCGACGCGCTCGGCATGCTCGGGGGTGCCGTTGGCCATCGCCGAGGGGGTGATCTCGTTCGGGCCGGGCACGGCACCGTCGGGGCGGATGGCCGCCCCCGAGGCATAGAGATCCGCGAGGTCGAGGGCCAGCAGCCGTGAGAGGCGCTCCTCCACCTTGAGGAAGCGGTCGACGTTGGCGAGGTCGCCGGCGCAGGCGGGGGTGTAGAGCACCCGCCACAGCTCCATCAGCGCCTCCACGTGGACCATGCGCCGGTCGTCGGTCTGGGTGTGGTCGGCGAACTCCTTGGCCTCGCGGGTCACCATCTTGCGGGCCGCGCCGCGCGTGACCCCCAGGCGGGCGGCGATCGCCTCCATCGACTCCCCGGCACGGCTCATCTGGATGGCCATGCGCCGCTGGCGCGCCGCGATGATACGGCGGTTCTCGGCCTCGTTCGGTTCGGACACCCCAGCCCCCGTCATCGCTCTATCGCTTACGGTTTAACGCGTGGTAGGCGAGTGATAGCACGGGTTTCGCAAACGCCCGAGCCCACCACACACTTCTTGCAAGACCCATACCGCGGGACCAGCAATGCGACCCGTCGACAGGCTCCCCGCGCCAGGACATCGATTTCGCCCCCCGTCTCGGAGTTCCTCTCAGGACGAGTCGATTCAGGGGCTTGTTTCCACACGGTGTAGATGCGCCGCAATCGTCACTGATGGTCCTCACCCCACGACATCGTTCCACTTTCGGGTGAGTCCACAAACGCAACCCAAACCCCGGGGGTTCGCCAGAAAACTCCGGCGTAACGCTCCGAGCGCGCGAAGGACTTCCCCTCCCAAGCGACCTGGCCGCGTCTCTGGGAGGAGCTACAAGGAGAGCCGAGGATCGACCGGAGGGACAGCCGCCGACGAGCCGACACCAGGGACCGGCGCCGCGGATTCGCTGATGGAGTCCAAGGGACCTTGGTCGGGGACAGGGCCGAGGGCCTTGTCGAAGGAGCCGACGCCTAGTCGGTTCGGGTTGACGAGAGTGGAGGATACCGGGATCGAACCGGTGACCTCTACGCTGCCAGCGTAGCGCTCTCCCAGCTGAGCTAATCCCCCGTGGGGCGAATCATAGGGAAGCCTCGCGCAAGGAGAAAGCGACCGCGCGCGCCGTGGGCCTAGGAGGCCTCTGCCACGTAGGTCTCGCGGGGGGCGTCGCGCCAGAGGCGGTCGAGACGGTAGAAGTCGCGGGCCTCGGGGGTGAAGACGTGGACGACCACGTCGAGCAGGTCGATGAGGATCCAGTCGCCCTCCTTGGCGCCCTCCACCTTGCGGGCGACCATGCCGTGCTCGTTCTTCATCTGCAGGCGGACCTCGTCGGCGATCGCCTTCGTCTGGCGCGGCGTCTGGCCGGTGCACACGACGATGTAGTCGGTGTAGGTCGACGAGGCCGCGCATGTCGAGGATCACGATGTCCCTGGCATTCTTGGCGTCCGCGTGCGACGCGGCTGCCAGGGTCAGATCGAGCGACGTGGTGAGCGCGCTTTCTTGGGTTTCCTCCGAGACGATGCGGGCGAGGGTACCAGACCCTCCTCGACCAGCGCCTGGGCGACCTCGGGCGGCAGGAGGTGGCCCACGGGGCGGCCGGCGGCGATCCGCTCGCGGATCATGCTCGAGGAGATGCCGATTCCGGGCACGGCCACGATGTCCGCGCGGTCGGGCGCGACGGCCTCGGCGAGCGCGTCGAGATCGCGCTGGGCGACGTCCCCTCGGGCCACCACGGCCAGGCGGGCGGCGGCCAGGATCCGATCGGTCGCGTGCCACGCGGGGAACTCGGCGAGTTGGTCGGCGCCGAGGATGAACCAGAGCGTCGACGCCGGGCTCGGCGGCGGCCATCGCCTCGAGGGTGTCGGCGGTGTAGCTCGGCCCGTCGCGGTGGACCTCGATGTGCGACACGACGAGGCCGGGGTGGTCGGCGACCGCGCGCTCGAGCCAGGCGGCGCGGCGCTCGGCGGGCGCGATGGCCGGATCGTCCTTGTGCGGCGGCCGGCCGGCGGGCACGAGGCGCACCTCGTCGAGCCCGAGCTGCCAGAGCGCCTCGCAGGCCACGACGAGGTGGCCGATGTGCGGTGGATCGAAGGTGCCCCCGAGCACGCCCACCCGCCGCGGTGAGCCGTCGCCGGGCTCCTGGTTAGCGGAGGTGCCCGTGACCGGTGACGAGATACGTGTAGGTGGTGAGCTCCGCCAGGCCGATCGGCCCCCGCGCGTGGAGCTTCTGGGTGGAGATGCCGATCTCGGCGCCCATGCCGAACTGGCCTCCGTCGGTGAAGCGCGTCGATGCGTTGACGTAGACCACCGCGGCATCCACGGACTCCTGGAAACGGCGGCTGGCCTCGAGCGACTCGGTGACGATCGCCTCGCTGTGGCCCGAGCCGTAGCGGTCGATGTGCTCGATCGCCTGGTCCAGCGAATCCACGACCCGCACCGCCATGATGAGGTCGAGGAACTCGGTGGCGTAGTCGTCGTCGCTCGCCTCGGCGAGGCCCTGGCCGCGCTCGCCGAGCATGTCGAGGCCGGCGCGGTCCACGCGCAGCTCGACGCCGGCCCCAAGGAGCTCCTCGACCGACCGCGACAGCACCGTGGGAGCGATGTCGCGGTGCACGAGGAGGGTCTCGGCGGCGTTGCAGACACCCGGCCGCTGCACCTTGGCGTTCATGGCGATGCTCACGGCCATGTCGGGGTCGGCGTCGGAGTGCACGTAGACGTGGTTGTTGCCCGAGGCGGCATAGATCACCGGCACCCGCGAGTGCTCCTTCAGGAACGACTTCAGCTCCTCGCCGCCGCGCGGGATGACCAGGTCCAGCGCCCCCTCCATCTGAACGAGCTGGCGCAGCTCCTGACGATCCGCCCCCAGGAGGGCAAGGCACCAGCGTGGGACGCCCGCCTCGAGCAGTGCCCCGGTCAGGACCTCGGCGATGATCGTGTTCGAGCGGACGGCGAGGCTGCTGCCCCTCAGGATCACGGCGTTGCCGCTCTTCAGGCAGAGGGCGGCGGCATCGGCGGTGACGTTGGGGCGGCCCTCGTAGATGACCGCCACCACTCCGAGCGGCACGCGGCGGCGGACGATCTCCAACCCGTTGGGCAGGCGCCGGCCCTCGTCGACCAACCCGACCGGATCGGGCAGCGCGGCCACGGCGCGCACGCCCTCGGCCATGTCGCCTACCCTGTCCTCGTCGAGCAGGAGGCGATCGATGAGGGGGTCGGCCGTGTGCGCCCGCCGGGCCGACTCGATATCGAGGGCGTTCTCGCGCAGGATCTCGCCGGACCGGCGCTCCAGCGCCTCGGCCATCTCGGCGAGCGCGGCGTTGCGCTGACCGCCGGGCAGGCGCGCAAGGGCACGGCTCGCGGCCTGCACTTGGGAGACGACGCGTTCGAGATGGGTCACGGCGGGCCCATTGAACCATGCTCGGCAGCGGGTTCGTCTCCGGTCCGGGGTTCGGCCAGGACGAAGTCGTCGCGGTGGATCACCTGCGGAGCCGCCTCGGGGAGGCGTTCGCGCACGGCGTCGGACTTCAGGCCGGCGATCATCCGGACCTCATCGGAGGACATCGCGGAGATGCCCTTGCCGACCAGCTCCCTACCCGCGCCGCTGACCACCTCGACCGCGTCGCCGGCCTGGAACCCGCCCTCGGTGGAGAGCACCCCGACGGCGAGGAGGGACGTGCCGCGCTCGCGCAGCGCCGCCGCGGCGCCCGCATCGATCACCACGCGGCCGAGCGTGGGCTTGGCATGACGCAGCCAGAGCTTGAACGCCGGCTCGCGACGGGCGGTCGGACTGAAGCGCGTGCCCACGTGCCGCCCCGAGGCGACCGCCGGGATCACGCCCTCGGCCGAGCCCGAGGCGATGACGCAGGTCACCCCTCCCCCGGTCGCCATGCTGGCGGAGGCGATCTTGCTGGCGATGCCGCCGCGCCCCCGGCCGGAGCCCCCCATCTGCGCGAGCGCGAGCGACGCGGGGGGCGTTCCCGCCGGCACGTCGCCGAGCAGTTCGGGCCCGCCGGGGCCGCGCGCGTAGAGGCCCTCGCGGTCGGTGAGCAGCAGCAGCCAGCGAGCGCCGAGCAGGATGGCCACCTGGGCCGCGAGCACGTCGTTGTCGCCGAAGGTGACCTCGTCGGTGGCGGTGGTGTCGTTCTCGTTGATCACCGGCACCGCCCCGAGCTCGGTGAGCCGCAGAAGCGTGTTGCGGGCGTTCAGGTAGGACGCACGGCCCGCCAGGTCGCCCGAGGTCAGCAGCACCTGGGCGGGCACCACACCGTGGCGCTCGAACGCGGCGCTGTAGCGCTGGAACAGCACCCCCTGCCCGACCGCCGATGCGGCCTGCAGGTCGGGGAGCGCGCTGGGGCGCTCCCCGATGCCGAGGCGGCCCAGACCGCACGCGATGGCGCCGCTGGTCACGAGCACCGGCCGATGGCCCTGGCGCAGCACCTTCACCAGGTCGCGCACGCGCGCCTCGAGAACCTCGTCGCGCAGCTGCCCGTCGGGGGCCACCAGGGTGGAGGAGCCGAGCTTCACGACCACGAAGGCCACGTCAGCGAACCGCGGCCGCGAGGGCGGAGAGCAGCCCCGCGCGCAGATCCTCGACACCGGTCCCGGTCTCCGAATCGACCGCGAAGTCGGCCTCGAGCACGGGCTCGAGGGCACCGTCGGCGTGGGTCGCGACCACGATCTGGGTGACCGACTGGGGCAGGAAGGGCTCGAGGCCCTCACGCGCGCGGGCGAGGCGCTCGGCCGCGGGCTCGGGGTCGGCCGCGTCCAGGCAGTGGACCACCACTCGCGCGCGCTCGAGCTGCTCGAGGTGCCCGTCGCGGCGCGGCGATCCGTCGGCCGCGAGGCCCGGCAGGTCGACGACCAGGAAGAGGTTGCCGTCGGAGTCCTCCAGCGGGCCGAAAGCCGGGTCGAGCGTCGAGTGGGGATAGGGAGCCACGACGGCGGCCGCCCCCGTCAGCGCAGCCAACAGCGCGCTCTTGCCGGAGTTGGGCAGGCCCACCAGAGCGACGTCGACCGCCAGGCGCAGCTCGAGGGTGAGCCAGGCCTCCTCGCCGGGCGCACCGGGCACCGTGGTGCGAGGAGCCTGGTTGGTGGACGACTTGAAGGCCTTGTTGCCCACGCCGCCGTTGCCGCCTCGCGCCACCGGCACGCTGTCGCCGGCGTCGACGAGCTCCGCGATGACGTGGCCGTCGCGGCTGACGCGCGTGCCCGGAGGAACCGCCACCACCAGGTCGGCGCCGGCATGCCCATGCCGCGACTTCCCCTGGCCGTGGCCGCCGCTCGGCGCACGATGGTGCACCGCGTGGCGGAAGCGCGAGAGGTCGGTCACCTGCTCGTCGGCCACCAGCAGCACGCGTCCGCCCCGGCCGCCGTTGCCGCCGTCGGGTCCGCCGCGCGGGATCTTGGGCTCGCGGCGGAACGACATGCACCCCATGCCGCCGGTTCCACCCTCGACGTTGATCTGCGCTCTATCGGTGAAGGGCATGGCCCCTCAGACGGCGCCGGTCAGACCGGCGCCGGCTCCTCGGGGTGCACGAAGATACGACGCCCCTTGCGGCCGGTGGTGAACTCGATGCGGCCCGTAACCGTGGCGAAGATCGTGTGATCGCGCCCGATGCCGGTGCCGGTGGCCGGACGGAAGCGCGTGCCCCGCTGGCGGACGATGATCGTGCCGGCCGGGACCAGCTGGCCGCCGAACGCCTTGACGCCCAGCATCTTCGGCTTGGAGTCACGACCGTTGCGGCTGGAGCCGCCACCCTTCTTATGCGCCATTGCGGACTCCTACTCGCTCAGCCGGTGGTGATGGACTCGATGCGGACGCGCGACAGCCGCGAACGGTGTCCGCGGCGCTTGCGCGAGTTGCGCTTCGGCTTGTAGGTGAAGACGAGGATCTTCTTGCCGAGCAGATGCTCCTCGACCGTCGCGGTGACGGCGCCACCGTCGGCGATGCCCTCACCGTCGCCGGTCGCGAGGACGCGCGGCTCGAAGCTGGCGCCCTCGTCGTGCTGGAGGCGATCGACGAGAAGGCGCTCGCCCTCGCGAACACGATACTGCTTGCCCCCGAGGGCGATCACTGCGTAGTCCGGCACGTTTCCTGCCCTGGCCGATTGATAGGCGACGGCGGATGTTAGCGGTCATGGGGCACCATCGCCAATGGCCGGCGCATCGGACGCGAGCGCCGCACCAAGATGGTCGACCCCTGGTGGGCGGAGGTGTACAAGGCGTCTCGTGAGCATCGGCCACCGACCCGTGATCGCGATCGCCGCCGCCCTGATGGGCGCGATCCCCGGCGCCGGGGCCGCCGCGACCCTGGTCGTGGCCGGCGAGAGCGACCCCGACAGCCTCGACCCGGCGCTCGCCTACGCGCCCGAGAGCTGGCAGGTGCTGGTGAACGCGGGCGAGGGGCTGGTGGCCTTCCGCCGGAGCGCGGGGGCCGCCGGCTCCCGCGTGGCGCCCGCCCTGGCGGCGTCCCTGCCACGCATCTCCGCCGGCGGGAGGCGGCTCACGTTCAGGCTGCGCAACGGGGCCCGCTTCGGCCCGCCGGCCAACAGGCCGGTGCGCGCGAGCGACGTCAAGGCGAGCCTCGAGCGCATCTTCCTGGCAGGCTCTCCGGGGCGCGGCCTCTACCGCTCGATCCGCGGGGCCACGGCGTTCGAGACCGCGCCCACGGCGGCGGGGATCGCGGGGGTCACCGCCCGCGACGACACCGGCACGGTGCGGATCACCCTCACCCGCGCGGATCCATCGATCCTCCCGGTCCTCGCGTTGCCCTTCGCCTTCGTGCTCCCGAAGGGCACGCCCGCCACCGACCAGAGCGAGGCCACCGTCGCCTCGGCCGGCCCCTACCGGATCGCCGCCTACGCGCCCGGCGCGAGGATCGACCTGGTGCGCAACCGGGCCTACGCGCCCGGTGCGGCGGGTCCGCGCCGGGCCGGACCCACGGCGATCCGGGTCGATCTGGGCGTCGGAGCCGACGACGCGCTGGCCCGCGTGACCGGCGGGAGGGCCGACTACATCCAAGCCCGTCCCTCACCCGCCCAGGTGCGGGCCGCGTCGGCGGCGCCGGGCGGCCGGGTGTGGCGGCACACCGAGGGCGCGACCTACTACTTCTTCATGAACACCACCCGGCCGCCCTTCGACGACATCCGAGTGCGCCGCGCCGTGAACATCGCGATCGACCGCACCGCGATGGCGCGGACCTTCGCCGGAGCGGCGGTGCCAACGGCACAGGTGCTCCCCCCCGGCGTGCCCGGCCGCAGGCGGATCGATCCCTCCCCGGCCCCGGACATCGCCAGAGCGCGCGCGCTGGTGGAGCGCGCGGGGGCGCGCGGCGCAGAGGTGAGCATCTGGGCCCCGAGCGCCGACCCGTCGCCGAGCGCCACCCGTCTGCTGGAGCGCACGCTCGACCGCATCGGCCTGCGCGCGTCGCCACGCCTGTGGACGCGCTCGGGCATGCTGGCGGCCCTGGCCGACCCGGACGCCCCCTCGCAGATCGGATACGCGCGCTGGCAGCAGGACTATCCCGACGCCGCCGACTGGTTTCCGCTGCTGCTCGCGGGCTCGGCGGTCCGGGACGGCGCGAACCTCAACTACTCGATGCTGGACGACCGGCAGGTGAACGCGCTCATCGACCGCGCCGCCGCCATCTGGGAGCCGGCACGGCGCGCCGCGGCCTGGCGCACGGTGGACCGGGCCGTGGCGGCGCGCGCGCCCTGGGCCCCGTTCGCGAACAGCATCCGCACCGATATCACCTCTCGCCGCGTGACCGGCCTGGTGGCGCACCCGCTCTACGGCTTCCTCTGGATGCGAGCGCGCCTGCGCTGATCATCGTGCACCACGCGGACCGGCGGTCCACCCACCGCATCGAAGGGCGATGGGTGGACCGCGGGGCTACGTCGAGGAGCGGGAGGCCGCCCTACGGCGGTTGGTGGGGGCGCGGCCCGACCCCGACGACCTGCCGGTGGAGGCCGGGCTCGTGGACTCACCCTCAGCCCGCACGCGGAAGGCCTCGGGTGCGATCGAGGCATCGGCGTCGAGGCTGATCTGCGCGCCGATACCGGCCTTCAGATCGGCGAGGCGCGCGCCCTCCTCGCCCGCCATCACCTCTGCGATACGGGGGTTGACGGCCACGACGACGCTCTCGGCGGTGCCGTCGGCGAGCTCCAGGCGCAGCTCGCGCTCGATCGTGATCGCGTGGGTCTCGTCGCTCGGCACCACGCCCACCCCTGCGCAGGTGGGGCAGACCTCGGTCATGATCTCCCGCGGCCCGTCGGAGATGTTCTGACGCGTCATCTCAACCAGCCCGAGCTGCGAGATCTCCGTGACGAAGGTGCGGGTGCGGTCCTTGGCGAGCGCCGAGTGCAGGGCCGCCTTCACAGCCTTGCGGTTGCGCTCGTCGTCCATATCGATGAAGTCGATGATGATGATGCCGCCGATGTCGCGCAGCCGCAGCTGGCGCACCACCTCGGTGGCGGCCTCGAGATTGGTCTTGGTGATGGTGTCCTCGAGCCGGCTGCCACCCTTGCCCACGTTGCGGCCGGAGTTGACGTCGATGACCGTCATGGCCTCGGTGTCGTCGATCACGAGATAGCCGCCCGAGGGCAGCGGAACGCGCCGCTCCATGGTGGAGCGGATCGTGGCCTCGGCCCCGTGGGCCTCGAACAGCGGCCTGTCGCCGGTCCAGTGGCGTACCCGATCGGCCATCTCGGGAGAGGTGCGGCGCAGGAAGCCGTTGATGCGCTCGTACTGGGCCTCGTCGTCGACCAGCACCTCCTCGACATCGGTGTTGAGGAGATCGCGGATGATCTTGAGGGAGATGTCGGCCTCGGAGTAGAGCAGCGTCGGCGCCTTGGCCAGGCCGCCCCGCTCCTGGAGCGTATGCCAGAGGCGCTTCAGGAAGGCGAGGTCGCGGGCGATCTCGCGGGCGGAGGCGCCCGAGGCGGCCGTGCGGACGATGAGCCCGCCGATCTCCATCGGGAGCGCGTTGCAGATCGAGCGCAGCCGGGTGCGCTCGTCGTCGGAGAGGCGCTTGCTGACTCCGACCCCCTCGCCGAAGGGCACGAAGACGACGAAGCGGCCGGCCAGCGAGAGCTGCATGGTCAGGCGGACGCCCTTCGTGCCCATCGGGTCCTTGGTGGCCTGAACAAGCACCTCGTCGCCGCGCTTCAGCAGGTCGGCGATCTGGCGCTTGCGCTTGGGCACGCCCATCGCGACGACCTCGTCCACGTGGAGGAACCCGTTCTTCTCCAGGCCGATCTCGATGAACGCCGCCTCCATGCCCGCGAGGACGTTCTCGACACGGCCCTTCCACACGTGCCCCACCACCGAGCGGTGGCCACGGCGCTCGATGTAGGCCTCGGCGGTGATGCCATCCTCGAGGATGGCGACGCGCGTCTCAGCGCGGTCAACCGACACCAGAATCTGCTTCTTCAGGACGAACTCCGTTCAGCGGGTGCCGTCAGCGGCGTATGCGGCCGACGACTCGGTCGATCACGGGACGCGCCTTGTCGATCGGGGCGCCCTCGATCAGGTCATGGCCCGCCGACAGGCGCGCGAGCGCGGCCTCGCCGACGGCCCGGGTGGCCCCGTAGGCGACCGTGCCACGCACGGCCCATCCGGCGACCGGAACAAAGCCGGTGGCGCTACGAGCGAGCGCCCTCCAGCCGAAACCCGCTCCCACGACGGCGAGCGCCTCGAGCGCCCGCTCGGCCCCGACGGGACGGTCGTGAAGTGCGGCAAGCTGTGCGAGCAGTCGCACCTGGATGAGCGCGAGCGCCGGCATGTCCACGCCAGGGAGCGGGAGGGCCCCGATGGCGGCCGACTGGCGCGCCGACGCGTTCACCAACCGGCGGCCCACCGCGGGGCGCAGGCCGGGGGTACGGCGGCCGGCAGCCACCGCCTCGTCGCCGAGCGCCCGGAGCACCGCATCGAGCACCAACTCCTCGCCCGCCGCATCGAGGGCGGGGACGTGGGCGAGGTTGGACGCCTCCAGGCGGTGCCCCGCCAGCAGGCGACGCTCGATGTCGGCCCGTTCGGCGGCGTCGCCGAGGATCAATGCGAGCGCCCCTGCACCCGAGTGGCGGCGCCGCTCCAGAGCGGCCACGCCCGGGCCGAGATCGGTGGAGACGGTCACCACCATCAGCGCCAGTGCATCCTCGCTGGGCACCGGCGCGCCGATGCCGAGGATCTCGCGCACGCGCCGCGTGGCCGCGGGATCGCCGGGGATGAGGGCGATGTGACCACCCTCCTGCGACGCTGCATCGGCGACGCGCACGGCGTCCGTGAAGGGGCGCGCGACCTTGGCGCCCCGCGAGGCGAGACCGACTGCTCCGATGACGTCCTCCCCTAGCCGGGCACTGCGGAGCGGCGCTGGTAGATGCCGAGCAGCAGGCCCACCGCCACGAGGGTCGTCAGGGTATGGCTGCCGCCATAGCTCATGAGCGGCAGCGGGATTCCGGTGATCGGCATGATTCCCACGGTCATGCCGATGTTAACGAACACCTGGAAGCCGATCATGGCGACGATCGCTCCGGCCACGAGCATGTCAACCTGGCTCGATGCCCGCGCCATGGTTCTCAGGCCCCTCCAGAGCACGAGCCCGTAGAGCAGGATCAGGAGCCCCGCGCCTGCGAAGCCGAACATCTCGCCGGTCACGGCGAAGATGAAGTCGGTGTGGTGCTCGGGGATGAAGTTGCCCGTCGATTGGGTCGCCCCGTCGGGCCCCTTGCCCACCGCGCCGCCCGATCCGATCGCCGTCTTACTCTGATCCAGCTGATAGCCGGCGCTGTTCGAGTCGCGCTCGGCGCCGATGAAGGCCGTCAGGCGCTGTACCTGGTAGTCCTGGAGCACCGTGACCCCTGCCGTGGGCAGCACCCAGAGCACGGCCAGGATCAGGATCGCCAGGATCGACCCGGCCACCGCGAAGTGCGACCAGGGGACACCGGCCAGGAAGAGGACCGTGGCCAGCACCGCGCCGTACACCAGAGAGGTGCCGAGGTCCGGCTGCAGGAACACCACGACCGCGGGGATCGCCGCCACAGCGACGAGGAAGAGGGTGAAACGGGGCGATCCGATGTCGTCGAGGCGATCGATCGCGATGCCCGCCAGAACGATCGCGATGGCCACTTTGCCCATCTCCGAGGGCTGCAGGTTGAAGGGGCCGATGTCGATCCAGCGGTTCGAGCCCTTCACGGCGGTTCCCACCACGAAGACGACCGCCAGCGAGCCGAGCAGACTCCCCCACAACCCCCACGACCAACGGGCCAGGCGATCCAGGTTGAGGCGGGTCGCGACCACCATCAGCAGCGCTCCCGCCGCGATGAAGATGATCTGGCGATCGAGATAGAAGCGCGCACCCGCGGGGTCGCCCTCGGTGGCCTTGCCCACCACGAAGACGCTGAACCCGCTGATGGCGGACACCGCGGCGAGGAGGATCCAGTCGAGGCCGAGGATCGCCGAGCGCAGGCGCTCGGCGAGGCCGCTGCGCTGAGGGCGCGTCGTGGCGAGGGTGGTCGTCAACGGCTCGCCACCGGCTGGCCGCAGAGGGAGGGCTGGAACTCGAGGTAGGCGGCCATCGTCGCGCAGGCGGCGGGGGCCGCCGCGTTCGCGCCCGTGCCGCCGTGCTCGATCACGATCGAGACCACGATGGTCGGCTCGTCGAAGGGGGCGTACCCGACGAACCACGAGTGGTCCTCGCTCCCGTCTCCGGGCTCGGCCGTGCCCGTCTTGCCGGCCACCTTGCTGTTCTCGGGAAGGCCGGCGAACACGCTCGTCGAGGTGCCCTGCACCTCGTTGGCGGCGTCGTAGAGCCCCTGCTTGATCGCCCGCGAGGTCGTCGGGCTTTATGCCGAGCTGGTGGGTGGGCCGCCCCTTGGAGAGCTCCTGCTGCACCCGCCCGTTGGGGTCGGTCACCTCGAGCCCCACGGTGGGGGTGCGGACGGTGCCGCCGTCGGCGATCGCGGCGTAGGCGACGGCCATCTGGAGCGGCGTCACCTGCAGGTACCCCTGGCCCACGCCGAGCTGGATCGTGTCGCCCGCAAGCCAGCTGCGCTGGAAGTCGGTGTAGTCGGGCCCCGCGAAGTTCTTCTTCTTCCACGGGGGGTCGGGCACGAGGGCGGCGAGCTCGCCGGGGAGGTCGACGCCGGTGACGTCGCCGAGGCCGAACCGGTGCGCCTCCTTCTGGAGCGGGTAGGTGTTGGTCGCCTCGTCCTGCTTGCGCCAGAGCTCGTCGGCCACCTGGTAGAAGTAGGTGTCGCTCGAGACCCGCAGCGCGTACGGCAGCGTGATGAACCCGTGTGCGTTCTCCTCGAAGTTCTGGAAGCGCTGCTTGTGGAGGACGATCGAGGAGCGCGACTCGAGCTCGGTGCTCGGCGTGAGCGTTCCCGCGCGCAGCGCCGCCGCGGCCGTGATCGGCTTGAAGGTGGACCCGGCCGGATAGACCCCACCGATCGCCCGGTCGTTGATCGGCCGGTTCGGGTCGGTGAAGATCGGCCGCAGGTCCTTCTCCTTGCGCGTGACGAAGACCTGCGGGGAGAAGGTGGGGAACGACCCGAGCGCGAGCACCTCCCCGGTGCGCGGATCGAGAGCCACTCCGGCGGCGCCCGTGGCGCCGGTCACCCGCGCGGCCTCAGCCAGAGATGCCTCGAGGGCGCGCTGGGTGGAGCTGTCGATCGACAGGTGCAGGTCGCGCCCCGGCACGGGGCTGCGCGAGGAGACGAACTCACGCCCCTGCGGCTCACCGGCGGCATCGACCTCCACCACGGACCGCCCCCGGGTGCCCTTCAGGATCGCCTCGTACTGGCTCTCCACGCCGTCGAGGCCCACGGTCTCGTCGCCGGCGTAGCCCTTTCGCCGGAAGTCGCGGAGGTTCTCGGCGGAGATCGGCCCGGTCGATCCGAGCAGGTGAGCGGCCAACTGCCCCTCGGGGTAGGAGCGCAGATAGGTCTTCTGGAGGGAGATCCCCGGGAAGTCGCGGCGCCGCTCGGCCAGGTAGCGATAGAGCACCGGCGGGATGTTGCGGGCGAGCACCACCGACTGCAGCGGCTGGCCGTCGCCGGCTTTCACCTTCGCCATCAGCTCGGGCACGGTCTGGCCGATCTTCGGCGCCAGGCGCGCCAGCACCTGCCCTCGGCGCTCCCCGGCCAGCTCGCGCGGCCGCGCGACCAGGTTCTGCCCGGTGGTGTTCTTGACCAGCGCGACCCCGTCGGCCGTGAGGATGTTGCCGCGCGGCGGCTGGGTGATGACGGTCCGCAGGCGGTTCCCGTCGGCGCGCTCGGCGTACTGCTCGCCGTTGATGACCTGCAGGAACCAGAGCCGGATCAGGAGCAGGCCGAGCAGGCCCATCGCGATCCCACCGAGGATGGCGATGCGCACGGCCGTCTTGGGGGTGAGGGCGGGGGCCCAGCCCCCCGTCGGCCGGGTGCGGCCGCGCCCGCCGCGAGATGAGCGCGGTGGCCGGAAGACCGTGCTCACGTGCGCACCGCATAGGGCTCGACGACCCGGGGGGCGCCCAGCAGGCGACGCGCCACCAGCAGGACCGGCGGGCTGAGGAGGGCGGTCAGCGCGAGGGTCGGGAAGAGGATCCGCCCCACGAACTCCGACGCCGGCATGTGGTGGCCGAGCAGCAGCTGGAAGACGAGGTACCCGAGTTGCACCGCGAGCGCCGACACGACGGTCAGGGCCAGCGGCGCGAGCAGGCTCGAGGCTTCCTCCCGCTCGCAGTACCCCCCGCACCAGGCACCAACGGCGAGGTAGAGCAGGGCGAGCACGCCGAGCGTCCCGATCGGCGCGGTGAGCTCGAGCAGCAGCCCGGCCGAGAAGCCAGCGACCGCCCCGACCAGCGCTCCACGCAGGAGGGCGATGACGACGATCGTGGGCGCCACGATGTCGGGGATGCCGTCGGCCAGGTGGATGTACGGCATCACCGAGACCTCGACCAGCACGGCGACCAGCACCATCGCCGTGACCCACCCGAGCCCCGTACCGCGCGTCCGCGTGCCGGGCAGCGTCGTCGCCGGGCCGATCGCGCGGGTCGAGAGGTCGCTGCTCATCCGGCCGCCCGGAGCTTCGCCTCGCGGCTCTGCGGGGTCAGCACCGTGAGGAACGGGAGGTTGCGCGGATCGACGTAGGGAGTGACCTGGACGGTCTGCTGGACATCGACCTCCTGGCTCCCCGCGCTCGACACGCGCCCGATCGGAATGCCGGGCGGATAGAGGGAGGGAAGCCCCTTGACCATGAAGCCTCCGGTGGAGACGACCTGGCCCACCCTCACGGGAGCCGCGCGCGGCACGCCGGTCATCTGCATCTGGCCGGGCGTGGTCGACTGCACCAGCCCAGGGGGCGAGCCGGCCTCGGGGATGGTCGCGCCCACCTCGGTGCGCCCGTCCGTGATGAAGGCCACGTCGGCCGTGTCGGACGAGACCGCCGTGACGATGCCCACCAGGGCGGCACCGCGTCCCGTACCCGCCACGACCGGCGAGTTCCGGATGACCCCACTCGAGGAGCCGACCGAGATCCGCACGTTGCGGTACCAGTCGGTGATGGAGCGCGTCTGGACCAGCCCGGTGACCGGGGCGTAGCCGCCGAGCCCCTTGCCCGGCGCGACCAGGGCCTCGACGCCGAGAAGCGCTTCGAGCTCGGACAGGCGTTGGTCGCGAACAGCATTGTCGGCCGCGCGGGCGCGGAGATCGTCGACCTCCGCCTGGAGCGCCGCCGCCCGGTCGCGGGCATCCTTCAGGCTGTTCGCCCAGCCCCACGCGTCGCGCAGGGGTTGGACGGCACGCGTGGCGACCTCCTGGACCGGCGCCACGATGCTGGCCGCGGTTGACTGCGCGTCGTGGAAGGGTCCGCCGGTCGCCTCGCGGAAGTAGCCCGTGAAGATCGCCAGGCAGGCGACCACGAGGAGGGCGATGACGCCACGGCGGACGTTCGCCCGCCGGCGTGCGATCCCGGTAGTCGCGACGACCGCCATCAGCGCTTGCTCCTCAGTAGCGCTTCCGGTGTCGGCCGTTCGACTGCGCCTTCTGCATCACCTCGAACTCCTCCAGCGATCGCCCGGAGCCGACGGCGACGCACGTGAGCGGCGACTCGGCCACGTGAATCGGCATCTCCGTCTCCCGCCGCAGGCGCTCGTCGAGACCCTGCAGCAGCGACCCTCCCCCGGCCATCATGATGCCGCGGTCCATGATGTCGGATGCGAGCTCGGGCGGCGTCTTGTCGAGCGTGCTCTTGACGGCGTCGATGATCTGGACGAGCGGCTCCTCGAGGGCCTCGCGGACATCCTCGGAGGAGAGCACAACGGTCTTCGGAAGTCCCGAGATCATGTCGCGCCCCCGGATCTCTGCCTGCACCTCCTCGCGCAAGGGGTAGGCGGAACCGATCTCGAGCTTCACCTCCTCGGCGGTCTGGTTGCCGATCATCAGCTTGTACTCCTTCTTGACGTAGCTGATGATCGCGTCGTCGAGCTCGTCGCCGCCGACGCGGATCGACTGCGCCACCACGATCCCGCCCAGTGAGATGACGGCCACCTCGGTCGTCCCGCCGCCGATGTCCACCACCATGTTCCCGGTCGGCTCGGCAACGGGCAGACCGGCACCGATCGCCGCCGCCATCGGCTCCTCGATGAGGAAGGCGCTGCGAGCGCCCGCCGACAAGGTCGCCTCCTCGACCGCGCGCTTCTCGACCCCGGTGACCCCGGAGGGCACGCAGACGACCACCCGCGGGTGCGCCCAGCGGTTCTGGTGGACCTTCTGGATGAAGTGCCGCAGCATCTGCTCGGTCACGTCGAAGTCGGCGATGACGCCGTCCTTCAGGGGGCGGATGGCGCTGATGTTGCCGGGGGTACGACCGAGCATGCGCTTGGCCTCGATCCCGACCGCGTGGACCTCGCCGGTGCGCTGGTCGATGGCGACCACCGAGGGCTCCGACAGGACGATCCCGCGACCGCGAACGTAGACCAGGGTGTTGGCGGTACCGAGGTCGACGGCCATGTCGCGCCCACCGAAACCGGTCAGGTAGCTCCAGAACCCGATTGGTCGCCTCCCATGGAAGTGGCGCTGGTCGCGAGTGGCCCCTGCAAAGGGCGGGATTCTACCCGACGCGCGCAGCGCAGACATCCCGGTCGATCCGCCCGGGTCCCGGGTACCGTATCCCCATCGGGCCCGCCCCGCCAACCCGGCCCCCGTGCACCCGGGACCGCGCGATCGTCCGCTACCGTTCGAGGGATGCCCTCTCCGCCCCTGTTCGCCGACGACAACAGCTCGTATCGGCGCGCGATGAAGCGCGCCCAGCAGGAGGAGCGGGTGCGGGAGGAGCGCCGCAGGGAGATCCTCGCCACCCTCCGCCGCCTCAAGGAGGAGGCCGGCGATACGGCCCTGATGGCCGAGCGCGAGCGCCGGCAGCGCCACTCCGACCTCCTGGATCGCTACCCGCCCCTGTTCTGATCGGAACGCGGAGCGCGATCCGCCTCAGGAGTGCTCGGCCTTGCGCTCGATGGCGTACTGGACGGCGGCCAGGATGTCGGCCTCCTGCGCATCGCCGGGGACGCCGCGGTGGCCGTACTGGGAGCCCCAGAGGGCGAGCGTCGAGCCGGCCGCTTCCGCCAGCGCGAGCGCCTTCTGGTAGCCGCCGTACTCCACGAACTTCGCCTTCCGCCCGGTTTGCCAGCGCCAGATGGTGTCGCCGTCGGCCTCGTGGATGATCGCGTAGAGCTTCTCGGTCACTGTGGTCTCCCCATGCGTCCCGGTTCGGTGGCCAGTATGGCGGGCGACCAGGGTGCGAGACCGAGCTCGGCGAGGGCCGTGACCAACGCCCCCATCGGCAGGCCGACGACGGTCGTATAGTCGCCCTCGACGCGCTCCACGAGGGCCGCGCCGACGCCCTGGATCGCGTAGCCGCCCGCGCGCTCGCGCCACTCGCCGGTGTCGAGGTACCAGTCGGCCATCGAGCCGGCGATCTCCCGCATGACGACGGTGGTCTCGTCGACCAGCTCGCGCCGCTCGCCCGGCGCGATCAGGCAGACGGCGGTGCGCACCGTGTGGGGACGGCCCGAGAGAGCGGCGAGCATCTCGGCGGCCGCGGCCCGGTCGGCGGGCTTGCCGAACACGCGGCCGTCAAGGATCACCTCGGTGTCGGCGCCGAGCACGGCGCCGCCCTCGGGGACGCCGAGGCGGCCGGCCACCTCCTCGGCCTTGGCGCGGGCGTTCATGAGGGGATCCTCACCCTCGTCGACGCCCGACACCGCGACCACGAACTCCATCCCGAGCGTCTCGAGCAGCGCGCGCCGTTGCGGCGAGCCCGAGGCGAGCAGGATCACGTCAGGGTGCCGCTACGAGAGCTCGGGGAAGTGGAGCGCCAGCTCGCGGGTGCCGGACTCGGGGCTGTCGGAGCCGTGGATCACGTTCTGACCGACCTCGAGAGCGAAGTCGCCCCGGATGGTGCCCGGCGGAGCCTCGAGCGGATCGGTGGGGCCGATCATGGTGCGCAGGGCGCCGATCGCCCCCTCGCCCTCGACGGCCATCATGAAGACCGGCCCCGAGGTGATGAAGTCGACCAGCTCGCCGAAGAACGGGCGCTCGCGGTGCTCGCCGTAGTGCTCCTCGGCGACCGCTGTGTCCATGATGATCTTGCGGACGGCGATGACGTCGAGGCCGCGGCGCTCGATGCGGGAGAGGATCTCCCCGCTCAGCCCCGCGTAGACCCCGTCGGGCTTCACCATCACGAACGAGCGCTCAGTCATACGACTCCTGGTCACGTGGTCGTTTCCACCGTCCCGTGCGGCCGGTGTCGCCGCTGTCGGCGGCGGGCTTGGGCAGCTCCCGTCTCCGGGGGCGCCCCTCCACGGCCGCGTCGGTCTGGCCCGCGGAGTTGCGGTCGAAGAGGCGGATGCGGAACTCGAGCTCGGTGAGGCGCTGATCGAGGTCGCGGACCTCGTCGGCGGAGGCGATTCCCGCCTGGCGCAGCGCGCGCTGGGTGGTCAGGGAGTCCCCGGCGGCGGGCATGCCCTCGCGGGCGAGTATGCGGCCGACGATCTCCTGCCCTTCGGCGTCGCCCAGCTCACCCAGGCGCTGCTCCAGCGCGAGCAGCTCGAGCTCCCGCTCGCGGGCCTCGTCGAGGTACTCGGGCGGGCGGATGATCAGGTAGATGATCGAGCCGAGGAAGGGGATCAGCACCGAGAGGGCGACGCACCCGGCCACGAGGCCCGGCGCCAGGATCCGCCGCCGCGCGTCCTGGTAGGTCCAGTACGCGAGGGCGACCCACAGGAGCACGACGAAGATCCGGAGCAGCACGGTGATGAGGCCCCACAGGCCCGAGTCGAAGAAGCCGGAGATCGACTCGAAGGGGTCGCTGCTGGAGGAGTCGCCGGCCTGGGCCGCGAGCAAACCGATCATGCTGTTGCCTTGGACATGGCGGTCTACTTCGCCTCGGGGGGGTCGGTGCCCTGCCGGGCGCGCGCGAGTCTACCAGGAGCCTCCGACCGGCCAACCGCGAGCGCGGGGCGCAGATCCGCGAGGAGGTAGAGCGATCCGGCGACCACCACGACCCCCCCGGCACCGGCGGCAACGCGGGCGGTCTCGAGCGCCCGTGCCGGATCGGCGACCGGCTCGGCGGGGCACCCCTGGTCCTCGGCGAATCGGCCGAGAGCATCGGCGGGTACCGCCCTGGAATGGGTCGAGCGGGTCGTGACGATGCGGTCGGCGACGGCGGCCAGCGATCCCATCATCGCGGCGGCGTCCTTGTCGCCGAGCAGCGAGATCACGGCCACCACGGGTCGCCGATCGCCGACGACCGACGGCAGGGCGCCCACCATCGCCTGCATTCCCGCGGGGTTGTGGGCCCCGTCGAGCACCACCATCGGGGAACCCGGGAAGACCTCGAGCCGCCCGGGCACCTCCACCGCCGCGACCGACGCTCGCAGCGCCGACGTATCCAGCCTCGCGCCGAGGAGCATCTCCGCCCCGGCCAGCGCGACCGCGAGGTTGTCGCGCTGGAAGCCCCCGGCGAGCGCCAGGGGCAGACCGGGGTAGACGCCGCGCGGGGTGACGACCTCCACGCCCCCCTCTCCCCCTTCCTCGGCCCGCACGTCCTCGCCGAAGAGGAGGGGCCGCAGATCCCGGCGGCGGCACTGATCCGCGACGGCGCCGACCGCCTCTCCCGAGAGCCGTCCCACGACGAGGCGGTCGGAGCCGTCGGGGCACACGGCCAGCTTCTCGCCGGCGATCGCCGCCTCGGTCTCGCCGAGGAGATCGGTGTGCTCGAGGGCGATGTTGGTGAGGATCACGGCCGCGCGGGGTTGGAGGACGTTGGTGGCGTCGTAGCGGCCGCCGAGGCCCGCCTCGACCACGGCGAAATCCACCGCGGCCTCGCGGAACGCCCAGAAGGCCATGGCGGTGAGCGCCTCGAACTGGGTCACCGCGTCCCCCTCCGGAAGCGCGAGGGCCTCGGCCGCCGCGCGCACCGCCACCGCTGCCGCGGTGAAGCCGTCGTCGTCGATCGGAGCTCCCTGGATCTGGATGCGCTCGGCCCAGTCGGTGACATGGGGCGACACGTAGGTGCCGACGCGTCGCCCCTCCCCGATCAGTGCGGCCGCCGCGAGGCGCGCGGTGGAGGTCTTGCCGTTGGTGCCCACCACATGAAGGGGCGCCGCCGCGCGCTCGGGGTGATCCAGCCGCTCGAGCAGTGCCGCCATCCGCTCCAGACCGAAGCGCATGCCGAGGATCTCGAGCTCGGCGATCCACCGCCGCACCTGCCGGGAGGTCATCCCAGGAGGGCGATGCGCGCCGTCAGCGCGTCGCGCTCGGCCTCGTACCGCGCGGCCTTCTCGCGCTCGGCCTCCACGAGGTGCGCGGGGGCGCGCTCCACGAACCGGGCGTCGGCGAGCTTCCTGCGGGCGCGCTCGGCCTCGTTCGTGGCGGTCGCGAGCTCGTCGGCCAGCCGACGGCGCTCGATCGCCGGATCGACGTCCTCGGCGAGCGCCCCGACGAGGATCGACCGGCCGTCGGGCAGGAGGGTCGCGGTGAGGGTGGCCTGGGCCTCGGGCGCGGCCTCGGTGACCGAGGTGAGCGCCGCGACCGACGGGTGAGGGGCCGGCGACATCACCAGCGGCGTCCTCGGCGGCAGGCCGCGCGAGGACCGGTAGGCGCGCAGGACGGTGACGACCTCCTGGACGGCCGCGACCTCGGTCTCCGCGGCCTCGTCACGGGGGCCGGGCGGCTGGGCGGGACCGTGGGAGGCCAGCAGGCCTTCGGCGCCCGGCGTCCGCGACCAGCACTCCTCGGTGACGAACGGCATCAGCGGGTGGGCGAGCGCGAGCAGCTCCTCGAGCGCCCGACCGGCCATCTCGGGAGTGGCCTCCCCTGCCTTCAGCAGCTCGAGGTACCAATCGCAGTAGTCGTCGAAGACCAGGTGGTAGACCATGTCCGCGAGCTGCGAGAGCTGGAACCCGGCGATCAGATCGTGCGAGCGCTCGACCGCGTCGGCGATCCGTGAGGCGATCCAGCGATCGGCGAGCGTACCGGCAGGAGCCGGTCCGAGCCCTGCCCGGCCACCCCGGTCGACGACCAGCCGCGCCGCGTTCCAGAGCTTGGTGACGAGCTGGCGCCCCTGATCCACCCGGTCGGCGCTGAAGCGCACGTCCTGGGTGCTCGACATCATGAGCAGGCCGAAGCGCAGCGCGTCGGCCCCGTTGCGGTCGATCAGCTCCAGCGGGTCTATGCCGGTTCCGAGCGACTTGCTCATGCGCCGGCCGTCGGGCGCCTGCACCACCGAGTGGATGTAGACCTCGGAGAACGGCTCGGTGCCCGTGTACTCGAGGCCCATCATCACCATGCGCGCCACCCAGAGGAAGATGATGTCGCGCGCGGTGGAGAGCACCCGGGTGGGATAGAACTTGGCGAGCTCCGGGGTCTGCTCGGGCCAGCCGAGCGTGGCGAACGGCCACAGCGCCGAGCTGAACCACGTGTCGAGCACGTCCTCGTCGCGGACCCAGCCCGCCCCTTCCGGGGCAGTCCTGCCGACGTGGATCTCGTCGCCGCGGTAGTAGACCGGCAGCTGGTGGCCCCACCACAGCTGGCGGGACACGCACCACGGGCGGATCTCGCGCATCCAGTTGAGGTAGACCTCGCCCCACTTGGGCGGGGTGAACCTCACCCGCCCCTCCTCCACCGCCGCGATGGCGGGCTGGGCGAGCCGGGTCATGTCGCAGAACCACTGGAGAGACACGAGGGGCTCGACGCGCGCGCCCGAGCGCTGGGAGAACGGCACCGTGTGCGTGTAGGGCTCCTCGCCCCGGATCAGCCCTTCGGCCCGCAGGTCGGCGATCACCCTGGCCTGGCACTCGGCCGGGGTGAGGCCGGCGTAGCGCTCGCCCGCCTCGGCGGTCATGCGCCCGTCCTCGCCGATCACGTTGATCGCCTCGAGGCCGTGGCGGCGGCCGATCTCGAAGTCGTTGGCGTCGTGGGCGGGCGTGACCTTGAGCGCCCCGGTGCCGAAGTCGACCTGCACGTAGTCGTCGCCGACGACCGGGATCTCCCGCCCCACCAGGGGGAGGGTGACCGTGCGCCCGATCAGGTCGCGATAGCGCTCGTCGGACGGATTGACGGCGACGGCCGTGTCTCCGAGCATGGTCTCGGGGCGGACGGTTGCGACGACGATCTCGCCCGAGCCGTCGCTGAGGGGGTAGGCGATCGAGACCAGGGTGTCGGTGGCCTCGCGCTCCTCCACCTCCAGGTCGGAGATGGCCGAGCCGAGCCCGGGATCCCAGTTGACCATGTAGCGGTCGCGGTAGACGTGGCCCTTCTCGTAGAGGTCCACGAAGACGTGCTGGACCGCCTCGGCGTAGGCCTCGTCCATGGTGAAGCGCTCGCGGGCGAAATCGAGCGTGCAGCCCAGCCGGCGCAGCTGGCCGATGATCGTGCCGCCGGAGTGATCCTTCCACTCCCAGACCCGTCGCACGAACTCCTCCCGTCCCAGCTCGGCACGCGTCGATCCCTCGGCGGCGAGCGCCTTCTCGACCACCGCCTGGGTGGCGATGCCCGCGTGATCGGTACCGCAGATCCACATGGTCTCGTCGCCCGCCATCCGGCGCCGGCGGATCAGCAGGTCCTGGATCGTGTTGTTGAGCGCATGGCCCATGTGCAGCGCGCCCGTGATGTTGGGCGGCGGGATGGCGATCGAGAAGGCGGGGGCGTCGCTCGCGGGATCCGCGTGACCGATTCCGGCCGCGCGCCAGGCCTCCGTCCAGCGTGCCTCCACCTCCGAGGGCTCGAATCGGCCGGCAGGCTTCACGGGCTCACCCTCACGGGGAGGGGCTATGCGGACTCCCCGCCCGCCTCGGCGGCCCTCTCGGGCGCCTCGGTGACGAGGGTCGGCGGCAGCCCCTTCTCGATCGTCTCGCGGGTCACCACGCACTTGCGCACGTCCTCGCGCGAGGGCAGCTCGAACATCACGTTGAGCAGGGCCGCCTCCATGATCGAGCGCAGCCCGCGGGCACCGGTCTCGCGCTCGAGCGCCTTGTCGGCGATCGCGTTGAGCGAATCGTCGGCGAAGACGAGGTCCACCTCGTCGAACTGGAAGAAGCGCGGCGTACTGGCGCACGAGCGCGTTCTTCGGCTCGGTGAGGATCTGCACCAGATCGTCCCGCGAGAGCTGGTGAACGGCCGAGATGACCGGCAGGCGGCCGATGAACTCGGGGATCAGGCCGTAGTTCATGAGGTCCTCCGGCAGGACCTCGCTGAAGGCGTCGTGCGGATCGTGCTCGTGGCGGCTCCGCACGTCGGCGGCGAACCCGACGCCCTTGTGGCCGATCCGCCGCTCGATGATCTGCTCCAGGTCGGCGAACGCGCCCCCGCAGATGAAGAGCACGTTGGTGGTGTCGATCGTGAGGAACTCCTGGTGCGGATGCTTGCGCCCGCCCTGGGGCGGCACCGAGGCCACGGTCCCCTCGAGGATCTTCAGAAGCGCCTGCTGCACCCCCTCGCCCGACACGTCGCGCGTGATCGACGGGTTGTCGGCCTTGCGCGCGATCTTGTCGACCTCGTCGATGTAGATGATCCCGGTCTCGGCCTTCTTGACGTCGAAGTCGGCGGCCTGGATCAGCTTGAGGAGGATGTTCTCGACATCCTCGCCGACGTACCCGGCCTCGGTGAGCGCCGTGGCGTCGGCGATCGCGAACGGCACGTTGAGGATGCGGGCGAGCGTCTGGGCGAGCAGCGTCTTGCCGCAGCCGGTCGGCCCGAGCAGCAGGATGTTGCTCTTCTGCAGCTCGATGTCGGAGTCGCCCGCCGACATCATGTTGACGCGCTTGTAGTGGTTGTAGACGGCGACGGCCAGCGTCCGCTTGGCCTCCTCCTGCCCCACCACGTAGTCGTTGAGCACGTCGTAGATCTCGCGCGGGCGCGGAAGCGCCTCCGGGTCGAAGGTGACCGGGGTGGTCAGCTCCTCGTCGATGATCTCGTTGCAGAGATCGATGCACTCGTCGCAGATGTAGACGCCGGGGCCCGCGATCAGCTTCTTGACCTGCCGCTGCGACTTGCCGCAGAAGCTGCACAGGAGCTGTTCGTTGGACTCGGGTGACTTGGGCATCACGTACCAGCCGGGAGGCTAGCGCGGTGTCCGGTGACGTCGCCCGCGCTCTGGGCGGACGTTGCCTGACGGGACACTAGTGGCTCTCGATGACCCGGTCGATGATGCCGTACTCCTTGGCCTCGGGCGCGCTCATGAAGTAGTCGCGCTCGGTGTCCTTGGCGACCTTCTCGATCGGCTGTCCGGTGTGCTTGGCGATGATCTCGTCGAGGCGCTTGCGCAGGTCGAGGATCTCGCGAGCGTGGATCTCGATGTCGGTCGCCTGGCCGCTGAATCCGCTGGAGACCTGGTGGATCAGGATCTTTGCGTTCGGCAGCGCCATCCGCTTGCCCTCCGCGCCACCGGAGAGCAGGAGCGCGCCCATGCTCATCGCGATGCCGACGCAGATCGTCGAGACGTCCGGCTTGATGAACTGCATCGTGTCGTAGATGGCGAGGCCGGCGTAGACCGAGCCGCCGGGCGAGTTGATGTAGAGCGAGATGTCCTTGTCGGGGTCCTCGCTCTCGAGGTGCAGCAGCTGGGCCACGATCAGGTTGGCGACCTGATCGTCCACCGGCGTGCCGAGGAAGACGATGCGCTCGTTGAGAAGCCGCGAGTAGATGTCGAACGACCGCTCGCCGCGCGAGGTCTGCTCTACGACCATGGGGATCAAGGGACTCATGCGGTGGGCTCCGATCTGGTGGCGCTCGTCATCGTGGGTCGCCGGGCGTCCACAGCTTCCCCGCCTGGGCGGGCTTCCCTGCCGTGTCCTCCGGCCCGGCCGCCTTCTCGGCGACCTTCTGGCGGTCATCCTCGGGCGTCCAGAGGCGCTCGCGGGCCTCGGCCTGGGCCATCGGGATCGCCGTCACGTTGGCGATCAGGTGGTCCACGGCCTTGCGCAGGCGCATGTCCTGACGCAGAGCATCCCAGCCGCCGTGCTCGCGCAGCTCGGCCAGCAGCCGGTCCGGCGCCCGGCCCGTGGCCTCGGCGTCGGTCCGGACCTGCTCCTCCATCTCCTCGTCGGTGATCTCGACGCCCTCCGCCTCGGCGACCGCCTCGACCACGAGCTCGCGCTTGACGGCCATCTCCGCGTCGGGGCGCAGCTCCTCGATCACCTGCTCGATGGTGCGGCCGGTCGCGGCGATGTAGTCCTCGAAGGAGACGTTCTCCGGCAGTTGTTGCGCCGTCTGCTGGAGGATGCTCCCGATGCGCCGGTCGGTCATGACGGTCGGCACGTCGACCGTCGCCTTCTCGGAGACGGCATCGATCACCATCCGCCGAAAGAGCTCATCGACGCGCTCGGTGGCCGCCTCGGTGAGCCGCCGTTCGAGGTCGGCGCGCAGCTCGTCCATGGTGTCGAACTCGCTCACCTCGAGCGCGAGATCGTCGTTGAGGGGCGGGAGGTCCTTCTCCTGCACGCCCTTCAGGCTGACGGTGTACTCGATCGTCTTGCCCTGCAGCTCGGGGCGGCCGTCGTTCGCCGCGTAGCCCACCGGGAAGGTCACCGTCTCGCCCGCGCTCATACCCAGCAGGCGCTGATCGAACTCGGGGAGCAGCCGCCCTCCGCCAAGCTCCACCGCGTAGTCGCGGGCGCTGGCCTGCCGCACGGTCTTGCCGTCCAGCGTGCCGTCGAAGTCGATGATCACGAAGTCGCCCTTGCCCGCGGCCCGCTCGACCGGCACGAGCTTCGCCGCGCGCTCGCGCAGCGATTCGAGCTGGGCCTCGAGAGCCCCCTCGGGGAGCTCCACCTCCGCCCGCCCGATCTCCAGGCCGCTGTAGTCGCCGAGCGTCGCCGACGGGCGCACCTGGACGGTGGCCGTGAAGCTCAGGTCGCCCTCCTCGGGCACCTCGTTCAGATCGAGGTCGGGCTCGTCGATCGGCACGATGCCGGTGTCGCTGACCGCCTGCGAGTACCAGTCGCCCAGGGCGCTGCGGAGCATCTCCTGAACGACCGCGTCGTGCCCGACGCGCTGCACGACCACCTCGGCCGGCGCCTTCCCGGGCCGGAACCCCGGGACCCGCACCTCGCGCGCCATCTTCTTGATGGCGCGGTCCATGCGGCGCTGGACCTCGTCCTCGGGAACCGCCACGTCGAGACGGACGCGGTTCTCTTCGAGCGTTGTGACTTCTGCGGTCAGCGACATGTGCACCTGTATGCGGGTGAGAGGACTCGAACCTCCATGGGTTGCCCCACTAGGACCTAAACCTAGCGCGTCTACCGGTTTCGCCACACCCGCTCGATACCTGGCGCCGAGGGGTGAACGATGGGACTCGAACCCACGACCGCCTGGACCACAACCAGGAGCTCTACCAACTGAGCTACGTCCACCACGTGACGGGCCGGCAGGCCCGACTCGTGGAGCATAGCGACTCGACCTGGGCCCGTCCCCGGCCCTCAGAATGCCTGCGGCCGGAGCTTCGGGGCGTCACGGGAAGGGGAGCGCCGATCCTCGGGCGGGTGCGGTCACGACGTCGGTGCCGCCCATCAGCGAGTAGGCGCGGACCCGTACCACGGGCGCCCCCGACGGAGGGGCAGGACCCTCCGCCCGGATCTGTCGCCGCCGCCCATGATCCCCAGGATCCAGCGCGAGCCCGCGCCTCGGGCGCCGAGGTGGGTCTCCTCCGGCGGCAGATCGGCGGTGAGGGGCTCGAGCTCGGCGCGGGAGGTCGCCACGAGCGCCGCCTCGGTGCGCTCGGCGAGCTCCTCGAGCGTCAGGCGGCCCTCGGCTGCGGCGGAGGTGAGCGCCTCCACGGCCCGATCGCGTTCGTCGTGGGAGACCCGGATCGGCTCCATGCGGGCGATGATCCCACATCGCGTGGCGGGCGTCCGCGCCCCGCGACATCATTGCGGTGCGTCCCCTCCGGAGAGGTGAGCCAGATGAAACCGAGCCTCGTGACGGGAATCGAGCATGAGTTGCGGTTCGTCGTGCCCGTGGCGAAGACCGTGCCCCACCTCTATCCCGAGTCGCACGAGTTCGCGTCGATGCCCGAGGTGTTCGCCACCGGGTTCATGGTCGGCCTCGTGGAGTGGGCCTGCCTGCAGGCCATCGGCCCGCACCTGGACGAGGGTGAGATGTCGCTCGGGACCCGGGTGGATCTCAGTCACGATGCCGCGACCCCGCCAGGGATGGAGGTCGTCGCCCGGGTCCGCCTCGAGCGGATCGACGGCCGTCGTCTGACCTTCTCGGCCGACGCGCGCGACGAGCGGGAGACGATCTGCGCGGGCACCCACGAGCGGTTCGTGGTCGATCGCGCGCGGTTCGTCGCGGGGGTGGAGCGCAAGGCGAGATGACCGCGACGGCGTCGAGCCGGTAGGGTCGCAACGCCTGAGACCGGCCCACGGAAGCGGATTCGCCGGTTCTTCCATATGACGACGAGGTGCCCCGTTGCTCAGATCCGTTCGCTCCACCCTCGGCGTGCTCGCGCTTCTGACCGCGGTCCTCGCCCTCGCACCGGCGGCGTTCGCCGCACCGGCTCCCTTCGCGCTGCGCTACTCGGCCAACGCCCCGGGTGACATCGCGATCGTCGGCAACACGGTGCTCACCTGCCCGGCGAGCGCCTCGGCGTGCAGCGCGGTGCAGGGCGGTGCGGTGGGCCAGAACAACGGCTTCGGCATGACCTTCGTCGACGTCGATGGCGACGCATCGACCTTCAACTCGAGCCAGGCCCAGGTCGATCTTCCGGCCGGCGCGACGGTGCTCTTCGCGGGCCTCTACTGGGGCGGACGGACCGCGGCCGGCGGCGGATCGGGATCAGCGTCGGCACCCGACGTCGGCGCGATCGGATCGGTCGGGTTCTCGACCCCCGGCACGGCGGGCTACTTGGCGTTGACCGGCGAGGTCATCGGCACGACCACCGACAACGGATCCAACTACGAGGCGTTCGCCGATGTGACGACCCAGGTCAAGGCGGCCGGCGCAGGGACGTACGGCGTGTCCGACGTGCAGGTCGCCCGCGGAACCAACACCTGGGGCGGCTGGTCGCTGGTGATCGCCTACCGCGACCCGGCGGCACCTCTGCGCAACCTGTCCGTGTTCGACGGGTACCAGTTCGTCAGCGTCAGCAACCCGTCCCTGACGATCCCCGTGAGCGGCTTCCTCACCCCGCCGAGCGGACCCGTGCGGGCCCGCCTCGGCGTGGTCGCCTACGACGGCGACAAGGGCTCCCCCGGCTCGGTCTTCCTCGGGGACAGCCTGACGCTGAACGGCACGATCGTCTCGGACGCGCTCAACCCCGCCGACGACATCTTCAACAGCTCGATCTCCCGGACCGGCGCCGCGCTGACGGCGAAGACCCCGAACTACGCCAACCAGCTCGGGTTCGACGCCGACGTCCTCTCCGTGGACGGCCTGGTGCCCAACGGAGCCACCTCGACGACGATCGCCCTGACCACGGGCGGGGAGAGCTACAACCCGGGCGTGGTGACGACGGCCTTCGACCTCTTCGCCCCCACCCTCGCATCCGAGAAGACCGTGGCCGACCTGAACGGCGGCCAGGTGCAGGCCGGCGACGTGCTCGAGTACGCGATCTCCCTGAGGAACACCGGCCTCGACGCCGCCACCGGCGTGCGGCTCACCGACCCGATTCCCGTCGGCACCACCTACGTCCCGGGCTCCCTGGCCATCACGAGCGGGGCCGGCAGCGGACCCGCCACCGACGCCGCCGGCGATGATCTCGCCGAGGGCGGCGCGTCGGGGGTCGTGTTCCGGCTGGGGACCGGCGCCACCGCCGGTGGCGGGGGCCAGCTGGCGGTGGGCGAGGCGACCTCCGTCCGCTTCCGTGTGAAGGTGGCCGATGGCACCGCCGCCGGAACCGTCATCCCCAACGCCGCGACGACCGACTTCACGGCTGCGACCAGCGGGACGCCCTTCACGGACACGACCGCGCCGGTGAGCGTCACCGTCGTCGGGGCGCCCGTGCTCGCGGCCACGAAGAGCGCCGCGCTGGCGGTCGACGCCGACAGCAGCGGTGGTGCGAGTGGCGGCGACACCCTCGGCTACACCGTCGTGATCTCCAACTCGGGCAATCTGGCGGCGACCGGAGTGGTGCTGACCGACGCGCTCGACCCTCTCACCCGCCTCGTGGTGGGCTCCGTGACCACGAGCGCCGGCACCGTCGCCAGCGGCAATGCCGTGGGCCAGACAGCCCTGCGGGTGGATATCGGGACCATCTCACCGGGCGCTTCGGTGACGGTCGCGTTCCGCGCCCGCCTCGTCGCCACCCTCCCCGCCGGGACCACCCAGATCCGCAATCAGGCGACCGTGAACGCCAGCGGGCTGCCGCCCCTGGTGACCGACGATCCCGTGACGGTCCTTCCGGGCGACCCGACCACGGTCGCGGTCGCGGCGGGTCCCGGGAGGGCGGTCCTCGCGATCGACCTTCGCGGCCCGAGGACCGCGCGGGCCGGAGCCCGGGCGACCTACTGCGGAACCGTCCGCAACCGCAGCCGCGTCGTGGCGCGCTCGGTGACGATCCGCATTCCGATCGCACGCGGCCTGACCCTGGTGAGGCGCCCCACGGGGTCTCGCCTGGCCGCCGGACGGCTGGTGTGGAGCACGCGTTCGCTGCAAGCCGGGGCACGTCGGACCGTGTGCATCAGAGTCCGGCTGCTCGGGACCAACGGGACGATCCGCCGCCCGGTGGCGACCGCCGTCGCGAGCAATGCGTCACGTGTCAGGGACACGGTCCGGACCCGGCTGAGGGCGCCGCGGTCCCGTAACCAGCCGTCGGTGACCGGATAGACGGACCGCGCACCGACCCGGGCGCCCTGCGCCCGGGTCGGTGCGCCTCGGGCTCAGCTCTCCAGCGTCGCCGAGACCGTGATGGTCACGTTGCCGCGGATCGAGTTGGAGATCGGGCAGCCCTTCTCGGCCGTGTCGGCCAGCTCCTGGAATGCCGCCGCGTCGAGACCCGGCACCACGCCGCGCACCTCGAGGCTGGAGTCGGTGACCTCGAAGCCGCCCCCGTCCTTCGGGTTCAGCGACACGACCGCGGTGACGTGCAGCCGCTCCGGCGGCGTGCCGCCGCGGCCGAGCGTGGCCGAGAACGCCATCGCGTAGCACGAGGCATGGGCCGCGGCCAGCAGCTCCTCGGGGCTTGTGCGGCCATCGGGGCTCTCCACCCGCGATGCCCAGGTGACCGGCAGTGAAGCGGCCTTGCTCGAGATGAGCCCCAGGGTGCCCGTGCCCTCGAGGAGGGGTCCCTCCCATGTGGTCTCGGCGCGTCGATCGGCAGTCGCCATCGTCTGAACTCCTTCGGTTGTCGGGCGAGCCGACATCCTAGTGTCCGGCACTAGGGCTCGACCACGACCTTCACGGCCTCACCCGACCGGGCCAGACGGAAGGCCTCGGCGACCTCCGCCAGCGGGAGGCGGTGGGAGACGATGGCATCGGGGTTGACCGCGCCCGCGGCGAGGAGCGCGAGGGCGTCGCGCGTGTCGAGGGGTCCCGCGGAGTACGTCGACTGGATCGTCACCTCCCGGAAGAAGACGGCGCCGAGGTCGAGAGGGACGCTCACGCCGGGAGCCGTCGGCGCGAACAGCTGCACCACGCCCGCCGGCGCGGCGAGGTGAAGGGCCCCGGCGATCGCGGCAGGATCGCTCGTGCAGACGAAGACCTGATCGGCGAGCGCCCCGAGGGCGTCCTCCACGGCGGCGGGTTCGTCGGATTCGAGGGCCGTCGCACCGGCGGTCCGGGCGAGGGCGCGGCGATCCTCGCGCGGCTCGATCGCCACCACCGCGGCGGCTCCTGCGGCAAGGGCCGCCCGGATCTCGAGCAGCCCCATTCCGCCGGCGCCGACCACCGCGACCCGCGCTCCCGGGCCGACCCCCGCCGCCCGCTGACCGCGCACCACGCACCCGAGCGGCTCGATCAAGGTTGCCGCCACGTCCGACACCTCGGGCGCCAGCGCGAGGACATCGAGGCGGGCGTTCTCCGCCGGTACCCGGATCAGCTCGGCGAGGCCGCCGGGGTCGATGCGGGTGGTGCGGAAGGTCTGACAGAGGGTATGCCGGCCCGCCCGGCACAGGCGGCAGGTCATGCACGGGACATGGTGGTGGACGAAGACCCTCTCCCCCACGCCGAAGCCCGCCCCGACGCCGGCCTCCACCACCTCGCCCACCGGCTCGTGACCGAGCACCAGCGGCGCTCGCGGATCCTGGTACCACTGCATCAGGTCGCTGCCGCAGATCCCGCAGGCGCGCACGCGGACGACGAGCTCGCCGGGTCCGGCGACCGGATCGGGGCGCTCCTCGAGATGGATGCGCCCCTTGCCGTGGTACATCGCGACGATCACCCGCAGGAGCCTATTCGGTGGATCAGGTGAAGGCGCTGAGACCCGTGATCTCGCGACCGACGATCAGCGCGTGGACGACGTCGGTGCCCTCGACCGTGGTCACCACCTCGATATCACCCAGGTGGCGTCCCACCTCGTTCTCGAGGAGGATGCCGTTACCGCCGAGCAGGTCGCGAGCCTGCGAGACGACCGCGCGAGCCCGCTCTGCGTTGTGCATCTTCGCGAGAGACGCCACGGCCGGGGTCAGCTCGTTCCGCTCCACGAGCTCGGCGAGGCGCAGACACAGCAGCCGCATGCAGGTGATATCGGCGAGCATCTTCGCCAGACGGAACTGGGTGAGCTGGAAACCGGCGATCGGGGTCCCGAACTGCTCGCGTCCCAGGGTGTACTCGAGCGCGGTCTCGTAGGCGGCCACCGCATGACCGAGGGCTCCCCATGCGATGTTCGGCCGGGCGCCCGTCAGCACCCGCACCGCGTCGTCGAACGAGCGGGCACCCTCGAGGCGGTTCTCGGAGGGAACGCGCACATCGGCGAGCACGATGTCGGCCTGCCAGGAGGCCCGCTTGGCGATCTTGCCCGTGATCAGGCGTGCCTCGAATCCCGGGGTCCCCTTCTCCACCACGTATGCGCCCACCTCATCGTTCGCGTCGCGCGCCCACACGACGATCAGGTCGGCGAAGACGGCGTTCCCTATCCAGCGCTTCTCACCGTCGATCACATAGCCGTCACCCAGATGGCGCGCCCGCGTCTCCAGGGTGACGGCATCCGAGCCGTGGTCGGGCTCGGTGAGGGCGAAGGCGCCGGTGAGCTCGAGGCGCGCCATAGGACCGAGCCAGCGCTCCTTCTGCTCGTCCGAGCCGAGCAGCGCGATGGTGCTCATCGCGAGGCCCGAGTGCACGCCGTGGAAGGTGCTCACGCTGCCATCGCCGCGGGCCAGCTCCATGGAGACCAGGCCCGACTGGAGGGCGCTCAGCCCCGGTAGGCCGTGCCCGCGGTGGGTTCCCCCGCAGACTCCGAGCTCGGCGAGCGCGGGCAGGAGCGAGAACGGGAACTCGGCGCGCTCCCAGTAGTCGTTGATGACCGGGCGCACACGGTCGTCGCAGAAGCGCCGCACCCGGTCGCGGACCGAGCGATCCTCGTCCGAGAGCAGATCGTCGGTCAGGTAGAGATCGCTGCCTGGGACCCCGGCGGCCGTGTGCATGGAGGTGCTCCTCACCCTGCTCCGCCTCCTGCTGGACGGATCGGCCTCAAGCCTGGCAGGGTTGGACCCCGCCCCGCCGGACAGGGGCCGCCACGACAGGGAGGACGAAGCGATGGCCGTCTGCGCGCACAAGGTCTGCACATGCGACGCCAGGAAGGGCGAGCGATTCTGCTCGGACTTCTGCGAGGCGAACCCCAAGGCGCCCGAGTGCCACTGCCACCACGAGAGCTGCGACGCGCCTCACCACCACTAGCGCCCCGATTTGCTCGGGAGTTGCTCGCCAACTCCTGAGTCGGGACGCTAGCGTCCGACCCGCACCACCTCGCCGGCTCCGAGCAGGCGCTCGCCTGCCTGCGTACGGACCCTCAGGCGCCCGAGATCGTCGGTGCCCTCGCATGAACCGGTGATCTCCTCCCCGGGCAGGCTGACCGTGACCTGTCGCCCGCGCAGGGCGTCGCGGCCGGCGAAGGCCGCGAGGGTCCGATCGGGCCCGTGGGCGACCCAGTCGGCATAGCGCCGCCCGATGCCGGCGAGCAGGTCGACCAGGAGATCGGCGCGCGAGGGCGGCTCGCCCCGGTCGGCCAGCGCCCCGGGGATCCAGCGCGCGTCGTCGAGATCCGGAGCTGAGCGGACGTTGATCCCGATCCCCGCCACGGCCCAGGCCACGCGATCCTGATCGGCCGACATCTCGCAGAGGATGCCGGCCACCTTGGCCCCACCGACCAGGATGTCGTTGGGCCAGACGATGCTCACCTCGTCAGGATCGCCCAGGGCCTCGGCGACCCCCGCGGCCACGACGATGGGCAGGAGCCCGGCGTTGACCGGTGCCACCCCGGGGCGCAGGAGCACGGACACCAGCAACGCATGCCCGCGCGCCGCCAGCCAGCTGCGCCCCCGCCGCCCGCGGCCGGCGATCTGCCGGTCGGCACCGAGGGCGGTCCCCTCGGCAGCGCCCTCCCGCGCGAGGGCGATCAGGTCGTCGTTGGTCGAGCCGGTCTCGGCGGTCCAGATCACCGGGCCCAGCAAGGGTGCGGCGAGGCGCGGGACCACCAACGAGGGCACCACCGGGTCGGCGTCGACGGCGAGCCGATAGCCATCGTGGCCGCTGGCGATGGCGAGCCCGGCGCGGCGCAGCCCCTCCACGTGGCGATGGACCGCGGCGCGCGAGCAGCCGAGCTCCCCGGCGAGCGCCTCCCCCGACAGGCCGGCGGGCCCGGCCACCACCAGGGCGGCCAGGACCCGCTCGCGGCGCTCGGAGCTCACGCGGCCGGCAGCGCGCCCTCGTCGCGAAGGCGCTCGGCCTCGAGCCGCTCTGCGGCCCACTCGCGCGCCTTGCCCTCGCGGGCGTCGGTGGCCTCCTGGGCCTCGCGGACCTGGTCGGCCCAGCCCTCGTCCGCCCACTGGTCGAGCAGCGTGCGGACGTAGGCGGCGTGGTGGCTCTCGTCGGCGATGATCTCGCCGATCCGCTTGGCGATGACCGGGTCGGCGGCCTCGAAGGTGCGCCGGTGGGCCTCGAAGGAGACCAGAGCCCTGCTCTCCACCGCCTGGAAGAGCGTCAGGATCGGGATGATCCGGTCGAGTCCGACGCTCTCACCGCGCTTGGGGAGGATCTCCTCGATGTCGTTGAGGGTGTCGACGATCAGCCGCCCGCCGATCGTGATGTGGTCGGGCTCGTCGGGCGGGTCGAACGGAGCCACGCCGAGGCGCTCCATGATCTCGCCGAAATAGGCGCCGTGCTTCTCTTCGTCGGCTGCATGGCGCGCGAACTTCTTCGCGAGATCGGGATCGTCGGTCGTCTCCGACAGGACCCGGAGCTCCTCCGCGCCCTGCAGCTCGGCGCAGCGGAAGCTGTTGATCATCTCGATGCGCTTGTCGAAGGACATTCCGGAGAGGAAGTCGGCGTACTCCTCGGGGGTCTGCATCACGTGGGCGGCGTCGGTCGGGTCCATCGGGCGGCTCCTGGTCTAGGGGTCAGGTCAGGCTGGCGAGCCGCGCGTCGTTGGCGCGGCGGAAGCGTGCGGGAGAGAACGTGCCCCCGAGCAACGGGTCGAGCCCGGCGGGCCCGATCGTGGCGAGGGAACCGGCCCGGCCGGCGTCGACGTCGATGCCGGGATCGAACGGGATCACGCCGAGCAGTGGCACCGGGCTGATGCGCGAGAGCACCTGGGGGTTGGTGGTCGCGTCGAGGCCGGGCTCGTCGGGATACCCGCTGATGACCGTGCCGAGCACCGTCAGACCCCGGCGGTGCAGGGCCTCGAGGGTGAGAAGGGTGTGGTTGAGGGTCCCGAGGCCCGGGCGGATGGCCACCACGACGGGGAGGCCCAGCATCCCGGCGAGAGCCGCCATGTTGACGCCGTCGGAGAAGGGCACCAACGCCCCGCCGGCCGCCTCCACCAGCACGAGGTCGTGGCGCTCGGCGAGGGCGGCGTGGGCGCGCACGACGGCCCCGGGGTCGAGGCGTACCCCCTCGATCTGGGCGGCGACCGCGGGGGCCAACGGTGCCCGCAACCGGTAGGGGCAGATGCTCTCGTGGGGCTCGTCGAGGCCGAGGAGGGAGGCGACGAAGGCGGCATCGCCGATGATCGTGCCGTCGTCCCCGGTCTGCGCGGGCTTCAGCGGCGCGACGCTGCGCCCCTGCGCCCTGGCGGCGAGGGCGATCGCAGCGGTGACGACGGTCTTCCCCACGCCGGTGTCGGTGCCCATCACGAAGATGCCGCGCTCGTCGAGCATCAGCCGGCCAGGGCGGAGGAGGAGAGCACCGAGCGCGCACCGGCCAGGGCGTCGAGGGCCCAGTCGATGTGGCGGTCCTCGTGGGTCGCCATCACCGTGAGCCTCATCCGGGCGGTTCCGACCGGCACCGAGGGCGGACGGATGGCCGGCGCCCAGACGCGCGCGGCGCGCAGCGAGGCACCCACGGCGAGGGCGTGGGACGCCTCCCCGATGAGAACACCGACCACGGCGGAGTCGGTGGGGATCACGGAGTAGCCGAGCGAGCGGGCGCCCTCCACCAACCGGGCGACGAGCGCGTGCAGCCGGGTGCGCCGCTGAGGCTCGTCGCGGACGATGTCGAGAGAGGCCATCGCGGCGCCCGCGGCGGCCGGGGCGAGCGCTGTCGTGAAGACGAATCCGCGGTCCCGCGTACGCAGGTAGTCGCAGAGGTCCCGGTCACCGGCGACGTACCCGCCCTGGGCCCCGAGCGCCTTCGAGAGGGTCCCCATCACCACCGGCACGCGGCCCTCGAGGCCGAAGTGCTCGAGGGCCCCGGCGCCGCCGGGGCCGAGGACGCCGGTCGCATGGGCCTCGTCCACCATGACCATGCAGTCGTACCGCTCGGCGAGCTCGACGATGGCCGGCAGCGGGGCGAGATCGCCGTCCATCGAGAAAACGGTGTCGGTCACGATCAGGCGTCGCGGGGGGACGGTCCGATTGGACCGCCCCCCGAGGTCCGATTGGACCCGGTGCGCAGAGCCGCCTCGAGGGCGTCGGCGTCGCCGTGGGCGTACCGCACCACCTCGGCACCCGACAGGCGGCAGCCATCGATCAGGCTCGCGTGGTTCAGCTCGTCGGAGAAGACCAGGTCGCCACGCCCCACGAGCGCCGGGATGGTCCCCACGTTGGCCTGGAAGCCGGTCGGGAAGACCAGCGCATCCTCGCAGCGCTTCAGGGCCGCGATCCGCTCCTCGAGGCGCCGGTGCAGGTCGAGGCTCCCGGTCACCAGTCGAGATGCTCCCGCGCCCGCCCCGTACTCGTCGATCGCGGCGTGGGCGGCCGCGACGACGGCCGGATCGTTGGCGAGGCCGAGGTAGTTGTTGGAGGCCAGCAGCAGGTGGGGCACCCCGTCGATCATCACCTCGGGATCCGGCGCCCCCTGGCAGTAGGTCAGCACCCTCAGCAGGTCGCGGTCGCGCAGGTCGCCGAGGGCACCCTCCAGCCAGCCGAGGCCGGTGCGGCTCACGCGGGCACCCCGCACGAGGCTCGGGCCGCGGCCACCACGGCCTCGCAGATCCGCTCCAGATCGTCGTCGCCGGTCACGTAGGGCGGCATCGTGTACACGAGGTCCCGGAACGGTCGCAGCCACACGCCACGCTCGATCGCAGCCCGGCTCGCCCGGGCCACGTCCACCGCGTCCTCCAGCTGGACCACCCCGATGGCGCCGAGAACGCGCACATCGGCGACGCCCGGGAGCCCGTCGACGGGCTCCAGTCCCTTGCGCAGGCCGGCTTCGATGCGGGCCACGTTCGTCACGGGATCGCCGGCCAGCAGCAGGTCGATCGACGCGTTCGCGACCGCGGCGGCGAGCGGGTTGCCCATGAAGGTGGGGCCGTGGGCGAGCACGGGCACCTCCCCGCGGGAGATGCCCTCGGCGACCTCCGACGTGCAGAGCGTAGCGGCCATCGTCATGTAGCCACCGGTCATCGCCTTGCCGACGCACATCACATCCGGGCTGACCCCGGCGTGGTCGGCGGCGAAGAGCGCCCCGGTGCGCCCGAAGCCGGTCGCGATCTCGTCGAAGACCAGCAGGACGTCGTTGGCGTCGGCGATCTCGCGCAGCGCCACGAGCAGCGCCGGGCAGTGGAAGCGCATGCCGCCCGCCCCCTGGGCCACCGGCTCGACGATGATCGCGGCGAGCTCGTCGCGGTGGCGCTCCACGACGTCGGCGACCCGCGCCACGTAGGCCGGATCAACCGGGGCGTCGAACCCGTCGGGAGGCCCCTCCACGAAGACCTGACGCGGAAGGATCCCGGTCCAGAGCTCGTGCATGCCGCCCTCGGGATCGCAGAGCGACATCGGGCTGAGGGTGTCGCCGTAGTAGCCGCCGCGCCACGTGAGCAGGCGGGTCCGCCTCGGCCTGCCGCGCGAGCGCCAGTACTGGAGGCACATCTTCACAGCCACCTCCACCGACACCGATCCGGAGTCGGCGAGGAACACGTGCTGCAGCGGAGCGGGTGTCATCTCGACCAGCCGGCGGGCCAGCCCCACCGCCGGCTCGTGGGTGAGGCCGCCGAACATCACGTGGCTCATGCGGCCGATCTGACCGATCGCGGCGGCGTCGAGGGCCGGGTGGCGGTAGCCGTGGATCGCCGACCACCACGACGACATCCCGTCGATCAGCTCCGTCGTGCCGAACGCGGGCTCCGCCAGCGTCAGGCGCACCCCCGACGCGGACTCCACCAGCAGCGGCTCCTGGCGTCCCGGCATCGCCGCATAGGGGTGCCAGACGTGACGACGATCGAGCGCGAGAGTCTCGCGCGCGCTCACCGAGCGGTGTCTGCGGTCGCCCGCTTCGAGGGCACGATCGGCAGACCGAGATCGCCGGCCAGCTTGACGTCCTCGGCTGCGGGGCGGCCCGCCGTGGTGAGGTAGTTGCCGACGATCATCCCGTTGATGCCCCCCACCAGTCCGAGCGCCTGCGCGTCGCGCAGCACCAGCTCACGCCCGCCGGCGTAGCGGATGATCTTGTCCGGGAAGACGAGCCGGAAGATCGCGATCGCCCGCAGGGCCTCCTTCGCCTCGATCGGCCGCCGGCCGGCGAGGGGGGTTCCCGGACGCGGGTTGAGGAAGTTCAGCGGGATCTCGTCGGGGTCGAGCTCGCGCAGCTCGTACGCCAGCTCGAGGCGCTGCTCCCACGTCTCACCGAGCCCCAGGATGCCTCCGCTGCAGAGCTCCATCCCGAGGTCCTTGATCAGCCTGCAGGTCTCCACGCGCTCCTCCCAGGTGTGGGTGGAGACGATCGTCGGGAAGTAGCTGCGGCTGGTCTCGAGGTTGTGGTTGTAGTGGTGCACCCCCGCGTCGCGGAGGGCCTCCGCCTGCGGGCGGGTGAGGAGCCCCAGCGAGCAGTTGACGTCGAGGCTCGTCTCGGCGTGGATCGCCTCGATCGCCTTCAGGACCTGGTTCATCAGGCGCTGGTCGGGACCGCGCACGGCGACCACGATGCAGAAGGCGCTCGCACCGGAGGCCTCGGTGGCGCGCGCGGCCGCCATCACCTGATCGAGTGGGAGGAACGCGTGCCGCTGCGCCGGGGCGTCGTAGAAGATCGACTGCGAGCAGAACGAGCAGTCCTCCTGGCAACCGCCGGTCTGGGCGCTGATGAGCGATTCCAGCTCCACGCCCTCGCCCCACCAGCGCCGGCGCACCTCGTGGGCCAAGGCCAGCAGCCGCGGCAGCTCGGCCTCGGGCAGGTCCACGAGCTCCCGGGCCTCGTCGATCTCGATGGAGCGCTTCTCCTCGAGCAGGGAGCGCTCGAGGGCGTCGAGGATGCTCACGGGCGTGGACTCCTTGATCGGTCGGTCGTCACGCCGCGACGCTATCAGGCGTGACGATCCCGCCGGGGGCCCGTCGCGGCGGCGCTCAGCGCCCCAGAAGAAGCGTGCGGACCTCGTCCTCGCGCGTCGGCTCGAGGATGGCGAGAACCTGGTCCCCTGCGGCGAGGACCGTCGCGCCCACGGCGATCTCCGCCACGCCGTCGCGCACGATCGAAATCAGGCGCGATCCCCGCGGCAGACCGAGCGCATCCACCTGACGTCCCACGCACGGGCAGGCCGAATCGAGCTCGACCTCGATGATCTCGAGGTTCTCCTTGCGCAGCTGGAGGAGGTGCACCAGAGAGTGCTCGGGCACCTCGTGCTCGATGAGCGCCAGGATGCTCTGGGTGGGGCACACCGTGGGAGCCACCCCGAGCAGGTCGAAGTGGCTCTGGTTGCGCGGGTCGTTGACGCGCGCGATCACCTTCTGCACGCCGTACTGCTCGCGGCACAACTGGGCGATGACCAGATTGTCCTCGTCGTCGCCGGTCACCGCCACGGCGATGTCGGGCGGCCGCGTCACGCCGGCCTGCTCCAGCACGTACAGCTCGGTGCCATCGCCGTGGACGACGCGGTGCCCGAACTCCGACTCGAGCGAGTCGGCGCGTGAAGCCTTCGCCTCGACCAGCGCGACCTCCTGATCGCGCTCCACGAGTGAGCGCGTGACGTTGGCGCCGACCTTGCCGCCGCCGATGACGATCGCGAACATCAGCCCGCCTTCAGCGCGCGCTCGGCGAAGTCGGCCAGTCCGTCGATCGCCATCTTCACCGGCGAGATGACGGCGAAGCCCCGGTCGGCGTAGGCGTCGGCCCGTGCCGGATCCTGGATCCTCGCGGCGACGTGCGGGACGTGGTATCGCTCGACGGCGACCTGGGCGATCACGAGGTTCGTGTTGTCGCCGTCGGTGGCGGCGATGAGCACGTCGGCGTCGGCCACGCCGGCCTTCTCGAGCACCTTGGTGTCCATCCCGTGGCCGAGCACCAGCGGATGGCGCCATTCGGGCCCGAGCCGGCCGAGGTTCTCCTCCTGGAGCTCGACCACGACGACCTCCCAGCCCCCGTCGGCCAGCGTGCGCGCCAGTGCCGCGCCGACGCGCCCGCACCCGATCATGATCACCTTCATGGGCGCATCATGCCGTTTCCTCCGCGGCCGGGAGCACCCCATCCGGATAGGTGATCACCATCACCTCGCACGGGGCGCGGCGCAGCACCTCGTCGACCGTGGGGCCGAAGAACCGCGACTGGTGGCGCCAGCGCGGGGCGGAGCCCATCAGGATGACGTCGGCCTCGATCGCGACCGCCTCGGCCACGATCGCCTCGCTGAGCGAGCGGCTCCGCACCACGCGCGCCTGCACCTCGACGCCGTGCTCATCACCGATCTCGCGCGCGTCCTCGACGGCCTGGCGAGAGAGCGCCTCCTCCTCGTCCCAGGGGGGAGTCGAGCGGAAGCGACAGGGGCACCCGCAGCACGTGCACCACCCGGACCTCCGCCCCGCGCTCCTCGGCGAGGCGGATCGCGGTCGCGAGGATCTCCTCCCCGATGTCGCCGGGCTTCAGCGGCACCAGGATCCGCCGGGTGTCCTCGTCGGAGCTCGGCACGAGATCGGCCACCGGGGGGGTCGCCCGCCCGAGGATGGTCTCCCCGCCGGCCCTCCGCGAGAGCAGGTATACGACCGCGCCGATCGCCAGCCACAACGGTCCGGCTACCGATGCCCCACCGTGCGTGAAGAGCGAGGCGACCCAGAGCGCGAAGGTCAGGATCGCCCCGAGCACGCACGGCAGGGGGATCAGCGCGCCGCGCCAGCGGATGCCGCCCGGCACGCGGAAGGGCCGCGCCAGATCGGGTTCGCGGATCCGCAGGCGCACCACCGCCACCTGGGCGGCCGTCATCGCGATGAGCACGCCGAAGCTGTAGAGCCCGGCCAGGAAGCGCGCCCCGTCGCCGATCACATACGCGATGACGATCAGGGCGGGAGCGATCACGGCGGCGGCCAGCGTGGCGGCGGGAGTGGGTGACGAGCCGCGTTCGGGCCGCGCGAAGACGTGCGGGAGCATGTCGTAGCGGGCCATGGAGTAGGCGAGCCGCTCGAGGCCCGCCATCGCGGTGGCGATGATCGTGATCAGCACGAGGGCGTTCGAGACCCCGACCAGTCCCACGAACGCATCGCCGCCCAACGGCAGCTCGTCCCCGATGGCCTGTGCCACGCCGACGAGGGGCGCATGAAGCCACTCGGTGCCGAGCGCGCTCGCGACCCCGTCGGGCGCGGCGGCATCGCTGCTCCCCGGGTAGGCCGAGATGCCGACCGCCGAGACCGCCACGTTGACGAGGACCACCGCGCCGATGCCGACGAAGAGACTGCGCGGCATCGTGCGCCCCGGCTCGCGCACCTCGGCGGCGAAGTTGGTCACGGTCTCGAGGCCGGTGTAGGCGAGCGTCGCCAGCGAGAGCGCGAGCGCGATCGAGGTCCAGGAGGGGGTGCTCCCGACGTCCACGTCGAGGGTGAGAGCGCTCGAGGAGAACACGAGGGCGAGCCCCAGGACGGCGACGAGGAGCTGGGTGACGAGCGCCACGGCCGCCATCACCACGGCCACCACATAGAGGCGCACGCGGCGGGCCCGCCGAATCGCGGCCAGCAGGAGGATGACGAGGATCCCGACGATCGGATCCCAGGGGTCGTCGGTGAGGCCGTCGTATCCGAGCGCGATGCCGAGGTAGCTCGGCACGAAGAGAGCCGAGAGGGCGATGACGACCAGGTAGTCGAGAAAGAGCAGCCAGCCGGTGGCGAAGCCGGCGAGGTCGCTGAACGCCCGGCGGACGAAGGTGGCCGCGCCGCCGGCCTCGGGCATGGCGCTCGCCCCCTCGGCGTACGCCAGTGTCACGACGAGCACCAGCAGGCCGACCGCGAGGAGGATCCAGGGCGTGAGGCCGACCGCGTAGATGGCGACGATGCCGAGCGCGAAGATCAGCGACGACCCGATCTCCCCGTAGGCGATCAACGCGAGCGAGCGGGCCCGCAGCAGGCGCACGGGCTCCGTGAAGCGCGGGCTCATGGGCGCGTCACCAGGTAGAGACGCAGCGCGCCGCCCACCGCCAGCAGGCCCCCGATCAGGAGCCCCAGCCCGCCCCCGACGCCGAGGGCGAGCGTCCGCACGACGATCGCCACACCCATGCCCGCGAGCAGCAGCGAGAGCAGGACGGGAACCCGCAGCAGCGGTCTCACGCCGCCATCCGCTCGGCGGCCACCATGGTGCGGCACGGGCTGTTCTTCAGCACGTGGCGCGCCGTGCGCCCGAAGATGGGCGCACGGCGGCCGAGGCCCCGCCGTGGCGCGCCGATCACCACGAGCTCGGCGTTGCGGGCGATTGCGTCGGCCACGATGGCCGGCCCGGCGCTGCGCGCCCGTTCGAGGCGCGTGACAGCGCGGACGCCGTGGCTCTCGACCACCGCGCGCGCGTCGTCGAGCAGATCGTTGGCGACGCGCTCCTCGGCCGGCAGGCTCGCCGTGAGCGGAAGGTCCATCGGTATCTCGAGCACGTGGACGATGGCCACGCGCGACCCGCGATCCGCCGCCAGCCGTGCCGCCACGACGAGGGCGTGCTCGGCCGCCGCCGAGCGGACCACCGGGACCACGATCGTGCGGTATTCGATCTCGAGCGCCGGTCCGAGCACCAGGGCAGGCGCCCGCACCGTCTCGGTGAGGGGCACGCGGATCACCCGCAACCGGTAGACCGTGTAGACCGAGAAGCCGACCACCAGCCAGGTGAGCCCGGCCCAGCGCGTGAGCGGCTCCTGGATGACGACCACCAGCCAGGCGACGCCCGTGCCGAGACCCCCCACGATCGCGAACAGCGGCCAGTTGACCCCGCGCGCGCGGAGATTCGGGCGGGCACGGTAGACCAACTCCTCATCGCGCCGGCGAACCCTCAGCGCGATGATCGACGCGTGGGCGATGGTGAACGAGAGCATCGCCCCGAACGAGTACATCGTGCCGAGGAAGTCCGTCTTGCCCGGCAGGATGGCGATGATCGAGGCCACCCCGGCGAAGAGCACCAGCGCGAGCCACGGCGTGCGAAAGCGCGGGTGCAGGCGACGGAAGGGGCCGGGAAGCTGGCGATAGCTCGCCATCGCGTAGGTGATCCGCGACGCCCCGATCACCCCGGCGTTGGCGGCGATGAACAGGATGGTCGCGGCGAGCACGCCGACATAGATCTTCAGGGCGTCCAGCGTCAGCCCGCTCAGCCCGAGGTTCTCCACGATCCCGAGCACCGGATCGTTGGCGAAACCGCCCTGCTCGGGGGGCAGGCCGAGGGATGTCGCGTAGCCGTCGTCGCCGAGGGACACCGGAAGCGCCGAGAGGGCGATCGCCGGCAGGGTGAAGTAGATCGCATAGACGGCGATCGCCACCATCCGGATCGATCGGGGGACGTCGCGGGACGGGTCGCGGGTCTCCTCGGCGAGGTTCGAGATCGTCTCGATCCCCGTGTAGGCGATCATCGCCACCGGGATCGCGAGGAAGAAGCTGCTCCAGGTGGGCGCCACACCGAAGTCCACGTTGGCCACCAGGATGTCGGGCGAGAAGATCAGCACGAAACCGAGCAGAACCAGCAGCGCCTGCGTGGCGAAGTCGATCACCGCCAGGACGATGTTGAGCTTGGCGGCCTCCTTGACGCCCACGATGTTGACCGCCACCAGCAGCACGATGACCACCGACCCGACGATCACGTCCCACGGGTTCTGCTTGAGCGGCGCCCAGAAGATCGACAGGTAGTGGGGCACGAAGAACGCCGAGATGGCGATCGTGATGATGTAGTTGAGCATCTGCGACCAGGCCGCCCCGAAGCTCACGACCTCGTTGAAGCCCTGGCGCGCGAAGCTCGCCGACCCCCCGGCCTCGGGGAATCGCACGGTGCCCTCGGCATAGGTCGCGGCGGTCACGGCGAAGATCAGCCCGGCCACCACGAACACGACCGGCGTCAGCCCGAGGGCGAGGGCCGCCGTGACTCCGAGCGCGTAGTAGATCGACGAGCCGACGTTGCCGTAGGCGGTCGCGAACAGCGCCGGGGCGCCCAGCACCCGCTCGAGACCCTGCTGCTGGCGACGTCGGCGGCCTGACACGCGCGGCACTCTACGTCGCGGGCCGGCCCGTCACCCTCCGTGGAGCCCGGTCATCCGGCCTTGGATCCGATGACACGCCGGGCCGCTCGCTCGACTCCACCGATCAGGGGGATCTCCACCTCGGGAGGGCGGCTCGCAAGCCGGTGCGCGAGGAACCGCGCCGCCGGGCCGGTGCGCAGGATGCTCCAGGTGAGGCCGGGGGCCCGCTCGATGGCCGCGCGCGCCATCCATGCGGTGGCCGCGTGCCCCGCGAGGGCCCTGGGGAGGCGTCGCCCGTAGGGCTCCATGCCCTGCGCACGGCCGGCGAGCACGTCGAGGGCGGCCTGGGTGGCGAGCTCCGAGCTGAGGAAGGCCTCGAACATGCCGTCGCCCGAGAGCGGGTCGATCAGCCCGGCGGCATCGCCGACCACCGCGGTGCGTCCGCGGGCGACACCCGTCCAGGCCCGGCGCAGGGGCATGCGATGGCCGCGCACGTCGTGGAGATCCGCGTCCCCCACCCCGTGCGCGGCGCAGAGCCGACGGAGGTGCTCGCGCAGCAGCGGCCCCTCGCTGGCCCATCCGCCCACGCCGAGATTGATGTGGTCGCCCTTGGGGAAGACCCAGGCGTAGCCGCCGGGAACCGTGTCGAGCTCGAGGGTCACCTTGGAGCGGTGGATGCGCTCACGCTCGGGCGTCATCTCCGCGTTGCCCTCCAGCGCGACGCCGAACAGGCGGTCGGACCCGAGACCGAGGGCCTTGGCGCTGATGCCGTTGGCACCGTCGGCGCCGAGCACGACCGCGGCCCGGATCCTCTCGCCGCCATCGAGCACCACCACCGGCCCGGCCGCCTCGCCGGTCTCGATGTCGCGCACGCGAACGTGGTCGCGGAAGTCGGCCCCCTCGTCGGCCGCGCGCTCGGCGAGGAAGTGATCGAGCCGCCGGCGCTGGGTCATCATCGCCAACGGACCACGGAAGGCGTGCCGGGCCACACGGCCATACCGCAGGCGCACGTCGAGTTTGTCCACCACATCCTCGACCACGGGGCTGACATCGAAGGGAAGGATGCGGGTGGCGCGGATCGTCAGGCCGCCCCCGCAGGGCTTGTCGCGCGGGAACGACTGGCGATCGAGCAGCACAACGCGCGCACCGGCCCGAGCCAGGCGGTAGGCGGCCGTCGACCCGGCCGGCCCGGCCCCCACGACCGCCACATCCACGCGCTCGCCCACCGCCACCCCCATTGCCGCCTCGCCGTCCGACCCGAAGACCCGTCATGATGCCGCGCCCAGCGCGCCCGCCCGCACGACTCCGGTCAGCCTAGTGTCTCGCTTCGGGCGCCGTGCCCGGATACGAGGGGGTGTCGCCGCCCGCGGGTGAGTGCCCTTCCGATGCGCTGTGAACGACGTCGCAGCCCGTCAGTGAAGCCGGACCTCCGGATGAGAACGACGCGCCCCGCCACGCAGGACCGCACCGAGAAGACCGATCACGACGGAGGCTCCGCCATCCTGATCCGGTAAAGGCGCCTCTCAGCTGCGATCCCGCGCAGGGTCACACGGGGACGGCGGTCACCACGATATTGTCCCTGTAGCGGCCCCCCGCAACGTCGAAGGATCCTCCGCAGGTCACGAGCACGAGCCGCGCCCTCCCCCTCAACGAGTAGACGTTGGTCGGCAGCCTCGCCTTCAGCATGCGGCGCACCGAGGTCACGCGATACGTGCGGGTGCGCCCGTCCGAGCTGACCACCTGGATGCGATCGCGTGAGGTTGCGTTGCGGAGCTTGAAGAAGGCACCCTCACCGGCGCGAGCGCTGTCCACGTGCCCGCCGATGAGGAGCGATCCCCTGCTCGCCCCGGGAGCCGCGCCGTCGCGCCACCACCCGGTGCGGCGGATGTTGACCGGCACGTCGAGCTCGCCCTTGGCCAGATCGATCCCGACCGCAGCCACCGGAGCGTTGATCCCGAGCCGGCCGAGCCGGATCCGGGTGGGCCGCGCCTTCGGCTTCTCGAAGCGCGCGTTTCCGGCCTTCGCGTCTCCGCGCCCGGTGTTGATCGCCGGAGCGGCGAGCGAGGTCTCCTCGGTGAGACCGCACTCGGTCTCGGTCTTGGTCACCACGTCAGAGCCGGCGATGGTCTCGCGGTAGGTGTAGAAGCCGACCTTGTCGATCGCGACGCTTTGCGAGCGGAGCCTGCCGTCGCCCCTCGCGCGCACGGTCCCCTTCCAGAAGGGGGTGCCGGTGCACCGCATCGCGGACCGCGTCGGAAACGGGCCGAAGAGCTCCACATCGATGTTGACCGGCGTCTTTCCGAGGCCGGTGACCCTGATCTTGTCGGAGATCCTGCTCCCCGCGCGGACGACCTCCCTCGAAACGAGCGTCGTCACCTTCGGCTGGGCGAGGGCGATCGTGGTCTCGGCCGCCTCGCCGCACGCCGTCTGGACCCCGTCGAAGGCCTCGGTCGCGAGGATCGACTCCCGGTACGTGTAGAAGCCGGCGCGGTCGAGCTTGACCGGCGCGGTCGTGTACGAGCCGTCGCCGTTGGCCGGGAAGGTGCCGGTCCAGTACGGGGTTCCGACGCACGAGATCGCCCCGCGGTTGGGGAACGGCCCCCACAGCTCGACGTTGACGGTGGCCGCGAGGGCGCCGAGGCCCGACACGCGGGCGGTATCGCTGATCTCGCTGCCCGGGGTCGTCTGCTGGGCGCTGACCACGGTCGTGATCGCCGGCGTGCCCATGACGATCGTGGTCTCGGCTGCCTCGCCGCACGGGGTCTCGTAGGCGCGGACGAAGTCCGAGGCCTCGATGCTCTCCCGGTAGGTGTAGTAGCCGCCGACCGTCAGGGTGAAGGGCTCGGTCAGGTACGTGCCGTCGCCCTGGGCGTCGATGGTCCCGGTCCAGATGGGCGTGGTGTCACAACGGATCGCCTCGCGGCTGGCGAAGGGCCCGAACAGCGATGCCTTCACCGTGGCGCGCTCATCGGCCAGGCCCTCCACGAGCACCGTGTCGGTGATCGGGGTGCCGGGACGGGTGATCTGGGCACTGACGGTGGTGGTGACCTTGGGCTGGCGTTGCACGAGGAAGGTCTCGGCCGGGACGCCGCACGGGGTCGTCACCGGGGAGAAATCCTTGTCTCCGGCGATCACGAGCTGGTACGTGTACCAGCCGGGCTTGGTCATGCGCGCGACCGGGGTCCCGATCGTGCCGGACTTGGTGGCCACGAAATCAGCACGCGACGCCGGCTCGGCGTCGCACCGGATGGCGGCCTTGGTGCGGAACGGGCCGTGGATGAGCGCGGTGATGGTCGTGCGCCGACCCGACGGCAGGCCAGTGATCCGCACCTTGTCGCGGTTGGCCTGGCCCACGAGGACCTTCTCGGGGAACGCGGCGGTGGTGATCGACACGGTCGCCTTGGACGAGAGCTGGGTGGCGGTGGCGGAGATCCGCTGGCTCGCCGCGGCCGCCAGCCGCTGCCCGTTGCGCGCGGCCGCCCTCGTGGTGGGGGTGAAGATCCGCGGCAGAGTCGACGCGATCGCCGCGCTGCGGGCCTCGATGCTCACCCCGCTGGCCGCGTTCGGCGTGAAGTTGATCCGCGCGACACCCTTCGCGTTGGTGCGCACGCGGGCGGGCACGCCGGTCGCGCCCTTGGTCTTCAGCGACACCACGACGCGGGGCACCGGAGCACCCGACGCCGCCACGATCCGGACGGTGCCGCTCGCCCTCTTGCCGACCTTCAGACCGCCGGGGATCCTCGCGTCGATGCGGTACGGACCGTGCAGGCGCGCGCTCTCGCGTGCGATCTTGCCGAAGAGCGACTTCACCGCGGGGCCGACGGCCGACGGATCCACCTCACCCGGAGCGCCGTCGCCCATCAGCGAGTGCACGTAGAGCATCACCGCGGCCTGCCTGTTCGGGTTCGAACTGCGGCCGTAGGTCCACAGGGCGTAGGCCATGCGGCGCTGCTTCTCCTGCGACACGCCCCGGCCCGCGCGGTTCTTCAGCCCCCCCGACGAGACCTCCTTGAACTTGTAGCTCTTCTGGGGGTACCAGAAGCGAAGGTCGATGCAGAACGTCGGGCCTGCCCCGGACACGGCGCCGCGGTAGTCGCCGAACCACCGGATTCCGTACCGGTAGCGCTCATACGAGCCCACCCCGGTCGTGCCGCACGTGTTGCGACCGGCGGTGGAGCAGGGGTCGTTCTGGTTCGGGGGCTCTGCGGCACCGGCGACGGATGCGAAGCCGAGGACCGCCAGAGCGCAGACCAACGCGCTGATCATGTTCGACCGAGGGACGATGCGACGGCGGGGACGGCCGATGGGGCTCACGAAGCTCTCCAAGCGTACGGTGGGCACTTCCGCGGGACGGAGCGCGTCGTGGTTGCGACGCGGGGGATGTTTCTACCATCCGGGCACCCCTTGCGTAAGCGGGTGCGCGGAAACGGGACGCGCCACGATCCGGATCGGCGCCGTCGGCCGGCCGGGGCCGCTCAACCGTGCTCCGCCACCCCGAGTCCCCGTGGACCGGGAAGGAACGCCACCGCCACCAGCCACAGCCCGAGGAGCGCCCCGAAGCCGAGGCGGCCCTCGCCCGGCAGCGCGAAGGTCAGGCCCACGAGCGGCGTCCCCACCAGCACCATCGAGTTGCCCGCGGCGTTGACCAGTCCCGCCGCGCGGGCGGGCGCGTCAGGCCGGGTGAGCGCCGCCCCGGTGAACGCCGCGGCGAAGGGGATTCCGGCCGCCAACCCGACCGCGAGCCCGCCGAGCGCGGCCAGCCACGCCGGATCGCCCACCATCAGCGCCCCCGTTCCGAAGGCGCCGAGGATCAGCGAGCCGGCGACCGCCGCGCGCATCTGCCCGGGGTGGCGGCGAAGGATGAACCCTCCGAGCGGGCGCGAGACGATGCCGAGAGCGAGAACCATGGCGGCGACGGCGGCGGCGAGCTTCGCGCTGAACCCGGCGGTCCGCTCGAGCAGCTCGGTCGTCCAGGCGGCGACCACGAAGCTGACGCCGTAGGAGAACGAGTAGAGGGTCGCCGTGCGGCGCAGTCCCCGATCCACTGCGCCGCCCGCGTGGGCGCCCGCGGCCGCGCGCGCCTCCACGTGCAGGCGCTCGGACCGACCCGGTGCCGCGGCACGAGAGCCGGACGCGGCCACCGCCACCAGCCCGACGACCGCGACGACGAGCGTCGCCCAGAAGGGCGCTCGCCAGCCCAGTGGCCCGTAGATCTGCGGCACGCTGACGACGGCCAGGCCCGCGAAGGCCAGCGAGACGCCCCCGTAGAGGCCTTGCGCGAAGGCGTCGTCGGTCGATTCGCGCACGAGCCCGATGCCCGCGATGAAGCTGATGCCCGTGCCGATCCCGCTGACGAGCCGGGCCACGATGACGACCGCCGGCTCCGGGGCGATCAGCGCGAGCAGGCTGCCCACGGCGACGAACAGCAGGCCGATGATCCCCGCCGTCCGCGGGCCCATGCGGTCGGTGAGGACCCCTCCCGGGATCTGGACCGCGACATGGGTGACCATGAGCACTGCGATGAAGATGCCGACGATCGCGAGGCCCACCCCGTAGGCCCGGGCCGTCTCCGAGGCGACGCCGGCGAACGTCGAAGGGCCGAAGCCGCTGGAGGCCGCCAGCAGGAAGCCCGCCGCCACGGTGAGCCCCGGGCGTCAACGATCGGATCGACTGCTGCTCATGGCGAGGACCCCGACGACGTGGTGGCGAGCGCGCGGGGACCCCGGAGTCGTGCGGCGCGCGCCGGTAGGGCGTGGCCCGCCTACCGGCGCGTAACGCTACCGCCGCGAGACCGGTGCCTCAGATCAGCATCGCGACGACGACCCCGACGCCGACCCAGAAGGTCAGGCACGAGACGATCACGGCGATCCTGAACAGGATCACCCCCCACGGGGTCTCGACCGGGACCTGGAGCGGCGCATCCTCCACCACCGGCGGGCGGGGACGGGAGAGGGTCGTCATCGGGGGCACGGCGTCGAGGATGCTCCCGCACCGGGTTCCGGGAGATGACGTGTCTTGACCATTCCCGTGCCGAGGACGGGCCCAGAACGCCAGAAACGCCGATCAAGGGAGCTTCGGCTGCGTCCGAGCACTGCCGAGTGGGCCCGTGGAAAGCCGAACCGAGGGACGATGAACCACGGATGGCCGCCTCGGCCCCGGAGGAGAAGCTCGACTCCCATGTCCCACCCCAGGGGGTTCGCGATGAGCACGGAGATCCAGTCCCCGGCCACTGGCCGATGTGATCCAGGACGTCAAGGATGACCCGGCCAACGGGCAGCTGGTGCTCGGCGCGCAGGGTGCGAACTGCGACGGCGTCGCGTGCCGCGCGGAGATCCGCCAGCACGGACTCGCGATCGACGAGCCGGCCGCCCTCGGGGGCACCGACACCGGCCCGAACCCGGTCGAGCTGGTGCTCGCGGCCCTCGGGACCTGCCAGGCGATCACCTACAGGATCTGGGCGGGCCTGATGGGGATCGAGCTCGACGAGGTCAGGTTCGAGACCGACGGGGACATCGACATCGCCGGGCTACTCGGCCTGCGCGAGGGCGTGCGCCCCGGGCTCGGCGCGGTCCGCCACCGCGTGATCGTGGTCGGGCCGGAGACCGAGGAGCGATACCGGGAGCTGATGGCCGCGGTCAACGCCCACTGCCCGGTGCTCGACATCGTCGCCAACCCCGTCCCGGTGCAGCATGTGCTCGAGGTGCGCCGGACCCCGTGACGCTCGCCACCTCGCGGCCGGGCCCCAGTGGATGACCGCTTCCTCGGTCGTCCGTATCGCCAGAGCGCTCGCTGCAGTGCGGATCGCGAGCGGCCTCGCAATCGCGCTCGCCCCGGCAAGGGCAGGGGCAGTGCTCGTCGGCGCGGATGCACGCGCGCCGGGCGGGCGCCTGTTCGTGGCCGCCTTCGGCGCACGGGACGCCCTGCTCGGCCTCGGCACCCTGCGCGCGCTCCTGCGCGGCGAGGACGCCCGCTGGTGGATGGCGACGTGCGCGGCCGCGGACGCGTTCGACGCAGGTGTCTGCGTCGCCCACCCCGGCGGGCTGGCGCCTCCTCTGCGCGTGCGCTCCTCCGCCGTCTCGGCGATCCCGGCGGCGGCCGGCGCGTGCCTCGCGTACCGGCTCGACGGGGGGCGCGGCGGATGCCGGCTCCACCCGGCGCCGTAGGCATAGGGCACCAGGACTACCGGAGCGCAGGCGACGGCATCGGTCGTCAGCGAGCGACCCGGCCGTCGCGATGAACGGCCCGGCCGGACTCAGCCGTCAGCCCCGTCCGTCGGGTGAGCTCCTCCCACAGCCTCTCCCCGGGCCCTCGGAGGCAGGAGGGAGCCTTCGGCCGTGTAAGTGCGAACTCATGCCCATCGTCATCGATCCCAACGCGGACGGCGCGCGCCCCCCGGTGGTGGTCTGTGACCAATGCGACCGGCCGATCACGGATGCGAGCCAGGCGATCTACGCATTCGTCGATTGGGAGCAGGCGACTCCGCACTTCTTCCTGCACGCGGGCGACTGCGACCATCGCTTCTGGCAAGAGCAGAAGGAGCCGAGGAGCGGCAACTACCCGCTCGACGCCTTTCCGCTCTACCTCGCCAGGAGCATGGGCATGGACGTGGAGGTTGTGCTGGCCCGGCTTCGCGCCGATGGCGACCCCTTGGCCCCCTAACCGCCCACTCACCGCGCAAGCCCCGGCGCCCCGCGAGGAGGCAGGACCCCGGATTCTCGCGGAGACCTCCAGCGTGAAGGTGGCCGTCGTCCGAGGGCTCGGGCGGCCTCGCCAGAACGGCCGCGAAACGGCGAGAACCCCTTCGTCGAAAGGGATCCCGTGAGCGCGCCCGGCAGGATTCGAACCTGCGACCGGCGGATTAGAAGTCCACTGCTCTATCCAGCTGAGCTACGGGCGCTCGTGCGTGAGACCGTAGCGGACCCGCCGCGGCCGTCCGGCGTCAGCCGGGCGCGGGCACCAGCACGCGCAGGCAGCGTGAGCGGCTGCGGAAGGCGATCTCTCCGGACACCTCGCGGACCTCGCCATCGTGGGCGAGCTCGGCGGGCGCGTCGAGGCGCACCGTGACATCCGGCCGCAGGCTCCCGGAGAGCCATCGCGAGTCGCCACCCGGCGAGATGAGGATCGCCCAGAGGGCAGACATCCGGGGAAGGCGGCCCTCGGCCGAGAGGACGCGCACGTCCAGACAGCCCTCCTGCAGCGATCGCCTCGCTGTGAGACCCGCGCCCGAGTAGGAGTTGTTTCCCACGAAGACCAGGTAGACGCGCCGCCGCGCTCCGTCGATCTCGACGCCCATCGGCTCGGCGCCACGCAACGTGCGCGCCATGGCGATGAGCAGGGCCAGGCGCTTGGGCATACGGTGCTCGAGCGCCTCCCGCCGCCGCACGAGCTCTCCGTAGATCCCGAGGGAGGCGTTGTTGACGAAGCCGATCCCCGCGGCCTCGCCCATGTCGACCCGGGCGATCCGCCCGGCCGCGAGGCTCTCCCGGGCGATCTCGGGCGTCCGCACCCCGAGATCGCGTGCGAAGTGGTTGAGCGTTCCTCCCGGCACCACCCAGAGGACCCGGTCGTGCTCGCAGGCGACCTGCGCGGCGCATCCCACCGATCCGTCGCCGCCCGCCATCCCGACCACGGCGGCCTGCCCGGCGAGCGAATGCAGAACCTCGATGAGATCCTCGCCCTCGGCGAGCTCGCGCACGCGTACGCCGTCGAAGTCGAGGCCGCCGGCGCTGCCGCTTCCCGGGTTCGCCACCAGCGCCACCGGGCCGAGGCCCGATGACTCGGTGACGTCGGCCAGCTGGACGGTGGGCGCGTCCGATGCGCATCGTCGGCGTATCGCGACCGCCCCGAGGGCGGCGGCGACGGCGAGGGCGAGGGCGCCGCCGGCCCGGGCACGGCGCGATGGAGGGCCCGAGCGGGACACCGCACGCACGATACGGGCCCGGAACGAACGCGGCCCCCCGACCCTCTCGCGAGGGTCGGGGGGCCGCGGGACCAGCGGTACGAAGGAGTGCTAGCCCAGGTACTTGGTGGTGTCGATGTTGTGCTCCTCGAGGAGCTTCTTGAAGGTCTCGGTCATCTCCTCGGGGTAGTCGGGGAGACCGCCCTGCGCGAGCACGTCCTCAGCGCGCTTGCGGATGTTCGGACCGAAGTCCCAGTCCTCATCGTTCATCAGGCGCTTGACCTCCTTGGCGGGCCAGGAGACCACGCCGGGGTCGCGGCTGAACTTGGCGGCGAGGGCATCGATCTCCTCGACGCGACCGCTCGTCGGAGACTGCTCCTGGAGCATCCCCTTCGCCTTCAACGCCTCGTCCACCGCCGGATCCGCATCGAGCGGCACGCCGTAGGCGCCCTTGTGGAAGAGCTTGCCGAACTTGAGCCGGGGGCGCTGGCCGCCGGCCTTGAAGTCCTCGAGCGGGTAGCCGAAGGCGTGCGCCCAGGTGAACTTCAGGTTCGGGGTGAGGCCGAAGGCCTTCTCCACGCCACCCGGCTTGCGGCCGAAGGCGATCAGGATGCTGCCGATGTCGAGAGCCGATGCCGCGAGCGTTGCGGCGCCGGCGGCCTGGCCCGTCTCGAACCGCAGGAGGTTCTCGGTGCGCTCGGTCGGGAAGCTCATGAGGCGCGGGACGGTCTGCGTCATCGTGAACTCGTAGTTCCAGCCGTGGTACTTGGTCAGCGCGCCCGAGAGCGAGAGCGACGAGAGACCGTCGTTGGCGCGGCCGTACCAGGCGTTCAGGTTCGTCAGCCAGAAGATCAGGTGCGACGACTGGTTGATGATCTGGACGTTGAAGCCCGAGACGCACTCCTCGATCTCGTCCCAGAGGTCGGAGTTGCCCCGCTCCACCACGATCGCTTCGGTGGCGTTGATGTTGCCCTGACAGGAGGCGAGACGAGCCGACTGAAGGATGGTCTGGATCTTCCAGTCCTCGACCTTCTTGTCCGGGTCGTAGTAACGGATGCTGCGACGGTCGCCGACGGTCTGGAGAAAACCCTTGTCGGTGATGTCGCTTGCGCTTACTGACATATCGCCCCCCTGGGGTCGCATCAACTGGCGTGTGTGACTGCAGGGCGGGTTGCACACGGGACCCGCCGGCGAGGGCAATCTACACCGGCGCCCGCCTTCGTGGCGACCGTTGCGACGGATGTTTCCCGGCGACGGGGCGGCTCGCCCGGTCGGTACCGCCGTGGCCCGACACAAGACCGCCAGAGCAGGTAACCTCCCGACCCATGCCGAAACTACTGTTTGTCACCGTTCCCACCGACGTCGTCCACAACAAGGACGGGAAGGTTCGCTTCCCGGGCTCCGAGGTCGCCGTCGAGAGACTCACCGCGAAGGGCTGGGAGGTCGAGGTCGTCGACCCGACATGGCCCAAGCCCCTCGATGCGGCCAAGGAGGGCGGCTACGACGCCATCCTGGTCTCCACCTACAAGGCGGTCCCGCGCTCGCGCGATGCCGCCTCGATGCTCTCGCGCATGCAGGAGACGCCGGTCTCGACCGTCGGCGTGCTTCAGAAGGACGAGGCGTTCCGCACGATGGCCCCGGACGTCAGCGTCCTGAAGGGCATCAGCGAGCTTCCGCTCCCCGGCTGACCCCTCCGGGGTCTCATTCGGTGAGCTGGGCGACCGTCGCGCCGTCCCCGCCCTGATCGGGCGGGGCCGGCCCGGCGCTCTCCACCAGTGGGTGCCTCTGGAGCTCCTCGCGCACCACCGCCCGCAGCGCCCCGGTCCCGTGGCCGTGGATCACCCGAACCGACGGTAGACCCGCCATCGCGGCGGCGTCGATCCGCTCGCGCACGATGCCACGCGTCTCCTCCGCGCGCCGTCCCCTCACGTCGATCTCGAACGATGCCGCCGCGCCGGAGGGTGGCGGGTGCGGCAGCGGCGGCGGCTCGGGCTCCGGGGCCCGCGCGGCGGCGCGGTCGGGAATGAGCCGATCGACCGGCAGGCGCATCCGGGCGGAGCCACCCTGGACCTCGGCCCGGCCACCGTCGATGGAGATGACGCGGCCGCGAAAGCCCATCTCCGGATCGACGACCTCGTCGCCCACCGCCACCGGATCCGCGGGCGCTGCGGCCATCGGCGCACGGAGCAGATCCCGCGCGCGGGCCACTCCGAGGGAGGCCGCGCCCAACCTCCGGTCGCGCTCGCGCGCGCGCTCGCCGGCCGGAGCGCCTCCAGACTCGGCCGCCCGCCCCGCCTCCTCGCGCCGAGCGGCCGAGATCGCCCCGCGCAACTCGGCGAGCTCGCGTGTCAGCCCGGCCAGCTCGGCCTCTGCGCGGGCCCGGGCAGCCGTCCGCTCCGCGCTCGCGCGCTCGCGCGAGTCGGCGATCCGCCGCTCCAGATCGGCCGCCCGCTCCGATGCCCGCCCTTCGGCCGCCCCGGCCGCACGCCGCGCCTGCCGCGCCTCCTCCAGCTCGCGATCAGCGGCGGCGCGAGCGCCCGCTGCCTCGGCGAGGAGCGCCTCGAGCGCCCTGCGCTCGGGTGGCCCGGCCCCGCGCGCGGCTTCCACGACCGCGGGGTCCAGGCCGAGGCCTTCGGCGATCCCGAGGGCGTGCGAGGCGCCGGGCTCGCCGATCTTCAGCGCGTAGAGGGGGCGCAGCGTGCGGATGTCCACTCCCACGGCTGCATTGGACGCCGCCGGCGACGTACTGGCCCATGCCTTGACCTCGGGGTGGTGGGTCGTCGCCAGGACCAGGGCGCCCTGATCGACGAGGCGCTCGATCACCGCCTGGGCCAGCCGAGAGCCCTCGTCGGGGTCCGTCCCGGCGGCGGGCTCGTCGAGGAGCACCAGCGAACGAGGGCCGACCGCCCCCATGATCGCCACGATCCGGCCCACGTGAGCGGAGAAGGTCGAGAGGCTCTCGGCGATCGACTGGTCGTCACCGATATCGGCGAGGATCCTGTCGAACACCGGAAGGCGGGCGCTCTCGGCGGGCACGCGCAGGCCGCACTGGTGGAGCATGGCGAGCAGCCCGAGCGTCTTCAGGGCGACGGTCTTGCCCCCCGTATTGGGCCCCGAGACCACCAGGGCGCGGATACCCGCCAGCGGAAGGTCGATGGGCACGGCTGCGGAGGGATCGAGCAGCGGGTGGCGGGCCTCCCGCAGATCGACCTCCGCCGCCGGGACGACCGGGCACCCGCGCCATGCGAGCGACAGCGCCGCCGCCGCAAGACGGAGGTCGAGCTCGGCGAGGGCACCGGTCACGTCATCGAGGACCTCCCGCTCTTCGCCGACGAGGCGCGAGAGGGTCCGCAGTATGCGCTCCTGCTCCTCGGCCTCCTCGGCCGCGAGCTGGCGCGTGCGATTGTTGGCCTCCACGAGCGCGATCGGCTCGACGAAGATCGTCTCGCCCGACCCGGAGCTGTCGTGGACGATGCCCGGGACAGCCGACCGGGACGACGCCTTGACCGCCAGCACGGGCCGGCCGCCGCGCAGGGTGGTGAACGACTCCTGGAGATGGGAACGCAGGCGCACGGCCAGCTCGCGAAGCAGGTCGGATGCGGCTCGCCGCGCACCGACCAGGCGGCGGCGCACCGAGGCGAGCTCGGGCGAGGCCGTGTCGAGCAGGCCCCCATGCGGATCGAGGGCGCGCGCGAGCGCGGCCTCGACTCGACGCGCTCCCACGACGCTCGGAGCGCTCACGCTGGCCACGACCAGAGGCGCGACCTCCTCCAGGGGGGCGAGGGCCTCGGTGCTCTCGAACCAGATCCGGACGGTGGCGAGCACCTCCGCGAGAGCATCGGCGTCGAGGGTCGCCTCGCGCACCGCCTGGGCGACGATCGGGCGGATGTCGAAGGCACCGCCCGGTCCGCCGACTCCCCCATCGCGCAGGCGCAGCGCCTCCTCGGTCCGCTCCACCCGATCGGCGACCTCGGCAGGGTCGGCCGAAGGGGCGATTGCCTCGGCGAGGGCGCGCCCGCCGGCGAATGAGGTCAGCCCACCCAGACGCGCCCGCACCACGGGCAGCTCCAGCAGCTCGGCGCTCCGCGGATCCACCCCACGATGCTAGTGCCTCAGGGGCCCGGGGATCCCTCGTCGATCGGCACAAGGGCGGCCCCGCCGGCGACCTCGGGCGCCCGCGTGCTCCACCACTCCTGGATCAGCACCTGTGCGATACCCGCCACCGGGATCGCCACGAGCGCCCCCAGCACGCCGAGGATGTTCGCCCCGACCAGCACCGCAAGGATGATCCACAGCGGGTTTAGCTGGACCGTGAAGCGGTGGATGATCGGCTGGAAGACGTTGTTCTCGACCTGCTGATAGATCAACAGGAAGGCGATCGCGGCCACGCCCATCTGCCAGCTCTGGAAGAAGGCCACCGCGATGTAGGGCACGCCCCCGATGGTGGCGCCGACCAGCGGCACGAGAGAGGCCATGCCCGCCCAGAAGGCCAACAGAAGGGCGAACGGCACGCCGATGACGCTGAGGAAGGCCCATGCCGCCAGGCCGCCGGTCGTGGCGACGAGCAGGATCCCGAGCACGTAGCCCGAGATGACGCGATACGTGCGCTCGAGCACCCTCTCCAGGCGCTCGTTGGCCCCGCCCTCGATCAACGACAGGCTCCACGACCGCAGTCGTGGCCCGTAGAGGCTGAGCAGGAAGCAGATGACGGCGATGCTGATGAGGGCCACGAGACCATTGGTCACCCGGGAGGCGAGCTCGAAGGCCGTGTCGGGCCCGGAGATCCCCTCCAGAGCGGACGTCGCCTCCGCCTCCAGGCGGTCGAGCACGCCGTACTCCCGATCGAGATCCTGCACCAGGCTCGACTGGGCGAGCTGATCCACGTACACCGGCACGTCCTCGGCGGCCTGCTGGCCGGCGTCGATCAGGGGCGGCACGAAGAGGAGGGCCGCACCGGCCACTATGGCGCTGAGCACGAGGTAGACGACGAGGATCGCGGCGGCGCGGCGCAGCCTGGCGCGCCGATGCAGCAGGGTGACGAGTGGGTTGATCGCCACGGCGAGGAACGCGCCGATCGCCACCCACGTGATGACCCCGCGCGAGACCCAGAGAAGCCACAGCGCCGCCGCCACCGCCCCGACGACCGCCAGGACATGAAGGATCGCGCGGGTGGAGGGGCCGTCGTTTCGCACCCAGACGACTTCGCCCCGGGCGATGCGAGTCCTGGTGACCCCCTATCGTCACAGAAACGGCGAGCGCGGGAGGCCGACATGGCGCAGAAGCTGGGAAAGAAGGAGTACACGGAGGAGCTGAAGCGGATGCAGGCCGAGATGCTCGACCTGCAGGCCGCCGTCCGCCACGAGGGCATGCGGGTCGCGGTGTTCTTCGAGGGTCGCGACACCGCCGGCAAGGGCGGAACGATCCGCCGCATCAGCGCCGAGCTCAATCCGCGCGCGTACCGGGTCGTCGCCCTGGGAGTGCCCACCGAGCGCGAAGCGGGTCAGTGGTACTTCCAGCGCTACGTCGAACAGCTCCCTTCGGAGGGCGAGCTCGTCTTCTTCGATCGCAGTTGGTACAACCGCGCCGGAGTCGAGCGGGTCATGGGCTTCAGCTCGCGGGAGCAGGTCCAGGACTTCCTTCGCGCAGTCCCGGATCTGGAGAGGATGCTGGTCAGCGACGGCCTGATCCTTGTCAAGTACTGGCTCGAGGTGAGCGCAAAGGCGCAGGAGCAGCGCTTCCAGGAGCGGGCGATCGACCCGACCAAACGGTGGAAGCTCAGCCCGATCGATCTGCAGGCGCGCAAGAAGTACGCCGCCTACACGGCGGCGCGCGACGAGATGCTCGAGCGCACCGACATCCCGCAGGCGCCGTGGTTCGTCGTGGATGCCGACGACCAGCGCCGGGCCCGCCTCAACCTGATGCAGCACCTGCTCGACCACATCCCGGAGCGCCGGCGCGAGAAGAAGATCCCGCTGCCCAAGCGCGGCCGGATGCCCGCATCGACGGCACCCCCCTCCGAGGTGGCGCGGGTCCCCGAGCGCTGGTGAATCAGCCGGTGGCGTCCTCGGTCACCATCGCGCCGAGCAGCAGGCCGAAGAGGGCGTGCATCGCGGCCTCCTGCGCGAAGACCCGCCGATCGGTGACCAGCGGTCTCGGCCAGTGCCCCGAGCGGCGGTCGGGATGGATGCGATCCATCAGGGCCATCCCCGGCCAGGTGGCGAGGGTCTCGGCGCCGGTCCACATCAGCCCGTCGCGAGGCCCTCGTGCCCCCGCCAGCGCGAACAGCGCCCCGAAGGCGGCGCCGTTGGCCGCGTGGACGATGGTCCCGGCGACCACCCAGCGCCGGCGCGAGACGAGGCGGCCGAGCAGGCGGACATCGGTGTAGGTGGTGCCGAGAGCCCGCGCGGCCAGCGGCTCCACCGCAGACCACGCGGTGGCGGCCACCGCGCCCGCAGCCGCCCCCCGGGCGGCGATCCGTGCCCTGCTCATGCCATCACCCGCCGCGCCGCGGCGATGCCGCTCTCGTACACCCTGTGCTGGTCGGGCGAATCGAAACGCGCGCCGGTGAGCGTGTCGCCGGCCACGACGATCCGGGCACCGGGCGGGTTGATGGCATCCGCGTCCGCCGAGCCCCTCGGCACGGCGAAGCGCCAGCGCTTCACCTGGGCCCAGGCCGGCGCTGCGGCCTTCTGTCCGAGCAAGCCGGCCAGCTCGGGGAGCGTGCGCGCGAGTACCGCCTCGTCGGAGGCGTCGAGCATCTCCTCGCTGGCACGCTCGCCCAGACGCACCACGACCGGGTCGATCCCGTCGATCGCGGGCCTCCCCTTCACCCCCTCGTGCCGCACCTCGGCGATGGGGCCGGCGGAGATGCGCGCGACCCCCTCGGGGTCGGGCGCCGCCGTCCGGAGTCCGAGCAGGACCATCACCGCAGGAGCGTAGGCCACCTCCCGCAGCGCCGCCACGCGCGCTCCCGACTCGGGGCTCCGGTCGATCAGTTCGGCCGCCTGCGGAGCCGGCGCGGTCACCACCACCGCGTCGACCGTGCCATGCATGTTGCCCTGCTCGTCGCCGAGCTCGAGGCCTCCGCCCGCCGCCCGCAGAGCGGCGAGGCGCACCCCGAGGCGAACGTCGAGGCCCTCGGCCATCAGCTTGGGCAGGCGCGTCGCACCCGAGCGGAACGCGACCCCATCGGCGAGGTCGACGCGGTCGTCGGCGCCGAGGCGGTCGACCAACGCTCGCAAGGCGGTTCCTGCGGGAGCGGCCACGACCCTGCTGCCGTGGTCGAGCACCGCCCCCTCGGAGCGACGGGAGGCGATGCGCCCCCCGAGCCCCCGGCTCTTCTCGAAGACGATCGCCTCGTGTCCCGCCGCCACGATCTCCCGTCCGGCCGCAAGACCGGCGAGGCCCGCACCCACCACCGCAACCCTCATGCGCTCTCCCGATCCCCGGCTGATCCTCTGCGCCGAGGTTACTCTGGGGGGAATGCGCTCAGTCCAGGATCCGACCCCCATCCCCCCGTCGGGGCATCTACTGCTCCTCACGGGGGCCTCGGGATACGTCGGAGGACGACTCCTCGAGCGCCTCGAGCAGGCGGGGCGCCGCGTCCGCTGCATGAGCCGCCGCCCCGAGCACATGGCCGGCAGGACGGCACCCACGACCGAGGTCGTCGCCGGCGATGTGGAGGACCCTGCCTCGCTGGGACCGGTGCTCGAGGGCGTCGAGACGGCCTACTACCTGATCCACTCGATGGCCGGCGGCACCGACTACCGCGTCGCCGATCGTCGGGGGGCGGAGGCCTTCGGGGCTGCTGCCGCCGCGGCCGGCGTCAGCCGCATCATCTATCTGGGCGGACTGGGTGGCGGGGATGACCTGTCGGCCCATCTCTCGAGCCGACAGGAGGTGGGCGAGATCCTCGCGGCCTCCGGCGTCCCGACCATCGAGTTGCGAGCGGGGATCGTGATCGGGTCGGGGAGCACGTCGTTCGAGATGATCCGGGCACTGGTGGATCGCCTCCCGGTGATGATCTGTCCGCGCTGGGTGGAGACCCGCACACAGCCGGTGGCGATCGAGGACGTGCTCGAGTACCTGCTCGAGGCGTCCGACATCGCGATGGAGGGCAGCCGCATCATCGAGATCGGCGGCCCCGACCGGGTGTCCTACGGCGACCTGATGCACGAGTACGCGCGCCAGAAGGGTCTACGACGCGTGATGATCCCGGTGCCCCTGTTGACCCCGCACCTGTCGAGCCTGTGGCTGGGCCTCGTCACCCCGGTCTACGCCAGGGTCGGGCGCGCCCTGGTCGAGGGCCTGAAGAACGAGACCGTCGTACGCGATTCGGCGGCCCTCGAGCTCTTCCCGGAGATCAGGCCGCGCGGGGTGAGCGAGGCGATCGCCCGCGCCCTGATCAACGAGGACCGCGAGTTCGCGGCGACGCGCTGGTCGGACGCGTTCTCGTCTGGGCCCGGCCAGCGCTCCTTCGGGGGCGCCTCGGTCGGATCTCGCCTCGTCGACTCCCGTCAGGCCCGGGTCCCCCTGCCACCCGAGGACGCCTTCGCACCCATCCAGCGGATCGGGGGACAGCAGGGCTGGTATTTCGGCAACAGCCTGTGGCGGCTGCGCGGACTCCTGGACCTCCCCTTCGGCGGCGCGGGAACGCGGCGCGGACGGCGAGACCCGGTGCACCTGCTTCCGGGGGACACGGTCGACTTCTGGCGCGTCGAGGCGTTCGAGCAGGACCATCTGTTGAGGCTCTCTGCGGAGATGAGCCTTCCGGGCCGGGCGTGGCTGCAGTTCGAGGTCACCCCCGCGGCCGGGGGCTCGCTCATCCGCCAGACCGCGATCTTCGATCCGGTCGGGGTTCTGGGCCGCCTCTACTGGTACTCGATCTGGCCCATCCATGGGCTCGTGTTCAACGGCATGATCCGCGGGATCGCACGTGCAGCCGGGGATCGACGAGTCATTTGAACGACAGGAACGGTGATTGACGATGACAGCTCCCGAGACCGGCCTTGCGGATCTGCTGGTCCGCTGGATGGCCGACCACCGCGCGGGCCTCGACGCGATGATGGCCGAGGAGGGCTCCCGTGCGATCCACGAGGAGTTCATGCTCGCCGAGAGCGGAACGCTTCCCGACCGCGCCACCCGCATCGAGCGCGCCCGCGGTGCGAGCGCCCGGGCGTGGATGCGCCACCTCGGGCATGCCGTGGCCGCCACCTGGGCGGGGGCCGACCCGGAGCTGCCCGCGAAGATGCAGAGGTGGAGCGCCGACCACGCCGAGAGGATCGAGGCGCTCGTTCTGGAGGAGCAGGCCGTGCTCGAGCGGCGCGGGGCGTCGGGTGATCCTCACGCGGACAACCGCGACGCGGAACTCGCCGCCCACTGCCGGCTCTTCGCCGAGATGCTCGCTTCGCTGTCGAAGCCGCTCGTGGAGTCCGGCGAGTCGGCCCCCGACTTCTCACGCCGGGTGGCCTCGTGGGCGCGCTCGCAGGAGTCCCGCCGGCGTTCGGTCGAAGCCGAGGCGCGCGCCGCATGGGGAAGCGGTCCGCCGCCGGGCGCCCAGCAGGCGATGAGCGCGGCGACCAGCTCGCCCGAGCCCGACGATATCCGCGTGCAGGAGGCCGCATCGCTCTGGGCCCATGTCCAGATGCTGGCCGAGGCCCTCGAGCACGTCCTCGAGGAGGGTCCCGAGGCGCCGGATACGGTCTGAGTCCCGGATCCGGCGCCCGGAATGAGCGGGAGCCCCTACCGCACGCGGCCGCGCACGTCAGCCACCCCTAGGGGGAGTCCGGCCGTGAGCGCCGTGGTGCCGAAGGCGGCGTTCAAGGCGGCGGCCGAAGCGGCCGACAGGGCCACCTTGGCGCCCCGCACGACGGCCGTACGACGGGAGATGCCGGTCCTGGCCGAGGAGAGATCGACGGTCAGCGGAACCCGCGTGGTGCTGTCGCCGACCTGAGCGCTCAGATTCGGGCTTCCGGTCACGTTGATGATGAAGTCCTTCAACTCCACCCGCGTGCTCCCGGCGGTCAGGGCGATGCCACCCGAGTGTGTGATCCGGCCCGCGAAGGTCGATGCATCGAGCCGCCCACCGGTGGCCGGGAAGGCGAGACCCCTCGCCGTCGCTGCGCCTGGCGCGATGACCGACGGTGCCACCCCGAGCGAGGTGAGCGCCGCGGCGGTTCCCGCATCCAGGGCGAGCGTCGTCGAGCCTCCCGTCAGGAGGATCTGCGAGGGCTGCGCCCTCAGATCGACGCGGCCGACCCGGATACCTCCGGGCAGAGCGGTGCCGAACGCGGCGTTCAGGGCCGCGGCCGCCTCGGGCCTGAGCGTGACGCCGACCCGGACGACCCAGGTACCGATGCCCCCCGACCCGCGACGCAGCACCTTCGCCTTCGAGGTGTCGATCGCGAGGAGCGGGATGCGCGAGGAGCCGACCGCCGCAGTGAGGAGGGGCCTGCGAGTGTCCGTGCGCACCGTGAAGTCGGTCAGGCGCACCGTCGTACCGTGCGAGGAGAAGGAGAGGCCCCCTGAGTGGGTGACCCGCCCGGCAGCCGTCGCCGGATCGATGGCGCCCCCGGTGATCGGGAAGCTCACGCGCAGCCCGGAGGCCTTGGCCGCACCCACCGGCGCGACGGCGAGACCGGCGTCGCCGAGCGCGCCCGCCGTGCCCCGGTCGAGGTGCAGGTTCGTCACGCCTCCGGCCACCTTCACGCTCGCCGCGCTCGCGAGGGGCGCCCCGATCGCGACCCCTGCCGCGACCGCCGCCGTGGCGAGGCCGATACGCCTTCCGATTGGTGCTCGTGACACGAGGATCCTCCTGTGATGGGGTACGCTGACCCATCCGAGAGTCGAGGCACGATCGGTTGAGACAACCAATCGACGACCCGTTGTCGTATCGAATGGCATGGCCGCGATCTGCATGCCACCTCCACTCCCCACCGTCCCGATCGCCCCGATGATCGGACGGCGCCGAGAGGAGACCGCAGAGGACCGCGGGCGGAGCCCGGGGCGCCTCGTGAGCGGGCTGCAGCGAGGCGATCCGGATGCACTCGCTGAGATCCACCGCACCTTCGGGCGCGCCGTGCTGGGCTATCTGCGCAGCGCCCTTCGCGACGGTTCGGCCGAGGACGTCCACCAAGACGTGTTCCTCGAGGTGTGGCGGCGCGGCCCGTCCTTCGACCCCGCCCGTGGGTCGCTGGGAACCTGGATCATGCTGATCGCGCGCAGCCGCGCGATCGATCACCTGCGCAAGCGCATCCCCGAACCGATCGACCCGCACGGCCCCCGCGCGGCGACCGTGCCGCAGGAGGAGGACCCCTCGGCCTCGCCCGACACCCTGATCGAGCGCTGGCGGATGGCCGTGCTGATCGCCCAACTGCCCGACGAGCAGGCGCGCATGCTGCGGTTGCGGTTCCACGAAGGCCTCAGTCAGTCCGAGATCGCGGAGCGCACCGGTATCCCCTTGGGAACGGTGAAGACCTACATGGTGCGAGGCCTCAGGCGGCTGCGCGAGCTGATGGAGGAGGGCGGATGAACAGCCGCGACGAGGACGTCGTCGACTACCTCCTGGGGGAGTTGCCCGCGGACGAGGTCGGACGCATGGAGCAGGCCCTGCGAGAGGATGCGGACCTCCGCATCGAGGTCGAGCGTCTGCGCCCGCTGGTGGCGGACCTCGAGGCGCTGCCCGAGGAGGCGTGGGGAGACGATTCGGACATCCCCGCCCTGCCCGACCTCCCCCCCATCTCGGCGCTCTCCCCCCCCGCCGACCTCGCGGCGCGCAGAGCCGCCCGGCAGCTCTCCCTGCGTCCGCTCGCGGCCGTGGCCGCATCCTTCATCGTTCTGGCGCTCGGGATCGCCATCGGAGCCGTCGTCACGAACCGGGGAGCCGACACCGGCCCTCCGATCGCGCTCGAGCGGTTCGGAGAAGCAGACCCCTCCGCCTCGGGCACCGCCCGCGTCGTCGCCTCGGACGGCGCCATGCGCCTGCGGGTGAGCGGCCTGGCGCCCTCGGAGAGCGATCAGTTCTACGAGCTCTGGCTGCTCGACGGCCCGCGCCAGGCGGTCTCCCTCGGATCATTCCGCGTCCCGGCGTCGGGTACGGCCAACCTGACCGTGCCCCTGCCGTTCCCGCTCACGGCCTATCGTTTCATCGACGTCTCGATCGAGCCGGCGGACGGCGTCGCGACCCATTCGGGTCGCTCGGTGCTGCGCGCCCCGACCACGGCCTAGGCTCCAACCCGAGGGCTGTTTCAGCAGACGGGAGGAAGGCCCCCCGCGATGGTCAGCCGGTGCGGCCCGTCGGCGCGCCGAGCCCGTCGAGCACGACGTCAACGTGCTCCCGCAGCGCGTGGAGGACACCCGCCTCGTCCCCCAGCACCATCGCCCGCACGAGGGGGCCGGAGAGAAGATCCGCAATGGTCTCGAGATCCACGTCCTTGCGGATCTCACCCGCCTCGACTCCTCGGCCGAGAACCGCGCAGAGGCGGACGTGGCGGGGCTCGATGATGCTCTCGTTGAGCTCGCGCGCCAGCTCGGCGTCGGCGATGCTCTCGAAGAAGACCGATCGCAGGAAGCGGGAGTGCTCACCCGTCACGTAGAGCTCGTGGTCCTCCACCAGGCAGCGATGCAGGTCGGCGCGCACCGATCCGGTGTGCTCGGTGCAAATCGAGGCACGAAGGTCCGCCAGGGCCGCCACCATCAGGTCGGCCCGATTGGACCACCTCAGATAGATCGTCGGCTTGCCAACGCTGGAGCGATCGGCGATCGCCGACATGGACGCCCCCTGGACGCCGAGCTCGCCCGCCACCAGACGCGCGGCGTCGAGGATGCGCCGGTCGGCACCCGGGTCGCGCGGCCGACCGCGCTTGCGCTTCGCCGGCGCGGCCGGCGCGTTGTCGTTGGAGATCGGACGGCCTTTCCGTTCCGGGGTCGCGTGAGATCGCGGCAACTTAGTACGTAAGGTGCTCGGAGAGAAAGATCCGGCACTTTAGATCTGCGTTGCAAGGCCACGGTTTCGCCGAGATCGGTCGCTCTTCTGCCCGGCGGAGGCCCCGACCGTCATTCCTCGACGGGCACCGTCTCCCCGGTGACCAGGAAGCGAACGCGCGCCCCGATCTCGGCGGCGTTGTTCGCCACCCGCTCCACGTGGCGCGCGACGAGCACGGCGGCGGCAGACCAGGCGCGCATACTCGGACCGCTGGGGGCGCGCGTGACCGCCTGCATGACGCGATCGAGCATCGGGGCGACCGCGTTGGCGTCGCGCACCGCGCGCTCACCGGCCTCCGTGTCGCCCCGGGCGACCGCCCGGACGGCGTCCGCGAGCGCGTCGACCGCGCGCTCGCTCATCTGGGCGATCAGGCGCCGCACCGGATCAAGCTCCGCCTCGGGCGGGGGAACCGACCCGGCGAGGCGTGCGATCTGGACGGCGAGGTTGCCGACGCGCTCTAGGGCGACCGCGACGATCAGGCCGACGTGCAGGAGGCGCAGGTCGGCCGCGAACGAGGCCCAGTTCCTGTGCAGCGAGAGGATGCGCTCCTCGAGCGCCACGCTGCGCATGTCAACCTCGCGGTCGGTGTCGGCCACGGTCTCGGCGATCGACGCATCCGAATCGTCCCACCCGGCCACGGCCCGCTCGACCTGCGCGAGTACCAGAGCGGCCATCTCGCCCAGATCATCCCGCAGGCGGGCGAAGTCGGTCGCCGGGTCGGTGCCGGGGGGGCTCACGCCGGTCGAGCCTAGGCGACCGGGGGCAACGGGTCTGATCGCTCCTCGACCTCGCCGCGGGGCGTATCGACGTGGGTCCACACCGGAGCCCGCTTCGCGAGGAACGCTGCGATGCCCTCCTGGGCGTCCTCCGAGACCGCGTTCGCGCACATGACCCCGCTCGCGTGCTCGTATGCGGCGCCGAGGGGAAGGTCGAGGTTGTCGGCGATCGCCCTCTTGCCGCGCGTCAGCGTGGCCCGGCTGGCCGAGGCGATCCGGGCGGCGAGCGCCGCTGTGGCGTCGTCGAGCTCACCCGCCCCGACGACCGACGTCACCAACCCCCAGTCGCAGGCGGTGGCGGCGTCGATCGGGTCCCCCGTGAAGAGCATCCGAGAGGCCCGCGCGCGCCCGACCGCCCGGGCCACCTCGACCATCGGCGTGGTGCAGAAGAGGCCGATCCGCACGCCGGGCGTCGCGAACGTGGCCCCCTCGGCGGCCACCGCGAGGTCGCAGGCCGCTACCAGCTGGCACCCGGCGGCCGTCGCGAGGCCCTGCACGCGGGCGATGACCGGAATCGGCAGTCGGTGGATGGTCAGCATCAGCTCGGCGCAGGCGGCGAAGATCCGCTCGTGCGCCTGCGCATCGTCGGTGGCCAGCTCGCGCAGGTCGTGGCCGGCGCAGAACACCGGACCCTCGGCGCCGATCACCAGGGCGCGTGCCGTCGGGTCGTCGCCGGCCCGACGGAGTTCCCCGCGCAGGCTCTCCATCGTCGCGAGCGCGAGCGGATTGCGACGCTGCGGGCGACTTAGAACGAGGGTGACCACCGGGCCATCGCGTGCGATGGAGATCGATCGGCCCGTCGTTCGGTGCTCGGGGATTGCCACCCTCCCGCCCGGTATCTACCACCGAGGTTACCGCGCAGCGGGCGCGGCCGTCACCGAGAGCCTGATTCGGCGATGATGCGCTCGTGCAGGTCCACCTCGTCGACGGCACCTACGAGCTCTTTCGCCACCACATGGGGCTTCCCCGAGAGGTGGCCGCTGCCTCGCGAGCCGCCGCGACACGCGGCGTGATGCGCTCGATGCTCGACCTGATCGCCGACGGCGCCACACACCTCGCCGTCGCCACCGACAGCGTCATCGAGTCGTTTCGCAACGACCTCTGGCCCGGCTACAAGACCGGCGAGGGGATCGAGCCCGCGCTCCGCGATCAGTTCCCACTGCTGGAGCAGGGCCTCGCCGCGCTCGGGATACCCGTGTGGGGGATGATCGACCTCGAAGCCGACGATGCGCTGGCGACCGCGGCGGCGCGGGCGGCCGCCGACGAGCGGGTGGCCCGGGCCGTGATCTGTACGCCGGACAAGGATCTGGCGCAGTGCGTGCGGGGAGAGAGGGTCGTGCAGCTCGACCGGCGCACCGGCATCGTTCGCGACGAGGCCGGGGTGCGGGAGCGCTTCGGGGTCTCCCCCACTTCGATCCCTGACTATCTCGCCCTGGTCGGCGACTCGGCTGACGGCTTCCCGGGACTGCCGGGGTGGGGCGCCAAGAGCGCGGCCTCGGTGTTGGCGCGCTGGGAGTCGATCGACGCGATCCCGGATGACCCGGCCGAGTGGGATCTGCAGGTGCGTGGTGCCGGGCGTCTCGCCTCCTCCCTGCGCGAGGGCCGCCCACTCGCCGCGCTGTTCCGTCGCCTCGCCACGCTTTGCGATGAGGCTCCGGGGGTTCTCGAGGACGGCGTGGAGGAGATCGCCTGGAGCGGGCCCAGCGGCGACCTTGCGGCGGTCTGCCGCAGTCTCGACGCGCCCGACATCGAGCGCCGTGCGCACGAGCTGAGCGCACGGTGAAAGGGGGTCGCGGTCATGCCGCGGCCGCGGCGGGCCGGGCCTCGGACAGGAGCCGGTCGAGCACCGTGCGCAGTTGCTCGAGCATCTCCTCGTCGAGCGTTCCGTCCGCTCCCCACTTCTCGTGGGCGTGACCGACGGCGAGGTCGCCCTCCACCACCCGGGCGCCCGACGCCCCGAGCACCTTGCGCAACTCGGCCTGGGCCCAGACCGCACCGAAGGCGCCGACGCTGGCGCCGATCACGGCGACGGGCGTGAACCGCAGGGTGCTGGTGTCGCGTGGGCGCGAGGCCCAGTCGAGCGCGTTCTTCAGCTGGCCGGGAATCGACGAGTTGTACTCGGGGGTGGCGATGAGGAGCGCGTCGGCCTCCGCGATCGCCTCCCGCAGCCGGGCAGCGGCTGCGGGGGCGGGGTCGTGGTCGTGGTCCTCGTCGTAGGGCGGGACCTCGCGAAGCCCGTCGAAGAGGCGGAACTCGACGGTGGCCGGGAGCTCTCGGGCAGCCGCGCGCAGCAGCCGCGTGTTGTGGGAGTCGCTGCGCAGGCTCCCGGAGACTCCGAGGACGATCATCGGGTCAGGCCTTCCCGAGCTCGAGGTGTGCGGTGAGCTTCACGTCGTTGCCGACAGCGAAGCCGCCGCTCGGCAGAGGGGCGTTCCAGTTGAGGCCGTAATCGGTGCGATCGATGACGCCCTCGAGCTCGACCCCGATCTTCTCGAGGTCGCCCAAGCCGACGACGGGGCCCACGAGAGTGCCGCTGAGCGCCAGTGGCCTGGTGATGCCCTTCAAGGTCAGCTCGCCCTGCATCGTGAGGTTATCGCCGTCGCGGGCGATGGAGCTCGCGACGTAGCGGACCTCGGGGAAGCGTTGTGTATCGAAGAAGTCCGGCGACTGGATGTGGCCGGTCAGGTTCTCATCGGCGGTGACGACGCTCGCCAGCCGACCGGTGGCCTCGAGGCCGCTCGTGCCGTCCTCTGCACCGGTCATGGTGACGTCGAAGTCGGTCAACGATCCACGGAAGGTGGCGACGACCATGTGCTTGACGGAGAATCCGAACGTCGAATGCACCGGGTCGCTCGCCCAAGTGCCGGTCGGTACCGCGGTGGCCTGCTCGGTGGTGCTCATTTCTCAATCGCTCCCGGTCCGGTTATCATTGACTTCGCAAGCAACTTAGCGAGCATCCATTGAGTGGTCAAGTGTTGAGCGTGCAACAAAATGCCGCGATCACGGCCTGGGTCCGCCTGGTGGGCGCCCATGCCGCGATGACGCGCTCCTTCAACGCCGACCTCCAGTCCTCCGGAGCCATCACGGTGACCGACTTCGAGGCGCTCCGGCGCCTCGCGGAGGCCACCGACGGTCGTATGCGGCGCGTAGACCTCGCCCAGGCGGTCGGGCTCACGGCCTCCGGCATCACGCGGCTGCTCGACGGGCTCCAGGCCGCGAAGCTGGTCTGCAAGGAGCACTGCACCGAGGACGCGCGTGTCACCTACGCGGTCATCACCGATCTCGGCCGCGAGGTTCTGCGGCGCTCGGCCGAGACCCACCTGAGCGGCCTCGCCGCCCTCTTCGCCGAGCGCTTCTCGCCCGCCGAGGTGGACCAGCTCGTCGAGCTGCTCGGGCGACTGCCAGGAGCGGAGGACGACGCGTCCTCGTGTCCCGCGAGCACCTCGGAGGCCGCGATCGCGCTCGACCGCGCTCGGTTGACGCTCGCGGGGGGGCAGCGGGTAGCCTCGGCCGGGAACCCCTGACAGGAGACTTCTCCATGCCCCACTCCCGGACCATCCGCCGCAGGTCGCGGCGCATCCGCCGCACGCTCGGAGCTCGCGCTCGCGGCGCCGGTGCTCGCGCTGGCCGCTGTACCGGCCGTCGCCGATCCGATCGGGACGCAGATCCAGGTCTCATCCCAGGGCCCGCCGGGCAACGCGAGCTTCGACGCCACCGAGGCCGACCTGGCCTACAACCCGACTGCGGATCAGTACCTGGCCGTCTGGCAGGGCGACACGGCGACGGCGGGCGAGGACGAGATCTTCGGCCGCCTGCTCGACGGGGCCGGCAATCCGCTCGGTGGAGTCTTCCGCATCTCGACGATGGGTCCGGACGGGCTCACGACCCATGAAGCGTTCGATCCGGCCGTCACGTTCAACAGTGCCAGCAACGAATACCTGGTCGTCTGGGAGGGCGACGACGTCCTCGACGAGCAGGAGATCTTCGGACAGCGGATCTCGGCGACCGGCACCGAGGTCGGCGCCGACGACTTCCGCATCTCCGACATGGGCACCGACGGCAGCACGTTGTTCTTCGGCGCCGATTCCGATGTCGCCTACAACCCGGGGACCAACGAGTACCTGGTGGTCTGGGAAGGCGACGACAACACCGCCCCGCTCGTCGACAACGAGGTAGAGATCTTCGGCCAGCGCCTGGACGCCTCCGGGGCCGAGGTCGGAGCGAACGACTTCCGGGTCTCCGACGTGGGCGCCAATGGCGACACGGCCCGTTCCGGGCGGGACCCCGCGGTGGCCTACAACGCGGTCGACAACCAGTTCCTGGCCGTGTGGGAGGCCGACGAGGCCGTCGGCGAGTTCGAGATCTACGGCCAGCGCCTCGGCCAGGGCGGCGGTGAGCTCGGCGCCAACGATTTCCGCATCTCCGACATGGGCCCCGACGGCAACGCGAACTTCGCCGGCGTGGACGCCGCCGTGGCTCACAACAGCGCGAGCAACGAGTACCTGGTCGTCTGGGAGGGCGACGATGACACCGCCCCGCTGGTGGACGGTGAGCGCGAGATCTTCGGGCAGCGCCTCGGCGGCACGAGCGCGGATCCGCGCGGGACCAACGATCAGCGCCTCTCGGACATGGGCCCGGACGGCAACACCTTGTTCAACGCGTTCAACCCGGAGGTCGCCGCGAACCCCCGCGCGAACGAGTTCCGCGTCGCCTGGGAGGGCGACGACGACACCGCCCCCCTTGTCGAGGGCGAAGCAGAGATCTTCACCCAGCGCCTGAGCGGCGCCGGCGTCGAGACCGGCACCAACGATGCCCGCGTCTCCCAGGCGGGCACCGACGGCAACCCGGCCTTCAACGCGGTCACATTCGCTCCGGTCGCCTACAACAGCCAGCGCAACGAGTACCTGATCGGCTGGGAGGCCGACGGCGACGTGGCACCTCAGATCGACGGCGAGAACGAGATCTTCGTGCGGCGCGCCTCGGCCGGCACGGCAGGCGCGCCACCGCCGCCGATCTGCGCGGCCGCCCCCACCCCCCCGACCCCCTCGGCCGGCGGCACCGTCGCCCTGAGCGTGGGCCAGCTGAGGATCAACCAACGCATCTACGCTGCCGCCATCAAGCGCGCCGAGGCGATCAACACGTGGCTGGACGCCGGCGTCGAGACGCGCGATCTGTGCGCCGGTGGGCTCACCGCCACCGCGTTCCAGTCCGGGGTCACCACGGGACCGGGCGGCAACGGTCCGCTCGATCCGGCCTCGGCGCCCAATCCGCGCCCGATCACCCCGGAGCCGCTTGCCACGAAGACCGGGGTCACCTTCACGCTCAGCACCAATCAGCTGCAGATCAACCAACGGATCGCCGCCCGGGCGGTGCGCGAGGCCAACGCCCTCCAGGCGCGGCTGTCCGCCAAGCTCTCGGGCGGAGATGTCGACGACGGCGCGGTGACCGGCGGCAAGATCAGCACCGCGCTCACGATCACCGGGGCCACGGCAACCGCGACGCCCCCGGCCAAGACCAAGACCGTCGTCAAGCCCGCCGTGAAGAAGACCGGGGTCGTGTTCACCCTGAGCGCGGCGCAGCTGGGCATCAACCAGAAGATCGGCCAGGCGGCGATCCGCCGGCTGAACTCCAGCCGCGACGCCCTGCTCACCGGCCTCGATGCCGGCGACCTGAAGGCCGCGACGATCACCGCCGTCGACCTGGCCCCGGGGGTGGCTCCCTAAGTCGAGGAGGGCGGCCCTGTCCCCGCCGGTCAATTGGCCGGCGGGGACAGGGCCAGTTGACGCGTACGAGGTGGTCCATACTGGAGATTCTGGCGTTGGGCACACCCGCGCACCCTTGACGGGGCCCGGGCGCACGGGGTTAGCGTCGCCCAACGAAAAGCCAGAGGAGAGGCCTCCCGATGCCCCACTCCCGGACCATCACTCGCAGATCGCGGCGCATCCGCCGGACGCTTGGAATCGCCCTCGCCGCACCGGTCCTCGCCCTGGCAGCAGTTCCCGCCGTGGCCGACCCGCTCGGAACGCAGGTCCAGATCTCCGCTCAGGGACCCCCGGGCAACGCGCTGGTCGACGCCCAGGACGTCGATCTGGCATACAACCCGACGGCGGATCAGTACCTGGCGGTCTGGGAGGGAGACACGGCGACCGTCGGTGAGGATGAGATCTTCGGTCGCCTGCTCGACGGAGCGGGAAGCCCACTGGGAGGGATCTTCCGCATCTCGACGATGGGGCCGGACGGCGACTCCGGCCACGACGCTTTCGATCCGGCCGTCACGTTCAACAGCGCCAGCAACGAGTACCTAGTCGTGTGGGAGGGCGCCGATACCCTCGGCGAGTTCGAGATCTTTGGACAGCGGGTCTCGGCCACGGCAACCGAAGTCGGCGCCGACGATTTCCGGATCTCGGACATGGGCCCCGACGGCAACGCCGCCTTCGACGCCTTCGATCCGGATGTCGCCTACAACGCCACCACCAACCAGTTCCTGGTGGTCTGGATCGGCGACGACGACACGGGTGCCCTGGTCGACGGGGAGTTCGAGGTCTACGGGCAGCGCCTCGAGGCCTCCGGCGCCGAGGTGGGCGTGAACGACCGGCGGCTCTCGGACGTCGGCGGCACCGGCGATGCGGCTCTGGACGCCGGCGAGCCGGCGATCGCCCACAACGCCGTCGACAACCAGTTCCTCGTGGTGTGGGAGGGCGACGAGGCCGACGACGAGCTCGAGGTCTACGGCCAGCGGCTCGGCCAGGGCGGCGGCCAACTGGGCGCCAACGACTTCCGCATCTCCGACATGGGGCCCGACGGGGACCCGGCGTTCGACGGCCGAGACCCGTCGGTCGCCCATCTCGCATCGACCGACGAGTATCTCGTCGTATGGGAGGGTGACGGAGACGCGATCCCGGCGGGGCAGGACGAGGTCTACGGCCAGCGCCTCGGAGGAGCGGCCGCTGAGGAGCGTGGCACGAACGACTTCCGCATCTCCGACATGGGTCCGGACGGGAACATCGCGTTCGGGGCGTTCAACCCCGAACTCGCCGCCAACCCGCGGGCGGGAGAGTTCATGGTCTCGTGGGAGGGTGATGACGACACCCCGCCGCTCGTCGATGACAAGCTCGAGGCGTTCGGTCAGAGAGTGAGCGCCATCGGGACCGACATCGGCACGAACGATTTCCGCATCTCGACCACCGAGACGGCGGCGAACACCGCCCTCATCGCAGACGACCCGACGCCGACGGTCTACAACAGCCAGCGCAACGAGTACCTGACCGGCTGGGAGGCCGACGGGGATGTGGCGCCGCAGGTCGACGATGAGCTCGAGATCTTCGTGCGGCGCTCCTCGGCCGGCACGGCGGGAGCGCCGCCGCCGCCGATCTGCGCCACGGCGCCCGCTCCGCCGACGCCCTCCACGCCGGGCACGATCACGCTGAGCGTCGCCCAGCTGCGGATCAACCAGAACATCTACTCGGCCGCCATCAAGCGCGCGGCGGCGATCAACGCCTGGCTCGATGCCGGCGTCGAGGCGCGCGATCTGTGCGCCGGTGGCCTGACGGCGACCGCGTTCCACTCGGGGATCACGAGCGGGCCGGGTGGCAACGGGCCGCTCGATGCGGCCTCGGCGCCCAGCCCGCGGCCGATCACGCCGGAGCCCTTGGCGAAGAAGACCGGGGTCGTCTTCACCCTGAGCGCCGCCCAGCTGCAGATCAACCAGCGGATCGCCGCCCGCGGTGTGCGCGAGGCGAACGCCCTGAGCGAGCGGCTGGCGGCCAAGCTGTCGGGGGGCGATGTCGATGACGGCGCGGTCACCGCCGGCAAGATCAGCACCGCGCTTGTGATCACCGGGGCGACCGCGACGCTCACCCCACCGCCCAAGACCACCACCGTGGTGAAGCCCGCCGTCAAGAAGACCGGGGTCGTCTTCACCCTGAGCGCGGCCCAGCTGGGTATCAACCAGAGGATCGGCCAGGCGGCGATCCGGCGGCTGAACGCCAGTCGCGACACCCTGCTCACGGGCCTCGATGCCGGCGACCTGAAGGCCGCGACGATCACCGCCGTCGATCTGGCCCCGGGGGTCGCTCCGTAGTGTCCCGCGTCAGAAACCGCCACAAGGGGATCTCACCGATGTCCCGCCGCACGCGCAGCGCCCTCGGGATCGCGCTCACCGCGCCCGTCCTCGCCCTGAGCGCCGCCCCTGCCGTGGCCGACCCGCTCGCCCCACAGGTGCAGATCTCGGCTCAAGGACCCTCCGGCGACGCCGACTTCGACGCCTTCGACGTCGACATCGCCTACAACCCGAGCGCCGACCAGTACCTGGCGGTCTGGTCGGGCGACACGGCTACGGCGGGCGAGGAGGAGATCTTCGGTCGCCTGCTCGACGGCGCCGGGAATCCGCTCGGACCGATCCTCCGGATCTCCACGATGGGGCCGGATGGAAACACCGCACACGACGCCCTCAGGCCCGCCGTCACCTACAACGGCCCCAGCAACGAGTACCTCGTCGTCTGGGAGGGCGATGACGTCCTCAACGAGGAAGAGATCTACGGGCAGAGGATCTCAGCCGCCGGAACCGAGGTGGGAGCCGACGACTTCCGCATCTCCGACATGGGCCCCGACGGCAACGCCGCCTTCGCGGCCTTCAATCCGGATGTCGCCTACAACGCCGTGACCAACCAGTACATGGTCGTCTGGGCCGGCGATGACAACACGGGGGCCCTGGTCGAGGACGAGGACGAGATCTACGGGCAGCGCCTCGAGGCCTCCGGTGCCGAGGTGGGCGTCAACGACCGGCGGCTCTCAGATGTCGGGGGCACCGGCGATTCGGCTCTCGACGCGGGCGATCCGGCGATCGCCTACAACGCCGTCGAGAACCAGTTCCTCGTGGTGTGGGAGGGCGAGGAGGCCGACGACGAGCTCGAGGTCTACGGGCAGCGCCTCGGGCAGGGCGGCGGCCAGCTCGGCACGAACGACTTCCGCATCTCCGACATGGGCCCCGACGGTGACCCGGCGTTCGACGGCTCGGACCCGTCCGTCGCCCATCTCGCGCCCACCGACGAGTACCTGGTGGTGTGGGAGGGAGACGGCGACGCGGTCCCCGCGGCGGGTAAGGAGATCTACGGCCAGCGCCTCGGAGGCGCCGCCGCAGACGAGCGCGGCACGAACGACTTCCGCATCTCGGACATGGGTCCGGACGGGAACACGAGCTTCGGGGCGTTCAACCCCGAGCTCACCGCCAACCCGCGGGCGGGCGAGTTCATGGTCTCGTGGGTGGGCGATGACGACACCCCGCCGCTCATCGACGACAAGTTCGAGGTCTTCGGCCAGCGGGTCAGCGCTGTCGGGACCGACATCGGCACCAACGACTTCCGCATGTCGGTCACCGAGACGGCGGCCAACGTCAATCTGGAGGCCAACGCGCCGGTTCCCACCGCCCACAACAGCCAGCGCAACGAGTACCTGACCGGCTGGGAGGCCGACGCCGATGTGGCCCCGCAGGTGGACGAGGAGTTCGAGATCTTCGTGCGCCGCTCCTCGGCCGGCACGGCCGGAGCTCCGCCGCCGCCGATCTGCGCGGCCGCACCGACGCCGCCCACGCCCTCGACGCCGGGCACGATCACGCTCAGCACCGCCCAGCTGCGGATCAACCAGAACATCTACTCGGCCGCCATCAAGCGCGCGGCGGCGATCAACGCCTGGCTCGATGCCGGGGTCGAGGCGCGCGATCTGTGCGCCGGTGGCCTGACGGCGACCGCGTTCCACGCGGGGATCACGAGCGGGCCCGGTGGCAACGGGCCGCTCGATGCGGCCTCGGCGCCCAGCCCGCGGCCGATCACGCCGGAGCCCTTGGCGAAGAAGACCGGGGTCGTCTTCACCCTGAGCGCCGCCCAGCTGCAGATCAACCAGCGGATCGCCGCCCGCGGTGTGCGCGAGGCGAACGCCCTGAGCGAGCGGCTGGCGGCCAAGCTGTCGGGGGGCGATGTCGATGACGGCGCGGTCACCGCCGGCAAGATCAGCACGGCGCTTGTGATCACCGGGGCGACCGCGACGCTCACCCCACCGCCCCAGACCACCACCGTGGTGAAGCCCGCCGTCAAGAAGACCGGGGTCGTCTTCACCCTGAGCGCGGCCCAGCTGGGTATCAACCAGAGGATCGGCCAGGCGGCGATCCGGCGGCTGAACGCCAGTCGCGACACCCTGCTCACGGGCCTCGATGCCGGCGACCTGAAGGCCGCGACGATCACCGCCGTCGATCTGGCCCCGGGGGTCGCTCCGTAGGGTCGGTGAACCCGCGCCCATCGGCGCGCGGTCGGTCGCTACCTCGGCGCCGCGCCCGCCCGCTTCGTGAGCCTCGCCCTCGCGGTGGCGTTCAGCTCCACCTTGCGCAGCCGCACGGCCGAGGGCGTCACCTCGACGCACTCGTCGTCGCGCACGAACTCCAGGGCCTGGTCGAGCGAGATCCGCTTGGGCGGGACCAGGCGCACCAGCTCGTCGCTGGTGGAGGAGCGCATGTTGGTGAGCTTCTTCTCCTTGGTGGGGTTGACGTCGAGGTCGTCGCCCCGGCCGTTCTCACCGATGATGACGCCCTCATACACGGCCTCTCCGGGCCCGACGAAGAGCGTGCCGCGCTCCTGCAGGCCGAAGAGGGCGAAGTTGGTCGTCGCTCCGGAGCGGTCCGCGATCAGGCTCCCGCGCGGGCGGGTTCGGATCTCGCCCAGCCAGGGCTCCCAGCGATCGAAGACGTGGTGCAGCAACCCGGTGCCGCGCGTCTCGGTGAGGAACTCGGTGCGAAAGCCCACCAGGCCGCGGGCCGGCATCAGGTACTCCATGCGGGCCCATCCGGTGCCGTGGTTCACGATCTGCTCCAGCCGCCCCTTGCGCAGGGCGAGGAGCTGGGTCACCACACCGAGGAAGTCCTCGGGTACGTCGATCGACGCCCGCTCCATCGGCTCGCAGATCTTGCCGTCGATCTCGCGCGTCAGGACGGTGGGCTTGCCGACCGTCAGCTCGAAACCCTCGCGGCGCATCGTCTCGACCAGCACGGCGAGCTGGAGCTCGCCGCGCCCCTGTACCTCCCAGGCGTCGGGACGCTCGGTGGGCAGCACGCGCAGGGAGACGTTGCCGATGAGCTCCTGCTCGAGACGGTCGGAGACCTGGCGGGCGGTGAGCCGCTTGCCCTCCTTGCCGGCCAGCGGCGAGGTGTTGATGCCGATCGTGAGCGAGAGGCTCGGCTCGTCGACCGAGATCACCGGCAGCGCATGGGGATCGGCGAGATCGGCGAGCGTCTCGCCGATCGTGACGTCGGCGAGCCCGGCCACGGCGACGATCTCGCCCGGACCTGCCGATTCGGCGGGGACCCGGTCGAGGGCCTCGGTGACATAGAGCTCGCTCACCTTGGCCTGGGTGATCGTGCCGTCGGCGCGACACCAGGCGATGCTCTGGCCGGCCGAGATCGTGCCCTCGTGGACCCGGCAGATCGCGAGGCGCCCCACGTAGCTCGACGCGGCGAGGTTGGTCACGAGGGCCTGCAGGGGCGCCCCGTCGTTGTAGCTCGGGGGCGGAATGTGCTTCCTCAGGACGTCGAAGAGCGGCTCGAGGTCGGTGCCGCGGTCATCGACCGTCAGCGACGCCTGCCCATCGCGGGCCACGCAGTAGACGATCGGGAACTCGATCTGCGACTCGTCGGCGTCGAGGTCAAGGAAGAGCTCGTAGACCTCGTCGAGCACCTCGGCCACTCGGGCGTCGGGCCGGTCGACCTTGTTGATCACGAGCACGACGGGGAGCCGGGCGCTGAGCGCCTTGCGCAGCACGAAGCGAGTCTGCGGCAAAGGGCCCTCGGAGGCATCGACCAGCAGCAGGACGCCGTCCACCATGTGCAGGCCGCGCTCCACCTCCCCGCCGAAGTCGGCGTGGCCGGGGGTGTCGATGATGTTGATCTTGAGCCCGCCGTGGCGGACGGCCGTGTTCTTGGCCAGGATCGTGATGCCCTTCTCCCGCTCGAGGTCGGTCGAGTCCATCACGCGCTCGTTCACCGACTCGTTGTCGCGGAAGGCTCCGGACTGCCAGAGCATCGCGTCCACGAGGGTGGTCTTGCCGTGGTCGACGTGGGCCACGATGGCCACGTTCCTGAGATCGTCTCGCGTATTCACGAAGGGGGATGCTACGCGCTTCGGCCGTGATCACCGCCCCGGCGCGCAGATCACCCCGCCTGGCGGTGCTCCTGACCGACGCTCACGAGGCGCCCGCCGGTCTCATCGAGCCGCCCGGTGGCGATCAGCAGCCCCAGCGCCACCGAAAGCCCTCGAGGAGAGATCGCCGACGCGTCGACGCCGAAATGCTCGGCGACCGCTGCGGTGAGCGACCGCGTGACGATGCCACCCGGAGCGCGCGCGGTGCAGGCCGCGATCGCCTCCTCGAGCGCCGCGAGGTCCGAGACCGGACCCTCGCCCACCGCCCGCAACCGCCGTGCCTGCGACCCGCTCCGTACGTCGTCCATCGTCTCGCGCCTCCATCGGGCCTGGTGGGGCGAGGATGCTACCTCGCCCGCTGTACGAACACATGTTCGGGCGCGGAGCGTGGTTTCCTTCTCGGGTCTTTGACGCGCCCGCACCCTGTGCATACGCTTTATCGGTATTTTCAGTGACTTTGCCGCTTTTACCACCCCGAGAGGAGCTCGATGAGCACCGTGCCCCAGTCTGAGCGTCCGGAGACCATCTCCCTGCACGGCGGGCAGGTGCCCGATCCGACCACCAACTCGCGAGCGACGCCGATCTACCAGACGGTCGGTTACGCGTTCGACGACACGCAGCACGCCGAGGACCTCTTCGGACTGGCCGTCCCGGGGAACATCTACACCCGGATCATGAACCCGACCTGGGACGTGCTGGAGCAGCGCATCGCCGCCCTCGAGGGGGGCATCGCCGCCTGCGTGACCGCGTCCGGCCAGTCGGCGGTGACCTACGCGGTGCTCAACATCACCCGCAGCGGCGACAACATCGTCGCCCTCTCGACCCTCTACGGAGGCACCTACAACCTGTTCGCGCACACCCTTCCCCAGTACGGGATCGAGGTGCGCTTCGTGGACCCGGACGCGCCCGGGGAGCTGGCCTCCCATGTCGATGAGAACACGAAGATGGTCTTCGGCGAGACGATCGGAAACCCGCGCGTGAATGTGGTCGACCTGGACGCCTGGTCGGAGGCCGCCCACGCCCTCGGGCTCCCATTGGTCATCGACAACACCGTGGCCACGCCGATCCTCATGCGCGGAAGCGACCACGGCGTGGACATCGTGATCCACTCGCTGACCAAGTTCATCGGCGGCCACGGAACGTCTCTCGGCGGCATCGTGGTGGACAACGGCACCTTCGACTGGACCGCCCATGCCGACCGCTACCCGGGCCTGACCAAGCCCGACCCCTCCTACCACGGGGTGGTGTGGAGCGATGCGCTCGGCCCGGCCGCCTACATCGGTCGCGTGCGCACTGTGCTCCTGCGCAACACCGGAGCGGCCCTGTCGCCGTTCAACGCATTCCTCATTCTGCAGGGCGTCGAGACCCTTCCGTTGCGCATGGAGCGCCACTGCGAGAACGCCCTCGCCGTGGCGACCCACCTCGAGTCCCATCCGCAGGTGACCTGGATCTCGTATCCCGGGCTCGCCTCCTTCGGCCACCACGATGTGGCCAAGAAGATCCTCTCGGGGGGCTTCGGAGCGATCCTGACGTTCGGCATCAAGGGAGGCCGCGAGGCGGGCCGCAAGTTCATCGACTCCCTGCAGCTCTTCAGCCACATGGCCAACATCGGCGACGCGAAGTCGCTCGCCATCCACCCCGCGACCACCACGCATTCCCAGCTCGACGAGGAGGAGCTGGCGAAGGCCGGCGTTTCCCAGGACATGGTGCGGCTCTCGGTGGGGATCGAGCACATCGACGACATCCTCGCCGACATCGATCAGGGGCTGGCGGCGGCGACCTGACCCCTCCTCGGCATTTCGAGTTGCGCGAGAGTGGCCCGCGGGGTGATGCTCCGCGTGTGCCCTACTCCCGCATCTCCCGCTACGGCGTGGCGGCCTGCGCGGCGGCCCTCTTGACGGGGGCGCTCGCGCTGGCCGCGCCCGGCGACCTGACGCTCGTGTCGCTGTCGTCCGGTGGCGCCCAGGGCGCGACGGCGGTAGAGGCGGGCGCGGCGTCGGCCGACGGCCGGCACGTCGCCTTCACGTCGGCCGCCGCGCTGACGGGCACGCCGACCGGCGGCAAGGTCCAGCTCTACGTTCGCGACCGCGCCACCGGCGTCACCGCGCTGGCCTCGACCTCGGCGCTCGGAGTGGCTGCCAATGCGGACGTCAACTCCCAGGACGTCGGGAACGTGCAGTTCTCGATCTCCGGCGACGGGCGCTACGTGGTGTTCGCCTCGACGGCGAGCAACCTGACGTCGGCCGATGCCGACGCGGCCCAGGACGTCTTCCGCAAGGACATGACGACCGGAGCGGTGAGCCTCGTCTCGGTCAACTCAGCGGGCAGCAAGGCCAACGCCGCCGTGTTCGGAGATCCGGACGTGTCGGGCGACGGCAATCGCGTCTCCTTCGGATCGGGCCTCGCGACCAACCTCGCCGGAGTGGACGCGAACGGCGCCTCCTCCGATATCGTCGTGCGCGACATCGCGGCGGGCACGACCGTCCTGGCCGCCCAGACCACCGCCGGGGTGCAGGCCAACGGCACCACCGAGCGCTCGGCCATCAGCGCCGACGGAGGGGCCGTGGCCTTCGAGGCCCCCGCCGGGACCACCAACCTCGCCCCCGGCGACAGTGGCGGGGCCAACGACGTCTTCGTGCGCAACCTCACCGCGGGCACCCTCTCCGCCGCCAGCGACCCGTCCGTGACGACGGGCTCCGGCTTCCCCGACATCTCGGGGGACGGCCGCTACGCCGTGCTCGAGACCGGTCACAAGTACGACGCGGTCAACGATCTCTCGGCGGGCAACGACGTGTACCGGCGCGACATGGGCACCGGAGCGATCGCGCTCGTCTCGGCCAAGAACGCGAGCGATGCGGGCGGCAACACCGACGGCGTGCGTCCCGCGATCTCGGCCGACGGCACGCGGGTGGCCTTCACCTCGGCGTTCGACCGACCTCACCACCGACGCGAACGCCGCGGTGAAGGATGTCTTCGTGAGAGATCTCGTGGCCCGCACGACCCGGCTCGCCAGCGTCAACGGGACGAGCCAGGCGGCCACCGACAGCGATCGTCCGGCGATCGCCGCAAACGGCAGCCTGGTCGCCTTCGTCTTCACCGACGGAGCCACGAGGCTCGTGTCCGGAGACACCAACGCCCAGCCCGACGTCCACGCCAAGGAGTTCGCCCCGACCGACGTCACCGGTCCCGCGCTCATCCTCACGGGGCCCGCCGATGGCGCATCCGAGAGTGGCGAGACGATCGCCGTCGGGGGCACGGCCACCGACCCGTCAGGCGTCGTCTCGGTGTCGGTCAACGGGGCGGCGCTTCCCCTCACGGCGGGCGGCGGTTTCTCGGCCGCGATCCCGGCGATCGTGGGCGCCAACGCCGTCACCGTGCGGGCGCTCGACGGCTCGGGCAACCTCACCAGCACCACCCGGACGGTGAACCGGCCGTCGGTGCTGGTGGTCGCCCCGGCGCCCCGGATCAATCGCGCACGACTTCTCGGGCTCTCGGCCTCCTCGAGGACGCGTGGCAGGAAGACCCTGGTGAGGGTGAAGGTGCGCGTCAGCGCGAACGCCAAGATCCGGGTGTTCCTGTTCCGGCGGACGATCGCGGGCAGCAAGCGACGTGTGGTCCTCCGACGCGTGGGTGGTGCCGCGACCAGGCGACTGAAGGCGGGGCGACGGACGGTCACGTTGAAGCGCTCGCGCCTGAAGCCGGGCCGGTACGTGGTCCGGGTGAGGATCCTCAGCCGTTCCGCAGGCCCGGTGAAGCGCACGGTGGCGCTCCGGGTCCGGCGCCGGTGATCGGGTCCACTCTTCGTCTTCTCTTCATCGCCGTTTCGGGTCCCCACATGCGGCGCTCGTAGCCTTCCACTCTCAGCGTTCACCACATGAGGGGGAAGCGTGATCTCAGGACGACGCAGGATCGCCGCGATCGCCGCGGCCACGGTCGGGGCCGCGGGGCTCGCCACCGGTGCGATCGCCGCGAACAACGGTTCGTCGGACGACGCGGGCGACCTGGCCGCCGCCATCAGCAAGCGCTCGGGAGCCGCGGTGTCGACGGCCGACGTCACCGGCGCCTTCCAGGACGTGCTGAAGGCGAATCTCGACGAGGCCGTCGCGGCCGGAAAGATCACCCAGGCGCAGGCGGACCAGATGCTCCAGAGGGCGAAGGACGCCCCGGGGTTGCCCCGGCTCGGCGGACCGGGACGCGGAGGACCGGGCCACCACGGCCCGCGCGCCGAACTGCTCGCCCCGGTTGCCAAGAAGCTGAACCTCACCGAGGCCCAGCTGCGAACGAAGGTGAAGGCCGGGTCCACCCTGACCGAGATCGCCAAGGCTCAAGGGGTGAGCCGAGCCGACCTCGTCGCGACCATCGGCGCAGCCCTGAAGGCCGACGGCGTTCCCGACGCCCGGGTGGCGGATCTCGCCGCACACATCGCCGACGACTCGCGCCCCGGGCCCGGCGAGGGCCGCGGAGGCCACGGCCGCTTCGAACGCCCGTAGGGAACGCGAGCACCTGATGGCCGAAATCGGCCACACTTGCTCGGGATGAGAATTCTGGTGGTCGATGACGAGCAGGCAGTGCGCGACGCGGTGCGTCGCGCACTGGTGCTCTCCGGGTATCAGGTGGACGTCGCCGGCGGCGGTGACGAGGCGATCACCTCGCTCACCGCCGCGGCGCCGGACGCCGTGGTGCTCGACGTGCTGATGCCCGGGGTCGACGGGCTCGAGGTCTGCCGCAGGCTGAGGGCCAGCGGGGATCACACGCCCGTGCTGATGCTCACTGCACGCGATACGGTCGCCGACCGGGTGATGGGCCTCGATGCCGGCGCCGACGACTACCTCGTCAAGCCCTTCGCCCTCGAGGAGCTGCTCGCGCGCCTGCGCGCGCTGCTGCGCCGTACGACCAACGGCGAACCGAGCGCGGTGCTGCGATTCGCCGACCTCGAGCTGGACACTGCCGGGTACACGGCGCGGCGGGGCGATCGCCGCATCGATCTGACGCGCACGGAGTTCGCCCTGCTCGAGTTGCTCATGCGCAACCCGCGGCTGGTGCTGACACGCTCGGTGATCCACGAGCGCATCTGGAACTACGACTTCGGCCCGGGCTCCAACGCGCTCGGTGTCTACGTCGGGTACCTTCGGCGCAAGCTCGAGGCCGGAGGTGAGACACGCCTGATCCAGACGGTGCGCGGCGTTGGCTACGTGATGCGCGACGAGTGACGCTCCGCCAGCGCCTCGCCCTCGCGGCGGGGATCGCGGTCGCCCTCACAGTGGCCTTCGCCTCGCTCGCGGCCTACCTCGCGGTCGAGAACCGGCTTCGCGACGACGTCGATTCGTCTCTAAGGGAGGGCATCGGCAGGCAGGGCCTCCGGCCGCCCAGAGGAGGCCCCCCCGGCGGGAACGCGCCCACCCTGTTCGCCCAGCTCGTGGGCGCCGACGGATCCACCAGCCGGCCGGACGCGAGCGGCGTCGCCCTCGAGGTCGATGCCCGCACCCGGGCGGTCGCGGCCGGCACCGAGCGCGCGTACTTCAGCGAGCAGACCGTGTCGGGAAGCCACCTGCGCGTGCTCACCACCCAGCTCCGCCCGGGTGTGGCCCTTCAGGCCGCGCGGTCGCTCGACGAGGTCGATTCGCTGCTCAGCAGGCTCCGCGCCGTGCTCATCGCCGTCTCGGGCGCCGGGGTGATCAGCGGCGCGGCGCTCGGATGGCTCATCTCCGGCAGCGCCTTGGCGCCGGTCGGCCGGTTCACGCGGCGCACCGAGGAGATCGCGACGGCCGCCGACGTCAGTCTGCGCATGCCCGAAGGCGGCGACGACGAGCTGGGCCGGCTCGCGCGCTCCTTCAACACGACGCTCGACTCCCTGGAGAGCTCGGTCGACGCGCAGCGTCAGCTGGTGGCCGACGCCTCCCACGAGCTGCGCACGCCGTTGGCGAGCCTGCGCACGAACATCGAAGTGCTCCAGCGTGGCGAGGGCCTCTCACCCGGCGACCGCGACGACCTGCTGCGCGACCTGGTCGCCCAGACGGACGAGCTCACCAACCTGGTCGGAGACGTCGTCGACCTCTCTCGCCGTGGTGAGGCGATCGGCGAGGCGCAGGACGTGCGCCTCGACGAGATCGCGCGCGCCGGACTGGCCCGGGCGCGCCGGCTCGCCCCCCAGGTCTCCTTCGCCGAGAGCCTGGAGCCGTGGGTGGTGGCAGGCACGCCCGAGCGGTTGACGCGACTGGTGGCCAACCTTCTCGACAACGCCGTCAAATGGAGCCCGCCGGGCGGCTCGGTGGAGGTCGCGCTAAGCGAGGGCGAGCTGACCGTGCGCGATCACGGCGAGGGCATCGCCCCGGAGGACCTGCCGTTGGTGTTCGACCGCTTCTACCGCGCGCCGGCCGCGCGGCAGATGCCCGGCTCGGGGCTGGGGCTCGCCATCGCCCGCCAGGTCGCCGACGCGCACGGAGCGCGCATCAGCGCCGAGAACGCCGACGGGGGCGGTGCCCTCTTGCGCGTCTCCTTCCCGCCCGCCGACTGACCTTCGCAAGAGGGATCACGGAAGGACCTCGCGCACCGAGTCGATCAACCCGCCGAGATCGATGCCGCCCGCGAGATCGCGCGCCGCCGCCGTCCCGCGGACGAGCTCGTCGATCGGCGCCCTTCGTGCCAGGCCGCGCAGGATGTCGGCCACCACGGAGTTCAGCGATCCGCGCTCCTGCGCGTCGTCGATGGACCGGACGAGCCCCGACCGCACGGCGCGCTCGACCGTCGCCGCATCCCAGGGGACACGCTCGGTGCCCGCGTCGGACCCGAAGGAGAGGACCAGGTTCTCGCGCGAGACCTCCAGCTCGCACGCGGCCCCCGCCAGGCCGTCCAGGACCACACCCTGCAGGGTGGCGTCGATTCCTCCGCCTCCCGCGCGGGACACGGCGACGCACGGATCGGGGGTCGTCGAGCGCCCCAGATCCGTGCCACCGCTCGCGACCCCCACCCCGATCAATGCCCAGCCCGCGAGCACGAGCGTCGCGAGGGCCAGCGCCGGGCCCGGCGGACCCCGGCGTGCGCGACTCCCGCGGCGCCATCCCGCCACCGCGGGGACGACCGCCAGCAGCGCGAAGAGGGAGGTCACCAGGTAGGCCGACCGAAAGCCCCGCGTCAGTGCCGCGGTGATCGTCGTGACGAGATCGTCGCGCACGTCCGCCACCCCGGAGTCGTCGCCGCCGTTCTCGTCGAACGCGCGCCGGACGTCGGGCACCTCGCCGCGCGGTGCACGGTCGAACTCATTCGCGATCGCGAGGGCGATCGGCACCTTCTGGGAGAGACCGATCGGGGCGTCGAGGATCACCTGGGTCGCGTTCAGCGTCGCCCGGTCGGCGGCGGCCGTGAGGTCGGCGGCGAGCAGGGGCGCCACGATCAGGAGCACGGCGACGAGCCCCACGTGGCGGGCCCCCACCGAGAAGGCGGCCGCCGCCCCCATCCCCCCCTCGCCCGACACCGAGCCGGCCGTGAGGGGCGGCACGAGCAGGCCGAAGCCGGCGCCGCAGACCGCGAGGGCGGCGATCGCCCACCCGATGCCCGGCGAGGGGAGCAGCGCCAGGGCCGCCAGGCCCGACGCGAGCAGGACCGCCCCCGCCGCCGAGCCGATGGAGGAGCCCGCGCGCTGCGAGAGGGGCCGCACCGCGACGGCGGCGAGGGGGAGCGCGCTCACCACGAGCGCACCGGAGAGAGGGCCGAGGCCCCAGGCCGTCACCACCATGAGCACCGCGAGGAACAGCGCGCCCACCAGGGCACCGAACGCGAAGACCAGACCGAGGGCGGGCCAGATGTGGGCCCCCGAGAGCCGTCCGCCCTCGGCCGCCAGCCCTCTCACGCGCCGATCGGCCACCACCAGAAGCGCGAGGGCGGCGACCGGGGCCTGGAGGAGGAAGATCGCCCTCCAGTCGAACACCTCGGTGACGAGTCCACCGGCCGCGGGGCCGAGAACCGCGCCGAGCGTGCCGGCCAGCCCCCACCACGCCCGGCCGCGGACGTCCGACCCCGTGAGCGCGGCCATCACCGGCAGGGACGCGGCGAGAAGGAGGGCACCCCCGAACCCCTGAACGGCCCGCAGGGCGACCAGGGCGGGGAGATCTCCGACGAGCCCGCAGGCCAGCGAGGAGACGGCGAAGACCACCAGACCGAGCGCCACGAGCCCCGCGGGACGAACGCGACCGACCACGGGCACGAGCGCGAGGGCCACGACGGCCACGGCGAGGTTGTACGCGGTGATGACGAACGAGACCCCGGAGATCGACGCGTCAAGCTCGCCGTAGATCTCGGGCAGGCCGAGCATCACGACCGACGAATCGGCGAACGCGAGGGCCACGGCAACCGCGAGAAGCCCGGCGCCCGCGGCTCCACGCCCAGCGGTGATCGATCTCGTCTCCATCCACCCCCCTCGGCTCCCGCCGGGAGTGTGGCAGGGGGCGACGCCGAGTCCGGCGGTCGACGGTTCAGGTGTGGTTAGAGGACATCCCATGGAGGCTCGTCGTATGGGCCTCCATCAACCACCCCGGGGCCGCCCGGCAGGACCTGCGCCGGACGACCCCTCATCCACTCCGCATGCGACGCCCGGCGCGTTGGCGAACTCGTGGCGGAGCCGCCTGCGTCGACGTCCTACTGTGGGGATTCTCGGACGACCCCGCGCCTGAAATCAGAAAGCGAGACCGTCCTGCATCGCGGCATCCAAACGCGTTACCTCCCTGCGACCACCACGCCCTGGGGGGCATGGCTCGATCGGCCGCGTGGACGTGATCGTTCCATCGGGTTGCGCCGCAACTCGGCGCGCGTTGGGAGCATCGGGTCGCGTCCGGTGCGTGCCGCGTCCACCAGCCTCGCCGCCCACTGCGAGCCGTGTGACGGCCCTCCCTCTCTGCCCGGGCGCGATGCCCATCGAGAGGCGATGTCTGCGTGGCGGTATCGCTGTGGCGGGTGCATCCAGATCACGCTCGATTCCCACGGTTCGAGCGTGCAAGCCCCGTTTCCTGTGTAGCTCGGAGCTCACGCTCGCTAGGAAGACCATGGCCCTCCGAGGGCCATTCGTCAAGGGTCGGGAGCGACCTGATTTCGGTCGCCGGCCGATCGCGGCGCGCGCGCCAGAGCGAAGGTCTTGACGAAGCCATAGCGGTACCCGCCATCAGCGTCGGCGCACTCGTCGAGCAGCGTGCGAATCGACTCCAGCACACCGGCCTTGCCGTCCTCGGTCAGGTCCGCCCAGAGGTGGCTCGCGACGGCCTCGAGGCGGGCCGCGTAGGACGCGGGCGTCACCGAGCGGCGACGCGTCTCGGTCCACACGTCGAGGGGTTCGAGCCCGGCCGCCACGATGTGGCCGGTGAGCGCATCGGGGTCGACCTGATTGCTGTCGATGGAATCGGCGAGGCGGGCGAGCAGCGGATCATCCGTGTGCCGGATGCGATCGACCGTCTCACGATCGTGGCGCGGCCCCGGGGCGAGGATGGCGAGCACACCGCCGGGCGCCAGGGCGTGCGCCATAGCCGCTATCGCGGCGGCGCGCTCGGTGAACCAGTGCAGCGCCATCGTGCAGAGCACGAGGTCGACCGAGGCCTCCTCGACGCCCATCGCCAGCACATCCGCCGCGTACAGACGGGACCGCACGTGGGGGTGGGCTCTCAGACGGTCGCCGAAGACCTCGAGCATGGGAGCCGATGCGTCGACGCCGATGATGCTCTCGACGCCGAGCGGGGGGATCGCCGCCAACGAGGCGAAGCCCGTGCCGCACGCCACGTCCAGAAGGCGCGGATACCTTCCGGCAGGGACCGACGCCACCAGCCGCCCGGCCCCCGCCCGGTTGCAGGAGACGTGGTCGTCGTAGACCGTTGCGCTGCGGTCGAAGCTCCCGGCCGGAGTCGCGGAAGAGGAACGTTCCATCCCTAGAACTCGACCTTCGTGGTGACCGCGGTTCCCACCTTCACGGACAGGATCTGCTGGGAGTAGGCGAACGGGTCGCTCGTGCCGCCCTCGCGGTGGCAGCGCACCTGTATCTGGGTCGCCCCTGCGAAGGTGGTCGCCGACATCATCTGCATCTCGCCCTGGCTGACGTATCCGGCGACGTTCCCCGCTGTGAGGATTGAGCGATCGAGCTGGGTCGTGCCCGCGAGGAGCCTGCAGACGACGCGCGCGCCCCCGCTCCCGCCACTGACGTCGAGCTTGGCGTGGATCGCCCACGCGCCGGCGCCGAGCTGAGTCGTCGCCACCTGAACCGAGGCGTCCTCGTTCGACCCCGAGATGTTGACGAAGGGGTTCGCAGAGTCGTCGAGCACCGCCACCGCCGACGACGGGCCGACGTCGCCGGTGGCACCCGTCGCGCCGGTGCTGCCGGAGGGTCCGGCGATGCCGCGAGCGCCGCGGAAGCCACGTGGCCCTCGCTTCCCGCGCGGGCCACGCTTCCCGCGCGCCCCCCGGGCCACCTTCTTCTTCGTCTTCTTGGCCGCCTCGGCGTGCACGCCCGATACGTCGCTGCGCCCATCGCCGCCGCCCTGGGAGAGCGCGACCGCCGACCCTGTCACGATCGCCCCCGACGCCAGAACGGCCACGGTCGCCCGCCCGAGCTTTCCTCGTGTCGCCATCTCGACCCTCTCTTCGATCGCCGTGCGAAGCGCGGACCGCCCCGCAGGGCGAGACTATTCCGTGCTCAGCGCCCGCGCGGGCGCAGCTCGCGCTCGTAGCGCGTCAGGTCGAGCACGAAGAACCACGCCAGCCGGCTCACGCCCTCCTCGCCCGGCGACACCACCACGTTGACGGCGACCTTGGACCCGTCGGGGGGCGTCTCGAGGCCCACGGCACGGGCGAACTGGTCCGGGCCGAGGGTGTCGAGACGCACCGAGAGCTCGACCAGGTGCTCGGGAACGAAGTACACCCGCTTGCGGCCCGTGTAGTAGGAGATCCCGAAACGCGTCACCAGCGTGGCCAGCGCGCGAGCCGGATCCCCCGCGAGGGCGGCAGCCTCGTCGGCCGAGTCCGTGGACACGCGGTAACCGGCGTTCAGCACCGCGCCCGCACGCGTGCGGCTGACGCTGATGGCCAGCCCCACCCACGGCGCGCCCTTGGGCCCCTGGCGGGTCCAGAGGCTCATGAACCTCTCGCCCTGCTCGTAGCGCGCCGAGGCGTCCGGCCGCTCGGCGGTGTCGTGGGCGTGGCTCTGGCGAAGGACGTCGTGGCTCATCGCCCGGTAGGCCTCAGGCGCGGCCCGCACCGACGGGGCCTCGGGGACGACATCGACGCGGACGCCATCGAGCAACGCGACAATCTCGTCCACGGTCTGGTTCGCCACGCGACGAGACTACCGACGCCCCGACGGCTGCGCCGCTCGCTCGCCTATCTCACGCGGAAGCGCTTCACCACGATCACGTCTCCGCCGGAGGCACGCCTCAGGACGAAGCGGACCCGGTACGAGCGCGGCGCGAGACGCCCGAGGACGACCCTGCGCGTGCCGGCCCGGACCCGCTTGGGCCGCGTCGCCCGCGCCTTGGAGTAGCCCCGCGCCCGCCGGGCCTCGAGCCGTGTGGTGACGAGCGTGGTCCGCGAGAGACGGAACCGAACCGACACGACGCCCCTGCGCCGTACGATCGCGAGCCTGCTGAGCCGCGGCTTCGGCGACGGCCTGCCCAGCGCGGTTCGGACCAGGGAGACGACGTCGGCCTGGAACACGTCGCCCGGGGCGGCCGGGATCTGCCCGACGTAGACATCGACCTGGCTGCCGACCCGCTGCGTGGTGTAGGTGGGAGTGGTCACGAGCTGGAAGGCGTCGGTGAGGACCACCTCGGCGCTGATCTGGTCAACCGGATTGCCCTGCCGGGTCCGCTCGCGCAGCCACACCTTGGCGATCTTGCCGACGGACTGGGGCACGGCAGCCCTCAGGTAGGCCGACGCCACGAACTGAGCCCCGATGTGGGCCGATGCACCACCAGACGGGCGCGCGTCGTCGATCGAGAAGCCGCTCGCATCGACCGTCGGCGCGGCGACGACCTGGACCACCGATGCCCCCTCAGGCGCCTGCCCCGGAGGGAGCTCGAGTCGGTAGAACGCCGATCGAAAGCCCGTCCACTGGACGCTCGCGTTCTTCTCGAAAGAGGGATTGGACACCCGGTTGCCCGGCGGCGGCGGCTCGGCGACCGCTGCCACGGCGCCCGTGGTCAGCAGCGCTGCGATCGCCGCCGGCACGCACCCGAAGGCGAGCGGACGGCGCCGGACCGTGGGCGAGGAGGCTGGCGAGAAGTGCACGAAACGCAAGCCTATTGGCGGATCCACCGGACCGCCAGGAGGTCGGGTGCGTGCCCGTTCCGGGATGCATCGGTACGCTCGACCGGCGATGGAACCTCGACCGTGACCGACACCGGGCCGCTCGCCCGGCGGGCCCGCGCCGACGATCTGCCCGCCCTCTTCGCCCTGCGGCGCGCCGTCTTCTGCGACGAGCAGGGGGTGCCGGAGCGGCTCGAGCGCGATGCCCACGACCCCGCCGCCCTCCATCTGGTCGTCGCCGACGGCGGCGCAGTCGTCGGCACCTGCCGACTGGTGCCCACACGGGGGGGCTCCATGCGGCTCGGCCGGATGGCCGTCGCCCGCGAGCGACGAGGGGAGCAGCTCGGAGCGCTGCTGCTGACGGGCGCTCACGACATCGCGCGCCAGGAGGGCGCAGGCGAGATCGAGCTGCACGCCCAGCTGGCTGTGCGGGGCTTCTACGAGCGCGCTGGCTACGTGGCCGAGGGCGCGGTCTTCGAGGAGGCCGGCATCGCCCACATCGCCATGCGCAGGGCTCTCTCGCCGCCCCCGGACTGACCTCGAACGGCCTCTAGACGGTGACCACGAGCTTCCCGGCGGCTCGACCTGCCTCCATGTCGGCGTGGGCCTCCGCGATCTGGTCGAACCGGTAGCGGCGATGGATCGGCACGATCGCTTCACCCACTGCGACGGCATCGAGGAAGCCCTGGAGGACGCCGGCCGGGAGATCTGCGGCATCGCCTCCGTATGAGGTGAGACGAACTCCCCGGGGGATGTACTCGATCGGATAGAAGTCAGGCACGGTCCACTGGTTGGAGAGCATCCCGGTGAAGCAGACCACCCCGTGCACGCGCGTGGCCCGCAGCGTGTCGGGCAGGGTGGGCGTGCCGACCAACTCGAGAGCCGCGTCCACGCCCTCGGGGAGGATCTTCCGCACCGCCTCGGACACCTCTCCGTCGTCGATGAGGACATGGTTCACGCCCACGCCCGTGAGAGCGGAAGCCCTCCCGGGGCTGCGCGTCGTGGACAGGACGGACATCCCGCGCATGCGGGCGAGCACGGCCGTGGCCATGCCGACCGAGGAGGTGCCGCCCCGGATGAGGATCGACTGGCCGGGACGCGCGTCGAGGCCGATCGTAAGGGAGCCGTGCGAGGTCTGCAGCATCTCGGGAACCGCCCCGAGCGTGGCCCAGTCGAGATCGCTTGTGAAGGGGACCACCTGGCTGGCCGGCACCGACGTGTACTCGGCGTAGCCGCCGTCGAAGACCCGGCCCATGCCCCCCATCATCGCCACCACCTGCCGGCCCAAGGGAAACTCGCCGCCGGGACACTCGGCCACCACGCCGGCGGCTTCGATGCCGGGCACGCGCGGGAAGACCACGCCCTCGGCGAGACCCAGCCGGGTGTGCAGCTCCGAGCGGTTCAGCCCGAACGCCCGGACCTCGATCAGCACCCACCCCGGCCGCGGCCGCGGGCGAGGGATCTCCCGGATCGAGAGTGCCTCGGGCGGCCCGGGGGCGTCGAGCACCACGGCCCGCATCGTGGCGGTCATCGGAGCGACACCTCCCGCTCGGCGACGACCTTGACGGTGGCGCGCAGTCGCACGAGCGTTTCGGTGAAGCGCTCGACCGACCGACCCGGTAGCGCCGGTCCGACCCGCAGATCCAACTCTCCGCGGAAGGTCTCGACCGCCTCGGCCAGCAGCCGGCGCCCGGCGGCGGTGAGGGTGATGATCGACGAGCGGCGGTCCCTGGGGTTGGGCGTTCTGCGGCAGTGACCTGCTGCCTCGATGCGGTCCACGAGCTTGCTCGCGCCACCGACGGTGATCGCCAGCTCCAGGGCGATGTCGTTCACGCGGCAGGAATCGCGACGGGAGATGACCTGCATCGGCTCGAACCGGCTGAGCGGAAGCTCGTGCGCGCTCCGCAGCCGGGCATCGATGGCATTCCACAGCTCCGTCTCGAGGCGGACGAGCTCGCTGAAGACGCGCTGGAAGTCAGAGGGCATCGGCAAAGACGATAACGCCGATCATGCTTCTGTGGAATCTATCCGGCCGAGCGTAAGTAGAGAGGCGGCACGGACGTGGTTCAGGGCGAGTCACACCAGCGGCATGACTCGCCGCGCTAAGGGAGGTTCCCATGCTCATACGACCGAAGGTCGCCCTGGCCATCGGCCTGTCGTGCGCCACGAGCGCCGCGCTTGCCGGCGGTGCCTTGGCCCACGGCGGCGGCGGCGAGAGAAGCCGTGCCGGAATCGAGGTCAAGGTGCGAGGGCTCGTGACCGAGCTGACCACCGCCACGCCCACGACGGGCGCCACGATCACGGTCTCCCCCGGGGGCACGCTGGATGCCTGGACCTGCGCCCTCCGAGAGGGCGCCGACACGACCGATGTCGTGGCGGGCACCACGACCGTCGCGCTGAAGTGTCGTACGAGGAACGGAGTCCTCACCGCCAAGAGGATCCGCCCCACCGAAGACACCACCGGCAAGGTCAAGGTCAAGGCAACCGGCCTCGTCACGGCGTTCACCCCGATGGGCGCCGGCACGCCGGTGACCCCCCTCCCCCCGGAGACGCCCGGCACGACCAAGCTGCTCGACAAGGCCGACACTCCGGCCGATCCGACGCCGCCCACGACCGATCCGGCGTCACCCGCGACGGGCACGCCCGGCTCGATCACGATCGACGCGGGCACCGACCTGCCGTCGGTCACCTGCGCCGTCACCGACATGACGCGCCTCCGCGGCACGCCCGTCGCCGGGACCGACATGGCCAAGGTCATCTGCAGGTCGCGCGACGACGTCCTCGTCGCGAAGAAGATCAAGGTCAAGGGCACGGACCAGGGCAAGGGCAAGCGCAGGGACAGGGGCGACGAGTCCCGGTCGCGGTCCGGCCGCCACGGCGGTGATCACCACAAGGGCGACCGCTAGCCCCGAGCGCAGGCTCCCCGTCCCGCGGCGGGGTCGTCGGACGGCCCGGGCATCGCGCTCGGGCCGTCCGCGGCCTGCGTCATGCCGGGACGGCTGTCGTCACGCGATCGCCGAACGGTCGGCCGCTACGACAGCCGGAACGGCGGGTACTCGTCGGTGATGAGCAGGAACGCATACGCCTCCACGCGCAGCCCCCACCGCAGGACACCCTCGATGTAGTCGAAGATCCCGCGTGGGTAGCGCCCCGTGAAGAGGATCGCGAACCAGGCGCCGATCGCCGCCAGAATCGCGCCGATGCCCAGGAACACGAGCACGATGAAATGCGGGATCGCCAGGAACCACTTCACGAGCGGCAGCCACCGATTCAGGTCGCGCTCGGCGTCCGGGTAGTCGAGCTCGAGGTGCACGTACTGCTCCTCGTCGGTCGACGGGTAGGTGTCCGACATGAGCGCCAGATACGCGGCCACCCGGTTGGAGAGCCGGGACAGCTGCAGGTTGAAGTCGAACCACCAACGCGGGTACTTGCGGCGGAACAGGATCATCAGCAGCACGGGAGCGAAGAGGGCGCCGGCCCAGCCCGCCTGCGAGACGCTCAGCAAAGAGGCCACGATGACGATCGGGATCACGTAGAAGATCCTCAGGAGGGTCGAAACCCTGTCGAGCGGCCGATCCGGATAGTCGATCGAGAGCCGGGCGGGGTAGTCGGTCGCGTCAGGCATTGTCACATCTCCTCGATGCGGGCACTCCCCCGAGTCGGGGGTATCACGCTATTGCGACGACCACGGCGCCGACACCGTGGTTTCCCGACCGGATCCCGGAACACCACGTACTCTTGTGAGTGGGCCTTCCGCACGAAGAACCCCGGTCGGGGCGGATCCCGGACCGCCTCCGCACGCAGGGCATGTACGAGCCGTGCGTATCGCCTGGGGAATCATCGTGACCCTGCTCTCCCTCCTGGCCTGGGGGGCCAGGCGATCGCGTGGCGGGGGCCTGCCACGGCGCAGAAGCTCGGTCTGATGGAGGCGCAAGAAGGCGTCGAAGCGGCATTCTGGGCGGACATACCGGGGAAGCGGCATGGGACGCTCTCGCGTTGTGGAGGATGCTGGTCGCGGGCGTGCTGCTCGCGGTCGATAGCTCCGGCTGCACGTAGTTCGGGCTCGTCGGTGGCGGCATGTATGTACTTCGCCGGCCGCGGAATCGTCGCCCGAGTAACGATGCGGCGGAGCGGTCTGCGCGTGGGTACCCCGCAGGGCGTGAAGGTGGGCCTGGCGTTCCTCGCGACAGGCACACCCTCTCGCCCCGAGAGGGCGGCGAGGCGCCGGCTCAGACCTTGAGAACGCACACGTCCCGGCCGAGCTGAACGGCCGTCAGATGCTCGGCGTGGTGCAGTGCGATGGGCTGGTGCTGATGGTCGGGCACGCCCCGCGGCACGACCTTCCGGGCAACCCGCTGGAGCTCATCGGCAGCCCCCTTGGGCTCTGCGCGCCGGATCGGCCGCAAGGAGCAGGAGCGTTCGGAGCCTGGACCAGGGTCGCGCGTCGCCGGAGGTGATGCGAGCGCCTTCGCGGAACAGGGTGCGTCCAGCGACACGCATGTCCCGTATAAACCCGAGGATCGGCTGCATCCGTTTACGCATGCGGGATGCAGGCGCCGCTCCTAGCCTCGTCGCATGAGTGGACGACCGCATCTCATGACGCAGGGCATCCAGGACGGGCTCCTGTGGATCGATCCCCAACGGACGCGCTGCTCGCGCGGTCTGGATGCGGCGATCTGCGCTGCGATGGATCGGAACGTGCTCCGCTGGGTCGTCGCTCGCCGCGCCGCTTGGCGCGATACAGCGGTCGTCGCCCCACGGGCCGGCGCGCCATGAGCACGCCGGGGAGGGTCGCCTGCTGCCTCGACGACGAGGTCGCCGCCGGCACGGCGCTTGCGGAGGGCGCGCGACTCGCGCATATGACCGGCGCTCGGCTCGAGGCGGTCCATGCGGCCCCCGACCCCTTGGCCGTCAACGTCGAGCGCCTCACGGCGCGCCGCCCCGTGGGGGCCCCTCTTCTCGAGCCGCTCCTCATTCCCGACGGCGGCGATCCCGCCGCGGCGGTGTGCATGTGGGCCGCGCGAGAGGGGGTCGACGTCCTGGTCACGGCGCCCCACCAGGGAGCCCTGGCTCGCCTGGTCCTCGGGAGCTTCGCATCCCATCTGGCGTACCACGCGCCCTGCGATGTCCTGATCGCGCGTCCGAGCGTTCGTCCCGCGGCGCGTGAGCCGTCCGTCCGTCCGCCCCCCTCCCCGAACGACGAGCACCCGCTCGAGCGCCTCATCGAGCCGGTCGAGCCGCTGCGTGCCGATCAGACGCTGCAGGAGGCAGCCGGGCGCATCGACGAGGAGGGCTGCGCGCTCCCCGTCGTCGATGACATCGATCGCCTGGTCGGCCTGATCGGCAACGCTGAGGTTCTCGCAGCGATGCTGCCCGCGTATATGTCGCAGGTTCCACGCACCAGACTGGTGGCGCGCGATGCCCCCGCGCTTCGGCGGCGAGCCCGAGGGGCGCTGAAGTCGCCGCTCGTGGACCACATGCGCGCCCCGATCGCCGTTCGGCCGGACGACTCGGAGTCCCACGCCGCGAGCCTGATCATCCGCGAGGGCGTCGAGGCCGTGCCGGTCGTGCGCTCCTGGTCGCAACTCGCGGGCCTGCTCAGGGCGGACGCCCTCGTGCGGGACCTGGGTCGGCGGGAGACCGCAACGGTCGCCGCGCCCCCCGAGCACGAAAGCGAGACGCCCGAGTCCCGGCCCTTCTGCCACATCGCCTGCTGCGTGGACGACTCGCCCGCCTCGCTCGACGCCCTGGCGACGGCCATTCGCCTCTGTCGGGCGGCCGCCGGCTCGCTCACGGTCGTCCATGCGGTCGGATCGCCGGCCTCGGGCGAGAGCGAATCGGCGGCGCGGCGCCTGCTCGAGGACGCCGCCCGCGAGACGGGCGCGCGCACCGCGTTGGTCTACGGCCACCCCTCGGTGGCGATCGGCCGTTGGGCCGCCGAGGAGGGCATCGACCTGCTCGTGGCAGCGTCGCATCGGGGGCATGTGGCGAGGATCGCCCTGGGGAGCTTCGCGTGCCACCTCGCCCACCACTCGCCGTGCTCGCTGCTGCTCACGCGCCCCAGGATCCCTCACGCAGGCGCCGGATCCGACACCACCCTGCCCGGGTGATCCTGCGGCCGACCCACGTCGCGTGCTGCATCGACCGCTCGGATGCGGCGGAGCTGGCCGTGTCGGAGGCGGTGCGCCTCGCCCCATGGTGCGCCGAGCGGCGGCCGCGTGCGAGGGCGCCGAAGTGGAGCGCTTGACGGTGGACGCCCACGAGGTCAGGGTGGCAGCCGTGGTGCGACCGAGTGTCGGCGGTCGCGACCCGGGTGCGAGATCCGGGTCGCTCGCAGAGGCGCCCGGAGGCTGGCCGTCTTGTCCCGCCCGGAGTTGCGCCGACCTAGAGGGGGAACTTTGCTGATCAATGAACTCAGCAAGCGGGTCATCCCGTTTCGACCGCACGACGCGAAGGCCGTGGGTGAAGGGTGCTTCTACATCGATCAGATCGTCTGGCTGAACGGCGACCGGATCGAGATGGGCGAGAAGATCGGCTTCAACTTCGGGTGCTACGTCAACGGGTTCGGCGGTCTCACCATCGGCGACCGCACCATCATCGGGCCCTACACGATGATCCACACGGCCAACCACGAGATGGACCTCGACCGGCCCATCCCGGAGCAGGGTTGGAACCTCGGCCCGGTCACGCTCGGCGCCGACATCTGGATTGGCATGGGCGTGTGCATCCTGCCCGGCGTGACGATCGGCGAGGGGTCGGTGATCGGCGCGGGCGCCGTCGTGACGAAGAGCGTCGAGCCCTACTCGGTGGCTGTCGGCAACCCGGCCAAGGCCATCAAGTCGAGGATGCCCGGATGAGGGTCCTGTTCCTGCAGCGCCAGCCGTGCATCCGGGCGCTGAAGTACGCGGTGGCGATACGGAAGGCCGAACCGGGGATCGAGCTCGGGTTCGCGTATCAAGGACGGACGTTGAGCGACTACTACGGCTCGGGCGACGAGCTGTTCGACCGGTGGTGGGACCTGGGCGTCGCCGGGCAACCGGCGCGGGAGCTTGCCCGCGCGATCGACGAGTTCGCACCCGACATCATCCACAGCCACAACCTGCCGGACTCACTGACGGTGCTCGCCCTGGAGCTCGTGGGCGGCTCGATCCCGATCGTGCACGACATCCACGACCTTCAGAGCCTGCGCACCACGCAGTACCGCGACGGGTTCCCCGAACCGCCCGATCCGCTCGCGCTGGAGCGCTGGGCGGTCGAGCGGGCCGATGCCGTCGTGACCGTCTCGCAGGAGCTGGTCGACGTCCTCGACGCGAGCTACGCGCTCGCCGCACCGGTGACCGTGATCCCGAACCTCGCGCTCGACCGCGATCTTCCCGACCTCCCCGGGCCGTCCGTCGATCCCGATCCGGTGCGCGTGGTGTACCAGGGGTCGCTCGCGACCGACGGGAGTCACTACGACCTGCGCGAGATCTTCGTCGCGCTGATCTCTGACGGGATCGAGCTTCACGTCCATCCCAGCCGGCCGGCACCCGCGTACCTCGCCCTTGCGGAGCGCACGCCCGGACTGAGCGTCCACACGCCGATGGATCCCGGCGCGCTGATGGTCGCGCTGGCTCGCTACGACGTCGGTTGGGCGGGCTTCAACGCGACGATGAACGCGGCGCATCTCGACACGGTGCTTCCGAACAAGCTCTTCGAGTACCTGGGGTGCGGCCTGCCGGTCGCGACGCTCGCAGGGCACGCGGCGCTGTCGCGGTTCGTCGCCGACGAAGGAGTGGGCATCGTGCTCGCCGAGGCGGCGGGGCTGGGTGAGGTCCTGCGTGACCTCCCGCTGCGGATGCTGCGCAGCCGGGTCGTGAGCGCGCGTGGCGCCTTCACGTTCGAGGGCCGCATCCATGGGCTGCTCGATCTCTACCGGTCTCTCCTCGAGCGACCCCTCGCATCTCCGAACCTCGAGGGCGCGCCGCTGGCGCGCTGACCAAGGATCTGGGGATCGGCGGCAGGACCCTCGGCAACCCGGGTCCGGGCCGAGCGCTGCCGACGATCACCCTGGCCAAGTCGCCTGCAGGCGTTGCCTCAGCCACTTCTCGACTCCCGCGGCCCCGAGGCGAATTGACCGCGTCGCGCCGGATGGGCCGCGAGCGGCAGCGTGACGATGAACCGCGCGCCCTCACCCCGGCCGCCGCTCTCGGCTCGCATGCTGCCGCCTTGGGCGGCGACGATCGCCCGCGCGACGGTCAGGCCGATCCCGCTGCCCCCGCTGGACCTCGCCCGGGCGGGATCGATCCAGTGGAAGCGCTCGAAGACGCGCTCGAGATCCAGCGGCTCGATCCCCTCCCCCGTGTCGCGCACCCATATCTCCACGCGGTCACCACGGCGCGCGGCGTGGCGCAGGGGGGCGGACTCGAGGCCGAGTCCGACGACGAGAGCACACGGTTCACGCTCTGGCTCCCCTCGAGGGGTCCCGAGGAACCGACGACCCACACCGCAGAGGAGACCGGGTCGACCGCCGGGGGCGCCGGGCCGGCGGTCGCCAAGGATGAACCCGGGGTCGCAGTCGCCACCGGGCCCCATCCGGCGCGGGACGTTCCTCGCCCCGAGCACTGAGGGCGTTAACACACCAGGCGAGAGACCGCGCACACGGACCGCAGCTTCGGCGGCCTGGCGCCGGGATGATCTCGGCCGACGACAGGAGGAACTCCAAGCCGGAGAGGGGACTCGAACCCCTGACCTGCCGCTTACAAGGCGGCTGCTCTACCAGCTGAGCTACTCCGGCGGGTCAGGTGCATTATCGCCCGCCGGAGTCATGACTTCCGGATCCGGGCCGGGTCGCTGCGCGACCCGGCCCGGCATGGGAATGGGTCAGGCCGCGACGACGGCGTCGCCGGTGCGGGGCGTGAGCGGCGCGAGCTCGCCGCGATCCCAGTTGCGGTCGGAGGCCAGCCACACGACCCGGGCGACCGCGGCGAGGCCGATGAGGAACAGCAGGCTTGCCACGACGTCGAGTGCCTTCGCGTCGGCGGGGCGGGCGGCGACCGACAGCGCGGAGCTGGCGATCAACGCCCAGCCCGCCCACGCCGGAACGATCCTGGAGCGCAGCAGCCCTGCTCCGAGGATGATCCCGCCCACGATGATCCCGAGGAGGAAGACCACCAGCACGAGGTTGATGACCCACGCCGACGACCCTTCGAGCGCGGCGACGATCTCGCCTCGCGCCTCGGTGCGCTCGGAGAGGCCGATGTTGTACTGATCGCTGAGGACGAGAAGCATTCCGCCCACCAAGCCCGCCACGGCGAGAGACCCGCCGATCAGGCCGAGGAGCGGCGCCCCGCCGCGGAGGACGCGCATGACCGCGAGGACCGCCGGTATCGTCGCGAGGATGCCGAGGAAGATCAGCAGATCGCCGAGTTGTGTCGCGTTCACGTTCTGAGCGGTGAGCTCGAGGCTCTTGGCGGTTTCGTCGGAGTTGTTCCAGGGAAGGGCGACGGTCGCAGCAAGGAGCAGCGCCGGGCCGACGACCAGGCTGACGGCGCTCGCGACGCGCCGGAATCGCACGGTGTCCATCTGAGATCGACCTCCGGGATCGTGCGGATGGCCGGTCGCCATCCGTCGATCCGACGCTACGGCGAAACGGATCGCCCTCCATCCACGCCAGCCCCGAACCGCTGCTAGGAGCTAGCCCCGAGACGGCGGCGGCGCCCCCTGGGCGCGCAGGAAGGCGAGCACGGCGAGCACGCGCCGGTGGTCCTCCGCTGCCGCGGGCAGGCCGAGCTTGCGGAGGATCGCGCGGACGTGGGTCTCGACGGTCTTCTCGGTGAGCCAGAGGCGCTGGGCGATGCCGGCGTTGGTGCGCCCCTCCGCCATGTGGCCGAGCACCTCGCGCTCGCGCGGGGTGAGCTCGTCCAGCGGGTCGCGCGGCGCCGGAGGCGCGATCAGGGTGGCGACGACTGCCGGATCGAGCGCCGTCCCGCCCGCGGCCACACGCGCTGCCGCCTCGAGGAAGTCGTCCACGTCGAGAACGCGGTCCTTGAGGAGGTAGCCGAAGCCACCCCCGCGCGAGACGAGCTGCACGGCATGGCGGGTCTCCACGTGCTGCGACAGCACGAGCACCGACGTGCCCGGGTACTTCGCGCGGATGGTTCCCGCCGCGACGAGGCCCTCGTCGTCGAAGCTCGGCGGCATGCGGACGTCCACGATCGCCAGCTCGGGCTGGTGCTCGGCCACCGCCACCAGGAGCATCTCGGCGTCTCCGACCCGGGCGACCACCTCGTGACCGGCGTCCTCGAGCAGACCCGCGATGCCCTCGCGGAGGAGCACCGTGTCCTCGGCGATCACGATGCGCATGGAAGATCCGCCTCGAGCAGGGTCCCGGCGCCCGCCGGGCTCTCGATGCGGATGGCGCCGCCGTGGGCCCCGATCCGATCGGCGATGCCGGCGAGCCCGCCGCCGTTACGGGGCACCGCACCCCCCACCCCGTCGTCGCGCACGCTCACCAGGAGCCGGCCGTCGCGATGCACCGCCTCCACCGCGACCGTCGAGGCCGAGGCGTGCTTCACGGCGTTGGTGAGGGCTTCGCAGACCGTGTAGTAGGCGGCCACCTCGAGTGGCTCAGGGAGGTCCTGCGCTTCGACGCGCACCGACACGGGAACCGGCGCGCTGCGCGCGAGGTCGCCGAGGGCGGCCGCCAGGCCGTCGTCGAGTCGGGGCGGGCGCAGCCCGGCGGCGATGGTGCGCAGGTCGCCGATCGCCCTCCCCACCTCGGCCACGGCCTCATCCAGAGGCGAGGCAAGAATGCGCGCGTCCCCCGGGAGGGAGCGCTGCATGCGCCGCAGCGCGATGCCGAGGCCGACCAGGCGTTGCTGAGCTCCGTCGTGCAGGTCCCGCTCCAGGCGTCGCCGCTCCTCGTCGCCGGCCCGGACGAGGCGCTCGCGCGACTCCTCCACGTGGGTGAGCTGCAGCCGCACCACGGCGCGCAGGCGCGCGACCTCGATCGGGAGGGCGGCGGCTTGCAGCACGCTGCGAAGCAGATCCGGCTTCTCGCTCAGCCTTTGGTCGTGGGCCACGATGCCAAGCTCGTCGCCGTGGCGCATGACGCGGGTGCGGATCCGTGCCTCTGCCTCGCCCTCCTCGATCACACGCCCATCGACGCCAACGTAGGCGTCGCTCTGGGGCAGGCGCAGCCAGAGGGTGAGGGTCGGGTCGCCCAGTGCCTGGGCGATCACCGTCTGCACCATCTCCGGCTCGGCCTCGCCTCGCCGGAGCGCGTCCTCGAACCCGCGTATCCGCCTCAGCCCGCGGTACCGGGCCGGGGCGAAGCGACGGTCCACGGCGTTCTGGACTCCGTCTCGAAGCGGACGGAAGGCGAGGACCATCAGGAGTGTCGCCAAGGCCGTTCCGAGGGCGGAGCCGCGGCCGAGCGCCAGTCCCGCACCGAGCACGACCGCCGCGAATCCGGCGGCGAGGAGCACGGTCAGACTGACGTAGACCAAGGTCCGGTTGACGATGCGATCGATCTCGTAGAGCCCGTGCCGGGTGACCGCGATCCCGACCGAGACGCTGACCGCCACACCCGCCCCGAGGAGGACGGCCGGGACGGCGGCGGTCACTCCGCCCACCGTCAGATACGACCCGACGCAGACCGTCAGTCCGAGCGGGAGGAGCGCGGACGACCACGCGAGCCACTTGAGCTGCATGCGCTCGATCCCACCGGCGCGGCGGTAGCGCACGATGACGGCCGACGCGGCCACGAACAGTCCCGCAAGCATGAGTCCCCAGGCCACCCAGAACGCCGCCTCCAGAAGCCACGAGGCGGAGACATAGAGCGGGTTGGGTGCGCCGCCCAGCCCTGGCTCGGCCCTCTCCTGTCCGATCAGGAGGAGGAGGGCCACGAGAAGAGGGGCACCCAGAGCGACGGTCGCCGGGGCTCTCCAGCGCGGCGACGGGACCCGGCCGTCCGGGAAGAGCATCGCGATGGCGACGAGCCAGAGGTAGAAGAACGGCCAGAGCGCGCCCTCGATCGCGGCGACCAGCGGCTGTCCAGGGAGGGTGTCGCCGCCGCCCAGCCCGACTCCCGCATAGAGCCCGCACGCGAAGAGGACCGCGATCGGCAACGGGCCGACGAGCATGATCCAGCCCACCCTGTGACGAGGCCGCCCCTGCAGGACGATCAGCCCGACAAGGGCAGGAGTGGAGATTGTCAACACGACGACCAGTGAGACCGTCAGCGGCAGCGGGTCGTCGCCCGCGCGACGAAGGCCGATCTCAGCGACCACGGCGGCGAGCCCGATCAGCGGCGTGAGTGCCGCGATGACCCATGTCACGCCGAGGCGGACCCTCTCCATGCCGTCCATCCTCTCACCGCGCGAGGCCTGCGACCACGGTGCAGGCACCGAGATTCCCACCGGGGCCGCTCATCTCGAGCTCGGCAGCGCACCGGATCACCCACCGGCGAGGGTCTCGCCCTCGCCCCGGATCACGGCGATCGGGTGCGGGCCGCATCGACGATGGACGGCGGCCGTCGCGGCGGCCGGCCTAGATGATGAAGCCCTCGGGGTACGGGAAGGAGGAGCTCCGATCGATGCGGGCGGTGCGGCCCGGCTGGAGGTAGGCCAGCAGCGGCGTCTCGTGGATCAGGTCGGCGTCGTCGCGCTCCTCGTGGCGCAGGGCCGCCGGGTCGGCCGAGGCGGCGACCACCCCCCCGACGATCAGGCTCGCATCGCCAAAGCCATCCACGATGCGCTCCAGGCGGCACTCCAGGTACACCAGGCATCCGTCCACGAGGACCCCGTCCACGACGCGGGCCGGTCTCGTCGTGAGCGCGGCCAGGCCGGTCTTGGCGTCGTCCACCCGCGGGGCGGCCGCCATCGCGATCTGCGCCACCTGCTCGGGGCGCGGGAACGACACGGTGAAGGTTTCGGTCGCGAGCACGTTCTGGTAAGTGGCGTGGCGGGGGGTGCAGACGAACCCGTAGTGGTTCTGCCAGCCGATGGGCATCGCCATGTGCTTGGGGGCGATGTCATGGGACCCCCCCTCACGGGTCGCCACCAGCACGAGCGGCAGGACCGCGAAGAACCGGTCCCACACGGGGGCGATCCCGACGTCGATGGGGACAGGCGGCGCGCGCCTCGCTGCGGCCTTCATCGATCCTCCTGGTCCGGTCGGGCCTGAGGGCAGTCTCGGGGGGCGCGGCCGGCCGGTCATCGGCGGACGCCACGGAACCCGATCGGTACAAAGCCGCACCCCCGGGGGGGCCAACACTCTCGCCGGGCGCGCCGCCGAGGGACCATTGTGCATGTGCCGCGCAGTCCACGGCCGGAGGGCCGAAGCGATGGCGGGTCCACGTGAGGGCATCGAGCAGTTGAGAGCATCCCGGGCCGAGCCGGGTGACCTGCTCGAGTGGCTGCGGGCCCGCCAGGACGAGATGTGCGCGCTCCTCGCCGAGCTCGCACGAGCGGAGTCGCCCTCCACCGACGCCGGCTCTCAGGAGCGGGTCCGCACCCTCCTCGCCGCGGAGCTGATCGGCCTGGGTCACCGGGTGCGAGAACCCTCGCGCCCGGGGGGCGGCCGACACCTGTTGAGCGCCCCCGCCGATCGGAGGCGGGGGCGGCCCTTCCAACTGCTCGTGGGGCACCTGGACACGGTCTGGCCCGTGGGGACGCTGGAGACGATGCCGGTGCGCCGCCAGGGGAGCCTGCTCTTCGGGCCAGGGGTCTTCGACATGAAGGGCGGCCTGGTCCAGGCGATCTTCGCCCTCCGGGCGCTGGCGGCGCTCGGCGCCGAGCCCGAGCTCGCGCCGGTGCTGATGATCTCGTGCGACGAGGAGATCGGCAGCCGCGACTCCGGGCGGCACATCGCCAGGCTCGCCCGGGCGGCGGCGCGCGCCCTGGTTCTCGAGCCGGCCTTCGGGCAGGACGGCGCGCTGAAGACCCGCCGCAAGGCCGTCGGCGCGTTCTCGGTGGCGGTGGCCGGGCGGGCGGCCCACGCCGGCATCGATCCCGAGAGCGGAGTGAGCGCCATCCTGGAGCTCTCGCGCCAGGTGCAGCGGCTCTTCTCCCTCAACGACCCCGAGCGCGGGATCACTGTCAACGTGGGCACGATCGACGGGGGGCTGCGGCCGAACGTGATCGCGCCGCAGGCGAGCGCGAGGCTGGACGTCCGCGTGCGGAGCGCCGAGGACGCGGCGCGCATCGAGGGTGCCATCCGCGGCCTCGAGCCGGAGGCACCCGGGGTCGCCATCCGGGTCGAGGGTGGATTCGGACGCCCGGCCATGGAGGCCACCGCGCGCAACAGACGACTCTGGGAGCTGGCACGCGGCCACGCGGCCTGCTTGGGGATCGCGCTCGAGGAGGCCGCCGTGGGAGGGGCGTCCGACGGCAACACCACCAGCCAGCACACCGCCACGCTCGACGGCCTCGGCGCCGTGGGCGACGGCGCACACGCCACGCACGAGCAGATCCGGATCCCGACCATGCCGGAGCGCGCGGCCCTGCTCGCCCTTCTCGTACTGGAGCCGGACGACCGCGAGGCGGCAGGGCCATGAAGACGGTGCGCACGAGCGTCGCCCGGATCCTGCCGCCCGGCGACGGCCCGGTCGAAGCGGTGGCCGTGCCCCGGGAGGGCTGGAGGACGGGCGACTACGTCGTGGGGCAGGTGGTGGGCCGGGGATGGCCCCCCTGGCAGGTCGAGACGATCTCCGGGCGCCCCGAGGAGGTCTGGGACGAGGACCTGATCGTCGGCGTGCTGGGAGAGCGCCGCGCCACGCTGGAGGCCGTCGGGAGCTGGCGTGAGGTCGGCGACGATCTGATGATGAGCACGCTGACGAGAGCGGGCATCTTCGGGAGGTGCGCCTCGTCGGCGCCGTGGATCCGCCACCTGCTCATCCCGGTGGCCTACCGCGGGCACCTCGTCGGCGGCGACGGGGGGACGCTCTCGATGCGGGATGTCGCGCTGCCGCCGCGCGGTCCGCCCGCGCGGCTCCCACCGGTGGCGCTCCTGATCGCCTCGTCGATGAGCGCGGGCAAGACGACCGCCGCGAAAGCGATCATCCGCCGCGCCAGCCGGCGCGGCCTGCGGGTGGCGGGCGCGAAGCTCGCGGGCGTCGCCCGCTACTCCGACATCCTGGGCATGCGCGACGCCGGGGCGCAGGTGATCGTCGATTTCGTCGACGCCGGGTTGCCGTCAACCATCACCTCGGCGCGGGAGATGACCGGCGCCCTCCACCGGGTCCTCGGCGAGGTCGCCGACGCAGGCGTGGATCTGCTCGTCGCCGAGGTGGGCGCCTCACCGCTGGAGCCGTATCGAGGGGATCTGGCGATCGCGGCGCTGAGTGGTCACGTGGGGCTGACCGTGCTCTGCTCGTCGGACGCCTACGCCGTGAGAGGGGCGATCGATGCCTTCGGGGTGATGCCCGACGTGGTCGCCGGGAAGGTGGCGGCCACGTCGGCCGGCGTCGACCTCGTCGCGCGGCTCACGGGCCTGGAGGCCCTCGACGTGATCGACCCCGGGCAGGCGGATCGCCTCGACGCCCTCCTCGAGATGGCGCTCGCAGGGCCGGACGAGGGCTGAGACCACCTCCGCGCGTCAGGGGAGGCGGCAGCAGCGAACGCGCTCACCCGCATCCAGGCGCTCGGCCTCCGCCGGGATCACCGCGAGGTGGGTGGCGCCCGCGAGGGAGGTCATGTCGTGGGAAGCCTGGCGCGGCATCGGGTGCAGCGCGCCGCCGATCTCCGCGCAGCGGATCAGCTCGGTGCGGGGCGTGCCCTTGGAGTAGGGGGTGCCGAGGGGCTTCGCCGTGGTCCAATCGTCGTCGTGACTGAGGAGCGGCCGGGCGAAGGCGTGAAAGCACACCGCCGCGCTCACCGGGTTCCCGGGCAGGCCGAGCACCACCTGTCGACCTCGCACGCCCAGCCAGAGGGGGTGGCCCGGGCGGATCCGTACCCCGTAGAGGGTCTCCTCGACGCCGAGGGCCTCGAACGCGGGGCGCAAGTGGTCGTGCGGGCCGACCGATACGCCTCCGGTGGTGATGAGGAGATCGGGCGCCGGGGCGGCGTCGAGGATGGCGCGGACCGCGGCGATGGTGGCCTCGCGGTCGTCGGGGACGACAGCGCTCGTCAGCACCTCGGCGCCCGCCGCGATCGCCTGGGCGCTGATGCCGGGGCGGTTGGCGTCGTAGACCTGCCCCGGCTGGAGGATGCTCTCGTGCGAGACGACCTCGTCGCCGCTTCCGAGCACCGCCACCCGCAGGCGACGGTCGCACAGCGCTTCGCCGATGCCCATCGCCGCGATGGCGGCGATCTCGTGGGCACGGACACGGTGCGCGGCGGGCAGCAGCAGGTCGCCCCTGCGCGAATCCTCCGCCCGGCGCCGCACGAACACGCCCTCGGCGGGCGGCACGGCGGCGACCACCCGCGCGTCGGACTCGACCGCATCCTCCTCGCGCAGGATCGCGTCGAGCTCGTCGGGGATGACGGCGCCCGTCGAGATGCGGATGGCCTCACCCGCGGCAACTGTGCCGGCGAAGGGGGCGCCCGCGCGGCTCTCCCCCACCACTCGCAACGACGCGCCGCCCGCGGCATCGGCGGCCCGCAGCGCGAACCCGTCCATGGCCGAGTTGGTGAAGGCCGGGTTGTCGATGCGTGCGCGCAGGTCGCTGGCGAGGCGACGGCCGGTGAGCTCGGAGAGCGGGACCACCTCGGGATCGGGCAACGGTGCGCGCGAGCGCATCTCCTCGCGGGCCTGTTCGAAGGTGACGTTGCGCAGGCTCATCGCAGCGACCGCCTGAGGGCGAGCGTCCGGGCCACCGCCGCCTCGGCCTCGGCCCGCGGAAGGGCGCCCGACCGGATGCCCCGGGCGAGTGCGGCGGCCGCGGCGGTGCCGGTGGCGTAGCCGGTGTGGATGAGCAGGTCCGATCCGGCGCGCGCCGCGCGAACCGCGACGACGCCCGGTCTCCCGACCGGTGCGAGGGCGGGCGTGTCGAGCGCGTCGGTGGCCGAGACCCCGACGAACCCGAGCTCACCGCGCAGGAGATCTGTGGCCACCGCCCGCGAGAGGGCGGCGGGCGCGCGGGGGTCGAGCGAGGGATAGACGGCGGTGCCGAGCATGATCATCGGCACATCATGGGAGATGAGGGCCCGGAACGGACGCAGATCGATGCGTCGCAGGCGGGTGGCCGACAGGCGGATCCGCACCGGCGCCAGATCGGTGCTGATGGCGGCGGCGCCGATGCCCGGGAAGTGCTTGGCGCCGGGGACCACGCCCGTGTCACCCAGCCCGGCCGCGAACGCCACAGCCGCTCCGGCCACCCGACCGGGGGAGCGGCCGAAGGTGCGCTCGTCGCGCTCGAGCGCCGAGCCGGGGCGCGCGACATCGGCCACCGGAGCCAGGTTGACGTTGATCCCGGCGCGGGCGAGGACGCGGCCCGCGGCGCGACCGGCCGCGCGCGCCGCCCGTGGCCCGGCGGCGCCGAGGTCCGCGGCCGAGCGCGTGGGGGGAGCGGGCAACCGCCGCACCCGCCCCCCCTCCTGGTCGATCATCACCAGCAGCGGCGCGTCGAGGGCCGGCGGGCGCGGGATCGCCTGCAGGCGCGCCGTCAGCGCGGCGGCCGTCCGTCGGCTGGGGACGTTGGAGCCGAGCAGCAGAACCGCCCCCGCCTCGCCTCGGCGGATGCGCCGCACGAGATCGGGAGGCGGACGGGTGCCCGGGAAGCCGTAGACCATGCGCTGCCCGGCCAGCTGGGCGGGCGTGAGAGCCGACAGGCCGGGCGGCGGGGCGCCGGCGGCGGGGGGCCCTGCGGCGGCCGCGGCGAGCACGACCCCGAGGACTCCCGCGAGGATTCCTCCGATCAGCCCTCTCCCCGCTTCTCGAAATCGAGCGAGGCCGAGTTGATGCAGTAGCGCAGCCCGGTGGGAGCCGGCCCGTCCTCGAAGACGTGCCCCAGGTGGGCGCCGCAGTTCTGGCAGAGGACCTCGGTGCGAACCATGCCATGGGTGCTGTCGGTGCGATCGGCGACGTTGGCCGGCTCGGCGGGCTGGAAGAAGCTCGGCCAGCCGCTGCCCGATTCGAACTTGGTGCTGGAGTCGAAGAGCGGGGTGTCGCAGCAGACGCAGGTGTACATGCCGTCCTCGTGGTGGTCCCAGAAGGCGCCGGTGAACGCACGCTCGGTGCCCCCCTTGCGCGCGACCGCGTACTGCTCCGGCGTCAGGCGCTCCTTCCACTCGGCATCGCGCGAATTCGGCTCGTCGGCCATCCCGGTCTCCTTGCGTGGATCGGATCGGTCTCCCGGGAATGTTGCACAGGAGCGCCCCACCACGACCGGGCGGGTGAAGTAATCGGTCCTCCGCGCCGACGACATCGGTGTGAAGCGCCACCTCCTTCTCTTCGCCGTGTTCGCGCTGACGCTTCCCTCGGGCGCCGCGGCGACCGCGGCCCCGTCGCAGCCGCCGCCCCGGCCGGCCGAGGCCCCGGCGCTGGCGCCCGACCCCGGCCTGAGCGCCCTGGATGCCTGGGCGACACCGTCGGCGCGCCGGCTCATCGGCGACGGCTCGTGGACGGAACTGGCCGACGCCGACCTCTCGCGCGACGCCGCGCGGGGCGACCTCGACCGCGCCATCGGCATCCTCACCGGGACCCCGGGCGCGAGCCCCGACCCGGCGGCGCGGCTCACCGTCCGGACCGCCCGCGTCCTGGTGGTGCGCGCACTCGGACTGAGGACGGAGCTACGCGGCATCGCCCGGATCGCCGCCGACGGCGGGGGCACGCTCCGCCTGCCGCGTGGCGCCGGTGCCGAGATCCTCGCCCGCGAGCTGGGCCTGGTCTACAACCAGCCCTCCTCGCGCGACGCGCGCGAGCGCTCGCGCAACGAGACGATCCGGCTCGCGGATCTCGTCTACATGACCGAGAGGGCGCGCGCGGTGGGCTCCTGGCAGCGCAAGAAGCTCGAGCGCTACCGCGACGTGCGGCTCCCGGCGTTGGGCGCGCAGCGCCTCGCGGTGGTCCAGGCGGCCCTCTGGCAGGTGGGCCAGCCCTACGTCTGGGCGGGCGACTGGCCCGGGGTCCACTCTCCGTGGGGCGCGCAGGGCCACGGTGGATTCGACTGCTCGGGTCTGGTGTGGTGGGCCTTCAAGGGGAGCCCCGGCCCGCGCCAGATGTCGCTCGGCAGCGGCCTTCTCGGCCGCACGGCCGACGCGATGGCCTTCGAGCGCCCCGCCGAGCAGGCACCCATCGCGGCGCTCGCACCCGGAGACCTCGTGTTCTTCGGGCCGGCCGGCCCGAAGAGCCGCAAGGGCACCGTCTCCCACACCGGGATCGCCCTCGGAAACGGGTGGATGGTCCACTCCTCGGGCTCACGGGCCGGCGTCTCGCTCAGCCACCTCGACGACTACTGGCCCTCGGCGACCGCCTTCGGACGCCGCGTCTCCGAGCTCGGGGCGTAGCGCGGACCCGAGAAGGATGGGGGTTCGATCGGGGCGCACCTCGGGCATATCCTGCTCGCGAGCCACTCCCGCCCCGACCACCGAGGTAGTCACGATGGCGATCCACAGCCCGGCGCTCGACCCCCGCCAGCCCACCGGCCTCTTCCTGGACGGGCGCTTCGAGGAGCGCGACGAGGGCATCGCGGTGACCAACCCGTTCGGTGGCGCGACGATCGCCACCGTCGCCAAGGGCGGACCCGAGGACGTGGACGAGGCCGTCGCGGGTGCGCTGGGACACCTCTCGGTCCACACCGCTGCCGAGCGGGCAGGGGTCCTCGAGCGCGCCGCGCGCCTGGTGGCCGAGCGGGCCGACAGCTTCGCCCGCACCATCTGCCTCGAGGCCGGCAAGCCGATGAAACAGGCCCGCGGCGAGACGGCCCGCTGCGTCGACACCCTGACCTTCTCGGCCGTGGAGGCGCGCAGCCTCTCCGGGGAGGTCGTGGCGATGGACGCGAGCTCGGCGGGCACCGGCAAGATGGCCGTGATCCTGCGCGAGCCGATCGGCGTGGTCGGGGCCATCTCCCCGTTCAACTTCCCCCTCAACCTCGTGGCCCACAAGGTGGCGCCGGCCATCGCGGCGGGGTGTCCGGTGGTGCTGAAGCCCGCCTCGGCCACGCCGCTGTCGGCGCTGCTGCTCGCCCGGACGCTGGCGGACGCCGGCCTGCCGGCGGGGTTCCTGTCGGTGGTGATGGGCAGCGGCCGCTCGGTCGGCAACGCGATCGTCGAGCATCCGGACGTGCCGATGATCTCTTTCACCGGGAGCCCCCCGGTCGGTTGGGGCATCCGCGGCCACCAACCGCGCAAGGAGGTGGCCCTCGAACTCGGCAACTCGACGCCGGTCATCGTGGAGGCCGATGCCGATCTGGAGCGTGCCGCCGCGAAGCTTGCGGTCTCCGGATACACCCACGCGGGTCAGTCGTGCATCTCGGTGCAGCGCGTCTACGTGCAGGAGGCCGCCCTCGATCGCTTCCGTGAGCTCTTCCTGGCCGCAGTCGACGCGCTCGCGGTGGGAGACCCGATGGACGATGCAACGGACGTCGGCCCCCTGATCGACGCCGAGAACCGCGATCGCGTGGTGGAGTGGATCGGCGAGGCGCGGCGCGGCGGCGCGCGAGTGCTCACGGGGGGCGAGGTCCGCGACGGGCTGCTGCGGCCGACCGTCCTGGAGGGGATCGATCCCTCCATGAAGGTGTCGTGCGAAGAGGTCTTCGGGCCGGTCGTCGGCCTGGCCCGCTACGGCAGCATCGACGAGGCCATCGACCTGGCCAACTCATCGCCCTTCGGGCTGCAGGCCGGGATCTTCACCGCCCGCGTGGACGCCGCGCTCGGGTGGGCCCGCCGCCTCCACTTCGGGGGCGTGCTGATCAACGAGACACCCACCTTCCGCGCCGACCAGATGCCCTACGGGGGCGTCAAGGACAGCGGCAACACACGCGAGGGCCCGCGCTACGCGGTGGGCAGCATGACCGAGCCCAAGCTCGTGGTGGTGGACGTCCCCGAGGGCTAGCCGCGCCCTGTGGCGGTGGTCGCGTGGCGGTTGCCGGCGGCAGCTCATCCGCGAAGCGGAAGGAAGTGCCCGCAGGGGACGGGGTCCCGCCCGTCCCCTGCGGTAATCCGGCGATCCGGGTGCCCTCCGGATGCCAGTGGCGACGCGGCATGTCATGAGCGTGAGCCCGACCGCCTGCGCCGTCCCGCATCAGGGTCATCGGCCGTCGCCGACCGGGGACGATCCCTCCGTTGGGGGATCTTCCCCGGTCGCTCATGGACCGGAGGCGCCGCGTCCGGCCGCGCCGGGCAGCCGCCGACCTCCCACCGGACCTCGGCACGCAGAGTCGACTACTCTCGGACCGTGCGCATCCGCCACGCAAGCGCGATCGCCGTCCTGGCTGCCTCGGCACTGCTCTCGGGCTGCGGGGGGTCCTCCCATCCGGCGGCGGAGGCCGGCACCCACGGCGGCCACGATGCCGAGTTCACAGGGGGGACGATCTCACCCCGCCGCGCGGCACCGCCGCTGCGCCTGACGAACAGCGTCGGACGCACGGTGGACATCCGCGATCTGCGCGGAGACCCGGTACTCGTCACCTTCGTCTACGCCAACTGCCCCGACGTCTGTCCGCTGATCATGGCCAACCTGAAGCAGACCCGGAAGATCTCGGGCGCCCTCGGGAAGCGGACGCGGGTGATCGCCGTGTCGGTCGATCCGAAGGGCGACACCCCCGCCACCGTCAACAGGTTCCTGCGCCAGCGCGGCGTGGCGGGCTCGGTCGACTACCTCCTCGGCACCCGGGCCGAGTTGCAGAGGACGTGGAAGGCCTGGGCGATCGCGCAGCAGGTCCCCAAGGACAACCCGGAGCTGATCGAGCACTCGTCGCTCATCTACGGCGTGACCGCCGGTGGCGAGCTCGCGACCGCCTACCCGGTCGGCTTCGCGCCGGAGGACATCGCGAAGGACCTCCCGCTACTCGCCGAGTCCTAGGCTCCGCGCCCGCATGCGGGCCACCTCGGCCGCATCCCGCTCCTCGATGCGTGCCGCCTCCTCCAGGATCTCCCGCAGATCGTCAGGCGGCACCACCACCGCCCCGGAGCGGTCCGCGTAGATCCAGTCCCCGGGAAGGATGCTCACGCCCCCCACCACCACGGGGACGTTCGCGGCGAAGGGCATCACCGTGTCCCCGCCCTGGCGGACGGTCTCGCCGCGACACCAGGCGCCGATCCCGAGATCGACGACCTCGGCGAAGTCGCGCAGGCGGGCGTCGGCCACCAACCCGGCCATCCCGAGATGAGCGACACCCGAGAGCTTCTTCCCCCCGGCGACCGGCGCATCCGGGTATCCCCAGCTCGCCGCCACCAGAACGCCTCCCGCCGGGTCGGCGTCGCCGACCGCTTCCCGCAGCATGACTCCGAAGTCGTGGCGGCGGGGGTCGAGGAGATCCGCCCGCAGGGGGATGAACTGCATGGTGATCGCACGCCCGAGCAGCCAGCGCTCGGGCACCGGGCTGATGAGATCGGTGATGTGGGCGCGATGGCCATGGCGGCGCATCATCGCGTCGCAGATCGCCGAACAGCTGACGCGCTCGGCGATCGCCCGCAGGTCGTCGGTGGGCCTCATGGCGCGATCATCCCACAGGGGGGCCCACCGGAGGGTCGCGCGTGACGACGCCTTCGCCGGGGCGACTTGGTCATGGTTCCCCCCGATGGTGTCGATGAATGCGGTGGAAACCGGTGAGCCAGGAGGAGCGACATGGAGGGCCCACGCCGTTGGAGCGGCCTCCTCCACACGCTCGTTCCGGCGGCGACTCTCGCGGCGGTCCTCGGTGCGGTGGTCGTGGTCTGGGCGATGTCGGCCGAGGCCATCGAGGAGCGTGGGGCGTCGGCCGAGGCGGCCGAGCTCAGATTCGCCGCACTGACGGTGAGCAACGCGGATGCGCTCCACGCGATCACCGGTCGGATCGAGAGCCCCGATCTCCCCTCGGCGGTGGCGCGGCTTCAGGCGGACCACGATGCGGCCCTCCACTCCCTTCCGCCCCGACAGAGGGCGAGGGCGGACGATCTCCTCGAGGAGATCACCGGCTGCGGCCTTCTGCTGACCGGGCCCGGCACCGCGGACCACCCGCCTCCACACGGACACGAGGAGCTTCAGAAGGTGCTCGCGGCGGCGGCGGCGAATGCCTCGGCTCGAGCCGCGACGGCCGAGGAGCACGCACGGACGTCGGTTGCCGGTGCTCTCATCGTCATGTTGCTCGCGGGTTGGTTCCTCATGCGCTCACGGATCCGGACACGCCGCGATCGCGCGGATGCCGCCGGCGAGGCCGAGGTGAGACGTCGCTTGGAGACACTGCTGAACGACTCCCCCGACATCATCATGGTCATCGCGCCGGAGGGGTCGATCACCTATCGCTCGCGGTCGGTCGACCGCCTGCTCGGCTCAGAGGCCGGCCGGGACATCGGGGATGTGCTCGTGTGTGTCGGCGCAGACGACCGGGATCGGCTGGCCGATCACGTGAACACGGAGGGCGCGAAGGGCCTCCCGGCGATCTTCCGCATGACGACCGCCGACGGCGAGGAACGAGACTTCGATGTGCGGGTATCGGACCTCCTCGACGACGCGCTCGTCAACGGCCACCTGGTGACCGCGCGAGACGTGACGAACGAGCTCAAGCTCCGCGACGACCTGGAGCGCCAGGCGATCCTGGACGAGCTGACCGGCCTTCCCAACCGGCGCGCCCTGGAGCCGGCCCTGCGGGATGCCCAGGCACGGCTGGAGGCGAGCGGAGAGGTCGCGGCGCTCCTGATACTCGATCTCGACGGATTCAAGGCGACCAACGACACGTTCGGCCACCTCGCGGGAGACCGGCTCCTCCAGCAGGCGGCAGGCCGGCTCTCTGCGACGGTTCGCTCGGATGAGACCCTTCTTCGCCTCGGCGGCGACGAGTTCGCCCTGGTGATCCCCTCGACCGTGAGCGCGGGAGACGTCTCGGCGGCCGCCGAGAGGCTGCTGGCGGCACTCCACGCACCCTTCGCGGTCGGCCCGGAGCAGGCGCGCCTGCGAACGAGCATCGGCGCGGCGATCACCTCCGGCCCCATCGACCCTGAGAGCCTGTTGCGGCGGGCGGACATCGCGATGTACGAGGCCAAGCGCGCCGGCGGAGACGCGGTCGTCGTCTCCACGGATGGGATGGAAGCCCACGCCGTCGCCGGCGCCCCCGTGAGCCGGAGCCGGCGGGAGGCCGACTTCGATCGCGAGCTCAGCGCCGCACTACAGCCGATCGCCGACTCCCACTAGAGCGCCGGCCCGGCCGGTGGTCGAATCCCTGAGGGCCTCGACCTAACCCGCGTGGCGGATGAAGACCACGCAGGCGTTGTGGCCGCCGAAGCCGAAGGAGTTCGAGATCGCGGCGTCGATGTGCGCCGAGCGGGGCTCGAGCACGTGGTCGAAGGGGGCCTCCGGCTCGGGATCCTCGAGATTGAGGGTCGCCGGGAGGGTGTCGCGGGCGAACGCCATGAGCGTGGCAACCGCTTCGATCCCGCCGGCGCCCCCCAGGGCGTGGCCGTGGGCCGATTTCGTGGAGGACACGGCGGCGGAACCGAGCCCGGCCAGCGCGATGGCCCGCGCCTCGGCGATGTCTCCTGCGACCGTCGAGGTGGCGTGCGCGTTGACGTATCCGACCGACGACGGCGCCACGCCCGCGTCGTCCAAGGCGATGCGCATCGCCCGCGCAGGACCGCCGCCGGTGGCGTCGGGGTCGGTGGGATGCCCGGCGTCGCACGAGCTGCCGTAGCCCGCCAGCTCGGCGTAGATCCGTGCCCCGCGGGCGATCGCGTGATCGCGCTCCTCGAGCAGCAGCACGCCGGCACCCTCTCCCATCACGAAACCATCGCGGCCGAGATCGAAGGGGCGCGAGGACTCCCGCGGCGGGCGGACGCTCGGGGTGAGGGCTCCGACCTTGATGTAGCCCGCCACGACCAGAGGCGAGAGGGGCGCGTCGGCGCCTCCGGCCACCATGGCGTCGGCCCGCCCTTCGCGGAGGGCCGACACGGCGGCCCCGATCGCGTCGGAGCCCGCCGCACATGCCGTGGAAGGTGCCGCTGAGGGCCCGCGCAGCCCGAGCACGCGGGCGGCTGCCGCGCAGGGGTGGTTGCTGAGGGACATCGGAATCGCCAGCGGGCCGACTCGGTCGGCGCCGCGCTCCAGCAGGGCCCGATGGGCCTCGAGCAGGGCATCGGCTCCTCCGTGAACGCTGCCGATCGAGACGCCGATGCGCTCCGGGTCCACCCCGAGGTCGCCGGCGTCCTCGAGAGCCCAGGCCGCGGCCACGGCGGCGAGTCGCCCACTGCGATCCATGCGCCGGGCGTCGCGCTGGCCGAACCGCTCCCTCGAGTCCTCGCCCTCGACGACGGGAAAGGCGCAGATCTCCCCCACCATGTCGATCTCGACACGCGCAGCGCCGGTCCGGCCCTCGGAGAGGGCGTCCCAAAACGCGCCGACGCCGGCTCCGATCGGGCTCACGACCCCCGCCCCCGTGATGACGACCCGTCGGTGCACGCGGTGATACTCGCAGAGCGCGCGGCTTCGCGTGTGCCCGGCGGGGCTCAGACGCCCGTCGCGGCCTCGCCGAGGGCGTCGGGCCGCGACGAGGCCGTGCGCGTGATGCCCCATCGCGCCGTGAGCCCCTCCCCCGCCGACAGCACCCGGAGGCCGTCTCCCGAGTTGAACGCGTCGGGAGCGCAGGTCATCGGCTCCACCGCGAGACCGCGTCGGCGCCGCTCGGGGGCGAGGGTGTCGCCCGTGAACACCATCAGGTGCCCGAAGGCCTCGTCCATCCAGAGAGTGACCCGGCCCGCGGGCCCCTCCAACGACACCGAGGCTCTCCCGCTCGAGTCGCGCTCCAGGTCGGCGAAGCAGTGGTCGAGGACCGCGCCCGCGATCGGCCGCCCCGAGCCGAAGTCGAGCGAGCCCGTCACCGGCCGCCGCTCGCCCGTGGGGATCGACCGCCCGTCGAGGGGGAGCCACGACCCTGCCCGGATCAGGAGCTGGGCCTCGTCCACGGTGTCCGTTCCGACGCGCAGGTAGGGGTGGAAGCCCGCGCCGAAGGGCAGCGGCCCCGCTCCGGCGTTGATCGCCGTCAGCTCCACCGTGAGGCCGTCGGCGGCGAGGGCGTAGGAGAGCCTCAGGTCGAGCATGAAGGGGTAGGCCGGTTGGGGATGGAGTCGCAGCTCCATGGCGCAGGCCGCGGGCCCCTGCTCCACGGGGAGCCAGTTGGCCCACCGCACGAGGCCATGGCTCGCGTTGCCGGTCGCCGGATCGCTGATCGGCCCCTGGATGCGACGGCCGCCGAACTCGTAGGCGCCACCGGCCACGCGATTCGGCCAGGGGATCAGTGGTTGCCCGCGCCCGCCGCTCGCCATCTCCTGCTCACCGTAGCCGTCGAGGAGCGGCGTTCCCTCGTGGGAGAGCTCGCGGATGGCCGCGCCCACCTCGACCACGGCGGCCGTCCACGGTCCGTGCCGGAGCTCGATCTGCCGGCCGCTCGGCGGGTTCATGTGGTCACTGTCGCAGGTTCGCGCACGGCGCGAGATGGCGCGGCCCGATCTGCGCTGCGGTCGCCTCACGGGCGCCCGGGCGAGAGCGGGTGAGCCCCGAAGCCCACTCGCGCGGGCCCGTAATCTCTCCGCAAGCTCGAAGCATCATGATCCGGCGGGCATGATGGAGACACAGAGCATGGAGCAGCCCACAGCCAGCGCCGCCGGAACGGGCGCGACGATCCTTGTCGTCGATGACGAGCCGATCGTGCGCGAGGTGGTGGCCACCTACCTGCGCAAGGAGGGCTACCGGGCCCTGGAGGCGGGCGACGGGCTGACGGCGCGCGACCTGATCGAGCGCACGCAACCCGAGCTGATCGTGCTCGACGTGATGCTCCCCGGCATCGACGGCCTCGAGCTCTGCCGCTGGGTCCGCGCCCGCTCGGAGGTGCCGGTGATCATGCTGACCGCCCGAGGCGAGGAGGCGGACCGCATCGTCGGCCTCGACCTCGGTGCCGACGACTACGTCACCAAGCCGTTCTCGCCGCGCGAGCTCGTGGCGCGGGTGCGATCGGTGCTTCGCCGGGCCCCGGGCTCCCCGGCCGCGCGCTGCATCGAGGCCGGGCCGCTCCTGGTCGACGCCGGAACCCGCGAGGTCACGCGCGACGGGCTAGCCCTGAAGCTGACCGCGAAGGAGTTCGATCTCCTCTGGTTCCTCGCCAGCAGCCCGCGGCTGGTCTTCTCGCGCGACCAGCTGATGGACCGCGTCTGGGGGTACGAGGCGGCGTTCGACACCGGCACGGTCACCGTCCACGTACGACGACTGCGGGAGAAGATCGAGGAGGACCCCTCCCGCCCCCGTCACGTGCAGACGGTGTGGGGTGTCGGCTACAGGTTCGTGCCGTGATCGGCCCGGCGCTGATCCTGGCGGGCATCACCCTTACGGTCGGCACGCTGCTGGCACTCCTCGCCGGCCGCCTGCCGACGCTGCGCATGCGGGTCGTCGCCCTCGCCCTCGGGGCGGTGGTGCTGCCGCTCGGGGCCGTGCTGGCCTCGGGCCTCCTGATGTTCGACTCGGGACACGACCTCAGCGTGCTCGCCGTGGCCAGCGCCTCCGGTCTGGCCGCCGTGGTCGGCGCGCTGATCATCGCCCGGTCCGTGATGGAGCCGATCGGCCGCGTCCGCGGCGCCAGCGAGGCTCTCGCCCGGGGCGATCTCACCGCCCGCGCGCCCGAACACGGCCCGCTCGAGGTTGCTCAGCTCGGCAGCGCCTTCAACCTGATGGCCACGGAGCTGGAGCAGCTCTTCGACGCCCGGCGCCAGCTGGTGGCCCACGCGAGCCACGACCTCCGCACCCCCCTGGCTTCGCTTCAGGCGATGCTCGAGGCGATCGAGGACGGGCTGGTCCCGGCGTCCACGTACCTGCCCGCCATGCACGACCAGGTGCGGCATCTCAGCGGCCTCGTCGATGATCTGTTCGAGCTCGCCCGCATCGACGCGGGCGCCCTCACGCTGGAGCTCCGCGACGTGCGCCTGGAGGCGCTCGTCGCCGGGTGCGTGCGCGGCGTCGAGGCCAGCGCGGAGGCCCGCGGCGTGCATCTCGAAGCGCACGTCGACGGCGGCGTGCCGACGGTCCGCTGCGCGCCGGACCATCTCGAGCGGGTGCTGCTGAACCTGCTCACGAACGCCCTCCGGCACACGCCCTCCGACGGCTCCGTCGCGGTGCTCGTCGCATCCGAGGCCGACGGGGTGAGGGTGAGCGTCGAGGACACCGGCGAGGGCATCGCGCCCGAGGCCCTCGAGCGGGCCTTCGAGCGCTTCTGGCGGGCCGACTCGGCACGGCGGCGCGACGGCGCGGGCGCGGGTCTCGGACTGGCCATCGCGCGCGGCCTGGTGGAGGCCCAGGGGGGCGAATCTGGGCCGAAGCCCGCCCCGGCGGCGGAGCGCGCATCAGCTTCGTGCTTCCGGTGGCCGCGACCTGAGAACCCCTGCGAGGCCGCCTGCACGGGGCGACCTCGCGAACATCACAGGTTCGGACTCAGACCCGCCTCAGTACCACTTGCCCTTGGCGAAGCCGCCGAAGGCGATCAACCCCACGAGGGCGATGATGAGTCCGAGCCAGAAGGATCCGAAGACCGCCACGAGAGCGCCGACGATCACCAGGATGCCGCCGAGGCCGATTCCGCCGAGACTGCCGTTCGATGCCACGATGGTCCCCTTCGTCAGATGGTCTGGCAGGACCATCTTCCCTCATCCGGGGGCCGCGTAAACCCGATCCGCCGTCGAGTTGCCGCAGATGCAGGCTAGGAGGCGCCCTCGGGGAGCTCACACGCGGTGGATGAGGACATGTCCCCGTCGTCGGCGATGTCCCGCTCCAGCTCCGATATGGACCGGGCGAACGACTCGTCGCCGTGGTTCGCATAGAGATGACGCACGATGTGGCGCGAATCGATCACCACCGTGTCGCCGTCGACCAGCACCGGCACGCGTGCCTGGCCACTCGCGGCGACGACGACATCGCGCTCCGCGCGGTCGTAGGGGACCTCGACCAACTCCACGGCGGCTCCGACGTTCTCGATCGCCTGACGGGCGGCGGCGCACCAGGGGCACTTCCAGCGGTGGTACAGGCGCAACGTCCCTCCTTTGGGTGGGGCTCGCCGAATCGTCCCGGAAACGCAGCGAGGCCGCCCGTGGGGCGGCCTCGCGTTCGTACCCATCGGCCTCGAAGGGCCTTAGAGCGGGGAGACCTTCGCGGCCTGCGGACCCTTGGGGCCCTCCTGGCTCTCGAAGCTGACCTTCTGGCCCTCGTCCAGGTTCCGGAAGCCGGAGCCCTGGATCTCGGAGAAGTGGACGAAGAGGTCCTTGCCCCCGTCATCCGGGGTGATGAAACCGTAGCCCTTCTCCTGCGAGAACCACTTTACGACGCCTTCGGGCATTACCCATCCTTTATCGCTCAGCGAGGAACCGAAGACCCGCCGAGCTCGTAGGCCCACCGACGTCGTCGCTCATCCGCGCGTTTCTTAGCCAGCCCCGGACGGAGCCGCCGCGAGGAGAGTAGCGCGAACGGGCAGACAGCACACCTCCGACCTCCCGGAGGGGAGGTCAATCCATCGGGACGCCCGGATTCGAACCGGGGACCCCCGCCACCCAAAGGCGGTGCGCTACCAGGCTGCGCCACGTCCCGAGACCGGAGCGCAGGGTATCCGAAAGGCCCTCACGGCGAATCCTCCGCCCGAACCTCCTCGTCGGCTTCAGGGCCCTCCGTGGCAGCCGCCTCGGCGGTCGCAAGCAACCGGGCATCGGCGACCCCGGTCGTCCCGGCCCGAGCGAACGCCGGGAGCGGCGCTCGCTCGGACATCACCGCGCAGTCGGGTCCGAACGGGAACCGGAAGCACCAGCTGACGATCGCGTCGGCGATCGCCGCGCCGAGCGGGTCGAAGTCGACTCCGACCACCCATCCTGCGCCGTCCGGATCCACCGCGGAGGTGGCGACGTGGCCACTCACCTCGATCGGGCCGTCGTCGAGCAGTAGGACCAGGCGGATCTGCTCGCCCGGCTCGCGCGCATCGGCGACCACGATGCGGGCCCCGTGGCGGCTGAGATCGGACGTGCGTCCCACCAGGGAGGGAACGACACCCTCCTCGGCCGAGTACGCGGCGTGGATCTCGGCGGGGAAGCGATGGCTGCGCCGGCGGTGCTGCACGCTGCGAGCCCATGACACGACCGAGATGATGAGGGCGACGTTCACGAGCCCCCAGGCCGTCGTGATCGCCGACGCCACCGGGGGAAGCTCTCCGGGAAGGCCGATGATCTGCGCCGCGGTCTGATAGCCGATGGCCACCACGGTGAGTGCGGCGATCGCAATCGGGAGCCGCAGGGCTCGCAGCACCTGGGAGCTGCCCGAGGGCGCGCCCTTGGGCGTCACCTTGAATCCGGCGCCCCGTCCGCGTGGAAGCGCCGCCAGCGCCCGCAGGTAGGCCTCCATTCGCACGATGGAGAAGCGCTCTCCCTCCAGGATGCGGTACTGGCCCCGGGTGAGCGCCTTCGACGCCAGGGGAACCAGCACGAAGTGCGGGATGAAGATCGCGAGATAGAGGAGCGGACTGGCGGAGATCGGCACCGCGCCCGTCACGAGCACCAGCGCGGGGACCAGCATGCCGATCATGCGCTGGGGGCCTTCGAGGAAGTGCAGGCAGCTCGCGGTGTACTCGATGCGCTGGCTCCATGTCAGGCCGCGCTTCAGGAGCGGGAAGTCGAGCCGCAGCATCTGGAGGGACCCGCGCGCCCAGCGGCCGCGCTGCACGACGAACGCGCCGATCTCCTCCGGCGCGATTCCCAGCGCCAGCACCTCGTCGTGGTACACGACCTTCCAGCCCCGCGCGATCAGGCCGAGGCTGGTGTGGGCGTCCTCGACGACCGTGGCCGTGGCGACCCCGCCGACCTCCATCAGCGCGTCGCGGCGCAGGAGCGACGGGCACCCGCACCAGAACGCCGCCCCATGGCGGTCCTTCCCCCGGCAGATCACGTCGAAGAAGATGCTCTGCTCGTTGCGCAGAGGGTCCTCGATCGAGCGGGGGTGCCCGAATCCGCGGTTGTAGAACGCCTGGGGCGCCTGGACCACGGCGACCCGCGGGTCCCCCATGTGCCCGAGCATCCTCTCGATGAGCTCGGGGCGCGGGACGTGGTCGGCATCGAGGGTGACGATGAACTCGCTGTCCACGTGCTCGAGCGCGTGGTTGATGTTGCCCGCCTTCGCGCCGCGCCGAGGTGCGGGACGGCTGAGGTAGCGGGCCCCGATCGACGCGCACATCTCCTCCACCCACGGGCGTCCGCCGTCGTCGAGCACCCAGACCTCGGGCCGCGGGTCGTTGCGCACGGCGAGCGCTCCGACGACCGTGGGACGCAGAACGTCCTCGTCCTCGTCGTAGGTGGCGATCAGGATCGCGGTGCTGCGCCCCACGAGAGGGTCGGGGGTCCGGCGCTCCGCGAGCCGCCAGCAGGAGAAGGTCAGCAGGGCGAGCATCAGCAACCCGTATGTCTCGGCGGAGACGAGCGGTATTCCGAGCCACAGCGAGGACCCGTCGAGGGTGAAGCCCCACCGCCAGACGAGATACCCCACCGCGAGGGCGAGCGCGACGAGACCCAGGACCTGGGCCCGCCGGGATCCGCCCGCCGGTGGCGAGGGGGCGATCACCGCAGGGGCGGGCGGCTCCTCGGTGCTGAGTCTGGGCATCCTTGCCGTCCTCGGATCGATCGTGAGTACGCGCTGCTTCGATGTTCCTTATCGGCGCGTCGGCGTCCGATCTTTGTGATCGGTCACTCGGGAGAGCCTGCGCCGCACCCCGACGTCGCAGCTCCGATGCCGTTCCCCGACGGTCTCCGGCCGACCGGAGGCCGGCAAGCGGGTCGGGACCGAGCGGGGGCTAGGGAGTGGCGGCGCGCTGGGCCAATCCCAGCGCGTACTCGGGCCACCACTTGCCCGCGGGCGGCCCGCCGTTGCAGGCCCCATCCGATTCGCCGGGCCTCTTGACCCACAGCAGCGCATCGATGAGGGGGTGGCCGGTCTCGGTGGTCGGCAGCTCTCCGAGAGCGCGACCGGGCGGGTTGCACCACTGCCCCCGCACCGGCCCCCGGCCGTTGCGGCTCGTGTCGATCACGAAGTGGGCGCCTCCGGCGCGGCGGGAGATCGCCCGTCCGTAGGCGGAGGCGCGCGCCGTCGTCTCGAAACCGGACACATTGACAGCGAAGCCGCGCGCGCCCGAGATACCCGCGGCACGCAGCCGGCGGGCCATCGTCCTCGCGGGGATCCAACCGGGGTTGCCGGCGTCGATGTAGACGGCCGTCTCCGGCAGTCGGGAGAGGCGGTCGACCGCCCCCGACAGGAGGTCCATGCGCTCCTTGCGCTGGCGGCGCGTGAGGCACCCGAGCCCGGCGAGGGCATCGGGCTCCAGGATCACGATGGCCGGGGCCGCGCCGATTCCGGAGGCGAGCCCCTCGATCCAGCGCCGATAGTCGCGGGCGCTGCGGGCCCCTCCCGAGGAGTGCTGGCCGCAATCGCGGTTCGGCGCGTTGTAGGCGACGATCACGGGAACCGCGCCGACCGAGCGCCCCTGGGCCATCCTCTCGGCCACCCGCGCGCGGACGTCGTAGTGCCAGTCGCCGAGCCACCAGCCCTGGGGCTGCTCGGCGATCATCTTGATGAGCGCTGCATCCTCGGGGCGCGCCGCCCGCCACGCGTTGGCCTGGGCCGCGGCGGGACCGCGCGGCTCGACGTAGGCGGGAAGCGTCGTAAGGGGGTTGGCCTCCCGCGCCCTGGAGCGGCGAGCCCGGCGGATCTCGCGCGCGCGCACGGCTCTCAACGCGGCGGCCCGAGCGGCGGTCACGGTCGTGACCCGAGCGCTCGGGGCCGCAGTGCGCCCCCCCTCACCCACGGCGCCACCGAGTGGCCCGGTGGCGGCAGCGGGTGGCGCTGCGGCCAGCACGGCAGGGCCGACCGCCACGAGAGCGCAGGCGAGCAGCAGTGGGCGCCGGACACGACGCTGAAGCGAAAAGAGCACAGATGAGGATGCGGGCACGTGGCGCACATATCGGCACCCCGGACCAGGACTCAAGACTATGTAAACCTCCTACTTCGTGTCGAGCGGGTCACCGGACTCAGTTCGATCCGGCCGGATGCCGACCCCCAAGGGGATGACATCGGCTCCCTGGCCCCGACGGTTGGCGATCGTCGCGCTCGGCACCGTCGTGGCCGCGGCCGTCGTCGTTGTGCTCGCGGTGCCCTTCCTCACCAGCCAGGACCGGCCGGGGCCCGCGGCCACGACCGCACCCGCCATCGCGGATCCCGTCACCATCCCCGTGCCGGATCCGCAACGCGATCCGGCGGACCCGCTCCGGAGGCTCATCCCTCCGAAGGCGGGGGTCTACCTCGGCGTCGCGAACTCCCGGCTCGTCGAGCGAAACGGGGCGCTGGCGGCGTGGAGCCGCTCCAACCGGGTCCGGCCGCGCATCGTCAACTGGTTCCAGCAATGGCTGAGTGGCGAGCGGCGCTTCCGTCCCGACTGGGCGCGCCGGGTGGCCCGGGCGGGCGCGGTGCCGATGATCACCTGGGAGCCCTGGAGCGCCCCGGCCGGCGAGAGGCGTGTGGCGATCCAGCCCGACATCTCCCTCGCGCGCATCGCCGACGGCACGCACGACCGCTACATCCGGGCCTGGGCGCGCGATGTCGCCGCCTATCGCGACCCGGTGATGATCCGTCTCATGCACGAGATGAACGGGACCTGGTACCCGTGGGGCGTGCGCACGAACGGGAACACGCCGGCGATGTACGTCCGGGCGTGGCGCCACGTCCACCGCATCTTCCAGAAGGCCGGGGCGCGGAACGTGAGCTGGATCTGGTCGATCAACAACCTCGAGCGTATCGAGGGCGAGGATCACCGGATCGGGGCCTACTACCCCGGAGGCCGCTTCGTCAACTGGGTCTCGACCAGCGGGTTCAACTGGGGCGAGGCCTACTCCTGGAGCTCATGGAGAACCGCCGATCCCCTCTACCGCGACACCTACCGCGCCCTCTCACGCTTCGGCAAGCCGATCATGATCTCCGAGATCGGCACCACGAGCCTCGGCGGCGACGCCCGCACGTGGATCAGGCAGACCTTCCAGCGGCTGCGCACGAGCTACCCGCGGCTGCGCGCGGTGCTCTGGTACGACGACGTCGACGGCGGCGGGCTGGATTTCCGCCTGCGGGGACGGACCGCGGGCGCCCTCTCCCAGCCCGGCGCGCTCGGGACGGGCTGGCTGCAGAAGCCCCGCTTCCGCGAACTGGGAAGAACCGACTAGCGGAAGAAGCGGAAGCCCCGGGTCACCACCCTCGCCGGCCGCTCACCCTTCTTCGGCCGGGCGCCGGCGCGGACGGCGATCGCGATCCGAGCCGGCGTGCGCACGTTGAAGGTCTTCGCCCGGAAGGGCACCCTCACGCACACCACTCTCGTGCGCGGCTTCGGGAAGCGAACGACCTTCCGGCCGAACACGCGGATGCTCTTGCGACCCGAGTAGATCGCGACCAGCACCCGAGCCGGCCGCTTCGCCGTGACGCTCACCTTGACGCACTTGGATCGCCGCAGCTTCTTCAGCGAGACACCCTTGGGCGCGACCACTGTGGCCGGTCCGTTGCGAATGGTGCGTGGCCTCTCGATCACCTGATCGGGCGGTTGGACGATCGTCGTCCAGAGCGCGCCGCGGGCCCTTCCGGTGTCCACCGTGCCCACGAGGACCAGGTTGTCCCCGAGCAGGGCTGCCTCGAGATCCCCATCGTCGACGAAGCCGGGTGGGCGCCGCAGGTTCGTCCGCTCGCCCCCGGTCCCGCGCCGGTTGCCGAGGCTGGCGTAGTAGCCGACCGAAGCGCCCGATACGCCCGGGTCGTACCACGCGGTCCACATCCGACCATCGGGGCGGATGGCCGCCGCGAGCGAGGCGTTCACGCCGACGTCGATCGCCGGGGTCACCGGGGTGCCCTTCGCCTCCCCCGGTGCCCATGTGGCCACCCGCTGGGGTGCGGTCGTGGCCGACTGGAGGATGTAGGCGAGGCGACAGGTGTCGGCCCCGCAGGCGAGGGCGAGGTGGCCGGTGTTGTTGGCGACCGACGAGCTCTCGGGAACGAGCACCGGCGAACCGGTCGGCCCGCCGGTGGAGGGGTCCAGCTGCTGCACGTGGATGCCGACACGGTCGGTGGCGTTCGAGTACCACGCCAGCCATACCCGCCCGGTGCCATCGCGACCGAGGGCCGGGTTGTAGGAGCAGCAGCCGCCGAGCTGCCCCTGGATGTCGTTGCCGTCGGCCGGGGTCGAATCGCGGAATGCGTGCAGGGCGCTGTTCTCGTTGTTCGCCACGATGACGCCCCCGTCGGGCAGCCCGACGGCGTCGATGTCGCCGTTCACGGCGGTTGCGATCACCGTCGCCGCTGCCGGCGCCGACCCCTCCGCAAGCGGGGCGGTGATGTAGACGCGATCGATCGCGTCGGTCGTACCCCCGGTGATCACCCTCAGGCCGGCCGGCGAGCCGCCCGCGACGAGGCCCGGACGGCCGGAGACGTTCGCGAAGCCCGAAGCGGCGATGGTGACGGGCCCGGCGCCCGCGAGGGGTGCCGTGGGCGTCGGGGCGAAGCCGCGAAAGGCGACCGACCCCGCGAGATCCGTGCCCGAGCCGGAGGGCCAGGCGGCGAACACCCTGCCGCCGCTGACGACGAGGGAGGACTTGTCGATGCCCGCGACATCGTCTCCCGAGAGCTTCTTCCAGGGCGCCGCGGAGGCGAGGCCCGAGGACCCGAGCACGACGGCGGCCGCCACGAGCGGCGCGGTCAGACTGAATCGGAGCATCCGGGACCCCCATCACGACCTCGCCGAGGACGGAAACGTCTCACAGCGCCGCCGGAAATGGAACAGGCGCGCGCGCTCAGCCGGGCGGCACCAGCGAGCGCGCGATCAGCTCGACCGCCACCACGTGACGCCCGTGCGCCTCGAGCCGGCGGATGCCCACCGCCACGGCCGCCGCCACGTCGCGCCCCTGGGCAGAAACCTCCTCGCTCGCGCCGGAATCAACGGTGACGCGCATGCGCACCTGCACCCCCGCGGCGCGGGCCCGCGCGAGAAGCGGCTGAAGGGCGGCCGTGAGCAGGTCGAGCACCACGAGGGCGCCCAGAATCCGTGCCCAGACGCCGTCGCCCGAGTCCGACCAGACGAGCGAGGAGAAGACGGCGGTCGCCAGGGCCGCGAGGATCGTTGACACCGCGAACAGGATCCTCACGACCCGCGGCTCGACGTCGCTGCGACGGGCCAGCAGAGCCGCCGCCTGGGCGAGCCCGATCGCGATCGCGGCTGCGGTCGCGGCCGACTTGCCGAACGCCTCGGATGGCTCGTCGCGCCAGATCAGCACGATCAGGAGGGCCGCGCTCACCCCACAGAGGACCAGCAGTGCACCGGCGAGACGGTGGGCGCGCCCCTGATCCAGGAGCATCGCCGCCGGAAGCGCCAGGATGCCGAAACCGCCGAGGAGCGCCGTCGTGCCGAGGATGCGCCCCTCCACCGTGCCGAACCGGCCGATGAGCAGGATCGCCACCGCGAGCAGCGAGGACGCCGTGAGCAGCGCGGCCACCGCGAGCAACACGGCGCGGCGACGGGTTATGGGCTGGGACCGCGTGCCGAGCATCGGGCGACTCCGTGTCGGGGCCCGATGCTCGCCGATTCGGCGCGCCGGGGAATCGGGGCGGCCCCGATGCGCCCTTCGGACGACTACTGGGGGCGGGCGCTCACGCGGAGTCCTCGTGGACCCTCGTCGCCGGACCGAGGTCCATCTCCTCGGGGCCGCCCTCGCCCCGTGTGGCCCAGAGCGAGGCCAGCACGGCAGTGGCGAGCACGATCACAACTGCGCCGAGGGTGACGTAGATCGGCGGGTGGTAGACATCGCTCAGAAGCATCTTGAGGCCGACCAGGGCCAGCACCACGGCGAGGCCGTAGTTGAGATACCGGAATCGCGTCAGCATGCCGACGATGACGAAGTACATCGCCCGCAGGCCCATCACGGCGAAGACGTTGGCCGCGAGCACGATGAAGGCCTCGTCGGTCACGGCGAAGATCGCCGGGATGGAGTCGATGGCGAAGACGACATCCGTGCTCGCGATGACGAGCAGCACCGCGAGGAGCGGCGTCGCCAGCCGGCGCTCGCCCTCGCGCACGAAGACCCTCTGGCCGCGGTATCCGTCGGTGGAGGGCACGAAGCGGTTCACCAGCAGCAGGAGCTTGTTCCGGCCGGGATCGACGTGCTCCCCGGTGCTCCGCGCGAGCCGATAGGCGGTGAACACCAGGAACCCGCCGAAGATGTAGATCACCCAGCCGGCGGCCCCGAGCGCTGCGGCACCGATGGCGATGAAGAGCCCGCGGAAAACCAGTGCCCCGAGCACGCCGAACAGCAGGACGCGCGGCTGGATCTCCTTCGGCACGGCGAAGTAACCGAAGATGACGGCGAAGACGAACAGGTTGTCGATCGAGAGGCTCCACTCGATCAGATACCCCGACAGGTACTCGCCGGCGGCAGTGCCTCCCTGTGTGAGCGCCATCAGGACGCCGAAGCCCAGGCCGAGACCGATCCAGCAGAGGCTCCACATCGCCGCCGTCCTGACCGGCACCTCCCGCTGGCCGCGCCCGAAGACGAGAAGGTCGATGATCGAGAGGACGGGGACCGCCAGAATCAGGGCGATCCACGCCCAGAGCGGCGGATTCATCGGCGGTGCTCACCGTGGGACCGACGGCGTGTTTGCGCCGGAGGTCTCGCCCGCCCCGTCAGTCGTCCTCTTCCTGCGACTCGCCGAAGCCGTCGGCGAGCTTCACGCGGTCGCCGTCGACGACCAGGGTCGCCGAGAGCACCTCCCAGTCGCGCGCGATCCGCGCCATGACCAGATCGACCTGGCCGGAGTCGGCCGGCCCCGAGACCGGCACCTCGAGATTGGCCTGCGCGGGACCGTTGCCCGAGGGGATCTCGCCCTCCGGCGCTCCCACCTCGAGCGGTCGGCCCATCGCCGACGCCACGGCGGGGTGACCGCTCACGAAGCTGATCGCCGCACGCTCGGCGTCCTGACCACGTCTGCGCCACCCCCGCACGAGGATGATGGCGGCTGCCGCGAGGAACGCGTAGGCGAAGAAGCCGGCGACCACGGAGAGGGTCTTCTGGGAGCTGTCCGTGCTGCGGAACACGGCCGCGACGATGAGGAAGATGCCGAACGTCCACGCTGCCGTCAGCATCAGCGCCCGCTGTGTGCCGCGACCGAAGCTCACGCCCGCGCCCAGATCTCTGCCAGTCGCGCCAGCGTCGCGCGATAGCGCGTGAAGACCTCGTCGCGACCCAGGAGCGCGAGGCTCTCGTAGGTCCCGGTGGAGACGAGCCGGCCGGTGACCGCGATCCGCTGGGGTTCGAGGAAGTCGCGTGCTGCCTCGCCCATGACGTGGAGCTGGTCCTGCAATGCGTCCTTCACCGCATCGGCCGTGAACTCGGGCAGCGACTCGAGCCGCCCGAGGCCTCCTCCGATGACCTGGATCGAGTGCTTGACGTCGCGCGTCAGCACCTCCCAGGCCTCGGGCTCGATCTCGAGAGGGACGAAGAGCCAGCCGGCGAGCGCGTCGTATTCGGCGAAGGTGCTGATCTTCCGTTTCACCAGCGGAGCGCTCGCGCGGACCAGCTCCTCGGCGCCCGGCCCGCGCTCGGCCAGGTAGCCGGTGGAATCGAGCCATCCGACGAGCGCCTCGACGAAGTCGTCGGCGGGCATCAGTCGCAGGTGACGGCCGTTCATCACCTGGAGCTTCTTGAGATCGAAGATCGCCGGGCTCTTGGATATGCGGCCGACCGAGAAGCCCGCCACGAGCTCTTCGACCGTGAAGATCGTGGTCTTGTCGTCGAAGCTCCACCCGAGCAGGGCCAGGGCGTTGACCGCCGCCTGCGGGAGGAAGCCGGCCGCCTCGAGATCCTCCACCGAGGCGGCGCCGTGGCGCTTGCTCAAGCGCTTGCGATCCTCGCCGAGGATCAGCGGGATGTGGGCGTAGTCGGGCGGAGTGGCGCCGAGCGCACGCATCACCATCATCTGCTTGGGCGTGTTCGAGATGTGATCCTCACCGCGGATGACATGGCTGATCGCCATGTCGATGTCGTCGACCGCGGCCGCGAGGTTGTACGTGGGGGTGCCGTCCGAGCGAACCACCACGAAATCCTCGATCTGGGCGTGATCGAAGGAGACCGGACCGCGGACGTAGTCCTCGATCACGGTCTCGCCGGGTATCTCGACGGCGAAGCGCCATGCCGGCCGCCGCCCCTCGGCAGCGAACGCCGCCAGCTCGGCCGCGCCATGATCGCGGCGGCCGCGGACGACCGGGGCCCGCTTGTCGGCCCGTGCGGCGGCCCGCTGGGCCTCGAGCTCGGCCTCGGTCTCGTAGGCGGCGTAGATCGCCCCCGAGGCCTTCAGGCGCTCGATCGCCGCCTCGTAGACCGCTCCGCGCTCGCTCTGGCGATGGGGTCCCTCGTCCCAGTCGAGGCCGAGCCAGGTGAGGCAGCGGAGGATCTCCGCCTCGCTCTCGGGAGTCGATCGCTCGCGATCGGTGTCCTCGAGCCGCAGGACGAACGTGCCCTCGGTGTGCCGTGCGATCAGCCAGTTGAACAGGGCGGTGCGTGCGCCGCCCACGTGAAGGCTGCCCGTCGGGCTCGGGGCGAAACGAACGCGGGCGGGGCCGGTGACCTCTGGTCGGGGATGTCTGGCCACGGCCCGTAGGATAGCGACGTGAGATTCGGCGCCCACGTTTCCTCCTCGGGGGGCATCAGCAAGGCCATCGGCCGCGGTCGCGACCTGGGGTGCGAGAGCCTTCAGGTCTTCACGCACAACCCGCGCACCTGGAAGCCCATCAACCACACCCCCGAGCAGATCGCCGCCTTCCGCGCGCAGGCGGCCGAGGCCGGCATGGGTCCCCTGGTGAGCCACGGCCTCTACCTGATGAACCTCGGCGCGCCCGACCGAGAGGTTCCGACGGGGCCGCCGGGCAAGCCCGCGACCGCCACCCGCAACATCTACCGCTCGTCGATCGAGAGCCTGGTGCAGCACCTGACGATCGGTGACGCACTCGGGCTCGAGGGGGTGGTGCTGCATGTGGGCTCGTCGAAGGGATCGAGCGAGGATGAGGCGATCGCCCGCATCGGGGCCGGCATCGGCGAGGCCTTCGAGAGCGCCCCCGGCGAGTGCTGCGTCTTCCTCGAGAACACCGCCGGTGCGGGCGACACCATCGGGCGCACCTTCGCCCAGCTCCGCGCCGTGGCCGACGCCGTGGACCGCCCGGAGCGCCTCGGGTTCTGCCTCGACTCCCAGCACCTCTTCGCCTCCGGGTACCCCGTGCACGAGCACGGGGGCATCGACCGCGTGCTCGACGAGTTCGATGCGATCGTGGGCATCGAGAAGCTGCGCTGCCTGCACCTGAACGACTCGAAGACCGCGTTCGGATCGAACCGGGACCGCCACGAGAACATCGGGGACGGTGAGATCGGCGAGGAGGGAATGCGCAGCATCCTCGGCTCGCCGCACCTCCAGGACCTGCCGGTGATCCTCGAGGTGCCCGGGGTGGAGGGCAACGGCCCCGACCTCGAGAACATGGCCCGCGTGCGCCGCCTGCACGCCGAGGGGCTCGCCGCGCGCCGGGGCTGATACCTCACGGCCCAGGGCCGTTGGTACAGTTGCCCCCGGCGCCGGGTGCCGTCCCGCGGGCGTAGCTCAATGGTAGAGCAATGGCCTTCCAAGCCATCGACGGGGGTTCGATCCCCCCCGCCCGCTTCGCCCCACCGCGCGATCGGCGCCCTCCACCCGGCCGGGATGCCGGCCGGGTGGAGGCGATCGATCAGCCGGCCGGGATCAGTCGCCCTTCACGAGCACGGCCGAGAGGGACCCGCCCGAGCCCTCGCTCATGGAGACGAGCTTCCAGCCGTCGGCGGCGCGTGCGTTGAGGAGCGCGGGCAGCGCGTCGGCGGAGCCGCTCTCCACGGCGTACTCGGCGGAGGGCTCCTCCTCCTCGCCGTCCTGGCTGCGCTTGCGGAACGCGTTGTAGGGGCGGACCACCAGGAAGAAGACCACGGCCGCGATGATCAGGAACGTGATGATGGCGTTGATGAAGAGCCCGTACTGGAAGCGGCTGTTGTTGATGGTGAAGTCGAGTTGACTGAAGTCGGGCTGACCGCCGATCGCGGCGAGCAACGGGGTGATGATGTTGGCGACGAAGGCGGCGATGACCGCCCCGAAGGCGGTGGCGATGATCACCGCGACCGCCAGGGCGACCACGTCGCCCTGGAGGACGAACTCCTTGAAGTCCTTGGTTGCGTTCTTCATTCACGGGCTCCTGAAATCGGGCACAGAGAGGTCGGGCTGACAGACCCTACGCAGGCTTTCGAAACCGAGTCCAGGAAAGGAAATCAGCTGATCCGGCGCTCGCGGCCCGCCCACTCCCGCTCGCGCAACTCGAACTTGCGCACCTTTCCGGTGGAGGTGCGCGGCAGCTCTGTGAGGAACTCGAAGACGTCGGGGCACTTGAATCCGGCGAGCCGCTCCCGGACGTGGGCGGCGAGGGATGCCGCGTCGGCCCGCCCCCCTCCCGCAGCACGACGAAGGCCTTCGGGCGCTCCCCCCAGCGCTCGTCCGGCACGCCGACGACCGCCGCCTCCAGAACCGCCGGGTGGCTCACGACCGCCTGTTCCACCTCGATCGTCGAGATGTTCTCGCCGCCCGAGATGACGACGTCCTTGGCCCGGTCGCGCAGCTCGATGTAACCGTCGGGGTGCCACACGCCGAGGTCGCCCGAGTGGAAGACGCCACCCCGGAAGGCCGCCGCCGTCCCCTCCGGGTCGTCGAAGTAGCCCTTCATCACGTTGTTGCCCGTCATCACCACCTCTCCCACGGTGTCCCCGTCGCGGGGGACATCCGCGCCGAGTGCATCGACGACCCTGATCGGGTCGGCCACCACCATCGCCACCCCCTGGCGCGAGAGCAGCCGGGCGCGCTCGGCGGGCGCCGCGCCTTCCCACACCGCCTGCCATTGGCAGACGGTGTGGGGGCCGTACGTCTCGGTGAGCCCGTAGACGTGAATCACGCGAGCCCCCAGGGCCTCGGTCTGAGCGAGGGTCGTCGGATTGGGAGGTGCGGCCGCGGTCATCACGGTGAGCCCATCCTCCAGCGGATGGGCCCCCGGGGCGTTGACCAGCAGCGACAGCACCATCGGCGCGCCGTTCAGATGGGTCACGCCGTGCTCGTCGATGAGACGCCACATGTCATCGGCCCGCACCGCCCGCATGCACACCTGGCTGCCTCCCGCGGCGACGATCGCCCACGGATGGCACCACCCGTTGCAGTGGAACATCGGGAGCGTCCAGAGGTAGACGGTCCGGGTGCTGTGACCGGCGGTGATGTTCTCGCCGAGGGCGTTCAGATAGGCGCCACGGTGGGTGTACATCACCCCCTTGGGCGTGCCCGTGGTGCCGGAGGTGTAGTTGATCGAGATGGTGGCGTCCTCGTCCACGACGCCCCACGGGAGCGGCTCGTCGGAGCCGCGGGCGAGCAGGTCGGCGCGACGGGTGCCGGCCGGGGTCTCGCCAACCGCGTCCTCGTCCCAGACCACCTCCTGCACCCCGAGCCGATCCGCCACCGGGATGACCGAGCCCGCGAGCTCCGTATCCGCCACGAGGAGCCGTGCGCCGGAATGGCGGCAGATCGCCGCCACCTCCTCGCCCGCGAGGCGCGTGTTGAGGGCCACGAGGACGGCGCCGGCGAGCGGCACGGCGAAGTGCGCCTCGAGGAGGGTCGGCGTATTGGGGCACAGGTACGCGACCCGATCACCCGGGCCGATGCCCGATGCGCGCAGCGCGTGCGCCAGCCGCGTGACCCGCCCGGCCAGCTCGCGATAGCTGATGCGCTCGTCGCCGTGCACGACCGCCGTCGCATCCGGGAAGACCTCCGCCGAGCGCTCGAGGAAGGCGAGCGGGGTGAGCGGGGTGATGTGGAGGGGCACCCGGCTTGTCTATTCCCGGACCCGATCCACGTCAAGCGGCTAGATGGCGAGCAGGATGACCAGGCCGATCCACGCGATGATGAGGAGCACGCCCTCGGCGCGCCGGATCGAGCGCCCGCTCCACATCGTCACCGCCGCGAGGAGCGTGACGGCGAGGGTCGCCGGGGCGGCGATGAGGGTGATCTCGCTCCCGACCGTCGTCCCTCCGACCATCGCTGCGAGCCCGGCGATCGCCAGTCCGTTGAACAGGCAGCTGCCCAGCACGTTGCCGGCGACCAGCTCGCCCTGACCGCGCCGGGCCGCCTGGGTTGCCGTGGCGATTTCCGGCAGCGAGGTCCCGACCGCGACGAGGGTGAGCCCGACGACCCCGCCCGAGAGATCGGCCCGGTCGGCGATCCCCGTGGAGCCCCAGACGAGGGCCTGCGCACCGAGGAGGGTCCCGGCGAGGCCGGCGATCAGCCGGGCGAGGTCGGGCCGCATCGAACGCGACGCCCGCTCGGGCTCGATGAGGAAGTCGCTCGCCTCGCGCTCGAGCTCGTCCCCCTCCCCCTCCCCCTCCCCGCCGTCGCGACGGAGTATCAGCACCAGCGATCCCACGAAGGCGCCCAGCAGCAGGGCTCCCCCGGGCCTGCCGAGATCGAGGGCCAGGACGAGCAGGATCGCGACCGCCGCGCCCGCCACGAGGGGGACCTCGCGGCGGAGGATGCGGCTCGTGACCGCGAGAGGGGTGACGGTCGCCGCGATGCCCGCCACCAGGGTCAGGTTCGCGGCGTTGCTGCCGACGACGCTGCCCAGGGCCAGATCGATCTCCCCGCTCGCGGACGCGATGATGCCGACGAGCAACTCCGGCGAGCTCGTGCCGAAGCCGATCACGATCGCTCCGACGATCACCGGGGCGATCGCGAGGCGAATCGCCAGACGGGCCGCGCCGAGCACGAACGCGTCCGCGGCGACGACGAGGATCGCGATGCCCGCGACGCAGGCGACCAGGTTCAGCAGCATCGTTCCCCCAGAGATCCGAGGTCCAGCAGGAGCGACCCGACGCGCTGCTTCACGCCATGCGTGGGTCGCGCCCGGGCCCGGCCGAGGCGGTGGCGATGGTACAGAGGGACGCCGGCACCTCGCTCCGGAACGGCCGTGGCGCCGTCAGGGGTCCTGGCCAATTGGACCGCAAGCAGAGGTCCAATTGGCCGACAGCCCGCACGGGCGGTTCCCGGCCACCACATCGCGCCCCGCCCATCCCGGGTTACCTATCCGCGCGCCCACCCCGGGTCGGGGTGAAGCGCCCCACCGGCGATCGCGCCCACGACGCGGAGGGCGTCGTCTCCGCGCACGACCGCCTCGGGCAGTGGCGTGTCCGGCTCCTCGTGCGAGAGATCCTCACCGCTCGCGATGTAGCGGATGAAGGGCCGGCGGATGCCCGTGGCCCGATCGCGGATCGTCCCGCGGAGCGCCGGATGGTCCGACTCGAGCGCTTCGAGGGCGTCGGCGAGGGTGGGGGCCTCCGGCACGTCAACGCGCACCTCCGACCCGACCCCGGCAAGGGTCCGCAGATGGGTCGGGAGGGCCACCCGGACGCTCGTCACTCGAGCGTCTGCACCTCCACCGAGAGCACCGCGGGCAGGTGCTCGACGATCGGTGCCCAGCTGTCGCCGGCGTCCGCAGAGCAGTAGACCTGGCCTCCGGTGGTCCCGAAGTAGACGCCGCAGTCATCGAGGGAGTCGACGGCCATCGCGTCCCTCAGCACGTTGACGTAGCAGTGCTCCTGCGGGAGCCCCCTCGTGAGCAGCTCCCACTCGCCGCCTCCGGTGCGGCTCCGCGCCACCCGCAGGCGCCCCTCCGGCGGGAAGTGCTCGGAGTCGCTCGTGATCGGGACCACGTAGATCGTGTCCGGCTCGTGAGCGTGGACGCTGATCGGAAAGCCGAAGTCGCTCGGAAGGTCTCCGCTGACCTCGGTCCAGTTGCGGCCCGCGTCGTCGCTGCGGCACACATCCCAGTGCTTCTGCATGAACAGCACGTCGGGCCGGGCGGGATGCATCGCCAGGTTGTGGACGCAGTGGCCGACCGGGGCTGTCGGATCCGGAAGGAAGTCCGACCGCAGTCCCCCGGTCGCGATGCGCCAGGTTGCGCCGCCGTCCTCGGTCGCGAAGGCTCCGGCGGCCGAGATCGCGACGAACATGCGCCGCGTGTCGGTCGGGTCGATGATGATCGTGTGCAGGCAGAGGCCACCCGCACCGGGCGCCCAGTCCGATCCGCTCGCACCCCTCCGCAACGACGGCAGCTCGGTCCAGGTGGCCCCGCCGTCGACGGAGCGGAAGAGGCCGGCATCCTCGCCACCGGCGAAGACCGTGTCCGGACCCTCGGGGGAGGGCTCGAGGTGCCAGACCCGCTTGAACTCCCACGGGTGAGGGGTTCCGTCGTACCACCGGTGCGTCCCGGTCTGGCCCTCGTAGGCGAAGCCGTTGCCCACCGGCTGCCAGGTGCGCCCGCCGTCGTTCGAGCGCTGCACGACCTGGCCGTGCCAGCCGGTCCACTGCGACGCGTAGAGACGGTCCGGATCGGCGGGCGAGCCGTGTACGTGCATCACCTCCCACCCCCCGAAGTGCGGGCCCTCCACCCGCCAGTCGCTTCGGCCACCGTCCGAACGCAGGACGAAGGCGCCCTTTCGCGTGCCCACGAGCACCCTGACCTCAGACACCCGACCTCCCTCGAATCGCTCTCCCACATCCTCGCGCCCCCGCCCCGGGGCGCGCAACGTCAGCCCCGGCCGAAGATGCGCTCGGGGGTGAGGTCTGCGATCGACTCCAAGACCGTCGTCGCAAGCGCAAGCGCTTCCTCAGGCGGCGGATAGAGGGCGTTGGGAATCGCGACCACCCGCATGCCGGCGGCCACCGCCGCGCGGATCCCCGCACCCGAGTCCTCGACGGCCACGGCGTGCGACGGCTCCACCCCCAGCTCCTCCAGGGCGCGCAGGTAGACGTCGGGAGAGGGCTTACCGCGGGCGACCTCCTCCGAGGATACGGTCACCGCGAAGGCCTCGGCCAGGCTGGCGAGCCCCAGCACAGCGTCGATCAGCCGGCGACTCGACGAGCTCGCCAGCCCGAGCGGCAGGCGGCTGGCCAGGGCGCCGACCGCCTCGCGGGAGCCCTCCATCAGGGGCAGGTCCGAGCGATAGCGAGCGATGAGCCGCCGGACCACCTCGTCCTCGATCTCCGCCGGCGAGAGGGGTATCCCGACCCGCTCCTGCATGTAGGCGGTCCACTCGGGGGTGCTCATGCCCATCATGTCGTGGTGCGCCTCGGGGCCCCAGCGCCCTCCGGTTTCGCGCGCGAAGCCCTCGCGCACTTCGTCCCACACCTCCTCGGACGAGATGAGCACGCCGTCCATGTCGAAGACGACCGCGCGGATCACCCCGCCCCTCCTCGGTGGCGGCTGCGGATCGAGAGTGGGACGAAGACCGGCATGATCCCGGCAGTCCAGCACAGGCCGGCGGCGACGTCGCCCAGCCGGGAGCCGGCGAGCGCCCACGAGTGCAGCGCGCCGCACCTGCCCGTCACGGGCAGGTGCCTGAGAAGGCCTGCGAACGCGCCGGGCTGATCGCACCCGGGATGAACCGGCGCCGCTCGCTCTCGTAGGGTTGAGCCGGTCTCGCCGGCAGGCGGGGTGTCACCCGACGAGGAGACGGAATGCACGCGCGACTGCTGGAATCGGTCTTCCCCACGGACACCAACCCCCAGGGGAATCTCTTCGGGGGAACGCTCGTCTCGTGGATGGACAAGGCCGCGGGCTTCGCGGCGATGCGCCGCGCGCGCTCGACGGTCGTCACGGCTGCGATCGAGGACATCGCGTTCAGCGTGCCGATCGTGCAGGGCGATCTCGTCGAGGTGGTGGCACGCGTGATCTCCGTCGGGCGCACGAGCATGCGGGTGAGGGTCGAGGTGAGCAAGGAGAACCCGGTCGCGGGGACCGCCGAGCAATGCACGGTCGGCCACTTCACGATGGTCGCCATCGGCCCGGATCGCCGGCCGGTGCCGGTGCCCCCGGACGACGCCGATCCCGCCGGCGAGGGCTAGGAGCGCGTCAGAGACGTCGGCCGGGGATGCTCCACCGGTGCACCGGTTCGCCGTCCGCCGAACGCTCGAGGTATGCCTCGGTCATCGCGGCCAGGGCGGCGCCGCGGGTGCGGTCGCGCTCCAGTGCGGCAAGGGCGCGACGCTGCCAGACCGAGCCGGTCTGCCCCGACTCCACCCGCTCGGCGATCACTCCGAGCAGGAGGTCGGCCTCAGACGGGTCCACGCCGAAGCCGGTCAGGCCGACGCGCGCCACCGGAAGGAGGCTCGCGATCAGCTCACGCGCCGGCCAGGGACGCGGCGACGGCGCCTCACGGGAGGGCCACAGCAACATCGCCTCGAGGCCCTGGCGCGCGGCGGCATAGAAGTTGCGTCGCGCGAACTCGAAGGGCATCGAGCGCGCCATCCACTCCATCTGGGGCGCCAGGGCGACCGTCAATCCGGTGAGGAAGGCGACGTTGGCGCGCATGTCGATGAGAGATGGCCCCGCCGGAAGTGCCCTCATCTCGATGCGCAGATGGGCATCGCCTCCCGGAGCGAAGACGGCCCGGTTCCATCGCCACACGGTGCCATGGTGGAGGCGCAGCTCGTCGAGCCTCGGCACGCCCCCCGCGGCCAGGACGGCCGCCGCGTCCTCGTGCCCCACGATCGGCAGGATCGGCACGTGGAGAGCGACGCTCTCGGCGAACGGCTCGTGGGGGCCCGCGATCCAGCCATGACCGAACGACGCCCGCGAGGGCAGCCACGCCCCTCCCACCGGGGCCCGGTCGTCGACCGCCTGACCGAACAGGGCGACACGCGTCTCGTGCCAGAGGAGCCTCTCGAGCAGCAGGGGTGAGTTGGTGCACGCGGCCAGGACCGGCGCGACCGTGGTCTGGGCGGCGTTGAAGGCGGCTGCGAAGGCGCTCGGAGGGACGCGCAGGTGGACGTGAAGCCCGGTGGCCGCGCCCTCGAGGGTGAGGTCGTCCCAGCTCATCCGAAGTGGCTCGTCGCCGTCGATCTCGATGTGGAAGGGCCCGCCCCGCAGCCCCAGCAGGCCGCCGCCGAGGGCACGGAAGCGCGGTGAGTCGCTCATCGCCCCGGGCCCGAGGTGCTCGGCCCGCAGAGTGGGGAGGATCCCCACGGCGATGGCGCGGGCACCAACGCTCGCCGCCGCCTCCTCCACGGCGGCGAGGCCGCCCGCGAGGTCGTCGCCGAGGGTCGCGAGGGGCCGGCCCGCCAGTGGGACCGGGCGCGAGTTGAGCTCGAGGTTGAAGCGATCGAGCTCCAGCTCGATGCGCGGGTCCCCCGCGGCCTCGCGCACCGCCTGGTTCGCCTGGGCGGGCTGCGCGCCGGCGTCGATCAGGCCGATCTCCAGCTCCACCCCGATCGAGGGCTCGCCCGACCCGAACCCGGGGCGGGCCAGGAGATCGGCGAGTGCGACGAGCCCCTCACGGCAGCGCGCTGCGAACCGCCGGTGGTCCTCGTCGTCGAAGCTCTCGATCGCGATCTCATCGCCCACGCCGCAATCCTGCCCGTCCGCTACGGTGCGTGTCGCCCTCCCGGCCGAGACGTTGGAGAATCGGCATGTGCATGGAGTGCGTCGGTGGAGTCGGAACCGCCCTCCACGCCGGGACGCTCATCGGTGGACCACTCGCCTACGCCGGGTACCGTCGCGTTCGCTCGGTTCTCGGGCTGAGCGACACGTCGGTCGCCGCCCGCGAGCGTCAGGCGGCCGACAGGCCGGTGATCGCACCCGTCTCGACGAGCCTCTCGATCTCCCGGACAAGCTCCCCGGAGAACTGCGTGCCGGAGCAGCGGCGGCATTCTGCGAGCGCCTCCTCGATGCTCAGAGGCTCGTGGTAGAAGCGCTCTGAGGTCATGACATCCCAGGCGTCGGCCAGCGCGAGCACCCGCGCGCCGTCGGGGATCAACTCGCCTGCCAGCCCGTCCGGGTAGCCCCTTCCATCCAAGCGCTCATGGTGGCCCCGTACCCAGGAGACCTGCTCCGGGGTGAGCACGTCGGCAACCATCTCAGCGCCGATGGCCGCGTGCCGGGTGATCTCCTCGTACTCGGCCACGGTCAACCGCGCCGGCTTGAAGAGGACCCTGTCCGGGATCCCGATCTTTCCGACGTCGTGCACGAGCCCGGCCTCCCGCAGGCGTACCAGGCGCTCCGCGTCCCAGTCGAGCGCGGTCGCGATCGCAACCGCGAGATCGGCCACGCGCTCCGAGTGCTCACGAGTTGACGGGTCCTTGGCATCGACCGCGCGGGCGAGCACACGGATGCTCTGGAGCGCCTGGATGCGATGGAGCCGGTCGGCCCGCTCCTCGGCCGACAGCTCTTCCACCACGGCCGGCGTGTAGAGGAAGGCGACATCGCGCCCATGCTGCTTGGCCCAGTAGAGGGCACCCTCGGAGAGCCGCAGCAACTCCGCCGCCGAGCCGGCCCTGCCGAGATCGCAGACGCCGGCCGAGACGGTCACCTGACCCACCTCGGGCAGCATCGTCCGGGAGACGAGCTCGCGCGCGCGATCGACGGCCTGCCACGCGTCCATGGCCTCGGTCTCGGGCATCAACCAGGCGATCTCCTCGCCCCCGACCCGCGCGAGGAGGTCGGCCTGGCGGGCCACCGAGCGCAACAGTCCCGAGATCTCCGAGAGAACGCGGTCGCCCGCGCCGTGGCCGTGCTGCTCGTTGACCCCGCGGAACCGGTCGATGTCCACGAGGGCGAGCGAGAGGCTGCGGCCATGGCGCTGGGCCCGGGTCACCTCATGAGCGAGGCGCTCCTGAAAGGAGCGGTGGTTGGCGAGCCCGGTCAGCGGATCGATCGTCGCGCGGGCCTGCACCTCGATCGCGCTGCGCACCGAGTCGGCGTGCAGCCGGGCATTGGCGAGGGCCACCGCTGCCATGCCCGCGAGGCTCTCGGCGACCGCGCGCTCGCGGGTCGTGAACCTGCGGGCCTGCTCGAAGGAGAGGAACAGCGTCCCGAGCAGCTCGGGGGCGCCGTCGCTGCGAACCGAGGGGTGCTCGAGGCGGATGCCCACCAGGGCACCGGCCCCGAGGCCGCGGACGATCGTCTGGGGCACGTGGGGATGGCCCGCGAGATCCTCGATCACCATCGTCCGGGTCGGATTCTCGAGGATCAGCTGCCACACGGGCATCTCGGCCTTGGTGCGCCCGCGCGCGGCCTCGAGGAACGCCCTGAGACGCGGGTCGGCCTCCGTGGTGTGCACCGAGCCGACGCTGCCGCCGCCCTCGGCGTGCACGTAGCAGGTGGCCCGATCCGCCCTCATCGCGCGCCGTGCGGCCGTCACGATGAGATCGATCGTGCCCTCGACGTCGAGATCGCCACCGAACATGCGGACGACGGTGTCGCTGACGATCCGCTCCTCCTCCGCGATCTCCCCCGCGCCCACCGGGCGGCCGGGCGCATGGGAGAGCGCCGGGTCCACCAGCGCCTCCAGAGCGGACGCCGGGCAGGCCACGACGCATGCCACCCCGCTCGCCCGCAGGGCGACGATCGCCTCATCCCACCCCGGATCCGGCCCGTCGCAGACCGCGATGACCAGACCGATCGACGCGTCATCGCGCACGTGTCGAAGCGCCTCGGCCGGCCCACCCACGACGTGCACAAGGGCATGCCCGGCCCCCCCGACGAGCACATCCTCCGCGCCATCGTGATCGCCGACGAGGAGCACGCCCCGCTTGGCCTCGGAATCCACATGGTGAGATTCGTCCCCTGAACGTCAGGAATCAACCCCTGGGATGAGAGGGCCGGCGGCGTGCGGCGTTCAGCCCCCGGTGCGCCGGGAGCGCTCCACGAGGAGCTCGGCCATCCGGCGGGTGGCGTCGTCGATCATCTCCCCGTCGAGTTCTCCGGCGCCGGCTCCGCCGGCCGAGGCGGCCGCGTGGGCCCCAAGGATCCTGCGGGCGCGTGCGAGCTCGCCTTCCGAGACGCCGAACACGCCGTCGAGGATCTCGACCTGATCGGGGTGGATGCTCCACTTCCCGTCGTACCCGAGGGCCCGCGAGCGCCCTGCCGAGGCGGCGAGCCCCTCCGGATCGGCCAGCACGGCGTACGGGCCGTCGATGGCCTGGAGGCCGTTGGCGCGCGCCGCCACGAGGATGCGCCCGAGCACGTGGTGCCATACGTCGCCGGGATAGCCCGGCGCCGGCCCCCCGATGGTGGTCTGCGGCATCCCGAGCGACGCCGCCATGTCGCCGGGGCCGAACACGAGCGCCTCCATCCGCTCCGGACAGGCCGATGCGATCGCCTCGACGCAGGCGAGGCCGGCGGCGGTCTCGATCTGAGCCTCAAGCCCGATGCTCCGCCGCGGCAACCCGACCTCCTGCTCGAGCGCGCTGAGCAGGTGGTCCGCGAAGGAGATCTGGCCGGGGTCGTCGACCTTCGGCAGCACCACGACATCGACTGCCGCCCCGGCGCCGACCACCACCGACACCAGATCCCGGTGGCAATACGGGGTGTCGACCGCGTTGACACGCACCGCCACGCAGGGTGCCCGCATGCCGGCCCGCAGTGCCGTCGCGACCGCGTCGCGAGCGAGTTCCGACTTGGCCCCCGGGGCGACGGAGTCCTCGAGGTCGAGGATCATCTCGTCGGCGGCGAGGCCGGCCGCCTTCTCGAGCATCCTCGCGCTGGACCCCGGAACGACGTGACAGCTCCTGCGGGCGCGGGGCGCGCGCATCAGCGTCGCCGGAGCATCCCGAAGATCCCGCGCACGACCTCCCGGGTGACCTGGCGGGCCATGCTCGATCCGAGCACGTCCTGGACCTGGTCTGCCAGGGTCTCATCGCGCGGAGGCTCCCGACGCCGGGGCGCGGGCTTCTCGCGGGTGCGCCCGCGCACCTCATCCGCGCGCACCCGGTCGCCCTCCGCGCGCGCCTCCAGGAGCTCCGCGGCGCTCTCCCGGTCGAGGCGGTCCGCATAGCGCGCACGTAGGGGCGACGCCGCGATGATGGCGCTCCGCTCGTCGGACAGCAGGGGGGTCATCCGGGAGCTCGGGGCGTAGAGCCGCGTGGCGGCCACCGGCGTGGGGACGCCACGCGCGTCGAGCACCGTGATGGCCGCCTCTCCGACTCCGAGTGACCGGAGGGTCTCGGCGAGGTCGTAGTGCTCGGTGGTCGGGAACGTCTCGACGGCCGACTTCAGCGCGCGAGCATCCTTGGGCGTGAAGGCGCGCACCGCGTGCTGGACCCGGTGGCCGAGCTGCGAGAGGACCTCGTCCGGGAGGTCGGTGGGCAGCTGGGTGATGAAGAAGACCCCGACCCCCTTCGAGCGGATCAGACGCACGGTCTGCGCCACCGAGTCGAGGAACGCCTTCGAGGCGCCGTCGAAGAGGAGGTGGGCCTCGTCGAAGAAGAAGACGAGGGTCGGCTTCTCGGGATCGCCGACCTCGGGCAGCCTCTCGAAGAGCTCCGCCAGGATCCACATGAGGAAGGTGGAGAAGAGGGCCGGCTGACGGGCGACGTCGACCAGTCCGAGCACCGAGACGATGCCGCGACCGTCGGGGGCGGTCCGCAGCAGGTCGGTGACCTCGAAGGCGGGCTCCCCGAAGAAGACATCACCCCCCTCCGCCTCGAGCTGCGAGACGCTGCGAAGGAGCACGCCGGCCGTCGATGCCGAGATGCCGCCGAGGGCCTTCAACTCGGCCTTCCCCGGGCCGTTCAGGTAGGCGAGCGCCGCCCGCAGGTCCTCGAGGTCGATCAGCGGCAGCGCCTTGTCGTCGCAGAAGCGGAAGACCAGGCTGAGGCTCGACTCCTGCGTCTCGTTGAGGTCGAGCACCTTGGAGAGGAGTGTCGGTCCGAACTCGGTGACGGTGGCGCGGATCGCCACGCCGTCCGTTCCCGTCAGGGACAGGAGTTCGACCGGGCAACCGGAGGGGGTCCAGTCGTCGGCGAGCTCGGTCGCGCGGGCGGCGATCCGATCCCCTGCCTCCCCGGGAGCGCCGAGACCGGCGAGGTCGCCCTTCATGTCGGCGGCGAAGACCGGGCACCCCGCAGCCGAGATCTGCTCGGCGATGAGCTGGAGGGTGCGCGTCTTCCCGGTACCGGTGGCGCCCGCGATGAGTCCGTGGCGGTTGAGGAAGCCGAGCGGGATGGCGACCTCCACCTCGGTATCGGGCTGCTCGGGAACCGCGTACGGGCGTCCGAGGCGCACGGTGGGGCCCGTGAACCCGTATCCGGCGGCCATGTCGTCGTGGAAGGAGCTCATGTGACGAGCACCAGCTTACGTCCCCCGGTCCCCGCCATCTGGCGAGCCCACGCGGACCGCGCGTCGACGAGCGGGACCGTCTCCACCTCGAGCACCACCTCCGCGGCGGCGGCGGCGGCCCCGAGCTCGGCGTAGCCACGTGCGAGGTCGGACGGGTCCTCCACCAGGACGGAGAACCCGAGCAGGTCAAGCCGTCCCCCGCGCAGGGGACCAGCCACGAGGTCCATCGACGGGCCTTCGGCGTTGCCGACCTGCACGATCCTCCCGCCGCGCCGCAGTGCCCCGATCGCCGCCGCAGCGGAATCGCCCCAGAGGGCGTCCACGACGAGATCGGCCCCCTCGCCGCACGCCTTTCCGAGCGCCGCGGGCAGCTCCCCACCGGTCCCCAGCGCGACATCGGCGCCCAGACGCAGCGCGCGATCGCGACCGGCGGAGCTCCGGGCGACCGCGACGACGAGACCGGCCCCGCCCATGCGCGCCGCCTGGACTGCCACTTGGCCCACGACGCCGCCGGCGCCGAGCACGACGACCGTCTCGCCCGGCACCAGGCCGCCCCGGTGGCGGACCGACATCCATCCGGCGAGCCCGGCCACTCCGATGGCCGCGGCGAGCGCGTCGCTCAACTCGTCGGGCACCGCGACCAGCGACTCCTCCGGAGCGCTCACGACCTCGGCGAAGCCGCCCGTGACCGGTAGGCACCACACTCGCGAGCCGGCCGGGAGGCGCGCGGACGAGATCACCTCGCCGACCGCCTCCGCACCCGATACGAAGGGCAGTGCGGGCAGAGGCATGTAGAAGCGCCCGGATGCGATGGCGATGTCGACGGGGTTCAGCCCCGCCGCACGCATCCTCACCAGAGCACGACCGGGGCTCACCGCGGGCTCAGGAGCCTCGCCGACCACGGGCTCCGCACCCCACTCGCACACGTTGACGGCAAGCACGGCGAGGACGCTACACGCCGTCTGCAGCGTCCGGCTATCCGGCGAGACCCATCAGCCATCCCACGGTCAGGAGGACAACGCCGAGTCCGGCGATCACGAGCGGATGAAGCGGGGGAAGGATGCGTTCCACATCGGCTCCTCGAAGGGGTTCTGCCGACACCTTTCGGCGTCACCCCCGGCTGCCCTCCCCGACCCCCGGGGCGGAGGCCCTTTACCCGGCGACCCACCGACGCCAAGATTGGGGTCGTGCGAGTTCTCGTCAGCGGCGCGACCGGCGCCATCGGTGGTGCGATCGCCCGCGAGCTCTCTGCGCGCGGGGCGCGGCTCGCCCTTCACGGCCGCGACGCGATCCGCCTGGAGAACCTCGCGTCGGAACTCGGTGCCGTGTGCGCGACGGCGGCCGACCTCACCGACGACGGCGAGCCCGAGCGCATCGTGGCGGCTTCCGCAGACGCTCTCGGGTCTCTCGACGTGGTCGTCTGCGCCATCGGCGTGGTGGCGTTCGGCCCCGCGCGCGCCGCCGACGACGCCACGCTGCGGGCCCTGATGGAGGTCAACGTGCTCGCTCCCCTGCGGCTGACGCGCGCGGCGACTGCGCGGATGGAGCGGGGCGCAACGATCGTCAACCTCTCGGCGATCGTGGCCGAGATGCCCACCGCCGGGATGGCCGCCTACTCGGCCTCGAAGGCGGCGCTCACGGCCTTCGACCGCGCGAGCGGCCGAGAGCTCAGACGCGAGGGGATCCGCGTGATCGACGTGCGCCCGCCGCACCTCGATACCGGACTCGAGACGCGCCCGATCGCCGGCGTTGCCCCCAGGCTTCCCCAGGGACAGGACCCCACCGCCTGGGCTCGTCGGATAGTGGATGCCATCGAGGAGCCCGGACGTACCGAGGTCGGCTCCGAGGGGTGATCAAGTACATCGGCTCCAAGCGCGCCATCGCCCCGTTGCTCGAAAGGCTGACGCGGCGGCTGCCGATCTCGTCGGCCTGCGACCTCTTCGCGGGCACGACGCGCGCCGGCCAGGCCTTCCGGCGCGCGGGCTGCCGCGTGGTCTCGAACGACCTCGCCAGCTACTCGGAGGCGTTCGGTCAGGCGTACATCGCCGCCGATGACCGACTCCAGCGCGGGCGCCTGCGGGCGCTGATCGCCGATCTCCAGGCACTGCCGGGAGTCCCCGGATACGTCACCGAGACCTTCTGCCTGCAGGCCCGCTACTTCTCTCCCGCCAACGGAGCTCGCATCGACGCGATCCGCGCCGCCATCGACGCCATCGACGCTCCCGAACCGCTGCGCGGATGTCTGATCACCAGCCTGGTCGAGGCCGCCGACCGCGTCGATTCGACCTGTGGCCTCCAGATGGCGTACCTGAAGAGCCCCGCTCCGCGCAGCCTGCATCCCCTCACCCTGAGGGAGCCCGAGGCGGTGACCGGCCCCGCGGGAGAGGTCACGCGGGAACCGGCGAACGACCTCGCGCGCGCGCTCGGCGGGGTGGACTGCACCTATCTCGACCCCCCGTACAACCAGCACTCCTACTTCTCCAACTACCACGCGTGGGAGACCATCACGCGCGGCGACCGGCCCGAAGCCTACGGCGTCGCACGCAAGCGCATCGACTGCCGGACCACGCGCAGCCCGTTCAACGGCGCCCGCGACGCGTGGCCCGCGCTCGTCGACCTGGTCGGGGCCCTGCGCACGCCCTGGGTCATCCTCTCGATGAACGACGAGGGCTTTCACGAACCGGCGATGGTGGCCGAGTTGCTCGCCGATCGAGGGCACGTCGCCGCGCTCGCGATCGACACACCCCGCTACGTCGGGGCGCGCATCGGCATCCACAATCCTGCCGGCGAGCGGGTCGGGCAGGTGTCGCACCTGCGCGCGACCGAGTGGCTCATCGTGAGCGGCCCCGATCGCGCGGCCGTGCGATCGGCGTTCGACGAGCCCGGAATCGGCGACGCCGTGGTCAGTCCACGAGAGATGATGGCGTGAGCGGGCAGTCCGCGCCATCGGCACCGATCAGGCGGCCGCCGCGGCCGGCGACCGCGCTCAGCAGCCGCCGCGCGCCGCTGCCGTCGATATGCACCGCAGCGCCGTCGTCCACCGCGAGGGTGGGAGGGATGCGCCCCTCCTCGATCAGGGCGCGCAGCGCGACCAGCCGGCCCGGGTCGCTGTCGGCGTGGGGGCAGAAACCGCCGTCGATGAGACCGAGTCCGGGCACCGGGGCGTGCCCCGGGCCGAGCGAGTTGGTCAGCCCGGCCGAGAACCAGCAGATCGCGCCGGCGCTCACGCCCGACAGCACCACGCCGCGCTCCCATGCCCGCCGCAGGATGGCACCGACTCCGTGCACCGCCCAGATGGCCATCAGGTTGGCGCTGCTGCCCCCGCCGACGTAGATCACGTCGTGGGACAGGAGCCGCTCCTCGAGGCCGGCCGGGTGGGCGCGGAACAGGGGTAGGTGGGTGGGCTGGCATTCGAGGCCCGAGAAGGCCTCGTAGAAGCGCGCCACGAGCCAGTCGGAGTCGCCGCTGGCGGTGGGAAGAAGGCAGACGCGAGGTCGTTCGGCGGACGAGAGGCCGAGGATGTAGCGCTCGAGCGGACCGACGCCCGAATCGGAGGACCACCCCCCACCCCCACAAGCCACGATGTGTCTGCTCATCCGGCGCAGGCTACCGGCGGAGTCGCTGTCCTTCGGGCCAGCCCGGACCACGCGAAATCTGTTCGGAGGTCCATGCCCCCGCGGCCGGGCGGCGTCGAGTATCACGGCGATGGCCCGCCGGACCACAGCCACGGCGCTCGCCGCCCGATCGCCGCGACCGCGCCAGATCATCGCCCTGGGCGGCGGGGGCTTCACCGAGGAGCCCGGCAACCCGGCTCTCGACGAGTACGTCCTCGACGCGTCCGGCAGCCCGCGACCGCGTGTCTGCTTCCTTCCCACCGCGGGCGGGGACAACTCCAGCTACCTGGTCAAGTTCTACGGGGCCTTCGCAGGAGGGCGCTGCGACCCGAGCCACCTCGCCCTCTTCAACCGTACGGTCCACGACCTCCGCGCCGTCCTGCTGGAGCAGGACGTGATCTACGTCGGGGGTGGGAACACAGCGAGCATGCTCGCGGTCTGGAGAGCGCACGGCGTGGATCTGATCCTCCGCGAGGCCTGGGAGCGCGGCGTCGTCCTCGCCGGCCTCTGCGCAGGGTCGATGTGCTGGTTCGAGGGCGGGGTGACGGCCTCGTTCGGCCCGCGCCTGATGCCCTTCTCGGACGGGCTCGGACTCCTTCCCGGTAGCAACTGCGCGCACTACGCACCCCGCCGGAAGGCCTACGTCGAAGCGATGCGCAACGGAATGGCGCCAGGATTCGGCGCCGAGGACGGCGTTGCCCTTCATTTCGTCGACCGTCGCCTCGCGGCCGTGGTGGCCTCGAGAGAGGACGCGCGCGCCTACCGGGTCGGGCGCGCGGGTGGCCGCGTCGTCGAGGCGCCGCTGCGTCCGGCCATCCTGGCGAAACCCGACGCCGCTGGGGCGGCGAGGGCAGCGCGAAGCGGCTCCGCCGGTGTTCGGCCCACGCTCGCCGCCGCGCTGTGACGGCGGCGAGCCGGGCGACACCGATACCTGGCGGACCTACTTCAGACGGAAGGTGATCCGACCCCGGCTGAGGTCGTAGGGCGACAACTCCACCTTGACCCGATCGCCCGGGTTGATCCGAATCCTGAACCGCCGCAGCTTGCCGGCCATGTGCGCCAGCACCTCGTGCTCGTTGTCCAGGACCACGCGAAACATGGTGTTCGGGAGCGCCTCGGTGACCTCTCCCTCCACCTCGATCGCCTCTTCCTTCTGCTTTGTCGCCAGAACGTCTCCTCTCGGTGCCTTGAAGGACTAACCGCGTCGGCTAGAGCGCCTGCACGGTCGAGGCCTGGGGGCCCTTCTGACCCTCCGTCGCCTCATAGCTGACCCGCTGACCCTCCTCCAGGTTCCGGTAGCCGGACCCCTGGATCTCCGAGAAGTGGACGAAGAGATCCTTCCCGCCGTCATCCGGCGTGATGAATCCATAGCCCTTCTCGGACGAGAACCACTTCACGACACCCTCAGCCATTGGTCATCCTTCGGTTTGTCCACACGACTGGCCCCGCTGCGCGGAGTCCCGCGCATGGTACCTCACCCTGACTCCCGCGGCATCCGGTCCCGCATCGCGCCGATCGCGCGCCGCATCTCCGGCTCCGAGACGGTCAACGATGAGGCGTTCGCGACAGCCGTGACCGACCCGTCGAGCGGGTCATCACCGGCGAGCGCGTTCGCCAGGAAGCGGATCGGGATGTCGTGGGTCACCACCAGCGGCATGCGGGCCGAGCATCCCACCAGGCGCTCGAAACCGCGGACGTACCGCCCGAGCGCGTCCACGCGGCTCTCGCCTCCCGTGGGCCTGGCTTCCTGGGGGCGCGCCAGGCGCCAGGCGCGGTAGTCCTCGGCGCTCCCTCCTTCGAACTCACCGAGGGCGACGTCGTCGAGATCGGCGCACTCCACCGTGGGAACGCCCCGACCGGCGAGCAGGATCTCGAGCGACTGGACCGTCCGCCCGAAACGGGTGTGGACGCCGAGGTCGAACGGGGAGGGCGGAGATCCGCTCCCGCAGCGCCTCCACCTGCCCGCGTCCGACCTCGTCGAGGACCACGGGCACCGAGGGGTCGCCGTTCAGACGTCGCAGCGCGTTGTAGTCGGTTCGGCCGTGGCGGGCGAAGACGAACTCGCGTCGAGAGGGCATCGGGCGGGACACTAGTGCCTCGGGTCAGGGGTTCGCCTGCGGTTCCCGAGCGGATCCCTCGCGGGGCGACTGCGCAGATCCACCACGACGAGGGGGATACCGCTGTGGCAGCGGACGCCGCATCGCGATGAGATGCGGCCGGGAACGGTCGTCTGGGCTCCGGCTCGAGGACGCTGGCTCCCCCCGGGTTTCACCGAAGGCCCGTCGCGGCACTACAGTTGTCGCATGCTCAACCGCCGACAGGCCGTCATCGGGTATATCACCTTCCGTATCGCCCGCAGGGTGGCGCGTCGCGAGATGAGGCGCCGGCTCGCCGGGCTGCGTCCGGGCATCCATCACGAGGCCGAGGGAGGACACATGCTCAGGAAATCCGCGACTGCAGACCGCGCCGCCGCGCTGGTGGAGACGGTCCGCCCCATCGTCACCAAGGCGATGAACGACCCCGAACTCCACGAGGCGTTGCGCCAGGCTTTCGCGACCGGTCGCCAGGTGACCGACGAGATCGCCGGCAAGCCACCCGCGAAGGTCGCCAAGAAGCTGGCGAGGGACCGCAAGCTCCAGCACCGGGTGGAAGCCTCTGCTCACGACCTCCAGAAGGCGGTCAGCGGGCTCGTCGAGACCCCGAAGAAGAAGGGCCGGATCCGCCGCCTGCTCGGCAAGGTCGCCATGATCGGCGCGGTGGCCGGTGCCGTGGCGGTGGCGCTGCGCAAGATGCGCGGCGGGAACGGGCCCGTCTGAGCCCGAATCCGTCGTAGATCGTGGATGCGGAGGACGGGGCGGGGGGTGGCCCAGCGCGGCAGCGTCGCGGGTCGTGATCGACGGCCGGCCACCCGCCCTCCTCTGCCAGGGGGTATCCAAGTCCTTCGACGGTGATCTCGACGCCCTCGCCGGGCTCGACCTCTCGGTCCCTGAGGGCGCCTTCTTCGGCTTGCTCGGCCCGAACGGTGCCGGCAAGACGACTCTGATCCGCAGCATCGTGGGTCTCACGCGCCCGTCCGGGGGGGCGATCTCCGTCTTCGGGGTGCCCGCCTGGGGGGAGTCGGCGGCGCGTGCGCGTCAGGTGATCGGCTACGCCCCCCAGGACGTCGCCCTCGACCGCTTCGTGCCGGTGCGCGAGCTGCTGACCCTGCACGGCCGGTACTTCGGGATGCCGCGCGCCGAGGCCGGCCGGCGTGCCGACGAGATGCTGGCCGCCTTCGATCTCTCGGGCAAGTCGTCCAGCTACGCCCACCTCCTCTCCGGCGGGATGCGCCGCAGACTGCTGCTCGCGCGCGCCCTGCTGCACCGCCCGCGCATCGTGATCCTCGACGAACCCACCGCAGGGGTGGACCTCGAGCTGCGCCACGACCTCTGGGCCTACATACGTGCCCTCCACGCCGACGGCACCACGATCCTTCTCACCACTCACTACATCGAGGAGGCCGAGGCGCTCTGCGAGCGCGTGGCGTTCATGCGGCAGGGCCGCATCGTTGCCGAGGGGGCGCCGCCCGATCTGCGGGCCCAGTTCGGGGCGCCGCGCCTCGAGGACGTCTACCTGCAGCTGGTCGGGCGCTGACCGCGGCCGACATCCGCAGGGCCCGGTGGCGCGGCACGGGGGCCCTCGCGGAGCGCGAGATCCTCAGGGTGATGCGGCTCTGGACCCAGACCATCGCGCCCTCCGTGGTTTCGGCCGCCCTGTTCATCGTCGTGTTCGGCGTCGCCCTGGGCAGCCAGATCCGTCTGGTGGACGGAGTCGCCTACGAGCGCTTCATCGTCCCCGGGCTGGTTCTGATGGGAGTGGCGACATCGGCGTTCGGCAACAACGCCACCTCGATCTACCAGGCGCGCAACGACGGCTTCATCGAGGATCCGGCGAGCAGCCCGATGACGCCCTCTCAGCTCCTGGTGGGATACCTGGCCGGGGGTGTGGTGCGCAGCCTGATCATCGGCGTGCTCACCCTCGGGGCGGCCCGGATCTTCGTGAGCTATCCGATCGAGCACCCGGCGGTGCTCGCCGCATCGCTGATCGGGACGAGCCTCGCGTTCTCGGCTCTCGGCACGGTCGTCGGGCTCTATTCCACCGGATGGGACCAGCAGAACGTGGTGGGCAACCTGGTGATCCAGCCCCTGGTCTTCCTCGGAGGGGTGTTCTACTCGATCGACGCCCTCAGCCAACCGTGGCGCGCCCTGACCCACGCCGACCCGATCTTCTTCATGGTGGTCGCCGCCCGCCACGGGATGCTCGGGACCTCCGACGTGGCACCGAGCCTGTCGGTGGGCGTGACGCTGGGCCTCGCTGCCGCGATGCTCGCATGGGCGTGGTGGACGTTCGTCCGCGGGGTGGGCATCCGCACGTGAGCTCTCGCCGGAGCCCAACGAACCGGTGGGTAGACTGGCCGCCGATGCGCCCCCACCACCGCCTCCTGTCCACGGCCCTCGCCGCTCTCGCCCTGGCCGTCGTGTCCGCGTGCGGGAGCGACTCGCCGGCGGCGGCCCCGGCGGCGGAGCCCGCAGCCACCGCACCCCTCCCGGGACAGACCGTCACGTCCTCCGGTGGAGAGACCTGCGTCAGCCGCACGCCCGCCCCGCCTCCTGCGCCGAAGACCTATGCGAAGCCGCCTCCGCTGGAGATCGACACCTCCGCGAAGTACCGGGCGACGCTCGTGACCTCCTGCGGGAGGATCGTCATCGCCCTCGACGCCGCGGGCGCACCGGAGACCGTGAACAACTTCGTCTTTCTGGCACGTGAGGGCTTCCTCGACGGGCTGACGTTCCACCGAGTCGTCTCGGGCTTCGTCATCCAGGGCGGCGACCCCGACGGGAACGGGCGTGGCGGCCCGGGATACTCGATCCCGGACGAGCTCCCCGAGGACGGCTATCCGGCCGGCAGCGTGGCGATGGCGAACGCCGGACCCGACACCGGGGGCTCGCAGTTCTTCATCGTGACCGGCGACGCGTCGGCTCTACCGAACTCGTTCGCGAAGTTCGGCCGCGTGACGAAGGGTCTCGATGTGGCCCGCACCATCGAGGGCTTCGCCGACCCGAACGCCGACCCGGGTGACCCGGCCGCCCAGACTCCCACGAGCCCGATCTACATCGAATCGGTGACGGTCTCCGGCCCCTGAGCGGGCGGGCGACCGGCGATGGTCGCCGTTACTCGGACCAGTCGCCCTCGGCGACGGGCGGTCCGTGGCGATTGAGCAGCTCGGCCGGGAGCAGGAAGCGCCGGGCCTCGCCCTCGACGCCCCGTTCGTACTCGCTCGCGACCTCCTCGGGGAGCTCGACCGCGAAGACCACCCATTCCTCGCCGGAGTCCCCGCCGGACGGCGGGCGATCGGTGAGCCAGACGCCCGCAGACGCACCCGGGCCGGGGCGGTCGCGGAAGCCGCCGCTCTGGATGGCCATCGCCTCGTCGTAGTCGCTCGCGTGGAAGAGGCGCACGCGTGGGCGCGGCTCGACCATCCGCCGGTAGCGCACGTCGCCCTCGGGCGTCGTGCTCTCGTGCTCCAGGTCCACGATGACGTGGGTGATCGGGATGTCGTAGCGCTCGCGGGCGCGGCGCACCACCTGGCGCTCCATCCACGACGAGCGCTGCGGCGGATGGGTGGAGATCACCACCTCGTCGGGCTCGAAGATACGGAGGGCGTCGTCGAGCGCCTGGAGGGGATCGGCGTCACCGAGATGCCCTCGGGTGCTGAGGCCGGCGGCGCCGAAGGCCGCGATCGACGACTCGAGCCGGGCGGCCGCCTCCGCCTGGCGGCGCTCGAGATCGGATGTGAGCCAGTGCTCGAGCCGGGTGCGCGCCAGCGCCGGGGCCACGACCAGGACCTCGCCCCGCTCGCCGGAGCGGTACCTCACCTCATCGACGACGCCCTGGGCGGCGCAGGTCTCGTTGGCGATCACGAGGATCCTCCGCGGTCTCGCCCAGTTCCCCGGTCGCGAGCTCATGTGTCGAAAGTAACGAATCCCGGCGCTCCGCGCCAGTGCCGCCGGACGGAAGGGCGCGGATCCGATCGGGGCGGGTAGCATGACAATCCATGGGACGAGCCCACTCCATCGACGACTATCTCGAGGCGATCTACTTCCTCGCGACCCCGGTCGGCGAGTACGGGCCGATCGTCAAGGAGGCCCCGGTGCCGGCGGCGCGCGTCGCCGAGATGCTCCACGTGACGCCTCCGACCGCGAGCGAGATGCTCAAGCGGCTCGAATCCGAGGGCCTGATCGAGCGTGGCCCGCGCAAGGGGCCGCTCCTCACCAAGCGGGGCCGCACCGAGGCGGAGCGGGTCGTGCGCCACCATCGCGTCATCGAGCGCTTCCTCACCGACTTCATGGGCTACACGGCGGCCGAATCGCACGTGCACGCCGACGATCTGGGCGACGCCTTCTCGGATGAGATGGTGGAGCGGCTGGCGGTGCAGCTCGGAAACCCCGAGCGCTGCCCCCATGGCTGGCCGGTGGATACCGCGCACGAGCAGGAGGAGAACCGCGACCTGCGGCCTCTGGCCCAGATCACGCAAGGGCCCGCCCGCATCGTCCGGCTTGCCGAGCACGACGGCGACCTTCTGCACTGGTTCTACGAGCAGGGACTCGTTCCGGGCACGGAGGTCCTCGTGCTGCGCGTCGATCCGGCGGCCGGCCAGCTCACCGTGCGGATCGACGACGAGGAACGGGTCATCGGCGAGCGAGCGGCCGCCGGGCTCTACGTCCTACCCGGATAGCGGGGACCGCTCAGACGGGCGGCCGCCAGTTGCGAGCCATCATGTCGGGGTCGAAGTACATCCTCTCCTCGAGGATCCTCCCGTCCGCGATCCTCACGATGGAGACGCCCGGAAGCTCGACGGCCTCACCCTGACCCTGCCAGTCGCCCCACGTCCCGGTGTGAGTGCCCGTGCAGGTCCACTCGAAGACGACGCCGTCCTCGGTGGCCGCCGAGACGCCGATCGCAACGCGCAGGTCGGGGAGCATGCCCATGAAGGCCTTCACCCCTTGGGTGATCGCCTCGGGCCCCTCGAAGCGATCCGGACTGTGGATAGCCGGGTTGTTCACCACCATCCAGCGCCGGACGCCGTCCGGACCGAAGTGCGACGCCACCGCATCGGCGTCGTGCGCGTTCCAGGCGGCGACATAGGAGTCGGTGAGCTCGCGAACCGAAGTGGTCGTGGTCATGTCGTCCTCCCTCTTGGCGGGCGGGACCTCTGGAGGGGTCCCATCCACCCCGATCGTCAACCGCCTCCGGTTCTCATACATCCGCAGAAGGGACGCAAATCAATGCGGCCAAGCCGAAGCGCCGTCGGGAGCGGCCCGCCCATGGCGGGCGGAGGCCGCACGCGTCATGGGTGGCGGGCCCGCCTCACCGACGACCGGGCGGGCCGCGCGGTAAGGTCAACCTAATGTCCGTTCAATGGCAGCACGATGATCGGCGCGATTCGCCCCTGTCCCGGCCGGGTGCCGAGTCGGTGGCCGTGACGGGCCTCGTGAAGTCGTTCGGTGGTGCCGAGGTGCTGCGCGAGGTCGATCTGGAGGTTCCCGCCGGATCACTCGTGGCGCTGCTCGGATCGAGCGGCTGCGGCAAGACCACCCTGCTGCGGGCCATCGCAGGGCTGGAGCGCCCCGAAGGAGGCGAGGTGCGCGTGGGCGAACAGGTGCACTGCGGCCCGGGGACGTTCACGCCGCCCGAGAGACGGCGGATCGGGATGGTCTTCCAGGATGCGGCCCTCTTCCCCCATCTCGACGTGGCCCGCAATGTGGCCTACGGGCTCCCGCGGCGCGACCCCCGGCGGCGTGCCCGGGTGGCCGAGGCACTGGAGCTCGTCGGCCTGGCCGGCTTCGAGGAGCGGGCGACCTCGACGCTCTCCGGGGGCCAGGCGCAGCGGGTCGCCATCGCTCGCGCACTCGCCCCGCGACCCTCGGTGATGCTGCTGGACGAGCCCTTCTCGAGCCTCGACGCGCCGCTGCGCGCAGAGCTGCGGCTCGAGGTGCGGCGGCTGCTGGCGACCACCGGGACGACGGCCATCTTCGTCACGCACGACCAGGAGGAGGCCTTCCTCGTAGGCGATGAAGTGGCGATGATGAGAGATGGTCGAGTGGTGCAGCAGGGGACGCCCACGAGCCTCTACGAGTGGCCGGCCACCCGCGAGATCGCCGAGTTCATCGGAGACGCCAACTTCATCCCGGGCCACGCCGACGGGGATTCAGCGCTCACGGCGATCGGGGCGATCCCGGTGCGACCCGGGACGGAGGGTCCGGTCGAGGTGATGGTCCGGCCAGAGCGGCTCCTCGCGGTGGCCGGCGACCGCGCCACCGTCACAGGCGTCGAGTACTACGGCCACGATGCCGTCTACGCCGTGCGGATGGACGATGGCCCTATCGTTCGCTCGCGGGTGATCGGCGCGCCGCGCATGCAGCCGGGCGATCGCGTGGATCTGGAGTTCGCCGGCGACGCCACCGTGGCCTACCGGGCGCAGGAGTCGCCCATCCCGGTGACCGCCTGAGAGCCCGTCCGCACGTCTGCCGGCCTCTGCAGTAGGCCGACCTTATTTTTTCTGGTAGGCGCACCTTATAGTCAACGCCCGTTTCCCTTAGACTGCCCGCGGCGCCCGACCGGACGGGCGTGCGGATGTCCGACGACGAAGGGGCGAAGAATGAGACGAGCGGTCGCAGCGATCCTGTCGGGGACGCTCTCACTGTTCGTGTTGCTCGCGGCGACCGGCTGCGGGGGCGACGAGGAGGCCCTCACGATCTACACGGGGCGCACCGAGAGCCTGGTCGGACCCCTGCTCGAACGGTTCTCGGATGAGACCGGGATCGCCGTCGAACGTGCGATACGGAGACACGAACGATCTGGCGCTGCTGCTCGCGACCGAGGGCGACCGCTCGCCCGCCGACGTGTACTGGGGCCAGAGCCCGGGCGCCATGGCGTTCCTGTCGGGCAAGGACCTGCTCGCGCCACTGCCCGCTCCCCTGCTCGATCTCGTGCCTCCCAACTACGTGGGCGCGGAGGGCCGGTGGATCGGGGTGAGCGGGCGCCAGCGGGTACTCGTGTACAACCGCGAGCTGGTCACCGCCGATGAGCTCCCCGAGTCGGTACTCGACCTCACCGGGCCACGCTTCAAGGACGAGGTCGGCCTCGCCCCTGCGAACGGTTCGTTCCAGGACTTCATCACCGCGATGCGCGTTCAGGAGGGCGAGGATGTCGCACGCGCATGGCTGGAGGGGATGGTGGCGAACGACGCCCGCACCTACGCCAACAACAACGCCATCGTCGAGGCAGTCGGGCGCGGCGAGATCCCGTTGGGGCTGGTCAACCACTACTACAACTTCCAGTTCCTCGCCGAGGATCCGGGGCTGCCGAGCCGCAACCATCAGTTCGCAGCGGGCGACATCGGGGGTCTCGTGATCCCGAGCTCGGTCGGCATCGTCGCGACCTCCGACGACACGGCGGATGCCGAGCGGCTGGTCGCGTTCCTCCTCTCCGCCCAGTCGCAGGGCTACTTCGCCCAGGAGACCTTCGAGTATCCGTTGGCGAACGGGGTCCCGGCGGCGAGCGGCGTCCCCCCGCTCGCCTCGCTGAAGCCACCGAGGGGCGGCGGCGAGCGGCTGGGTGATATCGAGGGCACCGGGAAGCTGATCGCCGAGAGCGGGCTCAACTGAGCCCCGCTCCGGGGCTGGCCCAGGCGCGCCTCGATCCACGTGGCACGGGGCTGCGGCTGGTGGTGCTGCTCCTGGCGGTGCCGTTCGCCGCGCCGCTGGCCTATCTGGTGGTGCGCACGATGGAGGAGGGCGGCCTCTGGTCGACCGCGACCGACACCGCCCTGCTCGCGCCCCTGGGCCGGAGTCTCGCGCTCGCGAGCGCCGTGGCCGTCGCAGCATCTGCGGTGGGCACGCTCGCCGCATGGCTCGTGACGCGCACCGACCTGCCGGGGCGGGCGCTGGTACGCCCCTTGCTTGCGCTGCCGCTGGTGTTGCCCTCGTTCATCGGCGCATTCGCCCTCATCGCGGCCTTCGCGCGCGGGGGTCTCCTGGAGCGCCTGCTCCGCCCACTCGGGGTCGGCGACCTTCCAACCGTCGGAGGCTTCGGCGGGGCCTTCGCGGTACTGACCCTGTTGACCTACCCTTACGTCTATCTCCCGGTCGCGGCGAGGTTGCGCCAGGCCTCGCCCGCCATGGAGGAGTCCGCACGACTGCTCGGGAGCAGCCCGATGGCGGCCTTCCGATCGGTGATCCTGCCGCAGGCCCGGCCGGCGATCGCCGCAGGAGGCCTCCTGGTCTTCCTCTACGTGATCGCCGACTTCGGCGCCGTCCAGCTCCTGCGTTACGACACCCTCACGCGCGCGATCTACTCCAATCGACTCGTCAACCCGCCCACGGCGGCCGCGCTCAGCCTCGCACTCGGCCTGCTTGCGATCGTGGTGGTCGCCGGTCAGCGGGCCGTCGCGGGCGCCGTGCGCCCGGATGCGCGCCGCGACCGACGCACCCTCGTGGTGGACCTGGGCCGGTGGCGGACTCCCGCGGTGGCCTTCATCGCCGGCTTGCTCACGCTCGCTCTGGCGGCCCCGATCGCCGTGCTCGGCTACTGGGCCATCCGCGGCGCCGCCGAGGGCTCATCGCGCCCGTCATCGCTGATCGCCAACCCCGAGCGCCTGATCGAGCCGGCCCTCAACACCTCGATCGCGAGCGCCCTCGCCGCCGCAGCAGCGGTCTTGGTGGTCCTGCCGGTCGCCTTCCTGACCGGACGCCACGCGGGTCGGATCGGCAGCGGAGCCGATGTGCTCATCACGGGCGGGTTCGCGCTCCCGGGGATCGTGATCGCCCTCGCCCTCGCCTTCTGGACCCTCAACAGCCCGGGGGCGATCGGGGCTCTCTACCAGACGCTTCCCCTCCTGGTGGGCGCCTACGCCCTCCACTTCGGGGCGCTCGCCCTCGGGCCTGCGAGACTCGCGGTGACCAGCGTCCCCCGGCCACTCGACGACGCGGCGCGCACCCTGGGCCGGGGGCGCGCCGCGCGCCTCATCTCGATCGACCTCCCGTTGATGGCCCCTGGCCTCGCTGCAGGGGCCGGCCTGGTCCTGCTCTCTGCCATGAAGGAGCTTCCGATCACCCTGCTGCTCGCGCCCGCCGGCTTCCCGACCCTCGCGACCCGCGTCTGGAGCGCCGCCGAGGATGCCTTCTGGGCCGACGCCAGCCTGGCCGCCCTCGCGCTCGTGGCGCTCTCGAGCATCCTCACCTGGCTGCTCGTGGTGCGCCGGGAAAGAGCCTGATGGCTTCTGGTGTCCTGCGCCAGAGATCCCTTGGCGGGTACGAACGTCTGACCCAGGACACCAGGCTAGAGAGAGAAGACGATCCCCGCGGCCGTGCCCGGGTCGGCGGCGATCGCGGGCAGGGCGGCTCGCAACGCGCGTTGGAGGACGCCCGCGCTCTCGCCGAACAGGCGCGCGAGGGTCTCGGGCGGTGTCAGTTCGGGCATGACGCCGTTTGCGTGATCGGTGACGAACCCGATCAGGGCGAAGGGCAGGCGGGCCTCACCGGCGAGCACGGTCTCGGGCCCTCCCGTCTGGCTCACGGCGGTGACGCCCGCCGCCGCGAGCTGGGAGATCTCGCTCACGCTGTTGAGACGGGGCCCGTCCACGTGCCCGTAGGTGCCGCCGTCGCGCACGTCGAGGCCGGCCACCCGGCCGCCCTCCACCAGGCCGGCGCGCACCCGTTCGCCGAAGGGCAGCTCGTAGATCCAGTGTCCGCGCCCAGGGATCTCAGGGACCGTGAAGAGGGTGCAGAGCGAGCCGTCGGCCAGGCGATTGGAGGGGAAGTGCAGATCGTCGAAGACGATGAGCGACCCGAGCCCGAGCAAGGGATCCACCGCGCCACAGACCGTGGTGGAGACGAGCGCCCGGGCCCCGACGGCGGCGATCGCGGCCACGTTCGCGCGCGGCGTGACCTGGTGCGAGAGCCGCGCGTGACCTGCACCGTGGCGGGGGACATGAGCCACGTGCACGCCTGCGAGCACGCCGCGAACGACCGCGACCGTGCCGTAGGGCGTCTCCACGTCGTCAACGCGGCGCTCCTCGATGCCGTCCAGCTCGTAGAGCCCGGTACCGGTGATGAGGCCGACGGGAGCGGGCGCGGTCACACCCGGACCCTATCCGGCCCGGGTGGTCAGGATCCGGGGACCGTCACCACGTACTCCTCGGCGCCAGAGAGCAGGAAGTCGGGATTGACGCACGGGGACCCGTCGCGGTGCTCGAAGGTGCGCTCGATGGCCGATCGGCAGATCCCGAGCGGCTGGCGCGATGCGCGAAGGCCGCCGAAGCCCGCGGCGGTGCGCTGAAGGCGCCGGAAGCCCTCCACGTCGATCTCGACCTGGTAGATCCCCTCGAGGCATCCCATCCAGGTGCGCCCCTCCCGCTCGTACGAGTAGAGGCGCGGGCAGCCCGACTCGATGCAGCCCGCCGGCTGCACCACCCGCTCGCACGAGACCGGGCACTCGCGGCACGAGCCGGCGATCAGGGCGGCTGCGGCGGCGCTTGGACTCATCGGGACGGGGACCAGGGCACCGGGGTATTGAAGCCGTTCACGAATCCTCCGGTCAAGAGACCGGGGCTTCACACCATGCAGCGCTCTCCGAAGAGGGTCTTCAGCTCGGCGACGAGGCTGTTGTCGCGGGCATCGACCTTGAACTCCTCGCCGAGGAAGAGGCGCCGGCGCCCCTCCCCGATGGCCACGTCGACCACCACGGCCGCGTCGCCCTGGTGATCGACGAGCAGCCTGCGCAGCTCGCCCAGGTGGGTCTCGGCGAGCCGGGCCACGTCGACCCTCACCACGAGTCGCTCCTGCTCGCCACCCTCCTCCGGCGCGAAGGCGCGTACGGACTGGGCGACGAGCTTGGTCTCCCCCTCCCCCTTCTGGTCGATCCGGCCGGTGATGAGGACCATCGCGTCGAGGACCAGGAGATCGCGGGCATCGGCCATCACCGCGGGGACGACGACGACCTCGACCGAAGCCTCGAGGTCGTCGAGCCGCACGAACATCATCGGATCGCCCTTACGGGTGGTGATGCTCTTCACGGCGCCGAGCATGCCGCCGACCGTGACCGCCTCGCCGTCGGCGCGGTCGGCGAGGGCTCCGATGCCGCACGTCACCGCGCGGGCGAGCTGCTGGCGGCAATCCTGGAGGGGGTGACTCGAGACGTAGAGGCCGAGCGCCTCCTTCTCGGCGGCGAGCAGATCGTCCTTGGGCATCTCGCGCGCAGGGATCGGCGGGTCGAGCTCCACGGCCGCGTCCTGGCTGCCCATCGCACCGAAGAGCGACTCCTGGCCCGCGGCGAGGTCGGACCGTCGAACGGGTGGCCTGACCAACGGCCGCCGGGATGGTGTCGAGCATGCCGAGCCGGGTGTCGCCCGTGGAATCGAGGGCGCCGCCGCGGATCAGGCTCTCGAGGGCGCGCTTGTTGACCTGGGCCTGATCGACGCGCCGGCAGAAGTCCCAGAGGGAGTCGTAGCGGCCCGCATCGTCCCGCGCCGTGATGATGGCGGCCACGGCGTTCTCCCCCACGCCCTTCACGGCCGAGAGCCCGAAGCGGATCTCCTCATCGCCCGTGACCGCGAAGTCGGACCTGCTCACGTTGACGTCGGGTGGCAGCACGGCCAGGCCCATGTCGGAGCAGGCGGCCACGTAGAAGGGCACGCGGTCCTTCGTGTCCATCACCGAGCTCAGGAGGGACGCCATGTACTCGGCCGGATGGTTCGACTTGAGGTAGGCCGTGCGGTACGCGAGCAGGGCGTAGCAGGCTGCGTGGCTCTTGTTGAAGGAGTAATCGCCGGCGGCCTCGCAGAGTCCCCAGAGGCTCTGGGCCACCTTCTTGTCGGTGCCGCTCGCGATGCACCCGGCCACGAACTCGTCCTTCAGGGACGCCATCAGGGCCTTGTCCTTCTTGCCCACCGCCTTGCGCAGATCGTCGGCGCGCGAGGGCGAGAACCCGGCAAGCTGCCGGGAGATCGCCATCAACTGCTCCTGGTAGACCGCCACGCCGTAGGTCGGCCCGGTGATCGTCTCGAGTCGTGGATCCTCGAACGTGACCCGCGAGGGATCGCGCTTATTGCGCGCATAGGTCGATATGAAGGCCATCGGGCCGGGGCGATAGAGGGCGACGAGGGCGATGAGGTCGGCGAACTCGGTCGGGCGCACCTCGCGCAGGGCCTCGCGCATGCCGCTCGACTCGAACTGGAAGACGCCGATCGCATCTCCGCGGGCGAGCATCGCGTAGGTGCCCGGGTCGTCGAGCGGGATCGTCTCGATGTCGAGCGTCTCCCCGCTGCGGTCGTGGATCAGCCCGAGCGCGCCCTGGATGACGTCGAGGTTCCGCAGGCCGAGGAAGTCCATCTTGAGCAGGCCGAGCGCCTCGACGTCGTGGTCGGGCACCTGGGTGACGACGTTGCCCTCGTCGTCGATGCGCACCGGGAGGTAGTCGGTGATGTCTCCTGGTGCGATCACCACTCCGGCCGCGTGGACCCCCTCATTGCGGACCAGCCCCTCGAGCGGCAGGGCGGTGTCGAGGATCTCGCGCACGACGGCGTCGTCCGCGTACGCCTGCGCGAGCTCGGTGCCCGGCTTCATGGCGTCGGCGAGCTTGATCCCGATCGGTCGCTCCGGCACGAGCTTGGCGAGGCGGTCGACCTGCCCGTAGGTATGGCCGAGCACGCGTCCCGAATCGCGCACGACGGCGCGGGCGAGCAGCTTGCCGAAGGTGCCGATGCGGGCCACGGCGCTCGAGCCGTACTTCTGGGTGACGTACTGGACCACGCGGTCGCGCCCGGCCACGGCGAAGTCGGTGTCGATGTCGGGCATGCTCTTGCGGCCGGGGTTGAGGAAGCGCTCGAACAGGAGGTCGTGGGCGAGCGGATCGAGGTCGACGATCCTCAGCGAGTAGGCGACGAGGGAACCGGCGGCCGAGCCACGTCCCGGCCCGACGCCGACGCCGTTCTCGCGGGCCCATCGCATGTAGTCCCAGACGATCAGGAAGTAGCTGGCGAAGCCCATCTCCTTGATGACTCCGAGCTCGAAGCGCAGCCTCTCCTCTGCGTTCGCGGGCGGCCCGTCCGGATAGCGGCGTGCCATCCCCTCGCGGCAGAGCCGCTCGAGGTAGACCTCGGCCGGCTCGTCGTCCGGGACCGGAAAGCGCGGCAGCTTGATGTCGCCGAGCGGCAGCGAGAGCGCCGAGCAGCGCTCGGCCACCTCGAGCGACACGGGGAGGATGTCCACGAAATCCGGGAGCGCCGCCGCCATCTCGGCGCCGGTCTTCAGATAGAACTCCTTCGTCCCGAAGCGGAACCGCTTGGGGTTGCTGAGCACGTCGCGGGTCTGGATCGCCAGGAGGGCCTCGTGCGCGTCGGCGTCCGCGCGGCAGGGGTAGTGCGCGTCGCAGGTGGCGACCATCGGCAGGCCCGCCTCGGCGGCGATCCTCTTCAGGTGGACGTTGATGCCGGTCTGCACATCGAGACCCGCGTGCTGGATCTCGACGTAGACGTCGTCCCGGCCGAAGATCTGTGCGAGGCGGTCGAGCTCGGCCCGGGCGGCCACGACGTCATCCTGCTCGAGCCGCTGGCACACCACCCCCGACAGGCACCCCGACAGCGCGATGATCCCGTCGGAGTAGCGCTCCATCAGCTCGTGCGAAATGCGCGGCTTGCGGTGGTACCCCTCGAGGTATCCCGCGGAGCAGAGCTTGATGAGGTTGTAGTAGCCCTCCGTGGTCTCGGCGAGGAGCGTCAGGTGGTTGCGCCTCTCCTTGGCCGGCCGCGAGGTGTGGTCGTCGACCACATAGGCCTCGAGCCCCACGATCGGGGTGATCCCCCGCTTGGTCGCCTGCCGGTAGAGCTCCACGGCCCCACTCATGACGCCGTGGTCGGTGAGCGCGACCGCGCTCTGGCCCATCTCCTCCACCCGGTCGAGCAGGCGATCGATCTTGCAGGCGCCGTCCAGCACGGAGTAGTGCGAGTGGACGTGGAGGTGGACGAAGGGTGGATCCGAGGTCGGCGGCATGAGGCCTCAGGCTAACCGCGGCCGTGCGGACCGACAAGGGAGGTTGAACGCTAGATGCGGGGGATCTGGGTGTACGCCGACACCATGGGTGGTGGTCACGGCCCGCGCCGACCCGACCACCCCGATGGCCGACCGCCGGATCAGGAGGCGGGGCCCGCCGCCTCGGCGAGCAGCACACCCCATGGACCGCCCAGTGCGAGACGGCGTCCGTCCGCGGACCACGCGGCGGCGCGGGCACCACGAACCCATCGCACCAGAGATCCGTCGGAGACCGCGATGATCGCGACCACGTCCGAGCGGCCCTCACGCGTGTGTACAGCTACGAACTCGCCGCCCGGAGCCTCGGCCAGGTGGGGAAGGTCCTTCTCGTGGAGGCTTGCCGGATGGACCGGGGGGGCGAGCTGCGCCGCGGGGTCCTCGGAGGGGCGCTCCTCGCTGTGGAGGGCGAGGGTGGGCAGAGACCACGCTCGCACCACGAATGGACTGACGCCCCGCAGGAGCTCCGCCGGGTCGTCGAAACTGAGCACGAAAGCCGGCTCGCGCGCCGCCGCCATGACGCGCAGCGGACCGACGCCGGCGATCGACGACGGCCGCACTCCGGCAAGGGCGAGGGTCGTCTCGGGGGCCGGCGAGAGCATCAGGCCCACCGGCGGCTGCGGGCGACGCCGGCCGGGTCGGCCCGGCTGGGAGAGGACGGAGCTCACGACGCTCCAGGGGCCCGGATCGTCCGCCAGAACGGCCGGTGCGGACAGTGGGCGTGTGCTCATGAGTTCTCCTCCAGGGGTTTCAGCCAGGCGCAGCCCCAGTCTCCGGCGACCAGGATGGTCCCGGCCTCCGGAGCGGGGGCGATCAGTCGCGCGCCGTCCACTCTGCGGACCTGGGCGCCGTCGAGGGCGTCACAGAGGCTCGCGGCCGGGTCGTCGCCGTCCGGCGTGCCGATGGCCACAAGGGATCCGTCGGCCGAGAGCGCGATCGAACCGCTGTCGGGCAGCGGCGAGGGCCACATCGCAACCGGCCCGGCCGCACCAGGGTCCCACACGCTGATGCTTCCGTCGGCGTGGCGGGCCGCGACGCGCGGCGCCGCCGAGGCCGCCGCGAGCTCCACGATCGGCGAGCCCTCGGCGGCGGCGAGGCCGGGTGCCTCCACCCGGGCGCCCGCAGCCACCAGCAGATCGCCGGTCGCCAGGTAGCAGAGGGCGTCGGCGGAGCCCTCGTGCCGCGCGGCGATGCCGTCAGAACCGATGTCGTGCTCCTCGATGCCGCCGTCCACGGCCACCGCGATCCGGCGGCCGTCGGGGCGTATCGCCACGGGGCCCTCGCCGAGATCCGGAGCGATGTCGCCGAGGCTCGGCAGGACCACCGCCCGCCACCCATCGGCGCCGTGGATGAGGCCGGCGTTGGCGCCGGGCGCACCGATGACCCGGTCGAGGCCAGGCGGGCGACGGTCGTGCACGACGTGCATCCGCGGCGCACCGAGGCTGTAGGCCACCCCCACCCCGGCGGCCAGGACCAGGGCCCCGTCCGCGACGATGCTCGCCAGGCGCATGCCGGCCGGTGCCGCCGCGTGGACACGGAGCGGCGCCCCTGGCTCGGTTGCGGCGCCGGCGGGGGGCACGAGCGGCGCGAAGCGCAGGCCGCGGGCCCCGCGCTCCACCCGCGAGAACGCCGGCACCGCCGCCGGATCGACCGCCAGCATGGGCGGGCCGCCGCGCCTCATCCGGCCTCCCGCGCCTCGGCGATGCGATGGGCCATGCGGCTCTGGAGCGAGTACAGCTCGATGAAGCCCGGGGCCGCGCCCTGCGCGAAGGAGGCATCGGCGTTGAAGGTCGCGAGGCTGCGATCGTAGATCGCGTTCGGAGAGGAGCGGGTCACCGCGGTCGCGCTGCCCTTGTAGAGGCGCATGGTGATCTCACCCTCGACGCGCCGGCTCACCCGCTCCATGAACGCGTTCAGATCGGCGAGGAGCGGCTCGTACCAGAGGCCCTCGTAGGCGAGCTGCGCCCAGAGCGCGTCCAGAGAGGGCTTGAGGGCGTTCTCACGCCCGGTGCAGACGAGCTTCTCCAGCTCGCGATGGGCGGTGAGGATGACCTCTGCCGCCGGCACCTCATAGAGATCGCGCACCTTCAGGCCGACCACCCGGTCCTCGATGTGATCGAGGATCCCCACCCCGTTTCGACACGCCGCCTCGGCCACGCGCCCGATGAGCTCGACCAGGCCGAGCTCCTCACCGTCGAGGCTCACGGGTAGCCCGTCGCGGAAGCCGAGGAGGATGTCCTCCTCGCGATCGGGGGCCTTCGTGGGGTGGGTGACCAGCTGGAACACGTCGGCCGGCGGCGCCTGGCCGAGATCCTCGATCACGCCGCCCTCGCTCGAGCGCCCCCAGAGGTTGTCGTCGATCGAGTAGGGGCGCTCCACGCTCGAGCTGATCGGGATGCCATGCTCGATCGCATAGGCGATCTCCTCGTCGCGGCCCATCTGCCACTCCCGCACCGGAGCGATCACCTTGAGGTCGGGCGCGATGGTGGCGATGGTCGCCTCGATCCGCACCTGGTCGTTGCCCTTTCCGGTGCAGCCGTGCGCGATCGTGTCGGCCTCGTAGGTGCGGGCGGCGTCGCATGCGAGCTTGGCCAGCAGCGGACGGCCCAGCGCGGTGAAGAGCGGGTATCCACCCTGGTAGCGGCCGTTGGCCCGGATGGCCGGCGCCACGTAGTCGCGGGCGAACTCCTCCTTGGCGTCGACCACCAGGCTCTCCACGGCTCCGAGATCGATCGCCTTCCGGCGGACCGCGTCGAAGTCGTCGGCCGGCTGCCCCAGGTCGATGCAGAGCGCCACGACCTCGGCGTCGTACTCGTCCTGGATCCACTTGAGCATCACCGACGTGTCGAGGCCGCCCGAGTAGAGGAGCACCACGCGGTGCACCTCGTGAGGCTCGGCGAGGTAGCCCGCGGTGGGCGGTGTCGGACGGTGCTCGGGCACGCTGCTTCCTCCGGTCGGAAATGGCCGCGCGAAGTCTAGTGTCCCGCGTCAGAGGTTGGCCTCCGGCTCACGGGCGAATCCCCGGCGATGCAGCCGGAAAACGCCACTCGAGGTCCCGTGCCGGAATCGACACCTCCCCTACGGGGGCCACCCGGGGGAGGGGGAGGGATCGCGACAGCCTCGCCGAACGGGGGTATCGAGGGGGTGGAGTTCTGCCGTATACCCGCCGATAACGATGCAATGAGCCTCGATCTCGCCTCCCCCTCCCGGAAGCGCACAGTGAGCTACGGCGTCCAGTCATCCCTGAGGATCCCCGCCGATCTCGCGGTCGTCTCGTTCGTGCGCTCCACCCTCGCCTGCGTGCTGAGCCGCGAGGACTGGCCGGTGGAGGGCACCAGCAGAGTCCTGCTGGCCTCGACCGAGGCCCTGACGAACGCGATCGAGCACGGCTCGACGGGGGCGGGCACCGTCGAGGTGGGGCTCTCGGTCACACCAGACCGGGTGGACGTCCGGGTGGTCGACGAGGGTCGTCCCGGCTCGCTCCTGCCGGTGGTTCCCTCGGCCCCGCCGCCGCCGACGAGCATCCGCGGCCGCGGGCTGATCATCATCAGCCGCCTCGCCGACGACTTCGGACTCAGCTCGCGCGGAGACGGCACGCAGGTGAACGTCGGGTTCCTGCGCAGCTCCGCGGGGCCGGCGCTGGTGACCTCGGTCGCCCTGCCCGCCGCCCAGGCCGCCTGAGGACACCCGCAGCGCGGGGCGCCTACTCGTTCTGGATCGCCTCGAGGATGTTCAGCCTCGCCGCCCGGCGCGCCGGCAGGATCGCCGCCAGCACGCCGAACACCGCCGCGATCACCAGGAACACGAGCATCGTGCCCCAGGGGATCGCGAGGGCCTTGAACTCGGGGATGGCCGAGACGCTCACGACCCCGAGGAAGACGCCGAGCACGAGCCCCACGAGCGCGCCGATCAGCGCCACGATGATCGCCTCCCAGCGGATCATGGCGCGCACGCTGCGCCGTGAGAGACCGACGGCCCGCAGCAATCCGATCTCGCGGGTGCGCTCGAACACGGAAAGGGCAAGGGTCAGCACGATGCCGAAGATCGCGATGATCACGGCCATCGCCAGCAGCACGTAGAACAGGCGCAGGAACGTGTTGATCTGCCCGGCGACGAAGTCCTTGTACTCGGCCTTCGTGCGCACGTCGAGGTTCGGGTAGTCCGTGAGGTCGCTCTCGGCCACCCCCTTGGCGGCCTCGGGCGTGATCCCGGGGGCCGCGCGCGCGAGGATGACCACATCCTCCTGGGTGACGTAGTTGCGCGCGTACTCGTCGAGTGAGACGAAGAACTGGCCGAAGCTCTCGTCGTCGAAGACGGCGACGACGCGCAGCGGTGTCTCTCCGGTGCGCGCGAAGAGCGCCCGCAGGGTCGAGCCCACGCGGAGGTCGTTGTCCTTCGCGTAGTCCGTGAAGACGGCGATCGTGCGAGGCCCGGAGAGAGCCTCCGCCGAGCCCTCGGACACCCCGGGGTCGTACAGGTCGGTGAGCAGCGCCGGATCGACCGCCGACACGCTCTCGACGCTCCCCCCCGGGTCCTTGAACTCACCGCTGCGCCACGCGGTGACCGCGGTGAGCTCCGGGCTGTCCTTGAGGGAGGCGGCGGCGGCCGGGCTGAACGGCAGCTGATTGCTCGAGAGGATCACGAGGTCGGCCCTGACCCGCTTGTCGAGCGTCCCGATGAAGGTCTCGTTGAGCGATGCCGCGAAGACGGTCACCCCGGTCACCAGAGCGACGCCGATCGTGAGGGCGGCCGCCGTCTGGGCCGTACGCGAGGGATTGCGCATCGCGTTGCCCTGACCGAGCTTTCCGGCAAGGCCCGTTCGCGCCATCGGCGCTCCGATGGCGCGAGCCAGCGGCCGGGCGACGTACTGGGTGAGCATCGCGGCGCCGATGAACAGCAGCACGGCGCCGAGCCCGATGAGGCTGAAGCGCTCTGCGAGGCCGCCGAGGGGCGCGAGCAGGCCGAGCAGGACCAGGGCGACGCCGAGGGCCGTGAGCGCGACCGAGAGCACCAGCCGGACCCTCGCCGAGCCCGTGACCTGGACGTCGTGCATCGCGGCGATCGGTGGCACCCGGCTTGCGCGCAGCGCCGGCGCGAGGGCGGAGGCCAGCGTGACGAGCATCCCCACGATCAGGCCGGCGATCAGAGAGCGCGGCTGGATCTGGAGACTGGTGGGCGGAAGCGAGGCGCCCACCGCGTTGAAGCCGGCGCGCAGCAGCGCGGCGAAGGCGATTCCGAAGAGGATGCCGATCACCGATGCGGCAAGGCCGATCAGGGCCGACTCCAGCAGCACCGAGCCGACCACCTGGCGCCCGGAGGCGCCGACCGCCCTCAGCAAGCCGATCTGGCGGGTGCGCTGAGCGACGGTGATCTTGAAGGCGTTGAAGATGATGAAGCTGCCCACGAAGAGGGCGATCGCCGCGAAGCCGAGCAGGAAGTTGCGGAAGATGTCCACGAACTGCTTGAACTGGTCGCTGGCCTCCTGGGCCGCGGTCTCCCCGGTGACCGCCTCATAGCCCGCCGGCAGGGCGGCCTGGATCCGGCTCGCGAGGGCGCCGTGCGCGACGCCCGGCTCAGCGGTGGCGCTCACCGTCACGAAGCGGCCGGGGGAGTCGAAGATGCGCTGCGCCGTCGCGGTGGTGAAGGCGGCGAGGGTGGCCCCGGCGAGGTTGTTCTGCTCGCCGAAGGCGACGATCCCGACCAACCGGTACTCGGCTGAGCCCGAGGCGGTGATGATGCGCACGCGATCGCCGGTCGTGAACTTCTCCGCATCGGCCGTGGTCTTGTCGATCACCACGTCCTCGTCGGCGCGCGGGGGGGCGCCCGCGGTGATGCGCAACGGGTTCAGCTCCACGTCATCGGACCAGCTGAAACCGAGGGCGGGTGGCCCCTGGACACCAGCGGGCTCCCCGTCGGCACCGATGATCTGGGCGGTGCCGAAGACGGTGCCCTCGGCCGTGCGAACGCCGTCCACCGCGCGGATCGTGGGCAGGAGCGAGGCCGGCACGGGCTGGCGATCCGCCTCGGAGACCGTCTCCTCGCCGCGGATCTCCACCGCGACGCCGGCGTTGGCGGTCTCGAAGACGCCGTCGAAGGCCTTGTTGATGGTGTCGCCGAGCACGAACGAGCCGACCACGAAGCCAACCCCGAGCACGATCGCCAGGGACGTGAGGAAGAGCCGGAGCTTGCTCGCGAGCAGGTTCCGGAGGGCCTGCCGGGCGATCATGTCCTGGGTCCCGCCCCGAGCGTCTTCATGTGGTCGAGGATCGACTCGGGCGTGGGATCCTCCATCTGACCGACGATCCGCCCGTCGGCCAGGAACAGGATCCGGTCGGCCCGGCTGGCCGCGGCGGGCTCGTGCGTGACCATCACGATCGTCTGGCCGAACTCGTCGGCGGCGCGGCGCATGAAGTCGAGCAGCTCGGCCGAGGAGTGCGAATCGAGCTGGCCGGTGGGCTCGTCGGCGAAGACGATGTCCGGGCGCGAGACCAGCGCCCGCGCCGCGGCCACGCGCTGCTGCTGGCCGCCCGAGAGCTCGGAGGGGCGGTGGGTGAGCCGATCGCGCAGGTTGAGCGCGTCGATCACCTGGTCCATCCAGTCGCCCTCGGGGTCGCGCCCGGCGATGTCGAGCGGCAGGCGCAGGTTCTCGAGCGCGTTCAGCGTCGGAACGAGGTTGAACGACTGGAAGATGAACCCCACGCGGTCGCGTCGCAGGCGCGTGATCTGCTTCTCGGACAGGCCGGTCAGCTCGACGTCTCCGATCCAGGCCTCCCCCGCGGTGAGCCGGTCCAGCCCGGCCATGCACTGCATCAGGGTCGACTTGCCGGAGCCCGAGGGGCCCATGATCGCGGTGAAGGCCCCCGCCGCGAACTCGACGTCCACCCCGTCGAGGGCGCGCACCTGCGCATCCCCCTGCCCGTAGACCTTGGTCGCCCCGAGGGCGCGGGCTGCGGGCGTCTGGGCCCCGTTGCCGGTGGTCACCTCTCGTCCTCCTGTCCGCTCACGCCGGCGAGCCTAACCCAGGCGGCCCGGGGTTCGGTTAAACCTCCGCCAAAACCTGCCGCATGGCATCGATCAGAGAGTCCAGATCCTCCTGATCGATGACGAGGGGGGGCAGCATTCGCACGGTGCGCTCCGAGGTGTTGTTGACCAGGAAGCCGCGCTCGAGCAGCCCGGCGACGACCTCCGCCCCCCGGGCGCGAGGAAGATCGATGGCGCACATCAGCCCGCGGCCGCGCGCCTCGGTCGCCAGTCCGTCCTCCACCAGCCCCTCCAGCCCGGCGAGGAGCGCCGCGCCCTTGTCGCGTACCGACTGCTGCAGCGCCGCGTCACCGAGCACCGCGCACGAGGCGAGCGCCGCCGCGCAGGCGAGCGGCCCCCCGGCGAACGTCGAACCGTGATCGCCGGGCTGCAGCACCGCGTCGTACCGGGGCCCCGCCACGAGGGCCCCGATCGGCACGCCGCCGCCCAGGCTCTTGGCGAGGCACATGACGTCGGGCGTGACCCCGACGTCCTGATACGCGAACAGCGGACCGGTGCGCGAGAGGCCTGTCTGGATCTCGTCGACGACGAGCAGCGCCCCGTGCCGGTCCGCCAGCTCCCGCGCCAGGCGGATCATCTCGTGGGACACCGGATGCACGCCGACCTCCCCCTGCACGATCTCGAGGAAGATGGCGCATGTGGAGGGGCCGACGGCGAGCTCGAGCCCCTCGAGATCGTCGCGCTCCACGTGGCGGACGCCGGGGACCAACGGCCGGAAGGGCTCCTGCTTGCCCGGCTGCCCCGTGAGCGAGAGCGCCCCGTAGGTGCGCCCATGGAAGCCGTCCACCAGCGCGACGACCTCGGTGCGATCGGGACCGCCGTGCTTGCGCGCGAGCTTCAGGGCCGCCTCGCTGGCCTCGGCCCCCGAGTTGCAGAAGTAGACCCGCCCGCCCAGAGAGCGATCGCGGATCCACTCGGCGAGGGCCACCATCGGCTCGGTGTAGTAGAGGTTGGAGACGTTGATCAGCCGGGCCGCCTGATGGGCGACCGCCTCGACGACCGCCGGATGGCAGTGGCCGGCGTTGTTCATCGAGATGCCGGCCATGCAGTCGAACGTAGCGCCGGCCGTCGGCGTCGAAGAGGGACGCTCCCTCCCCGCGCACGAACGCGACCGGCTGACGCCGGTAGGTCGGCATCAACGCGGCGGCCTCGCGCTGCACCAGGGCCTCGTCGATCACGCGGTCACCTTCGTCCCGATGCCCGTTTCGGTGAAGATCTCGATCAGCACCGAATGCGGTATCCGCCCATCCACGATGTGGGCCTCGTGCACGCCGGCCTCGAGGGCGGCGACCACCGCCCCCAGCTTGGGGATCATCCCGGCTCCGATCGCACCCGACGACAACAGCTCACGCAGGTCGTGCAGGCGGCACTCGCTGATCAGGCTGGACGGGTCGGAGAAGTCGCGGAATATGCCCTCGACATCGGTGAGGAAGATCGCCTTGCGGGCCCCGAGGGCCGACGCGAGGTGTCCGGCGACGGTGTCCGCGTTGATGTTGTAGCTCTGGCCGTCCGCGTCGACCCCGACCGACGCGACCACGGGCACGAAGTCGGAGAGGCGCTCGAGAACCTTCGGCTCGATGCCGGCCACCCGTCCCACGAAGCCCAGGTCGCCGTCGGGACTGGATGCCTTCTCGGCCCGGATGAGCCCGCCGTCGTCGCCCGCCAGACCCACGGCGGGTGCCCCTGCGACGTGGAGCTGCGCGACGATCTCCTTGTTGATCTTCCCGACGAGGACCATCTTGACCAGCTCCATGGTGGGGGCGTCGGTCACCCGCAGCCCCTGCACGAAGCGCACCTCCAGGCCGAGGCGGTCGGAGTAGCGGGAGATGTCCGGCCCACCCCCGTGCACGATCACCGGCTTCATGCCCACCAGTTTCAGCAGCGCCACGTCGCGCGCGAAAGAGGCCTTCAGCTCGGGGGTGGTCATCGCCGCGCCGCCGTACTTGATCACCACCGTCGCACCCGCGAACTCGCGGATGTACGGGAGCGCCTCGAGCAACACGCCGACGCGGGGCTCGAGGTCGGTCCGGGGATCGGAGGTGGGGGTGCGATCGGCCATCGGCGGCGGATGGTCGCATATGGCGCGGCGTTTGGCGGAGACGGACCCCGGCCGCACCGCTCAGCCCGCGAGCAGCCCCGTGGCGTACATGATCGCGATGCCCGCCAGGAACCCGCCGACCACGGCGCCGGAATCGAGCCCGCCGGGCGCCCGGCGGGCGATGTAGCGCCCGACCTCGACGACCACCTGGAGGGCGGCGCCGACCGCAAGCGAGAAGAAGAGCACCGCGAGGATCTCGTTGGAGACGAAGCCCCCGATCCAGGCGCCGAGGATCGCCGGAGCGCCGGCGACGAGCGCGAGCGCGACCAGGCGACCGGCGCCGGTCCGCCGGCCCTCTGCGATCGGCGCGACGATGCCGAGCCCCTCGGTGACGTTGTGCACCATGAAGCCGACGATCAGGAAGCGTGCCGAGGGCGAGCTCCCCGACCGCGAAGGAGGTGCCGATCGCCAGCCCCTCGCCGAGATTGTGGACGCCGATCCCGATCGCGACCATCGTGGCCAGCGCGACGCCCGCGAGCGGCGCTCCGGGGTCGGCCGAGGGGCTCCGGCGTGCGAGGCGGTGGGAGACCCAGGTCGAGCCCGAGGTAGCTCAGGGCGACTCCGACCAGCACCAGCCCTGGACCGCCGAGCGCTCCCGGCAGCGCCCCCTGGAGCGACAGGGCCTCCGAGAGCGCATCGACCGCGAGGAAGGTCAGCAGCCCGCCGGTGAGCGCCATGAAGCCCGCCAGCCAGCGCGGATCCACCCGACGCAGCGACGGGAGCCAGAGCATCCCGAGGGCGACCGGGACCACCCCGACCAGGAAGCCGATCAGGGCGTAGCCGCCCACGCTGCGAGGTGCCCACCGTGCGCGTGGGCACCGCAGCGGCCACGGCGAAGGGGGTCTCGATGCCGGTCGAGCTGGTCACGCCGACCGTGTACGGGTCGTCCTCGACCCAGTGTGAACGGCACCCGGATGGTGGCCGAGCGCAGACGGCCGAGGGTCGTCGGGCCGTCCACGGTGAAGGGGTAGATCGCGTCGTCGACCGTGACGGCGGCGATCGTCAGGTCCTCGGGCCTGCGGGTTGCGGACGTGGATCGCGCACCTCGCCCGGGGCGAACTCGACCCGGCGCACGTCGAACGCGTCGGCCGGCGGGCGGGTTCTGGCCCACCAGGCCCGTGATGGAGCCGCCGGACGAGACGAAGAGGCCGGCGATCGCCACGAGCAGGACGATCGGCACGAGTGCCAGAGGCGTGCACGCCCCACGACCCGGGCGAAGGCGCTCGGCGGACCCCGTGCTCACGCGTCCTGCACGTCGAAGAAGCCCATCCAGCCGAGCTCGGTGAACTCGGACTGGTGGGCGTGGAACATGAACAGCCCGGGGTTGTGGAAGTCGATCTCGATGATGCCGCGCTCGCCCTGGCAGAGCATCACCGTGTCGGTGTACTCGAACTGGTCGGTGCTGCCGGTGCGGTAGTACCGGAAGAACTCGCCGTGGAGGTGGAACGAGTTGATCAGGTCGAACTCGGTCAGGTTGGCCAGGTAGATCCGCACGGTCTCGGAGCGCTTGACCCGGATCGGATGCTTGGCGTGGAAGAACGCCGGGCCGTTGACCGAGTAGAAGTTGTTGGCCCCGTCGCCGTCGGTGTCGTAGCCGTTCATCACCATCACGAGCTCCTGCGCCGGGGCGCGGGGCTCCCGCGGATCGATGATGAAGGCGCCGTAGAGCCCCTTGTGGATGTGCTTCTTCAGCGGCGTCGCGTGGCAGTGGTAGAGCTGCATCCCGTACGGGCGTGCCTCGAAGCGGTACGTGAACGTAGCCGCCGGGCTCCACGATCTCGAACACGCCGTCCATGTCGGTCGGGTGGATCCCGTGGAAGTGGATCGTGTGCGGGTGCGAGCCCTCGTTCACGAAACGCACCTCGAGGATGTCGCCCTCGGTCGCGCGGATGACCGGCCCGGGCACCGTGCCGTTGTAGGTCCAGGCGGCGAAGAGGACGCCCGGGTAGATCTCGATCTCGCGATCGATCGCCATCAGGGTGTACCTCCGCACCCGGCCCGGCTCGTAGGGCAGAGCGGGAGGCGGGATGAGCAGCCGATCGAGATCGCCCGGCCTCACCCACCGCAGGCGCTCCGTCGCCGATCATCGCGGCGTGTCCGGCCGCCGCGTGGGAGGTGACCTCGCCGGGCGCGGGGGCCGCCTCGAGCAGCGACGGTGCGACCGCGAGGCCCGCCATCGGCAGGGCGGCGATCGCCGGTGCGGCTCCCATGAGCACCTGGCGGCGCGTGAGTCCTTTCTTTTCCATGGCTTACTCTTACCGTTAGCCATGGCTAGTTTCAAGCGGAGCCCCGGCACGGTAGCCGCTACAGTGGCGCCCGCCACGTGACCGAGAAGCCCCACCCGCCCCCCGACATCGTCGAGCGCGTCCTCCCCGGGGAGGCACGTGTCGCCGAGGCCGCGCGCCGCTCACTGGGAGGACAGAGCCGGGGGTTCCGCGCGGTCCTCCCGTTCCTCGGGCCGGCCTTCATCGCGGCCGTGGCCTACGTCAACCCGGGCAACTTCGCCACCAACGTGGCCGCGGGCTCTCAGTTCGGCTACATGCTGCTCTGGGTCATCCTCGCGTCGAACCTCATGGCGATGCTGATCCAGACGATGTCGGCGAAGCTCGGGATCGCCACGGGGATGAACCTGCCGGAGGTCTGTCGGGCCAGGTATCCGCGCCCGGTGGCCCTGGTCCTCTGGGTGCAGGCGGAGATCATCGCCATGGCGACCGATCTCGCCGAGTTCATCGGGGCGGCCCTCGGCTTCTACCTGCTGTTCGGGATCCCGCTCTTCTGGGCGGGGATCCTGACCGGGGTGTTCTCGTTCGCGATCCTCGCGCTCCAGTCTCGTGGGGCGCGGCCGCTCGAGATCGCCATCACCCTTCTCGTGGGCGTGATCGTCGTGGGCTTCGCGGTCCAGTTCTTCCTCTCGGACCCCTCACCCTCCGGCATCGCCAAAGGCCTCGTGATCCCGGGATTCGACGGCACCGAGAGCGTGCTGCTCGCCACGGGGATCCTCGGGGCGACGGTCATGCCGCACGTGATCTACCTGCATTCGGCCCTGACCCAGCGGCGCGTGGTGGGTCGCAGCGAGGAGGAGCGGCGGAAGATCTTCCGCTTCGAGCAGATCGACGTGGTGATCGCCATGGTGATCGCCGGCGCGATCAACATGTCGATGCTCATCATGGCGGCCGGCGTCTTCCACAGCCGCGGGCTCACCGGCGTCGAGGACATCGACGAGGTGTTCGACAAGCTCGGCTCCCTCGTTGGGACCCACGCCCAGATCGCCTTCGGTGCCGCGCTGCTTGCGTCCGGCCTGTCCTCGTCGTCGGTGGGGACATTGGCCGGCCAGGTGGTGATGCAGGGCTTCATCGACCGTCAGATCCCGCTGCTCTTCCGGCGCGGGATCACCATGGCGCCCGCCCTGGTCGTCCTCGCGATCGGCATCAACCCCAGCCGGGTGCTGATCCTGAGCCAGGTCGTACTCTCCTTCGGCATCCCGTTCGCGCTCATCCCCCTGCTCGGCTTCTGTCGACGCAGGGACCTGATGGGCGGGCTCGTCAACCGGCGGGCGACCACCGCGATCGCGAGCGTCGTGGTCGTCCTGATCGTCGCTCTGAACGGCTTCCTGCTGATCCAGACGCTCGTCCCCTGAGATCCGATCAGGTGTGGTAGTCGGCGTTGATGGTCACGTAGGCATGGCCGAGATCCGACACCCAGATCTCCGAGCGCGCGTCGCCGCGGGCGAGATCCACCTCGAGGTCGTACTCGTCGCGGGTCATGACCTCGATCGCCTCCGGCGAGGAGAACGGCACCCCATCGACCGAGACGACCGGCTCGGACACCGGTCCGGCTCTGCCGGCCAGCACCTGCCCGACCGCCTGGGAGATGCGCCCCCAGTTGGGGTCGCGCCCGTGGATCGCGGTCTTGACGAGCGAGGACTCCCCCACCGCCCGCGCCACGGCCCGGGCCTCGGCGCCATCGCGCGCCCCCTCGACGACCACCCGCACGGCATGCTCGGACCCCTCCCCGTCCTTCACCATCTGGATCGCGAGCCATCGACAGACCGTGGCCAGGGCGGCCGCGAAGACGTCGCGGTCGTTGCCGCTGAGGACCGGCCCCATGCCCCCGGCCATGACCAGGAGCGTGTCCGACGGGCTCATCTGGGCGTTGACGCTGATCCGGTTGAACGACTCGCCGGCCGCATCGGCGACCATCGCCAGCAGGTCGTCGGCCGCCAGGGGGGCGTCGGTCGTGACGTAGGCGAGCATGGTGGCCATGTCCGGGCGGATCATGCCCGCGCCCTTCGCAGCCGCCCCGATCGTGACCTCGCCCGTGGAGAGGCGCAGCCGGAAGGCCCCGCCCTTGGGGGCGCGGTCGGTGGTGCAGATGGCGCGCCCGAAGTCCGGGCCTCCATCGGACGACAGCTCCCGTACCGCCTGCACGATCCCGGGCCCCGCGATGTCCAGATCGATCCGCTCGCCGATGGTCCCGGTGCTGCACACCGCCACCTCGCCCTCATCGATGTGGAGCGCCGCAGCGGCCCGGCGGGCCATCGCGTAGGCGTCCTCGAGGCCGGGCGATCCGGTGGCGGCGTTGGCCTTGCCCGCGTTCACCACCACGGCGCGCAACCGCGAGCGATCGAGCGTGCGGTTGCGGATGACCGGAGCCGATGGCAGGGCGCTCGTGGTGTCCACGAACGCCGACGTGACCGGACCGAGGGCGAAGAGCACGCCCAGGTCGAGCACGTTGGAGGGCTTCAGCCCGCAGGCGACGCCGGAGGCCTGGAAGCCGGGGGGGAGCTGATCGAGCCGCGGCGGATCGGGGCGAGCCCCTCGGGCGCCCGCAGCCAGTCGGTGCGATGGATCGGGGGGAGGCTCAGAGCAGGCCCTCCGTCTCGGGCAGCCCGGCCATCAGGTTGAGGTTCTGCAGCGCCTGGCCTGCAGCCCCCTTGCCGATGTTGTCGATGACGCCGAACGCCGTGAGCCGGCCGCCGCGCGGATCGAGCACGGGGCACACCTGGGCGTAGTTGGTGCGCTGAACGGCGCGCATGCCGGGTGGCTCCTCCACGACCTCCACGAAGGGGTGGCCGGAGTAGAAGGCCCGATAGCGCTCCAGGAGATCGTCGCCATGTGGCGTCGCGCCCGCGAGGCGGGCGTAGCAGGTGGCCAGAAGACCACGGTCCACCGGCACGAGGTGAGGCGTGAAGGTCACGTCCACTCCGAGCTCCTGTTCGATCTCCGGTCGGTGGCGGTGCGCATAGACCTTGTAGGCGCTGACGTTGTCGGCGGCGTGCGAGAAGTGGACCGCCGCGGTCGGCGTCCTGCCGGCGCCGCTCACACCTGTCTTGGCATCGATCACCACGTCGGCGAGCTCGCCGGCCAGTGGCAGCAGCGCGAGGATGCCCGCCTCCGGGAAGCAGCCGGGGTTGGCAACCAGACGCGCCGAGACGATCGCCTCCCGATTGCGCTCGGGAAGGCCGTACACCGCCTCGGCCAGCAGGTCCGGCCGCGGGTGGGCGAATCCGTAGACCGGAGGATAGAGGGACGGATCGCGCAGCCGGTGATCGGCGGAGACGTCGAGCACTCGCGCGCCGCGATCGATGAGCTCGGCGACGAGCGGCGCGGCGTCGGCGTGCGGGTAGCAGACAGCGACGAAGTCGCCCTGGGCGACCGACCCCGGATCGGGTGGCTCGAGCACCCGGGTCACCCGGTACTCGGGCGCGACATCCACCAGCCGGCGCCCGGCGTCCCCACGCGCGGTGATCATGCCGAGCGCAAGACCCGGATGCCGGTCGATGAGCGCGGCGAGTTGCGCACCGGCGAAGCCGGCTGCTCCGAAGACGTGGACCGTGGGCATGTCAGCCCCTCAGGTGGGCGCCGCGACTCGCGAGCGCGTCGCGCACCCGCCCGACCGTCGTCTCGATCTCCTCGTCGGTGAGCGTCCGGCCGGGGTCGGCCAGGCTCAGCCGGAGCGCCAGGCCGACATGGTCGGCGGCGACCTGCTCGCCTTCGTACCTGTCGAACACGCGCACATCGCGCACCAGCGGTGCGCCCGCCTCCCGGGCGGCGCCCACCAGCTCGGAGACCGGGATCCCCTGGGCCACCACGAGGGCCAGATCGCGGCTGGAGACCGGCACCGCGAGCAGGTCCTCATAGACCGGATGGCCGGGCGACGCCTGCCCGAGTGCCTCGAGGTCCATCACCACAGCCGCCACCGGCCCGGCGACCGAGAAGGCCCGCAGCACCAGCGGGTGCATCTCGGCGGCCCAGCCGACCGTCAGCTCGCCGGCGCCGAGGCGGGCCTGGCGCACCGGATGGAAGTAGGGAGCGGCGTTGGGAGCCGCCTCCACGCGCACCCCGGAGGCGCGGGCGAGGGTCGTCGCCAGGCCGGTCGCCACGTGGACGTCCACCGGCCGGGGGGCATCGCGCCAGCCGTCGGCGCCGACCCGCCCGAAGCGCACCGCGGCGAGCCAGTTCCGCTCGATGGCCTGCCCGTCGTCCCCCGGCGCGTAGGTCCGCCCGATCTCGAAGAGGCCGCCATCGGTGCGCTGGTGGGCCTGATTGCGCGCGACGGCGCGGAGCAGGCCGGGGAGCATCGAGCGCCGCATCACCGCCATCTCGACGCTCATCGGGTGCGCCATCCGCACCACCTGACGGCGTGGGTCGTCGGGATCCATCCGCAGCGCGTCGGCATCCGACTCAGGCACCTGCCGGTACGTGATGGCCTCCGAGAGGCCCAGGTCGGCGAGAAGGCGCCCGAGACGTCGCTCCAGCGCCTGGGCCGGCGTGAGCCGCCCCCGTCCGACGATGCGGGGTAGCTCGGCCGGGATGTCGTTGAGGCCGCGGATGCGCCCGACCTCCTCGATCAGATCGGCCTCGCGCGTGAGATCGGCCGCTCGCTCGAAGGGGATGCGCGCCGTGAGCGCCTCGCTCTCGGTCGCCGTATCGACCGAGCAGCCGAGGCGCCCGAGGATGGCGGCCGACTCCTCGGCAGCCACGTCCACCCCGAGGATCTTCGCCAGGCGGGCGTGGCGCATCCGCACCGGAGCACGCTCTGGCGAAGCCTGGTGGACGTCGAGAGTGCCCGGCACGAGCCGTGCGCCGCAGAGGTCGATCAGCATCCGGCAGGCGATGGCCATGGCTCGCGGGGGCAGATCGCGGGGCAGTCCCTTCTCGAAACGAGCGCTCGACTCGCTGCGCAGCCCGAGGGCGAGAGAGGCGTTCAGGATGCTCGGGCCGTCGAAGGTCGCCGCCTCGAGGAGGACCCGCGTCGTCCCCTCCGAGACCTCGGCGAACTCGGCACCGAAGATGCCCGCGATCACCGCGGGGCGCTCGGCATCGCAGATGGCCAGCATCGAGGTGTCGAGCCTGCGCTCGACTCCGTCGAGGGTCACGATGGGCTCTCCCTCGGTCGCCCGTCGAGCCACGACGCTTCCGCCCGCGAGCCGGTCGAGGTCGAACGCGTGGAGCGGCTGGCCGGTGAGGAGCATGACGTAGTTGGTCACGTCCACGACGTTGGAGATGGCGCGCATCCCCGCAGCCTCGAGGCGAGCCCGCATCCAGCCCGGCGAGGGACCCACTGTGACGTCGGTCAGGACGCGGGCCATGTAGCGCGGGCAGAGCTCGGGAGCCTGGATGTCGAGGGTGGCGAGGTCCTCGACATGCCCCTCGCCATCCGCCGCGGGCTCGGTCTCGTCGAGGGGGGCGAGCTCCGCCCCGGTCACGGCGTGGACCTCCCGTGCGATGCCGCGTATCGACAGGCAATCGGGGCGATTGGAGGTGATCTCCAGCTCGAGCACGGCCTCGGAGATCGGAAGATGATCGCCGAGAAGGCTGCCCGGGACGAGGCCGTCGTCGAGCACCATGATCCCGTCCGCGTCGGACCCGAGGGCGAGCTCGGTGGCCGAGAGGATCATTCCCCGGCTCTCCACTCCGCGCAGCTTGGCGACGCCCAGGGGCTTCTCAGCCCCAGGAAGAAGAGCGCCCGGCAGGGCCACCGCCACCGTCTGGCCCGCAGCCACGTTGGGGGCGCCGCAGACGATGGTGGAGGGCTCGTCGCCGCCCAGATCCACCGTGCAGACCCGTAGGCGATCGGCGTTCGGATGCTGATCGGCCGACAGCACCCGGCCGACACGGAAGGCCGACAGGTTCCCCTCGCTCCCGGGCACCCCGATCGCGTGGATCGCCTCGACCAGCGTCCCGCTCCCCGAGAGCCGGCGGGCGAGGTCGGCCGGCGCGAGCCCTGGGTCGACGTGGTCGGCCAGCCAGGAGAGCGGGGCCCTCATGAGAACTGCTCCAGGAAGCGCAGGTCGTTCTCGAAGAAGAGGCGCAGATCGGGAACGCCGAACCGGATCATCGCGATGCGATCGAGGCCGCAACCGAAGGCGAACCCGGTGTAGCGCTCGGAGTCGATGCCGCAGGCCTCGAGGACGTTCGGATCGACCATGCCGGCGCCTGCCAGCTCGAGCCATGCCGAGCGCCCCGCCTTGTCGATGTAGGAGACCTGCACGTCGACCGAGGGCTCGGTGAACGGGAAGAAGTGCGGCTGCAGCAGTATCTCCCGCTCGGAACCCAGCAGCTCGCGGAAGAAGTGGAGCATGGTTCCCTTCAGGTGGGCCATGCTGAGGCCCTCGTCCACAGCAAGGCCCTCCATCTGGTGGAACATCGGGCTGTGGGTCGCATCGATGTCGTCGCGGCGATACACCACGCCGGGCGCGACGAGGTAGATCGGGGGCTCCCCGGACTGCATCTCGCGCACCTGCACGGGCGAGGTCTGAGTGCGCAGCATGCGATCCGGGCGCCCGGCCACGAAGAACGTGTCGCTCGACGACCGCGCCGGATGCCCCTCCGGCGTGTTCAGCGCCGTGAAATTGTGCCACTCGGTCTCGACCTCGGGGCCGTCGGCAATCCTGTAGCCGAGGGCGAGGAGGATGTCCTCCATCTCCTGGCGCACCTGGGTGATCGGGTGGAGAGCGCCGAGCGGATGCGGGTCGCCGGGGAGGGTGACGTCCGTGGTGTCGCGCTCGAGCGCCGCCCCGAGCTCCTCGGCTTCGAGCCGCTCGGTGCGGGCTGCGAGAGCCTCTTCGATCGCACGCCGGGCGACGTTGGCGGCCTTGCCGACGACTCCCCGCTGATCGGGCGGTAGGCCGCCGATGCCCGCGAGGATCCCGGCCAGCGCACTGCGGCGCCCGGTGTGAGTGACGCGCGCGGCCTCGAGCGCGGCGAGCGTGGATGCCGCGCCGACGTCCGCGAGTGCCTGCTCCTGGATCTCCGCGAGGTCGGGGTGGGTCATCGACCCGGCAGGCTATCCGAGTCGCCGCCCGCGGATGCGCCGCCCGTCGTCGCCCGCTGGCGCACCGCCTCGGCGAGAAGCGCCGCGCCCGCCGCGGCCACGTTCAGCGACTCGGCCCCCTCGGCCTGCGGAATGGTGACGCGCACGATCTCGCGCCCCTCCGAGAGGCCCTCGAGAGCCGGGCCGAGCCCGAGCCGCTCGGCGCCGAGGGCCAGGACGAACGGCTGGGTGAGATCGGCTTCCCACGGACGGAGCCCGCCCCGCGGAACGGCGGCCACGACGTGAAAGCCGGTGCGGGTGGCCAGATCGGCCGGCGTCACGCCCTCGAGGATCGGGATGGCGAAGGTCGACCCCATCGCCGCGCGTACGGCCCGCGGATGGAAGGCATCGGCGGATCCGGGCCCGAGCGCCAGCCAATCGGCTCCGAGCGCCGCACTCGTGCGCACCAGCGTCCCGACGTTGCCGGGGTCGGCGACGCCCGCCAGGTAGACGCCGGGAGACGGCGGGAAGCGCACATCGCTGAAGCTGCGCACGGCCGGCTGGGGCAGGATGGCGATCACCCGCGGGGCCGCCGCGAGGCCGCTCGCATGGCCCATCAGCTTCGGCGGGACGAGATACCGCTCGGCCAGACCCTCGGTGGCGGCGACCCGCGGGTCGTCGTCCCGGATCTCGTCCGCGTTGAAGAGCATCGCGAACGGCCGGATCCCGCGCGCAAGCGCGCCATCGACCAGGTCCTCGCCTTCGGCGACCAGAAGCCGGCGCTCGCGCCGCACCTTCTTGGTCTGAAGCGCCCTCGCGAGCTGCAGCGCAGGATTGCGCGGCGAGCTCGCCAGGCGGAGCCGGCCTATGAGGCGACCGGCGCGCTCTCCTGGGCGGAGCGGGCGCGCGTGCACAGCGCCGCGAAGGCGGCGGGCTCGTGGGTGGCGAGCTCGGCCAGGATCTTCCGGTCCAGCTCGACCCCGGCCAGCTTCAGCCCATGGATGAACTGGCCGTACGTCAGCCCGTTCTCGCGCGCTGCGGCGTTGATGCGGGCGATCCAGAGACGACGGAAGTCCCGCTTGCGCACCCGGCGGTCGCGGTAGGCGTACCGCAGCGAGCGCTGGACCTGCTCCTTCGCGCGCTTGTAGGAGGAGTGCTTGGTCCCCCAGTAGCCGCTCGCCTGATCGAGGACCTTGCGGCGCTTCTTGCGCGCGCTGACCGAACGCTTCACCCGTGCCATGTGACTACCTCTTCCCCAGCATGCGCTTGACCTTGCGCACCATCTCGGGTGCCACATCGACCTCCTTCGAAAGGTGCCGCTGCTCCTTGCCCGACATGCGCTCCTGGTTGTGGCGCATGCCGGCACGCTGGAACATCACCTTGCCGGTTCCGGTCACCCGGAACCTCTTCGTGGCGGACTTCCTGGACTTCATCTTGGGCATGGTCGGTTCCTCTGGAGCGGCGGGCCGGCCGACACGATAGACGACTCGCACCCTCGGTGCGACACCGAGCGGATCAGGAGGCGGTCGCCTCGGCCTCCACGACAGGATCGGCCGGCGTCGGGTCGGCGTCCCCGGAGGACTCCGCGCTCTCGGACTCGGACGCGACGACCGGGTTCTTCAAGGGAGCGATCATCATCACCATGTTGCGCCCGTCGAGATTGGGACGGCTCTCCACGAGGGCGATGTCCTTCAGCTCCTCGGCGAGCTTCAACAGGATCGCCTCGCCGCGTTCGGGGTGCAGCAGCTCGCGGCCGCGGAACATGATCGTGATCTTGACCTTGTCGCGGTGCTTCAGGAAGCGCTCGACGTGACCCTTCTTGGTGGCGTAGTCGTGCGGGTCGATCTTCGGCCGGAACTTGATCTCCTTGATGGTGATCGTGCTCTGGTGCCGACGCGCCTGCTTGGCCTTCTGCTCCTGCTCGTAACGCCACTTGCCGTAGTCCATGATTCGGCAGACGGGCGGGCGGGCGTCGGCGGCGACCTCGACGAGGTCGAGGCCGGCGTTGTTCGCGATCTCCTGCGCCTCGCCGAGGGGTACGACTCCCCGGTTGTCGCCATCGGCGTCGATGAGCCGCACGGTTTCGGCACGAATCGCCTCGTTGATTCGAGTCGAGGGGCCGGCCGGCGGGCGGGTATCTGGTCCGCGCCTAGGGGGCAAACAGCACCGTGACGGGCCTCAGACGTATCCCCCGACGTGCGAGAGCACGCGCATCGATGCGCATCGGGGCTCGGTGGAGGGGGAGGTGTCTGTCATCGAAGGGAACCCGCCGTCCCGGCGAGTTCGACGACAATAGCAAGCGACCCGGCCTCCGCGAGAGGCGGGCAGCCTCATCGCGGACCGACCACGTACTGGCGCAGGTGCAGATCCCGGAAGGTGACCGGGCCCCGGGGTCCCGGAACGCGATCGACGTTGATGCCGGTCTCGGGGGCGCCCAGCAGGGCGAACCCATCGAGCAGGCGCGTCGTCGCGTTCCAGAACGCCCCGGTCCCGGTGTACTCCCCGAGGAACTCCTGCGCCGCCTCGGGATCCTCGGTGGCGATCGCCGCCGCGAGGCCCGATGTCTCATCGTTCGCCGTGCGGGCGGCCTCCCGCGGCCCGGCGACGGGGGCCACGGTGACGGTGGCCTCGTTGCCGTCGTCGAGAGCCCATTCGTGCCCGAGCGGGTGCCCGTGGGGTGGAAGGCTGGCGCGCACGCCGAGGCGCCCCAGCACCTCGAGGACCGGCGCCGTCAGGTCGTCCCAGCGGCTCTCGGCGATGAGCAGGAGGTTGAGGCGGTTGCAGACCCCGAGCCGGTCGAGGCTCCGCTCCACCAGCGCGAGCGCGCGGCCGCGATCGGCGCCGCCATCGAGATAGAGCACGCCACCTCCTTCCGCGTGGGCGAGCGTCCGCACGCCATGTGACGCGGCCTCGCCCGCGAGGGCCGAGGTCGTCCGGCCGCTCCCGCGGAGGATCACCAGAGGGATCAGATCGGGCAGCGACACCAACGCCCGCGCCGCATCGCGCTCCGGCGAGCGCACGATCTGGACGACGTCCGGATCGAGGCCCGCCGCGGCGATCGCGGGGGCGATCACCTCGTCCCGGAGGGCGATCGCCGAGCCGAGCGCCGCTGCGCCCGTGCGCAGCACGCCGGCGTTGCGCGACTTGATGAGCTGGGATGCCACGTCCACCGTGACGTTGGGCCGGGCCTCGTAGTTGGCGCCGATCACCCCGACCGGGCGCCGGCGTTCGCGCACCGAGAGACCCCCCGGCAGCTCACGGGCCCCCGGCGGGTCCCGAATATCCTCGAGCTCGGCGAGCGCCTCGATCTGAGCGGCCATCGCCGCCAGGCGCGGCCGGTCCAGGCGCAGACGATCGATCAGCGCCGGCGCGAGCCGGCCGTCGGCGGCGGCGACATCGCGCGCGTTCGCGGCCAGCACCGACTCTGCGCGCTCGCCCAATCCCTCTGCGATCGCGCGAAGGGCGGCCGCCACGGCCGCCGGTCCGGCGGACGCCAGACCGGGATGCGCCGCTCGCGCGGCAGCGCCCGCCCGGATGACCTCGTCGCGGACGCTCATGACACCCTCAAACGGGTCGCCGCAGGTGACGGCGCGCGCGACCCGTGTATGCGGGCCGCGCGCCCCGAGAGCCCACGTCGGTGCGGCGTTCTACTTGATCTTGTTACCCGACGCGACAGCCTCCTTGAGGACGGCGCCCGGGGTGAAACGCGGCACCGTGCGCGCCGGGATCTGGACCTTCTTGCTGGGATCCTGGGGGTTCACCCCGGTCCGAGCGGCCCGCGCCGAGACGGAGAACTTCCCGAAGCCGGCGAAGGCGACGTCCTCTCCACCCTTGAGGGCATCCTGAATCACGTCAAGCACAGCGGCGACGGCGCGTCCGGCCTCGGCACCGCTCATGTCACCCTTGGCGGCCACCTTGGCCACGAACTCGGTCTTGTTCACTGCAGACCCCCTGGATCGAAGTGTGCGGGAGCAGGCCCGCCCGCGGCGCCAACTTAGCAGCGCGCCCGGACGAAATCGCCGCCGCAAGGGGGTTCTCTGCCGAATCGCGGCGTAAGAACGGCTCTGCGGGGGGTGTTGCGCGGACGGTTCCGGGTCGGCGGTCCGTGGGGCCGCAGAGCGGGACGGGCCACACGAAAAACGCCGATATGCGGGAGAAACGCCCGAGCTTGTGGCAATGTGCGGCTATGCGTATCGGAGACCCCTTCCCCGAACTCCCCCTCACGGGGGCCGACGAGCGAACGATGTCGCTTTCGGACCTGCGCGGACGGGCCGCGCTCCTGATATTCCTCCGCCACCTCGCGTGACTGCCCTGCCGCGAGCACCTCGTCGAGGTCGCTGAACGATCGTCGGAGATCGCTGGGAGGATCGTCATCGTGGCGGCTGCCTCGCCGTCCTCCATCCGCCCCTTCGTCCCGACCGTCCAGGCCGAGGTGGTCGTGCTGTGCGATCCGGATCGGATCGCCTATGCGGCGCTCGGCCTGGGACGGCTCAGTCGGCGGAGAGTCTGGCTCGACCCCCGCGTCTGGCGCCGGTATGCCGCGCTCCTGCTGCGCGGGCGCCGGCTCGAGCGACCCGATCCCGCCGACGACGTCCTCCAGCAGGGGGGCGACGCGATCCTCGACTGGGAGGGCCGTCTCGCCTGGGTCCACCGCGGGCGCGGGCCGGAGGACCGACCGAGCGTGGACGAGGTGATCGCCGCGATGCGGCGGGCGGACCGGCCTAGGCTCGGCTGAGGCGCAGCGGGGCGCACGACGGCACTCCACCCGGACCTGCGACGACGCGGGTCGCGACGCAGAACCGTAGTCGGGCGGACGGCGCCAGGTTGCTCGGAACCCTCCAGGCGACCCGGTACTCGAGGCCGGCCCGCGCCGGGCCGACGTCGGTCCGGATGCGGGCGATCACGCGCCGGCCGGAGCGGACGACGATCGCCTCCCGGGTGGCCTGGCCACGCCCAAGCAGGCGGTAGCGCAGGTGGGCCACCGCTCCGGGCCGCGAGCGGGCCGAGAGCGCGCGCACCCTGGGCGCCCGGGAGCGGGCGGTCGCAGCCGGCGCCGCCGATGCGCGGGCGATCCACTTGGAGACGGCACTGACCCGCGTGTAGACGCCGGGCAGCCCTGGCCGCCCGCATCCGACGCCCCAGCTGGTGATGCCCACGAGGAGGCCGGTCGCGTCGCGAAGCGGGCCGCCGCTGTCGCCGGAGCAGGTGTCCACGCCGCCCCCCGCCCGACCCGCGCACAATGCGGATCCACGGTGGAACGACTCGCCGAGCATCGCGCGACAGCGAGACCGCGAGAAGATGGTGACCGGGGCACCGATCAGCCGCGTCGGGTAGACGCCCGTGTCCTCTCCGTCCTCCCCCCACCCGGCGATCTGCCCCGTGCGCTCGAGGTCGGGGTCCTGGGCGGGAAGGGCGTAGGCGGCGACCGGGGCGCCGCTGGCGCGCGAGAGGATGAGCAGAGCGGCGTCGGGGCCGTCCCCCTCCGTCCGATACCCCGGGTGGGAGCGGATCTCGGCGACGACGATGCGCTCGTCGGGTGCGAGGAGGTTCTCCGCACCGATGACGGCCTCGATCGCCCGTGCGGACCTCTGGCGGCCGGAGACCTCGAGCACGCAGTGCGCGGCGGTGAGCACCACCGTCGGCGCGATGAGCGTCCCACCGCAGAACGCGCTGAGCTCGGGGGCAGCCCCGGTGGGTACCAGCGCCACGATCGACGGCCAGGAGCCGTCGGTCACGGGGGCGCCGCCGACCACCATCTCAGTGTGGCCGGGCGAGGCCGCCGGCCGGGGGGCGGGTGCCGCCAGGGCCGGAGCGCCGGCGGCGAGCGTGAGGAGGGCCGAGACGAGGAGCGTCGGGATGAGCATCACTGCGGGCACGCCATCACGATCGCCCGCGCAGAGGCCGACGGCAACGGCGTTCGTGAGAGTCCTCTATGCGATCGCACGCCCAGGCGGATGCGCCGGGGCGGTGGCCGGTCGGGCGCGGATAGTGTGAGGTCGATCCCGACGCCAGGAGGCGGCATGACCCCGCGAACGCTCGGTGCAGGCGGACCCACGGTCGGCCCGATCGCCTTCGGCGCGATGAGCTTCGCCGGTTACTACGGCTCCGCCGAGGAAACCGTGGGCATCCGCACCGTCCAGCGGGCCCTCGAGCTCGGGCTGACCCTCATCGACACGGCCGAGGTCTACGGGAACGGGAGCAACGAGCAGATGGTGGGGCGCGCGATCGCCGACCGGCGCGAGCGCGCGGTGCTCGCCACCAAGTCGAGCCGCGGCGCCCCGGACTACCTGCGCTCCGCGGCCGATGCGAGCCTCGCCCGCCTCGGCACCGACCACATCGACCTCTACTACCTGCACCGGGTCGATTCCGAGGTGCCGATCGAGGAGTCCGTGGGTGCCATGAGCCGCCTGGTGGAGGCCGGCAAGGTCCGCTACATCGGCCTCTCCGAGGCGGGCCCCGACACCATCCGCCGCGCTCACGCCGTGCACCCGATCGCCGCTCTGCAGAGCGAGTACTCCCTGCTCAGTCGCGAGCCGGAGCGCGACGTGCTCCCGGTCACGCGCGAGCTCGGTATCGCCTACGTGGCCTACAGCCCGCTCTCCCGGGGCCTGCTGGGAGGCCGCATCCGCTCCGCCGACGACCTCGCCGACGACGACTGGCGCCGCCAGGTTCCGCGCTTCCAGGGGGAGAATCTGATCCGCAACCTGGAGCTCGTCGCCCGGCTCTCCGCGATGGCCGCCGACCGCGGCGTGGACGTCGCCGCGCTGGCGATCGCCTGGGTCCTCGCGCAGGGCGAGGACGTCATCCCCCTTGTCGGAACCAGCCGCGCGGAGCACGTGGAGCGAAACCTCCAGGCGCTCGGCGTGGCGCTCGATCCGGACGATCTCGCGGCCATCGATGCGCTCGCGCCGCCCGGTGCCGCCGCCGGGGAGCGCTATCCCGCGTCCTACATGCCCCGGCTCGGCCTCTGAGCCTTCACCCCTCGGGAGGCCAGCGCTCCGCGGGGGTCCCGACCGGGATGGCCTCGGGCGCCAGACGCGAGCGGCTCGGATCCATCGCCTCGTAGGGGCGGACCACCGGCAGGCGCCACAACTCGTAGCTGCGGCAGGCGGCGTCGGGGTCGGTCGGGTTCTGCATCACCGCCTGGGCGAGCGCATGGGCGTCACCGAGGCCGATACCCGAGCTCACTCCGGTCTCGGGGCCGAAGAAGTGCGCCGCATCGCCGATGATCACGAGACCCGGGATCCACCACTGCTGGCAGCTCAGGAGCTGAAGCTCCGAGTAGCGCACCTGATCCATCGAGGTGAGGGCGGAGACGCCCTCCGCCGATTCGGGCAGCAGCTCGATGAACATCTTCTTGACGGCGTCCAGCCCGGGCGCGAGCGCCGCCTGGGCGCCGACCTTGGGGATGCTCCGCCATCCGGCCGAGCCCTCGAACCAGCTCAGCACGCCGATATGGCCGCCGTTGGACAGATAGGCCATGGCGAACGAGGTGCTCGTCGGGGTGGGGCTCATGAAGCCGAGCGACCCCTCGGCCAGCGGCTCCACCCGGGCCTCGATGCCGGCCATCTGCCGCACGGGCGAGCCGACGCCATCGCACGCGACGACGAGGTCCGCCTCCATGTTGACCCGCCCGTCCGGGCCCTCGGCGACGACGCCGACCACTCGGTCGTCACCGTCGCGCAGCAACTCGACGACGGTGTGCTCATAGACGATCGGCAGGTCGCGGGCGAGGGCTTCGATCAGCGCGCCGAAGCGGACGGCGACCGCCACCGGAGGTTGATCGGGACGCGGCGCGATCGGGCGGCCCGCCGAGCGGACCTCCTCGTAGACGCCGACCTCCTCCAGCGGCTCGTAGCCTTGGAAGCCGAGCATGTAGCCACGCGGCACGTAGTGGCCCTCGGGCATCCGCTCGATCACGACCGGAGAGAAGCCCCGCAGGCGGAGGAGGTGGGCGAGGGTCATGCCCACCATGCCGCCGCCGGAGATGATGATGTTCATGGCCCAAGCATAATCGACGTGGACGGGCCTTCGCCGCCTGGGCCGAGGCGCGATGCTAGGTGTCGGGCACGCCCTCGAAGGCGATGGCCGCGCCCCGGGGCGCCGGAACCGCCCCCACGCAGCGCAGACCCGGCACGGCCAGGGCCGCCACGGCCCGCGGCGTCCTCGCGTCGGCCTCGATGATCGCGCGGGCCAGACGGCCCTTCAGCGCCTTGCCCGCATGGCCGATCACCCGGCGTGGGCCGGGGCCGCCCCCCTCGAGCAGGGTCACGCTGAGAAGGCGGGAGTCGGCGAGGGCGCCGGTGTCGATCGCCGAGGCGTGCTCTGCCGGGAGCAGATCGATGATCCACCCGCCGGCCGCGCGGCGGTCGATGATCGGCGTGATCAGCGGTCGCCAGAACGCGGCGAGCGAACCGATCGGGGGGACCCTCACCCCCATCTTGAGGCGATAGGCCGGGATCGGATCCGATGCCGCGACGAGGCCCCAGAGGCCGGAGGGCACGAGCACCCGCTGGTCCAGGCGCCGGCGACCGGCGCGGTCGAGGGTGGTGAGGTCGAGGGCGGTCCAGACGACGCCGTTGTAGCGCAGCCCCGCCGCCATGACGGGCCCGTCGTCCAGCTCGTCCCACTCGGTCAGCGCCCGGGTCAGATGGCGCCCGCCGACCCCGAGAAGGCGGCCCGCTGCGACGTCGCCCCCGGCGATCTCCCGCCGCGCCGCGTCGCGCACCGCCCTGCGGGCGGGGTCGAGCTCGGGAAAAGCCAGCTCGGCGCCCCGGTGCCCCCGAGGGGCGCCTCCCGTGGCCTTGCCCTCGGAGGGCGGCAGGAGGATCAGGGGGGCTCGGGCGCGGGACACGCCGGCGACCATAGTGGCCGCGGCAGGCGCTGCGGGTTGCGAAAGCGGTTGTCGGCACCCCCGGAGCGGCCATAGGGTCATTCCCAAGCCGGGGAGCGCAGTCGCGCGCTCGCCGGCCACCCCGGACGGACGAGAACCCATGCGACGCGACATCGACTTCGACGCCGAGGGCGTGACACTGCGGGGATGGCACTACATCCCCGACGGGGCGAGCGGACCGGTGCCGACGATCGTGATGGCCCACGGCTTCTCGGCGGTCAAGGAGATGTACCTCGACCGCTTCGCAGAGGCCTTCGCGGCAGTCGGCCTCGGTGCCGTCGTGTTCGACAATCGCAACTTCGGCGCCAGCGACGGCGGGCCCCGCCAGGAGATCGACCCCTGGGAGCAGGTCCGCGACTACCGCCACGCGATCAGCTACGCGAGCACGCTGGACGAGGTCAACGCGGACCGGATCGGCATCTGGGGCTCGAGCTACTCGGGCGGCCACGTCCTGGTGGTGGGGGCGATCGACCGTCGCGTGAAGTGCGTCGTGGGCCAGGTGCCCCTGATCAGCGGGCACCGCAACGCCCGCAGGATCGTGAGGGCCGACTTCATCGCGCCCGTCGGCGGGATGTTCGACGACGATCGCGCGAGGCGCTACGCCGGCGAGCCGCCGGCGATGATCCCCGTGGTGGACGAGGACCCGATGGCGCCCTCGGCCCTGCCGACGCCCGACTCGTACACCTGGTTCACCGAGACCGGCGCGACGCGGGCGCCCTCGTGGCGGAACGAGGTGACCTTGCGCAGCGTGGAGATGTTCTGGGAGTACGAGCCCGGGGCGTATGTCGGCTACGTCTCACCGACTCCGCTCATGATCATCGCCGCCAAGGGCGATCACCTCACGGTCTCGGACCTGGCGATCGAGGCCTTCGAGCGAGCGCATGAGCCCAAGCGGTTGGTGATCCTGCCGGGCGGGCACTTCGACGCCTACGTGGCGGGCTTCGACGGCGCGGCGGGCGCCGCCACCGAGTGGTTCAGGGAGCACCTTCTCGGGGGGTGAGGGCCCTCGCGGCCGCCGTCACCAGCCGACCGGCCCACGCTGCGCTTCCCGGTGCGGCGTCGCGCTGACGGGTGATCGGCGTCGACTCGTACTCGTAGAAGCCCGGCGCGTCGGCCCAACGCGACACGACGCGCCCACCGCGCCGCAGCTCCCCTGAGGCGCGGGCCTCGACCTCGACGAGGGCGCTCGCGCCGTCCAGACGGAAGCCGAGCGGCGCGGCGCGTCGGGCGCGGTATCGCACGCGGGCGCTCCAGCCGTCGCTGAGTCGCGCGTCCATGATCAGCTCCCGCGGATATGCGTGCGGGCCCACGCGCGACCAGCGCGTGCGGCGGATGGTCACGTCCTGTGCCCGCGCGGAGGCGAGCCGCCGACGAGCGTCGGAGAGCACCATCACCCCGTCGCGGGGGAAGGGTTCGGCAGGGCGGACGATGCCGCTCACCAGGCTGCGCCCCCCGGGCAGGTGGATCTGGCTCCAGTCCCACCCGCCGTGTGCGTCGTCGGCCAGGTCGAACTCGCCGTAGTTGTGGTCGTGGTAGCCGACGACGTCCGAAAGGCGGATGGTCCGCGCTCCCACCCGCACCACACCCGAGACCCGCGCCGCCGGCGCCCCGACGGTCCACGAGAGGTCCTGCCCCTCGGGAAGCCGGAGGGGGCCGGCGGTGAATCCCGGGACCGTCGCGCGCAGGGTCAGGTCGATGCTCACCGGGCCCGGCGGACCACCGTGCAACGAGATACCCGCGGGCATGTCGATGCGCACGCGCGTGACACCCGGATGCGGCGCCCAGAGGCGGTCGGGGCCCAACCGCACGTCGGCGCGCGTCGTGGAGGGGGTGATCGCGAGGGCACGAGGTGCCGCGACGGTGTGCACGCTCCCATCGGGGAGGTAGAGGAAGACAACCGCCGCGGGAGGGTTGCTCGGGAAGGCGGCCCCCAGAGCCGCCGCCACGGCGAAGTCCTGATCCGGATCGATTGCGCTCACGAACCACCACTCCGTGCGCTCGCCGGGTCCGGGGTGCGCCCCGTCGTCGGCGGGGGTCGCCGTCCGCAGACCGGGCGCGCCGACGGCGACCGACGCGGAGAGGGCGAGGATTGCGAGCGCTGCCCGGAAGCGGCCTGCGAGCATCCACCGACGGTACCCCTGACCGGCGAGGCCCGCCCGGCATCGGCGCGCCGCAGGCCCGCGCGTCACGCCGATGCTCTTGTCGATAGCGACGGGCGCCCGGATACTCGGCGCGTGGCCGAGGCCTTCGTGGACGACACGTTCCATACCGCGCGGGACCGGGCCCGGCCCGAGCTCCTCTGGTTCCTGCGCCACCGGGACGTCCTGGATCGCTGGCCGGTGATCTCCGAGGGGTGGGCCGAAAGGCTCGAGGAGCGGCGCCAGACCGAGATCAACCCGCCCGATCGGGACATCACCTACTTCCACGGCGGAGGGCGCTGAACCCGATGCGGCGTCCGCCGGCCCCGCCGGGGACGTGATGGTCGATCTTCGATCCGTTAACCGTGCATCGTACTCCTGTGGATGCTTTGTCATCTATTATTGATGTAGCGAAAGACCTCTGGTATAGATCACTAGTGAATTGTCACGGAGCTTTTCCGCGATAAGAGATCGAAAAGGAACTTCTCTGCGGATCGACTCGCTCACCACCGACGATGCGGTGCTCGCCGAACTCGGCTCCCGGCTCGAGCGGACCCGCCTGGAGCGGAACGTGACCCAGCAGCACCTGGCCGACCAGGCGGGCGTCGGCATCAGCACCCTGAAGCGGCTCGAGGGTGGAGGAGGGACCACGCTCGCCAACACGATCCGCGTGCTGCGCGCGCTCGAGCTCCTCGAGGGTCTCGAGCTGGCGATCCCCGAGCCGGCCGCAAGCCCGATCGAGCGCCTGAAGCTGGCGGGCCGACGGCGCCGCCGTGCCTCCGGCGCGGGCGAGGCCACCGACCCCGATGCCGCAGCGAAACCGCCGCCCGAGTGGCACTGGGGGGACGAGACGCGCCGATGACCACCGTCGCCGGCGTCACGCTGTGGGGATCGCAGATCGGCGCCGTCTCGCTCGAGGACGGCGACACCCACGCCTCGTTCCAGTACGACCCGGCCTTCGTCGGAAGCGGGATCCAGGTGGCGCCGCTCGAGATGCCGCTCTCGAATCGCGTCCATCGTTTCCCGGAACTACCCGCACAGGCCTTCCGTGGCCTACCCGGGATGCTCGCCGACTCGCTGCCCGATCGCTTCGGCGACCGCCTGATCGACACCTGGCTCGCCGACCAAGGCAGGGATCCCGCAGGGTTCAGTGCCGTCGAGCGCCTCTGCTACGTGGGCAGCCGCGGCATGGGGGCGCTCGAGTTCGCCCCGGCGCTCGGGCCTCGCTCCAGCCGGGCCGAGCGGCTGCATCTCGACGCCCTCGTCGAGCTGGCCTCGGAGGTGCTCAGCCGCCGCGGCCACCTCGAGACCTCCTTCGAGGCGGACGAGCGCGAGCGGGCGATGGCCGAGATCCTGCGGGTCGGCACCTCCGCGGGAGGGGCGCGCGCGAAGGCGGTGATCGTGTGGAATCGCCGCACCGACGAGGTGCGCTCCGGCCAGGCAGAGGCCCCCGAGGGCTTCGAGCACTGGCTGCTCAAGTTCGACGGGGTGAGCGGCAACCGCGACAAGGAGGCGCTCGATGATCCGCTCGGCTTCGGGGCGATCGAGTTCGCCTATTCGCTGATGGCGCAGGCGGCGGGGATCGAGATGACCGAGACCCGCCTGCTCGAGGAGGGCGAGCGCCGCCACTTCATGACCCGCCGCTTCGACCGCACGCCGCTCGGCGACAAGCTCCACATGCAGTCGCTCGGCGCGATCGCACACCTCGACTACAACGATCCGCTCGCCCACTCCTACGAGGAGGCGTTCCTCGCGATCAGGCGCCTCGGGCTGCCGATGGCGACGATCGAGGAGCAGTACCGCCGGATGGCCTTCAACGTGGTCGCCCGCAACCAGGACGATCACGTCAAGAACATCGCGTTCCTGATGGACCGTCGCGGACACTGGTCGCTGGCGCCCGCCTTCGATCTGACCTACGCGTTCAACCCGCACGGGCGCTGGACGGCCCGCCACCAGATGTCGATCGCGGGAAGGCGGGACGAGTTCACCGGCGAGGATCTGCGCGCGTGCGCGCGGATCGCGACGATGAAGCGTGGGCGGGCCGACACCATCCTCGACGAGGTCCGCGACGCCGTGGTCCGCTGGGCCGAGTTCGCGGCGGCAGCCGGAGTCCGGGAGGAGCACGAGGCCGGAATCGCCGCCACGCACCGGCTCGCCATCCCGGACCGGTGAGCGCGACCGCTCGCGTCCGGCCCGCCTCAGAACGACCTCGGGAGCCGGCTCGGCGACCTACCGCCGAACCGACTCCCGAGGTAGTGCAGTGGACCCGGCCGGCACTGCCCCGGCGTCCGAAAGCGTTGCCTCATCGGCTTCTCCGAGCGCAGTCGTCAGTGAGGATCTCGCGAGGGGCGTCACCGGCGACCAACCGCCTCCCCGCCAGGCTCTCCTAGTGTCTCGCTCCGCCGCCGAGTGCCGTTGCATTGGAGCCAGGATCGCTAGTTGACACCGGTGATCTCCCTCACGATCCGAAGAGAGGCCGATGGCCCTCAGTTACTGCTGTTTAGGCAGCGAGAGCGAGCTTGGGAGAGTTCTCCGCAGCTCCATTGTTTCCCGGTTTTTAACGCGGTCCACCGGGTCCGCGGCTCGCTTACCGATGCGGTACCGCTCCGTCGAAACTGGATCGGGCCCGTGTTGCCCACCGAGGTTAGCACCCGGGTGCGAGGCGGTCACCCCGACCCCGAGGTGGGCGTCCACTACGATCTCCGGATGCGCGTGATGCTCATGCGGACCTGTCTGTCCGATCTGGCGGCTCCATCGGTGGCCCGGGCGACGCGCACGGTTCTGGAGCGGACGGGGGTCGAGGTGGTCGTGCCGCGCCGCCAGACATGCTGCGGCCAGCCCGGGTGGAGCTCGGGGCACCCGGAGCAGGCGCGCCCCGTGGCCCGCCAGGCGATGCGCGCGTTCCGCGGCGACGACCCGATCGTGGTGCCCTCAGGATCGTGCGCCGCGATGGTCTGCCACGGGTACGCCGAGCTCTTCGCCGGACAGCCGGAGGAGGCCGAGGCCAAGGAGATGGCCGACCGCACGCTCGAGCTGACCCAGTTCCTCGCCCGTCACGACCTGCGGCCCAAGCCGAGCGGATCGGGCTCGGTCACCCATCACGACTCGTGCCACATGCTGCGCCTACTGGGAGAGCGCGAGAGCGCGCGCGCGGTGATCGCGGGCGTGGAGGGCATGGAGCTGCGCGAGATGGAGCAGACCGACGTCTGCTGCGGCTTCGGCGGGACGTTCAGCGTCAACTTCCCGGAGGTCTCCGGCCGGCTCGGCGAGGAGAAGGCCCGCAACGCGGCAGCGGCCGGAGCCGGCGAGCTCGTGGCCTGCGACCTGTCGTGCCTGCTGCACATCGCCGGCCGGGCGCGGAGATGCGGTATCCCCCTGCGCGTGAGGCATCTGGCCGAGGTCCTGGCCGAATGAGCGCCCCCGGGCCCGAGCGCCCCGTCGTCTACCCGGACGCCGACGCGCCGCTGCGCGAGCGGACCCGCGAGGCCCTCGCCGACACCGAGCTGGGTGGCAACCTGCGCACGGCCGCAGCGAGCTGGGCCGCCGGGCGGGAACGAGTCGGGGCGGAGCAGCCCTTCGCTGAGATGCGGCTGCGGACGCGCGAGATCCGGCGTCGCAACGTGGGGATGCTCCCCGAGCTGCTCGACACGCTCGAGGCGCGCATCCGTGAGGCCGGCGGCCACGTGGCGCGGGTGTCCGACTCGGATGCCGCCTGCCGGTACATCACCGATCTCGCCGCCGCGCGCGGGGCGACCCTGGTCGCCAAGTCGAAATCGATGGCCACCGAGGAGATCAAGCTCAACGAGGCGCTCGAGGACGCGGACCTACGGGTGGTCGAGACCGATCTGGGCGAGTGGATCCTCCAGCTCGCCGGCCAGCATCCGAGCCACATCATCGCCCCCGCCGTCCATCTGAACAAGGCTCAGGTGCGCGAGCTCTTCATGTCGGAGAGCGGCCAGGAGCTGCCCTCCGACCGCGAGGCGCTCGTCGCCCACGCCCGCGTGCGCCTGAGGGAGGTGTTCGCCGGTGCCGACATCGGCGTCTCGGGGGTGAACCTCGCCGTGGCCGAGACGGGCACCATCTGCGTGGTCGAGAACGAGGGCAACGGACGCCTGGTGACGGCCCTGCCGCGCATCCACGTGGCCGTGATGGGCATGGAGCGGATCGTCGAGAACTGGGAGGAGGCCGCTCACATCCTGCAGATCCTGCCGATGGCGGCCATCGGCGACGACGCCGCCACCTACGTCAACCTCATCACCGGCCCCCGGGCCGACGACGAGGCCGACGGGCCCGAGGAGTTCCACCTCGTGATCCTCGACGGCGGACGCTCGGCCCTGCGCGGGACCGAGTTCGAGGAGGCGCTCGACTGCATCCGCTGCGGCGCCTGCCTCTACTCCTGCCCGATGTGGCGCAGCGTCGGCGGCCAGGCGTACGGATCGCCGTACTCCGGCCCGATCGGCGCGGTGCTGACGCCGCTCCTGGAGGGCATCAAGGGCGAGCGCTCGAGCGAGCTGCCGTTCCTGTCGTCGCTCTGCGGCTCCTGCCACGAGGCGTGCCCCGCGGGGATCCCCCTTCACGACCTGCTCGTCAAGGTCCGCGCACGGGTCGCGACGCCGGAGCACCGGCGTGACCGCCTCCGCTTCCGGCTCTGGAGCCACGCCTGGCGCCATCCCCTCACCTACGCCCTGACCCGCCGAGCGGCCCGCGTGGGCCTGCGTCTGGTGGGTCGCCGGGGCTGGGCGCGCCGGCTGCCGGGCCCCGGCTCTCCCTGGACCGACCAACGCGACCTCCCCACTCAGTGGCCGCCGAGATAGACCTGATCGACGGGGTGATCGGCGGGATCACCAAGCGGCGCGGGAGCGGGGCCTCCCACCCCGCGGCGTCGGTCGCCGACGCCGCGGTCGAGCGGGCGCGCACGTGGGACGTGGCGCGGGCCCTGGTGGCGAGCGACCCGCTGCTGGACGAGCTCGGAGTGCCGGACGCCCTCTCCGCCGCCGGCATCGAGGTGCTGCCGTGGCCGGAGGGGCGCGGACAGGGGTGGCGCGAGCTGCTCGGGCTGGAGGGGCCGTTTCGCACGATGGGAGTGACCGTGCCCACACTCGGCGTCGCCGAACGCGGCACCCTCGTGCTGGAGACCGGGCCGGCCCACGGGCGCTCGATCGACGTGGTGAGCATGTTCCACCTGCCGATCCTGGCCGCGTCGCGGATCCGGTGGAGCCTCGGGGAGGCTCTCGCCGAGACCTTCGCTCCAGGGCGGCGGCGACCCTCGGCCGTGTCGCTCGTCTCGGGGCCGAGCCGGACGTCCGACATCGAGAAGATCTCGACCCTCGGCGCCCACGGGGCCGTCGGCATCCACCTGATCGTGGCGGAGGACCGCTGACCGCCGCCTGAGAGCCCGATTCAGGATGAGCCTGCCCTCTCAGCCTCAGGTGGATGGGCGGGGCGGTCGATCATTAGGGGGACGCCGACCGGAAGGGACTCCACGTGCGCCGCCTCGCCCTCGCCTGCCTTGCCGCGACCCTCGCGACCGCCGCCGCCCCGACGATCGCGTCGGCCTCGGTGGAGACGTGGCCGGCCACCCCCGGCGAAACGGTGTTCCCCTCGAGCGCGCGGCCGAGCGACGCCGCGGCCGGGCCGGTGATCGGTGCCGCCCGCGACGAGTACGAGGGAGCGCTTGTCGCAATCCGCTCCGACGCGCCGCTCGTGATCACTCCCTCGGCCAGCGACCTGACCGGTCCGGGCACGATCCCCGCCAGCGCGGTCGAGCTGTTCCGCGTCGGCTACGTGCAGCTGCACCGGGTCTCCACCGGTGTGGACGCCCTGGTGGGAGACGGCCGCTACCCCGATCCTCTGCACCCGATCACCGGCCCCATCGCGGTCCCGGCGGGCGAGACGACCAGTGTGTACGCCCTGGTGCACGTTCCGGCCGACGCGTCGGCCGGGCGCTACGACGGGAGCCTCGACCTCGGTCCCGCGGGTGTGGTGCCACTGTCGGTGGAGGTCGCTCCCGTGACCGCGAGCCGCGACGGCTACACGATCGTGGCCCGGCTCAACCAGATCCAGCTCGCGAAGGCGTCGGGCGTGAGCGAGGACGACCCCCGCTTCGTGTCAGGGGTGTACGACAGGCTTCTGCCGATGCTGCGAGCCCGGGGAGTCAGTCCCGGCAAGCCGCCGTCCACCGCCCCCAAGGTCGATCCGGCCAGCTGGGCACTCGACTACTCCGACAGCCCCTTCGGCACCGCGCGCCGCACCAACCTCAACGCCTTCTTCGCTCGGGGCTTCCCGGCCGTCGAGGTGCCCTTCCTGCCGAACTTCCCGGAGGCCGGGGGCCAGGACCGCGCCTTCACCCAGGAGGGCAGGCGCCGGATGGCGGCCAGGGACTTCGCCGCCGCATTCGCGCCGATCTCAGGACGCACCTTCGCCCTGCCGGTGGACGAGCCGAACGCCAAGACCTACGCCCACCTCAACCGCGCGGCCGCCCAGCTCGCCACGGCGAGCCCCCGTATCCCGGTGCTCGCCACCGAAGCCCCCCACCCGGAGGCCTTGAAGGCGATCGGCGGGTCGGTCAACATCTGGGCGCCCCCGATCTGGGACCTCTTCAAGGTGCGCAAGGGCGTGGCGAGCGTGCGCGCCCAGGGCAAGCGGGTGTGGTGGTACACCTACGGCAGCGACACGCAGCGCTACACGACGAACGTCCTGATCGACAAGCCCACCACCGAGCCGCGCGTGATGGGGTGGCTCGCGGCCAAGGAGGGCGTCGAGGGCTTCTACTACTGGGGTCTCAACAACTGGGGCGGGCAGAACTACCACAACCCGTTCGACGACCCGTGGTACCTCAGCCACACCCGGGCCGCCGACACCTGCCGCCCCGGCGGCGCGGTGGGTGGGAACGGCGAGGCGAGCCTCATCTACCCCACGGGAGACCCCTCTGACCCCGCCATCGGCAGCCTGCGCCTCGAGGCGCTGCGCGACGGCACCGAGGACAACAGTCTGCTGCGCGTGCTCCAGGCGGCCGACCCCGCCTTCTACGCCCAGGTGATGGAGGGCGTGAGCACGCCGTACACCGGCCGCTCGGAGGGAGGGCGCAAGGCGGGCTGCGCCGACGACGGCCGGCCGGCCTATCTGCCGGTGGTCCAGACCGACCCCGCGGCCGTGGACGGCGCACGGCGCGCCGTGCTGGCCCGTCTGTCCTCCGTCCCGCTCCCCACCCTGCAGGGCAGGGTGGTCTTCAGCAGATCCTCGTCCAGCCGTTCGCGACGAGGCGCGAAGCGCTCATCCGGACTCGCGGGCAAGCCTGTCGAGGGCGCGGTGGTCCGATTCGGAACCTTCTCGACGGTCACCGACGCGAAGGGCTCCTGGAGGCTCCCCAACGTCAGCCCGAGCCCCGGAACCCTCACCGTCAGCCGCGATCCGGTCGGCGCGATCGACCCCACGCAGGTGTCGATCGACGCGGCGACGCTCGCCCAGCCGGGGGCGATCCGGGTCGCGACACCGCCGATGCCCCTCTGGCCCTCGGACCCGGTCATCCGCGCCAACGGCCTCACCCGCTTCTCGGGCCGGATCGCCCCGGCGAAGGCGCGTACCCGGGGCCAGCGGATCACGATGACGATCGGGCGCCGCTACCGCCCGAACGGCGACGAGGTGCGCTACCGCGGGGGCGTCTCGCCCTCGGTCGACGCCCACTACCCGACCGGCAGGCGCTCCAGGGCCGGCAAGGCCCTCAGCAACTGGTCTCGCTACCGCTACCTGGAGTTCACCGCCGAGATCACGAAGCGCCCGCCGGCCGACCAGGCGTTCCACCTCATCGTGACCCCGGGGGGCCACTATAAGAACGCCACCAAGGTCGCCGTCGGGAACCGCAAGCAGCTCGTGCGCCTGAGCCTGAAGGGCATGCGCGGGATGGCCCGCACGCGCTATCTGCGCTTCGGCATACAGAGCGCCGTGCCCAAGCCGTGGCGCGGAGGGCACAACCTGAAGGTGACCATGAAGGTCTCCAACCTGCGCTTGATCCTCTAGCGCCGGCGCACGGCCTTGACGGCGCGGTCGGCATCACGCTTGGCGTCGCGCTCGGCGATCGTGCGCCGCTTGTCGTAGAGGGTCTTGCCGCGGCCGAGGCCCAGCTCGATCTTGGCGCGGCCCTCCTTGAAGTAGAGGCGCAGCGGTACCAGGGAGAGGCCCTTCTCGGCCAGCGCCGCACCGATCCTCTCGATCTCCTTGCGGTGCAGGAGCAGCTTGCGGGTGCGCCGCGGGTCGTGTCCGGCGTAGCCCGCGTTCTCGTAGTCGGAGAAGTGCGCCCCGATCAGCCAGGCCTCGCCGTTGCGGATCTGCACGTAGGCGTCGCTGATGGTGGCGCCGCTCTCGCGCAGCCCCTTCACCTCGCTGCCCTGCAGCACGATGCCGGCCTCGAAGCGGTCGGTGATCGCGTACTCGTGCAGGGCGCGACGGTTCTGGGCCACATCGCGGTAGCGCTCGTCGCCCTTTCCCGCTTTCTTGCCGGTCGCCATGGGGCGGCGATGTTAGCGCGGTCGAGCGGCGGCGCGGGAACGGCGGGCGCGCGAGCCGAGCCGCGGGGGAGCCGCCCCACCCCGCCCCCCGGCCGTGACGGGCTCGAGCTGGATCCGGCCGCGCAGGGGCTCCACGCGCACCACGCGCACGCTCAACGTGTCTCCGACCCGGATCCGGCGCCCGTGGGCATCGCCGATCAACGCGACACCGAGCGGGTCGGCGCGGTAGTGATCGTCCTCGAGGTGGCGTGAGGGGAGGAAGCCGGTGTAGACGTCATCGAAGGTGATGAACAGCCCCGCGTCGATGAGGCCGGTCACGCGCCCCTCGATCGGTTGATCCCAGCCGGTCCCGGCCAGGCGGTCCTGCAGCAGGAAGGCCGCGCAGATGTCGTCGGCACGGCGCTCGATGGTGGATGCCTCGCGCTCGGTGGCCGAGCTGTGGTCGGCCTGCTCGGCGAGCTCCGCCGCCTGCGGCCCCGGATCGCCGAGGCCGAGTGTGTCGAGCAGGCCCCGGTGGACCAGCAGATCGGGATAGCGCCGGATCGGCGAGGTGAAGTGCAGGTAGGCGGCACTGGCGAGGCCGGAGTGCCCGGCCTCGGAGGGCGAGTAGTGGGCCTGGCGGAGCGTCCTCAGCACGAGCGTCCACATGGCACCGCCGCCCGGCCCACCCGCCTCGAGGTGCCGCGCGACAGCCGACGCAGCGGCCGCCGCGGCGGCCCTGCGCTCGGGCGCGCCGAGATTGCCGTCGGGAAGCGGCGGGGTGGCGACCCCGAGCGCGTCGAGCTGCTCGTAGAGGGTCTCGATGCGGCTTTGGGCGGGATCCTCGTGGTGGCGGAACACCGTCGGCTGCCCGCGGGCGATGAGGTGGCGGGCCACCGCCTCGTTGGCTGCGATCATGCACTCCTCGACGAGGGAGTGGGCCGGGGTCTGACCCTCGAGATGCATCTCCGCCACGCGGTCGCCCTCGAACCGGACCACCGGCTCGCCCGAGTCGGCCTCCAGGGCGCCACGCGCCATGCGGCGGGCGCGCAGGCGGCGCGCGACCTCGGCCACGCGCAGGATGTCCGCCTCCATGGACGCGTCGCCGAGGCCACCGCCGGCGATGACCCGATCAGCATCGGCATAGGTGAGCCGGCGCTCCGAACGGATCAGCGACCGCGAGAACCGGGTCTCCCCCACCTCCCCGCGCGAATCGACGACCATCTCCACCGTGACGGCGGCCCGATCGGCGCCGGGGCGCAGGCTGCACAGATCGGACGACAGGCGCGGGGGCAGCATCGGGGTCACCATGCCCGGGACATAGACCGAGCATCCGCGGCGCGCCGCCTCGCGGTCGAGGGGCCCTCCCGCCGCGACGAACCGGGCGACGTCGGCGATGTGGACCCAGATCCGCATCGCCCCACCGTTCTCATCGGCGATCGCGATGGCGTCGTCGTGATCCTTGGCGCCGACCGGGTCGATGGTGATCACCCGCTGATCGCGCAGGTCGCGGCGCCCGGTGTCGTCCGCGACTGCGCCCTCGTCGAGGGCCTCGGCCTCCTCGAGCACGGCCCGCGGGAACGGTCGCGACAGATCCTCCGAGACCAGGAGCGCGCGCAGAGCGGCGGTCGGCGATCGCGCCGGGCCATGGATGGCCGTCACCCGGGCCCCCCGGCCCTTGAGCGTGACCGTCACCAGGTCGCCCACGGCTGCTCCCCCGCGGGCGTTCTTGGCCAGTGGGATCCGCGGGCCCGGCTCGAAGGCCGGCTGGGCCGCCGCCCCGCGGCCCGAGGAGACGAGCTCGGCCACCAGGACCGCGGCCGGCGACGTGCGGCTCATCCTGCCGCCGCGAGGGCGAGCCCTCGCTGGAGGACCTCGTCCTTCGGGGTCGCGGGATCGTCGGCGATCTTCACGTCGGGGGGCAGGCCGCGCTCTGCGAGGTTGAAGCCGGCGGGGGTGAGGTAGCGCGCGGTGGTCAGCTTCAGGGCTCCGCCGTCGCGCAGCGGCACCACGTTCTGGACCAGCGCCTTGCCGAAGGTGCGCTCGCCGATCAGGCGCGCCCGGACCGAGTCCCGCAGCGCCCCGGCGACGATCTCGCTGGCGCTCGCGCTGTCGCGATCGACCAGGACCGTGAGCGGCAGCTCCTCCGCCACCGGATCGGAATCGGTGCGGAAGACGCGGCGAGGCGAGTGCAGCCCTTGCGTGACCACGACCGTGGCCCCCTTGGCCAGGAAGACGCCCGCCACTCCGATCGCCTCGGTCACGAGGCCGCCGCCGTCGCCGCGCAGATCGAGGACGAGACCACCGACCTTCTTGGCCCGCAGCCGGGTGACGGCGTCGCGCACCGCGCGTCCGGAGCCCCGGGTGAACCGGACGAGGCGCACGTAACCGATGCGCTCGCCGTTGACCGTCTCGACCCTCGAGGCGACCGACGGCACCCGGATGCGGGCCCGGACCAGGGAGAGGTCGCGCGGCGGTCCCGACCCGGTGGTCACGCCGATGCGCACCGGCGTCCCCTCGGGGCCGCGGATGGTCTCGACGACGGCGCCGAGATCGCGCCCCTTGGTCGGCCTTCCCTCCACCGAGACCAGGCGGTCGCCCACGAGGATCTCGGCCCGGCCGGCCGGGCTGTCGCGGTAGACGCTCGTGACGACGATCGCCGAATCCTTCTCGGCCACCTGCAGTCCGACGCCGGAGTAGCCGAGGCTCTCCTGCTCCTGGCGCAGGGCGTCCAACTCGTCCGGGTCGAGGTAGTCGGTGTAGGGGTCCTCGAGGGAATCGACGATGCCCTGCGCGGAGGCGCGCTCGAGCGCGGAGCTGTCGATGGCGACGTAGTAGCGATCCTCCAGCACCTCGAGCACCTGCTTGGAGAGCTGCTCACCGCTGTCACCGAGAAGCAGGCCGCGCAGCGGGTCCTTGAGCTGGGTGAGGCCGAGCGCCTGGGCATGCCCGCCCACCATGACGCCGGCGACGAAGACGACCAGCACGCCGAGGACGGCTGCCACGATGGAGACGACCCGGCGAGGGCTCATGGGCGGTGGGGTCGCGACACGGTCGGTTCACCGATGATAGACGCCGAACTCGCCGGCGCTCCCGCGGTCCGGTGGAGCACGGACCTGGTGTCAGACCTTCAGGAAGCGGCGCAGCGTGATGCCGCTGCCCAGTGCTCCCACCACCGCGCCCGACACGATGAGGATCAGCCCGAGCAGCGGGAAGGCGACCGCGGTCGCCTGATCGCGCGTGAGCGCGTTGTCGGCCCCCTGGATCCAGGTGTCGACCACCGTGATCTTGACCGCCCACAGGAGCAACACCGCCAGAGCGGCGCCGACCAGCCCGCAGACGATGCCCTCGATGACGAAGGGCCAGCGGATGAACCAGTTGGTGGCACCCACGAGCTTCATCACCTCGACCTCGCGTCGACGGGCGAAGATCGAGAGGCGGATGGTGTTGCCGATCAGAAGGATGGACGCCACGAGGAGGATCGAGATCAGCGCCAGCCCGGCCCACTGGATGAAGCGGGCCACCGTCAACAGCTTGTCGGCGGTCTTCTCCCCGTAGGAGATGCCGAGCCGCGGATCGATGGCGGGGCTCTCGCTCAGGGAGTCGATGATGGACTGCGAGAGAGCCGGGTCGGACGGCTTGACGTTGAACTTCGCCGGCAGCGGGTTGCTGGGGAGCTCGTCGAGGATCGAGGGGTCGGAGAGCCTCTCGCGCAGCGATGCAAGGCCCTCCTCCGGCGAGACGTAGACGAAGGAGGCGACGTCGCCCCGATCCTGGATCGCCGCGATCTGGGCCTTCAGCCCGTTCACCTGTGAGACGGTCGCCGAATCGGCCAGGTACACGTCGATGTCGAGGCGGCTCTTCTGGGAGTCGACCGTCGACTGGACGTAGAGGAACGAGGGGATGAAGGCGCCGAGGATGAAGACCGCGATCAGCACCGTCACGGTCGCGGCCACCGAGACGGCGGCGTTGGCGCGGATCGAGCGGAGCGCCTCCGCCGTGAAGAATCGCAGCCTCATCGACTAGCTGTCGGCGCGGGCGTAGCTGGCCTGGCGCTGGTCGCGTACGACCTTGCCGTTCTCCAGCGCGATGACGCGCATCTGCATCTTGTCGACCATCTCGCGGTCGTGGGTCGCCATGATGACGGTCGTGCCGGTGCGATTGATCCGGTAGAGCAGCTGCATGATGCCGATCGACGTCTCGGGGTCCAGGTTGCCCGTGGGCTCGTCGGCGATCAGCAGGCGCGGGTGGTTGACGAAGGAGCGCGCGATCGAGACGCGCTGCTGCTCGCCACCCGAGAGCTCGTTCGGATAGCGGTCGCCCTTCTCGGAGAGGCCGACGAGGGCCAGGATCTCGGGGACCTTGCGCCGGGTGCTGCGCGGATTCTCGCCGATGACCTGAAGGGCGTATGCGACGTTCTCGTAGACGGTTCTGCCGGCCAGCAGCTTGAAGTCCTGGAAGACGCATCCGATCGAGCGGCGCAGGTACGGCACCTTCGAGCGGCGCAGTTGCTGCAGGTTGCGCCCGCCGACGGTGATCGAGCCCGAGGTGGGCTCGAACTCCTTGATGAGGAGCCTGATGAAGGTGGATTTGCCGGAGCCGGACGGGCCGACGAGGAAGACGAACTCGCCGCTCTCGATCGACACGCTGACATCGTCCAGACCGACCGCATCGGCCGTATAGGCCTTCGAGACCCCGTCGAGGATGACCATCGGGCCGTCGCCGGGGCGCAGCACCGAGCGCCGGTCGCTCGAGCGCAGGGACTCGCCCCGCCTGCGTGCGCGCTCGCGCGCACGGCTCGGGGGCGTGTCGGGCTCACTGGGTGTGGGGGGGGCGTCTGTACTCATACGTGTGACGAGCGCGCAGCTTTCGGGGGGCGCGATATGGGGCGATCCACCGTCAGATCCTCCTTCGGCGGATGCGAGCATCCCGTGAAGCCCGGGGAGGGTACCCCCTGTCTCGCGGGGAAGTCAAACGCCCGAGAACCTCTCGAAAAGTGCATCGCCGGATGGCGCGGTGACATTCGACGCATGCAGGGTCAGTCCTTCTCCGGCGAGCTCGGGACCGGCGTGGGGGCGTGGGAATCGCCTCGAGAGCGGCGCTCCAGCTCGGCGCGGATGAGGGCATCGATGTCGCCGTCGAGGACTCCCTGGGCGTTCCCGGTCTCGTGGCCGGAACGAAGGTCCTTGACCATCGTGTAGGGATGAAGGACATACGACCGGATCTGGCTTCCGAAGCCGATGCTGCTCTGGTTCTCTCCCCGGTCCTTCGCGGCCTCGGCCTCGCGCCGCTCGAGCTCGGCCTGCACCAGGCGCGCCCGCAGGAGCGCCATGGCGGTCGCCCGGTTCTGGGTCTGCGAGCGCTCGTTCTGACACTGCACGACGATCTTGGTGGGCAGGTGGGTGATCCTGACCGCCGAGTCGGTCTTGTTGACGTGCTGGCCGCCGGCCCCGCTCGCCCGATAGGTGTCGACCTTCAGGTCCTTGTCGAGGATCTCGATCTCGACGGCGTCGTCGACCAACGGAGCCACTTCGACGGCGGCGAACGAGGTCTGGCGCCGGTTGGCCGAATCGAAGGGCGAGAGCCGCACGAGGCGGTGCACGCCGCGCTCCGCCGAGAGCAATCCGTAGGCGTTGTCCCCATGGACCGTGAAGGTGGCCGACTTGATCCCCGCCTCCGAGCCCTCCTGCGCCTCCTTGAGGTCGGCGCGAAGGCCTCGGCGCTCGGCCCAGCGCAGGTACATGCGCAGGAGCATCTCGGCCCAGTCCTGGGCGTCGGTGCCGCCCTCGCCGGCGTTGATGCTCACGAGGGCGTCGCCGGGATCGTGCTCGCCCGCGAACAGGCGTGCCTCCTCCATCCCCCCGAGGAGTTCCTCGGAGCGTCCGAGGCCGTCCGCGAGCTCGCGGAGCATCTGCATGTCGAGGTCGCCGCCGCGCTCCTCCTCGCGCAGGAGGTCGGCCATCTCCGCGAGGGAGTCGATCTCCTCCGAGAGCGCCCGGTATCCGGTCAGGCGGGCGTTGGCCGAGGAGTGGGCGGCCGAGACGCGAGCGGCGTTGGCCTGGTCGTCCCAGAAGCCGGGGTCGCCCATCTCGTGCTCGAGCTCCGCAACACGGCGCTGCAGGTGAGCGGGGTCAAAGATAGTCGCCCAGGACGCCGGCCCGCTCCCGTAGGCGGGCAGCGCGCTGGACGAGGTCGTCGAGCGACAGCGTCGAGTCGGTGCTCATGGGATCGGGCGAGCGTCGCCCGGCAGTGCCCTAGGCCCCATGGCACCTCTTGTACTTCTTGCCGGATCCGCACGGGCAGGGGTCGTTGCGACCGACCTTGTCGTCCTCCCCGAGGACCCTCTGCTCGACGACGGCGACCGCTCCCGAGGCGGGCTCGTCCTCGAACTCGATATCGCCCTCCTCGCCACCCACATCGACGAAGCCCTGGATCGGATCGCTCTGGTAGCTGTAGTCGACCTCGCCGACCTTCTGGTCCTCGACCTCCGGCGCCTGATCCACCTCGATGTGGAACATGTAGCGGACGAACTCGCCCTTCACGAGCGACATCATCTCGTCGAACATCGTGTGCCCCTCGAGGCGGTACTCGGAGAGCGGGTCCTTCTGGCCGAGGGCCCTCAGGTGGATGCCCTCGCGGAGGTAGTCCATGTTGTAGAGGTGCTCGCGCCAGTGCTGGTCGATGAGCTGCAGCAGCACCCAACGCTCGAGGTCCCGCACGAGCGGTGCACCGAGATCCGCCTCGCGACGATCGTACGCGTCCATGATGTCGTCCTCGAGCTTGTCGAGGAGCTCCTCGCGGGTGAGCGGGTCGTCGGCGTCCTCCAGATCGGCGTCCAGGTCGGACAGGCCGAAGCCCATCGGGTAGTACGCCTGCAGCGCGGTGAAGAGCGCGGCGAGATCCCAGTCAGCCGGAAGCGAGTCCTCGTCGGAGAACTGGTCGACCACGTCCACGAGCGTCTCCGCGATCCAGTCGCGCGCCTGGTCGCCCAGGTCCTCCCCCTCGAGCACCCGGCGACGTTCGGAGTAGATGACCTCGCGCTGCTTGTTGAGGACATCGTCGTAGTCGAGCACCCGCTTGCGGATGTTGAAGTTCTGCTCCTCGACCTTCTTCTGAGCTCCCTCGACCGTCTTCGAGAGCATCTTCGCCTCGATCGGAAGGTCGTCGCCGGGACCAAGTCGGTCGAGGATCTTGTAGATCCGGTCGCCCGAGAAGATCCGGATCAGGTCGTCCTCCGCCGAGAGGAAGAAGCGCGAGCGGCCCGGATCACCCTGGCGGCCGGCGCGCCCGCGAAGCTGGTTGTCGATCCGGCGGCTCTCGTGGCGCTCGGTCCCGATGATGTAGAGCCCCCCGGCATCGGCCACGCCCTCTCCGAGCTTGATGTCCACCCCGCGGCCGGCCATGTTGGTCGCGATCGTGACGGCGCCCGACTGGCCGGCGCCGAGGATGATCTCGGCTTCGCGTGCGTGGTTCTTCGCGTTCAGCACATCGTGCTGAACGCCGCGGCGGGTGAGCTGGCCCGCGAGCATCTCGGAGATCTCGACGGAGATCGTCCCGACCAGTACCGGCTGGCCGCGCTCGTGGGCCTCGGCGATCTCCTCGACCACCGCGCGGAACTTCGCCTCCTTGGTCTTGAAGATGAAGTCGTTCTCGTCGGCCCGCACCATGGGACGGTGGGTGGGGATCGAGACCACGTCGGTCTCGTAGATCTTCGTGAACTCGTTGGCCTCGGTGGAGGCCGTGCCCGTCATTCCCGAGAGCTTTTCGTACATACGGAAGTAGTTCTGCAGGGTGATCGTGGCGAGGGTCTGATTCTCCTCCCGGATGCGCAGGCCCTCCTTGGCCTCGAGCGCCTGGTGCAGGCCCTCCGAGTAGCGACGACCCTCGAGCACACGCCCCGTGAACTCGTCGACGATCAGCAACTCGCCCTCGCGGACGATGTACTCCTTGTCCTTGCGATAGAGGGCGTGGGCCTTCAGGGCCTGGATGAAGTGATTGACGAGGTTGCCGTTGACGTCGAGGTAGAGGTTGTCGATGCCGAGCGCCTTCTCCACCTTGCGCACGCCGCTCAGGGTGGGGGACGCGGCCCGATGCTTCTCGTCGATGTCGTAGTCCCCGACCACGGCCTCGAGCATGTGGTCGCGGGTGAAGGAGCCGTTCCAACGCCCGGCGGAGACATCCATCCGCGCTCCCGCAAGCTTGCTGTCGAGCTCCGGGTGCACCTGCTGGATGAGGCCCTCGGAGACGAGGCGGGGGAAGTCGGCCTCGACCGCGTCGATGAGGTCGACCGACGTGATCTTGTCGGGCACCTCCAGCCCGGCCTGGCGGGCCCGCGCGACGAGCTCGGACGACTTGACGCTGATCTGTGAGACGAGCGTCTGGCGCAGGCCGTCTTCGCCGAGGCGCTCGTACCGCTCCCGGTCGGCGCTGACGAGGGTCGGCATGATGCGCGCGAAACGGTAGTAGGTGTCGGTCGCGGCCTCCGGGACGCCGGAGATGATGAGCGGCGTGCGCGCCTCGTCGATGAGGATCGAGTCGACCTCGTCCACGATGCAGAAGTAGTGGCCGCGCTGCACGCAGTCGGACAACCTCACGGCCATGTTGTCGCGCAGGTAATCGAAGCCGAACTCGGCGTTGGTGCCGTAGGTCGCGTCGGCGGCGTAGGCCGCGCGACGCTGGTCCTCGGGCATCATCGAGCCGATGACCCCGATGCTGATGCCGAGCCTGTCGTAGAGGGGGCGCATCCACTCGGCGTCGCGGCTGGCGAGGTAGTCGTTGACCGTCACGACGTGGACCCCGCGCCCGGTGAGGGCGTTGAGGTAGACGGCCGGGACCGCGGCGAAGGTCTTGCCCTCGCCGGTCTTCATCTCGGCGACCTTGCCGGCGTTGAGCGCCATCGCGCCGATCAACTGGACGTCGAAGAGGCGCATCCCCAGAACCCGGCGGCCCAGCTCGCGGACCAGCGCCAGCGCCTCGATCAGGAGGTCGTCGATCGTCTCGCCTGCGGCGAGCCGCTCCTTGAACTCGGGCGTCTTGGCCTGGAGCTCCTCGTCCGAGAGCTTTTCCATGTCCGGCTCGAGGGCGGAGATGCGGCCGACCTTGGCCTGCATCCCCTTCATCGCCCGGCCCTCCCCGACCCGCAGGACCTTGTTGAGGAGATCAGTGCTCATGGGCGGGCTCGCGGGGTCGTGTGCACAACGCGTTTCATGGTAGCGCAGGCCTCATCGGCACCGGCGGATCAGGTTTGAGCCCGGGAGGACCCGAACGCCCCCTCGACCCGGGCCTCAGCCCTCCGGCGCGATGAGCCCGTAGTCGCCGTCCCTGCGACGGTAGACCACGTTGACCTGTCCATCGGCGTCGTTGCGGAAGACATAGAAGTCGTGGTTGAGCATGTCCATGGCGAGGGCCGCGTCCTCGGGATCCATCTGCCTCATCTCGAAGCTCTTGCTCTTGACGAGCTTCGGCGTCCGATCGTCGGCGGCCTCCTCCTCCGGCAGCGAGACCGGTGCGGGCTCGACGAGCTGGTCCATCGGCAGTTGCCCGTGGTGGTCCTTGCGCCGGTCGCGATAGCGCCGCGCCTGGCGCTCCAGCTTGTGGGCCGCCTGGTCGATCGCGATGTACATGTCCGCTGCGCTCTCTCGCACTCGGAGGACGGGCCCCTTCGTGCGGACGGTGACCTCGGCGATCTGCGGACGCTCGATCTTGGGATTGCGCTCGACCGACAGCTCGAGCTCGACAGTGGTTGCCTCGTCCCATGGCGGGAAGATCCTGACCAGCTTCTCGAACTTCTGCTCGGCGTGATCGAAGAGTGCGTCGGTGACCGACAATCCCTTGCCCTTGACCTGGAGCTGCACAGAGGCCTCCTTCGCATCGTTGCCGAGTGCAGGGACAGTATCGCTCGGAACCCGGGCGCGCGCAGCGGCCCGGGCTATGCCCCTCCATCGGCCTCACCTCGCGACGACCCGCGCGAAGCAGACGGCTCCCACCGCTCCGGCCCCCGCCGCCCGGAGGGCGCGCGAGCAGTCGGCGAGCGTCGCCCCGGTGGTGTGGACGTCATCCACGAGCCACACGACCGCAGGGACCCGTGCGCCCGGGCGCACGGCGAAAGCCCCGGCCACCTGGCGGGCCCGCGCGCTCGCCCGCGCGCCGCGCTGGTCGTCTCCCTCGCGCACCCGCACGAGCGTCTCCACGACCGGCCGGTGCCAGATGCGCCCGAGGGCGCGGGCGATGAGCAGGCTCTGATTGAAGCCGCGCTCGCGCGCTCGGTGCGGACCCAGAGGAACGGGCACGAGGGCCGCGTCGGCTGGTGGTTGCGGAACGCGCGCCGCGATCACCTCGGCCATCACCGAGGAGAGGCCTCGCCGCCGCTGGTCCTTCAGCGCGCTCGCCAGGGCCGGCGCCGGGCCGCAGTAGGCGACGGCCTGGCGGGCGCCCCGAAGCCGCCCTCTGCAGGCCGGGCAGCGATCGACGGCGACCGCCACCGGAGCGCCGCAGCCGCCGCACCAGGGCGGCGGCAGCCCCTCGAGAGCGTGCAGGCACCGCGTGCAGGCGGCCGAACCAGGCAGGTCGCACCCGGCGCACGCCGGCGGGAGCACGAGGTCGAGAAGGCCTCCGATGGGCATGCCACGACGCTACGAGCGCAGGCGGCACGGTTCATCGCCGTTTCGCGCCCTATGGCGCACGCGAGTGCGCCGCTACGCGGAGCGTTCGGCCTCCAGTGCGGCCTGCAGGGAGCGATCGTACGGCGGTCTATGCACGCCCACCTCGGTCACGATCGCGGCGACCAGCCGCGCCGGGGTGACATCGAAGGCCGGGTTGGCCACGGCGCTCGACGCGGTGGCGGCCGGGCGGCCGAAGAGGGAGAGTCCTCGTACCTCATCGGCGGCGCGCTCCTCGATCGGGATCTCGCGGCCCGTCGGGGTCGAGAGGTCGACCGTCGTCGTCGGAGCCGCGACCACCACCGGGATGCCGTGCTCTCGCGCGAGCACCGCCAGGCCGTAGGTGCCGATCTTGTTGGCGACGTCTCCGTTCGCGGCGATGCGGTCGGCCCCGACGACGACGTGGGTGACGCCGCCGGCCGCCATCATCGCCCCTGCCATCGAGTCGGTGATGAGCGTGTGGGCGATGCCGTCACGTGCCAACTCCCAGGCCGTCAGCCGCGAGCCCTGCAGCAGCGGGCGGGTCTCGGGCACGAGGACCCGCACCGAGGGATCGGCCGCATGGGCGGCCCTCACCACGCCGAGCGCGGTGCCGTAGCCGCCCGTGGCCAGCGCGCCCGCGTTGCAGTGGGTGAGGATGCGAGCGCCGCGTCCCATGAGCGGCAGGGCGTGGGCGCCCATCCGGCGGCAGCGCCCCACCTCGTCGGCGTGGAGCTCTCGGGCGGCGTCGGCAAGGGCGGCGACCAGGTCGTCGGTCGTGCCGAGATGGGCGTCGGCCAGGCGGCGCTGGCGATCCACCGCCCAGGTCAGGTTGACCGCCGTCGGACGTGCCGTGCGCAGGCCGTCCGCCGCCCGCGCGATCTCGCTCCGCATCGCCCCGAGATCGCCGCGATCGGCGTGATACGCGGCCAGCGCCATCCCCATCGCGCCGGCGATCCCGATGGCCGGAGCCCCTCGGATGGCGAGACGGCGGATCGCGTTCGACGACCTCCGGCCACCCCGAGCATACGAGGGTGGCCTCCTCCCCCGGCAGGCGGGTCTGATCGAGCATCTCCACCCCGGCGCCGGTGAGGCGGATGACCTCCTCGGGGGCGAGGCCCTCGCCCGTGTGCGGCGGGCTCACGTGCCCTGATCCCACGAGGCCAGGTAGGCGAGCTGCTCGGGGGTGAGGGCATCGATCTCGACGCCGAGAGCGGCCAGCTTGAGAGTGGCGATCTCGTCGTCGATGCTCCGCGGCACCGAGTAGACGCGCGGCTCGAGCGCGCTCCCCTCACGAGCCAGGTACTCCACGCTGAGCGCCTGGTTGGCGAAGCTCATGTCCATCACCGACGCCGGGTGGCCCTCGGCGCAGGAGAGGTTCAGCAGCCGGCCCTCGGCGAGCAGGTAGAGCCGTCGGCCGTCGGACATCCGGTGCTCCTGCACGGAGGGGCGGACCTCGTGGACGCTCTCGGCCAGGTCGTCCAGCGCGGGGAGATCGATCTCCACGTTGAAGTGACCGGTGTTGGCGAGGATCGCGCCGTCCTTCATCACCCCGATGTGCTCGCGGCGCAGCACGTTGACGTCGCCCGTGGCCGTGATGAAGATGTCGCCGACCCGCGCGGCCTCGGCCACCGGCATCACCTGGAAGCCCTCCATCACGGCCTCGAGCGCCCGCAGCGGGTTGACCTCCAGCACGATGACGTTCGCCCCCATGCCGCGCAGCCGGCCGGCGACTCCGCGACCGCACCAGCCGAAGCCGGCGACCACCGCCCTCCGGCCCGCGACGAGCACGTTGGTGGCCCGCAGGAGCCCGTCGACCGTGGACTGACCGGTGCCGTAGCGGTTGTCGAAGAGGTGCTTGGTGTCGGCGTCGTTGACCGAGACGACCGGGAACGCCAGGCCGCCCTGGGCCTCGAGCGCGCGCAGCCGGATGATCCCCGGTGGTGGTCTCCTCGGTGCCGCCGAGCACGCCCGCGAGCATCTCGCGGCGCTCGCCGTGCAGCACGCCGATGACGTCGGCGCCGTCGTCCATCGTGATGTGCGGCGCGTGGTCGATGGCGGCCATGATGTGGCGGTAGTAGGTGGGCTCGTCCTCACCCCGCCGTGCGAACGTCGCGACCCCGTGATCGGAGACGAGGGCGGCGGCGACGTCGTCCTGCGTCGAGAGCGGGTTCGACGCGACGAGCACCACATCGGCGCCGCCGGCCTGCAGCGTTCGCATGAGGTTCGCGGTCTCGGTGGTGACGTGCAGACAGGCCGACACGCGCAGACCGGCAAGCGGAGTCTCGCGGGCGAAGCGCTCGCGGATGGAGCGCAGCACCGGCATGTCCCGGTCGGCCCACTCGATCGCCTGCCGGCCGAGCCCGGCGAGGCCCAGGTCGGCAACGTCGTGCCCCGGAGCTGTCCCGCTCACGCGCTCGGGTCCGCACTCCTGCCGTAACCGGTCTCGGCCAGTCGCTCCTTCAAGCGCTCGATGATGTCGACCGGACCGGGATCGACCGCACGCAGCAGCGCGAGGTAGAGCGACGTGTAGTCGCCGAGGATCACCAGGTCGAGCATGCGCGCCAGCGCGCTCTGCCCCTCCCCCGTGATCGACAGCACCCGGTTGACGTGGGGCTCGACGAGCTCGCGTGTGAGGTCGAAGCGACGGTGGACCTGGCGGTGCTGGCGCTCGTCGCGGAGCAGGATCAGCTGAGCGAGGGTGCTGAGACCGGCGGGCATGCCCGAGAAGCCCACGATCTCGTTGTGATCGAGCTCGGGCAGAGCCGAGCTGAACGCGGGCACCTTGGAGTTCTCGTTGAACTGAGACTTCCACCGGACGGCGATCGGGGCCGTCAGCTCCGCGCCCCACACCAACGGCACCGACGCCTGCAGGGAACGGGCGAGCTGCTTGGCCGGGTTGCCGACCTCGTCCACCTCGGGGCCGAGGGTCGCGACCGCGGTGGCCACCGTGGCACGGCTCTCCTCGAGATCGGAGGAGAGCGAGGGCAGCACCCCGAGCCGGTCGAAGAGCACGACGAGCGGCACCAGCATCCGGAGCAGGGCGGCGCGCGGCTGGAGCCCGGGGCGACCGGAACCACCGGCACTCCCTCGGCCGCGTAGAACGAGCCGAGCTTGCCGCCGCTCGTGATGGCGACGCAGAGGGCGTTGCGCTCGATCGCCTGGGAGGCGCAGGTGAGCGTCTCCTCCGTGCCGCCCGAATAGGAGCTGAGGATGACCAGCGTGTTCTCGCCGATCCATCCCGGCAGGTAGTAGTCGCGTACGACGCTGATGGGCACCCGCAGGCGCTCGCGGTACGCGCCGACCACCAGATCGGCGGCGATCGCCGAGCCGCCCATGCCGCAGATCGCGACGTCCCGGATCTCCTCGGGCGGGTAGACGAGCTCCAAGCCCTCGGCCGCGGCCCGCGCCTCGTCGAAGGCGGCGGCGGACGTACCCATGGCGCGGATCAGCCCGAGGCTGTCCGCCGCGAGCGCGTCTGGTCCATCGAGTCCGAACACGGCGCCACCCTACCGGAGCGCCGTGCGCTCACGCCACGCCGCCGCCGGTCGGGACGGGCTCGGCCGGGTCCACGGCAGCGCCCGCCGCGATGACCGCCCGATCCCCCACGATCACTCCCGGGAGCAGGTGGGCCCCGGCGCCGACCTCGACGCCCTCACCGACGATCGCGCCCTCCACCACCGCCCCCTCGCCGATCCGGGTACCGGCGCCCACCACGCTCGCCGCCACGCGCGCGCCGGCGCCGACGGCCGCGCCCTCGCCGATGCACGAGAGGGCATCCACCGCGGCGGAGGGTGCGACGCTCGCACCGGGGCCGAGGTAGGCGGCGCCGGTCGGCGACTCGGTGTGCAGGGCGCCGGAGAGGACGTCGTGGATCGCGGCGAGATACGACGAGGGCGTCCCGATGTCGCGCCAATAGGCGTCGCTCGGGAAGCCCTGGAGGGCGCCCTCCTCGGCCAGCACCGGGAACACCTCGCGCTCGATGGAGCAGGCGCGGGCGGCGGGGATGCGCTCGAGGACAGCGGGCTCCAGGAGATAGGTGCCGGCGTTGATCCGGAAGGGCTCGCCCGGGCGCAGCTCGTGCGGCGAGGGCTTCTCGAGAAAGGCCTCCACCGAGCCGCCCTCCCGCAGGCGCACGAGGCCGAACGCGCTCGGGTCCTCGACGGGGGTCAGGGCGAGGGTGCCCGCCGCCTCGGTCGCCCGGTGGTGGGCCACGAAGGCACCGAGATCGAGGTCGGTGAGGATGTCCCCGTTCAGCACGAGGAAGGACGCGTCGTCGAGCAGGCCCTCGGCGTTCTTCACCGCACCGGCAGTCCCCAGGGGCTCGGGGTCGACCACGTAGCGGAAGCGGACCCCGTCCGGGGACCGGTCGCCGAAGTGCGCCTCCAGCGCGTCGGGGCGGTATCCGCAGGAGAAGATCACGTCGTGGATGCCGTGGCGGCGCAGCAGGTCGATCTGGTGAGCCACGAAGGGGCGGTCCACCAGCGCCATCATGGGCTTGGGACGGGTGTCGGTCAGGGGGCGCAGCCGGCTGCCCCGACCGCCCACGAGCACCACGGCCTGCGTCAGGACGCCTCGTCCACGTGTGCCGGGATCCGCCCGATTCCCTCGAATGTGTAGCCGAGCCGGGTCATCGCACGAGGGTCGAGCGCGTTGCGCCCGTCGATCACGACCGCCGAGCGCATCGTCGGCTGCAGGAGAGCCCAGTCGAGCGCGACGATGGCCGGCCACTCGGTCACGACCACGGCCGCGTCGGCTCCCGCCACCGCATCCTCGGCGCTCGGGCTCATGGTCACGCCCTTCAGCCGCTCGCCCGCGATGTTGACGATCGGGTCGTAGGCGACGACCTCCGCCCCCTCGGCCAACAGGCGAGCTGCCAGCACCAGGCTGGAGGCCTCGCGCATGTCGTCGGTCTCCGGCTTGAAGGCCAGGCCGAGCAGGGCGATCCTCTTGCCCTCGAGGCCCCCGAGGTGCTTCTTCAGCTTGCCGATCACCCGGCGCTTCTGGAGCTCGTTGACCTCGATCACGGAGGTGAGCAGCTGGAAGTGGTAGCCGGAGTTGCCGGCCAGCTGCTTGAGCGCCGAGACGTCCTTGGGGAAGCAGCTGCCACCGAAGCCGATGCCGGCGCGCAGGAAGGAGGTGCCGATGCGCGAGTCGAGCCCCATGCCGCGGGAGACCACGGCCACATCGGCGCCGACCTCCTCGCAGACGTTCGCGATCTCGTTGATGAAGCTGATCTTGGTGGCGAGGAAGGCGTTCGAGGCGTACTTGACCATCTCCGCCGTGGGCACGGTGGTGCGCACGATGGGCGCCCCGAGCGGCGCGTAGAGGGCTGCGACGCGGTCGCCGTGGGCCGGATCGAAGGAGCCGATCACCACCCGGTCGGGGTGCAGGAAGTCGGCGACCGCCGCCCCCTCCTTCAGGAACTCGGGGTTCGAGCAGTAGCCGACGCTCCCCAGGCCGCGCGCGTCGAGCTCGGCGCGCACCCGCTCGCCGGTGCCGACCGGCACGGTGCTCTTCATCACAAGGATGTGGCGCGGGTCGGCCCCGACCCTCTCGAGCTCGTCCACCACGGCCATCACCCGCGAGAGGTCGGCGTCGCCTGAGTAGGTCGGTGGGGTGTCGACCGCGATGAAGACGATGTCGGAGCGGTCGAGCATGCGCTCCAGCGAGAGCGTGTAGCTGAGGCGATCGGAGTGCTCGGCCATGACCTCCGCGAGGCCGGGCTCGTAGATCGGCACCTGGCCGTCGCCGAGCGAGGCGACCTTGGAGGCGTCGATGTCGCGCAGCGTCACCTGGTGGCCCATGGAGGCGAGGCAGACGCCGGTGACCAGACCGACGTAGCCGGCGCCGATGACGCCGATGCGCGCAAGCGCGGAGGTCTTGTCGTCCTCGGCGGTCTCGCTCACGGGGTCGAGCCCTCGGTCTCAACCGAGACCGAGGTGTCGGTACGGCCCTTGGTCAGTTTGGCGCGATTGAGCGGACGCATCGACTTGGCGATCTCCTGGATTGTCCTGGCACTGAGGTCGTTGTTGAGCGTGTTGGACACCCAGTACCACGATCTGCCGACGCGGAAAGCCAGGCGCTGGAGGCTCTTGCCGTCATAGTAAGTGAGGTACTCGCGTCCGCCCGACACGAACGACCCGGTCTTGCCCTGCACGATCGGGGGGTTCTTCATCGAGGTCATCGTGATGCCCCAGTACCTCGGGCCGCCCCCGACGTAGACCTCGAAGACGAGCCTGATCGCCGGGGGGCCGTTGTCGCCCGACCCCGTGTTGATCCGGTAGGAGCGCACGATCCTCGCGCTGGAGCCGCTCGCCACCTTGAGCGGCGCCATCACGGTCAGGCCACGGACGTCCTTGCGGAGCTGCCGCAGGGGCTCGACGAGACTCGTGGTGTCGGTGGTCTCGGCCGGAGGCTCCGTGACGCGCGGCGGCGGCGGGGCGAGAGCGCCGGTGAAGTCGGCGCCGGCGACCACCACCACCTCGTTGCCGTTGGCCTTCGCGGATCCGGTGAGCGCGCCGATGGTCGCCGTGGGACCGAGCAGGGCCGCGATCTTGCGAGCCGGCTCACGGAACGCCGGCGCGTAGAACACCGCGCTCGTGGCGTATTCGAAGTTGTCGGCGTTGCCGGCCACCGAGGTCGCATACTTCTTCGCGGCGAGGGCCTCAGCGACGCTCTCCGCCGCCAGCACCTTCCCGCTGCCGTTCTGGACGACGACATCGACGGTCAACGGATCGATCGGCTTGGCCGTCGATTTCTGGCCGAACTCGAACTCGGGCTCCCTCCAGGCGGCGACCGCCTCGTCGACCGTGGCCTGGCTGGCCACCTGGATCGACGCTCCCGCTGCGGTCATGTCGTCGGAGCCCACCACCGACACCTTTGCGATCCGGTCCTTCGGCGTCACGAGGGCCAGCTCGAGCAGCGAGATGAACTTCTTCGGATCGCGGATGCTGATCTCGATGTTCTCGCCGAAGATCCTCCGGAAGGTGGTGATGTTGGTGAGGTTGCCGAGGTCTTTGGTCTGGCGCTTCAGCTCCGAGAGGAAGGTCTGCTGGCGGGCGTCGCGCGAGTAGGTCGAATCGGTGTGCCGATAGCGCACGTAGGCGAGCGCGTCGGGTCCGTTCAGCCTCTGGTAGCCCGGCTGGAGGTCGATGTCCGAGTAGTTGGTGGCCGCCGTGCCGATGTTCTTGTTGAAGTAGCGCCGGTCGACGTCGAGGTACACGCCGCCGACGGCGTCGACGAGGCGCGAGAAGCCCGTGAAGTCAAGGATCACGTAGGCGTTGATCGGCTGACCGGTGAGCTGCTTCACCGTCTCGATCGTGGTCGCTGCGCCATGGGAGTAGGCCGCGTTGATCTTGTCGGTGCCGTAGCCGGGGATCGGCACGTAGAGGTCGCGCGGGAACGAGAGCATCGAGATGAAGTCGCGCTGAGGGTCCATCCGCACCAGGATCAGCGAATCGCTGCGCCCGGGATCGCCCTCGGAGGGGCGGGTGTCGGAGCCGATCAGCAGCACGTTGGTCGGCTCCCCCGGCAGCACGGGCCGCGTGGCCTTGCGCGCGGCCACCGGCCTCGGGGGTGTTGGGCGCCGCGGCCTGCAGCGTGTCGTCGAGGTAGATGTAGCCGCCCGCCAGCACCGAGACCGCGAGCCCCGCCAGCGCCCACAGCGACCAGCCGACCACCGCGACCCACCGCGGCGGCGGCGCGGCACCCGCCAGTAGCGGGCGCGCTGGTGGGGGGGCTCGGGCGCGGCGCTCACGGTGCGGGGACCTCAGGGATGGCAGCGGGACCGGGAAGGGCGCCCACGCGGCGTGCGAACTCCGCGAGCGCTCGACGATAGAGCGGCAGGCTCTCGATCTCGACGTACTCCTCCGGGCCGTGGTGTCCTGCCCCTCGCGGACCGAATTCCACCGCGGGGACGCCGACCTCGATGAACGCGACGGCGTCCGAGGCCCCGTCGCGTCCCACCGAGGCGGCCGAGGGCTCGTAGCGACTCGCGGCGCCGAGGAGCGCCTGCACCAGGAGGTGGTCCGGGGGCACGTCGGCGGGCGGCCGCTCCAGGATCACCTCGATATGGGCCGTCGGGTCGAGGGTGCGGACCTGGTCGAGCACGACCTCGGGCGACTGGCCGGGCAGGTAGCGCACGTCCACGTCCATGCGGCAGAGGTCCGGCACCTTGTTGACGGCGTCTCCGCCCTGGATGCGCCCGAGGTTGATCGACGGGCGCGCGAAGAGCGGCGCCGACTCGGAGGCGAAGGGGAGGCCGGAGATCCGGCGGTAGAGGTCGATCGCTCGCAGGACGGCATTCTCGCCCAGCCACGGCGTAGCGCCATGCGCGGCGGTTCCGGCGACATCGATGCGCAGCATCAGCACGCCCTTGGCCTGCACGCCGACCTGCATGTCGGTGGGCTCGCCGCAGACGACGAAGTCGGCGCGCAGGCCGTCGTTGACCATCATCTGGGTGCAGTTCTCACCGGGCTCCGAGCGCTCCTCGTCGGGCACCACGATCAGCTCGACCTCCACCCCGCGCAGGCCCTCGGAGAGGTCGGTCACCGCGAGCATCATCGCCGCGAGCGCCGCCTTCATGTCGTACGCGCCGCGGCCGACGAGGCGCCCGCCGTCGATCCGGGGGGCGAATTGCTCCGGATGTCCGGGCACGACGTCGATGTGCCCGTGGAAGATGAGCCGACGCGGGCCCGATCCGACCCGCGCCACCAGGCTCCGGCGACCGCCGGTCTCGACCTGGTCGACGGACGCCCCCCGGGCCTCCAGCCATCCCGCCACGAAGTCGGTGGCCTGGCTCAGACCTGAGCGGCGCGAGGTGTCGTAGGCGATCAGCCGCTCGGAGAGCAGGACCTCGTCCACGCCGGCCAGGATAGCCGAGGCACGGCGGGCCCGCGGAGACGAGTACGCCGCGCGGGGCGCCGATCGCCCGCGGCGGTCTACCGTGTCAGGTCGTGCTCGCCGCTCTCCTCAGCGCCCTGGTGCTGGTCGCGCCCGCCGGGTCCGCCCCCGCGGAGCGGCCCTTCGCGATCGCCACCGCCAAGGGCATCTCGCTCTCGGGGACGCTCTCGGTGCCGCCCGGTGAGGGCCCGTTCCCGGCGGCGCTCTTCGTGGGTGGCTTCGGCCCCTCCGACCGCAATGGGTCGTTCGGAGACCGCCGCGACGGCGACTACCGCCGGATCGCTCTCGGCCTCACGCGCCGCGGCGTCGCGGTGCTCCGCTACGACAAGCGGGGCATCGGGGACTCGGACGGCCCGGCTCTCAGCTGGCTCGACGCGCGCCCCTTGGCGGTGGACGCCGCCGCGGGGGTTCGGGCGCTGGCGGCGCTGCCCGGGGTCGACCCGCGCCGGATCGCGGTGATCGGCCACAGCCAAGGAGGCGACCTGGCGCTCCAGGCGGCCCGCACGACCCCGGCGACCCGCGTGGTGACGCTCTCGGCCCCCGGTCGTCCACTCGGTCTGCTGCCCCGCGTCTCCGGCGGAGCGGGTCGCTTCCTCGACCGCCTGGTCGGCACGGGCGTCGCCCGGGCGACCCTCGGCCGCGATCCGATCCGCGACGCGGTGCGCGCCCCGCAGCCCGCCCTGCTGGTCCACGGCACCCGCGACCGCACCGTGCCGATCGCCGACATGGCGCGGCTGGCGGGCGCACGCCAGGCCGTCGGGTTGCCCACGCGGACTCTGCGCGTGCAGGGAGTGGGCCATTTCCTCGAGAGCGACGGCGCGATCCCGGCCGGGATGCTCGACGCCGTGGCCTCCTTCGTCAGCTGAGCTCCGCCCCGGGTGCGCCGCGCGGCGCGTCGATCGCGATCACGGGGTAGCGCAGGCTCCACGCCCCCCAGGCCGCCAGGGCGGCGGCGCAGCCCGCCAGGGTGGCCTCGATGCCCACATGCTCGGCGACGGCGCCCGCGAGGGTCGACCCGACGGCGATCGGCCCGATCACCGCGAGCTGGTAGAGCCCGAGCATCCGCCCGAGCAACGGCGGCGGCGAGAGCATCTGGATGGCGGTGTTGGTGGCAGCGAACATCCAGATCCAGAACACGCCCGCAAAGGCCATCCCGGCGAGCCCGAGAGCGAACCACGGGGTGAGTGCCACCACGAGCAGGCCGCCCGAGAAGGTCAGGCTGGCGATCGGCAGCGCACGATGCCGGGGCATCCCGCCCTCGCCGAGGCGCTCGAGCAACCAGGCGCCCACGAGGGCCCCGCCGCCCATGGCCCCGAGCATCAGCCCGAGCCCTCCCGCACCGGCATCGAGGCGATCGGCCACCACCGGGGCGAGCTCCTGGATGGGCGAGGCGAGGGCGGTGAACAGGGCCATGCCGAGGAGGAGGCGTCGCAGAGCGGCATCGCGCATCGCCCATCCGAAGGCTTCGCGCATCCTCGCTCCCCTTGCTCCTGTGGCCGCGGGGCGGGCGGGGAGTCCGATCAGGACGGCGACCAGGGCGAGAAAGGAGACGGCGTTCACGGCGAAGCACACCGTGGCGCCGAAGACGGCGAGCGTGAGCCCGCCGACTGCCGGCCCGAGCAGGCGGGCCACGTTGATCCCGGCGGCGTTGAGGCTCACCGCCTGGGAGAGCTGGGGGCGGGGAACGAGCGACGGGATCAGCGCCAGCATCGCGGGCAGGCCCAGGGCGAAGCCGACGCCCACGACGAACGTGAGCGCGTAGATCGCCCAGACGCTGACGCCGTACGATGAGCGTGATCAGCGCGAGCGTCGCGGCCGCGACCGCCTGGAGCAGGAAGGTCCAGATGCCCACCAGGCGCCGGTCGTGGCGGTCGGCGAGGCGCCCTGCGTACGTCGAGAGCGCGATGGCCGGGGCGCGCGTGACCAGCGCCAGTGCGCCGACGGCCGCCGGGCTGTCGGTGGCCTTCAGGATGAGCCACCCGCTGGCCACGATCTGGAGCCAGGAGCCGGCATTGGAGGCCAGGCTGCCGAGCCAGACGTGGCGGAAGGCGCGGACGCGCAGGACCGTTGGGACGAGACGCACCCACGGAGTATCGCGGGCGTGAACCGCCGAGGGCCTCGGATCTCGATCCGCCCCGGCGGCGCGCTCACGCACGCCGGCCCGGGCGGCCGGCCCGCCTAGCTGCCCGCCACGTTCAGGCGGTTCTCGGCCCTACGACGAGCGCTCTCGGCCGCGACCCGCGCCACATCGTCGTCACCGGCCTCGACGAGGGCGGCCTCGGCGCGCTCCAGGGCGGCGCGAGCCCGGTCGAGATCGATCTCGTCCGCACGCTCGGCCTGTTCCACCAGCACCAGGACGCGATCCTCCTCGACCGAGAGGTACCCCTCGGAGGTGGCGAAGACCACCTCGCTGTCGTCGAGCAGCTTGAGGCGCGTCTCACCCATCTTCAGGAAGGCGATGAACGGGGTGTGGCGCGGCAGGATGCCCACCTCGCCCTCCACGCTCGGGGCGATGACCATGTAGGCGAGGTCGTCGAAGACGGCGCCCTCCGGCGTGAGCAGGCGAACGCCGAGGCGCCGCCGCTCGGTTCCGATGCCGGTGCTCACCGGGTACCGGCCTTGAGGCTGGCGGCCTTCTCGACGGCCTCGTCGATGCCGCCGACGAGGAAGAACGCCTCCTCGGGGAGGTCGTCGTGCTGGCCCGCGACGATCTCCTTGAAGCCCCGGATCGTCTCCGACAGCGGGACGTACTGCGCCCGGACGGCCCGTGAAGGCCTCGGCCACGTGGAAGGGCTGGGAGAGGAAGCGCTCGATACGGCGCGCGCGGGAGACGGCGAGCTTCTGCTCGTCGGTGAGCTCGTCCACACCGAGGATGGCGATGATGTCCTGGAGGTCCTTGTACTGCTGGAGGATCTCCTGCACCCGGGTGGCGACCTCGTAGTGCTCCGCGCCGACGCCGTCCTTGGAGAGGATGCGGCTGGTGGAGTCGAGCGGGTCCACGGCCGGGTAGATGCCCTTCTCCGAGATGGCCCGCGAGAGCACCGTGGTGGCGTCGAGGTGGGCGAAGGACGCGGCCGGGGCCGGGTCCGTCAGGTCGTCGGCGGGGACGTAGATGGCCTGCACCGAGGTGACCGATCCGGAGCGGGTCGAGGTGATGCGCTCCTGTAGGTCGCCCATCTCGCTCTGAAGCGTGGGCTGGTAACCCACCGCGGACGGCATGCGGCCGAGGAGGGCGGAGACCTCGGAGCCCGCCTGCACGAAACGGAAGATGTTGTCCACGAACAGCAGCACGTCCTGGCCGCCCTGGTCGCGGAAGTACTCGGCCATGGTGAGGCCGGACAGGGCCACGCGCAGACGCGCTCCCGGCGGCTCGTTCATCTGGCCGTACACGAGCGCGGTCTTGTCGATGACCCCGCTCTCCTTCATCTCCAGCCAGAGGTCGTTGCCCTCGCGGGTGCGCTCGCCCACGCCGGCGAACACCGACAGGCCACCGTGCTCCTGGGCGATGTTGTTGATCAGCTCCTGGATGAGCACCGTCTTGCCCACTCCGGCGCCGCCGAAGAGGCCGACCTTGCCGCCCTTCACGTACGGGCGCGAGCAGGTCGACGACCTTGATCCCGGTCTCGAAGATCTCCTCGGTCGGGTTCAGCTGGTCGAACTGCGGCGCCTTGCGATGGATCGGCCAGCGCTCGCCCTCGGCGACGTCGGCGCCCTCGTCGATGGTGTCGCCGAGCACGTTGAAGATGCGGCCGAGTGTGCGCTCGCCCACCGGGACCGAGATCGGTGCGCCGGTGTCGACCACCGAGGTGCCGCGAGCCAGGCCGTCGGTGGTGTCGAAGGCCACGGCGCGCACCCGGTTGTCGCCGAGGTGCTGCTGAACCTCCGCCACCAGCGGCGGGGCGTCCGAGCCGCGGTCGATCTCGATCGCGTTGTAGATGCTCGGCAGCGCCTCCGGGAAGTGGGCGTCGATCACCACCCCCTTGATCTCGATGATCGTGCCGGTGCTTCGAGCGTCGTCAGACATTCTTGAGATCTCTCCTCGGGACGGGCGTTACTGGAGGGCGTCGGCGCCCGCGACCACTTCCAGGATCTCCTGGGTGATGGCCGCCTGGCGAGCGCGGTTCATGGCGAGCGTGAGGTCGTCGATCAGCGCGCCGGCGTTGTCCGTGGCGTTGCGCATCGCGGTGCGGCGGGCCGCGAGCTCCGCGGCCGCGCTCTCCAGGAGCGCGCGGTAGATGGTGGTGTCGAGGAACGTGGGGAGCAGCTTCTTCAGGAACTCCTCCGGGTCCGGCTCGAAGAGCGCGAGGCCGCGGCCCACCTCGGGTGCGTCCTCCTCGCCGTCGCTGTCCTCGTCGAGGATCACGACGCGCTCGACCGGGAGCAGCTGCTCGGTGCTCACGGCCTGCTCGAGGACCGACTTGAAGGCGTTGTAGACGATCACGACGCGATTGACGTCCTTGTCGGTGAAGCGGCCGACCAGGTGCTCGGTGACCTGCTCGGAGTCGGCGTAGGTCGGCTCGACCGAGAAGCCCTGGAAGGAGCGGTCGATCGTCATCCCCCGGAATGAGATCGTGCCGGCGCCCTTCTTGCCGACCGTCGTGAACTCGACGTTCGCGAAACCCTCCGCGCGGAGCTCGTCCGCAACGGCGAAGGCAGTGCGCACGATGTTGACGTTGAACGCGCCCGCCAGCCCGCGGTCGCCCGTGATCGCCACCACGACGGCGGTGCCCTCGACCGGACGCTCCTCGAGAAGCGCAAGGCCCTTGGCGCCGCCGCTCTGGCGAGCCGCCTGGGCCATCAGCCGCCGCATGGCCGTCGCGTAGGGGCGGAGCGCCTCGATGTTCTCCTGGGCGCGCCGCATCTTCGCCGACGCCACCAGCTCCATGGCCCGGGTGATCTTGCGCGTGTTGCGGACGGATTCGATCCGCCGCTTGATGTCGCGGGTGGTCGCCAAGGGTTCCTCGCGCTAGGCGGCGGCCGGAGCCGGCTCCGTCGCCTCCGTCTCGGCCTCGGCCTCGGCCGGGGCCTCCGACGGCGCGAACTGCTCCACGACCGAGATCACGATGGCGTCGATCTTGTCGGCCGTCGTGTCCGAGAGCTCCTTCGAGTCTCGGATATCGGCGAGCAGGTCGGCGCCGCGCTCGCGCAGCTCGCGGCGGATCTGCTCGTTCACCGCGGGCACGTCGGCGACGTCGATGCGGTCGAGGTGACCCTGGTTGGCGGCGAAGAGGATCGCCACCTGCTCCTCGACCGGCCACGGCGCGTAGGCCGGCTGGTTGAGCGCGGCGACGAACCGGGCACCGCGGGCCAACGTGCGCTGGGTGGCCGCGTCGAGCTCGGATCCGAACTGCGAGAAGGCCTCGAGGTCGCGGTACTGCGCGAGCTCCAGCTTGAGCTTGCCGGCCACCTTGCGCATCGCCTTGATCTGCGCCGAGCCACCCACGCGACTGACGGAGATGCCGACGTTCAGGGCGGGACGGACACCGGAGAAGAAGAGCTTGCTCTCCAGGAAGATCTGGCCGTCGGTGATCGAGATCACGTTGGTCGGGATGTAGGCGGACACGTCACCCGCCTGCGTCTCGATGATCGGGAGCGCGGTCAACGAGCCGCCGCCGAGGTCGTCGCTCAGCTTGCAGGCGCGCTCCAAGAGGCGGCTGTGGAGGTAGAAGACGTCGCCCGGGAAGGCCTCGCGCCCCGGCGGGCGCCGCAGGAGCAGCGACATCTGGCGGTAGGCGTCGGCCTGCTTGGAGAGGTCGTCGTACACGCACAGAGCGTGCTGGCCGCCGTAGAGGAAGTACTCACCCATCGCCGCGGCCGAATAGGGCGCCAGGTACTTGAGCGGCGCCGACTGCGAGGCGGTGGCGGCGATGACCGTCGTGTACTCCATGGCGCCGGCCGCGCGCAGGCGCTCGACCACCGAGGCGACGGTGGAGGCCTTCTGCCCGATGGCCACGTAGAAGCACATCACGCCCTGGCCGCGCTGGTTGATGATCGCGTCCACGGCGATCGTCGTCTTGCCCGTCTGGCGGTCGCCGATGATCAGCTCGCGCTGTCCGCGCCCGACCGGGATGAGTGCGTCGATCGCCTTGATGCCGGTCTGCAGGGGCTCCTTCACCGGCTGGCGCTGCACGACGCCCGGAGCCTTGAACTCGACCGGGCGGTAGTGCTCGGTGGTGATCGGGCCACGGTCGTCGAGCGGATTCCCGAGCGGGTCGACCACGCGGCCGAGGAGAGCCTCGCCGACGGGGACCTGGATGACCTTGCCCGTCCGCCGGACCTGGTCGCCCTCCTTGATGAGGGTGTCGTCGCCCAGGAGCACGGCACCGACGTTGTCCTCCTCGAGGTTCAGCGCGAGGCCGGTGACCCCGTGGGGGAACTCGAGCATCTCGAGGGAGACGCAGGACTCGAGACCGTGGATGCGGGCGATTCCGTCGCCGACCTGGAGGACGGTGCCGACCTCCTCGACCTCCACGGTGCCCGAGTACTGCTCGATCTGGTCGCGGAGGACCTTGGTGATCTCGTCGGGTCGGAGCTTCATCTGGGGGTGGTCACCTTTCTCTGCTCAGGTCGGATGGTGCGGGTCAGGATGCGGCGGTGGCCGCGTCGAGGGGGGCGTGCGCGAGCGCGGCGCGGAGCTCCTCGATCCGGTGGCGGACGGAGCCGTCCACGACGGAGGCGCCGACGCGCAGGACGAGCCCCCCCACGATGTCCGGGTCCACCGATTCGCTGAGGGTCACGGCGCTGCCGGTCTTCTCCTCGATGCGCGCGGTGATGCGGGCGCGCAGATCGTCGGGGAGCGGCACCGCGGTCACCGCCTCCACCTCGAGCCGGTCCTGCGCTCGGGCCACGCGCTCCTGGAACGCCCGGGCGATGTCGCCGAACTCGTGGATGCGACCGCGGTCCAGCAGCACCTGGAGGAAGTTCGCCACGAGCGGATGAGCGCCCTGCGAGAGGCTTCCGACGGCGCCCTTCTTCGCCTGCGTCGCGATCTCGGGATCGCCGAGTACCGCGCGGAGCTCCCCGGAGCCCTCGACGGCCTCCGCGAAGCCCGCGACGTCGGTCGACACCGCGTCGATGGCGCCCGCATCGCTCGCCGCCCGGTAGAGCGCCTCCGCGTAGGTGGTGGCGGCGCTCACTCGCCCGCGGAGCTTCCGTCGGACGCCACCGCCGACAGGTCGGCCTCCTCGATGGCATCCTCGATCAGCTTGCGATGATCCGCGTCGCTGAGGGTTCGGCGCGAGACCTTCTCGGCCGCCATGAGGGCGAGCGAGACCACGTCGTCGCGGAGGCCGCTCGCGGCCGCGCGGGTCTGGGCGTCGATCTGCACCTCGGCGTCGGCCAGCACGCGGTCCCTCTGGCCCTGGGCCTGGGTGACGAGGTCCGCCCCCTGCCGCTCGCCGTCCTTGCGACCCTGCTCGCGCAGCGCGTCGGCCTCCTTGCGCGCCTCCCCGAGCCGCCTCTTGTAGTCCTCCAGCAGGGCGGTGGCCTCGTCGCGGCTGCGCTCCGCCTCCTCGATGCTCTCGGAGATCTCCGTCCGCCGCTTCTCGATCGCGGCCCCGACCGGCCCGAACACGTACCTCTTCATGATGAAGAGGGTTGTGCCGAACATCACCAGGGTCCAGATCATGAGACCCGGGCTGGCTTCCAGGAGGGGGCTGCTCGCCGCCTTGATGGCGGTGAGATCCGTCAGATTGGCGCCGATCGACATCGTCCTAGACCAGGAAGAAGGCCACGAAGCCCATCAGGAGGGCGTAGAAGACGATGGCCTCCGTGAGGGCCAGGCCCAGGAACATGAGCGACATGATCTCGCCGCGCAGCTCGGGCTGGCGGGCGACCGCCTCGACCGTCTTCCCCATCAGGTAGCCCACGCCGGCGCCCGGGCCGATGGCCCCGAGGCCGGTGGCCAGCCCCAGCTCGATCGCCTTGGCGGCGTCGACGAGTCCTTGGTCAGTGAGTGCCACGAATCCCCTCTCCTATCTGTTTGTGAACGGCCGCACGCCCTAGTGGGGCGCTTCGACCGCGAACCCGATGTAGATGCCGCTGAGCATCGCGAAGATGAACGCCTGCAGGCCGGCGATCAGCACCCACTCGAAGACGTAGAAGAACACGCCGACAGGGATGGCTATCAGACCTGCGTAGTTGCCGAGCAGGACCACGAACCCTGCGCACATGATGATGAGCAGGTGGCCGGCGAGGAGGTTCGCGAAGAGCCGCACCGACAGGCTGACCAGCCGCAGCAGCTGCGACAGCAGCTCCAGCGCGAAGATGAAGGGCTTGATGGCCCCCGGGGCGTCCGGGATGAGGGTCTTGACGTACCCGAGCGGCCCGTGCGCGCGAACCCCCTCGTAGTTGTAGACCACGAAGGTGACGAGGGTCAGCGCGAGGGTGACGTTGATGTTCGCCGTCGCCGCGTACAGACCGAAGTCCGGCAGGCTTCCGAACGTTCCGCCCTCGTGGGACACAGGGAGCGGGATGAAGCTGATCAGGTTGCTCACCAGGATGAACAGGAAGAGCGTCGCGAGGTACGGGAAGTACCGGGAGAAGACCTTCTCGGACAGGGTCGGGCGGGCGATCTGCTTCTCGGCGAACTCGTAGGCGAGCTCCACCACGTTCTGCGCGCGGGTGGGTCGCATCTTCAGCCCGCCCCGGACCACCAGGCCGAGCGAGATGCAGATCGCGCTGGCGAGGAACAGGTAGATGACGGCCTTGTTGATCGACATGTCGAGCCCGCCGAGCTTGATCTCGACATAGGGATTGGTCGAGAACTCGAGCGAGGGATCGAACTTCTCCCCCTCCTCGGCGGCCGCGGCGATCGCGGGCATGAGGAGCAGGGCGCCGAAGGCCGCGGAGGCGGCGGCCCGCCAGGGTCGGCTGAGGCTCACCGGGGGGAGTCCTCCTTCAGCTTCTGGCGCAGCGCGAAGAGGATCGTGCGACCGAGGAGGTCGCAGGTGAAGGCCGCGAGGAACACGCCGGCGGCGACGAGGCCGATGGTCTCGTCGTACTTGAGGGCGACCACGAAGAGGAACCCGGCCACCAGCCAGGCCCGCGAGATGAACGAGATCCCGGACATCCCGACAGCCGCGGTCGGCGCGACGCCCATGGCCAACTTGGCGGTGAAGATCTGCAGACCCCAGTTGGCAGACCACAGCGCGACTCCCAGTACCCAGCCGTTGAGCGGCCCCCCGAGCACGAGCACGAGCGGGAGGGTCAACACCGCGACGATGAGGCCGATGCCCGACGCGATCGCGACGAGAGGACGGGGGGTGTCAGAGGCGGGAGCGACTGCCGCGACCGTCATCGATCATCTTCCGGGCGCCGGTCATTGCACGTTGCTGGGATTGCTGGTTCTCCGGTGAGGGCGTGGGCGCGTCAAGCCGACTCGGGCGCAGCACGAGTTCGGCGAAGCGGCGGGAGTATATAGAGGCGCCGAAAGCCGGGGCAATGGCGGGCGGCGGGCCGGGACGTTCGTCCCGGCCGCCCGAGAGGGGGGCGCCGGGCGAGGGATTCACCTAAATCCGGCGAAATCACCGAGAGCATGCGCAACGAGGCCCCACCGACCACGCGACCCACCCTTTCGGTCAGTTGCTCCCGGTACGGACGGCGACAAGGATCGAGCCGATGACGCGGCCCCGCACCCTCTCCGTCGGCCTCGGCGCGCTCGCCATGGCCGGCCTGGCAGTCGCAGGGAGCGCCGCGGGCGGCGAGGGCCGCTTCACGATCGTCGACGACGATTCGGCGACGGTCGCCCGCGCCCTCGCGCCGCGCGCGGACGGCGGCCCGGGACTGCGCCTGGACGACGGGCTGACCCAGTTCGCCGCGAAGCCCGCGGCGCTCCCGGGCTACCGGCAGGCGGCACGCGTCGCAGGCGGGGTCGGCACAGCGTCGGCGCCGGGCCTGCTCGGCCGCGGGGCCGAGGGAATGGCCGCTCTACTGCGCGACCGGGTGCGCAAGGCCGGGGCGCACCGCGTCTTCGTGGACGAGATCGGCGCCGCGTACCGCGGCCGCCAGGGCGACGACCTCGCCGAGGCGCTCGGGATGCTCGCCGGAGAGCGGCCGTCCCACGCGCCCCTCGGCGTGGCGCGCGCGGTGAACCTCTACGTGGCGAACCCGGGGCCCCTGCTCACCGACCCCGAGTGGGAGGGCGCCCGTGCGGCCCTCACCCGCGCGGGAGGGGTCTGGTTGAAGACGGCCTCCGGGGAGTCCGAGTGGAACGGCGCCCAGTGGCTCGCCTGGCCGGGCGAGATGGGGGCGCTGCTCGCGGCGAGGGGCAGCCTGAGGTCCCGCGTGCACGTGGTCTTCTCGGCAACGGCCCCGCAGTCGGCCCAGTGGACTCTCGCGCGAGCCGGGACGGCCTGCGCGTTCCTGGCGAGCGGCCCGGGGGCGTACCGATTGGGATCCGCCATCGACGACTTCGTGGCCGAGTACCGTCGCACGCTGCCGGTCCGCGCCGTCTCGAAGGTTCCGGTGGTCGGCTGCACCGAGGCACCCTCCCTCACCGCCGCAGGTGCGCGCGCCCTCGACCGGGCGGCGGACCTGGAGACGGCGGGCCTCGAGATCCCTCCCGGTGGCCTCATCACCCCGCCGCTGTCGGCGGGCGAGCCGGCGCAACTCACCCTCCGGCTCGGCAGCGACCCGGCCGGCCTCGCGTCCGCACTGGGTCTCTCCTCCGAGGGCTTCTGGAAAGCGGCGCAGGCGCGACTCGAGGTTCGCGGACCGGGCACCGCCACCGACGTGACCATCGAGGCCGACGGCGTCGCCCGGCTGGAGTTCACGCCGACCGCTCCAGGGCCCGTGACGATGCGAGTCGTGATCGACCAGGGACTGATGCGGCGAAGCCTCGGCGCCGAGCCGGAGGTCGTGGCTCCGCTGCGCGCCGCCGGCGTGAGCGTGGCACTGATGGAGCGCATCGTGGCCGATCCCTCGGGGTGGCGCCTCGCCATCCCCCTGGTGCCTCAGGGCGGCGCGCCGGGGAGCCCCGTCGTGGAGATCGTCCCGCCCCCCGCCTGAGCCTGAATCCGGCGCATCTCGCGACGCCGCACGAGCAGGGAGCTCAGCGCTCCACGACCTCGCCTCGGCGATGGCGCCCGAACCTGCTCTGGCGCACCAGCGTCACGACCGGAGTGCTCCGCCACTTGAGGATCTCGAGGACGTAGACCATGTAGATCGAGGCGAGCACGGCGAGAAGCCCGACCGCCCCGAGGGTCAACGACCCGAGCAACCGCGCGCCGCCCTCGGGATCGCGGTACGGCACGAACCTCAGCACGATCGCCACCAGCCCCATCAGGGCACACCAGGTGTAAATCGCGAGCACGGTCTTGCGCTGCCCCCAACCGATGGTGAAGAAGCGGTGGTGGAAGTGGCTGCGATCGGCCGAGTAGACCGGCAGCCCGTGCTTGATCCGCTTCATGATCACGAACGACGTGTCCAGGATCGGGATGGCCAGGACGATCAGCGGCGCGACCACGGCGATCGCGGCCGTCGTCTTCATGACGCCGTTGATCGCGACGCCGGCCACCACGAAACCGAGGAGCATGGACCCGCCATCCCCCATGAAGACACGGGCCGGATGGAAGTTGAAGACCAGGAACGCCACGCAGGCCCCGGCGAGGGCGGCGGCCATGATCGCCGGATCGGCGCGGCCGAGGGACGCGGCCAGGATCGCGAGGGTGGTCGCGCCGATGCCGGTGATCCCGGCGGCGAGGCCGTCCATCCCGTCGCTGAAGTTGATCATGTTCACGATCGCCACGAACCAGAGCAGGGTGAGCGGGAACTGGGCCGGGCCCAGGTCGCCGACGCCGACGAACGGCAGCGTGATGTGGTCGATCGTGAGGCCCGCCGACACCGGTATGGAGGCGCAGGCCACCTGTCCCGCGAGCTTCACCGCCGGCGAAAGACCCCAGATGTCGTTGACCATCCCGAGGCAGGCGATCATGATGGCGCCGGTCACCACCGCGCGCGTCGCCGAGTCCTGCGGCAGGTAGAACAGGACCGGCACCAGGAAGCCGAGCAGGATCGCGAGCCCTCCGAGCCGCGGCGTCGGCCGGCTGTGGATGCGCCGGCCCGAGGGCTGGTCGACCGCGCCGACGACGCGGGCGAACCGTGCCGCCAACGGCGTCGTCGCCAGCACCACGAGGGCGGCGGCGATCGCACAGAGGATGGGGATCAGGGATGTCGTCACGGCAAATCGGACCCGGAGGGGTCCTGGTTCATTCTAGGAGCCATCGTCGGACCCCTTCAACGAACGGGGCCGGCGATGCGTGGCCGCCGCGAGCCGGACCACGACGGGGCGGGGGAGGAGCCTCGCTCCGAGCAGGCTCGCTCGGGCCACGACGCCGGTCGGCACGCGACTGCGGCGCCCGGCCAGCCCTCGCCAGGTGGCCCGTACGACCATCTCCACGTCGTCGAAGGGGATCGCCCAATGGCTCGTCTGCGCTCCGCCCGAGAGGGAGAACTCCGTGCGGGTGGGGCCGGGGCAGACGGCGAGGGCCGTGACGCCGGTACCCCGCAGCTCCTCGGCGAGGGCCTCGGTGAAGTGCAGCTCGAAGGCCTTGGTGGCCGCATACGTCGCCATGAAGGGGACCGGCTGCCAGGCGGCGGCGGAGCTCACCACGACCAGGGCGCCGGTGCGGCTCTCCACCATGAGGGGCAGTACGTGCGCGGCCAGATCGACCACCGCCACGCAGTTCAGGCGCACCATCTCGCTCTCGCGGGCGCGATCGAGCGCCCAGAGTGGGCCGGACGAGCCGAAGCCGGCATTCAGCACCACCACCTCGGGAGCCACGCAAGCCCCGGTGATCTCCTCACGACAGAGGGAGAGGCCCTCCTCGGTCGCGAGGTCGGCCACCACCACCCGCGTCGCCGTGCCATGGCACCGGCCCGCCCACTCCGCCAGCTCGCGCAGGCGCTCCTCGCGCCGGGCGACGACCAGCAGCGAGTGGCCACGCGCCGCCAGGCTCTCGGCGTAGGCGCGCCCCAGGCCCGACGAGGCTCCGGTCACCACCGCGAGACCGCGGGTGGCGCTCACCCCGACTCGGAGTAGAGGCGATCGCCGGCATCGCCGAGGCCCGGAACGATGAAGTGCCGCCCGTCGAGCCCCTCATCGATCACCGCCACGGTGACGCGCACCTCCGGGTCGGCCGCGGCGACCGCCGCCAGGCCTTCGGGCGCGGCGATCAGGCCGAGCAGGTGGAGGCGCACGGCGCCCGCCTCGCGCAGGAAGGCGAGCGCGGCCCCGCTCGAGCCCCCGGTGGCGATCATCGGATCGAGCACGACCACCTCGTCGTCGCCGAGATCGCCGGGAAGACTCTCCAGGTAGGACAGCGGGCGCGCCGTCTGCTCGTCCCTCGCCATGCCGAGGAAGCCGACCCGCGTGTCGTCGGGAAGCAGGTCGAGAGCGGGCTGCAGCATCGAGAGCCCGGCCCGGAGGATCGGCACGAGCGTCACGCGCCGGGCCGGCAGCGCCGCCCCCGTCCGGGCGAGCGGGGTCGTGACGACGGTCTCCCGGAGCTCGATATCGCGCAGCGCCTCGGCCACCACGAGCGACGCCAGCGCACCGCAGGAGCGGCGGAACTCGGCTGAGGGCGTCTGCCGGTCGCGCAGCCGGGCGAGGTGGTGCCCGAAGATGGCGCCGGACAGGGAGACGGGGGCGCGGGCGGGCACGGGGCCAGACTAGCGACGCACCAGTGCCGTGTCCGGTGACGTTGGCCGCGCTGTGACCGGGAGGATCCCGCGAGGCAAGGACTCAGGGGAGGGTGCGATGCCGTGACGCACCTTCCCGACCGACGACGCCGCAGGGCGGGGGTTCGCTGCGTTCAGACGGTCGCGGCGGTCACTCTGAGACGGGCTCTAAGCTGATGCGATGACGATCCCCTCCGAAGGACATCTCAGCCACCGCGGAGGATGGCTGCGTGCCTCGGTGCTCGGGGCGAACGACGGCATCCTCTCGACGGCGGGGCTCGTCCTCGGAGTCGCTGCCGCGGGAGCGTCGAGCAGCGCGATCGCCACGGCCGGCCTCGCGGGCCTGGTGGCGGGAGCCCTCTCGATGGCCGCGGGCGAGTTCGTGTCGGTCAGCTCGCAGCGCGACGTCGAGATGGCCGATCTGAGGCGCGAGCGCAGAGAGCTCGAGGAGGATCCCGAGGGGGAGCTGCTGGAGCTCGCCGCGATCTACGAGATCCGCGGGCTGAGCCCCGAGCTTGCGCAGCGGGTCGCCCTGGAGCTCTCCGCGGGCGACCGCCTGGCGGTGCACGCGCGCGACGAGCTCGGCTTCGACGAGGACGGCCTGGCCCGCCCGGGACAGGCCGCGTGGTTCTCCGCGGTCTCCTTCTCGCTCGGCGCGGCGCTGCCACTGGCCGCGATCACGCTGACCCCCGAGAACGTCCGGACTCCCCTGACGGTGATCGTGACCCTGGTCTCGCTGGCACTCCTCGGTGGGCTCGGCGCCCGGCTGGGTGGCGCCCCCCTCGTGCGGGCGGGAGCGCGAGTGGCGATCTGGGGGGCCGTGGCGATGGTGCTGACCTCGGCGATCGGGGCCCTGGTCGGGACCGCGATCTGACCGGACACCCCGTTGGGACCCTCAGCGCCCGATGCGACGCCGGGTGGGGATCTCGGGCATCTCGGCCAGCTCGGGGGCGGTCGACGGCGACAGGGCGAGACGCCGGGCGAGTCGGGCCGACCAGGGGCGCGCCGTCATCCCGTGCGCATAGACGCTCACCAGGACGGTCCAGGTGACGACGAGCAGGATCGTCTGCGCTGCGGGGGTGTCGAGCTCCTCGACGACGACGAGCACGAACAGGATCGACGCGAGGCCGCGGGGACCGAACCAGCCCGCGAAGAGCCGGGTCTCCAGGAGCGTGCCGGTGCCCCAGAGGGCGATCAGCGCGGGCAGGATCCTCACCAGGGTGAGGCTGGCGAGGACGTAGCCGGCGACCTCCCAGCTCAGATCGCCCAGCACCGGCCCGGCCATCACGGCCCCGAACACGACGAAGGTGACCGCGGAGAGCAGCTCACCCTCATCCTCGGTGAAGTCCTGGATGCCCCGGCACTGCTCGCGGGCCACTCCGCCGAACGCCACGCCGGCGCAGAATGCCGCGATGAAGCCGTTGCCCTCGAGGATCCCCGCCCCCGCGAAGGCGCCGACCGCCACGGCCACCGTCGCGAGCTGGCGATAGACGCCCTCTACCCGGCCGGCGATCGACATCCGGTTGAGGAGCCAGCCGCCACCCGCCCCGCAGGCGATCCCGACCAGCACGCCGAAACCGACCTGGCGGGCGACGAAGTCGCCCCACTCGCCGAGCCCCCCGGGATCGGCCTCGGCCGCCGTCACGGCGAGCAGCACGGTCACGACGGGCAGCACGATGCCGTCGTTCAGCCCGCTCTCGACGTTCAGCCCCTGGCGCAGGCGCACCGGCAGGCGGCGGTCGCTGACCACGGCCTGGCCGAGGGCGGCGTCGGTCGGGGCGAGAACGGCCGCAAGCAGGGCCGCCTCGAGCACCGTCAGCTCGCCGAACATGACGAGCGCCACAAGCGTTCCGAGGATCAGCGAAAGCGGCAGGCCGATGGCCAGCAGCCGGAGCGGCAGCCACGATTCTCCGCGCAGCGCCCGCAGGTCGATCCGGATCGCGTCGGTGAAGAGGACCAGCACGAGGGTCGCCTCGACCAGGATGCTGAGGGCCTCGCCCCTCAGGCTGAGATCGAACCACCCGAACCCGGTCGATCCCACCATCAACCCGACGGTGGTGAAGACCATCGGGGCGGTCACCGGCGACATCGAGAGGCGCTCGGAGACCAGCGCGTAGGCGAACACGGCCAGGGAGATCACGAGCAACTCGGCCATCGCCGGTCACCCTGTCACAGTCACGAACCCCGGGTCGGTACTACCAGGCGAAGGTCGTGCTCACCGGCCGGGCGCCCGAGGTGTCGACCTCGGCCCGCAGATACGAGACCATGCCGAGCGCCTCGTGAGACGAGGGCGTGCCGGCGAAGAGCGAGCAATAGAGCTTCCAGGTTCCCGGCGTGAGGGTGGCGCGGATGCTGTTGCTGTCGCCGGGCCCGAGATAGACCTGGTGGGTGATGCCGGCGGCGTCGACAAGCGTGAGGTCGTGGTCGTCCATACCGCGGTTGTAGACGCGCAGGGTGACCTCGCCTGCGGCAACGACCCGCTTCGACGGGATCACCACGAACTCGCCCTCGTCGACCGCGAGCGAGGTCGGCAGCGGCAGCGGCGGGGGGAGCTTCGTGCGATGCAGCCGGGGGGCCGCGACCGCGCTCGCCGCGACGAGCAGCGAGACGCAGATGAGCACCCCGGCGATCCGAACCGGCAGCCTCACCCGATCAGCGCCCCCCCGGCGAGCGGGAAGGAGCCCCCGGGGATCACCGCTCCGGGATCTCCGCCGAGCCACTCGCCGACCACGGACGAGTAGATCGAGCGGAAGTCGGTGGTCACCCGCAGATCGCCCCGATCGAGCGTGGTGAGGCCGGGGAACTCGCCGCGCAGGCCGCCCCGCACGGAGGAGCCCATCGCCATCATGAGGCCGCCGGCGCCGTGGTCGGTGCCGCTCTCGTTCGACTCGACCCTGCGGCCGAACTCGGAGAACACGATCGTGAGGACGCGACCCTCGATGCCGCGGGCCGTGAGGTCGTCCTTGAAGGCCGCCAGGGCGCGCGAGAGCGTCGAGAGCTGGGGGTCCTGGCTCTGCAGCTGATTGCCGTGGGTGTCGAAGGAGCCCCAGTCGATGGTGACCACCTTCGTGCCGAGGTTGGCCGAGAGCAGGTTGGCCGCCAGCTGCAGGCGCGTGGAGAGGCTCGACACGGGATACCCCGCCCCCGCGGGCGCGCCCGCGAGGGACCTGAGCGACCGCGACACCTTGACCGTGCTCCCGTAGACGCTGCGCGCCTTGGCCAGATCGGCGTTGCCGGCTCCCACGGGCACCAGCGAGAGGGGCGCCATCTGCTCGGTGGTGTTGACGAGGCTCGTGGAGACGCCATCGACACGGAACTCGACGCCGTTCAGATTCTGAACGGCGCTCACCGGTGCCTTGGCGGTGCGGATCTGCTTGGAGATGCTCGAATCCAGGGAGACGGCCTGGAGCGGGTTGTCGGGCGAGCCGTAGAGGTCGAGCCAGCGGCCGAGCCAGCCGGTGCTCATCTTCTGGAGCGCACCGGCGAACCAGTAGTCGCGGCTGTCGAAGTGCGAGCGGTTCGCCGGGGTGTAGTCGGCGGCTGTCCACACGGCCAGGTCGGATCCGACCCCGCCCGATCCGTCGCCCCAGAGCGTGTCGAAGCCCTTGGTGTCGCCGTTGTTGCCGACGCCCGAGATGCCGACGTTCGCCCACGCATGCGCCCCGCCGGTCCCCGGCATCACGGTCGAGCCGACCGTGGTGCCCGCCGACGGACCCTGGACCCGCGCGAGGGCGGGCCGCTTGGCGGCGTAGGTGGCGTACTCGGCGTTCGGGATGATCGTGTTGAGGCCGTCGTTGCCGCCGTTGAGGTAGATCATGACGACCTGGTTGCTCGGATCGGCGCCCTCCGCGACCGCCGCCTCGAACGCGCGCGTCCAGTCGATGCGACTCGCGGCGTACACCGAGGCCATCCCGAGCGCCCCGGTGCGGAGGAACGAGCGCCGGTCGAGCCCCTTGGCGCGGGGCACCCCGTCAGGGAAGCCCTGCATGGCCTCCACGGAGATCGGCATGGTGTTGACCGGGTCCACGTCGGTGACCAGGCTGTCCGAGCGCGCGCAGTCGGCGCACCGGATCGCCTCGGTGGTTCCCGGGTCGATGTTCTGGGGGTCGGTCGGTTCGGTCATCACATCACCTGCGCGTCGGGGCCGGCGAGCATGAAGGCGCGGAGCACGCGCTGGCGCGCGATCCGATCGTTGGACGAGGTCGCCTTCGCGTTCTTGGAGTAGTAGCGGAGCGAGCTGATGGTCCCCTTGGCGAGCCAGGGTCGGCCGACCGCGGCGTGAGCGCGCTTGAACGCCTCGACCGAGGTCTCGGAGGCGACGTCCTCGGGGGCCTTCGTCGGAAGGCCGGCGTACTGCTTCGAGAGCAGCCGGTTGGCGAGAGAGAAGCGGGAGAGGGCCGTGTTGGTGTTGAGCCACGACAGGCCGCCCTCCCAACCCGCCACGGTCGGCGGGAAGTACGGCAGCTGCCCCATGTCGCGCATCGTGCTGTAGAGGGCGTCGTCCGTGATCCCGAGCCCGAGGGTGCGCATCGTGCCGATGGCCTGGACGACGGGGGGCTTGATCATGTTCGGCTCCTTGATCGAGTCGAGCATGGCGGGATGGGTCAGGATGCGCTTCACGAGGGGCTTCAACCGGAACTTGCTCTTGATGTAGACCCGCGTGAGGTCCCGCAGCGTCGCCGCGTCCGGTGGCGTGGGATGGAACTCGAGCCAGAGCTTGTTGACCAGGAAGGCCGGGTGGCTGGGATGTGACATCACCACGTCCACCAGCTCGCGGTGGCTGAACGCGCCGGACTTGCCGAGGACCGTCTTCTGGCCGTCGTCCCAGCGCGAGCGGTTGAAGAACCCCGTCGCCCTGTCCGGATTCTCGTCGTCGATCTGCCAACCCGATGCCGCACGCGCCGCCTCACGCACGTCGACCTCGGTGTAGTTGGGATTGCCGGCCGCGTCGGTCACCCCGAGGCAGAAGAGCTCCATCAGCTCGCGGCCGTAGTTCTCGTTGATCGCCTTCTTGGTGCTGTCCTCGCCGGTGAGGAACCGCAGCATGGCGGCGCCCTCTCCGACCTCGTAGACGAGCGTGCGGAAGTTGGCCGTCGGGAAGGCGGCGAAATCGGAGTAGCGGCGCAGCAGGTTGTTCTGGTCCTGCATCAGCTGCGGCGGAGACACCTCCGTGCGCTGCGTGGCGAAGTGGTGGTGCCAGAAGAGCGTGAGCCGCTCGACAAGCGGGTTGCCGGTGCGGAGCATCCTGTCGGCCCAGGTGAGCACGAGGTCGGTGTCCGACTCGAACGGCTGCAGCGGAGTGCCGTCGGAGCGCACCGGTTCGGGCCCGGTCAACGGCCCCTGTGGCGCCCTGATCAGCTTGTCGACCGCCCTGTGGAGCGTGAGCCCCTTCAGGGCTGCCCGCGAGGCGTCCGAGGGGCCGAAGCCCGCGCGCCAGGTGAGTCGGTCCACCATGGCCTCGGTGAGCGCCGCCTGCGCGCCACCGGGGGCCGGACGCTTGAGGCGCCTGCGCCGGGGAGGGGCTGCCAGTCGCGGGCTCATCGGGCCTTCACCTTGACGAGAAGCTTGGAGAACGCCTTGCGGGACGACTTCGAGGCGCTGATGCGGAAATCACCGTTGCGGTCACGCACGTCGAACCACACGAGTCCGGCGAGTTTCGGAATCGCCGCACGCAGACCCGACAGCTGGGCGATCCACTTCTCTCGCTTGCCACCCCGCGAGGTCGATCCGGTCTCGGCGATCCAGAACGGCTTCGGTGAGAGCGCCGAGATCTGCCGGTAGGCGTCCTCGAACAGCGGAACGGGTTCGGTCCATGCCAGGCCCCCCTTCTTGCCGAAGTTGTATGCGCTCGCGCCCACCAGATCGACCTGGGACGGGCCCGGGAAGTACGCGGAGATCGCGTTGGCGGGCGTGGCCGGAATGCTGCGCGCGTACGGTGCCCACAGCATCCGGATCCTCTTGCCCCCGGACCTGCGCACGACCTTGCGCACGCGCTTCCAGGCCTGGACGTAGGCCGCGGGCGTGTTTCCGTTGACCGTCCCCGACCATGCGTACCACGGCGTGTTGGCCTCGGGCATGGGGCGCAGGATCGGCGTGGGCTTCAGCTTGCGGATCTGACGGACGAGCCGCTTGAGGCCGGCGTCCTGCTTACCCCGGCGGATGGCGGAGAGCCGGTAGCGCTTCTGCTTGGCGCCGTCGCGACCGCTGTCGGGAAGCCAGCTCACGAGCAGGCGCGCCTTGGTCCGGCGCGCGAGGGCGATGACCTGAGGCTGCACAACCTGACCACCGGTCACGTAGGTCGAGATCACGCGGGTGGCGCGCTTGCCGATCTTCACCTTCACGACGGGCACACCGGCGACCGGGTTGTCCTGATAGACGCCCACCTCGAGGCGGGCGGCGGCGCCCGTCTGAGGATGCGCCACAGAGGCGCCGAGGATCCCGGCGAGGCAGATCGCGCCGCAGATCGCGCTCGTGGGAACCGTGAGCCGAGCTCGCTGAAGTAGATTCATGCGGGCAACGTATCGGCGGCTGGGGCCGATTCCTGGAGACCTCCGTGAACCCGAACGGATCCGTCACAGGTTGCTCACAGACCGCCGCGCGACCTCTGCCGCGGATCAGGTGAAGATGATCTGACCTCCGGCGGCCATCGCGTAGAAGTCCCCGACCGTGATGATGTCGGCGATCTGGGGGACGAAGTCCTCGCGGGTGAGACCGAACATCTCGACTGAGGCCTGGCAGGCGTACAAGCCCGCCCCGGTGTCGCCGATCATCTCGATGAACTCGGGGATGGCCGGGATGTCGAGGTCCTCCATCTTCTTGTTCATGAAGTGGGTTGCCAGCGCGGACATGCCCGGGAGCCCCCCGAGCAGGGTCGGGATGTGCATCCCGGGGTTGCCCACGGTGGCGACCTTGACGTGCTCGATGCGCCGCCGGTGCACGGCGTCCATGCCGAAGAAGGTGAAGAAGAGGTTCACCTCGATGCCCTCCGCGCGCGCGCCGTTGGCCATGATCAGCGCGGGGTAGATGCCCTCGAGCGACCCCTTCGAGACGATGATCGAGACCTTGGTGACCGGCTCGGGCCGCGGGAGCGCGGCGTCGGTGCTGGTATCGGTCGCCATCGTCAGATGCACCCTTTCGGCTTGGGGATCCCGGCGATGCGGGCGGCCATCTTCGCGGGGCCCTTGGGGAAGAGCTGGTAGAGCTCCTTGACGCTCACGCCCGAGGCCTTGCCCAGCACGCGCACGGTGGGGCCGGTGCCCTTCTCGAGGTACGCGGCCCGCATGAAGTCGATGACCTGCCAGTGTCGGTCCGAGAGCTGCTCGATGCCATCGGCCCGCGCCAGCTCCTCGGCGATCGCCGGTGTCCATTGCTCGGGGCGCTCGAAGAAGCCCTCGTCGTTGAGGTCCACGGCGACGCCCGCGTAGGTGGCGGTGGTCATGCGGTCTGCTCCTCCTCGTCGGTTGCCGCCCGCTCGGGTCGGCGCTTGCCGTGCTCGGGCATGTCGGCCCCGATGCCGGGGATGTCGCGTCCCGGCAGGAGGCTGTGCCAGTAGAACCATTGGAACATCAGCTTCCCCAGGTGGTTGAGGCGGCTCTCCTTCAGGAGCGGCATCCCGACGGGCCCGGGGTAGTGACCGGGCAGCGGCTCGGTCTCGTAGTTGAAATCGATGAGCAGGGCCTTCGAGAACCCGGTCTCGATGAAGCAGTTGGCATGCCCGTCGTAGCTCGCGTCCAGCGACTTGCCCTCGAGGAAGCGGATCACGTTCTCGGTGAGAACCTCGCCCTCGAAGTGCGTCACCGAGCCGGCCTTCGAAGCCGGGAGGTTGGTGGCGTCGCCGATGGCGAAGACCCTCTCGTCGGCCGTCGATTGGAGCGTTGCCGGATCGGTCGGCACGAAGCGGAGCTCGTCGCCGAGGCCGGGCGAGCGGCCGACGTACTCGGCGCCGTCGTGCAACGGGATCATCACCGCCAGGTCGAACGCGAGCTCGCGCCCGTCGTATCCGACGAGCGCTCCGCCGCGTCCATCCTCCGCGTACGAGACCTCCCCCGTGTTGAACTCGGTCACGAGGTCGATGCCCTTCTCCTCGAGCAGCCCGCCGAGGGCCTGCGAGGCGACGGGCTTGGTAAAGGCGCCGTCCAGAGGCGTGGCGTAGGTGAGCTCCACCGCGTCGCGCACGCCACGCTGCTGGAAGTACCAGTCGGCGAGGAAGCAGAACTCGAGCGGCGCCACCGGGCACTTGATCGGGAGGTCCACCAGGTTCACGAGCACACGGCCGCCCTCGAACCGGTGGAGGGCGCGCTCGAGTGCGCTCGCGCCGGGCAGGTCGTAGAAGGTGAAGGCGCTGACGCCCCATCCTGCGCCGGTGAGGCCCTCTGTCTCCTCGGGAGCGAGCACGGCGCCGGTCGCGACGATGAGGACGTCGTACGGGACCTCCAACCCGCCCTGGAGGACGACCAGGCCGTCGGCGATGTCGACGTGATGGATCGCCGTCTGGAGGTAGTCGATGCCCGAGTGGAGCTGGCGGGCGCGCGGGCGCACGATGTCCTCCGGCTGGGCGAGACCGAAGGGGACGAACAGGAGTCCCGGTTGGTAGACGTGCCGGTCGTCCTGGTCGATCACGGTGATCGAGGCGTCGCCCCTCAGCCGGCGCAGCAGCCTGTTGGCCGTGAGGGTGCCCCCGGTGCCGGCCCCGAGAATGACGATCCGCTTCGACATTGACAAACCTCCCTTCCCCGGGAGTGTCGCCCGGTCCGGCCGCCGTGGAATCGGGACCGAGCCGGACACCGGGGGCGGGAAATCCGCAACCTCACCCTCAGCCCGCTCAGGCGATCGGCGAGGCGACCTCGACCAGCGTGCCGAACGGATCCCGCACGTACGCCACGGTCTGCCCCCTCGGCCCGTGCGCCTTGCGCTCGGGCGGGGCGAGCGGGCGACAGCCGGCGCCGACCGCTCGGGCGAAGGCCGCGGGCACGTCCTCGTAGACCAACGCCAGCTCCACGTTGAAGGGCGGTTCGCCCGGATCCGGCGACTGGAAGCCCTCCGGGAGGTTCGATGCGGCGAGCGCCCGCTGGGCGAACGCCAGCGCGGTGGAGCCGGTGTCCATCTGGCCGAAGGTGCCGCTCGGATCGATGAAGGCCCGCTCGAGCCCGAAGGCGCGCTCGTAGAGATCCACCGCCGCCGCCACGTCGTCAACGTAGACGATCACCCATCCCAGCCTGCCCCGCTCACCCATGCCCCCACCTCCGCGGTCGATTGACCACGATCGCGCACCGAGCAGGCCATGGTCTTGGACGAGACGGCTCACGCGCTCTGCCCGGGCAGAGCGGGCTGGGCGCCCCGGCAAGGGAGGCCGAGGTCAGACGGCCGTGCCCGCGTGCAGGCGGGGATAGAGCGGGAAGCGTTCGCCGATCGCGCGCGAGCGGGCGTGCAACCCCTCGAGATCGGCCTCGGACGCCTCGGGCCGCAGCGCCGCGACGATGATCCGGCCGATCTCGCTCATCTCGGGCTCGCGAAAGCCGCGCGTGGTGAGCGCGGCGGTGCCGATGCGCAGCCCGGAGGTCACCGTCGGGGGGCGCTCGTCGAACGGGACGCCGTTCTTGTTGACGGTGATGCCGGCGCGGTCGAGGCGGTCCTCCCCCTCCTGTCCTGTGAGGGGGGTCGCGGAGAGATCGACCAGCACGAGGTGGTTGTCGGTGCCGCCGCTGACGAGGTCGAGACCCCCCGCGAGCAGCTCCTCGGCCAGGGCGCGGCAGTTGTCGACGACGGCCTGCTGACGGGCGCGGAACTCGGGTGTGAGAGCGTGGGCGAAGGCCACCGCCTTCGCCGCGATGACGTGCATCAGCGGGCCGCCCTGGAGCCCCGGGAAGACGGCCTTGTCAACCTTGGCCGCGAGAGCGGCGGTGCACATCACCATGCCGGCGCGCGGCCCGCCGAGCGTCTTGTGGATCGTCGTCGTCACCACGTCGGCGATGCCGACCGGGGTCGGGTGGACGCCGGCCGCGACCAGGCCGGCGATGTGGGCCATGTCAACCATGAAGAGCGCGCCGACCTCGTCGGCGATCTCACGGAAGGCCGGGAAGTCGATCGTCCGCGGATAGGCCGACGCGCCGGCCACGATCAGGGCGGGCCTCACCTCGCGGGCCATGTCGCGCACCTGATCCATGTCGATGTACTGGTCCGAGCGGCGCACGCCGTAGTGGTGGAACTCGTAGAGCTTCCCCGAGAAGTTGACCTTCAAGCCGTGGGAGAGGTGGCCGCCGTGCGAGAGCGCCATCGCGAGAACCCTGTCCCCCGGAGACAGGGTGGCCGCATAGGCCGCCTCGTTCGCGGTCGATCCGGAGTGCGGCTGCACGTTGACGTGTTCGGCGCCGAACAGCTCGAGAGCCCGGTCGATGGCGAGCTGCTCCACCTCGTCGACCACCTCGCAGCCGCCGTAGTAGCGGCGCCCGGGAAGCCCCTCGGCGTACTTGTTCGTGAGGACCGACCCGACCGCCTGGAGGACGGCGCGGCTGGTGAAGTTCTCGCTGGCGATCATCTCGAGGGTGTCGCTCTGGCGCTCGGCCTCCGCGCCCAGCAGGCGCGCGATCGCCGGATCGGCCTCCGAGATGTCCTGCGAGAGATAGCTGTCGTCGTCGATGAAGCTCACGCGTTTCATCCCTCCGGGGCGGTATTCGTGGCTACCGAGGGTACACCGTCGTCACGGACGGATGACGCTCGCCCCCGTCTCCGCGAGGGCGCGGCGAACCCCTTCCGGATCGGGCCCGGGCCGCACCAGCACGGCGGCCCGGCCGTCGGCGAGCGGCCGCAGGTCGACCACCGCGGAGGCCGTGCCCGGCAGCGTTCCCCCGTCGAGCGCACGCACGGCCCGGCGCAGGTCGGCGGGCACGTCGGCGAGCGAGGAGGGGTCGGGGCCCCCGGGATGATTGGCGCTCGTCGCCACGAGCGCCAGGTCGAGCCCGGCGACGGGACCCTCGACGCGCGGTGCCCGCAACCCGACCGACCCGGCGGACCCCCCCGCAGCAGCCGCGTAGCGACCGGCGCGATCCGGCACCAGGCACGTCACCGGGCCGGGAAGCAGAGCCGACGCCGCGGTGCGGACACCGGGCTCCAGCGCCCCGAGTGCCTCGGCGAGGAGAGCGGCGTCGTAGAGGAGCACCTGACATGGCTGCGAGCGCGGCCGGCCCTTCAGGGCGTAGAGGGCCTCGACCCCCCGGGGGACATCGAGTGCCGCGGCGAGGCCGTAGACCGTGTCCGTGGGCAGGAGCGCCACCTCGCCCGCCATCAGGGCGGCGCGGATGTCCGCGAGGTCGGCGCTCACGCCCGGCGCCCGCCCACCACGCGGGCGACGCCGGCGAGATCCTCGCGGTGCCCCACCCCGGCGAGGCCGGCAGCCGAGAGCAACTGCGCGGCCGCCGAGGCCTGGCGATCGCCCACCTCGATCAGCACCCACCCACCCGCCGCGAGGTGGTCCGGGGCCTCGCGCGCGATGCGCTCGACCGCCTCGAGGCCGCCGGGACCCGAGACGAGGGCCTCCTCGGGCTCGAAGCGAAGCTCGGGCGGGGCGTCGGCGAGGTCCTGAACAGAGAGATAGGGCGGGTTGGCGGCGATGACGTCGAAGCGCCGCCCGGCGACCGCGGCGAACCCATCCGAGTGGAGCCACTCGACCTGGGCGCCGGGGCTGCGTGCGGCGTTGTCGCGGGCCCGCGCGAGTGCGGTCTGCGAGCGGTCGAGGGCGACCACCCGCAGGCCCGGGGCCTCGTCGGCGATCGCAAGGGCCACCGCGCCGCTGCCCGTACCCCAGTCGAGGACGGTGCCCGCCGCGGGTGCGACCTCCAGAGCCCATTCCACGAGGGTCTCGGTCTCCGGGCGGGGCACCAGCACCTCCGGGCCCACTCCCAGTAACAATCGCCGAAACGACCTCTCGCCAAGCAGATAGGCCACCGGCTCGCGGCGCGCCCGGCGACCGACCAGCTCACGGGCGCGCGCGAGCTCGGGCGGGGTGAGCGGCCGCTCCGAGTCGGTATAGAGCCCCAGCCGCTCCAGCCCGAGCGAGTGGGCCAGCAGCAGCTCGGCGTCGAGCCGGGGCGAGGACGAGCCCTTCTCCCTCAGGTAGGCGGTGCTTCGGCGCAGGATCTCGCCGATGGTGAGGGCCTCGATCACCGGGTGCCGGCGTCGATCAGTGCCGTGCCCGGGCCATCATGAAGGCGCTCAGCGGACCGACGAGGAACGCGTGCAACGCATCGGTCGCCTCGCGCAGCGCAGCGCTGTCGGCGATCACATCACCCTTGGTCTGCATCAGCCGCAGGTAGAGCTTCGAGGGCTCCGCGTGCATGGGCTCGACGGCGCACTCGAGCGATGATTCGCCTGCGCGCCGCCAGATGCGCAGGCCCAGCGACACATCGTCTCCCCCGAGCAGGTCGAGGCGATCGTCGTTGACGCGCAGGATGTCGTCCACGAGCAACTCGCGCGCCTCATCGGGGTCCTGGACGTCCCATATCGCCACGAGGGTGATGTCCTCGATCCACATCTCGCCGATGCCGTAGCGCTCGGCCGCCTCGCCCACCAGGCCGACGACGCGCTCGATGCCCTCCCGGTAGCCCATCCGGGTGACCCCGCACGAGGCGATCTGCGCCGGTCGCAGGGCGCACTCGGCACCGTCGGGCCCCGACAGCGTGGCACCGACGTCCTGGTGGAACTCGAACCGGGTGAGGCCGTAGCGGGAGCCCACCGCGGCGAAGAAGAGCGCCAGATCCTCGCGCGGCAGGTCGACCTCGTCGTGGCGCAGCGTGACGCCGAGGAATTCGATGCGCAGGAGATCCGGGTTGAGGGTCACCGGCGCCGTGTCCGGTGACGGCGGCCGAGGGCCGGCGCAGAGCGCGGCGGAACCGGGTATATGTCCCCGCGCACTAGGCGACCCCGTCGTCGGACTGCTCTTCGAGCCGTTGCTGGCGCTCCTGCGCGGAGAGGGCGTCGGTGAGGCCGGCGAGATTGCCGGCCAGAACCTGCTCGCGCAGCGGCACGGTGACCCCGACGCGGTGGTCGGTGACCCGGTTCTGGGGGTAGTTGTAGGTGCGCACCTTCTCCGAGCGATCGCCCGAGCCGATGGAGGACTTGCGCGCGCTCGACATCTCGCGCGCGCGCTCCTCGCGGGCGCGCTCGTAGAGGCGCGCGCGCAACACGCGCATGGCGCGCTCGAAGTTCTGGAGCTGGCTCTTCTCGTCCTGCATCGACACGACGATCCCCGTCGGCAGGTGCGTGAGCCGCACCGCGGAGTCGGTGGTGTTGACGCTCTGGCCGCCGGGGCCGCTCGAGCGGTAGACGTCGCGCTTCACGTCGTTGCGATCGATGGTCACATCGACGTCCTCGACCTCCGGCAGCACCGCGACCGTGGCGGTGGAGGTGTGGATGCGGCCCTGGCTCTCAGTGGCGGGAACGCGCTGGACGCGGTGCACCCCGGCCTCGTGCTTGAACACGGCGAACGCCCCGCCGCCCTTGACCGCCATCGTGGCCTCCCGCAGGCCGCCCGCATCGGCATCGACGGCCGACATCAGCTCCACCCTGAGGCCGCGCGATTCGGCGTAGCGGGTGTAGACGTCGAGCAGATCGCGGGCGAAGAGCGCCGCCTCCTCGCCGCCCGCGGCCGCGCGGATCTCCACGAGCGTGTCGCGGTCGTCGTCCGGATCGGGCTCGATGAGGGCCTCGCGCAGGCGCGGCTCCAGGTCGGCGATCTCTCCGGCGGCCTCGTCCAGCAGCGTGCGGATGTCCTCGTCGTCGCCCTCGGCGAGGAGCTCGCGCGCCTCGGCCGCCCTGCCCGAGGCGTCCAGCCAACGATCGGCGACCTCGAAGGCCTCGGACAGATGGGACCACCGCCGGTTGACGTCGGCATAGCGCGCCCGATCCGCGCTGAGCTCCGGATCGGCGAGCGCCTCCGAGAGTTCCTCGCGCGTCCGCAGGATCTGATCCACCAGCGATTGCGCGCCCGTGCTCACGCGGACACCGCTCGCCGGTGGGCCGGGGCGGCCCGTCGCGTTCCTACGCCCCGGGGCGCTGGCTCTGGGCCAGCTTGCGCTGGAAGCGCTCCACGCGGCCGCCGGTGTCGATCAGCTTCTGCTTGCCGGTGTAGAAGGGGTGGCAGTTGCTGCACACCTCGACCCTGATCTCCGGCTTGTTGGAGCGCGTCTCGAACTCGTTGCCACACGAGCAGCGGACGTGCGACGTGACGTAGCTGGGGTGGATGTCCGCCTTCATGGTGACCTCGCCTCGAATCGACGGCCGCCGGGACGGCGACCACATCACAGGAACTCAGCTTAGACGACAGCGCAAGCGGGCCGGGGCCGAGGCCCCGGCCCGTCTCGGTGACTACGAGCCCTTGCGCTCCTTCACCAGGGCCGTGAGCTGCGGGACGATCGTCTGCAGGTCGCCGACCACGCCCAGATCGCTGAAGTCGAAGATCGGGGCGTTGGGGTCCTTGTTGATCGAGATGATCACCTGCGAGGTCTGCATACCGACCTTGTGCTGGATCGCCCCCGAGACGCCGCAGCCGATGTAGAGCTTCGGGGACACGACCTTGCCGGTCTGCCCGACCTGGGTCGGGTAGGGGTACCACCCGGAGTCGACCACGGCGCGCGTCGATGCCACGGCGCCGCCGAGGGCGCTCGCGAGATCCTCCATCAGGGAGAACCCCTCGGGGGAACCGAGGCCGCGTCCGCCGGTGACCAGGATCTCGGCGTCCTCGATCGAGGGCCCGGTCTGCTCCTCGTGCGCCTGGTCGACCATGACCGCACGGGCCGAGAAGTCCTCGACATCGGCCGAGATCTCCTCGACGCCGGCATCGCCACCGGTCTCGACGGGGTCGAACGAGCCCGCCCGCACCAGGCCGAGCCGCGGCTCGGAGGACCAACCGACGTCGGCGCGGATGGTGTCGCCGAGCGCCGAGCGCTTGCCGACGAGGCTCCCGTTCTCCTGGACCAGATCGCTCAGGTCCCAGTTGAGACCGGCATCGAGGCGCGCGGAGACCCCGCCCGCCACGTCGGTCGCGAGCACCGAGGCGGCGAAGAGGACGGTGCCGAAGCCCTGGTCCTTCACGAGACGGCTGATGACGTCCACCCGGGGCTGGGGCAGCGGCGCCTCGAGCGACTCGCTGTCGGCCACGAACACGCGCTTCGCGCCGTGGCGTCCGGCCTGGGCGGCCAGCGGGCCGACGCCGGAGCCGACGAGCACGGCGGCGGTGTCGGGGTCCAGCGAGACGGCCTTGGAGAGCACCCCGAGAGAGCCCTTCTGAATCGACGTGCCGTGGTGCTCCAGGAAGACGAGGGTGCTCATACCAGCTTCCTTTCGAGGAGGAAATCGAAGATCTTCTGCGCGCCGGTGCCGTCGTCCTCGATCTTCAGGTTGTCCCCGCGCCCCTCGGGCGGGCTGAGCGAGATGACGGTGGTGCGCGAGCCGGACTCGCCGGCGCGACCGGCTTCCACGCCGACGTCGGCGAGCGACCTGACCTCCTGCGGCTTCTTCTTGGCACCCATGATGCCCTTGAGCGAGGGGTAGCGCGGCTCGTTGAGGGAGTCGGCCACCGCGAGCACGGCCGGCAGCGTGGCCCGGATGCGGTCGTAGCCGAACTCGGTTTGCCGCTTGGCGGTGACCGCGCCGTCGGCGAGCTCGAGCTCGGAGATCTGCGAGACCACGGGCATCTTGAGACGGTCGGCCACGGCGGCCCACAGGACGGCGCCATCGGCGTCGGACGCCTGCTGGCCGAAGAGCACCAGGTCGGGCGACTCGGCGGCGAGGGCGGCGGCCAGCACGACGCTGGTCGCCACGAGGTCGGAGCCAGCAGCGGCCTCGTCCGAGACCAGCACGGCGCGGTCGGCGCCCATGGCCAGCCCCTTGCGGATCGAGTCGAGCGCCTTGCTCGCTCCCATCGAGACGAGCACCACCTCCCCGTCCCCGGTGGCCTCCTTCAGCCGCAACGCCTCCTCGACGGCGTTGAGGTCGTACACGTTCAGCGAGCGGTCACCCGAGCGGTCCATCCGCAGGGTGCCCGGGTCGATCCGTCGATTGGGGCCGGGATCCGGCACCTCTTTGACACAGACCGCGATCTTCATTCAGCCCCCCTGCCGACGTTTGCAACGGTTTCTCCGCCGGTGACTCTAACGCGTCGGCATCCCCGCGGGTGGGGCATGCGCGCACGCGCCGCACCGGTCAGCGCCCGCGGAACTCGGGCGCGCGCTTCTCGAAAAAGGCAGCCATCCCCTCGCGCTGGTCCTCGGTGGTGAAGGCCAGTGCGAAGGCGTCGAGCTCGCGGGCGAGGTGGCCCTGCAGGTCTCCCTCGAGCGCGAGGTTGACCACCTCCTTGGCCGCGGCGATCGCCCACGGCGGTTTGGCCGCGATCTCCTCGGCGAGCGCGACGGCCCTGCCCATCAGCTCACCGTGCGGGTAGACGTGGTTCGCCAGGCCGGCCGACCGCGCCTCGGCGGCGTCCACGCGCCGGCCGGTGAAGATCAGCTCCTTGGCGAAGCCGGGGGAGGTGGCCCGCGCCATCCGCTGCGTCCCGCCCCAGCCGGGGAGGATCCCGAGGTTCACCTCGGGCAGCCCGAAGTGGGCCCGTTCGGAGGCCAGGCGGATGTCACAGGCGAGCGCCAGCTCGCACCCCCCGCCGAGCGCATAGCCGTTGACCGCCGCGATCACCGGCTTCGGGAAGGACTCCAGCCGGTTGGTGACCGCGTGGCCGCGCCGGGCGTACTCCCGCGCTTCGAGGGGGGTCGCCTCGCGCATGTGGTTGATGTCGGCTCCGGCGGTGAACGCCCGGTCGCCGGCGCCCGTCAGCACCAGCGCGCGGATCTCCGGATCGTTCTCGAGCAGGTTGAGGTGGCCGTCGAGATCGTCCAGCATCTCGACCGACAGGGCGTTGAGCGCGTCGGGGCGGTTCAGCGTGAGGATCGCCACCCGCCCGCGGCGCTCGAGGTCGACCGACATGGCCGCTCAGCCGACCCGGACGGACGCGGTGATGAAGTCGATCATCCCCTGGATCGGTGCTCCCGGGGTGAACACCTCCGCCACTCCCAGCTCCTTGAGGGCGGGGATGTCGTCGCGGGGGATCGTCCCGCCCACCATCACCAGGACGTCTCCGGCGCCCTCGGCGCGCAGCAGGTCGACGACCCGCGGCACGAGGGTCATGTGCGCGCCCGAGAGGATCGAGAGCCCGACCGCGTCGGCGTCCTCCTGCACGACCGTCGCTGCGATCTGCTCGGGGGTCTGGTGGAGGCCCGTGTAGATGATCTCCATGCCGGCGTCGCGAAGGCTGCGGGCGATGATCTTGGCACCCCGGTCGTGCCCATCGAGGCCGGGCTTGGCGATGACGACGCGGATCGGTCGGTCCACGGGAGTCGATTCCTCCGGGGGTCGGGAGGGGGCGAGTATCCCACAGCGGCGCGGGCAGGACGCCGCTCGTGCGTATTGTTCCGCACGTTCCCGAGCCCGCTGGAGGATGCGATGCGCAGCACCGTGAGGAAATCGGCAGACGTCGCCTCCGCGAAGGCCGATCTGCTGGTCGTCGCCGTCCCGGCACCGGCCAAGCGCCTGTCCGGTCCGGCGGCCGAGGTCGATGCGGCGCTGGGGGGCCTCGTGACCGCTGCGGTCAAGGACGGTGAGATCGACGGGGCGACGGGGTCGGCGACACGCTTCCACTCCGGCGGGCGCCTCGCCGCCAAGCGTGTGGTCGTGGTGGGCGTGGGCGAGGGATCGGCCGAGGACTGGCGGGGCGGCGGCGCGGCGGCGGCCGGGATCGCCGGCCAGGTCTCGACCCGCTCGGTGGCGCTCGTCCCCCCGGCCGAGGCGACGGCCGTCGAGGTCGGCGCGTTCATCGAGGGCTTCGGGACCGGTGCCTACCGCTTCGAGCGCTTCCAGACCGTGAACGGCTCGCGCACCGCGACCCCGGGGCGCCTGGCGGTGCACTCGGCAGCGGTGCGCACCGCCGATGTGCGGCGCGCCGATCGCATCGTCGAGGCCGTGAACGGCGCGCGCGACCTGTCCAACACCCCGGCCAACCACCTCACGCCCACCATGCTGGCGGAGCGCGCGAAGGAACTCGCTGAGGCGACCCCAGGGCTCTCCTGCACGGTGCTCGGCCGGGCCCGACTCGAGAAGCTCGGCGCGGGCGCTCTGCTCGGAGTCGCCCAGGGGTCGCAGGAGCCGCCCAAGATGATCGTCCTGCGCTATCGCCCTGCCGAGATCGCGCGCCCCAAGGAGGTGCTCGGTCTCGTCGGCAAGGCGGTCACCTTCGACACCGGCGGCATCTCGATCAAGCCCTCGAGCGGCATGGAGGAGATGAAGATGGACATGGGCGGTGGCGCCGCGGTCCTCGAGGGCGCCGCCCTCATCGCCTCCCTCGCGCTGCCCGTGGAGTTCATCGCCGTGATCCCGGCCACCGAGAACATGCCGAGCGGCACCGCCATCAAGCCGGGCGACGTCGTGACGGCCATGAATGGTCGCACCATCGAGGTCATCAACACCGACGCCGAGGGACGCCTGATCCTCGCCGACGCGCTCACGTACGCGGCGCGCGAGGGCGCGACCCGGATGCTCGACTTCGCCACCCTCACCGGTGCGATCGTCGTCGCGCTCGGCGAGGTCTACGCCGGCCTCTTCGGCTCGGACGACGGGTGGACGGCGCTCGTGCGCGAGGCGGCGGACGCGTCGGGCGACCTCGCCTGGCCCATGCCCCTGCACGAGCGCTACGCCCCCCTCATCAAGAGCGGCGTGGCCGACCTCGCCAACGCGGCCAACAAGCGCCAGGCGGGAGCGGTCTACGCGGCCCAGTTCCTGAGGGAGTTCACGGACGGCCTGCCGTGGTGCCACGTGGACATCGCCGGCACCGGGATGGTGGGCGGCAAGGGCACCGGCTTCGGAGTCCGCCTGATCCTCGCCGTGGCCGAACGCCTGGCGAGCCCCGCCACCTAGACGCACGGCGATGGACTGGGTCATCCTGATCGGCCTGGGCGTACTCGTTACCGGGGCGCTGCTGAAGGTGGGCCTCGACCTGAGGGGCTACGTGCGTGCCGATCGGGAGGCCAACCGAGGGCGCCTGACCGTCACCGCCGCCCGGCGCGCCATGCTCGTGGTGGGCCTCGTCGTGTTCCTGATCGTGGCCCTGATCGTGTGGCCGCTCGTGCTCGGAGACGGCTGATCGACCTCGACCTCGCCCTCCTGCTGCTTGCCGGGGTCGTCGCGGGGGCGGTCAACGCCGTCGCAGGGGGCGGTTCGCTGCTCACCTTCCCGGTGCTCGTCGCGACCGGGCTTCCTCCGCTGACCGCCAACGTCACGAACACCGTCGCCCAGATGCCCGGCTACCTCTCGGTCGTGGAGGGCTATCGACCCGATCTGCGGGGCCAGGGCCCGCGGATCCGGGCGCTGCTCGTGCCCACGCTGATCGGTGCCCTTGCCGGCGTCGGCCTGCTGGCGCTGGGTGGCGACGACACCTTCGAGGCGGTCGTGCCCTGGCTCATCCTGGGAGCCTGCGCGCTCCTGGCGGCGCAGCCCCGGCTCGCAGCCCGGCTGCGGGTCCGCACGGAGGAGCGAACCGGCCTCTCGCTCCCGCTCATCGTCGCGGTCGCCGCGGGCGCCGCATACGCCTCCTACTTCGGCGCCGCGGCGGGAGTGCTGCTCCTGGCGATCCTCGCCGTGGGGGTGAAAGACCGGCTGCAGCGCCTCAACGCCCTCAACCGCTTCCTCGTGTTGATCGCCAACGCGATCGCCGTCCCCGCCCTGGTCTTCGTCGCTCCGGTCGACTGGGCCGCCGTGGCCGTGCTCGCCCCCGCGACCCTCGTGGGCGGAGCGATCGGCGCCCGACTCGCCCGGCGCCTTCCCGACCGCCAACTGCGCGCCGCCGTGATCCTCCTCGGCGTGGGCGTCGCCGTGTGGCTGCTCGTGCGGTGAGCACCGGTGCGTTCAACGCACCGAGGGCCCACTTGCGGGGCCCTCGGGGCGGCAAGATCGCCTCTGGCCGAGGCGACTTGCATACCGGTCCTCCGGGCTTCGCCCGGGGCGCGGACCGGAGAGGGGGGCTCCGCTTCGCGATCACCCACCTCCACGTTGTCTCGCCGGCGTCATTCCGGGGGCCGAGGGGGGCTCCGCTTCGCGATCACCCACCTCCACGTTGTCTCGCCGGCGGTCATCCACCTCCGTGTCGTCCCGCCGGGGTCACCTCGAGCGGATCAGGCGCATCTTGACCGTTGTCTTCACCGTCAGCGTGCCGACGACTCCCGCATTCGATGTGACGGGCGTGCGCTTGGTCCCCTTCAGGACGAGAGTCCGCGTGCGCCTTCCGGTGGCCTGGCGGAAACGCGAGCGCGGAATCGCGAAGGAGGTGCGGTAGTCGTCACCCCGCGGGCGCGCGGGCCCCTGCGAGCCCAGGCTCGGCATCTGGCATCCGGCGGCCCGGAGCCTGCCGCTGCGGGCCTCGGTGTCGACCCGCACCGCGGCGTCCTGGTCCATCACCTCCACGAGCACCTTCTTCGCGGTCCTCGAGGTGCGGAAGAAGCGGACCCGGAAGTCGCGCTCCTTCACCGGCGCGACGCGCGCGAATGGGCAGGCGACCCCCGTCGCCACGACCCCCCCGGTCTGCCTGATCCTCGCGGCCTTCACCTCGAGCACCCCGAACGCGGGATTTCGCCCACCGCGGAAGAAGGGGTCGAAGCTGGACCGGGTCGGGAAGTCGAAGCGGACGAGGTTGGCACCCGGCCGCGCACGGTACGTCAGCGCGGCGCCGTTCGACCACGAGTACGCGCCGGCCGTGGCCTGCACCCTCGAGGTCTGCGAGATGCTCGTCACGGTGTAGACCGACTGGCGCACCGCGCCCTCCGCGACCGCGGACGTCGCCGCGGTCACGCAGAGGGCGGCCAACGCGACGGGCAGGCACTTGTGTGGACGGTGGCTTGTCACGAGAGCTCCCGGTTCGCGGCATCGCCGGGGCCGCAGGCCCCGGGGGGTGGTCGCGCGCAGTATCCCGCGCTACCGCCGGACCGACACGGGGCGGCCGGGGAGAACTCCCACCGCCGCACCTGACCGACCGGCCAGGGTCGGACGGTGCAGCCTCACCCGAGGCCGGCCCGCTCCAGGATGTGGTCGACGGCGCCCGAGGGGTCGAGGCGGCGGTCCATCACCTCGTCGATCAGCCCGTCGAGGAAGGTCGTGGTGGTGGTGGCCTCGACGCGACGCGCGAGACGGTCGGCGGCGAGTGCCCGCAGCTGTCGGGCGAGGCCGGCGCGACGGCGCGCGTCGAGGCGCCCCTCCTGCGCCAGGAAGGCGCGGTGCCGCTCCACCTCCGCCCAGAGCCCGTCAACGCCGTCGTTCTCGAGCGCCCGGACGCGCACGATCGGAGGCTCCCACGGCCCGCCGGGCACGAGGCTGAGGGCATTCGCGAGATCCGAGACCAGCAGGTCGGCCCCCGGTCGGTCGGCCTTGGTCACGCCGATCACGTCGGGGATCTCCATGAGCCCGGCCTTGATCGCCTGGACGCCGTCGCCGCTGCCGGGCATCAGCGCCAGGACGACCGTCTCGGTGAGCGCCTGGACCTCGACCTCGTTCTGCCCGGAACCGACCGTCTCGACGAGGATCACGTCGAAGCCGGCGGCGTCCAGCACCGAGACGGCGTCAGCGGTGGCCTCGGCCAGCCCGCCCTGATGGCCCCGGCTGGCCATCGAGCGGATGAAGACGCCGGGGTCGAGGAAGTGATCCGTCAGCCGGATGCGGTCTCCCAGCACCGCCCCCCGGGTGAAGGGGCTGGAGGGGTCGATGCTCACGACGGCCACGCGGTTCCCGGCCTCGCGCAGGTGGCGGACGAGCGCGCCGATCAGCGTGCTCTTGCCCACACCGGGGGCGCCGGTGATGCCGACCCTCCACGCCCGACCGGTGCGCGGATGAAGGACCGCCGCCAGCTCACGCCCCTCGGGGCCCAGCCGCTCGACGAGGCTGATCGCCCGCCCGATGGCCCGGCGCTCGCCCATGCCGACCCCGGCGATCACCTCGTCGAGCGTCATCCCATCTCGGCCAGGGACTCGGCGGTCGCCGCGAGGAAGCGCGCGTTCTCGTGCGGCTGCCCGATCGTCACGCGGATGCAGGTCGGCGCGCCGAACGCGCGCGTGGGGCGCACGATCACACCGCGACTCAGCAGGGCGGCGTTCAGAGCGGCGGCCCGCTCGGCGGATCCGAGGTCGACCAGCAGGAAGTTGGCCGTGCTGGGGAGCGGCTCGATGCCGAGTGCGCGCAGGCCCGATGCGGTCATGGCCCGCTCGGAGGCGTTGAGGCCGATCCGGGTGGGCAGGTGCTCGTCGGAGTCGGCGAGGCTCGCGACGGCGGCGGCCTGAGCCGGGGCGCTCACGTCGAACACATTGCGCACCACGCTCAGCGCCGCGACGAGCTCCCGCGGCCCGAGCATGTAGCCCACGCGCAGCCCGGCCAGCCCGTAGGCCTTGCTGAAGGTGCGCATGCAGGCCAGGACACGCCCCTCGGCCACAAGGGCGGCTCCGTCGTGGCCGCCCGGCGGCAGGTACTCGAAGTAGGCCTCGTCGATGACCGGCAGCACGTGGGCGGGCAGGGCGTCGAGGAACGCTCGCAGTTCCACTGCCCCCACCGCCGCGCCGGTCGGGTTGTTGGGGCTCACGACGACGACGATCTTGGTGCGGCCCGTGACCTCGGCGGCCAGCGCGTCCAGGTCGTAGGAGCCGTCGGGGCGAAGGGGTGCGGTGCGCACGCCGGCGCCCTGGATCTGAGCGCCCAGGCGCCACGAGAGAAACGACGGCCATCCCATCACGATCTCGTCACCCGGGTCGAGCAGGGCGAGGCACATGAGCTTGATCAGGCCGTCGACTCCGGCCCCTGGCAGGATCCCGGTCGCCGGCACTCCGAGCCGCTCGGCGAGGGTGTCGCGAAGGGCCCACGCACCGGCGTCGGGGTAGACCCGCGCGCGCGCTGCCGCCTGGCGGATCGCCTCGATCGCCCCGGGCGTGGGAGGGAACGGGCCCTCGTTGGACGCGAGTTTGATGACCGAGTCGACGCCGAGCTCGCGCTGGACGTCCTCGGCCGGCCGGCCGGGCTCGTACGCGTCCACGCCCGCCAGAGCGGGCCGTAGGAGAGCCACAGGCAGGGCAGGGACCACGCCCGCCGCGGTGTCTTGGCCGGTGTCCACGCGCCCGCGATGCTAATGGAAGGACGGAGACTCATGGACCCTGGCTAGACTCCGAGAGGTGAGCGAACCCCTCGATTTCGGGCTCTTCCCCCTTGACCTGGTGCTGCTGCCGGGCGAGAGGGTGCCGCTTCACATCTTCGAACCCAGGTACCAGCAGCTCTACGCCGACTGCACTCTCGAGGAGCGGCCGTTCGTGATCGTGCGAGCCGGGCCGACGGGCACGGCCGAGGTCGGATGCTCGGCACGCTTCGAGACGCTCGTGCGCCGCTTCGAGGACGGTCGTCTCAACGTCGTGATCCAGGGCGTGGCGCCGGTGAAGGTGATCGAGGAGACCGACGGGCACCTCTACTTCTCCGCGCGAGTCGAGATGCTCGACGACGAGGCGCCCGATGCCGCGCCCGAGGCCGTCGCCGAGATCCTCGACAGCTTTCGCACCCTCGCCGGACTGGGGAAGGACGCGATGCCCGAGGCGCCCGAGGGAACCCCGCTCTCCTACGCCATCGGAGGCGCGTTCGAGCTGCCCCTGGGGCCCAAGCAGGAGCTACTCGAGTGCCGCAGCGAAGGGGATCGCCTCGCGATGCTGAAGCAGTTCCTCGCAGCGGTGGACAAGGACATGGAGCACGCTCGGATGGCTGCGCACCGCGCCGGCACGAACGGCAGGGTGTTGACGCCGTGAACGCGCCGACCGCGGCGCCGGAGGCGGTTGCGGCCGGGTACGCGCTCCTTCGCTCCCGATCCCCGGCGGCAGTCCGCGATCGCGCCTCGTTGATCTGGATCGAGGGCCCGGACGCCGGGAGTTTCCTCCACGGACTGCTCACCAACGACATCGGCGCACTCCGGGCCGGCGACGACTGCGCCGCGCTCATCCTCGATTCGAAGGGTCACGTGCAGGCCGATCTGCGGGTCCGCCGGGATACGGCCGACGCGTTCACGCTGGTCGTGCGGCCCGAACTGGCGGACGTCGTGTCGCGCGCGCTCGAGCGATACCACTTCTCGGAGGAACTCGAGATCCTCGGCCCGGAGGGGGTGGACCTGCTTACGGTCACCGGTGGAGCCACGATCCCCGAGGGCGCGGCGCAGTTCACCATGGCGGGAGGCCTGTCGGGATCGCTCGATCTCGTGGTCGATGACGCTGACGCGTCCCTCGCAGCGCTGGGAGTACAGGAGATCCCCCCGGAGGCCCTCGAGCTCGCGCGCATCGCGGCCGGAGTACCACGCGTCGGCGTGGACACGGGACCATCCACGCTGGTCCAGGAGGTCGGTCTCGAACGGGCCGCCGTGTCGTTCGAGAAGGGCTGCTACCTGGGGCAGGAGACCGTCGCACGGGTGGCGTTCCGCGGACGGGTGAACCGGCGCCTGCGCGGGCTGGCGCTCTCGGGAGCGGCGACACCGGGAGCCGCCCTGACGAGCGACGGGCGGGCGGTGGGGACGCTCACGAGCGTGGGCGTGACTCCCGATCTGGGCGCGATCGGGCTCGCCGTGATCCGCCACGAGGTCCCGGAGGGTGCAGAGGTGGCCGTGGAGGGCTCGGCCGCACCGGCCCGGGTGGTCGAGCTCCCCTTCCCCGCCTCGTGAGCGACCAGGGCTCGCGGGGTGCGCTCTCCGGGCTGCTCGGCCCGATGGGGTCCGCGGCGCTCGAGCAGGCCACTCAGGCCCTCGCCCAGACCACCGATACGGCCAGCGCGGCGCTTCGGGTGGCCGGCTGGACCGCCGCCGACTGGGCCTTCCGGTTCGAGCTGCCCAACACCGCTCGACACGTGGTGGTCCACGTCCCCCACGACGGAGCGCCTGTCGTGGTGCGCGACGCGGGCCCCGGACCCGATCCTCTGGCCCCGGGAGATCTGCGCCGACCCTGACGCACAGGTGATTCCGTCCGAGCGCGGTGGCACACTACGAACATGCGTTCTGTCGCCCCCCAGGGTCAGCTCATCCTCTTCCCCGGAGCCGAGCCGCGGCCGCCGGCACGGGTCCGCCCGCCGCGACCGACCCGCACCGAGCGCAAAGCCGCTCAGCTCGACCGGATCGCCGAGGCGGCCGAGCGGGAGGTGGCCGAGAGCTTCCGCACCGGTGACGGCCTCGGTGCCAGGGCCGCCCACGAGCGCGCCCGTGGGGCGCGCCGGGCCGCCCAGATCCTCCGGGCCGGGCCGACCGGCGTAGCCGAGGTCCTCGGAGGCCGACCCGAGGCCGCGTAGCCTGGGCGAAATCGCCAGGGACGACCCCCGGCTACCTCATGCGAATCCCCCGGGAGGCAAGGAGGCAGATCAGCCCCGATGCCGTGAAGTCGGGACCGCCGAGGACGCCGCATCGCGGGAGGATGCAGCCGGCAACCGCCGCGGAGGGCCGCATGGGGTTGCCGAGCGAATCCCCCGGGAGGCAAGGAGGCAGATCAGCCCCGATACCGGTGGATCGGGGCTGCCGAGGACGCCGCATCGCGGGAGGATGCAGCCGGCAACCGCCGCGGATCAGGCGAAGAGGATCTCGTCGTCCATCTCGCCCTCCCGCAGGCGGCCCTCGATCTTCTCGTAGGCCAGTTCATGGAGCACCGGCAGGAGGGCGTCGATCGGACCGTCCGGGGCCGTGGCGTCGCGGAACTGCACGCTCACCCGCCCCACGAAGCACGTCTTGATGCCAAGCTCGCGCCCTTCGCTGAGCACCCGCACCTGGAAGCCCCAGAGCATGGCGGGCCCGTCCGTAAGCGACGTCCTGATGGGCTGGGGCTCGAGCGTGAACTCCCGACCCTCAACCTCGAGTACATGCTGAGTCATAGGTCGATCACCTCCCCTGATCGGGTCACCGCGGCGGCGGCTCCACCTCGGCGCGGATCGCCGGCTCCGTCGAGCCCGGCCGCCCCCCGCCCCGCGATGCTCACGCCGCCGAAGAACAGATTCATCTCACCCCAACGCCGGAGGCTGACGCCATCTGCGGCGAGCGCCGCCACGGCCTGGGCGGGGACGCCTCCCTCCACGTCCACGCCGTCGCCCTCAGGGTGGACGCGCGGACGACGGACGGCCTCGGCCGCCGCCATCCCTCCGTCGACGATGCTCACCACCGTCTGGACGATGGCCGATCGCAGGCGGTTGGAGCCGGCGGAGCCGAGCGCGAGGACAGGCTCGCCGGCCCGGAGCATCAGGCTCGGGGCCATCATCGAGGTCATGCGCACGCCCGGATCGAGGGCGCCGAAGCCGGCCGGGTTGAGGTCCTCCTCGCCGAGCATGTTGTTGAGCATCATCCCCGTGCCGGGGACGACCACCCCGGATCCGGAGCCGTTGGAGCTCGAGAGGCTGGCCATGCCCCCGTCCGCGTCGATGGCGCTGATGTGGGTCGTCGATCCGGCGGGCTTGCGCGACTCGGTGCGGGCAGCCGGGCTCTGCGCGGCGCGTCGCGCCCACAGGCGCTCCATGCAGTCCTCCTCGTGCAGATCGGACGGGAAGCGCTCGTCGCGCAGGTCGTTGGCGGCGATACCGGCGCGCACGACTGCGCGGTAGTGGGCCACCTCGTCGCCGGGCGGCGCCTCGTCCATCGCGCGCAGGGCGGCGGCGATCAGGGCGCCGCCGGAGGACGGAGGCGGGTTGGTGAGGAGGGTGACATCCCGGTAGTCGATGCGCAGGGGGCTGCGCTCGATCACCTCGTAGTGGCGCAGATCATCGGGGGTCACGAGCCCGCCCACCCCGTTCAGGTACCCGGTGACGGCGTCGGCCAGTGCGCCGTCGCGCATGCTCGTGGCGCCCACCTCGCCCAGGTGGCGAAGTGTCTCGGCAAGATCGGGGCAGCGCACGCGCTCGCCCTCGCCGAGGAGCCGGCCGCCAGGCGCATAGACGGCGGCCGCCGCCGGGGTGGCGGTGAGCATGTCCGCCAGGATCTCGTGCAGATAGGCGCTCTCGCGGGTGAGCACGACCCCCTCCCGGGCCAGCGCCACGGCGGGTGCGACCACCTCGGACATCGACAGGCGCCCGAACCGGCGCAGAGACTCCCCGAGGCCGGCCACCATGCCGGGCACCGCGACCGATGCCGGCCCGATGTGAAAGACCTGCTCGGCTCCGCCGAAGGGCACGGTGAAGGAATCGAGGTCGGCCGGATCCAGCCGCCTGCCCCCGGGCCCGAGCCCGGGCACCGCCACGAAGAAGTCGAGCAGGACCGTCTCGCCCGCCGGCGTGCGCACCATGAGAAAGCCGCCGGCCGCGGGGCCGGTGAGCGGACTCTCGGCCACCGCGGCGGCGAAAGCCGCGGCGCAGACGGCATCGGCCGCCCCTCCACCGCGCGCCAGGATCTGCGCTCCGGCCCGCGCGCTGAGGCGGTGTCCGGCCGCCACCACGCCCACGGGCGCGTCCGGACGGGGAGTCGCTACGCCGCGTCTCCCGGATCGCGGTCCAACGGATCCGGGCGGCGCATGACGCTGGTCGCACCCGGGTCCGACGGCGGCTCGTCGGCGGCCGAATCGACGTCGAAGACGCGGGGGGAACCGCCGGCGGCCGAGGAGCGCGCGCGCGTCGGGTAGGGAACATCGAACCGCGAGACCCGCTCGCTGCGAGGTGCCGGTGCCGGTGCCTCGCGCTCGGGTTCCGGGGCGGGAGCGGCGCGGACGCCGCTGAAGTTGGCGGCCACGACCGTCACCCACACCTGGCCCTGCAGGTCCGGGTCGATGGTCGCTCCGAAGATGATGTTGGCGTCCGGGTCGGCGGCGTCCGCCACCACGCGGGCGGCCTCGCTCACCTCCACCAGAGAGAGGTCCGGCCCGCCCGTGACCCCGAGCAGGATCCCCTTGGCACCGTCGATCGGCGTCTCGAGGAGCGGCGAGGCGATCGCGGCCATCGCGGCCTCGGTGGCCCGGTTGCCCCCGCCCGCATAGCCGATTCCGAGCAGCGCGCTGCCGGCGCCCCTGATGATCGTGCGAACATCGGCGAAGTCCAGGTTGATGAGACCGGGGAGGGTGATCATGTCGCAGATCCCCTGCACCCCCTGGCGCAGCAGGTCATCGGCCACCTTGAAGGCCTCGACCATGCTCGTCCCCCGCTCGAGCACCGCCATCAGGCGATCGTTGGGGATGACGATCACCGTGTCGGCGGCCTGCTGGAGCTGCTCGAGGCCCTCTTCGGCCGAGCGCGTGCGGCGACTGCCCTCGAAGGCGAAGGGGCGGGTCACCACGGCGACCGTCAGGGCGCCGAGCTCCCGAGCCACCTTCGCGACCACGGGTGCGGCGCCGGTTCCCGTGCCACCCCCCTCCCCCGCGGCGATGAAGACCAGGTCGCTGCCGCGCAGCGCGCGGCGTACGTGCTCCTCGCTCTCGCGAGCGGCCTGCTCCCCCAGACCGGGGTCGCCGCCGGTTCCCAGCCCGCGTGTGAGCTCCATGCCCACCGGGATGCGGACGTCTGCGTCGCTCTCCTCGAGCGCCTGGCGATCGGTGTTGACCGCCACGAACTCGACACCCCGCAAGCCCGCTTCGATCATCCGGTTGACGGCGTTGCATCCCGCCCCGCCCACTCCCACGACGCGGATGACCGCGACGTAGTTGGAGGCATCGCCGTAGGGCTCGTGATCGGGTTCGTACTGGGGCGGTCCGAGGGGCGCCGGAGCGGAGGGGTCGGTGCTCCGGAAGAGCTCGGAGAGCGGCCCCTCGCGCATGCTCGGCCGCGAGCCCCGGCCGCTCATGCCGCCGCCTCCCGCATGCCCCCCGGCAGGCCGACGCCCACCGAGCTGGCCGCGACCTCGCGGGCGAGCTGGCGATACCAACGCGCCGCCTGGCCGTTGGGGTCGTAGCGGATGACGCTCTTTCCCTCCACCGGTGCCTCCGCGAAACGGATCGTCTTGCCGATGCGCGTCTTGTAGACGCGATCGCCGAAGCTCTCCTCGAGCATCTGCACCGCCTCACGACTGTGCAGCGTGCGCCCGTCGTACATCGTGGGGAGGATACCGACGATGTCGACCGTGGGGTTGAGGTTCTCGCGTACCTGGGCGAGGGTCCCACGGAGCTGGGCGAGCCCGCGCAGGGACAGGTACTCGCACTGGACGGGGACGATGACGCCCTCGGCCGCGACCATCGCGTTGATCGTGAGCAGGCCGAGCGACGGAGGCGTGTCGAGAAGGATGTAGTCGTAGAGTTCGCGAACCGGTCGGAGCGCGCGCTCCAGGGAGCGCTCGCGGCCGATGGCGGCCGAGAGGGCGAGCTCGGCCCCGGCCAACTCGATGCCCGCCGGGGCGACGTCGATCTCACGGGTCTCGATGATCTCGGTGATCCCCGCCGCGCCGGTCAGCACGTGGTACATGCCGTTGCCCAGGCTCTCCACATCGACACCCTGACTCATCGAGAGATTGCTCTGCGGGTCGAGATCCACCGCGAGCACCCGTGCGCCCATGTCCTTGAGGGCGACGCCGAGGTTCAGGGTGGTGGTGGTCTTTGCGACCCCGCCCTTCTGGTTGGCGAGGGCGAGGACACGGGCGTTTCGAGGCATCGTGCGCGCTTTCGTGGCGGCGGTTGACCTCCGCTCGTTTCTACCCGGGGGCCCGATCTCCTTGCTGATTGCGATCGGCAGGGCGACGCGATCAGTCGGGGGGAAGCTCCAGGCGGCGCTGACCGGCCCAGGCAGCGGCCTGCGACCGACGCTGGAAGCCGAGCTTGCGCAGAAGCTGACTGACGTGGTTGCGGACCGTCTTCTCGGAGAGGTGGAGCACTTCGCCGATGGCCCGGTTGGTGTAGCCCTCGGCGATCAGCGCCAGCATGCGCCGCTCGCGATCGGTGAGTCCCGCCAGCTCCGCCTCGGCCTGCTTGGCCGAGAGCTCACGAAACTGGGTGAGCAGGGCACCGGCCGCACGCGGATCGAGGGTGGACTGTCCGGCGGCGGCCTCGCGGATCGCCTGCGTGAGACGCTCGGCATCGGCCTGCTTCAGCAGATAGCCGCTGGCGCCGGCCATCACGGCGCCGACGATCGCCTCTTCGTCGGAGTACGAGGTGAGCATCAGGACGCGGGCATCGGGATGGTCGGCCTTGATGCGTCGGCACGCCTCGACACCGCTTCCGTCGGGCAGGCGCACATCCATCAGCACCACGTCGGGGTGCATCTGATCGTTGAGGGACACCGCCTCCGCTGCCGTCTGCGCCTCACCCACGACCCGGAATCCCGCCGAGTGCGAGAGCAGCGTCCGCAGGCCGATTCGCACAACTGTGTGGTCGTCGACGATCAGCACCGTGATCGGATCGGCGGGAGCGATCGTCATGTGCGGCTCACCTCTCGGTCGGGGTCGGATGCGACGAGCTCGGGCTCGTCGCTGTCGAGCGGAACCGCCAGCGTGACCCGCGTGCCGCCGGTGCGTACCGCCTCGACGGTGAGACGGCCTCCGAGCCGGCGGGCGCGCTCGCTCATGTTACGCAGGCCCTCGTGCAGGCCGGGTGCCTGTTGCGCATCCGATTCCCCGGGCCCGCATCCGTCGTCGGCGACGACCAGGTCCAGCTCGTCGGATGCGAACACCAGCGAGACGCCGACTCGGCAGGCGCCCGCGTGGCGAGCGGTGTTCGTCAGGGCCTCCCGGAGGATCTGCTCGAGGTGCTGGCCGGCCTCCTCGGGAAGCGGCCCCGACGAGCCGAGACCCTCGACCGAGAAGGAGACCTCCCGACCGGTCTCCTCGGTGAAGCGCCTGGCAAGGTCGTTGAGACCCGCCGCGATGCCCTGCGGCGTGGCGGGAAGCTGGGCGAGGGCGCGGATGTAGTCCCGGATGCCGTCGGTCGCCCCGTTCAGGTCGGCCACGACCTCACGGACCTCGGCCCGCACCGTCGGATCATCCGAGCGGATCGCGATCGCCTCGAGATGGAGCCCGGCGGCGTAGATCGACTGGATCGTGCCGTCGTGCAGATCGCGGCGGAAGCGCGCCCGCTCCTCGGCGACCGCCCGGGAGCGGTCGAGCGCCTCGAGCTGCTGCTTGGCCTCCACGTCGAAGATCTCGAGCAGCTTCACAGCCAGCACGCAGAGCGCCAGGCCTGCCGTGCCGCGCATCACCTCGAGGGGGAGGCCGGTGAGATCGAACCAGCGGGACGCATCTCCGATGCCCGCCAACGTCAGGGGTCCCGACCTCACGATCAGCCCGCCGAGAACCGCGTAGACCGCGAGCACGGCCGCCGACGCGGCCGCATACGGCTTGATCGCGGTCATCCCGGCGTTTCCGAGCTCGGCGCGCTGGCGCCAGATGCCCACCGCCGACAGCACTGCCCCCGGGAAAAGGAGCGAATAGCGGGCGAGGGCGTTGACCGCGTTCTCCCACTCGGCCGCGCCCCATCCGGTGGACGACGCCGCCAGCCCCGCTCCCCCGAGGATCGTCAGGCCGGCGACCACGGAGAGCCCGGTCAGCGAGCGGCGGACGATCGCAGGCATGTCGATCAGTCGCAGCCCGAACTGCACCAGGAAGACGAAAGCCGACACCTGGACGATCGCCCGCAACACGAGCAGGCCCTCGATCACGTGCTCGTCGAGATAGGCCTCCTGGAGCGGGACGAAGACGTAGCCCCACACGGCGAGGGCCTCTACGAACGCGAAGGCCGCGAACCAGATCAGCGACGACGACAACCGCAGGCGCGTGGCACGGCGCCGCTGCAGCCAGACCGCGAAGCCGAGCGAGAAGAACACGAGACCCTGTGCGAACAGGATGATGGTCTCGTTCTGGATGAAGAACTGGCGCGCGGCGCACCCGCCCCCGTTGGACCGACGCGGCCGAAGCAGGTGGGAGGAGCTTCCGAGACCCCACCGCTCGCGGCGCCCGCCGACGTTTCAGATCCGTGAGAAACCCGATTGTAGCGCCCATCGCGGGCGCGACAGGTCTATCCGCCGGCGAGCGCCTCGAGGTGGGCCCGGAGCTCGTTCAGCACCTCGTCACCGGCGGCGGCGATCACCTCGGGCTCCTCGAGCAGCGCTCGCTGCTCGAGCGGTGAGATGCGGTTCACGACGTAGGGGTCCTCCAGCACCGGCTTGAGGTCCCTGCCGCCCTCGAGCTGGCGCACGACGTACTCGATGAGCCGCTTGTGCTTGGCCGACTCCGTATTGATGAGCCTCTTGATCTCGTCCTGGATACCCATGTCAGTGGACCGCCCGGTGCGTAGTGGTGATCGGATCGCGCGGACCCCGCGCAACTCGCCGCCGGGGTCCGATCGAACTATGCCGGGTGGGCCGTCAGAACGTCGAGATCTGAAGGCTGCTCGCCCCGGCCATCCGCCGCAGGCGCGCGACGCGCTCCTCCATGGGCGGGTGGGTCGAGAAGAGCTTGCCGAGGCCGGCGCCGCGCCCGCCGCGAGCATGCGCAGCCAGCGGGTTGACGATGAACAGCGGCGCCGCCGAGGGGTTGACCTGCATCGGGATCACCTCGGACGTGCGGTGCAGGCTCTCCAGGGCGTCCGCCAGCGGGTTGGGATCGCCGATCAGCTCGGCACCGGTCGCATCGGCCACGTACTCGCGCTGCCGGGAGACGGCCATCTGGATGATGAGCGCCGCGATCGGCGCGAGGATGATCGTGGCCAGCGTGCCGACCAGGCCCAGCGGGCTCTCGTCGTCGCTGCCGCCAAAGAACATCGAGAACTGGAGGAAGTTCGCGATGGCCGAGATCGCGCCGGCGACCATCGCCGCGATGCTCGCGATCAGGATGTCGCGATTCTTGATGTGCGCCATCTCGTGTGCGAGGACGCCCTCGAGCTCCCTCGGGCTGAGGGCCCGCTGGATTCCCGCGGTCACGGCGATGGCGGCGTGCTTGGGGTTGCGGCCGGTCGCGAACGCGTTGGGCTGCTCGGCGGGGGTCACGTAGACACCGGGCGTGGGGACGCCGGCGCGCTCGGCGAGCGTGGCGATCATGCGATGGAGCTCGGGCTCCTCGGCCTGGCTCACCTCGACGGCCTTGCTCATCTTGAGCGCCATCTTCCCGCTGAACCAGTACATCGCGAAGTTGAAGACGATCGCGATCACCGCGAAGGTGGCGATGCCACCGGTGCCGCCGATCACGAATCCGATCGCCAGCAGCAAGCCGGTGAGGGCGGCGACGAGAAGGAACGTCTTGACGTTGTTTCCCGCCTTGTACGAGGCGAGGTTCATCATGTCTCCTTGGGTTCTCCGGGTGGTCCTGTCCGTGTCCGACCCGGTGATCCGAGTATAGGCGGGCACCCCGAAACCTGCTATTGACAGCCGGTTAAGAGTGCTCCCCCGGTGCCCGCGGCCGGTCCGACGCGAGCGATCGGGGCGTGCCGGCGGCCGAGGCCGTCGTTCCACGGGGCGTCCTGGTGACCCCGGTACCCTCTGACGAGTGCGCCCGGCAGCCCTCATCGCCACCCTGCTGACCACCGTCGCCCTGATCGGTGGCGGCTGCGGGCCGCTCGACGCGACCCAGAAGGGAGGCGAGCGGGCCGACCCGGTCGCCCTGCTCACGGTGCTGCCGAGCCCGGACGCCCTGCGCGGCACGCCGGCCCGGCAGGCCGACGCCGCGGCGCTGGCGCGCGCGTTCACCGGGGTGCCCGACGACGAGCTCGCCCGCCGGGTCCGCGACCGCACCCCGGCGGCCGCCGGTGTGCGGAGCTGGCGCGAACCGGAAGGGGGTGAGCTCGTGGCCGCCGTGAGCGTCTGGGGGACGCACCTCACCGCAACCGGTGTGGGCGCGGACATCGCCACGCTCCTGGTCGCCGACGGCGGGCGCGCCTGGACGCCGCAGGAGATCCCCGGCGCCCGCGGGGCCCGGGTGGATGCGGAAGGGCGACGTGAGCTGCGCCTGGCCTACTCGGTGGGGCCGAACTCGCTCTTCGTCCGGGGGTCGGGGCCGATCTCGGACGAGATCGTCGTCCGGACGCTGAATCGCATGATCAAGGGGCTCGCGGGCCAGTCCGGCTGACGGGGAGAGCCCTACGGCGTGAGGTCGCGCCGCTGGATCAAGGCGAGGGCCGCGAGACTCGCCACCAGCGCCAGCCCCCCGAGAGCGACGACGTCCTCGGCGCCCACAGATCCGCTGCCGAGGATCGCCGGCGGATCGAGATAGTGGAAGATCGACAGGGGTCCGAGCGGCTCGGCGATGGACCACACCTGGGCAAGGTAGTCGAGCGCATAGGAGAGCAGGAGGAAACCGGCCGCCCAGCCGATGGCGCGGCCCCCGGTGCGGACGATCGAGGCCACCAGCAGGGCGATCCCGCCCACTGCGAGGAAGCAGAGGTAGCCGGCGGCGAGGGCGGCGGCGAGCGGGCCGGGGCGCACAGGTGAGAGGTCCTCGACGGTGAGGGCCGCGACCAGGCCGCCCACGTACCCGCCGCCCACCACCACGGCGAGCCCACTCGCCATCGCCAGGCCGTGGGCGGCCAGCCAGCGCGCGGGCGCTATCGGCCGCGAGAGCACCAGCTCGGCGGTGCCGTCCTCGGCTTCGCGCGCCGGCGCAGCGGCCATCGAGATGGCGATCGCCCCCTGTATCGCGAGCGCGACCGGGTGGAGGTAGCCCGAGCCGGCGTAGCCGGTGGGGCTCGCGATGTCGGCGCTGCCGGCCAGCGCCCGCAGCGCCGGCGGGAGGGCATCCACGAGCTGGCGGATCGCATTCTGGTTGACGCTCGCGTACGACAGGCCGACAACCAGCTCGAACAGGCCGAAACCCACCGCCAGGAGCGCGATGCGCACCCGCGACCGCTCGAGCGCCAGGGCGTAGACCGTCGTCATGCCGCATAGAGGTCGCGAAAGGCGTCCTCGAGGCTCGGGCGCTCGATGGCTACGTTGACCACGGGCAGGCGGGCGAGGGCGGCGAGCACGGGCGCGGGATCGCCCGAGAGCGCGAAGCGGTGGCGCAGACCCGACATCTGCACCGCGCCGACGCCCTCCGCGGCGTAGCTCTCCGGATCGACCGGCGCGGAGAACGTGACATCGACGCTCCGCACGTGGGTGCCCCGGAGCTCGCCGAGGCGACCCACGAACAGAAGGCGGCCGGCGCGGATCATGGCGACGCGGTCGCAGAGCTCCTCCACCTCGGCGAGCACATGGCTGGAGAAGAAGACGGTGCGTCCGGCGCGCGAGCGCGCAGCCAGCCAGTCCAGCAAGCGCGCCTGAATGACCGGGTCGAGCCCACCGGTCGGCTCGTCGAGGATCGCGAGCGGCGGATCGTGCTGGAGCGCCAGGACGAGCCCGAGCTTCTGCTTCATCCCCCGCGAGTACTCGCGCACCCGCTTGCGCAGGGCGTACTCGTCGAGCTCGAGCGCCGCGCAGAGCTCGTCGCGCAGCACCGGCGGGCGAGGGTGCAGCCGCGCCAGGGCATCCAGGGTGCGCCGCCCGCTCAACGTCGCGTAGAGGCCGAGCTCGCCCGGCAGGTAGCCCACCTGCCCGAGCGCCGCCATGCGGTGGGCGCCAAGATCATGGCCCATCACGGACACGTCCCCGGAGGTGGCGCGGATCAGCCCGAGGGCGAGGCGGATGAACGTCGTCTTGCCGGCGCCATTGGGGCCGAGGAAGCCGAAGCACTCACCGGACTCGACGGTCAGGTCGACCCCGTTGACTCCAGCCGATGGGCCGTACATCCTTGTCAGGGCCGCGGCCTCGATGGCGTGATCCACTTCGACGAAGGGTACTGCAGCCCTATGGACATCAGCCTGAGTTCCGCCCGCGAGTGGGGGGTCTCGTGGATCGCCGCCGAGCCGGCCTACATGCAGCGCGCCTCCCATGCTCTCTCGGTCGAGGGCCGTGCGTGGCTCGTCGATCCCGTGGACGGCGACGGCATGGAGCAGATGGTCGCGCCACTCGGCGCCATCGGCGGCGTCATCCAGTTGCTCGACCGCCATCCCCGCGACTGCGCGGCGCTCGCCGAGCGCCACGGTGTCCCCCACACCGTCGTGCCCGAGGGCCCGATCGCCGGGACCCCGTTCACCGTGATTCGAGCAGCGGGCAGGCGCTGGTGGCGGGAGGCGGCTCTCTGGTGGCCCGAGCACCGTGCTCTGGTGGTGGCAGAGGCACTGGGAACGGCGCCCTACTACACCGCCCCGGGGGCGGCGGTGGGCGTGCACCCCATGATGCGCCCCTTCCCGCCGAAGGTGCTCGACGGCCTCGGGCCGTTCCACCTGCTGCCGGGGCACGGCGCGCCGCTGTCGGGCGACGAGGTCGCCGGAGCGGTTCACGACGCCATCGCCCGCAGCCGCCTGGACATCCCCGGCGCACTGCGCTCGGCGATCCGGAGCCGCCTCACGGGCTAGCGTCCCAACCTTTCGGCGGCCACGACGGCCCACCGGAACGCTGACCGCGCTCCGGTGGGCCGCCCCGACCTATCCGGTCACGGCGGGATCCGGTCGCACGGCGGACAGCACGCGCACCGGGGTGCGCGACCTGACCCGGGCGACGGACACGCCCGCGGCAGACGCCGTGAGGGCGACCGAGCGGCGCTGCGACGAAGCGGCCGCCAGGCCCAGCACGATCGTGCGGCGTGCGCCCTTGCGCAGGTTCATCTTCGGGCCGATGATGAGGCCCTTGACGACGCGGAACCCCTTCGGCAGGGAACGCACCGCGAGACCGAGGGGTATCGGGATGCGCAGGCGCACCCCCTTCGCCGTGGCAGGCCCCAGAGAGCGCACGACCACCCGGTACCTGCCGGTCGTGCCCGCCTTCAGCAGGCGCGGACCCTCGATCGAGATCGCGATCCGCGCCTTCGAGGCCGCCTTCGGGGCGGGACCGGCGACGACCGAGGTCACGGCGTTGCTGCGCGCCACGAGCGCCACGCCCGCTGTCGCCGCGGTGTGCGCGACCTCGGCCGTGTTGGCGAGCGAGGCGCCGGCGGGAGCCGACGCGCTCACCACCACCCGGAACGTCGCCGAGGTCGACGCGCCGGCCGGCAGCGACCCGCCGGCCGTCGCGGTCGCGCCGCTTCCGAGGCGCGCGGTGACAGCGCCCGCCGCGGCATCGCCGCGATCGTCGCCGGCCCGGTCCGTGAGGGCCCCGGCGCCATCGCCCGCCGCGATCCTCAGCGATCCGGCGACGAAGCTGGTGCTCGCCGGGAGCGTGTCCGTGAGGACTACTCCCGAGGCCGCGTCGTCGCCACCGTTGCTCACGGTGACGGCGTACTCGAGCACGTCGCCGGCGAGCAGCGCCCCACCGTTCACGTCCGTCACGCTCTTCTGCACCGAGAGCTTCGGCGCGTAGAGGTCGATGGCGCTGGTGACGACCCCGGGGTAGTACGTCTCGCCACCGGTCGTCAGGTCGATCGTCGCCGAGTTCGCGCCGTTCGCGATCAGGCCATCGGCTGCGAAGATCGACGCGTCCATTCCCAGGCTGTTGTCGTAGTCGGGCGACTTCGCCGAGAAGCGGGTGCCGCGGTCGGCGAACGTCGAGTTGAAGGTGTCGGCGGCGGGATGCAGGCCGTCGGAGATCGCTGTGCCGTTCAAGGTCAGCGTGTCGCCGGTGAAGCTGCGGTCGCCGTCGTAGGCGATCACACCCACCTTCGCCCTCACGGCCCCGGCCGGCGGAGCGAACAGACCGGTGACGGTGATCGACTTGGACTGGTCCCCGACCTGGTTTCGCACCACCTCGAACCCGTCGAAGACGGCGAGGTTGCGAAGGGGAGCGGCGGTGTCGCGGTACGCGACCACCAGCGACCAGCCTCCGTACATGTCCGCTCCGGTCCCGACCTGCACGTCGGCGACCGTATAGGTGCCGCTTCCGGCGGCGATCACCCGTGCGGTCACGTCGGCGAAGGCCTGGTAGGCATCGGCGCTGCCCGTGATGCTGCCCGTCTCCGCGCCCACGATCGACGCGTACCCGCCGGCTCCCGGCGCCTTCAGCTTCACCGTCGCGCGGACGCCGGCGTTCGGAGCTGCAGAGCCGCCGCCGCCGGCGCTTGAGCGACCGCCCCAGTACAGTCCCGCGAAGAGCACCTCGGCCCCGGCGGGCACCGACAGGTCCGCCGAGCTCGACGCGAACGTCGCCGGATCCCCGTCGATGTCGACGCGCACCATCTGGAAGTCGTTGTTCTTGCCGTCGGCCCCCGCAAGCACGCCGGCGCACGCGCCATTGGACGCCGGACAGGTCACGACCGTGTTGCCGACTATCGAGACGTCGCCGGTGGCGTTGGTGGTGTAGCGGGGCGTGAAGGGCGTCACGGCGGCGGCGGCGGAACCGGCGAGGATCAGAGCGGCCGCGGCGGCGCCGGCGAGGAGGAAGGCGAAGCGTGTTGTTGGCATCCCGCAGCGATCGGCCGTCGCCCGGGTTCCGCCCATCCCCCTTCCGGGTGATTCATCGGTCGGCAGGCGCGGCTCGGGCCGGATCGCCGGAGCCCCGCCGGTGCTAGCCGATCGCCCCCGGAAGCGAGAGGTCGCCGGAGGCCAGGTCCACGACCTTCGAGACGCAGAGCAGCGGGTCATGCGGCGAGGTGCTCACGCGCAATCCTGCGGTGACCCCGTCGAAGCGCACGCCGGCGAGGTCCGGCAGATGGGAGACGGGAACCCGCACCTTCGCCACGTGCCGGTGGAGCGTGGTCCGATAGCCGGGGCTGTCGATCTGGATGGGCAGCCCGGGCCATGTCCCGGGCACAACCGGGCGCTCGCCCTCCGGAAGCTCGCGCACCTTGAGACCTCCCGAGCATGCGGAGTCCTCCGCGAGGACGACCCAGTGGGCGTGCCAATCGATGCCGTCGTTGCCGCGATCTCCGTCACGGTTCTCGTCATAGAGCGGGGTGTCGTCGAAGTCGGGGTGGGACGTGGCCGCGAGCGCCACGATGCCCTGCCCGGCAGCGAAGCCGATATCCGCGGAATCCAGGGTCGTCGGCCAGACATACGAGTAGACACCGGCTCCGTCGAGCCCGCCGACCGGCTTCGGCCGGATCGACCCCGCCCGCCCGACCACGTGCGAACGGAAGGTGACCTCGCCGTCGTCGACATCGACCCGAGTCCGCACGAGATCGAAAGGCGCCACCACGAGCCGATCTGCGGGCGAGACGATCGCCCCCGGGTCGCCGGCGGAATCGTGCCCAGACGCCGGCAGCGTGCCGACGACGAGGAGCGCCGTCGCGAGGGCCGACGCGAGGGCGATCGCCGCGACGACGTAGGGGGTCTTACGCGACGAGGTCATCGAGCGACGCGCCGAAGTTGATGTGGAACGGCTGTCCGTCAACCACAAGCGCGGGGACCGAGGCCACCCCCGCCGCGCGCGCCTCGGGGATCCGTGCCGGGGCCTCGGCCAGGTGGACGCGCTCGACGTCCAACGACGAGCCGTCGAGCGCGTCGATGAAGTTCCGCTCGGCGTCGAGGCAGACGGGGCAACCGGCGTGGAAGTAGGTCGCGTTCTTCATGGTACGAGTATCCTTTCGACTCAAACATATAAGGGGGGGGCACAGTCGTACCTTGAGCCGCGATGGCTGTCAAGCTACTTTTGAGTCGCAATGACCACCGATCGCACCTACGAGCTCCTCGATCGGCTCGGCAACCTCCTGCGACGCGAGGAGCGCCTGGCCGGAGCCGGATCGTCGCTCCAGCCGGTCCATCTCCAGGCGCTGTGGTACCTCTCCCGCGCCAACCGCTACAGCGACACTCCTGGAGCCGTGGCGCGGTACCTCGGGATCACCGACGGAACCGCCTCCAGCACGTTGAAGGTCCTGCGCGGGAGGGGTCTCCTCGCCACGGACCCCGATCCCGCCGACCGGCGCGTGTCGCATCTGCGGCTCACGCCGGCCGGGCACGCCATGCTGGTGGAGGGCCTTCCGCCGCCGCTCCTGTCCGAGGCGCTCGGGCGCCTCGGCGGCGTCGAGCGCGAGGGCCTGGAACGGGGGCTGGAGGCATTGCTCCGATCGCTCCAGGGGGCCGGCGGGGGGCGTGCCTTCGGCGTCTGCCACACCTGCCGCCACTTCCGGCGCGGCAGCGGCGGCTACCTCTGCGGCCTCACCCTCGAGGCGCTCGCCGTCGAGGAGACCGGTTCGCTGTGCATCGAGCACGACACGGGGGCGCCCACCCCCCGTTGACCGTCAGGATCGTCCGCGCCCGGCCTGCTCGGTCTCGCGGCGCAGCCAGGCGGCCTCGGCGCGTCCGAGCTGCCCGGGCGCGAGGCGCCAGCGCCAGTTGCCCGCGACGGTCCCCGGCCTGTTCAACCGCGCAGCGGAGTCGAGGCCGAGCAGGTCCTGGGAGGTGAGGATCGCAAGCCCGGCGCGCGAGGCGAGGGCCAGGCGCATCAGCATGCGGTTCGGGGGCTCGCCGTGGATTCCATGGGCCGCGGCCGAGGAGGTGGCGTCGGCGCGGCCCTCGTCGGAGATGGAGTGCCACCACCCGAGCGCGGTGTCGTTGTCGTGGGTGCCCACGTAGACCACGCTCCGCTCGCTGTGGTTCTCGGGCCGGTGGCCGCTGTCCCGCTCCCCCGGATAGGCGAACTGGAGCACCCGCATCCCGGGCAGATGGAGGGCGTCCATCAGTCGATGGACCGCCTCGGTGATGATCCCGAGATCCTCCGCAACCAGGGAGAGCGGGCCGAGTGCGCGGCGCGCGGCCTCCACGATCCGCGACCCCGGGCCCGGATGCCAGGACCCCTCACGCGCCGTCTCCGCGCCGCGGGGCACGCCCCACCACGACTCGAAGGCGCGGAAGTGGTCGATGCGCGAGCTGTCGTGGAGAGCCGCGCTGCGCGCGAGGCGCTCGATCCACCAGCGATCGCCGTCGGCGGCCATCGCGTCCCAGTCGTAGGTGGGGTTGCCCCAGAGCTGCCCGTCGTCACTGAAGGCGTCCGGAGGGACGCCCGCGACGATGTCCGGACGAAAGAGGGAGGGGTGGGCGCGCACGTCGGCCGCATCCGGGGCGACGTAGAAGGGCAGATCGCCCATGACGAGCACCCCCCGGTCGGCCGCGTAGGCGCGTAGCTCTCCCCACTCGCGTTCGAAGCGCACCTGGTCGGCGAGTGCCCCCGGCCCCGCATGGCGGATCCAGTCCTCGATCCAGTACGCCGCCCGATCGCGGAACTCGGCCTCCTCGGATGGCGTGACCGGTGCGTCCGGACGCGCCAGCAGACCGGGCCAGCCCGCGAAGGCGGACGGGCTCGCGTAGGGGGAGCCGTGCTCGTCGGGCGGCGTGAGCGGCAACACCTGCCACCACGTCTGCCCGGCCTCGACGAGCCAATCGATGAACGCGAAGGCCTCGGCGCCGAGCCGCCCACCGGGCAGCGAGGAGGCGTGGAGGAGCACGCCGGAGCGGCGCCGACGGGTGGGATCGGGATCTGTGCTGTGCGGGTCCACCGGGAAAGGCTACGCTCAGTGGCGCCTGTGCTTGCTCCGACGCCCCGCACGCCGCCTCCGCGCATCCAGATCCACGACACCCGACCATCGATCGAGGGCGGACGGTGGCCGGTCAAGCGCACCGTGGGCGACCTCGTGGTGGTGGAGTGCGACCTCGTGCGCGACGGCCACGAGCTGCTGCGCGCGGTCATCCGTCACCGGCCCCCGGGAGCGCGCGCGTTCAGCGAGGTGGAGATGACCCAGGTCTCCCCGGACAACTGGCGAGGGGAGTTCACGACGACCGCGCTCGGCCTCCATCGATTCCAGGTGGAGGCCTGGGTCGATGTCTTCGGTTCGTGGCGCAGCGAGCTCGAACGCAAGGTCGCCGGCGGACAGCGTGATCTGGACAGCGAGCTCGAGGAGGGCGCGGTCCTGCTGGAGGGGGCCGCGCCCGCCCTTCGGGCGCCCGACCGCCGGATCGTGGGCGAGGCGGCTGCGCACCTCCGCAGCGAGGCGCCCGCGGCCGAGCGCGCCGAGATCGCCGACGCAGCCGGGCTCGCCGCGGCGATGGGACGGCTGCCGACGCGTTCGGAGCGGGTCCGGGGGGATCTGCTCGAGGTGGACGTCGACCGTGAGCGTGCCCGCGTCGGCGCCTGGTACGAGCTCTTCCCGCGCTCGTTCGGCGGGCTCGAAGGGGTCGAGCGCGTGATCCCGAAGATCGCCGACCTGGGGTTCGACGTGCTCTACCTGCCGCCGATCCACCCGATCGGCGTCACCCACCGCAAGGGCCGCAACAACGCCCCCACCGCCGAGGCCGGCGAGCCCGGGAGCCCCTGGGCGATCGGCGGCCCCGAGGGCGGCCACACGGCGGTCAACCCCGAGCTCGGGACCATGGCCGACCTGGAGCGCCTGGTGGCCACTGCCCGCACCCACGGCGTGGAGATCGCGCTCGACTTCGCCATCCAGTGCTCCCCCGACCACCCGTGGCTGCACCGAGCACCCCGAGTGGTTCCACCGCCGGCCCGACGGCACCCTGAAGTACGCCGAGAACCCGCCCAAGAAGTACCAGGACATCTACAACGTCAACTTCGCAAGCGAGGACTGGCGCGGCCTCTGGAAGGCGCTGCGCGACGTGCTGGTCTTCTGGGTCGAGCGCGGCGTGCGGATCTTCCGCGTGGACAACCCCCACACCAAGCCGATCGCCTTCTGGGAGTGGCTGATCCGCACGGTCCGCGCCGAGCACCCCGACGTCGTCTTCCTCGCCGAGGCCTTCACCAGCCCGGCGCGGATGCACGCCCTCGCCAAGGTCGGCTTCAGCCAGTCCTACACCTACTTCACCTGGAAGAACTCGGCGGCCGAGCTCGCGGAGTACGTCGAGGAGCTGGCCGGGGCCGCGGCGGAGTTCTTCCGGCCGAACTTCTTCGCCAACACCCCCGACATCCTCCACGCATACCTCCAGGAGGGCGGGCGCGCGGCCTTCGAGGCGCGCCTGGTCCTGGCGGCCACGCTCTCGCCGAGCTACGGCATCTACTCGGGTTTCGAGAACCTCGAGGCGATTCCGGCCGAACCCGGGCAGCGAGGAGTACCTGGACTCGGAGAAGTACGAGGCCAAGGAGCGCCGCCTCGACGGCACGCTGCTGCCGCTGGTGCGGAGGCTGAACCAGATACGCCGCGGCGCCCCCGCGCTCGGGCGCATCGCGACGCGCTTCATGGCCACCGAGAACGACTCGCTGATCGCCTACGCCAAGGGGCGCGGGGTGGGGACGATCCTCGTCTGCGTCAACGTCGATCCGCACTCCGCCCACGAGGGGATCGCCATGGTTCCCGGCGACCTCGACCTGCCCGGCGAGTTCACGGTTCGCGACCTGATCACCGGCGCCGTCCACCGCTGGCGGATCGGACCGAACTACGTCCGCCTCGATCCGGCCGTGACTCCGGCGCACGTGTTCCTGGTGGAGGGGTGACCGCGAACATCGACGCCGACATCGCCCTCCTGGCGGGGCGCGACCATCACGAGCCCCACCGTGTGCTGGGCGCCCACCCCACCCCGGCGGGGATGGCGTTCCGTGTGTGGAGACCCGAAGCGACCGCGGTGCGTGTGATCCTCGAGGGCGGCGAGCCGGTGGAGCTGGCACACCGCTCGCGCGGCCTCTTCGAGGCGGTGATCGGGGGGGGTTCGGAGGTCCCGCGCTACCAGGTGGAGGTCGAGCACCTCGGGCACACGACGCGCCGGCACGACCCGTACTCCTTCCTGCCCACGTCGGCGAACTGGACCTCCACCTGGTCGGCGAGGGACGCCACGAGCGACTCTGGGAGCATCTCGGGGCCCACCCGCGCGAGATCGACGGAGTCGACGGGGTGGCGTTCTCGGTGTGGGCACCTTCGGCTCGCTCGGTCAGCGTCGTCGGCGACTGGAACGGCTGGGACGGACGCGTGCACCCGATGCGCTCGCTCGGGTCGTCGGGCGTGTGGGAGCTGTTCGTGCCCGACATCGGCGCGGGCGAGCGCTACAAGTACGAGATCCGCGGCGCCGACGGATCCCTGCGGCTGAAGGCCGACCCGCTCGCGAGCGCTGCCGAGGTCCCCCCACGCACGGCCTCGGTGGTCCACCGCTCCGCGCACGACTGGCGCGACGCCGACTGGATCGCCCGGCGGACCCAGGCGCACCCCCACGCCGAGCCCATCTCGATCTACGAGGTCCACCTGCCCTCGTGGCGCCTGAACCCGGACGAGGGCAACCGCTCGCTCACCCTGCTCGAGCTCGCTGACGAGCTGGGCGACTACGTGGTGGACCTCGGGTTCACGCACGTCGAGCTCCTCCCCGTGATGGCCCACCCCTTCTCGGGGTCCTGGGGCTACCAGGTGACCTCGTACTTCGCGCCGTCGCCGGTGCTCGGATCCCCGGACGACCTCCGGGAGTTCATCGATCGCCTCCACGCGCGCGGGGTGGGGGTGATCCTCGACTGGGTGCCGGCGCACTTCCCGCGCGACGCGTTCGCGCTCGCCGAACTGGACGGCACCGCGCTCTACGAGCACTCCGATCCGCGGCGCGGAGCGCACCCCGACTGGGGCACCCTGATCTTCAACTACGGCCGCAACGAGGTTCGCAACTTCCTCGTGGCGAGCGCGCTCTACTGGTTGAGCGAGTACCACGCCGACGGGCTGAGGGTCGATGCGGTGGCCTCCATGCTCTACCGCGACTACTCGCGCGCCGCCGACGAGTGGGTACCAAACGAGTACGGCGGCCGTGAGGATCTGGAGGCGATCGCCTTCCTTCAGGAGGTGAACGTCGTCACGCACGGACGCACACCCGGGGTGGTGATGGCCGCCGAGGAGTCGACCGCGTGGCCGGCGGTGTCGCGCCCGGTGGATGCCGGCGGGCTCGGGTTCGATCTGAAATGGAACATGGGCTGGATGCACGACACGCTCGAGTACTTCGCCCTCGATCCGATCCACCGCCGCTACCACCACGACGAACTGACCTTCAGCCTCGTCTACGCGTTCACCGAGCAGTTCGTGCTGCCGCTGTCGCACGACGAGGTGGTGCACGGCAAGGGCTCGCTGCTGGCGAAGATGCCCGGCGACGAGTGGCAGCAGCACGCCAACCTGCGCGCCCTCTACGCGTACATGTGGGCTCATCCCGGCAAGAAGCTCCTCTTCATGGGGTGCGAGATGGCCCAGGAGCAGGAGTGGAGCCACGAGCGCAGCCTCGACTGGCACCTGCTCGCCCGGCCGCGCCACGCCGGCGTGCAGCGCCTGGTACGCGACCTCAACCGTGCCTACCGGGAACACCCCGCCCTCTGGGAACTCGACTCCGATCCGGCCGGATTCCGCTGGCTCGTGGTGGACGATCGCGATCACAACGTCGTCGCCTTCGCCCGCTTCTCCGCCCAGGGCCGGCCGGTCGTGGCGGTAGCCAACCTCTCGCCGACGCCGCGCATGGCGTACCGCCTCCCGATGCCGCACGCAGGCCGCTGGCACGAGGTCCTCAACTCCGACTCGGAGGCGTACGGCGGGGCGAATCTGGGCAACCTCGGTGGCGTGACCGCGGAGGAGCGACCCTGGGGGGGCGAGTTCGCATCCGCCGAGCTGACGCTCCCCCCGCTCGGGGTGGTCTGGCTGTCCCCGGATGGGTGACGCGGGGGCGCCATGGGAGCGCCCGCTGGGGGCGCACCCGATCGGCGGCGGTCGCACCTCCTTCCGCGTGTGGGCGCCACGGGCCGCAGAGGTCGCGGTGGCGGTGGGTGGCACCGAGGCGGCCCTCGCCCACGAGGGGTGGGGGGTGTTCGCGGGCGACGCCGCGGCGGAGCCCGGCGACGACTACCTCTTCGTGGTCGACGGCGACGTGCGACTACCGGATCCGTGCTCGCGCTTCCAGCCCGAGGGGGTGCGCGGCCCGTCGCGCATCGTCGACACCGCGGCTCTCCCGGGCCGGACCCAGGGCTGGCGCGGCCTGCGGCCGGACGATCTCGTCATCTACGAGCTCCACGTCGGCACCTTCACGCTCGAGGGCACCTTCGCCTCCGCCGCGCAGCGCCTTCCCGGGTTGCGCGAACTCGGCGTGACGGCCATCGAGCTGCTGCCCGTGGCGACGTTCCCGGGGGCACGCAACTGGGGCTACGACGGCCTCTACACGTGGGCCCCGCACCCGGCCTACGGCGGTCCGGACGGACTCGCCGCTCTGGTGGATGCGGCCCATGCCGAGGAGATCGGCGTCATCCTGGACGTGGTCTACAACCATCTCGGCCCCGGCTCGGAGGCGCTCGAGGCCTTCGGACCCTACCTCACCGACCGCTACGGCACGCCCTGGGGCCGAGCGGTGAACTTCGACGATCGCGACAGCGGCGGCGTTCGCGAATGGGCCCTCCAGAACGCCTGCATGTGGGTGCGCGACTACGGCATCGACGGCCTGCGCGTGGACGCCGTGCACGCCGTGCACGATGCCGGCCCACGCCACCTGCTCGCGGAGCTCACCGCGCGGGTCCACGAGGCGAGCGGGGGGGCCGCCGTCACGATCGCCGAGAGCGACCTGAACGACCCCCGCGTGGTGCGCGAGGAGACGCGGTGCGGTTGGGGGTTCGACGCCCAGTGGTCGGACGACTTCCACCATGCGCTGCACGCGCTCCTCACCGGCGAACGCGACGGCTACTACGGCGACTACGGCTCGGTGGCCGACCTCGCCGCCGCAACATCGCGGCCCTTCGTCTACGACGGCCGCTACTCCCGCTTCCGGCGGCGACGCCACGGCGCCCGCGCCGACGGACTCGATCCCATCCGCTTCGTCGTCTACGCCCAGAACCACGATCAGGTGGGCAACCGGGCTCTCGGCGACCGGCTGCCCGCCGCCGTCCGCCGGCTCGCGGCGATGTGGGTGGTGCTCTCGCCCTTCACCCCCATGATCTTCATGGGCGAGGAACACGGCGAGACGCGTCCCTTCCAGTTCTTCACCGATCACATCGACCCGTTCATCGCGGACGCCACACGTGAGGGGCGCCGCAACGAGTTCGCCGAGTTCGCCGGCTTCCAGGACGAGGTCCCCGACCCCCAGGACCCGGCGACCTTCACCCGCTCGATCGTCGACCCCGACCAGGGAGATCCGGAGGTGCGAAGGCTCTATCGCGAGCTGATCGCGCTCCGGAGGCAGTTGCCCGAAGGGGAGCCACGGATGCGGTTCGACGAGCCGGGGGGCTGGATCGCAGCACGACGAGGACACATCGAGGTGGTGGGGAACTTCAGTGACCAGGCGGTGGAGGTGGTGGTGAAGGCGAGAGAGATCGCTCTGGCGACCGACGAGGGGATCGAGATGCACGAGGGTCTGCTGCGCCTGCCCGCAATGTCCGGGGCGGTGGTCAGATGAGGACATGGCCGGGCTCGGCGTTTCCCCTCGGCGCCACCTGGGACGGACGCGGCACGAACTTCTCCCTCTTCACCGAGAACGCCGAGCGGGTCGAGCTCTGCCTCTTCGACGAGCGAGACCGCGAGACGCGGGTCGAACTCACCGAGGTGACCGCGTTCCACTGGCATGCCTACCTGCCCGAGGTCGGGCCCGGGCAGCGCTATGCCTACCGGGTCAACGGACCCTGGGCCCCCGAGGCGGGCCACCGCTTCAACCCGCACAAGCTGCTGATCGACCCCTATGCCAAGGCGATCGAGGGGCCCGTCATGTGGGAGGCGGGCAACGTGCTCCCCTACCGCCCCGACCCCGACGATCCCGACGCCGACCTCCTGCGCGACGACGATGACGACGCCGACGCGATCCCGAAGGCGGTGGTCGTCGATCCCGGCTTCGACTGGGAGGACGACCGCCCGCCGATGACGCCGTGGAACGAGACCCTGATCTACGAGGTCCACGTGAAGGGCTTCACCATGAAGCATCCCGGCGTGCGCGAGGACCTGCGCGGCACCTACGCCGGACTGGCCTCCGACGAGGCGATCGCGCACCTGCGCTCGCTGGGCGTGACGGCGGTCGAGCTGCTGCCGGTGCACCACATCGCCGACGAGCACCACCTCGTCGATCTGGAGCTCTCGAACTACTGGGGCTACAGCTCGATCGGCTACCTCGCTCCGCACGCCATGTACTCCGCCACCGGGCGGATGGGCGAGCAGGTGCGCGAGTTCAAGGGAATGGTCAAGGCGCTGCACCGTGCGGGCATCGAGGTGATCCTCGACGTCGTCTACAACCACACCGCCGAGGGCAACCACCAGGGCCCGATGCTCTCGTTCAAGGGCATCGACAACCTCTCGTACTACCGCTGCTCGCCCGAGGACCCGCGCTACTACGTCGACTTCACCGGCACCGGGAACAGCCTCAACCCGCTGCACCCGAGCGTTCTTCGCCTGATCATGGACAGCCTCCGCTACTGGGTGCTCGAGATGCACGTCGACGGCTTCCGCTTCGATCTGGCCTCGGCACTCGCGCGCGAGTTCTGGGAGGTCGAACCGCCTCTCCGCCTTCTTCGACATCATCCACCAGGACCCGGTGCTCTCTCAGGTGAAGCTGATCGCGGAGCCGTGGGACGTGGGCCCAGGCGGATACCAGGTCGGCAACTTCCCGGTGCTCTGGACCGAGTGGAACGGCCTCTACCGCGACGAGATGCGCGACTTCTGGCGGGGACAGAGCGACGGCGTCGCCGAGTTCGCCTCGCGCATCACCGGCTCGAGCGACCTGTATCAGAACGACGGCCGCCGTCCGTTCGCCTCGATCAACTTCATCACGGCCCACGACGGGTTCACGCTCGCCGACCTCGTCTCGTACAACGACAAGCACAACGAGGCCAACCTCGAGGGCAACCGCGACGGCACCGACGACAACCGCAGCTGGAACTGCGGCGTCGAAGGGCCGAGCGACGATCCGAAGATCATCGCCCTGCGCCAACGCCAGCAGCGCAACTTCCTCGCGACCCTGCTGCTCTCGCAGGGGGTGCCGATGCTGGTCGGCGGCGACGAGATGGGGCGCACCCAGCTGGGCAACAACAACGGCTACTGCCAGGACAACGAGATCAGCTGGTTCGACTGGGACCTCGACCCCGACCGGCGGAAGCTGCTCGAGTTCACCCGGCGCCTGATCGCCCTGCGGCGGGCGCACCCGGTCTTCCATCGGCGCGAGTTCTTCGGCGGGACCAACGGCGCGGGCTCGGGCCTGCCCGACATCCGCTGGTTCCGCGCCGACGGCCGCGAGATGAGCGGCCGCGACTGGCGCCGGTCGGACCTGCGCCATCTGGGCGTGTTCCTGAACGGCGAGGAGATCCGCAGCCCCGGGCTCACCGGCGAGCCGATCGTGGACGACTCGTTCGTGATCCTGATCAACGCCGGCCACGAGCAGGTTCTCTTCCGCCTGCCCGCGCGCCGGTACGGCAACCGCTGGCGACAGGTGATCTCCACGCTGGAGCCCGACGCTCCCGAGGGGTGGCGCAACTGGCCGGCCCGCTCGGAGGTGCCGCTCGAGGGACGATCGCTGGTGCTCCTGCGCCGCGCCTGGTGAGGGCCACCTACCGGCTCCAGCTGGGCCCGGGCTTCGGCTTCTCGCAGGCGACTGCGCTGGTGCCGTACCTGCGCGAGCTCGGCGTGAGCCACCTCTACCTCTCCCCCAGCCTCCAGGCCCGCCGCGGCTCGACGCACGGATACGACGTGGTCGACCCGCGGCGGATCTCGGACGATCTGGGTGGCGAGGCGGCGTTCCGCACGCTGGCCGGGTCCGGGCTCGACGTTCTCCTCGACATCGTCCCCAACCACATGGCCGCATGCGACGAGAACCCATTCTGGGCCGATCCCGCCCTGCGCGAGCGCTACTTCGACATCGACCCGAGCACCGGACGCCACCGGCGCTTCTTCTCCATCGACGAGCTCGCTGGGGTCCGAGTGGAGGATGCCGAGGTGTTCGAGACCACGCACGCGCTGGTGCTCGGCCTGGTGGCGGAGGGAGTGGTAGACGGGTTGCGCATCGACCACCCCGACGGGCTCGCCGACCCGGGCGACTACCTGCGCCGACTCGAGGAGCGTGGGGTCCACCGCGTCTGGGTGGAGAAGATCCTCGAGCCGGGGGAGGAGCTGCCCGACTGGCCTGTGGAGGGCACCACCGGCTACGAGTTCATGGCCGACGCCCAGGGGCTGTTCGTCGATCCCGCCGGCGAGGACCCCCTCACCGGGCTCTATGCGGAGGTCACGGGCGAGCGACGCGAGTTCGCCGAGCTGGCCGACGAGGCCAAGCGCGAGGAGGCCCGCACCACCTTCCAACCCGAGGTCGCGCGCCTCCAGGAGCTGATCGACGAACCCCACATGGCCGACGCGGTCGCGGCACTCCCGGTCTACCGCACGTATGTCGAGCCCACGACCGAGGGGCTCGACGACCAGGATCTGAAGGTGGTGGAGGAGGCCGATCTCCCGGACCGGGTCCGCGAGGCCCTGATCGCGCCGGCCGATGCCACCGAGGAGGCCTTCGCCGTGCGCTTTCAACAGACCACCGGCGCGATCATGGCAAAGGGGGTGGAGGACACGGCGATCTACCGCTACTCGCGCCTCGCCGCGCTGAACGAAGTGGGCTCGGACCCCGGGCGTTGGGGGCGCGCGCCCAGCGAGGTCCACGCCTCCAACCAGAAGCGGCATGAGAGATTCCCACTCTGCCTGCTGGCCACCCAGACCCATGACACCAAGCGCTCGGGCGACGTGCGGGCGCGTATCGGTGCGCTGGCCGGGATCGCCGGCGAATGGCGTGAGCGGGTGCTGCGCTGGCGCGCGATGAACGCGCCGCTACGGGCTTCGGATTCGCCGAGCGGCGACGAGGAGTACCTCCTGTACCAGACCCTCGTCGGCGCCTGGCCTCTCGCGTCGGACCGGCTGCGGGACTACATGGTCAAGGCGATGCGCGAGGCCAAGCTCGGCACCGACTGGATCGCGCCCGATGAGGCCCACGAGGGAGCCGTGCTGGGCTTCATCGACGGGCTCTACGCCTCCCACGCCTTCATCTCCGATCTGGAGGCGTTCGTCGCACGGGTCGCCCCGCTGGGAGAGGCGGCCGCTCTCGGCCAGACACTCCTGAAGCTCACCGCCCCGGGCGTGCCCGACATCTACCAGGGCGACGAGCTGTGGGACCTCGCCCTCGTCGACCCCGACAATCGACGGCCGGTCGACTGGGACCTGCGCGCGCGCCTCCTGGCCGAGGTGGCCGGGGGGGCGCCGCCGCGGCGCGAGACGGCCAAGATGTTCCTGATCCACCGCGCCCTCGGCCTCCGCACCCGGCGGCCGGATGCGTTCACGGGCAGCTATCTGCCCCTCGAAGCCGGCCCGCATGCGTTCGCCTATGCCCGCGGCGGCGCGGTGATCGCCGCGACGCCGATCACCGAGGGTGGCTCGGCCGCGATCGTGAGGATCCCGTCCGAGCTGCGCGGTCGCTGGCGCAGCGTCCTGACCCGGGGCTTTCACGATCTCGGCGAGGCCGTCGCGGTGGATGAGCTGACCGGCGCCTTCCCGCTCGCCCTGATCGAGCGTGCCTGAACGCACGGGGAGTACGGCGAGCGGGCCGGGCCGTTTATCGTCGCGTTCATGAGGTCGATCCCCGCTTCGCGCAGCACGAGGGCCGTCGCCGTGACGCTCGCCGCAGGAGCGGCCGTGGTCGCCGGCGCGACCGCGCCGGGAGAGCGCGCCGCCGCCGCGTGCCTGCTCTCGGTCACCTATCTCGGCGCGCCCTACATCGACAGCGGCCCGATCCCGAGAAGCGAGATCGGTGCCGCCGCCGGGCGAGGGACGCTGCCGCCGTGCAACGACACGCCCGGCTTCGACGATGGAGGGGTCGCGACGCCCGTCACCGTCCGGCGCGTGACCGGCGTTGCGCCGCGCTTTGCGGTGGCGCTCACCGGGAACTCCCGGACTTCCCAACTGCTGATGGCCGACGGAATCCCCTGCCGGCGGATCGCGGTCGCGGGAACCCTCGCGTGCCTGCGCGGGCGCTCCACCCGCCTCCGGGAGGGGCCATCCCTGATCGCCCCGCTCAGCGCCGCGGCCGGATCGGTCATCCGGCTCGGCGTGCGGGTGAGGGATCCACGGCTGCGACGCGGCACCACCTTCGGCGTGGAATCGGTGCTGCAACGTCGTGAGGGCGCCCGCTGGCGGTCGGTCTTCCACCTCGTTCACCCGCTTGCCGGCGAACCCCCACCGGACCCGGTCGCGGTCGGCACGCCCGGCATCGGGTTCGAGCTCATCAGATTCCGGGCGGGGCGGCCACGTCCGGTGCGCCTGCCGACCGCTGATCCAGGGCTCTACCGCATCGTCAAGCAGGTGACCTCGCGCGGACGGACGACCCGCGTCGTGGCGTACCTGACCGTCCGAGAAGCCGCGTAGCGCGTCATCACGGCGCGACCCCCGGGGCCAGGTCGGCGGCGGTGAGCGAGCCGTCGGAGGGCGTCACTAGACTCTCGCGCGATGCGCGCTCCCTGCCGCACGCTCCTGGCAGCCCTGGTGCTCTCGGGGTGCGTCACGACCGCCCACGGGCAGGAGCCGGCACACCCCGCGCCGACCTCGCCCGCCCCGATCGCTCCGACCGCCCCGCCGCCGCTCTGGCATCCGGCGCTCGGCACCGGCTGGGCGCGGGCCCTCGTGGCGGGCGAGCCTCTGCGCACCACGCCCGCGGTCGATGCCCGCGCCCCGCTCGCCATCCCCTCGACCCAGGTCGCCGGACGCGCCCAGGCGATCGCCCGCGACCCCGACGGGTTGGTGTGGGTGCGCGTCGCCTTCGGCGGCGGGGTCGCCGGATGGGCGCCCGGGGAGTCCCTCGCCTCGGCGCCCCCACCGCCGGGGTTGAGCCCCCGCGCCGAGCGCACGCTCACCCGCGCGATGGCGTCGCTCGGATCCCGGGCATCGGTGGTGGTACGCGACCCCCTCGGCCGGACGATCTTCCGGTGGGGGACCTCGGCGCCCCTCAGCATCGCGTCGGTGACCAAGCTTGCGACGGTCAACGCCGCGTTGGAGAGCCGCGCCCTTCCACTCCGCGCCGCGGCCGCGATCCTCGGTCCCTCCGACAACTACCGCGCCCAGCTCCTCTCGAACAGCGTCGGCGGGGGCAGCTCGCGACGGGGAGCCCGGCGTGCGGTGGATGCCGCCGCCACTCTCGGCGCGCGCTTCCAGATCGTGGACGGGTCCGGCCTCTCGCCCGCCAACCGCGCGAGCGCCGGCGAGGTGGCCGATCTGCTGGTGGCCGTCCGGGACACTCCGGGGTTCCGGACGCTCTTCCGCGCCATGCCGATGGCGGCGCGCTCGGGCACGCTGCGCGGGAGGATGACGGGCACCCCGGCTGCCGGGCGGATGAGGGCGAAGACGGGCACCCTCTTCGACACCCCCGCATCGGCCCTCGCCGGCTATCTCTGGCCGAAGGGCTCGGGGCTCCGCCCCGACCGGGCGCTCGTGGTCGTGATCCTCGCGAACCGGGTCTCGCCGTATCGCGCGCGACCGGTGCAGGACACGATCGCCGCCGCGCTCGCAGCTCCGGGCGCGCTCTCTGCCGACTCCGTGGGATTCGGGGTGAGCTCCAGCGAGTCGAGCTAGTGCGAGCAGGCACCCCCGCAGCAGCCCTGACCGGCGAAGCCGGTGACCCGCGGTTCGGCGGAGGACAGCCCCACGGAGCGCGCGCGGCATGCCTCGCAGTGGATGGATGACGCTCGCTCTACGGGGTGATCGCCACCTTGACCACGCCGTCCTCCTGGTTGGAGAAGAGCGGGTAGGCGTCCTCGATCTCGTCGAGCTTGAAGCGGTGGGTGACCAGCTGACCGAGGTCGAGGCGGCCCATCTTGACCAGGTTCATCAGTGAGGACAGGCGCTTCTTGCCGCCCGGGCAGAGGGTGGTGCGGATGTCGATGTCGCCGATGCCGTAGATGAAGGGCTCGAGCGGTATCGAGACCTTGTCGCCGTAGACCCCGAGCGATGAGACCATGCCGGCCGGGCGCACGGCCTTCAGGCAGTTCTCGAAGGTCTCCTGGATGCCGAGCGCCTCGATCGCCACATCGGCGCCGCGCCCCTCGGTGAGGGCCTTGATCTTGGCGATCGGGTCCTCCTGGGTGTAGTCGATCACCACATCGGCACCCATCGTCTTGGCCATCTCGAGGCGCTTGGGGTTGGAGTCGACCCCGATCACCAGGCCCGCCCCGCGAAGGCGCGCCCCGGCGGTGGCGCACAGGCCGATCGGGCCCTGGGCGAAGACGACCACCGAGTCGCCCAGGCCGACGTTGGCGGTCTCGACCGCCGAGATGCCGGTGGTGGCGATGTCGGTGACGAACAGGACCTCCTCATCCGAGAGGCCCTCGGGGATGCGCGCCAGGTTGACCTGGGCGTAGGGCACCCGGAAGTAGTCGGCCTGGACCCCGTCGATCGAGTTGCCCAGGCGCCAGCCGCCGATGATCCCCCACTGATCCTCATACCCCGCGCACTGGGAGGTGTCGCCGGCCTGGCAGAAGTAGCAGGCCCCGCACGGGGTGATCGCGCCCACCACCACCCGGTCGCCCACCTCATAGCCCGTGACCGCCTCGCCGAGCTCGTGGATCACCCCGGCCGGCTCATGGCCCACCACCCGTCCCGGCGCCACCGGGTACTCGCCGCGCCAGATGTGCGAGTCGGTGCCGCAGATGGTCGTGGTGGTGATCTTCACGATCGCATCGGTCGGCCCGCAGCGGGGCATCGCGACCTCCTCGATGTGGATGTCGCGCACATCCTTGAAGACAGCCGCCCTCATGGTCTCGGGCATCGCTCCTCCTTCGATAGGGGGGTCCACCTCGACCCTCCGCCTCCGGGGGTGCGCAACAAGACCTCTCTACGGCTCGCCGAGAGGTCCGGCGGGTTACGAATACCCGGGAAGCCCATCCCGATCGGGATCCGTCGGTGGTTCAGGCGGCCTTGCGGCCTGCCGCCCGAAAGGGCGAGCACCTCACCCGATCGGGCGAGGAGGACCCTCCAGCAGCTCCCGGAGACCCATCAGCGCGATCGGCACCCAGTCGGGTCGGTTGTTCAGCTCGTAGATGAGCTCGTAGACGGCCTTCTCGAGGAGGGAGGTGTCGAGGAGCATCTCCATGTCGGGGCGTTCGGCGGGCAGCCACTCTGCACCGTCCGCCTCGCCGAGATACGAGCCGAGGAACGCCGCGCCGACGGCGTCGCACCATGCCCCACCCCAGGCCTCCAGGTCGCGGGCGACCTCCGAACCGGGTTCGACCATCCCCCGCAGTGACTGATCGAGCAGCGACGCCTGGGAGGCGTAGTGGAACGAGCGCAGCAGGCCGGCCACGTCGCGGAGCGGGCTGCGCTTGCCGCGTCGGTCGCTGAGCGACCGGGCGGGCTCGCCCTCGAAGTCGATGATCATGAAATCGCGGCCCGTGAAGAGCACCTGGCCGAGGTGGAGGTCGCCGTGACAGCGGATCCGCTTCGCGTTGACCGGTCCCCTGGTGAGACGGCCGAAGCGGGCGAGCAGAAGCGACTCGCCGGCGATGAGGGCCTCCGCATCCTCGAGCGCACGCCCCTCGAGGGACGGGAGTTCGGCAGACAGCATCTGGATCGCCCGTGCCGAGAGGTTGCGCATCGACTGATAGACCGAGCGCTGATAGTGGGGCGTGAAGGCCTCCGGGGTGAAGGCGTCGTCCATGGTCTCGGCGGCGAGGGCCGCGTGCATCTGGGCCACCCGGGTGCCCAGGAGCTGGGCCGACTGGATGTAGGAGCCCACCAGTTCCCCGACGGCCTCCGGGATCGGCGCCAGCGCCCGGTCGACGAGGTCGCCAGGGGCGCCGTCGGGCGGAGCGAGGCCCTCCTGCACCCGCTCGGTGAGCACCTGCTCGTAGAAGCGCCCGAGCGCGTCGAGGGTGTATTGCCAGGCATCGCCCTCGTTCGGCACGTACTCGTGCATGATCGCGAGCGTCGCCGGTGCGCCGCCCTCCGCGCTGTACTCGAGGGAGCCGGCCACGGCGGGAGTATTGGTGAAGGGCGAGCGCTCGCCGAGGAACAAGCCGAGCTCCAGATCCGGGTTGATCCCGGCCTCCACCTTGCGGAAGAACTTCAGCATCAGGCTCTGACCGAACAACACCGAGGTGTTGCTCTGCTCGGCCCGGAAGATCGAAGGCTCCGGAGGCTCGTCGCCGTTGAGGGCCGCGCGTAGCGCGGGCGTGGGCCGCCCTGCCAGCCGGCCGCCCGAGGCGCCCTTCAGGGTGCGCCTGCCGCGGACCACCTCGAGGAATGCGCGACAGACCTCCGCATCGAGCAATCCCTCGGCGATCACGGCGCTGTCGCCGCGCCGGTGGATGCGGGCCACGACGCTGCGCGGAGAGTCCGCGAGCAGGTTCTCCGCCCGCTCGCCCTCCAGGAGAGAGAGCGGCACCAGGTAGGTCTCGGGTTCGCCCTCGCCGTACTCCACCCCCACGATGAGCACCCTCGCGCCGAGCGCCGATCGGCCGCCGGTGAGCGGGATGCAGTCGGCGATCTGGACCGCGCGGATGACGCGCGCCTTGCCGGCGAACCAGCGACGGCCCGGCAGGAAGTGGGCGATCGCGCGCTCGAACTCGCCACGCGCCCGGCCACCGACCAGTGCGTCGATGGAGCCGCTGCCCTCGATGACCGGCACGACGTCGTCGGGGACGTCGTCGGGCTCGTCGCGTGCGCCCTCGATCGCCAGCCAGTAGACGGCATTCGGGCCGAGGGTGAGCAGGTAGGGCAGCTCGCCGATCGGCGGGAAGCGCGTCTGCCCGAAGAGCTCGAGCGGCTCGGCTCCCTTGAAGCGTGAGAGGTCGAGCTCGACGTACTGGGCGAACCGCGACAGGTTGGCCACGACCAGGACCGAACGACGCTCGTCACTCCGAAGGAAAGCGAGCACCCTGCGGTTCTCGGGATGGAGGAACTCGAGCTCGCCCCGCCCGAAGAGGCCGTAGCGCTTGCGCAGAGCGAGCATGCGCTTCATCCACCACAGCAGCGACCCGCCGTTCTTGGCCTGGTTCTCGACGTTGATGGTCTCGTAGTGGTACTCGGGGTCGATGACCGGGGGCAGGAACAACTGCTGCGGGTTGGCCCGGGAGAAGCCGGCGTTGCGGTCGCCGCTCCACTGCATCGGGGTGCGCACGCCGTCGCGATCGCCGAGGTAGATGTTGTCGCCCATCCCGATCTCGTCGCCGTAGTAGATGAACGGCGTCCCCGGCAGCGAGAGCAGCAGCGCGTTCATCAGCTCGATCTTGGCGCCGGTCGTTGCCGAGCAGCGGCGCCAGCCGCCGCCGGATGCCGAGGTTGATGCGCGCTCGCGGCGTCGTGCGCGTAGACGCGGTACATGTAGTCGCGCTCCTCGTCGGTGACCATCTCGAGGGTCAGCTCGTCGTGGTTGCGCAGGAAGAGTCGCCCACTGGCAGCCGTCGGGGATCGCCGGCGTCTGCTCCAGGATGTCGATGATCGGGTAGCGGTCCTCCATCTGGATCGCCATGAACAGACGCGGCATGAGCGGGAAGTGGAACGCCATGTGGCACTCGTCGCCGTCGCCGAAGTACGCGCCGGCGTCCTCGGGCCACTGGTTGGCCTCGGCCAGGAGCATCCGGTTCGGGTAGTGCTCGTCGATGTGCTGGCGCAGCTCCTTCAGGAAGCCGTGGGTCTCGGCGAGGTTCTCGCAGTTCGTGCCGTCGCGCTCGTAGAGGTACGGGATCGCGTCGAGCCGGAGGCCGTCCACCCCCATCTTCAGCCAGAAGTCGACCGTTGACCTGAGCACGCGGCGGACCTCGGGGTTGTCGAAGTTGAGATCCGGCTGGTGCGAGTAGAAGCGGTGCCAGTAGTACTGCTCCGCGATCGGGATCCCACGACCAGTTGGAGGTCTCGAAGTCCTTGAAGATGATCCGAGCCTCGCGATAGCGCTCGAGGGTCGTCGCTCCACACGTAGAAGTCGCGCCACCGGCTCCCGGCGGGAGCCCGGCGTGCCCGCTGGAACCAGGGATGCTGGTCGGAGGTGTGATTGAGGACGAGCTCGGTGATGACCTTGAGGCCGCGATCGTGGGCCTCCGGATGAAGCGCGCGAAGTCCCGCATGCGTGCCGTAGGCCGGGTTCACCGACCGGTAGTCGGCGATGTCGTAGCCGTCGTCGCGCTGGGGCGAGGGGTAGAACGGCAGGACCCAGATCGCGGTGACCCCGAGGTCGTGCAGGTAGTCGAGCGTCGAGATGAGGCCCTTGAAATCCCCGATCCCGTCGCCGTCGCTGTCGCAGAACGACCGCACGTGGAGCTGGTAGATGACCGCGTCGCGGTACCACTCGGGCCCGTCGTCGGTGCCGGTTCGCAGCGCGGGGGAAGACATCGCGCGGGATCCTACCCAAGCGCTCCCGCCCGGGAACCGCACATCGGTGTGCCGAAGGGGGCATCATTGACCTCATGGGTGAGATCCAGCGCACATATCGCGGCTCGGCCGTCCGGCCCGAGGAGGAGCTGCATCGACAAGGGCCCGAGCGGGCCCTGGTGATCGCCTCGCTGGAGCGTGATGGCGACGAGCAGGAGGATCGCCTGCGTGAGCTCGGCGAGCTGCTCCGCACGGCGGGGGCCGAGGTGATCGAGACGCTGGTGCAACACCGGGAGCGCCCCATGCCGCGCACCTACCTCGGCACCGGCAAGCTCGAGGAGCTGAAGGCCCTCATCGAACGGCACAAACCCGATCTCGTGGCGGCCGAGGGTTCGCTCAGCCCGGGGCAGCAGCGGGCGCTCGAGGACCGGCTGAAGGTCCGCGTGGTCGACCGGACCGCGGTGATCCTCGACATCTTCGCCCAGCACGCGCGCTCCGCCGAGGGGAAGCTGCAGGTCGAGCTGGCACAACTCGAGTACTCCTATGCGCGCCAGGAGGGCCTCTGGCAGCACTTGGAGCGCCTCGGCGGCGGCGTGGGCACCCGCGGACCGGGCGAGAGCCAGCTCGAGTCGGACCGGCGCCTGGTGCGCAACCGCATGGCGACTCTGCGACGGCGCCTGCGCGACGTGGCCCGTTCGCGGGAGACCCAACGCGAGCGACGCTTCGGGTCCGCCCTCCCCCGCATCGCCCTTGCCGGCTACACCAACGCCGGCAAGTCGAGCCTGATGAACGCGTTGAGCGGGGCTGACGTGAGCGTGGACGACGCGCTCTTCGAGACGCTCGACCCCACCACCCGCCGGGTCTCCTGCGCCGGCCACGACCTGCTGCTCTCGGACACGGTCGGCTTCATCCGCCACCTTCCCCACCAACTGGTGAAGGCCTTCTCGGCCACGCTCGAGGAGGCCCGCGACGCCGACCTGATCCTCCACGTTGCCGACGCCTCCGAATCCGAGATGCGCCAGACATCGCGGGCGGGCGCGGTTGCCGAGGTGCTCGAGGAGATCGGCGCAGGCGACATCCCGCGGTTGCTGGTGCTGAACAAGGTCGACCTCCTCGGCGCCGACGAACGTGCGGCGCTGGGCTTCCGCAACCCCGGAGCGGTCCAGGCATCCGCGGTCACCGGCGAAGGCCTGGACGATCTCTCCGGGCGCCTGGCAGACGCCGCACGCACCCGTCTCACGGCGATCGACGTCACGATCCCGTATGCGGACTCCCGCCTGATCGCAACGATCTACGCCGACGGCGCCGAGGTGGACCAGGAGCCCACCGACGAGGGCGTGCGGGTCCGCGCGCTGATGCCCGCCGCCTCGGCGGCCCGGCTCCAGGCGGAGCTGAACGGAGCGGCCCCCTAGCGCCGCCCACGGCCGGAATGCCCGTGCCGAGGGTCGGTGCACCCATCCCGCCGGATCCCGCTCAGGACATCTCGCACCTGACAGGGCGGTTGTCGCGCAGAGCGCATCGCAGACGGCGCGGCGAGCTCGCAAGGGTGATGAGGTTCGCGCTCCCGCGCAGGCCGGGGCCGTTGAGGCGAATCTGGATCTCGGATCCGGCGGCGAACGGATACCGGCGAAAGAGGGCGCTCAAGTCGATCCTGGCGCCACGGCGATCGCGTCTGACCACGATCGTCTCCCGCGAGCCCCGCGCCGAGCGCATCACGCTCCGCGAGCGGCCGAGCGAGAAGCGTTGATTGACCCGGCACCCGCGCTTGCAGAGGATGTGCGCCCTGACCCGGCGGAGTGCGAGCGGCGAACGGAGCAGCTTGCCCGTGGGCCCCACGATCCTCACGCGAGCCCGGAACCGCGGGACGGAGAAGGCCCGACCGCGATAGGCGATCGGCGCGTCGATGGATGCGACGACCTGGTTCTGCTGCCCGGTGCGGACCGAGAGGCTCCTACCGACGCTGCGCCCGGCCGGCGTCTCGACGACGAGCCGGTAGAAGTAGAGCCTGTCGCGCTGCAGACCGCGGAGATCGATCGCGATCGGGGCAGGAGTACCGGCTGCGGGAACCCGGCGACTCCGCAGGCCGCGCCTGATCGTCGGTCCGTACTCGAAGTAGGCATGCCCGGCCGCTCCGCCGGTCTCGGCGGCGCCGGTCAGCCGAAGGGAGCGGCCACCTCGGGAAACGGCGCGTCCGGTCGCTGCGACGGGGGGCGGGAATGCGGTCGTGAGCGCCTGGTTGGGACCAAAGCTGGTGCCGGCCGCGTTGGTCGCGATGACCCGGTAGTTGTAGGTCGTGCCCGGCGTGAGCCCTCCTGCGATCTGAGTGACGGCGACGGCCGCGCGCCCGGCGCCCGCATCGGCGCGCGGGCTCTCGGATCCGTAGGTCGTCGTGGGCCCGTACTGGAACCGGTAGCTGGTGGGAAGCCCCTGGGGGTTGATCTGCGCCGAGAGCGTCGCCGAGGTCTGCTCGGGCAGGGCGGCTGCCGTGACCGCGGCGGCGACGCCGGGTGCGGTCGGTGTCGGGTCGATGACGAGCGGATACGAGACCCCCACGCCGTCGGGGGCGAAGTCGCGGTAGGGCGAGCCGGTGCGCTCCGACACGACCGTCACCCCGATGGTGACGCCGCGCGGCACCTCGAGATCGCTCCGCATGACGGCGAGGTCGACCCGATCGCCGCCGAGCTCCCGGAAGCCGAGGCTCCGGACGAAGACGAACTTGGTCCCGTCCCACCGGTTGGTGACGACCTGCTCGGGCCCGGCCTCCTTGCCGAACACCACCAGCGAGAACTCCGATCCGGTGGTAGGCGAACCGGTGGTCTGATCGTTGTCGAGATCGAGATCCCACGCGATCGCGTCGTTGTCGTCGAGATCGGCCTGACTGCCGGGGAGCGCGAGGTTCGTGTCCAGGGTCGAGACGAGCTCGACCAGATCGTCGCTGATGATGCCCGGGTTGACGTCGAGGAAGAAGAACGAGTTCACGATCAGCTCAGCGGGACCATCGTTCTGGAGACCGCTGTCGGAGTTGCTGTTGACGAACGGGCCGCTGGCGGTGTCGCTGGCGACAAGCCCTTCACGCACCGGCGCGGCAGGAATCCAAGAGGTCGGGGCGGAGGCCGGACCACGCACGTGGCGGCCCTCGGAGGGGGATGCGGCACCGACCCCCGGCACGACGAGGAGCGCAGCGAGAGCACCGAGCGCAGCCAGCGCGCCGATTCGCGGTCGGCGGCACCGCTTCGTCATCGTCCCACCCCCCTTGCACCCGTCGTGCGGCCCGTCGCCGAACCGTTCGCGATGACCCGAGGACCCGCAACGGTCTCCGCGGGGCGGTCGGGGCTTTCCGCCGAGGCGGGGAGGGTAGACCACCTGCGCACCACCCTGAAGTGGAGAGAACGGCGCACGACCGGCCGCGACATCGACGCTACCGGGCCCTCGGCCGCACCAGGACCGAGCGCTTGATCGTGGTGCGCCCGCGGGCGCCCGTCACCTTGACGGTCAACCGGTAGCGACCGGGGGCCAGCCGCCCGAGGGGCCGGCGGCGCACGCCGGCCGCGTAGCCGCGCCGACGGAGGCCGCGAACGGTGCGCAGCGTGATGACCCGCCGCTGCCGGGCGCGGACCTTCTTCTTCTTCACCAGCCGCCGCTGCAGCACGCCCCTGACGACCGAGTACTCGGCCAGGCGGAGCGACACGAACCAGGAGCGCCCGATGCGACGGAGCTTCGCCCGCGGCCGCGCCACGCGCACCGGCGGACCTGCGACCGCAGCCGCCACCGGCGCGAGCGGCGCCGCCGTCGTGATGCTCTGGTCGCCCCCGAGCGTGACCCCTCCGACCGCGGCCACCACCAGGCGCGCGTGGATGCGCGCTCCCACGGCGAAGCCGTCGATCGACTCCGTCACCTCGCTCCCCGGGCCCGGAGGGACGGGCCGCGTCGGCGTGACCGACCCGTAGGCGCTCGTCGGCCCGTACTCGAAGTAGTAGGCGAGCCGCTGGGAGGAGGCGGGGACGCTGCCGGTGAGGCGGGCACCCGACGCGGTGGCGTCGAGGATCGGGCCGGTCGCCCCACCCGGGCCGGCCTGCGCGGCCGGTACGCGGGTGAGCGCGCCGAAGGCGTCGAGTCGTCCGCCCGAGCCGACCAGGCCAGACAGGGACGCAAGGGGGTCCACACCGGCGAGCAGCGCCCCGCGCAGCTGACGGGTCGAGGCGGTCGGATTGGCGGCCAGCACGAGAGCAGCCGCGCCGGCGACGTGCGGCGCCGCGAACGAGGTCCCGTCGAGGATCCCTGATCCGCCCCCGGGCCGAGGGCCGCTGATGCTCTTCCCCGGGGCCGCGAGATCGACCGACGCGACCCCCCTGTTCGAGAAGGGGGCGAGCCGGTCGCTCTGGTCGGTCGCGGCGACGCACACCACGTTCTCAAGGGTCAGGCTGCAGGGGAAGACCGGCAGGCGGTCGTTGTCGGATGCCTCGTTTCCCGCGGCCACGACGACAAGGACGTTCGGCGATGACTCGATGGCTTCGCGGATCGCCTGAGAGTTGCCCGGGCCGCTGAAGCTGGCGTTGAGGATGCGAGCTCCGCGGGCCGCCGAGTACGTGATCGCCGCGGCGAGATCGGCATTCGTGCCCGCGCCGCGGGCGTTCAGGCCGCGCACGGGGAGGATGCGCGAGCTCCACGACACGCCCGCGAAGCCGGCGCCGTCATTGCCGCGGGCGCCGAGCACCCCGGCGACGAGCGTCCCGTGGCCCTCCGGATCCTCGTCCTGGGGGTCGGCGTCGGCGGCCACGAAATCCCACCCGCGCCAGTCATCGACCAGGCCGTTGCCGTCGTCGTCGATCCCGTTCGTCTCGCGGCCGCCGCCCGCCTCGCCGGGGTTGAGGACGCCGACGTTCGGGGCCAGGTCGGGGTGGGTGGCGTCCACGCCGGTATCGACCACCGCGACCATCACGCGATCGCTGCCCGTAGTGAGGTCCCAGGCCGCCGGCGCGTTGATGTCGGCGCCGGGGACGCCGCTCGCCCCGGCCAGCGACTGGCCGGCGTTGATGAGCCCCCACTGGCTCACCAGGAGCGGGTCGTCGGGGACGAGCGCCCGACGGTACACGTAGTTCGGCTCGGCCCAGCGGACGGTGGGATCGGCCTCGAGGCGCGCGATCGCGACCTGGGTGCTCTCGCCCTCACCGAGATGTGCGAGCCAGGCGCTCCGACCGGGGATGCGCGGTCCGAAACGCACGTCGGCGCGGCGCGCGAGCGATGCGCGGACGCCCGCCGCCGCGCCGTCACGGAGGCCGACGACCACCTGACCGGGCACGCGGTCGGCGGGCGCCTGCGCGGGGGCGCCCATCGCCGGAGTGGCGATCGCGAGCGCGCCGACGGCGATGGTCGCGATCAGCGTTCGTGTGCAGGGCAGTGGATGGATGCGGATCACGTCCGGTACAGATCGGCGCCTAGGGCGCCCGGGACGTTAGAGACTCAGGCCATCGAATGTCACTGGCCTTCGGTAGAGGCGTCCCACACCGGGTGCTTCCCGCCCGCCGCTCGGTTACCTGATGTAGACCGGCGTCCCGATGTTCGACGAGCTCGTACAGTCGCTCGGCGTCGCGGATGTACATCCGGATGCACCCATGGGAGGCCCGGCTGCCGATGGAGTACGACTGGGGCGTGCCATGCATGCCGATGGCGGGCGCCGAGGTCCCGATCCAGCGTGTGCCAAGCGGATTGCTGACACCCGGGGGCACCGGGCCGAGGCCCGCGGCCCACGGGGAGTTTGGCGGGAACCAGGTCGGGTTCTTCTGCTTCTGGATGACGCGGAAGTTGCCTGCCGGGGTCGGGTACGCGTACTGGCCCACGGCCACCGGGAAGGTGGTGCGCTTGCCCGCCTTCCAGAAGGTGAGCCGGAAGCGGGCGCGATCGATCACCACGACCCCGCCGACCGAGGTGACGGCCGGGCGGATCCGGCGCGAAGCGAGCGCGTACCGGGGGCGATCGCGCCGGATGATGGCGGCTTCAACAATGCGCACCGACCGCCGGATGTCGATCGCGATCCCGATGCGGGGCTTGCGGACGACCGGCGTGACCTTCCTCAGGCTGAGTGCCGCATCGCGCGGACGCAGATCGTGCCTGGCGGCCCGTTGCCGAAGCGTCGCGCCGAGGCGCGCGCGGTTGACCTTCTGCTTGAGGGGCACCACGACCCCCTCGGCGGGGACCTCCTTGGTGCGACCGTAGATCAGCGCGACCTTCACGGCGTAAGCGACGTTCGCCCTGTACCCGACCTTGACCGGATGCACCACGAGGCGACGGCCGCGGAACGTCAGGGCGAGCGGCCGCCGGCGCGGCACCACGTGCTGGGCGTTCACGGCCTGGATCGCCGCCCCCTCGGTGAGACCGGAGACCGGAACCCCGGCGATGGAGACACCGGCGGCGATCACGCCGGGGGCGAGCGGGGCCGGCTCAGCCGGATCCTGCGCCACCGCGGCCGCCGGCGCGAGGCCCGCAACGGCGATGGCACCCACAACCCCTGTCATCCGTCGCCAGCTCATCATCCGGTCTCCCATCGCGGTCGGCGCCCTCCGGCGGTTGATGCTAGCGGAGGGTCCGGCCGAATCACCCCCCCATGAGGTGAGGGATATCCGAGCGCAGCAACCGCCCGGTGGCGGCGTGGCGTGCGAGGGCCACATCACCTCTTCGCGCGGAGGTGCTCCGCGAGAAGGTCATGGCGAGCCGGCCGTCCGGTTCGAGGGCCACCGCGGTGATCGCGTCGATGGGAACCGGACCGAAGACCCCGACGAGCAGCAGCTCGCCGGCGGATGCGTGCTCGATCTGCACGCGCCCCCAGGCCGCTGCGAGCCGGCGGCGGGAAAGCCCGGTCCAGGGAACGCGTTCCCGGCGTACTGTCCGCAGCACCCGCCCGCCACCGGCGGGGCCGAAGTGGGCCCGCGGACGGGCCACGGGTTCGCCTCGACGCCCGGGCGCGGACGGCACGGAGGCCGCGCGGGCCTCCGGAGGGGCAACCGCGCCGATCCGGCCGAGCGCGGGAGCAGTTGCCGCGACGGCCGGGGAGCGCGCGACGGTGGCGAGGAGATCCGGCGCCAAGGAGCGGGTGGTGGTCGCGATCGGCACGCACTGACGCGCCTCGGCCGGAGGTACCGGCGCAGGTGAGACCACGGCCGGCCGAGGGGCATCGACCGCTCCGACCCGTATCTCGAACGGTGGTACGGCGTGTGCCGCGGTGACGGCCCCGAGCCGCGCGAGGACGCGGCGGAGATCCTCGACGGGCGAGCGGCCGGCCCGTGGCTCGCTCAGGAGAGCGCCCCGTCCTGGACGATCACCGCGAGCGCGGCGCGGACCCGCTCGGTCGGTTCCAGGATGTCCATCCGGCCGGACAGCAGGAGCAGGGTCTCGGCGACGATCGTCTCGTGTGCGGAGTCGGCGGGCAGGGTCACCCGCAGAGGGTGGCCGGGGTCGCTGAGCTGGAGCAGAAAGGAGTTCGCCCCCTGGCCGCTACGGGTCCCCACCGCACCGAGCGGATCGGACTTCGAGCGGCCCACGAAGGCGACCGGGCAGACGTCGATCGGTTCGTCGAGGAGGCTCGCGTCGTCCACCACGAGCAGGCCGGGCGGCTGGTCGAGCGCCTCGAGGAGGGTCTTCAACACGATCTCGCTCCGGAGGTAGCGGTCGAGCACCCTCCCGTAGAGCGCCCGCTGCAGCCGGGTCGGCGTGACCGGATCGGTGAAGCGGAAGTCAACCGGCAAACCGCTCGCGTCGGTCACCATCAGACCTCCCACGTAGGTGCCGGCCTCATCGGCCTCGATCACCAGGAACCCGGGGCGTTGCTCCCCGGGGCTACGCGAAGACATCGAGGAGGCTCCCACTGCGGCCGCTGGGATCCGGGGCGCCGCTCGGATAGCCGCCGCTCCCCGGGGAAGAGCGGCGGGCTCCGCCGGGCTCGGGCGAGGTGGCCGGGGGTTCGGCGTCGCCGGGCGTGCGCCGTGTCAGGGCCGTCGCGGCGGCAGCGGTGGCGGCGGACGGTGTCGCGATCCGGTCGGTGATCCCGCTCACGAGATGTCACCCGCTCCGCCATCGCTCGGGCGGCGGCCGTAGGAGGCGTCGGCGGCCTGCTGCGCGGCGGCCGCCGCGGCCATCGCCGCCTGGGTCTCCCGCTCGCCCTGCGCCACGGCGGCACGCATCAGCGCCTGGATGACCATCAGCGCCGAGCGCCAGGCGACCAGGGACATGACCATGGCTCCGCCGAGACCACGCAGGATGGCGTCGGGCACGGAGAAGCCCTGCCCGCGACAGACCCAGAAAGCGACCGCGAACCCGATGACCGCCCCCAGGCCCTTCGCCTTGGCCACCCACGCCTCCATCGGGCTCGTGGTCGGCCCTCCGCCCTTCTTGCCCTTCTGCTTGTCACTCTTCGACCCGGCCATCAGGAGAGCCCCACCTCGCGCCGGCGTGCCTCGCGCTGCTGCTCGAAGATGAACCGCGTCAGGCGATCCTCGTCCGCCCTCACCAGGTCCTCGAAGGCGACGGCCACGCGGAAGGGGCGCTCCTGGGAGTCGATGCGGTCGCAGCGCACGACCCGTCCGTGGATCTCGACGGCGCCGGCATCGCCACCGCAGAGAACCGTGGTGGTGATCGACGCGTTGGCCTCGATCGGTCGCGCTAGTCGCAGGAGGGCCCCCGCCGCGGAGAGGTTCTCGGTGATCGCCCCCGACGACAGGGTCTCCTGCTCCCCGCCCAGGCTCGTTCGCACGAGCAGGTGCACGGACACCCTCACGGCGCGACGGCGCTGGAGGCGCCGGCCCTCACCGACGAGCCGCGCGGCGTAGTGCCCCCGACCCTCGTGGTCGGGCCCGCCGACCAACTCGGCGTCGATCTCGCAGGGGACCTCGCGCGATGCGTAGGCGATGACGAAGGGCCGGCCCAGTGGCAGCGCCACCACGTGCCCCCCGAGCCGTGGTGGCTCGAGGGTGAGCGTCCGGCCCGCCAGCCCCTCGACGAGAGACGACCACGGGCCGCCGGGTAGCCCGTCGAGCAGGACGCGCATGCCCCGCTCGGGGAGCGGTGCGCTCTCGGAGGCCTGTTGGGCGGCGGCGCTCACGGCAGGAGCATCTCCGCGACCCGTCGAGCGTCCGCGGGCGAGAGCGAATCGGCGACGGAGGTGCCGTCGGAGAGGAAACCCAGGGGCTTGCCCATGCGCAGGGGGACGTTGACGAGGTTGCCGTGGAACCGGGTCTCATCGAGCTTGGTCATGGTCAGGCGGTTGACGCCGACCATCCGGAAGCGCCGCTGGGCGTCGCCGAGGTCGGCGACCGGTGTCGCCGTGGGTATGACGAGGTGGACCTCGTCGGCCTTCAGCGGGTTCAGCAGCGCCGCGAGCTCCTCGATCTCCCCGAGGCTCTGATGGGAGCAGCCGTCGGTGTCGATGACGATCAGGTCGCGATCGGCGAGCGTCCCGCAGAGGGCCTTCAGCGCCGGGCCGTCGGCGGCACGGAAGAGCTGGATGTCCAGCCGGCGCGCGTGGCCTTCGAGGCCGTCGTGCGGACCGGGACCGGCGGCCACGAGCGCCACTGCGAGACCGGCCGCCCGGTGGCGCCCGGCCAGACCCACCGCGGCACTGGTCTTGCCCACTCCGCTCTGGCCCACGAAGGCGATGGTGTGCCCCATGTCCCGCGGCTTCCAGTCCCGGACGGTCGGGAGCCGTGCGGCGAGGTGCTCCCGGAGGGCGTCCCGCAGGGGGGCATCTCCGGGCAGGAACGGCATCGTCGAGCGCGAGAAGCCCTCGAGCATCGGATCCAGATAGCGCGGATCCACGCCGGCCTTGATCAGTTCCCCCCGAACGCCCTCGAGTGCGGGCGCCACGCGTGGCCCCGCCGGGGAAGCCTCAGGTAGGGGCTCCATGGCAATCGGCTCGCGGGCCGCCACCGGCGGCTGGGGAAGGGCCGGCAGCAGATCATCGATGGCCGGAGGCGACTTCACCGCCTTGGCGTGGGCATCGCGGACAGCGGCGCGGGCGGCCTCCAGGATGGCCTCCGTGCGCTCCAACTCTCCGGGTGCGAACGGGGTCGCGGCACGCGCGTAGGCCGCGGCCGGCGAAGCGGGGGCGCCATGCGTGGAGTGCTCGGCGCTCGCGGCCGTCTCGACCTCCTCGGCGGCCGCGAGACGGCTCTCGAGATGGCGGCGGAACGCCGCCGGGACGAACTCCTCCTCGGTCGGCTCGTCGCCGGCGGGGACGGGGCTCGTCGGAGCGGCCACCGAGGCTGCCGCCTCGCGGTTGGCGGCTTCGCCCTCACCAGCGGGCAGGCCCTCGGCCGCGGTCACCTCGACGCCCTCGCGCCCGAAGAACCCGCCGATGCCCCCCTTCACGACGCGTCTGGTCTGCAGGATGACGGCCTCCTCACCGAGCTCGGCGCGGACCTGGGTCAGCACGTCGTCGATGGTGGCTCCGGAGAACTGCTTGATCTGCACGGCCGATGACTCCTCGGGCTAGACGAGTGCGGCGAGCCCGATGGGCTCGACGCGGACGGATGGGAGGATCTCGTGGTACGAGAGGACTGTGAGGTTGGGGATCGCGTGCGCGGTCAGCGCCTTGATGTGGCGCCGGGTGGCGCCCGAGCACAGGAGGACCGGGGCGGCGCCGATAGCCTGCGCCTGCTCCACCTGCTCGATGAGGGTGCCGATGAGGGCGGTGGCGCGCGCCGGATCCATGGTCACGGCGGTGCCGTCGTCGGTACGCGACACGGACTCGGCCACCTCCCGATCGACCTCGGGGTCGAGCGTGATGGCGCGCAGCGTGCCCGCCTCATCGACGAAGCGTCCGCAGATGGCGCGTGAGAGGGCCTGACGGCAGTACTCGGCGAGGATCGGCACGTCCTTGGTGAGCTTGGCCTTGTCGCCGAGGGTCTCCAGGATCGTGACGAGGTCGCGCACCGGGACCCCCTCGGTGAGAAGGGTCTGGAGCACGCGCTGCACCTCGCCGACCGTCATCAGATCGGGGACGAGCTCCTCCACGGGTGCCGGGAAGCGCTCCTTGAGGGCATCGAGGAGACCGCGCACATCCTGGCGCCCGAGGAGCTCGGCGGCGTTGCGCCGGATGACCTCACTGAGGTGGGTGACCACGAGAGACGTGGAGTCGACCACCGTGTAGCCCGAGATCTCCGCCTGCTCGCGCTGGGCCTCGCCGATCCAGACCGCCGGCAGCCCGAAGGAGGGCTCGACCGTCGGGATTCCGTCGAGCGGAAGATCCGCGGTGCCCGGATTCATGGCGAGGAGCTGCCCGGGCATCAACGACCAGCGCGCCACCTCCACGCCCTTGATCTTGACGGCGTAGTCGTGGGAGCCGAGCTGGATGTTGTCGCGGATGCGGATCGGCGCGAGCGAGAGGCCGAGCTCTGTCGCCATCTGGCGGCGGACCATGGCGACGCGGCCCAGCAGATCCCCGCCCTCGTCGGCGTCGACCAGCGGCACGAGGCCGTAGCCGATCTCCAGCTCGAGGGGGTCGAGCGGCAGGAGTGCCGCGACGTTCTCGGGCTCCGCCGGGCGCGTGGCCACCTCGGTCGCGGCGTCCTGGGCGGCTGCCTCCTCGTCCTCCCGGATGCCCTTCTTGAGCATCGTGGCGACGAGCATCACCAGGCCGCCGATGATGAAGAAGGGCAGCTTCGGCAGTCCGGGCACCAGGCCGAGGGTGGTGGCGACGATGCCGGCCATGAACAGCGCCCGCGGCTGGCTGATGATCTGGTTGGCGAGGTCCTCGCCGAGGTTGGACTCGCCCACGGAGCGGGTGACGATGATGCCCGTGGCGGTGGAGATGAGGAGCGCCGGGATCTGGTTGACGAGTCCCTCGCCCACCGTCAGCAGCGAGAAGTGGGCCGCCGCCTCGCCGAAGCCCATGCCCTGCTGGAGGACGCCGACCGTGAGCCCGCCGATCAGGTTGATCAGCACGATCAGCACGGCGGCGATCGCGTCGCCCTTGACGAACTTGGAGGCGCCATCCATGGCGCCGTAGAAGTCGGCCTCCTTGGCGATTGTCTCGCGGCGGATCTTGGCCTCGGAGTCGGTGATCACGCCGGCGTTGAGGTCGGCGTCGATGGCCATCTGCTTGCCGGGCATCGCGTCGAGGGTGAACCTGGCGGCGACCTCGGCCACGCGGCCGGCGCCGTTGGTGATCACCACGAACTGGATCACGACCAGGATCGTGAAGACGATCAGCCCGACGACCACGTTGCCACCCACCACGAAGCGCCCGAACGACGAGATGACCTCGCCGGCCTCGCCGTGGAGCAGGATCAGCCGGGTGCCCGAGATGTTGAGCGCCAGGCGGAAGAGGGTCGCCACGAGCAGGAGCGACGGGAACACCGAGAACTGGAGCGGCTCGGTCGTGTAGAGGGTCGCCAGGACGATCGCCAGCGCTGCCGCGATGTTCGCGGTGAGGAGGATGTCGAGCAGGAACGGCGGCAGCGGGATGATCATCATCACGACGATCCCGACGACGACGATGGCGATCGCCACGTCGCTGTTGTCGAGCAGGCGCGTCAGCGCGTTGCGCGCCGGGGGCTTCGTCGTGGCGACGGCGGTGCTCATGCGGCCGCCGGCTCACGCCCGGTGGCGCGGTAGACGTGGGCCAGGATCTCGGCGACGGCCGCGAACGCGTCCGCCGGGATGTACTGGCCGATCTCGGCGCTGGCGAAGATGCTCCGCGCGAGGGGCGGATCCTGGACCACGGTGACGCCGTTCTCGCGCGCCGCGGCGATGATCCGATGGGCGACGTGGTCGGCGCCCTTGGCCACCACCCTGGGCGCGGGCAGAGCGCGCGCATAGCGCAGCGCGACCGCGAAGTGGGTCGGGTTGGTGATCACCACATCGGCGTCCGGGACGGCCGACATCATCCGCTGCACGGCCATCTCGTGCTGGCGGCGCTTCATCTGCCCCTTCACCTCCGGGCTGACGTCGCCCTCCTTGGCCTCGCGCTTCACCTCGTCGCGCGTCATGCGCAGGTCGCGCCCGTGCTGATAGCGCTCGTACCCGAGGTCGGCGGCGGCGATCACGACGTAGACGGCGACGATCGAGAACCCGATCTTCATCACGAGACCACCCACCACCACGAGGGCGAGGCCGGGGCTGGCGCCCACCAGGCTGAGCAGATCGGGGATGGCGCCCTTCAGCACGACATAGGCCACCGCCCCGGTCACGCCGACCTTGATCAGGTCCTTGACGAGGGTCACGAGCGACCGCACCGAGAGCAGGCGCTTCACGCCCGAGAGCGGGTTGAGCACCGAGAAACGCGGCTTCAGTACCGAGGTCATGATCCCCGGCTTCACCTGGATCGCCGAGGCGATGACGCCGACGACCATCCCGGCCACGGCGAATGGCGCGGTGAGCCGCAGGGAGTCCCAGCCCGCGCCGATCATCACGTTCCACCCATCCGGCGGGGTGATGCGCTGCGTGGTGCCCGACCTGGCGAGCGACGTGCTCATCACGCGGATGAGGCCGGCCAGCATCCAGCTGCCCATGAACGAGAGCATCACGAAGGTGGCGAGCAGCCCGAGCCCGGTGTTGATCTCGCGACTGCGGGCCACCTGGCCGCGCTTGCGCGACTCGTCCAGGCGCTTGGGTGTCGCTGCCTCTGTGCGTTCTCCAGCTGAGCCGGCCATGTGGCGCCGCCATCCTGCTCGCGCGCCGTCCTTGACTCCGTCTGCCCGTACCCATCCGGGGTACGGCCGCGGGGCTCAGCCGAGGCGGGGATCCTCGGAGCACACCACGTTGTTGTCTTCGTCATGACCGACCGAAAAGTTGAGCGCGGTCGTCTCGAGCACGATCGTCCGGTCCCCGCAGACCACCTCCACGCCCGGGTGGGCGATCTGGGCCGTGAGCCTGGGGAGCCCCCCGGAGCCGGCCAGGGTCACCCGCAGAGGGGCACCTCCGGGAGATCCCAGCACCTCGGTGCGCAGCTCTCCGCCCACATGGAGCGTTCCGCCCCTCACGATCCCCCCGGGGGCCTCGGCCAGGAGATCGCCCGCAACCTCGGCATCGACGTTGAAGGTGCCCGCACCGGTGAGCACGAGGCTCCCCAGGGCCTCCACCCGGCACGCCTGCATGTAATCCGCCTGAACGCCCGACCCTCGGCCGGCCGCGCTCCGCATCAGTGCACCCGCGCGCGCCAGGTTGTGCGCGCATGAGGTGACTCGCTCCATGCCGACCGGCTCGCCGCGCGAAAGCGCCGCGACCACGACCGAGGCCCGGAGGATCGCGTCGGCGACCCACTCCTCGACCTCCCCACCGGCCTCCTCGAGGCCGGCCGCGGTCGCCGCGAGCGACGGGCCCACTGCGGGAAACCGCCCGCTGAGGACGACCTTCATGGCGTTCCACTCGCTCAACCGGCGGCCGGTGCCCGCGGCGGAGTCGAGCAGCTGTCCCGCGACCGCCGATGCCGAGACCAGATCGGCATCGGCCCCGCGAAGGCGCTCCAGCAGGAGCCCGTGAGCGCACGCGAGAGCACCCGCGTGAACCTCCGACCCGAAGCACGAACCCCCGATCCGGACGCCGCCTCCGCTTCGGATGGTCGCCTTCTCGACGTCCCCTCCGACGGAGAGGTCGCCCGACACGGCCACGCGGGCACCCGCGAACAGATCGCCCCCCACCTCGAGGGATCCGAAGAGCTCGATCGGGTCGGGTCGGCGCGCGAGCCGCGGAGCGCGCAGAACCTCATCGACGCTCACGCGCCCTCCGTCGATCCGGGGGCGACCGGCGACCAGGGAGCGGACCACGACGACCCCCTCCCCCGCTGACGACCGCTCGACACCCTCGCCCGCCGAGAGCGCGGGCGACTGCGGATCGGGTGAGGCGAGTGGCTCGCCGGTCACCGCGACGCCGTCGCTCCCGAGGCGGGCCGGGGTCCGGCGCGCGAGGAGGGTCCCGGCATCCACGGTATGGAGCGGGTCGCTCTCCACGCCCTCGGCGAAGTGGAGCTCGATCACGCCGTCCACCGGCAGAACGGGAGGAGTGGCGCGTGCCACCACGCGCGGAACGCCCTCGCACGCGGCGACCACCTCCGCGACATGGGCGCGGTCCAGTCCGTGCACGACCCCCGAGCGCAGCAGGGCGTCGAGCGCCCTGCGCATCGCTTCGTCGCGCGAGAGCGCCTCGCGCACGGCCGTCGGGACGACGAGGGTGGCCACCCGGCCCTCGTCCGCGATCTCCACCTCGAAGGCGACCGCCTGATCGGTGCTCTCTGTCGAAACGCTGTCGTCGTGCCCGGAGGTGCTCATGAGACCCTCTGGGGATAGGGGGCGTACCTGCTATCGGATCCGGCACGCCCGACATGAGGGGAGGCCGTCGTTGGCCGACCGGGCACCCCGCCCTTAGCCAGATGGGTAGGGACCAGCCCCCAGCCGCGGCCCTACTCTCGCCAGACACCCGCAGGAGGGCGACGAAAGGGCATTGATGCCGGCTCCGTGCGAAGTACGACTCGAAGACCAGGCGGGGCTCGTGACTCTGTCCACGGCGATCGAGCGGGAGCTGGCCCTGCTGGGGGGCGCGCAGCGCCCGATCGCGTTCGCCTGCATCGGCACCGATCGCTCCACGGGCGATGCTCTCGGGCCGCTGGTCGGTCAGCGCCTCCTTCGGCTCGGCTTCGACACCGGAGCAGTGATCGGGAGTCTCGAGGACCCTCTCCACGCCATGAACCTCGAGGAGCGCATCCTGCCGCTGATGGGGGCACCGACGTCCCCCCTGATCGTGGCGGTCGACGCCGCGCTCGGGCCGATCTCGAGCGTGGGGGCGGTGAACCTGCGCCGCGGTGGGCTCCTGCCCGGTCAGGGCGTGGGCAAGACCCTTCCGTCCATCGGGGAGCTCTCGGTGACCGCGACGGTGAACGTCCAGGCGGGCGCCCTCGACGTCCAGGTGCTCCAGTCCACGCGCCTCTTCCTCGTGCAGCAGCTCGCCGAGCTCATCGGCGTGGCCTGCTGGTGGGCCCACCGCAACGTCCGTCGCGACGCGTCGGTGCCGCGACGGAGGGCCGTGGCCGCCTGACCCGCGCACCGGGCCGACGAGCGGCCAGGATGCGGACCGGACCGAGGATCAACGCGGCCTCCCTCGCCGCAGGCCAGGGTCAGGAATCGATCAGCGCGCGGATGTCGGCGGTCAGATCCGCGATCGGAATGGCGATGCCCGCCGAGTAGGCCCCGACCTGGCGACCCGTGCGATCGATCAGCACGATCCGGGCCGAATGACCCGACACCGGAGCGTTCTCGGGCTGTGCCGCAACGAACCACGAGCTCCAGAGCGGCTCCAGCTCGGCGCGGGTGCCGATGATGTAGTCCATCCGCCCCACCAGCCGGTGGCGGCGAAGGAACGAGCGCACGGCGCTCGCCGTGTCGCCCGATGGATCGACGCTCACGGCCACGACGTCGATCTCCCCGGCCCGAGGACCGACCGCATCGAGCGCCTGGGAGATCTCCTGAGCGACGAGGGGACAGATATCGGGGCAGTCGGCGAACAGGAAGGTCACGAGCGCGGGGCGTCCGGCGCGGGGCACCGAGACCGCTCGGTCGTCGTAGCCGGTCCCGGCGGTCGGCGGCGCGGGGCGGGCGGGCGCGATCGGCTGGGCCCGCAGCTCGAGCGTGGGGCCGTCGGAGGATGCCCTCCCCACGACGAGCGCCGAGACGGAGGCGGCACCTGCGGCGAGGATGGCGACGAGCACGAGGAGGCGGCGGGGCATACCAAGAAGGCTATCCACGCTGACGCGACGGACCCGGGTCACACGTCCCGCCTCCGTGGGGGCGAGCGCCCCCCCGCTACCCTCCGGCGGCCCTCACGATCCGCGACATGTCGGAGAACATCTCCGCGGCGAGGGAGTTGCTGAGCGCGATCATCGCCGGCAGCAGGATGGCGCTCGCAGCGAGGGCCACGATGATCTTGAGCGGAAGCCCCACGATGAAGACGTTCATCTGCGGCACCGCCCGCGAGATGATGCCGAGGGTCGCATCGGTGATGAGCAGCGCTCCCACGATCGGAGCCCCGATCTGCACCACCACGAGGAGGATGCCGTCCGCCTGGTCGATGACGCCGGCGATCACCGCGCCGACGTCGGGGTCGGCGAGTGGCGGGGCCAGGGTGAAGCTGCGCACGACGCCGGCCACGAGCAGCTGATGCCCGCCGATCGCCAGGAACGAGGTGATCGCGATCAGGTTGTACCAGCGGGCGAGGATGGAGGTGCTGGTGTTCGTGGACGGGTCGAACGCCGCGGAGGCCGCGAAGCCGGCGGTGATGTCGATCAAGGCCCCGGCGGTCTGGAACGCGGCGAAGAGGAACTGCGCCACGAGACCGAAGGCGAAGCCGATGACCGCCTCCTTCACGGCGAGCGTGGCGAAGCCGACGATGCCCTCGGGCACCCTCCCCCCCTCGGCGGCGACGATCGGCAGGGTGATGTAGCTGATGATGATCACCAGCCCGGCCTTGACGCGGGTGGGGATCATGCGCGAGCTGAAGACCGGTGCCGCGATGAACATCGCCGACAGCCGGGTCGCTATCAGCATGAATAGCGTGGCCTGCGGAGCCAGCTGTGCGAGGAGCTGATCCATCGGGGCCGGCTAGCCGGCCCCGATGGATGGGATGCCGCCCCAGAGCTCGATGGTGAACCCGAGCATCGTGTTCATCATCCAAGGACCGGCCACGACGATCACCACCACCACGGCGAGGATCTTCGGGATGAAGGTCAGGGTCGGCTCCTGGAGCTGGGTGACCGCCTGGAAGATCGAGACCATCAGACCCACCACCAGGCTCACTCCGAGGATCGGCATGGCGATCTGGAGGGTCACCCACATCGTCCTGGCGCCGATCTCCATGATCTGGCCCTGATCCATCAGTGCCCCCCGTCGACGATGCCGGGCCTCATTGGACGAAGCCGCGGACGAGGGACTCCGACACCAGGTGCCAGCCGTCCACCAGCACGAAGAGCAGGATCTTGAACGGCAGCGAGATCACCACCGGCGGCAGCATCACCATGCCCATGCTCATCACGGTCGAAGCGATGACCATGTCGATGATGAGGAACGGGATAAGGATCAGGAAGCCGATCTCGAAGGCGGTCTTCACCTCGGAGAGGACGAACGCCGGGATCAGGACCTGGGTGGGAACATCGGCCCGGGTCCGCGGGCGCTCATTCTTCGAGAGCTCGGTGAAGAGCGCGAGGTCGGTCTGATCGACCTGCTTGAACATGAACTCGCGGATCGGCGCCTCCGCCCGGCTGAGCGCCTCTCCCTCGTCGATCTTCTTCGCCAGCAGGGGCTTCAACGCATCGTCGTTGATGGCCGTGAAGGTCGGCGTCATCACGAAGAGGCTGAGGAAGAGGGCGATGCCCACCAGGACCTGGTTGGGCGGCATCGACGGTGTCCCCAGCGCGTTCCGCACGAAGCCGAGCACGATGATGATCCGGGTGAAGCTGGTCATCATGATGAGGATCGACGGGGCCAGGGTGAGGATGGTGAGGAGTGCCAGCAGCTGCAACGAGGTGGAGACCTCGCCGTCCTCGCCGTTCAGGTTCAGGTTGATCCCCGGGGCAGCCCAGGCCACGGCGGGCCACAGGACGCACCCGAGTGCCATGACGACGGGCGAGAGCAGCGCCCCCCGGCGCAGCCAGCGCCGGCGGCGGGTCGGCGCCGGAGGCGGCAGCGCCGCCACGATGCGCTCGCGAAGCGTCGGCAGCGGGGCCGGGACGCGAGCCGCGACCGGCGCCATCAGCGGCGCGTGGTCATGGCACGCAGGCGCTCGACGATCGATCCGTCGGTGGCGGTCGCGACGGCTCGCGCACGATCGTCCGAGCCCGTGCCGCCCGCACCCGGGGCAGACCGCCCGAAGCCGGCGCGCGCGGGCGCGAGCTCCGGGACCCCGGCGACATCATCTGCGCCGATCCGGGTGATCGCGTTGACGGCGTGGTCGGTCGCCCCCACGAGGATGATCTCCTCTCCGATCCTCACGAGGTGGAGCGAGCGATTCGGGCCGAGCGACGTCGTCGCGACCACGTCGATCAGCGACGGCCCACGCTCGTCGAGCGCCGGGAAGCGCGAGCGCTGAATGCGCTTCATCACGTACCAGACGAGCGCGATCAAGCCGAGGACCACCACGAGGCCGAGACCGAGCCGCAGGAGGGTCCCCCCCGCGCCCCCCGAGAGCGCCGTGGGAGCGGAGGACCCCTCGGGGATCGGGAGCGCCTCCGGGTCAGCGGGCGCCGCGTGGGCGGGGAGCGCCGCCATCGCGAGCACGAACAACGCCGACCCGAGGGCGTGCAGTGGGCGGCGCACCGCGGTGGGCCGCGGGGGCGAGAGGCGCATCCGGCGCCGAGGGGTGTGGGGCGATCCGTGCCTGGCCGGGGGGGATGTGACCATGGCTGTGCCGACGCCGGAGGCCGGCGAGTGTGTTCAGTTGCTGCGGAGCGAGCGCCTCACGCGGGGCCGCCGTGGCGACCGGAGCGATGAGGGATCTGCTGCGAGTATCGGAATCGCCGGAACGGACTTGAGCCGCGATCCGTCGGCATCTCGCGGGTTCAGGCCGAACCCGTCGGTGCGATCACGCGCCCTCCACTGCGATGCCTCGGAGGCGCTTGGCCTGACTGGCGACATCGGTGATCCTGACGCCGAACTCCTCGTCGATGACCACCACCTCGCCCTGGGCGATCTGCTTGCCGTTGACCAGCACGTTCGACCGGCTCGCCCGCGAGCTTGTCGAGCTCGATGATCGACCCGGGCACGAGCTCGAGGACGTTGCGGATCCGCAGCTGGGTGCGACCCAGCTCGACGGTCACCTGCAGGGGTACGTCGAGCAGGAGGCTGATGTCGCTGCCGCCCGGCATGGCCGGCATCTCGTCGAGAGAGGGGAAGGTGACCGGCTGGGCGACCGCCACCGGCACGGCGTGCAGATGGCGGTCGTCGCCGTCCGCAGACGGCGCCTCGGGGGCGGCCTGAGTCGCTTGGGGGGCCGTCTGGGGCGCCTGGGGGGCGCCCTCGGGCGCCTGCTCGGCCGCGGGAGTGGACGTGAGGCGACCCACGAGCTCGCGGGCGAAGTCCATCTGCATGAGCTGCATCAGGGTGGTGTCGATCAGATCGCCCACCAGCAACTGGAAGGACGTGCGCACGATCGGGCCCTCGAACCCGAGGCTCGGGCCGTCCACGTTCTCGCTGAGATCGATGACCTGGACCTCGGGCGCCGAGATGTCCGTGCGCTCGCCGATCATCTCGGCCATCGCTGTCGCCGCGCTGCCCATCATCTGGTTCATGGCCTCGGCCACCGCCGAGGCCTGCAGCTCGCCGATCTCCTCCGCGGATGCCCCCTCGCCGCCCATCATCAGATCGGCCACGATCGAGGCGTCGCGCGTTGACAGGACGAAGACGTTGCGGCCGTCGAGGCCGGCGGTGTACCGGATGACCACCACGAGCGCCGGGCCGGCGAACTCCTTGCGCACCTCGGCCTCGTCCACGAGGTCGACCCGCGGCGTGGTGATCTGCACCGGCCGGCTGACCAGGGCGCTGAGGGCCGTGGCGGCGCTCGACATGCAGATGTTGCCGACCTCGCCGACGGTGTCACGCTCGACGGCCGTGAGGTCGTCGGTGGGCGCCGTCGCCTCGTCGACGCCTTCCGCGACGACGGCTTCGGACTCGACGGCCTCCTCGACGACGTCCTCGGGCGTCCCTTCCGCGGGAGCCGCTTCCGCCTCGGCAGTGCCTTCGACCGGAGCCGCCTCCGCCTCATCGGTGGTGCCGGCCGGCACCTCGTCTGCGGGGGAGTCGTCCGCGGCGTTCATGAGCGCGTCGATCTCCTCCTGGGAGAGGCTGCCACCGCTCATGTGAACGTCCTTTCGAGGTCTCCGATGGAGCCCGTGACCTGAACGGCCACGCGCCTTCCACGGGTTCCGGGCTGAGCATGGAAGGCGTCGCGCAGCCCGACGCGCACTGTCGCATCGGATCCCGGCGCGACTGAGAGGGGGATGACGTCGCCCACGGCGAGCGCCAGGAGATCCCCGACATTGAGAGCCGCGTCGCCGATCTCGACGGTGACCGGAACCGTCACCTCCCCGAGGTGGTCGGCGATGTCCTCGCGCAGTTCCGGGGTGGAGCTCCCGGTGAGGGCGGAGAAGTAGCTCTGGGCGGTGAGCTTGTCCATCGCCGGCTCCAACACGAGGTATGGGACGCAGAGGGAGACCGTTCCGGTGGCCGCGCCGATGCGCAGCTCGAAGCTGATGAGCATCACCATCTCCGACGGCGAGACCACCTGGGCGAACTGGGGGTTCATCTCGGTGGCGACATGCCGGAAGCGCACGGGGATGACGCTGGACCAGGCCTCCGTGAAGCCGCCGAGGAGCACCTCGCTCACATTCTGGACGAGGGCCAGCTCGATCTCGGTGAGCTCGCGCGGCTTGGGGCGCTGGGTACCCGGCCCGCCCGCGAGGCGATCGATGATCGAGAAGACCAGCGGAAGACTGATCTCGAGCACCGCGTTGCCCTCGAGCGGCTCCATCGTCACGATGGCGATGAAGCTCGGTGCCGGCATCGAGTTCACGAACTCGCCGTAGCTGAGCTGATCCGCGCTCACGACCTCGACGTCCACCATCGCCCGCAGGGCGCCGGAGAGCTTGGTCTGGACCGAGCGGCAGAAGGCCTCGTGGAGAAGCTCGATCGTGCGCAGCTGGTCCTTCGAGAACTTGCTCGGCCGCAGGAAGTCGAACACCTTCACTTGCGGTTCGCTGGGCTTCTCGGGGATGCTCTCAGCGTCCAGCTCGCCACTGGACATGGCGCTCAGGAGCGCATCGATCTCGCCTTGTGAGAGAACTTCCGCCACGTTCCCATCATCGACCGAACACCCTGATAGTTGAGCGGCCGATACCCACCGTCCGAGGGGCCCCGCCGACCGCGGCGACCGTTACGCTCTCTCCACCGCTCAACCGCTGGTCGACCGGGCATCGCCGGGGGCGTGGAACGGATTTGGAGAAGAGCACCCGATACTCGATTGCGCTGGGCGCCGATCCGGCCGAGATCGCCAGGGTCCGCGCCGACGTGGGCGCCCTGGCCGTGCGCGCCGGCTTTCCCGAGCGCGCCAACGATCTGGTGCTCGCGCTCGACGAGGTGATCGCGAACGCCCAGGAGCACGGGCGGGCGCCGATCAGCGTCGAGGCGTGGGTCGACGGACGGATCGTCGTCGAGGTCTCCGACGTCGGCGGCGGGTTCGACCGGTCCCGGGTCTGGAGCGGGCACCCGCCAACGCCCTTCGGGCAGCGCGGGCGCGGTCTGTGGATCACACGCCAGCTGACCGATGCGGTCTCGATCGAGTCGGGCGGGCGCGGGACGATCGTCCGCATCGAGCTCTCACCGGATCCGCACATCGGCGCCTGAGGCGCCCGTGCGCGGATCCGGTGAGAGCCGCTACTGGACTGCGAACTCCGTGTAGTAGACGTCGATGATCGAGACGTCGGTCTCCTTGTTGACCGCCTCCACGATGTGCTTCTTCACCTCGGCACGGCCCTTGGGTCCCGAGAGCTCCGCGCTGCTGTACTTCTGAAGGGTCTTGATGACGATGTCGCGCAGCTCCGGGTCCTGCTCGAGGGGCACGGGCTCGGGGGTGTGGCCGGCCGGGACCAGGGACGCCGACAGCATCGAGAGCCGCAGGGCGATCCCGACCTTCGCGAAGTGGGGGGTGTCCTGCCCGTCGGACAGGTTCACCACGAACGGCTCGGTCATGGTGTAGATCGGGCCGGGCTCCTTGGCGAGGGCCTTCTCGTCGGGCGGGGGAGCCGCCGGCAGGAGGAACATCTTGGCCACGACCGCCAGGACGATCAGTGCAGGCCCTGCGATCATGAGGATCTTCTTCATCGAGCTGGCCCTTCGTCGGAGGTCAACCGCCGAGGGCGGCGGCGGGGGACTGGTTGGGAGCGCCCTGCAGGCGCAGGATCAGGATCTCGACGCGGCGGTTCTCGGAGCGGCCGGGGGCGGTGGCGTTGTCGGCCACCGGGCGCGCAGCGCCGAAACCGGCCACCTGGAGGCGCGACTCGATGACTCCGGCGGTGTACATCGCCTGCACGACCGCGGCGGCGCGCACGCCCGAGAGGGCCCAGTTCGACGGGAACTGGGCGGTGTTGATCGGCCTCGAGTCAGTGTGACCCTCCACGCGGATCGGGTTGGGCAGCCCCTTCAGGGAGGCGGCCACCGGAGCCACGATCCGAGCGCCTTCGGGGCGCAGGATGGCCGCGCCGGAATCGAAGAGCACGCCGTCGGTCTTGACCCGGACCGCGAGGCCGCGCTCGTTGACCGTCGTGTCGACCTTCTTTTCGAGCCCCAGCTTCTTCAGCTTCGCGTCGATCGCCTTCTCGGCCGCCTTCAGCTGGCTGGTCTCCAGGATCTGACCGGGCGAGGCCTCCGAGATGCTGACGCCGCCCACCGAGGGCACCTCCGGGGCGATGCGGCTGGTGGGGGTGTCCACCACCGGAGACGGAACGCCGGGGTTGGTGGCGAGCACGCTCGAGCCGCCCGCGGCCAGGCCGCTGTTGAAGGCGTCGGTCAGGCTCTCCTTGAGCAGCTCGAAGCGGCTGGTGTTCACGACGCTGATCGAGAACAGCACCATGAAGAGCACGTACATGAGGGTGAGCACGTCGGCGTAGGTGATGAGCCAGCGCTCATCGGGGTGCTCCTCGTGGCGCTGCTTGCGCTTGGCCATCTCAGGCGGCCTCGGCCTTGGCGGAGGCGCCGGCCCCGTCCTCGTCGCCCTCGGCGTCGCGGGCGTCGGGCGGCAGGAAGCTCCAGAGCTTCTGGGCCAGGATGCGCGGGTTGTCGCCGCTCTGGATCGAGAGCACGCCCTCGATCACCAGCATGCGCTCGCTCGCCTCCTGGGCGGTCTTCTTCTTCAGGGCGTTGGCGATCGGCAGGAAGATCACGTTGGCCGCGGCCACGCCGTAGAAGGTGGCGAGGAAGGCCGCTGAGATCGACGGGCCGAGCGTGTCGGGCTGATCGAGGTGCTGGAGCACGCCGACGAGCGAGAGCACGGTGGCCAGGATGCCGATGGTCGGGGCGAAGGCGCCGCCCTGCTTGAACATGTCCTGGTTCTTGTGGTGGCGCTCGTCCATCGCATCGAGCTCGGTCTCGAGGATGTCCTTGACCAGCTCGGGGTCGGTGCCGTCCACGACGAGCTGGACGCCCTTGCCGAGGAACGGGTCATCGACCTGCTTGGCGTCCTCCTCGAGCACGAGCAGGCCCTCACGACGGGCCTTCTCGCTGAAGCCGATCAGCGTGCGGATCAGCTCGGGCCTGTTGTCGGGGAGCTCCTTGAGCGAGCCGATCGTCAGCTTGATCATGGAGATCGTCTCCTTCATGCCGAAGGAGGCGATCAGGATGCAGGCGGTGCCGCCCACGACCATCAGGAAGGCCGGCGGGCTGATGATGCCCGCGATCGAGCCGCCCTTCATGAGCATGCCGACGATGATGAAGACCCACGCGCCGACCAGGCCGATCAGAGGTGACATATACCCGTCCCGCCCGCGCTAGGCGGTGAGCGGAGTGGCGGTGGGCAGATGCCCGCCGACCGAGACGAGGCGCCGGTACTCGATGGCGGCGTCGACGACCTCCTCGACGCTCTCGAGCACCAGGAGCTGGCGCCGGTCCATCATGATGATGTGCGTGTCGGGCGTGGCCTCGATCGTGAGGATGAGATCCGCGTTGAGCGTCATCTCTTCTCCGTTGAGGCGATGCAGGGTGATCACGTGATCCTCCGAGAGATGGCGGGCCGGAGCCGGTGGGGGGCGTCCGCCCCCCGCTTATCGGTCGTCCGGCCCGCCGATTGAGTGGTTGGGTAGACCGGCTACTAGCGCTTGAGGTTCACCAGCTCCTGGAGCATGTCGTCGGAGGTGGTGATGGCCCGGCTGTTCGCCTGGAACCCGCGCTGGGCGATGATCATGTTGGTGAACTCGAGCGCGAGATCGACGTTGCTCATCTCGAGTGCCCCCGGCACCAGCGTGCCGTGACCGGCGACGCCTCCAGGCGCGCCGTTGACGGCGGCTCCGGAGTTGTTCGAGGCCCGGTAGAGGTTGTCGCCGAGGCGCTCGAGGCCCGGGGCGTTGGCGAACTTGGCCAGGCTGAGCGTGCCGATCTGCGTGGTGACGCCGGCGGCGCTGACGCTGCTGACGGCGCCCGCCCCGTCCACGTTGATGGCGGCCGTCGTGGCCGGGTCCACCTGGAGGCGACCGATGTTGCCGGTGGCCGTGAGGGTCCCCAGGACGTACTGGCCCTTGGTCGTCACGAGGAAGCCCTCGCTGTCGAACGAGAAGTTGCCGGCGCGGGTGTACATCTCGCCGCCGGTCGCCACGTCGTTGCCGGTGAAGGTCGAGCCCGGGGCCGCGACGCGGAAGAAGCCGTCGCCCTGGATCATCATGTCGGTGACCACGCCGGTGCTCTGCGCGTTGCCCTGGGTCATGAGGCTGTCGATCGAGTTGAGCGACATCCCGAGTCCCACCTGGCGCGGGTTGGTACCGCCGAGACTCGGGGGCACCGGAGCGCCCGCACCCGCGAGGTTCTGGTAGAGCGAGTCCTTGAAGGTCGTGCGCTGCGACTTGTATCCGAACGTGTTCACGTTCGAGATGTTGGAGGCCAGCACGTCCATCATCGTCTGGTGGTTGCGGAGGCCGGAGACGGCCGCGAACATTGAGCGCATCATGGGGGTGGGTTTCCTTTCCCGTAGGAGCCGCCCGGGCCCCCTTCCATGAGGTCCAGCCCGGGCGGCGGGTATCCGTGGTGCGAGCCTCGGACTAGCTGAGGACCGCGCTGTCGATGTTGGTGAACACCTGGTCACGCATCCCTGCCTGATCGACCGCGGTGATCACGGTGCGGTTCTTCACCGACACCACGAACGCCATCTGGTCAACGAGCACGATGCTCTCGCGCCCGCCCTTCGCCGCCAGCTTGTCAACCGCACCCTCGAGGCGTTCCTGCACCTCGGGGGTGACGGCGATCTGACGCTGGGACAGCCTCTGCACCGCGTGGGCGCTCCAGCGCAGGGCGCCGGATGCCTCGTTGGGCTGCAGCTTTCCGTTGAGGATCGCATCGAACCCGGCCGCGGCCGCCTCGCCCTGACGTGCAGGCGGACGGACGGCGGCCGTGCCCGTGACCGGGCCGAGCGGCGCGATCGGCGGGCGATCGGTGCTCATGCGCCGATCCTGGTGACGAGGCCCACGTCAACGGACACGCCGTTGACGATGAGGTTCATGGAGCGGCCGCCGGCGCCGATGGTGAGGCTCTCCACGGTGCCGGTGACCGGAGCGAGCTCGCCGGCCGGCTGGTATGTGACGCTCTTGCCGATGAGCGACGCGCCCTGGGCCAGCTGGCTGCTCATCGTGAGCGCCTTCATGTCCCTGGCGACGCTCGTGATCTGCTCGAGCTGGGAGAACTGAGCCATCTGCGCGATGAACTCGGTGTCCTTCAGCGGCTCGAGCGGATTCTGACTACGGATCTGGCTCGACAGGAGCTTCAGGAATCCCTCCGACGAGAAGATGTCGGTGGGCTCCTGCGGAACGGTGACCGCCGAGCCCGGCGTGAAGGTCCCACTGACGGGGCCTGGTGGAATCAGGGGCATCGGTACTCCCTACGCGAGGATGTCCAGCCGTGCGGGCGATCCCGCCGCGGCTGAGTTGGGGGTTCCCGGTACGGCCGGGCTTCCGTCGGCCTCGAGCACCTCGCCGCTCACGGGCCCGTCCTCGGGCTCGAGGGAGGCCTCGGCATCCTGCGGGTCCTTACCGCCATAGGCGATGTCGAGGCTGTCCAGCGAGTATCCGAGGTCGCTGAGCGCCGTATCGAGGTGGCTGAGTGACTGCTGCAGCATCCGCGCCGCCTCGGGTCGGTCGGCCATGATGTGGGCCTGCATGACGCCGTCGACCATCGTGACCTTGATGGTCAGATGGCCGAGCTCGGCCGGGCGGAGGTTGACGATGAGCTCGCGCCCACCCTCGCGCACCGCCATGTGCACCCGTGTGCCCAGCTCTCGGCCGAGCTCGTGCGGCGTGGTCAAGCCGCCACTCGGCCGCACGATCCCCGAGAGGGGGTCGCTCTGCACGAGCGGCTGGACCGGGGCCGGCGCCAGCGCGCCGACCGGAGCCTCGGTCGCCGCCGCAGCGGGCGCCGAAGCCTGCTGTACTGCCGCCGCGGCCGAGGCCGGTGCGGCTGCGGCCGGAGCTGCTGAGGTCGGGGCGAGCACCGGCGCGGGCATGCCCTTGTCGGCCGCCGCGAGTGCGGCGCCCGGTGCCGCGACCGGCGTGAGGGTGAGCGTCAGCTGCGCCGCGGGCGCCGGGGTGGCGGCTGGTGTCGCCGCCGCCACGCCGCCGGTCGCGTCGGTGGACGCCGTCGGCAGCGCGCCCTGGCCGGCGAGCGAGACCGCGGCCGGCGTGGCCGCCGAGGCGCCCACGAGAGAGCCGGCCGCCTGTGCCACGACGACGGCGTTGGCCTGCGCCACGACGACGGCGTTGGCCTGCGCCACGGCCGCCGTGGTCGCCTGCGCGGCGCCCGGAGCAGTGGCGGGCAACACCCCCGGCGAGGTCGCCTGGGCCAGCACGGAAACCGGCGCCTGCGGTGCTGCGGAAGCCGCCACGGGTTGCGCGGCGACCGTCGGGGCGGGAACCACCGAGGCCCCTCCATCCGCGGCGACCGGCGCAGGGCCGGCCACCGGCTGCGGCATCGCGGCGGTCTGCGCCCCGCCGCTGACCTGAGGACCCGCGACCGCGGGCGCCGTCGGCGCGATGGCCGCCGGTGCGGCGGTGGCGATGGCTGCTGCGATGGCCGCCGCGACTCCTGCCGCTGCGGTCTCCTCGTGCGAGGCGCCGGCTTCGGCGGCGTCCTCTTCCTGCAGCTCCCCCGTCGGGGGTCCGGCTGCGTCGTTCTCCGTTTGGGCCTCTGGGCGACGTGCCTCCGATGAGGTGGATGTCCTACGGCTCTCGAGAGCAGCCGAAAAACCTCCGTCATCCGCCTGCGACCGGGCAGCCGTGGCATCCTCGCCACCGGCCGCCCCCGTCGGGGCGGATCCTCCTCGGCTCGTCGCCGCCACTGGCGGCCCGAGCTGTGTACCGATCATCTCATCGACACCGTCCCTCCTTGTCGGTGTGCGCCGGGCCCGACGGATCGGGCCCCAACGTGTCCTTCTCAACCTTCATCGGCAGATCGGCCCCGTTTCCGAAGTGCCGGGGGCGAATCAGCGCCGAGATCGCCGATCGATCGCCGGATCCAGGCTCAGGCGGCCACGCCGGGACGGCGGGCGGCACGACGCATCGCAACCTCGTCGAGCTCGATGCCCTCCTGGCGCAGCCCCTCCACCCGGTGGCGCTCGAGGGCCGTGGCGCGCAGCTGCGTGAGCGCCTCGCGCTCCTGGCTGGCACGCACGAGATCGGCCCGGCGCTCGTCGGCCACCTGCTCGAGACCTTCGACGGTGGCCCGCTCATGGGCCGCGCGCGAGCGCAGCAGGGCCAGACCCTCGTGACCGGTTCGCAGGTCGTTGAGCGCCGCCGCGCCGTCCATCAGCCGGCGCAGCGCGACCAGTCCGTCCTCGACCGCCCGCTCCGCCGCCACCGCCCGCTCCTGCTGAGCGGCCACGGCCGCCATCGCCTGCGCGAGCTCCTGGCGGGTCAGGTCCTCGCGGCGGGACCGGTGATCGAGCACCTGCTCGAGACGGAATCGGAAACGTGCCACACGGTGCCTATCGACCCTTCAGCCGAAAGCTTGACCGGCATCGGGCCCGAGGGCCGGGCTCAGGATGAGCCGCATTCGGCCGGCAGGGGGATCCCGCACCGGGCAAACGGCGCCGTCGTTATTCCAGAGCGGTCTCTTGGAGCCCTATTCGGCTGCGGCCACCGCGACCGACACCGGGGCGAGACCACCGACGCGGACCACGTCGCGCATCGAGAGGATCCCGACCAGCTCCGAGCCCTCGAAGACGAGGACGTGGCGCACGCCGTGCTTGACCATCACCGCGCCGGCCTCGCCGATGGGCCAATCGGGAGCGGCCGTGACCACCTCGCCGGTCATGTGGTCCTCGACCAGGACCTCGGCGGGATCGAGGCCCGCGGCGACGGCCCGCAGCAGATCCCGCTCGGTGACGACGGCCGGGCCCGGAAGGCTCCCGTCCAGAACCACCGCCGCGCCGGTCTTGTTGTGCACCATCCTCACGGCGGCCTGATGGAGGGTGTGCTCGGGGCCCACGATCGCGCTGATCGGGCTCATCGCGTCCTTCACCCTCATGCTCATCCCCGCCCCCCTCGTTACGATTGTTGCTAAGTCGGAGGATGCCAGGCCCGCCGCGGCGACGCAACCGCGCGTGGCGCCGGGACACCGGCGCTCGCGACCCACCCGGGGAAGACTGCGCTCAAACGGCCCACACGGGCCGGGCCCTACGCTGCGCTAGCGGCGCCGCACCGGGAACAGCTTGGCCTGGGTGATCGGCTCGTTGACCGCCGCGCACCAGCCGATCACGTAGCGGTAGCGGCTGAGGCTGACGCCCTTCGGCACGCGGAACCTCTGGGCCCCGGTCTCGCGCATCGGCCCGAGATCGACGTGCTTACGGCCCGATGCGTCGGTCGCCAGGTACATGCGCAGGCGGATCGATCTCCGGTCGGCGCGGAAGTTCCTCGCCACCCTCACCACTCGGACCTTGCCCCGCCTGGTCACCTTCACCGAGCCCTTCCCGGTGTACTTGGCGGAGTTGGTGAACTTGCCCTTCACAAGGGTGACGGTCCGCACCTTCGCGTGCGCGTCCGACCGGGCACCCGCGATCGGAGCGGCGACGACGAGGGCGCTCAGCGCCAGGGCCAATGAGGATGCGAGTTGTCTGCTCATGGCCCGGAAGGCTGCCAGACCGCCGGGACGGGGTCCATTACGTCAGCCTTAACTGATGAGAGGGCGTTCAGAGCGGACCACGGTCGTCCTGGAGCGAGAACCGACGCGACGCCGTGTCGCAAGGGTTCGCGCCGTGCGGGCGGCCCTGATCGTCCTGTAGGGCACCCTCAGGCCGGGACCACCTGAGCGCCGGGGGGCAGCGGATTGAACGCGCCCGTGAGACCCGCCCCGGGATCGCCATCCTGATCGGCCACCACGGGGCCCGACGAGCCCGCCAGTGCCAGCAGGCGCCCCAGTGCCTCATCGCGCGAATAGGGGTCGCCGGTGCCCTGGCGCAGGAACGACTCGATGTCCTCGAGCTTGGCCCGGGCCTCGTCGATGCGCGCATCCGAGCCGGGGATGTAGGCGCCGATCGCGATCAGGTCCTCGGCGCGCTTGTGGGCCGCCATCAACCCGCGCAGACGTCCGCCGGCCTCGAGGTGCTCGGGCGCGAGCAGCTGGGTGGCGAGCCGCGACACCGACTGCAGGACGTCGATCGCAGGGTAGTGGTGGCGGTGGGCCAACTCGCGCGAGAGCACGATGTGACCGTCGAGGATCGAGCGGACGGCATCGGCCACCGGCTCGTTCATGTCGTCGCCCTCGACGAGCACGGTGTACAGCGCGGTGATGCTTCCCACCGGCGCGGTTCCGGCCCGCTCCAGGAGCCGCGGCAGCAGCTGGAAGACCGACGGCGTGTAGCCGCGCGTCGCCGGCGGCTCGCCGATGGCCAGCCCCACCTCGCGCTGCGCGGTCGCCAAGCGGGTCACCGAGTCCATCATCAGCAGGACGTCGGCGCCCTGGTCGCGGAAGAACTCGGCGATCGTGGTGGCGACGAAGGAGGCCTTGATGCGGACCAGGGCGGGTTGGTCGGAGGTGGCCACCACCACGACGCTGCGCGCGAGGCCCTCCGGACCGAGGTCGTGCTCGATGAACTCGCGCACCTCGCGGCCACGCTCACCGACCAGCGCGATGACATTGACATCGGCGGTGGTACCGCGTGCCATCATCCCCATCAGGGTGCTCTTGCCCACGCCCGAGCCGGCGAAGATGCCCATCCGCTGGCCGCGGCCGCAGGGCATCATCGCGTCGATTGCGCGCACACCCAGGGGCAGCGGCGTGCGGATGGTGGGGCGGCCGAGCACATCCGGCGGCGGGGCGTCGATCGGGCGGCGCGCCTCCACGAGGGGAGCCCCGAGGCCATCGATGGGATTGCCGAGGCCGTCGAGCACCCGGCCCAGGAGCCCCTGGCCGAGGTTCACACGGACCGCTGCCCCGGTGGCCACCACGGTCTGGCCGGGGCCGACGCCGGCGGCGTCCCCGAGGGGCATCAGCAGCGTCCGCCCCTCCCGGAAGCCGACGACCTCCGCCTGGAGAGGGGGGCGTCCGCCTCGGTGCCCGGGCACGAGGATCTCGCACCTCTCCCCCACGCTCGCCTCGGGTCCGCGGCTCTCCACGACCAGACCGATCAGCTCCGAGACCCGGCCGTTCAGGCGGTAGGGGTCGAGGTGGCGCAGTCGCTCGCGCGCGGGGGCGAGATCGAGAGGACTCACTCTCCACCGGGCCCGACGAGGGCTTCGTCGGGCGGGGCCAGGAGGGCCTCGAGGACTCGTCCGAGCTGGCTCTCGAAGGTCGCGTCCACGTCGCCGGCCACGGTCTCCAGGACGCACGAGCCCGCCGCGATGCGCGGATCATCGACCACCTGGAAGCTGGCGATGCCGCCCATCTCCTCGAGGATGGCCGGGGCGGCGAGGCGGCAGCCGGCAAGATCGGCCGGGTTCACGCGGGCCACCAGGCGCGAGCGGTCGGCGGCCCGCCGGATCGCTCCGCGCACGACACCGGCCACGCGCTCGGGACGCACCGCCACCTCGGCCCGAAGGATCCGCGCGGCCACCTCGACCGCGAGCACGGTTGCCTCGCGCACGGCCGACTCCTCGAACTGCTCGCGCTGGTCGAGCAGGCCCTGGGCCATCGCATGGAGCGTGGAGAGGGCGCCGGCCACTTCGCCGTTGGCCTCGGCCCGTCCCTGGGCGAACCCCTCGTGGCGGGCATCCTCGCGCAGGGCCTCGACCTCGGCCCGGGCGGCCGACAGGAGGGCCTCGGCGTCCTCGCGGGCACGCTCCATGACTCCCTCGGGCGTGGTCGGCGCCGCGCGGCGCACGACGCGCTCGCGCAACGGCAGAGCGACGCTCTCCTCCGACATCGTCGCTCCCCGCAGCAGCGGGCTACGCGACAACGTCGTCCTCGCCCCCGCGCATGATCATGATGCTGCCGTCCTCCTCGAGGCGACGGATCACAGCGACCACCTTCTGCTGGGCCTCCTCGATCTGCTTCACGCGAACCGGACCCATGAACTCAAGCTCCTCGCGGATGTTGGTGGCGGCGCGCTCGCTCATGTTGCGGAAGATGCAGTCCTGCACCTCCGCGCTGACGCCCTTGAGCGCCACACCCAGCTCCTTGGTGTCCACCTCGCGCAGCACCTGCTGGATGCTGCGGTCGTCGAGGATGATGATGTCCTCGAAGAGGAACATCATCCGGCGGATCTCGTCGGCGAGCTCGGGGTTCTGCTCCTCGAGCGTCTCGACGATCGCCTTCTCCGTGGTTCGGTTGACCTTGTTGAGCAGCTCGACGAGGGAGGCGACGCCGCCGGCCGAGGTGAAGTCCTGGGCGATGACGCTGCTGAGCTTGCGCTCCAGGACCCGCTCGATCTCGCGGATCACCTCGGGCGCCGTGCTGTCCATCAGCGCGATCCGCATCGCCACGTCGGCCTGGACGTCGTCGGGGAGCTCGCTCACCACCTGGGCACCGGTCTCGGCGGGCAGGTAGGCGAGGATCAGGGCGATCGTCTGGGGGTGCTCGCTGGAGATGACGTTCAGGATCTGCGACGCATCGGTGCGGCGCAGGAACTCGAAGGGGCTGACCTGGATGGCGCTCGACAGGCGCTCCATGACCTCGTCCGCGCGGACGTCGCCGAGGGCCTTCTGAAGGATGGTGCGCGCGTAGTCGAGGCCGCCCTCGGCGATGTACTCCTGCGCCACCGCGACCTCGTAGAACTCCTCCACGACCGCCTGCTTGCGCTCCTGGGGGATGTGCCCCATGCCGGCGATCTCGAGGGTCAGCTCGTCGATCTCCTCGCGCCGCAGGTGCTTGAACACCTCCGCCGAGGCGTCTACGCCGAGGCTCACCAGGAGGACGGCCGCCTTCTGGCGTCCGCTCATCGTCTCGGTGGCCACCTAGCTACCCTCGAGGAGCCAGCCTCGCAGGAGCTGGGCGACGTCGTCGGGCTTGCGCCGGGCGAGGTCTTCCATCTGAGCCTCGACCGGGCTCTTGCGCTGCCCCTCGAGCTGGCGCACCGGCCCGGCCGTGCCGGCGCCGCCGGTCAGCTCGGAGACCGGGACCGGACCGCGCTTCAGGAGCTCCGGGAGCGCCTTCTCGAGATCCGATTGGCGCCCCTTGAGGGACTTGCGGGCGAAGAGCGCCAGCAGGAGCAGGCCGATGACGGCGCCCGCGGTCTTGGCCAGGCCCATGATGTCGAGGCCGCCCGGCGCCGCGGGCGGGTTCTTCGCCGCCTCCGCCGCCGCCTTCGCGGCGGTCACGGCGGTGCCGTCCGCGGCGAACGGCACCGACTCGATGGCGACGATGTCGCCACGCTTCTTGTCGAAGCCGACAGCCGCCTGGATGGTGTTCTGGAGCGAATCCACGACCGCGGCCGGGACTTCGTCGCTCACCTGCACCGAGATCGACTGGCTCACGACCGCCCCCGGGGTCTTCTCGACCTGCGAGCGGATCCGGTTCGACGCCGTTGCGAGTGCTGCCCGCGTCCTTCTTGTAGTTGGTGGTGCCGCTGCCGCTGGTGGTGGCCGGGAAGGTGCTGCCCGGCGGGGTGTTCGCGGCGGTGCCGCCAACGGCGCCGGCGGCGCCGCCGGTCGATTTGAGGGTTTCGGTGCTGGTCTCGCTCTCGAGCGGGACGATCTTCTTGGTGTCGAAGACCTCGCTGTCGGTGGTGACCTTGTCGAGGTCGAGCGTGGTGTGGACCTGGGTCACGGCCTTGCCCGGGCCGAGGGTGGCGGCCAGCATCGCATCGAGACGGCTCTGCACGCTGCGCTCGTAGGCGGACTCCATCGCAAGACGCTCGCCGGCTGCGCCGACACCGCTCGCGCCGGCCGCCGCGCCGACCAGGATGTTGCCCTTGGAGTCGGTGATGGTCACGGCGTCGGCCTTCAGGCCGGGGACCGTGCGTGACACGAGCTTGGTGATGCCCTCGACCTGACCGCCGTCGAGATCCTGCCCGGGCTTCAGGCTCAGCACGACGGCGGCCGTCGTGGGCTGCTGGTCGTCGGTGAAGAGCTTCTCATCGGGCATCGCGATCTTGACCGTGGCCGCCTGGATCGGGTCGAGGCGACCGATGGCCCGCGAGAGCTCGCCCTCCCGGGCGCGATTGAGGTTCACCCGGTTGGTGAAGTCGGTGGCGGCCAGGTTGCTCTTGTCGAAGATCTCGTTCCCGACATTGCCGCCGCCCTCGAGCACGCCGGTGCTCGCCAGGTCGATGCGGGCCTTGTCCACCATGCTCGAGGGCACCTGGATGGTGCTGCCGCCGTCGGTGAGGCGGTAGCGGATACCCATGCCGTCGAGCTGCTTGGTGATGGCCGAGGCATCGCTCGCGCTGGCGGAGGTCGCGAGAGTGGTGTAGGCGTCCTGCCCCGACAGCCTCATCAGTACGAAGATGCCCACGATGAAGAAGATGACGGCGCCGACGATCAGGCGCCGGCTCGGGCCGGTCAGGCCCTCCCAGAACCCGGTGACGTTTCCGAGCGCGCCCATCGACTAGACCTGCATCCGGCTGATTTCCTGCCAGCCCTCGACCAGCTTGTTGCGCACCTGCACCGCGGTGTTGAAGGCCAGGTCGGCCTTCTCCACGGCGACGAGGGCCTCGGTCGGATCGGTGAGCCCTCCTGTGGCGGCGACCTCCGAGAGCCGCTCCGAGCTGACCATCTGGTTGTTGAGGCCCGAGATGGCGCCCGAGAGCATGTCGCCGAAGCCGCCTGCCGGGGCGGGAGCGGCTGACGCACCCGAGCCGATGCCGTCGCCGGGCCCGATGGGGCCGAACGGCATCGCCGGAAGCGGCGCGATCGGTCCGAGCGGGGTCACGAGATGATCCTCAGGGCGTCCTTGGCCATCATCTTGGTGGCCTCGAAAGCGGTCACGTTGGCCTGGAAGGCCCGGGTGGCGGCGACCATGTCGGTCATCTCGGTGACGGCGTCCACGTTCGAGCGCGTCACGTATCCCTTGTCGTCGGCCTGGGGGTGGCCGGGCTCGTAGACCCGCCGTAGCGGGGAGGTGTCCTCGACGATCCCGGTCACCGCGACCCCGTGCATATCGGCGGCCCCGGGGGTGCTCGCGATGCCGGCGGGTCGCGGCAGCGCGAACTGCGCGCCGCCGGCGGCGGGCGCCATCGCGACCGCCTTGCGACGGTAGGCGTCGCCCACACCGTTGGTGCTGTCGGCGTTCGCCAGGTTGTTGGCGATCACGTCCATGCGGAGGCGTTCGGCTGCGAGGCCGGTTGCGCTGATTCCAAGCGCGGCGTACATGCCCATCTGTGAGCTCCTCGCCGAAGTGTCAGGGTGTCAGGGTCTAGCGGCCCATGATGGCCGTGCGGAACTGGCCGAAACGCTTGTCGAGCAGCGAGAGGATCGTCTGGTTCGCGAGCTGGTTCGCAGAGAGCTGCGCCATCTCGTTGTCGGGATCGACGTTGCTGCCGTCCACGCGCATCGTCGTGAAGTCGAGCGACTGAAGGGTGGGGGCGAATCCGTCCACCTTGCGCCCGGCACCGGAGTCGAAGGAGGTCAGAGCGGCTGGGCCTCGGCCAAGCCGGGCTCGATCCGAGTCGACGGCCTCGGCGAGCGCCGCCTCGAACGAGACGTCCACCCGCTTGTAGCCCGGGGTCTCCGCATTCGCGATGTTGTTCGCGATGGCCGTGTTGCGGGCGTGCGTGCCACGCAGCGCGGCCGTGAGGACCTCGGTCGTGAGATCGTCCGGGAACATCAGATGGCGCCCATACCCATGGGGTCGCCCGACACCATCCCGCCGATCTCCCCCATCATCTGGATGAGGCGATCGCCCGAGAGGCCGAGTACGCCGAGCGAAGCGGGGTCCATCCCATACATCAGGCCATCGACCCCGAGGCCGACGCCGAGCATCATGCAGGCGGCATCGGCAAGATGGATGCAGTGGGCGAGCTCAGGCTTGAGGGACGCCCCACTTGGCGCGTGGTGGAAGCGGATCGCCTCCTCCAGCTCGGGCGGAAAGCTCCAGGCGACCGCGATCTGAGCGCCGAGTTCGGCGTGGTCGAATCCGAGCAACTCCGTCTCGACCTCGTGGAACGCGACCCGCCGCTCCTGCGCGATCCGGGTGACCTCCTCGTACGCGTTCTCCATGTAGCTGGAGAGAATCGTCTTGCCGAGGTCGTGGAGCAGACCGGCGACGAAGGCCTCCTCGACCGGTGCGAGCTTCACCTCGACGGCGATGCGCCGCGCCGTGAAGGCCACCGAGATCGAGTGGCGCCAGAGCTCGCCCTTCTGCAAGCCGTAGCCCGGCAGACCGCCGCTCAGGAGGCGAGCGGTGTGGCTGGAGATGGCGAGGCTCTTGATCGCTGAGAAGCCGAGCATGACGACGGCCTCGGTGACGGTGGTGACCCGCCGCGCGTGGCCGTAGAACGACGAGTTCGCCAGCTTGAGGATCCCGGCGGTGAGGCTCTGGTCGCGAAGGATGACCTGGGAGAGCTGCCCCACCGTCATGTCGTGGTCGTCGCAGGCCGAGATGACCTCGCTGATGCTCGCGGGCATCGCGGGGAGCTCGGCGACCGCGGCGGCGACCTCGGGGGCGGTGAGTCGGGTGATCATGGCCATGTGCGCCTCCGGATGTTCATTCGAGACCGGCTAGGCCAGCGCGGGGACGGTGGACTGACCCTGCGCCTCGGCCTTGCGCTCGGCGACGAGCGCGGTCCAGGCCTCGCAGAGCACCTGGAGGTCGGCCATCACCTCGCGGAGCGTGGGCGAATCGACGGTGTCGGGATCGAGACGTCGCAGGACGTACTCGTAGATGGCCCCGAGGTGGCGCGTGATGGTGCCCGCCTCGGGGTTGAGACCCCGGTCGAGCTCCTCCACGATCGCGCGGACGCGGCCGATCAGACGGGCGCCGTTCTCACGGTCGCCGCGAACGAGGGCCTCATCGGCCTCGGCGCCGAAACGGACCGCACCCTCGAAGAGCATGAGGATGAGATCCTCGGGTGAGGCGGACTGGACCTGCTCGAGAGACGGAGTGCTGTGCATCCTGAGGAGACCTCGCGGTCGAGATGGATGGTCACGCGGGGTTCCGTCCCCTATTCGTCGGCGTAGATCCCTGCCGACTCTCCGTATGTCTCGACCCCGGCGGCCCATTCCTTGAGTGCGGTGGCCGCCGCTCGCGCACTCGGGTTCTCAGGCTCCTCTCAGAACGGGCCGCGACCCGCCCGCCGTGAGAACAGGGCGAGCCAGGCGCGCACGGGGGTCCGATGCCCGTGCGGCATCGCACCCCCCGACGACGCCGTATGGCCGCAGTTCACGGCGAGCGGAGGTCCGCCCTCGTCATCCGAAGGGCAGCCTCATGAGGGCTCCCAGGCGATCAGGAACTCGGGCTCGGTGCGGATGCCGTCGGGCCGCAGGGGCACCACGCGGGCGGCGCACGCGAGGCGCCCGCTCTCGGCGGCCGGCACTCGTGCCACGAAGCGATGCTCACCGCCCTCCGCCCCATCGGCCGTCCCCACCACGACCGTGCGCACCGTGACGCCGCCATCGCCATCGGGAGTTCCTGCCACGACCTCCACCCGCACGTCCGCCGGCGACAACGAGCCGAGCGTGGCGAAGAGCTCGACCTCCACCTCCGAACCGACCGCCACCGCGCCGGCCTTCACGGCGCTGCGCACACCCACCTCGGGCCATGCGGCGCTCATGCGCACGCGCCAGTCCGCCAGCTCGCGGGCGCCTCGCCCCGAATCCGCGGCCAGCGCGAGCGCGGAGCGATGGGCCGGAATGTAGGCGCGCTCGGCGTAGTCGCGGACCATCCGGCCCGTGTTGAACTCGCCGCCGAGCTTCCGGATCGAGGCGGTCATCATCGCTGTCCACTCGCGCGGACGACCCGACGAGTCGCGCGCGTAGAAAGCGGGGATCACCTCGCGCTCGAGCAGCGTGTAGAGCGCCTCCGCCTCGACCGCGTCGTTCTCCTCCGGGTCCTCGTACTGCTCGCCGCTACCGATGGCCCAACCGCATTCGGGCGAGTACCCCTCGGCCCACCAGCCGTCCAGCACCGACAGGTTGAGGGCTCCGTTGACCGCCGCCTTCATGCCACTCGTGCCCGATGCCTCCAGGGGCCGGCGGGGCACGTTCAGCCACACATCGGCCCCCTGCACCAGGTAACGGGCCACGTGCATGTCGTAGTCCTCGAGGAACACCACGCGGTCGCGCAGACGGGGGCGCTGCGACTCCTGCACGACCACCCGCAGCACGTCCTTGCCCGGCACGTCCAGGGGGTGGGCCTTTCCGGCGACGATCATCTGCACCGGACGCTTCTCGTCGCCGAGCAGATAGGCCAGGCGCTCTGGGTCGCGGAAGAGCAGGTCCGCGCGCTTGTATGTGGCGAAGCGGCGCGCGAAGCAGATGGTGAGAGCGTCGGGCCGCAGGGCGTCGCCCGCGGCCCTGCTGGCGATCCGGCGCGACCCCTGGCGCATGAGTTGCGTGCGCAGCCGCTCTCGGGCGAACAGCACCAGGCGCTCGCGGCGCAGCTCGTGCACCCGCCAGAGCTCCCCCGCCGGGATCGTGTCGGCGCGCTCCCACACCGTCGGATCCTCGGGCCGCTCGTGCAGCCCGGGGCCGATGTAGCGATCGAAGAGCTCGTGCATCTCGCGGCTCAGCCAGCTGGCCGTGTGGATGCCGTTCGTGATGCTCGCTATCGGCACCTCGGCGACGGGCAGAGCGGGCCACAGGCCTCGCCACATGTGCCGCGAGGTGTCGCCGTGGAGCGCCGCGACGCCGTTGGCGAAGCTCGCGGTGCGCAGCGCCAGCGGGGTCATGCCGAAGTCGGTCTGGTCCTCGTCGGGGTGCGAGGCGAGACCGGCGAGGTCCTCCCAGCTCATCCCCGCCGCCACGGCGTGCGGCTCGAGGTAGGTGCGCGCGAGCGCCGGGTCGAAGGTCTCGTTTCCGGCGGGCACCGGGGTGTGCGTGGTGAAGACCGTGGAGGCCACCACCCTCTCGCGGGCCTCGTCCAGCGACGCGCCGGTCTCGGCCACCAGGGCGCGCAGGCGCTCCAGCACCAGCACCGCCGAGTGGCCCTCGTTCATGTGGAAGACGGTGGGTGCGAGGCCCGCGGCCGCGAGAGCACGCACGCCGCCGATGCCGAGGAGCACCTCCTGGCGTATCCGCTGATCGCGGTCCCCGCCGTAGAGGACGCTGGTGATCTCCCGGGCGCGCGGCGAGTTGCCCTCGATGTCGGCGTCGAGCAGCAGGAGCGGCACGCGCCCTACCTGAATCCGCCGCACCGCGGCCCGCACGTTCTCATCACCCACGGCGACCTCGACCACGACCGGGGTGCCGGAGGCGTCGGTCTGGTCGACCAGGGGCAGATCCGACCAATCGGTCGCGGGGTAGCGCTCACGCTGGCCGCCGTCTGGGCCGAGCGACTGCCGGAAGTACCCGCTGCGGTAGAGCAGCCCCACGCCCACCAGCGGCACCCCCAGGTCGGAGGCCGACTTCAGGTGGTCGCCGGCGAGGATCCCGAGCCCCCCGGAATAGAGCGGGATGCCGGCGTCGAGCCCGAACTCGAGCGAGAAGTAGGCGACGCGCATGTCGGCGGCATCGGGATTGGCCGGCACCAACCAGCCCGGATCGGTGACGTAGGCGTCGAGGCGGCGCGCCACCCGGGCCACGGTCGCCACGAAGCTCTCGTCGGAGGCCAGTGCGTCGAGACGCTCCTGCGAGAGCCCCCTCAGCAGGGCGACCGGGTTGTGGCCGAGGCGCTCCCACTCCTCCTGGTCGAGCCGGGCGAAGAGATCGCCGGCCTCGGGGCTCCACGACGACCAGACGTTACGGGCGATCTCGTTCAGCCACCCGAGGCGCTCGGGAAGCGCCGGATGTACGTCTACCTCGTGCACCTTCATGCGCGCTCTCTCCTGGGTCGGGCAGCCGACTGGGTGCTCGACGGCCCGATGGCTCGCCGGCAACTCCCGGGAACGCCAAGCATAGGCGAGGGCACGGACGGGTCCAGCCCGGACCCCGGCGACCCCGAGGGCCCGGGCTACCGGGAGCGGTCGAGGTAGAGCGAGTGACCCGCCACGGGCGGGCGGTACCCGGCGAGGGCACTGCGCCCGACGCCCAGGCCCCCGATCTCGGCGCGCAGGGAGTCGCGGGCGGCGGACGCCGCCTCGATGAGCTCCTCCTGGCCGCGGCGCAGCACCTCTGCCAGCGCCCGGGCCTCAGCCAGATCGGCCGAGCCGAGGGGAGGGGCGTCACTCGGGACGATCCGCGCCTGGATCACGCCGCGCTCGTGGCCGAGCTCGGCCAACCGATCCAGATCGGCCTCCGACAGCGCCTGCGCCTGCTCGACCTGGAGCTGGCGCAGGCGACGGAGATCATCCAGCAAGGTTCACTCCGCGCACGGGGACGCTGCCGGTGTGGGCAGGCCTCGGCACGGAGGCGATCTGCGCCCAGGCCGAGCGGAGATCCGCCATGCGTGTCATCGCCTCGGTGATGTGCCCGACATCGCGGGTCAGCCGTGCGTTGGTGAGGCACTCGCCGACGTAGAGGTAGACGGCGGCGAGGTTCTGCGGAATGACGCCGTGGCTCATGTCGAGCGACAGATGCAGCTCGGTCACGATGTCCTGGGCGCGCGTGAGGCGCTGTCCGGCCTCGCCGAGATCGCCGCGCTCCATGGCCGCGCGACCCTGGGCCGCGAACCGTAGGAAGCCGTCGTAGAGCATGACCACCAACTGACCCGGCGTGGCCGTCTGTGCGGAGTGATTCGTGTACTGGCGCAGCTCCGTCAGCAAGTGCATGCCCTCCCTGGGTGCCGGTCGTGTCGGTCGGTGATCATGATCCGGGCGAACCCGGGGACTGTCAGGTCAGGCTCGAGAGCCGAGAGGTGAGCTCGGCGCCCTGACCCTGAAACTGCGCCACGAGCCTGTTCATGGCCGCGAACTGCGCCGTGAGGGTTCGCTCCCGTAGCGTCATGATGTTCTCGAGACCGGCGATGCGGTCGTTCATGCGCCCGAGGGACGTCGTGAAGCCGGTCAGGCGCGACGAGAGGATGTCGCTCGAGTAGGTGTTGGCGAAGCTCTGGATCTGGCGTGCGATGCCGTCGGCGGGGCCCGAGCCCTCCACGCCGTCGTCTGCCCCGAAGACCGCCCGGACCGCCGTCGGGTCGGCCGCAAGGGCCGCGGTGAACTTGGCCTGGTCGAGCGTCAGGGTGCCGTCGCGCGACGAGGTGATGCCGATCTGCGCCAGTGAGTCGTATCCGCTGGATATCCCGCTGACCGCGCTCCCGGCGATGCCCCGCAGGCTGCCGGCGAGTGCGCTGATCGACTGGTCGCCCTGCAGCGTGCCGGCGCTCTTGGTGGCGGCGTCGTAGCTGGTGGCGAGCCGGACGTTCCTCATCAGGCCGTTGTAGGCCTCCACGAACTTCTGGGCCTGCGTCACCGAGGCACCGCTATCGGCACCAATGGTGAGGCTCGTGGATCCCACCTTCGCGAGGCTCAGCGAGACGCCGTTTATCGCTCCCTCGATGGTGTTGCCCGAGCTCGTTACGGCGAGGCCGTTGACCGTGGCGGCCGCATCCTGGCCGGGCTGCGTCTGCGCGAAGCCGAAGCCCGGCGCGGCAGTCCCGCCCAGCGTGATGCTGCCGCCGGTGCCGCTCTCCTTGGAGATCAGCACGAGCTTGTCGTTGATGACGCTGGCCGACACGCCGATGTCCTCGGTGCCGTTGATGCGGTCGGCGAAGGTCTGGAGCGTGTCGTCGGCTTCGACCGAGATGCTCGAGGTCGTACCCCCGGTCGTGATGTCGAGCGTCTCGCCCTGGACGAGCGGCGGAGCGGCTCCGGTGGCCAGGGTGTGGGCCGAGGCCAGGGCGGTGACGACGACGTTGTAGGTCCCCGACGGGGCGGCGGAGCCGACGTTGGCGGTCGCCACCGTCGGATCGGCGGAGGTCGCGGTCTTGCCCTGCAGTGCACCGAGCTTGTACATGTCGCCCGCCGCATCGCGCAGCTTGGTGAGCAGGCCGTTGATCTCCTGGACCACCCCCTGCTTGCGCCCCAGCTCGGTCTTCTGCGTGTTGATGCGATCGATCGGCAGACGCTCGATCCGCATCAGCGCGTTCACGATCGAGGCGGTGTCGATACCGCTCCCGAGGCCGCTGAAGGAGATGGCCGGGCCGGCCGTCCCCGTTGTGGCGTTCGTGCTCATGAGGTCGTGTCCACCTTCTGGCCACTCGGGGCGATCGACCCGAGCACGTCGAGGACGTGGCGCGAGGGGAACTCGCGCAGCACCTCTCCGGTCTCTCGGTCGTACATCGTCATGATCACCCGACTGGTCGCTTTGTGAATCTCGAACTTGGCGTTGACATCGGCGGCCCGGAGCGAGAACTTGAGCGAGCTCCGCGGCTCGAAGAGAGCTTCGGCCGCGGGCGTCGGGGCCTTCTTCTCGGTCTTCGACTCAGATGGGGCGGGCACGGTCGTCTTGACGGCGGCAGGCCCGGCGGTTTTACCGACCTCGGGCAGTTCACGGAGGCCGGAAGTGGTGACATCCATGTCATCCTCACTCACGGGGTGAATCATCATCCGGGGAGGGACCCCCGGGGTCACCCCTTCTATCGGCACCCCACGGCGGATCTTGAGCGGCGCGGTCGATGTGGGGGGAGGAACCGCCGGACGCCCTCCGCAACGGGGCGGACGGCTGCGCCCAGGGCGAACGAGGAGCACTGGCGCCTGCCGATCGCGGAGGCCGCCGGCGATCGTCAGAGCATGCGCGGCTTGCACCGATACGTGCCAGGGTGGTCCACCCCGAGGCGCTCCGGCAGAAGAGCGCGGCATCGCTCTCCACCCGCGCACTCCGCGGGTTCTCCCGGATGAACCAGGCGCGCGGAAGCTCGTAGGCTCATCGTGAGGAATGGGAGGGCCGAGGTGCGGAGGGCCGAGAAGGGATCGATCCGCCCATCCGAGGACGCCGACAACCGTGCACTTGGCGGCGGGCGAGAGATGGGCGGTCCAGTTCGCGCCTGGCGGCGGATGCGCGGAGCGCTCGACAGGGCCGGCCTCACCGAGGTCGGCATGTACAGGAACGGCCGGCCGAATCGCCTTGCCGCCACACTCAACCGGGGATGGGCGATGGCCGCCTCGGCAGGCGTCTGGCCGAGACGACTCGCGGCGCTCGAGGTCCGCGGCCGCAGGAGCGGCCGCCTGATCTCGTTCCCGGTCGTGGTCGCGGATCACGAGGGTGAGAGGTACGTCGCGTCGATGCTCGGTGAGGGCTCGAACTGGGTGGCCAACGTGCGGGCAGCCCAGGGGCGCGTCGTCCTTCGACACGGCCGCCGTGAGCGCGTGCGCCTGGAGGAGGTCGCATCGCGCGATCGTGCCCCGATCCTGCGCCGCTACCTGCAGGTCGCTCCGGGAGCTCGTCCTCATGTACCGGTGGATCAGCGGGCGCCCATCTCCGAGTTCGAGGCGATCGCCGACCGATATCCGGTGTTCCGTATCGTCGCCGACTCCGATTCACCCCGGTCGGGCGCTCCCCGACCATGATCAGGGGGGTGCGCCCCGCGGGCGCAACCGATCGGCCGCCGATCGCAGGCCCTCGTCGGACGCGATCGGATCCCCGGCTCCGTGTGGGAGTGAGTCGAGTCGGCGAGCGCGGATCCCTCCCCGGATCGTGCGTCCGGTCAATTGACGCATGCGGTCGCGGTCAATTGGCCGGACCCGGGCGGGCGGATGAACCCGCCCGCCCTCAGGCCGGAGCGCCCGCCAACAGCGACATCGACTGGCGCAGCTCGCGCAGGACGTTGGAATGCGGGTAGATCACGAGCCCCTCGCGCAGAACCTCATCGGCATCCGCGTAGCGACCGGACCCGGCGAGGACGCTCGAGAGCTCCATGTACCGCGACATGTTCTGCTCGTCGCTCTCGAGGGCGGCGCGCAGGAAGATCTCGGCGTCCTCTCCGAGGTCCTTCGACCTGCAGATCTGCCCGAGTGCCGAGTAGGCCTCCGGCGTCCCCTCTCCCGCATCGATCGCGGCCATGAGCCGCTCCGCGGCCGGGTCCGGGAAGTCGTTGACGTAGAAGAGGTACCCCAGGCGGAGATCGACCTCGCTTGCCCGGGGAGCGATCCCGTAGGCGAGCGGGACGAGCCTGTTGAAGGGCTCGAGGTGGCCCAGCTCGAGGAGGGTCCCCGCCAGCTCGAGGATGCAGTCGAGAACGGCGGAGGGCTCGATGCCCTCCGGGATCTCGGGCGCCGACGCGCCCGGCTGCTGGGCAGCGAGGGCGGCGCCGTAGGCGACCGCGTAGAGGCCGCCGGCCAGCGGGCGCAGGGCGGAGATCGCCGCACCCGCCTCCTCGGCGTCTCCACTGATGATCCCGACGAGGACGGCTTTCGCCAGCGCCAGGGCGTGAGTGGCGGTACCCGGCGTCACCAGGGCGAACTCCGCGCGGGCCGCGTCGAGGTCGCCCAGGCGCACGAACACGTCGGCCCTGGTCATCCTGATCGCGCCGTCGTCCGGGCTGAGCTCGCTCGCCTCGTTCAGCACGGCGAGCGCGTCCTCGGGGTGCCCCTCCGCGAGGAGTACCTGAGCCAGCGCTCGCAGCGACTCGGCGCGGCGTGAGGTCCCGATGATCCGGCCCAGGTACTCCCGCACCTCGGTGGGCGAGTCGGTCTCCAACAGCAGGCGCGTCAGCCGCACGATCGGGGCGGCATAGAAGCCATTCGCGTCGCGGATGGCGTTGCGCTGACAGCGCACGGCCTCATGGGCGTCGCCCATCATCTCGTAGAGCTGGCCGAGCGAGTGCCAGGAGTAGAACGAGCCCATTCCGGCCTGCGCGAGGTAGCGCTCGCCGCCATGGTCGCCGAGTTCGATCGCCCGGCGGAAGCTCTTGACGGCGGCGCGGTACTCGCGGCGACTGGTGTGGATCTGCCCCTGGAGGTAGTAGAGGTCGGTGAAGTCCGGGTACGCCTGGAGCGCATCCGAGAGCACCCCGAGCGCCTCGTCCCAGCGCTCGAGCGAGTGCAGCGCCGAGACGATGTTGCGCAGGAGCAGCGACGCGTAATAGGCCTTGAGCGACGCGAGCTCGGCGAATGACTTGCGGAAATATGAGAGCGCGGTCTCGTAGTCGGCGATCCGCTGATACTCGACGCCGGCGTTGAAGAGGGTGAACGAGTCACGCGGCTTGCGCGCGACCTCCTCGAGCACGATCGTCATGTTTCGGTCGGTCTTCTCCTTGGCCCGGTTGGTGGGCTCGAGATAGCCGTAGTGGTGGATCTCGATCCCGACGAAGCGGGTGCAGACACCGCCGACCGGGTTGACCTTGCCCATGATCTGCTCGTGCAGCGCGCCGGTGTAGCGATAGGCGGGCCGATTGCGGAAGAGGCGGAAGGCCGAGTTGACCACGCTCTCGACGCCCAGCTCCTCGCCGATGAAGTTGACCTCGCGTAGGCAGTAGCCCTCGATGTCCTCATCGTGCAGCAGGTCCCGCAGGCGGGCTCCGTCGATCAGCTCCTCGTCGGCGTCGAGCACCAGGATCCACTCGCCGGTAGCCGCGTCGATGCCGGTGTTGCGCGGCGCGGCGAAGTCGCCGTGCCACTCCTCGTGGAGGATCGTCGCGCCGAATGACTCGGCGATCTCGATCGAGCGGTTGACCGAGCCGGTGTTGACGATCACGATCTCATCGACCACGCCCTGGACGCTCGCGAGGCAGCGCGCCAGGTGCTCCTCCTCGTCGCGCATGATCATGCAGAGCGAGATCCGCTGAGGGGTCCGCTCCTTGGGCGCTGAGAGTTTCGCGATCGTGAGGCCCATCTCGGTCCTTCCCGGAGGTCTGCGACCTCCCGCCTATCGGCAGCGAAGCCCGATCCTTGAGCCCGGGGCCGGGGTGTCCCGGCGCTACCCCTGGCCGGGTGCGGCCCGCAACGGAATGCGGTCGCGCCCGGCGTCGAACGGCCGGCCGGGCAGGATCCCGCGCGGGTCTCCGCCCACCGGCAGACCCCACTTCATCGCGTAGCGCATCGCGTTGCCGGCGAGGAGGCTGTGGTAATCCTCTTCGATAGCCGCGAAGGTCTTGTGCCCGAAATGGTGAACGTAGGCGTCGTCGGCCACCCAGAGCCGGAATCCGGCCAGACGGGCTCGCAGCGTGTAGTCGTCGTCCTCCATGTTCCCCACCTCGAACCGGGTGTCGAAGCCGCCGATCGCATCGACAACAGATCGCGCGATCGCCATGCAGAGCCCGCTCACGCGGGTCACCTCGCAGCCCTTGCCGGCGTGCTCGCGCGCGCGCCGCGAGGCGAAGTCGTCGAGATCGGCCGACGGCGCCTCGGAGTAGGTCACGTTGACGAGTATCTGGTCGTCCGAGACCCAGTTGGACCGCGGGCCGACGATCCCGACCCCCGGCTCGCGGCCGAGGGCGCCCATCAGGCCGGTCAACCAGCCGGGCGTGGCCAGCGCGTCGTTGTTGAGCAGCACGACGACGTCTCCGCCGGCCTGCTCGAGGCCGAGGTTGACGCCCCCTGCGAAGCCCAGGTTGACCGGCGAGCGCACCACGCGGGCACCGCGATCGGCGCACCATTGGGAGGTCCCGTCGGTGCACCCGTTGTTGACCACGATCACCTCGTGCGGCTCGGGCGTGTGCAGGCGGAGGCTCTCGAGGCAGAGTGCCGTGTAGAGCAGATTGTCGTGGCATGGCACGACGATGCTCGCGGCGCGGCTCACCGGGCGGCCCCGACCGTCGGCACCCGTCCGCTGAGCGTCCGCAAGCGCTCTGCGGCGATCGCCGCGGCGTCGTCCCAGGTGTGGTTCGCGTGCATGTGCGCGCTCGCCCGACGGCCCATCTCGCGCGCCGCCTCGCGCCCCTCGTAGGCATCGCGCATCCTCTGGGCGAGGTCCAGGGGGAGCACCTCCATGATGCGCACCGGACCGGTCAGCTCGAGATCCCCCACCCGCGTCGCCTCGAGGGCCGGCGAGTACGAGGGCACCAGCAGGGCGGTGTCGGTGTCGCAGAAGTCGGCCGTGGAGCCGCCGGCCGGCACGATCACCGGCAGACCGCAGGCCATCCCCTCGGCCACGGTCAGCCCGTAGCCCTCTCCGCGGTAGGGATGGACCAGGCAGTCGCAGGAGGCGTACAGGCGGGGTATCTCGTCGTCGCTCAGCCGCTCGCGCAGGAACTCCACCCGCGGCCCCGAGCGGTCGGCGGACATCCGGCGCACCCGCTCCTCGGCGTCCTGGGGCTGATACGGACCCCCACGGCCGAAGTCCTTGACCACGAGGGTCACGTCCTCGGAGGCATCGAAGGCGGCACGATAGGCGTCGAGGAGGATGTCGATCCCCTTGCGCCAGAGCAGACCGCCGACGAAGAGGAACCGGTAGCCGCCCGAGACGCCCGGCATGGCGAGCGGCTCGAGGCCGGGCCGGAACCGCAACGGGTCGATTCCGTGCGGGACCATGTGGACCACCTCGGGACCGAGGCCCGAGGAGAGATACGCGTCGCGCAGGTGGTGCGAGCAGGCCCACACCTCGTCGACCCCTCCTTCGTTGATCGCCCGCAACCAGTCGCGTGGGATCGGGCCGAACTCCCAGGGCAGCGCCACCACCAGGCGGCCGCTCGGGGGGCGCGCGAAGCTCGGGGGATACCCGTGGCGGATCGTCACCTCGGGCGGACGGTCGAAGAGGCGATGCGCCGCCCGCCGGACGTCGCCGGTCGGCAGCGCGTCGCTCGCACCGACATCGCCGAGCTCCACCTCGACGAGACTCAGGTCGATCTCACCCGCCCGCACGAGGGCCGCGGCGAGATTGCGGTTGGCGGTGGCGAGGGAGTGGGCGCGGGTCACGGCACCGTAGAGCGCGACGCGCGGGACGGTGCCGGGCCGGTGACGACGAGGCGACGGCTCGATCCGCGCCAGCCTCTCCATGGCGAGCTCCCCGACCACCGCTGCCGCATGGTGCCGGGCGACCCGCTCTCGGGCGCACGTGCCCATCGCGGCAAGCTCGCTGCGGCGCACCCGGGCATCGCGCAACGCCGCCACGAGGGCACCGCGATCGGGTCCTCCTCCAGGACCGGCGGGCAGCGACCATCCAACGGCGTCGTCGATCGGCTCACCGACCGCGTCCGGGCAGGCGATCACCGGGCGGCGGTGAGCCATCGCCTCGAGCAGGTCGCGCCCCCGGCCGAGGCCCCGCGCCGGAGAGCAGACCACGTCGGCGACGGCGTAGAGCGATCCGATGGCCGACGCCGGAATCGACTCCTCGAGCAGGACGACGTCGGGCATCCGCTCGGGATCGTGGCCGAGCCGCCGCGCGCACTCCACGGCGCGCTCGCCGTAGTCCACCTCGACTCCGTCGCTCGAGAAGACGTGCATGAGCAGCGTGAGATCGTCATCGGGCGTGAACGCGCGACACCATGCGTCCAGAAGGATCTCCCAGCCCGAGCGCGGCGTCAGATCGACGATCGCGAGGAAGATCGTGCCATGGAGGCCGGCGACCGCGATCGGTTCACAGGCGTCGGCCGGCATCAGGAGCGGCTCGGGCACGACCGTCACGCGCCCGGGCGCGAGGCCGGCGCCCACGAGGGCATCGCACTGGGCGGCGCTCGGCACCCAGACGTCGTCCATCTGGCCCAGCCGAAGCATCCAGTCCTCGCCGGGCACGCCGCCGGGCAACGTCGTGCGAGCCACGCGCACGCGCCCCGGAGCGTAGGGGTCGAGTATCCGTGCCGGAACCTGCTGGATACCCGCCGCGAGGTCGTCGAGGGGTACTGCCGCCAGTTCGGCGAGCGCCGCCTCCTCGGAGGGGCTGAGTACGTTGCCCTGCTCCCACAGCAGCGCCTCGAGCGCCACCTCGGCCCCCGCCGCGCGGAGGCCCGCGAGGAAGGCGCGCGAGCCCGCAGCCCACGGCGATCGATCGAGTACGGGGCCTCGCCAGCCGACTCTCATCGCGGCGCTCCCACCGCGAGGACGAGGCGCTCGAGCGCAAGCGCGGCGACCCGCCGGTGGTCGAATGACGCGGCGCGATCGACCGCGGCCTCGCCCCGGGTCCGGCGGGCGTCGGGCGATCGATGGGCGTCGAAGAGCGCATCGCGCAGGTCGTCCACGTCGGGTTCGGCCCACATGTGACCGGCGTACACCGGGACCTCCGCCACGGCCTCGATCGGGACGGGGACGACCTCGAAGCCGAGCGGCCATCCGACGCTGGGATCGACGAAGGCGGCCGGTCCCGACCAGGCCGTCGCGATCGCCGGCAGGCCGAGGGCCATCGCCTCCATGATCGGGCGCCCCCACCCCTCGCCCCGAGTCGGCGCCACGTAGACGTCGCAGGCGGCGTAGAGCCCGGACATCGAATCGGCCCCGAGGAGGTCGTCGACGACCACGATGTCCGGCACCCGATCCGGCGCGTGACCGAGCGCCGCGATCCGGCGCGCGAGCTCTTCGTGGATCGTCGCCGCGCTCATGCCCCGCGTGGTCGACCAGACCTTCAGGATCAGAGTCACGTCATCGTGGTGCGCGAAGGTCGAGCACCAGGCGTCGAGCAGGAGGTCCCACCCCTTGCGCAGACTGAAGTCGAAGGCGGCGAGGAAGACGGTGCCGTGGGCGCCGGGGAGGTGCATCGGCTCGGCCAGTCGGTCGAGCCGATCGAGCTCGAACGGCTCCGGGATCACCACGAGCCGGTGTGCGTCGACGCCCGCCGCCGCGAAGGCCTCGCGGTTGTGCTCGGTCGGAAGCCACACCTCGTCGGCGCGGTTGCAGGGCTCGACCCATGCCGCGGGGATGCGGTCGGTCTCGAACATCGTGCGGATCACCCGCCGGGGGGCCGACGACGAGAAGTCGGCGAGAGGCGGAAAGGTGTGCTCGACCCGCGCATCGATGCCGGTGAGCTCGGTCGCCATCAGCCCCGCGAGCAGGTCGCGGTCGAGCCGAGAGAGCGCCATCCGGTCGTTCCACAACTGGGCCTCGGCGCGCACTCGCGCGCCACACTCGGCGAGACCGCGCACGAACGCGCGACCGCCGGCCGCGTAGCCGGAGGGGTCGGTGAGCGGACCGCGCCAGGCGATCTGCGGGGGGTCGGTGGCCATCGTCGTCCCTTCGGCCGGCAGGCCGGAGCCTTTAGGGCGGTGCCCCTCGTGCATACGACGACCCGGGGCCCGCAACGATCGCGGGCCCCGGGATGACGCGTACTGGCCTACTTGCTACCGGAGGAGCGAGAGGACGCTCTGCGGGGCCGAGTTGGCCTGAGAGAGCATCGCCGTACCGGACTGCTGGAGGATCTGGTTCTTGGTGAACTGAACCATCTCGTGCGCCATGTCGGCGTCACGGATCCGCGACTCTGCGGCCTGGACGTTCTCCGCGGTCATGCCGAGTCGGTTGATGGTGGTCTCGAGGCGGTTCTGGATGGCACCGAGGTTCGCTCGGCTGGTGGTGACGGTGCTGATTGCGGCATCCAGCGAAGCGATGGCCGCGGTTGCCGCCGACGCCGTCGAGACGGCCAGACCCGAGATACCGAGGTCGGAAGCCGAAACGGTGGAGATGGTGAAGGCGATGCTCTGGCTGGCGTTGGCGCCGACCTGGAGCGTGACGGCCGTGCCGGCGGTGGCCACGGAGCCGTTCATGATCTTGAGACCGTTGAACTCGGTGTCCGTGCCGGTCTTCGAGATCTCCTGCATCAGCTGCTGGACCTCGGTGTCGAGGTTCCCGCGCTGCGAGTCGGTGAGCGTACCGTTGGAGGCCTGGACGGCCAGGTCGCGCACACGCTGGAGCATGTCACCGACGCTGCCCAGGGCACCGTCAGCCACCTGCACCATGGAGATGCCGTCCTGCGCGTTGCGGGTCGCGACGTTCATGCCGCGGATCTGGGAGCGCATGCCCTCAGAGACGGCGAGGCCGGCGGCGTCATCAGCCGCGCGGTTGATCCGCAGACCGCTCGACAGCTTCTCCATCGACTTGGAGAGCTGCATGTTGGTGTTCTGTAGAACGCGGTGCGCGTTCGATGCTTCGACGTTGTTGTAAACGCTAAGACCCATGATTCCTCCTTGAATCTAGGCCCAACCAGGGGAAGTGCCATCGCTCCGCTTCGCATCCGTGCGAGCTTCGGGGCGACGCCGCGAAGACCATCCAGGTCTACGCGTTCAGGGTGTTTATCGGCAGACCTCCATGAGGCTTTACACCTCCTGCGAAAAGTTCCTACTTGGCCTCATCGGCATCGCCCATCATCCCGAGGGCCTGGTCGAGGGCTTCCTTGCTCGATTCCGCCGCCTCGAGGTTCTGGGCCTGGATCTCCAGGAAGACCTCCTTGCGGAAAACGGGAACATCCCGGGGGGCCTGGATGCCCAGGCGAACCTTCTCGCCGAGGACGGAGAGCACCGAAACCTCGATCGCGTCGCCGATCATGATGCTCTGGTTCGCCTTGCGGGTCAGCACCAACATATGGGGAGGCCTCCTTGCGCCGGACGCGGGTCGGATCCGAAACTCAGCCGCGTTGGCGCTAGTATGTCCGGTCGGGCAGACGCCTGCCACAAACCGCCGGGGGGTTGGATGCTGTACGGACGTCGCTTGGATCAGTCGCTTCAGCACGTGGACGGCTCGCGCTACGCGCTGGTCCACGCGGTCGCCAAGCGCGCACGCCAGATCACGCTCTGGCTCACGGCCGACCCGGCCGAGCTGCGCGCCGAGGCGGCCCCGCCCCCCGCACCGGGCGAGCTGACCTCCCGCGACCCGGTCGCGCTGGCGGAGGCGGAGATCCTCGACGGCGAGGTCAAGGTCCGCTGGGACCCGGATGGCCTCGACGAGGCCGCGCTCCTCGAACTGGACGAGCTCGAGACCGACCCCCTCCTGCTCGAGGGTATCGGCGACGACGACGAGACCGGCCTCGACGGCGACGAGGACGGCGTCACCGTGACCCCCGCCCTCGCCCAGGTGCTCGAGGGCGACGCCACGACCGACGAGGACGATTCCGACGACGACCCGGCCGACACCGACGAGGTCGCCCCGCCCGTCGCCGTCGCCGGTGCGGACGAGGTCGAGGAGATCTCGCTCGAAGAGGTCGAGGAGCCCGACGACGACGATGACGACGAGGGCGCGGACGTCTGACGCCTGAGCGGCGGGTTCATCCCCTCCCGGTCAGGGCATCCGAGAGGTAACGTGGAGACGCCGGGAAACCGGCGGCGCTCCCGGACGTCGAAGATGTGCACCCGCCCCCAAGGGAGACGCCATGACCCATCCGCCCGCCTACGACCCTCTCGACACGATCCGGTGGATGCTCGAGGAGGCCAGACGCGAGCTCGACACCGAGGTCGCCGTCCTGGCCGATGGACGGACCAGGAGGAAGACCAAGGCCCAGCGCAGCGACGACCGGGCTCGCTTCGACACGCTTTGCACGGTGATCTGGAATGTCACCGGCCGGGCCGAGCCCCTCGACGCCATCACCGAGAGGGCGCTCGCGGCCTAGTGCCCCGAGTCGGAGAACCGGGCAACTAGGAGATCGCCGCCCCGATCCGGGCGCGGCAGAGCCAGGCCGGCATGCCCAGCGACTCGGCGCCACCGCCCTCGAGCCAGTCCACGAGGCGGTCGGCGTCGGGTCCGGGGATGTGAGGGAACGCCGATCGCAGCGCGGGCTCCTCGAGCCACGCGGCGAGCGAATAGACCGAGAGGTCCCCGAGGTCGGCCGGATCTCCGGCGTGACTGGCGAGCCAGTCGGTGAACGCCGCATCGCCTCCGGGATCGAAGGGGTTCGGCGGAAGCCCGCGTCCCTCGGCCTCGGCGGTCATGAGGGCGCGCCGATAGACGCGGCGCATGCGCGGCTCGAGCTCCATTCCCCCGGCCAGGCGGTCGAGGCCGTAGGGAGAGCGCCGCAGCTCCGAGTGGCCGGCGGCCTCCAGACATGCGGCGTAGTCGTCGCAGAGCGCCCGCAGGTCGCGGTGCTCGTCGAGGCGGATCCGGGGATCGGCCCCTTGGTACTTGCTGAACAGGTCAGGACGGGCGGGGTCGTACCCGCTGAAGTGGAAGAAGATCAGGCGCCGGTCGTCCACGAACCACCCCTCGGGCCGGCTCTCCAACCGGCGCACCGGCAGGTTCCAGTAGGCCACGTTGACCTCGGGATCCCTCATCACGTAGTGGTTGGGGAAGTAGCAGGGCACCAGGTTGATCCACTTCTGGTCGACGAAGATCCCCTCGTGGGTCGCCACCAGGCAATGGCGGGCCAGTCGGCCCGCCCACCAATCGAGGAACGGCACGGCTGCCGGACTGACGGCGATGAAGCCCAAGTTGAAGACGCCGGCCTCGAGGAAGGCCGCCTCGTGGGGGCGCTTGCCATCGTCGGGCAGGGGAATCGACGTGTGTGGGGTGAGAACGATCTCGTGCTCCCGGGCGCGCCGCTCGATCTCGTCGAGAGGCTCGAACACGACGATGTCCGGGTCGAGATAGGTCACCGGGTCGCCGGTCTCGCGCACCAGGTGGCGCAGGAGAGTCGGCTTCACCGCGGTCGCCAGCTCGACGACGGTGTAGATCGCCGCCATCCGGTTGAACTCGGTCTCGCTGAAGCCCGCATCCGTCGGGGCCACGACACGGACACGCGGATCGTCCGAGTCGACGCGCTCCCCCTGGAGGTCGATGCAGAGGATCGTGAAGTCGCCTTCGGAGTGGGCCCGGACGAAGGAGTCAGCGAGCACCGAGGCCTGTGCGAGGTAGTTGCGGGCGACGATTGTGCAGGCGTGGATCACGTCACGACCTCCATGGGTGATGTGAGCGGGTGTCCGCTCACGACCGACTCGGGAACCGGGACCGCCACGATCATCGAGCCGGCGCGGGCGGCCTCGATCGAGATCAGCACGCAGACCTCGTGCCCGCGCGCGCGCTCGATCGTCGGGGCGGCCCCGCACACTCCGGGCTGGCGGAGCGCCGCGGCCAGTGGATCGAGCCACCCGGGAAGGAGCACCACACCGCTCGTCACGAGCAGGGCGGCTTCGCCGCGGGCGATCGCCAGGGCCGAGGGCCAGGACCCCTGGGGGCCGAGCGACGCGGCATTGCGGATCACGCGCACGTCTCCTGCCAGCCCGGCGATCATCGCCGCGGTCTCGGGTCCGGAGCCGTCGTCGATCACGACGGCCTCGACATCGTCGATGCCGACGCAGGTCGCGACCGCCGATTCGAGCAGGCGCGCGAGTCCCTCGCGATCGTCGCGACAGTGGACGACGATCGTGAGGCCTCGACGGGGATCGCTCGGAAAGGCGTCGCCGTTGCGCAGCACGGCCGAAGAGACGGGGATCGCGATCCCCGAGGCCTCGTGCAGCGCGAGCAGGAAAGCGTCCTCGTGGGCGACGGCCTCGTCGTCGCGTGGGGCCGGCGCAGGCGGCGCCGGCGTGCCGGCCAGACCGCGGGCCCGGTCGTAGACCGACTCCAGCTGAGCGACCCAGCGCCGGGGGTCCTGCATCGCCTCAGCCGCCCGCGCCGTGCGGGCTCCGAGGTCGGTGCGATGCTCCGTGTCGCCGACCAGCCGCTCGAGCGCCCGGGTGTACTCCTGCGGCGTCGTCGCGACCACGTGGACGTCCGCCAGGGCGGGCTCGTCGATGTCGTAGGTGCCGGCCTGCGGACGCGGGGGACGGTAGCTCAGGACGGGGATCCCGCATGCCGCGGCCTCGAGGCCCGCGGTGAGAGAGCCGCACGGATAGGCATCGAGGAAAATGTCAGCGACGGCGAACGCAGACGACGCGTCCTCCTGACGACCGAGTGGGCGAACCCGCCCGTCGGTGCGCGAACTGGCCGCGGCCCATTCGCCCTCGTCATCGGGCCCGACCGCCAGAAGCACAGCGTCGGGAAGGGCAGAGAGGGCCGGCTCCACCAGGTCGAGGAGGCCGAGGTCGTCGATCGCGGCAAGCTTGTAGGGGGAGGCCATCACGAGCAGCGCGACGGCGCTCGCCCGGAGGCCGAGCGCGCGCCGGGCGGCGGCCCGATCGGCGGGGCGCGGGGGGCGCTCCGCCGGCACCGGCAAGAGCGCGGATCGCGCCGGATCGACGCCGCGACGCTGCGAGGCCATCCGGACAGCGGCAGGGCGGCTGCTCACGATAACGTCGGGGACGCGCGGACTCAGCCAGAAGCAGTGGTCGGCGTGGTTCGCGAGCAACACGGGCGGCCGGTCACGGCGGTCGGCCAGCGCAAGAGCGGTCGCCACTTCGAGCGGATGGATATGGAGGACGACCAGGTCGGCGCGGTCCACCAGCGCCGCGAGCGCCTGGCCGCGCCGGGGAAGGTCGTGCCCCTCGATCCACTCCACCGACCCGCCGCGGAGGGCGACGGCCTCGGCCAGGAACTCGGGCAGCGGACTTCGATGGCGCGTCAGGGCCAGAGTCGGCACGCGTCTCTCATCGCGCGCGATCCAGCGCCAGGCCATTCGTGAGTGGCCGCCCACGGCCGCGCACTCGGTAATCACGTGCAGCACGCGCTCGGGCCCGTCGCCGCGCTCGACGCGTGGGCCACGCGGGCAGGCACGCAGGCCGATCTCCTCCAGCGAGTCGTCGATAATCGGACTCGCCATCGCGCCGGGGTGGCTCTGCCAGGCGAAGTCCGACGCCACCTGGGCCCAGGCGGCCGCGAGGGCGTCCTCGCCGCGCGCGGTCAGGTCCGCGACGCGGTCCTCCAGGCCGGCCATGGCCGCGCCGTTGGCAGCGACCCGCGTGCGTGCGCTCATCCGGCGGCTACAGCCCGGATGCCGATGTTGGCAGTGAGCTCGGGCGGGAGCTCCGGGCTGATGGCGGTGAGCGCGTCCATCAGGTCGGGCGGCCAGTCGAGCATCATCGCGTTCGGGACGCACTTCAGCGTGAAGCCGAAGCGCTCCTCGACGCGGAAGCCCGCAGCCTCGAGATCCGCGGCGAGCGTATCGAAGCCGTAGACGCGCAGATGGCCCACCAGGTGGTCCCGCGGGGAGAGATCGTCCAGGCGATGCTGAATCCCCATCCGCACGGCCAGGCGCCGGTGCAGCGACTCGCGGTTCGGCACCACGACGACCACCGCACCGCCCGGGCGCAACCAGCCGCGCACGCACTCCATCAGATCACGCGGACGGTCGACGTGCTCCATGACGTGCAACGCGAGCACGGCGTCGTAGACCGGGCCGGGTGCGAAGTCCTCGAACATCGCCTCGTGGACGATCAAGGAGGGATGATCCTCGCGGGCGCGCACGGCGAGTAGCGAGGAGCCCTCCACTACCTCTGCGTCGAGGCCGCGGGAAAGGAGCTCGCGCGCCATCTCCCCCGTGCCGTAGCCCATGTCGATGACGCGTCGGGCGTCGCCGACCGCGGCCGCGACGCGCGACGCGCTGAGTCGCTGAGCACGCTCCTCGATGTCGATGTCCTCGATCGCATCGCTCAGGTAGTAGTCGCGCGCGTAGCGGTCGAGGGTCGCGGGCGTGAGTGTCATTGGGTCATCTCCTCGGCGCAGTCCATCGGATTGCCTGACGGGGTGCGGCACCGCCGCCCCGCCGGGCGCTTCCGGTGGAGGGCGGGCGACGACGTCGCTACTCGACGATCAGGTAGGACGGCATCCCCGGGTTGATCATCGGGAAGCGCTTGATCGCATACCGCGACAACCCGAAGACCTCCTTCAAGGCCAGGGTCTCTCCGGGGAAGTCGGGGCAGTTGAGCTCGTCGAAGGCCAGGATGCTCCCCTTGGTGACCCGGTCGCGGATCAGCTCCAGGCAGTCTCTGGTGGGCGTGTAGATGTCGAAGTCGAAGTAGGCAAAGGCGACGATCGTGTGCGGGTTCGCCTCCAGGTACGCGGCGAAGCTCGCGCTGGCGTCGCCCTTCACGATCTCGAACTTGCGCAGATGCTCGAACGGGACCATCTGCTCGCGCGTCGCGAGCACATCGGTCAGGTACTCGTCGTGTGTGTCACCTGTCGCCAGGGAGCCGGCCGAGACCAATCCGTAATCGCCGTCCTTCTCGTCCACCGACGGGAAGCCGGTGAAGGTGTCGAAGCCGACGATCTTGCGCGCGTAGTTGAGGGGCTCGTAGATCGAGCGAAGCGCGTCGAGCGTGGCGAGGTCGCGTCCATACCGCACGCCGAACTCCATGAGCGCGCCGTTCACGTCGAGGATCCGTTTGTAGATCTCGTTGAAGAAGATGATCCGCCGCATCACGTGGGGGGCGGTGAAGAGGGCGATCTGGTGGAGCAGCTCCCTGTCGGGGCCGGGGAACGCGGTCATGAGCCCGTGGAGGCGGTCCTCGGCCGCGATGATCCTGTCCGAGGCCCGGATGTCCATGCTCTGAGCGTCGTCCTGCTCCGTGCGGGGCGTCCTGAGAGCCATTTCGCTCCTTCTCGTCGGCGAGCTGCTGCCCGCTCTATCGGCGGAGCGCCCGCTCACTTGAGCGGTCTCTCGGGGGCCGCTCTCATCGGGTCATCTCCTCGGCGCGAAGGCCCTGGATGACCTGTTCGTTGAACGAGTCGGCGCCGAAGGCGGTGGCGCCTCCCACCACCTCGGCATCGAGGCCCACGGCCTCGAACTCGGCGCGCGCGGCGGCGAACGCCGCGGCCTCGCGATGGGAGGGGTCGGGGAAGGCCGGGCCCGTCAGCTGATGGAGCATCCGCACGGGGGCGCCTTCGCGGAGGACGCCGGTCAGCTCCAGGGAGGCGCGGACCGCGGCCTCGACGTCGGCGGGCCGGGTGTCGTGGCGCAGCTCGAAGCACCAGGCCCGGACGTCGGGCGCGTCGTCGCCGGACTGGCTGAAGCGAAAGGCCGGAACGTCGTTCTCGGGCGCGTGCACGAGGCTCGGGTCCGACAGCAGGTCGGCCTCGTCGGCCTCGGCCCAGGCGAGCGCCATCGGCACGCGGGCCGGCGCATAGCCGGCGCCGACCGCGGCGAACACCTCCTGGGGACCCGCGCCCAGCACCGGTCGCACGGCGCGCCGCTCGGTGCCGTCCTCGAAGCCCAGCAGCGTGGCGCCGCCGTCGCGAGCGGCGCGCTCCAAGCGACCGGCCTCGACGATGGTCGCGCGCGGCGCGCACCGGATGCGCTCGATCAGGGCGTCCAGCACCGCGCCCATCCCACCCGGCGCCACGGTGTGGAACGGGCGGTGCGGGCGGTAGCCGGTCGGCCGCCCCGCGGCCGCACGCGCCAGCGTGCGCGGGTGGAAGAGCGGCATCCACACCTTGCGGCGCATGGCCGCGGGCACCGCGGCCGCGCCGCCGGGGTGGATCTTGGCGCACATCGGCGCGATGAAGCGCTCGTGGAAGGCGGCGCCGTGGTTGGCGCGCGAGGCGTCCTCCAGCGAGCAGGCGAACAGGTCGTGGCGGCCGTCGAGCACGCCGGCGTCGCCGCCCGCGCGGCAGGCCTCCTCGGCCTCGCCGGCCATGCGCCGCGCATCGTCGTCTCCGACCAGGGCCGGCAGCCCCTCGAGCTCGACCGTGAAGTAGACGTCGTCTACCAGGCGCCCCGCGACGGCCATCGAGGGGCGGGCGACCTCTCTCAGGCGCGATCCCACGAGCCCCTCGACCAGCTCCGCAACGCGCCTCACGAAACCCGCGTGCGCGCCGAAGGCGGGCTCGTAGTCCTCCAGCGGAGGCGGATGCCCCGCATCCTCACGATCGATCTCCAGCAGGCGCACCCCCAGGCCGAGCGACCGCCCGGCGGCCTCGATCGGCGCGAAGCCGCCGCCCACGCCCCGGCGCGGCAGGATCAGCTCCACCGCCCGGCCACGGCCGAGCGCGGCGTCGGCGGTCGCGAGAGCGGCGATCGAGCCGCCCACCACGACGAGCGGCCCGGGGCTAGGCATGGGCCAGCACCAGGTAGTTCATCGCGCAGTGGTCGGGGAGGTGGCGGGCCGCGCGCTCGAACCCGTCGAGCACATCGTCGGCCAGGGCCGCCATCATGGCGTTCGGCAGGGGCTTCAGCATCACTCCTCCTCGGGCGATCGTGGTCAGTCCGGCATCGCGGGCCAGGTCCGTGAGCTCGTCGGCGCTCCAGAGACCGAGGGTGTCGAAGCGACGGCCGCGCTCGGAGATCTCGCGCAGGTCGGCGATGACCCCCATCTCGAGGGCCACCAGGCGGTGGATCGAGTCGGGGTTCTGGAGGGTGAGGTGCACGAGCCCGGCCGGCGCCAGCAGCTCACGGGCGCGCGCGAGCAGTGCTACCGGGTCGTCCATCTCGTGGATCAGGTTGCAGGCCAGTACGTGGTCGAAGTCCGCGCCGGCCAGGTCCTCCCAAGCCGGCTCCTCCAGCCCGGCGCGAACCAGCGTGACCCCCTCCCCGGCCCGCATGCGCGCCCGGTCGATGTAGCCCTGGGAACGGTCGATCGCAGTCACCCGGGCGCCGGTCGCCGCGAGAACCGCTGTCATCAGCCCGGTGGCGCAGCCCAACTCCAGCACCCGCTGACCGGGCGAGACGCGCTCGCAGATCCGTGCCACGGTCGCCATGGTGTAGCGGCGATCGAAGTCTGCGTCGGGGTCGTAGATCCCGGTGTAGTCGCCGACAGCCGATTCGCCGCTCACGAGGGACCCTTCACAAGATCGAGGCGCAGGCTCTCACGGGCGCCCACGCTGCGCTTGAACTGGATCAGGCCCTGATCGGGCACGCCGGCCACGCTGGAGGTGCCGAGGTCGAGGCTGAGCACGCCTTCGGCGAGTGAGCGCTCCACCAGCCTCAGGGCCAGGACGTTCATCGGGGAGCGGGGCATGTCGTGAGCGGCGTCGCCCCAGTAGACGACCAGCTCACGACCCGGCACGACGCGGTAGGTGAGGGCGGCGGCGCACACCTGGCCGGCGCGCTCGAGGGCGGCCATGCGCACGCGGCCGGGGAAGGCGTCCCGGACGCCCATCAGGTAGTCGAGCCCGAGCGCCAGCGCGCGGCCCTTGGCCGCCCGGTTCTCGGCGAGCACCCGGTAGGCCCGGGCCCAGGCCGCGTCGTCGTCGGCTTCGACGAGCGCGAAGGGCTCCGCGAGCGTATGGCGCAGCGCGCGTCGCGCGGGCGAGCGCAGGCCGGCCAGGTAGTCGTCGAGACCGGCGAGCGGAGCGAGGTCGATGTGAAAGCTGAGCTCGCAGGCCTCCACGCGGAAGCCGAGGTTGAAGAGCGCGAACTGGACGGCGGTCTCCGATCCCGAGTAGAAGGCCGGACGCGCCTTCACGCGAATCGTGCGAATGCGCTCGGCCTCGAGGGTGGCGACGGCCCGATCCAGGGCAGCCACGACATTGGTCGCCGTCTCCGCGTCGCGGACGAAGTCGGGGCCGCCGAACGGCGCGCTGTGGCCCGAGCAGAAGGAATCGCCATCCACGACGCCGACGAGCGACCCCATCAGGCGTCCGTCGACCGCGTGGTCGATGCGGCGTGCGGCCTGACCCGGGCGTAGGTTCAGCGCGTGGAAGGCCTCGGTGTTGAAGAGGCCGAGGTGCCCCGACGCGGCCGACAGGAGCGCCCCGTCAGGCATCGGCGAAGAAGTCGGCGACGGCATCGGCCACCCGGTGGGCATCCGCGTGCGACAGGTGCGGGCCGATCGGCAGGCTGAGGGTCTCGCGAGCGATCGCCTCGGCGATCGGGAGCTCCCCCTCCCGCAGGCCCAGGTCGCGGTAGGCGCCCTGGAGGTGCGGGGGCACCGGGTAGTGGACCAGCGTCCCCACTCCCCGCTCGGCGAGATAGGCCGCGAGCGCGTCGCGGCGCGCTCCCCGCACGGCGAAGACGTGCCAGACGTGCCCGTCGACGTCGGACGGTAGCGCCAGCGGCGTGCCCTTCAATCGCTGCAGGTAGATCCGGGCGATCTCCGCACGCCGGGCGTTCCACTCGTCGAGGAGCCCGAGCTTCTCGCAGAGCAGGGCGGCCTGGAGCTCGTCGAGGCGGCTGTTGACGCCACGCTCGTCGTTGACGTACTTCACACGCGATCCGTAGTTGCGCAGCGAGCGCAGGCGCTCGGCGAGCGCGGGATCGGCGGTGGTCACGGCGCCGCCGTCGCCGTAGGCGCCGAGGTTCTTGCTGGGGTAGAAGCTCCAGGCACCGGCGTCTCCGAGTCCACCGACCGGCGCGCCCCGGTGGCGCGCGCCGTGGGCCTGGGCGGCGTCCTCCAGCACCCGTAGGCCGTGCCGAGCGGCAACCGCCCGGACGCCGTCCATGGCGGCCGCGCGACCCTGGAGGTGCACGGGCAGAATCGCCCGCGTGCGCCCGGTGATGGCCGCCTCTATCCGGTCGGGGTCGATGTTCCCCGTGTCCGGCTCGGGCTCGACCGGCACCGGGCGGGCGCCGGCCATGCTCACGGCCAGCCAGCTGGCGATGTAGGTATTGGAGGGCACGATGACCTCATCCCCCTCCCCCACCCCCATCGCGACGAGCGACAGGTGCAGCGCGTCGAGGCCCGAGGCCACACCCACGCAGTGGGCCACCCCGACGTAGTCCGCCCAGCGCCGCTCGAAGCGCTCGACCTCGGCGCCGAGCACGTACCAGCCGCCGCCGAGCACCCGGGCTGCGGCGGCATCGAGCTCGCCCGCGAGCTCGGTGTAGCCCGCCAGCAGATCCAGAAACGGGACGCCCGCGGGCGCCTCGACGCTCATCGGATCGCGCGCGCCGCCTGCGCGAACTCATCGTAGTCTCGGTAGTAGTCGGCCTCGGAGTAGTGCTCCGAGGCCAGCACCAGCGCCACCGATCCGGACGAGAAGTTGGCCAGCTCACGCCAGACCATCGACGGGATGTAGAGGCCTGTGTAGGAGCGATTCAAGGAGAAGACCCGCGTCCGGAGGCCGTCGTCGACTGCGACGTCGAAGCTCCCTGACGCGGCGATCACGAGCTGCTGCAGCGCACGGTGGGCGTGCCCACCACGGCCCTCACCACCGGGCACGTCGTAGAGGTAGTAGACGCGCCGGAGGTCGAACGGTATGTGCTGCTCGGACTCGATGAAGGTCAGGTTGCCGCGGGGATCGCTGATCCTGGGCAACGCGACCAGCCGAACAGGACCCTCGGCGCCGCTTCCCACGGGCGCGCCGCCGGTGTCATCTGCCGAGCGATCGCCTAGCAGTCTCAGACCCATGGCCTCCCATCGGCAGGGAGGTCATGGAGTTGAGGCCGCGAAGGATCGCGGCCGGCTCAACCCGGGGGCGGGCCCCGCGGCCGGGTCGCCCCTTCCCCGACGAGGCACCGGACGGCTCTGCGTCCGGGGCGGGTCAACGCCCCGGACGCGACGTCCTCACCAGCGGTCCCAGTGCACGGCCTCGCTCACGGGCATGCGCGGGCCGGGATGGAACCCCTCTCCGAGCGTGTGCCCGACGGGGAGCATCGCCGCCTGGATCACGCTCTCGAAGGGGACTCCGAGCAGGTCTGCCGCCTCCTGCTCGAAGAACATGTGCACCACGGTCCAGCAGGAGCTCAGACCTATCGCACGGGCGGCCAGCATGAAGCTCCAGGCGGCGGGCATGACCGAGCCCCACATCGCGGCCTGCAGCACCGCCGGCTGAACGAGCTCGCGGCGGTATCCGGCCGCGACGAACGCCGGGCCCATCCCCTGCGACAGGTCGGCGCACGGAATCACCAGGACCGGCGCCTCGTGCATGTGCTCCACGAGGTACTCGGCCGAGCGCAGGCCACGTGCCAACATCGCCTTCAGCTCGGGATCCTGGATCGGCAGTCCGCCGGCGTAGAGCGGCGTCTGCTCGTAGACGCCCCAGCCCCTGCGGTAGAGCTCACCGAGCGCGGCACGACGCTCGGGGTCGGCGACGCAGATGAACCGCACGATCTGGCTGTAGGAGCCGGTCGGCGCCTGCAGCGCGGTCTCGACGCAGTGTTCGACCTGCTCGCGCGCCACGGGCCGCCTGAGATCCAGGCGGCGGCGCACGCAACGCGTTGTGGTGAGGAGCTCCTCCCCGCTCGGAGCGGATGCGGGCTCGACCGTCATCTCTGTCATCTTGTCCTCCCGAAGACAGAGCGCCGCGACCGCCGGGCCGCCGGCGCCGGTTGCCGCCCCATCGTCGGCCAGGCCGCCCCGCGGCGAAACCGGTGCGTCCACCACCTGGGGGCTCGGATTCCCCGCAGCCCACGGGGAGCGGCGTCAGCCCCCCGAGAGCAGCCCCTTGGCCGGGTCGCCGGAGGCAACCGGGTCGAGCACCATGATCGTCGCCGGCTCAGCCCAGATCTCGGCGCTCTCGCGGCGGAAGGCCGCCAGATGCGGGGTGGCCAGATGCGCGTCGAGCGCGGCGCGGGACGCCCATCGCTCCACCAGGACGATCCGATCGGGGTCGTCCGGCGCACGGTGGAGCGCGAAGGCCAGGCACCCCTCCTCGGTGTGGGTCTCGGCCGCCAGCCCGGCGAACGCGGCCAGCCCGTCCTCGACGCGGCCAGGCGTGGTCCGGGACAGCACCACCACGACGACCTCCGGCATCACCCCTCCTCGTTGCTCGCGAACCGAGGTGCCACGGTACCCTGCGGGGCGGGGTGGGGTCAGCCCGTCGTGCCCGTCGTGCCCGTCGCCGTGTCGGGAGCGCTCGCGCCCGTCGGTCCGAGCACGACGAACACCGACGCGTCGGGGGCGGCCTCGAGGATCGGATCGCCCGCCGTCGCGAGCGTCGGCGCACCCAGCCCGAGATCCTCGGCCACCTGGGCGGCGCGGGCGGCGGCGCCCTTGCGGTAGACGATCAGGTCGGAGGTGACCGGCGTCGGGGCGTTGCCCTGGGTGACGTTCGCGTATCCCAGCGCGCGGACGCTCTCGGCCCGCGTGGCCGCGAGGCCGCTCTCGCCCGAGCCGTTCAGGATCGCCACGGCGATCGTGGCGCGCGAGGCTGGCCCGCTCGGGGCGACGGCGGAGGGAGCGCTGGCAGCGTCGGGGGCGGTCGCGGTGACCGTCTCGGTGACGGTCTTGGTGTCCCCACCGCCGCAGCTCGCGATGAAGCCGATGACCAGGCCGGCGAGGAGGGCGGCGGCGACGATCGGCAGGCCGAAGGTCCGCGCCGGGGGCGGCGGTGGCCGGCGGCGGCCTCGATCACGATCGCGATCGTCCCAGTCGTCCTCGTCGTCCCACTCCGGCCCTCGACCACGGCTGCTCACGATCGAGCTCCCTCATCGTCGCTCTGCGGACCCTCCTGGCTTGCACGGCGGGTGCGGAATTCCTCTCGCGAAAGGTGCGAGCAGATGGCATATACGAACACATGTTCGCTATCCTCGCCGGTCCGTGCGCGCCTCGGTCGAAGATCTCATCACGTTCTGCCGTCTCTACATCGGAGAGGGCGACGCCGAGCGCCTGGTCGGCTGGATCGCCTGGCGGACCGGCCGCAATCAGGCCATGGCCGGCGCCGGAGGGCCCATCGAGCGGCTGGAGCACGCCGCGGAGAACTGGCTCGACGACGAGCGCCGGGCGCGTCTGCTCGCCTGGCTGCAGCGACGGATCACGGAGGGTCGCCCCCCCGTGCCGGAGTAGCCGGCGGCCCATCCCAGACGAGCTGGGATGGACTATCCGACGGGCCCGTTCACCATGTGGCGGGTGTGGTACTCGTCGTTCAGGAGCACCACCTGCTTGCCGATCCGCTTGGCTACGTTCACCACGACCGGGGCCCGCAGGTTGACGGTGATCCCGCTCGGCGTGCGCGGGACGGTGAGGATCGCGAAGACGCGCGCGTCCTCGAAGTTGACGAGTTCCAGCTCGTTCGCATCCGCATCGGAGATCTCCGGTGCGTACTCGGCGTAGATGCCCCACGGGTCCGTGATGACGAAGGCCTGGAACGGCCGCTCGGCGGCCTGCAACCAGAACACGGACGGGCTCACCGTGCCGTCCTGGCGCACGTGCTGGATGAGCGCGTACGACCAGCAGTCCGGGAAGCCCGCCAGCGGCTCGCGGACGGTGATGAGGCTCTCGACCTGCACCTCGATGGCGCCGAGCGCCTGCGAGGGGACGGAGATGACCTTGGAGGCGGCGTCCGAGGACGTGCTCGCGCTGGTGTCCTTGCCGGTTGCCACCGCTACTGGAGGAGCTGAAGGATGCTCTGCGGTGCCTGGTTCGCCTGCGAGAGCATGGCGGTCCCCGACTGCTGCAGGATCTGGTTCCGGGTGAAGTCGATCATCTCCGCGGCCATGTCGGCGTCGCGGATGCGCGACTCGGCGGCCTGGAGGTTCTCCGAGGTCAGCTCGAGCCGGCTGATCGTCTGCTCGAGACGGTTCTGAATGGCACCCATCGAGGCGCGCTGACTGTTGACCGAGCGGATGGCGGCATCGATCGATGCGATCGCGCCGGTGGCCGAGGCCGAGGTCGAGACGCCGATCCCCGAGATACCGAGGTCGGAGGCCGTCATCGTCCCGATGGTGAACGCGATCACCTGGCCTCCGTTGGCACCGACCTGCAGCGTCACGGCGGAGGCCGCGGTGGCGACGGAGCCGGAGAGGATCTTGATGCCGTTGAACTCGGTGTCAGACGCGACACGGGCCATCTCGGCCACGATCGACTGGACCTCCTGGTCCAGGTTGTTGCGCTGGAGGTCGGTGAAGGTGCCGTTGGCCGCCTGCACCGCCAGATCGCGGATGCGCTGGAGCATGTCGTTGACGCCACCGAGGGCGCCGTCGGCCACCTGCACCAGGCTCACGCCGTCGAGGGCGTTCCGGGAAGCGACCCTCATGCCCTTGATCTGGGTCCGCATCTCCTCGCTGACCGCGAGGCCGGCCGCATCATCGGCGGCCCGGTTGATACGCAGACCCGATGAGAGACGCTCCATCGAACCACTGATCTTCATGTTGGTATTGACCAACTGCCGGTGCGCGTTCTGCGCCTCGACGTTGTTGTAGATCCGCACACCCATTTCAGAAGTCCTTTCTCGCCAGTCGATCCGCCATTCCGGCGGTAGCGGGCGGATGCCCGGAGTAGACCTGCGACGGGACTTCCATGTCCTGTGTCACTACGTACCGCTCACCGATCATCCGGATCGGTGTTCCTGTCGGTGCACCACTCCACACGGAGAGGTGCACAAGAAGCTCATCGGACCCGTGCCGCGCGACTTGAGGATCGCGTCGCCCGGTCATCTCAGGAAATCCAGAAGGGAGGGCTGGATCACCTTCGCGCCGACGGCAAGCGAGGCGCGATAGACCGACTCGCGCATCGACATCTCGGTGATGGCTCTCGCCATGTCCACGTCCTCGATGCTCGAGAGCTGGTCGCCGGTGGCGATCCTCTGCGTCTCGTAGCGGCTCGCGGTGAGCTCGAGACGGTTGATCTTGGCGGCGCCCTCGCCCCGTAGGCCGCTGACATTGGTCTGATGAGCGCGAAGAGCGTCGAGCGCGGTGGCCATGCCGGCGGAGTCGTTCGTGCGCATCGCCGTGGCAAGACCGTCGAGGACCGTGAAGATGTCGCCGGCCGGGCCCGGCGGTGCCTGGAGCCGATCGGCGGTGACGTTGACGCTGATCACCTGCCCCTGGGCGACCTCGCGGTTCATCAGGTTCGCGTTGATCGGAGCGGAGGCGGTCTGGCTGACGGTGTCGAACGGCTGCACATCGGTGGCCGTCCCTCCGAAGATGAAGCGGCCTCCGACGCTGCTGTTACCGATCTCCACGAACGCGGCCTTGAGTGTCTCGACCTCGTCCGCGATGAGCCCACGGGCCTGGACCGAGAGCGTGCCGTTGCCGCCCTGCACCGCGAGCTCGTGGGCCCGCTGCACCACGCTGAGCGCCTGCTCGAGCGCGCGGTCGGTCGTGTTCAGCCAGGTGAGGGAGTCGTCGATGTTGCGCCCCCACGCCTCCGTGGCCTTCTGGTCGCGCCGCAGCCCGAGGGAGATCGCGATTCCGACCGGGTCGTCGGAGGGGCTGAGCACGCGCTTGCCGGTCGCCACCTGGCGCTGCGACTGCGACAGCGAGCGGTAGTTGCCCTCGAGATCCGAGAGGAAGTTGCGGACCGCCTGGTCCGAGCTCATCCGCGAGATCATCGACCCACCAGACCCATCCGACTGATGATGGTGTCGAGCATCTCGTTGACCGTCGTGACCATTCTGGCGGCGGCGTTGTAGGACTTCTGGAAGCGGACCATGTCGGACATCTCCTCGTCCATGTTCACGCCACTCGTGGCCGCGCGGCGCGTCTCGGCCGCCGCGAGCACGCCCGTCTGGACCTGCGCGAGGCGGGTCGCCTGATCGGTGTCCACGCCGACCTTGGCCACGAGCTGCTGGTAGAAGCCGTCGAGCGTCGTCGTGGACGCCCCGACGGCCTGGACCACGAACTGGAGCTGAGCGAGCGCCACGGCGTTGTCGGAGCCACCGGGAAGGTTGGCCGCCGTGTCGCTGGCGGCGATCGCGTTCACCGATCCGGCCACCGCCGCCGACAGGGCGAGAGTGGCCGCGGTCGTTCCCGCGAAGAAGGCGTTGCCGGTGGATCCGTCGGTACCGAATCCGGCCGCGTGGCGCGCGTTGACCGAGCCGGCGAGGGACGCCGCCAGCGCGTCGAGTTGAGCGATGTAGCCGGTGGCGCCGCCGATCACCGTGTCGCGGATCTGGAGCGAGCCGCGAAGGCTCCCGCTGGCGACCGTGGTGGGGACGCCGTTGACGGTCGCGGCGCCCGCCGCGTCGATGGCGAGGGCGTTGACGGTGTCGGTCCCCGAGTCCACCAGCAGCTGTGAGCCGATGGCGATCGAGACCTTGCCGTTGGCCCCCGGCGGGGTGACCGAGACGCTGGTGAAGGCGGAGATCTTGTCGATCAGGAGATCGCGCTGGTCGCGGAGGTCGTTCGGCTCCTGCCCGACCGCGACGACCAGGGCGATCTGCTTGTTCAGCTCGTTCACCTGCGCGCCGAGCTCGTTGACACGGGCCACGCCGAGCGCGATGCGCTGGTCTGCCTCCGACTGGGCGGCCACCAGCTTCGCGTTGAGGTCGCCGAAGCCGTCCGCCAGCGACACCCCGGCCTGGCGCACCGCCTCCCGCGAGGCTGCCGAGTCGGGGTTGGTCGAGAGCGACTGCCAGCCGGCCCAGAAGGCGCCGAGGAGGTGCGTGAGGCCGGTGTCGCCGGGCTCATCGATGACGGTGTCGATGTTCGAGAGGGAGTCGGCGGTCGCCTGGAACTGGCCGAGGTCCGAGGTCCCGCTCCGGTAGCTGAGGTCGGCGAACTGGTCGCGCAGTCGCGCGTACTGGGTGGCGACCACCCCGGTGCCGAGCTGGCCCGGCCCCACCGGGTTGTTGAGGCCCGGGTAGCTGAAGGGGGTCGCGGCCGACTGGTCGACGCGCTGGCGCGAGTATCCCGGCGTCGTCGCGTTGGTCAGGTTGTGCGAGACCGTGTTGAGGGCCCTCTGCTGGGTGAGGACCCCGCTGAGGGCGACGTTGAGACCGAAGAAAGTCGATGCCATGACTAGGCCGCCGTGTTGAGGAGGAGGGGACCGGACGCCGGGCTGCCGGCGCGTGAGCCGGCTGCCGTGTACTCGCGGTGCGTGGCGCGCGCATCCGGAGTGGCGAGGCTGCGCACGGAGAGGTCGAGCAGATTGAGCTCCTGGCGCACGAGCTGTCCGTTGACCGCGTTGGCGAGCTCGAGATCGCGCACGAGCGACTCGATCCGCTCGATGCGGGGCGCGATGAGCGCGCGCTCGAAGGGATCGAGCGCCTCGCGCAGAGCCGACCAGCGCGTCGCCGCGAGGCCGAGCTCGTCGGCCAGCACCTCGGCCGCGGCGCCGCGTGCCCGCTCGATGGCGGAGAGGCGGCGCACCTCGGTCTCGATCTCGACGGCGATGGAATCGACCACCACGTGGCGCCCCGCCACGATCTCGGGACGCTGGCGCGTGACCAGCTCGAGCAGCCGCGCCTGAACGAGAATCGCCTCGTCGAGTCGCTCCACCAGCTCCATGACCGTGGACCGGCTCATGAGGGGCGGCTCCACATGCCGCGGGGGCGGGGAGTGGTCGATGCCACCGGGGCGCTCTCGCGCTCGCGCGCCAGCTCGGCTGCGATCTGTGCGCGCAGGGCTTCGCGGTCGCGAAGGGCGTCGATCGAGGGCGTCACCCCGCCCGAGAACTCCAGGCGGCCCTCGCGGACGAACTCCTCGACGAGGCGCATCTCCGCTCCGGTGGCCTGACATGCGGCGGCGAGCGACGCGGCCGGGTTGTCGGCCAGCCACGTCCGCACGGCCTGGAAACGCTCCTCGCGGACATCGATGCAGTCGGCGCAGAGCCCGCGCGGCAGGAACGGGAAGAGACCGCCGCACCCGGTGCATTGCTGGACCGGGCTCATGACGCGCCGCCCGCGGCGGGCAGGCCGCCACCGCCGAGCTGGCGCTCGAGGATGTCGGCGAGGCCGATTCCGCCGGACCGGGCGAGCTCGTCGCCGAGCTTCTGGGTCATCAGGCCGCTGTAGACCGGGTTGCCCTCGGAGACCTGGGTGCCCTTCATCATCTCCTCCACGAGCATGCTCATGAAGATCCCCTCGAAGCCCTCGGCGGCCTCGCGGATGGCGGGGTCGGCCGGGGCGGTCGGGGTGATCGCCTGAGGGGATGCGGCGCTCGCGATGGCGCCGCTGCTGGGTGGGACGGGGACGATCATCGGCGCAGACCGTTCGCCATGCCCATCATCTCGTCGCTGGCCGTGACCACCTTGCTGGAGGCCTCGAAGGCGCGCTGAGTGACGATGAGGGAGATCATCTCGGTGCCGACGTTCACGTTCGACCCCTCGAGGAAGCCCTGGGCCACCGCACCACGGTTGCCCGTTGCCGGAGCGCCGAGGTCGGCCCTGCCCGAGTTGGCGGTGGCCTCGAAGATGTTGTTGCCCGCCGACCGGAGCCCGGCCGGGTTGGCGAAGGTGGCCGTGTTGATCCTGCCGAAGTTGGTGATGGCCCCGTTGACCGTGGCACTGACGCCGCCGCCGGGGCCGATGGTCACCTCGGAGGCGCCGGGGGGGACGGTGATGCGCGGCTGCAGCAGCTCGCCGGTCGGCAGGCCGATGCGCCCGTTGGCGTCGATCTGCAGGTTGCCGGCGCGGGTGTAGCCGAGCGTGCCGTCCGAGCGCGTCACCTGGAAGAAGCCGTCGCCCTCGATCGCCACGTCCATGCCGCGACCGGTGTTCTGGATGATGCCCTGCGCGTGCTCCTTGGAGATCTGGCCCGGTGCGGCCCCGAGGCCGACCTGGTCGTCACGACCGGTGGGGAGGCGAAAGGGCTGATACTCCAGGTTGACCAGATCCATCCGGTCGCGCTTGAAGCCCGCAGTGGTGGCGTTCGCCAGGTTGTTGGCGACCACATCCATGCTGGTCTGCTGGGCCATCATGCCCGTGGCAGCCGCGTACAGCGCATCCATCATCTGCCATCAGCCTCCGTGTCGTCGTTCATGACGGCGGAGCCGGGCGGAGAGTTCAGGCGAGCGGGTGGTGCGGGGGTCGGGGGCCGTCGATCTGTCGGGCTCCCGGAGCTTCCGCCACTTCGGGGCGGTCCGGCTCAGGTCATCTGCTCGCGTCGTGGCTCTCCGCTATCCGGTTCCGCCCACCTTCGTCAGCGAGGCCTGGAGGGCCTCGTCGTGTGCGAGCACTGCCTTCTGGTTCGCCTCGAACGACCGCATCACGCGGATCAGATCGACCATCTCGGAGACCACGTTCACCGTGCTCCCCTCCAGGTGGTTCTGGCGAAGGCGAGCCGACGGGGCACCCTGTGCGGTGCCTGTGACAAGGCCGTTGCTCTCCTGCGTGATCGAGGTCGGGTCGAGAGCGGTCAGCAGGAGCTTGCCGCGAACCGCGGTGCCCTGTGTGATCGTTCCGTCCGAGCCGATCCGCAGATCTCCACCCGACACAGTGATCGGACCGGTGGCCCCGAGAACCGGTGCCCCCTCCTTGGTCACCAGGGTGCCCTTGGAGTCCAGCCCGAACGACCCGTCACGCGTGTAGCGACGGCCGTTGGGTGCATCGATCGTGAAGTAACCGGTGCCCACCAACGCCATGTCGAGCCTGTTGCCCGTGAACCGCAGCGGCCCCTGGGCGTCGATCCTCGTGATGCCGTTGACCTGCGCGCCCATCTCGAGCGGGCCGACCTCCGGCTGTCCGGGAACCCCCATGTTGCGCAGCAGCATGTTCCCGAAGGGCGATGCGGTTGACTCGCTGCGCTTGAAGCCGGTCGTCGTCGCGTTCGCCAGATTGTTGGCGATCACGTCCTGGCGCGCGCTCTCGGCGAGCAGCCCGGTTGCGGCGATGTAGATGCCTCTGATCACTCCCGGCCTTCCGTGGAGATTCCCTTCTCGCGGTCTGTATCGGCACCCTCGCGGCGGCACTTGATCCCCGGGTGCTTCAGGCCGGGGCCATCGGAGACGACGAAGAGTGGGATGTCCTCCGCCGTCCCCGCCTCATCGACGAACACCACGCCCGTCGCACCGCCCCCCGCTGCCGGCGCTCCCGCGAGCGGCGGCGGCGCGGGAGGCGCCCTCGCCGTGTCGGGCCAGCCGTTGCTGGTCACGCCGGGGCAGGCCCTCGCCGCGCGCGTGATCAGCATCCAGGCGGGAATGGTGGAGCTGGCCCTCGCCGGAGGTCTCGTCACCGCCGCGAGCGACCTCCCCCTCGAACCCGGTCAGACCCTGCGTCTGGTCGTGGATCAGGCCGCCGCCGACCGAGTCACCCTGCGGGTGGCTCCCGAGAGGACCGCCGGGGGCACGGGAACGCCGGCGAGCCCCGCGGCGGCGCTCGCCGGGGCCGGGATACCGCCCTCGGCCGCCGCGGCCCTGCTCGCCGCGTTGGCCGAGCAGGGTGCCGACCTGCCGACCGGGGCCGGAGCGGCCGCGCTCGCCGCCCGCGCGGCGGCGGCAGGGGTGACCACCCCGTCGCAGGCCGCCGCCTTCGCTCGGCTCGCGGCGGCCGGCCTGCCCACGACACAGGGAACCGTCGCGGGGCTGGCCCAGCTCATCGAGGGAGCGCCCCTCGGCCGCTCCCTGACGAACCTCCTCGACGCCGCCGCTGCTCGCGTGGCCCAGGGCTCCCCGGCCGCGAGCCCCGGCGCAGCGCCGGCCGCAGCGCCCTCACCGGCCTCGGCCGCGGGCCCGACCGCCGGCACGGCAACCCCCCAGGGAGCGGCTGCCGCCCCGACCCCTGGCCAGCCGGGCACCGCTGCGACGGCCGCTCCCGCGGCGACCGCCGCCCCGGCGGCGGGCGCCGCGTCGCCGATCCCCGCGCCCTCCGGCACAGCGGCCACACCCACCGGAGCCGCATCGCCGGGCGTCGCGACGGCGTCGGGTGCGACTCCGGCTCAGGGCGGTGCCGGAGCCGCTCCCCAGACCGGGACCCCGTCCGCGCAGACCGCGATCGCCGGGGCCTCCGCCCCCTCGGCCGCACCCCCTGCGCCTCCGGCCGCGGCGACGTCGCTCGCGAGCCTGGTCGACGCGCTCACGCAGAGCGCGCGGTCGATCGAGACCGGCTCGGTGGATGGCCGACCGCACGCGCTGCGCCTGGCGCTCGCAGAGCTCGGGATGGGCCTCGAAGCGCGCCTGGCGGCGGGATCGGCGCCGGGGCACGCTCCGCTGCGCTCGCTCCTGCTCGCCCTGGCCGACCACCCCGGAGTCGATCCGTCGCTCGGACGGGCAGCGTCCGGGTTGTCGGATGCGCTCACGGCCCAGAGCCTGGCGGGGCCCTCCCTCGCCGCCGCCGCGGCGAGCACGGCCGGCGGCGGACTCAACGCACAGGCCGCCGACCCCTCGAGCCAGAACGGCGCCTACCTGCAGGTCCCACTTCCCGGCGGGGGCACCGCCGAGGTACGGGTGGCGCCCGACGGGGGGCACGAGGGCCCCGATGGCGAAGGCCGGCCGCGACGACTGGCCTTCCTGCTCCACCTCTCGGCGCTCGGGCCGGTGATGATCGACGCGAGCGCCGGCGCCACGGGCGTGGACGCGACGATCCGCGTCGACTCCGACGAGGTGCGGGCGTTCCTCTCGACCCAGACCGAGGATCTCGCAGAGGCGCTACGCCGGTCGGCGCCCGCCGTCGCGGTACGCGTCGAGCGTCTGGCCGGACCCGCGCCAGAACGACTGCTAGCCCCGCCACCCGCGTCCGGATTGGACCTGCGCGCATGACTCCGCCGCCCCGCCGGCCGGCGGCCGTGGCGCTGCGCTACCGCAGCGAGGAGGCTCCCGCACCCCGGATCACGGCAGCCGGCACGGGTGGAGCCGCCGAGCGGATCATCGCTCTGGCCCGCGAGCACGGGCTCCCGATGCGCGAGGACCCCGACCTGGTGGAAGCGCTGGCGATCCTCGACCTCAACACCCTGATCCCTCCGGAGCTCTACGAGGTCATCGCCGAGGTCCTGGCCTGGGCGTATCGCGCGAACTCGTCGTTCTCCTCGACCACCCGCGGCCTCGCCACGCCTGGACCGGATCCCGGCTGAACCGGAGCGGCGCCCGCGAGCACGCGGCGCTACGGTTGGCGGATGGCGACGAGCGACGTGACACTGGGCGACCTCGCCCGCGACCCGGCGGAGGTGGCTCGTGGCCTCGTCGCCTGGCAGCGTGGCGAACCCGACGAAGCCGCGCTCGAGACGCTCGCCGCCTCAGCCGGGGTGATGAGCCGCTCCGGGTACACGCTCTGGGCATGGCAGGGGCGCACGGCGGGGGACGAGCCGGCCTGGGCCCTGCCGATCACCTCCGCGCAGGCCGCCCGCTTCGCGCCGCGCGGGCCGGCGGCCGCACTCGCGCGCAGCATCGTGGCGGCGCTCGATCTCGGCGCGGATCCCGCGACCCTCCGCCTCGAGGACTGGCGCGGATACGCCTGCCTCATCGCCCCCGGGATGGCCGAGGAGCTCTCGTCGGAGGCCATCGAGGAGGCCCATCCGGCGCCGGGCCGCGCCCGTATGGCGACGCTCCCCTCGGGCATCGCACTCGGTGGGCCGCAGATCGCCCTCGGCCCCGATCCCGAAGCCCGCGGCCGTGGGCTCGTGGCCCTCGGGCGCGGGCTCTCCCTGCACCCGGTGCGGGCCCTCATCGCCCTCCATCGGCACGGTCTACCGACCACCGCCGTCCCCGACGAACCGGTCGACCTGGTGCGCTCGCTGCGCGACCTGGGCTGCGCCGCCGAGCCGTCGCCGACGACGAGCGAGCGCGCGCCGCGCCTCGCCATCGACGACGACGCGTGCCCACGGAGGCGCCATGCCCGCCGCGTGCTCCGGAGACTGCTGCAGAAGGGGAAGATCGGCGGTCACCACACCGAGATCGGCCACTTCACCCGCGGCCTTCCGGACCACGACAAGCGCGATGCCAAGGAGGTGGTCGAGGCGCTCCTGCGGGCCGGCGTGCTCGTGGAGAAGCCGAGCGTGGGGCAGCGCCACATCTCCCTCAACCGTGAATCCCTTCCCGAGATCCACGCCCTCATCGAACGCGGCGAGACGCTGGATCCGCAGCTCGCCGGGATATGGACGGCCCCGGCCCCGGCCGAGGCGACGGCTACGGAGCTGCGGGCACCGTGACCGTCACCACCGGGAGCTCGCGCGTCTCGGTGATGAGCCCACCGGGGGGCGGATCGCTACGCGCCGCGTAGCCCACGACGATCCCGGCCACGAGAGCGAGCCCCATGAGGATCACCGCGACCGTGAGCGGGATCCTGCGCCGTGGCGGGCGGCGGGGAGGGCGCGGTCTCGGGCTGGGTTCGGTGCTCATCGACGGGCGTCCGAGGCGCCGCGCGCGTACGTCGCGAAGGCAGCATCGAGCGTCACCTCGGGATCCCACGCGTCGGGGACCTTGGGGGCGGTGCGGACGGCCAGATCGAGATACCACGACGGGGCACCTTCGTAGACGCGCGCCAGCTCGATCATCGTGAAGGTGACTCCCAGGCGGCGGCGCAGCTCATCGTGAACCGCGGCCATGATCCTCCGCCGGTCGGCTGCGACCCGCGGCGCGACCGGCTCGGCGATGCGCGAGAGACCGTCGTCCCACGAGAACCGCGCCACGCCGAGCTCGGCGTCGGGAGTGCTCACCGCTCGGGCCCCGCCGACAGCCGCTCGAGGCAGCACACCGCGGGCCACTCGGCGCCCGAGTGCTCGAGAATCCAGTCGGCGACGGGCGATCCGCCCTCGCCGAGCCCGAAGGCGAGGTGGGCGTGGAGGCACTTGACGTGCTCCGGATCGCCGCTCCCCGCCACCCGATAGCCGGCGTGGAGCTCCTGGTGGCGTGCGTTGGCCGCCGCAAGCGGGGCGTGCATCGTGGGGTCCGCCTCCAGCATGCGCACCCCCCCCGAGGCCTCCAGGCGGCTGACCGCCTCCCCGAGGGCCCGGCACGCGAGCCAATCCCGCGTCGGAAAGGGCTTGCCGCGCAGGTCGACGGGCGCGTTGCGCACCACCGCCGGCCCGCCGTGAGGGCAGCGCACCGCGACGTGGAAATCGGTGAACGGCTCGCGCCCGATGAGCGCGGCCACGGCTCTCCGGTCAGAAGACCCCGGTGATCCATCGAAGCGGTCCGCCGTCATCGTCTCGCCCCTCGGCGGGCGGCGGTGGCTCGAGGTCGCCACGCACGATGAAGGCGCGCTCTCCGGGCTTGATGAGGCCGAGCGCACGGGCGCGCGCCTCCAGGACGTCGGCTTTGTCGAGATCCCGGATCTGCCGGCGATAGGCGTCGCGGCTCCTCTCCAGCACCGCGAGCTTGGCGCTCTCGTCGCGAAGCTCCGAGCGCTGGGCGAGATAGCCTGAGACCGGTCCGAAGTACCCGATCGCCACGGCCGTGAGAAGGCCCGCGAGAATGATGCGCCTGGATCGGATCGCGACGTCCCCGCTGGATCGGTTCGGGCCCACCGGCCCCGTACCCCATGGGGTACGGGGTTTCGCCGCCCGTTCCTGCCTGGGGCCGCGTGGTCACGCGCGGAAGGCCGACCGCCCCGGGTAGGAGGACGCGGGGCCGAGCTGCTCCTCGATCCGGATCAGTTGGTTGTACTTGGCCACCCGCTCGCTGCGCGACGGGGCCCCCGTCTTGATCTGCCCGGCGCCGGTTGCCACGGCGAGATCCGCGATGAAGGTGTCCTCGGTCTCGCCCGATCGGTGCGAGACCATCGACGCGTATCCCGAGCGGCTGGCGAGGTCCATCGCGGCGAGCGTCTCGGAGAGGGTGCCGATCTGATTGACCTTCACGAGCAGGGCGTTCCCGGCCCCGAGATCGATGCCCCTCTGGAGACGCTGGGAGTTGGTCACGAAGAGGTCGTCGCCCACCAGCTGCACGCGTGACCCGAGCCGCTTCGTGAGCGCCACCCATCCGTCCCAGTCCTCCTCGGCCATGCCGTCCTCGATCGAGACGATCGGATAGCGCTCCACGAGATCAGCCCAGTACTCGACCATCTCGGAGGAGTCGAGAATCCGCCCCTCGCCCTCCAGGTGGTACGCGCCGTCGCGATAGAACTCGGTCGTGGCCGGGTCGAGCGCCAAGGCGACGTCCTCGCCGGCCGTGTAGCCGGCCGCCGCGATCGCCTCCATGATGATGGCGAGGGCGGCCTCGTTGGAATCGAGATCGGGAGCGAAGCCACCCTCGTCACCCACGCCGGTCGCCAGCCCCCGTCCGCGGAGCACCGACTTCAGCGCACCGTAGATCTCCGCCCCCATGCGCACCGCGTCGGCCAGCGTCCTGGCGCCGATGGGCGCGACCATGAACTCCTGCAGGTCGACCGAGTTGTCGGCGTGCGCTCCGCCGTTGAGGATGTTCATCAGGGGGACGGGCAGCCGATTGGCACGGGCGCCGCCGATGTAGCGGTAGAGGGGGAGCCCCGCGTCGCTCGCCGCGGCCGCGGCCACCGCGAGCGAGCACCCGAGGATCGCGTTGGCGCCGAGGCGCGCCTTATTGGGCGTGCCGTCGAACTCGATCATCGTCCGGTCGATCATCGCCTGGGACGCTGCGTCCTTGCCCACGAGCACCCCGGCGAGCTCGTCCTCGACGTTCGCCACCGCCTTCATGACCCCGCGTCCGCCGAAGACCGACGTGTCGCCATCGCGTAGCTCGAGCGCCTCGAACGCCCCGGTGCTCGCACCGGAGGGAACGGCGGCCCGGCCGACCGCGCCGGAGACGAGGCCGACCTCGACCTCCACCGTGGGCTGGCCCCGCGAGTCGAGGATCTGTCGGGCGTGGACGGACGCGATCTGGCTCATTGGCGCTCCGGGTCGGGGGCGGAAGGCGGCGTCGAGTCTATCCGGCGGGAGGGCTCGCGCACCTCACGAAACGGCATCGGCGTACGTTCCCTGAGCGATGCCTCCTCCCCCCTTCTCCGTCTTCCTCGAGCGTGAGCGCGAGGTGGTCTACCGCGTCCTGATCGGACTGGTGGGACCCGATGACGCCGACGACTGCTTCCAGGAGACCTTCATCAAGGCGCTGCGCGCCTACCCGGAGGCGACCGACGACGGCAACCTGCGCGGGTGGATCCTGACGATCGCCCGCCGCGCCGCGATCGACAGCGTCCGTGCCCGCCGGCGCCGCCCGCAGGCGCTCGCCGAGCCGGACGATCTCCCGGCCGATCCGGGCCCCACCCCGTCCGACCCCACTCTGTGGGCGGCGGTGCGCGCCCTGCCGCCGCGCCAGCGGGCGGCGGTCACGCTGCGCTATGCCGGCGATCTCACCTACGCCGCGGTGGGCAGGGCGATGGAATGCAGTGAGGATGCGGCGCGGCGCAGTGCGTTCGAGGGAATCCAGCGACTGAGGACGGTGTGGGATGGACGATGATCTGACGACGGCCCTGCGCGCCGGCGGTGGCCGGCCGGTGGTCGACGCCGCGGCGCGCGCGGCGCAGAGGCTCGCGGAGCGAGCGGGGCGGGACGGGCTGATCGACGTGGCCTGGGCCTCGGTCGATTCGCCGCTCGGGCCGCTGCTCGCCCTCGCGACCGAGCGGGGGCTGGTGATGCTCAGCTACACCGACGACTCGGTCGAGCAGAAGCTCACGCAGATCGCGGCGCGGATCTCTCCGCGGATCCTCGAAGCGCCGACGCGTCTCGACCCCGCCCGGCGCGAGCTCGACGAGTACTTCTCGGGGCGGCGTCGCCGTTTCGAGATCCCCGTCGACTGGACGCTCATCTCCGGCTATGCGCGCGCGGTGCTCGAACGGACGAGCGAGATCCCGTACGGCGAGGCCCTCAGCTACGCGGAGGTCTCGCGGGAGGTGGGCAACCCGCGTGGAGCCCGGGCCACCGGCAACGCCCTCGGCAGCAACCCGATCCCCATCGTCATCCCCTGCCATCGGGTCACGCGTACCGGGGGAGCCCTCGGCGGCTACACCGGCGGCCTCGACCGCAAGCGGTTCCTGCTGAACCTGGAGCGCCAGGACTTGTGAGAACCGCCCGGAGCGGCTCCCCGGCTGCAGACCGCGACGGACGTCCGGGGTAGGGTCGCGGCGAACGAGCCCGCCATCGCTGTTGGGAGACCACATGAGAACCACGCGTGGCAGACGTCTCAGGCGCCTCGGCGCGATTACGCTCGCCGCCGCAGTGGCGGGGCTCGGACCGGGGGGCGCGTCGGCCCTCGCGGCGAAGGGGCGGCCGACCACGGTCGACCTCCAGATCCTCTCCTTCAACGACTACCACGGTCACCTCAGTCCCCCGGGCGGCAGCGACGGTCTGCTCACCACCGCCCCCGGCACCCCGCCAACCACCGTCCCCGCCGGTGGCGTCGAGTACCTCACGACCCACCTCAAGACCCTCCGTGAGGGGCACCGGAACAGCCTCACGGTGGCGGCAGGCGATCTGATCGGCGGCTCGCCGTTCCTGTCGGGGCTCTTCAAGGACGAGCCGAGCATCGAGACCCTCGACACGCTCGGCCTCGACATCAGCAGCGTGGGCAACCACGAGTTCGATGAGGGAGTGCCGGAGCTGCTGCGCATCCGGTACGGCGGCTGCCACCCGGTGGAGGGCTGCTTCGACCCCGACGGCTACTCCGGCAGCGGCTTCGACTATCTCGCCGCCAACGTCACCTACCGGAAGGGCGCGCAGATCCCCTCGCCGGCCGGGGCACGACGCTACGGAAGCTGGTGGCGCCACGCTTCGACCGGCCGGACCGTGCTTCCCCCCACCACGATCAGACAGGTGGCGGGCATCAAGGTCGGGTTCATCGGCATGACCCTCGAGAGCACTCCCACGCTGGTCGCCCAGTCGGGCATCCGTGATGTGGAGTTCGCCGACGAGGTCCTCACCGCGAACGCGGCAGCCCGGGACCTCCGTCGCCGGGGCGTGAAGGCGATCGTCGTGCTGCTGCACGAGGGCGGCCTGCCGCCGTCCGGCGCGCCGTTCGACTACGCCTGCAACGCCGGCGGAGCGGCCGACCTGTCGGGGCCGATCGTCCAGATCGCCACAGATCTCGCCCCCTCGATCGACCTGGTCGTGACCGGCCACACGCATCGGCCCTACACCTGCAATGTGCCCGATCCGGCGGGCAACCCGCGATGGGTCACCAGCGCATCGTCGTACGGACGGGTGATCACCGAGACCGAGCTCCAGCTCGACCGCCGCACCCGGGATGTCGTGCGCCCGTCGGTGACGGCCGTCAACCACGCGGTCACCCGCGACGTGGCCGCCGACCCCGTCCAGACCGCCACCATCGCCAAGTGGAACGCTCTCTCGGCGCCGATCGCGAACCGGCTCGTGGGGTCGATCACCGCCGACATCACACGCAGCGTCACCCGTGACACCGAGTCGTCGCTCGCCGATCTGATCGCCGACGCGCAGCTCGCGGCCACCGCCGGTGCCGCCGACGGTGCGGCGGTGATGGCGTTCATGAACCCCGGGGGCGTGAGGGCCGACCTGAGCTTCGCCCCCTCGCCTGCGGGGGAGGCGCCGGGGGCCGTTACCTACGGAGAAGCCTTCACAGTCCAGCCCTTCGGCAACCTGCTGGTCTCGATGACGCTGACCGGGGCGCAGATCGACACCCTGCTCGAGCAGCAGTGGGCGACGCCGCCGCGGGCACCGTTCCTCCACCTCGGGATCTCCGACGGGGTGACCTTCGAATGGTCTCGCTCCGCACCGATCGGCCAGAAGATCGACCCCGGATCGATCAGGCTCAACGGCACGACGATCGATCCGGCCGCGCCCTACCGGGTGACGGTGAACTCGTTCCTCGCCGACGGTGGGGACGGGTTCACGGTCCTCACCGAGGGCACCGACCGGATCGGCGGGGGTGGCGACCTGGACGCCTTCATCGCCTACCTGACGGCCAACGCCCCCGTCACGGGGCCCGCCCCCGACCGGGCGACGCCCCTGCCGTGACCTCGGAGGCTCCCCGGGCCCGTCCGGGCCCGGGGAGGGGGAGCGCGGAGATCCACCGGGCTCGAGCCAGCGCCCCTCCCGGAACCACCGGCGCATGGTGCGGGTGGAGGGCGGACGAGCCTCGCCCCGGGCGGAAGCGCGCGTGCGAAGGCGACCGATCGCACGCGCCGGAGGCTCGCCGGCCGCGAACGCCGCCTCCGCCTCCGCCCGGAGGGCTGCCCAGGAGTAGGAGCCCGGGCGATGGTGGACCGGTGGCGGCCCCGTGAGGCGGGCCCGATGTAGATCGAGCGCCCGCGAGCGCGACGCCGTCAGGCACCCCGCCGAGGACCAGGCGTGGAACAGGGACGCCACCAGATCCCGGCCCGCCCGCCGGGTGATGAACTCGTCCGAACGATGGGCCTCGCAGAGCCATACCCGCACGCCACAGGGGAGGTGCAACTCGGCCCGCGTCCCTCGACCCGCCCCGACGCAGATCGCGCATGCCGGTGTCTTTCCGAGTGGCTCACCCTTGTAGAAGCTGCGCGCCACACCTCGAGACTGGCAGAGGACGAGGATCCGGTGGCGATGAACGTGTGCCGGAACCGGGCCTCCCCGGTGCCTGTTCGGGTCGCAATTGGGCGAGACGTCGAGGTCCAATTGGACACCCCGGCGAACACGCCCCGACACACCGGCCGAGCCCACCGGGGTCGTGTCGCGAGAACGGACCAGCCTGGCCCGCAGCCACGCCCGGGGCCTCGGCCGATCCCCCTGACTCCCGGGGCCGTCCCCGGCCCCGGTGCCGTTGCCTACCTCTTGGTCGTCGTCTCCACGAGGTGTCTACGGGACGCTCAGGAGGCGGGCTTCTCGTGATGCCCGCCGAACTGCTTGCGCATGGCGGACAGAAGCTTGTCGGCGAAGTCCGACTCGCCGCGCGAGCTGAAGCGCTCGAAGAGCGCCGCGGTGAGAACGTGCGCCGGTACTCCCTCGTCCACCGCCGCCATCACCGTCCAGCGCCCCTCGCCCGAGTCGGAGACCCTCCCGCTGAACTCGCTGAGTGCCGGATCCTCGTTCAGCGCGATCGCGGTCAGGTCGAGGAGCCACGACGAGATGACGCTGCCGCGCCGCCAGACCTCGGCGACTGCGGCGGTGTCGATGTCGTAGCGGTAGTACTGGGGATCGCGCAGCGGCGTGGTCTCGGCATCATGCACTTGTTCGGCCGCGCCGACGTTCGCCTTCTCCAGGATGGCCATGCCCTCGGCGTAGGCGGCCATCACCCCGTACTCGATGCCGTTGTGGACCATCTTCACGAAGTGCCCGGCGCCCGCCGGGCCGCAGTGCAGATATCCCATCTCGGGCTGGGCGAGATCGCCGCTGCGGCCGGGGGTGCGCTCGGCCGCCGCCACGCCCGGGGCGAGCGTGCGGAAGATCGGGTCGAGGCGCTGCACGGCAGCGGAGTCGCCCCCGATCATCATGCAGAAGCCGCGCTCCAGCCCGAACACGCCACCGCTGGTGCCCACATCGAGGTAGTGGATCCCCCGCGGCGCGAGCTCGGCCGCCCTCTCCACGTCGTCGCGGTAGTAGCTGTTGCCTCCGTCGATGATCGTGTCGTCGGGCTCCAGGTGGTCGGCGAGTTCCATCGCCGTCGCCCCCGCGTAGGCGGCGGGCACCATGATCCAGGCCGCGCGCGGGGCGGTCAGCTTGCCGGCGAGGTCGGCGAGCGAGCTCGCACCCACAGCTCCCTCGGCCTGAAGCTCGGCGACCGCGTCGGCGTTCAGGTCGAAGACCACGCACTCATGCCCGTCGCGCATCAGGCGACGCACGATGTTCGCCCCCATCCGGCCAAGTCCGATCATCCCGAGTTGCATCAGTCTCTCCCTCGTTGGGCGCGATAGCGGCGGATCAGGGCGTTCGTCGAGCTGTCGTGGCGCAGGTCGGGCATCTCGGCGACGGTCAGCTCGGGGGCGATCCTGCCCGCGAGGACCTTGCCGAGCTCCACCCCCCACTGATCGAAGGAGTTGATCCCCCAGATCACACCCTGGACGAAGACCTTGTGCTCATAGAGCGCGATGAGCTGCCCGAGGACGGCCGGCGTCAGAGCGTCGGCCAGGATCACGTTGGTCGGACGATTGCCCGGGAATGTCCGGTGCGGCACGAGCGGCGGAGCCACGCCCTCGGCTGCGACCTCTTCGGCGCTCTTGCCGAACGCCAGGGCTTCCGCCTGCGCGAAGAGGTTCGCCATCAGGAGATCGTGGTGGTCGCCCATGTCGGCATGCGGTCGGCAGATGCCGATCAGGTCGCTCGGCACGAGACGGGTGCCCTGGTGGATGAGCTGATAGAAGGCGTGCTGGCCGTTGGTGCCCGGCTCCCCCCAGACGATCGGCCCCGTCCCGGTCTCCACCGGCCGGCCGTGGAGGTCGATCGACTTCCCGTTGCTCTCCATGTCGAGCTGCTGGAGATAGGCCGGGAAACGGCCGAGGCGCTCGCTGTAGGGCAGCACGGCGTGGGTCTGCGCTCCGAGGAACTCCGAGTTCCAGACGCCGAGCAAGCCCATGATCACCGGCATGTTGGCTTCGAGAGGGGCTGTTCGGAAGTGCTCGTCCATCAGGTGGAATCCGGCGAGCATCTCCCGGAAGTGCTCCGGGCCGATGGCGATCGCCAGCGAGAGCCCGATCGCCGAATCGAGCGAGTAGCGGCCGCCGACCCAGTCCCAGAAGCCGAGCATGTCCGTCGTGTCGATGCCGAAGGCCGAGACCTCGGCGGCGTTGGTGGAGACGGCGACGAAGTGGTGGCGCACCGCGTCCGGGTCGCCGAGGGCGCTCACCAGCCACTCCCGCGCGGAGCGGGCATTGGTGAGCGTCTCGATGGTCGTGAAGGTCTTGGAGGAGACGATGAAGAGGGTCTCCGCAGCATCGAGGCCCTCGACGGCGTCCCCGATGTCGCTGCCGTCCACGTTCGAGACGAAGCGGACGCGAAGGGCTGGGTCGGCAATGTCTCGGAGGGCGCGGTAGGCCATCGCAGGACCGAGATCCGACCCGCCGATGCCGATGTTGACCACGTTGCGGATGCGCTTCCCGGTGGCTCCGACCCACGCCCCCGAACGCACTCGGTGGGCGAGATCGTCCATACGGTCGAGCACCTCGTGGACGTCGGGCACGACGTTGTGACCATCGACCGCGATCACCGCATCGCGGGGCGCGCGCAGCGCCACGTGCAGGACGGGACGCCCTTCGGTCACGTTGATGCGGTCGCCGCGGAACATGGCGTCGGCGCGGCGCGACACCCCGGCGCGCTCTGCCAGAGAGACGAGGAGCGCCAGGGTTCGCCGCTCGACACGGTTCTTGGAGTAGTCGAGGTGGAGATCGCCGACGTCGAGCGTCAGCTCCACTCCTCGTCCTGAGTCCCGCTCGAAGAGCTCGCGCAGGTGCAGGTCGCGGACCGCCGATGCGTGCGCGGTCAGCGCTTTCCACTCGTCGGTCCGGGTGATCATCGCCTGGCCTCCTGATACCAGTGGAGCTGCCTCTCGGATGAGAGCCCAGTGAACTCCTCGCCAATCGCGGCGGCGAGTTGAGCGGCCCGGCTCACCCGCTCACGAAAGCGTTGAGCCGATGCCCGCAGGGCGAGCTCGGGATCGGCACCCACGGCCCGCGCCGCGCCCACGGCCGCGAACAGGACGTCGCCGAGCTCCCGAGGGCCCGGATCAACCCGCAACTCGGCCGTCTCCTCCTCGATCTTCGAGAGCGATGACGCCACGTCGGGGAAATCGAAGCCGACGGCCGCAGCTCGCTTCTGGACCTTCGTGGCGAACGCGAGAGACGGCAGCCCTGGGGGAAGCTCGTGGAAGATCCCCTGGTCGGCTCGCTCTTCGCGCTTGCGCCTCTCCCAGACGTCCACCACACCGGACGCGGTCTCGGCGACGGTGTCGCCGTATACATGGGGATGTCGACGGATCAGCTTGTCGCACTGGCCTCGCGCCACCGTCGCCAGGTCAGCTCCGCCAACCTCCTCGAGGAGCTGGGCGAGGAAGACCGTCTGGAAGAGCAGGTCGCCCAGCTCGTCGGCGAGGCCGGCTCCTCCGGCCGCGATCGCGTCGGCCACCTCGAATGCCTCTTCGATCGTGTGGGGCACGATCGTCTCAGCCGTCTGCTCACGATCCCACGGGCACTCGCGGCGAAGGCGCATCCCGACCTGTGCGAGTGCGGCCACCTCGGCACCGATGGCGCGGGCCCTCAGCGCGTCCCGGTCGGGGATCGTGCTCGCCTGCGGGAGACGTTCCGCGATGCGATGGGCCTCGATGTCGGGGGCGAGGATCAGCACGTCGTCTGGGAGTCGGTCCAATTGGACCAACGGCTCGGGTCCAATTGGACCAAGAGCCGCACGGAGCCCGGGCGCCAACTCGGGAGCCATCACTCGCGAGGCCTCGGCGGCGGCGGAGAGGGCGACCGCCGGAAGGGATTCGGGCGCCCCCGTGCCGAGGCCTGCGACGCGGATCATGGGTGGGAGCCTACGCGGCTCGATACCGGTAGGGCGCGCCGACCGGCTGCGCCCTACGAGGAGCCTTCTCTAGGGAGCCGGAGTCTCGGTCGGAGCGGTGACCGGCGCCTCGGGCGCGGTGGTCGCCGGGGGCTTGAGGCTGTCGTCGGCGTAGACGGTGCTCTCCTCGGCCTTCTTGAGCGTCTCCTCGCCCCACTTGGTCCACTCGGTCTGGCGCTTCGCCTGCAGCTGGCTCGACTTGATCCCCGCCTTGGCATCGGCGTACGAGGTGGTCGAGGCCTTCGTGATCTCCACGGTGATGATGTGCCACCCGAACTGGGTCTTGACGGGCTGCGAGATCTCCCCGTCCTTCAGCGAGAACGCGACCTTCTCGAACTCGGGGACGAGCTGACCCTTCTGGATCTGACCGAGGTCGCCGCCCTGCTGGGCTGAGCCGGTGTCGGTCGAGTTGGCCGTGGCCAGCTCCCCGAAGTTCGCGAGGGTCGCCTCGGCCCGGATCTTGTCGGCCTCGGCCTTCGTCGCCACCAGGATGTGGCGCGCGGTACGGCCCGCCGGCACCGTGAACTGACTCGAGTTGGCCTCGTAGTAGGCCTTCGCCTCCGCATCGGTGAAGCGGACCCCGCGGGTGACGTGGTCGAGCAGCTTCTGCTGCTGGAGCTGGTTCCTGACGATGTCGCGGGCGCCGGCCTTCGTGATCTTGCTCTTCTTGAGGAAGGCGTCGAACTCCTTCTGCGACTTGTTGAAGTTCGTGTCCCGAATCCGGGTGAGCTCCTGATTGATCGCCTTCGCGCTCACAGCGCACGGCTTGCCGCACTTGCGGGCCTCGGAGCTGACCACCTCCTGCTGGATCAGCTGCTGGAGCGCCTGCTGGCGCACCTGGTCGAATCCGTCCTCGCCGACCGCCGGCAGGGTCTGGCCCTGCTCCTTGGCCTGGGCCCGGCTCTGGTCGATCGTCGCCGCGAGTTCCTTCTCGCTGATCGGAGCGTCGCCGACGCGCGCCACCACCCCTGCCGGGAGGGACGAAGACTGATCGTCGCCACACCCCGAGATGAGGAGGAGACCGGTGGACCCCAGGGCCGCGAGGCCGACGAGGAACCCCGCGAAGAGCGGCGATCTGCGGTTGATCTTCGTCACGACGGGGGCGATGGTAGCACCTCGTTTCGGGGCCCCGGTTAGGGCGGGTTTAAGCGATTGGAGAGGGCGCTAGGGAAGGTCGGCCGCGCGGCCGCCCGACCTTAGTCGCGGCGTCACGCGGCGACGGGAGTAGCTCCCGCGAGCGCGTCCAAGGCGGCCTCGGCGGCAGCGAGACGCTCCGAGGGCGCACTGCCGACGGGCAGGGAGACCACCTGCTCGCTGCCCGCGTAGTTCGCGCGGGGCTCGGCCTCCCGCAGGGCCCGAAGCTGCTGGCTCGTCAGGCTCACAGGGCCCACCGTGACGCGTCCCGAACGGACCGCGATCTGACTGGCGCCGGTTGCGCGCAGCTTCACCCGGACGCGCTGGACGGTCAGCAGCGACTCGACCGCCGCCGGGATCGGACCGAAGCGGTCCTCGATCTCATCTCGGAGGGTGGAGATCTCCCCGAGGTCGGCGGCCAGCGCGATCCTTCGATGGAGATCGATCTTCGCCGTCTCGAGCGGCACGTAGTCGGTCGGGATGTAGGCCGATACGGCGATGTTGACCCGCACCTCGCGCTCGGGGGGCGCCTGCCCCTGCCCGCGCAGGACTGCCTCGTTGAGCATCTCGAGGTAGAGCTCGAAGCCGATCGCCGCAACGTGCCCGCTCTGCTCGTCGCCGAGCAGGTTGCCGGCGCCGCGTATCTCCAGATCGCGCATCGCGATCCTGAGGCCGCTGCCGAGCTCGGTGTAGTCGGCGAGTGCGCGCAGGCGCGAGGAGGCCTCCCTCGTCAGCGAGGCCGCGTCGGGGTAGAGCAGATAGGCGTGCGCCGTCACATCGGATCGGCCGACCCGGCCACGGATCTGGTAGAGCTGCGACAGGCCGAGCTGGTCGGCGCGATCCACGATCAGCGTGTTGGCGCGGGGGATGTCGAGGCCCGACTCGATGATCGTGGTCGCCACGAGCACGTCGGCCTCCCCCCGCACGAACGAGAGCATCACGTCCTCGAGCTCGTGCTCGGCCATCTGGCCATGGGCCTCCAGGAACCTGAGCTCGGGCACCAGGCCACGCAGCATCGCCCCCGCCTCCCGGATCGTCTCGACCCGGTTGTGGAGGAAGAAGCTCTGGCCGCCGCGCGCCGCCTCCCGTCGCAGCGCCTCCGCCACGAGGACCTCGTCGTACTCGCCCACGTGGGTCGCGATCGGTCGGCGTCCCGCCGGCGGGGTCTCGATCGTGCTGATGTCACGGAGCCCTGAGAGGGAGATCTGGAGCGTGCGCGGGATCGGGGTGGCGCTCATCGCCAGCACATCGACCCGCAGCTTCAGCTGTCGCAACGACTCCTTCTGCGCGACGCCGAAGCGCTGCTCCTCGTCGACGATCACGAGACCGAGATCCTTGGGCTGGACGTCCATCGACAGGAGCCGGTGCGTGCCGATCAGGATGTCGAGGCGCCCGTCCCGGTAGCGGGCGAGCACGTCCTTGGTCTCGGCCGGGGTGCGGAAGCGATTCACCATGTCGAGGGTCACGGGCAGTTCGCCGAAGCGCTCGCGGAAGGTCGCAAGGTGCTGCTGGGCGAGGATCGTCGTCGGCACCAGCATCAGCACCTGCTTGCCGGCGGCCGCCGCCTTGAACGCCGCCCTCATGGCGATCTCGGTCTTGCCGAACCCGACGTCACCGCAGATCAGCCGGTCCATCGGCCGCGGCCGCTCCATGTCGTCGGCCACCGCATCGATGGCCCGCTGCTGGTCGGGCGTCTCGCGGTGGGCGAAGCTGCGCTCGAGTTCCCGGGTGAGCTCGTCGTCGGGCGGGAAGGCGAAGCCGACCGCGGCCGCTCGGGCCTCGTAGAGGGAGATGAGCTCGCCCGCCATCTCGCGCACCGCCGCGCGTGCGCGCGACTTCATGCGATCCCACGCCTTGCCGCCCAGCTTGGAGAGGGCGGGCGCCGAGCCGTCGGAGCCCACGTAGCGCGTCACCCGGTCGAGCTGGTCGTGGGGCACGTAGAGCCGGTCGCCATCTGCGAAGGCCAGGGCCAGGTAGTCGCGTGTCAGGCCGGCCACGGTCCGGGTCTCGAAGCCGGTGAGGCGACCGATGCCGTGGTCCTCGTGCACCACGTGATCGCCGACCTTGAGGTCCATGAAGCTGGCCAGGCGCTTCCCGACCACCGGCCCGCGCTGCGAGGCCGGTCGGCTGCGGCGCAGGATGCGCTCCTCGGGGATGATCGCAAGGCCAAGCTCGCGCGAGACGAACCCGGCCCGCACGGCCATCACCGACGCAGCGATCGATCCGGGCGACGGCAGCGCTCCGGGCTCGACCTCCTCCGGGCGCAGACGCTCCATCCGGGCCATCGCCCGCGACATGTCCCCGCGCCGCGCGAACCCGACGACCACCCGCAGACCGGCCCGTGCGAGCCTGCCGAGCTCTGCCTCGGCCTCGGAGGGCGACCGGGTCGTGAAGCGGGCCTCGATCGCGTCGAACGGCGCTCCGCCGGCGCCAGAGGGCGGCGCCAACTCGAGCGCGGCCAGTCCCGCGAGCTCCTCCTCCACCACCGCGGGGTCGGAGAGGGCGCCGGCCGCCGCCTCGTCCTCCAGGCGCTCCGCCGCCTCGCGCAGGGCGGCCGGATGCTCGGACGGAGCCAGGCGCACGACGACGGCATCGGCCACGGCCGGCTCGGAGAGCGGGTCCATCGTGTCGCCGGTGTGCTCTGCGGCCGGCCACGCAACCAGGCGGCTGATCGGACGGATGGTGCGCTGCGTGAAGGGCGAGAAGGCCCTCATGCTCTCGATCTCGTCGCCGAACAGCTCGATCCGGGCCGGCAGGTCGGCCGTCGAGGGATAGACGTCGAGGATGCCGCCGCGCACCGAGAGATCGCCCCGCTCCTCCACCTGCTCCACGCGCTCGTACCCGATCGCCACGAGTCGCTCGACGAGCTCGTCGAGCGAGACCGACTGCCCGACCGCGACCTCCAGCGGCTCGCGCGAGTGGATGGTCGCGACCCGCTCGGCCACCGCCGGCGCGCCTGCGACGACGACGGTCGAAGGGCGGCCGAGGGTGGCCAGCGCGCGAGCGCGCTGGCCGACGAGGTGCGGCGAGGGACCGATGGCGGCCCCCGCGGGCACGCCGCGCGTCGGCCACAGGGCAACGGCGCCGCGGCCGAGGAGCGAGGCGAGCTCGAGGGAGAGGTCGCGTGCCTCGTCGTCGCCCGGTGTCACCGCCAGCAGCGAACGGCCGCTGGTGCGGGCCAGGGCGGCGAGCACGTAGGGCCAGGCCGGGCGGGCGAGGGCCAGGCCGCCCACCCGCGATCCCTCGGCGATGCGCTCGCAGGCGGTCCGGAGCTCGGGCGCTCCGAGGATCAGGCGATCGACGGCCGTCGGTTCGCTCACTCCGCCGCCCCCGCCGCGTCGCCCGCTGCCGGTGGGGTCTCGGGCTCGGGCTCGGGAACCCTCGCGGCCTCGCGGCGCTCGCTGCGCTCGCGGGCCTTCGAGCCGGGCTCGGACGCATGGAAACGTTCGATGGCGGCCGGCATCCCCTCCGACAAAGCGACCTCAGCCATATCGGCGGCCCGCCCGATCATCAACTCGACATCATCGCGAGGCTGGGAGAACCGCGACAGCACCCAGTCGGCGCTGTCACCTCGGAACTCGACAGGGGGGCGTCCGATCCCCACCCGCAGGCGGGGGAACTCCCCGGTGCCGAGGCCACGCGCCACCGACCGCACGCCGTTGTGGCCACCGTTGCCCCCGCCGAGCTTGCCCCTCACCACACCGAAGGGCAGGTCCAGCTCGTCGTGCACCACCAGCACCTGCTCCGGCCGCGCCCGAAGGGCACCCGCCGCAGGCCCGACCGACTCACCCGACTCGTTCATGAAGGTCTGAGGGATCAGGAGCGCGAGCGGGCCGCCGGCACCGCGCGTCTCGGCCAGCCGCCCCCCGTAGCGCGTGGCGAAACGTCCGACCCCGAGCCGCGCGCCGAGCAGCTCGACGACCATCTGCCCGGCGTTGTGGCGGGTCCCCGAGTAACGAGGGCCGGGGTTCCCGAGCCCCGCGACCAAGCGGATGGGATGAAGCCGGCCCTCCATGGCCTCATCATCCGCCTTACGAGGAGGAGTCGCCGTCCTCGACCTCGGTCGGCTCCTCGGCCCCCTCTTCGATCCCCTCGATCCCCTCGATCCCCTCGGTCTCCTCCTCGGCCTCCTCGCCGACGTCCGAGCTCGGAGCCACGACCGATGCGACCACCGTTTCCGGGTCGGTCACGATGACCACGCCCTCGCGAGCGACGATGTCGCCCACGCTGATGGAGTCGCCGATAGCCAGCTCGGAGACGTCGATCTCGATGTGGTCCGGCAGGGAATCCGGGAGGGCGCTGACCACGACCTCGCGCAGCGGCTGGTCGAGGACCCCGCCGTCGATCACGCCGACCGCGTTGCCCACGAGCGAGATCTGCACCGGCGCCTCGACCTCCTGGGTGAGATCGACCTGCTGGAAGTCGACGTGGAGCACGCCGAGGTGAACCGGGTGGAGCTGCCAGTCCCTCACCAGCACCGGCCGGGCCGGCTCGTCGCCGACCACCAGGTCGATCACGCTGGTGCGGCCCTCATTGAGCGCCTTACGCAGATCGTGACCCGGCAGCGAGAAGGCGAGGGAGGGCCCACCGGACTGGTAGACGATCCCGGGAACCCGGCCCTGCTGACGCAGGCGGCGGGTGGGGCCGTTGCCGAACTCGGTGCGAGCGTGTGCGTGGAGGGCGACGTGTGCCATGCGTGATTTCGTTCCTGGTCGGGGCCGACGCGGGAGTCTACCCGGCGGCCGTCCCCTCGTCGACCCCGCCGGCGGAGCGCGCGATCAGGCCTCGTCGGAGCCCGTTTCGAGAAGCCCGGCCAGCCCCCCAAGGAGCCGGCCGGCGATCCCGACCACCGCCTCGCGAGAGACGTCGGGGCGATCGATCCGCCATTCGGCCAGTCCGTTCAGGCCCTGCTTCATGAGTCCCGCGAGCATCTCGAGGCGGAGGAGCCGGTCTCGTGTCCCGAATCAGAAGCTCGGTGGCCGACCTCTGAGTCGGCTCACTAGAAGAGCTGGTTCTCTCCCGCGAAGATCGCACTCACCGACTCGTCGCAGAAGACGTTGTGCACCGAATCGGCGAGGATCCGATCGACCGAGAGGACCCGGAAGAGGTCCGATCCGGCGGCGGCCTCCGGGAGGGGGACGGTGTCGGTGACGACCACCTGCTCGATGACCGATTCGCGCAGGCGCTCGACGGCGCTGCCCGACAGCAGCCCGTGGGTGGCGGCGGCGAAGATCCGTGTCGCACCGGCGTCCTTGACCACCTGGGCCCCGGCGCAGAGGGTGCCGGCGGTGTCGATCATGTCGTCGATCAGAACGGCCGCGCGTCCCTTCACATCACCGATCAGGAGGGTGATCTCAGCCTCGTTGTGATCCGGGCGCTGCTTGGTGAGCACCGCCAGGGTGGCGCCCAGGCGCTCGGCGAAGTGGTTGGCCAGCTTGGCGCGGCCGGCATCGGGCGAGACCACGACGAGCGGCTCCGCCAGGTCGCCCTTGTAGACGCGCTCCTTGAAGTCGTCGACGAACATCGGCAGCGCGGTCATGTGGTCCACCGGCACCCCGAAGAAACCCTGGACCTGGCCGGCGTGCAGGTCCATGGTGAGCACGCGGTGCACTCCGGAGGCGTTCAGCAGATCGGCGATCAACCGAGCCGTGATCGGCTCGCGGGGCGCCGACTTCTTGTCCTGCCGCGAGTATCCGTACCACGGGATCACGGCGGTTATCCGATGGGCCGAGGCGAGCTTCGCGGCGTTGACCATGATCAACAGCTCCATGAGGCTGTCGTTCACCGGCCGGGACGTCGACTGCACGAGGAAGACGTCCGCCCCGCGGACGCTCTCCTCGAACCTCACGTAGATCTCGCCGTTGGCGAAGGTCTTGAGGGTCACGCCGCCCAGATCGATACCGAGACGCCCCGCGATGCGCTGACCCAGATCCTGGCTCGAGCGACCGGCGAACACCATCAGCCGCTTGGAGTCGTCCCTGTCGATGCTGGTGCTCACGCGCCTGCGCCCTTCGCGTCTTCCGCCGCCTTGGCGGCGCGGGCGACCGCCCTCTCGGTGAAGCCCTCGACGACGCTCTGGCGCGCCCGGGCGATACCCAGCGCACCGTCGGGGACGTCGTCGGTGATGATCGAGCCGGCGCCGGTCATCGCGTCGTCGCCGACCGTGACCGGCGCGACGAAGACGCAGTCCGAACCGGTCTTGACCCGCGCCCCGATGCGCGTGGAGTGCTTGCGGAACCCGTCGTAGTTGGCCGTGATGTTGCCGGCGCCGATGTTGGTGCCCTCCCCGACCGTGGCGTCGCCGACGTAGGAGAGGTGGGGCACCTTCGCGCCGGCCCCGAGGACGGTGTTCTTGAGCTCCACGTAGGTGCCGACGCGCGCGCCGCGCTCCAAACGGCTCCCCGGCCGGAGGTACGCGAAGGGCCCGGCCTGGGCGCCGTCGCCCAGCACCGCGCCCACGAGATGGGCGCTCACCACCGAGCAGCCGTCGCCGAGGGTGCCGTCGGTGATCACGACATCGGGACCGATCGAGCACCCCTCGCCGAGGCTGGTCGCACCGCGCAGATGCGTGCCGGGCCACAGCACGCTGTCGCGGCCCACGCTCACCCCCGCGTCGAGATAGACGGCAGCAGGGTCGGGCATGGTCACGCCGGCTCTCATCAGCTCCTTCCGGAGGAGATCCTGCAGCACCGCCTCGCAGGCGGCGAGATCGACCCGGTCGTTCACTCCGGCGGCGACGGCGGGGTCCTCCGCCACGACCGCGGCGGCGCGCCCCTCGAGCAGCTCGATGACGTCGGTGAGGTACAGCTCGCCCTGGGAGTTGGCGGACTCGATGCGATCGAGCGCGTCCGCGAGGGCCGCCCGGTCGAAGACATAGAGGGCGGCGTTGTACTCGTCGATCGCCAGCTCATCGGGTTGCGCGTCCGCGGCCTCCACGATCCGGGCGACGCCCCCGTCGGAGTCGCGCACCACGCGCCCATAGGAGCCGGCATCCGGGATCACCGCGGTGAGCATCGTGACCGCCCTCGGCTCCGACGCGTGCTCGGCCACCATCCGCTCGACGAGCTCCGCGGGCAGCAGGGGCGTGTCCCCGCAGGCGACGATCACCGTGTCACAGCGGGGATCGAGCTGCGCCAGCCCGACCTGTGCCGCATGGCCGGTGCCGAGCTGCTCCTGCTGGACGGCCACCTCGACCTCCGGGGGAAGGGCGTCGCGCACGGCCTGCGCCTCGTGCCCCACGACGACGACGGTGCGCTCGGCACCGGCGCCCGCGAGCGCGTCGAGCACCCATCTGACCATGGGACGCCCGGCGAGCGGGTGGGCGACCTTCGGCAGGGCGGATCTCATCCTGGTCCCCTGGCCGGCAGCGAGGACGACGGCGCCGATGCTCATACGGTTGTCGAGTCCGTCCCGGGCTGGAGGGAAGAGGTTCTGCCTGGTTGGGGCGGGAGGATTCGAACCCCCGGTCGCGGGACCAAAACCCGCTGCCTTACCTCTTGGCTACGCCCCATCACGAGCCCTCCCTGGCGGGCCGAGTATAGCCATCGAGGCAAACCCGCCACTCGCCGCTACGACTCCAGCACGACAACATCGACAACGTGGGCGCGGTCCTCGTCGGTGGTCTCGCCGTTCTCCATGTTGACCATCTCGATCACCTCCCTACGGCAGTCCACGCGCACCCGCATCCCCTCTTCGAGCACGCCATCCTTCAACCTCACGGCGAGGGGACCACCGATCTCGAAGGTGTTGATCGCCATCGGCTCGTCGGTGTCGAGGCTCATCAGGATCACGTCGCCTCGGTACGGATCGACGTCCTGCCAGAGCAGGCTGATCTCACCGGTGATGGACTCCCCGCTCATGGGGGGCGATTCTACGTGCCGTGGAGACCCGCTCCGATCCGCAGGGCCCCAGCTACCTCCTGGTCGGCCCGCCCGACCTGCTCCACGACCTGGCCCTCGACTTCATCGACATCGGCTGGGAGGTCTCGGTCGCCGGGTGGCGCGCCGTGATCTCGGCGGCCCCGGCAGATGCCGCCGCTCCCGCGCCGGCGTGGCCGACCGAGATCACGCTGAGCGGCGTGCGCACGGCGGGCCACGCAGAGGCGTGCGCCGAGCACGTCGCCGGGGCGTGACGAACGCTCGTCCGGCGGCGGATCAGATGCGACAGGGTCGATCCGGACGCAGGGAGCGCGCCGTGGGTGGAAATGGGCTTCTCTGGAGCGCCGTGGCGGCGTTGCTGCTCGGCGGCGGCTCGGCGGGCACCGCGGCGAGTGCACCACTCCACGGCTCGGGCGCAGGGGCGACCCCGGCCGAGGCCGCGAGCCTGAAGCGTTTCGGCTCCTGCCGGGAGCTCATGCGGCACGTCCGTCCCAGGGCGCTCGCGGCTGTCGGACCCTACGGGCTGGACGACTCGGCCGCGGGCCTCCGATTCGGGGTGACGCCCGAGGCGGCCGACGGATCAGCGCCGGCCGCTCCGTTCGACCGAGGTCCGCTTCTCGGACACCAACCTGCAGGAGGCGGGCGTTGACGAGCCGGATCTCGTGAAGACCGACGGGCGCACGATCTTCAGCATCGCCGGAGGGCGCCTCGAGGCCGTGGACGTGACCGGCGCCGCGCCGCGACCGTTGGGCGGGATCGATCTGAACCGCATGACGCCCTCCGGCCTGATCCTGGTCGGCGACCGCCTGCTGGTGCTCGGCGACAGCGGAGCCCCCCACCTCCTGGACGGCTCTTCCACCCGGAGGCTCGCCGGGGCCTTCGTCACCCCCTCCTGGATCCCGTCCACGGTGCTCGTGCAGCTCGACGTCTCCGTTCCGGCTCGCCCGCGGGTGATCACCCGGATGAGAGCGGACGGGCGCCTCGTGAGCGCGCGTCGCACCGGGGAGACCGTGAGGGTCGTTCTGGCCTCCTCCCCCGTCCGGTTGCCGCTCGTCGGCCCCCGGGCCAACGGCGGTGCCGCCGCCAGGAGCGCCACGAGGATCAACCGCCGGGTGCTGGTGCGAGCCAACGCGAGCGCCTGGGTGCCGCGCCTCACCATCCGGCAGGTGGTCTCCAGGACCACGGTCCGGCGCGCGGCCGCAGGCTGTCGGGCGGTCAGCAGGCCGGCCGACTTCTCGGGCCTCGGCATGGTCGACGTGCTGACGCTGGATGCGTCCGACACGCTCACCCTGACCGACTCCGATGCGATCCTGACCGACGCCGAGATCGTCTACGCCTCGCCCACGGCGATGTACGTGGCAACCACGCGGTGGGCCTCGCCGCAAGCGCGCAGCGCGCAGTCGCCGCCGCGGGGATCGACCCTGATCCACAAGCTGGACACGTCGGACCCCACCCGGACGCGCTACCTCGGTAGCGGCACGGTGCGGGGCTACCTGCTCAACCAGTTCTCGATGTCCGAGAACGAGGGCGTGCTTCGAACGGCCAGCACCGACGAGCCCGAGTGGTGGAGTCCGTCCGGTTCGCGACCGGCTCCGAGCGAGAGCTTCGTGACGACCCTCGCGGAGCGCGACGGCAGCCTCGCGACCCTCGGCCGCGTGGGCGGTCTCGGACGGGGCGAGCGGATCTACGCGGTCCGGTTCCTCGGGACGCGCGGATACGTCGTTACGTTCCGTCGGACCGACCCGCTCTACGCGCTCGACCTGGCCGACCCTGCGCACCCCACCCTGCGCGGCGCGCTGGAGATCCCGGGGTTCTCGTCCTACCTCCACCCGATCGACGAGAACACGCTGATCGGCGTCGGGCAGGCGGCCGACTCCGGCGGCCGCACCCAGGGCACGCAGGTCTCCCTCTTCGACGTCTCCGACCCCGGCTCTCCACGCCGGATCGCCCGGCGAGCGCTCGACACCGCCTGGTCGGAGGCCGAATCCGATCACCACGCGTTCCTCTACTGGGCACCGACGCGCACACTCGTCCTGCCGGTGCAGTCCTATGGCGACCCCCTTGGGCCGACGTTCCTGGGCGCGGTCGGGCTGACCGTCGAGCGGGAGACCGGCATCACCCCGATCGCCCGGGTGCGCCACCCGGACGAGCGCAGCGGCGGTTCGCCGGTACGCCGCTCGGTGGTGGTGGGCGAATCGGTCTACACCATCTCCGACACCGGGTTGATGGCGAGCGCCCTACCCACGCTGGAGCCCCGAGGATGGGTCATGTTCTCGAGGCAGCCCTGAGCCGACCGCGCAGGCGCGCCCATCCGTCCAGGAGGTGGGGCGCCAGCGCCAGGGCGGCGATGTCGAAGAATACGTAGCCGCTTGCGGCCCCGCTCGGAGGGTTGCCGTCGCTGATCCCGGTGCCCGGCACCTCGGCGGCCCACTCCCAGGTGCCGATCCACGTGCCGTAGATCTCCAGGTAGGCCACGGCGAAGAACACCCCCGCGTAGACCGCCGGCGCGCGACCGCGGATCAGGAACAGAACCAGCACCGTCGCGCCGATCGCCCCGGCGACGTCGGTGCGTTCGAGCAGGGTGAGGCCGAGGAGCGCCCACGCCGACACTCCCGCGATGGCCGCCCGCACCATGGTCCGGGCATGGGCACGCACCCAGGGAAGCTGGCTCGCCCGCAGCCCGGTCAGATAGACCAGGCCGTGCCCGGGCGGAACGAAGAGCGGCAGGTTGCCCAGGCGGTAGACGTAGACGCCCCAGATCACCGATCCGATGATCTCGGCGCACGTCGCCACCACCACCACCACCGAGGTCTGGGCCCGCTCCATCGGGGTCAGGTAGACGAAGGCGATGCCGAGGAAAGCCCAGGTGCAGAGGCCGAGCAGGAGCTGCATCGAGAGGTCGGCCCGGCTGTCCAGCGCGAGCCCGGCCGTCGTGATCGCGAAGGTCGCAACGCAGAAGAGGACCGGCGTCCGGACCACCCGCGCGACGATGCCCTTCGCCGGCTGCTGCGGCGAGAGGGCGAGCGATCCTGCGGTGGACACGGGAACAGGGTAGCGGTTAGGTTGGCCCCGCTTCATGGGTTGGTCGCGAGGGAAGCCGGTGCGAATCCGGCACGGTCGCGCCACTGTGACCCGGGAGCGGCACCGCATGACGACACGTGGGCCACTGGGGAGACCCGGGAAGGCCGCGGGGCCGCGTTCGCACCGGGGAGTCAGGAGACCTGCCTCCAACCCTCACCTGACAACGCCCTTCGCGATACGAGGAGCTTCAGTGCGCACCCCCCTTCGGATCACCCTGGCCGCCGCCTGTGCGGCCGGGCTGATGGCGACCCCCCTCGCCACGGCCCTCGACACCACCATCAGGGTCGAGGGCGCCTCGGCCACGCTCATTCCCGAGAGCGCCATCCCCATCGAGGGGACGGGCACCGCGACGGTCTACGACACCGCCTCGGCGGCGGTCGACGTGAGCCGGGCCTCGGCCTTCTGGCAGCTCTACCGGGCGACCTCGAGCACCGGCCTCGGGCTCGGGTTCCAGTTCTTCCCCTCATTCAACGCGATCCTGGTCGACCGAGTCGGTGGTGAGGCGAACGCCGGCAGCGTGGGCTGGCAGTACCGGGTGAACCACGTGGCGCCCGACGTGGGGGCGAGCGACAGGGCGCTCGATCAGGGCGACGGCGTCCTCTGGTTCTACGGGGGAGCCGACGGAGCGCGCGAGCTCGAGGTCACCCCCTCCTCCGATCGCCTCGCCGCAGGATCGGCCTTCACGGTCACCGTCACGAGCTACGACGGGAACGGTGCTCCCGCGCCGGGGGGTGGCGCGACGGTGCGGTACGGCGGGGCGCAGCGGACCGCCGATGCCACGGGGCGGGTGACCTTCATCGCCCAGGGAACGGGAACGCTGACGGTCGCCGCGACCCGCGCCGGCGACATCCGCAGCCCCGCTCGCGCCGTGTGCTCGTACGCCGACGACCCCACGGCCTGCAGCCTGCCCGCGGTGGCCTCCCCCTCCACCGTGCCGACCCCTCCCGTCGGGACGGCCGCCGCGGCGGCCGACACGGTCGCCCCCGGTAGCCGGATCACCTTCCCGCGGGTCGGACGCATCCTCACCTCGGTGCGCGGAATCAGAGGGGTGGCCGGCCCGGACCGCTCCGATATCGCGGGCGTGAGGGTGGCCCTGGCCCGGCGCGTCGGCACCCGGTGCCGCTTCCGCACCCGCTCGGGCGCGATGACCCGTCCGCGGTCCTGTGCGGCGAGGACCTGGCTGAAGGCCCGCTCGGTGGGCGGCAACTGGCTGCTCGGTCTCGGACGCCGCGGTCTGGCCCCGGGCACGTGGCGGGTGTGGAGCCGCGCCACCGACGGCTCGGGAAACCTGGAGGGCCGTGGCCTCGCGCGGATCAACACCGGGCAGTTCCGCGTGACCCGGGCCGGCAGTTCGCGATGATCGCCCGCCGCTCGACCGCGACCCTGGTCGCCCTTGCCCTCGCCGTTCTCGCACCCTCCGCCGCCGCGGCCACGGCCGACGCACGGGCCACCGCACGCGCGGCATCCTGGCTCGCGGCGAACTCCGCCGGAGCGCCGGCCGGTCAGCAGGCGGACGCCATCGTCGCCCTGCGCGCCGCCGGGCGCAGCGAACGCTCGCTGAAGACGCGCCTCGCGCGGCTCGGCCGCAGCGCTCCCGCATACGCCCGCACCGCCGGCGGAGCCGCGAAGGTCGTCATGGCCGCCGTCGCCGCAGGCGGCGACCCGCGGCGACTCGCGGGCGTTGACTACGTGCGCAGGATCACCTCCCGCTACGCCTCCGGCCGCTACGGCGCCACAGTCTTCGATCAGGCTCTCTCGATGCTCGCGATCGAGGCCGCCGGCGGCAGCGTCCCCCGGTCGGCGGCGCGGGCGACCCTGGCCGGGAGGGGCACCGGCGGATGGAGCTTCGACCTCGAGCGGGATGGCCGCGACTCGGTCGATGCCACCGCACTCGTGATCGAAGCCCTGGTCGCCGCGGGCGTCCCGCGCAGAGATGCCCGCCTTCGGGCGGGCGCGAGGTGGATGCTGGCCCAGCGCAACCGCGAGGGGGACTGGCGTCTTCCGGCGGCCGTCGTGCGACCGAGGCCAACTCCACCGCCGGCGCGATGCTGGCGCTACGGGCCCTCGGGCGCACCCCGCCCGACTCCACCCGCGCTGCGCTCCGGAGGCTCCAGGATCGCGACGGCGGCATCCGCTTCACGCGCGCCGCGCGTGGGAGCCGCCTGCTCGCCACCTCCGACGCGGTGATCGCCCTCGCCGGCGGACGGCTACGGCGACGATGACACGGGTCGGCCGGTCCGGGAGGTAGGATCCGCCCGTGTCGACACGCCTCCATTTCCAGGACGAGATCGAGGCCTTCCGCTCCGGGCTCGTCGAGATGGCGAGCCTCGTCCTCTCGCAGGTCGAGCGAGGGGTGGCGGCATGGGAGGAGGTTGACGCCACGGCGGCGGGCGAGGTGATCGCCGCCGACGAGCTGGTGGACCAGCGCTGCGCCGAGCTCGATCACAAGGTCTTCAGCCTCCAGCTGCTCGAGGCCCCCGTCGCCGGCGATCTGCGACTGCTCCACGTCGGGCTGATCGCGGTGGTCGCCCTCGAACGCGTCGGCGATCTCGCGGTCGCCATCGCGGAGGCGGCGCGATCCGTCCGCCCCGAGGGCACCGTCCCCGAGATCCAGGCCCTCATCTCCCGCATGAGCGCGCGTGCCGTTCGACACCCTCGCGCGGGCGGTCCAGGCGATCGCCCGCGGCGACTCCGAGCTGGGGGAGCAGGCGGCCGTTGGAGCGGCCACCGTGCGTCAGATGCTCGGCGAGGTCGTCTCACGCGTCGCCGCCGCCCCCGACGAGCCGGAGACGCGGATCTGGTCGGCGGTCGCCGTGCTGGTCTCGCGACACCTGGAGCGTGTCGCCAACAACGGCGCCGAGCTGGGTCGCCGCGTGCGCTTCCTCGTCAGCGGAGAGGCCTTCTCCCGAGGAAGCTGACTACTCGGCCTCGGCCTCCCCCGATGACGAGGCGACCGCGTCGCCCTCGGGCGATTCGGCGTTGGCCTCCGCCGCTGATCGCTCGAGGCGTTCGAGCGATTCGAGCGCCTCGAGGGCGGACGAATCGGCCGACATGGTTCGGATGCTGCTGCGACGCTGCCGCTTTGCCTTGGCCATGCACCACCTCCCGGGTTCCCGGCGGAGTTTACTCCGGCACACAAGCCCGACCGGCCATCCGAGTACCTGTCAGACGTTCCCCTCGGCGAGGGCGCTGACCAAGCCGGCGTCGGCGGGAGGAAAGGGCAGGGTCGGCAGGTCCTCGCTGCGCACCCAGCGGAACTGGACGCTGCCGAGGGGCCGCGGACGCTGTCCGGGTGCCCATGGACACCGGAAGAAACGCAGGACGAGCGGCCCGGCCCGCGCCGTCCAAACGAGGGGGCCGATCTCCAGCTCCACGCCGAGCTCCTCCCGCAGCTCGCGCGCGAGAGCGGTCCGATCGGTCTCGCCCGGCTCGCGCTTGCCACCCGGGAACTCCCAACGGCCGGCCTGGCCGGCGCCGGGTCCGCGCTGGCTGACGAGGATCCGCCCGCCGCGTTCGATGAGCGCGGCGACGACCACCTGCTGCGATCTCATACCGGCTTTCCCGCCCGCACGAGCATGCCGGTGCGGGAGCCGGCGAGACCGTCGGCGAGAAGACTGGCGGCGGCCTCGGGATCGCACGACTCGCTCACGCAGCCGCGCTCGGCGAGCGCGCGGAGCAGGCGACCGCGCCGCTGGCGCATCGACCCTTCGTAGCGCCCCTGGGGACGTCGCGCCGGGGTCAGGGCGAGTGCCGTCCCCCCGGAGGCGGCAGGGCAGCCTTCGCGCAGCGGGCATCCCTCCTCGCAGCGCGGCGCTCGCGCCGTGCACCACAGGCGACCGAGGTCCATGACCGCCTGCCCGGCCTCCCATCCGCGCCCCGGGGCCCCAGGCCAGCCGCGGGGGAAGCGGCGGGCGACGACGCGGGCCGCATTCGTATCGACCGGCAGCACGTCCTCGCCGTCGGCGAAGCAGCGGAGCGCGGCGGCGGTGTAAGGGCCGACTCCGGGAAGATCGGTCAGGCGGTCGGGCGGTGGCCAACCCGATGTCGCGATCACCCCGGCGGTGGCGTGGAGGTTCCGGGCGCGGCGCGGATATCCGAGGCCCTGCCACTCGGCGAGGACCTCGCCGAGCTCCGCACGAGCGAGATCCGCCGCCGTCGGCCAGCGTGCGAGGAATCGCTCGTAGTATGGGAGCACACGGGCGACCGGCGTCGCCTGCAGTTGGGCCTCGGCCACCAGCACCCGGTACCTGTCGCGCGTGCGCCGCCAGGGCAGGTCGGTGCCCTCCCGCCGAAACCAGTCCACCAGGGAGCCCACGACAGCGTCCTCGTCTTCACCGGCTCGCCCGACCACGCGCGGAGTGTGTCATGCGCCCGGCAGCGGCGGCCTCCAGGCCACCACGCGCTCAGGGCGCCCCGCGGCCGACTGCCATCTCACGATGCAGGGCGCGTGCGCGGTCTGACGGCCGGCCTGGTCGATGGCGAAGGGCCCGACGAAGGTACGCGTCTGCAGAGCGCGAGCCGCCGCCCACAGGTCGTCGGGACGCGCGGATCCCGCCAGAGCGAGAGCCTGCTCGGCGACGAGTCCGGCCGCGAGAGCCTGGGCGGCCGGGTAGTCCGCCCCCGCCGGCAGGGAGAGCGGCGGCGACGGGGGCGTGCCGTCCCACTGCGTCGGCCCGAGCCATCCCAGGATCCGCCCGCCGAGCTCCTCGCCCGCGAGCGAGACCCCGCAGACGACGAGTGCCGCGCCGAGGCCGGCGCCCGCGCAGGCCCGCGCGAGCGCGAGATCGTCCTCCATGCGACCGCCCCCGACCACCCACCCGGCCCCCGACAGGAGCGCCCTTTCGACCACCTCCTCTGGGCGCTCGGGGTCGAGCTCCTCCACGGCGGCCGGGGTCAGTCCTGCCCGCGCCAGCGCATCGAGTGCGCCTGCGGCCACGCTCGCCCCGAAACCCCCGGGAGCCCGGGCGACGGCGACCCGCGGCGCCGTCCCGCCTCCGGCGGACAGCACCTCGGCCAGGCCCCTCCAGTAGCTCTCGGCCGGTCCGAGCACGTTGACCATGCGCGCGCCGGTACGGGGGACCGCCGCCGCGCCGTGATTCCAGACGACCTCGGGGCGTCCCGCCATCGCCTCGGCCACCTCCCGACCGCAGCCGCTGCCGTAGGGCCCGAGGACCAGGTCCGCCCTCGCGGCGAGCCCTGCCACGAGCCGGGAGCTCTCGGCCGGGATGCTGCGGTCGTCCTCGATGCGCAGCGGGAACCCGCGCGCGCGGGTCCACGCGCGCAGCGCGGCGGCGGCCTGACGGCCGAAGGCTGCGAACCGCCCGCTGATCGCAAGGGCGGCGACTACCCGGGGTGCCGCGGCCGCCGAGGCCATGTCAGCCCTCGGGCAGGGCCTCGTCGGGATCGTGAGCCGACGCGGCGAGGCTCGCGAGGGCACAACCGATCCGCCGGAGGACCTCGGCGGTGCGCCACCCTCGGCCCAGCAGGAGCGCTCCCCTGCCCGGGTCGACACGACGCAGACGATCCTGGACGATCGCCGCCTCGCCCATCGCATCCGGCGCCAGCACCCCCGCGGGGGTGCGCGTGTACCGCCGCAGGATCGCGAGACCCTCGCGCGATTGATCCGCCCAGGACGGCGCATCCAGATGAGCCTGGTGCCGAACGACTCCGCCGGCCACGAAGAAGGCCTCGGCGGCGTGAGGCTCCTCGCCACGCTCCACCACCACGGCCATCAGACCGGCCGCGCGGCGGGCGCGCGCGAGGGCCGCGAGCGTCCCGAGCACCGCGCGCGGAGGATCGGAGCGCCCGGACGCGTCGACAGCCAGCCGGCCCCCCGAGATGGCGAGACCCATCCGCCGACCCAGGTCAGCGAGCGCCGACGGCTCGCCGGCGAGCAGATCGGAGACGGCGGCGGCGGCCGCGGCCCGGACGGCAGGATCGGGGTCCGCGATCGGAAAGAGCTCGCTGAGGCAAGCGGCCGCCTCGCGGGCGAGTCGCCTCGATCCCACCGGGCCGAAGTAGGCGCCCCCGTCGGGGCGTACACGCGGCACCACGTAGAGGCGAGGTGCCGATGAGGACGCGGTGAGCTTGAGGTACTGGCCGGCGCCCCCGGTCCCGCGGCGGTTGCAGGGCGGGCGCATCTCCTTGATCAGTCGCTCCTCGCGCAGGAGCGCGGCGAACTCGGAGCCGCAGGTCTCGTGATCGATGCTCTCGAGCTGTTCGAGCGCGCGCCCGATGAGGCGGCTGTGGCGCCCCCCGGGGCCGAAGTACGACCGGACCCGGCGCCTCAGGTTGACGGCCTTCCCGACGTAGAGAGGCTCGCCGCCGCCATCGCGCATCACGTAGACGCCGGGGCGACTCGGCAGGTCCTCGGCCAGGGCCAGCTTGAAGGAGTGGCGGGCGCCCCCGGTGCCCCCGAACGCCACCGCCCCCTGGAGGGTGTCCACACCGCGCTCGACGAGCATTCCGATCAACACCGTCAGCAGCTCCGCCGTCGCCTCGGCGTCGGGCAGCGCCCGGTGGGACGGGCGGACCGATGTGTCGGCCCAGGCGGCGAGCGTGCCCAGATCATGTCGGCCCGCACGTCCGTTCAGGAGCCGGCGCGCGAGCAGGAGGGTGTCGAGCCAGGCCTGGGTGAAGTAGCGACCGGTGAGCCGGCGCCGCTCGTAATTCAGGAAGCGCAGGTCGAAGGGTGCATTGTGGGCCACGAGCACGTCCTGCCCGGCGAACTCGACGAAGTCCGCGAGCGCGACGTCGATGTCCGGGCTGTCCGCCACCATTCGATCGTCGATCCCCGTGAGCTCCGTGACGACCCTGGGGATCGGACGGCCCGGATGGACGAGAGTGCTGAAGCGCTCCTCGATGGCCAGGGAACGGATGCGGACCGCCCCGATCTCGGTGATCTTGGAGTGACCGGGAGAGCCGCCGGTCGTCTCGAGATCGACGACGCAGAAGCTCGCGGTGGAGAGGCTGGCATCGGTCCAGTCGGGCGGTGCCAGGCCGACCAGGTCGCGCCCGAGCCAGGCCAGGCGCGCGTCCCCCTCGACGATCTCTGCGACCAGCCTGCGCTGGAGCCGTTCGGGGCAGCGACGCAACCGCAGGAGCTGGCTCGCCACGTGCCCGACCTCGAGCGGACGACCCCTCCGCGCGAGGAGCGCGCACAGGCGATCGGGCATCGAGTCGCCGCCCTCGGCTCCGGGCTGCGGGGTGGGAAACGGGATGTGTAGTTGAGCCGTCGCAGACACCGGCTGACGACTCTAACGGCGGCCTCAGCCGTCACGATCCGACGCACCCAAGGCCCCGTCGCGCCGCCATGCGTCCCCCGATCGGGTGATCAGCGACCCGCTCCCCTTCACGCGGGTCCCGGGGGCGATGTATTGTCGTCGCCATCCCGGGAGACCCGGGAGCATTTCGACGATTGGCGATTCCGGCTCTCCGCATGGCGCGTCCCCCCCGCACCCACACACGGCTGATCGGTCCCAGGTGGCTTCTTGCCACCTCGCTGGTGGCCGGCGCCTGCATCCTCGTCCCGAGCCTCGCAGTCGCCGCGGAACCGGCCGTCGCCGAGCAGACACCGCCGACCCAGGTGGCGACTCCCGCGAACGAGGCCACGCCCGTCGCGGGAACCGAGACCGCCCCGCAGACCGGTGTCCCCGGCGCCGCACCGGCGGAGGGGACCACCACCGGCGTTGAGACCCCGGCGGCGCCCCCCGCCGACCTGGCGGGCCTGACCGCGGCGGCGGCGCCCGCCGCAGAGGCCGCCCCGGTGCCGGCGAACGAAGCCGTCCCGGCCCCCGAGTCGGCCCCGACGCCAGCGCCGGCGCCGGCGCTGGCCGCAGCGACCCCACAGGTGGCGACTCCGCTGCCGGTGACCCCCGACCCTCCCAAAGCCGACGTACCACCGCCCCCGGCCCGGCTCTCCCCCGCCGTGGTGACCGCGCCTCCGGTGGTCGTCCCGCCGCCCGCGCCGGACCGGCCCAGCGCCGTCGTCGCGGCGCGCCCCGACTCACCCGCACCGGTCGTCGCGCCGAGCAAGGTCGCGAAGAAGAAGGCGCCGCCGGCAGCTCCCGGCGTGACGCTCGCCGACTTCACCAACTCGCTGCGAATGACCGCCTCAGCGGAACGGACCCTCGTCGCCACGCCCTCGTCCGAGGTCGCATCGAACGTCGCGCCCCAGACCGCCGAGCAGCCGGCGCAGCCGGAGTACCTCCTCACGACGCCCACCCTCATCGAGGCCACCAGCGCCGCTCCTCTGAACGTGGCGCCCTCGGGGTCGAGCCTGCTGGCGGTGCTGGCCAGCTACGCCCTTCCGGGTGGCTCCGGGCCCCCGGCATCGACGCTGGTGCTGTTCATCGTGATCGGCCTGATCCTCCTGGTCGCCGCCGCCCCGCGCCCCGGTCTTTCGGAGCGGGTCGTGGCGAGCGGGCTGCTCGGTGCATCCAGCGGCCACCGCCTGGCGGTACGCCGACCCGGCTAGTCGACCCGCTCCCTGGAGTGGTGCGCCCTCATGAGGGGCGGATCCGGGGATATCGCGTCCCGCGCACGGCCCCCATGGGCCGCCTGCGCAGAACCTTTCGCGAGATGGGAAACGACAGATGCAGCCGATGCAGATCCTTGTCCTTGGACCCGACGGTGCCGCGCGCGGCGCCCTCGAGAAGACCCTCACCCGCCTGGGCTACGTGGTCATGGCCGCAGAGGCGGGCCCGCACCGCACCCCGCCCGCCAGCGGCGACGTGGTGATGCTCGACCTTCGCGGGCAGGAGTCGGAGTGGCGCGAGATGGCCGAGGCCCTCCACGCCGACGAGCGCCCGATGATGATCATCTCCGAGCGCCCGCGCCGGCTGGTGCGCACCCTCTCCGGGCGCCCCGGCGGCACGATGCTGCTCACCGGAGCCGAGTCGGATGCCGGCTACAAGGTGGCCCTCACCGTGTGCGAGGCCCTGCGCGAGAGCTCCCTGGCGCGCACGCGCGCGAGTGCCCGCATGCGGGTCGCCGCACTGTGATCTCCGGAGCCGGCCCGAAAGCGGACGAGTCCCCGCCAAGCCGCATCGTGCGAGGCGCGGCGGGGACCGTCTGTAGGCTCACCGCATGAGCATCTTCGATGGAGTCGACGTCGTCTTCTACCAGGTGTGCAGCATGGACCGGGCGGTTGAGTTCTACTCCGGCGTGCTCGGCCTCGAGGTGATCCGGCGCGAGGGCAACGACTGGACCGAGCTCCGCGCGGGCGACACGGTCATCGCGCTCTCGGGCGAGCTCGCAACCCGTCCCCATCAGGGCGGGGCGACGGTCATCCTTCGCGCAGCCGACATCTCCGCTGTGGACCGCCGCCTGAGCGAGAACGACGTCCAACGCGGCCCCATCGAGGACATGGGTGGCGCCAAGATGCTCCAGTTCTTCGACCCGGACGGCAACGAGATCGTGGCGCTGCAGCCCCTGCAGTAGTCAGAGGGCTCCTGAGAACGGCGGCGGTCGGCGCGCCTCGGCGACCGCCTCGATGAAGCCCTGCACGTCCTCCGCGCCGATGGCGACGGAGGCGGCCCTCCAGCCGAGCGGGGCCCGCACCCGCAGGGGCGCGGCGAGTTCGAGCACGACGAGCGTGCCCGGCGCCCCCACGAAGGCCACCAGTCCGCGGGCGATGCGTGCCCCGACCCCTCCCCACCACGGCCAGGTGAGCGTTCCGACGCGATCGATCTGGGCGATCGGGATGTCGGCGTGACCGAGCAGGCCCATGTGCACCACCACCCGGCCCTCCCCCACCGAGGCGTACGGCCGTCCCGCCGACAGGGGCACCAGGAAGGGGAGCGCCCAACGGCTGCGGCGTATCGGGAAGCGCTGCACGCGATCGAAGGCTACGCCGCGGAGGCGGGGCTATCATCGGATCGAGAGCCGACGAGGAGGAGATCCGTGGCGGCGCGAGGATGGTACGGACGCGACAGCGGGCTGACGGCGCGGATGACATTGACGATGCTCGGGCTGGGCCTGATCTACGTCATCTTCATCAGCGCTTTGATCGCGGCCGGCGTCGGGGCGGTCGTGGTGCTGGTGATCGCCGCCGGGTTCGCCCTGGTGCAGCTGCTCTTCGGTGACAAGATCGCCCTGGCCTCGATGCGGGCGAAGGTCACCGAGCCTCACGAGGCCCCGGAGCTCCATGGCATGATCGAACGCCTCTGTCAGCTCGCCGACCTTCCGAAGCCCCGAGTGGCCATCGCCGACTCCGAGATGCCGAACGCCTTCGCAGCCGGGCACAGTCGCAAGACGGCGACGGTCTGCGTGACCACCGGCATCATTCAGCGCCTCGAGCCGCGGGAGCTGGAGGGGGTCATCGCCCACGAGCTCTCCCACATCGCCAACAAGGACGTCATCGTCATGACGGTCGCGGGATTCCTCGCGACCGTGGCCGGCCTGCTGGTGCGCATGGGCGTCTACAGCGGAATGATGGGCGGCGGACGCGGCCGGGGGCGCGACAACGGCGCCGCCGTGTTCGTGGTCGTGATCCTCGTGTCGGTGGTGGTCTACGTCCTGTCCTTCCTCCTGCTGCGCGCCCTGTCGCGCTACCGCGAGTTCGCCGCCGACAGGGGCGCGGCGATGATGACGGGCGCGCCGGCCCAGCTGGCGTCGGCGCTCATCCACATCAGCGGCGACATGGGTCGCGTCCCGACGAAGGACCTGCGGGCCGCCGAGGGCATGAACGCCTTCTTCATCATCCCCGCGGTCGCGAAGGGCTTCTCGCTCTCGAGCCTGATCTCGACCCACCCTCCGACCGAGAAGAGGATCGAGCGCCTGATGGCGATGCAGGCCGCCCTCGACGCCTCGCCTTCGGCCGAGCTCTAGACGAGTCCGCGTGGGCCTCTTCGACGTGCTGCGGGGCCAGCGGAAGCCGGCCCGAGCCGATCTCGATCGGATCTTCGGGATCGCCTCGGCCGCCATCACGCTCGAGACCCGCGTGGGCCTGCGCACCACCGGACGCGCCGGCGTCTGCTTCCGCTCGATCGAGGCGGCGGTCTTCGCGCAGCTCGTCCGGGAGATCGAGGAGCTGTTGCAGGCCACGAGCTCCGAGTCTGGCACCACGATCGGGCGCCACGAGGATGAATACGGCTTCTCGTGGGTCGTGATCGCGGACCCCGACATCGAGGATCTCGCCACCACCACCCACGTCGTGAGCCAGTCGCTCGAGGAGCGCGGCTACTCAGAGCAGCTCCTGTGCGCGGTGTTCGGCTTCGACGGGGAGACCGGCCCCCTCGACCTCGTCTACGGATACAAGCGCGGCAGCTTCTATCCCTTCGCACCGCGGGCGGGGCAGCGCCGGGACACCATTCTCGAGCAGCGTGCACAGGCGGTGCTCGCGTCGGAGATCGCCCTCGAGCCCGAGCTCGAGCGTTGGTACCCGGTCTGGGGGGATCCGGTCTCCGCCGGCTGATTGCCCGACGGTAACCATGGTGTTACGGTTGGAGGGGTGAGCGGCCCGCACCTCTCGCGCAACGCCCTCGACGCGCTCGGCGACCCGACGCGGCGCGCGATCGTGGAGCTCCTCGGCGGAGGTGATCGCTCGGTCAAGGAACTGGCCGACGACCTGCCTGTGAGCCGCCCCGCGGTCTCGCGCCATCTCCGCATCCTCAAGGATGCGGGCCTCGTCTCGAACCGAGCCCAGGGCACGCGTCGGGTCTACCGACTGGACGGTGCCGGCGCCGATGCCGTCCGGTCCTACCTCGAGGCACTCTGGGGCGACGCGGGCGCGCGGTTCCGCATGGCCGCAGAGAACATCGCGCAGACGAAGCCCCGGGCTCGGTGACCGAGCCGATCCAGATCCGCGTCCGCGTCGAGTGCCCGCCCGAGCACGCCTTCACGATCTGGACCGAGCGAGCCGGAACATGGTGGCCGCGAGCGCATTCGATCTCGAAGGATCCGGGCTTCAGAGTCGTCATCGAGCCATGGGTCGGAGGACGCATCCTGGAGCGGACCACAACCGGTGAGGAGCACGACTGGGGCGAGATCCTCGTGTGGGAACCGCCCCGCCGGCTCGTATACATCTGGCACATCTACGGCGCGCGCCACGCCGCCACCGAGGTGGAGGTCTCCTTCGCCTCGGAGGATGAGGGCACCGTCGTCACCATCACGCATGCCGGCTGGGAGCGCCTCACTCCGACCCAACCGGATCTGCGGGGCCGCAACCAGCTCGCCTGGTCGCGTGTCCTGCCGCATTTCGTCGAAGCCTGTCGCGCAACCAAGACGAGGGAGGGATCGTGACGGATCAGGTGAAGGGCAGCGGGACTGCCGATGACCCGTGGGTGCTCCGGACGCCCAGCGGTGGCTCCGAGTTGCTGGCGCACCGCGACGAGGACGCAGATCCCCCGGCGCTCGTCGTGTTCGCCGCAAAGACCGAGGTGCGCTACCGGCTCAGCTGCATCGACGATCTGCACGCGATGCTCATCGAGCATGGCGACTGGATGCCGCTGGGGAGCGCCGACGAGGGCAAACCGGTGAAGGACGGCTCGATCGAGGCGTGGGCCCGGGCGGACGACAATCCGGTCGGCGGCTACTACGGCCTGAAGAAGGGCTTGCGCGGCCGCTTCGCCAACTACGTGCCACCGGTGATGGAGGCGCTGGGCCTCGCCGAGGTCGAGCACCAGGCGCGGAACAACCGGATGCGCGCCACGGGCTGAGATCGGGGGTCGGTCTGGGGGTCCGTTCAGGGGATTCGCCCGATCGACGGGGGCTCATGGAGCGTCCAGTCTCGGGGTGAGACTGTGCCAAGCTCCGCGAAAGGACGCCACGTGCCCACCGAATCCACCTCGCTCCCACCCGCGCCGGGGATGGCGGCGCCCCACCCGCCGCTGCGGCGCTCACGCGACGACAAGATCGTCGCCGGAGTCTGCTCGGGCCTGGCGGGGACGCTCGGGGTCCCCGTGCTCGCCGTACGACTGGCGACCCTCGTGGTCGGCGTGGCGGTGACCCCGCTGGCGCTGATCGCCTACGCGGCACTTGCGGTGGCCATGCCGCGCGACGATGGTCGCGCACTGCTGGGCGGCGAACCGGAGGACCGCCGCGAGACGATCGTCGGCGTGATGCTGATCGGCGTCGCGTTGATCGCGCTCGCCGCCGGGGTCGGATCGTCGCAGCTCGGCGGGCGCGGCGGACTGGTGCTCCTGGCGATCGCCATCGTGCTCGTCGTCGTCCACCACCAGCGCGCCGGCGCGTCGCCGGAGGGCGAGGGAGCCACCGCGGCGGGCGCGACGGCCACCACCGAGGGTCCGGCGGCGACGGTCCGCCCCACCGTGGAGTCGCCCTACCCCGGCCCGGTCCCGCCGGCGCCGGGGATGGCGGGCGGCGGCGGGACCGGGCCCACGATGCCCCTCCCCGCGCCCCCGCCGGCGCCCGCTCGCGGCCCCCGCGAGCCATCGGTCGCGCTCTACGGATTGGCGGCCGTGCTCGGGGGATCCATGCTCGCGCTCATCCTCGGTGCGTTCAGCGCGTTCACCCCGTCCGCCGCCGGCATCGCAATCGGCCTGGGGATCGGGGCGCTCGCGATGACCGCGGCCGCGATCGTCCTCGCCCGGCGCCGCGGCGCCTTCGTTCTGATCGCCCTCGCCGGTCTCCTCGCTCTCGGTGCGGCCGGGATGGCAGCGGTCGGAGACGATCTCGATCGCGGCGTCGGCGACCGGATCCACAGCGTGACGACGCCGGACGACCTGCGCCGCGACCACCAGCTGGGGATCGGGTCGCTCACGATCGAGGTATCGCGCGGCGCGCTCGTCGCCGACGTCTCGACGGTGCACGCGCGGCTCGGCATCGGCGAGCTGGTCGTGCGGGTCCCGGAGGGGGTGGCGGTCGTCGCGTCCGGACCCCAGGTCCCCTCGGGAGTCGATGCGGTCAACGAGCTCGCCGGGCCGTCGCCGGAGAGGACGCTGCGCCTAGACACCGACGTGGACATCGGAGACCTCCGGGTGGAGATCGCAGATCGCCGATAGAAGCAGCGCCGTCAGGCGGCTTGAGCGCTCACCCCACGAGCAGGTGATCGCCGGAGTCTCGGGGGGGATCGCAGCCTCCCTGGGAATCGACGTCGCCGTGGTGCGAATCGCATTCCTCGTCGCCGTCGCCATGGGCGGGCTCGGGGTACCCCTGTACATCGTTGCAGCCGCCGGCATGCCGATCGGGGTCGGAACGCCTCCGAGTCGCCGGCGGCGCGCGCCGATGGCGATCGGCGCCGTCCTCATCGTGGCGGGCTTGGCATCCTTCCTGCACCGTGCGCATCTCCTGCTCCCCGCTAGCGTCCTCGGCCCCATGACCCTGGCCGGGGCGGGGGCGGCCCTGATCTGGCGCCGCGCCGGCGGAGAGGTTCGCCTGGGGCTCGAACAGGAACTCCTGCAGGCCGGCGCGCGGACGATTGCGGGAGTCCTGCTCGTCACCACGGGCCTGGCCCTGGGGATCGTCCAGTCGGGGGGAATCGGGCCGGTCCTGGCGGCGGCCTTGTCGGCGGGCGCCGTGGCGGCCGGCATCGGGCTCCTCGTGGCCCCGCGCCTGAGGAGGGTTCGCGCCGAAGCCGATGCGGAGCGTCGCCAGCGGATCAGGATCGAGGAGCGTGAGCGGGTCGCCGGACGACTCCACGACTCGGTGCTCCAGACGCTCGCGCTCATCCAGCGCGCGCCGGATGGCGAGAGGGCGCAGAGCCTGGCGCGCCGTCAGGACCGGGAGCTGCGAGCCTGGCTCTACGGTGGCGAGGGCCCGGGCGCGCCCACCACCCTGGGGGCAGCGCTCCGCTCGGCCGTCGGTGAGATCGAGGACGCCTACGGAGTGGGCGTCGGTCTGGTCCAACCCGCCGACCTCCCTCTGGATCCGGTGCTCGATGCCCTCGTCGACGCGGCGCGGGAGGCCATCACGAACGCGGCGAAACACGCCGGAGTCGACCGGATCAACGTCCTCGTCCGGGTAGCGCCCCAGAAGGTGAGCGTCTTCGTCGACGACCGTGGCGCCGGCTTCGATCCCACGGCGGTGCCACCCGACCGCCGCGGGCTGCGCGACTCGATCCACGCGCGGCTGGCCCGGGTGGGCGGTAGCGCGTCGATCGAGACGGCCCCCGGTGGCGGCACCGACATCGAGCTCCTCGTTCCACGAGACTCACGGGCGTGACCGTCTCCATCCGCAGGGTCGTGATCGTCGACGACCACGAGATCTTCCGCGCCGGCCTCCGGGCCGAGTTCGACGACTCCGTGGAGGTGGTCGGCGAGGCCGGCACCGTCGAGGAGGCGATCCCGCTGATCCGCGGGCTCGACCCGGACGTCGTGCTGCTCGACGTCCATCTGCCCGACGGGGGCGGCCAGGCGGTCATCGGCCCCGTGCACGCCGAGCGCCCCGCCGTGCGGTTCCTGGCGCTGTCGGTCTCGGACGCCCCCGAGGACGTGCTGGCGGTGATCCGAGCGGGCGCGAGGGGCTACGTCACGAAGACGATCCGGCCGGCCGAGCTGATCGGCGCCGTTCATCGGATCGCGGAGGGGGATGCGGTCTTCTCCCCGTGGCTCGCAGGATTCGTGCTCGACGCGTTCGCGGGCGCCGATGCCCCGGCGGCGGATCCGGAGCTCGACCAGCTCACGCCGCGCGAGGGAGACGTGCTGCTGCTGATCGCCCGGGGCTACACGTACAAGGAGGTGGCCGCAAAGCTCCACCTGTCGGTGAAGACCGTGGAGACCCATGTGTCGAACGTGCTGCGGAAGCTCCAGCTGTCGAACCGCCGCGAGCTCACCCGCTGGGCGGCTCTGCGCCGGATGGTCTGACCGCCGGAGGCCGGATCAGGCGGTCGCTTCGCCGCCCTCGATCTGCTCGGCTGCGGGCTCGGAACCGGTGCCGAGCTCGGCCTTCATGCGGGCGAGCTCCGAATCGACACCGCTCGTCGCCGAGAGCTGGGCGAGCTCCCGATCGATGTCGTCGCCCCGGGTGCCGCTCAGGTCGTCGAGGGCGCCCGACTCGAGCAGCTCGTCGATGGCCCCGGCGCGAGCCTGCATGGTCTGGACCTTGTTCTCGGCGCGGTCCATCGCCATGCCCACATCGGCCATGTCCTCGGAGATTCCGCTGAAGGCCTCGCCGATCTTGGTCTGCGCCTCGGCGGCGGTGTACTGGGCCTTGATCGTCTCCTTGCGCGTGCGAAAGGCCTCGACCTTGGCGGTGAGCTTCTGCTCGGCGAGGACGAGCTTGTCCTGCTCGGCCTGGAGCTGGGCCCGCTGGGCGTCGAGATCCTGGAGCTGCACCTGCACGCCCTTCTTGCGCTCCAGCGCCACGCGAGCGAGGTCCTCGCGGTTCTGCTGCAGCGCGGCGCGCGCCTGCCCGTCGAGCTTCTCGACGCTCTGCTCGAGCTTCGCGGACTGGAGCTCGATGCGCTTCTTGCTGGTCGCGACCTCCGCGACCCCGCGGCGCACCTTCTGCACGAGCTCCAACTGCTTCTCGTACGAGTAGTCGAGCGTCTCGCGCGGATCTTCGGCGCGATCGAGCGCCTTGCTCGCCTTGGCCTTGACGATCGTCGTGAAGCGCCCCATCAGGCCCACTGCGCCTCTCCTCTCGTACCTTCCGAACGCCTGCCGAGGATAGCATCGGCTCCGGGATCGCCGATTGACACCGGTGATGCAGTGTGCATATCGTTATTCGATATTAGCGATCTTCGATATGCACCGGGGGTGGTCATGCGACGTGGCGCGATGACAGGAGCGGTCCGCTGGAGCCGCCCGAGCCAGGCTCTTCTCGAGGGGGTCCTCCTCGTGACGATCCTGATCGTCACGATCGGGACCGCAATGGCCGTGGTGAGCGACTTCACCGACCGGGAGGTGGTCAGGTCGGTTCCCCTCGAGTCCGAGCGCGTGGAGCTCGGTGGCGGGGGAGGCGACTACGCCGTCGAGACGGCCACCGCGACGGTGATATTGCGGCAGGCGGGAGGCGGCACGTTCCTCGCGTCCGCGCTCACCCGGGTCCTGGGCGCCTCGGTGATCGTCGCGGCCGGGTACCTCCTCCTGCTGGTGGTGCGATCGCTGAGGGACGGCGACCCCTTCCACCGCGCGAACGCCCGGCGTCTCCAGCTCGCGGCCCTCGTCGTCCTGTTCGGCGGGACGGCGGTCAGCGTGGCCGACTCGGTGGTGGGTCTGGCCTTCGCGACCGATGCGGTGGACGCCCTCGGGGAGGACTCCATCGTGGCCCCGGGGACCGAGCTGTCGTTCCTGCCCCTCTGGATCGGCCTCCTGTTGGCCGGGCTCTCAGAGGTCTTCCGGCGGGGGGCGGCGATGCGCGAGGAACTCGAGGGGCTCGTCTAGTGCCCCCAGGAGAGGGCGAGGGCGGGCATCGCGTGCGGTGCCATCTGGACGAGCTGCTCGCGAAACGGGACATGACGCTGACCGAGCTCGCGGCGCGTGTCGGCGTGAGTGTGGTCAACCTCTCCGTGCTGAAGAACGACCGTGCGCGCGCGGTGCGGTTCTCCACCCTCACCGCGGTGTGTGACGTGCTCGGCTGCCAGCCGGGCGACGTCCTCTCGGTTGCCGCTCCGGAGGGGCAGGCGACGCCGCAGACCGTGGTCAGTGCAGGTCGAGCACCTCGCGCGAGCGCAGGTGGGTGAGGACCTTGCGCTTCACGCGCTGGAGGGCGTTGTCGACCGTCTTGGGCGTCGAATCGAGGCGGCCCGCGATCTCCTCGTAGGATCGGCCTTCCAGGTACATAGTGAGGACGCCGCTCTCCAGGTCGGAGAGGGACTCGCCGAGGCACTCCACCAGGCTGCGGAGCTCCTGGGACGAGATCACCTGGCTCATGGGGTCGACGACGGGGTCGCCCGGGAGGACCTCCGCGAGGGACATCTCCTGATCTCCGCTCGCTCCCGCGCGCGTGTGGCTGAAGGACACATAGGTGTTGAGCGGGGTGTGCTTGTTGCGCGCCGCGGTCTTGATGGCAGTGATGATCTGGCGGGTGACGCAGAGCTCGGCGAAGGAGCGGAACGAGGCCTCCCGATCGACGCGGTAGTCGCGAACGGCCTTGTAGAAGCCGATCAGGCCCTCCTGGATGAGATCCTCGCTCTCGCCCCCGGCGAGGAAGTACGCGCTCGCCTTCATCCGGACGAATCCGCGATAGCGCTCGATGAGCCGGTCCATCGCCGCGGCGTCGCCGGCGCGGGCGCGAGAGATCAGCGCCCGATCCTGGACCTCGATCCAAGGTTGAGGCTGTCGGGCCTCGGATCGGTCACCGCGCCCCCTAGATGTGGCTTGTGCTCGTGAGAACGCGATGCTCATGGTCTTTCTCCTTGGTTCAGCCCTCAAGCTTCAAGCTGAACCTAAGCCTTCGAATCTGCCGAGTTGGGCATTGTTATCGCTCGCACAAACGAGAGTCAACGACACAACCACGCAAATAGCGTCAATTCGAAGTGCGCAAAGCTTCAAAAAGCAGGATCGCGGCGGCGACGGAGATGTTCAGCGAGCCCACCCGGCCCGCCATGGGGATCCGCGCTAGGTGGTCGCAAGCGTCGCGCACGCGCGGCCGCAGGCCCTGGCCTTCGGCGCCCATGACGAGGATCACGTCGCGCGGCCAGTCGAGCTGGCGGAAGTCGGTCCCTCCCTCCGGATGCGCGCCGATGATCGTGCGACCCGCTCCGCCCGCGTCGTGGAGGAAGCTCACCATGCTGCCGACGCGCGCGATCGCCAGGTGCTCGACCGCCCCCGCTGAGGCCTTGGCCACCGTCGCGGTGACGCCGGGGCTCCCGCGGCGCGGGATGACGATCCCCGCGGCCCCGGTCCCCTCGGCCACGCGGGCGATCGCACCGAGGTTGCGCGGGTCCTGCGCTCCGTCGAGGCAGACCACCGGGCCGGAGCGCGCGAGGACCACCGATGGCTCGCTGTAGGGGTACGGGTCGGTGACCGCGAGGATCCCCTGATGATCGGCGCTCCCCGCACGATGGCCGATCTGGTCCCTGGTGCGGACCACGACCCGCACGCCCGCAAGCCAGGGCTCGTCGGCCAGTTGGGCGAGCACGGAGACCTCGTGCACCGGGCGAGCACCCGCCGCGATCAGCTCCCGCACGGGATTGCGCCCGTAGACGACCTCTCGCCCATCCGTGCGGGCGGGGGGGCTCACGTCGCGGCGGGACCTGCTGCGATCCGCCTCGCCTCGGGGCCGCTGGGTCCGTCCACGATCTCGAAACCCAGCGTCCTGACACGGTCACGGAGAGCATCGGCGCTCGCGAAGTCCCGCGCGAGGCGTGCCCGTTCGCGCTCCTCGAGGAGAATCGTGACCTCGACCGGCGCCTCCTCGGCGGGGCCGGGGTCGATCCCGGCCAGGCCGAACACGTCGAGGAGCTCGAGCAGTTCGTGGCGGGCCTCGCGCAACTGGGCCGGGGCGGCGGTTCCCGCCGCGGTCGCCCGGTTGATGCCGCGCACCATCTCGAAGAGCGCCGCAAAGGCCTCAGGCGTACCGAAATCGTCGTCGAGGGCGCGAAAGAACTCCTTGCGCCCCTCCACCACCGACCGCGTGAGCTCGGGATCGTGACCCTGCCCCTCCGCCGCGGCCATGGCGCGCTCGATACCGCGCAGGGCGTTGCCGAGGCGCTCCACCACCGCGCGGGCATCGGCCAGCCGCTCGTCGGAGAAGGGCAGCTTCGAGCGATAGTGGCTGGTGAGGAAGTACGCGATCACGACCTCGGCGGACCAGCGATCGAGCACGTCACCGAGGGCGGCGATGTTGCCGGTGCTCTTGCTCATCTTCTCGTCGCCCAGCTCGAGCATCTCGTTGTGCATCCAGATCTGAGCCATACGGCCGCCGTGGGCGCCCTCCGACTGGGCGATCTCGTTCTCGTGGTGCGGGAACACGAGGTCGATCCCGCCTCCGTGGATCTGGAAGCCGTGCCCGAGGGCCGTTTCGGCCATCGCCGAGCACTCGATGTGCCATCCCGGGCGGCCCGGGCCCCACGGGGACTCCCACCAGGTGTCCTCATCGGGCTTGCGCCCCTTCCACAGCGCGAAGTCCAGGGGCGACTCCTTGCCCGCGCCCGGCTCGCCCGAGACCATGTCCTCGAGGCGGCGACCGGACAGGCGACCGTACCCCTCGAACCGCTCGACCCGGTAGTAGACGTCACCGCCGGCCGCGTAGGCCAGTCCGCCCTCCACAAGAGCCTCGATGAGCGCGATCATCTCGGGTACCGCCTCGGTGGCACGCGGCTCGACGTCGGGCCTACCCAGGCCGAGACGGGCGGTGTCGGCCACGTACGCCTCCGAGTAGCGGCGGGCCAGATCCGCGCTCGGGACCCCCTCCGCCCGCGCGGCCGCGTAGATCTTGTCGTTCACGTCGGTCAGGTTCGACACGAGACGCACGCGCAGGCCGCGGCGCTCGAGGTAGCGCTTGAGCACCGAGAAGACGACGAACGGACGCGCGTTGCCGATGTGGATGCGCCCGTAGACCGTCGGCCCGCAGACGTAGATGCCCACGACGCCGTCGTCCCCGGGGACAAGGGGCTCGGTGCGCTTGCTGATGGTCGAGTAGAGCCTCACGCCTGCCTCGGGCGCGCCCGATCCGCTCATCGCTCCTCCACCAGGGCGACCGCGTGGCAGGCGATCCCCTCGCCGCGGCCGAGGGCGCCCATCCCGTCCGTCGTGGTCGCGTGGACGGTGACCGGGGCACCCGCCAGGCGCGACATGGCCTCCACCATGGACGCGCGATGCGGCGCCAGGCGCGGGCGCTCGCAGACGGCCACGGCGTGGGCGTTCACGATCGAGAATCCCGCCTCCCGCACGCGCTCGACCACGATCGCGAGCATGTCGGCCCCCGACACCCCCTCCCACTCCGGACCGCCCGGAAAGAGGGCCCCGATGTCCGGCTGCCCGGATGCGGCCAGCAGGGCGTCGCACACGGCGTGGGCGACCACGTCGCCGTCGGAGTGCCCCACGAGGCCCTCCGGGTGCTCCACCAGCACCGTGCCGATCATCAGCGGCCGGCCCGGGCCGAAGCGGTGGGCGTCCACCCCCATGCCGATCCTCATCGGACCTCACCCCCTCCGAGGGGAACCTGGGTCGGCTCGCGGAGCGAGAAGCGCGTGATCGTCTCATAGCCCGCCCCGCGCAGCGCGGCGACCGCCGTCGGATAGTCGCGGGCGACATCCTCCGGCGCGTGGGCGTCGCTCGACAGGGTGGCGGGGACCCCTGCGCGAGCGAAGCGCGCCAGGAGGCCGGGCTCGGGGTAGAGCTCGCCGATCGGCTTGCGGAGCCCGGCCGACGAGCACTCGATGGCGACGCCCGTCGCCGCGATCGCAGCGACGGCGTCATCCAGAAGACCGTCGAGGGCGGGCGGCATGCGGCGACCGAAGACCTTGGGAAGGTCGGGGTGGGACATGACGTCGTAGAGCCCCGACTCCGCGGCGTCGACGAGGTGCTCGAGGTAGTCCGCCCAGAGGCGCTCGGGCGTGAGGCGCTCCGGCCGCGGGTCCTCTGGGTCGTCGATGGCATGCCCGTGAAGGAAGTGGACCGATCCGAGCACTACGTCGAAGGGCCGTCCTTCGAGGAACGCCGCGATCTCCGCTCGCCGGTCCGCGAGCCAATCCATCTCCACGCCGAGCAGCACCGGAAGACCCTCTTCGCGCGCCGCGGCGATCGCGTCGCAATAGGCCCCCACGTCCTCGGTCGCCTCCTCGCGCCAGAAGGGGTCATCGAGCCACTCGCGGGCCTCTGCGAAGCGATAGACGTGCTCGGTCACGGCGATCTCGGTCACCGCGCGCGAACGGGCGCGGTCCACGTAGCGGCCGATCCATCCGGTGCCGAGATGCCCGCCGAGGCCGTCCCAGCGATCGGCGGCCTTCGCGCGCGCGCCCACGCCGTCCGGCTGGAGGTGCATGTGGTAGTCGGTCAGCACGGCACGGAACCCTACCCACCCCCGCGGATCCCGAGCAGCGCCTGGGCGAGGCTCGTGTCCGCGGGGGTGGTGACTTTGGGGTTCGGGGAACGCGAAGCGATCAGCCGCACGCGCCCGCCCCACGCCTGGACCAATGAGGCGCAGTCGGTCGCCGACGCAAGGGTTCCCGCCTCATCGGCGGCCGCCACCGCAGCCCGCAGCGCCGCAGCGCGGAACGCCTGGGGGGTCTGGGCCGCCCACAACCCCTCGCGCGCGACGGTGCCGGCGATCTCGTCGCGGGCGTCGCCGCGCTTGAGCGTGTCCACCACGGGGGCCGCGGCGATCGCTCCGTCGGCGCCCTCAAGGCCCGCGAGCACGGCCGCGATCAGATCCACGCTCACGAGTGGCCGCGCCGCATCGTGCACCAGCACGCGCAGGGCGCCGTCCGGCGCGGCGCCCAGCCCCTCGCGCACGGACTCCGATCTGCTCTCGCCCCCTCGCACCACCTCCACGGGTACGCCCGGGCCCGACACGAGGGCGCGCACCGACTCCTCGCGGCCGGCGGGGGCCACCACGACGACCCCGTCGATGAGCGCGCTCGCCCGGAGGGCGTCGAGGCTCCAGAGCAGCATGGGCCTGCCGGCGATCGGCATGAGAGCCTTAGGGACATCTCCGCCCATCCGCGCGCCGGCCCCGCCGGCGACGACGATCGCGATCGTGGACATGGGCATTCTCTCTCCATGGGGTGCCGAGCGATGATGAACGGGGAGGCGAAAGCCGAATGATGTCAGGAGCCATGATCAGCGCACCCAACACATCCTCCGATCTCGAGGTCCGCATGCTCGAGCGAGCCGCGTGGCTGCGTGCCCTCTCCGAGGACGAACGCGACCAGCTCTCCGAGATCCCCCTGCGCGAGGTCGACGCCCGGTTCGACGCGTGGCGGCGCTCGCGCGCCGGCTCCCGCAAAGGGGCGCGGTGAGCCTGCACGTCGGCACCTCGGGGTGGGCGTACCGCGAGTGGAAGCCGGCCTTCTATCCGGAGGGCCTCCCCCAGACGGAGTTCCTCGGCCACTACGCCTCCGTGCTCGGCGCCTGTGAGATCAACGCCACCTTCTACCGCCTCCAGTCGGCGAGCACGGTCAAGCGCTGGGGCGCCTCCGTCCCGCCCGGCTTCCGCTTCGCGGTGAAGGCCCACCGCCGCCTCACCCACGCCGCCACGCTCCCGCCGGGAGACGGCGGTGCGGAGTTCCTCGAGCGATTCCTCGAGTCCCTCACGGGCCTTGGTGACCGACTCGGAGTGGTCCTACTCCAGTTCCCGCCGACGCGGCGGCGCGACGACGGAGCGCTCGACGATCTGCTCTCGTGCCTTCCGCGGGGCCTTCCCGTCGCACTCGAGTTCCGCCACGAGTCGTGGAGCACCGGCGACCTCGAGGACCGGATCGCCGCGCACGGAGGCACGGTCTGCGTGTCGGAGCGCGAGGGGGCGGTGCTCGGACGACTCCCACCCGGGCCGATCGCCTACGTGCGGCTGAGGGGCGAGAGCTACTCGCCCGAGGCCCGATCGGGCTGGCTGGAGCTCCTGCAGGCCGAGGCGGCCGGGCGGCCGGTCTACGCCTTCGCCAAGCACGAGGGCGTACCCGCCGGCGACCCCTTCGCCGGGGTCGGCCTCGCCCAGTGGCTCGTGGAGGCGGCCGTGGGCGGCGCCTAGCGATGCGAGCGCTCGGGCCTTCGCGTCGAGCCGCGAGGTGACCGTTCGGCGGGACCGCATCCGCGCCATCGCGTAACGTGACCCGACCCAGCGACGGGAGCACGCCGATGTCGATACGGACGCACACCACGCTCCTCTGCGGCCTGTTCGCGACGGCGGCCCTCATCACCGGTGGCACGGGTCGCGCGCAGGCGGCCATCGCAACCTGCGACGGCACCGTGCCGACACCGTCCGATCCGGCCGTATACGGCACGGCGGCTTGGGATCCGGCGTTCCCGGACGAGATCGTGGCCCAGATCTGCGTCACCCGGGGGACCGCAACGGACGCCCGGCTCGACGTGACGGTGGATCGGGGCCGGCTGGAGGTCGTCGCCCTCGACCCGCTCGGATCGAGCGGCGGCATTTACGCGGCGGCCAGGAGCACCCGGCTCGCATGGGCCTCCGCGTCGCCCGCAGGGGGCCTGACGACCGGCCTCGGCGTGAGGCTGAAGGTGGCCACCGACGACTACTTCGCCGAGATCGATCCTCGTGTCACCGCCCGCGTCACCTTCCTGACGACCTACGACGACGGTTCCTCCCCGACGCAGATCGTGCGGATGCCGGAGCGCGAGGTCGAGTCCTCGGGGTTGCTCGCACGACCGGCCTGCGCGCTGACCGACCGATCCGCGCCACCCGCCGTGAGCACCTCCGCACTGACGACCCGGCAGCTCACCACGGGCGGTGTGGGGATCTCCCTGCGGCTGTGCCCGGGAGAGACCCTCCAGGGGTCGCTCTACCCGCCGAAGACCGTGTTCGACGACGACGGCGATCCGATCGGAAAGCGAGCGGCCGCGTTCGGGACGAGCGTCTCGGAGAGGCTGACCGGCAGTACCCCGAGAGACGTACGCCTCCAGGTGGCGCCGGACGGTCGCGTGGGGTCGCTGCGCCGCATGGCGGGACTCGACAGGGTCGCGCTGGCGATCGTGGCCGCTCCCTACGACCCGCCCGGCGTGATGCTCCCGGCGAGCGCCCTTGTGCCCGCGGTGGTCGCGCACCGGGTCGTTGGGCTGCTCGGTCCACTCATGGCGCTGCCCCGGCCGTCTCTGACCGCCCGCCCGAATCCGCGGGGCGCGCGGCTGACGGTGAGGACTCGGGTCGACCGCTCGCTGGCCGGGCGACGAGCCGTGATCGAGCGCGTCGTCGGACGGCGGCACGCGCGCATGGGCATCGCCCGCGTGCGCGCGGGAGGACTGATCGCCAAGAGGTTCGTGCTCCGACGCGATCGCGCCGATGGCGCGCGGGCGATCGCGGGTGTGCGCGTCGTGAGGGTGAGGGTCCGCCTGGCGCCGGGGCGCCGGGCGCCTGGCGCGGGAGGTAGCGCGGCCCGGATCCGTCTGCCCTCTCCCCTCGCCCGGTAGGAGGCATCCGGACCCGGGTCGCGGGGCCGCAGCTCCTCCACGGGATCCAGTGTGGCAGACGCGGTCCCGCTAACGGGCCGAGCTGTCGGGCGCGCCCGGCATGCGCGTGAAGATCATCTTTCCCGAGGGACTCTGGAGGACGCTGGTGACCTCCACGGTCACCTCGCTGCCCACAGCCGAGCGGCCGCCCTCGACGACGATCATGGTGCCGTCGGGGAGGTAGGCCACACCCTGGTCGTACTCGCGCCCCTCCCGGATGACCCTCACCACGAGCGGCTCCCCGGGGAGCACCGCCGGCTTCAGAGCGTTGGCGAGCTCGTTGACGTTGAGGACCTCCACGCCCTGGATCTGGGCGACGGTGTTGAGGTTGTAGTCGGTGGTGACGATCGACGCGCCCACCTCCTGTGCCATGCGCACCAGCTTGGCATCGACCCCCTCGAGCCCGGGGTAGTCGCCCTCGCGCACCGAGAATCCGCCGTTCGCCAGCGACTTGAGCTCGCTCACGATCTCCAGGCCGCGCCGCCCTCTGGCACGCTTCAGGCCGTCCGCCGAATCGGCCACCCGCTGCAGCTCGTCGAGCACGAAGTCGGGCACGACGACCGCGCCCGAGAGGAAGCGCGTCTTCATCACATCGACGAGGCGCCCGTCGATGATCGCGCTGGTGTCGATCAGGCGGGTGGCCCCCGCGGCCGGCACCGATCGCGAACGGATGCCGACCAGGCGGAGGATGTCGACGTGCTTGCGCGCCGCCACCCGGCTGAAGACGTAGGCGACCACGAGCACCACCGGCAGGAGAAGGTACGGGCCGATGATGGGCAACTGGGCCACGGCGACCCCCGCCAGCGCCGCAGCGACCAGGCCGACCACGAGGCCCAGCGCCCCCACCATCAGCTCGGCCGCCGACCGGCGGTCGGCGGCGCGGTCGATGGCTCGCACGCGATTCCTCAGGATGCGCCCGACCAGCCCACCGAGAAGCAGGCCGGCGAGCGCGCCGACCACGGTCACCGCGGCCCACGCGGCGTAGCTCCACGGCGAGGAGAACCACTCGCCGAGCGGAAGCGACGCGCCCGCCTGGTAGGCGCCGAGCCCACCCAACAGGGCGAGGACGACGCGGCTGACCAGGGTCAGCACGACGTTGACACCTCGGACGCCCGACTCGCGGGCAATGGCCCCGTCATCCCCTCCGATTCCTTCCGATCGTCCTCGCCCTTGCCGTGCCCCCCTCGCCCAACGGTAACCGCCCGTGCCCCTAGTCGACCAGCGCCTCCGCACCGACGGCGCTCTCGGCGTCGTCCGTCGCGCGGTTCTCCCCGATGTCACCGAGGAGATTGTCGAGGAACTCGATCGCCTCCTGCTCCTCCATGTCACGGGCGTACATCAGCTCGCTGGCAAGGATCTTCTTGGCCCTGCCGAACATCTGCTTCTCGCCGGTGGACAGGCCCTTGTCCAGATCACGGATCGAGAGGTTCCGGACCACCTCGGCGAGCTCGAAGATGTCGCCGGTCTTGATCTTGTCCCGGTTGTGCTTGAAGCGCCGGTTCCAGTTCTTGGGCATCTGGGTGCCGTCGTCGCGCAACACGGCGAGGACCTCGTCGACCGTCTCCTCGCCGATGACCTTGCGTAGGCCGGCGGCCTCCGCGTTCTCACAGGGGACCATGACGGTCATGTCGTTGTAGAGGATCTGGATGGTGAGATACTCGCGCCTCTGGCCGAGGATCTCCTTCAGCTCCTTCTTGATGATGTTGCCCGCGCCGTGGTGCGGGTATACGACCTTGTCTCCGACGTCGTACAACCGGTCCCCCTCGCTCGTGGTTGGCAGGATGGTGATGTCGTCGCTCATCGGGCGAATGCCGTCTCGAGTGCCTCTCGGACGCCGCTCACCGGGTAGACGTTCGTCGGGGCCGATGCGCCGGCCTCGCCTCCCGCCTCCGGCGGGGGCGTGATCGCTACTCCCATGCCGTGGGCCGCGGCAGCCGCGAGGCGGCGCACGCCATGCCCGCCGAGGCGGACGGCGCCGGTCAGCCCGAGCTCGCCGAAGGCGGCTGTGCCGGCCGCCAGTGGCACACCGCGGTGCGCGCTCGTGATCGCCAGCGCCATGGCGAGATCGGCGGCCGGATCGAGCGCACGGGCCCCTCCGGCCACGCTGACGAAGACGTCGGCGTCGCCCAGGCGGACCCCGGCGTGACGGGAGAGGACGGCGATGACCTGGGCGAGCCGGGTGCGGTCGACGCCGATCGCAACCCTCCGCGGAGGAACGATCTCAGTGGGACCCACCAGTGCCTGCACCTCGACCAGCACGGATCGGCTGCCCTCGATCGCCGGGAAGACGCAGGAGCCGACGCGCTCGCCCGCCTCCGCCAGATAGAGGCGGGTGGGATCCTCAACGCACATGAGGCCCGCCGGGCGCATCTCGAAGAGCCCGGTCTCGTTGGTCGATCCGAAGCGGTTCTTCGTGGCGCGGAGCACCCTGTGCGCGCGCAGGTCATCGCCTTCGAACGAGAGGACGCAATCGACCAGATGCTCCAGAGTGCGAGGCCCGGCGAGGCTCCCGTCCTTCGTCACCTGACCCACGAGGAGGATCGTGACCCCGCCCTGCTTGGCCGCTCGCATCAACTCGACGGTGGCGTGGCGGACCTGGTTGGGCGCGCCCGGGACCCCCTCGAGGGCATCGGAGTACAGCGTCTGGACCGAATCGACGGCGCACACCGTCGGCGAGTGGGCCTCGATCGCGGCGAGCACCGATTCGAGGCGGGTCTCGGCGAGCACCTGGACGGGGCCGCAGTCGCCCTCGAGGCGCTCGGAGCGGCCGCGCACCTGCACCGGCGACTCCTCGCCCGTCACGAGCATGGCGCGTCCCGTCGCGGCGATGTGCGCCAGCGCCTGCAGCACGAGCGTGCTCTTGCCGATCCCCGGCTCGCCGCCCAGCAGCACGAGCGACCCCGGCACGAGCCCCCCGCCGAGCACACGATCGAGCTCGCCGATGCCCGTCGTCATCCGCTCGGGCGCCTCATCGGTGAGGTCGGCGAGGCGCGTGACCAGCGGCACGGCGCCCAGAGGCGAGCGCGTGCGGGCGACGGGAGCGGCCTCCTCGGCCACGGTCCCCCACTCCCCGCACGCCGGGCAACGCCCGACCCACCGTGGGGCCTGCTGACCGCAGGCGCCACATGCGTAGACCACCCGTGCGCGCGACGACACCGCGCGAGTACCCCGCGCGGGGATTACGACTCGCTCGGGCCGGCGGGTGCGTCCTCCGATGGCGGACCGGCCGCCGCGCCCACCACCTCTGGCTCCGGCTCTGGGGTCGTCTCCTGGATCTCGAGCTTCATGTCGTCGCCGTCCCGATCGATCGTGACCATTCCGGCCTCCGGGAATCCTCCCGAGAGAAGACGATCGGAGAGCGGGTCCTCGATCAGGCGCTGGATCGCGCGGCGCAGAGGCCGGGCGCCCATCGTCGGGTCGTAGCCCTGCTCCACGAGGAGGCCCTTGGCATCGTCCGTGAGGCGGAGAGCCATGCCGTGCTCCTTCATCTGGTTCTGCAGCCGCACCAGGAGCAGATCGACGATCTCGGTGATCTCGTCCTTGGTGAGCTTGTGGAACACGATGATCTCGTCGATCCGGTTGATCAGCTCCGGACGGAAGACGCGCTTCAGCTCTCCCATGATCCGCGACTTCATGTCGTCGTAGGAGAGACCGGTCTCATCGGCCACGGAGAACCCGAGCGGGGTGTTGCGCGAGATCGTCGCCGCGCCGATGTTCGAGGTCATGATCAGGATCGCGTTGCGGAAGTCGACCGAGCGGCCCTGCGCATCCGTCAGGCGCCCGTCCTCCAGGATCTGGAGGAGGATGTTGAACACCTCGGGGTGCGCCTTCTCGACCTCGTCGAGCAGGATGACGGAGTACGGCTTACGGCGCACCTGCTCGGTGAGCTGACCGCCCTCGTCGTAGCCGATGTACCCCGGGGGCGAGCCCACGAGCCGGGACACGGCGTGCTTCTCCATGTACTCGGACATGTCCACCTGGATCAGCGCGCTCTCGTCGCCGAAGAGGAACTCGGCGAGCGTGCGGGCGAGCTCGGTCTTACCGACGCCCGAGGGGCCGAGGAAGATGAACGAGCCCGAAGGCCGCTTGGGGTCCTTGATGCCGGCACGGGCACGGCGGATCGCGCGGGAGACGGCCTTGATTGCCTGCTCCTGCCCGATGACGCGCTTGTGGAGCTCGTCCTCCATGCGCAGCAGCTTCTGCGTCTCGGCCTCGGTCAGCTTGAACACGGGGATCCCGGTCCACATCGAGACGATGTCGGCGATCTCCTCCTCGCCGATGGAGGCCCGGGGGCCACCCTCGTCGCTCTTCCACTGCTCCTCGAGCTCACGCTTCTTGTTCGTGAGGCGCCGCTCCTTGTCGCGGAGGTTGGCGGCCTTCTCGAACTCCTGCGCCTCGATGGCCGCTTCCTTCTCCTTGCGGACCTGGTCGATCTCGTCCTCGAGCTCGCGGTAGGTCGGAGGCGCGGTCATGGTGCGGATCCGCATGCGGGAGGAGGCCTCGTCGATGAGGTCGATCGCCTTGTCGGGCAGGAACCGGTCGGCGATGTAGCGGTCGGCGAGGTTGGCCGCGGCCGCGAGCGCCTCGTCGGTGATCGTGACCCGGTGGTGCGCCTCGTACCGGTCGCGGAGTCCGCGCAGGATCTGCTCGGTCTCCTCCTGGCTCGGCTCGTTGACCTGGATCTTCTGGAAGCGGCGCTCCAGGGCGGAATCGCGCTCGAGGTACTTGCGGTACTCATCGAGCGTGGTCGCGCCGACGGTCTGCAGCTCACCGCGCGCGAGAGCGGGCTTCAGGATGGAGGCGGCATCGATCGCGCCCTCGGCGGCGCCCGCTCCGACGAGATTGTGCAGCTCGTCGATGAACAGGATGATGTCGCCGCGCTGGGTGATCTCCTTCATCACCTTCTTCAGGCGCTCCTCGAACTCGCCGCGGTACTTCGAACCCGCGACGAGCGCCGCGAGGTCGAGGGTGTAGATCTGCTTGCTGCGAAGGAGCTCCGGGACCTCGTTGCTCGCGATGCGCTGCGCCAGGCCCTCGACGACGGCGGTCTTGCCCACGCCGGGCTCGCCGATCAGGACCGGGTTGTTCTTGGTGCGCCGCGAGAGGATCTGCATGACGCGCTCGATCTCGGTGGCACGCCCGACGACCGGGTCGAGCTTGCCCTCGGCGGCGAGCTTGGTGAGATTGCGGCCGAACTGGTCGAGGAGCTTGCTCGACTTCTTGTCGCCGCTCTGGCCGCCCCCGCTGCTCGCCTGGCCCTGCTGGCGCCGGCCGGGCCCCGAGAGCATGCGGATGATCTCGTTGCGGATCTTCTCCGAATCGGCGTCGAAGTCGGCGAGGATGCGGGCGGCGACGCCCTCGTTCTCACGGACCAGGCCGAGGAGGATGTGCTCGGTGCCGATGTAGTTGTGCCCCAGCGACAGGGCCTCGCGCAGCGCCAGCTCCAGGACCTTCTTCGCCCGGGGGGTGAAGGGGATCTGCCCGGAGGTGACCTCCTCCCCGGATCCGACGATCCGGATGACCTGGGCGCGGACCTCCTCGACGGTGATCTCGAGCCCCTCGAGCACGCGCGCCGCCAGGCCCTCCTCCTCTCGGAGCAGGCCCAGCAGGATGTGCTCGGTCCCGATGTAGTTGTGCTTGAGCGTGCGCGCCTCTTCCTGGGCAAGCACCACGACCTGCCTGGCGCGCTCGGTGAACCGTTCGAACATCGGGATTCCCCTTCCTACGCGCCCGCTGCGAGCGGCACGAGGGCCACTACGGCGGGCGTTGAAGAGTGCGGGACATCGAGGATGGAACGCCGAGTGGCCTGTCCGGAGACGGGCGTCCGCGGCGGAGGAACAAGGTGCCCGGCGGTTGCCCGACGGATCGCCATTCTAGCACGGACCCCCCGCGCGCCCGCCGGAACGGCGGGCTGCGACGGCTCCGCGAGGATCGCTCTCTCTATCGGCCATCTCGGGCCCCGAAGTGAGCGGACGCGACCATGTCTCGGGCCCCCATGCGATGGAGCCGGTCCTCTTCGGCGAGCGCACTCACCCGGCCATGATGGCCTCGGCCCCGGACGGCGCGCGGGCGCCCCGGGGCCGCGCGGGATCAGCTGTTGACTCGGCGGTCCTGATCCGGGTAGACGAGCAGGCCCATCGTGCGGGCGCGCTTCACCGCGGTCGCCACGAGCGACTGCTGTCGGCGCGAGAGACCGGTGATCCGGCGAGAGCGGATCTTCCCCCTCTCGCTGACGAAGCGACGCAGCGAGGGGTAGTTCTTCCAGTCGATCTCTTCCGATGCGAGCTGGGGACGGCGCTTGCGCTGGGTGGGGGCCCCACCCTTGCGTCCCTTGGTCTTCGATCGCGCTCGGCCTCTGGGCTTTGCCATCCGCTCCTCGTGTGTTCGGACCTACACCGGCGAGGGACTATAGCGAAACGCCCCCCGCCGGCCACCGCCGGGTCAGCGCGAGAGCGAGGGCAACACCCCGCGGGCCCGCCGGCGCAGGTACCGCTTCCCGAGCTTCCAGGTGACAGCGCCGAGCGCCGCGTACATCAGCTTCCTCATCGAATACCCCCTGCCCGATGGCCGGCCCCTACTTGCGGACGGCGTCCGAGACGTCGCGGGCGGCGTCCTTCACCTTCTCGCCGGCCTGGCGCAGCTTTCCCTCGGCCTGTTCCTTGCGGCCCTCGTCCTTCTGGTCCTCGTCCCCGCGGAGCGCGCCGATCACTTCTTTGATCGTGCCCTTGGCCTCCTCGGCCTTACCGGAATCGCTCATCGTGTCTCCCTTCGTCGCTTGCCCTCCAGGGATTCCCCGGGGGGGCCGTCGGGAAACCCGCCGGGGGCGCGGCCAGCCGATCGCGGGTCGCCGGAGCCGGGCTACGACCTCATCGCGGGGAAGAGGATCACCTCGCGGATGGAGTGGCGATCGGTGAGCAGCATCACCAGCCGGTCGATCCCGAGCCCGAGTCCGCCGGTGGGGGGCATGCCGTGCTCCAGGGCCGCCAGGAACTCCTCGTCCATGGGCTGCGCCTCGTCGTCGCCTGCGTCCCGGTCGGCCGAGGCCATGGCGAAACGCTCGCGCTGGTCGTCGGGGTCGTTGAGCTCGGTGAACGCGTTGGCGATCTCCATCCCCCCGGCGAAGGCCTCGAAGCGCTCCACGATCGACGGGTCGTCAGGGTGGCGCTTGGCGAAGGGCGAGAGCTCGAGCGGATAGTCGTAGAGGATCGTCGGCTGGATGAGCGTGGGCTCGAGCGCCTGGGTGAGCAGGCCGTCGACGAGCTTGCCCCAAGGGATGCCGTCGGGGGCCTCGAGACCCGCGCCGCGCATCGCCGCACGCAGCGACGACTCATCGCCGTGCACGCGCACGTCCACGCCGCTCGCCTCCGCCAGCGCGTCGCGGAAGTCGAGCCGGCGCCACGGGGGGGCGAGGTCGATCTCCGCACCCTTCCAGCTGACGGTGGTTCCGCCCGTCGCCTCGCGCGCGGCGCTCGCGACCATCTGCTCGAGCATCGCCATGACATCGCGGTAGTCCGCGAAGGCCTCGTAGGTCTCGACCATCGTGAACTCGGGGTTGTGCTTGTGGCTGACGCCCTCGTTGCGGAAGTCCTTGCCCAGCTCGTAGACCCTCTCGAGTCCGCCCACGATGCAGCGCTTCAGGTAGAGCTCGGTCGCGATGCGCAGGTAGAGATCGCGGCCGAGGGCGTTGTGGTGGGTCACGAACGGCCGCGCGGCCGCGCCGCCGTAGATCGGCTGGAGGGTCGGGGTCTCGACCTCGACGAAGCCGCGGTCGTCGAGGAAGCGTCGCACCGCGGCGATCGTGCGCGAGCGCGTGATGAAGCCCGCCCGCGCCTCAGGATCGGACATCAGCTCCAGGTAGCGCTGCCGGAAGCGGGTCTCGGGATCCTTCAGCCCCGCGTGCTTGTCGGGAGGGGGGCGGAGCGACTTGGCGAGGAGCGAGACCTCGTCGACCGCCACGCTCAACTCGCCCCGCCGCGTGCGCGTGACCGGACCGCTCACGCCGACGATGTCGCCCAGATCGAGATCCATCAGAGCGGCCATCGCATCCTCGCCGAGGCTGTCGATGCTCGCCCAGAGCTGGATCCGCCCGCTGCGATCGTCGAGGTCGAGGAAGGCGACCTTACCCTGGCCGCGCCGCGCCGCCAGACGCCCCGCCACGCGGACCACCTCGGTCCCCGTGTCGCCGGCGGCGAGCTGCTCATGGGACGAGCGGACATCCGCGATCTCTCGGCGCCCCTCGAATCGGTGCGGAAAGGGGTCGACACCCGAATCGCGCAGGGCCTGTGCCTTGGCCCGCCTCTCCGCGATCAGCGCGCCGAGGCCGCCCTCCGGCGCGTCTGGATCACCCGTGGTGATCACCGGCCCGGATCTCGACGATCTGGTAAACGAGCGCCCCGCGCGGAGCGGGGATCGTGACCTTCTCGCCCTTCTTCTTGCCGAGCAGGGCCTTCCCGACGGGGCTCTCGTTGGAGAGGCGCTGGTTCTTCGGATCGGCCTCGGCGGAACCCACGATCGAGTACTCGCGGGTGGTCTTGCTCTTGGTGTCCTTCAGCGTGACGCGCGCCCCGATCGAGACGATGTCGGTCGAGAGGTGCTCCGTGTCCACCACGCGCGCGTTGCGGAGCTTCTGCTCGAGCGACTGGATGCGGTAGAAGAGCTGCGCCTGCTCGTTCTTGGCGTCGTCGTACTCGGAGTTCTCGGAGATGTCGCCGAACTCGCGCGCCTCCTTGATCCTCTCCGCGACCTCACGCCGCTTCGTGGTCGTGAGGTACTCGATCTCCTCGGTGAGCTTCGCGTAGCCCTCTTCCGTCAGGATCACTTCGCGGTCCATCGGGTGGGTCTCCTTCGTCTAGGGCGCTGACGGCCGATCAGCGGCGCGAAACGTAGCTTCGCCGACCTGCGGATTCAAGCGGCTGCGGAAGCGGAGGCGAGCGAGCGGAGCCGGGCGAGCGCGCCCTCGAGCGTGGGATCGGTGAGCAGCGCGGAGAGGGTCGGCGCCCCGACGTCGTGGCCCGCCAGGTACCACGGGTAGAACTTGCGCAGGTATCCGACCGCCCGGGAGTCTCCGATCGCCAGGCGGGCATCCGCGGCGAAGACGGCGATCTCCTCGACGACCTCCGCGAGGCCCGGCCGCTCGGACGCCGTGCCCGCGAGGATCTCACCGTAGACCCATGGGTTGCCCAGCGCGGCCCTCCCGACCGCGATCGCCGCGCAGCCGGTCTCCTCCAGCACACGGCGCGCATCCCCGGGCGTGGCGATGTCGCCGCTCGCGATGACCGGGATCCCGACCGCGCCCACAACCTCGGCGGTGATGCCGTGGTCGGCCGTGCCCCCGTACTCCTCGGCCGCGGCGCGCGGGTGGAAGCAGAGGGCCGCCGCGCCGGCCGCCTCGAAGCGGCGGGCGTTCTCGAGCGGAGTGGAGCTGCTCGGGGTGATTCCGCGGCGCATCTTGACGGTGACCGGCACGCTCACGGCACGGACCATGGCCGACACGATCCGCGCGGCGGCAGCCGGATCGGCGAGCATCGCCGCGCCGGCCCCGGTCTTGCAGATCTTGTTGACCGGGCAGCCCATGTTGATGTCGATCAGATCGGCGCCCGCCGCCTCGACCGCCCGGGCCGCTTCGACCATCGCATCGATGTCGGCGCCGAAGACCTGGACGCCGACCGGGTGCTCGTCGGGCACGATCGTGAGCATTCCGAGGGTCTTGCGGTTGGCGTACCTGATGCCGAAGCTCGCGATCATCTCCGACACGGCCAGGCCGGCTCCGTGGCGGCGCGACTGGCGCCGGAAGGCCCAGTTGGCGATGCCGGCGAGCGGAGGCTGCACGAGACGATTGGCGAGCTGCAGATCACCGATCGCGAAGGGCTCGGCGACGGGCCAGTTCTCAGGTGGCTCGGCCTTCGGGGTCGCGCCCGCCGTCGCCCTCTCGGAGAGCACGTTGCGCATCCTCTTCCTCATCGGGCCTCCCCCGTCGCCTCGACCCGCTCGACGTTCAGCTCGTGCACCATTCGCAGGCCCTCGAGGGTGAGCAGGGGGTGGTTCTCGTCGATCTGCTCGGAGAGGGGGCACACCAGCGAGGCGAGCCCTCCGGTTGCGAGGACGATCGTGCCGGGGCCGAGCTCGTCCTTCATCCGCGCCACGACGCCGTTGACCATGGCGACCGTCCCGAAGACCACGCCCGAGCGCATGCTCTCGGCGGTGGACTTGCCGATGGCTCGCGGTGGGGCGATGAGGTCGATCTTGACCAGCCGGGCGGCCCGCGCGGTGAGGGCGTCCAGGGAGGTCTCGATGCCCGGGGCGATCGCCCCGCCCAGGTACTCGCCGGCCTCCGAGATGGCGTCGAAGGTCGTGGCCGTGCCGAAGTTGACCACGATGCACGGACCGCCGTGGCGGCGGAACGCGGCCACGGCGTTGACCAGGCGGTCGGCACCGAGCTCGCGCGGGTTGTCGATGGCCAGGGAGATGCCGGTCCGCACGCCGGGGCCGATGAGCAGGGCCTCGCGCTGGAGGTACTTGAGGGCGAGCGAGAGGTACGCCGCCGAGAGCGGCGGGACCACCGACGCCACGACCATCTCGTCGAGTTCACCGAGGCTGCCCCCGCGCAGGCGCAGGATCTGGTCGTGGTGGGCGGCCAGCTCGTCGGCGGTGGCACCCCGCTCGGTCGAGATGCGCCATTCGTGGAGCAGATCCTCGCCGTGGTAGACACCGGCCTGGGTCTGCGTGTTCCCCACGTCGATCGCGAGGAGCATCGTCACCCCTCGCGGTCGCTGGGCTCCGCCACGTCGGAGCCGCGCAGGATCTCCACCGTCACGTCCTGGGTCGTGTAGATCTCGACCTTCGGGATGATGCGGGTCGGCCGGTTCTTGTCCCAGACCCACACGTCCTCCATCGTGATGTGGAAGAACGGGTAGGACGCCTGCGGCATGAAGTCGCGCTGGAACTGGTTGCAGAGGTAGGTCGCCTCCTGGGTCAGCACGCAGAACCGGAAGAGCGGGAAGACGTCGGCGTACTCGCGCTTCAGCCTCAGCTCGAGTTCGGCGTCGTACTCCTCGAGCTCATCGGTGTGTGACATGCCGGGCTCCTCGCCACTCGAACGGCCGCCGATCATATCTCACGCCCCTCGCAGTCCCGGCTTCCACGCGAACGGCGCGGCCAACCGCTCGGCGGGCTGCTCAGCGGCGTCGAGGGCCGCCTCGAGATCCGAGAGCGGGGTTCCCTCGGGCAGCGCGAGATCGGGATCGATGTCGAGGAGCGGCAGCAGCGCGAAGCGGCGTTCGCCGAGCCGCGGGTGCGGGATCTCCAGATCGTCGTCGCTCCAGCGGCCCCCCTCCCACAGCAGCAGGTCGCAGTCGATCGCCCGGGGACCGAAGCGCACCCCGGCGGGATCTCGGCCCAGCTCGCGCTCGAGACCCTTCACGTACCGGAGGAAGTCCGGTGGCGCGAGCGAGCTGACCACCCGTGCGGCGGCGTTCAGGAAGACCGGCTGCTCCAGCAGGTCGCGCGGCGCCGTCTCGTAGGGATGGCTGACGGCCTCGACCCGGCCCTCGCGGTCGAGCCAGGCGATGGCCGCCTCGATTGCGGCGCGCCGGTCACCGAGGTTGGCGCCGAGCCCGACCCAGAAGCGCACTAGCGGCCTGCGCCGCGGCGCAGGGTGACCGCCGTCTCTGCGACGACGTGGGGCAGAGCCACGTGCGGCTTGCGGACCCTCACCAGGACCTCGGCGGCCAGTGGCTCCGCCAGCGCGCGGTCGGCGATCATCCCGGCGAGGCGCTCGAGCAGGGCGACCGGGGGGCCGCCCACGATCGCGGCCACATCGTCGGAGAGACCCGCGTAGTTGACCGTGTCCGCGAGAGCGTCGGAGCGGCTCGCCCCGGAGTGGGTGAGCGTGATCTCCAGATCGACCACGAACCTCTGGCCCAGCTCGGTCTCAGCCGCGAACACGCCGTGGCGCCCGAACACCTCGAGGCCGGTGAGCATGACGGTCAGGCGGTCCGCGCTCATGCCGCCTTCCCCGCCTCGTGCACAGCCGTCCACACGCGCAGGGCATCGACCGTCTCGCGCACATCGTGTACGCGCAGCACCGCCGCCCCACGGGCGACGGCCGCGAGACCGGCGGCCACCGAGGCCGGCATCCGCTCCCCCACCGGACGCCCGAGGAGCCCCTCGAACATGCTCTTGCGCGACACCCCGATCAGCACCGGGCGCCCGAGCGCCCCGAGCTCGCCTATCCCCGCGAGCAGGGCGAGGTTGTGATCGAGCGTCTTGCCGAATCCGATCCCCGGATCGAGGATCACCCGCTCCTCACGAACGCCGGCCGCCACCGCCGCCTCGAGGCGCTCCGCCAGGGCATCGCGGACCTCGGCGACAACGTCGCCGTACCGCGGATCGCTCTGCATGCTCCGCGGGGCGCCGCGCATGTGCACCAGGCAGACGGCGGCCCCCCGATCGGCCACCAACGGCAGCAGGTCCGGATCGCCGCGGCCGGCGGTGACGTCGTTCACGAGCACCGCGCCCGCGTCGAGCGCCGCCTCGGCCACCGCGGCAAGGGAGGTGTCCACCGACAGCGCGATGGACGGCGGCGCGTCGCGCAGAGCCCGCAGCACGCCGCCGAGCCGCGCCAACTGCTCGCGCGCGCCGACCGGCTCCGATCCGGGCCGGGTGCTCTCGGCGCCGACATCGCAGATCGCCGCTCCCTCGTCCTCAATGCGGCGCAGCCTCTCCAGGGCCGGCCCCGGCGCGATCGGACCGTCGGCGCCCCAGAGGGAATCGGGGGTGACGTTCAGGATCCCCATGACGCACGGGGCCGAGAGCCATGAGAGGGGGTCGGACACCGGCCAAGGGTACGCGCATGCTCCGGCGGCGGGCGGGCTGCCCCCGGGCTAGATGATCTGCACCGCGCGCGGAGCGCCGTCGTCGTCGCGGCGCGCCGGCGGATGAGGACCGGGAGACGGACGCCCGGAGGCTACCCCTCGGGCAGGGCCTCCGGGGCGCTGGGGTAGGGCATGCGCTTGTTGGGCTTGGCGGTGTCCTTGTCGGACTCGCGCTCGAGCTCGGCGGCGGCGCGGGCGGCCTTGGCGTCGCGCTCGGCGAAGACGACGTCCTCGGGCTCGCCGGCCAGCAGGCCGATGAACTCGTCACGCTCGATCGTCTCGCGCTTGAGCAGGATCTGCGAGAGCAGCTCCAGGGCGGCGCGGTGCTCGGTGAGGATGTCGCGGGCGCGCTGGTGGGCCTCCTCGATGATGCGCCGGATCTCGGAGTCGATCGTGCGCGCCAGGTCGTCGGAGTAGTCGGGCTCAGAGTGCATGTCGCGCCCGAGGAAGGGGGCGCCGTGGTTGTGGCCGAGCACCCGCGGGCCGAGCTTCTCGGACATGCCAAAGCGCATCGTCATCTGCTTGGCGGTGGAGGTGACCTTCTCCAGGTCGTTGGCGGCGCCGGTGGTGATCTCCGAGAAGACCAGCTCCTCGGCGGCGCGCCCGCCCAGGGTCATCGCCATCTGGTCCTCGAGCTGGGCGCGGGTGGTGAGGAACTTGTCCTCGGTCGGCATCGAGATCGTGTAGCCGAGCGCCTGGCCGCGCGAGACCACGCTGATCTTGTGGACCGGGTCGGCGTCGGGCAGGAAGTGGCCCACCAGGGCGTGGCCCATCTCGTGGTAGGCGGTCACCACCCGCTCCTTCTCGGAGAGGATGCGGCTCTTCTTCTCGGGGCCGGCGATCACGCGCATGATCCCCTCCTCGAGCTCGGTCTGCTCGATCACGCGCTTGCCCTTGCGGGCGGCCAAGAGGGCCGCCTCGTTGACCAGGTTGGCCAGGTCGGCCCCGGTGAAGCCGGGGGTCTGGCCGGCCAGCACGCCCAGGTCGATCGACTTGGCGATCGGCTTGCCCTTGGTGTGGACGCGCAGGATCTGGGCGCGGCCGTCGCGGTCGGGGCGATCGACCATGATCTGGCGGTCGAAGCGCCCCGGGCGCAGCAGGGCCGGGTCGAGGATGTCGGGGCGGTTGGTGGCCGCGATCAGGATGATGTTGTCCTTGGCCTCGAAGCCGTCCATCTCGACCAGCAGCTGGTTGAGGGTCTGCTCGCGCTCGTCGTGGCCACCGCCCAGGCCCGCCCCGCGGTGGCGGCCGACCGCGTCGATCTCGTCCATGAAGATGATGCACGGGCTCGACTGCTTGGCCTGCTCGAACAGGTCGCGCACCCGGCTGGCGCCCACGCCCACGAACATCTCCACGAAGTCGGAGCCGGAGATCGAGAAGAACGGCACCCCGGCCTCGCCGGCGACCGCCCGCGCGAGCAGCGTCTTGCCGGTTCCCGGCGGCCCGAACAGGAGCACGCCCTTGGGGATGCGCGCCCCGAGGGCCTGGAACTTCTTGGGGTTCTCGAGGAACTCCTTGATCTCGTGCAGCTCCTCGACCGCCTCCTCGGCCCCGGCGACATCGCGGAAGGTGATCTTGGGGGCATCGACGGCCATCCGCTTGGCCCGGCTCTTGCCGAAGCTCATCACCTTGGACCCTCCCCCCTGCATGCGGTTCATCAGGAAGATCCAGAACCCGATGAAGAGGATGAAGGGCACGATCAGGATCAGCGACGACCACCACGGGGTGCGTGGACGACCCTCCACCACCAGGGGGATGCCGGCCCCCTCGAGATCCTCGGTCAGGGCGTCGGCGTAGTCGTCCGGATACCCGGTCGTGAAGCTCGAACCGTCGGTCCTCTCGACCTTCAGCTCCTGGGGGCCGACCTTCATCGTCACCCGCTCTATCCCGCCGCCCGGGATGTCGGCCATCAGCTCGCTGAAAGCCGGGGAGGGCGCCGAGGGCTCGTTCGAGGAGACCAGCCGCTGGGCCACGAACACCAGCAGGATCACGACCATGATCGGGAGGGCCGCGCTCTTCAGGAACCGGTTCACGAAGGCCGACGATAGCAGCGGCTCCGGCGACCTCCGGGGCCTCCGGACTACACGTCGAAGGCGGCGATGTAGGGCAGGTTGCGGTAGCTCTCGGCATGATCGAGCCCGTAGCCGACCACGAAGACATCGGGCAGTTCGAAGCCCACGTATCGGGCGGTGATGTTCAGCCGCCGGTACCCGGGCTTGGCGAGCAGGGTGCAGATCTCCAGCGAGGCGGGGGCGCGTGAGGTGAGGTTCTTCAGCAGGTAGGAGAGGGTCAGGCCGGAATCTATGACGTCCTCCACGATCAGCACGTGCCGCCCGGCGATCGGGATGTCCAGGTCCTTCAGGATCCTCACGACGCCCGAGGAATGCGTGGAAGCGCCGTACGACGACACGGCCATGAAATCGATCTCGCACGGCACGGAGAGCTGGCGCACGAGGTCGGAGATGAAGAAGATGGCGCCCTTCAGGACCCCGATCACCAGGATCCTGCGCCCCTCGTAGTCCTCCGAGACCCGCGCGGCGATCTCCGTGATCTTCTGCTGGAGCTGCTCCTGAGAGATCAGGACCTCGCCCACCGTTCCGGCTGCCTCGTCGCTCATACGGCCTCCATCTCGAGGATCACGGCGGGGCCGGGATCGATCACCAACAGGTCCTCCGCGGCACGGTGCCCGGCCACCCAGACGACGCGCTCGGGTGTCGCCACGACCGGCACCCGGGCGCGCGAGCGTGACGGTACCCCGTCGCCGGCGAGCAGGCGACCGACGGCGACGTGTCCGCCGCCGCGAAGCGGCAGCCGGTCGCCGGAGCGCGGCGAGCGCACGGTGAGCGGGCCCTCGCAGCGCACGGCCACCCTGTGTGGCAGGGGGGGCGCACCGACCCCCTCGCGGGCGGTGAGCGCGGCGGCGCCGAAGGTCACGGCACCCGGCACCGCGAGGGGCGCGGCTTCCGGATCGGGCCCCGGAGGTCCGACGACGACGAGCCGTCCGCGTTCGATCGCCGCCACCCCGCGCCCCGGCAGCACGAGGCGACCCGGGCGTTCGACCAGCGAGAGGATGCGAGCGACCGCAGCGGACGCGAGGGCCTCGGACGGAAGCCCAGCGCCGACGACCAGGCGGCGCACGAGGATCCGGCGCATGGCCTCGGGCTCCTCGGCGAGCGGGCCGACCCGAAGGCCCGGGCCGTCGCTGATCCGATCCCACGCGGCGTCCTCGAGTGGTCGGAGCATGTCGGCCTCGTCGCGCAGCATCTCGGCGAAGGCCGCCACGTGGCGCTCGGCCCCCGGATGAACTGCAGCGAGCGACTCCAGGAGCCCGGCGCGCACCCGCGCACGGGCGAAATGGGGATCCGCGTTGGAGAGGTCCTGCACGACGACGATCCCCCGCTCCGCGCACCACTCACGGGTCTCGCCGGCATCGAGGATCAGCAGCGGGCGGATGAACGCGTCGCGTCGCGGAGCGATGCCGAGCGCCCCGGTGCGGCCGGTGCCCCGAGCCAGCCGGAAGAGCACGGTCTCGGCCTGGTCGGAAGCCGTGTGACCGGTCGCGATGCGCACGTACCCACCCGCCTCGGCGTGGCCCAGCGCGGATGCGATGCGCCCCTCTCGCGCCCGCTCCTGGACCCCCGCGCCCGGCGTCATCCGCAGCGACTCCACCGACGCCGCCAGGCCGAGGGCCCGCGCCGCCGCGACGACCGCCGCGCACTCATCGGCCGACTCGGGTCGCAGGCCGTGGTCGATCGCCAGCACGCCCACCGGGCCGTCGTGGAGCCGGGAGAGCAGGTGCATCAGGCAGATCGAGTCGGGGCCGCCCGAGACCATCGCGAGCACCGGCGCACCCGAGGGCAGCAGCGAGTGGCGACTGCAGTGCTCCGCGACACGGGCCTCGAGGGAACTCGTCACGGCGCGATTATCGTCCTAGAGCCCGAGCTGCTCCGCGTAGCCGTCGAGCTGCTCGCGCGTGATCTCGCCGAAGAGCGTGTCGGCGATCCGCCCCTTGTCGTCGATGACGACGGTGACGGGCAGCCCGGTGGCCCCGAAGGAGCGGGCCACGTCTCCGCTGCGGTTGACCCCGAGCGAATAGGGGATGTCGAACTCGTCCGCGAAGCGACGGCTGTCGGCCGGACGGTCGTTCACGGCGATACCCACGACTCCGATGTCCGGATTCGCCTTGGAGAAGGCGATCAGCGCGGGGGTCTCCGCCCTGCAGGGCCCGCACCAGGACGCCCAGAAGTTGAGGACCACGGGCGTACCGCGGCGGTCGGCGAGGGTGACCGGCGGGCCGCCGTCGAGGGCCGCGACCGACACCGGCGGAGCAGGCGCGCGCTCGGCCGTCTCCCTGACCGGCTGCGCGCCGCTCGCCCCGAGTCCGCCGGCCCCGCACCCGGCGGCGAGGACCGCCGCGGCGATGGCCGCGGCGACGACGACGAGACGGAGGTACGGCATGTCGTCGAGGCTACCAACAGATCCTTACGCGGGAGCGCCGCGCCGGTCGCCCCGGGTAGCCTTCGGGCGATGGTGAGCTGCGCGCGGTTCGACAGGCGTCTCGGAGACGCCATCCGCAGCCGCGTCGGCTCGATCCCGGGAGGCCGGTCGGGCGCCGCGGTGATCGCATCCACGATGAGCCCGGCCTTCCGAGTGGTGGTCGGACTGCTGATCGCCGACCGGCGGCGGCGCGGCACCGGCATGCGCGCGCTCGCCGCCGGTGTCGCCTCCGCCATGGCCGCACGGGCACTGCGAGACCGGCTCGGCCGGCGGCGCCCCGGGCCCCGGACGGAGGCGGGCTTTCCGAGCCGCCACGCCGCGGCCGCCGCCGCCATCGCCACCGCCGTCGCGTGCCGCGAGGTGCGCATCGGTCGCGCTCTCGCCGGGGCCGCGGCGATCGGATCGCTCTCGCGGGTGGCCACCGCTGAGCACGAGCCGGGCGACATCGCGGCCGGCGCCGCCCTGGGCGTGGCGATCGCGCGCCTCACGGACGCGATCTGTAGCACCTCAGTCTCGACCTGAGGCTGAGTTATTACCCGTAAACTGCGCTTTTATGGCCTACGAGGCGGCCGCCCACCGGTGCTCGGGGGCGAACAGACTGACCCGATCGCGCCCGCTCGCCTTCGAGTGGTACAGCGCCTTGTCCGCCTGATCGAGAAGACGTTCGCCGGTGTCCCCGTTCCCGTTGACGAAGTCGGCGACTCCGGCGGAGATGGTCGTGCCGGCCGAATCGCCTCCCGCCACGAGCACCGTCGTCGCGGCGACGGCGATCCGGATCCGCTCGGCCGCCTCCATCGCCTCCTCGGCCGGGCCGGGGACGATGAGGGCGAACTCCTCTCCCCCGAACCGGGCGGCGATGTCCGACGAGCGCGAGCTCGCCCGGATCACCTCGCCCACCGCCGCCAGGAGGCGGTTGCCGGCATCGTGGCCCCAGCGGTCGTTGAAGCTCTTGAAGCGGTCGAGGTCGAGGATGACCAACGAGAGCGACAGGCCGTAGCGCTCGGCCCGCCGGCACTCGCGCGGGAGGGCGTCGGCGAAGAACGCATAGTTGTGGACCCCGGTGAGGCGGTCGGTCAACGAGAGGCTGGCGATCCGCTCGGCGTCGCGCGACTGGGCGGCGTGTCCGGCACCCACGGCGAGCCCGGTGACGACGAACGCTCCCAGCCCGAGGCCCATCGCTGCACCATCCGTCGCCGGGCGGCCCGAAACGAACGCCGCCGTCAGCCCCGCGCAGGCGGTTGCCGCCGCCATCCCCCGTGGCCCGCCGAGTGGGAGGGCGAGGGCGAGCGGCAGCGCGAACAGTGGCCATGCCGAGACGACTCCCACCAGCAGGAGGAGGGTGGGAAGGGCGATCGCCGCCGCCAGGAGGATCGCCCGCCGCTGGGCCGCGGCGTCAGCATCGTGCTCGTCGCGATCGTTGACGATTGTCGGAACGGTCATGGCCTCCGGCGAATGCAACGATTCCGACGATAGAGCGACCCTCGGACGACACCCCCGACCGTCCGAAAACGCCGCGCGAGTACACTTCGCCGCCATGTCCCGGGACCCCTTCACGCCCCATCCGCAGCTCGTCGGACGCTCCCTGCTGACGCTGCGCAACCACCCGCCGGAGGCGGTAGCGGCGATCCTCGACCTGGCGGATCACCTGAAGGCCCTTCCCGGAGCGTGGCCCCGCCTGCTCGCGGACCGTGTGGTGGCCCTCATCTTCGAGCGCCCCTCCACCCGCACGCGCGTCTCCTTCATCAGCGGGATCGCGAGGCTCGGGGGTGCCAGCATGGTGCTCTCTCCCGCCGACATGCAGCTCGGGCGAGGTGAGACCATCGAGGACACGGCCAAGGTGCTGGGACGAATGGCCGACGCCATCATGCTGCGCACGGGGCCCCACGAGACGCTGCTCGAACTCGATCGCCATGCGGGCGTTCCCGTGATCAACGGCCTGACTCACGCGCACCACCCCTGCCAGGCGCTCGCCGATGCCCAGACCTTGCGCGAGCGCTTCGGCGCACTCGCGGGCCTGGGCGTCGCCTACCTCGGGGACGGCAACAACGTCTGCGCATCGCTCATGGTCGTCGGCGCGCTGACCGGGATGGCGATCACCGCGGCCTGCCCAGAGGGCTACGCGCCCGACCCCGCGCTCGTCCGATGGGCCGATGCATCCGCCCGCGAACGCGGCGGCTCCGTGCGGGTGGTCGCCGATCCGCACGAGGCGGTCGCGGGTGCACGGGCCCTCTACACGGACACCTGGGTCTCCATGGGAGACGAAGGCGACGAGGCCGGGCGGCGGACCACGTTCACGCCCTACCGAATCGACCGCGCACTGCTCGATCGCGCGGCGGACGACGCCGTGGTGCTCCACTGCCTTCCCGCCCACCACGGCGACGAGATCACCCATGAGGTGCTCCACGGACCCCGGTCGGCCGTCTGGGATCAGGCGGAGAACCGGATGCACGCGCAGGCCGCGCTGCTCGCGCACACGCTCGCGAGAGAGTAGACCCGGGCGTGATCCCGCTGAAGGACGTCAACCCGACGCGGCGCCCCTCAATCCTGACGATCGGCATCATCTCGGCGTGCGCGCTGGTCTTCCTCTTCCAGTCCAGCAAGCCCGACGACGGCACGGCCGCCAGCCAGCAGGCCTTCATCTGCGAATACGGCCTGGTGGCCGACCACCTGGTGAACGGCGAGCAACCGGACGCCGACGCATGCCAGCAGATCAACCAGCGCCAGGACCGGCTCCTGGGGCTCGTGACGAGCCAGTTCCTCCACGGCGACATCCTCCACCTGGTCTTCAACATGCTCTTCCTATGGGTCTTCGGCAACAACATCGAGGATCGCCTCGGAAGGATCAGGTTCCTCCCCTTCTTCCTGATCTGCGGTGCGCTCGCCGGCATCGCGCAGGCGATCGTCGATCCGAGCAGCGCGGTACCCCTGATCGGCGCCTCCGGAGCGATATCGGGGGTTCTCGGGGCCTATCTCGTGCTCTACCCGCGGGTGCGCATCTGGACCGTCGTGCTGCCGCTGGTCTTCCTTCCCTTCCGGCTGGCCGCGTGGATATGGCTCGCCATCTACTTCGCTCTCCAGTTCGTGTACCTGGGCGATGCGTCCACCTCGGGAGGCGGCGGTGTCGCCTACATGGCCCACATCGGAGGCTTCGTCGCGGGCGCGGTCCTCATCACGCCCTTCCTGGCGGGGCGCCGCGAGCCACCGCCCCCCTCGCCGGCCGTGGGGCATCTCTATTGAGGTTCTTCGGCCGACGGAGGGAGCCGCGCCAAGCGCCGATGCCCTGGGTGAAGGTCGCCTTCGCCCGCCATCAGCCAGAGGCCGAGATGCTTGCCGGATTGCTCTCCGAGCTGGAGATCCCGGTGCTGGTGAGGCGCGCCACGATGGACGTGCCGGACATGCTCGCAGGCGGCCCGCGCGAGCTGCTCGTGCCCGCCGACCGCGAGCTGGAGGCACGCGCCCTGCTGGACCCCCTCGAGTCCGACGAGCGATGAGACGGGCACCGCGCAGAGGCCGTGCGTCACAATGGCGGGCATGACCTCGCACGCGCGATTCGCGGTGGGCCTCTCCCAGCTCCCCGATCCGGTGGACGCCGCCCGGGAGGCCTGCGCCGCTGCGCGGGCCGGCCTCGGACCGGGACCGTCGGCCACGCTCCTCGTGATGTTCGCATCACCGGGACTCTGCGAGCGCGCGGAGGAGCTCCTCTCGACGATCCACGCGGAGATGGAACCCGAGAACCTGATCGGCGCCATGGGCGAGGGGATCGTCGGCGGGGCCCGTGAAGTCGAAGAGGGGCCCGCCCTCGCGATCTGGGCCGCGCGGCTTGGCGGCGTCGAGGTGATCCCGTTCCGGCTGGTCGCACGTCCACTGGGAGCGGGCATGGGGGTGCTCGGGTGGCCCGATGCGATCAGCGGAGAGAGCAACGGTGTCTCGTCGGTCGTGATGCTGGCCGACCCGTTCTCCTTTCCCGCAGACGGGCTCCTCTCCGAGTTGAACGATGAGGTCGGATCGCCGGTCGTGGTCGGCGGGCTGGCCTCGGGCGCTCGGGGGCCGGGTCAGCACCGGCTCTTCGCCGGCACCGACGTCGTCAGCGAGGGCGCCGTGGCGGTGGGACTGCGCGGGGCGCGTGTGCATACCGTCGTCTCGCAGGGCTGCATGCCGATCGGTCCGGAGATGGTCATCACGGCCGCCGAGGGCTCGTCGGTACACGAACTGGCGGGCGTCCCCGCGCTCATCAAGCTCCAGGAGGTCATCGAATCGCTCGAGCCCGATGAACGGGAGCTCGCGCTCGAGGGGCTGCTCGCGGGTCTCGTCATCGACGAGAACACCCCCGACTACGGCCGAGGTGACTTCCTCGTGCGCTCTCTGCAAGGCGGGGACCGCCAGACCGGGTCGCTGACCGTGGGCGAGCGCGTGCGCGTCGGCCAGACGATGCGGTTCCACGTGCGCGATGCCCGCTCGGCCGACGAGGACCTGAGGGCGGCGTTGCGCGCCACCCGCGCAGAGATCGGGGAGGGATCGCCGGGCGGCGCGCTTCTCTTCAGCTGCCTCGGTCGCGGCACCCGCATGTTCGCCGCTCCGGACCATGACGCCGCGGCGCTCGACGAGGAGTTGGCACGGATACCGGTGGCCGGGTTCTTCTGCAACGGCGAGATCGGACCCGTCGGTGGTCGTAGCTTCCTGCATGGATTCACCGCGACGATGGCCGTCTTCGAAGCCGACCTGTAGCGGGGTCTCACGCGCAGAGCGCGACGATTCGCATGCAATTACATGCGTGCGAGTCGATGGAGCATCACGCAATTGCCTCCGCCGCAGACTAAGGTGGCGTTCATTACCTGACGCCGGTGCAGGATCAGCCTTGGGAGGTTGCGGTTAATGAGCGACATCGACCCGTACTCCTCGCGTTTCCGAAGCGACGAACAGCGAGGGGCACCGATGAACAGCGACGACCAGCCGGGCCAGCGCGGCAACATCGGCGCGGAGATCTACGAGCAGGTCGAGAAGATCATCGCGGAGGAGGGGCTGAGCCGCACGAACGCGTTTCAGCGCATCTCCGAGATGACCGGACGACGCGCGGGCACCGTGGCGGCGAACTACTACCGTGTGGCCCGCCAGCGCGGTGCCAATCTCCAAGGCAAGCGCACGCGCACCAAGCGCACGCCCCGCGCGCCACGTGCAGCGGCGCCGAAGGCGGCCTCGAGCGCGCGTGCCGGATCGGGTGATGCGGATGCCGCACTCTCGCGGGCGATGGAGTCACTGCAGGAGCTCGCGGGCATCGTGCGCGAGCAGGAGAAGGAGCTCTCGAGCCTCCGGGCACAGGCGGAGCAGGTCGAGAAACTCAGGGGCCTGCTGAGCAAGATCTAGCGTCCTGCGCCGGACATCTCCTGACGAGCTTCTGAGGCGGACCACCAGCCCCGAGCTGCGCTCAGGGCATCACGGGGTGCTTGTCGCCACGTGATGCCCTGAGCGCGTCCGGAACTTCGGTGAGGCCGATCGGCTCGTGTAACAGGCCTTCGATCGCGACCCGCCCTTCGGCCAGCAGACCGATCGCCTCGCGAAACACGTCGGGCGTGTGGTGATACGAGCCCCGGAGCGTGAGCTCCGAATAGTGAATCGGCCCCGTGGGGATATCTACATGTGATCCGGCCGGACATCCGCCGTGGAGGATCACCTCACCGCCGGGACGCGCGAGCGCGAGCGCCATACGCCACGCTGAAGGGCGCCCGACGGCCTCGATAACAAGGTCCGCACCGGAGCCGCCCGACATGCTTGCGCGCAGTAGTTCGATCGCGACATCGTCGCGGGGCACGTCATGGACGATCGCAGCGCCGGCGCGGAGCGCGCGCGCCCGGCGATCGGCGTGCGGATCGACCAGGATCACCCGACGCCCGCCCGCCGATATCAACCCGGCGAGCAGCGTGCCCTGGACACCACCGCCGAGGATCACCACCTCGCGGGCGCGCCCGGGGCTCCGCCGCGCGGTGTGCAGGGCGCATGCGAGGGGCTCGGCCGCGGCCCCGACCTCGGGCGCGAGACCGGGCGGCAGCGGGTGCGTGTTGCGTTCCACGATCGCCGCGGGCACGAGCAACCGCTCGGCGAACGCCCCCGTGAGATAGGTGATGCGCCGGCAGAGATTGGGGCTCGCCCGCCGGCATTCCGGACAGGCGAGGCAGGGTGCCGAGTTGGCCACCACCACCCGATCGGCCAGCCGGACGGAGGAGACGCCGGGGCCCACATCGCAGACGACGCCCGCCACCTCGTGCCCGAGCGGCGCAGGCAGAGCGCCGAGGGCCGGGTGGGCGCCGGCGCGCATCATCTTGGCGTCCGTCGCGCATGTCAGCGCGACCAGGACCTCGATGACGACCTCCCCGGGGCCGGGCACCGGGTCGGCCACCTCCTCGAGCCGCAGATCGTCGGGGGCGTGCAGCATCAGAGCTCTCACACCACGACGCTACACTCGGCGCGCCCGGCGGTAGCATGCCGCGTCCGCCCGTCACGGAGGTCGCACACGCCCTACCCCGAGCACCTGCGCGACATGGTCGAGGAGTATCTCGAGGGCCTCACCTTCCTGGCTGCCGATCCGGTCGAGCTCCGGGAGATGGCCGGCACCCAGGGCCTGATCGACGCGATGCGCCATTCGCTCCTCGCGGGAGGCAAACGCATCCGCCCGGTCCTGGCCCTCGCCACCTGCGAGAGCCTCGGTCGTCGCGCCGAGGACCTGCTCCCGGCCGCCGCGGCGATCGAGCTGGTGCACACCTACTCGCTGATCCACGACGATCTGCCCGCCATGGACGACGACGATCTACGGCGCGGACGCCCCACGTGCCACAAGCTCTTCGGAGAGGACACCGCGATCCTCGCCGGCGACGCACTCTTCGCCGAGGCCGTCGAGCTGGTCGCCGAGCACCAGCCGGGCAGCGCCGAGACGCGCGTGGGCATCCTCCGCGAGATAAGCCGCGCCACCGGCGTGGCCGGAATGGTCGGCGGCCAGTACCTCGACCTGAGGGATGCCGGGCTTGCATCGCCCGACGCTCTGCGCCGCGTCCACGCCCTCAAGACCGGCCGGCTGATGTCGTGCGCCGTGCACTGCGCGCTGGTCCTCGCCCGCCCGGAGCCCGCCATCGACGACGCGCTGCGCCGGTTCGCCCGCGAGCTGGGCCTGCTGTTCCAGATCGTCAACGACATCCTCGACGTCGAGGGTTCGGAGGCCGACCTGGGAAAGGCGGTCGGAGCGGATGCGCGGCGGGGCAAGACCACCTACGTCAGCGTCCACGGCCTGGAGGAGGCGCGCCGGTTGGCGGGCGAGGCGTACGCGCGCGCCGTAGACGCCCTCGCGGAGCTCCCCGGACGATCCGATCACCTGATGGGGATCGCCGAGCTGACCTTCCGGCGCCAGCACTGAGCTCCACGATGAGCCGCGGCGGGGCCCGGTCGCCGTCGATCACCCACGACGAGAACTTCCCGGTGGCGTTCCTCCTCGCCCCACGGGCGGTGCGCGCGGACATGGCGGCGCTCTATCGCTTCTGTCGCTCCACCGACGACATCGGGGACGAGGGCGGGGCTGGTGCGGATGCACGGCTCGCGGCCCTCGACGCCTGGGAGACCGGGCTGCGGGCGGCCGTCGCCGGCCGAGCGGCCGATCCGCGTCTCGAGGCGCTCGCCCGGTTGATCGACCGGCGCCGAATGCGGCTGGATCCCTTCCTGCGCCTGATCGAGGCGAACCGCATCGATCAGCGCCGGTCGCGCTGGGACACGCACGACGAGCTGGTCGAGTATTGCCGGCACTCGGCGAGCCCCGTCGGCGAGATGGTGCTCGGCGTGCTCGGCTATCGCGACCCGTGGCGCGTCGGCATGAGCGACAGCACCTGCACCGGCCTTCAGCTGGTCAACTTCTGGCAGGACATCGCGCGCGATCTGCGCGAGCGGGGACGTGTCTACCTGCCACGCGAGGCGATGGAGCGCTTCGGGGTCCGGGAGGACGACCTGCGCCGGCCGGCCGCCTCGGAGAAGGTGCGCGCACTGGTGGCCGAGCAGGTCGCCATAGCGAGGAGCCTCCTTCGTGCGGGGGAGCCGCTCTACCGCTTCGTTCCCGCCCGGGTCGCCCTCGACGTGCGGATGTTCAGCCTCGGCGGGCTGGCCCTGTGCAGGGCGATCGCCCGGCGCGATCACGACACCCTCGCCCGCCGCCCCGCTCCGGGCGCCCGCGGCCGGGCGATGATCGCCGTGTCGGCGATCGCCCTTCTCGCGCGAGGAGCACGATGACCCGGGAGGAGGCGTACCGGCGCTGCAGGCAGATCACCCGGGCCGAGGCGCGCAACTTCTACTACGGCTTCGTGCTGCTGGCGCCCGAGCGGCGCGCCGCCATCTACGCCGCCTACGCCTTCAGCCGGCGGGCCGATGACAGCGTGGACGAGGGGGGCTCGGCCGAACAGAGAACCTCCGCCGTGGCCGCGCTGCGACGCGATCTCGACCTGTGCGTCGCAGCGGCGCCCCCCAGAGAGGACCCGGTTCTCGTCGCCCTGGCCGACACCATCGACCGCTTCTCCATCCCGCGCCGCCACCTGGACGCGCTCATCGACGGCGTGGAGATGGACATCGCGGTGAGCCGCTATCCGGACTTCGCCGCGTTGAAGGGCTACTGCGACCGAGTCGCGGCCGCGGTGGGCCTGGTCAGCCTCCACATCTTCGGCTTCCGCGACCCGGAGGCGGTTCGGTATGCGGAGGACCTCGGAGTGGCGCTCCAGATCGTGAACATCATGAGGGACGTCGCCGAGGACGCGGCGCGCGACCGCATCTACCTGCCGGCCGACGAGATGGCCGCGCACGGCGTGTCCGAGGGCGACATCGTCGACGGCCGGCTCACGCCCGGATTCCAGGCCCTCATGGCAGCACAGGCCGCGCGCGCCCGCGCCTACTTCCGCAGCGGCGAGCGCCTCCTGCCCCTGCTCGACCGCCGTTCGCGGATGTGCGTCTCGATGCTCGCCGGCCTCTACCGCGAGGTCCTGGAGGGCATCGAGGAGCGCGACCACGATGTCTTCTCCGGGCGCGTGGGGTTGTCGGGTCCGCGCAAGCTGCGCCTGATGGCCGCGCGGACCGTGGGGGCCCTGCGTTGAGGGGGTCACGGGTGGTGGTGTGCGGCGGGGGCCTCGCCGGGATCGCCGCCGCGTGCGAGGCGGCCGGCCGCGGGGCGCTGGTCACGCTCGTCGAGCGTCGCCCCTTCCTCGGCGGCAAGGCGTTCAGCTTCGTCGATCCCTCGAGCGGCCGGGAGGTGGACAACGGCCAGCACGTCTTCCTCGGCTGTTGCACCGCGTACATCGGCCTACTGCGCCTGCTCGGCACCCTGCGCCACACCACCCTCCAGGCGCGCCTGGACACACCGGTGCGCGACCGACAGGGCCGGCAGGGGCGGCTGCGGGCGGCGCCCCTGCCCGCCCCCCTCCATCTGGGGCCCTCGTTCGCCGCCTACCCGCTCCTGTCGGCGCGCGAGCGGATCGCGGCGCTGCGCGCGCTCGCGGCCCTCGCCTCCCTGGGATCGCACGCCCGCGAGGCACTCGACGGACGCAGCTTCGCCGACTGGCTACGGGAGCGCGGACAGGGCGAGGGCGCCATCGCCCGCTTCTGGGACCTCATCGTGCTGCCGACGTGCAACGACCGCAGCGACCGCGTGTCGGCCGCGCTGGCCGCGTTCGTCTTCCAGGAGGGGTTCCTCCGCTCGACGGGAGGGTCGGCGATCGGATGGTCGCGCGTCGGGCTCACCCGCCTGGTCAACCCGGCGGCGCGGGCGTTCCTCGAGGCGCGCGGGGGACGGGTCGTGACTGGTCGCGCAGTCGACCGGGTCGAACTCGACCGGGGTCGACCTTGGAGGCGAGCGGATCGCCGCCGACGCGGTGGTGCTCGCGCTCCCGCCCGGACGGGCCCACGCGGTCTGCCCGGACGCCGTCGGTCCGCCCACCGGCATCGCCACGTCGCCGATCGTCAACGTGCACCTCTGGTACGACCGGCCGGTGATGCGTGAGCCCTTCACCGCCGTCGTCAACAGCCCCGTCCAGTGGATCTTCAACCGCGCGGCAATGGGTGGAGGTGGCGACAGCGGCCATCACCTGGCCATCTCGATCTCGGGTGCGCGGGACGAGATCGCCATCCCGCGCGATGAGCTCGCGGCCACCATGCGCGCCGAACTCGAGCACCTGCTTCCCGCCGCAGCGCGCGCCGAGCTCGTCGGCAGCGCCGTCGTCAAGGAGCCGGAGGCCACCTTCGCGGCGCGTCCGGGGCAGGCGGCCGGCCGGCCGGAGACGGCGACGCCGCTCGAGCGCGTCGCCCTGGCCGGAGCCTGGACCGCGACCGGATGGCCCGCGACGATGGAGGGGGCTGTGCGCAGCGGCATCCGTGCCGCGCGCCATGCGATGGGTGCCGAGCGGCCCTGAGGCCCGGCTGGTGCTACGCGGCGGGGGGAATCGCTACGAGCGGGCGAGAGGGATCGGCGGCGGCCCGGCGATTGATCGCCACGATCGCCTGCATCAGATCCCGGTAGTCCTCAGGATTGCCGACCCCCTGGACATCGAGCTCCGCGGCGAGGCGGTTCGCCCACGTCACGAGGCTGTTCTGCGGCTCGGCCGACCCGTCGAGGAGCGCCTGCTCGAGCACGAGACCACCCAGGCCGCGCAGCTCCGAGATGACCACGATGCGCGCGCGCGGTGGCTTCGGCTTGGCCCGGCTGCGGCGACGGGTGGGCTTGGGGAGCGCAGGACGAGGCGGGGTGGCGACGAGGGGGGCCAAGGGTTCTCCTGGGGGCGTGGACCGCCGGCCCTCATGGCCGGAGGCGTGGTGACACCCTTCCCTTCGGCGCGAAAGCCCCCCGAGTACGTCCCCCTTTTGGGGGATCAGAGCCCTTCGGTGCGGTCGTCCCGGACGTTGTGCGAGTGCTGGGCCACGATCCTCACCAGCTGTTGGGGATTCCCGATTCCGGCGAAACGGAAGCTGCTGTCGCTCGAATCGGTCCCCGCGGTCTCGAACTCCACCGCGCCGACCCTGAGCATCCGGTCCAGCAGGCTCTGGGAGATGCTGACGTTCTGGACCCGCTCGAATCGCGCGGTCTGCTCCCTGCGCGACAGGATCCCGCGGCGCACGCGCAGGCGGTGGTCGCTGACCATGTAGAAAGTGGCGTATCGCTTGAGGAAATCGTAGGCCACGACGAGGGCCGCGAGCAGCAGCGAGATGAAGAGCCACTGCCAGTAGGCCAGCCCGGTGTCGAGGTCGTTCGCACGCAGGAGGCCCGCCACGATCACCGGCAGCAGTGCCACGGGTATCCACACCAGGAAGAAGCTGAGCTGCGCCCTCCAGGAGGGATGCCCCTGCCAGAGGATCTTCTCGTCGTGAACGAGCTCCATTCGGGGCAATGTACCGCCCCCCTCGGTCGGACGGGAATGGACACGGCGTTCATTGGCGTGATTACCATGGCGGGCACCCGGAGCAGCACCGTCGCCCAAGGAGCGCCAATGAGCACCGACGGCCCCACGATCGAGTCCCTCGAGCTCGAGGATCGCCGCTTCCCGCCTCCCGCCGACCTGGCCGCCGCCGCGGTCGCCACGCCGGATCTCTTCGAGCGCGCCGCCGCCGACCCGGAGGCCTTCTGGCTCGAGCAGGCCCGGGAGCTCCTCGACTGGACCTCGGAGCCGACGGTGGCCTGCGACGAGACCAACGCCCCGTTCTTCACCTGGTTCGCCGACGGGACGCTCAACGCGAGCGTGAATTGCGTGGACCGCCACCTCGCCGAGCGCGGCGATCGAGTCGCGTTCTTCTGGGAGGGGGAGCCCGGCGATCGGGCCCAGATCACCTACCGCGATCTCTCCGAACGGGTCAACCGGCTCGCCAACGGGCTCCGCGCCAGAGGCATCGGCCGGGGCGACCGGGTCGCGATCTACATGGGAATGGTCCCGGAGATCGTGGTCGCCATGCTCGCGTGCGCGCGCATCGGTGCCCCGCACACCGTCATCTTCGGGGGCTTCTCGCCCGAGAGCGTCCGCGACCGCGTCCTCGACTGCGGATGCACGGCGATGATCACGGCCGACGGCGGCTGGCGGGGCGGCAAGACGATTCCTCTCAAGCAGAACGTGGACGCGGCCCTCGAGGGCTGCCCCGACGTGCGCACGTGCGTCGTCGTGCTGCGCACCGAGCAGGAGATCGGCTGGATCGAGGGCCGCGATGTCTGGTACCACGAGCTCGTCGCGGACCAGCCCACCGAGTGCGCCCCCGAGGCGATGGGGGCCGAGGACCTGCTGTACATCCTCTACACCTCGGGGACGACCGGTAAGCCCAAGGGCATCGTGCATACAACCGGCGGCTACCTCACGGGGGTCACGGCGACACACCGCTGGGTCTTCGACCTCAAGCCCGCGGACGACGTGTACTGGTGCGCCGCCGACGTCGGATGGGTGACCGGTCACAGCTACATCGTCTACGGGCCGCTCGCCAACGGGGCGACCAGCGTCCTCTACGAGGGGGCTCCGGGCACGCCCGACAAGGATCGCTGGTGGGACATCTGCGAGCGCTACGGGGTCACGATCCTCTACTGCGCGCCGACCGCGATCCGCACGTTCATGAAGTGGGGGGTGGAGTACCCGCAGCGCCACGACCTGTCGTCGCTGCGCCTGCTCGGGTCGGTGGGTGAGCCCATCAACCCCGAGGCGTGGATCTGGTACCGCACGACGATCGGCGGCGATCGATGCCCGGTGGTGGACACCTGGTGGCAGACCGAGACCGGCCACATCATGATCTCCCCGCTGCCCGGCGTCACCACCCTGAAGCCGGGCTCGGCCACACGCCCCCTTCCCGGCATCGTCGCCGACGTGGTCAACGACGCCGGCGCCAGCGTCCCCCTCGGCCAGGGCGGCTACCTGGTGCTCTCGAAGCCATGGCCGGGGATGCTGCGCACCCTCTACGGCGACGACGAGCGGTTCGTGGCCACCTACTGGAGCCAGTACCCGGGCAAGTACCTGGCCGGCGACGGCACCCGGCGCGACGCGGACGGCGACTTCTGGCTCCTTGGCCGCATCGACGACGTGATGAACGTCTCGGGGCACCGGCTGTCCACGATCGAGATCGAGAGCGCGCTCGTGGATCACCACAAGGTGGCCGAGGCCGCGGTGGTGGGGCGCGCGGACGAGACCACCGGGCAGGCGATCGCCGCCTTCGTGACGCTGAGGGGCGGGGTGGTCGGCGACGAGGCCCTCATCGCGGAGTTGCGCCAGCACGTGGCGACCAAGATCGGCGCGATCGCACGGCCGCGGTCGATCGTGCTCACCGAGGACCTGCCGAAGACCCGCTCGGGGAAGATCATGCGCCGGCTGCTGCGTGACATCTCCGAGAACCGCAAGCTCGGCGACGTCACGACCCTGGCGAACGAGGACGTCGTGGCCGAGATCGCGGGGATGGCCGAGGCGGCTCGCACCACCGGATCAGGAGAGGAGTGAGCCCACCCCCCGCGGTCGGTCGGACCGCGGGGGGTGGGGATGTCACATCGGAGCCGGCTCCAGCGGCCCGACCATGCGCTGATAGGGCGCGCGCAGCAGCGGGCTCGACAGCAGGAAGTCCGCCGTCGCCCGGTTGCAGGCGATCGGGCAGTCGTGCACGACGGCGATCCGCAGAAGCGCCTTGACGTCGACGTCGTGGGGCTGCGGCTGCAGGGGGTCCCAGAAGAAGATCACGATGTCGAGGCGCCCCTCGGCGATGCCGGCGCCCACCTGCTGGTCGCCCCCCAGCGGTCCGCTCAGGAAGCGCTGCACGGGTAGCCCGAGGGCGCTCTCCACGAGGCCTCCCGTGGTGCCGGTGGCGTACAGCTCGTGGTCCTCCAGGGTCCCGCGGTTGAAGCGGGCCCAGTCGAGCAGGTCGAGCTTGCGGTTGTCGTGCGCGATCAGCGCAATGCGCTTACGGTCGTCCATCGTGCCTCCGGTGCTCGCTGGCGGACCCACGAGTCCACGGTAGCGCGCCCCTCGCCCGCGGACGTTGTGGCGGCGTGAAGACTCACTCGCCCCGAGGCCGCCGGCGCCCCGAATCGGCCAGGCGCTCCGCCGCATGGGCGATGGCGAAGGCGAGGACGTTCCGCGGAGCCGACAGGCGGTCCGACTCGCGGTACCAGGCCAGGATCCCCTCCACCCCGAGAGCGAGGGTCAGGCGATCGGGATCGGAGTCGGCGGCGAGGGCGACGAGCAGCGCGAGGGCGGCGATCTCCTTGAGCGGGCCGGGCTCACCGGGATCGTCGGCCAGCCGCGGCACGAGCCCGCCGTGCGTCTCCAGCAGATCCGCTCCGACGCACGCCCGGCCCGGCCCCTCCCAGGGGACCACGGCGAGGACGCCCGGCACACCCAGCCGCTCGAGGGGAGCCAGATCGCCGGGCAGCGGGCCCGGCCCCGCGGCCGCGATGCCGCTCGCAACCCGCGCGAGCACGTCACGGAAGGCCTCCCAACGGGGCTCGGCCGAGCCGGACGCCGCCAGTGCCACGAGGCCGAGGGCGAGAGCGAGCCGGTCGGCGCTCTCGTGCGCGGGCCAGCGTTCCGGCGCGGGGTGCAGGAGGACCGCGGCCCTCCGCGGACCGTGAAGCGCGACCTCCACGCGGGCGACCGGTGTGCGTCGGAGCAGGGGCGTGGCGATTCCTCGGTTCGATGCCGCTAGCCACGGCTAGCGGCGGAGCCGCGCGCCGGTCGTGGCTTGACTTAGCAACAGGCTAAATCACTACCGTTCCGCGCGATGAACACCCACGCACGCAGCAACCGCTCGGCGGCGCTCCTGTCGGTGGCATCGAACGCGCTCCTGACCATCGCCAAGCTCGTCCTCGGCCTGGTCACGGGGTCGGTGGCCGTCCTGTCGGAGGCCGCCCACTCGGCGAGCGACCTGGCGGCCTCCGGGATCGCGTTCGTCGCCGTGCGGACGTCGGCGCGACCGGCCGACCGCGACCACCCCTACGGCCACGAGAAGGCCGAGAACCTCGCGGCAGCGCTCGAGGGGATCCTCGTCCTCACGGCGGGCGGCGCCGTCATGGTCGAGGCGATCCGGAGGCTGATCACGGGAGCGCCGGAGGTCGAGTACATCGGTCTCGCGATCGCCGTGATGGCGGGGTCGGCGGCCATCAACCTCGTCGTCTCGGCACGCCTACGGCGCGTCGCACGGCGCACCGGGTCACCGGCGATCGAGGGCGACGCCGCGCATCTCACGGCCGACATCTGGACCTCGGCGGGGGCGGCCGTCGGCCTGACGCTGGTGGCGATCACAGGCTGGACGCCGCTGGACGCGATCGCGGCCCTGCTCGTCGCAGCGTACGTCGTCAGCATGGGGGTGCGCCTCACCTGGCGTGCCGTCCAGGTGCTGCTCGACAGCAGCCTGCCCGAGGAGGAGATGACCCTGATCGAAGACGTGCTGGCCGGCTTCTCCGACGACGGAGTGAGCTTCCACGCCCTGCGCGGCCGGCGCGCGGGGAGCAAGCGCCACGTGGACCTCCACATGGTGGTGCCCCCGGACACCACCGTCCGGCACGGGCACGCGATGAGCGGCCAGGTGAAGACCGCGCTCCGCGGCGCGCTGCCGAACCTGGAGGTCCTCATCCACCTCGAGGATCACTAGCAGCACCCCGGCGGAGGAGTCCCGTCCCCGTCGGCGAAGGTCGTGCCATGACGACTCAGACGCTCTCCCACCACGCCGACGACGACACCCAGCAGGTGTCCCGCTCGGCCATGTCCACGTCACCTCCGCGCCGCCTCGCCGAGATGGACCTGAACCCGCCTGCGGGCCCGGTCCCGGCCGACGTCCTGGCCTACTTCGAGGCCGCGCTCGAGCGTGAGGGGCGCCGTCAGGCCGCCTGAGCGGGGCGGCACGAGGCCCCGGCGGTACGGGGACGATCCGCGGACGCGCACTGGCGCGCCACGCCGGTCTGTGGTGGGATCGACCGGTCGCGACGACGATCGGAGTTGACGTGAGCGACCACCCCGACGGACTGCAGGATCTGGTGACACGCGCTCACATCGCCCGGCGCCTGCACCTGACACCCGGGCGGGTCGCCCAGGCGATTTCCACGACCGGATTCCCCACACCGCTCGGACGGGTGGGGCCCTCGGCGGTGTGGCGCTGGTCGGAGGTGCGCGACTGGGCCGAGGGCGCCACCGGCAGCCCCGGCGGCCCCAGCGAAGAGGGGATGCGGCTCGCGGGGATCCGCGATCACTTCCGCGCCGCCGGCTTCCGCCTCAAGATCGCGCGCACGCCCGAGGGAGACTGGCAGGCGATCAGAATCGCTGCCGGCCGCCCCTCGACGGCCGGCGAACCCTTCGCCGGGTCGACCGCCCTCGAGGCGGCCGAGAGCGCGCTGGAGTGGCTCCAGACCCACCACTGAGCCCCGCCATCGCGTCCGACAAGCCGTGCGGCGCGTCATCGAGGTCGCTCATCGACGCGGGGCGCGGACGGCGTGGATGGCTCGGAGCTTGTCGCGGCGTCGCGGGAAGGACCACCAACCGATGCCGGAGCCGGGATTCGAACCCGGATGCCCGAGGGCCGGGGATTTTAAGTCCCCCGCGTCTGCCAGTTCCGCCACTCCGGCCGGGGTGAGGCTACCTCAGCGCCCGAAGCTGGCCGCTCCGGGCGTGTGGTCGACCGCGGCGAGGCGGTGGTTCTCGATCGCCTTCGCCCAATCCTCGGACAGGATCGGCCAGCGCTGGAGGATCTCGGCGTGGCGGATGTGGCGCATGTTGGCGCCCGTGGCCATGATCGTGCGCCGCCCGCCCATGACGTCGCCCCCATCGGGGACGGCCGCGGACGCCGCTCCGGACTGCGTGGTGCTCATTGCTGAAGTCTAAGGCACGACCATCACGGCCGAAACAACCCGCTCGAGGGGTCGAGCGCGGTCACCACCACTCCGTCGAGCAGGTCGCGCTCGCTCACCACCATCTCGCGGAGCCCGGCCTCTTCCATCACGACGCCGGCGATCACGGCCCCGGCCACGATCACTCCGGCACGGGCGGGGTCGAGGCCGGCGATCGAGCGGCGCTCCGCCTCGGGTGTCCGTGCGAGACCGGCGGCGATGCGATCGATCGTCGGGCGCGACAACCGGTAGCCGTGCACACGGTCGCGGTCGTAGTAGCCGATGTCGATGGCCGCGAGGGTCGTGATCGTCCCGGCCACCCCGACCGCGGGAGCCGGCCCTCCGATCGCAGCGAGCGCCTCGCGCACCAGCGCCGACGCCTCGTGACGCAGGGCCTCCAGCTCGGAGCCGCGTGGCGGATCCGAGGCCAGGTGCGCCTCGGTCTGCCGCACGGCCCCGAGCTGGAGGCTCACCGCCCCTTCCGGCCCCTGCGGCCCGCCGCGCACCAGCTCGGTGCTGGCGCCGCCGATGTCCACGACCATGATCGGCTCCGCGCCGGCGACCGCCAGGCGCGCGCCGGCGAAGGAGCAGAGCGCCTCGTCCTCCCCGCTCAGCACCCTGAGCTCCGCGCCGAGGCGCGAGCGCAGAAGAGCAGCGACGCGATCGCGGTTGGGCGCGTCGCGAACGGCGCTGGTGCCGACGGCGATCACCGTGGTGGGCTCGAAGACCGAGAGCGGACCGGCATAGTCGGCGAGGCAGGCATCGAGTCGCGAGAGGGCGCTCTCGGCGATCGACCCGTCCCGGCCGGCCCCGCGCCGCAGCCCCGTCACCGTCGTTCGGCGCTCGCCGCGCGGCCCTGCCGGATCGACGCCCTCGCACAGGAACAGCCGGACCGAGTTCGAGCCGAGATCGACGACCGCGACGCGGACGTCGCGGGCGATCACCGCCCCAGGTAGCGCAGAGGAGCGCGCAGGACGTCGGCCGCCTGGGATGCGCTGCTGGTGAGCACCGAGAGGACCGCCGCCCGCCGCGAGAGCGCGTCGAGCGACGCCTGGATCTCGGCCTGGCGCTCGGGCATCCGGGCCAGCGAATCCGACAGCTGCTCGCTCAACGCGGTCAGCTCGGCCGCCGTCGCGGTGACCCTGCGCTGGGCGGCGCGAACCCGTCGCCAGAGACGGAAACCGGCGATCCCGGCCACGACGAGGGCCGCGACGACCACGATCACGAGGAAGGCGGCCGAGAGTTGGACGGCGTTGTCGGCGATGAAATCCATCGGACGAGTATCGCACTTGGTGCCCGTTTCAGAACCGCGACCACGGGCCCGGGCGATCCTGGGACGGGCGCTCGGAGTAATCTTCGCAATCGCATGATCGCCGCAGATCAGATCGACGTGCTGGGTCTCCCCCGTGTCGCGGACGGGGCGGAGTTCATCCCGGTGGAGGATCTGGGAGGTGCGCCGAACATCGTCGTGGACGGCGTGCCGCTGCCCGGCACGGTCCTGTCTCTCTCGCACCGACCGCGCAGCGGCACGCCCGCCACCCTGCGCGCCGACACCAGCGCGTTGATCGTCGATCGCTACCTCGGGATCCCTGCGGGGGGAGAGTCCATCTGCGCCGTGACGAATGACCACTACGACGCCGACGGCCTGTTCGCGATCTGGCTCCTGCTGGAGCGCCCGGCCGCCGGATCGCGCGAACGGGAGCTGGCGATCGCCGCCGGAGAGGCCGGGGACTTCGCCACCTGGACCGACCCCTGGGCGCCTCGGATCGCCATCGCGGCGATGGCGATGGCCGAGCGCACCACCACGCCCTTTCCCGAGGTCGGCCGCGTGCTGGCCGAGTCGGCCGGCCGCGATCCGGCGGGCCGGCTGTACCGCGCTCTGCTTCCGAGGACGGCGGCGCTGCTCACCGACCCGGAGCGCTTTCGGTTGCTGTGGAGCAGGGAGTGGGCGCGCGTGGTGGACGACATCGCCCTCCTCGACGCGGGCACGGTCACCATCGACGAGGAGGACGCCGCCGACCTGGCCATCGTGCGGGCGCCGCGCCCCCTGCATCCCGATGGCACTCCACCCGCGGACCCGGCGCATGCGGGTCCTGACCGCCACGCCCGACGGAACGCTGATCCTCGCCCACCGCTACGAGACCTGGGTCGACTACGAATCGCGCTCGCTGGCGCCCCGCGTGGACCTCACCCCACTCGCCGAGAGCCTGCAGCGGCGGGAGCTGCTGCCGGGTCGGTGGCTGTTCGAGGGGGTCGAGACCATCATGCCGCGCCTGTTCATGACCGCCGCCGCCGGCATGCCGGCGGGGCCGGCCCCCTCGTCCATCGGCACCGACACCCTCGTCGCCATGCTCGTCGACTTCCTGGGCGAGCGGTGAGCGGCCTCGCCTGGGTCAACGTCTTCGCCGCGGAGGCGATGACCGGCAATCCGCTGGCGGTGGTGCTCGACGCCGACGGCTGGCCTGCGAGCAGGATGCAGGCGTTCGCATCCGAGCTCGGCATCTCCGAGACGACCTTCGTCCTCCAGCCCGAGGGCGAGGGAGATCAGCGCGTGCGCATCTTCACGCCCAGGCGGGAGCTGCCGATGGCGGGGCATCCGATCGTCGGAACCGCGTGGGTCCTCAGAGCGGCGGGGCGCATCGGCGAGCAGGCCCGCCTCGAGACCGGCGCCGGTCTGCTGTCGGTGCGCATCCGCGGAAGCGTCGCGACCATGGAGCAGCCGACGCCCGAGGCGAGGCAGGTGGTGGACGGCGCGGAGGCGGCGATGGCGGCCGGAGTGGAGCTCGCCCCCGTCCCTGCGGCGAGGATCTGGAGCACCGGCGTCCCCCAGCTCATGCTGCCCACCGACCTCGCCTCTCTGGAGACCGCCGCGCCCGACCACGATGCCCTCAGCCGGCTCGGAGAGCGCGACGGGTGGCTCGGCGTGAGCATCTACGCCGTCACCGGCGGTGAGAATGAGCGCCTCGTCGTGAGGGTGCGCCACTTCGCACCGCTCGTCGGGGTGCCCGAGGACCCGGTCACGGGATCGGCCGCCGGGGCGCTCGGCGCCTGCCTCGCAGCGGCCGGGATGTCCGACGAGACGGGCGGTCTGGAGATGGTCGTCAGCCAGGGAATCGAGGGCGGGCGTGGCGGAGAGGTGGCCGTCCGCGTGCAGTCGGTCGACGGGGAGCCCCGGCGGGTCCAGGTCGGGGGACGGGTGGTTCCGCTCTTCGAGGGGAACGTGCTCGACCCGTGACCGATGCCGACGACGTGCGCGCCGGTGTGAGACGCCTGCTGCTCTCGGGCGATAACACCCTGAAGAACCGCGACGACGACGCGGGCGCCGCCCGAGCGCGCGCTCGCTACGAGGAGGCGCTCGCATTGGCGGAGGACGCCGGGCTCGACGAGGGCACGCTCCGCATCATCCGGCTCCGCCTCGGAGCGGCCGATGGTGAATAGCGTCCGCGGGCGCCGCCGTTGCGACGGGGGGCCTCCTGTCGCCTGAGGAAGGAATTGCGGCGGCGGGCCCTCCGCTGTCCCAGCGACGATTGCGGTTCGTGCTCGGAAAGGGCGGGGTCGGAAAGAGCACGGTCGCGGCCGCGCTCGGACTCGCGTCGGCCCGGGCGGGCGGGCGGGCGCTCGTGGTCGAGGTGGCGGGCCAGCAGCGCGTGTCGCGGTTGCTCGGCGCGTCGCGCGCCGGCGAGGAGGGGCCGGCCGAGCTCGCCCCCGGACTCTTCGGGATATCGATCGATGCCGAGAGGGCGACCGAGGAGTACCTGGCGGGGCAGCTCAGGGTCCGTCCACTGGTCGAGATCCTCACGCGGAGCAAGGCGTTCCACACCTTCGCGGCCGCGGCGCCAGGCCTCCCGGAGCTGGTGACCATCGGAAAGATCTGGAGCATGGCGATCGCGCTCGACGCGACCGGGAGCGCGCCCGCCTGGGACACGATCACGGTCGACTGCCCGGCCACCGGGCACGGCATCGCGCTGCTGGAGACCGCAGGCAACATCGAAGAGCTCGCGGCGGGCGGCCCGATCCGCGAGCAGGCGGCGCGGATCCAGGAGGTCGTGGCGCACCCGGCGGCCACCGGCATCGTCATCGTCGCGCGCCCCGAGGAGCTCGCCGTGACCGAGGCGATCGAGGCGACGCAGACCCTTCGCGCGCACGGCCTTCCGGTGGCGGCGGTGGTCCTCAACGGCGTCCACGCGAAGCGCTTCCGCGCATCGGAAGCGCCCGCCCTCGGGATCCTCGCAGGAGAGCAGGGGCCGTTCCGCGACGCCGCGCAGGTGGCGTTGCGCCACCTGGAGGCACAGGAGGGCGACGCGGAGTACCGGGCGCGCCTCGCCGGCGAGAGCGGACTCCCGGTGATCGACCTGCCGCTCGTGATGCGGCGCCACATGGACATGACCGGACTCGAGATCCTCTCCGACGCGCTCGCCGCCGCGCTCGACGACGAGGGAGCCGCCGCGTGATCGCCGATCTCGCCTCTCGCAGGCTGGTGGTGTGCTGCGGCGCGGGGGGCGTCGGCAAGACGACCATCTCCGCGGCGCTGGCCCTGCGGCTCGCCCGGGCGGGCGCGAGGACGGTCGTGGTCACCATCGACCCGGCGCGGCGCCTGGCGACCGCGCTCGGCATGTCCGACCTCTCCGACGAGCCCCGGAGGGTCCCCGCGGGCGCGCTGCTGGGTGCGGGCTCGGGGGAGCTGTGGGCGCTCCAGCTCGACGCCAAGGCCACCTTCGATCGCCTCATATCGCGTTATGCGGCCGACGAGGCCGCCCGCTCGCGCATCCTGGAGAACCGGATCTACCAGCACCTCTCGGGCGCGATCGGAGGAGCCCAGGAGTACATGGCCGTCGAGCGGCTGCACGAGCTGGTCGACGGCGGCGGATTCGACTGCATCGTCCTCGACACGCCGCCGGCGACCAACGCCCTCGACTTCCTCGATGCACCCCAGCGGATCACCCGCTTCATCGAGGGTCGGGCACTCCGCCTGCTCCTGCGGCCCGGCGCGGTCGCCGGCGGCGTGGGCTGGCGGATCCTCCACGCGGGCAGCGGGACCGTGCTCGCCCTGCTCGAGAGGCTCACCGGCACCCAGCTGCTTCGCGATGTGGGGGAGTTCCTCGCCGGCTTCGAGGGCATGTATCAGGGCTTCGCCGACCGCGCGGGCGCGGTGCGCAGCCTGCTGTTGTCGGAGCAGGCGGGGTTCGTGGTGATCGCCGCGACCGAGCCCGACTCCCTCGCCCAGGCCATCGCCCTCGCGGAGCGCCTGGGGGCCGACGGCTTCCCGCTGGCGGGGGTCGTGCTGAACCGGGTTCATCCGATCCGGGTCGGTGAGCCGCCCCCGCTCGCGGCGATGGGCAGGGCGCTCGCCGCAGCCGGGGCGTCCGACCCCGAGGACCTTGCGCGACGGTCGGTGGCCGCCCTCGAGGAGGAGCAGGTGCTCGGACTGCGCGACGCCGACGCACGCCGCTCCCTCCGCGATGCGATCGCCTCGGCCGGCCTGATCGAGGTGCCCGAGCTCGCCCACGAGCCCGTCGAGCTGTCGGGCATCGCCGAGGTCGCCACGGCGCTCGGCGCGTGAGTGCACCCAGCGTGAGCGTGCTCGGGGCCGGCGCGGTCGGCGCCTCGTGCGCACGGGCTCTCCGCGAGGGCGGCGCCCACGTGCGGGTGATCGATCCGGGCGTCGGACGGGCGGCGGCCTCCTGGGCGGCGGCGGGCATCCTCTCGCCGTCCCATCCCGAGTCGCTTCCCGACCCCGTCCACCGGCTGGGCGCCCGGAGCCTGGAGCTCTGGGCCGAGCTCGGAGCGCTCCACCCCCGGATCGAGCTACGACGCACCGGTCTCAGCCTCATCGGCGACGACGCCGCCTGGCGGCAGTGGAGGCTCGGACGCGGGATGGCGGTCGAGGCCTCCACCTGGACCCCGGCAGGCGGGGGGGCCGACCTCGCGGCCCTGCGCTTCCCGGAGGTCGCCACGGTGCGGGCGCCCCGGGTGGCACCCACCCTCCTGGGCGATATCCCCGTCGAGCGCACGAATGGTGGGCGGCTGGCGGATCTGCGCAGGGAGTCGGATGTGATCGTGATCGCCACCGGGGCCTGGGCCCAGCCGCTCCTGGCCGAGGTGGGGGTCTCCCTGGAGGTGGCGCCGCGCCGAGGCCAGATGCTGCTCTTCGACGGCGGCGAGCTCGACACCGTCCTGATGGAGGCCGATCACCCCGGGGTCGCGGTGCCGCGCGCAGACGGACGGATCGTCGTCGGGACGACCCTCGAGGACGCGGGCTTCGACGCCTGCACGGTGGCCGGGGACCTCGACCGCCTCGAGGCCTGGGCGCGGGATCGGATCCCTGGACTCGGGGCGCGTGAGGACGCGTGGGCAGGCCTGCGGCCGTGGTCGTCGCTCCCATCGCCCACGATCGGCCACGTCGCATCCGACGTCGTCGTTGCGGTGGGCCACTTCCGCAACGGGATCCTGTTGGCACCCGGCACGGGGGAGTTGGTGGCCGATCTCGTCCTGGGGCGCCCGGCGCGAGTGGAGGCGGCCGCTCTGGCGCCGCGACCCGCATGAAGCCTTCGGGATACCATCCAGCGCCTATGTCGACCGAGTCGGGGGATCAGGGGGCGAAGACGGCGGCGGCGCAGCAGCCGTACCAGACCCTCGCCGAGATACGGGCCGAAGTCGCTGCCGGCGAGCCGCTCGTGGGCAACCTCGCGAGCCGCTTCCATCGCGCGGTCCACGCGCTCGACCCGGCGGCCACCGAGGACGCCATGGCCGTGCTGCCGGGCAACCGCGGGGTTCACCTCTACGAGAGCCTGGTGGCCTGGGCGAGCCTCGTCGCCGGAGATCAGGTGCTCGACCTCGGCTGCGGCTCAGGGGGGGCCACCCGGGCGGCGGCACGGGCCGTGGGGCCCGAGGGCATGGTCGTGGGCATCGATGCGAGCCCCGAGTGCATCGCCGAGGCGACGGCGCGCACACCGGCGGACGCGCCGGTGCTCTACCGGCGGGGGAACATCGCCGCGATGTCGAGCGTCCCCGACCGGACCTTCGCGTGCGTGGTGGCGAGCATGGTGCTGGACCAGATCGACGACCTGGCGCCGGTGCTCGCCGAGGTCTATCGCGTGCTGCGCCCCGGCGGACGCCTGGTGGCGAGCGTCATGTCGTTCGACCACCTGCGCCCGCTCGACGCCTCGTTCATGGGCTCTGTGATCGCCGTGGTCGGTCGCCGGGCGCCGGGAGCGCTGGCCGGACGGGCGAGCCGTGCGAGCATCCCCCACGAGCCGGCGGATCTCCGCGCCTTCAAGGCATCGGGACTCGCCACCGTCGAGGAGCTCGATGTCCAGCTCGCCCTGGTGATGGAGGAAATCGAGCAGGCGTGGTCGTTCTTCTCACGCACCTATATCGCCCAGATCCTCGACGAGGAGGGCCAGGCGGAGCTGCGCGCGGTCCTGAAGCGGCGCCTCCCCCACACCCTCTATCTCCCGGTGCGCTTCCTGCGGACGCGGCGCCCGGGCTGAGCTTCAGCCCGCGCACTCCGGGTCGGCGAGCCAGCGACTGCCGTACTCGCGCATGGCCTCGACGATCGGGACCAGGTGGACCCCCTTCGCCGTGAGGCGGTAGACCACCTTCGGGGGCGTCTCCGCGAACTCCCGTCGCTCCACGATGCCCTCCTCCTCGAGCGACCGCAGCCGCAGGGAGAGCGTCCGCGGACTGATTCCGGCGAGCGAGCGCTCGAGCTCGCTGAACCGCTGCGGGCCGACCGCAAGGTCGCGCAGCACGAGGAGGGTCCATTTCCCGGCCACGATGCGCGCCGTCGAGAGAACGGGGCAGACGGTATCCGGTGATGTCGCGGGGACGAGCGTCGTCATCTTCCCGTCCGACGATACCACCGGGTCACCCGGGGACCGAAAGCCCGCGCGGTGCCGGGCGTGGACTCAGGAGTACTGCGCCGACTCGCGCCGCGAGGCGCCGGCATCGAGCATCAGCTTGAAGTCGTGGGGGCTCGACGCGGCCTCCATCGCGGCGGCCAGCGTGACGCGGCCCGCGGTGACGTGATCGAAGAGGGACTGGTCGAAGGTCTGCATCCCGTAGAAGTCGCCGTCGCGGATGACCTCGCCGAGCCGACCGGTCTCGTCGGGGTTCAGGATCATGTCCTTGGCCCGGCCGGTCGAGACGAGGACCTCGCAGGCGGGGACCCGGCCGTTGCCGTCGGCCGTGCGGACCAGGCGCTGCGAGATGACGCCGCGGAGCGTCCCGGCAAGCATCGCCCGCACCTGCTGCTGCTGGTGCAGCGGGAAGAAGCCGATCGCCCGGTTCACGGTCTCGGTCGCATCGAGCGTGTGCATCGTCGAGAGGACCAGGTGGCCCGTCTCGGCGGCGCTGAGGGCGGTCTCCATCGTCACGAGGTCGCGGATCTCGCCGATCATGATGACGTCGGGATCCTGGCGCAGCACCCGCCGCAGGGCGCTTGAGAAGGAGTCGGTGTCGAGCCCCACCTCGCGCTGGTTGATCAGCGAGCCGCGGTCCACGTGGAGCATCTCTATGGGGTCCTCGATCGTCACCACGTGTTTGTGGGACGTGCTGTTGATGCGGTCGATCATCGCCGCGAGCGTCGTGCTCTTGCCGGAGCCGGTGGTGCCGGTCACGAGGATGATCCCGCGCTCCTCGTCGGCGAGACGCGCCACGACCGACGGCAGCTCCAGCTCCTCGACCGTCATGACCCGGAAGGGAACGACGCGCAGGACGATGCTGATCGATCCCCGCTGGCGGAAGATGTTGACGCGGAAGCGGCCGAGGCCGTCCCGGGCGTGCGAGAGATCGGTCTCGCCGGCGGCGTCGAACTCGACCTTCTTGGCGTCGTGGCCGTGGAGGAGCTCCTCGGCGAAGCGCTCGGTGTCGACGCTGCGCAGGGCGGCGAAGCCCGGCACCTGGGCGAGGGCGCCGTTCACGCGCACGATCGGGCGAGCAGGGACCTTCAGATGGAGATCGCTCGCGCCCCGCTCGATGGCGTGGGCAAGCAGCGCACCGAGGTCGGGCGACTCGTGAGGGGAGCCGGGAGAGGACGTCACGAATGTAGGTGTCGGCAGCGGGTGGGGGCGCCATTAGGCAGCGCGGCGAAATTCCTTCGCGACATCTGTCCCGCGGCGCGGTGACTCTCGCGCCCGGCGCGAGCCGCGAGAGCGGGTAACGTCGTCGGCGAGATGTCCGACGCCCCCCGATCGCCGCGCCACCGCCTGCCCCCTCGCCGCCTCGCCGCGGTCGTCGGCGCCTGGGTGGTGCTCGCCGGCGGAGCGTTGGTCCTCGCCGGCGCGCTCGACTCGCCGGTGGGCGCCGGTGGGCGGGACGCGGCCCGGCCGGCGACCCCGGGGCCGGTGGCGACCCCCGACGCCGGCGTCGGAGACCTCCCCCCGCTCGCGATGGTCCTCGATCGACCCCTGCCGGCCGACATCGCCGCCCTTGCGCCGATCCGGCAGCTCGATGCGCTGCGCGTGCGCGCGATGACCACACGCAGCGCCGCACGGTTCGTGGAGCTCGGGTCCCTCCTCCAGCTGTTCAGCGACAACGCCAGCGCCGAGGCCTCGTTCCGCGCAGCGCTGCGCTTCGATCCCGGCAGCGTCGGCGCTCAGGTGGGCCTGGCCCTGGTCGACGGCGCGAGCGGCCCCGAGGGGCTGATCGCCGGAGCGCGCCGGCTGCAGGAGCTGGCCGCCGCCAACCCGGAGAGCCAGCTGGTCAGCTTCAACCAGGGCTGGCTCGAGATCTACCGGAGGCGGGCCCGTCCGGCGGCGCAGGCGTGGAGGCGCACGATCGCCCTCGGCCCGAGGACGAAGCTGGGCCGGACCGCCACCGAGCTTCTGGCGACTCTCGAAAGCGGCTCGGGCGGTCGAAACCCTTGAGAGACCCCGTGGAGCAAGTTCACCGGGAGCGCACGACCGCTTAACCGGCGCTTAAGGCCGGACTGGGAGCATGCGGTTCGAGTGTCGGCAGGAAGGCCTCGGGGAGCCGAGAAACATGGGGAGAAGGAGCCCCGGAAAAATTCTTTTGCTCCGGGGCTAAAGGTTTCGACCGGACGTGCCGATGTGTGTTCGCCGGAGCGTTCGGGCAACTTGACTTCACGAAATGAAGCGGTAGCGTATCGAACGAATGTTCGTTTCGGACGTACCGCGACGGGTTGCGTGGGGTCTTCTACGCGCTCCGATGGCGTCCAGCCGGAGGTGAGGACATGACGGTAAGTGAGATGGTCGAGCTCGAAGAGGTCCAGGCGCTACTGACCCGCGGTCAGGAGCACGGGTTCCTGAGCATCGACGAGGTCGCCAAGTCGGTCGAGGGTGTCTCCCTCGACGAGGGTGCGGCGGAGGACCTCTATCGCCACCTCGATGAGGTGGGTGTCGAGCTGGTCGAGGACGCGGAGGCCCGCGACCGCCTGGCGGCGATCGCCGAGGCCGCCGATCGCCCTCCCCGGAAGCTCAACCTCAAGGCCGATACGAGCACGGACGCGCTTCAGCTCTTCCTCAAGGACGTGGGGCGGGTCCCCCTGCTCACGGCCAAGCAGGAGGTCGAGCTCGCCAAGCTCATCGAGCTCGGCGATCTCGTGGCGAAGAAGAAGATGGTCGAGGCCAACCTGCGGCTCGTCGTGTCGATCGCGAAGAACTACCGCAACCAGGGCCTCGCGTTCCTCGACCTGATCCAGGAGGGCACCCTCGGGCTCGTTCGCGCCGCCGAGAAGTTCGACTACCGCAAGGGCTTCAAGTTCTCGACCTACGCCACGTGGTGGATCCGCCAGGCGGTCGCCCGCGCGATCGCCGACAAGGGACGCACCATCCGCATGCCGGTGCACGTCGTGGAGAAGCTGAACAAGATCAACCGTGCCGAGCGCAAGCTCGTCAGCGAGCTCGGCCGCGATCCGTCGATCGCCGAGATCGCAGACTCGGTGAAGCTCCCTGAGGCCGAGGTCGAGTCGATCAAGCGCAGCGCCCAGACGCCGGTCTCCCTGGAGAAGCCGGTGGGCGACGACGAGGAGTCCGAGTTCGGGCAGTTCCTGGCCGACGACAAGGCGCTCGCGCCCGAGGCGGCGGCCGAGACGGTCCTGCGCAACGAGGCGCTCCGCGACGTCCTGGACTCGCTCAGCTACCGCGAGCGACGCGTCCTCGAACTGCGCTACGGGCTCGGTGGCGAGCACCCGCGCACGCTCGACGAGGTCGGCCGGACGTTCAACGTGACCCGCGAGCGCATCCGTCAGATCGAGAACCAGTCGCTCCAGAAGCTGGCCAGCCTCGCGGAGGCGCAGCGCCTGCGGGACGTCGCCTAGGCGCCACGCGCGGGACGGATATCAGCATCGCCGAGGGGCCCGGAGACGGGCCCCTCGCTCGTTGCGGCGCGCTGGGGATAGGATCGTGTCATGGCCTACGACGATGACGATGACTGGCCCGAGCCCGAGCGCGACCCCGAGAAGCTGGCGATCGCCCGCCGGCAGATGGCGAGCCTGGGGGAGACGCGTAAGCGCCTTCTGAGGTGGACCTACGCCGGCCTCGGCATCCTGCTGATCGTGGTGATCCTGCTGGCAACCCTCCGCTGACCGAGACCCGGCGCCCGGTCATCGGGCTCGTGTCCGACATCTGGCGCTTCCCGGTGAAGTCGTTCGGGGGCGAACGGACTCGGCGCGCGTTCGTCGGACCCTTCGGGGTGCTCGGCGATCGCCGTTACGCCGTGATCGACGACACGGGGGAGCCGATCAGCGCGCGACGTGCCCACGCGCTGCTCGGCTTCCGCGCCCGCTCTGAGGAGCACGACAGCGGCGAGGGCATCCTCATCACGACGCCGGAGGGCTGGGAGCTCCCCTGGGACGACCCGGCCATCGCCACCGAGTTGACCACGGCCATCGGCCGCGACGTGCGGCTGGCACGGAGCGCGGTCGGCGTCCACGACGCCGCGCCGATCCACATCCTCGGCATGGGGTCGCTAGGTGCGGTCAGCGAATGGGTCGACGGTGAGGAGGTTGACCGACGGCGCTTCCGCGCCAACCTGATCGTGGAGATGAATGACTCCCGCCCCTTCGCCGAGGCGGCCTGGGTCGGCGCCGAGATCCGGATCGGAGACGACGGCCCGCTGCTCCAGGTGGTCTCCCCCACCGAGCGCTGCGCCGTGACCACGTTCGATCCGGACACGCTCGCGCGTGACAATCGCGTGCTCGCCGGCCTCGCGCGCGACGCCGACAACCTCTTCGGCGTCTACGCACTGGTGGCGCGCTCGGGCTGGGTGGAGGTCGGGGCACCGATCCGGATGGCGTAGGGGCCCGCAGGCGCGGCGTGCGCGCCTGACCTGACGCGCGATCGTCCTACGATCAACACTCCGCCACGGGGCGGAGGAGTCTGGTGGCTCGTCGCGCTCGGTCTCCGTGAGTGACACGCGGAGCGAATCCGTGCCGATGAACGAACGTCGGAGAGGGCGTTCGCCTCTATCAGTCGATCATCCGGCGCGTCACGATGTTCAGGTGGGGACTCTTGCTGCCCGAGACGAACTGAGCGCGCTGGTATGCACGACGCTGCGGTAGATCCCCACGTTCTTGAGTGGTTGATGGAAGGCGATCCCGCGATTCGCTGGCAAGTGCTGCGCGACTTGGCCGGGGAGCCTCAGGGCGTCTGGGAGAGCGAACGCCGGCTCGTCGCCACCGAGGGGTGGGGAGCGCGCGTGTTGAACCTGCAGAACGCGCAAGGCGAGTGGACTCCCAAGCTGTACGGCCCCAAGTGGATCTCGACCACCTACTCGATGATCCTGCTCCGGCGCCTGGGACTCGAGCCGCGGAATCCGCAGGCGCTGACGGCGTGTGGACTGTTGCTCGACGACGAGACGCTCTGGAGGTCTGACCTGTGCATCGCCGGCATGGTGCTCGGTCTGATGTCGTGGTTCGGGATCGACGATCCGCGCTGCGACGACGTCGCCGACTTCATCCTGCACCATCAATTCGACGACGGCGGGTGGAACTGCCGATTCCATCGAGGTGCCACCCACAGCTCGTTTCACACCACCACAAACGTCGTCGAGGGTCTCCGCGAGTACGCCGCCTCCGACGGTGTGCTGCATGCAGAGACCGAGCAGGCCGAGGCGGACGCGCGGGAGTTCTTGCTCGTGCACCGTCTCTACCGCTCGCACCGCGACGGCACGGTGGTCGATCCGAAGATGACTCGACTGTCGTTTCCACCGCGCTGGCGTCACGACGTGCTGCGATCGCTCGACTACTTCCGGGCGGCCGACGCCGCCACTGACGAGCGGCTCAGCGATGCGCTGGACGTCGTGGTCAGAAAGCGTCTGCCGGACGGGCGATGGCCGCTCCAGCAGCGGTATCCGGGTCGCACCTGGTTCGAGATGGAACAGATCGGCCATCCCAGCCGGTGGAACACCCTTCGCGCACTACGCGTCCTCGCCTGGTGGAAAGGCTCTTGACCTGACGTGCGATCGGCCTACAATCAACACTCCGCCGCGGGGTGGAGCAGTCTGGTAGCTCGTCGGGCTCATAACCCGAAGGTCGCAGGTTCGAATCCTGCCCCCGCTATGCGACAGCCTCGTCTGCGACGGGGCTGTCGTCGTTCTGGGCTCCCAGCCGGACGCATCGCTCCTCCGCGCCCCGGCGACACGGTCAGGACGAGCATCCGTGCGGACGCCGGCGGCGATTGCGCCGGCCGCGTGGAATGCGAACCGAGCCCCCTTCCAGAGCCGCACCGGAGGGCCGATAATCGGGGAGATCGTCATCCTCATGGACCATCCGCGCGGCGTCGCGATCCCCGATGAGGTGGTTCTCGTCCCCCCATGCCGGGCCTGGACGAGTCCCGGTGAGGGCGGTCTTACCGGGGGCGAGCTGCGCGGCCACTCGACCGAGGTGGCGACGCCAGCCGCTACCGGACGCGTCCGCCTGCGCCGCCAGGATCACTGCCGGTCGACGTTTCTGGCCGGGAGCGCCCCGTTGCACACCGGACCCCCCGGCCCCCTCGGTTGCTCCTGCGAGGCCAGTCCGGGCGGTGGTGTGCTGCAGGCGCCCGGCCTGGCGTCGGCCGCGACGAGCTGACGGTCGGGCCGCCGACGATGGAGCCGCTCTGGAACCTGATCAGCGACAACGACTCGATCAGCGGCAAGCTGATCACGACGGCGGTGATCGTGGGAGCGGCCGTGATCGTGGGAGCGGTGGGTGGGCGGGTCCATGCGAGGCGCACGCAGGACCGCTACCGCAAGTACTACACGCGCAAGGCATGGCACTACGTCGTCGGCGTCGTCTCGCTCGTCGCGATGGGCATCCTGTGGCGCCCTTTCGCAGGTCAACTGGGACTTGTCCTGGGCTTGGCGACGGCGGGCTTGGCGTTGGCCATGCAGGAGGTCATCGGGGCCCTCGCGGGCTGGTTCAACATCGTGTCGGGCTCGGTCTTCCGAGTGGGCGATCGAGTGAAGCTGGGAGGTGTGCGAGGCGATGTCATCGACATCACACCACTGCGAACGAAGGTGATGGAGATCGGCTCAGCCACCGACGAGGACGTGTGGGTCCGTGGCCGCCAGTACACGGGTCGCATCGTGGCGGTTTCCAACAAGGCCACCTTCACCGACCCGGTCTTCAACTACAGCGCGACCTTCGATTTCATCTGGGAAGAGGTGACGATCCCCGTGTCGTACCGCGACGACTGGCGGACCGCGGAATCGATCATGAACGAGGAAGCGATGCGCATCTCCTCCTCAGACGAAGCGGAGAGGACTTTGGCGCAGATGATCCACCGCTACCCTCTGGCCCGCACCGAGGTCGAGCCTCGGGTGTTCGTGCGAGCCACTGACGACTACCTCGAGCTCGCCGCCCGTTTCGTGGTGCCGATCCGCACGGCGCGCTGGAGCAAGGACGAGCTCACGCGGCGCATCCTGATTCGCTTCGAGCAGGCAGGGATCCCCATCGCATCGGAGACCGCAGACATCAGCATCCGACCCGCCGAGGCCGACGAAGACCTTCGCGAGCAGGACGGGACTCGACCACCGTCGGTCTGATCGTCACCGGCGCCGTCTTCGTCACCGAGATCCGACTCGGCTTTCCCGTCCTTCTCGAAGTCCCACGACCACTCGACGTCCTCCTCGCCGCCCTTGCTCCATCCGTTGTCCGGCGGCCGGGCGCCACCCCGCTCCATCGAGAGGCTCACGGGGCGCCGCCGAGAACCTCCCCGGTGGCGCGCTCACGACGCGTCCGCGACCCTCACGCGCGACGAAGGAGAAGCCAGACGGCGAACGCGATGAGGATCAAGCCCAGAGGACCGGGAACGGGGACGGTCATGGCGGGACTCTAGGCCCCGGCCCGCCTCGGGACGCGTCTTCCAGGCTCACCCGGCGACCTTCGCACGGAGATGGCCGGGGGCGAGCAGGTCCGCGGCCCTTCCTGTTTCCGAAGCCGGACCAGCCCTGAGAGCTACACTCGGAGGGTGCGCATGGTCTCGCCGACACGCCACCTTCAGCGCGCGAAGGACTTGGCCGACGAGCGGTATTCCGAGCCCATCGTCGTCGCGGATATGGCTGCGGCGGCGGGTCTTTCACGCGCTCACTTCGCAACCGAGTTCCGCCGGACGTTCGGTGAGACCCCCCATGGGTATCTGCTGACGCGCCGCCTCGAACGCGCCGCCGCCCTGCTCCGAATGACCGACTGGCCGGTCACCGAGATCTGCTTCGCGGTGGGTCTACACAGCCTCGGCTCCTTCGGCACGAGCTTTCGACGGATGTACGGGCTGACTCCGACTGCCTACCGCGCGACGTTCCCGCCGGCGGCCGATAGTGCGCTCGTCCCGACCTGCATCGTGCGACATCACGCGCGTCCGCAACGCCGGACGTTTCGAGAAGACGCGCACGGGCCGGCCGCCTAATCTCGCTTCACTGTCCGCAGTTGCAGCGAGGAGACCGGCGATGAGGATCGCGACGACGCAGTTGTGGGTGTATGACCAGGACGAGGCTCTCTCCTTCTACACCGACAAGATCGGCATGGAAGTCCAAGCCGACGTGACCCTGCCGGAGCTCGGCGGATTCCGGTGGCTGACCGTCGCGCCGCGGGACCAGTCGGACGTCGCGATCGTGTTGATGGCGATCCCCGGGCCGCCGGTGATGGACGCCGCGACTGCCGAGCAGGTGCGCGACCTCATGTCCAAGGGCTTCGCCGGTACCGTGTTCCTCACGACCGATGACTGCCGTCGCGACTACGAAGCGCTGTCGGCGCTCGGCGTCGAGTTCGCGGAGAAGCCGGAGGAGCGTCCATACGGCATCGACGCGGGATTCCGCGACCCGTCGGGCAACCATCTACGCCTCACTCAACTGGCCCCACCATTCGCCTGAGCCGGCGTGGGCGTCGCCGACCGATGCGGCTGGTGGCGGGCCGTGAAGCCGGACCGCTCATGCTCGCCTCACGGCGACGAATACCCGGGCAGGAGGCTGCGGTCGACTACTGATGCGCCGCCCGAGGCCATCCGCACCCGGCCGGGAAGCGGCCCCGATTCGGCGGCGACGCCGACCGGGGAGGATCGGGGTGTAGATCGTACGACCGAAACGAGGCGACCCGCCGATGCAGAGCACCTCCACCGATCGGGCAGCGCGCGTCCTTGTGATCGCCAACGAGACGTGTACGGGATCCGAGCTCTTCGAGACCATCCGCGAGCGTGCCGACGGCCCGGGAAGCGAGGTTCTGGTCGTCGCCCCGGCGCTCACGTCGCGCTTGCGGTACTGGATGTCCGACGAGGACTCCGGCATCGCCGCCGCCGAGGAGCGCCTGTCGATATCCCTCGAACGCTGCGGGGCGGCGGGCGTGGCGGCACGCGGTGCGCTCGGCGACGCAGACCCGCTCCAGGCGCTCGACGACGCGATGCGAACCTTCGCGCCGACCGAGGTGATCGTGGCGACCCACCCCGAGGGCCGCTCCAACTGGCTCGAGCGTGGGCTGGTGGCGCAGGCAGGCGAGCGCTTCGACGTCCCGATCACCCACGTGGTCGTCGACGGTACCCATGACGAGGCGCATCTCGTGGAGAGCGAGCCGGCCGACGCCGCCGCTCCGGCGCACGAGCGACACACGGCTCGCGACCTCTCGCTGCTCGCGGTGGTCGGCGTGCTCGCGATTCTCGGGAGCCTGGTCTCGTTCGTCTTCTACGCCGTCGCTGCGGCCGATTGGCTCATCTGGACGTGGGTGCTGATCTTCGACCTTGGTTTCAAGATCGCGGCCGCCGCGGTTCTCTGGTTCCTCTTCCAGCGCCGCCCGCGGGCCGACCGCCTGGACTTCTAGGCGCCCAGAACCGCTTCGAGGCGATTCCCCGCGGGATCTGTCGTGGTGAGCCCCCCCTCGAGGCCCACGAAGCGGTGGCCGGCGGCGGTCAGGCGCTCGGCGAGGGCATCGAGGTCGGCGCGCCTCGGTAGTGAGATCGTGAAGCGATCGAGCCCGAGGGCGCCCGCGGGCGGCGGCGGGGCGTCCCTCGTGCCCCAGGTGTTCAGCCCCACGTGGTGGTGGTATCCGCCCACCGACACGAACAGCGCGCCCGGGAACCCCCGCACGACGGGCTCGAAGCCGAGGATCCCGCAGTAGAAGGCCTCGGCCTCGGGGATGCTCCGCACCTGGAGGTGCACGTGGCCGATCGCGGTGCCCTCGGGAACGCCCTCGTCCTCCGTCCCGGCGGGCAGGGAGCCGAGGATGCCGTCGAGGTCGATGGGCAGCGTGGCCATCTCCAGCTCACCGTCGCGCCGCGACCACTCATCGCGCGGCCGGTCGCGATAGATCTCGATGCCGTTGCCCTCGGGATCGTCGAGATAGAGCGCCTCGCTGACGAGGTGATCCGCGGCCCCGGTGAACCTGGCACCGGCCGCCGAGGCGCGATGCACGGCCTGGGCGAGATCGGATCGCTCCGGGACGAGGATCGCGAGGTGGAAGAGCCCCGTGGTGCGGGGCGGACGGGCCGGTGCAGAGGGGGCGGGGACGAGCTCCACCACGGCCCGGCCACCGAGGGTGCCGAGCCGGCGGATCGCCCCCTCGCCCGGCAGGTCGTGGAGCCCGATGGCCCGCCGGTAGAAAGTGGCCATCAGATCGAGATCGGCCACTCGGAGGCGGACGGCGCCGAGGGTTGTCGCCGCCGGGAGGCCCGGGTGAAGACGCTCCTCGTTCACGGGTTAACCATATCTCAACCGCCACCACGCCGCCTGTCTAGACCATCGAGGGGGTGTAACACACCCGATCGCCGCATATTGTTCCCGCCATGAAGAGGAAGAGCGAGCAGATGACCGGCACCGAAGCCCTCCAGACGTGCCCTCCGCTCGAGGAGTGGGAGCGCCAGGGCGCCCTCCACGAGTTGACCCGGATCGCCCGCGACCTGGAGTTCGACGACTCGGCCGCGGTCATCGCACGGCTCGGACGTCTCACCCAGGGCCAGCGCGACGCGGTCGCCGAGGCGATGGAGAAGATCCTGGAGCTCGGCGAGTAGCTTTTCGTCGCGGCGAGGCCAGGGTAGTGGTGGTGCATGGGTTTCCCCGTGTCTCAGGAGAACGCCGCCTGTCGCCGAATGTGGGCTCGAGCGACAAATACGCCGCCATCCGAGTGGCGATCGCGATAGCCTAGGAACTCGGCGTGTTGACCACCTCCTCCCAGACCATCCAGGTAGTGCTGCCCGAGCTCGGCGAGTCGGTCACCGAGGGCATCGTGGTCGAATGGAGGGTCGCCGAAGGCGATTCGGTCGAGGCGGGCCAGACGCTTCTCGACGTCACCACCGACAAGGTGGACGTCGAGGTCCCGGCCCCCGCTGCGGGCCGCGTCTCGCGCATCGTGGCGCCGCCGGGCGAGACCGTCGAGGTGGGCGCTCTGCTCGCGGAGATGACCGCTGGAGACATCGCCGGGGACGGGTCCGGGAACGGCGGCTCCGTTGCCGGCCCCGCCGAGCCCGTCGAGGCGGCCGGCAACGGAGCGATGGTCCCGATCGTGCTGCCTGACATGGAGTCGGTCACCGAGGGCGTGGTGGTCGAGTGGCGCGTCGCGGTCGGCGACGCCGTCGCCGTCGATCAGGTCGTCGTCGAGGTGTTGACCGACAAGGTCGACCTGGAGGTGCCGGCACCGGCCGCCGGACGCATCGCGTCGATCGCCGTCCCCGCGGGCGAGACCTTCACGGTGGGCGTACCACTCGGCGAGATCGCGGCCGGGGCGGGAGCCGCGGGATCCCCGGCTCCGTCCGCCGCCCCCCCGCCGCCGCCGCGACCGCGCCCGCGCCCGCCGGCTCGAGCGCCGCCGCATCGGTGGAGTGGCCGCAGATCACGCCGGTGGCACGGCGCCTGGCGTTGGAGAACGGCGTCGATCCCTCCGCCGTCATCGGCACCGGCCCCGGCGGGATCATCCGCAAGGCGGACATCCTGTCGGCCCCGTCCGGCGGGAGCGCCACTGCGGCGGCGGCGCCGAGTGCTGGCGGGGAGGAGGCCGTCCTCCTACGCGGCCCGGCGGCCGCCCTCGCCGGCTACATGGACGACAGCCTCTCGATCCCGACGGCAACGAGCTTCCGCACGCTCGGCGTGGCGACCCTCGACGCCCAACGACGCCAGATCAACGGCGATCTCGCCGCGGCGGGGCGCGCGGAGAAGCTCTCGTTCACCCACCTCGTCGCGTGGGCGATCATCCGCGCGACCGTCGCCCTGCCTGCGATGGGCACCGGCTTCGAGGTGATCGACGGCGCGCCCCACAAGCTGGTCCGCGACACGGTCAACCTCGGGCTCGCGGTCGACGTGGAACGCAAGGACGGCAGCCGCTCCCTGCTGGTGCCGGTGGTGCGCGACGCGGCGGCCCACGGCTTCCGGGGTTTCCGCGACGCGTACGACGACCTGGTCAAGCGCACCCGGGCCGGGCAGGTGAAGCCCGATGAGCTGCGCGGCGCGACGGTCACCCTGACGAACCCGGGCGGTCTCGGCACGGTGGCCTCTGTGCCCCGGCTGATGCCGGGGCAGGGGACGATCGTCGCCACCGGGGCGATCGCGTATCCGGCCGGCCTCGCGGCGGCACGCCCCGACGCCTTGCGCGACATGGGCATCGAGAAGGTCATGACGGTCACGAGTACGTACGACCACCGGGTCATCCAGGGTGCCGAGAGCGGTGCCTTCCTGGCCGAGATCGACCGGCTCCTCGGTGGTGAGGACGGCTTCTACGAGCAGGTGCGCGAGAGCCTCGGGCTCGACGCGGCGCGCGCGCCCGAGGAGCCGGCGCCGGTCGCCGCTGTTCCCGCCGCTGCCGAAGGGGTCGCCGACGAGGCCCTCCTCGCGGGAGTCGCCGCGGCGATGTCGCTGGTCAAGGCGCACCGCAGCCACGGCCACCTCGCCGCGCGGCTGGACCCCCTCGGCTCGGAGCCCCAGGGGGACCCGGCGCTCAACGCCGAGAACGTCGGCCTGACGCCGGAGATCATGGCTCGCATCCCGGCATCGCTCCTGCGGGTGAAGGTGCCCGGCGAGAGCTTCGCCGCGGCCCTCCCCCACCTGCGTGCGGCCTATTGCGGGACGATCGCCTACGAGATCGAGCACCTCTCCGACCATCAGAAGCGCCTGTGGCTGCGAGGAGCGATCGAGTCGGGCCGCCTGCGCGATCCACTCAGCCCGGAGCGCCGGACCGCGATCCTCGAGCGGCTCGTCCAGGTGGACGCGTTCGAGCGCTTCCTGCGCCGCACCTACCTCGGGCAGAAGACCTTCTCGATCGAGGGCGTCGACGCCCTGGTGCCGATCACAGATGCGGTCATCGACCTCGTCGCCGAGGAGGGTGCCTCAGAGGTCGTTCTGGGCATGGCGCACCGGGGACGCCTCGCGTTCATCACCCACATGGTCGGGCGGCCGGCAGAGTCGATCATCGGCGAGTTCGAAGGGCACATGGCCTTCGAGTCGGGCGACGAGGACATGCGCGAGACCGCCGGCGACGTGAAGTACCACCTCGGCGCCGAGGGCATCTACGTGACGCGCAGCGGGCGCGCGGTCACCGTCAAGCTCGCTGCCAACCCGAGCCACCTCGAGCAGGTGAACGCCGTCGCAGAGGGCCACACGCGCGCCCTGCAGACGCGCCGCTCGAGCCGCGAGCCCCACCACGACCCGGCCTCCGCCGTGCCGGTGGTGATCCACGGCGACGCGGCCTTCACCGGGCAGGGCGTGGTGGCGGAGACGCTCAATCTCCAGGCGCTGCGGGGCTACAGCACGGGCGGGACGGTCCACATCATCGCCAACAACCAGATCGGCTTCACCACCGACCCCTACGACTCGCGCTCCACCTACCACGTGAGCGACCTCGCCCGCGGCTTCGACGTGCCGGTCATCCACGTCAACGCCGATGACATCGACGCCTGCATCAGCGCTGCCCAGCTCGCCGTGGCCTACCGCGTCCGCTACCAGCGCGACGTCCTGATCAACCTGATCGGCTACCGTCGCCTGGGTCATAACGAGCTCGACGAGCCCGCCTACACCCAGCCGGTGATGAGCCGCACCATCAAGGCCCACCCGCCGGCGAGCAAGCTCTACGCCCAGAAGCTCATCGACGAGGGCGTGGTCACCGGCGAACAGGTCGACGAGATGATCGCCGCCGCAGAGCGCAGCCTGCGCGAGTCCCACGAGGCCGTCGTCAGCCGTGGCGAGACCGGCTCGGAGGGCAACGGCGAGCAGCTCACGCAGGCGCACACCGGCCTCAGCGGGACGGCCGTTTCCGCGGACACCCTGAAGGCGCTGAACGAGCAGCTGCTCACCGTGCCCGAGGGCTTCACCATCCACCCCAAGCTCGTTCCCCAGCTCGAGCGCCGCCGCGAGGCCTTCGGCCCCGAGGGCGGCATCACCTGGGCCCACGCCGAGGCGCTCGCGTTCGCCTCCCTGCTCTCGGAGGGCGTGCCGATCCGGCTCACGGGGCAGGACTCGGCGCGCGGGACCTTCAGCCAGCGCCACCTGGAGCTCCACGACGTCGGCGAGGGCGAGACCTGGACCCCGCACACCGGCCGGGTCTACACGCCGCTCGCCAACCTGACCCGGGCGACCGCGTCCCTCGAGCTGCACAACAGCCCGCTCTCGGAGGCTGCCGCCGTCGGGTTCGAGTACGGCTACAGCACGCAGGCACCGGAGGCGCTCGTGCTCTGGGAGGCGCAGTACGGTGACTTCGCCAACGGCGCCCAGATGATGATCGACCAGTTCATCGTGTCGGGGCGCGCGAAGTGGGGAGAGACCTCCCGCCTGACGATGCTTCTCCCGCACGGCTACGAGGGCAACGGGCCCGAGCACTCCTCGGCCCGCATCGAGCGCTTCCTCCAGGCCGCGGCCGAGGACAACATCAGGGTGGCCAACTGCACCACCGCGGCGAACTATTTCCACCTGCTGCGCAAGCAGGCGCTGACCGAGCTTCTGCGACCGCTGATCATCTTCACCCCGAAGAGCCTCCTGCGCGCCAAGAGCGCGTCGTCGTCGCTGGAGGACCTGACCGACGGCGCCTTCCACGCGGTCTTCGACGACGCCCGGGCGGCGGAGCGGCGCTCGGAGGTGACCCGCCTCATCCTGTGCTCGGGCAAGGTCTTCCACGAGCTCGACGGACACCCCGACCGCGACAACCACCCCGAGGTGGCGATCGGTCGCGTCGAGATGCTCTTCCCCTTCCCCGAGGAGCGGATCATCGAGCTGCTCGCGTCCTACCCGGGCATCGCCTCGGTCAGCTGGGTCCAGGAGGAGCCGCGCAACATGGGTGCGTGGGAGTTCATCCGCCTCCAGCTCGAGCGGATCCTGCCCGACGGGGTGGCATTGGAGTTCATCGGGCGCGCCCGCCGGGCGAGCACCAGCGAGGGGTACCCGCAGGCCCATCAGGCCGAGCAGGAGCGGCTCCTCGCCGCGGCGCTGAATCCAGAACAGGAGAAGTGATGAGCGATCCCTCCCGGGTCGTCGTGCTGGGCGGAGGCCCGGCCGGGGACGTCGCCGCGCTGCGCGCGGCCCAGCTCGGAGCCGACGTGACGCTGATCGAGCGGGCCGAGCTCGGCGGGACATGCCTCAACTGGGGCTGCATCCCGACCAAGGCGCTCCTCGCGACGGCCGATCTGTTGCGCCGGGTGCGCCGCGCCGACGAGTTCGGCCTGGTCGTGCCCGAGGTCTCGGTGGACTTCACCAAGATGATGAGCCGCAAGGAGGACATCGTCACGCGCATGCGCTCGGGCGTCGAGGGCGCCGCCAAGCGCAAGGGCGTCACGGTGGTTCGCGGCGAGGGCCGCGTGGACGGCGACGCGGTGGTGGTCGGAGAGGAGCGCCATCCGTACGACCATCTGGTCGTCTGCGTTGGGACCGAGCCCGCTGGGCTCCCCGGCTACGACATGGACCATCCCGCGGTCCTCACCTCCAACGAGATCCTGCGCCTCGAGTCGGTACCCGAGAGCATGATCGTGGTGGGCGGCGGCGTCATCGGCTGCGAGTTCGCGAGCCTCTTCGCCGCGCTCGGAACCTCGATCACCATCGTCGAGATCCTCCCGCGCCTCCTGGCCGGCGTGGACGCGCGGACCGCCTCCCAGTTCCAGAAGATGCTGGAGAAGGAGGGCGTCGGGGTGCACCTCGGGCGCCAGGCGACGATCAGCGAGTACCGCGACGACGGCGTCACGGTGACGCTCGACGACGACACCGTCGTGGAGGCGCAGAAGCTCCTCGTGTCGGTGGGCCGGCGCTCGCAGGCGGCGGGCATCGGCCTGGAGGAACTCGGTGTCGAGATCAACGATCGTGCGCACGTGGTGGTGGACGAGTATCTGCGCACAGCGAACCCGAAGATCTGGGCGGTGGGCGACTGCATCGGCGGCCTGCAGCTTGCCCACCTCGCGTCGGCCGAGGGCGGCCGGGCCGTCGAGAACGCCCTCACCGGGCACATGGTTCCGATGGACCGCACCGTGGTCCCCAGCTGCATCTACACCCATCCCGAGATCGCGACGGTGGGGCTGAACGCCGACGAGGCGAAGGAGGCCGGGCACGAGGTCAAGCTCGGGCAGGCCCGCTTCGTGGGCTCCGGCAAGGCGCTCGGCGAGGGTGAGCCCGACGGCTACGCACAGCTCGTGATGGACACGGCCACCGGGCTGTTGCTCGGCGCCACCATCATGGGCGTGCATGCCGTCGAGATGATCCACGAGGTCGGGGTCGCGATCTCCGAGGGCCTCAGCGTCGCGGAGCTCGGCGAGATCATCCACGCCCACCCCACGGTCAGCGAGATGGTCATGGACGCCGCCCAGCAGGCGGTCGGAGTCGCGCCCTACCTCTCCTAGCGAGGCCGACCGCACCTGGCGGAGGCTCGGCCCCGCCGAGCTGACCCCTCGGAAGGCGGTCGCACGGCCCGTGGGGCTCCTTCAGGCGGCGCGGCGAGGAGCCGCTCCTGTCTACTCCTGGTCCACCGTCTCGTCGCCGGGTCTGGTGCTCGGCCGGCTCGCGATCGACCCGACGATCGACTGGGATGCGGTCGCGGCGGAGGGGGTGAGCGTGGTGCGACGCTCGTCCGGCGGTGGGCCGGTCCTCTGGGACCGCGACCTGCTGGCGCTCGATGTCATCCTGCCGCGGGGTCACACCCTGGCCGGCGCCGACGTGGTGGATGCGTACCGGTGGCTCGGCGAGGCGATCGCCGACGCTCTGCGAAACCTGGGCACCTCGGCCGTCGAGGTGGTCGACATCCCGACCGCGCGGGCGGCGCGGGCACGCCCCGGACCGGCCGTCGATGCGTGCTTCGGGGGGCTCTCCCCCTTCGAGGTGCTGGCGGGCGGGCGCAAGGTGGTGGGGCTGTCGCAGGCGCGCCGGGAGCCCGGGTCCTTGCTGCAGGCAGGCATACCGCTGGCGCTCGACTGCGGGCGGCTCGCCCGCCTGATGGGCCGCGACGATGCCTTCGCAGCCGGCCTCGGCGCGGCCGCAGCCGGCCTCGGCGAGGTGCTCCCGGGGGTGGACGCCGGTGCGGTGATCGCGGAGGTGGACCGCGCCGTTCGCGAGAGGACGGGCATCGACCTGCGCGGCGACACCCCGAGCGAGGAGGAAGAGCGGGCAATCGCCGCGGCGATGTCGGCTCCGCGCTAGTGGCTCGCGGTCGTGAGCGGGTATCCGACGGGCGCCGTCCGGCCCTCCACCCCGACCACCAGCACCGCAGGCCCGTCGCGCGTACGGCGCCAGAGGTCGGCGAGCCCCTCCCGCAGGGTCCCCGGATGGTCGGAACGTGCAACCGAGGCGCCGAAGCCCTGGCAGATGGAGGCGAGGTCGAGATGCGGCTCTGCGAGCGCGATGCCCGGCCAGCGACCGGCCTCCCGCCCGGTCATGCCCTCGAGGCCCGCCCGCAGGATCTCATAGCCGCCGTTCTCGGCGACCACGAGGGCGATGCCGACTCCCTCGTGAGCCGCCGTCCACAGCGCCGACACCCCGAAGATGAGGCTCCCGTCACCCTGCAGCGCCATCACCCGGCGCGAGCGGTCGGCGAGCGCGGCGCCGACCGCCGCCGGAAGCCCCCATCCGAGTGCGCTGCCCCGGTGAGCGAGCCAAGTGGCCGGCGTCCGGCGCGACGCGACCGCGCGCAGACCGCGGCCCGCGGTGAGGGCCTCGTCCACCAGGAGGTCGCGGGGCCCGAGCGCACCGGCCACCGCCCGTGCGAAGGCGCCGGGGGTGATGTGACCGCCGCCCGCGTCACGCGCGACGCGGGCGCGGGCCGCGCGCCGGGCGGCGGCGGCCAGCGCGATGACGTCGGACCGGCGGGCCTCCGACACCGGCGTCGGGTCGCCGAGGCGCTCGAGCAGCCCCCGCAGGCCGGCGCCGATCTCCCCGACGAGCCCGACCTCCGGCGGATGGACCTTGCCGACCTCGTGAGGATCGACCTCGAGGTGCACGAGCCGCGTGGTCGGCGGCAGGGCACTCCCCGGGCTGTCGCCGAAGAGGCGGAAGACCGGCATGCCGACGGTCAGCGCGACGTCGTGCGGAGCGAGGATCGGGCCGATCTGCGCGGCGAAGGGCGGTAGCGGCCCCCGCCACTGGGGATGGTCCGTCGGCACCGGGACCGAGGCCGCCATCGGTTCGCCGTGGATGGGAGCACCGAGACGCTCGGCCAGGAGCGACAGCGGCTCGGCCGCCGCCGCGTGCACCACGGCATCGCCCGCTAGGACGACCGGCGACCGCGCGGCCGCGAGGAGAGCCGCAGCGCGGTCGAGGGCGTCGGCGGCGGGAACGGGTGCCCGCAGACGCGGACCGGGGATATGGGAGCGCGGCGCCTCGGCCACCTGGATGTCGAGGGGAAGGCTGAGCACAACGGGGCCCCGGGGGGCGCTCGTCGCGGTGCGGACGGCCCGGGCGAACGCCTCCGGCAGCTCGTCCGGACGACGGACCTCCCATGCCCCCTTGGCCAGCGGGCGCGCGAGCTCCACCAGCTCCCCTCCGAGGAACGGCTCCTCGGCCAGAAGGTCCTGCACCTGCTGGCCGACGGTGACGATGAGCGGGACGCGGCAGCGCGCCGCGTTCAGGATGCCGGACATCGCGTTGGCGAGTCCGGGCTGGACGTGCACGTTCACCGCGACCGGGCGACCGGTGACCTGGGAGTGGCCGTCGGCCATCCCCATGGCCACCGACTCGTGGAGAGCCAAGACGTAGCCGACCTCACCCTGGCGCCCCAGCGCGTCGATGATCGGGAGCTCGGTCGAGCCGGGATTGCCGAAGAGCAGCGGCATGCCCTCCGCGGCGAGCGCTGCCAGGAGCCAGTCGGCCCCGTTCACCGCGCGGCCGGGCGCCTGGTGTCCTGATTCAGAAGTCGGCGAGCAGCTGAACTGCTGAATCGGGTCACTAGCCGAGCGGGGCCATGGTGAGCCCCGCATCTCGCAGCTGCTCCCAGTAGAGCTCGGCCTGCTCGCGGTTTCCACTCCAGACGCGCGCCTGTCCCGCCTGGTGGATCTTGTTGGCGAGCGCCATGCCCCGGGCGGCATCGATGCCGGGGATGAAGCGGGCGAGCGTGGCCGCGACGTGCTCGAACGTGTTGTGGTTGTCGTTCAGCACGATCACATGGCAGGGGTCGCCATGGGCGCTGCCCGAGCCGGGCCGGCCCGTGCGGGGCTTGACGGGTGTCTCGGTACCCACGTCACGCAGGATACCCCGCACCCGGCTCCGGCAGGTGCGGCGCCGATCAGGTGCCGGGCGCCACCAGGCGGACCAGGCCCGCGTAGCCGCCCGGGCCGTAACTGCGGGCCGAGACCTTGTCGCTGGAGTTGCCCTCCACGGTCCTGATGCTCCCGTCCGGCGAGACGCCGGTCACGACGCCGATATGGTCGAGCACGCCGTTGTTGCCCCGGTCGAACACCACCAGGTCGCCCACCAGCGGCGGCGCCGATCCGGAGGCGATGTAGCGGCCGGTCTGCTCGGCCCACTGCTTGACCGTGGGCACGTAGCCCATGCCCTTGCCCTCGGGTCCGACCGGGACGCCGGCCTGGTTGGCGACCCAAGAGGTGAAGTAGGCGCACCAGGGACCGACCCCTGAGCCCGCGGTCGCCGTGCGGTAGTGGGCGATGCGCGCTCCGTCGTTCGATCCCATCGGCTGCTCGGCCACGCCGAGCTCGGCCGTGGCGATCGCCGCGATCTGCGCGCCGCGCCCGCCGGCGCCCGCAGCTGCAACGGGGCCGGAGGCCACCGCCTGCGAGACGTAGCCACCGGCGGTCGAAGGGGCCGTCCCCCCCGGCGACGGCTTCATGGCTGACGAGAGCTGCCCCGCGAAGTCACCGCCGGACGGCGCCACAGGTGCCGCCGGCTGCAGCGGCGCGACGATCTCCCGCACGCGGGCGACGGCCTGCGCGTAGCCGGCTGATTGGGTTTCGATCGGCAACGGTCAGCTTCCGGGAGTGGGGTCCACCGGTTGTGTCGTCCCCCGGAGGGCCGATCTTGAGCCCCGCGCTCGCGGAGACACCGCAACGTGATCGCGGATCGTTGCCCGGTTGCGAGAGTGGTGTTTCCACCTTGCAACGGGGGGCTCCGAGAGGGAGTCTTCCGCGTGGATGGCTCAGGACCTCATCCTCATCGTCGTCGTGATCACGGCACTTGCCTTCGACTTCACGAACGGCTTCCACGACACCGGGAACGCAACGGCCGCCTCGATCGCGACCGGAGCCCTGCGCCCGCGCATCGCCGTCGGCCTTTCGGCCATCCTCAACGTGGTGGGGCCTTCCTCTCGCTCGAGGTCGCCAAGACGATCGCGGGGGGCATCGTTGACGCCGGGGTGGTAACGCTGACGATCGTCTTCGCCGGCCTTCTCGGGGCGATCCTCTGGAATCTCGCCACGTGGCTCCTCGGATTGCCCTCGAGCTCGTCGCACGCCCTCATCGGTGGCGTGGTCGGCGCGACCCTCGCCGCCCTCGGCACGAGCGCGATCAACGGAACCGCGATCGTCCAGAAGGTGCTGGTGCCTTCGGTGCTCGCGCCGGCGATCGCCGGCGGCGTGGCGATCCTGTCGATCCGGCTCGCCGCCCGGCTCACGGCGAGAACGCCCCGCGAGGGGGCCGAGCGGGGCTTCCGCCGCGGCCAGGTCGCATCGGCGTGCATGATCTCGCTCGCCCATGGGACCAACGACGCCCAGAAGACGATGGGGATCATCACCCTCGCGCTCGTCGCCCACGGCACCATCGACCAGGAGGCGGGCGTCCCGCTCTGGGTCATCCTGTCGGCTGCGCTCGCGATCGGCGCCGGCACGTACATGGGAGGCTGGCGGATCATCCGCACGCTGGGCACCCGTCTCACCGACATCACCCCGCCGCAGGGCTTCTCCTCCGACACCTCCGCGGCCACCGTGATCCTCACCGCATCGCACTTCGGGTTCCCGCTGTCCACGACCCACGTGGCATCGGGCGCGATCATGGGCTCGGGGATCGGAGCCCGCGGCGCACGTGTGCGCTGGCGCGTCGCAGGGCGGATGGCCGTGGCCTGGGCGATCACCCTTCCCGCCTCCGCTCTCGTCGCCGCCGCGATGTACGGCATCGCCGCGGGGGTGGGCGGGAATCCCGGCCTCATCATCGTGGGCCTGATCGCCGGCGTCGCCTCGGCGGCCGTCTGGCTCGCCTCGCGGCGCAACCCGATCCATGCGGGGAACGTCACCGACGCCCTGGCGGGCGCTACCGAGGGTCCCCTCGACGGGCCGGCCATGACGAGCACCGCGTGACCGACTACGTCGACATCGACGCCCTCTGGCAGGTGGCGGCCCTCAGCGTCTCCTTCGCGGTGGGCGTCGTGGGCCTCTACTCGATCGGAGTGGCGGCGATCAGCGCGCCCGAGGGGACCCGGGCGGGCCCCGCGCGCCGGGGCCTGGCGCTCGTCTGCTTCGCAGTCTGTATCGCGATCATCGCGTTCGGCGTCTGGGTGATGCTCGACAAGTAGCCGGAGGGCCACGCGGACGGGGTGACGCGACATCGCCCCCGGACTCGCCTCAACGATCCGGACTACCATCAGCGGATGGCAGCCACCACCTCGGCCGGCCCTCTCGCCCCCTTCCATCCGCTGGTGCGCGAGTGGTTCGAGCGCGCCTTCGCCGCCCCGACGGCCGCCCAGGAATCGGGGTGGCCGCCGATCGCCGCGGGCGACAACACGCTGATCCTCGCCCCCACGGGCTCGGGCAAGACGCTCACTGCCTTCCTGTGGGCGCTCAACGGGATCCTCGAGGACAAGCTCGCAGGGCGTCACCCGGCGCGCCTGCTCTATCTCTCCCCCCTCAAGGCGCTCAACTACGACGTCGAGCGCAACCTGCGCGGCCCTCTCGCCGGGATCGCGGCCGGCGCGGAGCGACAGGGCATCGAGGCGCCCGAGATCTCGGTCGCGGTCCGCACGGGCGACACCCCGCAGCGCGAGCGTCAACGGATGCTGCGCACCCCGCCGGACATCCTCATCACGACTCCCGAGAGCCTGTATCTGCTCCTGACCTCGCGTGGCACGCAGATCCTCGGCGGGATCCGATCGGTGATCATCGACGAGATCCATGCCGTGGCCGGCACCAAGCGCGGCGCCCACATGTCCCTCAGCCTCGAGCGCCTGGAGCGGGTGGTCGCCGAGGCCGGCGGCGCCCTCCAGCGGATCGGGCTGTCGGCGACCCAGCGCCCCCTCTCGGAGATCGCGCGCTTTCTCGGCGGACAGGACGGCAACGGGCGACCCCGCCCGGTCACGATCATCGATGCGGGCTCGGCCAAACAGCTCGAGATCGAGGTCGTGGTGCCGGTCGACGACATGCGCGAGCTGGGCGATGCGGATCCGCCGCCCGACGACCCGCTCACCGTGGCCGGCGGCGAGTCGCGGCGACGCTCGATCTGGCCGGCCATGTACCCGGAGCTCCTCGCCCTCGTGCGGGCGCATCGCTCCACCTTGGTCTTCGTGAACAACCGGCGCCTGGCAGAGCGCCTGGCGCTGCGCCTGAACGAGCTCGCGGAGGAGGAGGTGGCCCGCGCCCACCACGGCAGCCTCGCCCGCGAGCAGCGCATCCTCATCGAGGAGCAGTTGAAGGCGGGCGCCCTCCCCTGCCTGGTCGCGACCAGCAGCCTCGAGCTCGGCATCGACATGGGGGCGGTCGATCTCGTGATCCAGGTGGAGAGTCCCCGGAGCGTGGCCCGCGGCATGCAGAGGATCGGGCGGGCCGGCCACCAGGTGGGCGCCCCCAGCCGCGGACGCGTCTTCCCCAAGTACCGGGGGGACCTGCTGGAGTGCGCCGCCGTGGTCGAGCGCATGTACCGGGGGGCGATCGAGGAGACCCGCATCCCCCGCCTCCCGCTCGACGTCCTCGCGCAGCAGCTCGTGGCGATCTGCTCCGACGGAAGCTGGAGCGTGGACGAGCTGGAGCGGATGGCTCGCGGTTCGTACCCCTTCGCCGAGCTCTCGCGCGAGCAGCTGGAGGGGGTGCTCGACATGCTGGCGGGGCGCTACCCCTCCGACGAGTTCGCCGAGCTGCGGCCGCGCGTCGTGTGGGACCGCACGACCGGGATGGTGCGCGGTCGCGACGGGGCGCGTGCCCTCGCGGTCCAGAACGCCGGGACGATACCGGATCGCGGGCTCTACTCGGTGGTGCTGCCCGACGGGGCGCGGGTCGGCGAGCTCGACGAGGAGATGGTCTACGAGGCCCGCGGCGGGCAGACCTTCATGCTCGGGGCCTCCACGTGGCGCATCGAGGAGATCACCCGCGATCGCGTGGTCGTGACCCCGGCGCCCGGGGCGCCGGGTGCGGTGCCGTTCTGGAAGGGGGAGGGCGTCGGTCGCCCGTACGAGCTCGGCGAGGCCGTCGGGCGCCTCGCGCGGGAACTCGTGGCCATCGGCCCCGAGCGCGGCGCCGCCCGGCTGCGGGCGGAGAGCTCCTTCGACGAGCGCGCCGCCCGCAACCTCGTGAACTACCTCGAGGATCAGGCCCTCGCGACGGGGACCGTCCCGAGCGACCGGGCGGTCGTGGTCGAGCGCTTCCGCGACGAGATCGGCGACTGGCGGCTCTGCGTGCTGACGCCCTTCGGCGCTCGGGTCCACGCGCCCTGGGCCCTGGCGGTCGGGGCGCGGATCCGGGCCGAGACCGGGCAGGAGGCGCACACGATCTGGGCCGACGACGGCATCGCGGTGCACCTGCCGGACGCCGACACCGCGCCATCCTCGAGCATCGCCCTCATCCCCGCCGACGAGCTGGAGGAGCTGGTGCTGGGCGAGCTCGCCGGCACCGCCCTCTTCGGCGCGCGCTTCCGCGAGAACGCCGCCCGGGCGCTGCTCATCCCGCGCCGGCGGCCCGGCATGCGCACGCCGCTGTGGCAGCAGCGGCTGAAGGCCTCCTCGCTGCTCCAGGTGGCGCGCCGGTTCGCCAGCTTCCCGGTGATTCTGGAGACGTACCGGGAGTGCCTGAACGACTGGTTCGACCTGCCCAGCCTGCGCGGCGTGCTCTCGCGGATCGAGTCGCGCGAGATCGCGGTGATCGAGGTGGAGACCGCCACGGCGTCGCCGTTCGCCGGCTCGCTGCTGTTCGAGTACGTCGCCTCGTACATGTACGACGACGACACGCCGGTGGCCGAGCGCAGGGCGCAGGCGCTCTCGCTCAACCGCGACCTGCTGCGCGAGCTGCTCGGACAGGAGGAGCTGCGCGATCTGATCGACCCGGTCGCGCTCGCGACCCTGGAGGCCGACCTGCAGGGCCTCTCGGAGCGCGCGCGGGCGCGGAGCGCCGACGGGCTGCACGATCTGCTGCGCCGCATCGGCGACCTCTCCGAACCCGAGATCGCGCTACGGGTGACCGAGCCGACCGGCGCCGCCGGCTGGATCGACGACCTGATCGCCGAGCGGCGCGCCTGTCGCATCCGGGTGGGCGGCGAGGACAGGGTGATCGCGGCAGAGGACGCGGGCCGCTACCGCGATGGCCTGGGCGCGATGCCGCCCTCGGGGATCCCCGAGGCCTTCCTCGAGAGCGCTCCCGATGCTCTGAGGGGTCTGGTGGCGCGATTCGCCCGCACCCACGGCCCCTTCCACACCGCCGATCTCGCCGGACGCTACGCGCTCCCCGCCGGAGCGCTCGAGGCGCCCCTCGCGCTGCTGGAGGCCGCCGGCACCCTCGTGCTGGGCGAGCTGCGACCGGGCGGCTCGGGGCGCGATTGGTGCGATGCCGAGGTCGTGAGGCGCCTGCGCCGGGCGAGCCTGGCTGCGCTGCGGCGCGAGATCGAGCCGGCCGATCCCGGGGCGCTCGGGCGCTTCCTGCCCGACTGGCAGCGCGTGGACCGCCCGAGCGGCGCCGGCGGGGTGGATGCTCTACGCGAGGCGCTCACCACCCTCCAGGGGCTCGCGCTGCCGGCTGCGCAATGGGAGACGGAGGTCTTCCCCCGCCGCGTGTCCGGCTACGGCCCGACGGCACTCGACGAGCTGGCGGCGCGGGGCGAGATCGTCTGGGTCGGGGCGGGCGCCGGCGGGGTCGGCGGGGGACGGGTCGCCCTCTACTTCCGCGAGGACGCCCCGCTGCTCGGCCCGCCTCCGGCCGATCCAGCGCCCGAGGGCCCGGTCGCCGACGCGCTGCGGCAGGCGCTCGGCGACGGGGCCAGCTTCTGGGACGACCTCCTGGTGGCCGCAGCCGCGCCGCGCGAGGAGGTGTTCACGGCGCTCTGGGGGATGGTCTGGGCCGGAGAGGTCACTAACGACCTCTGGCTGCCATTGCGCGCCCCGCGCCGGCTACCGCAGCTGCAGCGCCCGAGCGCAGGTGGCCGGCGCCGGCTCGGGGCGCGCCGGTCCGCGCCGTCGGCGGTGGCCGGCCGCTGGTCGTTGGCGGAGCGGCTCTTTCGCGGCGAGGTCGATCCGGGCGAGCGCCGCCGGGCGAGCGCCGAGCTGCTGGCCGAGCGCCACGGCGTGCTGACCCGCTCCGCGACCCTGTCGGAGGGGGTCCCGGGCGGCTACTCCGCCGTCTACCCTGCCCTCGGCGAGCTGGAGACCCTCGGCACGTTGCGGCGCGGCTACTTCATCGCCGGGCTCGGTGGGGCCCAGTTCGCGATGCCCGGAGCCGTGGAGCGCCTGCGCGACCTGCGCGACGCCCGGCCCGACGATGACCCGCGGGTCATCGTGCTCGGCGCCGCCGACCCGGCGCAGCCCTACGGCGCTGCGGCGCCCTGGCCCAAGCGCGAGGGGGCGCGTTCTCCCTCGCGGGTCTTCGGCGCCCAGGTGGTGCTGGTCGACGGAGCGCCGGCGCTCTATCTGGAGCGCGGCGCGAAGGCGCTCCTCACCTTTCCCGAGCGTGACGAGAGGGTTCTCGGGCGTGCGGTGCGAGCGCTCACCGAATGGGTCCTCGCGGACCGGCGCCGCAAGCTCGCGATCGAGCGCGTGGACGGAGAGCCCGTCTTCGGATCGCCGCTCGAGTCGATCCTGACCGAATCCGGTTTTCGCACCGACCTGCGCGGCCTGGTGCTGCGAGCATGACCGGAGGCATCGCCGAACGGGCGGCCGGTGCGATCGCCCGGCTCACCCGGCCGCCCCGGTGAGGTAGCGGGCCACGATGCGCTCGGCCGATCGCGCGTATCCGCCTCCGAAGAGGCAGACGTGTACGAGGATCGGCGCGAGCTGGAAGAGCTCGGTGCGACGCTCGTGGCCATCGGAGAGCGGGAACTCCTCGGCATAGGCACGGAAGACGCTCTCGGGGAAACCGCCGAAGAGGCGCATCATGGCGAGGTCGATCTCACGGTGGCCGCCGTGCACCGCCGGGTCGAACACCACCGGAGTGCCGTCGCGGTCGATCGCCGCGTTGCCGTTCCAGAGGTCGCCGTGCAGGCGGGCGGGTGGCTCGGGGGAGCCGCACAGCTCCGGAAGCAGCGCGCGCAGCCGGTCGATGCGGGTCAGGAATCCGGGGGCCATCCGGCCACCCGCCACCGCGCGTCGCGCGAGGGGCTCCAGCCGTCGCTCGCCGTAGAAATCGGCCCATCGATCGCACGGCGTGTTCGACTGGGGCAGCCCCGCGATCAGGTTGTCGCGATCGAGCCCGAACGAGGATGCCCCGTGGCGGTGCATGGTGGCGAGCGCGCGCCCGAAGCCCTCGGCGTTGACCGGCGATCGAGCGGCGCCCACCGGCACGGCGCCCTCGATCCACTCCAGCGCGAGAAAGCGCGCTCCGGGAGCATCTCCCACCGCCAGGACGCCCGGCGTCCGCATCGCCCCCGTCTCGGCCAGCCAGGCGAGGTCGCGGGCCTCGGTCGCGTAGGCGCCCTGGGAGGCCTCCGGTGCATGCTTCACGAAGACCAGCCGCCCGTCGTCGAGCCCGAGGCGTACGGCCCGGTTGATGCTGCCCCCGCCCACCTGCTCGGCGGCCACCGCGCGGGCTCCGATCGCCGCTGCGATCTCCGCGACCAGGTCGTCCGGGATCACGGCCGCGACAGCGGCCCCTCGCGCAGGTGCTCGAGCAGGCCGCGGCATGCGGCGTTGACCATGTCGAAGACCTCGGAGAAGCCGTCCGCACCGCCGTAGTAGGGATCGGGGACCGACATCTCGCCGTCGGCGGAGGGGTCGAACTCCCTGAGGAGGCGCACCTTGGCGGCCGCGCCGGCATCGGGAGCGAGCGCCCGTAGGTCATCCGAGTTCTGTGCATCCATCGCCAGCACCAGGTCGAGGCGCTCGAAGTCGGCGGCCTGGAACTGGCGCGCCCGCCCGCCCATCTCGATGCCCCTGCCGCGCGCCTCGGCTGCGGCGCGCGCGTCGGGCGGGCCGCCGGCGTGCCATGCGCCGGTACCGGCGCTCTCCACGATGATGTCGTCGTGAAGGCCGGCCTCGGCGACCAGCCGGCGCATCACGGCCTCACCGGTCGGCGAGCGGCAGATGTTGCCGAGGCACACGAAGGAGAGCCGCAGCGGCAGCTACTTCTCCGCTTCGGCGGCGGCCTTGGCGGCCTCGTCGCGAACCTTCAGCTCGTCGCGCAGCTTCGCCTCACGACCCTTGGCGCGGGCGCGCGAGAGGAGCAGGTAGCGCACGCCGACGACCGCGAGCACTCCTGCGATGGCGCCGATCAGAGAGCTGGCGCGGAAGTTGGGCGCGTCCACGTCGAGCGTGCGCTCACCGGCGTGGGCGGCGCTGCTGTTGCCGATGACGATCCCGAGGGTGAGGAGGTTCGGCAGCGCGAGCACCAGGGCGGCCCCGGCGATCCACCCGCGCGCCCTCCACGAGCGCCTGCGGCGGATGGCGAACGTGAGGATCAGGATCGGGAGGAAGGTGAACACGAACCCGTAGAAGAGCCCGATGCCGATGCCGGCACTGAGGCTGCCGTCCACCTGATCGCCGATGCGGTGCGACCACCACCGCGGCAGGGCGGCCGCCGCGACGAAGTAGGCGACGACGATCGCCACCAGGGCACCGCCCCAGAGCAGCAGGCGCCTCTTCAGCGGCGAGTGCGGCTGTTGGGGCTCGGGAGCCGGCTCGTCGCGGTTCTCGCTCACGTGGGGATTCTGACCGCCTGACGGGCGTTTGGCTACCCGCCCCGACTATCGTGAGCTTGTGCCCGAAGGCCAGGTCAGCCACCGCAACGCCCTTCGGCTCACGGCAGCGCTGGCGGGTCACGAGCTCGTGAGCGTGGAGGCCCCGGAACCGCGACTGGCCGCGCAGCGCCTGCCCGAGCGCCTCGGCGGCGATCTGGTGACCGGCGCCGAGGCGCTCGGCAAGCACCACCTGCTGAAGTTCGCGAGCGGCCGGGTGCTGCACTCGCACCTGATGATGAGCGGCGTGTGGCGGCTCATGCCCGCCAGCCGCCCGCCGCGCAGCAGCGGGCTCTTCCTGGCGCTCTGGACCGAGCGCCACGTGGCCGCTCTCTACCGCTGCCCCCAGGTGCGTCTGCTCGAGCCCGGGGATCCGCTCCCGCGCTCGGTCATGGCCACCGGCCCCGACCTGCTCGGCGAGGGGGTCGATCCCGGCGCCGCGGCCCTTGCTGCGCTCGAGCGGGTGGAGCCATCGCGCCAGGTGGGCGACACCCTGATGGATCAGCGTGTCGTATCCGGCATCGGGAACGTCTACAAGAGCGAGACCTGCTTCCTGACCGGGATCGACCCCTGGCGGACGGTCGGGAGCCTCGCTCCCGGCGAGGCGAGGTCGCTCGGCGCCACCGCCGCCCGGCTCCTGGCGGAGGGGGTGCGCGACGGCGGCGCGATCCGCACATTCCGGGCGCACGGCGCGCCGCCGTGGAGCCGGGAGCGCACGTGGGTGTACGGACGCCGGGGTAAGCCGTGTCGCCGTTGCGGGACGTCCGTCCGCTCGCGCGGACAGGGGGACGCGAACCGCACGACGTACTGGTGCCCGTCGTGCCAGTCGTAGTGCCGGTGTCTACCGGACCTGGGTCGCGGCGAGGTCCCGGCGCCGGTTCTGGCGCATCACGTAGATCTGTTCGTTCACCTCGGCCCCGATGAGCAGGGCCACGCAGGTCAGAAACAGGAAGATCAGGTAGATGGCCGTGGTCCCGAGTGCGCCGTAGACCGTCTTGTAGGAGTCGAAGTTCTCGATGTAGATCCCGAAGAGACGGGTGGCCCCCACCCAGAGTGAGACGCCCACCACCGCTCCCGGGCAGGCGGCGATCAGGCGTCGCTTGGGCGCGTTCGGCCCGAAGTGGTACACGGCGATGGTGAACACGAGCAGTCCCACCGCCCCGATCAGATAGAGGAGCCGACCGGCGACGTTCGGCGCCCCCTTGCCGAAGATCGCCTCGGCGACGCTCTCGACCAGCCGCGAGCCGCCGATCAGGGCGAGCGTGGTGGCGACGACGAGGAAGCTGGTGGCGATCGCGATCACGAGGGCCGCCAGCTTTCCGCGCACCCAGGGCCGGTGGGGTACGCCACGCACGCGGTCGAGGCCCCCGACGAGCGACCCGATGACGTTGGCCGACACGTACAGCGCACCGACCAGGCCGACGATCAGGAAGATCGTGGCCTGGCCGGTGTTGCGGGTCGCCGATCCCAGCGCCGAGCGCAGCAGCCCTCGCAGATCCACCGGGATCGCGTTCTCGGCATCCGGCGCGAGGAATTCGTCGAAGGTGTCCGGCTCGGCCACGAGGCCGACGATCGAGACCAACACGAAGAGGAACGGGACCGTTGCGAGGAAGGCGTTGTATGCGAACTGACTCGCCACCCCGGTGATGTCATCGCGCACCGAACGCCGGAAGGCCCCCGTCACCACGTTGACGAACCAGAGCGCGAGACGGCGGATCGGCGATCCGATCGACCGCGCGACGGGGCTCTCGGTGGGAACGGTGCTCACCGGGGCTGGATACCGCGCCCAGACGCGCGGCGCAACTGCGGACGCCCGGTCGGCCGGCCCCCCCGCCGCCGGTCGAGCGCCAGGACTCCCCCAAGGTGGGGGTTCGGAGGTTGACGACCATCCCCACGGGGGGTGTGCGACATGCGCCGGACCGGCATGCTTGCCCCCGAGGGTCGTCCTACTGCCCCCGCGCGGCAGTTCGGAGGCGTGAGATGCTCGGGCACAGCGTCTCGCACCTTCTGGGCATCGCTCCCCCCACCGGGTCGAGCGACGGGGCGGCCCTCACCCCTCTCCCTCGCGATAGGGACAGCCGCTATCCTGAGCCGGTGATGATCGGCTTCGTCGGTGCGGGCCTGATGGGCTCGGGAATGATCCGCAACCTGGTCGCCGCAGGCCACGAGGTGCGCCTCTTCGCCCGGACGCCCGCCCACGCGGGGGGCCTGCCCGTGACCCTCGCTCCCTCGATCGCCGACGCCATGGACGGAGCGGACCTCGCCTGCTCGTGCGTGACCGACTCGCCGGACGTCGTGGACGTCGTGGACGGGATGCTGGAGGCCGCTGCGCCGCCACCGGTCCTGGTCGAGATGAGCACGATCGCGCCCGAGGTCGCCCGCGAGCTGGCGCAGCGATGCGCCGAGCGCGGCGTGGCCTACCTGGACTGCCCGGTCAGCGGGGGGCCGCCGGGTGCCGCGGCCGGAACGCTCATGATGATGTGCGGAGGCGATCCGGCGGCGCTCGCAGCCGCCGCGCCGGCCCTGGATGCCATGGGGGATCCCGACAAGAGGATCCACTGCGGCGAGAGCGGCCTCGGCCTGGTGGCGAAGCTGGTCAACAACGCCCTGGTCGCCACCATCACGGCGGGGACCGCCGAGGCGCTCGGCGCCGGACAGAGGGCGGGGCTCGACCCGGCCCTGGCCCGCGAGGTGGTCATGCGGGCCTCCGGCGACTCCTGGCAGCTTCGCCACCTCTTCAACCGGGTGCTGGCGGGAGACCACGTTCCCGGCTTCACGGTGCGCAACCTGCTGAAGGACCTCGGCCATGCCGACGAGCTCGACACCGAGCCCCTCGAGATGGTCTCCCTGGTGCGCGAGCGCCTCGGCCGAGTGCCACCCGACGCCGACTACGGTGTGGTCGCGCGACTGACGATGGACCTGCCGGAGAGCTGAAGGGCCTCGCCACGGCCCCCGAGCGTCGTCGGCTATTTCGACTGGGACAGGAGGACGGCGAGGTCTGCGTAGGAGAGGCCGTCGGCGGTCCCGGGAAGGCCGAGATCGTGCTCGACCGCCGTCGCGAGGGCGCGGGCGCGCTCGAGCACCGACTTGTGGACCGGCTGGCCCGGCGCAGATTCGGCGATCCGCTTGGCCTCGTTGCGGAGCTGATTGAGGTCGGCGGCCGGCGAATTGAAGCTGGGCTTGGCGGGCGGCGTCCATGCGGGGTTGTCGGTGCTCACGCCCTTCACGATACCGGACGACCCCCTGCGCGGCCGAGGCCCGCTGGGACCCGGGCCCTCTCAGCCCGGATCAGCCCGAGCGGGCCTGCTGGATTGCGTAGTCCATGAGAGCCTCCTGGGAGTTGAAGGGCTCCTGCCCGGGCTGCGGCATCACGCGACTCCAACCGCCGTCGGGGCCGAGCTCCCAGGCAAGGGCGGTATCGCGCAGCTGCAGTTCGATCAGGGACTGGATCTCATCGCACGCCAGCGGATCGTTGACCGGGGCGACGAGCTCGACGCGATTGTCGAGGTTGCGGGCCATCATGTCCGCCGACCCGATCCAGTAGCGCGTTTCGCCACCCACCGTGACGGCGAGGACCCGGGCGTGCTCGAGGAAGCGCCCCACGATCGAGATGACCCGGACGTTCTCGCTGACCCCCGGCACCCCCGGGCGCAGACCGGTGATCCCGCGCACGATCAGGTTGACCGGCACCCCCGCCTGTGAGGCTCGGTAGATGGCGGCGATGACCGGGCCGTCGATGATCGAGTTGAGCTTCATCATCACCCGTGAGGGCGATGATGGCTCGTGGGCCTCGATCGCGCGGTCGATCTCGCGGATGACTCCGTCCCGCAGGCCCGCCGGCGCCACGAGCGCCCGCCGGTAGGACGGCGGGCGGGCGAATCCGGTGAGGTGGTTGAAGAGGTCGGCGACGTCCTCGGCGATGTCCTCGCGGCACGTGAAGATGCCGAGGTCGGTGTAGAGGCGCGCGGTGGAGGGGTTGTAGTTCCCGGTTCCGAAGTGGACGTAGCGGCGCACCCGGTCGCCCTCGCGGCGCAGCACCAGGCAGAGCTTGGCGTGGGTCTTGAGCCCGGTGAGCCCGTAGACCACGTGCACCCCGGCACGCTCCAGGGCGCGGGCCCACTGGATGTTGCGCTCCTCGTCGAACCGCGCCTGCACCTCGACGAGGCAGACCGTCTGCTTGCCCTGCTCGGCCGCTCGCATCAGCGCCGGGACGATCGGCGAGTCGCCACTGGTCCGATACACCGTCTGCTTGATGGCGAGGACGTTGGAGTCCTCCACGGCCTGCTCCACGAAGCGCTCGACGCTGGTGTGGAAGTCGTCGTAGGGGTGGTGCACGAGGATGTCGCCGTTGCGGATCGCGGCGAACATGTCGGTGCGCTCGCCCTCCTCCGGTCGCAGGCGCGTGCGGGTGCGGGGCTCCCAGCGCACATCGCGCAGCCCGGGCCGATCCATGCCGGCCAGCATCCAGAGCGACGTGAAATCGAGGGGCGGCCGCACGCGGAACGTGTCGCGGGGCGCGACCTGCAGGGCCTCCATCAGATCCTGCACGAGGCCCTCGGGCGCATTCTGCTCCACCTCGAGTCGCACCACGTGTCCGAAGCGGCGCCGCTGCAATTGCGCCTCGACGGCTCCGAGGAGGTCGTCGGACTCGTCCGAGATCGAGAAGTCCGCGTCGCGGGTGACCCGGAAGCGGGAGGTGTCGAGCACCTGCATGCCGGGGAAGAGCCGCTCCACATGCGCCTCGATGACATCCTCCAACGGCACCAGGCGATCGCCCACCGCGAGGAAGCGCGGGAGCCGCGGGGGGACCTTGATGCGGGCGAAGCGCGTCTCACCTCCGACCGGATCGCGGACGCGCAGACCGAGGTTCAGCGACAGCCCCGAGATGTAGGGGAACGTCGAACCCGGGCCGACCGCGAGCGGGGTCAGTACCGGGTAGACCTCGCGATCGAACTGCGCCACGATCTGGCGCCGCTCATCGGGGAGGAGATCGGCGAACGAGACGACGTCGATGGCGGCCTCCGCGAGCGCCGGCCGCAGCTCTTCGGTCCAGATCCGGCTCTGCTCGGCCATCAGGCCGCGGACGCGGGCGCCGACGCGATCGAGCACCTCCTCGCGCGGGAGCTGGTCCGGCGTCGAGGGGATCCGGCCCGCCTCGAGTGCGTCCTGGACAGCCGCCACGCGCACCATGAAGAACTCGTCGAGGTTGCTCGAGAAGATGGCGAGGAACTTGCACCGCTCGAGCAGGGGCGCATCAGCGTCGCGCGCCAGCGCGAGAACGCGGTCGTTGAAGTCGAGCCACGACAGCTCGCGGTTGATGTAGAGCCCCGGGTCGGCCAGGTCGGGCGCCGTCGGCGCGTCATGGGTCGTGCTCATCGGTACGACATTCTGGACCCTCGCGGCGTGTCTCGGAAGTCCTCAAGCGTGATCGTCCCGGAATCGACGCCCCTATGCGCCCCCGGTGAGCGGATCAGACGCGCCAGCGTGCGGCGATCACGACGAAGGCGACGATGATCGCAATGGCCGTTGCAAGCGCGGCGACGAGCGAGAGACCCACCACGAGCGGGATCATGACGACGATGCCCTGAGCGATGGCTCCGATCCACAGCAGGTCGCGCGTCAGCCCCGGGCCGACCCGCGTGGCGCCCATGATGCAGACGATGAGGGCGACCACCGCCAGCGTTCCGAGCAGCACTGCGCTCGGGCGCCAGATGATGAAGGCCACCACCTCGACGAGTGCGAGCACCCCCGAGAGCATCAGGCGCCGTCCGCGCAACCACCGGCGGGCCCGCTCGCGGGCGGAACTCGGCCCGGCCTCGATGAGGAACGGATCGTCCATCAATCGATTGTAGTGCCCCGATGGGCGGGGACGACCACCGCCAGGAGGGCCCCACCCGGAAGGTGAGCCGCCGCCGCGACGGCGGCGGGGCGGTCCGGGAAGAGCCCCGCGACGCACGACCCGCTCCCGCACAGGAGGCTCGCACGGGCCCCCGCTGCGGAGAGGGCGCGCGCGGTCGCGCCGAGCGCGGGCGCGAGGGCGAGCGCCGGAGGCCAGAGGTCGTTGCGCACCCAGGCGGCCAGCGCCGGAAGGCCCTCGGGCGGTGGCGAGCGCACGAGCTGTGGCGGGGCCGGCAGCCGGTCGAAGGCGGCATAGACGGCCGGGGTCGAGAGCCCGAGCCCCGGCATCGCGAGGACGGCTGCGAAACGCGGACCGGGGGCCGCGGACAGGATCTCCCCCCGGCCCTCGGCCCACTGGCAACCGCCTCGGATGAAGAAGGGAACATCCGAGCCGACGCGCGCTGCGACCGCCTCGAGGTGGTCGCCGCCGAGGCCGAGCCGGTGCAGCCGGTCGGCCGCGATCAGCACGGCCGCCGCGTCGCTCGATCCCCCGCCGAGGCCCGCCTCCGCGGGTATCGACTTGCTGATGGAGACCGCGAGCGGGAGCGGGCGGCCGACCTCCTCCTCGAGGGCGTCGAGCGCCCGCCAGGCGAGGTTGTCCGGACCATCGATGCCGGGGCAGACCACGCGGCGGCGTTCGCTGCGCGCGACCGTCACCGTGTCGTGCAGCCCGTGGAGGGCGACCATCAGGCTGGTCAGCGGGTGGTACCCGTCCTCGCGCCGCGGGCCCACCAGCAGGCGGAGGTTGAGCTTCGCCGGCGCGGTGAGGGTCAGCCGATCCACCCGAGGGCCTCCGCGAGCGGGGGGAAATCGGCCGGGGCGAGCGCTTCCGGGCGCACGCTGGGCGAGTGCCCGAGCGCGGCGAGCGCGGCCGCGACCTCAGCGCGCTCGGCTCCGCCGAGGGCGAGGGCGTTGACGAGCGTCTTGCGACGCGCCGAGAAGGCGGCCCGCACGAGGCGACGGACCCCGGGACCCGGGCCGGGCCCGATGCGGCGGAAGGCGACCAGAGCCGAGTCGACCCGCGGGCGGGGCACGAACACCTCGCGGCCCACCGATCGGCGGAAGGTCACCGCCAGCGCGAGCTGGAGGAGCACGGAGGGGCCTCCGTAGTGACGGCTGCCGGGTGCCGCCAGCCAGCGATCGACCACCTCGCGCTGGGCCATCACGCACCAGCGCTCGAGCCGGGGCAGCCCCCAGATGCTCTCCAGCACCAGAGGCGTGGCGATGTCGTACGGCAGGTTCGAGACGAGCGCGGTGGGCTCGGGGGACAGGTCGGCGAGGGTGACGCGCATGGCGTCGCCCCAGTGGACGACGACGTTGTCGCAACCGGTGAGCGCGTCGCCGAGCGCACCCTCGAGACGACGGTCCAGCTCCACCGCGTGCACCAGCGAGGCGGCACGAGCGAGGGCCACTGTGAGCACGCCGACACCGGGTCCGACCTCCAGCACGACATCCCCCGGGCCGATGCCCGCCTCGCGCACGGCGAGGTCGACGAGGTTCTCGTCGAGTAGGAAGTGCTGGCCGAGCTCCGTGTCGGGCCGTAGGCCGTGGGCCGCGAGCAGCCGCATCACGCCCAGCCGCCCCGCGGGCGGCTGTGGCTCACCAGGCGAAGGTGCGGGCGGCGTTGGCACTGGTGAGGTCGTCGAGCTCTCCTTCCGGGACCCCGCGCAACCCGGCGATGAAACGCAGGGTGTGGGCGACGTTGGCCGGTCGGTTCGGTCGCCCACGACGGGGGACCGGAGCGAGGTAGGGGCTGTCGGTCTCCACCAGGAGCAGGTGGCCGGGAACATCGCGGGCCGCCGTCTGGAGCTCGGTGGACCGTGGAAAGGTGACGGGTCCCGCGAAGCTCAGCATGTAGCCACGCTCCACCACCTCGTCGAGCCGATCCGGCAGGGAGAAGCAGTGCAGCACCACAGGATGCCCCGCGGCCTCCTCGGCGAGGATCTCCAGCGTCTCGTCGGCCGCCTCGCGGGTGTGGATCACCAGGGGCAGGCCGGTCTCGCGCGCGACGCCGATCTGCGCGATGAACGCGCGGCGCTGGGCGGCGGGGCGGGCATGATCGCGGAAGTGATCCAGGCCGCACTCGCCGATGGCGACGACGCGGGGATGCGCCGCGAGCGCGCGGATCCAGGAGAGGTCGTCGTCGGTGAAGCCGTCCGCGTCGTTGGGGTGGACGCCGATCGCGGCGAAGACCTCCTGGTGGGCCTCGCAGAGCGCCACTGCGCTCTCGCTGGAGCCGCGCCCGACCCCGATGGCGACGATGCGCTCCACGCCGGCGGCGCGGGCCTCCTCGATCAGCTCGGCCGGCTCGGCGTCGCACGAGTCGAGATGGGCATGGGTGTCGACTACGCCTCGTCCTCCTCCACCCGGGGGAAGAGCTGACTCACGAGCGATACGCGAGCGCCGGGCACTCCGGCGCCCCAACCGGCGAGGGAGAGGGCGGTGGCAGCCGGGTCCTGGCCGAGCGATGAGAGGACGCGCTCGGCGGAGGTCGGGATGACGGGCCAGATCATGATCGCGACCGCCCGCAGCCCCTCCGCCAGGCTGAAGAGGGTCTGATCGAGCTCGCCGGCGCGGGCGGGGTCCTTTGCGAGCTTCCACGGGGCCCTCTGCTCGACGAGGCGGTTGAGGCGCTGGACCAGCCGCCAGACATCCTCGACGGCGCGTGAGATATCGAGAGCGCCGAAGCCGGCGACGCTCGTTGCCGCGACCGCGGCCACCTCGCCAGCCAGCTCGGGGTCGCCGCCGGCGTCGGCCGGCACGATGCCGTCGCGGTAGCGGCCGATCATGCTGACCACGCGGTTGAGGAGGTTGCCCAGCTCGTTGGCGAGCTCACCGTCATAGCGCGCGTCGAAGCCCTCGGCGGTGAAGGTGCCATCCTCGCCGAAGCGCACCTCGCGCGCGAGGTAGTAACGCAGGGCGTCGATGCCGTAGCGCTCGATGAACGGGAACGGGTCGACCACGTTGCCCGTCGTCTTGCTCATCTTCTCGCCGCCCTTCAGGACGTAGCCGTGGACCATGAGGCGCCGGGGCAGCTCGAGCCCCGCGGCCATCAGGACGGCCGGCCAGATGACGGCGTGGAACTTCAGGATGTCCTTCGCCATGAGCTGGAGGTCAGGCGGCCAGAAGCGCTCCGCGAGATCCTCGCCGGGGCGGGCGTAGCCGAGCGCGGTGCGGTAGTTGAGGAGCGCGTCGATCCAGACGTAGATCGTTTGGCCCGGATCCCACGGCACCGGCACGCCCCACTCCACCTGGGCGCGCGAGACCGACAGATCCTCCAGCCCCAGCTCGATCATCCGGCGCGCCTCGTTGTAGCGCGCCTGCGGCAGCACCCACTCTGGATTCGCGTCGTAGTGCGCCAACAGGCGCTCGCGGTAGGCCGAGAGCCGGAAGAACCAGTTCTCCTCCTCCACCCACTCGACCGCGGTCTTGTGCACCGGGCAGAGCCCGCCCGCCAGCAGGTCGGACTCGGCGTAGAACGCCTCGCTCGCGGGGCAGTACCACCCGCCGTAGCTGCCCTTGTAGATGTCGCCCGAGTCGTGGAGCGCCGCCAGGACCCGCTGGACCTCGGCCTCGTGATCGGCGTCGGTGGTCCGGATGAAGAAGTCGTAGGTCGCGTCGAGCACGCCACCGAGAGCCCGGAAGCGCGCCGAGAGCATGTCGGCCTGCTCGCGCGGCGAGCGCCCCTCGCGCTCGGCGGAGGCCGCGATCTTCCCGCCGTGCTCGTCGGTGCCCGTGAGGAAGAAGACGTCCTCGCCGAGCTGCCGGTGATGGCGGGCGATGATGTCGGCCATGATCGTGGTGTACGCGTGGCCGATGTGCGGGTCCGCGTTGACGTAGTAGATCGGCGTCGTGAGGTAGAAGTGTCCGTCGGCCACGACCGGGGAGTGTAGTCACCGTGTCACCACCACCCCCACCCCGGCAACTTGCCGCGCTCTGCGCCGTCGCCGACGCCCTCGCGGGCGTCGGCGTCCGATGGGTGCTCGCGGGAAGTGCCGGGCGGGCGCTGCTGGGGTGCCCGGTGCGCCCGCGCGACATCGACCTCGAGGTGGAGCCCACGGGAGCGCATCGCGCGGCCCGCGCTCTGGGCGCCGAGCTGGCCGAGGCCCTCGGCGGCGGGCGCAGCTCGCTCCGCGGGCACTCAGAGCGATCCGGGATCGCGCTCGACATCACCTGCGACCTGGAGATCGACGCTCCGGGCGGCCGTCTGCCCGCCGACTTCGAGCTCCAATGGAAGTGGTCCCGGCCCGGTCCCGTCTGCGGCCGCACGATCCGCGTGGCCCCGCTCGAGGAGTCGCTCTGCCGTGCGATCGTCCTGGCGGACTGGTCGCACCTGGCGCGCGTCGGGTGCGAGGCGGCGCGGGCCGAGCCCCCGATCCGCCTGGCATCCGCCTACGTCTCCGAGCGCCTCTCATCGGCCAGGGTGAGCGCGAACCGGTAGGCGCGGTTGCGGGGGGCCGCGCCGAGGGATGCTGCGACGTCCGCAGCGCGCCCGGCACCGAGCCCGGCATCGAGAAGGATTCCGATCAGATCGCGGAGGCCGTCGTCCGCCTCCTCGCCGGCGATCGGCGCCGGTCCCAGCACCAGGACGATCTCCCCGCGGGGGGGGGTGCCGAAGCGCGCGGCCAGCTCGGCGGCGGTGCCCCTCGCGATCTCCTCGTGCATCTTGGTCAGCTCACGACAGACGGCGATCGGGCGATCGGGCCAGAGATCGGCGATCTCGGCCAGCAGGGCGGGAAGCCGCTGGGGGCTCTCGAAGCACACGGCCGGGACGGTGAGCTCCCCCAGGCGTCGCATGGCCCCGCGGCGCTCGGCGCCCTTGCGTGGGACGAAGCCGAGGAACTCGAACCCCCCTTCCCCCGCGAGGCCGGACGCCACGAGCGCCGTCGTCACCGCGCTCGCACCGGGGACGACCGTGACCGGGAGGCCCGCATCGATCGCCGCGCTCACGATGCGGGCTCCGGGATCGGAGACCAGGGGCATCCCGGCATCGCTCACAAGGGCCACCGTCTCACCGGCGAGCATGCGGTCCACGAGATCGGCCGCCCGGGCGGCCTCGTTGTGGCGGTGCACCGCGACCATGCGGGTCGTGGCTCCGGCGCGCCGCATCAGGGTCGCCGTTCGACGGGTGTCCTCGCACGCCACCAGGTCGGCATCGCGGAGGCGGGCAGCGGCCCGTGGACCGAGATCGTCGAGGTTCCCGATCGGGGTACCCACCACGACGAGGCCGCCCTCACCACCCACGGCGGCCCCTTCCCGAGTCCGTCGGCCGATTCCCGTGAGGACGCTACCATTGCGCGCCGATGAGCCGCTCAACCAAGCCCTATCGGCGCTTCCGCGCCCGCGGGGGCGACAACAGCGCCGGAACGGACGGCCTCGAAGCCCTGCGGGCCCTCACCGCGCGGGAATCGGGCGCCTCCGCGCCCCCAACGGCTCCGCCGGGCCGCAACGGGCGCCCCGAGGCCGCGCCGAAGCCGCGCCGGCCCGGACGACTCGAGCGCGACCAGAAGCGCGCCCTGGCGCGCGAGAGGCGCAAGCCGTGGTCGCTGCGCGGCCTGGGGCCCGGTGGCTGGGTGGCACGGAGCCTGATCGCACTGCTCGTGGCGTTCGTGGTCTGGTCGGTCTTCGGATACATCGCGCTGAACGGAGCGGTGGGCGAGGCCAACGGGAAGATCACCGCGTCGGCGCGCGCCGCCCTCGACGATCCCCCGGGCGGGATGCTCGGCACACCCACGAACACGCTGATCCTCGGGGTGGATGCGCGCAAGGGCGCCACCCGCGCCAAGCGCGCCGACACGATCCTGATCATGCGCACCGACCCGGATTCAGGCCGGATCAAGTACCTCTCGATACCGCGCGACTGGCGCATCGAGCTGCCCTCGCCCTTCGGGACCGAGAAGATCAACGCCGCGTTCACCTTCTCCGGTCAGGGCGGGATGATCCGGGCGGTGAGGAACCTCACCGGCGTACCCATCCACCACCTGATGGTGATCAAGTTCTCGGGCTTCCCGAAGATGGTTGACGCCGTCGGGGGAGTGACCGTCAGCAACCCCACCGCGCTGGTCGACTGCCCGTACGAGGCCGGACGGACCGTGAGCTTCCCCGCCGGACGGATCACGCTCGACGGCGCGCGCGCCCTGGAGTATTCGCGGGCCCGCTACGGCGACTGCGGCGGCGACTTCGGGCGCGCCCTGCGCCAGCAGGCGGTGGTGGCCGGGCTGAAGAGCGAGGTGGTGGCGCCGTCTCAGATCTGGCGGGCGCCGTGGCGCGGCGCCGGCGTGGTCCGCGCCCTCCAGACCGACATCGGGACGATCGACATGATCAAGATGGGATGGCTGCAGGCACGGCTGGAGCAGCGCAAGAGCGACCGCATCCTGCTCACCGGCGAGCCTCAGTTGATCGACGGGGTCTCGTTCGTGGTGCAGACCGATCCCGACCTGAACGAGCGCGAGATCGCCAAGTTCATGGGGAGCTGAGGCTCACCGCGTCAATCCAGGGCGGCGAAGGCCTCGGCGCGCGGGGCGGAGCCGGCCACCACGATCATGTCGTCGCGGTGGAGCACGGTCTCGGGGGTGGCGTACGTGAAGAGGCCCCCGGGGCTCTTCACGCAGACCACGGTGACGTCGTGGCGCTTGCGCAAGCCGGCCTCCTGGAGCGTCATGCCCACGGCCTCGCGGGGCGCGGTGGTCTCGATCAGGACGAAGTTCTCGTCGATCTCGATGTAGTCGATCGTGCGACCTACCATCGAGTGCGCCATCCTGACGCCCATGTCGCGCTCGGGGAAGATGACCCGGTGTGCTCCGACGCGCTCGAGGATCGCACCGTGCTCGGCGGTGATCGCCTTGGCCCAGATGCGGGGGATATCGAGGTCGACGAGCGCGTACGTGGCGAGGATGCTGGCTTGGACGTCCGTTCCGATGGCGACGACGGCCGTCGGGAAATCGGGCGCGCCGACCTGCCGCAGCGCCTCGATGTCGGTGGCGTCCGCCTGGACGACGTGGGTCATGTCGGGCACGCACGACTGGACGATCCGCGGCGAGGCGTCCACCCCGAGGACCTCGTGGCCGAGCTTGCCGAGTGTCAGGGCGATGGCACGCCCGAAGCGCCCGAGGCCGATCACCAGGGTCTGATCGTTCTTAGCCAACGAGCGGCCTTTCCTCCGGGTGGGTGTAGAGACGGTCACGCTCGCGCAGCACGAGGGCGACGCCGAGCGTCAAGGGGCCGACGCGGCCGAGCAGCATGAGGACTATCAGAACCCCCTGACCGAATCCGTTCAAGCCGGTCGTGACACCGGTTCCGAGGCCGGCCGTGCTGAAGGCGGCGATGCACTCGAAGAGGGCGTCCGCGAAAGCGATCTCGTTGGTGGACATCAGTAGCAGCGCACCGACGACGACGGCGTTCACGGCAAGGACCGCGATCGTGAGCGCCTGCCGCTGCACCGGAAGCGGGATGCGCCGCCGGAAGGCCATGACCTCCGATTCTCCGCGTACCTCAGCCCAGACGATGAGGAACAGGAGCGCGAAGGTGGTCACCTTGATGCCGCCGGCGACCGACCCGCTGCCACCGCCCACGAACATGAGCATCTCGGTGACCAGCAGCGAGTCGGGTTCGACCGCCGAGTAGTCGATGACGTTGAAGCCGGCGGTGCGCGGCATGATCCCCGTGAAGACGCCCGCCATCAGGCGGTGCGGCCCGTCGAGCGCTCCCAGGGTGGCGGGGTTGGCCCACTCGGCCGCGGTGATCAGCGCGGCACCGAAGACGAGGAGGGCCCCCGTCGTGACGAGCGTGAGCTTGGTGTGGAGGCTCCACCGCGCGAACCCGCGCCGGCCGCGCAGCAACTCGAGCCACACCGGGAACCCGAGCCCGCCGGCGATCACCGCGAGCGCGATCGTGGTGAGCATCCATGGATCCTCGGCGAAGGGGACGAGGCCCCCGGGAAGGATCGCGATACCCGCGTTGCTGAACGCCGCGACCCCGAGGAAGAGGCCGTTCCAGACGGCCTCGCCGAAACCGCGGTCGGTGCCCAGCCAGAGGCGCAGGGTGACGGCCACCACGGTCACGGCCTGGAAGACAATCGAGAAGCCGACGATGGCGAGGAGCAGCCGGCGCGTGCTGCCCAGGTCGCCCGCGTGGAGCTCGGTGGTGGCGGCGAGCCGGCCACGCAGCCCCACCCTCCGCGCGACCACCAGGAACAGCAGGGAGGCGCTGGTGACGATCCCGAGCCCGCCCAGCTGAACCAGCACCAGGATCACCACCTGGCCGGCCGGACTCCAGTAGGTGGCCGTGTCAACGAGCGATATGCCGCCGAGCGTCACCGATGCGGTGGCCGAGAAGAGCGCTGTCCAGAAGGGAGCGTTCCCCGGTCCGCTGTTCGCCATCGGAGACCAGAGGAACAGCGTTCCGATGGCGATCACTATCGCGAACCCGGCGACCACGAGCTGCGCCGGGTGGCCGGCGCTTCGAGAGGTCAGAGGGCCCCTGGGCCGCCGCCGGACGCGGGGGGTCAGATCTTGTCCAGGCCCACGGTCTTGCCGGAGGAGGAGCCCGAAGACGAGGTGTCGGACGATTTCGCCGCCCCATCCGAACCCGAGCCGCCGTTGGACGAGGCCGACTCGCCCGTGGCCGGGGTCGAGCCCGAGTCGTCGCCGGACCCTCCGCGCCGCTTGCTCGAGTAGTCGGTGTTGTGGAAGCCGGTGCCCTTGAAATGGATCGCCGGCGCGAACAGCACGCGCGACGCCTTCGCCCCGCAGGACTCGCACTTCTTGAGGGGCTCGTCGCTCATCGACTGCCTCACCTCGAACTCGTGGCCCTTGGTGCATCGGTACTCGTAGAACGGCACGCAACCACCTCGTACGACGTTGTGCCCGGATTCGGCGTCGGATTATAGAGCACGCGCTCCGGGCCTTGGCACTCTCACTCCGAGTGTGCCAAGGCCCGCCTCTGGGACCGGCCGGGCCGTGCCCCGACGTTGATAGGATCGCCAGCGGCCGCGCACTCGTGCCGCGCCAAACGATGCCATGACGCAGCCGATGCGAAAAGGCCAAGCCGTGCATCGCGCCGCCTGGGTGGGCGTGGCCGCGGCGGCGGCCTCAGCGAGCCAGGCACGCCGCCATCCGGCCGCGGCCCTCTCGATCGTCGCCGCGTCGGCCGTCGCAGGGGCGGCGGCCTTCCGGCCGCGGAGCCCGGTGCTCGGCCGGACCCTCTGGCGAGGCCCGACCGACCGCCCCCGAGCCGCCCTGACCTTCGACGACGGCCCCGGCCCGTCCACCGGCGCGGTTCTCGACGTGCTGGCCCGCGAGGGGGTGCAGGCCACCTTCTTCGTGCTCGGGCGCCAGGTGGACCGCCATCCGGAGGTCGTGCGCCGGATGGTCGCCGAGGGCCACCAGATCGCCAACCACGGATACGACCATGGGATCCTGATCTTCCGGGGGTGGCGGCACGTGCGTGATCAACTCGCCCGGACCGAGCGATCGGTCGAGCGAGCCGTGGGCGCCGATGCGATGACCCGGCTGTTCCGGGCGCCGCACGGCTTTCGCGGACCGGCCACCGCGCTCGCCAGCCGGAGGGCGGGCTACCGCATGGCGGCGTGGACGACCGGGGTCTTCGACTCGGCCGAGCCGGGTCCCGCCGCGATCGCCCGGCGCTGCGCCCAGGCTCTCGCGCCGGGCGCGATCCTGCTGCTGCACGACGCCGACGGGTGGGCCCCCGGGCGGCCGCGCCAGCAGACCGTTGACGCGCTCGCGGAGATCTGCGGCGCGGCGCGGGTCCGCGATCTGGAGCTGGTCACCTTCGACGAGCTGACGGACCGCCGGTGACGGCGGAGGCGCCCGGGCGGCGCCTGCGCGGGCGACGGATCGCGCTTCACGGAGCGCGCCTGGTGATCCTGATCGCCGTCGGCGCCGTCGCCATCTGGAAGCTCAACCTGGGAGAGGTCCACGCCGCCTTCCGCGTCGCCTCCTGGGGACTGCTGGCGGTCGCGGTGGCCGCGAACTTCGCATCGGTGGGGTTCAAGGGCCTCGCCTGGAAGGGAGTCGTGGACGCGCTCCCGAGCATGAGCAGGCCAAGTCGCTACCGCGACCTGGTCAGCCCTCTGTTCGTCGGCTTCCTCTTCAATACCGTGCTCGCGGCGCGCGTGGGCGAGATCGTCAAGGTGCTCCTGCTCCGCCGCCGCCTGGAGCGCCGCGGCGATCGCCTGCCCACGACGACGCTGCTCGGCACGGTGGTGGCGGAGAACCTCGTCTCGACGATCACGTGGGTGGGTCTCGTGGTCGTGATCGGCGCATTCCTCCCCCTGCCCTCGTACGCCTGGTTCGCCTCGATCGCCCTGGGCGTGGGGTGCCTCGCGGTCGTGGCCGTCGCCATGCTCTCGAGCCCCGACCGCCAGGTGCCGCCGTGGCTCCGCACCGGCCCGCTCTGGGCGCGCGCGACGCGCGCCCTCTCGCGCCTGTGGGGGGCCGTTCGCGAGAGCCACCTGGGACTCCGCCACCCTCGCCAGATGAGCGTCGTCGCAGGCGCCAGTCTGGCGACGTGGCTCGCGCAGTGGGTGGGCATCTACTTCACCCTCATGGCCTTCGGGCTTGACCGGGTCGGCTGGGCCGGCGCCGGCCTGCTGCTGGTCACGGTCACCCTCGCCCAGGCGTTCCCCGTGCTCCCGGGAAACCTCGTGGTGTTCCAGGCCGCCGCGGTCGTGCCCCTGACCGCCTCCTACGGCGTGAACGCCGCCGAGGCGCTGGCGTTCTCGATCGTGCTCCAAGCGACCGAGGCCGTGGTCGGTGTGGCGGTCGGCTTCCTCTTCCTGCTGGCGGAGGGGATCGGATTCGGGCAACTGCGCCGCGAGGCCGAGGAGGAGGACGCACGCGTGCAGAGGGGTCAGACCGCCGAGGCCGACACCCCGGGCTGATCCGTGAGCACGCGGCGGCCGACGCGGCGGGGAGTGGCGCAGGAGGCCCTCGTCACTGACCTCAGAGCCGGAGCGGGACGTCCAGGTCCGCCAGCAGAGCCTCGACCCGAGCGCGGATGTCGTCGCGGATGACTCGGACCTCGTCGATCGATCCCGCGGCCGCGGGATCGTCGAGCTCCCAATCCTCGTACCGGGTACCGGGGTAGAAGGGGCACGTGTCCCCGCACCCCATGGTGATGACGGCGTCGGCGGCGCGCACGGCGGCGTCGGTCAGGGGCTTCGGAAAGGCGGTCGACATGTCGAGACCGAGCTCGGCCATCGCCGCGACAGCCAGGGGGTTGAGGCGCTCGGCCGGTTCGGATCCGGCCGAGCGCACGTTCACGGCGCCCCCGCTCAGGTGCGATGTCAGCAGCGCCGCCATCTGCGAGCGCCCGGCGTTGTGCACGCAGACGTAGAGGACCTCGGGGCGACGGTCGAGTGGTGGCGGACCTGAGCGCACAGGGGATGTCACACGAGCTCCTCTCGCTCGACGATCTCACGCAGGGCGGCGACGTGCGCGTCGAACGCTCTGCGCCCCGCTTTCGTGATGGACAGATGGGTGCGCACCCGCGATGCGATCGTGGTCTTGGCGACGCTGACGTAGCCGGCCTCCTCGAGCGTGCGAACGTGCTTGCTCAGCACCGAGTCACTCACACCGATCGCCTCACGGACCGTCGCGAACTCGGCGAAGTTGACGCGCGCGAGCATGGCGGTGATCTGCAGGCGCGGCGGGGCGTGGATGACCGCGTCGAAGGAGGCCCGCGGCGTCATGTCCCGTTGCGCAGCTCGGCGCGCAGCGCCCGGTCGAAGGCGCGGCCGAGGACGATGGTCCCCACGAAGACGACCCCTGCCGCGAGCACCGCGACCCAGAAGGGCGCTTCGGCCTGCGCCGCGAAGGCCGCTGCGAGCAGCGAGGCTCCGACGAGCGCGCCGAGAGCTCCGGCGATGCGGCCGGCGGGCCCACGACGGAAGCCGCTCACCCAGAGGCCCGTCAGGCGCTGGTAGCTGAGGACCAGCAGGCCGGCCCCGGCGCCGAAGACCGCGAGGCCGCCGAACATCAGGAGCGTGGAGCCGGAGGCCATGCAGAGCACCAGGACCGCCTCGAGTAGCCCGAGTGCCGGGTGGTACCACCACGGCGTCACCAACCGGGTGGCGAGATCCTCCCGCTGAGCCACGACGGCCGCGAGGCCGGCCCGGGCCTCGTCGGCATCGATCGGATGTCCCGTCACTGCTTCTCCCCTCTACGACTTTCCAGTGTGGAAAGTATACGGGTCATTTTCCGATACGGCAAGTGACGGATCATGGTCAGTGCGCGTGCTCGGCCCCCTGGCAGCCGGTCGGCGATGCGCCCGCGCCCTCCTCCCCGTGCTCGACCTGCAGGGTCGTGTGGGAGATCCCGAAGTCGTGGGAGAGCATCCGTGCGATCTCCCCCTGGCGGGCGTGGCAGTCCTCATCGCGACCCACCACGACGTGCGCCGAGAGGGCGGGGAATCCCGATGTGATGGTCCAGATGTGGAGGTCCCGCACCCCGACCACCCCGGGCGACCCGCAGATGCTGCGGTCGACCGCATCGGCGTCCAGGCCGGCCGGCGTCGCCTCGAGCAGGATCTCGGTGGCCTCGCGCAGGATCCTCACTGCGCTGACGATGATCAGCAGGCCGATCAGCACGCTCACCAGGGGATCGGCCAGAAGCCATCCCGTGGTGATGATGAGCAGGGCCGCAACGATCACCCCGACCGACCCGAGCACGTCGGCGACGACGTGCGCGAGGGCGGCCCGCATGTTGAGGCTCTCGCCCTGGGAGCGCCAGAGGATCGTCGCCCCGGCGAGGTTGACGGCGAGGCCGAGGAGCGCCACGAGCAGGGCGGTCCGGCCGGCGACCTCGGGGGGATCCCGAAAGCGCCCGGCCGCCTCGATGAAGATCCAGATGGAGATGGCGACCAGCGTCACGCCGTTGACGAGCGCGGCGAGGATCTCGGCCCGACGGAAGCCGAAGCTGAGACGCGCCGTCGCCGGCCGACGGGCGAGCGACAGGGCCCCCAGGGCGAGCGCGAGCGACACCGCGTCCGACAGCATGTGCCCGGCGTCGGCGAGGAGCGCGAGGCTCCCCGAGAGGATCCCCCCCGCGACCTCGACGACCATGAAGGCACCGGTCAGGCAGAGGACGAGCACGAGCGCACGGGAGTCCGCCGCGCGCGCGTGGTCGTGATGGTCGTGGGCCACGGGTACGAGCCTGCCATCTGACACACGCCGTGTCCGTCAATTGGCGGGATCCGTCAACCAGTCCTCCAGGGCCACCCGGGGATCGGCTCCGGGTGGCCCTGGAGGCAGGAAACTCGTCCGTCCGCTACTTGCGCTTCAGCAGGACGAGCTGGCCGTCCTCGACCGTATTCGGCGCCGGGGCCGCGGTCGGGCCGTGGGCTTGCACATCGAACAGCCAGCTGCCGGCACCGAAGAGCCCGCTGGTGTCGATGATGCCGCTCGTCTCCCACACTCCGGGCTTGACGGCGACGCCGTCGCGCCCGGGGGGCGAGAGCGTGACGACGCGCGTCGCCGACTCCGCCTTGATGCCGCTGCGACCGTCGAGCTCGTACCGCCAGATCGATCCGTCGCGACCCTTCTCGGCCATGACGGCGCGGCTCTCGGTGGTGCCGTCCTCCTGCACCATGAGATAGCGGCCGCTGACGGCCATGTTGTCCGGGCTCATCGCGGTGTCGCCGCCGTCGGCGATGATCGCGTCGGCGTTCACCTCGACCGTGAGCTTCGCGCCCTTGGTCGGATCCTTCGCATCGAGGTCGAGGCTGTAGACCCGGCCGAGCGCGTTCGCGCCGGCCGCGCCACCGGTGGTGTTGAAGAAGAACTCATCGTCGTTGCGCGTGTTGAAGGCGCCGTCCTCGGGGCGGGCGAAGGCCATCGCTCGGACCGCGTCGCTGGCGGCCTCGAGTCCGGCCTGGTCGAGGGTGCCGGCATCGGCGATCTCGACCCACTTGCCTGAGATCGTCCCCTCCTGGAAGTTCAGCTCGCTCGCGATGTTGGCGTTCTTGGCTACGAACACGTAGAGCTTGCCGCCCACGAGGCCGTTGCGCTCGAGGACGCTCGCTCCCTTGCTGCGGCTCTTCTCGCCGACGTACATGTAGAGCTGGCTGTTCTCGACCGCCGGATCGATGGCATTGGGGCCGTCCTCCATGCCCATGATCACGGTGCGCTTGCCGGTGCCGCTCTGGACGAGGGCGTTCTCCCACGCGAAGCGGCCCAGATCGCCGAGGGCGTGGACCTCGTTGTCGAAGATCGCCACCGCCTGGCCGCCCTTGCCATCGAACGTGTTCGCGGCGGTGCCGTCCTCCTCCCCGGCGATGTAGATCTGCCGGTCGAATCCCTCGTCCGGACCCGCGAGGCCACCCGAGCAGAAGCGCGCGAACGCCCGGGTGGTGTTGCCCACGTCGGCCGCCGGTCCGACCAGGGCGTCGTCCTGATAGACGGCGTCGTAGGCGCGCTCGCCGGAGACGACCGAGCCGTCGCGGGTAAGGGTGAGGCGCGAGACGAATGCGCCGCGGTTAAGCGGCTGCCCGACGACCGGCTCGGATTCGACCGAGGAGTTGAGCTCGTGGTTCATGTAGACGATGCGCGTGCCACGCGGACCGCGATGGGCGCCCAACCCGTCGGGGATTCCGACGATCTTGTAGGTCCTGGTCGGGTCGCTCGTCTCGGGGACGGTGTCCCCGACGCTGACCACCTTCACGGTCTCGTACTCGGGCACCAGGGAATCGGCGTAGGTGTCGATCGGGGCGATCGCGGCGCTCGCGGCGCCCGTCACGGCGACGGCCGCGGCGGCGGCCGCGAGAATGCGCTTCCTCACAGAGGGTCTCCTTCGGGTCGTGTCGAGGTCGCCGCGAGCCAATCACCGCCGGCGCCGCGCCCGGTTTCACCACCGTGAAGACGCGGCGACCCCTGGTTACCGCCTACCCGAAGCGACCGGAGACGTAGGCCTCGGTGCTCGGGTTGGCCGGCCGGCTGAAGACCCGGTCGGTGGGGCCGGCCTCGATCAGCCGCCCGGGCTCGCCTTCGTTCTCGATGGTGAGGAACGCCGTGTAGTCGGAGACGCGCGCCGCCTGCTGCATGTTGTGGGTCACGATCACGATCGTCAGCCGCTCCTTCAACTCGCCGATCAGCTCCTCGATGCGCAGCGTCAACTGGGGATCGAGCGCCGAGCACGGCTCGTCCATGAGGAGGACGTCCGGATCGACGGCGAGCGCCCGGGCGATGCAGAGCCGCTGCTGCTGCCCTCCCGAGAGGCCTCCGGCGGGCGCGCTCAGCCGGTTCTTGACCTCGTCCCAGAGACCGGCGCCGCGCAGCGTGCGCTCGAGCAGCTCCTCGCGCCGGGCGCGGCGCATGCTCATGCGGATGAAGCGCGGACCCGCCCAGATGTTGTCGGCGATCGACTTGGTCGGGAAGGGGTTCGGCCGCTGGAACACCATCCCGATCGCCCGCCGGATGGCGACCGGATCGGCGCCGCGGCCGTAGATGTTCTGGCCGCGCAGGCGCACCTCGCCGGTGGCATAGGCGTTCGGGATCAGCTCGTGCATGCGATTGAGCGTTCGTATGAAGGTCGACTTCCCGCAGCCCGAGGGTCCGATGATCGCCGTGACCGTGCGGTCGGGGAACACCAGGCTGACGTCCTCGACGGCGTGGTGGCGCCCGAAGTAGGCGTCGAGGCCGACGGTCTCCATCGGCGGCGCGAGGCCTGCGGAGACGGGAGCGGCGCCGGGCGGAGGAGCCGGGGCGGGCCGGTCGGTGGCATGCGGCGGCGCGGTGGAGCTGTCGGGCGTCATCGGCCCTCCGAGGGTCGTGCCTGTGCGGCGATCAGGCGGGCGACGAGGTTGAGCAGCAGGATCAGCGCCACGAGCACGAGCGTGGCACCCCACGCGAGCCGCTGGGACTCCGGCGTCTGGACGTTCACCGAGTTGTTGAAGATCAACTGGGGGAGCGCCGCGATCGGCTCGAGGATGTCGGTCGACAGCGCCTGGTTGCCGAGGGAGGTGAACAGGAGCGGCGCCGTCTCACCTGACGCGCGCGCAAGCGCCAGCATCACGCCGGTCAGGATCCCCGGAGCGGCGGCCGGGAGCACGACGCTCCAGATGGTGCGCCAGCGGGGTGCCCCCAGGGCGAGGGCCGCCTCCTTCTGGGAGTTCGGCACGAGCCTCAGGATCTCGTCCGCCGAGCGCACCACGATGGGGAACATGAGGATGCCGAGGGCGATGCCGCCCGCAAGGGCCGAGAAGTGCCCCATCGCCACCACGACGCCCAGGTAGACGATCAGCCCCGCCACGATCGAGGGCATTCCGAGCAGTACGTCCACGACGAAGCCCACTCCCGAACCCACCCGTCGCATCCGTGGGCCGCCGTTCGCCGCGGCGTCGTTGATAAAGAGCGCCACCAGGATGCCGAGCGGGGCGGAGAAGAGCGTGGCGAGGCCCATCAGGGTGAGCGTTCCGACGAGGGCGCTCGAGACGCCACCGTCGGTGAACGGATCCGGCGGCGGCAGCGTGGTGAGGAAGCTCCACGAGATCGCAGGCAGGCCCTCCACGAGGATCTTCCCGAGGATCAACCCGAGCGGCACGAGCGAGAGGAGGAGGGCCGCGTACACCGCTCCCTCGGCCAGCCCGGAGCGGATGCGGCGGCCTCGGGAGACCGACGGCACTCCGGACGTCGGCAACGGGCGGCGCTCCGGCACCGCGGGGCTGGGGTTGACCAGCTCGGTGGCCACCGGCCGGAACCGGCCGGCGAGGGCCCGTCGCACCGGCCCGGGGCCGGAAGCGCCCCGGGTCACCAGGATCCGCGCGAGGGCGTTGATGGCGAACGAGAGCACGAACAGCACCACGGCGAGCGCCACCAGGGCCGAGAGCTGCAGGTTGCTCGCCTCGCCGAACTCGAGGGCGATGACGCTCGAGAGCGTGGCGCCCGGACCGACCAGGGAGCTCCAGATGTTGGGCGAGTTGCCGAGCAGCAGGGCGATGGCGATGGTCTCGCCCACGGCCCGCCCGAGGCCGAGGGCGGAGGCTCCCACGATGCCCGAACGCGACCAGGGGAGCATCGCGCCGCCCACCATCTCCCAGCGCGTCGCCCCGAGGGCGTAGGCGGCCTCCTGCTGATCGCGCGGGACGGTGGCGAACACCTCCCGTGTGATCGCCGCCACGATGGGGAGCACCATCACCGCCAGCACCAGGCCGGCCAGGATGTACGAGCCGCCGGTGACCGGTCCGGCGAAGGCCCCGAGCCCCCAGGAGTGGGTCGAGACCCACTCGAGGACGGGGCGGGCGGCCGGGACGAGCACCAGGACGCCCCAGAGGCCGTAGACGACCGAGGGCACCGCGGCGAGCAGGTCGACGACCGCCGCCACGGGGTTGCGCAGGGGCTTGGGCAGGAACACGGTCGTGGCCAGCGCGACGCCGATCGCCAGGGGGGTGGCGATGGCCATGGCGATCGCGCTCGTCACGAGCGTGCCGTAGATGAATGGGGCCGCGCCGAAGAGCGGCGCGGTGTTGACCGGGTTGGGGATCCAGTCGGTACCCGTCAGGAATCCCCACACGCCGAACGTCAACCAGATCTCCCCGGTCTGGGAGACCGTCGTCCAGATCAGATAGCCGATCCCCACCAGCCCGGCCAGTGCCGCGAGGGCGGTGACGATCAGGTACCCGCGGTCGGCCGCGAGGCCGGCCGGCGGTCGCCGCAGCGACCGGCGTGCCGCTGCCGAGCCCGAGGGCTCGGCAGCGGCCGTCGATGCCGCCACTACTTGATCTTCGCGATCTGGGCCTTGCCCGCGGCCAGCAGCGCCGGAGCGAGGGGGGCGAAGCGAAGGTCCTTGAGACCGCCCTGGGCGGACTTCGAGTACACGTAGTTCAGGACCCTCTTGACGTCGTCGCGGGAGGTACCGGACTTCCCGGCGGCGGCGTAGTTGTTGTAGGCGAGGATCCAGGTCGTGGTGGTGATCGGATACGCGCCCTTGGCGGGGCTCGCCGTGAGGCTGACCGCGAGGTTCGAGGGGAACTTCTTCAGGTTCCCCGCCTTCGCGCCGGCGCCGGCGCTCGGCGCGATGTACTTGGTCACACGCTTGCGGATCACGCGGGTCTTGCCGTTCTTCTTCACCTTCTTCTTCACGATCTCGCTCTTGCCGATGCGGGCGAAGAACTTGGTGAGGCCGGCGTCACGGGCGTCGGAGATGTTGACGTAGCCCACCGAGTTCCGGTTCGCCTTGACGCATCCGGCCACGCCCGGGTTCCTCGCGCCCTTCACGACCGTGATGCCGCTCGTCGGCCAGTTGGGCTGCTGGCTCGCGCCGACCGAGGATCGGAAGCGCGAGTTGACCTTCGAGAGATAGCTCGTGAAGTTGAAGCTCGTGCCCGAGCCGTCGGAGCGGACGCAGAGCGTGATGGGCGCATTCGGGAGCGTGACGCCCTTGTTGGGCCTGCGGATGCGGGCGTCGCTCCAGTTTGTGATGGCGCCGCGGAAGATGTCGGCCAGCGTCTTGCCGTCGAAGTTGAGGCCCTTCGAGACGCCGTCGATGTTGGTGCTCACGGTGATCGTGCCGACCAGCGTCGGGAAGTAGAGGACGCTCGCACCCCCCCTCTTGGCGGAGAGGTCGCTCTTCTGCTGGTCCGTCAGCGGGGCGTCAGAGGCGGCGAAGTCCACCACGCCGTTGATGAAGTCGTTGATGCCGCCGGTCGAGCCCTTGGACGTGTAGCTACAGAGGCCCGAGTCCTGGCACCACTTCGTATAGGCGGTAGCGGGGAAGCTGGCGCCGGAGCCGGTCGCCGCACCGAGGGCGAGCGCAGGAAGCGCCAGGGTCGCGCCGCCGATCACGGCCGTGGCCAACGAGTTACGCAGGGTCCTATTCACCGAGCAGACACTCCTTCTTCGGGAGACCGGTGGCCTCCACCGATAGTCCGGTCATCTCCGCCGGAGGGCGAAGCGGCGCGAAGCTAACACCGGCCCGAGCACGCTCGGGTGAATGGGTTGTGACGTCGGAAAGCGTCCTGGTGACACGGTGAAACATCTCCACGAGAAGCGCATGTCGTGGGGGCTCCGACGCCGGCCGGTGATGTTCACCGGTCCTTCACAGGATCGTCACCGGGACGCGACGTCCGGCGCGTTTCGCGTGCCTATCCTCCGCCGCGATGGAGGAAGCCCGGACCAAGATCCTGATCGTCGAGGACGACGAGAGCACCGCCGAGGCGATCGCCTTCCACATGAGGGCGGCGGGCATGGAGCCCACCGTCGCCGGCGACGGTCTCGCGGGCCTGCGCGCGCTGCGCAACACGGCGCCCGACGCGGTCGTGCTCGACCTGATGCTGCCCGGGGTGGATGGCTGGCACATCATCCGCCAGGCGCGCGAGTGGGCTCCGCGCCTTCCGATCATCGTGGTCACCGCCCGCACCAACGAGCACGATCGGGTCGAGGTGCTCTCCCTGGGCGCCGACGACGTCATGGGCAAGCCCTTCTCCATGCGCGAGCTGCTGGCCCGCGTGACGGCCGCCCTGCGGCGGACCGCGGTGGAGAACGCCGAGTCGGACCACGTGCCGATCTCCGAGGGCGAGCTCAGCATCGATCCCGAGCGGATGTCGGTGATCGTCGCGGGCCGGCCGGCGGAGCTGACGCCCCTCGAGTTCAAGCTCTTGTGGACTCTGGCGGACGGCCGCGAGCGCGCGCTCTCGCGCGATGAGCTATTCCGCCGGGTGTGGGGCGGCGAGCGCGGTCACGGCGACCGCTCGGTCAACGTGCTGGTGCGGCGGCTGCGGCGCAAGGTCGATGAGGTGGGCGGGAGCTTCACCTACATCCAGACCTTCCACGGCGTCGGCTACCGCTTCCTCACGACCCCACGGCAGATGCCGGTTCCGGCCCCCGAGCGGCCGGTGGGCGCACCTGAGATGACGGGCGTGCCGGAAGCCGAGCGACAGCCACCATCCCGCCTCCTCTACGACAGGTCATCGATCAAGCGACGTATCGCCCGGCGGTAGCCGTGCGAAATGCGGCCGCTTCGGTGCTCCGTCAACGTCACACCGGACGGGTGCTGCGATCATCGTGCAGGCCCCGCGGACGAAGAGTTGCATCGTCACACCGTCGAGAACATCAACCAGGCCGATGCCATTCTCTTGGCCGGGTGATCTACGAGATGACGGAATCAGCGTGGCGGCCGCCGGCGCCGACGAGAGCGCCACCTGATTGGACGGAACCCTCGAAGCATGTCAACCTGAGACTCGTGAGCCGGCTGGAGTCCGGCCCGGGGGCAGTGGCGGTGCGGTACGAGCCGAGAAGGTAGCCATCGGGCTCTGCGAGCCCGAGCCGGAGCGGTGTGCGAACGGGCAAGCTCCTCACGCTCAAGCCGCTGCCCGCCAGTCATCTCCAGAGCCGGAGCCACCACCCCACCCGCGCTACGGCAGATCGCCATTCAAGCGACACTAGTGTCCCGATTCAGAGGTTCAGCGGCAGCCGACTTCTGAATCAGGACACTAGGCGGAGTCGCGCAGGGCCTGGGCCTCCGGCAGGGCCTGGAGCTTCTTGAGGGTGTTGTTCTCGATCTGGCGGATGCGCTCGCGCGTGACCCCGAAGGCCCGCCCGACCTCCTCGAGCGTGCGCGGCTGCTCGCCCTGCAGGCCGAAGCGCAGCTCGATGACCTTGCGCTCGCGCTCGGGAAGGGCCTCGAGCGCACGCTGGATGTCGTTGTGGCGCAGGTTGACCGAGGCCTCGTCGAACGGCGACGGGCGCCGACTCGTCCTCGACGAAGTCGCCGAGCTCCGAGTCGCCCTCCTCGCCGATCGGCTTCTCGAGGCTCGACCGGCATCTGCGCCATCCGCAGGATGTCGCGCACCTCGTCCACGCTCATCCGCAGCTCCTCGGCGATCTCCTCGGGCCGGGGCTCGCGTCCGAGTCGCTGCACCATCTGCCGCTCGAGGTGCACCACCTTGTTGAGCTTCTCGACCATGTGAACCGGGATGCGGATGGTCCGGGCCTTGTCGGCGATCGCCCGGGTGACCGCCTGGCGGATCCACCAGGTCGCGTAGGTCGAGAACTTGAACCCGCGCCGGTAGTCGAACTTCTCCACCGCGCGGATCAGGCCGAGGCTGCCCTCCTGGATGAGGTCGAGGAAGGAGAGGCCGCGGCCGAGATAGCCCTTGGCGATGCTGACGACCAGGCGCAGGTTGGCCTCGACCATCTCCGTCTTCGCCGAGAGGTCGCCGAGCTCGATGCGCTTGGCGAGCGCGACCTCCTGGCTCGCCGTCAGGAGTGGCACTCGTCCGATCTCGCGCAGATAGAGCCTCAGGCTGTCGAGCGCTCGACTCGACCGCGAGATCGAGCTCGGGCGCGCGACCCGGGGCAGTCGCGGCGTCGCGCGCGATGACCTCGCCGTCGGCGTCGAGCACCTCCACCCCGATCTCGACCAGGTGCGAGTAGAAGTCCTCGACCTGGGCCTTGGTGACATCGACGTCCTGGAGGGCCTCGACGATCTCGTCGTAGGTGAGCGCACCGCGCTCGGCCCCCTCGGCTACGAGGACGCGCATCTCCTCGACGTCCGGCAGGGCGATTTCCACAACGCGGCGGGTGGAGACAGCGGCCATTTCTCGCGGTCCTTCCTCGTGGGGAGAACGCTTCGAACGTCGATCCCGATCATACCCCGGGGGTACTCGGGCCTTGGGGGTCCCGGTACGTCACAATCGTGCACGCACGGAAGAAACGGTCTGGCAGCAAGTCAACGACGAGAGCGAGATGGCATGGGCACGACGCGGCGCAGCGTCGCAGAGGACCTCCAGGAGACCCGGCCAACGGCCCCGATCGGCCTGTCCCGCGCCGGCGTCACCCGTTCCGCGAAAGCCATCCGCATCAGCCACAACGGCGCCGAACGGCTCTTCCAGGCGGAGGTGACGTGCTTCTGCGACCTCCGGCCCGACCAGAAGGGCGCCCACATGTCGCGCTTCGAGGAGACCGTCAACGAGGCCATCGACGAGGTGGTGATCGGGGAGGCCCTGTGCATCGAGGCCCTCGCCGAGGAGATCGCCCGGAGGATCATCAGCACCCAGCGCGCCCTTCGCAGCGAGGTGACCATCCGCGCCAGCTACCCCGTGGAGAGGCGCACCCCGGTCAGCGACATCGCCACCCAGGAGATGTACGGGCTCATCGGCATCGCCGCTGCGAACCCCACGACCAGCCGCCGGCTGGTCGGGGTCACCGCGCAGGGCATGAACGCCTGCCCCTGCGCCCAGGGGCTGCTCCGCGCACGGGCCGAGGACGACCTCCGGACGGACGGCTTCTCCGACGAGGAGATCGATCGGATCGTCGCCCTGGTGCCGATCGCGACCCACAACCAGCGTGCCCGCGGCACGCTCTACCTCGGATCGCCGAACCCGGTCGAGATCGACGCCGACACGCTCTTGGAGATCGTCGAGGAGGGCATGTCCTCGGAGATCTACGAGCTCATGAAGCGCCCCGACGAGCAGTATGTGGTGGACCGGGCACACCGCCGGCCGCGCTTCGTGGAGGACTCGGTGCGGGAGATGATCCAGGGGGTGCTCGAGCGCTATCCCGGCCTTCCTCCGGACGCGTTCGTCCAGGCCCATCAAGCCAACTTCGAGACCATCCACACCCACGACGTCGAGGCCGAGCGCTCGGGCCTGGTGGGCGAGATCCGCAGCGAGGTCGGCGGCGGCTCGCACGCCGCTCACCACACCACGCTGCGCGCATGGCTCGACGGCGGCGTGCCGCGGGGCGCGGACGACTCGACGTGAACGAGATCGTCGTCACCGCGGTGGGCGCCGACCGGCCGGGAATCGTGGCCGCCCTCACAGGGGCCCTGCTCGAGATCGGCGGCAACCTGGAGGAGACCCGGGCGGCGCTCCTGCGGGGCTCGTTCGCCACGGTGCTGGCGGTGGCGGTGCCCGACGGGGTCGGGGTGGCCGAGGTCGAGGCGGCGCTGGCCCCGGTCGCGGGCGAGCTGGGGCTGGGAGTCTGGGTGGGTGACGCCGCCCCGAGGCCCGGGGGCGAGCCCCGCCAGCGAGCCGTGGTCTCGGTGTACGGGGCCGATCACCCGGGCATCGTGCACGGGATGTCGCTGGCCCTGGCCGAGCACGGGGCCAACATCATCGACCTCTCCGCGCGCCTGGTGGGCGAGCCCCCGATCTACGTGCTCGGCATCGAGATCGAGCTGCCCCCGGCGACGAGCCCGGAGAGACTCGCCGCCGCGCTCGCCCCGGTCGCGGCGGCGCACGGCGTGGAGCTGACGCTCGAGGCCGAGTCGGACGAGGTGATGTGAGAGGGGTGCACCCGGAGTGATCCGGGAAGTGCTGCGCTACCCCGACCGGCGGCTGAAGCTCCCGGCCGCCCCGGTCGGCGTGCCCGGTCCGGCATTGCGGCGGCTCGCTGCGGACATGCTGGAGACGGCAGCCTCGTATCCGCGCACGGTCGGCATCGCCGCCCCGCAGGTCGGGGAGCTGTGGCGCGTGGCCTACGTGGACTGCACCGGCCACAAGAAGACACCCGACGCCCAGGGCCCGATGTGGCTGATCGACCCGGTGGTGGTCGAGGCGTCCGGCGAGGAGATCGGGCGCGAGGGGTGCCTCAGCCTGCCGGAGATCACCGCCAACGTCCGTAGGGCGACCGACGTGGTGGTGGACGCGACCGATCTCGACGGGGCGCGGCGGCGCATCGTCTCGAGCGGCTTCGAGGCCCGGGTGATGCTCCACGAGATCGACCACCTCGACGGGATCCTCATCCTCGACCGGGTCGCCTCGCTCGCCCTCGACGTCTTCGCCCGCCGACGCTGAGGCTGTGGTTGAGGCTGAGGTTTAGTCCTCCTCGCGCGCCGCAGCTCGCGCGAGGAGAGCCGTGATCTGATCGCGACCCGGCTCGCCGAAGGTCTCGCGCGCCAGAGCCAGCCGCGACTTGGCGCGCTCGTCGTCGCCGAGAGCGGCGTCGGCGACCGCCCGCCGCAGGCCGGCCACCAGAACCAGCAGCCGGCGGTCGGGTTCCAGCTCGGCCATCGGGGGATCGATCGGATGCACCACGCGCAGCCAGTCCGAGGCCGGATCGCCGGGACGGGCGCTCGACCACGCGCTGGTCATCACGGCCTGCTCGAGGGCGGCCCGCCGCTCGCGTCGCGCACCCCGGCCGGCCGCCTCGGCGATCGCGTCGATCTGGCGCCGGCCCACGGACACGCACACGATGCGACAGAAGGCGTCGTCGGCGGGGGTTCGGTGCTCATCGCTCACCCCCCTTCAATCGGCTTCGCGGCCGGATTCCGCGAGAGCGGCCGACCGGCGTGCGGCGTGCGCTACTTGTAGACCCCGCCGCCCATGTCGCCGCGCACGGCGTGGACGGGATGACCGGCGGCCTCCCACTGGTAGTAGGAGCAGGCCGGGCCGAAGGCCGGCTCGTAGACCGTCGGGCGCGGGTTGCGACCCACATCGCGGGCCGCCGCCGCGTGGCGCAGAAGGCTGGGGTCGTCCATCTCCGGCCACACGATGACCAGATGCGCGGCGGTCAGGTACATGGCGACGAAGGTGCAGCCCTCGGCGGGACACGGCCACGCGTCGGTGCGCACGCAGTACCAGCCGGTGTAGTCCTGACCCGAGTCATCGGTCCAGAGCTCCTCATCCTGGTCGATGTCCTGGTCGACGTCCGGCGCGGGCGGGGCGACGAGCGGGTCGTCGAGCCCGACCCCCGGTCGAGGGCTATCCATCGGGGCGACTCCCAGTCGTCTGGAGGTGTCCGTGACCATCATGAGCGCACCCGTCGATCCAGGTCGCCGCGCCGTCCGCGTGGACGGTCTGCTTCCAGATCGGCACGCGCGCCTTGAGCTCGTCGATGAGGTAGCGACACGCGGCGAACGCGGCGGGGCGGTGGGGCGCGGAGGCCGCCACCGCCACGCTGGGCTCGCCCACCCCGACGGCGCCGGTGCGGTGCACCAGGGCGACCCGTGCAGAGAAGGAGCGCTCGGCCTCGGCGGCGATCGCCCTCAGCTCGGCCAGCGCGAGCTCCTCGTACGCCTCGTAGCGCAGCTCCACCACCTCCCTCACCCCGGTCTCCCGGCGGGTGGTGCCGACGAAGAGGGCCGTGCCCCCGTGATCGGGATCGGCCACCGCGGCCAGCAGTGCCGCGGAGTCGATCGGGCTGTCGCGCAGGCCGATCACCCTCCGGACACCGGCAGCACGAGAGCCACCTCGTCGCCGTCGCGAAGGGGTGCGCCGGGAACCGACCACTCGTGATTGAGCGCGTAGCGCAGGCCGTCGGGCAGGCCGAGCGAGCGGACCGCCTCGGGGAGATGGCCCCACACCGCGCCCACCGGCGTGGACGGTGGCAGTCTCAGGTCGATCCGGCCGGATCCCGCGGCGTCGCGCAGGGATGCGAACAGCCGCACCGTGACCCCGATGTCGTCAGCCATTGGAACAGACTATCCCGAGCGCCTCCGGGCGACGAACTGGACCCCAGAGGGGCGCACGGATCCCCACCGGACGGATACGGTGATCGACATGCCCCGACGACGACGCTCGATCCTCGCCCTCTTCGCATGCTCGGCGGCGGCCGCGGCGGCCCTCCCCCTCTACGCGGAGTCCGCCCCACCGGGCACCAAGGCGCCCGACCTGCGGGCGGACGCGGTCGAGCAGATCTCCGGGCCGGCGGTCTACGCCGACACCGGGACTCTCGGATCGAACCGCCTGCTGGTGCGGTTCGAGGGCTACGTGACCAACGTCGGCAGCGGGCCGATCGAGGTGAGCGGCAACCCCCAGATCCCCGGGAGCGTCAAGCAGCTCGCCTGGTCGTCAACGCAGGGCCCCGGGGCCGACCCCTCGGTGGACGTGAGCCGCCCCAACCTCCAGGTGCTCTTCGAGAGCGCGGACGGCCACGACCACTTCCATCTGAAGCGGGCGATGGAGTACTCGCTCTGGAACCTCGCGAGGACCGCGCAGGTGGCGCCTGGTCAGAAGGTGGGCTTCTGCCTCTACGACATCGACGGCACCGTCCCGCCGCCCGCGCCCACGCCGGCCCCACAGGTCTACGTGGAGGCGGTGACCGACTTCTGCCAGGCCGGGGATTCCGGCGCCACCAGCCTGCGCATGGGCGTCTCCCCCGGCTGGCGGGACGTCTACGACAAGGCGCTCGCGTTCCAGTGGATCGACGTGTCGAAGACCCCTCCGGGCGCCTACCTGGTGGCGAGTGCGGCAGATCCGGATGACTCGGTGTGGGAGGGCGACGGCGGCGATGAGACCAACCTGCGCGCCTTCGCCGACCAGCAGGTGACCGTCCCCGGCTACACCGCCCAGCCGGAGTCCGTGACTCAGACGGGAGGCTCGCAGGCGATCACCCTCGCCACGACGTCCACCGGATCGCCCGGACCACGGCGATTCCGCATCGTCACGCCGCCGACCCACGGAACGCTCAGTCAGGCGACCGGCGGCATGTTCACCGGGCCGACCGTCACGTACAGCCCCGAGCCCGGGTACACCGGCAACGACAGCTTCACCTACGTCGCACGTGACCTGGACTCGGCTTTCCCGACGACCGGCTTCGAGCCGGCCGGGACCGTCTCGATCCTCGCGGCGGGACCCGCCGTGACCATCTCCGGGGCTCCCGCGAGCCTCGTGGCCGGCACCGGCGTCCAGCTCTCGGGGGTGTCCAACGCGCCCGGAGGCGTGACCTGGAGCACCAGCGCGGGAACGATCTCGCCCACCGGTCTGCTCGTCGCGCCGGCCGAGCCGCCGCCGGGAGGCAGCCTGACGGTGCGCGCGACGAGCGTCGCAGTGCCCTCGCTGAGCACGGAGGTGACCATCGCGGTCACCCCCGTCCCCGTGGCCCGGGCCGCCCCGCTGCCGACCGCGGCTCCCCCGATCGCCGCGCCGCCCCGCCTCAGCCGGAAGCTGCTCTCGGGACTGCGCGCGGGGCATTCGGGCCGGCGCATCGTGATCGGCACCATCACCACGGGGCCGAGGGCCGGGCGCGTCGACATCGTCGTGGCCTATAAGCGCCGGGTGCTCGGCCGGTGCGGCGCCCGGGTCGGCGCACGCAAGACGGTGTCCTGCAAGATCAAGATGAAGCGGAACTACCGGCTCTCCAAGGTGCGTGTCACGGTGAAACTGTCGATCGGCGGCAGGTCGAAGGCCGTACGCCGGGCATACGTCAGGCGCTGAGCCCGAATCCGCGGCACGCGAGAAATCGGCCGGGTGTCACCTGCCGCTGGGCCGATCGTCCCTGCCCCCCTCGACCGGCGCGCTATACCCCCGCCCCCAGTGGCGAAAACTGGACCGAGGGGGGGGCGACCTGTCCGCCCGAGGGGTAGGCGGGACCACAGCCCGGGCTTAGCCTTTCCCATATGAAAACTCCTCGCCGCAGTCTCGTGCTCTCGCTGCTCGCAGCCTCCGCCTCGGCGGCCCTCGCGGTGCCTTTCTTCGCCTCGTCGGCACCGCAGCCGCTCCCCGACCTGGTGTCGGAGTCGCCGGCGCTCTCCACCAATCCGGCCTACGCCGCATATCCGGTGCCCCAGCCCTACAGCGACGGCCGGCTGCTGCTGCGGTTCGACGGATACGTGACCAACAGCGCGAGCGCGGCGAGCCCTCTGGAGGTCCGCGCCTCCGGCCCGAACGCCGCAGGGGTGATGACCACCGCCGAGCAGTGGGTGGGCACTCCGAACCCGGGCGTCGGTGGCGAGAAGGTGAACGCGGCCGGGCTGCCCACGCCGACGGTGCAGTTCGAGAACGCGGACGACCACAATCACTACCACCTGAAGAACGCCGCGGAGTACACGCTCTGGAACAAGGACAAGACGGTCCAGGTGGCGCTGGCGCAGAAGACCGAGGCCGGCTTCTGCCTCGAGGACACGCTCTACGCCGGCGGCGCGGGTTTCCAGAAGTACAGCGCCGGCTCGAACGGGTTCTGCTGGCAGAACGACCGGAACCACCCCGGGACGCTCGTGATGGGCATCTCCCCCGGGTACAAGGACCTCTACGGCGCCTACCTCACCTACCAGTGGGTCGACGTGTCGAACGTCCAGCCGGGCGACTACCACCTGGCGGCCCGCGTGGACCCGAACAACGTCATCCGCGAGAGCGACGAGACCAACAACGGCTACAAGTACCTCCCCTACACGCTCGCCGGATACCTGGCGACACCCGTGGTCGTGCCCCAGGCGCCCACGGTCCAGACGATCCCGCTCGCCGCCCAGCAGTACGGCTCGCCCCCCGGGGCGCGACGCTTCCGCATCGTGACCTCTCCGCAGAACGGCACGCTCAACAAGACCCCCGCCAGCGGCACCTTCACCGACGCGCTCACCTACACCCCGAACCCCGGATACAAGGGCTCGGACACCTTCACCTACGTGGCGGTCACCAACAACTGGGCCTACCCCACGAGCCCCGCTCCGGCCACCGTCACGGTCTCGGGCATCACGCCCTCGATCGCCGTGTCCGGCGCACCCGCCTCCCTGCTGGTCGGCACCGGCGTGCAGCTGTCGGCGAGCGTGGTCGGCCCCGGCCCCACCGTCACCTGGAGCGCGAGCGCGGGCAGCGTCTCGCCCAGCGGCCTCTACGTGGCGCCCGCCACGGTGCCGCCCGGCGGCACGGCGACCGTCACGGCCACCAGCACCGAGGACCCCAGCCTGTCGGGCTCGGTCGCGATCGCCATCGTGCCGGCGCCCGCCCCCAAGCCGGCACCGGGCAAGACCACCGCGACGAACGCCCTGCTGTCGCCGCTGTCGCTCACCTACAGCAAGAACCGGCGGATCATCGTGGCGAAGGTGACCACCGGGAAGAAGGCCGGCAAGCTCCGCGTCTCCGCGAGCTTCGGCTCGAAGGTCGTCGGCCGCTGCACCATCAGGGCCCGCGCGAACCGCGCGGCGGCGTGCAAGATCAAGCTGAAGAGGAGCTACAACCTCAAGAAGGTCCGCGTCACGGCCAAGCTCGAGTACGCGAAGAACCGCTCGTTCACCCGCCGGGCGCGCGTGGTCAAGAAGAGCCGCTCGGCCGTCGTCGCGAAGATCGCGACGGGCAAGAAGGCGGGAGTGGCACGCTTCACCGCGACCGCCTCGAAGAAGGTCGTCGGCCGCTGCGCCGTCAGGGCCCGCGCGAACCGCCCGGCCTCCTGCAGGATCACGCTGAAGGGGAACAACAACCCCAAGGCGGTCCGCGTCACGGCCAAGCTCAGCGTTCGCGCCAAGGGCACAGTGGTGCGCAGGGGATACGTGGTCTCGCGGTAGCCCGCTCGCGCAGCGGACCCGGCGACGGCATGGTAGCGTCGCCGGGTCCGAGCGCCGTGCGATCCGCGGCGCGAGCGCGATCCCGGCGGGAGGCACGTGGGCGAGGACACGGGCGGCGGCGATCACGGGGGCCGGATCACGGAATCCGGGATCGCGATCGACAGCGTGTACGACGAGCGGTCGATCGCGGACCTGGATCTGACCGGACGGCTCGGTGAGCCCGGGGCCTTCCCCTACACCCGGGGCGTGCATCCCGGCATGTACCGGGAACGGCCGTGGACGATGCGCCAGTACGCCGGCTTCGCCACCGCCGAGGAGACCAACGCCCGCTTCCGCTACCTGCTGGCCGCGGGGGCGCCGGGTCTCTCGACGGCCTTCGATCTGCCGACGCAGATGGGGCTCGACTCCGACGATCCGCTCGCCGCCGGCGAGGTGGGGCGGGTGGGCGTGGCGATCGATTCGATCGACGACATGGGGCGCCTCTTCGACGGCATCCCCCTCGATCGGGTGTCGACCAGCATGACCATCAACGCCCCCGCCGCCGCGCTGCTGCTCCTCTACCAGCTCGTGGCCGAGGAGGGCGGGGACGACCCGCGCGAGCTGCGCGGGACCATCCAGAACGACGTTCTGAAGGAGTACGTGGCACGGGGGAACTACATCTTCCCGCCCGAGCCGTCGATGCGGCTAACCACCGACACGTTCGCCTATTGCGACGCCGAGCTGCCGAAGTGGAACACGATCTCGATCAGCGGGTACCACATCCGCGAGGCCGGCTCGACGGCGGTCCAGGAGGTCGCCTTCACGCTCGCGAACGGCATCGCCTACGTCGAGGCGGCCCTCGCGGCAGGGCTCGACGTCGACCGGTTCGGTCCGCGGCTCTCGTTCTTCTTCAACGCCCACAACAACCTCATGGAGGAGGTCGCCAAGTTCCGGGCGGCCCGCTCCCTGTGGGCGCACATCATGCGCGACCGCTTCGGCGCCACCGAACCGAGGGCGATGGCCCTGCGCTTCCACGCCCAGACCGGCGGCAGCACCCTCACCGCCCAGCAGCCGCACAACAACGTGGTGCGCGTTGCGCTGCAGGTGCTCTCCGCGGCGCTCGGGGGTGCGCAATCGATCCACTCGAACGGCTTCGACGAGGCCCTCGCCCTTCCCACGGAGGAGTCGGCCAAGCTCGCGCTGCGCACCCAGCAGGTGATCGCGTCGGAGTCGGGCATCCGCGACACGGTCGACCCGCTCGGCGGCAGCTTCTACCTCGAGCGGCTGACGGCCGAGGTCGAGGAGCGCGCCCGGGACCTGATCGCGCAGATCGACGCGCGCGGTGGTGCGGTGGAGTGCATCGACTTCATGCGCGAGGCGATCGGCGATGCCGCCTTCCGCCACCACGAGGAGGTCGTGTCGGGAGAGCGGGTCGTGGTCGGCGTGAACGCCCACCGGGAGGACGACGAGCAGCCGGTCGAGATCCATCGCATCGATCCCCGCATCGAGAGCGATCAGATCGGGCGGCTCGAGCGGCTGCGCGCCAACCGCGACAACACCGAGGTGGAGGCTCGCCTCGCGGATGTCCGGGCGGCGGCGCGCGGCACCGCCAACCTGCTGCCCCCGATGCGCGAGGCGCTGCGCGCCCGGGCCACCGTCGGCGAGGTGTGCGGTGTACTGCGCCAGGAGTACGGCGAGTACGACCGTATCCTGGCGGCCCGCGGCTGACCCCCGGCGCCCGGTCTGTAGGGTCCACACGGATGAGCACCGAGGAGCGCCGCGAGCGTCTGAAGGCCCTGCGCGAGGAGGCCCGGCACGCGGGCACCGATGCCGCCGTGGAGCGCCAGCACGCGCGCGGAAAGCTGACCGCACGCGAGCGGATCGAGTTGCTGCTCGATCCCGGCAGCTTCGTGGAGATGGACATGTTCACCCGCCACCGCGCCCACGGTTTCGGGCTGGAGGACACCCGCCCCTGGGGTGACGGGGTGGTCACCGGACACGGCACGATCGACGGCCGCACGGTCTTCCTGTTCAGCCAGGACTTCACGGTCTTCGGCGGCAGCCTCGGCGAGGTCTTCGCGGAGAAGATCGTGAAGGTGATGGACCTGGCCGTGAAGATGGGCTGCCCGTTCATCGGCATCAACGACTCGGGCGGGGCCCGCATCCAGGAGGGTGTCGTCAGCCTGGGCGGCTACGCGGACATCTTCTTCCGGAACGTGCGGGCGAGCGGGGTCATCCCCCAGATCTCGGTGGTGCTGGGCCCCTGCGCCGGGGGTGCCGTCTACAGCCCGGCGATCACCGACTTCATCTTCATGGTGCGCGAGACCAGCCACATGTTCATCACGGGCCCCGAGGTCATCAAAACCGTCACCGGGGAGGACGTGACCATGGAGGAGCTCGGCGGCGCACAGAGCCACGCCACCCGCTCGGGCGTATGCCACTTCGCCGCCGACTCCGAGCCGGACTGCCTCGAGATGGTGCGGGACCTGGTGTCCTATCTCCCCCAGAACAACCTCGACGCGCCCCCGTTCCTCGCCACCGGCGACCCGCCCGACCGGGCGGCGCCCGAGCTCACCACGATCATTCCCGACGCGCCCACCAAGCCGTACGACATGGCGGAGATCATCGAGCTCGTGGTCGACGACGGCGACTTCCTCGAGGTGGCCCCGCTCTACGCCCCCAACATCGTGGTGGGCTACGCCCGGCTGGCCGGTCATGTCGTCGGGATCGTCGGCAACCAGCCAAAGGCCCTCGCCGGGGTGCTCGACATCGACGCCTCGACCAAGGCCGCGCGCTTCGTCCGCTTCTGCGACGCCTTCAACATCCCCCTGGTGACGCTGGTCGATGTCCCGGGCTTCCTGCCGGGCACCACCCAGGAGTACAACGGGATCATCCTCCACGGGGCGAAGCTCCTGTACGCCTACGCGGAGGCCACGGTCCCGAAGCTCACCGTGATCACGCGCAAGGCCTACGGTGGCGCCTACGACGTGATGGCCAGCAAGCACGTGGGAGCCGACTTCAACGCCGCCTGGCCCACGGCCGAGATCGCGGTGATGGGCGCCGAGGGCGCCGTCAACATCGTCTTCCGCAAGGAACTGGTGGAGGCCGAGAAGGCCGGAGAGGACGTGGCAGCCCGGCGCGAGCAGTTGATCGCCGACTACACCGAGCGCTTCGCGAACCCCTACATCGCCGCCGAGCGGGGCTACGTCGATGACGTGATCGAGCCCGAGGAGACCCGTGCCTGGCTCATCCGCTCGCTCGAGGTGAGCCTCACCAAACGCGAGCTGCGCCCGCGGCGCAAGCACGGGAACATTCCCCTGTGAGGCCCGACGCGCTCACCATCCGCGCGGGCGGCACCCCCACCCCCGCACAGCTCGCCGCACTCGCGGCGGCGGTCACGGCGGTGGTCGAGGGAGAGCGGGGCGTACCGGTCGACCCGACACCGTTCGCCTACCGCTCGCGCTGGCGGCGGGCGGCGATGCTCGAATCGAGCGAGGTGCCCGAGAACCTCAAGGGCGACGGCGTCGTATGGAGCAGCCACTGATGTCCTTCCGCAAGGTGATGGTGGCCAACCGAGGCGAGATCGCGATCCGCGTCATGCGGACGCTGAGGGAGATGGGCATCGCATCGGTGGCCGTCTACAGCGAGGTCGACCGCGACGCCCTCTTCCTCGAGCACGCCGACGAGGCCCACCTGCTGGGGCCCGGACCGGCCGCCGAGAGCTACCTCAACGTCCCCCGCATCCTCGAGGTGGCTGCCGCCGCCGGCGTCGATGCCGTGCACCCCGGATACGGCTTCCTCGCCGAGAACGCCTCCTTCGCGCGTTCACTGGCGGAGGCGGGCATCGTCTGGATCGGCCCGCCGCCGAGCGCGATCGACGCGATGGGCTCGAAGGTCCAGTCGCGCGCGCTGATGGACGCCGCGGGCGTCCCGATCGTCCCGGGCGTGACCGAGCCGGTTGCCGACGTCGCGGCGGCACGGACCATCGCCGAGACCATCGGCTACCCGGTGGCCGTCAAGGCGAGCGCCGGCGGAGGGGGCAAGGGCTTCCGCGTCGCGCTGACCCCGGACGAGCTGGAGGGCGCCTTCGAGGGGGCCGCGGGTGAGGGCCTGCGGTTCTTCGCCGACGACGAGGTCTACCTCGAGCGGTACCTGCCGAACCCGCGGCACGTGGAGATCCAGATCCTCGCCGACGCCCACGGCTCGTGCGTCTGGCTCGGCGAGCGCGACTGCTCGGTGCAGCGACGCCATCAGAAGCTGATCGAGGAGACCCCGAGCCCGGTCGTGTCCGACGACCTGAGGGCGCGCATGGGCGAAGCCTCGGTGCGCGCCGCCCAGGCGGTCTCCTACACCTCCGCCGGCACCCTCGAGTACCTCGTCTCGGGAGAGGAGTTCTACTTCCTCGAGATGAACACGCGGATCCAGGTCGAGCACACGATCACCGAGGCCGTCACCGGCATCGATCTCGTGCGCGAGCAGATCCGCGTGGCGGCCGGCGAGCGCCTCTCGATGACCCAGGACGAGGTGCGCCCGCGGGGCCACGCCTTCGAGTGCCGCATCAACGCCGAGGACGCCTCCGCACGCTTCATGCCGTCCCCGGCTCTCATCACCGGGTATCGGGAGCCGGCCGGGCCGGGGGTCCGGGTCGATTCGGGCGTGCGCGCGGGCTCCTTGATCCCGGAGATCTACGACCCGATGGTCGCCAAGCTGATCGCCTGGGACGTCGATCGCGAATCGGCGCGGAGGCGGATGCTGCGCGCTCTGGAGGAGTACGTCGTCGAGGGCCCGGCGACGCTCATCCCGTTCCACCGTTGGCTGCTCGCGAACGACGAGTTCATCGCCGGCGGCGCCTGCCACGCGCTGCTGGCCGAGATGGCGGAGCAGCCCACGCCGCTTCCGGCCACCTCGGGTCCCCCCGCCGCGACCGACGGCGAGCGGGCCGGCGAGCCGCCGCCGCAGACCGAGCGCCGCTTCACCGCCGAGGTGGACGGCCGCCGGTTCGAGGTCTCCCTGCGCTACGAGGAGACCGCCGGGGCGGCGGCGGCCGTCGTCGCCCGTACCCGCAAGCCGAAGCGCTCGGCGAAAGCCGCGAGCGGGGGCGGCAGCCCGGACCAGGTGGTCACGCCGATGCAGGGAACCGTCCTGAAGGTCCTGGTGGAGGTCGGTCAGGCCGTGACGATGGGCGAGGTCGTGTGCATCGTCGAGGCGATGAAGATGGAGAACGAGATCGCCGCCCACCAGGCGGGGACGGTGCGCGAGCTGCGCGTCGAGGTGGGCCAGGGGGTCGTCGTGGGCGAGGTCCTGGCGGTGGTCGACTAGTCCGACTGGCGACGCCCTGGGTGGCGATCCCCTCCGGGGCCCGCGCCGACACCCGCGAGCGGGGGCTCGGGCGGCGGCTCGACGCGGGCGCTCCTGCGCACCCAGTGAGGAGGATCGTTCGACTCGGTCCCGCTTCGCCCGCGTCGCGCACGCACACCGCGCGCGACGCCGAGCATGCCGACGCAGAGGCCGAGCAGGATCCAGAGGATCCGCTGATACTGGCCGGAGATGAAGAAGTCGGCGGTCAGCAGACCCGAGGTCCCCGCCAGCAGGGTGCGGCTGAGGAGCTCGAGCTTCTCGTCGCCGGCCCGCTTGAAGAGCTGCGCGGCGCGGACGGCGGCCGCGAGGCACACGAGGACGATCCCGATGAAGAGGGCGAGCCCCACGGTTCCGATCTCGACCAGGATGTGCAGGTAGGTGTTGTGGGCGACCTTGGGTGTCTCGGTAAAGAAGTCACCGCGGCGCACGAGGCCCGGCCGGGCCAGGTAGCGAGGCGTCGCGGCGGTGTAGGTGCCGATGCCCGAGCCCTTGGTGGGGTGGTCGTCGTAGGCGCGCAGACCGACGCGCCAGATGTCGGTGCGGCCGGTGCCGCCGCTCTTGCCGAAGCTCTCGCCCTCGGTGAGAGTGGCGATGCGGGCCTGGGTGGCCGGCGAGGCGGCGGTGTTGATGTAGCCCACCAACAGGAAGGCCACCGCCACGCCGCCGACGAGCACGCGCATCCGCCAGCGGCCGCCGAAGACGGTCCAGACGATCAACGCCGTGCCGATCGCGATGATCCCACCCCGAGAGCCCGAGAGCACGATGCCCAGTCCGCTGATCATGGCCGCCACGCCGAAGCCGAAGCGCCGCAGAGGCGTGTCCGCCATCACGGCCAGCGCTCCGCCGATCAGGAGCGCCGGGACGCAGAACGCGGCGTACTCGTTCGCATCGGCGAAGGTGCCCACGAGGCGACCCTCGATCCGGTTGCCGATCGCGATCCCGATGACCGTCGAGATCGCCGCGCTCAGGCAGAAGGCGCCGCTGATGAGGATGGCCGCCCGGCGATTGCGGGTGGCGGTGAAGACGATCCCCACGAGCAGGAAGCCGAGCAGGTAGCGCTGGATCGCCTCGATCGACAGGGCCACGTCGATCGACCAGAGCATGGAGGCGATGATCCACCCGATGAAGGCGACGATGATGGCGAACAACAGGGGGTTGTTGGCCGTGAAGCCCAGGTAGCGCCGCCTGCTCGACGGGTAACGCAGGGTGACGATCCAGGTGGCGAGCAGGATGACCCCGGCGCCCTTCGAGACGAGCGGCTCGCCGGCGCCCCCGACCAACAGCGCGAGCGGCTGGATCACCACGAAGGCGATCACCCCCACCGTGAGGTCGGAGAGCAGCAGCGCCATCAGCGCCAACCCGACCATGCCTCCCACGGCGATGTAGGGCGAGCGGCCGACCGCCAGGCCCACGACGAGGGCGCCGAAGGCCGCGCCCGAGACCAGCCGCGTGTAGGGGTTGGCGAGCAGCGCCCACCACCGTGGGATGCGCTGCTCCACGCGTGCCCGCAGCACGGAGAGGCGCTCGTGCAGACGCAGCTTGTCGGCGGGGACCTCCCCCGTCCGGACGAGAACGCCGACCGCCGCGGCGATTGCGACCGGGAAGGCGACGGCCAGACGCAGGAGACCGGGGCCCGGCAACTCCAGGATGCCCCAGCAGAGCGCCCCGCCGACGGCCGCCGCAGTCGTAGACCGGACCAGAGTCCCGATGAGGGCCGCGCGGTCCAACGGAAAGAGCCGCGCCACGACGACGAAGTGCCCACCGACGAAGATGAGGATGGCCACGTTGGTGCCGATCGCGGCGCCGAGCAGGCCGATCGTCGGAATCAGGATGAGATCGAGGATCAGGTTGGCGACGAAGGCCACGAGGGCGATCCACTTGCGGATCGCGGCCACGCCGACGTAGTCGAGAGCGCGCGAGACGAGCGGGGCGAGGCCGATCAGGATCACGTAGGGCAGCAGCGCCTGCAGCACCGTGGCGCTCCGCGCGAACTCGGCGCCGAGCAGCGTCACGATCAGATCGTTCGCCGCCACGGCGGTGATGACGCCGAGCGGGAGGTAGAAGGCCAGCGAGACCCGGAACGCCTTGGTCAGCAAGCCGGCGCCGGCAACCCGGTCTACCGACGCTATGCGCGGCGTGACCGATGAGGCGAGGCTCCCGCCGAGCAGGCCGAGGATCGTGGCGACGCGCCAGGGTGCGTCGTAGAGGCCCACCGCATCGGTGTCGATGAAAGCCCCGAGCAGCACGAGGTCGACCCGCTCGAACAGCAGCCAGACCACGCCCGCGAGCCAGATGTGGTTGCCGTAGCGCAGGATGGCCGAGGTGGAGATCTCCTCCTCGGCGAGAGAGTGGCGCCAGCGCATATGGGGGCGCATCACGTAGAGCCCCAGCGCGACAGCGGCGGCATAGCTCAAGGCGTTGCCGAGGAGCGCCCCGACCACTCCGAAGCCGAGCAGGAGCGCGGCCAGCACCACCACGAACTCGACGACCGACTTGAGGATGGCGGTCAGGGCGAGCATCCGCCCTTGCTGCAAGCCTTCGTACACGCCGCTCACCCACGAGAATCCGGCGCTGAAGAAGAGGGCGATCGCCGCGGCCCGCACGGCGCCGTCGAGGCCGCTCTCACCGAAGGCCGATGCCAGAGGGCCGGCGAGGAGGATGAGCGCCCCGAAGACGGCCACCGCGGTGACCGTCCGCAGCTTCAGGCCCTTCAGGAGGACTGCCGAGAACCCGCGTCCGCTGTTGTAGCCGTCGGCGACATACCGCGACGTCGCCGAGTTCGACTCCCAGCGACGCGAACAGGGCGGCCAGCGTGGCGATGGTCAGCGCAAGCGCGTAGTCGCCGTACCCGCCGAGTCCGAGCAGCCGGGTGAGGAGGATCGTCAGGACCCCCGTCGAGACGGCGGCCGCCACCCGCGATGCGAAGATCAGCGCCGTCTGGCCGGCGACGCTCGTGGTTGCACGCGCCCCGTCGATCTCGGTGGCAAGCGGGGAGGGAACCGGGTCTGCGCTCGGGCTCACAGCCCCGACGGCGTCTGCGTGCTCACCGGGAACGCGAGGTCTTCGGCGGAGCCTTTCCGGGATCGGCGCCCGGATCGCGGGGACTCCGCCGGGCAGCTGCCCGGGCGGCCGTGGCGCGTGGACCGGTGGTGGGCGCGGACACTTCACGCGAGCGGGTGCTGCGGTCCCAGCCCACCAGGCAGAGCCCGCGCGGGACGATCTCGTAGCGCATCAACAGGTCGGAGAGACGGCCGAGGCTAGCGAGCTCGGTCTCTCCGCGTCCGACCACCAGGATGACGTCATCGACGGACGTGGCGATGGGGAGCGCGTCGCCCACGATGCCGAGCGGCGCGGCGTCGAACACGATGAAGTCGGCCCACGTCGCCGCCGCGTCCAGCAGTTGGCCGATGATCGCCGGCGAGATGGCGACGACCGCCGCAGCGGAGTCGGTGTCGGACCCGCAGAGCACCTTGAGCGTGCCGCGCACGCTCGGGGCGTCGATCATCGCCTCCTCGAGGGGCACGCGACCGAGCATCACCGAGCCCGTGCCGTGCGTCGGTTTGAGGCCGAGTGCCTGAGCGATCGAGGGCTGGCGCAGATCGGCGTCCACCAGGAGGACCCGCTGGCCTGCGTCGGAGAGGGTCCGGGCGGTCTCGATCGCCGACGCCGTGCGGCTCTCGCCGTCGCCGGCACTGGTGAACAGCACCGACGAGAGACGGTGGGGATCGCGCCGCAGGACGGCGATCGACTGGGCGAGGTCGCGATACGAGTCGGTCGTCGCCACCGCCGCACCGGTCCGGCTCTTCGGCACGCGGGCCAGGATCGGCAGGTTGAAGCGCTCGGTGAGCTGCCCCTCGGTGCGGACGCGGCTGCTCGCCGTGTCCACCGCGACCGCGCCGCCGAAGGCAACGATCGAGCCGACGACCAGGGCGATCGCGATCACGAGCTTCAGGGCCGGCGAGGATGGGCTGTCGGGCGGGGTCGCCGAGCTCCCGAGCTGCACGGAGGGATCCCGCGTCCCGCGCAGCGCCTGCAGCTGAGCGAGGCGTTCGTTGAGCTGGGCGCGGGCCGCTTCCGGGAGATCGACGCCGTTCTCGAGCTGACCCGACACCGCATCGATCTGGTTCTCGACCTGCTCGCGGAACTGGGCCGAGCGCACGGCGACCGCGCTGGTCGCGAACGCGTTGGCGATCGCGGCGGCCTCATCGGCGGTGCCCGCGGTGGCCGACACGGACACCAGGAAGCTGCCTCCGATGGGGCTGACGACGACTCTCGCGAGCAGCCCCTGGGGGCTTCCCGAGACGCCCTCGGTGTTCGCGGCCGCCTGCGCGACCGGGATGGTCTTGACGATGCGCGCGAGGGTCTCGACATCGCGACCCGGCACGCTGGTCTCGCGGATCACGCTGATGCCGTCGAAACGGGTGTCGTTGCTCGACACCGGCGAGACGCTCAGCAGCGCCTCGGCCTCGTAGCTCTTGGACGACAGCGTCACGGCGAGGATCGCCGCACCCACCACGAAGCCGATCAGCACCAGCATCAGGCGCCAGTGGTCCCGGGCGATGGCGATGTAGCGACTGAGGCCACCCCCACCGTCGGGGTCGCGTACCCAGCCGCGCTCGAATCCGCGCGGAGAGGTGCTCTGCGAGCTCGCTCCGTTGAACGTCATTCGGGTGACTCTACTCCCTGTTTGAGCGGATCCCGGACCGTCGTGGCGGCCACCCACGCGGCGGCACTCGCACCGACGGCATCATCCGCCCGGACGGCGCGGTGGCGCGCCGGCCTCAGGCCGGCCAGCGCGGAGGCCAGCCGGCCGGCGCGCCGTACCACGACGGCGACCGGCTCGAGCACCGGGCGCAGGGCGCTCTCGGCCAGAGCGATCCGGGCGACCTCGGTGCGGTGGGTCGCCCACCCGAGCGCGGAGGCGGGGAAGGCGGTCATCGAGACGTACTCCTCGGTGCCGGTGGCCCACGACATCTTGTAGGGCTCGTCGTGCCCCGCGAAGTCGAAGCACCCGATGCCCTCATCGAAGGCGCGCTTGATCATCCCGTGGAGCAGCAGCATCCCCGGGGAGAGGCGCCGGAGGCCGTCGTCGTAGCCCATCTTGAGCGCGTGGTGCACCCCGAAGGCCTCGACGCTGAGGCAGAAGGCGATCGGCCGGCCGTCGATCCGCAGGAAGCTCAGCCGCAGCCACCCCTCCTCGGCCGCCCATCTCGCGAGATCGGTGTAGTAGCCGCGCGTGAGCGGACTCGTGGCGATCGCGGTGCCGCGCTCCGCCTTCCAGCCCGAGCCCTCGACGGCGAAGCCCTCCTCGAGGAGGTCGTGGAGCGCGCCGGGGTCGGGGTCGCACACCACCTCGAACGCGAACTCGCCCGCCTCCCCCGCCCGCCGCCCGCAGCGATTGACGTTGTGGCGCAGGTTGCGCGAGCGCGAGGCCCAGTACCCGTCCCAGCCGATTCCGGTGTCTACCACCGGGCTGCGCATGGTGACGCGTGTGACCACCCGATGGCCGAGCGACTCGGCGGCGCCCCCGAGGGCCCGCAGCGAGAGGCCGTCGGCGAGATGCTGGAGATCGACTCGCCGCGAGCCGGTGGTGAGCACGGCCCGGGCGACGGCGCCGGCGGCCTCGCGGTCGTCGGCCACGATGCCCTCGGCCGGCGTCTCGAAGTTCCCCGGCGTGGCCAGGATCCTGCCCCGCCGCACGACGGCCATGGCGCCGACCAGTGCCCCCGCCCGGCGCGCGGCGACCAGCTCCGGCGAGCCTCCGTCGCCGAAGGAGTCGAGCCATACCCGCAGGTAGCGGGGCCGCAGGAACGGCGACGCGCTGGTGCGGCGCGCGAGGGCCTCCCACTCGCGCTCGAGCGCGGGCGTGAGGGCCTCGAGAGCCGTGTCCGCCGGGTCCGCCTCGAGCGGAGCGCGGCGCTCGCCCGCCGGGGGAGGAGCGCTCATCGGCGAGCGGGGGTCGCGGGAGGGCGGCGTACGAGCGGCCGGTCGCGGGGATGCCCGGTCCAGGCGCCGTGCGCTGCGCCCTGCAGTCGCTCGCGCACGAGCTCGAGGCCGGGGACGGCGATCGTGATGATCGAGGAGAGCGGCTGGGCGCCGTACCGCTTGGCCGCGTGAAGCGAGGCGGCGTTCAGGTGGTCGATGACCGACACCACCCGGCGAACCCCGCCTGCCTGGAGGTCGAGCAGGGCGTGCACCGCGAGCCGCGGGCCGATGTGCCGGCCGCGGTGGGTCGGCCGCACGAAAGAGTCGAAACCCCAGCGCTCGTCGTCGGCCAGCGAGAACTCGATGTCGTCCTCGCGCCAGGATCCGGCCCGGTACCAGATCTGCCCCACCAGGAGGCCGTCGTCGTGGACGAGGTAGGCGCGGTCGCCGCGGTCGAGCCGCTCGCGTATGCCCGCCTCGGGCGCGCCACGAAGGTCGGCGAGATCGGCCACGTCGTCGGCGTCGGCCCTGCGTGCGCCCGGCCAGGCGGGCACCCCGGGATCGCCCGGCGTGAGAGTCTCGAAGAGCGAGTACCACTCGATCCGGATGAGGCGACGGGGCAGCCGCCCGGCCACGGCCATCGCGGCACCGGCCGGTCCGCGCCGGCGGTAGGCGTCCACGACGGTCCCGGCGCGGCGGCGCAGGTCGTCGAAGTTGATGCCGACCGCGCCGGCGAGAACCGCGGCATGGCCGATGAGTGATGGTGTGGGCACGAGAACGCAATCATTGTTGCCTACTCCCCGTAGTCCTGGAACTGTCGAAGGTCGAGTTGCGCCCGCCGACCGGGGGGCCGCGCTCGCTGCCGGACCCGGCCGGGGGGTAGGATGTCCGGCGGCCGTGAGGCCATGGGGCGCGAGCCCCTAACCGGATGCCCGAGCACGGGCACCTCCTTCGGCGACAAGGGAGCCGCGTGGATCTTCTCGAATACCAGGGCAAGCGTTTGCTGGGCAATCACGGAATCAGCATCCCCCGTGGAGAGGTGGCCGAGACGGCCGAGGGGGCGCGAGCGGCCGCCGAGGCGATCGGCGGGCGGGTCGTGGTCAAGGCGCAGGTGCAGATCGGCGGGCGAGGCAAGGCCGGCGGCATCAAGCTGGCCGAGTCTCCGGACGAGGCGGCGGAGCACGCGCAGGCCATCCTCGGCATGGACATCCGCGGCCACATCGTGCGGAGCGTCTGGATCGAGGAGGCCTCGGCGATCAAGCGCGAGTACTACGCCTCGGTCACGTTCGACCGCGCGGCGCGGCGCCCGCTGGTGATGCTCTCGGCCGTCGGCGGAATGGACATCGAGGAGGTCGCCACATCGAGCCCCGAGGCCCTCGTCCGGCGCCATATCGATCCGCTGATCGGCTTCCAGGCGCACGACGCGCGCTGGCTGACCTACCACGCGAAGATCGACGACGAGGCGATCCGGGGAGTCATCTCCGTGCTCGGCACGCTCTACGAGGCCTTCGTCTCGCTCGATGCGATGCTCGTCGAGATCAACCCGCTCGTGCTCACCGAGGATGGGCGGGTGGTCGCCCTCGACGCCAAGGTGACGATCGACGGCAACGCCGTGCACCGCCACCCCGAGCTCTCCGAGATCGGTGATGTGGCTCCTCTGGACCCGCAGGAGCGGATGGCCCAGGAGCGCGGGGTCACCTACGTGAAGCTCGACGGCGACGTCGGCATCCTCGGCAACGGCGCGGGACTCGTCATGAGCACCCTGGACGTCGTTGCCCTGGCCGGCGGCCGCCCCGCCAACTTCCTCGATGCGGGCGGTGGCTCGAAGGCCGAGGAGGTGGTCACCGCCCTCGAGGTGCTGCTCAGCGACGACAAGGTCAAGGTGCTCCTGATCAACATCTTCGGGGGCATCACCCGCTGCGACGAGGTGGCCGAAGGCCTCCTGACCGCCTTCGATCAGCTCGGGGCGACCCTGCCCACGGTCGTGCGCCTCGACGGAACCAACGAGGTGGAGGGCCGGGCGATCATCGCCGAGCGGGCCCCCGCCAACATCGTGGTCGAGACGACGATGCTCTCGGCCGCACGACGAGCCGTCGAACTGGCGAAGGAGACCGCATGAGCATCCTCGTCGATGCATCGACCAAGCTCGTGGTGCAGGGCATCACCGGCCGCGAGGGCGCATTCCACGCCACCCGCAACAAGGCGTACGGCACGCAGGTCGTCGCCGGCGTCACGCCCGGCAAGGCCGGCCAGGACGTCGACGGGATCCCGGTCTTCAACACGGTCGACGACGCGGCCGAGGCCACCGGGGCCAACACCGCGATGGTCTTCGTGCCGCCCCGATTCGCGGCGGACGCCATCCTCGAGGCGCTCGACAGCAGCGTGGAGGTCGTGGTCTGCATCACCGAGGGGATTCCCGCCCACGACATGCTGCGCGTCTATACGCACCTCAAGCGGGGCGACAAGACCCTCATCGGCCCCAACTGCCCGGGCGTCATCAGCCCCGGGGTGGCGAGCGTCGGCATCATGCCGACGCAGGTCTTCCAGCCCGGGCGGGTCGGCCTGGTGAGCCGCAGCGGCACGCTCACGTACCAGATCTCCAAGGAGCTCGCGCTCCTCGGGATCGGCCAGAGCACCGTCGTTGGCATCGGAGGCGACCCGGTGGTGGGGAGCTCGTTCATCGACATGCTCGCCCGCTTCGAGGCCGACCCCGAGACCGACCTCGTCGTGATGGTGGGCGAGATCGGGGGCAGCGAGGAGGAGGGGGCGGCCGACTACATCGCGGCGAACATGTCCACGCCGGTGGTCGGCTACGTGGCCGGCTTCCAGGCGCCTCCCGGCAAGCAGATGGGACACGCCGGAGCCATCATCACCGGCTCCAGCGGCACCGCGCAGGCCAAGAAGGAGGCGCTCGAGGCGCGCGGCGTGCGCGTCGGCGAGAGCCCGACGGCCGTCGCCGCCCTCGTGCAGGAGGCGCTCGGCTCGTAGCCCGACGGCTGCTTGAGGGATCGGGTCGTCCCGCCCGATCCCTCGGCGACGCCCTCAGGCGCGCTTCAGCTGCTCCAGGGCGTCGTACACGCCCTCGACGTGGCCGACGGGATCCCACCACATGTTGGCCTCGACGATCCGCACGCCCTCCGGCGTCACGGCGACGTCCCAGCCGAGCGTGCGCATCGGCAGGAAGGCGGAGGCGGCGGCGATCACCGCCGCGCGGCACTCGTCCCACATCGGCATGCGCGTCCCCGGAAGGGGCGCGCCGGTGCCCGGAGGCGGGTCCACCTGGCGCAGCACACCACCCGGCCCCGCTGCGATCAGTTCGAGGAAGGTGCCGTCGCGAGGATCGACCGGGCTCGTGAGATTGCCGGTGAGGCCGAGGCGGAAGTTGTCGATCACCGCGCCGCTCAGCGCCGTCTTGAAGAAGCCGCAGATCACGTGGACGGATCCGTCTCGATCGACGAGCGTCACCATCCGGACGGTCTGGAGGGCGTCGCGCCCACCGGGCATGTCGGCGTGGTTGGTGAGCCGTTCCTGCACGACATGCACGTGGAACTGGCGGTTGTCGACCAGTTGGCGGCGGAGCTCCGACGGGGTGACCTCCCCCGCGCCGAGCTGGATCAGGCGATCGCCGCGGCGCTCGATGACGCGAACGTCCAGGCCGTAGTAACCGCGAGCCGGCTTGATCACGAAGGTGTCCGGCAGGCCATGGGCGAACAGGCCGTCCCAGTCGGCGGGCTCGGCCAGCTGGGCGCCGGTGTGGGACCACCCGGGGCCCGACTGGCAGAGGATCGCGTAGAGCGTCGGCACGGGGAGCCCGATCGCCTCGGCGTGCCGGTAGAAGATCGCCTTGTCCTCGGTCAGGTACCAGAACTCGTTCGGGTTGAGGCGAGCCTGCTCGCGGATCATCTCCCGCTTGCTCACCGTTCGCGTGACCTCTTCATCGGGCCGATCGGGGTCGAGCAGGCCGAGGGTGAAGGCCTCATCGAGGGTGAAGCCGCGCCGCCGGACGAGTGCGGCCGCCCGCGCCGCCGTCCGCGGCAGCGCGGTACCGCTCTCTCGCGCGCTCAGGCGGAGGATCTCCGCCGTGCGCGCGCCGCGTGCCGCCCCCGAGCGGAGGCGCCAGCCGAGCCCGTAGCGCACGCGGGCGATCTGGCTGCGTGCTTCATCGATCATCCCGCGACCTCGCGATCGTCTCGGTCAGGTATGCGCGCGACGCCCTCACCCCGCCGCCGGCAGCCGGCGGCGGGGTGAGGAGACGACGCGAGGTCAGCCGGTGACCGCGGGCTGGACCCGGACGGGCCGCGGGGTGAACGCCGTCCGAGCTGAGGCGGAGGCGTTGCGCACGTTGATGCCGCTCACCCTCGCCACGTTGGTGCGGGCCCCGCGGACGTTCGCGTTGGCGCGCACCCAGACATAGGTCGTCCGGCTCGCGCCGGCAGGGATGCGGCCGAGCTTCACCACGACGGAGCGCTTGGCGATGGAGCTCTTGCGGTTCGAGCGGACGAAGGTGAGGCCGCCCGGGAGCACATCCCGGAGGACGACACCGGTTGCCGCCCTATTGCTCGTGTTCTTCACCGTGATCCGGTAGCGCACGAGGCCGAGCGCCTTGGCGCGCTTCGGGCCGCCCTTGCTGATCCGGAGGGTCAGCTTCCCGGAGGTCGCGGCGACCGGGACCGTCGGGGCGGCGGGAGTCGCAGCCGGCGTGACGGGAGTCACCGGCGCCGCCGCGAACGTGACGGCGGTTGAGGCGGTGAGCGTGGAGGGCCGCGCGTTCACGGTCGCCTGGCTGCCCCGGAGCGGCGTCACGCGGACCAACACGCCGTCGCCGGCCGTGGAGGCGCCGACGGTGACGCTTCCGGGAGCCGCCGAGGTGAGGGTGGCTGTTGCCGTGCCATCCGGGCCGAGGGTGACCTCGCCGGTCGAGAGGGTCCCCGTGCCGGCCGTGATGGAGAGCGAGACCGCGGCGCCGGCCCGGCCCGTCACCGTGATGGTGGAGGTGGTGGCCCCGGGAGCCGGCGCGCTCGCCGAGAGGCCGAGCGAAGCCGGAGTGGCGGCGGCGGCGCGCGCCGCCGCGACCAGGGCGGCGACCTCGGCGTTGAAGGCGGGGTCGCTGGTCGGGTTGACCTCGCGCAGGTCTCCGTCGAGCACCCAGACCGCGGTCTGGCTGAGTGCCGCCCGCTGCTGCTTCGCCGGCGTGGGCGGACCCACCAGCGCACCGTTCTGGACCACGTAGAGGATTGCCCGATTCTGAACGGTGTCGAGGGGTACCTCCTGGACGTCCGACTGGACGGTGCCGGTGTTGAGGCCGGAGGTGGCGTCAACGCAGAAGCTGACGACCGGGGTGCCGTCGAGTGTCAGGTTGATCGTGCCGGCCTGACCCACGAGCGACGCGGGAGATCCGTCCGGCTGGAAGAAGGTCCCGATGTCGGAGCGGTAGATGTCGGGGGTGGGTCCATCGTCCTGGCCGGTGTAGGTCTGGGTCTGGACGGCGGCTGCGGCAACGGAGGCCTGCAGCGCGAGCATCCCCGCCAGGAGCACGAGGAAGGCGATCAGCCACCTCACCGAGAAGGGCTTGGCGCTCACGTGTTGCGTCATCGAAATCGACCTCCAGATGGTCCGATCGGGTTCCAGCGGAGCTGAGGGGCTCGGCAACTTTGCGCAAGCTTACGCGCCCCCCCGGACTGTGCGCCGGTTGCCCGGTCCGCCTCGGCGGGGATGCGGACGCCATCCGGCCCGCATCCCCGCTCCGAGCGCACTAGAAGCGGCGGATCTTCTTGTTGCGGACGATCGTCTTGCCGCTGTTCTTGACGATCAGCCTGACGGTCACCTTCTTGCCCCTCCACTTCTTGGGAACTCTCACCGTCTTCTTGACGGTTCGGTTTCCTGCCTTGCCGGCGCCCTTCACGATCTTGCGCACGTTCTTCTTGCCGATCTTGGTGCTCAGGATGGCCCTGTAGGTCACGCGGCCCGTGCCGTTGCGCCACGTTATCCTGAGCTGGATCCTGCTCTTCGCGCGGAACTTCTTGACCACGAGCTTGCGCACGCTCAGCTTGAGTGGCGTCGCGCCCTGCGGGATGACGACCGGCGGCTGCGAGACCGGGGGCGTCACGACCGGGGGCGTGACCGGCGGCACGACCGGCGGCGGTGCGCTGGAGTCGGCGGCGCCGATGTTGAGCTTCCAGGAATTGAGCGTGCCCGTCGTCAGCGGCACGACATCGCTCACCGTGAGCGTCCAGACGCCGTTTGGGTCCATGCCGCGGAACGCGGACAGGGCGCCCTCGGGTACGACCGAGCCCGGCGCGTCGGTCGCCTGCCTCACGAGCGTCGACGCCGAGTCGTCGAAGGTGCGGTCGGTGTAGAACACCGTGCCGCCGTTGACCTTCGAGGCGATCAGGGCGGTCCGGCCCCCGTGCGAGAGGCGGATCTCGAGGTCGCCCGAGTCGGCGTGCGAGATGTTCGTGACCAGGTTGACGTCGGTCAGGTAGTTCTTGGCTCCGGCGACCGTGATCGACGACGTGATCCCCGCGGCCGGTGAGTCGGGGATCGCGACGGCGGGGCCGGCCGGGGTCTGCGCCGTGACCGTCGGCGCGACGACCGGCGCCACATCCTGGGTCGCGAGCTCGAGGCTCCAGCCGGTCAGGGTACCGCCGTCGGTGGCCGGGTCGCCCGGGGCGTCAACCTGATCGGTGACCTTGAGCGTCCAGGTGCCACGCGGGTCGATGCCCACGAAGCGGCCGAGCGCCCCCTCGGGGGTGAGGTCGGCCTGGGGCGAGTCGGCTCCGAGCAGGGCGGCGCTCAGGTCGCTCACCGGGTTCAGCGAGGAGTCGTCCCACAGCGTCCCCTTGAAGACGTTGTCGACGCCGGCGATGCCGTTCGGGCGGAGGACGAGCTTCACGGTCCGCGCCGTCTGGCCCGGGCGCGCCGGCGAGGTGATCTCGATGTCGAGGTCGCCCGAGGCCGAGTGCTCGATGAAGGTCCGCACGTCCAGGTCGCGCAGGTAGGTCTGCGCCGATTCGGGAACGGTGATGCTGGACGTGGTCACCGTGCCCGCGAGCGGGCCGATCGGCTTGTTGTTCTCTGCGCCCGCGCTGCTGGCGACGAGCGTGGCCCCGTTCGCCCCCGCGGTGGCGGGAGGAGCAACGGCCAGGGCGCGCTCGCTCAGAGTCAGCGCGCCGGCGCCGAGCACTGCGAGCGCACCGCCCACCGCGAGGCTCCGTCCCAGGTGGTCTCGTACCGTCATTTCGGAACTCCGTTCGTCATCTTCCAATTGAACGAGACGAATACTCGCCGCCGTCGCAGGCCGGGGGCAGGGTCGTACGGGGGGTTTGCCTCCTCGACCTTCGGAGGACGGCTGGTCGAAAAAACACCAGAAACCGCGAACGCCCGGAGGGTGTCCGCAGCGCCCGGGCCTATCCGCCCCAGCGCTTGCGGAAGCGGACGAGGCCGCCGAGGAAGCCGGCGCCGTATCCGAGGTGCAACGCCCCGAAGACGATCGGCAGGAACCGCATGTATCGCAGCTCCGAACGGCGTGCGATCGACAGCGAGGCCCCCAGGTTGGCCACGGCGTACACCGCCACGAGCAAGGCCCAGAGACGGCGCACCGGTCGGCTGAAGGGCGCCAGGAGCGCCCCGCCGGCGAGCCCGGCGACAAGTGCGGGCGGTGCGAACTGGCGCGCGCTCATCTGACGAGGATGCTTCTGCAGCACCCGCACCTTCCAGTGACCGTACTGGCGGTACTGGCGCAGCAGCGCGCGCAGCGAGCTGCGGCTGTAGTAGCGCGAGCGGATCCGGTCGGTCAGCAGGATCCGGCCCCCGCTCGAGCTCAGGCGGTAGTTGAACTCGTCATCCTGGTTTCGGACCATCTCGGGGTCGAAGCGGCCGACCCGCTCGAAGACCTCGCGCGGCCAGGCGCCCATGTAGACCGAATCGACCCAGTGCTGGCCTTCCGCGTAGTGGAACTGCGAGTTGCCCACTCCGAAGGGGGAGGAGGTCGCGAGGGCGATCGCCTCACCCACCGGGCTGTTGCTGACCGCATCCATGCGGCCTCCGACGTTGTCCGCTCCGGACTCGGCCAGCGCCGAGACGCACTGCGCGACGTAGTCGGGATCGATGATCGTGTGACCGTCGACCCGGACGATGACATCTCCGCGAGCGCGCTCGAGAGCCGCGTTGAAGCCGGTCGGGACGATCTGGCCGGGGTTGTCGACGATCTCGACGGTGTGGCCCGGGTGAGCCGCCGCCAACTGCCCGACCACCGCGCGGGTGGCGTCGTCCGACATCCCGTCGGCGACGATGACCTGCATCCTCTCGGCCGGGTAGTCCTGCTCCAGCACCGCTCCGAGGCTGCGCGCGATGAACGCCTCCTCGTTGCGGATCGGCATGATCACGGTGACCAGCGGAGACGGACCTTGCGAGCTCACCCCTGCATCAGCCGAGCCTCTTGGTGAGCCGGATGGTCAGCGGCTTGCCCGAGCCGCGCCGCAGGGCGGCCGTCAACACGACCTTCGAGTCGCGCGACAGGGCGCTCACGTTGAAGCGACACGAGACCGACTTGCCGCGGGCCACCCTCTTGCGGCACTGGCCGAGGCGCTGCGAGCCGCTGCTGGCCGCCATGGTGATCTGCCCGGCGACACGCGAGCGGATGCCGAGCACGAGCGGTCGCCCGGTCGTCCAGGTGGCCTGCGCCGTCAGCGTGCTCGGCTGCGGGACCTTGCGGGCCGCGCGGACGCGGACGTTGGCCGCGCTACCGCGCGGGTCGAGGGTCGCCGACACCACGACGCGCTTGGACGACGCTGCCCGCCGTGCCGAGAAGCGACAGCGCACGGTTCCCCGGGCGATCGCGCGGCGCGTGCAGCTGCCGAGGATCGTCCTACCGGAGCGGACCACCATCTTGACGCGGCCCGAGACGCGCGCGTTGGCCCTGACGACCAGGGTCCTTCCGGGTAACCACGTCAACGAGAGGCGCAGCTTGCGCAGCGCGCGCGCCGGAGCGCCCGCTCCGGGCGTGGGGGCTGCGGACGCGCCGCCGATCGGCGCCAGCGCCGAGCCGGGCCCCTTGCCGGCGCAGGGGCTGCCGGGGCGCAGGGAGAAGTCCTTGGCGGAGCGGTTGGCAAAGAGCGGATCGACCGAGAGGTTGTTGGAGACGGCAAAGCCGGTCTGGGTGCCGATGTTGCCCTTGGCGCCGTTCCACAGGCAGTTGCCCTCGGCCCGGTTGCCCGAGCCGACCGGGCCGCCCCAGTAGGACTCGATGTTGGAGGTGTTGCTGGAGTTGCTGATGATGTTGTTGGTGACCACGTTGTTGCTGGAGGCGGTCGAGCCCTCGCCCGAGAAGGTCACCCCGCGGCCGTTGCCGTCGATGACGTTGTTGGCCACCAGGGTGCCCTGGGCGTCGGGGTAGAGGTGGACCCCGTAGTCGGCGTTGTCGTAGATGTAGTTGTTGGTGATGCGCACGTTGCGGGTGGTGTTGAGGTAGATGCCGTGATCGAAGCCGGTGGCCGGCAGGCGCCCGCAGTTGTGGATGCGGTTGCCGTCGATGACGATGTCCTCGGCCACCCCCTCGCCGGGCTTGCCCAGGTGGAAGCAGATCCCGTGGTTCTCGTCGGTGATCTCGTTGTTGGAGAAGGTGATCCGGTCGCCGTTGATGCTCGGGTTGACCCGGAACGAGGTGCGGCCGTTGATGATCAGGTCGGTGTAGACGATGTCGCTGGTGCCATCGGGCACGAACAGCTCACCCAGCAGCGTCGCCCGCCCGTTGCCGGGGCCGCTGGTCATGGTGATCGGACGCCCCGGCTGGCCGCCGCGATTCCCGCGCAGGCGCTCGGAGAAGGTCGCGCCCGGGGCGAGGCAGCCGACCTCGCCCGGGGCGAGGCTGTCCTGCAGCTTCTGGGCGCTGCGGTAGGGCGCCGAGGCCGAGCCCGATGCCGAATCGCTGCCCCCCGGGGCGGCATAGCGCGTGCACGCCGGCGCCGCATGGGCCGAGGGGACCGCCGTCGCGACGAGGCCGAGGAGGGTGAGCGCGACAGCCGTTCGGAGCAGGGGAAGGGAGAGCCGGGCCCTGTGGGGCAAGTCGGCGTCCTTTCGTTGGGCACGGAGCAATCGGCGCGGCGAGGGCGGTGGCGAGAGCCACCACCGAACTGCTCGCCTCCAGCGGACCCGCCACCGGACGGGTCTGAGGCGCACCACACGGTCATGCCGTTCGATTGGCGGGGCCGAGTATGTCCATGGGTCCGCGGTGAGTCAATACGCGTTGTTGTTAGATTTTGATGGATTGTCCGCGGCGGCGGGCGGCCCCGAGGATGAGGGCGAAGATGGCGACACCTGCGACGACCAGGAGGGTGGTGGTGGCGACGTAGGCGATGAACCGCGGGTGCGCATCGACGAACCCGCCAGCGGACTCATCGGGCAGCAGCGCGAGCCCCGCGACCCCCATCGCCGCGGCGACGGCGACGGCTCCGCTCGCCAGTGCGACCGACGACCGGATGGAGCCCCCTCCCGCGAGGGCTGGACGATCGGGGGCCGCGATCGCCACGACGACCGCCGCCCCGGCGAGACTCACGAGGAACCCGCCCGCGACGTCGCTGGGGTAGTGCCACCCCAGCGCGACCACAGCCACCGCGACGCACGCCGCGACGGCGACGGCGGCGATTCCGCCGAGGATGCGGGCGCGCGCCGGCAGGGCGACGACGAGACCGAGCCCGAGCGAGAGGGCAATCGTGGCGTGACCACTCGGAAAGGCCCCCTCGGTGGCGCGCAGGGCCTCTCCCCCGACCGGGTCGGTCGACGCCAGCAGCCCGCTGAGGGCCCACCCGGCCAGCGGGCCCGCGCCGACCACTGCGGCGACGATCCCGGCGCGACCGATCCCCCCCGCCAGGCTGCCGGCGAGCAGGAGCGCCCCCGCGCAGATGAAGGCCACCCCGGACCCGCGCGAGAAGGCCTGCGAGGCGTCGTCGCGCAGGCGCCAGTCGCCCACGATCTGCGGGAAGCGCAGGTTCGCGTCGGCGCGCAGCAGGTCGTCCGCCCCGAGCGCGAGCACGTAGATGACCACCGCCAGCGCGAGGCAGACCCCGGCGAACAGCAGCAGGCCGCCATCGGGTGCCGCGATGGCCGATGCCCGCAGTCGGAGGGAGGGCGCCTCGCGCTCCGATGCCCCGAGCGTCCCGCTCACGAGCGGCGCGACCTCCCCGGCCGCCAGCGTGCGGCGCGGAAGACGGTCGAGACGACGCCCGAGACCTTCAGCCGGAAGAGGTCCCACGTGTCGCGACCCTCCAGGGCGACCCGTGGGATCTCGAGCGGAGAGCTCCCCACCGCGGCAGCCCTGCAGGGGCCCAAGCGCATGGTGAACCCGATCGAGATGCCGGCGGCCCGGAGGGCATCGAGGGTCGAGGCGTCGTAGCTGCCGTTCGGGTAGGCGAACGCCCGCGCCGTGCGCCCGGTCCGCTCGGCGATGTCCGCGGCGGAGCGCGCCACCTCGTCGCGGGCGCGCCGGTCGTTGACCCGGGTCAGGAGCGGGTGATCCACCGTGTGGGGCTGGCACTCCACGCCGTGCGCCACGAGGTCCTCGACCTCGTCCCATCCGATGAAGAGCGGCGAGGAGAGGCGGGGGGCGGCCACGCCGAGCGCCACGCGCAACTCCTCCATCGCCGTGGCTCGGCGTTCGTCGGGAACCTCCTTGAGGGCGCGCAGGAGGTCCGCTCGAAGCGCGGCGCGGTCCGGCCCCGCCGCCAGCTCCCGCACCCCGACCAGCGGCAGCTCGGCCCGCGACAGCGCGGTGTTCGCGAGCAGGTAGGGCAGCTCGTCCCACCACATCACCCGGTCGGTCCCGATCGCCCCGGTGATCAGGAAGATCACGGCGGGAAGGCCCATCGCCCGCAGGACCGGGAAGGCCGCGTCGTAGTTGTCGCGATAGCCGTCGTCGAAGGTGATGAGCGCGGGACGATCCGGCAGGGCGCGGCCGGTGGCGAGGTGGTCGTCCAGATCGGACAGGCCGATGACGCTGAAGTTCCGGGCGACATGGCGCATCTGACGCTCGAACATCTCCGGCGTGGCGCTGACCACCCCCGGATCGAACTCCAGCCCGCCCGACTCCGCGGGATCGAGGATGCGGTGATAGGCGAGCACCGTCAGGCGATCGCGCCCCCAGAGGGCGTCGGTGACGGGGGCGGGCGTGAGCCCGGCGAGGCCGGCGAGGCCGATGCGTCGGGTCGCCCCCCTGAGGCGGAACCCGCCGTGAGCCGGTGGGGAGGCGACCGGCCCCCCTACGATCTCCGATGCTGGCCCCATCGCGCCCTCCCGTCCGGTTTCCGACGGCCGTGGGCTCGTGCGGAGTGCGTTCATGAAAGCATCTGGATACCCGTACAAACGCATAGTCATGGGACTATGCCTGCGACCCGTTCCCGGTTCGGCGGTGCCGTGCCAGTGTGAGCCCACACGCAATCGGGAAAGCGAAGTCGACCCACCGGCCCACTTGCGGACCGGGGGCGGCCTCGCCCGATGAGAGGAGACACATGAGCACGGACGCGGCGCAGTCACGGTCGATCAGCGGCACACGGCACGACTCCGGCAACCCCGGAGGGCTTCCCTCCCCTGTGATCCTGGCAGGGGGCAAGGGCACGCGCCTCGCCCCGTTCACATCCGTCCTCCCGAAGCCGCTCATGCCGCTGGGCGACGGGCCGATCATCGACGTGCTCCTCCAGCAGCTCCACGCCCAGGGATGGAACGAGGCCACCCTCGCGGTCGGCCACATGGCCGACCTGATCCGCGCCTACTGCGGCACCGGCGAGCGCTACGGGATGGATGTCGGCTACATCCAGGAGAGCACTCCCCTCGGCACCGTCGGCCCGCTCGCGTTCCTGCCGCAGGAGGTGCGCTCGCGCCGCCTGATCGTCATGAACGGCGACCTGCTCACCACGCTGCGCTTCGGAGATCTGGTGGCAGCCCACGAGGAGAGCGGTGCGGTGCTCTCGATCGCGGTGATGCGCCGTCCGATCAAAGTCGAGTTCGGGGTCCTCGACCTCGGCGAGAGCGTTGGCGCGGCGCGCGAGATCACGAGCTATCGCGAGAAGCCGGAGATCGAGTTCGACCGTCTCGATGGGCGTCTACGTCTTCGAGCCCGAGGCGCTCGACTACATCACGCCGGGCGAGCAGCTCGACATCCCCACCCTGATCGGGCGCCTGCTCGCCGATGGGCGACGGGTCGCCGGCTACCCCTTCGAGGGCTACTGGCTCGACATCGGTCGCCACTCGGACTACCAGCAGGCGATCGACGACTTCGAGAAGATCCGCGACAAGCTGCTTGCGCCCCACGGGGTGATCGCGTGAGCGAGCAGCTCCCCCTCTCCGCCCCGAGCTTCGACGAGGCCGAGGCCCAGGCGGTCGCCGACGTCGTCCGCTCCGGCTGGCTCACGATGGGTCCGCGGACGGCCCGCTTCGAGGGCGAGTTCGCCGCATTCGTGGGCTCCGGCAACGGCGTGATGGCGTCGTCCTGCACGGCCGCACTCCACCTCGCCTTCGCCGCGCTCGATCTGGGACCCGGCGACGAGGTGATCGTCCCGTCGCTGACCTTCGTCGCGACGGCCAACGCCGTGGCCTACACGGGTGCGACGCCGATCTTCGCCGACATCGTCTCGGCGCAGACTCCCCTGATCGATCCCGAGGCCGTCCGTGCCCTCGTCGGACCGCGGACAAAGGCCATCTGCGCGGTCCACTACGGCGGATACGTGGCCGACATGGTCGCGCTTCGCGCCTTGTGCGACCGCCACGGGCTCGCCCTGGTGGAGGATGCCGCGCACTCCCCGGGCGCACGCTCGCCCGAGGGGCCGGCCGGCTCCCTCGGCGACATCTCGTGCTTCTCGTTCTTCTCCAACAAGAACCTCGTCACCGGCGAGGGGGGCATGGCCACCTCGGACGACGAGCGCCTGGTGGCGCGCATGCGCCTGCTGCGGGCGCACGGCATGACGGCCACCAGCTGGGACCGTGAGCGCGGCCATGCGAGCGGCTACGACGTGGTCGAGCGCGGCTACAACTATCGCCCGAGCGAGCTGGAGGCGGCCCTCGGGCTGGTGCAGCTGGGCAAGTTGCCCGCCATGCTCGAGCGACGCCGCGAGCTCGTCGGCCGGTACCGCAGCGGCCTTGCGGAGAGCCCCGAGTCGGGGTTCATCCCCTTCTCCCAGGAGCTCGACGAGATGAGCTCCTGCCACATCCTCCCCCTCGTCACCCCGAGCGACGAGGCCCGCGAGGACGTCCGTGCCCGTGCCGCCGAGGCCGGGGTGCAGACCAGCGTGCACTACCAGCCGGTCCACGCCTTCAAGGTGTTCCAGCCCCAGGATCCGCTCCCCCTCACCGAGGATTACGCGCGCAGAGAGGTGACGCTGCCGCTCTACCCGGCGATGGACGATTCCGACGTCGATCGGGTGCTCGCTCTCTTCCCGGCCGAGGTCGGCACGCACGCTCGCTAGGGGGCGCCGGCGGGGCGCTACCCGCGGGCGGGGGTCGGCGGAACTCCACCGAGGGCCAGGCCTGACCTAACCGACCGACCCGCGCGTGGGTGGCCCCTCCCGGCCTACCTTTGACGCATGAGCACACACACCGCATTCCCGTCTGACCAGCACCTCACCGCCGCGGCCTCCGAGAAGGGCTCCCGACGGCGCTTCCCGTTCGTGGCGCGCGGCGCCCAGGCACTCGTCGCCGCACTCGTGACGGCCAACATCGCCCCCTGGGTCGCCGAGGTCTCGACCGGCGTCGCCCTCACGGTCGGAGCAGCCCTCGGCATCCTGGGCGCGGCGGTCGTCGCATGGGCCGTCCCGCCCGCCGAGCGCGGCGGATCGGTGCTCGTGCGACGCTATCGCCCGGCCCACCTGGTCGGCGCGGTGCTCACGATCGCGATGTTCCTTGCGATCGTCGGTCAGGGAAGGCTCGAGGGCCTGATCGCCCTGGACGCCCTCGCCCTCGCGGTGGCGGCCGTCGGGACGGCGTGGCTGGTCGCGGTGGCCATCAACCGCGTGGTCGATCGCCCGCGGCGGGTGCTGATCGTCGGCACGGGCGAGATCGCGCAGCACCTGATCGACTCCCTCCCCGAGGGGCGCCGGGGCTTCGACATCGTCGGCACGGTCGATGACCAGAGCCTCGCGACCGGCGGAGTCGCGCGCGACGCCGCCCAGCTCGGTGACATCTCCGATCTCGACCACCTGGTGCGGGCCCACTCCGTGGACCTCGTGGTCTTCTCCTTCATCGGATCGCCCGATCGAGAGCTGCTCGGAGCGGTCAGCGCATGCCGGGCCGCCGGAGCGCAGGTGGCCGTGGTCTCACGCCTCTTCGAGGGCCTTCAGGGATCGCTCTCGCTCTGCCGCCTGGAGGGCCTCCCCGTCGTGGTGGCGGGCGGCGACCGGCCGGCGCGCGGCACCGACATCGCCCAGCGGGCGACGGACATCGCCCTGTCGCTGGTCATGCTCATCCTCACCGCGCCGCTCTGGGCCGTGCTCGCCGTGGCCATCAAGGTCGAGTCCCGCGGCCCGGTCCTCTACCGCGCCAAGCGGATCGGTCGCCACGAGGAGCCGTTCCCGATGCTCAAGTTCCGCAAGATGTTCGACGGGGCGAAGGGTCCCGCCCTGACCATGGGCCAGGACGAGCGCTTCACCCGCATGGGTCGCTTCCTCGCGCACTCCAAGCTCGACGAGCTCCCCCAGCTCTGGAACGTGCTGAAGGGCGACATGAGCTTCGTCGGCCCCCGCCCCGAGGACGCCCGCTACGTGAGGGCCCACCACGAGGCCTACCGTCGCGTGCTCGCCGTCCGTCCGGGCATCACGGGGCTCAGCCAGATCCGGTACCGCTCCGAGTTCGAGCACCTGGTGGGCGATGACTTCGAGGCCTTCTACCTCAACACGCTGCTCCCGACCAAGCTGGTGATCGACCAGTACTACGTCGATCACCAGAGCTGGGTCCTCGACATGAAGTGCATCCTGTGGACCGGCGTCGCCCTGCTCCGGGGCGGAGAGCTCCAGCTGAGCGAGCTCGCCGGGCACGTCGCCTTCCGTCAGCCCAGCAGCCGCCGGCTCGGCGGGAACCTCCAGCACGCCTCGATCGACGAGATGAGCCGGGCCGCCTGAGCCTGAGCTCGCCCCACGAGCGATCGCCCCACGCAGAGAGGCCCCCATCGAGCGCTCGATGGGGGCCTCTCTGCGTGGGAGCGTTAGTTGCGGAAGCGGGGCGCCCCCGGGTCCGGGAAGGCGCCCAGGCGGGCCTGGGCGATGATCTGATCCATCCCCGCCGGCACGGTCCAGGTGGTCTCGTAGCCGAGCTCGTCGGCGATGCGCTGGAAGCTCACCTTGTAGGAGCGCGGATCCTCGTTGATGGTCACCCACTCGGCGCGCAGCTCCGGGAGGCGCTCCTTGAGGAGCTCGTACATCATCCCCTTGGTGTAGTTCTCATCGGAGTTGCCGACGTTGAAGACCCTGCCGGCGCTCTTGTCGGGATTGGCGAGCACGAGCTGGATGGCACGGGCAGCATCCTCGACGTGCACATAGGGGCGCCAGAACTGCTCGCCGTAGATCTCGAGGACGCCGTCGGTCAGCGCCTCGATCGCGAACTGGTTCACGGTGAGGTCGAAGCGCATGCGGGGGGCGACCCCGTAGACGGTCGCGAACCGGCACACGGTGGCCGGCAGCTCCTTCTCCTCGAGCAGGCGCCGCTCGACGGCGACCTTCGTCTCGGCGTAGAGCGAGACGGGGTTCAGCGCGCCGTCCTCGGTCACCAGCGTGTCGGTGTCCGAGACGCCGTAGTTGCTGCAGGTGGAGACGAAGATGAAGTGCCCGACGCCCGCGGCGCGGCTGGCGTCGATCAGCGCGATGCTGGCGTCGATGTTGATGGCGCGGGTCCGATCCGGATCGCGCTTGCCGGCGGGGTCCCCGACGACGGCGGCCAGGTGCACGACCCCGTCGGCGCCCGACAGGAGCGGAGCGATCGCGGCGGTGTCGCGGACATCGGCGCGCACCATCGTGAGGCGCGGGTGCTCGAGGATCTCCCGAACCCCTTCGGCGCCGTGCTCCATCTCGCAGAGATCGATGCCGATCACGGACGTGTCGGGCTCCGCGAGGAGTCGCCGCGTGAGCGTTCCGCCCACATAACCTGCGGCCCCAGTGACAATGATGGTTCTCACAGTGCTCCCGTTCGTCGGTATGCTTTTCGATCGTCCGGGACCGGGTCCCGATGGACCAGATCGGACCTCAGACCGTACACGCTGAGGCGCGGGGCTGATCCCCGTCGAGCACGAGCGGGAGCGCGATGACGGCGAACGGTGGGCGCGGCCTGGGAACGTCTCGTGCCTCCGGCGACCGGGTCCTCGCAGATCTCTCCGACGCCGGCTGGGACGACCTGGTCGGACGGCGCCCGGTGGCCGATCCTCTGCGCCGGATCGCGTGGCTCGAGGCGTGGCGCCGCGAGGCGGGCCGGGACGTGGAGCCGCGCTGCATCATCATCGATCGCGGGGGCGAGACCGTCGCAGCGTCGCCGCTCGAGACGGTCTCGCGCGGCGGACTCCGGATCGTGCGCCACCTCGGCCACGCCGACGCCTGGTTCGACATCGAGCCCCCGGCGGAGGACGCGGCCGCGCGCGCGGCGCTCCTGTCGGCGATGGCGGCGGAGCCCGGGGACATCCTCCTGCTCGACGGCCTCTGCGCGGACGAGGATGCGGTCGAGGCGCTACGCGCGCAGATCCCCCACGTGCGGCTGACCCCCACCGAGACCTGGCGGCTCACCCTCTCCGACCCTCCGCGGTCGCTCCGCAAGCGCCGCAAAGAGGCCGGTCGCGCCGCCCGCCGGGCCGCCGATCGCGGCATCACGCTCTCACATGCATGGTCGGCCGACTGGTCGTACATCGGGCCGCGTCTCGGCACCCTGCTCGACTTCCACGTCGCGCACTTCCCCGGCGACGGACCGAACCTCCTCGCGGGGGCCGGTCTCCGGCGCCGCTTCGCCGAGCGGGCGATCGCCGCGATGGGCGCCGAGGGCCGGGCCCGCCTCATCGAGGTGAGCATCGAGGGCGGCCCGTTGGTGGCCTGGGATCTCGCCCTGGTGGGAGACGGGGGCGGCGCCGTCGCGTACGCCGGAGCGTTCGACCGCTCCCGCGAGGACCTGATGACCCTCGGGTGGATCAGCATGCTGGCGATGGTCGAGGCCCTGGGCGAGGAGGGCGTGGAGACGGTTGACTTCGGCCCCGGGCCCGCGCCGTACAAGGATCTCATCTCGCGGGCGGTGCCGATGGTGCGCGCCACCGCCCCGCTCTCGCGCCGGGGCCACGTCGCCCTCGGTCTCCACCGCGCCGTGCGGGCGCTCCGCGAACGCCGCAGCACCGCAGGCGAGGGGGACCCGTCGTGAGAGACCCTCTGAAGGTGGTGATGCTCATCGAGTCGGTCCACGGGGGCGGCGCCGAGCGTTTCACCGTCGGCCTCGCGCGGGCGCTCGAGAGCCCGCGGTGCGAGGTCGTGGTCTGCGCGAGCAGGGACCCCGGGAGCGATCGCGTGCCCGTCGCGCACGAGGTCGGCGTGCGGGTCCTGCGTCTCGGGCGCCGGCGCACGCTCTCGCCCGCCGCCTGGCTCAGGCTGGTGCGCTACCTCCGACGCGAGCGGATCGATGTGCTCCACTCGCACATGTTCGGGTCGAACGTCTGGGCCGTGCTCCTCGGGCGCCTCGCGCGGGTACCGGTGGTCATCGCGACCGAGCACTCCTGGACCTACGAGGGCCAGCGGGTCCGCAAGCTGCTCGACGGCTTCTGGATCGGACGGCTCGCCACCGCCTTCGTGGCGGTCTCGCCGGAGGACGCGCGCCGCATGGTTGAGCTCGAGCGGGTTCCCCGGCGCCGGGTCCACACCATCGCCACGGGCCTGTTGCGCGACCCCGACGAGCTACGCACGAGCCCCGGGGTCCTGCGCGACGAGCTCGGCCTCTCGCCTGAGACGCCTCTGGTGGGCGCCGTGGCGATGCTGCGCCCGATGAAGGCCGTTGACGTCCTCGTCGCGGCCTTCGCCCTGCTCCGCGAGCGGGTTCCGGACGCCCATCTGGTCGTCGCCGGGGACGGACCCCTGCGAGCGGAGGTCGAAGCCCAGATCGCCGAGCTCGGGATCGGCGACGCCGTGCACCTGCTCGGTGTGCGCGAGGACGTCGCCAACGTCCTGAGATCGCTCGACGTGGTGGTGCTGCCCTCCGACTCCGAGGGCAGCCCCATCGCGCTCATCGAGGCGATGACCGCGGGAAGGGCGATCGTCGCGACCCGGGTCGGCGGGATGCCCTCGATCCTCGACGAGGGGCGCTGCGGCGTGCTGGTGCCGCCCCGCCGACCGGCGGCGCTCGCCGAGGCGATGGGCGGTCTGCTCGAGGACGCGGCGCGGCGCGCCGAGCTGGGCGGCCTGGCGGAGCGGCGCGCCCTCTCCGACTACACCCTGGAGAGCGTCGCCGGTCGCTGGGAGGCCCTTTACCGGAAGTTGCGCGGGTGATCGTTCCCCTGATGCTGGTATGGAGGTTCCGGCAGTATTAGAATCTCTTGGTGGCAATCCGTGCTCGTACCACCGGTGTCGTCGCGGCCCTCGTCGCCGTAGGCGCCCTCATGGCCGTCACGAGCATGGCGTCCGCCCAGAAGATCGGCGTGCCGGGCGGCCCCGATCCCGTTCCGCCGGTGGCCCGGCCCGCACCGAAGCCCGCGCCCAGGCCTGCACCCGCCCCGACTCCGGCACCGACACCCGTGGCTCCGAGCCCCGCGCCGACCCCTCAGGTGACACCGCCGGCGGAGGCCGTGCCATCCGGCCCGAGCGCAGCCGACGTCGAGCGCCAGCGCCTCGCCCGCGAACGCCAGGCGCGCGAGCGTGAGCTCCTCGAGAAGAGGCGCGCTGCCGCGCGGGCCGCGGCGGCAGCGAAGAGGGCGAAGGCCGCGCGGCTCCTGGAGCAGGCGCGCGCACGCCGGGCGGCGGCCCTCGCCGCCCAGCGTGCGCAGGATCGCGAGATCCTCGCTGCACGGGACGCCGAGGACAGGGCCGCCGAAGCCGCCGCGTCGGCGGGTGGCTCGTCGAATGGCGGCGGAGGAGGTGGGCTCGGCGTGATCGGGTGGCTGCTCGGCGCGATGGTGGCCGCCGGAGCGCTCGCAGCGACCGTCGTCCTCCGCCGCGCCCCCGAGCAGCGCCCGGCGGGGATCCTGGCGAGCGTCATCGCGGAGCGGCGTACTGAGATCCTCTCCGGCATCGTCGCGCTCGCGACCGGTTTCGGGCTGCTCCTCTTCCTCGCAGCGCGCTAACCGCTCCCATCCTCCCCCGGGTAGTGTGCCCGGACGATGATGCCCCCCGCGTCAGCACCCGGCGGCGAAGCCCCGCGCGTCGGCTACATCATGTCGGCGTTCCCGACGGTCACCGAGACCTTCATCCTGTTCGAGATCATCGAGCTGGAGCGGACGGGCGTGCGCGTCGAGATCTTCCCCCTGCGCCCCCGCGGCGAGGAGACCTCGCACCCGCAGTCGGCGCCCCTCGCCCGGCGCACGCGCTATGCCCACCTCGTGTCCCTCGAGACCCTCTCGGCGCAGGTGCACTGGCTCCGGCGGGCGCCGCGCGCGTACCTACGCTCATGGTGGCGCGCTCTGCGCGGAAACGCCGGCTCGCGCCCGCTCCTCGTGAGAGCGCTGGTCGTGGTGCCGCTGGCCGCTCGCTTCGCCCGGGAGATGCAGCGGGCCGGCGTCGGCCACGTGCACGCGCACTGGGCGACCCACCCGGCGCTCGCCGCCAACGTCATCCACCACCTGACCGGGCTGCCCTACAGCTTCACCGCCCACGCCCACGACATCTACGTGGACCGGTCGATGCTGGAGGAGAAGATCCGCGACGCGCGCTTCGTCGTCACGATCTCCGACTTCAACCGCAGGATGTTCGCCGATCTCTACGGACCCTGGGCGGCCGAGCGGACGTCGGTGATCCGCTGCGGGGTCGATCTCACAGCATTCACTCCACGGCCGCACCAGCACGAGGAGCGCCCTTTCACGCTCTCGTGCATCGCCGGCCTGCGCGAGAAGAAGGGGCAGCTCCACCTGGTGGATGCGATCGGCATCCTCCGCACCGAGGGGATCGACCTGCGCTGCCTCTTGATCGGCGACGGCGAGATGCGCGGCGCGATCGAGGCCCGTATCGCCGAGCTCGGCCTCGGGGACCGCGTCATCCTGATGGGTCATCGCAGCCGCGAGCAGGTGAGCGAGACCCTGAAGGACAGCGACGCGATGGTGCTACCCAGCGTCACCACCGGTGACGGGGACATGGAGGGGATCCCGGTTGCGCTGATGGAAGCGCTCGCCAGCGAGGTCCCCGTGGTGGCGTCCTCGCTGTCGGGCATACCCGAGCTGGTGGTCGACGGTGCCACCGGCCTTCTCGTGGCAGAGCGCGATGCCGAGGGGATCGCGGCGGCCATCCGGCGCATCCACGACGACCCGGAGGACGCCGCGCGGATGGCGGCGGCGGGACGGGAACGGGTTCTCGACGCCTACGATCTCGAGCGCAACACCGCCGCATTGAGAGGGCTGTTCCTCTCCTCGATGGGGCTGCCGGCCGAGGCGAGGGACTAGGGCAGGATGCCCTCGAGGGTGCGGGCGCGGCGGGTCGCCGCCCGCGCCAGGCGCTCGGTCGCTCGCATCTGGCCGACGGTGGGCCGGACCTTCGCCCGACGGGTCCGGGCGAGCGGTACGGCCTTCCTGCCGCGCACGTCGTTCAGCAGGATCGTCACGCGGCGCAGCGACTCCGCGGCGCCCCATCGCGATACGCGCAGCTGCCCGGCGACGGACCGCGAGGATGAGCGCAGGGCGCGCGGGATGCGGAGGCTCGAGCGCCCCTCGGCCCGCCGCTCGAGGCCGGTCACGGACCTCATCAGCGTGAGGACCATGCGGCGGTGGATGACCACCTGCCGGCGGGTGGGCGCCGCCGTCGGACCCGCGGCGCGCTGTCCCCGGGTGAGGGGCTGCGACATCGAGCGGTCGCGCGCACGCGCCCGGGATCGGTTCGGACCGGACCCCGGCGCTGTCGGACCCGTGGTCGGTGGCGCTCCGCCGAATGGCGAGTCGGGCGAGCGGAACGAGGGCCCCGGCGTCTGCGGCGATAGCGCCGAGCCGGGCCCCTTGCCGGCGCAGGGGCTGCCGGGGCGCAGGGAGAAGTCCTTGGCGGAGCGGTTGGCAAAGAGCGGATCGACCGAGAGGTTGTTGGAGACGGCAAAGCCGGTCTGGGTGCCGATGTTGCCCTTGGCGCCGTTCCACAGGCAGTTGCCCTCGGCCCGGTTGCCCGAGCCGACCGGGCCGCCCCAGTAGGACTCGATGTTGGAGGTGTTGCTGGAGTTGCTGATGATGTTGTTGGTGACCACGTTGTTGCTGGAGGCGGTCGAGCCCTCGCCCGAGAAGGTCACCCCGCGGCCGTTGCCGTCGATGACGTTGTTGGCCACCAGGGTGCCCTGGGCGTCGGGGTAGAGGTGGACCCCGTAGTCGGCGTTGTCGTAGATGTAGTTGTTGGTGATGCGCACGTTGCGGGTGGTGTTGAGGTAGATGCCGTGATCGAAGCCGGTGGCCGGCAGGCGCCCGCAGTTGTGGATGCGGTTGCCGTCGATGACGATGTCCTCGGCCACCCCCTCGCCGGGCTTGCCCAGGTGGAAGCAGATCCCGTGGTTCTCGTCGGTGATCTCGTTGTTGGAGAAGGTGATCCGGTCGCCGTTGATGCTCGGGTTGACCCGGAACGAGGTGCGGCCGTTGATGATCAGGTCGGTGTAGACGATGTCGCTGGTGCCATCGGGCACGAACAGCTCACCCAGCAGCGTCGCCCGCCCGTTGCCGGGGCCGCTGGTCATGGTGATCGGACGCCCCGGCTGGCCGCCGCGATTCCCGCGCAGGCGCTCGGAGAAGGTCGCGCCCGGGGCGAGGCAGCCGACCTCGCCCGGGGCGAGGCTGTCCTGCAGCTTCTGGGCGCTGCGGTAGGGCGCCGAGGCCGAGCCCGATGCCGAATCGCTGCCCCCCGGGGCGGCATAGCGCGTGCACGCCGGCGCCGCATGGGCCGAGGGGACCGCCGTCGCGACGAGGCCGAGCACGCCGATGGTGGCGAGGGCGAGCAGGGACGATGTGTCGCGGGCACGGCGGGCACCAAGCATTCCAGCGCGTATCGGCACCTGCACCACCCATCTTTAGCGACGAGGCCACCCCGTCGCCGAAGCGCGCGACGGGATGGCCCGGCCTCTCTGCGGACGGCGGCTAGCGGGTCAGCGCCAGCGCGTCCACGTAGAAGGCGTCGCCGGTGGTGGCGCCTGACTGGGCGATGTAGAGCTCGATCTGGTTGCCCGAGGTCGTGGCGGTGAGCGTGGCGGTGAGCGGGACGAACCCGGCACCGAGGGTCACGGCAGGGCCGGCGAGGGTGCGCAGGGTGGCGCCCGAGGCCGAGCGCTCGCGCAGGTAGAGCTTGACCTGCTTGCCGATGGACGAGGGCGAGGCGGCCTTCACCTGAGCGCGCCCGGTGTAGGGGGCGCCGCCGATGGCCGCGCCGACAGAGGTGGGTGCGTCATCGATGGTGAACGCGGTGCCGGTGGTGCGGGCGACGCGCGCCACGTACGTGCCGTGCGGGGCATCGGGCAGGGTCACCTGGCTGATGGCGGCCTGCCAGGTGGTCCAGCCCGCGAGCCCGGCCTCGAAGGAGCCGTTGGCGAGGAGATCCCCGGCGGGCGGAGCGGGGGTCGGCGTGGGGGTCGGCGTGGGCGTCGGGGTCGGCGTGGGCGTCGGGGTCGGCGTCGGCGTCGGGGTCGGCGTGGGCGTCGGGGTCGGCGTGGGAGCCGGCGTCGGTGTGTCCGAGTCGGTGCCCAGCGCCAGCGCGTCCACGTAGAAGGCGTCGCCGGTGGTGGCGCCTGACTGGGCGATGTAGAGCTCGATCTGGTTGCCCGAGGTCGTGGCGGTGAGCGTGGCGGTGAGCGGGACGAACCCGGCACCGAGGGTCACGGCAGGGCCGGCGAGGGTGCGCAGGGTGGCGCCCGAGGCCGAGCGCTCGCGCAGGTAGAGCTTGACCTGCTTGCCGATGGACGAGGGCGAGGCGGCCTTCACCTGAGCGCGCCCGGTGTAGGGGGCGCCGCCGATGGCCGCGCCGACAGAGGTGGGTGCGTCATCGATGGTGAACGCGGTGCCGGTGGTGCGGGCGACGCGCGCCACGTACGTGCCGTGCGGGGCATCGGGCAGGGTCACCTGGCTGATGGCGGCCTGCCAGGTGGTCCAGCCCGCGAGCCCGGCCTCGAAGGAGCCGTTGGCGAGGAGATCCCCGGCGGGCGGAGCGGGGGTCGGCGTGGGGGTCGGCGTGGGCGTCGGGGTCGGCGTGGCCGGGGTCGGCGTCGGGCGTCGGGGTCGGCGTGGGAGCGGGCGTCGGTGTGTCCGAGTCGGTGCCCAGCGCCAGCGCGTCCACGTAGAAGGCGTCGCCGGTGGTGGCGCCTGACTGGGCGATGTAGAGCTCGATCTGGTTGCCCGAGGTCGTGGCGGTGAGCGTGGCGGTGAGCGGGACGAACCCGGCACCGAGGGTCACGGCAGGGCCGGCGAGGGTGCGCAGGGTGGCGCCCGAGGCCGAGCGCTCGCGCAGGTAGAGCTTGACCTGCTTGCCGATGGACGAGGGCGAGGCGGCCTTCACCTGAGCGCGCCCGGTGTAGGGGGCGCCGCCGATGGCCGCGCCGACAGAGGTGGGTGCGTCATCGATGGTGAACGCGGTGCCGGTGGTGCGGGCGACGCGCGCCACGTACGTGCCGTGCGGGGCATCGGGCAGGGTCACCTGGCTGATGGCGGCCTGCCAGGTGGTCCAGCCCGCGAGCCCGGCCTCGAAGGAGCCGTTGGCGAGGAGATCCCCGGCGGGCGGAGCGGGGGTCGGCGTGGGGGTCGGCGTGGGGGTCGGCGTGGGCGTCGGGGTCGGCGTGGGAGCGGGGGCGCTCACGGTCAGCGTGCGGGTGGCGATGGCTGCAGCCCCGTCGTCGTCGGTGACCCGCAGTCGCACCGTCACGGCTCCGGCACTCGAGTAGCTGCGCGTGACACCGGTGCCGGTGGCCTCATAGGTGCCGTCGCCGTCCAGGTCCCACTCGCGGGTGGCGATCGTGCCGTCGGGGTCGCTCGAAAGATCGGTGAAGACGACGGCCACGCCGGGCGCGGGGGTCAGGGTGCTCACGGTGAAGGAGGCCGTCGGCGCGGTGTTCGGAGGCGCCGAGGGCGGTGGGGCGGGCGTCGGCGACTGGATCTCCCGGGGACCCTTGCCGGCGCAGGGGCTGCCGGGGGCCAGGGTGAAATCCTTGGCGGCGCGGTTGGCGTAGAGGGGGTCGGCGACCGTGTTGCCGGACGCGGTGAAGCCGATCTGGGCGGCAACGTTGCCGAGCTTGCCGTTCCACAGGCAGTTGCGGTCGGCGCGATTGCCGACACCCACCTGCGAGGCCCACCACGACTCGACGTTGTGCTTGATCAGCGAGTTGCTGATGATGTTGTCCTCGACCAGGTTGTTGCTGGAGACCAGGCCGCCCTCGCCCGAGAACGTGACGCCCCGGCCGTTGCCGTCGATGACGTTGTTGGCGACGTAGGTGCGCTGGGCGCCCGGGTAGAGATGCACGCCATAGTCGGCGTTGTCGTAGATGTAGTTGTTGGTGACGCGGGTGTCGTAGGCGTGGTTGACGTAGATGCCGTGATCGAAGTTGGTTGCGGGCAGGCGCCCGCACCGGAAGATCCGGTTCGAGTCGACCACCACGTCGTGGGCGATGCCGTAGCCGGCGTTGGACCCGATGTGAAGGCAGATCGCCGTGTTGTCGTTGGTGATGTCGTTGCCTCGGAGGACCGTCCGGTCGCCCTGGACGTCCGGACTCACCCGGGCACCCGAGGTGCGGCCGTTCAGCACGAGGTTCTCGATCACGACGTCGGTCACCGCGTCGGGAACCGTTGTGCTCCCGAGGAGGGTGGCCTTGGCTCCGCCCGGCGCGCTCGTGAGCGTGATTCCGCTGCGGTTGAACCTGACCCCGCCGAAGGTTGCGCCGGCCTGCAGGCAACCCACCTGACCGGCCGAGAGCGAGTCGGCCAGCTTCTGGGCGGAGCGGAACGGCGCGCTCTGGGAGCCCGAGGCCGCGTCGCTGCCGCCGATCGTGGCGTACCTGTCGCACGCCACAGCCGCATCGGCGCGGGCGGCGGGCGCGAGCGCAATCAGAGAGCCGGCGGCGAGGAGGGCGCCGGCGAGGCGGAGCACTCCGAGGGAATGGGCACTGACCATGAGATCTTCCTCCGTGAAGATCAGGCGTCACCCACGCCGCCGGTCGGGCCCCGGTCGGCGCGCGCGGGAGCGCACGCCGACCGGGCACGGACCCAACGGGCGACGGAGGCTGCGGGGGGCGATGGGAGCACACGACCCCGGTGCTGGGATCCCACCTCCCCGGCATCAGTGCGGGAGGATCATCGGGAGCCGCGCCACCGGGGCGCTCCCCTGATATCGGAGGATGCCGCCCGGGGCTTGATACCCCCCGGCGACGCGGGGGCGCCCGGCCCGCGGGCGGGCGAAGATCTGCGGGGCCCGCGCGGACGCGCAGGCCCCGCGTGGCTAGGAGCGCGTCAGGGAACAAAGCCCGCGCGGCTCGCCGAGCGAAAACCGAGTCATCCGGATGGCCGCGGCCAACGCCGATGCCGGTGGCATCGGCGTTGGCGCGGACGCCAGAGGGCCAAGGTTTGCAGCCGGCGGACGTGCGGCCGACTTCTTGACGGACTCCTAGGCCAGCATGTCCTTCACGGTCTCGCGCTCCTCGACCAGCTCGGCGTTGGTCGCGGCGATCTTGGAGGCGGCGAACTCACCGTGGGGGAAGCCCTCCCGGACCACCTCGTAGGTGCCCGGAGCCGTGGTGCGCACCGGCACCGACGCCCAGACGCCTTCGTCGAAGCCGTAGGTGCCGTCCGAGCGGACCGCGATGGAGTGGATCTCGGGACCCGGCGTGTTCAGCGAGCGAACGTGGTCGATGGCCGCGTTCGCCGCGGACGCGGCCGAGGAGAGGCCGCGGGCGGCGATGATCGCTGCGCCCCTCTTGCCGACCGTCGGCAGGAACTCGCCCTCCAGCCACGCGTCGTCGCCGATCACCTCGGAGGCGGGCTTGCCGGAGATGGTCGCGTTCGTGAAGTCGGCGAACATCGTCGGGGAGTGGTTGCCGAAGATGATGATCCTGTCGACATCGGTCAGGGCGACACCGGACTTCTGGGCCAGCTGCGCCTGGGCGCGATTCTGGTCGAGGCGCGTCATGGCGGTGAACCGCTCCGGCCCGAGGCGCTTGGCCTGGGAGGCGGCGATCATGCAGTTGGTGTTACATGGGTTGCCGACCACGACGACGCGGGCATCGTCCGAGGCGACCTCGTCGATGGCCTTGCCCTGGCCGACGAAGATCGCACCGTTGTCCTTGAGGAGATCGGCGCGCTCCATGCCGGGACCACGCGGCTTGCTGCCGACGAGGATGCACCAGTCGGCATCCTTGAAGGCGACGTTCGCGTCGCCGGTGAGCTCCATTCCCGCCAGAAGGGGGAACGCGCAGTCGTCGAGCTCCATGGCGACGCCCTCGAGCGCCTTCTGGACGGCGTCCACGGGGATCTCGAGGAGCTGGAGGATGATCGGCTGGTCCTTGCCGAGCATCTCGCCCGCGGCGATCCGCGGCAGGATGCTGTAGCCGATCTGGCCGGCGGCGCCCGTGACGGCGACGCGGACCGGGGCCTTCTGTGCCGGGCTCACTGGGATACCTGGAGTTTGGCGATCAGCGCGTCGGCAACACCGGAGGTGCCGACGGCCGTGGGGTCGTTGCGGTCGTCCTTCATGTCGTAGGTCACGGACTTCCCTTCGCGGATCAGCTCGGCGATGGCGTTCTCCATCCGATCGGCGGCGTCAATCTCCTTGAGATGGCGCAGCATCATCACGCCGGAGAGCATCATCGCGAGCGGGTTGACCTTGTTCTGGCCGGCGTACTTGGGCGCGCTGCCGTGAGTGGGCTCGAAGAGCGCCGACTCGGACCCAATGTTGGCGCCGGGGGCGACTCCGAGGCCGCCGACCAGACCGGCGCCGAGGTCGCTGAGGATGTCGCCGTAGAGGTTCGGGAGCACGATCACGTCGTACAGCTCGGGCTTCTGCACGAGCTGCATGCACATGTTGTCGACGATCCGCTCCTCGAACTCGATGCCCGGGTAGTCCTTCGCCACCTCGGTCGCGACGGCCAGCCAGAGCCCGTCGGTGTACTTCATGATGTTGGCCTTGTGGACGGCCGTCACCTTCCTGCGGTTGTTCTCGACGGCGTAGTCGAAGGCGTACTTGACGACGCGGCGCGTGCCCTCCACGGAGATCGGCTTGATCGAGATGCCGGCGTGCTCGCGGATAGTGCCCGCCGCGCTCGGGTCGAGCTCGATGATCTTCTCGACGAGAGCGAGGGCCTCTGGGGTGTCCTTCTCGAACTCGATCCCCGCGTAGAGGTCCTCGGTGTTCTCGCGCACGATCACGATGTCGATGTCCTCGTACTTCGAGCGCACTCCAGCGTAGCTCTTGCAGGGGCGCACGCAGGCGTAGAGGTCGAGGGCCTTGCGCAGTGCGACGTTGACGCTGCGAAAACCGTGGCCGACGGGCGTGGTGATGGGGCCCTTGATGGCGACCTTGTTGGCCCTGATCGACTCGATCACGGAGTCGGGCAGGGGGGTCCCGGCCGTCTCCATGATGTCGACCCCGGCCTCCTGGACGTCCCACTCGAAATCCACCCCCGTGGCATCGAGGACGCGCTTGGTGGCTTCGGCGATCTCCGGCCCGGTGCCGTCGCCGGGAATGAAGGTGACGCGGTGTCCCACGGGTCCGACTCCTTCGCGATTCTTCTCTGACAAACGGCCGCCCGGGTGGACGGCCGCAAACGTCCGGAGCATACCGAACCGACCGCGCCGAACGTCCGCGCCGCCCTTCCGGCGGCGGGACTCTCAGCGCAACGGCCAGCCGAGGGGGATGAAGATCATGGCGATCACGATCATCGCGATCGACAGCGGCAACCCGAGCCGGGCGTAGTCGCCGAAGCGATATCCACCGATGCCGTAGACCATCGTGTTGGTCTGGTAGCCGATCGGGGTGAGGAACGACGATGACGCGCCGATCGCGATCGCGATCGCGAAGGGGCGTGGATCGAGCCCCGCCTGAACCGCCGTCGTCAAGGCCACCGGGAACAGCAGGACCGCCGCGGCGTTGTTGGTGATCAGCTCGGTCAGCACCATCGTGGCCAGGAGGACCCCGAACAGGAGCCCGAGGTCGCCGAAGGAGCCGAACGGCTCCACGAGCGTGCCGGCGAGGTCCGCGGCGAGCCCGCTCGACTCGATGGCGGCGCCGATGCCGAAGCTCGCGGCGATCACCACGATCACGTCCAGGTCGACCGCGTCGCGGGCCTCGGTGGGCGACAGGATCCTCAGGGCGACGACCGCGAAGGCGGCGAGGAAGGCCGCGGGCAGGATGTCGAGCAGGCCGGTGCCGACCACGGCCAGCAGGCCGAGGATGATCACACCGACCAGCGGTGCCTTCTCCTCGCGGGGCGGCCCCTCCCCGTCGAGGGCCGCGACCACGAGGAAATCGCGGCGGTCGAGCGCGCGAGGGCGGAAGGCCGGGCCGGCGAGCACGAGCAGGACGTCCCCGGGGCGGAGCGTCACGTCGCCCAGCTTGTCGCCGATCCGCTCACCGGCACGGTGGATGGCGATCACGGCCGCGCCGTAGCGACCGCGGAACCCCACCTGCTTGAGGGTGGTACCCGCCAGGCTGGAGCCGGGCGCGACGACCGCCTCGTAGAGCCGCCGGTCGATCGCCGAGCCCGCGGCCGCGAAGTGGCGCTCCTCGGCCGAGGTGAGCCCGCGCATCTGCTGGAGGTCGAGGATGCGCGACACGTTGCCGGCGAACGTGAGCCGGTCGCCCGCGGCGAGGACCTCGTCGGGGCGCACCGAGGAGATGCGATGACCGTCGCGCTCGACCTCCACGAGGTAGACCCCCTGGAGGTTGCGCAGTCCGCCCTCGGCGACGCTGTGCCCGGCGATGCCCCCCTCGTCGGTGACGATCAGCTCCAGCGTGAACTCGCGCGCGTCGGCGTCGGCCGTCTCGCTGGGGGCACGGCGCTCCGGCAGCAGCATCGGGGTGAGCACCACCATCAGGGCCACGGCGATGATGGCGAGGGGCAGGCCGACCTTGCCGATCTCGAAGAGGCCGAGGCTGTCGTAGCCCGCGTCCTCCAAGAGCCCCGAGACGACGAGGTTCGTCGAGGTCCCGATCAGGGTGACCGTGCCGCCGAGGATTGCGGCGAAGCTGATCGGCATCAGGTAACGCGCGGGGGAGCGCCCCGTGCGCCGTGCCCACGCGACGACGCCGGGGATCACCATCGCGACGATCGGCGTGTTGTTGAGGAACGCCGACGCGGCGGCCGTCGGCACGACGAGCCGGGTGAGCGCGCCGCGCTCACCCGGCTCGCGACGCCGCGGCGCCGAGCGCGATACCCGCGCCACAAGCCCCTCGAGAGCGCGGGTGCGACCGGCGGCGGCCGCCACCACGTAGAGGGCGGCGACGGTCAGCGGCGCCGAGTTCGAGAAGCCCGAGAAGGCGTCGCCGGCATCGATCACCCCGCTCACGAGAAGCGCCACCGTCCCCCCGAGGATGGTGATGGCCGGCGAGAGACGCTCGGTGATCAACACCCCCAGCACGCAGACGAGGACGGCGAGCGTGATCGCGGCGTCGACGCTCATAGAGTGAGTCTGCTTAGTGTCATAAGTTGGCCTTATACATGCTTGGAGCATCCCGGAGCAAGACGGCGGCCGTCCGGACAGAGACGAATGACCTGCGGGGCCGGGGTCGGCCGTCCGGTAGAGTCCCCGGAGGAAACCAAGAAGCGGAGGGCACGGGACATTGCTCAGCCATGACGTCGTGGTGGTCGGTGCAGGCCTCGCCGGAATGCGAGCGGCTATCGCCGCACACGAGGCGGGCGTGGACGTCGCCCTCGTGACCAAGGTCCATCCGGTGCGGAGCCACTCGGGCGCCGCCCAGGGCGGGGTCAACGCGGCGCTGGGGAACCAGACCGAGGATCACCCCGACAACCACACCTTCGACACGGTGAAGGGCGCCGACTACATCGGCGACCAGGACGCGATCGAGATCCTGTGCGCCGAGGCGCCGGGCGAGATCATCCAGCTGGAGCACTGGGGCGCGGTCTTCAGCCGCGACGAGAGCACCGGTAAGATCGCGCAACGCCCGTTCGGGGGCGCCGGCTACCCGCGCACCTGCTACGCGGCGGACATGACCGGGCTGGTCATGCTCCACACGCTCTACACGGTGTGCGTGAAGTACGACATCCCGACCTACGAGGAGTGGTTCGTCACCGAGCTGGTGAAGGACTCCAACGGCGGGTGCTGCGGCGTGGTGGCCTACGACATGGTGCACGGCACCATCCAGACGATCGGGGCCAAGTCGGTCGTGCTGGCCACCGGTGGCGCCGGCCGCGTCTACCGCCCCTCGACGAACTCGCACTCGTCCACCGGCGACGGGATGGGGCTCGCGCTGAAGGCGGGCGTGCCGCTGAAGGACATGGAGTTCATGCAGTTCCACCCCACGACGCTCAACCCGAGCGGCGTGCTGGTGACCGAGGGCGCCCGCGGCGAGGGCGGCTATCTGCTGAACTCCGAGGGCGAGCGGTTCATGAGCAAGTACGCCCCGAACAAGCTCGAGCTCGCCTCGCGGGATGTCGTGTCGCGCTCGGAGGCGACCGAGATCCTCGAGGGGCGCGGCATCAACGGCTCGATCATGCTCGACCTGCGCCACCTGGGCCGCGAGAAGATCATGGAGCGCCTGCCGCAGATCCGCGAGCTGGCGATGGCCTTCGCGGGCGTCGACCCGATCGAGGCTCCCATCCCGATCCGGCCCGGCGCCCACTACCACATGGGTGGCGTGCACGTGGACTCCTGGGGGGCAGCTCCGCACATGCAGGGGCTGTTCGCCGCCGGCGAGTGCGCCTGCGTCTCGGTGCACGGCGCCAACCGACTTGGGGGCAACTCGCTGCTGGAGGGGGTCGTCTTCGGCGCCCGCACCGGCGCGGCTGCGGCCCGCTACGCCTCCGAGGTGTTCAACGGGCGCCCGATCGAGGCGACCCCGGCGGCCGCCGAAGAGTACGAGCGCGAGCTGCGCGAGCTGCTCGAGCGCCAGAACGGCCCCCGCCAGCACGAGCTGCGCGAGGTGCTCTCGGACACGATGCAGGAGAAGGTCGGCGTCTTCCGCACCGACTCGGACCTGCGCGAGGCCCAGGCGACGGTCGAGGACCTGCGCGAGAAGTTCAAGAGCGTCGTGGTGACCGACAAGGGCCGTACCTTCAACCAGTCGCTCATCCACACCATCGAGACCGGCTACCTGCTCGACCTGGCTGCGACGATGGTCGCGGGAGCGGTCGAGCGCACCGAGAGCCGCGGAGCCCACTCGCGCACCGACTTCCCCGAGCGCGACGACGAGAACTGGATGAAGCACACGCTGTCCTATCTCGACGATGACCAGATCCGCCTCGACTACTCCGAGGTGACGGTGACCAAGTACGAGCCCCAGGTGAGGTCCTACTGATGCCCTCGACGACGTTCGACATCTTTCGCTACCAGCCCGACGTCTCGGACGAGCAGTACCGGCAGTCCTTCGACCTCGAGCACGAGGGCGACTTCACGATCCTCGACGCGATCCTGCGGCTGCAGGACGAGCAGGACGGCACCCTCGCCGTCCGCTACTCCTGCCGGAGCGCGATCTGCGGATCGTGCGCCTGCAAGGCCAACGGCAAGACGGTGCTCGCCTGCATGAGCCAGGTGGAGGACGTGAAGAAGGAGTTCGCAACCGAGACCGTGCAGGTCGACCCGATCGGCAACTTCGCGCCGCTCAAGGACCTGATCGTCGACATGGACCCCTTCTGGGAGAAGTTCAAGTCGGTCAAGCCGTACCTGATCCCGGATGGCCCGGCGCCCGAGAAGGAGCGCATCGTGTCCAAGGAGGACATGCAGAAGCTCTTTCGCGAGAGCGCCTGCATCCTCTGCGCCGCCTGCTACAGCGAGTGCAACTCGCTCGCGGCCGACCCGGATTTCGTGGGCCCGGCCGCCTTCGCCTGGGGCTACCGCTTCGCGGGAGACGTGCGCGACGGTCAGCGCGCGCAGCGCGCGAAGCTCTACACCGGCGAGCACGGCGTCTGGGACTGCACCCGCTGCATGTACTGCAACGAGCGCTGCCCGAAGGGCGTCAACCCGCGCGACGCCATCGAGAAGCTGGGCGGCATCGCCTTCCAGGAGGGGCGCTCGATGAAGGACGCGGGGGCGCGCCACGCGAAGGCCTTCCTGATCTCGATGCGCACCGGCGGCAAGCTGAACGAGACGGTCCTGGTGCCCTTCACCGACCCGATCAAGGCCCAGTTCGACATCCCGTTCGCCCTCAAGATGTTGAAGCACGGCAAGGCGCCGTCGCCGATTCCGCACCGCATCAAGAAGCTGAAGGAAGTCCAGCAGCTGATGAAGAACGTCAAGGAGACCATCTAGTGCGCCGGTTCGCCTACTACCCGGGTTGCATCGCCGAGTTCAGCTCGAAGGAACTGGACGCGACCACCAAGCACCTGGCGCCGATGCTCGACATCGAGCTCCTGCCGATGCCCGCGGCCACCTGCTGCGGCGCCGGCGACATCGCCGAGGCAAAGCCCAACCTCTACCTGACGCTGAACGTGCGCATCCTCTCGCAGGCCGAGGAGATGGGCGTGGACATCCTCACAATCTGCAACGTCTGCACCCTGAACCTGCGCCGCGCGAACAAGATGGTCAAGGAGGACGCGCGGCTGCTCGAGTCGGTCAACGAGGAGCTGGTCAAGGTCGGCGCCCGCCCCTACGAGGGCACGATCGACGTCACTCACCTGCTCTGGTACATCTCCACCGAAGAGGGGCTCTCGCTACTCGAGAAGCAGGGTCCGAAGGGCCTCAACGGCCTCCGCGTGGCCCCGTACTACGGTTGCCAGCTCCTGCGGCCCTCCTCGGTGATGGGCTTCGAGGACCCGGACCGCCCGCAGTCGTTGGAGCGCCTGATCACCGCCCTCGGCGGCGAGGTCGCCGACTACGAGGCCAAGTCCTCGTGCTGCGGGTTCCCGATCATCCTGGCGCGCGAGCAGGTGGCCCTGAAGGAGTCGCACAGCGCGCTCTCCCAGTCGCGCGACGCCGGGGCCGACTGCATGGTGACCCCGTGCCCGCTCTGCCACCTGGCGATGGACGCCTACCAGCGCAAGGCGGAGAAGGCCAACGGCACCGAGTACAACATGCCCGTTCTGCATCTCCCCCAGCTCATCGGGCTCGCGCTCGGCATCGACACCAAGATCATGGACTTCAAGCGCCACCTGGTGCCGGTCGATCGCGTGCTCGAGACGGTCGGGGCCTAGCTCCCGGTACCTGGGCGGCCCGCCGGCCGGCCCGGGTACCACCTCCGCGCACGTGGTCCTCTACGACGCCCCCGACTGCTGGAAGTGCGTCGAGGTGAAGGGAGCCCTCGACGCGCTGGGGCTGGAGTACCGCGCCGTCACCGTGCGCGGCGACCCGGTGGCCCGCGCCACCCTGGTCAACGCCCAGGGGGAACCCCCCCAGGTGCCGATGCTCGTGGACGGCGACACGGCGGTCTGGGACCGCCGCCGCATCCTCGCCTACCTCTCCCAGACCTACGGGACCGCCGACCCTGCGGAGGTGCCCTACCGCGAGATGCCCGACTTCATGGGCGGGGTCTGCCGTGTGGACGAGGACGACTGCGGACCGCGACCTCCTATCATGGGCCCGTGAGCACGATCTCGTCAGTCACGGCTGCGACCCGGGCGGCGCTCCCGCCGCCCTGCATCAGCTGTGTTTTCTGGCAGCACGACCGCCTGGTCACCGACGAGCGCCAGAAGGCCGCCTGGGCCGAGGCCTTCGGCAGGCGCCATGGAGCCTTCGGGCGTGTGCTGCACGACGGGCCCGCCTTTCGCGGGATGGTCCAGTTCGGTCCGGCGGAGGCGTTTCCGCGCGCTCTCGCCCTTCCCGCCGGCCCTCCGAGCCGCGGCGCGGCGCTCATCACATGCACGTTCCTCGAAGGCGACGACGCCGAGGGCAGCTCCGAGCGGCTGCTGCTGGAGGCGCTCGCCGATCTCAAGGGCCGGGGCTTCGTCGCCGTGGAGGCCTTCGGGCTCACCTACGCCGACGACGTGCCCGCCGCCGAGCGCTTCCTCGGCCACCACACGCTCTTCGATCGCGGCTTCCTCGAGGGCCTGGGCTTCGTCCCGATCCGCAGGCGCGGTGACGTCGCGCTGATGCGCATCGACCTGCGGGGGCTCGAACCCGGCCCCGGGCTGCTCGCACGCACCGCGCGGCTGGTGAGAGGAGTGGCGGAGCCGCATCTGCGGGGGGCTCCCGCCTGACCGGCGCCCGCCTGCGGCGAGGCTGGGGCGTCGCAGGCATCCTCATCGCCCTGGTCGCCGCCCTCGCTGCTCCGGCGCTCGCGCTCGGAGCCGATCCGGCGCTCGATGCGCTGCAGCGGCGCGATGCCTACGTGAGCCCGATATCGCTCGGGGCCGATGCGTCGGCCCAGGAGCGCCGGCTCGCCGCGGCGGCGGCCCGCCTCGTCCGGGCCCGGCGGCCGGTGAAGCTCGCGATCGTCCCGGGGCCGGCCGGCTCGCCATCCCTGCAGCTCTACGCGCGCCGGCTCCGCGTGCGCCTCTCCTACGAGGGCACCCTGGTCGTGACCACCCCGAAGGGGGAGATCGTCGCTACGGGGCCACGGCCGACGCCCGAGATGAGACGGCAGCTGCGCGCCGAGCGCGTCATACGAATCACCGATCCGGTCGTCCGCCTCGCCCGCGCCGCCGATCTGGTCGCGCCGCCGCCGGTCAACCTGGCCGACGCTGCCCGGCGCTCGACCCTGGTGCTGATCCTGATCGCCGCGCTCGGCGGCGCCTGGGCGGCGGCGCTCGGTATCGGCCGGCAGGGCAGGCGCCGGCGCCGCGAGGTGGCCGATGCGCGTTCCCGCGCGCGGGTCTGCGTGGACGCCCTGCGCTCCCACACGCTGGCCCTCGCCGCCCGGCCCGATCTCGCCCCGGCCACCCGCCGCCACGTTCAGAGCGCGCTGGGCGTCTATGCCGAAGCCATCTCCGGGCTGCCGGAGATGCGCCGGCTCGAACAGGTGGACGCCCTCGCGCCGAAGATCCGCTCGGCCCTGGACGAGATCGCCGCGGCGACCGCCGAGGCGACCGGCGCTCCTGCGCGATCCGACCCCTTCGAGGGGCTCTGCGCCACCGACCCCGCGCACGGAGTGGCGGCGGCTGCAGACGCCGGGCCGGCCTACTGCGAGAGGTGTCGCGACGCGCTCGCGCGAGGCGAGCACCCCACCCCCCGCATGCTCTTCGAAGCCGATCACGCGGTGAGCTTCGACGTCGCGGCCTACGGGCCGATCCTCCGCCCCGCTCCCCCCGCATGAGCGCGTCCCCGGGGCCCGTCGTGTGGGTCTGCGTTCCCACCTACGACGAGGCCGACAACCTCGAGGCGATGGCCCGCTCGCTCCTGGCGGTGTTCGAGGAGGGCGGCATCGACGGCCACATGCTTGTCATCGATGACGCCTCACCCGATGGCACCGGCGAGATCGCGGATCGGCTGGCCGCCGAGGATCCGCGGATCCACGCGCTGCACCGCCGTCACAAGACCGGCATCGGGCCCGCCTACCGCGACGGCTTCCGCGTGGCGCTCGCCGCCGGAGCCGATCTCGTGATGGAGATGGACTGCGATTTCTCGCACGACCCGCAGGCTGTGCCCCACCTGATCGCCGCCGCCGCGGACGCCGATCTGGTGCTCGGCTCGCGCTACGTGCCGGGCGGTGGAGTGCTGCACTGGGGCCTCGTGCGCCGAGCCATCAGCCGGGGCGGCTGCCTCTACGCGAAGCTCGTGCTGGGCGTGCCGGTCGAGGACCTCACCGGCGGCTTCAAGTGCTTCCGCCACGAGGTGCTGAGATCCCTGCCGCTCGACGAGGTCAGCGCGCGCGGCTACGGGTTCCAGATCGAGATGACGTACCGCGCACTGCTGATGGGCTTCCGCGTGCGGGAGGTCCCGATCACCTTCAGCGACCGCGAGCTCGGCCGCTCCAAGATGTCGCGGGGCATCGTGCTCGAGGCGGCCACGCTGGTGCCCCGTCTGCGCCTGCGGCTGCGCCGGGAGGGCTCGGCCCGCGCCGGATAGAGGAGGGGAGAACATGGCACTCGGGGCCCCTCCAATAGCGGCGGTGGCGTGGACCTGCCAGCGCGCTGCGGCAACTCCGCACCCTGCGACGGCGCGACCCCGATGCCGCTCCAGCACGCGGGCGGCGAGCCTGCTGGCGCAGCCGGGAGGCCCCTTCGCCCGTCGGCCCCGCACACCACACCCCGAGCCAAGGAGCATCCCTTATGAGCCGCCGATCGATCCTCGTAGGGGCCGTAGCGCTCCTCGCGGCCGCCTCGCTCGCCGTCGCAGGGTGTGGAAGCGATGGCGAGAGCGCCGACAGCAGCACGTCCACCCCCGCCGCCGCCGCCGCGCCGCAGACGGTCACCGTCGTCATGGGCGCCCCCGAGGAGTTCTCGCTGGTGGCCACTCCGGCCGAGGTGACCGCCGGCGAGATCACCTTCTCCGTCACCAACTCGGGGCTGATCCTGCACGAGATGGTGGTCGTCCCCTCCGAGGGGGGTCCGGAAGCCCTCCGTCAGGACAGTCGGCTTGGCGAGCGAGGACGGCGCGCTGGGCGAGGTGGCCGACCTCGAGCCGGGCAAGGACGGCACGCTCACGGTGAGCCTGCCCGCGGGGAAGTACGTGCTGCTCTGCAACCTGCCGGGCCACTTCGCCGGCGGCATGTACGCGACCCTGGACGTCAGCTAGAACGCGACGATCGCGGGGCTGGCTAGAGCCAGCCCCGCGTCACCAGCGACTCGGCGATCTGCACGGCGTTGGTGGCGGCGCCCTTTCGCAGGTTGTCGCTCACCACCCAGAGGGCCAGGCCGCGCGGGTGCGAGGAGTCCTTGCGGATGCGCCCCACCAGCACCTCGTCGCGGCCGGTGGCCTCGCGCGGCAGCGGGTAGCGGTTGAGGCTCGGCTCGTCCACCAGCACCACGCCCGGAGCCGCCATCAGCAGGCGACGGACATCATCGGCATCGATCGTCTCGGTGGTCTCGATGTGGACCGCCTGGGAGTGCGACTGGACCACCGGCACCCTCACGCAGGTCGCGCTCACCGCCAGGTCGGGCAGGCCCAGCATCTTGCGGGTCTCGGCGGCGACCTTGCGCTCCTCGCCGGTGTAGCCGTCCTCGTCGAACACGTCGATGTGAGGGAGCACGTTGAAGGCGATCGGGTGCGGGTACACCGAGGGCTCGGGCTCCTCGCCGGCGAGCAAGCCGGCGGTCTGCTCGCGCAGCTCGCGCACGGCAGCCTGCCCGGTGCCGCTGACCGACTGGTAGCTCGACACGATCACCCGCTCGAGGCCGACCGCGTCGGCGATCGGCTTCAGCGCCACCACCAACGGCGCAGCAACGCAGTTGGGGTTGGCGACGATGCCGTGGTGGCCCTCGAGGTGGTGCTCGTTGACCTCGGGCACGACGAGCGGCACCGAGGCGTCCATGCGATAGGCGCTCGAGTTGTCGATGACGACCGCCCCCGCCTCGACGGCCGCGGGGGCGAACTCCAGAGAGCGCGAGCTGCCGGCCGAGAAGAGGGCGATCTGGATGCCCTCGAAGGCGTCGGCCGTGAGGCGGCGCACCGTGCGCGCCTGCCCCAGGTAGTCGATCTGCGTGCCCTCGCTGCGCTCGGACGCCAGCGGTCGCAGCTCGGTGACGGGGAAGCCGCGCTCCTCGAGCACCCGGAGCATCGTGCTCCCCACGGCGCCCGTGGCGCCGACGACGGCGACGTTAAACATCCGCACGCCGGGCGGCCTCGCCGGCCAGATCGAATGCGTCGTGGAGGGCGCGCACGGCCCGCTCCACCTCGCGCCGGTCGATGACGACCGTGATCCGGATGGTGCTGGTGTCGATCATCTGGAGGTTGATCCCCTGGTCGGACAGGACGCGGAACATCTTGGCGGCCACGCCGGGCTCGGACTTCATGCCCGCCCCCACCAGGGTCACCTTCCCGACCTGGTCGTCGCTCGTCAGCTCACGGTAGCCGACCGTCTCGCGGAGGCCCTCGAGGGTGGTCAGGGCCGCCCGCAGCTCGTCGAGGGGCACCGTGAACGAGACGTCGGCACCGGCGTCGAAGCTCTGGTTCTGGATGATGGTGTCGACGTTGATGTTGGCGTCCGCCAGCTCGGTGAAGATCTGGGCCGCGACACCCGGGCGGTTCTCCACGCCCGCAACGGTGATCTTCGCCTCGTCGCTTCGGTGGGCGATGCCTGAGACGATCGCCTTCTCCATGTCGGGGCTCTCCTTCGTGATCCAGGTGCCCTCCTCGGGAAGGAAGGAGGACCGGACGTGCAGCGGGACATCGTGGCGGCGGGCGAACTCGACCGAGCGCAGCGCGAGCACCTTCGAGCCCATCGCGGCCATCTCGAGCATCTCCTCGTGGCTGATGAGCGGGAGCTTGCGGGCGTCGGGATCGACGCGCGGATCGGCGGTGAAGACCCCGGTCACGTCGGTGTAGATCTCGCAGACATCGGCGCCGAGCGCGGCGGCGAGCGCCACGGCCGTCGTGTCGGAGCCGCCCCGGCCGAGGGTGGTCACGTTGTGATCGTTGCTCGAGATGCCCTGGAATCCCGCAACGAGGACGATCGCGCCATCGTCGAGGGCCCCGCGCAGCCGGTCGGCGCGGATCTCGATGATCTTGGCCTTCATGTGCGCGTCGTCGGTCAGGATCCCCGCCTGGGACCCCGTGAACGAGCGGGCGCCGTGACCGAGGTCGTGGAGGGCCATCGCCATCAGGGCGCACGAGATGCGCTCGCCCGTGGACAGGAGCATGTCCATCTCGCGAGGGTCGGGGTGATCCGAGATCTCCTGGGCCAGCGCCACGAGGCCGTCGGTCGTCTTCCCGCGCGCGGAGACCACGGCCAGCACCTCGTCGCCGCCCTCGCGCGCCGCGGCGACGCGCTGCGCCACGTTCCTGATCTTCTCGGCGTCGGCGACCGAGCTGCCGCCGAACTTCATCACTCTCAGACCGATGTCCGTCCTCCCTACGCGTCTGTCGCGGCCAGCGTGGGATGGTAGCTAGCTTGACGGCCCCGGCGAAACGCAGGGGCGTGCGATCACAGGTCCCGGCGGCCGAGCAGCGCCCGCCCGAGGGTGAGCTCGTCGGCGTGCTCGAGATCGGCGCCCACCGGCAGGCCGCTCGCGAGTCGCGTCACGCGGACGCTCCCGCGCACGAGGTCGGCGAGGTAGAGCGCGGTCGCCTCGCCCGACATGGTCGGGTTGGTCGCGATCACCAGCTCGGTGACGGCGTCGGCCTCGATGCGGGCCACCAGCTCGGGAATGCGCAGGTCGCCGGGGTCGACGCCGTCGATCGGCGAGAGAGCGCCGCCCAGCACGTGGTAGCGCCCCCGGTACTCGTTGGTGCGCTCGATCGGGAGGATCGCCGAGGGCTCCTCCACCGCGCAGAGCAGGCTCGGATCGCGGCGCGGGTCGGCGCAGATCGGACAGAGCTCGGCCTCGGCGAAGCTGAAGCAGACCGAGCAGGGTCGCAGCCTCTCGGTCATCTCGATCATGGCCTCGGCCAGCCCTCGCGAGCGCTCGGGGGGCGCCTTCATCATGTGGAAGGCGAGCCTCTGCGCGCTGCGCGGCCCGATGCCGGGCAGGCGTGCGAGCTCGGACACGAGCCGCTCGATCGATGGTGTCAGCATGAAGTCCGGTCGGTCAGAGCCCGGGGATGCCCATGCCCGAGAGCCCGCCGGCGACGGTGCCGAGACGGCTCTGGGCGAGCTCCTGAGCGGCGCGCATCGCCTCGTTGACCGCGGCCACGATCACGTCCTGGAGGAGCTCGACGTCCTCGGGGTCGACCGCCGCCGGGTCGATGGTGATCTCCAGCAGCTCCAGGCCGCCGCTCACCTTGGCGGTGACCGCCCCGCCGCCGGCCGACGCCGTGACCGACTCCTGCTGGAGCTCGGCCTGCACGCGCGCCATGTCCTCCTGCATCTTCTGCATCTGCTTGAGCATCTTCTGAGGGTTCATTCCCTGCGCCATCGCATTCCTCTCTGGTGAGGGGCCGGTGCTCCTATTCCCCGCCGCCCTCCTCGACGGCGCGGAACATCGTCTTGAACTCGCGCAAGAGCGCCTCGTCGTCGCGAGGCGCCGGCGGGGCGGAAAACCCCGGGTCCTCGACGGACGCCGCCCCGGCCTGGAAGTTGACGGCGAGACGGCGCCCCGAGACGGCGTCGACCGCGTTTCGCACGCGCTCGCGGTGCTCGTGGCGACCGAGCATGTCGGCCCGCACACGGCTGGTCACGGTGACCTCGAGCGACTCCTCGTCGACCCGCGTCGGCCGGGAGCCGTCGAGGAATCCCCGTGTGGGAGGCGCCTCGCGCTCGAGGATGTCGAGGATCTGCGTCCAGAGCCGCTCGAAGTGATCGAGGTCGGCCGGCGCCATCTCCCGCGGAGCCGCGACGGGAGCCGGCGCGAAGGGATCGTAGGGGGGAGCCTCCTCGGGCTCGGGCGCGAGGTCGCCCTCGGCCGCCGGCGCGGCGACGTCGAAGACCGGCTTCGGGGGGAGGACGAACTCGGGGACCTCCGCCGGCGGCGGCGCGGCGTCGACCGGCGGTTGGGCGGGAGCGGCCGGGGCGGCGGGGACGGGGGCGGGCTGCGGCGGGGCCGCGGGGCGGGGGGGTGCGGCGGGGGGGCGGCCCGCCTCCAGCGCCTCCAGCCGCGCGGCGAGCGCCGCCGTGGCCGGATCGAGCTCGGGGCGGCTGAGGCGCGCGGCCACCAGCTCGAGCTGCAGCCGCGGATCGGCTCCGCCATGGCGGATGCGCACCCGGGCATCGGAGAGCAGGTCGAGGGCGCGCACCACCTGGGCATCGGCGAGCTGGTTGGCCTGGGCCTGCAGGCGCGCGATCTCCTCGGGGGCGAAGGCCCACTCGTCGCGCACGCGCGCCCCCTGCTGCAGCAGGCAGACGTAGCGAAGGTGGGTCACCAGGCCGAGCATCGCCTGCTCGGGATCGACCGGGCCGTCGAGGGTGTCCTCGAGCAGCTCGAAGGCACCGGCGGCCTCGCCGCTCGCCATCAGATCGACCAGCTCGAAGATCGACTCGCGGGCCACCGCGCCGAGCAGCTCCAGCGCGTCGGGCACGCCCACCCGCTTGTCGCCGTACGTGGCGATCTGATCGAGCAGCCCGAGCGCGTCGCGATAGGAGCCGTCGGCCGCGCGGGCCAGCAGATCGAGGGCCGCCTCGGAGGTCTCGATCTCCTCGGCGCGGGCCACCCGGTCGAGCACCTTCACCAGGGCGGGGATGCCCGGCTTGCGCAGCACGTAGTGCTGCACCCGCGAGCGGATCGTGCGGCAGGATGTCCCATGGGTGGGTGGTGCAGAGGATCACCACCAGGTGCGGCGGCGGCTCCTCGAGGGTCTTGAGCAGCGCGCTCGAGGCGTCGTTGGTGATCTGGTGGGCCTCGTCCATGATCGTGACCCGATAGCGGCAGGCCGCCGGGGCGTAGCGCACGGTCTCGAGCCATTCGCGCATCTCGTCGATGCGGCGGGCGCTCGATGCCGCATCCACCTCCACCACGTCGAGCCAGTCCTGATGGCCGGTGCGCCGGCACGAGTCGCAGGTGCCGCACGGCTCGGCGGTGGGCCCGGGGCTCGTCTGGCAGTTGAGGCAGCGGGCCAGGATGCGGGCGGTCGTGGTCTTGCCGGTGCCACGCGGGCCCGAGAAGAGGAACCCCTGGGAGGGGCGGCCCGAGCGCAGGGCGTTGCCGAGAGCCCGCGCCACATGGTCCTGTCCCACCATGTCGGCGAAGGTGGCCGGGCGATGGCGGTTGTACAGGCTCGCTCCGGGCTCGCTCATTGCGTGCCCACTCTCAAAGTAGTGTGACCGTGCACCCGTCGTCGTTGCGCGATTCCAGGGTTGACTCCGCACCGCTGGCTCCGGCGAGGTGGCCCCACTGCGCGTGAACGGATCCGCTTAAGGCTGCTTCCTTCCGGACCTGACCTGATTCGCGGTCGTCCACCGAATGGGACCTCGCCATCGACGCTGCTCTGTGCGGAACCGGGCCCTGGGACCGGCCCCTCAGACGGGAATTCGGCCCCGCTGTAGCGGATTGCGGGTACAGGGCACCGCTAGCTCCCCGCCTAGCACGGTCACCTGGCGAGGATAGTCCACCGAACGTGCCGGTGCGAGCAGCCCGGATGCGCGTCAGCGCGTGCGGCCGCGACGGGCGGAGCTGATGCCGAAGATCGCCGCGACCCCGGCTCCGATCATCGCGGTGGTGAAGGCGAGGTAGGCCCACCCGCGGGCCCCGCTCTCACGCCCGGCGATCTCGAAGATGAGCCACATCACGGAGCCCCAGGCCCCGCCGAGGACGATCCCGAGCAGCACCTGGAGGGGCCGCGAGAGGGCGCGGCGGGGCGGTTCGGTCTGCGGCGCAGGCGTCTTTGCCATCAGGCCGCGGACTCTAGTGGATCGGTTGACGCCGAACGGGTGATCCACCCCCGGAGCCCACCCGTAGCCAGGAGTGAGTCGCCCCGCCGGGGCACCGAACCGGGAGCCACCCGATGCGCCGCGCCCCACTCCTCGCCCTCGCCGCCACCGCCCTCCTGACGGCACCCACCGCCGCCTCGGCGGACGTGTACCTCGCTGTGCCGACGAGCTTCCTCGGCGGGCCGATCTGGAGCGCCCTCCCCGCACTCACCCCCGAGGTCTCGGGGCGGCCCTCACTGGCTCCGCCCCCGGCGTCGGATCCCTGTCGCGCGGCGGCCCCCGGCGACTGCGCCCTGTTCGGTCCCCGAGCGGATGTGGAGGCCGTGCCGCTCCCCGCGCCGGGCCCCGGCGGCATCGGCGACATCGGCGATGGCGTGGGCGTGAGCGACCCCGCGCCGGCCGACGACTCACCCGAGGGGGACGCTCCCGCCGACGACTCACCCGGCGCCGAGCAGCAGGGCAGGGCCCCCCTGCCGGCGGCCCCGCCGGCCGGCCCCGGCGATCTCGTCGCGGCCTTCGGCGCCCTGGTGCGCCCGGCCGCCGCCGACTGGCTCCCATGGCAGCGGCCCACCCTGCGCTGGCGCGCCCAGCGGGGGGCGACCTACTACAACGTGCAGATCTTCCGGGGCTCGCGCCGGGTCCTCAACGCGTGGTCGGCAGACGCCCGCCTGAAGGTGCCCAAGGGCGTGTTACGCCAGGGCCGCTCCTACGTCTGGGTCGTGTGGCCGGCGACGGGAGCCCGCAGCGCCGCGCGCTACGGAGCCGCCATCGGGCGCTCGACCTTCGCCATCACCCTCCGCCCGAGGATCGTCTTCCGCTCGCGCGGCCGTGGCCGCAGCCGCACCACGACCGGCGAGGTGCGGCCCCACATCCCCTTCGGGACGCTGCGACTGCGACGGCCGGGCGCGCTGACCGGGCGCGTGCCGCGCTCGATCACGCTCGACCGCCGCAGTCGCTTCGCCCTCCCCATCCCCACGCGGGCCGCCGAACGGCTCGGGGCGCTCCTCACGGATCGCGGCCCGAGGCCGCCGGTCGGCCTGCGCGGACCCGGGCTGTGAGCCCGGCGACCCCCACGGACGGGAGCCGCGGTCACACCCGCGGCACGGTGAACCCACCACGGCGCCGGGCCGGCGACATGCGGCCGAGGCGCCCGCAATGAACGACGAAAGGATCACCCCCGTGCCATCAATCGGACGGCGGCGCTGGCTCGTCACGGGACCGCTCGCGGTCACCGCGGCGGTCACCGCGCTAGCCATCGTCCCATCGTTCCTCGGCGCGTCGAGCCACCGGGAGGCGCCATCGATCTCCCAGGACCCGACCGCCGACAACACCGACGTCTACGCCTTCCGCTCCCCGGACGCGCCGGACACCGCGACGCTGATCGCCAACTACGTGCCCTTCCAGGAGCCGGCGGGAGGCCCCAACTTCTACCGCTTCTCGGACGAGGTGAAGTACGAGATCAAGGTCGACAACACCGGTGACGGGCGCGAGGACGTCACCTACGAGTTCCGCTTCGACACGAAGATCAAGAACCCGTTGACCTTCCTCTACAACTCCGACAAGGTCACCTACGACGCAAAGCGCGGCGAGTACACAAACCTCAACCTGGTGCAGACCTACTCGGTGCGCAAGATCACGCGCGACCGCAAGGGCCGCACGTACGTCCGCACCATCGGCCGCAACCTCCTGACCCCGCCCAACAACGTCGGGCCGCGCTCCACGCCCGACTACGAGTCGCTGGTGGCCCCGGCGATCCACACGGTCAAGGACGGCACCCGGGTCTTCGCCGGACAGCGCGACGATCCGTTCTTCGTGGATCTCGGCGGCACCTTCGACCTGCTCGGCTTTCGCAGCGGACCGCCCGAGGCCTTCATCACCGGGGGCGTCGACGGGCTGCGTGGATACGGCGTCAACACGATCGCCATCCAGGTGCCGATCAAGCAGCTGACCCGCACCCGCGCGATCCCCACCGACGCCAACGCCACCAGTTCGGCGATCGGCGTCTACGCGACGGCCTCGCGGCCGGTGATCGACCTCAAGGGCCGCAACCCGAGGGTCCGCTGGCAGCAGGTCTCGCGCCTCGCGGAGCCCCTGGTCAACGAGGTGCTGATCCCGCTGGGCAAGAAGGACCTCTGGAACCGCTCCGACCCGTCGGACGACCGGCAGTTCGAGAAGAGCTACCTCTCTCCGGAGCTGGCGGGCATCGTCAACGCGCTCTACGACATCGGCGCCCCCACCGAGAACCGCGTCGACCTGACGACGGTCCTCCTCACGGGCATCCCGGCCGACAACGGGCTCGGACTGCCCACCACGGCGATCAGCAGCAAGCCGGCGAAGGCCGACCTGCTGCGGCTCAACCTCGCCGTCCCGCCGACCCCGTTCGCCGCTCAGGACCGCCTCGGCCTCCTGGCCGGGCAGGCCGACGGGTTCCCCAACGGCCGGCGTCTGATCGACGACGTCGTGGACATCGAGGAGCGGGCCGTCGCCGGCGTGCTCGCCGCGCCCTTCGGGCTCCCGGCGCCGAACGGTGGCAACGCCGTCCTGGCTCCGCTGCTCGGCGACGGCGTCAACGCCAACGACAAGCCCTTCCTGGAGTCGTTCCCCTACGTGGCGACGCCCGGCTCGGGCTTCGACTCGGTCCCGCACCCCTAGCAGGTTCGTTCCCAACCAACCGCGTGCCGGGGGTGATCGCCCCCGGCACGCCCCCCTTCCACCACCGCAGAGAGCCTCGGAGGACCCTGTGAACGCCGTGCGAAATCACCGATCAGCGCTCCTCGCCATTGCCGCGGCGATCGCGGCCTTCGTCGTCGTGATGGTCGCCCTCCAGTCCCAGCGCGACGATCCCACCGCGCTCGCGGCGGGCGGGCGCCCCAGCCCCGACCAGATCATCCGCGAGGCCGAGCGGCGCGTGGCCGCCGACCCGGGCTTCGTCCCCGGCCTGACCAGGCTGGCGGTCGGGTACTTCGACCGGGCGCTCGCCACCGGCGACCCGTCGTGGCTGCCCCGGGCCGAGCGCGCGGGCCGGCGGGCGGTGCGCGAGGACGCGACGGCCATCGAGGCGATGGACGCCCTGGCCGTCATCGCCGCATCGCGCCACCACTTCGAGGAGGCGCTCGCGTGGACGCGGCGCAGCCTCGCCATCGCCCCCGAGCGGGTCGCCCCGCTCAGCATCCGCACCGATGCTCTGATCGAGCTCGGCCGCTACCGCGAGGGATTCGCCGTCGCTCAGAGGCGGCTGGAGCTGCGGCCGGATCTTCCCTCCTACAGCCGGGCCTCCTACGTGCGCGAGCTCCTCGGCGACCGCGAGGGCGCGATCCGGCTGCTGCGCCTGGCAGCCGACGCGGCGACGCCCGCAAGCCCGGCCCGAGCCACCGCCCGCACCCAGCTCGGGCTCGTCCTCCTGGCCCAGGGCGACATCGACGCGGCCGAGGGCCAGATGCGCCAGGCGCTCGCCGAGACCCCGGGCAACTCGAACGCCACCTTCGGGCTCGGCCGCGTGCTGGAGGCCCGCGGGGACCTGCCGAAGGCCGCGCGGCTCTACGAGCAGGTCGCGAACGAGCTGCCCGAGCCCGATCACCTGGCCGCCCTCGCCGCGGTGGAGCGCGCACTCGGCGACACCGACGCGTCCCGCGGCCACGTGGCCGCAATGCGCGCCGCCTTCGATCGCCTGGCCGAGAACGGCTCGAACGTGGATCTCGACCGCCCGCTCTTCGAGGCCGACCTGCGCCGCCCGACCGACGCGGACATCGCGCAGGCGCGCCGCGGGCGGGCGGCCCGCCCCGGGATCATCGGCGACCAGGTGCTCGGCTGGGTGCTCACCCGCGCCGGGCGGTGCGCCGAGGGCGATCGCCACGCCACCCGCAGCCTGCGCCTCGGCACGCGCGATGCGCTGATCATGTTCCACGCCGGGATGGCGGCCTCGTGCGCGGGCCGCCCCGAGGTGGCGCGCGCACGGCTGGCGGCGGCGCTCGAGCTGAACCCGTCGTTCTCGCTGCGCTGGGCGCCGGTGGCGCGCCAGGAGCTGGCCGCGCTCAGCCGGTGAGGCCGGACCCCGCCCCTGCGAGCAGAGCAGGGGCGGGGTCCTCGTGTGGATGGCGTGCGCACGTCGGCCGGGTGCGCGATCCTCCAGCGCGAGAACCCCTCGCGCTCACGACAAGGACCGGTCCCGCAGATGCTCTTCACGCGCGCCGAGCTGGAGCAGGCGGCGAGCCTGGTCCACCGCCACATGGCACCCACCCCGCAGTACAACTGGCCGGCGCTGTCGCAGCGCACCGGCGTCGATCTGTGGGTCAAGCACGAGAACCACGCCCCCACCGGCGCCTTCAAGGTGCGCGGCGGTATCACGCTCATCGACTGGCTCCGCCGCGTGCACCCCGGTTGCCCGGGCATCATCACGGCCACGCGCGGCAACCACGGCCAGAGCCAGGCCCGCGCGGCCACCGCGGCGGGCATGCGGGCCGTGATCTACGTGCCGCACGGTAACTCGGCCGAGAAGAACGTCGCCATGCGGGCCTTCGGAGCCGAGCTGGTCGAGTTCGGCGACGACTTCGACACCGCCCGCGAGGAGGCGATGCGCGTCGCGACGACGGCGGACCTGTTCCCCGTGCCGCCCTTTCACCGGGAGCTGGTGCGCGGCGTCGCCACCTACGCGCTCGAGCTGTTCGGCGCGGTCCCCGACCTGGAGCGGGTCTATGTGCCGATCGGCTGCGGGTCGGGCATCTGCGGCGTCATCGCCGCGCGCGACGCCCTGGGCCTCGCGACCGAGGTGATCGGCGTCGTCTCCGACCGGGCGCCGACCGCGAAGCTCTCGGCCGAGGCCGGCCGCCCCGTGGAGACCGCCGGCGCGCGCACCTTCGCCGACGGCCTCGCGGTGCGGGTGCCGGTGGCCGAGGCCTGCGCGATCTACTCCGAGGGCGCCGCGCGCATCATCGCCGTGAGCGACGACGCCATCGCCGAGGCCATCCGCATCTACTTCCGCGACATCCACAACCTGGCCGAGGGGGCGGGCGCGGCGCCCCTGGCGGGCCTCATGCAGGAGGCCGATCTCAACCGCGGCCGCCGCGTGGCGGTCGTCCTGTGCGGCGGCAACATCGATGCCGGCTGGTTCTCGACCGTGCTCGCCGGGGGCACGCCGGAGCCCTGACCGCCCTAGCCGGCCAGCAGCGGGGTGAGGCTCACGTCTGGCCGGTGGCGCTCGAAGCTCTCGAGGCGATAGAGGCTGGTGAACAGCGCCACGAGCTCGCCCGACTCGCGCAGCAGCACGCTCACCCCGTCGCGCCGCAGCAGCTCCGAGCCCGCCAGGTCGGTCTCGCGGGCCACCATGTGGCGGGGCGGGTCGATCTGGGTCGGCGCACCGAACTCGGCCTCGAGGCGCGCGAGGGCCACCTCGAACTGCATCGGGCCGACGGCGGCAAGGAGAGGTTCCTGGTCGCCGCGTTGGGGATCGCGCAGCACCTGCACCACCCCCTCCTCGTCGAGGGCGGCCAGGCCGCGGCGGAACTGCTTGTAGCGGCTCGAATCGCGGCTGCGCACCACGGCGAAGTGCTCGGGGGCGAAGCGCGGCATGGGCGGGAAGCGCACCGGGTCGCCGGCTGAGATCGCATCGCCCGGACGCAGGCCCGATGCGTTGACCAGGCCGATCACGTCGCCGGGAAAGGCCTCCTCCAGCGGCAGTCGCTCCTGCCCGAATGGCTGGTGAGCGTGGCGCAGGGCCATGGTGCGCCCGGTGCGCTCGTGGTGCACCTGCATCCCGCGCTCGAAGCGCCCCGAGCACACGCGCACGTAGGCCAGCCGGTCGCGGTGGCGGGGGTCGGTGTTGGCCTGGACTTTGAAGACGAAGCCCGAGAACGGATCGTCGATGCCCACCACCCCTCCCCCGGCGGTCTCCCAGGCGCCCGGAGCACAGCCGAGATCGACCACCGCATCGAGCAGGTGGGCCACGCCGGCGTTGCCGAGGGCGGCACCGAAGTAGACCGGCGTCGAGAGGCCGCCGCGGAAGTCCTCGTCGTCGTGGTCGGCCCCCACCCCGCTCAGCAGCTCGAGCTCGTCGGAGAGCCGCTCGCCGAGGGGCTCCGCGAAGCTCCCGTGGCCGCGCCAGTCCGCCACGGCCGCGTGGGCGCTCGGCACCCCGCTGCCAACCCGGCCGAAGGGCTCGAGCGCCCCCGAGCGGCGGTCGACCAGCCCGAGGAACGCCCCCTCGTCCATGACGGGCCAGGTCACGGGCGTCGGCCGCAGGCCGATCTGGCGCTCGATCTCGTCGAGCAGCTCCAGCGGATCGCGCCCGGGCCGGTCGAGCTTGTTGATGAAGGTGATCACCGGCGTGCCGCGGGTGCGGCACACCTGGAAGAGCTTCAGCGTCTGGGGCTCGAGACCCTTGGCCGCGTCGATGACCATGATCGCGGTGTCGGTGGCCGTGAGCACCCGGTAGGTGTCCTCCGAGAAGTCCTTGTGCCCGGGCGTGTCGAGCAGGTTGAGCACGTGGTCGCGGTAGGTGAACTGGAGCGCCGCCGAGGTCACCGAGATGCCGCGGGTGCGCTCGATCTCCATCCAGTCCGAGCGGGCCCCGGCGCCGCCGCGGCGCGCGCGCACCGCCCCCGCCAGCTCGATCGCCCCGGCCTGCAGGAGAAGGCGCTCGGTGAGGGTGGTCTTGCCGGCGTCGGGGTGGGAGATGATCGCGAAGGTGCGCCGGCGGGCGGCCTCGGGTGCGACGTGGGGATCGGTGCTCATCCGGTGAGAGGGTAGACGCTCGGACCACGCCTGATGCGAACGCGGCGGCGGGCACGCCCTCGGGGCGGCGGCCCCGCCGGGTTAGTGTCCGGGGCGTGAACGCACCCCGTGGCCTGGAGACCCTCGCCTTCCGGGGGCGGTGGAGGCACTACCAGGAGCTGGCACTCGCCGGCTTCGAGCGCGACCGCGAGGCCGGCTCGCGCCGTACCCACATCGTCGCGCCGCCCGGCTCGGGCAAGACCCTGATCGGGGTCGAGACGATTCTCCGCGTCGGCTCGCCCGCGGTCGTGCTGGTGCCGAACACCGCGGTGCAGGAGCAGTGGCTGCGCGCCGTCGAGATGTTCGATGCGCCGCCCGGCACGGCCGACGTCACTCCGGACGCGCCCATCGCGGTGCTCACCTACCAGGCGCTCTGCCGCCTGGACGACCCCGATGCGCTGCTGGGCGATCTCGCCGCCCGGCGCTGGGCCGACGAGCGGGCGCAGGCCACCGGGCAGCCGGCCGCGGAGGTCGCCGCGCAGGCGCAGGCATGGCGAGGTGAGGCGGCGCGGCGGCGCACGAAGGAGATCGCCCGCATCACGACGACCATCAAGCGGGAGATCGCCCGGTCGGCCCACGGCGATCTGCACCTCGGCGCGCTGCTGCACGCGGGCGCACGTGAGCGCCTTGACGCGCTCCGGGCGGGTGGGGCGGGCACGGTCGTCCTCGACGAGTGCCACCATCTCGCCTCGATGTGGGGGTACATGGTCCGGGTGATGGTCGAGGAGCTCGGAGACCCGCACGTGATCGGGCTCACGGCCACTCCCCCGGGCGAGCTGACCGAGCACGAGTCCGACCTCTACGAGGCGCTCCTCGGGCCGGTCGACTTCACCGTGCCGACGCCGGCGGTGGTGAGGGAGGGTCACCTCGCCCCCTTCCAGGAGCTCGCCTGGCTGACCGAGCCGCTCGCGTCCGAGAGCGCCTGGCTCGCCGAGCACGACTCCCGCTTCCGCGACCTGGTCGCCGCCCTCCACGAGGACATGGAGGGGCCGCTGTCGTTCCCCGCGTGGGTGTTGACGCGCATGCGCGAGCGCGGTCGCCCCGGCGAGCAGGCCCAGGTGTCCTGGCCCGACTTCTCACGCCGTAGCCCGAGGCTTGCGCGGGCCGGTGCGCGCTTCATCGGCTCCGCCGGTCTCGCGCGCCCCCAGGGCATGCCCACCGGGGAGGGCTACCGCGAGGAGCCGAACCTGGAGGACTGGCTGGTGCTGCTGGAGGACTACGCCCTGCGCTGCCTGCGCGTGCAGCCCTCCGAGGAGGCGGCCCGGCGCGACCGGGCGGTCGCGGCGGCCCTCAGCGATCTCGGCTTCACGCTGACGCGCCAGGGCATCAGGCGCGGGCGCTCCGACGTGGATCGCCTGCTCACCACCTCGGGCGCGAAGGCGATCGCGCTCACCGAGGTGCTGGGCCTGGAGGAGGCCCACCGTGGCGCGGGCATCCGCGCCCTCGTCCTCTGCGACGCCGAGCTGGCCGAGGCGACGCCCGACGACGGCCTGCGCGACGTGCTGCGCGTCGGGGCCGGCACGGCGATCGACTCCGTTCTCGCGATCGCTGCGGACCCGCGCACCGCCGGGCTGCGCCCGGTCCTACTCTCGGGCCGGGGGCTGCGCTGCGCCCCGGCCGATGCCGAGGCCCTGCTCGGTGAGCTGCGCCGCGTGCTCGGCGACGGGGTCCGAGAGCTGAACGCGCACGCCGAGGACTCGGGCCTCGCACGCATCGACGCCGCCGGCGGCGAATGGCGGCCGCGTATCTGGGTGGCGGCCGCCACGGCCGTGTTCGCCGCGGGGGCGACCCGCGCGATCGTCGGCACCCGGGCGCTCCTCGGCGAGGGCTGGGACGCGCCCAGCGTCAACTGCCTCGTGGACCTGACAGCGGCGGCGACCCGTGTCTCGGTGACGCAGATGCGCGGCCGGTCCCTGCGCCTCGATCCCCACGACCCGGCCAAGCTGTCCACCAACTGGGACATCGTCTGCGTGGCCCCCGAGCTTGCACGGGGCGATGCCGACTACTCCCGCTTCGTGCGCAAGCACCTCCACCTGCTGGCGCCGACCGACGACGGCGCCATCGAGGCGGGGCCCACCCACGTCCACCCGGCCCTCACCCCGTTCGCGCCGCCGCCGTCGCAGGGCTTCGCCGAGGTCAACGCCGAGATGGGCCGGCGGGCCCGCGATCCCGAGCGCGCCAGGGCCCTCTGGGGCATCGGCACCCCCTATTCCGGCGAGGAGCTCGACACCCTGGTCGTGCGCCCCCGCCGCGGCGCACCGCCGGGCGCCTTCGCCCCGGCGACCGGCATCGCCCCGCCCGCCTTCCACACGAGCCCCGCTCCCGCCGCCCTCACGAGCGCCGGGGCGCTGGCAGCCGCGGGGGCGGCGGCGGCGACGCTCGGCCCGGTCGGCTGGGTCGCCCTCGCCGCCGCCCCGCTCGGGCTCGTCGTGGGAACCGTCCGGATGGCCCGCCTTCGCCGGGAGCTGTCGAACGCCGTCTCGCTCGCGGCGGCCGCCTATGTGGTGAGGGACGCCTACCTCTCCCTGGGGGAGCTCTCGGCACGGGCGGCCGCCTCGCTCGCCATCGAGCCCCGCGCCTCCGGCTACCTCCGCGTGTGGCTGAAGGAGGCGGACCCCGCCGAGAGCGCCCTCTTCATCAGCGCCCTCGGCGCCGTCGTCGATCCCGAGGGCCCGTCGCGCTACCTGGTCTCCCGGATGGTCCCCGGGGCGACATCGACGCTGCGGGCGTTCTCGCGGACCCTGGTGCGCCTCGCGCCCTTCGAGAGCCTGTGGACGCCGGTTCCCGAGGACCTGGCCCGCCACAAGACCAGAGCCGAGGCGTTCGCCCGCGCGTGGCGGCTCTGGATGGGGCCGGGAGAGCTGGTCTTCACCCAGCGCCACGAGCAGGGGCGCGTGGCGCTGGCCGAGGCCTCGGCGCAGCGATCCGATCACGAGGCCAGCGTTCGCCGGGTCTGGGTCTAGCCGTATGGCCCGACCCCCTGAGATCGGTCCATCGCGATCTGTCCCCGACGAACGGGGTCCGGTTGGTCCGTCCCGTTCGCGCGCCAGCCGTCGTCGATCGAGGCAGGAACGACGCCGATCGCGCTCACGTCGCCGTGGAGCCTGTAGGGAGCGCTGGTGCCGGGATCGGGGCGAGCGGCGACGCGCACCCGGCGGACTGCCCCCCGCCTCAAGGTGCCGAGCTTCCAGCGCCACACCCGGCTCGACAGGCGCAGGCCCCGCGGGGCGGTCCCGACGACGCGGCTTCCGAGACAGTCGGGCGAGATCAGTCAGCCGGAAGCCGCGGGCCACGACCGGGCCCCGGTTGCGCACCGTGACGGTCCAGCGGATCGTGCCGCGCGAGGGGATCCGGACCGCGCGCGCGCTGCCGGTCAGGACCGCCCGGCGGTAGCGGTCGTAGCTCGCCGCCGAGATGGTCCCATCCGAGTCGAAGGTGCAGAGACCGCTGCTTCCCTCATCCTCGTGGAGCACCAGGGCGTTGCCGACATCGTCCGCCGCGATCGCGATCGCGGCGTTGTTGGTCGGGGCCCTCCGCTCGAAGCCGCTGAACACCCCGTCGGACGCCGCCGTCCGCACGACCACCGCGCAGTCGGGGCAGCCCGGGGTTTCCAGCCCCAGGAAGGCCCGGCCCGACGCGCCGATCGCGATGCGCGCCCGGGAGATCTCGATCGGGAACAGGCTCCGAGCCCGACGCCAGGGTCTGGGGCGCGGTCCAGCCGGCGCCGTGGTTCACCGCCGCCCGCAGCGCGCCGCCGGGCGCCGCCTAGCCGGCCCAGGCGGCCACCATGGCCCCGCTGCCGTTCAGGGCGATCCGCGGCGCCGATCCCGGCGCGACGACCTCCGGGGACGACCAGGCGCTCCCGGGGGCCTCCGGCCCGGGCGACGACGACCTCGCGGCCGCTCTCCGACAGAGCGGTCCAGGCCACCGCGAGCCCCCGTCGGACGCCGATGGCGGCGTCCGCGCCGCCCTCGGACTCCCCGAGGGTCGCGACCCGGCTCCAGGCGCCGCTCGCCGCGCGGGTGGCCACGCGAAGGGTGCCAGGGGGAACGAAGGCCGCCTCGGATCCCGGCCGCGGGATGATCCAGGCCGCCACCGCGTCGCCGCGCGCGTTGAGGTGGGCGGCCGGCGCCGCCCAGGCGGTGTTCGCATCCGGCGCCAGAGGGGGTGTCGCGATCCACGCGCCGCCGGGCCCACGGCGGGCGCCGCGCAGCATCCAGGCTCCGGCTTCGCGGGCGAGCCAGAGCGCCGATGCGCTTCCGTCGGCGGCGACTGCCACCTCCGGACCCCCGAACCTCCGGAGCGCCCGAGGGTCGGCGCGACGGGACGGCACCGCCATGACACGCCAGCCGCCTCCACGGGTGCTGCGGACGACCGAGCGCACCGGCCCGCCGGGGACCCGCCAGAACACGACCGCGGCGCCGGCCGGGTTCGCCCCGACGGCGAGGGTGCCGGTCGCGACGGCCCGGGTAGGTGCCCGAGGTCCACGCCACCCGCCACGGGCTGACGAAGCCGTGGCGCACCCTGATCTGCACGCGGGCGCGGCCTCCGCTGGAGCGCGAGAAGATCGTCCACGCTGCGATCGCCTCCCCGCGCGCCGCGAGCGCCGCCGCGGGTGCGGAGGGGGAGCTGCGCGCGGGCGAGATGCGCAGCGCGGCGGTCCAGGCCGGCTCCGGGGGGACCGCGGCCGCCGGCGCCGCGACGACGCCCATGGACGCCGCCATCAGCAGTAGCGCATGGGATCTCATGCTCCGCAGTCTGAGAGGGAGGATGCGGCGGCGGCATCCGGGCCGAACCCGACTCGTCCGGAGTATTCACCGGGTCCCCCCTCCGGACGCGTCGTCGTCGAGGATTGGGGCATCGAGTGCAACGCCATCCCGACCGAGCAGTGGCTTGGGGTGGCTGATCCCATGCGCCCACCCGGAGAGCACGTGCACGGCGCACGCAGAACGACGAGAGCCCCGTCGCCGACGGAGCTCTCGAAGTGGGCAGTACTGGGATCGAACCAGTGACCCCTCGCGTGTGAGGCGAGTGCTCTCCCGCTGAGCTAACTGCCCGGGGTGGCCGAGGATACCACCGGGCTCCACGGCAACCGGGGCCCCGCCGCACTCCAAGCACGCGCTGGTAGCCTCGACCGTGGAGCAGCCGCGAACCGGGAGTCTCTCCTGAGTGCGTGCGTGCGAGCCACACCCACTCGTGCACCGACGATCGACCCGGTTCCCGAAGCCTGCATCCGCGAACGTGGGTCTCTGTGGCGATGCGCCCGGCGGGGATCAACCACGAAAGGAACGCTCTCATGAGGACGAACCGACTGACGCGAACGATCTCGATCGGAGCGATCGCGGTGGGAGCGATGGCCCTGTCCGGGTTCGTGGTCAACTGACCGGCAGGCCCTCGCGCGCCAATCGGTGAAAGGCCCGTCGCCGGTGCCCCTCGGATGCCTGTCTCTGACGGCATCCGAGGGAGATGAGCGGAGAGAGAGGGATTTGAACCCTCGAGACGGGGAACCCGTCTACGCGCTTTCCAGGCGCGCTCCTTCGGCCGCTCGGACACCTCTCCAGGGGCCGCGATGGTAGCGCACGATCCGCTGCCCGTCATGGGCGCGGCAGCCGTGGGATGCTTCCCTGAAACGCGGTGACGCGCCGGTCCAGTGCACGCTAGAACCGCCCTTCTTGAATCCTCCAGACCCCTGCTAGCCTCCGCCGCGGAGAGGTGGCAGAGCGGTCGAATGCGGCGGTCTCGAAAACCGTTTCGGGCCTTCGGTCCGACGGGGGTTCAAATCCCCCCCTCTCCGCTTTTCTCCGCGAGATCCCAGACTGGTAGCGGGATCTCGCGGAGGGAGCTGGAACCGCCCAGCTCCGCTCCCGACCGCCCGAATCCGCCCTCGCGGGTGTGAGACTCGCCCACCATTCGCCCACGGGCCGCGGTCGTCACGATCCCTCCGGCCGCGCCGCGCGGCTCGCCCGGCGCAGGTAGTCGTCGAGCAGCCGGGCCGCCTCCGACTCGTTGCCGGGCATCAGGTGGCCGTAGCGGTCGAAGGTCATCTGGATCGACGAGTGGCCGAGGTAGGCCATCAGGGCCCGGGCGTTGACGCCGGCGGCGATGCACATCGAGGCGAACGTGTGGCGACACTCATGGAAGCCGATCCATTCGAGCCCCGCCGTCTCCCACGCCCGGTGGGCCCGGTCGCGCAGCGCAACATGGGAGAAGGGCCGCTCCTCGGTCCGCCCGAAGGCCAGCCCGGTGCGACGTCCTGTGCGCAGCAGGTGCTCGGCCAGGTGAGCGCGCAGCTCCTCGGCGATCGGGACCCGGCGCCGGCCGCTGCGGCTCTTGGTCTCGATCACGCCCTCGATGGCGTCCCACGAGCGCTCGACCGTGATCCGGCCGCCCTCGAGGTCGATGTCCGAGACCCTCAAGGCCCTGAGCTCGCCGAGTCGCAGGCCGGCGTACATGGCGGTCGCCCAGATCGCCCGGTCGCGATCCGGAAGGGCTGCCAGAAGCGCGGCTGCCTCATGCGGCGCGGCGACGCGGTCCCGGGTGCCGCGAACGGCGGGCAGCTCGAGGTACTCGAGCGGGGTCGCGGTGACCTCGCCGGCGCGCAGCGCCCGCCGGTAGATCACCCGCAGGGGCATGATCGCGTTCCTCACCGTGGACGGCGACAGGCCGGACGCGACCAGGCGCTCGCAGAGGGCCTGGACGTCCGCGCGGCGAACGGCGTCGAGGCGCATGGCGCCAAGGTCCCGGAGCACGTAGCGATCGAGCGCCGTGCGATACCCGCGAACGACGCTCGGCTTGTAGGCGTCCCCGGAGCGGTTGCGCACCGAACCGCTTGCCATACCCGCCACCAGCCGCTCGGCCGCCTCGCGCAGGCTCGGCGCGGGAGCCGCGCTGAGCGCGCCGCGCTGCACCGCGCCCTGGGCCTCGGCCCGCCACGAGCGCGCGGCCGCGAGGGTCGGAAACGACCGCCGGATCTCACGCCCATCGCGCTGGCTCCACACGCGGCCGCGGTACGTGGGGCGGCACGAGCAGCGCCCACCATCGTGGGCTCCGCAGCCTTTGCGGTGCCGAACCTCGATGCCCTGGGACAGGCCGGCCTTCCTCGGCGTTCGCGGCACAGAAGGCGCCGTCACGCCGACCACCTTGCGGCCTCGCGCTCGAGCCAGCGTTCGATCTCGGCCACCGGAACGATCAGGCACCGTCCGCGGCGGACGATCCGAAGCTCGTGTCGAATGTGGCGGTCAAAGGTGTCCCGCGAGACGCCTACCGCGGAAGCGGCTTCGTCCAGGGTCAGCCCGAGCCGAAGCGGCGACGTCCCGTGGACTTTCGTCTCCCTCACGGCGCGTACCCGACGCGACGCGCGCCGATGTGGATGTGGTTCCAGTGGTTGCCGCCGACGAACGTGCGCCAGCAGGAGCTGGAAGCGGATCCCGCAGCGCTCGACGTTGAGGACCCCGCCCGTGATGCCCCAGTCCGCGTACCCGGGCCCACCGATCGCGCTCGCGATCCGCGAGGCTGCGGCATCCCCCGCCGGCGCACTCGTACCGAGGTCGTTCGCGAAGCACTCGGCGCAGCCGACCCAGTGATCCGAGACGCCGCCGCTCGCCGTCGTCTGCGCGCGAGCGCTTGGTGCTCGTCACCGGCAGCCCGCTGAGCGCCGCGAGCGCCTCGACCGGGCGCTGCGTGCCGCCCCACGGCCCGGTCGGGCAGAGAGCCGCCTGGGCGTCGCCGGCGCGGCGGGCACGAACGCGATCGAGCCCGACGGATCCCCGCCCATGTCCTCGTAGTAGCGGCCGACGGCGTCGGTCCAGGCCGAGTTGAGCCCGGTCGGGTCGTTCGCGGCGCCGAGCGGCGCCCAGACTGGCTGGATCTCGGCCAGGGTGTCGCGACCGCGAGCGACGTACCCCTGCGCGAGGCCGCGCGCGACGGTGGCGATGTTCGCCTGCCAGCTCGCGAACGGCGATCGCCGGGCCCCAGCCGAAGGCGTTGTGGATGCTCGCGCCCGAGCCGGCGGTCCCGAGCACCGACTCGTGCATCGCGATCGCGACCAGCGCCCGCGGGTCGATCCCGTTGCGCTCGCCCTCGCGCACGAAGACCGCGCCGAGGCCGACCAGCGGCGAGCCCGGCACCTGCTTCGGCCATCCAGGCATCGAGCGTGGCGGCGTCGGCCGTCGACGCGCCCGCCGAGCCAGCCGGACCCGCCAGGCCAAGGAGCGCGATCACCGGGAGCCCGACGGCCAGCGACAGGAGCGCGGCGACGCCCGCTCCGGCGACGCCAGCGGCCGCGGAAGGCTCTGGCCGGCGGCGCTCACTTGGCCGAGGTTCCCTTGGCCCGGGGCCGGCGACGGGCGGGCTTCGCGGGCGGCGCCTCGCTCGCCCCCGCCGGCTGGACCTCGAGCGGAGGCTCCATCACCGCCTGCACCTCGACCACCGGCCTCCACGCAGGCAAGGCCTCGAGCGTCTCGGCCCCGAGGCGGCGCGACACCTCGGCGGCCGCTGCCATCACCGCGCGCGCGACCTCGTCGATCACCTCGTCGGGAAGGCGACTCGCGGGAGCCCCCACGCCGACGGCCGCGACCACCGTGCCGGTGTGGTCGCGCACCGCCGCGCCGATCGAGCGACGGGCCTGGTGGAACTCGCCGTCCTCGAGGGCGTAGCCGCGCTCCTTGGCGCCGGCCAGGTCCTCGACCAGGCGATCGCGGTCGGTGATCGTCCTGGTCGTCCAGGGCGCGAGCACGAGCTCTGCGAGGGCGGCGTCGCGGGCGTCTGATCCCATCTCGGCGATGATCGCCTTGCCGAGGGCGGTGGCGTGTGCCGGAAAGGCACGCCCGAGGGCGCGATCGGTGCCGCGGAAGTGATCGACGTAGACCGCCCGCCCGCCCGAGAGCACCGCGATCAGCCCACCGAAGCCGGTCGTCTCCTGCAGCGTCGCAAGGGGCGGGCGGAACTCGTCCCAGGGATGCAGCGAGGCGATCGCGTATCCGCCGAGCTCGGCCAGGCGGATGCCGAGGCGCCAGGCCCCCGACACCGGCCCGCGCTCGACGACGCCCGCGGCCTCGAGGTGGCGAAGGAGCTTGTTGGCGTACTCCTCCGAGAGCCCGAGCTCTGCGGCGATCGCCGAGAGGCTGAGCTCGCTGCGATCGGGCGGGCGAAAGAGGTCGAGCACCGAGAGGGCGTACTCGAGCTGGCGCACACGGCCGGCGCGGGGAAAGCGGGGCTCGCCCATCAGATGATCCTCCGACCACGGCCCGCTACGGGGCGCGTCGCCTCTCGTAGCGGATCCGGTCCTGGGGCTCGTCGGTGCGCATGTGCTCGATCAGCTCCTCGCGCGAGAAGCGCCAGCGCGGGCCCTCGTGCCAGCCGGGGAGCCGTCCCTGGTTGGCTTCGCTGCGCACCGTCCACTCCTTCACCCGAAGGAACTCGGCCGCCTGCTCGGAGTCCATCCCGGCCGCCGCGGCGCCCGTGCTGCATCTCGAAGGGGGAGCGCGGGAAGGGATCGTCCTCCGCCGTGCTCGCCGCGGCGACCCGAAGCCCCCGGGCCTCGGCCACCGCGTCGCGCAGGAAGCGCCACTCCTTGCCGATCCGCCGGGCCGGGATGCGGCCGGACTTCGCCCCGCGCTGGACCGTCTCGATGTTCAGCCCGAGCCAGGCCGCCACCTCGCTGGCGGTAAGCACCTCGTTCGCCGGTGTCTGAGCCATGGGGGCCAGTCTGACCGACCGAGCGGGGCTTGCGAGGAAGCGCGATGGGAAGATTTCATAGCTTGTGCGTTCCGCCCTTGGCTGGCTATCATCAGTTCGTCGCACTCAGTCAACCGAGCATAGGGAGACGGCGGCGATATGGCAAACGAGGACGGCGGAGTGGATCGAGACGAGCGACGGCCCGGGATCGCGCGAGCGCCGACGCCGCTCGCCCTGTCCCCGACGAGCCCGAGGAGCTGGCGAGCGACCTGCCGTGGCCCGCGCTCTGGAGCCCGGCGGTGGGGAGCGCCGGCGAGACCCTCGGCCCGAACCCCGACCTCGTGCCGCTCGAGGCCGAAAGCGCCCAGCGTCCTCCGACTCCACGCGAGGCCTCCGGCGCGGGCCCTCGACGCCGGCCCGGCCGATCGCGGAGCCGATCGACGCTCAGGGGGGGTGATTCTCGTCGCCCTCGCCCCTCTATCCATCTACCGAGCCTCGGCGCGGTCGTGGCCACGGGAGCGCTGGCGGGGCTCCTCGGGCTTGCGGTCCTCACCGTGATGGTGCTCTTCTCCTTCGGTGGGAATGGCCCCGCCGCTCATGACGATGGGAGGGTTGTGGCGATGACGGTGCCCGCGCGAACGATCTCTGGATGCCGCCGAGCGGACGGCCGCCTCCGCCACGCGCGAGGCGCGCGTCCGCGAGGCCGCCCGTGAGCGGCAGCGGATCAAGGCTCGCCACACGCGCGAGGTCGCGCGGCGTCGGGCGCGCGAGCGTGAGCGCGCTCCCGTGCAGAGTGGTGGCGCGCGGACGACGCCAGGTCGTGTCTCCCCCGCCGGCCTCGACGCCCAGCCCCGCGCCGGCCCCGACGGTGTCGCCGGCCGAGCGCGAGTTCACCCCCGGCCCCTGGAACCTCAGCTGATGCGGCGCGAGCGAGCCTCAGGCGAGCGCTCGGCCTCGGCGCGCTCGCCGCCGCAGGTGCTCTGGCCTCCTCGCCCGCGCTGGCGACCGAGGGGAGCCTCTACACCTACGGCATCGAGGCGCTGGTCGCCCAGGCGGTTCCCGACGGCCAGTGCTCGGTCGCGCAGACCGGGGCGAGCTTCGGGGTGACCTGCCCGCCCATGGGCACCTCGCTTCACCGGCACCAAGTGGCAGATCGATCTGCGCACGCCCGTGCCCGGCTCGGTGATCGAGGCGCTCAGCTGGCGGGCGGTGCGCTTCCACCAGACGGCGACCTCGATCGCCCAGCAGGTGCTCGCCGACGGCGCCCTCGCCTGGCAGGTCGCCGAGTCCGACATCCCGCGCAGCCCCTCCCAGCCGAAGGCCTACCAGATCGGGATGCGCGCCTCAGACGGCCTCGCTGCGGCTCTCCCAGACCGAGGCGCGCCAGCAGCCGAACCGCGTCTGGACCTTCCTCGATCCGACGATCCTCGTGCGCGACATCGAGGCACCCTCGGCGCGCTGGACGAACGTGCCGGGCGACTGGGTCACCGGCAACCAGGCGCAGGTCGAGTGGCAGGCCGCCGACAACTTCGGCTCCGACGGCATCGGCCAGCAGCGGATCGGCATCGGCGGGCGCGCCCTCTACGCCGCGGCGCCCGGGCCAGGGCTCGCACGTCGGCCCGCCTCAACCTGGCGGCGATACCCGACGGCCTGCAGACGCTCCGCCTCGAGGTCGACGGCGATGGCACCGGCGCGCGCGGCCTTCCAGGATGCGACCCTTCGCATCGATCGCACCCCGCCGTCGGCGAGCATCACCCTCATCGGCCTGCCCGACGACGGCGTGCGGGTGACGGTCTCGGTGGCCGACGCCACGAGCGGGGTGCACGACTGGACCCTGCGCGCCCGCGGGCCGGACGGGCCGACGGTCGCATCCTCGACCACCGGTGGCGAGACGCGGGACATCGATCTGTCCACCTACGCCGCGCCCGGCGAGACGATCCGCTTCGTCCTCGAGCGCGAGCGACAACGCCGGGCTCTCGCGCGAGGTCACCTCGGCTCTCGTCACCCGCCCGAGCGCGGCGATCGGCGGGCCCAGACGACCACGATCGTCGGAGGCGACGGGCCGCTCGGGGAACCCGGGCGGATCGAGGCGAGCGGGGTCCCGCTGCCCAACTTCTCCCGCATCGAGACGCGGGCGATCCGCACGAACCAGACGCGCAGCTACAGCCGCAGCGGCCGCCTGCTCGTGCCGCTGATCGCCGCGACCTACTCGCGACCGGTGAGGATCTCGGGACGCTTCCTTCACCCGAATGGGCGCGGCCTGCGGGGCGCGACGGTCTACCTCCTCGACCCCGAGGGCTTCTCGCACGGAACCACGCTCACGGATCGTCGTGGGCGCTTCACCTTCCAGGTGCGCCCGCGCCGGAGCGGAACCTGGCGCGCGATCGCGCTCGGGCGGCCGCTCGTGGTCGCGCCCGGTGTGATTCAGCTTCGGCCGCTGGTCACGACGCGGATCAGCGCTCGCTCGATCCAGCCGGGCGAGACGCTCCGCATCTCGGGCGCGATCGCGCCCCGGGGCGCTGGCCGCGGCAAGCTGGTGAAGCTCGAATGGCGCCAGGACAGCACGTGGCGACCGCTGGCGCTCGCCACGGCCGATCGGCGCGGTCGCTACGTGCTGTCCTACCGGTTCAGCGCGGGCGCAGGTGCCTTCACCATCCCGCTGCGCGTCGTTGTCCCTCGCGAGAAGGGATGGCCCTTCCTTCCTGTTGTCGCGAAGCGTCTTGAGGTCCGTGTGGGGTGATTGCGCGCAGATGCCAATGGCTAAGCAAAAGAAGTGGCGTCCGGAGGTGTTGACATGATCGTCATGACGGCCCTCGGACGGGAGCGGTGATCGCGGTGCGCACGGGAGAGCAGACGCGCCAGCTGCAGATGGTCTGCCTGGATGAGCTGGTTGCCGCGGCACGGGGATCCCCACAAGCCCCTCCTCGCCTTGCGGGGTGGAACGCAACCGCGTACCGGAAGCGCACCCCGGGGTTGATCTGGATCGTTGAGCCGCGCGTTCGCCGGCAACCGGGTGGTCCTCCTAGGGAGTCACGCCAGGCAGAGCGCTCCTGAAGCCTGGCGCAGACGCAGGAGCGCTAGTAGTCTCGCCCCGGCGATTAGGAGGGCGGAGTGAGAGACTCGGTCGGCGCGGCCACGATTCTTCGGCGTCTACGGGCGGAGCAAGCGGCGGTCCGGCGGGAGCAACGACGTGGCGCGCCGCTTCGCCGCGTGCGGGGTGATGGAGCCTGGCCGGAGTATCGCCGCCTACTCGAAGACAGCCGCTATGCCGACCTTCTCCTGCTGGCCGACGCTGAGCGGGCTGCCCGCCTGCGCGACCGCCGGGCCATCGGCTGGCAAGCAGAGCTGGTCGGACGCGCCGCGGAAAACGCCGTGACCGTCGATCGCCTTGAGCGGAAAACCGGCGGGTTGGCAGGCGGCCTTCCCGGCCGTGTGGCCGACCTGCCGATTGACGTTCGCGCGGCGCTCGCCGAGCGAGGCGTCAGCTCACGGCGCGCGGGTGCGCTGCTTCGCGACCTCACAGAAGCCGGCGGTGCGCGTCCGAGAAATCGCACGACCGTACGCGGGTTCGTTGAGAGGCTCGATCAGGTCGAGGCCACCAATCTCCGGGCTCTCATGGGCGCGCACCTCGCCGGCGCGGTAGCGCGCTTCAATCTGGCCGTCGTCGGGCAGCATCAGCCGGCGCCTCCGGAGGGCGGCCTGCCGCAGATCGCCGATGCGCTGGAGCAGACGGAGCGGGCGCTGCATGCCGAGTTGCGCCGCGGGCTGCCCCTCACCATCTGGGCCGCTGGCGCGGATCTCTACAACCGTGCGGTTCGAGCCCTGGACGCTGGGGTGGGCCTGGCATACGAGGCGGTCACCGAGGACGGCGACACTGTCCCCGAACGCCAGCTCCTGCCAGCGGACCTGCTTCGCGCGGCGCTCCGGGCGATCGCCGTCGCTGCGCGGCTGCGCATAGCGACCGCGGTGCCTCAACAGGGCGGCCCGCTCGAGGACTGGATCGAAGCGGCGGGCGCGCCGTTCGCCTCGAAGGCCCGCGTCCCGCCCGAGCGCTCGGTCAGTTCACTGATGGCCGACCCCGCGCGACGCGATGGGGAGTTGGTGTCGCTCGTCGGGAGAATCATCGACCTGCGAATCGAGCACGTCGGCTCGGCGCGCAAGGTGATCTCGACAGCTGCCCTTCAGAATGGTGCGGGCGGTGAGGCCAGCCTCGTGCTGCCGCACCTCAAGCTCGATTCTGGCGGGGCCATTCGCGGGGCGACGGTCCGCGCGAGCGGGGTGTGGCGCCACCGCTCCGACGAGCTGGGCGGCCGGCCCGGCCTGGAGCTCGATCGAGTCCCCTATGGCGAGCTGGGCGAGGCGAGCTTCTCCGACTGGGCGACGAACAGGGTGCGCGATGCCTACGTGCCCTCGCCTCACGGAGTGGCGCTCTCCTGGGGCTGGTTGCCGGGTGTCGACGGAGCGGGGAACCAGCTGCGCTACCGCACCTGGTTCGCACGGCGCTAGGCGAGGGAGCGCCGAGATGGCCTGCGAGACCGAATCCCAGCAGCTCGACGCCGCCAAGGCGACATCCATGGCGGGCTTCTATGAGCGCATCGCTGCGGAGGACCGCCGCGTTGCCCTCGATGCGACGGTGGACCGCTATCAGAAGGTCAAGACCGGGGCCGCGGTCGTCATTGGTCTTGCGATCGGCGCGGCATTCACCATCCCGGGGGCTGGGGCGGTGGCCGCTGGGGTGATCGCAAGCGCCGTACTCGCATGCGATCAGGCCGACGCCGCCATGCAGCAGGCAGAAGGCCTCGTCCCGGAGGCCGATGCTCAGATACAGGCGAAGGAGGCGGCCGAGGACGCCGCCGACGCCCTCCTCGATCTCGCCTGCGACGCCTACGGGGCCTGCAGGGCGGCCGAGACCGGCACTCAGGGTCCGGCGGCACCCCCGGCCGGAGCAATCGAGCAGGCCGAGGCGGAAGCAGATCAAAAGGCGGCCGAGGCTGCTGAGGGCACCCCGGCGGTGGAGCAGGGCGTTCGCGAGGTCGAGAGCAAGCTCGACGAAGCCGAGGAGAACCTGGAGGAAGCCGAGAAGCTCCTCGAGGACCTCGAAGACATGGAGCGGGACAGGGTCGAGGACCCGGACGAGCTCGGTGCGCCCGACGAGGATCTGGTCGGCTGATCATCGCGCTCGCCAATAGGGCCGCACTCCTCGACTCGCCGTGAGCGCGCCCGAGGCCCGCTTCGTCGCAAACCTCCGGCCGGAGACCGTCGAGATCTTCGAGGCAGTCGGTTATCGGCCTCAGGGCTGGCTTCTTTCCAGCCACCGGCTCACTCGGCAGACCACCGCGCTGGCGAGCTGGGCGCGCGGTGAGGGCTACGACCTTTACGCCGACAACGGGACCAAGCCCCTGATCGAGCAGGTCATCGGGCGCTTCAAGGTGGCCCAGACCGCCCTGCGCCACGAGATCCGCGATCTGCGTCACTCGCTCGGTCCAAACAGGCGGATCCCGTGGCCGCGCGAAGTCCCGAAGGCTCTTCGCCAGAACGCCCGGCGGGCCTCGGATGAGGTCCTGGCCGAGGTGGACATGGTGCTCTCGACTCGGTCAACCTCCGACGTGCTCGACGAGCAGCTGGAGATGGAGCCGACCCATCTCATCGCCCGCGAGGACTTCGCCAGCGCGTGTCTCATCGGCCTCGGCCTGGAGCGTGAGATCACCGGGCTGGCGACGCGCGACTACTGCGCGCGCAGCCGGCTGACGCTCGGGTTCTTCGAGGAGGCGCGGTCAGACTCGCGCTGTCGCGACATCGACGTCTACGCAACCCTCGGTGCCGCCGACTACAACAGCGCTCGCGCGGTGGCGCGGATGTTCGCCCGCGCGGGGGTCGACCGGGTCGCGTTCGGCTTCGCCGGGGTCAACCTCGATGGAAGCGCCCTCGACGTCTCCTTGCTTGGGCACCGGCGCGCCTTGACGGTGCCGGCGCCGCGCCGGCACGTTCGGACGGCGGAGATTCTCTTCGGTGTGCGCGACGGCTACCGGGAGGCCGGCCGCCGCCTACTCGCGTTCCACGCGCTCGGCCTCGGATCGCGCGCGCAGCTCGCCGTCCTTGCGGCCGCGATGGACTGGTACACGGATCTGAGCGTGGACGCCATGAGCCCGGTCTATGACTCGGTGCGCGACGCGACGCTCTACTCCGAGGAGCGTTGGGGCGACCGTCTCAGCGTCCTTGAGGGGGCGCGCCAGGTGCTCGAAGGCGACGATCCGGGCCTGGGCTCTCCCTTTCTCAAGCGTGTGCGTCGCTCGCTCGGCCACTCGCCGGGCTCGGCGCGGGCGTGGTGGCGGTCGGTCGCCCGCCGCGATCTGGCCATCGGCGACCTCGCGCCCTCGCAACCGCTCGGCGCGGCTCTCCCGATCTTCGCGACCGCTCCGGGTGGATCTGACGCTGAGCAAAGCCGGGGACGGACCGGCCACAACCATTGGGTCGTCGATCAACTGCTCGATCGCGTGCCGAGTTCGCAGCGCGCCAAGTGGGGTCGGGACAAGCTGCCGGGCTTGGCGCAGCTTCGCAGCGGACCCACCCGGCTCGGAATCTTGGCGGCCGCCCAGATCGCGGAGGAGGCGGGTGTCTAGTCGGCAGCCGGGCGGCGCCGTCTACGGGCCAGGGAGACGCTCGCGCGAGTCTGCGCTCCCCGAGGGCCTCCTCGCCGCGGCGCGCCGGGATGCTCCTCCGGATGGTTGATTCGGGAGGAGAAAGGGGTCGGGTTCACTCAGGATCCGGTGGCCATCATCCAGGGCATCCCATTCAGCTCTGCCATGTTCATCACGTGGCAGCGCACCGTTGGCGGACGCATCAAGTCGGACTTGCGCTTCTCCAACACCCTTGTCTGGAACACCTTCCCACTCCCGGAGATTGCCCGAGACCTGATCCTGATCGGCGAATCGGGCACGGGAAAGACGATGCTCGCCACGGGCCTTGCGGTGGCGGCCTGCCAGCAGGGGCGCAGAGTGCGCTTCACCACCCTGGCCGGCCTTGCCACCGAGCTGCAGGAGGCCGAGTGGCGACGTGAGCTGGCCCGCGTTGTCGGCCGCTACGCGCGCGAGCCACAGATACGGATAGCGGCCCTCCAAGGGTCGCTCCCGAAACGCCCGCACCTGCTCATCGAGTCCCTGGCAGAGGCGCGAGACGGTGCTCTTGCTCATCCCCGAAAGGCCGAGCTGCTGCACCAGGCGATCGACCTTGCGGGTCGAGACGCCGTTGACGTAGGCCTCCTGGACGACGGCGACCAGCGCCTGCTCGCCGCGGGTGCGCGGCTCCAGGAAGCTCGGGAAGTACGTGCCCTGACGCAGCTTCGGGATCGCGAGCTCGATCTCGCCCACGCGCGTGTCAAAGCCACGCGGGCGGTAGCCGTTGCGATTGGTGATGCGATCGGGGCTTCTCTCGCCGTGGGCGGCGCCGATCTGGGCGGCCACCTCGGCCTCCATCAGCTCCGCGCACAGCCACGCGACCGCTTCTCTGAGCAGGTCGGCGTGCTCGGCGCTCATCAGCTTGCCCACCAACTCCTGGGCGGTGATCCTGGGGGCGTCGGCCAGCCGTGTCGCTCCTTGACCGCCTCCTTCACCACGCCGTCGTGTGCATCACCGAGGGCGAGAGCTACCGCATGCGCGAGGCCCGCGAGCGCCCCGCCACCGGTGGGAGGCCCGGGTGAGCCTCGCGCCCGCCGCGCCCTCTGCGGCGCCCTCGCCTACGGCTCGGGCACCTCCGCGGGCACGGCGCTGAGCTACCCGGAGGGCGGGGACTTCTGGTGGCCATAGGCGGGGACTTTTACTTGGCCATTGACACCCGGCTAGGCCCCGCGCCAGGGGTCTGCAGCGGACCCCAACGGGTTGCTGCGGCTCGCCGTGGGCCGAGTTCTGAATCGACGAGACGCCCCTATCCATCGAGGTTCTCCGCCGAGATCGCCCTCACCAAGCGCGATGCCCCCAACGGGATTCGAACCCGTGCTGCCGCCTTGAAAGAGCGGAGACGCTTGCAGACCGCGCCTTCTTGATTCGACTGGCCTGGACTATTAGTTTGCTGTAGATAGTCAACCGACTCCTGCCCGACACCGGGTTAGGGCGTATTCGGAAGGGAGCGGGCATGCGCGAGCTGGGACTGGCGATCGTCCTCCAGGTGTCGGCGACACCGGACCCGTCAGGACTTCCGGGACAGGCCAAGCTGCAGAAGCTCGTCGATGGCCTCTACTCCTGGTCGCTCATCCTGATCCTCGCGGCGCTGGTCGTGGCGGCGATCGCCTGGGCCTGGGGTGCGCAGTCGAACCACCACGGCGCCACCTCGAGCGGGCGGCGGGGCGTCCTCATCGCGGCGGGAGCGGGCCTGCTTGTCGGCATGGCTCCGCAGATCGTGAACTTCTTCTACGGGATCGGACGGCAGTAGCCATGCCCTCCCCTATGCGCTCCGGCGCACGCGTGCTCGGCCCCGGCAGGGGCCGCCGGGCGCGGCGGCGGATTCCCGCGATCCTTGGAGGCGCGTTGCTCCTCTTCGCGCTCGGCCTCGCGGTCGGCCGCCTGAGCGCACGGGGTGAGGATCGAGACGATCGCCGCAGCCGTCCGCCTCGTCGTCAGACGCCGGCTCGGAGCACTCCCTTCGCGCCCCCATGGCGACCCACCCGCTCGCCGCGGACACCCGAGAGGGCGCGGCGCGATCGGCCGCGCAGGCGCTGTCGTCTCTCGCCGATCCCCGTCTGCTCACGAGCCGGGAGGCTCGCCGAGCGGCCGTCGCGGCGTTCTCGGCGCCCAACTACCGCGCTGAGCTCGATCCGCTCTTCGACCGCACCTACGCCTACCTCACCCAGATCCTCGAAGCGCCGCGCCGACGGGGAGAGGTGGTCCTCCAGATGACGCCCCTCGGCTACCGGGTGGAGGCCTTCTCCGCACGTCGAGCCACCGTCGCGATCTGGCAGGTGACGCTCCTTGCGACGCCTGAGCGTGCACCGATCGCCGCCTGGTCCACGAGCCGCGCGGAGCTCGTCTGGTCGGGCGGACGCTGGAGGGTCGAGCGCTTTGGCACCGACACCCCGGGGCCGGTGCCGAGCGTCACCGCCCCGGCCACGACCGCGGCCCCGGGCTGACTTCGTCGCGGCCGCCCAGGGCTTCTCCCCCTTCGCCCCGTGACCGCGCCGCGACACCGCTCGGCGAGCGCGTGCCTGCTGGCCCTCGCCCTCGCGGCGGCCCTCGCCCTCCTCGGATCGCCCCCTCGAGCCGAGGCCGTCGATCTGCCCGGGGCCCTGCGACGTCCCGGGGGTGAGCGTCGTCTGCAACGCCGCCGGCGATGCGGCGAGCGCCGCCGCCGGAGCGGCCGGGCGACGCGGTGCTCGGTCAGCTGACGAGCTGGGTCGGCGACGGGGCCTCCTGGCTCCTGCTCCAGGTCGCGGACGCGATCGACTCGACCACCTCGGTCAACCTCTCGGCCCCCTGGTTCCAGAGCCACTACGCCTTCATGTTCCAGGCGGGCGCGATCCTGCTGCTGCCGCTGCTGCTGCTGACGGTGCTGCAGGCGCTGATCCGACAAGACGCCGGGCTCCTCGTGCGCGTCGGCCTCCTTCACCTGCCGGCGGCGATGCTCCTCACCGGGCTCGCGGTGAGCGTCACCCAGACGGCCCTCGCGGTCACCGACGCCCTGTCGGCCGAGCTCACCGCCGGGGTCGCCAAGGACACCCAGACCCTGGCGAGCACGCTGACCCAGACGAGCGCGATCGGCGGGCCGGTGCCGCTCTTCGCCTCCTTCCTGATGGCCCTCGTGATGGCGCTGGCGGCGATCTTCGTCTGGTTCGAGCTGATCCTGCGCGCGGGGGTCGTCTACGTGGCGGTGATGTTCCTGCCGCTCTTCCTCGCGACGATGATCTGGCCGGCGACCTCGGGCTGGGTGCGGCGCCTGGTGCAGCTGATCGTCGCGGCGATCCTCTCGAAGCTCGTGATCGTGGCGACGCTCTCGCTCGGCCTCTCGGCGCTCACCTCGGGCGACGGCGTCTCGGCGGTGCTCGCGGGGGCGGGCATGTTCATGATCGCGGCCTTCTCGCCCTTCGTCCTCTTCTCGCTGATCCCGCTCGCCGCCGAGGTCGCCCAGCCCCAGCGCGAGGGCCGCCACGCGCTCGCGACGGCGACCGGCGACGTCCCTGGCCTGGAACGTCGCCCGCACGCGGATGGCCTTCGGCGCCGCGGGAGCGGGCGCCGCGCCGATGGCGCTCGGCGCCGGGGCGATGGCGCATGGCGGGGCCGCGCGGCGGGGGCGGCCCGATGGGACCTGCGGGCGGCCCGCGGAGCCCCGCCGGCCCCGGCTCGCCGGGAGGCGCGCCCGGCGGCGCCCGGCGGCGCCGGCGCCGCTGGGGCACCTGCGTCGATCGTGCGATCGGCCGCTCCGACCCCTGCGCCCTCGACGCCGCCCGCCACTCCCGCCGCGTCACCCGATCGGCCTCCGGCGACCGCGCCGCGGCCGATGCCGCCGCGCCCCCTGCCCGCGACACGGCCCTACCTCGGGGGCGGCGATGGCATCTGATCCGGCCCGCTACCGCTTCGGGCCGATCGAGCCGGCGGGCGCGATCGGCGGCCTCGGCTGGAACCAGCTCGCCTGCGTGGCGATCGGGCTCGTCGGCCTCGTGGTCAGCCTGAACGTCGCCCCGAGCACCGGGGGCGCCCTCGTCGGCCTCGCCATCGCCGGGTGCGGCCTCGCGAGCGCCTTCCTGTCGCCTCGGCCGGCCGCCCGCCGGTCGCGTGGGCGGCGATCGCCGGCGGCTACGCCGCGCGCCGCACCCGGGGCCGTCACCTCCACCACTCGGGCGCCGCCGCTCGCGGGCACGGCCCGGGTGGCGGCGAGCAGCTGGTCGATCTGCCCGAGAGCCTTGGCGGCCTGTCGATCCTCTCGGCCACCGCCTCGCGGGGTGAGATCGGGATCGCCCGCGACGGCTCCACCTGGACGGCCGTGCTCGCCGTCGAGGGGAGCGCCTTCGCCCTGCTGGAGCTGGACGACAAGGAGCGCCGGCTCGCGCGCTGGGGCGGGGTGCTGTCGGGCTTCGCCCGGCCCGGCAGCCCGGTCAGCCGGATCGCCTGGATCGACCGCACCGTCAGCCAGCCCGTTGACGAGCTCGGGCGCTACCTGCGCGACGGCCTGCGCCTGCCCGCCTCCCACCCGGGGGTGCGCTCCTACCTCGAGCTGCTCGACGAGGCAGGGCCCGCCGGCGCGCCAGCACGAGACCTTCATCGCCCTCCAGATCGACGCCCGCGGGCTGCGGCGCGCCATCCGCCGCGCGGGAGGGCGCGACGAGGGAGCGGTGGCGGTGCTCCTGCGCGAGCTGGCGGCCCTCGCCGAGCACCTGCAGCGCGCCGAGGTCGTGGTGCGCGGCGCGCTCAGCCCGCGCCTTCTCGCCCGGGCGATTCGCCTCGGCTTCTGCCCGGACGACCGACCCGGGCTCGACCGCCTCGGGGCCGGCGACCCCGAGAGGGCGGGGACGGCCCCGGCGAACGCCGGGCCGATGGCCGCCGAGGAGTCCTGGCGCCACTACCGCACCGACGGCGCCTTCCACTGCACCTACTGGATCGCCGAGTGGCCCCGCATCGAGGTCGGCGCCGACTTCCTGCTGCCCTTCGTCCTCGCCGGCACGACCCGGCGCACGATCGCGCGTGGTGATGGAGCCGCTCGATCCCGCCCGCGCCCTTCGCTCGGCCGAGAACGCCCGCACCAACGAGATCTCCGACGACGATCTGCGCGCCCGCATGGGGTTTCTGGCGACCGCGCGCCGCGCCCGCCAGCAGCAGGCGCTCCTGCGAGCGCGAGCACGAGCTGGCGGCCGGGCACTCGGGCGTGCGCTTCTCGGGCTACGTGACCGTCTCGACCGGCATCCGAGGAGGAGCTCGAGGACGCCATGGCCGACCATCGAGCAGTCGGCCCAGACGGTCGGCCTCGAGCTGCGCCCGCTCCTTGGCGAGCAGGCGATGGGCTTCACCTACACCCTGCCGCTCTGCCGGGGCCTTCGGTGAGGGCGCGGCCCCGCCATCCGGCCCACCAGCTGACGAGCGCCCACCTGCAGGCCGCCTACCCCTTCATGGGCGAGGGCGGCCTCGGCGGCCGCGGGGTCTACATCGGCCAGGACGCCTACACCCGCGCGAGCTTCTGCTTCGACCCGTGGGTGCTCTACGAGCGGGGCACCATCACCGGCCCCTCGGCGCTCGTCGTCGGGCAGGTCGGACGGGGCAAGTCGGCCCTCGTGAAGACCTACCTCGCCCGCCAGGCCCTCTTCGGCCGGCGCGCGGTCGTGATCGACCCGAAGGGCGAGTACGGCCCGCTCGCCGAGTGGTTCGGCAGCCGGCCGATCCGCCTGGCTCCCGGGTGGCGAGGTGCGGCTCAACCCGCTCGACGCCGCCGGCGGGCGCGAGGAGCGCGTCGCCCTCCTCGGGGCGCTGGTCGCCGGATCGCTGCGCCGGGACCTCGATGCCCGAGGAGCACACGGCCCTCGATCTCGCCTACCGCGCCGCGGCGCTCGGCGGCACGCCCACCCTGCCGGCGGTCCAGCACCATCTGCTGCGCCCGGCGGCCGATGCCGCGGAGTCGATCAACGCGGACGCCGACGATGCTCGGCGGCTACGGGCGCGGCTGCGCCCTGGAGCTGCGTCGGCTCTGCGAGGGCGACCTGCACGGGATGTTCGACGGGCCGACCTCGGACGGGGTCGAGCTCGACGCGCCGATCGTGGTGCTCGACCTCTCGGCCCTTCATGGCTCGCCGGCGATGGCGGTGCTGATGGTCTGCGTGAGCGCCTGGCTGTCGAGCCGCCTCGCGCGCGACGACGGCGTCAAGCGCCTGGTGGTGCTCGACGAGGGCTGGGCGGTGCTGGCCGACCCGGCGGCGGCCACCTTCCTGCAGCGCTCCTGGAAGCTCGCGCGCTCCTACGGCGTGGCCAACATGCTCGTCGTCCACCGCCTCTCGGATCTGGCGGCCGCGGGCGAGGCGGGATCGCGCGAGGCGAAGATCGCCCAGGGCCTGCTGTCGGACTCGGAGACCCGGGTGATCCTGCAGCAGAGCCCGGCCGATCTGGAGGCGACCCGCGACCTGGTCGGCCTCACCGGGACCGAGATCGACCACGTCGCCGAGATGCCGCGCGGGGCGGCCCTCTGGAAGGTCGGCCGGCGCTCGTTCGTCGTCGAGCACCGGCTCTCGCGCGCCGAGCGGGCGCTGATCGACACCGACGCCCGCATGCGGACGAACCGCCGACTGATGAACCACGAGACGAGGAGACTGAGGTGGACGAGACCCAGATTCCCGCCGCGGCGCCGAGCGCCGCGGCCCTCGAGATCCCCCAGGCCCTGCTGCCGCGGGCCGCAGAGTCCGACCTCGCCCGCCGGGCGACCGCGCTCGCGGACGTCGTCGGCGGCTACGGGGCCTCGGCGCGCCTGGACGGGCGCTTTCGCCTGGCCGTCGGCGACCTCGCCCATGCCGTGGTCGGCCTGGAGGGCATGCGCGCCTGCGGCCTCGCACCGGCCGTCGCCGACGAGGCCCTGCCGCAGCTCGCGAAGGTCCTCGCCGCGCGTCGAGCGCGACGCTCGAGCGGGCGATCCCCGAGCTCCAGTCCGAGCAGCGCGAGGCCGAGGCGGCCCGCGAGCCACTTCGTCGTCCCCGGAAGGTGCGCGCAGCCGCTCCCAAGTAGGGCGGCGCGATGTCGTCGCACGCTCGACCGCCGAGCGCGCCCGAGGACCCGTGGGTGGGCCTCGGGCTCGTGCTCGTCGTGGGCGTCTTCGGCGTCGGAGCTGCTCGTCTGGGTGATCGGCCAGCTCGCCGGGGTGGTCTTCGGGGCCGGGACCCTCTCCACCGGCTCTCGGCGAGATGCCCGGCGTCCTCGCGCGCCTGCCCTCGACGCTCTCCGACCCCGCCGCCGCCTGGCCGGCGGCCGACCGCGCCCGCCTGCCCGGCCCCGTCGGCTTCTATGCCGTGACGGCGCTCGCCCTGGCGCTGCTCGCGGGAGCCGGCCTTGGCGCGGCGCGACTGTCGCGACGGTCGCCGTGGCGGCCGGGCGCGGCGGCGGCTCCTCGGGCGCGCGCTGGGCGCGGGCGGGCGACCTGCGAGCGCTCATCGTGCCGCGCGCCCAGCCCGGCCGTCTCACGCTCGGCCGGCTCGGCCGGCGCCTGGTCGCGACCGAGCCGCGCGCCAGCACGCTCGTCGATCGGCCCGAGCCAGTCCGGCAAGACCGCCGGGCCTCGCCATCCCGGCGATCCTCGAGGCCGCCGGGCCGGTGGTGGCCGTCTCGGTGAAGCGCGACCTGCTCGACCACACCCTCGCCGCCCGACGCGCGGTCGGGGACGGTCTGGATCTACGACCCGACCGGCGCGGCGCAGCTCGACGACGCCGGCCTGGTCGGCTGGGATCCGGTCGCCTCGTGCGCCGAGTGGGCCGACGCCCGGCGGATGGCGCACAACCTGACGAGCGCCCACGGAGCCTCGGGCGGCCGCGACGCCGAGTTCTGGCTTCAGATGGCCGCAGAAGCTCCTCGCGCCGCTGCTCCTTGCGGCGGCCGGGAAGATCGACGGCTCGATGCGCGACGTCGTCGGCTGGGTCGACTCGGGCGAGCAGAGGGCGGTCGAGGAGCTCCTGCTCGACCTCGGCGAGCCCGACGCCCACGCGGCCTTCCTGGCCACCTGCCGCCGCGAGGAGCGCACGCTCTCGTCGGTCTACGCGACCACCGAGGCCGTGCTCGCCCCCTTCGCCGACCCGGCCGTGCTGGCGAGCACCGAGTCGTCCACAGCTCGACCCTCAGGCTCTACTCGACGGCCAGAGCACGCTCTACATCGTCGCGCCCGGCGAAGGATCAGGAGCGGCTTGGCGCCGCTCTTCGCGGGCCTGGTCGAGCACATCGTCGATGCCGCCTACGCGCGGGCGGCCGCAGGGCCGGCCGTGCGATCCGTCGCTGCTGCTGGTGCTCGACGAGGCGGCCAACACGGCGCCGATCCGCAACCTCCCCCAGATCGCCGCCACGGCGGCCGGGCAGGGGATCCAGGTGGTCACCGTCTTCCAGGACCTCGCCCAGGCGCGCTCGCGCTACGGCGAGGCCGCCGACACGATCCTCGCCAACCACCGGGCCAAGCTCTTCCTGTCGGGGATCTCCGACGGGCGGACCCTCGACTACCTCGGCCGCGCCCTCGGCGACGAGGAGGTCGGCTACGAGAGCCACACCCGGGGCGAGCGCGGCAGCGCCAGCCGCACCCGCGGCACCCGCTCGCAGCGCCTGGCGCCCGGCGGACGCCGTGCGGGGGATTCCGCCCGGTGAGGCGATCCTCGTCTACGGCCACCTGCCGCCGGCGCGGCTTCGCCTGCGCCCGTGGTACCGCGAGCGGACGCTGCGCGGCTGGCCGTCCGCGGAGGGACAGCCGATGACGACGCGCGCGCCACGGACCGGCCGACCCGGGACGCCGCCGCGGCACAGGCCGAGGAGCGCCGCGAGCAGGCGCGTGCGCACTTCGAGGCCGCCTGCAACGAGCTGCGCAGCTCGGAGGGGTGGCAGCGCTTCGCCAAGGCGCGGGCGCTCCTTCGCGGCTACTCGCTCAACAACACCCTGCTGATCCTCGCCCAGCGCCCCGACGCGACCACCGTCGCGAGCTTTCGCCACTGGAGCGAGCTCGGGCGCCAGGTGCGACGGGGCGAGCGGTCGCTTCGGATCTGGGCGCCGTCGATGCGGCGCGAGCGCGACGAGGCCACCGGCGAGGAGACCGCCTCCGTGCGGGCCTTCGTGCTGGTGCCGGTGTTCGACATCTCCCAGACCGACGGCCCGCCGCTTCCCGAGCCGCCGCCCGTCGTCCCCGCTCTCGGGCGACTCGCACGCCCACCTGCTCGCCGGCCTGGAGCGACAGGCCTCGGAGGCCGGCTACGCCGTCGAGCGGCGCGCGCAGATGCCGGGCCATGCCGAGGGGTTCGTCGATCACCGCAGCAAGCAGATCGTCGCTCTCGTCGGCGCTCGAGCCGAACGGCCAGGTGGCCGTGCTCGTCCACGAGCTGGCCCACGTGCACGGCGCGCGCTACCAGGAGTTCGGACGAGCGGGCGCCGAGGTCGTCGCCGAGACGGCCGCCTTCGTCGCGCTGTCGGCGGCGAGTCTCGACACGGCCGGGCAGTCGGTGCCCTACGTGTCGGGGTGGGCGGACGCCGCGCCGAAGGAGATCGCCGCCTACGCCGAGGCGGTCCACCGAATCGCGCGACCGCTCGAGCGGGGGGTTGGAATCGAGGCATGGCGTGAGGAACGCGTGCTCACGACGAGCGGCCGCCATCTCCGAGGCGATCAAGGCGCCCCAAGGACTGTCCTTTCGCACGCTGAGTCGGTCGAACGACCGACGGCCGGCGATCACTCCTCCCTCCCGATCAGCCCAACCGAGATCTCGAGGACTGGCACGTTCGGTCAGCATCATGGAGGGCAGCTCGCGGCGATGCGTCACGAGGGAGGTAGTCCCGACGGATGCCGCGCGGCTGGGATCTGTCCCCCGGGCGACAGGAGCGTCCATGCGCGTCGGAACCTGCAACCTGGCCGGACGCGTCGCTGGTAGCTGGCTGATCACTTTCCTCGGGGACGCGGAGTGCGACGTGTGGGTCCTCACCGAGTCCGCCGGCCGTCTCCCTGCCCGGCGGAGATCTGTCCAGGTCGGAGCCGATGACGGCACCGGGCGGGTCGTGGGCGGCCGTCTGGAGCCGGGGTGGAGTTGGAGTTGACCCGCTTCCGTACACTGGTCTTCCCAGTTTCCGCTGACTCGCGTTTCTGGGAATCTCGCGCCTCTGACTCTCGAGGGAGAGAGCCATGCCAAAGAGATACCCAGTTCCGCCGCCGCGTCCTGGAGCTGGTGATGACCGGAAGGCCCGTCAGCGAAGTCGCCGCCGACCTCGGTGTGAGCACCCAGGCGATCTACAACTGGCGCCGCCAGGGCAGATTAACACCGGCCTCCGGCCGGGAGTGAGCAGCAGCGACAACGCCGAGCTCCTCGCGGACGATCGCCGGATCCCCGAGCGCGATCGGAGCTCAGGTGGCCCGCACAGTGGGCGGGCTGCTGCGGGGGCGGTGCCCCGAAAAGGCGCTTCGAGATGATCGCCCTCACGGCACGGGAAGACCTCGCGGTGGAGCCCTCGTGACGGTCGCTCGAGGTCACCCGCGCCGGCTCCGACGGCTTCCTCGAGTCGACCGCCCTGGGCGCGGGCGTCGGCCACGCATGGCTCACCGATCTCACCATGGTCGGCCCGTCCCGCGGCCCCGCTCCCTGGTGCCCTCCTGAGGGACCGGGTTTCTCGCCAGAGGGTCGCTTCCGTGATCGGAAGCCGGTCGCCGGAATCGGATGAGCCATTCCTCGCCGCCCACGGGATCTCTACCCGGTCATGGTGTTTCGCGCACCAGATACGGTTGCGTCGGGCCAGCAAACCTCACCGACCGCTCAGAGAGGGAGTCGGCGGGTCGATATGGAGAGGGCTCGGCAAATGGTGGGAGGACCGCCAGGGTCGCTGACAGCGCGTTGCGGGTCTCGCGACGTTTGTCGTAGTCGGTGCCGTGGCGGCGGCCAAGGGAGTCGCTGACATGGTCCACAGCCGCAAGCTCGCCAAGGAAGCGCGGACCCGCCATGAGGTCGCGCTCGCCGATCTCGGGGCCGCCCAGGGTCCAGTACACAACCGCGTGGCCGCGTACGGCATCCAGATGATTGAGACCGTCACGGTGACGCTCGGTCGCTTTGCCGATTGGGTCGAGCGCAACGAGATGGCCGTCAACCGGCTCGGACACGACCAGTGCCGCGGTCGACGTCTCGATTTCCGGCTGCCAGACCGAAGAACGAGATCAAGCGAGCACGCACCTGGAGCAAGGGTGGAGCCGACCGCGCGACTGCGGCGGTGGATGGCGCGCAGGTCGCCCGTTTGGGTGTGACCTCCTTCGCGACCGCAAGTACCGGCACGGCGATCTCGTCGCTCAGCGGCGCCGCGGCCACAAACGCCACCCTTGCTTGGCTGGCGGCGAGTCCCTGGCGACTGGTGGAGGTGGAGTGGCGACGGGGTCCGCGGTGCTTGGCCTCGGCAGCTGCACCGGCAGCATTCGTCCGCGGCATAACCGTGGCGGTTGGTCGGCTCGCAACGAGGCGACCGCGAAGCAGTCGCCGCTGAGTGGGCGTCGCAATTCGAGAACGTGCCAACCGCGATGCGATGCTGCCCAAGATCAGTCGAGCGCGTTGGAGAGCTGTCCGACGTGCTCTCGCCGCTGGTCGCGGAGGGCCGACGCGGTCGACCATCGCTTGGAGCACTGGACTTCGGCCCTGCGATCGCACCGCCGACTTCTCCGCGGCCATTCAGGTTGGAGTGCGCGCGTTCCGAGAGTTGTGAACACGCGCGTGCTCGATCAGGAAACCGGCGAGTTGCCGACGTTTCCCTGAAGATGGTGAGGAAATACCAATGACCGCCCAAAGAGCCGTGGTCGTCTCCGAGAATCGCGGTGACCGGTTTCAGCCCCTCGAAGTGGTCTGATTGCCTCTGGAATCGAGTATGCTGGCGAGCAACGTCGTGGATCGATCGAGTCCACCAAGCCAGCAGTAGGACCGAAGAGAAGCGGCATGGGAGCTGCTCAGGTCAACCGCATCCACGCCCAGCGGGAGGTCCTTGACGACCCATCGAGCTGCCTTCGACAAGCGACCAAGAACTACCGCAGCTCTTCGACGAACTGGATCCGCTAGGCCGCAGAGGCCCGGCCGGTCGACGTCTTTCCTCGAGTCATCACCGACGCTAGCGCAGTCCAGCCCCTTCAGAGCTGGCCGGCCTGGCGTCGTGGCTCTCGGCGTTGAACGGCCGGACCGGGTCTGGGACGTCTGATCTCACCCCGTCTCGAGAGTCGAGCGCCCAAGCGGTCGGTCCACGACAGAAACGGACCAACAGGCAGCTCGCGGTCGGCGCTCCTCGGGAACAACGTGTTGGCGAGCCACCACTAGTGCAGGTTGGCGAAGGTCCGCTCGACCGCCCAGGGCTGGGATCCCGGCCAGCGCCGTTGCGGCCCCGCGCCGCCGAGCCGTGTACGGATCACGCAGGCACGCCCCAACAGGTCCGCGAGGGGCACTTCCCCCTACCGGGTCACATGCCCTCGAGCGCGCTACTTCTCGACGCGGGTGACACTCAGCCGGTAGCGCGCCTTCACCCCGACCGAGCGAACGGCATAGGTGACCCGGGACGCAACCCTCGGTGGGGCCACTGCTCGGGCCCGTCTCGCCCGTTGACGGCATGATCGAGTCCGGCATCGACCGCAAGGAGCAGCCGCCGGACCGAAGTTCGGCGTAGGTGCGCGCGCCGTTTGGTCGTCCGGCGTTCGTCGCCCCCGAGCGCCAGGCGTTCGCAGGCAGGCCAGATGTCGATGTCGAGCGAGCGCGGATCATGGGTCCTGGGCGCGCCGCCGTAGGGGTCGCGCCAGGTCCCACCGAGGATGCGGCACTCGGCCCACGACGCGCACCCGAACCGCATCGCGCTTGAGGATGTCATCGCGCGAGTGTCGCATCCGTGCCCGGTCGAGTCCCGATAGCGGGAACTTCTCGCGGGAGTAGCCGCGCTCGGAGAGCGGTGCGGCGACCCTGAGGGCTTCAGCGCTGGACCTGGCGGCGGCGATCTGCTTGTCCGTCGCCAGACGCGGCGGCGCGGCCTGCGCGGTGAGCGCGCCCACGACGAACAGCGCGACGACAAGGAGCGCAGCGACCCGCCGCGTGGTGGGCTGCGAGCCGCGACGAGCGCCAGCGGTCCTGAGAGGCGATCACGCCGCGTCGCTGAAGGACTGACCCCACTACCACGTCCACGCGAGTCGGCCGGAGGTACGGCCGAGCGTCGTCGGCGCGCTTCTCTGGACGCACGCCGCCCCTGTTCGCGAGCGAAGCGCCAGCGATCCGTCACGACCCCTCCCATCGTGGAGACAACCGTGACGCATCCTCCGCCCGCGAGACGTCGGGCACATCGCGGCGGCCCCGGTTCAGGTTGCGGCGATCCACGGCCCGGCCCCCTGGCGCGGCTCGACCCGCGGCCGAGCGGAGGCAACAGACGCTCCCCCGATCATGACTATCGCTCTCGGGGCCGATCACGTCCTTCGACCGCCAACCGCGCAAGATCCT